>NZ_RCZB01000002.1 GCF_006438785.1 Rhodanobacter glycinis | reverse complement strand
CCTGTAACTCTATGCGGTCGATGAACTCGGGCCCGACGTAGTGAATGAGGTCCTCAAGCGGCCCCGCCGCAAGTACAGCAAGAATTGGCTCCGGTGGGTTGCGAGCGAGAATTTCCAGAATTGTTGCCCAGCAATCTTCTGCGCTTGCCGTATCGCCCGGAAACATAAAACGCTCGGCAGCCCAAAACAATGGATGGCCATCCAGTGCCCGGCCGCCATCCTGCTGCAGCGCGATGTACGCGCTTGCCCAGTCTTCGATTGTTCGCGAGTCCATGCTGTGCTGCCTAACGCTGGAGTTGAGCGGCGGCGTAGCCGTCCGCCTCGAACGAACTGTTAGACCTCACCCGAAGTCGCTTGGTTATCTTGATGGCGGCTGAGGATGTCTGCTAAGACCTTGTCGAAGCCCATTAGTCCGTCAATTGCTTCGTCAAGTGGCATAGGGGTACCCCGGCTCAGAACGAACGAAGCCGCCATTCTGTCGCCACCAATGACCAACTCCAATGCCTCTCGAAAAATCGCGTCGGGCACTTGAGCGGGGAACAAGTGTGCCACTTTTGACCTTAGGAATTCGAAACGTGCTGAGGTTAGCGGATGCCGACCAACGGAGTTGACCGCAATCTGGGAGAGAACCTGTGCCGTCGGTGCAGCCGCCATTGCACCAACAAGGCGGACTAGATCTTGGGTCACACGAGATGCAAGGTCTTCCGGAGATGAGAAGAAATTTACGACGTGACGCTCTTTGAGTTGACGCTTAAGCTCCCGCAAATTCGTCGCAGAATCACCAGTATCTACATGCTTTGGTAAAACCGAATGAGTCTCCTCGTCCATCACGTAAATGAGGCTCGGAAGGTGAACTGCTTGCGCCTCCTCATATTCAAGCTGGGTTAGCGATTTCCCTGACGCTTCGTCAACGTGGCCGTATCGCATTCCGAAGACCCCAACGTACGCGTTGGCGGCTCGAACCAGACGGAGACACTCATCTTTTGGTGTGTCAGGCAATGCACCAAAAAACTCCATGGCTTTTGAGTTCTGTTCCAACCTAGTGATTGCGTCGCGGACCAAAGCGCGATGCTGCGCCAAGTCAGCAAACGTAGATCCAAGGAATACTGTTACTGGCATGTGATGTCTAACGCCTGAGTTAAGCGGCGGCGCAGCCGTCCGCTTGGACGAGGAGTTAGACGGTTGCGACGCAGCATGCTTGGGCGACGATGTTGGCGCACAACGAACACGAAGCTTGAGCAACCGACTACCCCAAAAACTGCCAGCTCTGAAAGCTCAGGCTTGCGACGGCGCTGCGCGAAAAGTTGCTGCGGCGACGGACGACAAGCCAGCGCGAAGCTGGGCGAAACACACCACACGAAGAACCCACACGAGCTACCGACTAACGCTGGAATTGAGCGGCGGCGAAGCCGTCCGCCTCGAATGAAATGTTAGATGCCATGCTGCGCACGCAACCGGTCATAGCACGCGCCGCACAGAAGTTTGATGCCTGCAAACGCCTCGGAACGCTCGTTCCAATCGCCGGTCGAACCACCCTCGCGAACGCGAACCTCCTCACACGTGGAGCACCAAGCATCACCGCGCGGGCCACCCGACCAAAAGAACCCGACCTTCTCGCCCGTGTGGAGGGTGTCGACAAGATGTTGGCAAACGAAGGTTTCGTCTTGCTCTCCGTGTGCATGGCATTCGACAGTGTTGGTCATGGGATCTAACGCTGGAATTAAGCGGCGGCGCAGCCGTCCGCTTGAATGACTGGTTAGGACTTTGCGGCCCGAGCATGCCATGACCAACTGCACCATGCCGTGCAAGAACAACGAGCCGAAACCCCCACACTCTGAAACCTGATGACTTGCCGCAAACCCCAAAGGCAGCTTGCCGAAGCGAAGCATCTCACGTCAACGTGCTGCCTGACGAAAACCAAACTTGCGAACAGCACAGCAAGCAATGGCCTAACGCTTGAGTTGAGCGGCGGCGGAGCCGTCCGCCTCGAACGAAATGTTATACCGCGCCCACCCTATTGCCGAGCTTTGTTGCACGGGAAAGTCGTGGCAATGACGGCGCCTACGAGACTAGAAGCAGGCAGCTCTTTATCTCCGGGGTTGACCATTAAGTCTGCACCCAGCTTTGCCTTTACGAGCATTTCAAACTTTGAATCCTGCACATCGTCGGGAATGCACGGCCTCCCCGACGCGACTTTGCCGTCTGCCATGCCCAGCCCGATATTGATGCCCTGAACAATGCCCATGATGTAGAACCTACATGGCGCATCGACGTCACGGTTTGCACTACTACAGATCTGTTGAAGATCGCCGGCCGTCATCTCCTTGGCCCTCGCCGGGGAGCTCTGTGCAGCCGCAACTGCAGCAAGCAGGAATAGCAGCGAACAGGCTAGCTTTTGCATGATTCTTCCCTGTGCTTGCGCGGTATAACGCTGGAGTTAAGCGGCGGCGTAGCCGTCCGCCTTGAACGAAATGTTAGGACTCACCTGCGGTATGTGTGCCGCCTTGGCGAGGCCAGCTCCACGCATACCAAACCGTGAGCAGCCCAACTGCGATTTCTACGACGCCCAGCAATATGTAGAAGCTCCATGCGCCAGGCATGGTGAGCGCCATGACAGCAATGTAGAACGCGCCAAGCACGATGTTGCCCCAGCGGCAGATGGTTGCCGGCAAAACGAGCGAGAGAAACACCATGAGGCCGGGAACGGCGAGCAAGATGGACGTAATGATGAGTGTGCTCTGGCTCACATGCCCAATTGGACCGTCGCCATCGATCATGCCGCTAAGTTTGCCCGGCACGTAGAGGCCGAAGTAGTCGCCGTAGATGTAGCAGAACATCAATGCTGCCCAAAGCGCGGATAGTTTGGCTCGAACGGGTACCGTTACATCAACAAGTGGGGACGCGGCCATGCAGTGCTTTTCCCTTCTGGTAGCGAATATTTTCGGTGTGAGTCCTAACGCTGGAATTAAGCGGCGGCGGAGCCGTCCGCTTGGATGACGGGTTAGACCTCACTCTACGTTGAGCAACACAACTTTGCCATGCTCGACTAGTTTGACGTTGCCGAAATTGGACACGTACGCCGAGCAGATGCCGATTGCTTTAGCGCCGCTGGCAATGCTGTCAGGTGCAACACACGAACCTTGGCACTCGCTGGAGTCTGAGCAGACCTTGCCGGAGTCAGTGGCCTTGAGGTCGCAGACTTTTGGCTTGCCAGGATATGGAATACCGAGCGTTGTCCAGTTGCCGCCTCGCGCGGCGCACTCGGCTGCCGATTGCGGAACTGCCGGCTTTGTGACGGTTGCGGCCAACCTCGGGCCAGCGCAAGCGCTGACGACGAGAGGAACAAAGATCGAGATCAGCACGCGCAGAAGAGTCATGTTGTGAGGTCTAACGCTTGAGTTAAGCGGCGGCGAAGCCGTCCGCCTTGAACGAGATGTTAGACGGTTGCGACACAGCATGCTCGGGCGACAACAACTTGCCGACGAACGCAATGCATGAGCAACCGACTGCCCCAAAAAAACCAGCTCTGAATGCCCAGGCTTGTGGCGATGCCGCGCGAAAAGCTGCTGCGGCGACGGACGACAAGCCAGCGCGAAGCTGGGCAAAACACACCACACGAAGAACCAACACGAGCTACCGACTAACGCTGGAGTTAAGCGGCGGCGCAGCCGTCCGCCTTGAACGAAATGTTAGACGCCTACGGTGAACTGTGTACGCCAGCGGGTTGTGAAGCGGCCTCGCGAGCTTTTGCTTTGAGGTAGAAGGCTGTTGCAAACAGCGACTGCTGCTCCTTCTCCGAAGTGTCCTTTTGTAGAAAGATTACCTCGCCATCACTGGAAACTTGAGCAGCCCCGTCGGAAGGCTTGGCCAACATGACAATTTGGAGAGTTGCAGAATCGGAGTCTTGCTTAAAGTTGCCAGGATTGACTCCCGAACCATCCACAGTCACAACCTTGGAATGGACGGCTATATCTTGCATTGCGGCCTGAAGTTCTTTTGTGACCGTCACTTCCTCGGCCGAGACAGCGAAGGCGCAGATGGCGACGGAAGCTAAGAGCAATTTGGTTAAGTGACGCACGTTATTCCCCTGTGTCTAACGCTTGAGTTAAGCGGCGGCGAAGCCGTCCGCCTTGAACGAAATGTTAGACGGCACTTGCGTACCACCCAGGCGGCGCTTGGTCTTGAACGGACCAGGTCCAATCAACAAGACAATCAATATAGTCCGCAGGGTCAATTGCCAGGTTATGCGTCTCTGCAAGCATCGATGAACAGGCGAACCCCGCATTGATGGCGGCAGAGAAAGCATCGGGTACATATTTGATATCTATGAGCATCCCGCGCCCGCCACCGAACTGAGGTAGCAAGCACGCGAATTCATGTTGTTGCCCGCGCTCAAGATCGATGCAGAAAGATCCGATGAATTCAATCTTGAGCGCTTCAGCTACAGCACGCCATTGTTCTCGCAGGAGTTCACGATCCGTCATTTCGATACCGTCTAACGCTTGAGTTAAGCGGCGGCGAAGCCGTCCGCCTTGAACGAAATGTTAGACAGCCTCGCGGCTGCCTACCTTGGCCAGCCTGCTTGCCCGGAAGGCGAGAAAGCCAAAAAGTACGGAACATGCGAGTGCAACACACATGAGCATGCCCCAAAAGTTGAAGTTACGCAGAGCGCGCTCGCCAGTGAAGAGGCTGGCAGCTTGCAAGATGCCGAGAGCAGAGTAAATCGCAGCCAGAACCATAAGAACCGACAAGGCCGCGAATGCTTTTTTCTTTGCCTGATAGGTCATTGGCGGTCTAACGCTGGAATTGAGCGGCGGCGTAGCCGTCCGCCTCGAATGAACTGTTAGACAAACACTCCTCAGTATTGGGCACGTAGCTCAGCGCCTAGATGCTCCATAACTTGCGTAAGATGACCTGACAAGGTTTTAAAAGCGTGTTCTGACTCTTCTGCTGAAGAAGCAAGGGTAATTTTTGACAGGGCACTGTGAAATGTTTTGAGCTCAGATCGTAGCGCATCGTCTGCTACGCGCTGGACCAAGACTGTCAGGCGTCGGTTGGCAAGGCGCTGACCTTCGTTGACCTCTGGTGTGAGTAATTGTTTGCCCCAAACGCCGGTCTTTCGATGTGCTGCGCGATCTTCAGAGTCGCCTTGTGCGATAAGTCGCATCAGATCAAGGACCGCCTCTTGGAGCTCTAAGAGCGTATCGCGTTGAAACACTCGACGTGCTTCGATCCTGGCAAGCATTGATGCCGATGCTTGAAGCGAAGACGCTTGCCGATTTGAAAGCCACGTAGCGCCAATACTTGCAAGCGCGCCAACAAGTGTGCCGATAAATCCCCAAAGCGCAGCCGCCATCAGTCTCCCCTTGTTGATCTAACGCTGGAGTTAAGCGGCGGCGTAGCCGTCCGCCTTGAACGAATAGTTAGGCCGCAGCCCACCGAGTGATGAACCAGCCAACCGCAGAGCCGGCCAAGCCACCCCAAATAACGCCGGTGGAAAATTGGGCGCCGCTGACGTAAGCGACTGCAGCCCCGATGCCGGCGCCGACGAGAGCGAGCCAAGCGACTCGCCGTTTGCGAGCAAGTTGCGCGGACTCTATGGCCCGCTTGCTCCGGAGCTCTTCTTGAGCGCGAAGGTCCGGCTCTAGGATGGCCCGAGCGACCGCGTCAGCTTGCGACTTTTCCATGTTGCGAATATCCCTGTGTGCGGCCTAACGCTTGAGTTATGCGGCGGCGAAGCCGTCCGCCTTGAACGAGTAGTTAGACCCCTTGCGGAGGCCTACCACGGAGACTTAAGCCAATAGAAGCAGTGTGGACAATAGTCGATGTCGAGGGGCGATGCCCGCTCGAATGGACTGACCGGAGTTTGGGAGCAGTGGGGACAGACCAGGCTGACTCTCTCTGCGGCACGAGCGATCATGAGGGCAAGAAAGAAAGCAAGGAACAGGGCAACAACATAGATGTTTTGCAGATAGACGCCGGCAGCTATACAGGCCAGCGCTGCCAAGCCTATAGAGGGCTGCACAAGTTTGTATCGCTTGCGATACGTCGATGTCGCTTGTGCCCAAGCGGCAATTACTTGTGGATCATTTACGGCTCGAATCGGCACTGGGTCTAACGCTGGAGTTGAGCGGCGGCGTAGCCAGCCCGCCTCGAACGAAATGTTAGATTGCATGGACGCGGACTTTGGCAAAGGCATCTACAAACACCTGCTGAAGGCCCTGAGGAGGAACAATAAGCCATGTACACGCTACTGTTGTAAACGCCTCAATTGCGTCAATGGTATTTGGAAACACGACGCCGGGTCTCGCAAGATCAAGGACGGCCTGCATGGGACCAAGATCGGCGCCGCCAACTACCGGCTCTAAAGTATGGCCGAACTGATTTCGTATGGCGTTGAGCCGCAAAATACCGGGCTTTACGAAAGCGGCCGATTCAGCGGAGTCGGGAAGAAGCGTAGCTTTTTGGAAGAACGAAAGCTTTGCACTACTGATGTTATTGAGATTGAAGTGTGCCGCTAGAAACCGACCAAGATAGTGCTCGACGATTAGGTGACACTTGAGTACACGCCCAAGGGTGTCGTGATCGCGTGCGAATAGCGCTTTGAAACGCTCGTTCTCACGGTTGAAGTCGTCTTCGATCGCGGCCCAGTGGGGGCGCAAAATCTCGATCGCTTCTTCGATTCCTTCAATTTCGCGCATTTCTCACCAATGACATCTAACGCTTATTAGACCCCACATTGGGCCATATGCATTGGATGTTCAGCTCTAGGACGCTCTTCGTCAAGCGGACAAATCTCACGGACTGACAAGGGTTTGCCGCATGGTGGGTGCCGTGAGAAGGGGCGAGGATGACCTTTGCATATTGAGTGGAGCGAAGCGCTATGTCTTATGGCCCCGGAAGCGCAGGAATAAACCGTATGGTCGGTGGTTCGGCCGCGCCGCGGTTGATGGACGAAGTGCGGCGGGTGTTGCGGCTGAAGCATTACAGCATGCGTACCGAGACGGTCTATGTCGGCTGGATCCGCCGCTTCATCCTGGCCAATGGCAAGCGGCATCCGCGCGATATGGGCGAAGCCGAGGTCGAGGGGTTTCTGTCGCATTTGGCGGTTGAGGGCAAGGTGGCGGCGACGACGCAAAACCAGGCGTTGGCGGCACTGCTGTTCCTGTACAAGCAGGTGCTGGGTATCGACCTGCCATGGATGGAAGGGGTGGTGCGGGCCAAGCGGTCGCAGCATGTGCCGACTGTGCTTTCGCGTGACGAGATCACGCGCGTGCTGGCCAGGATGGACGGTCGACCCTGGCTACTGGCGAGCCTGCTGTACGGCACCGGCATGCGCCTGATGGAAGCGCTGCGGCTGCGGATCAAGGACGTGGATTTCGCACGCAATGAAATCACCATCCGCGACGGCAAGGGTGGCAAGGACCGCCGCACCATGCTGCCGCGATCGCTGGCCGAACCGTTGCTGCGCGAGATCGAACGTGCCCGTCTGCTGCACGAGGTTGATCTAAACGAGGGATTTGGCGCGACATGGCTGCCGCACGCGCTGGCACGCAAGTATCCGAATGCCCCGCGGGAGATCGGCTGGCAGTACGTGTTTCCCGCTACGCATCGTTCCCGTGATCCACGCGAAGATATCGAGCGTCGGCATCATTTTGACGACGCCATACTCTCGCGTGCCTTGAAGAAGGCGTGCCGCGCCGCCGATATCGCCAAGCTGGTGAGTGCGCACACGCTGCGCCACTCGTTCGCCACGCACCTGCTGGAATCCGGATATGACATCCGCACGGTCCAGGAACTGCTCGGCCACAAGGATGTCGCTACCACCCAGATCTATACGCATGTACTCAATCGCGGTGGCCACGGTGTACTGAGTCCGCTGGACCGAGGCTGAGGGCAAGCTGCGCAGCGGCGACGTCCGCACAACTCAATGGAACTGATCGCTGGCCGGTACCCACGACGAGCTGGATGAAGACGCGGGCCTGCCCGCCGGCTTGACTGGCAGCACGATGCCCTCGCAACCGGGCGGCGGTGGGCTGCCGGCGACCCGGGCCGCCGCGCATTCTGCGCTGTTGTCGAACTTGACCATGGGTGCCGGCGCCGCACTGCTGACTGCCGGCGCCGGTGGTGCCAGCGGGTTGGCGGGCGCGAGATGCATGCGTTCGTAGACCTTCGCGTCGACCGGCTTCGGCGGCGGGTCGGGATTCTTGCAGCCGAGCAGCGACATCGGCAGCAGCGGCATCACCGCACATTCGACACGCACGCCGCGCGGCAGATGGAAGGTGTGCTTCACGGTGGTCTTTTCCACGGCATGGCGCAGTGCGGTGTCGATCGAACTCTCGCCTTCGGGTGCCCAGTCCTGTTCGAAGCGGGTCGACCGGTAGCCGATGTTCGGCGTGCCGTGGCTCATGACTTCGGTATCGCCGCGCGGCTTCAGCTGCACGTAACTGCCGACCTGCCCCTGCAGCGCGCCCGGGGCGAGACTGCCCTGGTCGGCACCGGGCCGGTTGCCACCGGGCTGACCGATGCCCTGCTGCTTGCCGCTGCGGCCCTTGTCGCTGCCCTTCCCTGCTGTCGGCTGTACCGCGGCGGTGTTGCTGCCGGCATTTTCCGGCGCGGCAGTCGCGCCGTCAGGCTCGCCAGGGACGGCCGTGTCGCTGCCTTGCGGTGTTGCATTGGGCGCGCTGCTGACATCGCGACCGCTGTTGACTTCGCCCGGGCTCGGGGTGATCTCGTGCGCCGAGGGTTGCTCCGTGGTGTCGGCTGACGGCGCCTGTGCTGGCTTGCTGGCAGTTGCGGCAGCCGCTGTCGAGACAGTCGGCGGGGCGCTCAGTTGCGGCCGCTCGATGGACGGCTGGACGGCTGTCTTCGGCGCCGTGTCCGCAACGTCGATCTTCACCGCTGGCGCTGCCATCGCCGCCTGCGCCGGTGCTGCCGGGGTCAGCGGCACCGCTTCGAGTTCGGCCTCGGCTACTTCAATGCTCGGTGCCTGCACCTGCGGCTTTTCCGTGGGCACGGTCGGCGCCGGCACGCTCAGTTGCGCCTGCAGGTTCACACTGGGCGATGGCTGGGCCGGCAGCGGGATCGGCTGCATTTCGGGCACGGGCGGCGCGGCAGGCAGCTGCGCACGGGCCGGCGTTACGCTGGCGGGCGAGCTGGATTTGGGCACCTCGGCATTCAACGCAATGCTGGAAACGGTGATGGGCGGTGACGACGGTGCCGATACTTCCGGCAGCGCCAGCGAGGCCGGAGGCGGCAGTGGCTGGGTACCTTCCAGTTGCGGCTTGCGTACCGACTCGGGCTGGAACTTCGGCGGCACCGGTGGTTGCAACGCGGGCGTCGGCAGCGTCACCGACGGCGGCTCGCCCGCCAGTGGGATGGGTTGCAGCTCCGGCGCCGGTGCCGGTTGCGGCAGGCTCACCGGCGGCGGTGGCGCTGCCACGGGTTTCGGCGCCGGCGCGCGTGGCTTTGTCGCCTTGGCGATCGCCGGTGGCGCCGTGGCCGGCACCGGTTGCACCACCGCCACAGCCTGCGTAAAGGCACTGCGCTCGCTGCTCGGTAAGGGCCGACTGCTGCGACCCTGGTGGCGCGGCCCGCGTTCTTTCGGTGGCGTGCCGCGCACGGGCGGCGGCGGTGGCGGTTCGGGTGGCTCGATCAGGCGTACCTGCAGAAACTGCTGGGCCGACTCCGGCGGCAATTTCAGCTCGTACGCCGGGCCGAGCACGAAAGCGAACAGGAACAACAGATGCACCACCAACGCACCCACCGCGGCGAGTACGCGCAGGCCGCTTTCGCGCGGGCGCTGCCGGGTGCGCTGGTGATAGACCCGCGCCCGGCTGGCCGCTGCCAGCGGCGAGTTCAGCATGATCCGCGCAGGATTGGCGGAACGGCCGGCAGGTTGATCCGGGGGCGGCAAGGGCATGCGGCCAGTGTAACGGGCGCAGCCGTGGTTCCGCATGACACTCAGTGAGCGCGGGCGGCACCTGCGGCGCGATCACGCAACTCCGCATCAACCGCACGGTTCGGGGTATCCACCGGGCACCCCCACACCAGCGGCTTGCCGGCACGATACATGGCGACGCATGCCTCCTCGGCGGGCTTTTTTGGCGCATGCGCCGCGCCGTCCAGCGGACTGGCTGGCGCCATGCTGAGACGTTCGTCGCCGTCCTTGGCTGACGGCGGCGCGGGCGGATTGATGCAATTCGGGGTCGGAATGCCCAGCACCGTCATGCATTTCAGATGCACGCCACCGGGCAGGTCCACGTCCTGCGACTTCACCACGGCATCGACCACATGCCGAACCGCCGCGCCACCGGCCGTTTCACCCGGCGGTGGAAAGTACTGCTCGAAGCGCGTCGCCTTGTACTTGATCGGATCGGTGTGCTGCATGACACGCGCATCGCCTTGCGGCAGGTGTTGCACATAGCCGGGCTCGGGCGCACTGGTGGCAGCGGCCGGCAGCAGCGGCTGGCCGTGCTCGTCATACAGGTGCGCCGCGGCGGCCGGCCTGGGCGTCGGCAACTGCAAGGTCATCGCGTTTTTTGCCACCGGCTCCGGTCGCCGCGGCAACACGCGGGGTTTCGATGGCGGCGGTGGCGCCTGCAGTGGCGGTGGCTCGGCGAGGGTGTTCGGGGTGCTGGCGATGAAGCGCACCTGCAACACTTCGTCGGGCTGTGCCTGGGCCAGCGCGGTTGTCGGCGGCGGACGCATGCCGTACCAGATCGCCACCACGAATACCGCATGCAACAACACGGCCACCACCAGCGCCAGCCAGTGCTGCCGGTGGTCATGCCCCGGTTCGCGGCCACTCCGCTGCGGCAGCATCGCCCGCACCGAACCTTCCGGCGGGATCAGCCCGCCATCGGGTTGATCCTGATCCGGCGGTGGCTGGCGACGATATGCAACCTGCGTCGAACGGACGATGGCAATGCCTCATGGGATGCGGGTGACTGCGGACAGGATGCCGAATGGCGCTTGAACCCCACCGCACCGAGCGGACTTGATTGAGTCCGCTGGATGTGGCGCAGGTTCGCGCCCACCACAGACCACGCGGGCACCGCGGCGGTTCCCCGCAGTGCAACTTGACCGCACCGGCGGTTCGCTCAAGTCTAGGCGAACGGCGCACCGCGCCGTCTCTCCGCCATGACCGCCATCGCCCGGTGCACGCACGCCCTGCACATGTGCAAGACGACCATGACGGCCCGCCATCGTCAGCCGCCAATGCGCGGCCTCATGCGGCGCCGTTCATGCCACGAGGCCACGCCCTGCATGGGAGGGTCGCATCGTGACGTATTCCACGGAAAGCATCCGCAACATCGCACTCGCCGGACACGCCGGTGTCGGCAAGACCACGCTGTTCGAAGCCCTGCTGCTGGCCGGCGGCGTGATCCAGGCACCAGGCACGGTCGAGCGCGGCAACACGGTATCGGACACCGACAGCCAGGAAAAGGCACGCGTGCATTCGATCGACAACTGCATCGCCGGCATGGATCGCGGCGACTGCCACTTCAACCTGATCGACACCGCCGGCTACGCCGATTTCCGCGGCCCCACGCTGGCCGCACTGGCCGCGGTGGAAACCGTGGCGATCGTGGTCAATGCGATCAACGGCATCGAACACGGCACCCGACGCATGATGATGCACGCGAAGCAGCGCGGCCTGGCACGCATGCTGGTGATCAACAAGATCGACTTCGACGGCGCCAACCTTGCCGCGCTGGTGGACGCGCTGCGCGAGGAGTTCGGCAGCGAATGCCTGCCGGTGAACCTGCCGGTCGGTCGCGGCAGGCGCGTGCTGGACTGTTTCTTCCACAGCGAAGGCGCCACCGATTTTTCCTCGCTGGCCGAGGCGCACCAGCGCATCCTCGACCAGGTGGTCGAGATCAACGAATCGGTGATGGGCCAGTACCTCGATGCCGGCGAAGGCGCGCTCACGCCGCAGCAGCTGCACGATGCGTTCGAGCAGTGTCTGCGCGAAGGTCACCTGGTACCGATCTGCTTCGTCAGCGCCCGCACCGGTGCTGGCATCAATGAATTGCTGGATGTCGCCACACGGCTGCTGCCGAATCCGGCCGAGGGCAACCCGCCGCCGTTCGTGCGCGGCGACGGCACGCCGCTGCAGATCAGCGCCGATCCGGCGGCCCACGTGATTGCCGACGTGTTCAAGATCGTCAACGATCCGTTCGTGGGCAAGCTCGGCGTGTTCCGCGTCTGGCAGGGCACGATCCGGCGCGACAGCCAGCTGCTGGTCGACCACGGACGCAAGCCGTTCAAGGTCGGCCATCTGTTCCGGCTGCAGGGCAAGACCCATGTGGAGATCGAGGCGGCGATACCCGGCGACATCGCCGCGGTGGCCAAGATCGAGGAGATCCATTTCGACGCGGTGCTGCACGATTCGCACGACGAGGACCTGATCACGCTGGCACCGCTGGCGTTTCCGTTGCCGATGTTCGGCCTCGCGCTGGAGCCGAAGCACACCGGTCAGGAGCAGAAGCTCTCCAACGCGCTGGCGCGGCTGGCCGAGGAGGACCCGTGCTTTCGCATCGAGCATCACAAGGAGCTCAACGAGACGGTGGTGCGCGGATTGTCCGACCTGCATCTGAAGATCATGCTGGAACGCATGCGCGAGCGTTATGGGGTCGAAGTGGAAACCCATCCGCCACGAATCGCCTATCGCGAAACCATCGCCGGCCACGCCGAAGGCCACCACAAGCACAAGAAGCAGACCGGGGGTGCCGGCCAGTTCGGCGAAGTGTTTCTGCGCATCGAGCCGCTCGAGCGCGGCGCCGGTTTCGAATTTGTCGATGCGGTGAAGGGCGGCGTGATTCCCGGCCAGTTCCTGCCGGCGATCGAGAAAGGCGTGCGCCAGGCGATGGAACACGGCGCGATCGCCGGCTATCCGCTGCAGGATCTGCGGGTGACCGTATACGACGGCAAGTACCACCCGGTCGACTCGAAGGAGGTCGCTTTCATCAGCGCCGGCAAGAAGGCGTTCATCGACGCCGTCGGCAAGGCGCGACCGATCGTGCTGGAGCCGATCGTCAACGTCGAGGTGGCGATCCCCGAGCACAATGTCGGCGACGTCACCGGCGGGCTCGCCGGCAAGCGCGCGCGCATCCTGGGCACCGACACCCAGCGCGGCGGCGAGCTGGTGATCAAGGCGCAAGCGCCGCTGGCCGAACTGGTCGACTACCCCACCGAACTGAAATCGATGACCGGTGGACGTGGCCGCTACAGCCTCGACCTCAGCCACTACGAAGCGGTGCCACCCACCGTGCAGAAGCAGCTCAGCGAGGCGTGGAAGCCGCACGTGGAGGAGGATTGAGGGGTGTTTTCGGCGTTCGGGAATGGGAATTCGAATCGACATCGAAACTCGGCCGAAAGCCCCTCTCCCCTCGGGAGAGGGGTTGGGGTGAGGGTACGGGCGAAGCGAGCTATGGCAGCAATCCATATTGCGGCTCCACGCTTCGCCCATACCCTCATCCGGCGCTGCGCGCCACCTTCTCCCAAAGGGAGAAGGGCCATTTCGGCCGAGCCTCGACGCCAATTCGAATCCCGACCTACAGCCGACTGCTGCGCTTCACGGCCAGGTAGCGCTCGATCAGCGCACCGGACAATTCCGCGCAGCCGACATCGAGCGTGTTGATGCCTTCGCGGCGCAGGCCTTCGTGCACGCGCTCGCGCTCGGCCAGGTAGTGCATCGCCGCCGCGCTGCGGATGCTGGTTTCCAGATCGTCGCCCGGTTCGACCGCGGCACGATCCAGTGCCAGTTCGCGCAGGCTGACCAGCATCACCAGGTGCCGCTTGGCCAGCATCGATACCGCCATGCGCAGCTCCACATCGTCTTCGTCGCGTACGTTGGTGATCAGCACCACCAGCGCGCGGCGCCGCTGATGCGCCTGCAAGGCACTGGCAGCGGCGAGGTAGTCGGTGGCCAGCGGCATCGCCTGCAGGTCGTAGCCGGCGCCCAGCAGCATGTCCATGCCACCGCTGCCCTGCTGCGGCGGCAGCCAGCGTTGCTGCTGTCCGGTGCAGGCCAGCATGCCGACCGCATCGCCCTGGCGCAGTGCGATGCTGGCCAGCGCCAGCGACGCGTTCAAGACGTGATCGAAATGCGCCAGCTGATCGTCCTGCGCCAGCATGCGTCGGCCGCAGTCGAGCATCAGCACCACCTGCTGGTTGCGTTCGTCGCGGTACTCACGCGAGATCAGCCGGCTGCTGCGCGCGGTGGCCTTCCAGTCGATCTTGCGCAGGCTGTCGCCGACCCGGTAATCGCGCAGTTCCTGGAACTCGGTGCCTTCGCCGCGCCGCCGCTGCAGCCGCGCGCCGACACTGCGCGAAGCGAGCTCCACGCTCAGCCCCGCCAGCTCGGCCAGCGACGCGAAATTCGGATATACCCGCACCGTCGAGGCCGCGCCGACGACGCGGCACGACGACCAGCAATGCCACGGCGAACGCAATTGCAGATGGCAACCGTCGAAGGCGAACTGGCCGCGCGCGTCCGGCGTCACCGCATAGTCGAGCAGCACGTCGTTGCCCGGCTGCAAGGAAACTTTGCGCGGCATGCCGCGCACCGCCCAGCCGCCCGGATGCAGGTCGTGCAGCCGCAGTTGTTGGATGCGTGTCGCCGACGCACGCAGACGCAGACCCACCCGCGCCTCGGGCCCCAGCGGCATCACCGGCGATACGTCGCGCTGCACGCTCGGCGAAGGCATCCGCCGCAAACGCCAGCCATCGACCCATGCCAGCACCGCGATGACAGCGCCGCACGCCAGCCATGCCGTCAACGGCAGCCACGCCAGACTGGCTAGCACGCCGAGCACGGTCCAGCCGGACAGCAACCACAGCAGTAGAGGTGCGGGTCGCATCATTGGCGCGGCGCAGGCACCTTGTGCAGCAGCGCGGTGAGTACGTCGTCGGGGCGCTGGCGTTCGATCAGAGCTTCCGGCGCCAGCACCAGCCGATGCCGCAAGGCCGGCAAGGCCACCGCGCGCACATCGTCGGGCGTGACGAAATCGCGACCATCGAGCACCGCCTGCGCGCGCGCCAGCCGCGCCAGCGCCAGGCCCCCACGCGGGCCCGCGCCGCCGATCACGCCCGGCCACTCGCGCGTAGTGCGCACGATGCGCACGGCGTAGTCGGTCACCGTCTTGTCCATGCGGGTCGCGGCGACACCCTGCTGCAAGGCCAGCAGTTCCGCCTGTCCCATCACCGGCTTCACCTGCGACACATCGAGGTCGGATGCCACCTTGCCGTTGACCACGCTGGCGACCATGCGGCTCTCGTCCTCCGCGCTGGGATAGCCGATCACCACCTTGATCAGGAACCGGTCCAGCTGCGCCTCGGGCAGCGGATAGGTACCCTCCTGCTCGATCGGGTTCTGCGTGGCCACCACCATGAACGGTGCCGGCAGCGCGAAGCGGCGACCTTCGATGGTCACCTGCCCTTCCTGCATGGATTCGAGCAGCGCCGCCTGCGTTTTCGCCGGCGCGCGATTGATCTCGTCGGCCAGCAGCAGGTTGGCGAATACCGGGCCGCGACGGATCTGGAAACGCTCGGCTTTCGGATCGTAGATGGCGTGGCCGGTGACGTCGGCCGGCATCAGGTCGGGCGTGAACTGGATGCGCCCGAAGGTGCAGCCGACCGATGCGGCCAGTGCGCGCACCAGCAGGGTCTTGCCCAGCCCCGGCACGCCTTCGATCAGCACGTGGCCTGCCGCCAGCAGCGCCAGCAGCACCTGGTCGAACACTTCCGCCTGGCCGATGAAGGCGTGCGCGACCTGCTCGCGCAGCGCCCGCGCATGCGCGCCGAGTTCCGCGATCGAAAGCGGCGCCAGCAGGGTAGCCGGTACAGCGGCAAGTGTCTCGGTGGTCATGAGTGGCTCCTGAGTCGCGCCAGGGTGATGATGCTTGCGCGAAACGCCGGTGCGTTCGCGGGTGACTGGAAGGCCTGGGCGATTTGCAGCGCATCGAGATCGCTGCGCTCGGCCAGGCGCGCATACAAGGCGTCGCCGTTAAACATCGCGCAGGCCGGATCGCGCCGGCGCAGGCGCGCCAGCACGGTGTGGCAGGCCAAGTTGTGCAGGCTGCGACCGCCATCGCGGCGATACAGAAACTCGCCGGCGGCCTGCACATGTTCGAGCAACGCGCGTCGATGCAGTACCGGCGCCGGCATCAGCGGACCCAGCCGCGCGCTGCTGCTGGCCATCCAGCCGGCCAGCAGCAGGGTCAGCGCCAGCAGCGCCGGCCAGCCATCGCGCAGCAGCATTTTCAGGAACGAGATGCCGTCCAGTGCGTAGACGAGATAGACGCGGCCGTTGCCCATGTTGGGCGCCAGCAGGCGCCAGCCGAACTGCTGCGCCGCGGGGTGCTTCAGAGCGTTGCGGGAGAGAGTGTCCAGGTTGACCAGCAGGCTGACCGAGCCCCTGGCCACCCGCGTGCGGGCAAACAGATAGCCGCCCTGCGCGTCGCCGATCGCCGCATCGACGGCCGCGCTCGCTGCCGACTTGAGCCGGAACCGCGTGCCGCACAACCGGGTAGTGTCCTTGTCGTTGGTGATTTCATCCATGTGGATCGCGCTGCAGGCATATTTCGCCGGGCGCGGATCGAGCAGGCCAAGCGCCTCGAACAATGGCGTATGGACGGCCAAATCCGGTAACCCCGGCGACAGCAGCAAGTGACCGCCGCCACGAACCCATGCGGCTATACGCGTGGCATCGTCGACATCGACCCGGGCCACGTCGTCACCCAGCACCAGGGTATCGCCCGGATGCAACGGCACCCGTTGCGGATCGAGCGTGGTCAGCGAGGTCGCCGGCAGGTTCAGCCGATCCAGCGTCTGCTCCAGCGCGAAGAAGCGGTTGAAGCGCGCCTCGCCCGTAGCAGCCGCCGGCTCGCTGACGTCCTTGTGCTCGAACAGGGCGAAGAATCCACCGACAAGAAGCAGCAGCACCGCGAGCACCAGCAGAATCACATAGAGCGGCTTGCGATTCATGCCGGCACTCCTGTCTGCGCCGGCCATCCGGCGAGCAGGCTCTCGATGCCGGCGTCATCCGGATAGCGCCCCGCATAGGCGGCGAACTGCCAGGTGCGCACGATCGCGATGACGCGTTGCGCGCGGGCTGGGTCGTCGATCGCCGCGGCCTGGCGCAGCCAGTCCGCCTCGGTCGCATCTGGGGACGGCGGCACCTTCAGCAGTCGGGCGGTCTGTTCCACGCAGCCGCGATACATCAGCGCCAGCGCCTCACGCTGATACTGCGCCTGCCACAACGCACGCGCGGCGCCCGCCAGATCGGCCGGCAGCGGCGCGTCCGCCACGACACTCGCATGCACACTCTGCGACAGCGCCGACGCCGGTTCGGCTGGCGTCGGCGCCAGGCGCCCACGCCAGCGCCAGGCGAAGCGCAGCAGCGCCCCGATCGCCACGATCAGCAGCAGCCACATGAAGGCCTTGAATACGACGGCCAGAGCGGTGCCGAAGGCCGGGAACAGTATCGGCTGCGCGCTCGTCGCAGCCTTCGGCGTGTACTTGAAGACCCACTTGCGCAGCTTGTGTTCACCACCGAAACGCGGATCGCGGTACGTCTCCGCCGCTGCCGTGGCAAAGCGCTGATCGGCGCTGTCCATCGGCTGCCGGAATACTTGCTGCAACGATGTCACCATGGGCTTCGGCGGTGCATCCGCCGGTGTCGCCGCATGGCCCGACATTGGCCACACGCACGCACACACCAGCAACACGCCCAACACCTTGCCCAGCGCCTGCAGCCGTGTACGCAGGCGCCGGAACGCCAGATCGATGTCCCACGCTTCCAGCTGCGTACGCCGGTTGAGATACAGCGCGAACCCGCACGCCACGTACAGCGGTTCAATCGCGCTCATCGCCAGATAGGCCACGGTTGCGCCCAGCAGCGTCCACATCGTCGATGCGTCACGCACGTCGTGACGAAAGAAATCGGCCAGCGATTGCGGCAACCACTCGCTCGGTATCAGCAGCAGCACCAGCAGCCATACACTGAGAAACAGCACCAGCTCGAATTGCAGGCAGCCATACGTCAACAGACTGGTGTCGGCCACGATGCGCCGACGCAGCACTTTCCAGCGAGCCATGCGTTGTTTGCGCGGTGCGCCTTCAAGCAATTCCATCGGCAGGCGCAGTGCGCGATTGCTGTCGATACGCAGCCAGCTGAGCGCGGCCAGTGTGCTGCGCCAGCTCCACTGACGCTGGCCGCGCAGGGTTTCGCGCCAGTTCGGTGCGCGATCGAACACGGCGCGCGACAACACGTACAGCGGCAACCTGTCGAACATCGGCTTCAGCCACCACATCAACACCAGACCCAGCCACGGCAGGCCCAGCAGCACGCCCAGCACATTGCAGGCGATGAAGATCGGCACCGTAAACGCGAACCATGCCGACCACACCGCCACGGCATTTGCGCGCAACATCGCGGCGCCCAGATCCAGCACCTCGCGCGGTGCGCGCGGCCGCAGCACCACGCTGATCCGTTCAAGCTCCATGCGTACCCGCCCTGCCGCCGCGCCACAACCAGCCCAGCACCAGCACCCACAGCAACGCGCCGCTGCCGAACTTCAGCAGATCCGGCAGCGCCGCGATCGACGACCAGTACGCCTCGACGAAGGCCGCCGCCAGCAACATCGCGAACGCGCCCAGCGCCAGCTGCGCACCGACCCAGCCAGCCGCGACCAGCGCCGGGCCGCGCCTCTGCCGGCCCGGCATCAGCAAGGTCAGCCCCAACTGCAGGCCGGCGCCGCCGGCGATCACCAGCGCGCTCAATTCGAACGCCGAATGTCCCACCACGAAACGCCAGAATGGACCGCCGTAACCGATCGCGGTGAGATGCCCGGCGACACCTCCGATCAGCACGCCGTTGGCACCCAGCACGTAGATCGCGCCGACCCCGAAGAACAATCCCGACGCAAACGTGCGGAACGCGATGCTGACGTTGTTCATCACGTAGAAACCGAACATCTGCATGTCGGTGCCGCTGTTGCGGCCGATGTGCGCATTCGCCGGGTCGTACATCTTTTCGAAATCGGCCAGCTGGGCGCTGCTGAATACCGTATGCGCCAGCTCGGGCCGCAGTTGCATCAGCACCAGGGTGATCAGGGCGGGCACGTAGAACAGCACCGCCGCCGCGATCATGCAGCGCCACTGCGCGCGCACCAGGCGCGGGAATCCCGCGACCAGGAAACTGGCCACCCGATGCCAGCGCGGTGCCGGTGCCCGATACAGCACGCGATGCCCCTGCTGCACCAGGCGCTGCAGGCGATCGGTGACTTCATGGCTGTAACCGCGCCCGCGCGCCAGCGCCAGATGGTGGCAGGCGCGTCGATACGACTGCGGAAAATCCAGCGCCTGTTCCTGCCGAAGAGTGCGCTTGGGCTGCCGTTCGAGTGCGCTCAGCCACGACTGCAGGCTGTCCCACTCGCCTCCATGCAGCGCCACGAAACGCTGCTGCTTCATGGCCGCCCCAGCAGCCAGTTGGCATGCCCGATCAATTGCCGTACTGCCGCGGTATCACTGCGCGCGGTCAACGGTGTGAGCAGATTGGCCAGCTCCTCCTGCCGCTGCAGGGTGAGCTGGCCCGAGCGTTCGGCAAACTCCACCAGTGCCGCCTGCTCGTCGGCGGCAAGCACCAGCGGCAGTGGCACGGCGGCGGCCGCCGGCACCTGCTGACCTGTCGGCAGGTCGCTGGCATGGATCACCATCGTGCCGGCCACGATGTCACCCAGCCGGCGCCCATAAGGATCGATCAGTGTGCTGGCCAGACCCACGCCGTATACGCCCGGCAACACGTCCACCACGCGCAGCAGGTTGCGCACCACCGACGGCAGCCACGTCACCGGCGTGCCGTCCGCGTTGACCACACGCAAGCCCAGCGCGCGCTTGCCCAACGTCTGCCCATCCAGCCAGACCTCGCACACCACCCAGTACGCCCACATCAGCGCGAACAGCAACAACATGGCCAGCCCGTTGCCGCCCGCGCCGAACAGCGACAGCGGGATCATCGCCACCGTGAACACGCCCATGCGCAAAACCAGGTCGACCATCCACGCCTGCGCACGCGGCAGCGCACCTGCTGCACGCAGGTGCAGAGAGATGCCTTCGGGTGTCTCGATCTCGCGAACGGTGTCGAGCATCAAGCGTCGACGACGATGGTGTCGGCGATCAGGTCGTGCAGGCAGCGGCGTTCCTTGCCGAAGATCAGCAGCGGATCGACCAGGTTGATCAGCCTGCCCACGAAAGGAATCATGCTGATCAGAATGATCGGCACCACCCGCAGGAAGATGTAGCGAAGCAGTCCGATGCGGCTGCCGTCGGTACGCACGATGGCAATATCCAGTGCACGCTTGCCGATGGTCTGGCCACTGCGGTGAATCATCATGCAGTTGACGACGAAGATGCCGATCAACAGGGCCAGACCCAGCAGCATCACGCCCACCATCGGCGCGGCCGGCTTCAGCCCGTGCCTGACGTCAACCGCCATGGTGGCACCCCAGATGATCGGGAGAATCCAGATCAGGTTGATCACGCCATCCAGCAGCGCAGCGCCTAGGCGTTTGCCACGCCCGGCCTTGCGGTTTTCCAAGTCATACGCATCCCATGCGGCCACATCGTCGACAACGGCCGCTGGCGCGGCGTACGGATTCGCTTCCATCGCTTCCTTCCCCTTGTTGCTGTCCTCGTTGCCCTCCCCCATGTCGGGCAACTTTCAGGAGTATAGAAGCGAATTTTGATCGTTGCCTACCGCTTCGGCTTGAGCAGGGTGCCGCTGCATTTCGGCGAGCCGCACAGGCAAACCCACAGCTTTTTCAGGCGCGCGGTGTGCGGTACATCCAGCACGATGCCGTAGTCGTAGGTGAGCTCCTCGCCCGGCTTGATCGCGCGGATCGTCTCGATCAGCACCTTGTCCTTGCGCGGATCGCCGCTGGCGCTTTCCTCGACCACGGCGCGGCAGTTCGGCGCGCAGCTGTGGTTGATCCAGCGCGCGCTGTTGCCGTGCTGGTTGGCGTCGATAATGTAGTCGTCGTTGAGGGTGAACAGGAACGTGTGGCCGGTCTCGCCACCGTCGCCATACAGCTCGTCGGCCTCGGCATGAGTCAGCAATTTGCCCTTGTACTGGATGATCTCCTCGCCTTTGGCAATGGCGCTGACGGCGAAGACTCCGTTGCCGTGGATCGGCGAACGGCGGGCGATGATGCGACGTGCTGAGGTCATGGGCGAATCTGCTGGCTCTGGGAAATGGAGCGGGGATGATGCCCGTTGCGGGCCGTCATGGGAATTTCCGCCAATTTTGCTAAGATTCAAACAATCGTTTGAGGTGAAGCCATGAAACGACTGCTGCAAGGATTTCTGCTCGTGCTGCTGGCGGCCGGCCTGATCGCCTGCGGCCCGGCGAAGAAGAGTGTCTACCCGCCCACGCTGAGCATCCAGCAGCTGTCGGTGCTGCCCGGCGGTCAGTGGCAGTTGACCATGCGCATCCAGAACAACAGCTACGGCGAGATGGATTTCAAATCGCTGGACGGCCAGCTGCAGATCACCGACTCGGTGCCGATCCGGCTGCACGCCGTGTTCAAGCTGGACATTCCGGCGCTCGCTGGCGACGTGATCCAGCTCGACGTGCTGCCCACCGCGGCGATGACGCAGGCGCTGCAGACGATCGCCGGCAAAGGCAGCGGCGGCAGGCTGGCCTATCGCGTCGGCGGCAGTGCCAGTGCCAAGCCTGAACAGGAAGACAAGCCGCGCGACTTCGACTTCAACGGCAACGACTGGATCTCGCCGGTGCCGGGCATTGCCAACACGTATCGCTGATCTCGTTCCACGACGTCACCTTTCATCGCATGTCACCTTTACCCCAGGAATCACCATGACCGCTTACAAGGCTCCCCTCGATGACCTGCGCTTCGCCCTGTTTGATGTGCTGGGCGCCGAAAAAACCCTGACCGGTCTGCGCGATGGCGAGGCACACAGCCGCGACCTGCTCGACGCCGTGCTTGAAGAAGCCGGCCGCCTCAGCGAGCAGCTGCTGGCGCCGACCAACGGCCCCGCCGATGAGGAAGGCTGCCACTTCGACAAGGCCACCCAGACGGTGACCACGCCGAAGGGTTTCAAGGAAGCGTTCAAGCAGTTTGCCGAAGGCGGCTGGACCGGCCTGACCAACCCCGAGGCCTACGGCGGCCAGGCGCTGCCCAATGTACTGGGCACCGCCACCACCGAAATCTTCCAGTCCGGCAACCTGGCCTGGAGCCTGTATCCGCTGCTGTCCGAAGGCGCCACCCATGCCATGGAGATGCATGGTGAAGAGTGGCAGCGCGAGCGCTTCATGAAGCCGATCGTCGAAGGCCGCTGGACCGGCACCATGTGCCTGACCGAGCCGCAGGCCGGCTCCGACCTCGGCCTGCTGAAAACCCGCGCCGAACCGGGCGACGGCAATGCCAACGGCCACACGAACTACCGGATCACCGGCACCAAGATCTTCATCAGTGCCGGCGAACACGACCTCACCGAGAACATCGTGCACCTGGTGCTGGCGCGCCTGCCCGACGCGCCGGAAGGCAGCCGCGGCATCTCGATGTTCATCGTGCCGAAGTTCAAGGTCAACGAGGACGGTTCGCTCGGCGCGCGCAACACCGTTGCTGCCGGTGCGATCGAGCACAAGATGGGCATCCACGCCTGCTCCACCTGCGTGATCAACCTGGACGGCGCCGAGGGTTACCTGATCGGCCAGCCGCACAAGGGCCTGATGGCCATGTTCACCATGATGAATGCCGCACGCCTGTCGGTCGGCGTGCAAGGCCTGGCACTGGCCGAGCGCGCGCTGCAGAACAGCCTCAACTACGCGCGCGAGCGGTTGCAGTCACGCGCGTTGTCCGGCCCGAAGTTCCCCGACAAGCCGGCCGACAACCTGCTGGTGCAGCCGGACGTGCGGCGCATGCTGCTGACCCAGCGCGCGTTCGTCGAAGGCTCGCGCGCACTGCTGCTGTACACCGCGCTGCAGACCGACGTGGAGGCACGCGCCGCCGACGAGGCCGCACGCAAGGCCGCCGGTGAGCTGGTCGCGTTCCTGATTCCGATCGCCAAGGGCGTGGTCACCGAACTGGCCCAGGAGAGCACCAAGGAGGCGCTGCAGATCTATGGCGGCCACGGCTACATCGCCGAGAACGGCATGGAGCAGTTCGTGCGCGACGCTCGCATCATCACCTTGTACGAAGGCACCACCGGCATCCAGGCCGCCGACCTGCTGGGCCGCAAGATCCTCCAGCTGCAAGGTGTCGGCTTCAAGCATTTCCTGCAGGAGATCAGCACGTTCTGCCAGCAGCATGCAGCCGACGAGGCCCTGCGTCCGTTCATCGCCCCACTCGCCGTCGCCACCAAGAACTGGGGCGACCTCACCCTGAAACTCGCCGCGCGGGCGCAGGCGAACCCGGAAGAACTCGGCGCCGCCGCCGTCGACTACCTGTACTACTCCGGCTACGTCGCACTGGCCTACATGTGGGCGCGCAGCGTGGCAGCGGCTGGCGCCGGCGCGCAGTCCGCCGCATTCAAGCAGGCCAAGCACGACACCGCGAAGTTCTACTTCGCGCGCATCCTGCCGCGCTGCCTGACCCACCAGGCAGCGATCGAGGCAGGCGTGGATACGCTGCCCGCCATCGTCTGAGCCATCTCCGAACCGACACGCAAACAAAAAGCCCGGGCATGCCCGGGCTTTTTGTTTCGCCACTCTGGCCGGTTCTAGGCAGCCAGCATGGACAACTGGAAACCTCGCCGTCCATCGAAGGTCACGGCGAGGTGTCGAACTTGGTCACCTATGGCTCAGCAGTGACACCATCCCGACCGCGAGAAGCGCGTCACTGGCCGTAGCTGTCCTGATAGGCAACATCGGTCATCCGCAGGTATTGCTGGATCAGCGCCTCATGCGCGGCGGCAGCCTGCAGAAGTTCCTTTGCCAGCGCCTCCTGTGCGGCGGCGACGCTCTGCACCGGTGGTGCCACAGACGCCACCCGGGCCGTCCTGAATTCCGGCACGGACGTCTTGAATGGCTCGGATTCGAGCAAATGGGAAATGTCGTAGGCGAGATCGTTCATGCCATGGGCAAAGCAACAGTCTTGCCAACCTCGGCGAGCACCTCTCCCGGATCCTGATTGGAGTTAGGCTAGGCGAGTCGTCCATCAGGGGATCGCCATGAAATCGAGTCACACCGCTGCCGGGTTGAGGTCTGCGTTTTTCGTCCTGCTGTTCGCGCTGAGCAATGCGCTGCAGGCCACCGATACACCCCAGGCAAAGTACCCGAACTACCCCAGCGAGACGCCAGCGAAGTTCGTGCCGGCCACCGACAGCCACGACTACGTATCGCGCGACGTGATGATCCCGATGCGCGACGGAGTGAAGCTGCACACCATCATTCTGATCCCGAACGGCGCCAGCCACGCCGGCATCCTGCTCACCCGCACGCCGTACGACGCCAAGGCGCTGACCACGCACACCATGAGCGGCCATCTCGGCCCGATGCTGCAGGGCTACGACAACGCCACCGACGTCATCGTCGAGGACGGCTACATCCGCGTGGTGCAGGACGTGCGCGGCAAGTACGGTTCCGAAGGCGACTACGTGATGAACCGGCCGGTGCACGGGCCGCTGAATCCCACGCCCGTCGACGACGCCACCGACACGTACGACACCATCGACTGGCTGGTGAAGAACATCCCCGAGTCCAACGGCAAGGTCGGCACGCTGGGCATCTCCTACGACGGCTTCGAGCCGCTGATGGCGCTGATCAATCCGCATCCGGCACTGAAGGTGTCGGTGCCGATGAACCCGATGGTCGACGGCTGGATGGGTGACGACTGGTTCCACAACGGCGCGTTCCGGCAGCAGAACCTCAGCTACGTCTACGAGCAGACCGCCAGCCGCGACAACAGCATCAAGTGGTGGACGAACTACCATGACGAGTACGACCTGTTCATGCACTACGGCTCCGCCGGCGCACTGGCCCACGCCTACGGCATGGAGCAGCTCGGCTTCTGGAACAAGATGCTGGCGCATCCCGCCTACGACAGCTTCTGGAGCGACCAGGCGGTGGACAAGCTGCTTGCCGCGCAGCCGCTGAAAGTGCCGGTGATGCTGGTGCACAGCCTGTGGGATCAGGAAGACAGCTACGGCGCGCTCGCCGTCTACCGCGCGATCGAGCCGAAGGACACCAGCGGCAGCATGGTCAGGCTGGTGATGGGTCCGTGGCATCACGGCCAGGAGATCGACGAAGGCAGCTCGCTCGGCGCGATCCGGTTCGGCAGCGACACCGCCCAGTATTTCCGCGAACACATCCTGCGCCCGTACCTCGCGCAATATCTCAAGGACGGCGCACCGAAGGCCGACATCGCCGCAGTCACCGCGTACCAGACCGGCAGCAATCAATGGCAGCGGCTGGGTCGCTGGCCGCTGGCCTGTGCGACTGGCTGCCCGACGAAGAGCCGCGCGCTGTACCTGGAAGCCGGCAACAAGCTCGGCTTCACCGCGCCCGCCGCCGGCGCCGACTACGACGAGTACGTGTCCGATCCCGCGCACCCGGTACCGTATCGTGCGCGCCCGATTCAGCCGATGGGTTACGACGTCGGCCAGACCTGGTCGCAATGGCTGGTCGACGACCAGCGCGAAGCCTCCGGCCGCACCGACGTATTGAGCTATGTCTCCGACGTGCTCACCACGCCGCTCACCATCAGCGGCGCACCGCAAGTGAACCTGGTCGCCTCGACCAGCGGCAGCGACAGCGATTGGGTGGTCAAGCTGATCGACGTCTACCCCGACCAGGTCGCCGAGCAACCCGAGATGGGCGGCTACCAGCTCGCCGTGGCGATGGACATCTTCCGCGGCCGCTACCGCGAAGGCTTCACCGAAGGCAAGCCGATCGCCGCGAACCAGCCGCTGCCCTACCGCTTCGCGCTGCCCTCGGCCAACCACGTCTTCCTGCCCGGCCACCGCATCATGGTGCAGGTGCAATCCAGCTGGTTTCCGCTCTACGACCGCAACCCACAGACCTTCGTGCCGAACATCATGCTGGCGAAACCGGCGGATTACGTGAAGGCCACCCAGCGCGTGTATCACGCGCCGGCGCAGGCGAGTTTTATTGCGTTGCCGGTGGTGGGAGGCTGAGTCGTTTTGCTCCTCTCCCTGCAAGGCAGGGGGAGGTTGGGTGGGGGGTTCGCTTTTGACCTGAGAGATCAGATCAAGAGCCACCCCTCACCTGAAGGACTCTCTTCGGTCGCCCCACCCTCCTGCCTTGCCCCGTAAAGGGACTTCCTTCGGTCGCAAGAGAGGGAGCGCGGCAAAGGTCAGTCGCGACTCTGTCCCTTCGCGATCACACCCGCCTGCCCGAACGTATCGGAACTGATCAACGCCTCCGACGTGGGATAGCCCGCCGGTATGCCCGGTGCAGTGACGGGCTGATGAGTGGTGATGCGTGCGGCGACGCGCTGGTTGAGGTCGAGCAGTTGTTCCAGCAAGTCCTTCTTCACGGCAAAGCCGTAACCCGTCTCAAGTTCGTCATCCCTGCGGCTTTCAACAGCCGCATGGCTGGTCAGGGAGGGATCGCTGTTGAGGTGCGATGACCAGCTTCGCTGCTGAAAAACTCCTCCGACCTCGCCGGAATGATGCCGTCAGGTGGGATGTTCGAGATCCCTACGGCTTCGCTACCCGCAACGCTGCCGCATGCAGCGCGAGAATCCTGCGCAGCTCCAGGATCGCCGCCGGGGTTTCCTGCACGCTGTGCCATGACGGGATGGCGAGTTCGGAGTCGGCGCCGTCGAGGTGCGCGCTCTCGTACGGCACCACGCCGTCGCTGCTGTTGGCGAGTGGGCCGGTGGATTTGTAGACGCCGACGATGGTGTGATAGCGCACGCGTGGCGAGATCGGCAGGTTGGCGGCCGCGACGATGAAGGGGTCGGTGTCGCTGAGGTTGTCGATGCTGTTGGGTATGCGCAGCGGCGTGGGCGCGCCAGGGCCTTCGCCCTTCATCAGATCGGACAGGCTGGCCACTTCCTTGAGCACGTTGACCGGCAGGCGGATCAGGTTGCCGATCCAGCGCGCGATGCGATGCTGCGCGTACGGCGTGCCGCGATGCGGCGAGGCGAGGAACACGGCGCGGCTGACCTGCGGCATCGGCGTGAACTGCAGGTAGGGCGCGAGACGCTTGCGCACGCGTGCGCGCTTTTCCGGTGACAGGTTGGCGCGCACGGGTATGACATCCCACAACTTGTCGCCGCTGGACGACACCAGCAGCCGCGCGATGACGCCGCCCATGCTGTGGCCGACCAGCACCACGTTCTGTGAGGCGCGCGCACGACCGGAGGGATCGAAATGCTGCAGGGTCGCGTCGAGAGCCTTGCGGATCTGCACGAGATTCACTGCGACGGGCGCATTGGTCGGGTAGTAGACCTCCCACACCTGATAGTTGCGGCGCAGGTATTCGTCGCCCATGACTTCGTTCGCCACGTTGATCCACGCCTCCGGGCTGCTCGCCAGGCCGTGCAGCATGACCACGGTGAGGCGATCGGGATCGTACGGCTGCATCAGCAGCACGCGCGGCGTGGCGATGCCGCCCTCGCGGCCCAGCAGCGAGCGGATCGACTGGCTGGCAAAGCCCGAACGGGCCAGCCACATGCCATAGGCGGCGGTGAAGTTGGCGCCGAGCGGCACCACGCGGCCGCCGACGGTGATGCTGCTATCACGATACGGATCCTTCGCCAGCAGCTGTACCTGTTTCGTGACCAGCACGTCGCCCAGCGTATTGCCATCGAAGACCAGCGCACCGGTCATCGACACGTATCCGGGATTGCGCCATGGCACTTCGGTGGTGCGCGCTTTCGGTGGCGCGACGGCGACGAAATCCGAGCCGAAACCGTCGCGCTGGTAGACGTTGCGCAGGCCGTTGAAACGCAGGTCCGAGGCAGGAATGAGTTCGGTTGGCACGCGCGCGTCGCCGGCCAGGCGCAGATCGGTCTGCGGTCGCAGTACGGTCCATCCGGCCATCGAGGTCTGCGTCCACTCTGTGCCCAGCTGCGGCAATGCATGGAAGAAGCGAGCCACCGCGCGCTGCACGGCGAAGTTGTAGAAGCCGATCACCTGCACCTGGCGCAGTTCGAAGGCGCGGTCGGATGGCTGGCGCGCGGTATAGAAGAGGTAGGCGTAAGCGTAGCGCGCGGACTGCAGGTAGGCATCGAGCGTCGGGTCGTCCATCGGCGTGCCGACCTTCGCGCGGTCGCTCTTCATCGCCTTGCTCATCCACAGTTCGGACAACGTCGAAAGCCGCTGCTCGTCGGTCAGCCCGCCTGAACGGGCGACCGTATCCGTGCAATCCACGAACGCACGCGCGCAGGCATCGGCGGCGAGCGCGACCACGCTGAGCGACTGCACCGTGCCATCGCTCAAACGGCCGCTGCCGAGTATGTCGGCGCGCCGTTCCGCGACATAGTCGTGCGGTTTGACATTGCTGACCCCGACCATCGCGCACGCACCGAGGGAAAGCAGCATGGCAAGCGCGATGCACCGAACGATCCATATCCGTGGTCCGCTACTCATGCTGCTGTGGTCCATTCGACGGGTGGCGGGGTGATTGTAGCGATCGGATTGCAGGCGGTGCGTGCTGTGCCTGGCCATGCATTGTCTTCCCGCGATCAAAGCCGCACGCTTGCGGCGGCGGTCGATATGGTGGAGAGGCGATGACGAAGAAACTCTGGATGATGGGCCGGGCCGTGCTGTTCGTGGCGACTGCGTTGATCGCGGTTCTGTCGGGCGCGTGGGGTGCGCTCGCGCTCTGGTACCAGTTGCCGGGTGGCGCAGTTGCGCGGACGCTGGGTAGCACGATCTGGGCCCTCGCCGTGATCGCGCTTGCGGTGTTTGCGATCAGTCGGCGCAGCTGGCTGCCGCTGGGCGTCTACATGGTGATGTACGCGGCGCTGCTGATCTGGTGGGCGAGCATCGCGCCATCGAACAATCGGGTGTGGTCGGACGATGTCGCCCGCATGCTGACCGGCCGCGTGCAAGGCAATGCGGTCACGCTCGACAACGTGCGCGATTTCACCTGGCGCACCGACGCCGACTACGATGCGCGCTGGGAAACCCGCCATTACGACCTGGACCGGCTGATCTCGGCCGACGCGGTGCTGTCCTACTGGGGCAGCAAGGCAATCGCGCACGCGATGATCTCGTTCGGCTTCGACGATGGCAGCCACGTGGTGTTCTCGGTGGAGATCCGCAAGAAACGCGGCGATCAGTACTCGTCGATTGGCGGATTCTTCCGCCAGTTCGAAACCACCCTGGTTGCCGCCGACGAGCACGACATCATCCGCGTGCGCACCAATTTGCGTGGCGAAGACGATTACCTCTACCCGCTGCGCATGGACAAGGCCACCATGCGCGCGCTGTTCCTCTCCTACGTGCACGCGGCGAACACGCTGTCCGACACGCCTGCGTTCTACAACACGATCACCTCGAACTGCACGACGATCGTCTATCGCATGGCCCGCCAGATCGACTCGGGACTGCCGTGGGACATGCGCCTGCTGCTGACCGGTTACCTGCCCGAGTATCTGTACAAGGTCGGCGCACTGGATCGCAGCGTCTCGGTCGAGCAGTTGCGTCAGCGTGGGCGCATTACCGATCGGGCGAGAAGCACGGTACCAGGCGAGGATTTCTCGAAGGCGATCCGCACCGGACTTCGCTGATCGCCTGCCGGTCAGCCGGCCAACTCGAAGCGCGTGGTGCGCTTGACCGGATCGGCCTCGACCAGCTTGACCTTGACGTCGGCGCCGAGCGGCAGGTTGGCAGCGCTCGACACGCTGGCTTCGATTGCCGGATCGCGCACGATGACCACACCCTTGGTGGGTGCATTGGCGGCGACTTCGACAATCGAGCCCATGAAGGTTTCGCCCACGCGCGGCGCCAGCGCTGCGGCCTCGGCCAGATCGAGCACGGCTTTCTGGTACTGGCCGGCGCGGTGGCCGGAGGCCTGCATCGTGGCGGGCAGGCCTGGCAACGCGGCGAGCGCCCAGTCGGGCACCGATTGTTTCGCGCACAGCGCCACGCAGACTTCGCCGGTATAACGGTCGACCAGCCGGCGCAATGGCGCGGTGGCGTGGGTGTATTCCGCGGCCACCGCCCACTGCATCGGCTGTGCCGGCAGTTCGCCATTGAATGCCGTATAGCCGGCGCCGCGCAGCACCGTGGTGCATGCCGTCAGCATGGCGACATGGGTGTCCTTCGATGGGTCGAGCGTGCGGATGAACTCGGGATAGCTCAAGCCGTCCGGCCAGTCGATGCCGAGCGCCCTGGCGGTGATGTGCAGGCGCTGCAGCGATTGCGGCTCGGGTGCGGGCAAGGTGCGCAGCAGGCCGACCCTGGCCTGCACCATCAGCTGCGCCGCGGCCATGCCGGTCAGCAGCGAGATCTGCTCGTTCCAGTCCTCGACCGCCAGGCGCGCGCGGAATGCCAGCGACCAGCGGCCGTCGACCACGTCAATTTCCTGCTCCGGCAGCGGCAGGCTGATGCCGCCGCGCGCCTGCTCGCGCTGCTTGCGCAGCTCGCCGATCTCGCGCAGCACGGCCCACATCGGATCGGCTGTGCCGGCGTCGATCTGCTGCTGCACACCGGCATAGTTGAGCTTGGCGCGGCTGCTGACCCTGGCGCGCCGCACGTCGATGCCGGCGATCTCGCCGGCCTTGTCCAGCTCGATCGTCCACAGCAAGGCAGGACGCTGCTGACCGGGCAGCAGCGAGGTGGCGCCTTCGGACAGCACCTTGGGATGCAGCGGGATCTTGGCATTCGCGCCGTACAGCGTCTCGCCGCGCCGGTTCGCCTCCAGATCGATCGGGTCACCGGCAGTGACGAACGCGGCGACGTCGGCAATCGCGTAGTACACCCGATGACCGCCGTCGGTACGCTCGACGTACATCGCCTGATCCAGATCCATCGACTCCGGCGGGTCGATCGTGACCAGCGCGATGTCGGTGCGATCCAGCTCCGGCAGCCGTGGATTGGCGGCGGCTTGGGCGGCCGCGGCCTCGACCTCCGGCTGAAACGCCGGCGGCAGTTTCAGCTGACTCTGGATGTCGCGCATGCCTTGCACGAGCACGTTGTCGTCGCTGGGCTGGATGTGGATGCGGCGGGTGGTGGTCGGCACGGGCGAATTCCCTGGCGCAGTGTCTGTCGATGGTCCAGGGCCGTTGCCTCACCCTGCCGGTTGTTGCGGCTTTCAAAAATATACACGGGTCGGCGGGGACTTCCCCGGTCACCGCACAAGGTGTAGAAACGGCGTCGATACCTCCGCCACTCCACCGACTCCCCATGACCGACACGTCCCTGCTGATTCGTCTGGCCGAAGACGACGACGATTTCATCCTTGCGCTGGTGCCCCGTTTCGTGGACTTCACGCTGCCACCATGGCGGCGTCGGCACGAATGCATCGAGGGCATCCGCAACGATCTGCTGCGGCATCTGGAGGATCAACCGGCCAACAGCTACCTGTTCGTGGCCGAAAGTGCGGAGGGCGAACGAGTCGGCTTCATCCACCTGCAGCGCACCGCGGATTTCTTCACCGGCCGCAGCAATTGCCACATCTCCGACCTGGCTGTGACCCCCAAACACGAAGGCAACGGTGTCGGCAAGGCGCTGCTGACCCACGCCGAGGGATGGGCGCGCGAGCATCATTGCCAACTGGTGACATTGGCGGTGTTTCCCGGCAACGATCGGGCGCGTGCGCTGTACGAGGCCGCCGGCTACGCGCCGGATCTGCTCAGGCTGGCCAAGCCGGTGCACTGACCGAAACGAAGAAGCCGCCCGGGGGCGGCTTCTTCGCGATCATGCCGATGAAGGCAACGATCAGTTGGTGGTGCCACCGGCAGCCGCTTCCGCCTGCTCACGCTCGTCCAGGCGCTGGGCCAGGCGGTCGATGTTCGCCAGCGACAGCAGGTGCGCGTAAACCCAGCCGAGCACGCCTTCGCGCAGGAACTCGTGGGTGACCTTCTCGTCCAGTGCGCGCAGCTTTTCCTCGCTGACCACGAACAGGCCGTTGAGGTTGATCGCCTTGCCTTCCTTGCCGTCCTTGCCGTCTTTCTGCAGGCGGACATTGCGCGGCTCCAGCAGGTCATGCTTGAGCAGTTGCTCCATGAACCACTTGGTGCGCGCGACGTTCTGCTGGAACTCGCCGAGGAAACCGACCGCCTTGGTCAGCATTTCGCTGTCGGTGCCGTCTTCCAGGAACAGGCGCTCGCCCTCGCTGGCGTTGAAGCCTTCGTAGCGTTCGTCGAGGAACACAGTGAAGTCATCGCCATCCTGTCCGGCCGGCTTTTCGGCCAGCACGAACGGATAGCGGCGCACGAACGCGGGCATGTAGGTGTTCGGCGCCCACTGGCCTTCGGCGTCGACATACAGGTTTTCGTTCTGGCGCAGACCCAGCAAGGCCACCGGCCCGGCGCTGGCCATGTCGGTGCCGGCAAAGACGATCAGCAGGTCGCGCGCGGCGACGCCGAACTCCACGCCGGTCAGCGGAACCGAGTGCGCGTTCATCGCGAACTTCACGTTCGGCAAGCCCTTCAGGCGCAGATCCTTGTGTTCGGCGCGATTGAGCGGAACCGGGTGTTCGTAGAAAAGAACTTCAGCCACGTTACTTACCTCTGCCCCCGCCGTGCCGGGTCACCACCGAAGCGCCCCTACCAAACCCGGCGTCAGGTCTGTGTTGACTGTCAATCATATCAGCGCTTCCGCGCGGCGGCGACTGCCGTGCCAGGGGCTCTGCTGCCGCATTTGCATGCGAATTGCAACGAAATTGTTCTATGCTGGCTGCAGACAAGCATTCCGCAATACTGAAACGCTCTTTCGAAGCCCTGGCTGAAGGACGATTTACATGCTGATGGAAGTGCCAAGTCGGGCCGACCTCAATGCGACCCGCGTGCTATCGCTGGACGCTGCCGGCCGCATCCTCGACTGGATCAGCTGGCAGGACGCGGTTTGCCTGTACGTCCGCGATGCCGTCGCCTGGACGCTGGGTGACCCGTGCCTCACCGTGCATGGCGGCCACAATCGCCTGCTCGGCACGCAGAGCCATATCGAGTTGCATCCGATCATCGCCAGCACCGGCCATTGCCGGGAACATGCGATCGATCCGGCCCCGGCACTCACCAATACCGCGCTGTTTGCCCGCGACCGTCATATCTGCCTGTACTGCGGCGAGCACTTCACCCGCGGTGAACTGACCCGCGACCATGTGTTGCCGATTTCCAAGCACGGCAAGGACGACTGGGAGAACGTGGTCAGCGCCTGCCTTGCCTGCAATCTGAAGAAGAGCAACCGCACACCACAGCAGGCCAACATGCCGTTGCTGGCGGTGCCGTACCGGCCGAGCTGGGTCGAGCACCTGATCCTGTCCAACCGCAACATCCTGGCCGATCAGATGGAGTTCCTGGTCAGCCGGCTGCCGCGCCAGCGTCGCCGCGATCGGCTCGAACACGCCTAGCCGCCTAGTCGCCGGAGCTTCCTCCGGTGCCGGTGCCGGTCTGGGTCTCACGGTTCTTCTTCAGCTCGCGATCGATCTCCCTGACCTCCGCACAGGCCTCGTCGGCCTCTTTCTGGCTGGCCGCATCGTTCGCGGCGTGCTCACTCTGCTTGCGGCTGGCCAGCTTGCGATAGTTCTCGCGAATGCGTTCCAGCGTCTCCTCGTCCATATCTTCGAGGTCGAGAAGGCTGTTATGCGCCGCGGTCGCGCGGATCAACTCGTCCAGCTTGATCTGCAACGCGGCGCTGTCGCGGTTTTGGCTGTTCTGGATCAGGAACACCATCAGGAACGTGATAATGGTGGTGCCGGTATTGATGACCAGTTGCCAGGTATCGCCGAAGTGGAACAGCGGACCAGTCGCCGCCCACACCACCACCACCAGCGCAGCCAGCAGAAAGGCCGTCGGCCGGCCGGTGCTGCGGGCCGTCACTTCGGCGAACTGGCGAAAGTGCTGGGAAAGAGTGGCCATGGCTGATTTCCTGACGGGTCTTCGACAGCATGCAACCGCGCTCGTATGCTGAATGTGCACGCGCAATGCCCTGAAAAGACCCCGTGCCTTCACGGCCGTGCCCTTGCTCCGCCCGGCCGCTGGGCCAACAATACGCAGATGAACGACCTTTCCCACTACCCTCACCTGGCCTCGATCGAGACGCCGGCCGACCTGCGCCGCGTGTCCGACGACGAGCTGCCTGCCGTAGCCGACGAGCTGCGCCAATACCTGATCGAGGCCGTTGCCAGCTCTGGCGGCCACTTCGGCGCAGGCCTGGGCGTGGTGGAACTGACCGTGGCGCTGCACCATGAATTCGACACGCCGCACGACCGCCTGGTGTGGGACGTCGGCCACCAGTGCTATCCGCACAAGATCCTCACCGGCCGCCGAGAGCGCATCACGACGATAAAGAAGAAGGACGGCCTGGCGCCTTTTCCCCGCCGCGAGGAAAGCGAATACGACACCTTCGGCGTCGGCCACTCGTCCACCTCGATCTCGGCCGCGCTGGGCATGGCGATCGCCGCGCAGTACAAGGGTGACCAGCGCAAGGTGGTGGCGGTGATCGGCGACGGTGCGATGACTGCCGGGATGGCGTTCGAAGCGCTCAATCATGGCGGTGATGTCGAGCCCAACATGCTGGTGGTGTTCAACGACAATGGCATGTCGATCAGCGAGAACGTCGGTGCGATGACCAAGATGATGGCCCGCGCCATGGCCAGCCGCCGCCTCAACGAATGGCGCGAACGGGCCAAGCGGGCGATTCCCAAGCAATCCCTCATGGGCCGTTTCTTCAAGCGCTGGGAGGAACACGCCAAGGGCATGTTCGTGCCCAGCACGCTGTTCGAGGAACTGGGCTTCCATTACACCGGCCCGATCGACGGCCACAACATCCCGCAACTGCTGCAGGCGCTGCGCACGGTAAAGAACCTGCCCGGTCCGCAGCTGCTGCACGTGATCACCACCAAGGGCAAGGGTTACGCCCCGGCCGAACAGGCGCAGATCGAGTACCACGCGGTCGGTCCGTTCGATCCGCAAGCCGGTCTGGTGAAGAAGAACGCGCCGGCAAAACCCACCTATACCGACATCTTCGGCGACTGGTTATGCGACCAGGCCGCGGCCGACGAACGCCTGCTCGCGATCACCCCCGCGATGCGCGAAGGCTCCGGCCTGGTGCGCTTCTCGAAGGAATATCCACTGCGCTACTTCGACGTGGCGATCGCCGAACAGCACGCTGTGACGCTGGCCGCCGGCATGGCCTGCGAGGGTGCCAAGCCCGTCGTGGCGATCTATTCCACCTTCCTGCAGCGTGCCTACGATCAGGCGATCCACGACGTGGCGCTGCAGAATCTCGATGTGACCTTCGCCATCGACCGCGCCGGCGTGGTCGGCCCGGATGGCGCCACCCACTCGGGCAGCTTCGACCTCACCTTCCTGCGCTGCCTGCCGAACATGCTGATCATGGCGCCGGCCGACGAGAACGAGTGCCGCATGATGCTGAGCACCGGTTTCCAGTACCACGGCCCGGCTGCGGTGCGTTATCCGCGCGGCAGCGGTCCTGGCGCCGCGATTCATCAGCAACTCGACACCTTGCCGATCGGCAAGGCCGAGCTGCGCCGGCGCGGCCGCGGCCTGGCCCTGCTCAGCTTCGGCACGATGCTGGCTCCCGCCGCCACGGTTGCCGCCGAGCTCGACGCGACCCTGGTCAACATGCGCTTCGTCAAACCGCTGGATGAGGCGCTGATCGTGGAGCTGGCAACAACCCACGACGCCTTCGTCACGCTGGAAGACAACGCGATCGCCGGCGGCGCCGGCTCCGCCGTGGCCGAGTGCCTGGCCGCGCACGGCATCACCTTGCCGATCCTTCATCTTGGCCTTCCAGACGTCTATCTGGAACACGGCAGCCGCGAGGAAGTGCTGAGCATGGCCGGCCTCGATCTGCCCGGTATCCGCAACGCCATCCACGCACGTTTCCCGCAGCCTGCCGCATCGAACATCGCCAGCACCGGCTGAGGCTCCCGCCCGCCCTGTACTGTGGGAGCGGCTTCAGCCGCGATGCCTTTGCTCCGGATTTGCCATCGCACAGCCGCGTGCTTTCGCTCGTCGGCAATCAACCAAAGAGCATCGCGGCTGAAGCCGCTGCCACAAAAGCCCGCGGAAGACGATGCGCAGCGGTTTACCCCAAGCGGCCGCCACTGACGCGGTCGCGCTGTTCCAGGTCACAGGCCGTAAATACTTCGGCATAGCCTGCCTCGCGCAGCAATGCACGAGAGGCATCGCCCTGGTTCCAGCCATGTTCGAACAGCAGCCAGCCGCCGGGGCGCAGGTGGACGTGTGCGTCGTGCACGATGCGGCGGATATCGTCCAGGCCATCAGGGCCTGAGGCCAGCGCGCTGGCCGGCTCGAAACGCAGATCGCCCTGCGCCAGATGAGGATCTTCCGCTTCGATGTAAGGCGGGTTGGAGACGATCAGGTCGAACTGCTGACCGGCCAGCGGTGCCAGCCAGTCGCCCTGCACGAAAGCGACGTTGCCGATGGCGTGATGCTGCGCGTTGCGCCGCGCGACGGCGAGAGCGTCGGCGCTGGCGTCGGTGGCGATCACCTGCGCGTACGGGCGTTCGTTTGCAATCGCCAGTGCGATCGCACCGCTACCGGTGCCGAGATCGGCCACGCTGCACGGGACATCATCCGGCAAACGCCGCAGTGCCAGTTCGACCAGCAACTCGGTTTCCGGGCGCGGGATCAGCGTGGCCGGGGTCACTTCCAGGTCCAGCGACCAGAAACCGCGCTGGCCGGTGATATAGGCCACCGGCTCGCCATTCGCACGCCGCTCGATCAGGCTCGCGTAAGCCATCCGGGCATCCGGATCGAGCACGTCATCGGCATGTGTGAGCAGCCAGCTGCGTGATTTCTGCACGACGTGCAACAGCAGCAGCTCGGCATCGAGACGCTCACCGAGCTGCTGCGTGGCCGCGGCCAGCATGTTGCGGACATCAGGCATCGTGCGGCGGCTCTGGCGTGGATGGCGGCAGCTGCGGCGGCGTCACGGCAAGCTTCGGCTCGCGCTTGCGCCAGTAACCGCCGTGCGTCCATGCATCGAATGCCCAGCGCAGCCAGCCGATCAGCGCGTTGGCCAGCCACAGCGCCCACGCCAGCATGGCCAGCTTGTAGACCCACAGTGAAACGCTGAACACGCCGCCGCTCGGCAGGGCATTGGCGCTCTGATCGGCGAACCAGCGCAGGCTCCAGGCGCTGGAATCGTTGCCGGCCACATGCATGTCGGGCAGACCGAGCAACCCCTTCGGTACCGCGCTGATCAACACGGTCAGCGCCACCAGCGTGAGTGCGGCGAGGCCGAATTGCAGCAGGTTGAATTTCGTTGCCGTCAGTCGCTCCGCAGGGGCTCCGCGCGCGCGCAGGCCGAGCAGGATCAGCCACAGCACCACCAGCGCATAGGCACTCCAGGCGAATGCCGAGAAGCCCAGCCCGAGCAGCAGCCAGTGATGGAAACGCAGCGGCGTCGGCGCATAGCGTGCCAGCAGCCACGCCGCCAGCAGCAGCACGATCAGCTGCGACCAGTACAGCACCGCCGGCCCCACCGTCGGCCCCCACGTCCACAGCACCCAGCGATCCTGCGGCAGCTGCAGCGCGAGGTTGATGTTCGCCACCGGCGCGTGCAGGGCGAACGTCGGCGTGCGCAGGCGCGCGGCAACACCATGCGGCTCGCGCAGGCGCAACGTGTAATCGTGCGCGCCGGGCAGCAATGGCAGGCTGAGCTTGCCGTCGCGCACGGCGAGGTTGATCGGCTGGTTGTCGCGCTGCGCCTCCAGCAATTCGGCACGTGCCGGCAGATCGATCGCATGCTCGCCACCGCGCGTGCTGCGCGCATGCAGGCTCAGCGTGGTCTCGCTCGCACGCTCGCCGGCCGCGCTGGTCAGCTGCACGCCATCGAAGGCCAGACTGTCGCCCGCCACCGCCACCGGCTGACTGAAGGCAAGCTGCAGGTTCTCGCCCGGCAGCGGCTGGTAAAGCAGGCCATCGTCACTGGTGCTGGTCGGCACACCTTTGGCATCGACGTGCCACATCGGCGCGGCATGGATCTCCCAGACCTCGGCACGTTCACCGAGGTCCGGTGCCTTCAACGCCAGCTGCGCGGCATGATCGAGACGACTGGTCCAGCTCACGCTGTTGCTGTTCGCGTTGAAGGTGATGCTGATATGGCCATCCTTGACCAGCGCATCGTCACCCAGCGGATGCTCGCCGGGCAGCAGCGGCAGCGTGGTGCTGAAACCACCCTGCTGTGGCGCGATGCGTTCGGCCACGTTCTGCACCGTCCAGTCGAGACCCAGCACCAGCCGGCGGGTCAGCCGCACATACGGCGGAAAACTCTGTGCGGCTGGCAGGTTCTTGCCGTCACTGGCGGCGTGCACGCGGTGCAGCGCGATGCTGTCGCCCAGCGCACGACCATCATCGACACCGTCCAGCGACCACCCCTGGCCGTTGAACGTGACGCGCTGCGGTCGCTGCGCAAAACGCAGACTGACACTGTCGGCCGTACCGATGCGGTAGTGCAGGCTGACCCGATGCACGCCGCGATCCAGTCGCAGTAGCAGTTGATTGCCGCGGCGCGTGAGCGGCGCGTCGGCATGGCCGTCCACGCTGACATCGAGCAATTGCAAGGCGTCATCGGCCTGCGGCAACGGCAACGCGACCGGCGTGCCGATATGTGCTTCCAGCTCGACATCGAGCGCATCGCCATTGGCCTGCAACTGCGCCTGCGCCAGATCGGCACAGGTCGGCGCGCATTTCGGCGCCTCGGTCAGACGGTTGCGCAGCTGATCGAGCAGTTGCTGGCTCGGCATGTCCTGCGCACGCACGCCATGCGGCAGCAACGCGAGAGCCAGCAACGCGGCACCCATCACGTTGCGGCCGCGCCAGTCGGGCCAGCGTCCACGCAGCGGCAACAGCGTCGATACCAGTCTGGCCAGCAGCGCTGCCAGCAACACGACCATCGCCACACGTAGCAAGCGCACCAGCCATGCCGGTGCGATCACCAGTCGCGTGTTCTGATCCGCCGTCACCGGCCCGGACCAGCCCAGTCGATAATTGTTGCCCTGATCCCAGTGCGGCATGCCTGCGCCAGCCTGAATCAACGCGCGGCTGTCTTGCTCAGGCCTCCTCAACGAGGAGGCCAACACGACGATCCCACTAAGCTTACCTTTTTCGGTTGCAGCATCAGTCTCGCTCGACTGATCCTCCACGGAGGCAACGGCGGCATTGGTACTCATTTCTGAAACCACAGGCGACCCGGGCGGTGGAGGCGGTAAAGGTGGAGGTGGCAATGCTGGCGCCGGCTGGATGTATTGCACTTGCACCATCTTGTCCACCGGATGTTTTTCCAGCTGCGGATGCAACGCGTACTGCAGCTGCGTCGCAACGAACGGCAGCGTCCACAGCACGACCAACGCAAAAACCGTCAATGCACCGATACGCGCAGAAGAGCGCAGGCGACCTTCCGACAAGGCACGCAGCAGCAATGCCAGCGCCAGCGTGCCGGCGAGTGTCCACAGCGGCGCGGCGTTCTCGTGCTGGGCCAGCGCGAGATAACCGGCAGCCAGCAGTGCCCACGGCCAGCCGAGCAGACGGCCGGCCAGCAGCGCAATCAGCGCCACCACGAACAGATCGAGCAGGCTCCATTGTGCGACCCATGAATCGGGCGAACGATCGGCACCGACTGTACCGAGCAAGCGGTAGCCCGAAGGCAGGTGCAAGGTGGCCTGGATGCCTTCCAGCGGCAGCTGCCAGCCCGCACTCGGGATCGCGCCGCCATAACTGGCGAGGCGCAAGCCGGCATCGAGGTCGAGCTGCTGCTCGCGCAGCTCGACGCCGCTGCGATCGTCGGCACCCTTGGTGATCAGCAGCGGTTCGTCAGCCTGTGCGGCACGCTGCAGCTGCCACGGCGCCGGCACGTCCAGCCGTTGGTGATGGCGCAACTCGCCGGTGAGATGATCGGCAACGCTGAGGCCGACGCCGTCGAAATCCAGCCACAGCTCACGCTGCAAATGCAGTTGGTCGCCCTTGCCGCCTTCGTCGCCGCGCGTGCCCTGCTCGATCGCCAGACCAGTGCCGTCATCCAGTGCATAGGCCGGCAGGTCACCCCACTCGGACGGCACACCAGCCTGGGCCGCGTCGGTGGCATGGCCTTCCACGCGCGTGCTGCGCAGGCCGGTGTCGTCGGCGTAACTCCAGACTTCCTGCTGCGGCCACGGCGTGGCCGGCAACTTCAGCGCGACCTTGCCCAGCGGCGCGACGCTGCGGGCGGCGAGCGTGATCGTCCAGTGTCCCGGCCGCAGCTGCACGCGCAGGCGGCCATCATTCTCCAGCCGTGCCGGCAGATCGCCGGTCAGCGCGGTGGCGACGAAGCCGTCCGGCAATGCCGGCCCCAGCAACTGCTCGCGAGCGCTGCCGGTGACATCGAGCTGCAATTGCGTCTGCAACGTGGCCGGCAGGCCGTCTTCGAGACGGCGATAGACGCGCAACGACAGTGCATCGGCGGCACGCTGTGCCGCGGCAGCTTCGCCGAGGGTGAGTTGATCACCGTTGCGTTCGATGCGCGCAACAGCCGCACCATCGACACTCAGCGTGACCAATCCGATCATGGCCGGGACACGCACTCGTGCAGGGCGAGAAGTCCATGGCAACGTGCCACTCAATTGGTAGTCGCCCGGTGTCAGCCACAGCATCGGCGCACCGGCGCGCTGCAGCACCGTGGCCGTCTGCTTGTTGGCGCTGACCTGCTGTGGCCAGTTCCTTTCGTCGCCAGGCAATGCCACCCAGCTCGGCGCATCCACGTGCACATCCAGGCTGAAACGGCCACCGTCCTTGCCGGCGTCGAGGGTCAGGCGGCCGGGCCACGCACATTGATGGCTGCCGGCACCGGGCATCTGATTGGCGAGGAACGGACAATCATGCTGCGGCACATCGTGCAGTACCCAGCCCTGCCAGTCGCGCAACGGCGGCGGTACATCCTGTGCCGGCAACGGTGTGGCAAACAGCAGCCACAGACTCAGCAGTCCGAACGTTCGAGCGAGCATGCAGTTCTCCCTGTGTGCCGTGCGGCCGGCACAGTGTAAGTGGAACACGACAGGCACACAGCCATGCCCGCCTACGGTTGTGGTCCCGGGTCTCCGGGCACGAAACAATTCCGATCACTGATTCAACGCAGCCGGCGACACAATGGGGTTACATGCCGATAACGACGGCGCCGTATAGTGGAATGCGATCTACCTCGCTTCCTCATCACGGTGAACCGCATGCCCCTGATCAATCGCCAGTTGCGCCTCAAGGCCCGTCCCGAAGGCCTGGTCAGGCGCGAGGATTTCGACCTGATCGAGCAGCCCGTACCCGAGCTGAAAGATGGCGAGGTGCTGGTATGCGTGCTGTACCTCTCGATGGATCCGACCAATCGGGTGTGGATGCGCGACATCCCGCAGTACCTGCCACCGGTGGCGATCGGCGAAGTGATGCGTGCACTCGGCCTCGGCCGCGTGGTGCAGTCGCGCTCGGCGCAGTACCAGGTAGGCGAGCTGGTGCAGGGCGTCACTGGCTGGCAGGACTATCTGGTCCTGCACGAGAGCGCCAAGGGCTACGTGTGCCTGCCCGCCGATCCCGGCATTCCGCTGCCCACCCTGCTCGGCGCCTGTGGCATGAGCGGTGTCACTGCCTATTACGGCCTGACCGATATCGCCCCGGTGCAGCCTGGCGAAACCCTGGTGGTTTCCGCCGCGGCCGGTTCGGTCGGTTCCATCGCCGGACAGATCGGCAAGATCATGGGTGCGCGCGTGGTCGGCATTGCCGGCGGCGCCGACAAGTGTCGCTACCTCACTGACGAACTCGGTTTCGATGCCGCCGTCGATTACAAGGCGGCGGACTTCAAGCAGCAGCTCAAGGCCGCCACGCCGGATGGCCTGCATGTGAACTTCGAAAACGTGGGCGGCGAGGTGATGCGTGCAGTGCTCTCACGCATGGTCATCGGCGGGCGCGTCGCGCTGTGCGGGTTGATCTCCGGCTACAACAGCAGCGAACGCCCCAGCGACGACTTCGGTGTGATCGTGATGAAGCGGTTGAGCATGCGGGGGTTTCTGGTGCTGGATTACACGAAGACGCGGGAGGCGGTGCAAGCGTTGGGTGGATGGATTCGTGAGGGGAAGTTGAAGGCGGAGGAGACGGTGGCAGATGGGTTGGAGAACGCGCCGGTGGTGCTCAATCGGTTGTTTGATGGGAGCCATCGGGGGAAGTTGGTGTTGCGGGTGGGGGCGGATGTGCAAGGTTCAAAGTGAACCACCTTCTGGAACAAAGCGGCCATCCCCAAGGGCTTTCCTTCATGAATCACTGAATGCTTCTGGCCCCCGATTGCCACAGTTCACGACCTGCCTTAGACTCACATGTACGTAATTTTGTACAAGTTCCGAGGACAAGGCTCATGCGAACCGTGAATTTCAGCGATGCTCGAAGCAACCTCAAACAGTTGCTCGACGAGGTGGTGGCTGATCATACGGTCACACTAATTAAACGCAGGGACGCCGGCGACGCAGTCGTAATGTCACTCGACGACTACAGTGCCATCGAGGAGACGATGTACTTGCTCAGCACGCCGGCCAATGCCTCGTGGTTAATTGAAAGTCTTGCCGAGGCCCATGCAGCGTTCCCCAGCGTACGTGTGCTTGGCCCGGAGGACTTCGGTGGGGCTGCACCTGTCCCACAGGCGCCGACTGCGACTGGCAAGACGACCCGCGCGGGTTCTGAGAAATCCATTCGTAACAAGAGCACGAGTGGAAACAACTCACTGACGGCCTCAGCGCTTGCCAACAAGGTCGATAAGGCGGTCAAACCCAAGTCTCGAGCAGTGGCCGTCCAGTACCTCAGCCCCAGCGATAGTCGCAGCCGCCTAATGCTTGAGGAAGTAAAATTGCCCTCGCCACGTGTCACTCAAAAGACCAAGGCCCGTGGCTAATGGCTAGGGAAATCATCACGGACGATGTGTGCTTCACCAAGCAAGCCTGGGAAGATTACGTCTACTGGCAAGAACATGATTCCTCCCAAGTGGACCGAATCAATGCCCTGATCAAAGACATATGCAAGTCACCGTTCACTGGAATCGGAAGGCCTGAGCCCTTAAAGAGCAACCTGACGGGCTGGTGGTCTCGTCGCATCGATCGCGAGCATCGACTGGTTTACCGGCTGTTCGAGGCTGGTGTGCCACGTAAAGGAAAAGAACGAATCGATCCGACCCGGTTCCTGCAGATTGCTTCCTGTCGATTCCATTACTGACATAGCCAATCTAGGCCACCAGCAGACAGACAAGGGAACGGAGGCAATTAATTCGGACGCAGTTCTGCATCGAAGCTAGGGTTTTCGTGCGCCTTCGACGCCCAAGTTGCTGTCTCTTCGCGTAGAGCAGTGAGCCATGCGGGCAGGTGCAGGTGCCGAGTGCGCCTGCACGGCCCGGCGTATGATTCCTGGAGCCATTCTTCTGCGCGGGAGTCACGCCATGAGATACGTGAAGCTTGGCCACACCGGCCTCGAAGTATCGCGTCTGTGCCTGGGCTGCATGACCTATGGCGTGCCCGATCGTGGCGCGCACCCGTGGTCGCTGGACGAGGACGCCAGCCGGCCGCTGATCCGCCGGGCGCTGGACCTGGGCATCAACTTTCTCGATACCGCCAATATCTATTCCGACGGCACCTCGGAGGAATTCGTCGGCCGCGTATTGAAGGAGCACGGCCAGCGCGATGCCATCGTGCTGGCAACCAAGTTGCATGGGCGCATGCATGCCGGCCCGAACGCGGTCGGCCTGTCACGCAAGGCGATCATGGCCGAGATCGACCACAGCCTGCGCCGCCTCGGTACGGACTATGTGGATCTGTACCAGATCCACCGCTGGGACGGGCGCACGCCGATCGAGGAAACCATGGAGGCGCTGCACGACGTGGTGAAGGCTGGCAAGGCGCGCTATATCGGTGCCTCGTCGATGTACGCCTGGCAGTTCGCCAAGGCGCAGCATGTGGCCGAGCGCAACGGCTGGACCCGTTTCGTCAGCATGCAGAACCACTACAACCTGCTCTACCGCGAGGAGGAGCGCGAGATGATGCCGCTGTGCCAGGACTCGGGCGTGGCGGTGATCCCCTGGAGCCCGCTGGCCCGCGGCCGCCTCACCCGTGCCTGGGGCGAAGACAGCGAGCGCCTGCAGACCGACGAGTTCGGCAAGACACTGTATCGGGCGCCCGATGCCGACCGTCCGGTGGTGGATGCGGTGGCGAGCGTTGCCGCCGCGCGCGGCGTGCCGATGGCGCAGGTGGCGCTGGCGTGGGTGCTGAGCAAACCGTGGGTCACCGTGCCGATCGTGGGCGCCTCGAAAGCGCAGCACCTGGACGATGCGATGGCGGCGCTTTCGTTGTCGTTGACGCCGACGGAAATCGAAACGCTGGAAGAACACTACGTACCGCACGCGGTATCCGGGCACTCGTGAGGGAGCCCATCCGGACAGTGAGGTGGCTCCCGATCCTGCTCTTCTGACCGCTGCATTCGTGCGGGTCGGTATCGACGTGCCGCAACGTGTGGCACTGGAGGTGTTCATCATCAGCTGGATCGATGCCAACGTGCCGAAGGACGTCGTCGTGGCGAGCTGAGGCCTCGGCTGTTCGAGGCGGTGATGGCAACCCCGATCATGCGAAGCGTGTTGGTGGTCCGAGAAAACCAGGGGCGGATTGACTGCTCCTATCAGCACGACGCCGGCACGTTCCACGTGCCGGCGTACATACGTCCCTTCTTCGCGCTTACCGCAGGATCGCACCCGCATCCTGCTTGGCCTTGAGCGCACTGCACAGCTGGATCGATTCGCTGGTCTGCGCCAGACCACGATCGATGCCGGCGGCATCCTTCAGACGCGGCTTGAAGAACGCCTGCAGACGATCACCCTCGGCGGAGGTGCAACCGCCACCAGCGGCCAGCGATGGCAGTCGGCCACCGGAGAAACTGCCGGTGCGATCGAGGATCTGCTGGTAATGCGCGGTGAACCACGTCCACATCGCATCGCGCTGGGCCAGCGTGTCACGGCCGGCGCGCAGCAGCATGGCCATCTCGCCGACCTTGACCGGCTTGGTCAGCGCGAAGTTGCGCACCTGCTCGGTCAGCGCCGGATCTTCCACACTGGCCAGGCCGCCGAGGATGCCGTTGCGCAGGGCCGGATCGCTGGTCTTGGGCAGTTCGGCGATCAACGCATCGACCGCGCTCTTGCCGTGTTCCTGCACGGCCATGCCCAGCGCATCGCCGAGCAGGTCCGGATCGGCCGCGGCCAGGTTCAGATGGCCGTCCGCCGTCGGCTTGAGCGCCGCTTCACCCTGCTTGAGCAGGGCCGCGCGAACTTCCGGCAGCTTGAAGCCGAAGCCGAGGCTACCGGCCAGCTCGCTGCGCATCAGCGAGTCTTCCTCCGGCTCGCCCGCCTTGCGCTGGTAACTCAATTGCTCCAGACGCGGCAGGTAGGCGGCTTTTGCCCATGCGGCCAGACGGGCACGCTGCGCATCGGTGGTGGCTTCGTGACGATAGATCCAGCCGACCTGATCCAGCGGCGCGGTGGCCACGTCGCGGATCTTCGAACCGGTCAGCGGCTGCAGCGCGGTCAGCACGTCGCCGGCGTCCAGGTCGCCATGACGGAAGCTGGCATTGACCGCATCGGCGTAGGCCAGCTGTTCGGCATCGCTGAGCTTGCCGACCTGCTTCACCAGACCGGCGAGGGCCGCCTTGCCGAGGCTGAAGCGGTAATAGCCGCTGGCGTTCGCGTTCGGCATCACCCAGGTCGGGTTGCTGGCACCGGCCAGCACCATCGACCCGGTGGCCTGATCGAGCATGTCGCAGCTGACCTTACTGGACTGTGCTTTATCTTTGCCGTTGGCGGCGGTGCCGTAACGCACGCACACCGGCACGCCCCAGATGCGCTTTGCATCGCCGGTGCTGCCGATCGGCAGGTAGCGGCTCTGGCTCAGATGCAGCACGGTCTTGCCGTCTTTCTGTTCCAGCCTGGTCGTCACATAAGGCACGCCGGACTGGTCGAGGAAACTCTTGAACGCATGCTTGAACGCATCGCCCTTGTCGGCGGCGGTGGCGATCGCCGCGACCAGGTCATCGGCGGTGGCGTTGCCGAATTTCTGCTTCTGGATGTACGCGCGCATGCCCTTCTGGTACGTCTTCTCGCCCACGTAGTTCTCGAACATGGCGATGACGCCGGCGCCCTTCTGGTAGGTGATGCCGTCGAATGCGGTCATGATGTCGCCGTTGCCGGTGATCGGCTGGCGGATGCTGCGCGCGCTGACCAGGCTGTCGTTGCTCATCGCGCCCTGCGCACCACGCACGCGATCGAGATCGGCGCGGTACTCCGGGTGCACTTCCATGGTGACCTTCTGCTGCATCCAGGTGGCGAAGGCTTCGTTGAGCCAGATGTCGTTCCACCATTCGGTGGTCACCGTGTCGCCGGTCCACTGGTGGGCCAACTCATGCGCGGTGACGTTGAACGAACCCTGCACGTTGCGCGCCGGCGAATCCTTGTCCAGCAGCAGCAGCCAGTCGCGGAACGTCACCAGGCCCGGGTTCTCCATCGCACCGGCCTCGAAGTCCGGTGCGGCCAGCAGATCGAGCTTGCCGAACGGATAGCCGAAGCCGTAGTAGTTCTCCAGCGCATGGATGATGCTGGGGGTCTCGCCCAGCACGTGCTGCATGCGGTGGCCTTCGCCCTTGGCGGCCACGCCACGCAGCTTCAGCGGCTTGGCACGGTACGCATCCGGCGAAATGTCCGGGCCGGCCACGATGTCCCACGGACCGACCGCGAACGCGACCAGATACGTCGGCAACGGCAGGGTCTGCGCGAACGTCACGGTTTTCCAGCCCTTGCCGGCGGCCTGCTCCTTCACCTGGTCGGTGTTCGCCACCACCGCCTGGCTGTCAGGCACGGTGATGCTGAGGTCGAACGGGGTCTTGAAGCCCGGTTCGTCGAAGCCGGGGAATGCGAAGCGCGCGCTGATCGGCTCCATCTGCGTCATCGCATACGGCTGGCCCTTGGCGGTGACCTTGTACAGGCCCTGCAACTGCGCGTTGAGCGGCGCGGTGTATTCGAACTTCAAGGTCAGCTGCTGCGGCTGCAGCGTGCTGCCGAAATCCACCCGCACCACGCCGGCCTTCGGCTCCACGCTGACGTACTTGCCGACGTGCGCCTTGCCGGCGGCGTCGGTGATGGTCACCTTCGACACCTTCAGCTCGGCGCCGTCCAGCCACAAATGGTCGGACGCCTGGGTCAGCTTGACCTTGATCGTGGTGGTGCCCGAAAAATCCTGCTGCGCCGGATCGACCTTGAACGCGAGCTGGTACGACTGCGGTACGGCCCAGCCCGGCAGCCGGCCTTGCGGCGCCTGATCGGCGGTAGCGGCGAACGCCGCGCCACAACAAGTGGCGAGCGCAGTAAGCAGGAGGGGGCGGACAAGACGGCGCATGGGGCGTTTCCCTGAAAGTGGAGAACTCCAACGCTAGGGGCGGGGTGACTTTCGACCCAGTGCCAGAAGGCACAGGTACGCAGACCTGGCGACCGTGACGCGGCCACGGTCAACAAATCAGCCCGAGGGAATCCGGGCAAAAAAACGGCGACGGAGTGAGCTTCGTCGCCGTGGGAAGACCCGCGCGCCGGCGGGGAGAGGGAGGGGACTCCGACGCGCGGGGTGTTGCGAGCAAAACGTGTGAGCACAATAGAACCCACGCTTGTATTGCTCCAATTGATTGTTACCATCCAGGCCATAGCGCAAGCCTATGGCAACGAGTGACCCATGAACCTTCGCGATCTCCAGTATCTGGTCGCCCTGGCCGAGCACCGGCACTTCGGGCGCGCCGCCGAGGCCTGCTTCGTCAGCCAGCCGACCCTTTCCACCCAGATCAAGAAGCTCGAAGACGAGCTCGGCGTGCCGCTGGTCGAGCGCACGCCGCGCAAGGTGCTGCTGACCGAGGTCGGTCGCGACATCGCCAGTCGCGCACGTGATGTGCTCAACGAGATCGAGCAGATCCGCGGCGTGGCACGGCGCACGCTCGATCCGGAATCGGGCACGGTGCGGCTGGGTATTTTCCCGACGCTGGGGCCGTACCTGCTGCCGCATGTATTGCCGCTGGTGCGCAAGGCGTTTCCCAAGCTGGAGCTGCTGCTGGTCGAGGAAAAGACCGAGGCGGTGCTGCGCCTGTTGCGCGAAGGCAAGCTCGACGCCGGCATCCTCGCGCTGCCGTTGCATGAGGACAGCCTGCACAGCGAGTTCCTGTTCGAGGAGCCGTTCCTGCTGGCGGTGTCGTCAGCACACCCACTGGCACACAAGCAGGGCCAGCTGAAACTGAGCGATCTGTCCAACCAGAACCTGTTGCTGCTGGAGGATGGCCACTGCCTGCGCGACCAGGCACTGGAGGTGTGCCACATGGCCGGCGCGGGCGAGCGCAGCGGTTTCCGTGCCACCAGCCTGGAGACCCTGCGGCAGATGGTGGCCGCGAACGTCGGCATCACCCTGCTGCCGGTCACCGCAGTGAAGCCGCCGGTGGCGCCGGTGGAGAACCTGCACCTGATCGAGTTCAAGGGACACCCACCGAGCCGGCGCATCGCGATGGTCTGGCGCAAGAGTTCGGCGATGGACGGATTCCTGAAGCGCCTGGCGGAGGTGCTCCGGCAACTGCCCGCCGATCTGCTGGATCCCCATACCGCGACCACCCCGGCAACGATTTCCCGCTGAGCATGCGCAAGCTACTGATCGGTGCTGTCCTGTTGCTGGTGATGGTGGGTGCGCTATCGCACTGGCGACACCGTCCGCTGCACCCGCTGCCCGGCGTGCTTGCAGCCGACGTGCCCGAACAGGTCGACCTCGACCCCGGCACGCAGCTGCAGCGCGGCGATGTCACGCTGACCACGCGCGCACATTTCGACATCACCGCACGCGTGCTGTCGCGCAAGGATTACTCGTGGAGCGCCGATGCCGATCTGGTCCCCGAGGATCTCGCGCTGGGCTGGGGCCGCATGTCCGACACCGACATCCTGGCAAAGATCGACATTACCCAGTCCGGCCGCTTCTACTACTGGCATGTGAACGAGTTTCCGATCCCGCGCCGCGAGATCGAAACCTCCAGCGCGAACATGCACATGATCCCTGCCGATGCCGGTGTGAAGCGCGAACTCGAACAGGTTCGCCAAGGCCAGGTCGTCCATATCGAAGGCTTCCTGGTCGACGCCAGCCGCCGCGACGGCTGGCACTGGAACACCTCGATGACGCGTGACGATACCGGCGCGGGTGCGTGCGAGTTGATCTATGTGGAGAGCATCGGCGTGGTGGCACCGTAAGCGTCACGGCGAATTTTGCAGCGGCTCGGTTTGCGCCCATGGCTACGCCATGGCCGATGGCGCAAGCGATCGGTGCGGGTCAATAACGCAACAGGCTATGCAACGGTTTGTCGCCTCGCCAGCGGTCCCGCCCTTGCAGTCCGGGCAGCTCGATGACCACGCTGGCGCCAACCAATTCGGCGCCCAGCTGTTCGACCAGCAACCGTGCCGCCGCCAAGGTTCCGCCGGTGGCCAGCACGTCGTCGACCAGCAACACCCGCTCGCCGGGCTTCAGCGCATCGCGCTGTGCCTGCAGTCGGTCGCTGCCGTATTCGAGCTGATAATCCACCGACACCACCGGCGGCGGCAGCTTGCCGGGTTTGCGCAACGGCACGAACCCGGCGTGCAGTTTCTGCGCCAGCGCCGCGCCGAAAATGAAGCCGCGCGCCTCGATACCGCCTACCGCCTGCACGCCGCTGCCCTGCCACGGCTCCGCCAGTGCATCGATGCAACGGGCGAAGGCGCCGGCATCGGCGAGCAACGGGGTGACATCACGGAACATCACGCCGGGGCTGGGGAAATCCGGCACGGCGCGGATCAGTGCGGCGAAATCTTGCATGAGGTTCCTCGTAGGTGTCGCAAGCGGGGTATCGGCGTGGCCGCAGCGATCAGCAAGGTGCGGTCAGCGGATCGGCGGAGAGGTCGTCGTCCTGGATCGCCAACCGCGCCTCGCTGAGCCGGGCTTCGACTTCGCCCACGATGCCCTGGGCCACGGCGAGGCTCGATTCGGGCACCATCACCGCGATGTAGTCCATCGCGGGCAGCTGGCCCACCGCACCGGTGAGGTATTCGCCGGCAATGAACGCCGGAATGTCCACCGCCTCCAGCGCATCCTTGACCAGATGGGCATCGAACAGATTTTCGGCTCGATAGACGATATGCATGAGCTGCACGCTAACCCGCGCACCGGCACGGAGCAAGCGATGGCCCGGGGCCGCCATGGCGGATCAGCGCCGCGCTGCGCCCGATGACAGCGACGAGGTAAACTGGTCGTTTCCGCCACCGCCTGCGAGCTTTACCCGATGTCGACCGACAATCCCGCCGTTGCACCCGCTACTCAGGCAGCGACCGCCGTGCATCAGGCTGCTCCACATCAGGATTTCATCCGGCAGATCGTGCGCGACGACCTGGCTGCAGGCAAGCACCATGCGGTTCACACGCGCTTCCCGCCGGAACCGAATGGCTATCTGCATATCGGCCACGCCAAGGCGATCTGCCTGAGCTTCGGCATTGCGGGTGAATTCAACGGCTGGTGCAACCTGCGCCTGGACGACACCAATCCGGGCAAGGAAGATCCGGAGTTCGTCGAGGGCATCAAGGACGACGTGCACTGGCTCGGTTTCGAATGGCATGAGTTGCGCCATGCGTCGGATTATTTCGAGGTGTTCTACCGCTCGGCGATCAAGCTGATCGAGGATGGCGTCGCCTACGTCGATGACCTCAACGCCGAGGAGATGCGCGAGTATCGCGGCACGCTGACTGCTGGCGGACGACACTCGCCGTACCGCGAGCGCAGCGTGGCGGAGAATCTCGACCTGTTTCGCCGCATGCGCGCGGGCGAATTCGCCGACGGTGCGAAGACACTGCGCGCGAAGATCGACATGAGCGCCGGCAACATAAACATGCGCGACCCGGCGATCTACCGCATCCGCAAGATCGCCCACCAGAACACCGGCGACGCGTGGCCGATCTATCCGATGTACGACTACGCACACTGCCTGTCCGATGCGCTCGAAGGCATCACCCATTCTCTGTGTACGCTGGAGTTCGAGGATCACCGGCCGCTGTACGACTGGTTCGTCGACAAGGTCGACCTGCCGAACCACCCCGAACTGTGGCAGCCGCTGCTCGATGCCGGCCTGCCGACGGTGCCGGCCAAGCCGCGGCAAATCGAATTCTCGCGGCTCAACCTCAGCTATTGCATCACCAGCAAGCGCAAGCTGGCGCAGCTGGTGAACGAGAACTTCGTGGATGGCTGGGACGACCCGCGCATGAACACGCTGCGCGGCCTGCGTCGACGCGGCTTCACGCCGGCCGGGCTGCGCCTGCTGATCGAGCGCGTAGGCGTGAGCAAGCAGAACAGCATGATCGACTACGCGGTACTGGAAGGCTGCATCCGCGAGGACCTGGACACCACCGCGCCGCGCCGCATGGCGGTGCTCGATCCGCTGAAGCTGGTGTTGACCAACCTGTCGCAAGGCCATGAGGAAACGCTGACCTTCGCCAACCATCCGAAGGACGACAGTTTCGGCACGCGCGGAGTGCCGTTTGCGCGCGAGCTGTGGATCGAGCGCGAGGATTTTGCCGAGGTGCCGCCGAAGGGCTTCCACCGCCTGAAGCCGGATGGCGAAGTGCGCCTGCGCGGCGTCGGCATCATCAAGTGCGAACAAGTGATCAAGGACGCCGACGGCAACCTGACCGAGCTGCATTGCACGCTCGATCCGGAAACCCGCCACGGCATGCCCGGTGCCGACCGCAAGGTGAAGGGCACCATTCACTGGGTCAGCGCGAAGCATGCGGTCGCCACCGAGGTGCGCATCTACGATCGCCTGTTCAGCGTGGCCGCGCCGGACAGCGACGAAGAAGGCAAGAGCTGGCTCGACCACGTCAACCCGCAGGCCAAGCGCGTGGTACGGGCATGGCTGGAGCCGGCCGCCGCCAGCGTGGCGCCGGAGCAGCGCTTCCAGTTCGAGCGGTTGGGCTATTTCGTGGCCGACCGCATCGATCATCGCGCCGACGCCCCCGTGTTCAATCGCACCGTGACGCTGCGCGACGCATGGACCAAACAGGCTGGCCAGTAACGGCCCGCCCGACGAACGGAGCAAGCGTATGCTGCCGCTGCAAATCCATCTGACCCTGCCACCGTGGATCGGCGATGTTGCCGACAGCAACCGGCGTTACCAGACCGACGAGGAACGGGTCGGGCTGGCGATCGAGCTATCACGGCAAAATGTCGAGCGCAGCGGCGGTGGCCCGTTCGGCGCCGCCGTATTCAACAGCCACAGCGGCCGGCTGGTCGCCGTTGGCGTGAACCGCGTGGTGCCGCAAAGCTGCTCGGTCGCGCACGCCGAAATGATGGTGATCATGATCGCGCAGGCGCGGCTGAGCCGGCATCGGCTGAACGAAGACGGCGGTCATTACGTGCTGGCAACCAGTTCGCAACCCTGCTGTCAGTGCTATGGCGCCAGCGTGTGGGCAGGTATCGACGAATTGCTGATCGGCGCCCGTGCCGAGGACGTCGAGGAACTCACCGAATTCGACGAAGGCCCGTTGCCAGCCGACTGGATCGGCGAACTGGAACGCCGCCACATCGTCGTGCGCCGCGACATCCTGCGCGATCAGGCACGCGGCGTGCTCGCCAGTTACGGCGCCAGTGGTCCAACGTATTGAGCCGCTGGCGCGCCGCGCTGCCGTTGGTCCTGCTGATACTGGCAGGCATCGTGTTGTTTGCCTCCGGCTCGCTCGATCAGTTGACCCCGCGGCAGCTGGTGGTGCATCAGGTCGAATTGCACGCGCAGATCGCCGCGCACCCTTGGCTGAGCCGACTGGCCTATGTCGGCCTGCTGACCCTGACTGTATCCACCGGCATTCCCGGCACCATCGTGGTGATTCTCGCTGGCGGTTTCGCGTTCGGGGCCGTCGATGCCACCGTCTCTTCGTCGGTGGGGCTAACGCTGGGTTCGCTGATCCTGTATCTAGCCAGCCGCTACGCGTTTGGCGCCGGCAGCCGGCAGCCGCCGGCGATCGTGGCACGGCTGCGGCTGGGTTTTGAGCGACATCCGGTGAGCTACACCCTGTTTCTGCGCTTTGTCCCGGTAGTGCCATTCGGTGCCGTCACAGTCGCACTGGCCTGGCTGCGCTGTCCGTTGTGGCTATTTCTGGGTGCCAGCTGGCTCGGCGGCACCATCACGCTGATCTTCGAGACGTCGATCGGCGCCGGGCTGGGCGATGCGATGAGCCAGAGCGACAGCTTCGGCGTCGCCTTGTTCATGCACCGCAGCGTATTGCTGCCGCTGGGCGCGATCGCACTGCTGGCACTGCTGCCGCTGCTGATCGGGCGCCTCACCCGCCGTTACCGGCAAACCGGCAGGCACATCGACTGATCCCGCGTCACACGGTTGCCGGCAGCTGTCAATTCGTCCGTTTCGCGCTAGTGTTGTGCGGCATCCATGACAGCGGCGCACGGCGTGGATGGACGAAACTGGACTGACTCCGGCGCGTCGGCGCAAGGGGTGATGCTGGGGGGAGATACCGGGCGAATGGACAAGGCGACCAACTCCTGGCCCACGCGGTTATGGCAGCGTACATCGCTGATGCAGCGTCTTGCCTTCGTCGCGATGGTGCCCACGCTGATCACGGCGGCCCTGCTGGTGACCTTGCTGACCCAGCGCCAGCTGGACAACCTGCGCCAGATGGCGCAAAGCAATGCAGACGCCATTGCGACACAAGCCGCCTCGGTCTGCGTGCAGCCATTGCGCAACATGCAACTGCGTGAGTTGCTGCGCATCGCCGATTCGATCGGTGACCTGCCGCATGTGACGCGCGTGCAGATCCGCACGACCGCCGGCGAGATCCTCGCCGACCATCGTGAATCCGGCGACAGCAACAGTCAGCACGACATCCTTACCGTGGTGCGCGATGTCGTCGACAGCGATCAGCCCGACCATGCCCTGCTTGGCTCGGTGCTGGTGGATGTGAGCCTGCACGATGCGATCGCCGCACAGCATGCGAGCCAGCGCCACGCACTGCTCGCGTTGCTGCTGAGTCTGCTCATTGCAGGCGTGATCGGCTGGCAGGCAGCACGCTGGATCAGCGCACCCCTGGTTCACCTGGCCGGCGCCGTGCGCCAGCTCGGCCGAGGCGATCGCCAGGTTGCCGTGACAGTCACCGACCGCACCGAGATCGGCGACCTGCAGCAAGGTTTCAACCATGCGGCAGCAGCGTTGTTCGATGTGCAGCGCGGGATGGAGCGACAGATCGAACAGGCCACGCTGGAACTGGCCGGAAAGAATGCCGCGCTCGAAGCGGCCAGCGTGGCCCGATCGCGCTTCCTGGCAGCCGCTTCGCACGATCTGCGCCAGCCGCTTTATGCGCTGACCCTGTTCTCCTCCGCACTGGCAGTGGACGAACACGATCCGCAGCGACTGGACCGGATCGCCCATATCCAGGAATGTGTGCAATCGCTCGATCACCTGTTCAGCGAGCTTCTCGATCTCTCGCGGCTGGAAACCGGCGCGGTCCAAGTCGAGATCAGCGAGTTCCCGCTCGACGAGGTCTTCGCCGAGGTCAACCGCAATTTCGGCATGGTGGCCGAGCAGCGCAACTTGCGACTGAACGCACACCCGACCAGCCGGTGGGTACGCAGCGACCGCATCATGCTGACCCGGATACTCAACAACCTGGTCAGCAATGCCTTGCGCTTCACCCACCATGGTGGCGCGGTGGTCGGCGCGCGGCGTGGCGGTGACGGTCGCGTGCGCATCGAAGTGTGGGACACCGGCAGTGGCATTGCGCCGGAGCATCTGTCGAGCGTGTTCGACGAGTTTTACCGCATCGACGACCATCTCGACGCCGGGCTCAGCGACGGCTCGCATTCCGGCCTGGGGCTGGGGCTGGCCACCGTGCAACGCCTGGCGGAACTGCTCGATACCCGGGTGCTGGTGAAATCCAGGCTGGGCCGGGGCAGCGTATTCCATTTCCAGTTACCGCTGACCGACGCGCAGTCGAAGCTGGCCCCCCTTGACGACGACCTGCCCACGAACCTGGTCGGCAGGCGCGTGCTGGTACTGGACGATGATCCTGCGATTCTTTCCGGCATCCGCTTCCTGCTGCGCAGCTGGGGCTGCGACGTGGCAGTGGCCGAGGATCGGCTACAGGCGCTGGAGGCCATCGAGCAGTGGCCAGGCCCCGCCGACATCGTAATTTCCGACCTGAGCCTGCGTGACGGTGAACGCGGGCTCGATGTGTTTGCCGCACTCGATCACTACTACCAGCGCGACGGCGAAAAACCATTCGCCCGGCTGCTGATCACCGGCGAAACCCGCATCGATCGTCTGCGCGAAATCATCGCGGCAAAAATTCCCCTGCTGTACAAACCGGTCTCGCCGCAGCAATTGCGCACTACCTTGATCTCGGTCTGGACCGCCGCCAGCAGCGACCGCTGAGCCGGATGCCTGCCCACGGCAGGCAAAAAAAGAGCGCCCGACGGGCGCTCTGAAAACTGGTGGGTCGTCCGGGATTCGAACCCGGGACCAATAGATTAAAAGTCTACTGCTCTACCAACTGAGCTAACGACCCATCATTGCAAAACTCAAGCGGACAATTTTACGGGCTGGGCGACAGCGGCACAAGCAACAACGTCCCGCAATCTCAGGCATACCGCGTGGGATCGGCCAGGCCGGCTTCGCGAAAGCCCTGCGCGCGCAATCGACAGGCATCGCAATGACCGCACGCCTGACCATCACCGTCGGCCTGGTAGCAACTGACCGTGGCTGAAAAATCCACGCCGAGGCGCTGGCCTTCGCGGGCGATGTCGGCCTTGCTCATGCGCATCAATGGCGCGTGGATGCGAATGCCCGCACCCTCGACGCCTGCCTTGGTGGCGACATTCGCCAAGGTCTCGAACGTCTCGATGAAGGCTGGACGGCAATCCGGGTAGCCGGAGTAGTCGACCGCGTTGACTCCGCACCAGATGTCGCTGGAACCAAGCACCTCGGCCCAGCCCAACGCGATCGACAGCATGATCGTGTTACGCGCCGGCACATACGTCACGGGAATGTCGCCGCTGTCGAGGGTGTCGAGCGGAACATCGATATCGGCCGTCAGTGCCGAACCGCCGATGCTGCGCAGGTCGATGCCGACGGTCTTGTGTTCCACTGCGCCGAGCATGCGCGACACCCGGTCGGAAGCTGCCAGCTCCGAGTTGTGCCGTTGACCATAGGCCACGCTCAATGCATGCACCTGATAGCCCTGCTCGCGTGCCAGTGCGATGGTGACAGCCGAATCCATGCCACCGGAAACCAATACGACAGCCTTGCGCAACGTGCTTTGAGACATGATGTATTCCACACAAAAGTGACCGGTCACCGGCCGCAAACGCCACCGGCAACACAGGCCGGCGCGCAATCAAACGTGGCTTGCTGTAACGGCCGCTCAGTGCCCGGCAGCGTCGTTCCAAAGCAGCTTGTGCAGCTGCATCTGAAACCGTACCGGCAAGCGGTCAGCAATGATCCACTCTGCCAGCTCGCGCGGCTGCACTGCGCCATGTACCGGCGAGAACAACACCATGCAGCGATCCGCCAACGCGTGTTCGGCCAACATGCTACACGCCCACTCATAGTCGCCGCGGCTGGCGATCACGATCTTGATCTGGTCGTGCGGGAGCAGGCAATCGAGGTTCGACCACAGGTTGCGCCTGCTCTCGCCCGAATCCGGTGCCTTCAGATCCATCACCTTGTGCACGCGCGGATCGACCGCGGAAACGTCCAGTGCGCCGGAGGTTTCCAGGGATACCTCGTAACCGGCGTCGCACAATTTCTGCAGCAGGATCAGGCACCGTTTCTGCGCCAGCGGCTCGCCGCCGGTTACGCAGACGTGGCCTGCGCCGTGTGATGCAACTTCGGCGAGGATGTCCTCGATCGCGTGCCAGTCACCACCGTAAAACGAATACTCGGTGTCGCACCAGACGCAGCGCAAGGGGCAGCCGGTGAGGCGGACGAACACGGTACGCCAGCCGATCGCATCGGCCTCACCCTGGATCGAGTGGAATATCTCGGTGATGCGCAAACGCTCCGCAACAACCGCTGCAGGCGTGGTGGACGCCACGCGTGCGTCATCGCCGCTCATCGTTACGCGCTCAGTTGCCCGACTGCTGCAGGCGTTGCAGGCGTTCCTGGGCCAGGCTGGCTGCCTTGGAACCCGGGTACTGGGTGGTGACCTTCGTCAGCGTCGCCTTGGCCGCACCGTTCTGCTTGAGCTCGAGCTGGCTGTAACCGACCTTGAGCAGCGCATCGGGTGCCTTGTCACTTTGTGGAAACTGGCTCAGCAGCCGCTGAAACGACTCCAGCGCCACCGGATAATTGGTCGTGGCGTAGTAAGACTCACCCAACCAGTACCAGGCGTTGGGCGCAAGCGGGTGATTCGGGTACTGCTGGATGAAGCTGCGGAAATTGCGTGATGCCTCCACGTAATTGCCCGCGCGGATAGCCTTGAACGCCACGTCATAGGCAGCCTGAGCCGCGGCTGGATCGGCAGCACCGGCTACGGCTGGCTGGGCTGCGGCCGGCTGAGCCGCTGCGCTGTTTTTCGCCGTGGGTGTCGCGGCGCTGCTTGCCGGAGTGGTCGGTTGGCCTGGCTGGGCCTGCGCACCACTGACAGCCGCGGCGCCTGTGCCCGCATTGCCGCCCTCAAGACGTCCCAAGCGGGAGTCGAGGTCGCCGTACTGGGCTTTGTTCTTGTCCTCGAGAGTCTGCATCTGATGCTGCATCTCCTCGAGCTGACCCTGCAGTTGCTGCACTTGAGCCTGCAGCTGCTGCATCTGATTGACCATGCCGATACCGGACTGGTCCTTGTTCTGTGCCTGCTGCTCCAGCCGCGTGACACGGTCGGCGAGACTCAGCCGCGAGTCCTGCGCGAATGCCGGAAACGCGAACAGCATGGCGGACGCGATCGCGCCCGCCATGCTGATCCTGGCTGCAAAGCTGTTAGCCAGTCGCTTCATCATTACTGCGCCGTGTAGACGATCTCGACGCGACGGTTCTTGCCCCAGCAATCCTCGTTGTGCTCACGGCACACCGGCTTCTCTTTGCCGTAGCTGATCGTCTCGAGCTGGCTGGCCGAACCACCGGCTGCCTGCAGCGCGCTGGAAACGGCATTGCCACGACGCTCGCCGAGACCCAAGTTGTACTCACGCGTGCCGCGCTCGTCGGTGTTACCTTCGAGACGGATGTGCGAGGTCGGGCGATCCTGCAGGTACTTGGCGTGGCACGCCATGATCTGCTGGAATTCCGGCTTGATTTCGGTCTTGTCGAAATCGAAGTACACGACGCGCTGACGCAGGCAGGCATCGGTATCGAGATCGGCGGGGGTGTACTTGCCATCCGACGCCTGAGTCTGGGTCTGGGTGGTCTGATCCATGGCAGGCTGCGGTTTGACTTCCTGCTTCTTGGAGCAAGCGGCCGCGCCTACGCAGAGCAGGGCAACCAGGGCGACGCGAACGGTCTTATTCATGGTGACGTTCCTTAACGAGTTGAGTTCCGACAAACGATGACGATTGGGATTACGGGACAGCTGACGCCGGTTAACCGGCTGTTATTTTGACACTTGAAAGACCGGCCGTGCATACCGCTGCGCGACCGTTCTGACTGGCGATGGCGCAGCAATGCGTCACCGCCGGAAACCGAAACGCGCCGACAGGCGCTGTTCGGGCCCAATCCCTGGGCATCACGCTGCCGCACTTGCGCGCAGCAGCATGAAAAAAATCAACGTTGCCGGTACGGACCCCAAGCCGGTTCGCGCACATCGCCATCGGAAAGTACAAGGCGCTGGCGGACCAGACCATCGGCTGACACGGCATACAGCACGCCGCGACGTCCTTCGGTAGCGGCGTACAGCAGCATGCTGGCATTTGGTGCAAAACTCGGGGATTCGTCGATCGGACCCGGCGAGAGGGGTCGCACCTGGTCACCCAGGCTGCGATCCATGACAACTATACGATACACGTTCCCGTTGCCCTGCACCATCGCGATCTGCTTGCCGTCGTAGCTGACCGAAGCCTCGGCGTTGTTCTGGCCCTGGAAACTCACCCGTTGGGCGGAGCCACCGCTGGCTGCGACCTGGTAGATCTGTGGTCGGCCGGAACGGTCGGAGGTGAAGTAGATGCTCTGGCCGTCCGGCGCCCAGACCGGCTCGGTGTCGATCGACAGGCTGTTGGTCAGCCGGGTTTCCTGGTGGCTGGCCAGATCGAGCACGAACAGTTCGAGATTGCCGACGTAGGACAGCGCCACGGCCAGCTTGCTGCCGTCGGGCGACCACGCCGGTGCGCCGTTGATGCCCTTGCGATGCGACTCCACCAGCTGGCGCGAACCGGTGGTGATGTCCTGCACATAGATGTTCGAGTTACCGCTCTCGAACGACACGTAGGCGATCTTCCTGCCATCCGGCGACCACGACGGCGACAGCAGCGACTCCTTCGAACGGGCAACCACCTGCGGGTTGTAGCCATCCGAATCGGCCACCAGCAGCGAATAGGTCGTGTTGTTGCCCAGCCCGACGGCGGTGATGTAGGCAATCCGGGTCCAGAACGCGCCTCGTACGCCAGTGATCTTTTCATAAATCTGATCGGCGATCTGGTGCGCCACGCCACGCAGATCGCCGGCCGGCACAGTGAACGCCTGCGCCAGCAGACTCTGCTGCTTGTTGACGTCCCACAGCTCGTATTCGATCCGCAACATGCCACCACCGGCGTCGCTGATGCGACCGACAGTGATGTAGTCCTGCTTGAGCAGGCGCCAGGTGGCGAACTTGATGTCCGCACCCCTGGCCGGGAATTCCACGATGTCGCTCTTGGCCAGCGAACGGAACTTGCCGGAACGATTGAAATCGTTGCGGATCACATCGGCGACGTCGGTGGACAGCGGTGCGCCACCGGCCTGGGCGAATGGCACTACCACGATCGGGGTGGCGGTCTTTACGCCACCGACGATGTCGACATTCAAGGATTGGGCAGCTGCAGGGCCGGCGAGCAATGCCGCGACGGCCAGCAGAATGACGGCGAAGCTTGAGCTGAGTTTGCGCATGGGCTTGATCATTGCGGCCTGAAGGTGAAGGTAAGGTTGCGCTGGAACACGCTTTCAAAACCCTTGTACGGCAGGGTCTTGGTTCGCAGCACCGCATTTTCGACCGAACGCCGGCCGGCATCGTCATAGGGGCAGCTGGAATCCACGGTGGCACTCATCACATCACCGCCGGGTGATTGCACGATGTGAACCTGGCAGGCAACAGCGGGTATGTTATCCGGCCGCAGCCAGTTCGGCGTGACCGCATTCTGAATGGCCGCGGCGTATTCGTCGGCCAGATTGCTGTTCTGGCTGTTGTTGCCGGTCTGGCGCTGCGCAGCGGCAGGCAAGTCGGGCTGACCGTCGTCCTGCGCATTCTTGAGGTCTTCCATCTGCTGCTTGGCCTGCTTGGCCTTGTTGTCGAGCTGCTTGGTCTGGGCCGAGGCGGCGTCCATCTTGGCAAACAGCGCGTCGATCTTTTTCTTCTCTTCCTCTTTCTTCTTGGCTGCCTGCGCGTCCAGCTCGGACTGGCGCTGAAGCTCCTTTTCTTCCTGCAGTTTCTTGGCGTTCTCCGCCTTCAGCGCGGCATCCTCGACCACGCGCTCCTGCTCCACCACGTCGACTTGCTTGGGCGGAGGCGGCAGCGCCTTGACCACAGGGGTGTCGGGCTGCGGCGGCGTGGGCGGCGGCACGGTCGGCGGTGGCGGCACGGTATCGGGGATCGGCTTGGCCTTCACGGCTTTCGGCGGCGGGCTGCCGGTAGGACCAATCAGGGTCGCCTCGATGATCTGGCCCTGCAGCTCCAGCGGCTTCGAGCAGGTGATCGGATTCATCCACGCCGGCAGATGCAGCGCTTCGAAGGCGCTTTCGTAGCTCGAACACGGCAGGATCGCGAGGAACAGAAACCCCACGATGCCGATGTGCAGGATGGCGGAAAGTACGACCGCCTTCGGCGTCGCCTTACTTTCGTCCATTGGACGTGCTCTTGCCTTGCTCGGGCTGGCCCATCAAACCCACCTTGGCGACGCCGGCCTGCTGCAGATCGGCCAGCACCTTGAACACGCCGCCGTAGGCGCCGCGTTCGTCGCCACCGACCAGCACGCTGACTTCGGGGTTCTCGCGCACGAACGCGCCGACCTTGAGCTTGAGCGTGTCCTCGTCGACCAATTCCTTCTTGGCGCCACTCAGAGTCAGGTACAGCTGGCCATCCTGCAGCACCGAGACCAGCACCGGATCCTTCTTCTGCTGCAGCGACTTGGCATTCGCCTGCGGCAGCTGCACGTCGACGCTGGAATTCATCATTGGCGTGGTGACCATGAAGATGATCAGCAGCACCAGCATCACGTCGATGTACGGCACGACGTTGATCTCGGATTTGAGCTTGTAGCGCCGCTGGCGCCCGGAGGTTCGCATGGCTGCTACTCCGCTCAGGCTACGTCGTCGGTCTGGATCTGCCGCTGCAGCACGGAGGAGAACTCCTCCTGGAACACGTCATAACGCGAGGCGATCCGCTCGACCTTGGTGGCGTAGCGGTTATACGCCCACTGCGCCGGAATCGCCGCGAACAGGCCCATCGCGGTGGCGATCAACGCCTCGGAGATGTGCGGCGCAACCACCGCAATGGTCACGTCCTTCATCTCGCCCAGACCCTGGAACGCGCCCATGATGCCCCACACGGTGCCGAACAGACCCACGTACGGACTGATCGAACCGACGTTGGCGAGAAACTCCAGGTTGCGCTCAAGCGCACCGATCTCGCGCGTGCCGGCGACCTGCATGGCGCGCTCGGAACCCTCGATCACGCTGCGCGTGTCGTTCGTCTTGCGCTGCCGTTGACGGGCAAATTCGCGGAAGCCCGACTCGAAGATGTTCTCGATGCCGCCGTTGCTGCCGCCGCGATTACTGACCTCGCGGAACAGCTGGGCCAGGTCGCCGCCGGACCAGAAGCGTTCTTCGAACGCCTCGGCATCCTCCATTGCCGCCTTGGTCTGCGTGTATTTGCGGATGATGATCACCCATGACAGGAACGAGAACACCAGCAGCACCAGCAGCACCAGCTGTACCGGCACGCTCGAATCCGCGATCAGCGAAAAAATGTTCAGTCCACCGTTCATTGCTTGAAGGTTCTCCGCCAGTTGGCTTGCGTTGTCTAGAGTGCAGGTTCGGGAATCAGGTCGGCAGGAATCGGTGCCGGGCGCATGCGCTGAAGATCCACACAGGCCACCCGCACTTGCGCGCGAATCAGGCAGCTGCCGTCGGTCTTCGTGATCGTCTGGGTGAACAGGATACTGGCTGCGCGCCGTTCTTTGACTTCAACCGTTACCGACAGTTCATCATCCAGCAGGGCTGGCTTGAGGAAATCGATGTGCATGTCGCGCACCATGAAGGCCAGTCCGGTAGATTGCTTGAACGCCATCTGGTCGACACCGAGCGAGCGCATCCACTCGCTGCGAGCACGCTCCATGAAACGCAGGTAGCCGGCGTGATAGACCACACCGCCGGCATCGGTGTCTTCCCAGTACACCCGCACCGGCCAGCTGAAGAGCGACTCAGACATCGTCGGGCTCGGCATTGAACAGGTCAGCCGGCTGCAACTGTCGGGGCGGCGGCGTCAACCCGAGGTGACGCCAACCCTTGGCGCTGATCATGCGTCCACGAGCGGTACGGACCAGGTAACCCTGCTGGATCAGGTACGGCTCGACCACGTCCTCCAGGGTGCCGCGATCCTCGCTCAGCGCGGCGGCCAGCGATTCCACGCCGACCGGGCCACCGTCGAAGTTCTCGACGATCAAGCTGAGCAGGCGTCGATCCAGCTCGTCGAAACCTTCCGGATCGATCTTCAGCATGTCCAGCGCGGCCTGCGCCACCGCCAGCGTGATCTCGCCACCGGCACGCACCTCGGCGTAATCGCGCACCCGACGCAACAGGCGATTGGCGATGCGCGGCGTGCCGCGCGAACGGCGGGCGATCTCCTGCGCCCCTTCCGGCGCGCAGACGATGCCGAGGATGCGCGCCGCGCGCCGCACGATCGCGGCAAGCTCGTCGGCGGTGTAGAACTCCAGTCGCTGCACGATGCCGAAGCGGTCACGCAACGGCGCGGTGAGCATGCCGGCGCGGGTGGTCGCGCCGATCAGGGTGAACGGTGGCAGGTCCAGCTTGATCGAACGGGCGGCCGGGCCTTCGCCGATCATGATGTCGATCTGGAAATCCTCCATCGCCGGGTACAGCACTTCCTCGACCACCGGCGACAGCCGATGGATCTCGTCGACGAACAGCACATCGTTCGCCTCGAGATTGGTCAGCAGCGCCGCGAGATCGCCTGCGCGCTCCAGCACCGGGCCGGAAGTGGAACGCAGGTTGACCCCAAGCTCGTTGGCGATGACGTGACTGAGCGTGGTTTTGCCCAGGCCGGGCGGCCCGAAGATCAGTACGTGATCCAGCGCTCCGCCGCGCTTCCTGGCCGCCTCGATATAAATCGACAGCTGCTCGCGCACCGCCTGCTGACCCAGATATTCGGCCAGCCGCTTCGGCCGGATGGTGGCCTCCAGCGCGTCGTCGTCGAGCTGGGCGGCAGCGGTGATGATGCGGTGGTCAGTCATGTCGGCATTATGGCAGGCCCGCCATGCACATGCAGGAGCCCGCTTGCGCGGTGATGCTCTCTTCAGCCGCGGCGAAGAACTCTCAAGCATCGCCCGCAAGCGGGCTCCTGCAAAACCGAATCAGATCTCGACCTGCGCACCTAGCTCGATCAGCCGGTTACCGGGAATCTGGAAAAATGCCGTGGCGGGCATCGCATTGCGCGACAGGAACGCGAACAGCTTGTCGCGCCACAGCGCCATGCCGGGACGGCGGGCATCGGCCACGATGTTCTCGCGCGACAGGAAGAACGTGGTGTCCATCATGTCGAAGCCGAGCCCTTCGCGCGCGCACATCGACAGCGCCTGTGGGATGTTGGGATCCTCGGCAAAACCGAAACGCAGTTCCAGCCCGAAGAAGTTGCCTTCCAGCGCCGTGATCTCGATACGCTCCTCGGCCTCGGCCACCGGCGTTTCCAGCATCTCCACCGTCAGCAGCACGTTGCGCTCATGCAGCACCTTGTTGTGCTTGAGGTTGTGCAGCAGCGCGTGCGGCACCGCGTGCTGGTTGGCGGTGAGGAACACCGCCGTACCCGGCACACGCAGTGGCGGGTGCTCGGCGATGTTCTCGATGAACGGCTGCAGTGCCAGCCCGGACTGCTTGATCTCGCGAACTACCAGTTCACGGCCGCGACGCCAGGTCGTCATCACGGTGAAGATCACCACGCCAAGCACCAGCGGGAACCAGCCGCCGCGAGCGATCTTCAGCAGGTTCGCGCCGAAGAACGCCAGGTCGATGATCAGGAATAGTACGCCGACCAGGATCACTGCCGGCAAGCTCCAGTTCCAGCGCTTGCGCGCCACCACCAGTGCCAGCAGCGTGGTCATCGTCATCGTGCCGGTCACCGCGATGCCATAGGCGGCGCCAAGGTTGTCGGAGCTGCGGAAGCCGAGCACCGCCAGGATCACCAGCACCATCAGCAGCCGGTTCACCCACGGCACGAAGATCTGCCCGGACATCTCGCGCGAGGTATGCACCACCGCCATGCGCGGCGAGTAGCCCAGCGACATCGCCTCGCGAGTCATCGAGAACGCGCCGGAAATCACCGCCTGCGAGGCGATCACCGCCGCGCAGGCGGACAACGCGATCATCGGGTACAGCAGCGACTCGGGCACCATCAGGTAGAACGGGCTCTCGATAGCACGTGGATTGCTCAGCAGCAGCGCGCCCTGGCCGAAGTAATTCAGCAGCAGCGACGGCAGCACGAAACCGAACCAGGCCAGCCGGATCGGCTTCTTGCCGAAGTGGCCCATGTCCGCGTAGAGCGCCTCGGCGCCGGTCAGCGCCAGCACCACGCCGCCCAGCGCGATGAACGAGGTATCGCCATGACTGATGAAGAAGCGCACGGCGTGCCACGGATTGATCGCGTACAGCACCTGCGGGTTGGCGATGATCTGGCGCGCACCCAGCACGGCGAGCACCACGAACCATAGCGTCATCACCGGCGCAAACGCCTTGCCGACCTTGTGCGTGCCATGCCGCTGCACCGCGAACATGCCCAGCAGAATCGCCAGCGCGATCCACACCACGTACTTGCCCAGTCCGGGTGCGGCGACTTCGAGGCCCTCCACCGCACCGAGCACCGAAATGGCCGGTGTGATCACACCGTCGCCATAGAACAGTGCCGCGCCGAAAATGCCGAACGCTGCCAGCACCCAACGCGCCCGCGCCGAACCACTCACCGACCGCTGCGCCAGCGCCATCAGCGCCATGATGCCGCCTTCGCCCTTGTTATCCGCGCGCATGACGAAGGTGACGTATTTCAACGACACCACTATGATCAGCGACCAGAACACCAGCGACAGCACGCCCAGCACCGCCGATGGCGTCGGGGTCATGCCATGCGTGCCCAGCGTTTCCTTCATGGTGTACAGCGGGCTGGTGCCGATATCGCCGAACACCACGCCGATCGCGCCCAGCGCCAGCGCCGTCAGTCGACGACGGGCCTCTGCCGACGGTTCGCCGCGCATGTCTTCCTGATTCACGATCAACCCCCGAGCGCCGCGCGCAGCGCCTTGCGGATGATGGCCTCGGCGGTGTCGCCCTCGGCGGCAACCTTCTGCACCAGCCGGGTGACTTCAACCGGCTTGTAACCCAGTTGCTGCAGCGCCACGGTGGCTTCACCGGCCGCATCCAGCGGCGCACCCGCCGCATGCATCGAGGCACCCGGAAGGCCGGACAGGCCGTCGAGGCGGTCGCGCAGTTCCACCACGATGCGTTCGGCGGTCTTCTTGCCGATGCCGGGGATCTTGGTCAGCGCCACCACATCGCCCGCATGCACCAGTCGCGCAAAGTGATCGGTCGACACACCGGACAGCACCGCCAGCGCGATTTTTGCGCCGATGCCGCTGACCTTGAGCAGGTTGCGGAACAGCGCACGCTCACTCTCGTGCAGGAAACCGTACAGCGTCACGCTGTCTTCCTTCACTGCATGATGGGTGAGCAGGATCACTTCCTTGCCGATACCCGGCAAGTCATAGATCGTCGACATCGGGGCCTCGACTTCGTAACCGATGCCACCGACTTCGACCAGCAGCGACGGCGGCTGCTTGGAGATCAGGATGCCGCGCAGACGCCCGATCATCGGCGGCGTCTCTCTGTGTTGTTTGTCGACAACGCATTCATCGGCGCCGTCTCCAGGCCGCGCGCGGGATGCCGACACGGGCCAGGCTGGCGCGGGTATGCGCATGCGTCACCGCGATCGCCAACGCGTCGGCGGCATCGGCCTGCAGCGGCCCCTTGAGGCCGAGCAGTACCCCGATCATGTGCTGCACCTGGGTCTTGTCGCTGCGGCCGCTGCCGACCACGGACTGCTTCACTTCGGTTGCTGCGTATTCGTGCACCACGATCCCCCGACTGACCACCGCACAAATCGCGGCGCCACGCGCCTGCCCCAGCTTCAGCGCCGAATCGGGATTGCGCGCCATGAACACGCGCTCGATCCCGCACTCGGCCGGCTGATGCGCGGCGATGATGTCACACAGTTCGTCAAAGATGCGTTTGAGGCGCAACGGGAACGTGGCCTCGCCGGCCACTACCAATGCACCGTGAAAGACATGCGTGAGCTTGCCCGCATCATCCACGTCGATGATGCCCACGCCGGTGCGCTGACTGCCCGGGTCGATGCCTAGAATTCGGGTCATCTGGGATGCGATGCGAAAGGCATTGGCCTTCCGACTTATTCGGCAGCCTCGAGCGGCAGCACGGCGTTGTGATAGATCTCATGCACGTCGTCGAGCTCTTCCAGCCAGTCGATCAGATCGAGCAGGGTTTCCTGTGCCTCGGCAGGAATCGTCACGCGATTGGCCGGCCGCATCACCACGTCGGCACGCGACGGATGGAGGCCAGCGGCAACCAGCGCCCGCTGCACCGCCTCGAAACTTTCCGGCGTGCACAGCACGCTGCTCTCGCCCGCTTCATTCACCACGTCGTCCGCACCAGCCTCCAGTGCAGCCTCGAGGATCTTCTCTTCCAGCGCCGCGTCGCCCGCCGTGGCGAACACCAGCTCGCCGCAACGGCTGAACTGGAACGCCACCGAGCCGCTGGTGCCGAGGTTGCCACCGTGCTTGGTCAGCCCGTGGCGCACGTCGGCGACCGTGCGCACCGGATTGTCGGTGACGCAGTCGATGATCAACGCGATGCCGGCCGGGCCATAGCCCTCGTAGCGCAGCTCATGCATGTCGGCGCCGCCCTCGGCACCGGAGCCGCGCTTGATCGCGCGATCGATGGTGTCGCGGGTCATGTTCGCCGACAGCGCCTTGTCCACCGCCGAACGCAACCGCGGATTGCCCGCCGGATCGGCGACACCGGCACGTGTGGCGACGGTGATTTCGCGGATCAGCTTGGTGAATACCTTGGCGCGCTTGGCGTCCTCGGCATTCTTGCGACCTTCGATGGACGGGCCTCTACCCATGACAGTGCCTGCACTCGGATCAGATGAACGAACCGGGAATTTTACCTGATTTCGGATCGCGTGCCGGAATCCCGACATGAGGCGGAAGAGCGCAGGTCGTGCCGCTCAATTGGCCTCGAAACGGCCCTGACGCAGGAAACGGGCGACAAGCTGGGCGACTTCGGCGGAAAACAGCAGCCCGGTGTGGTTCGCTTCGACCACACAATGGGCGGTCAGACCGGGCAGTCGGGTTTCCTCGACCGCCACGGTGCCGTCGTGCTCACCGGCAAAACGGCCCAGCATGGCGCCGAGACCGAGCGGCATGCGGCCGGCGATCATGCCGACTTCGCGCGGCCCGTCCCAGCGCTCGAAACCCTGCTCCAGCAATTCACGGTTGTGCCCCAGCAGCACTTCGCCACCGCGGCCCCAGGCGGCGAAGCCACGGGCGGCAGCACTGCCCTTCAATGGCGAACCCAGACAGACGATTCGGCCGGGCGGCAGCTTGGCATCGAGGCAGGCACGCAAGGCCAGCAGGCCGCCGAGGCTGTGGCCGACCAGATGCACCGCATCGGCCTCCGTCGCCAACGCGGTCATGCGCGCCTGCAGTCGATCGAGGATGCGTTGCTGGGTGGCCGCCACGCTGAGGTAATCGAAGCGGTGCACGCGAAAGCCCGCCTCGATCAGCCGACGGTGCAGCATGGACAGCGCGAAGCCGCGCATCCATAGGCCGTGCAGCAGGATCACGTGCTCGCTCATGGCGCGTTGCCGGAAGGTCGCACGGGGAACTGTCGGCGGATCAGCCGACAGTCTCCTTGCCAGCCGCCACGCGCACATGCAGCTCCTTCAGCTGCGCGTCGCTCACCATGGACGGTGCGTCGGTCATCAGATCCTGCGCACTGGTGGTCTTGGGGAACGCGATCACGTCGCGGATCGACTCAGTGCCGGCCATCAGCGCCGCGATGCGGTCGATGCCGAACGCGAGGCCGCCATGCGGTGGCGCGCCGAATTTGAGAGCTTTCAGTAAAAACCCGAACTTCATCTCGGCCTCCTCGGCACCGATGCCGAGCAGGTCGAACACCGTGCTCTGCATTTCCGGCCGGTGGATACGGATCGAGCCGCCGCCGATCTCGTTGCCGTTCAACACCATGTCGTAGCCGCGGCTCACCGCATTGTGCGGATCGGCGCGCAGCTGCGCGGCGTCATCCACCTTCGGCGCGGTGAACGGATGATGCAGGGCGACAAAGCGCTGCGCCTCGTCGTCGTATTCGAACATCGGGAAGTCGGTGACCCACAGCGGTTTCCAGCTGTCCTCGACCAGGCCGCGATCCTTGCCGACCTTCAGTCGCAACGCGCCCATGAAGTCGGTGACGACCTTCCAGCTGCCGGCGCCGAAGAACACGATGTCGCCGGTCTGTGCGCCGCTGGCCTTGAGCACGCCAGCCAGCGCCACGTCGTCGAGGAACTTCGCCACCGGCGAGTTGACCCCGTCGCGGCCCTTGGCCAAGTCCTCGACTTTCAGCCAGGCCAGGCCTTTCGCACCATAACGCGAGGCATATTCGGTCAGGCCGTCGATGTCCTTGCGTGACAGCGTGCTGCCGCCCGGCACGCGCAGCGCTGCAACGCGGCCGTCTGCCGCGTTGGCCGGTTCGGCAAACACCTTGAATTCGACGTGCTTTACCGCGTCGGCGATGTCGACCAGCTCCAGCGCGATGCGCAGGTCGGGCTTGTCCGAACCGAAGCGACGCATCGCCTCGGCCCAGGTCATGCGCGGGAACGCGGCATCGAGTTCGACGCCCTGCACTTCACGGAATACGTGGCGGATGAGCTCTTCCACGAAATCCTGCACGTCTTTCTCTTCGACGAAGGCGAACTCCAGGTCGAGCTGGGTGAATTCCGGCTGGCGATCGGCGCGCAGGTCCTCGTCGCGGAAGCAGCGCGCGATCTGGTAGTAGCGATCGAAGCCGGCCACCATCAGAATCTGCTTGAACAGCTGCGGCGACTGCGGCAACGCGTAGAACTGACCCGGATGCACCCGGCTCGGCACCAGGTAATCGCGCGCGCCTTCCGGCGTGGCCTTGGTCAGGATCGGCGTCTCGACGTCCTGGAAGCCGCGCTCGTCGAGGTAGCGGCGCAAGGTCTGCACCAGCCGGATGCGCTTGCGCATCATCGCCTGCATCTCGGGACGGCGCAGGTCGAGGTAGCGGTAGGTCATCCGCATGTCCTCGTTCGGGTTCTCGTGCAGCGCGAACGGCAGATCCTTCGCCACGTTGAGGATCTCCACCTTCTCCGCCAGCAGCTCGACCGTGCCGGTTTTCAACTTGTCGTTGGCCGACACCCGGTGGCGAATTGTGCCGCTGACACGCAGGCAGTATTCGTTGCCGATGTCGCCGGCGGCCGCGAACGCCGCCTCGTTGTCGCGCTCGATCACTACCTGGGCCAGGCCTTCGTGGTCGCGCAGATCGACGAAGGCGACGTGGGCCTGCAACCGGATCTTGTTGACCCAGCCGCACAAGGTGACGGTCTGGTCGATCAGCGACTCATCGATGAGGCCGCAGTAATGCGTGCGCATGCGCTTGAAACTCCGGGCGAGCCGCGGGGCGGCTGAAACAGATGGAAAAGACCCGGAATGTTACCACCGCGGTACCGCCAGGCGGGCTTCCGGCCGGCAGTGCGGGGCTGCACGCCCCACCAGCTGCCGGCCGGCAATCGGTCACCAGCGACGATCGATCAGGAACTGGGCGCGGCAGCCGTGGTTCACCCACACTCCGGCGCGATTCCAGCCCCAGCTATAGCCTTCGGTGCAACGTGTGTCGGACATCTGATGCACCAGTTGCACACGCCCCCGCCTGCCGACATCGACCTGACACATCTGATAGCGCTTCTTGTTGCTGTCGCATTGCAGGCGAATCTGGCGGTCCCAGCCGGGGCCGGGGCGCCAGCCACCCTGGCCGCCATCCTGATAACCGCCCTGCTGTCCACCCCGAGAGTCGCCTCCCTGATAACCGCGGTCGTCGTGACGATCATCCCAGCCGGGGCGTCCGCCACGACGAGCCTCGACAAACTGCCCGCGACAGCCGCGATCCACCCACAGTCCCTGCCGGTCAACGCCCCAGCTCTGATCACGGATGCAGGCGCCTTTCGATTCCTGTCGGGTCAGTTCGGCATCGTTCCACGGCACGGCGCACCGGTTGAACCGACCGTCGACGCTCTCGCAGCGGATCGCCGGCCCCGATTGCGCCTGCGCGGGCGACGTCAACGTCATCGAAAGGGTACCCAGCAGGCTCGCCACCGTACCCAGCAGGATCTTGTGAGACAAATGCATGCGCCTATCCCCGAGTTGATGCCACGCGATGGCGAGGCAGTCAAACCGTACTTGAATATCGCTTGCCGTGGCCATCGCCTCGCGCGCCCGGCCAGCCGCCATTCAGTCGCTGCTGGCGGTCTTGCCGGCCGCCGGCGCCGGCGCCGGTGCTGCGACGGGCGGCGCCGTCGATGGGCTTGCGCTGGCCGCCGGCTTGGCCTCGACACTGCCGCCTTCGGCCAGATTGCGCTTCTTGTCGCCGTCCTTCTTGAAATCGGTTTCGTACCAGCCGCTGCCGGCCAGCCGGAACGTCGGCGCGCTGACCATGCGCCGCAGATGCGGCGCATCGCACGCCGGACAGATCGACGGGTCGGTGTCGGACAATTTCTGCAGGCGGTCGAAACGATGACCGCAGCTGCTGCATTCGAATTCGTAGATGGGCATGAAAACTCCGGACAGTCCAGCCAACGAGGGGCTGGCAGCTGGCCATTATCGGCGCGTTAGCGCGAATTTCAATGTCCCACATGGCGCGTGGCGGCGAACGTACCGCGCGAGTAGCCTTCGATCAGGAGAGCGTCCGGGCTATTCCGTCGATCGCGGTTTCGGTTTGGCGAATTGGACATATAGACGTATAGACGTCTATTGACGAAGTAACGGTACGGCACTAATCTGCAATTGCTGCGACGCAGCAACCCATGAAATGGAGAGTCCCCATGAGCAAACGTTCCAACCCGATCGTTCTGGCGTGGCTGCCTGCCGCCGTGCTGCTGGCACTGGCCAGCAATGCCGCTGCGCAGGACACCAGCGCGCCGCCGGCAACCAGGGCCAAGGATCTGAGTGCCGTGATCGTCACCGGCACCCGCTCCGACAGTCGCACCGAAAGCAGTTCGCTGACGCCGATCGACGTGGTCTCGGCCAAGGTGCTGCAGCAGACCGGCACCAACGACCTTCCCACCGCGCTTGCCCGGATCATCCCGTCGCTGACCTTTCCGCGCCCGTCGGCCGCCGACACTGCCGACACGCAGCGTCCCGCTCAGCTGCGCGGACTGTCGCCCGACCAGGTTCTCGTACTGGTGAACGGCAAGCGCTGGCATCCCGGCGCGCTCCTGCTGACCAACGGTGTGCTGGGCCGCGGCGCGCAGGCGGTGGATCTCAACACGATTCCGGTCTCCGCGATCGATCACATCGAAGTGCTGCGTGACGGTGCTTCGGCCCAGTACGGTTCCGATGCCATCGCCGGTGTCATCAACATCATCCTGAAGAAGGGCGCGAAGGGTGGCGACGTGGAAATCACCGGCGGCCAGTATTCGGCGGGCGACGGCCGGCAGTGGCAAGGCTCGGCCAACTTCGGCATACCACTGGGCAATGACAAGGGCTGGCTCCGTATCGCGGCGCAGAGCGGTCACGAGGACTACACCAATCGCGCCGGCCCCGACCGGAGGCCCGGCTTTCCCCAACTCGGCGTGAACTACCGCGAAGGTGATCCGGCGGTAAGGGACCAGAATCTGCTGCTCAATACGCAGTACGACATCACCCCGGATGTGCAGTTCTACGCATTCGGACACTTCGGGCATCGCGACGGTACATCGCCGGCGTTCTTCCGCTACGGCCGCAACAGCCCATCGCCCAGTAGCCCGCTGATTGCGAACATCTACCCGAACGGTTATTTGCCGCTGGAAAATTCCAACTCGACCGACCGCTCCCTGGTGGCGGGCTTGCGCGGGACGGTGAATGGCTGGCGCTGGGACGTCAGCGGCAACTACGGCGGCAACCGGGTTTCCTATACCACCTTCAACAGTATCAACCTTGCCTACCTGAATGATTTCGGCAGCAGCCCGACCTCGTTCCATGACGGCATCCTCAAGGCAGCGCAGCAATCGTTCGATATCGACCTCGTCAAGGATGTGTCGGTCGGCTGGCTACCCAATCCGGTGACCGTGGCCTTCGGCGCGGAATACCTGCGCCAGAGCTATGCGATCGATGCCGGCGACCTGACGTCCTACTACACCTCCAGCGGCAATCCGATTCCTGACACCACCACCATTCCAGCGGGTGGCGCCCAAGGGTTTGCCGGCTGGCAGCCGGCGAATTCGGGTTCGCTGGCAAGGCACGATGTCGCCGAGTATCTGAATCTGGAAACCAATCTCACCGACAAGCTCGGCGTGTCCGCTGCGGTAAGGCATGAGAATTACTCGGACTTCGGCGGCACCACGTCCGGCTCGCTGGCCGGTCGCTTCGATTTCACCGACACGTTCGCTCTTCGTGCCAGTGCGTCGACCGGCTTCCGTGCACCGTCGCTGGCCCAGCAGTTCTACTCCTCCACCTCGTCGCTGTTCTTCGGACCGGGCAACTCGCTCGGGTTACCGGCCGGCATCTATAACTCCGGACTGGTTCCGGTGAACAGCCAGGTCGCCCGCTTGCTCGGCAGCGAGCCGCTGAAGCCGGAGAAATCACGTAACTACACGATCGGCGCGGTGTGGAACCCGACCGACGCCCTCAGCCTGAGCATCGATGCCTACCAGATCGCCATCAGCGACCGCATCGTGCTGTCGAGCAGCATCGCCACCACGGGCCCGGCGGTGCAGGCCTATCTGGCGGCCAACGGCGTGGCCAACCTCAATTACAGTGGCGTCTCCTACTTCACCAACGCCGCCGATACGCGCACCCGCGGCATCGACTTTGTGGCCAGTTACCGCAGCGATTTCGGCAATGCCGGCACGCTGCAGACGACGATCAGCACCAACTACAACAAGAACGAGGTCACCAAGGTCCGCCCGAACCCCGCGGTGCTGGATGCACTGGGTGCCACCTTCCATCGCCTGGATCGGCGCGACATCAGGGGCCTGCTGGCCGACACCACGCCGCGCAGCAAACTGATCCTGAGCGAGCAGTACAACGTGGGCAACTGGGGCGTGACCGGGAGCGTGACCCGCTATGGCCGCTACACCGCTTACAACGCGACGAACTCCCTGCTCGACCAGACGTTCACACCCAAGTGGATTTTCGACCTGGCGGTGAACTACAGCCTGCAGCAATGGACGTTCACCGTGGGTGCGGATGACGCGCTCGATGTGTACCCGGACCGAGTGATTCCCGGCAGCAACAACAACGGCACGCTGCCCTATTCCGTGTACGCACCGTTCGGCTACAACGGCGCCTACGTCTACGGCAAGGTGGCGTACCGCTGGTAAATCCGGTCGCCAGCGGATCAGCTCACACCCGCTCCGCTGGCGGTGGCAACCAACTCCACGGCTAGCTGTTCCGGTCACCGGTTTCGACAATCGCCCTTGCTCGCCTATCGTCGCCGCCATCCACTGACGGATTTCGCTGACAACTTGTGTCGCCCGCGCCTACAGCCGCAAGCGCGTCGTGCTGCGGATAATGCGCGCCATCCACCGTCATAGAACGATGCCCGGCGGTTCGTCACTTGACAATGCCGATCCGGCACGACCAGCATCCGCAAGTGCTTGCGCGGCATCATTTTGCCACTCGCGCGACACCCGCCATCCGGCATCAGGGGATCATGGACACGGGTTATCACGGCAGCACTTGCGCCAGCGTCCAGCGCTGAATGGAACTGATTGGGGACAGTGTCACAACCATCAACCGGAGGGGATTTCATGAAACCTGTGAATCGTGCAACCGCGATCAGCGCGGCACTGGCCTTGGCATTGACTATGGCGGGTGCCGCGATGGCCCGCGAAGCGCCCACCATGACCGTCGCCGTGATCGACTTCACCAACCAGACCAGCTCCGCCAACTGGTGGAACGGGGACGTGGGCAACCAGCTCGCCGACGTGCTCAGCAACGAACTGAGTGCGACCGGCGACTTCAAGGTGATCGAGCGACAGAAAATCGGTGCCGTGCTGGCCGAGCAGGACCTTGCCAGTTCCTACCGCATGCGCCCGGGCAGCAGCCCGCATACCGGCAACGTCACCGGCGCGCAGTACCTGATCACCGGCAGCGTCAGCGCGTATACCGAGGACACCTCCAATACCGGCGGCGGCCTCAATATCGCCGGCTTCCGCGTGGGTGGTGGCAAGTCGGAGGCGTATATCGCCATCGACCTGCGGGTGATCGACGCGGAAACCTCCGAAGTGGTCTATTCGCGCACCGTCGAGGGACGCAGCTCGGGCGGCGGCGTCAATCTCAGCGGATACGTGGGAGGTGGCGTCGGCGGCGACTTCGCACATTCGAAGAAAACCCCGGCCAGCAAGGCCGTACGAGCAGCTTTGATCGAGGCCACCGATTACCTCGACTGCGCGATGGTCAAGCGCGATGGTTGCGAGGTTCGCTATCAGCAGAAGGAACAGCGCCGCCGCGACGGCGACAAGAAGGTGCTCGACCTCGACGGCTGAGTCTTGCGTCGACGCAACCGACAGATCGAAAGCGGCTGATTCAGTGCACCTGGCGACGTCCATCGCCACCAGGTCGCTCGCCTTTTAGTCGGCCGCGGCATCCGTTACCGCGACCGACAGGGTCAGCCCATGGGCAGGCGACCGCCCCGCGCGAAGCGCCTCAGTTTTTCCGGAAAACCAGGTGCCCGCCCTCGGCCGCGACGCTGACCGTATCGCCTGACTGGAACTGTCCTTCAAGGAGCTGCCGGGCCAGCGGATTCTCCAGCTGTTGCTGGATCGCACGCTTCAACGGCCGCGCGCCGTAGACCGGATCGAAACCGACATCGCCGAGCAAGGCCAGCGCATCGTCGCTGACATCCAGCTTCAACTGACGCTCGGCCAGCCGCTTCTCCAGGTAGCTCAGCTGAATCCTGGCGATGGCACGGATCTGCGTCTTGTCCAGTGCGCGGAACACCACCAGCTCGTCGAGCCGGTTGATGAACTCGGGCCGGAAATGCGCCTGCACCACGCCCATCACCGACGCTTTCATCTGGGTGTACTGCTCTTCCTCGTCGCCACCGGCGCTGCTCTCTGACGCGTCCTGGATCATCTGCGAGCCGAGGTTCGAGGTCATCACGATCACGGTGTTGCGGAAATCCACGGTGCGGCCCTGGCCGTCCGTAAGACGGCCATCGTCAAGCACCTGCAGCAGGATGTTGAATACGTCCGGGTGCGCCTTCTCGACTTCGTCGAGCAAGATCACGCTGTACGGCCGGCGACGCACCGCCTCGGTGAGATAGCCGCCCTCTTCGTAGCCGACATAACCCGGCGGCGCGCCGACCAGCCGGCTCACCGAGTGCTTCTCCATGAACTCGCTCATGTCGATGCGCACCATCGCGTCGGTCGTGTCGAACATGAATTCGGCCAGTGCCTTGCACAACTCGGTCTTGCCCACACCGGTGGGGCCGAGGAACAGGAACGAGCCGTTCGGCCGATTCGGATCGGACAACCCTGCGCGGGAACGCCGAATCGCATCGGATACGGCCTTCACCGCCTCGTCCTGGCCCACCACGCGCTGGTGCAGCTGGTCTTCCATGTGCAGCAGCTTGTCGCGCTCACCCTCGAGCATCTTGTTGACCGGAATACCGGTCCAGCGGCTCACCACCTCGGCGATTTCTTCGGCAGTGACGCGGGTCTGCACCAGCTTGAAATCCTGCGTCTCGGCAGCCTGCGCTACGGCAAGCTGCTTCTCCAGCGCGGGCAGCTTGCCGTACTGGATCTCGCTCATCCTGGCGTAATCCTGCTGGCGCTGGGCGGCGTCGAGCTCCTGATGCGCCTGTTCGATCTGCTCCTTGATCTTGGTGGTGCCCTGCAAGGCGGCCTTCTCGGATTTCCATATCTCGTTGAGGTCGGAGAACTCGCGCTCCAGTTTCTCGATGTCGGTTTCCAGGTCGGCAAGGCGCTGTTTCGATTCGCTGTCCTTCTCCTTCTTCAGCATCTCGCGCTGGATCTTCAGCTGGATCAGCCGACGCTCCAGCCGGTCGAGTTCCTCCGGCTTGGAATCGATCTCCATGCGGATGCGCGAAGCGGCCTCGTCCATCAGGTCGATCGCCTTGTCCGGCAGCTGGCGATCGGGGATGTAGCGATGCGACAGCGTGGCTGCCGCGACGATCGCCGGATCGGTGATCTCGACGCCGTGATGCACCGCGTAGCGCTCCTTCAGCCCGCGCAGGATCGCGATGGTGTCCTCGACCGATGGCTCACCCACGAAGATTTTCTGGAAGCGACGTTCCAGCGCGGCGTCCTTCTCGATGTACTTGCGGTATTCATCCAGCGTGGTGGCACCGATGCAATGCAGCTCGCCGCGCGCCAACGCCGGCTTGAGCATGTTGCCGGCATCCATCGCGCCCTCGCCCTTGCCCGCGCCGACCATGGTGTGCAGCTCGTCGATGAACAGGATCACCCGGCCTTCCTGCTTGGACAGGTCGCTCAGCACCGCCTTCAACCGCTCCTCGAATTCGCCGCGGAATTTGGCGCCGGCGATCAGGGCGCCCATGTCCAGCGCCAGCACCCGCCGATCACGCAGGCCCTCGGGCACCTCGCCCTTGATGATGCGTTGCGCCAGCCCCTCGACGATCGCGGTCTTGCCCACGCCAGGCTCGCCGATCAGCACCGGATTGTTCTTGGTGCGCCGCTGCAGCACCTGGATCGTGCGGCGGATTTCCTCGTCGCGACCGATCACCGGGTCGAGCTTGCCCGACTCGGCGCGCTCGGTGAGATCAATGCAGTATTTCTCCAGCGCCTGACGCGATTCTTCGGCGTTTTCACTTTGCACTTTTTCACCGCCGCGCAGCTTTTCGATCGCTGCCTCAAGATTCGGCTTGATCGCGCCGGCCGCTTTCAGCGCCGCGCCCAGCTCGCCCTTGTCGTCCAGCGCCGCCAGCACGAACAGCTCGCTGGCAATGAACTGGTCGCCACGTTGCTGCGCCAGCTTGTCGGTCAGGTTGAGCAATCGCGTCAGATCGTTGCCGACGTTGATGTTGCCTTCCTGTCCGCTGACCTTGGGCAGGCGTTCGAGCACGCCATTGACGCGCTGCTGCAGTGCCGGCACGTTGACCTGCGCCTGGGTCAGCATCGGTGCGGTCGAGCCGCCCTGCTGGTTGAGCAGCGCCGCCATCACATGCACCGGCTCGAGCATGTTGTGGTCACGGCCCACGGCCAGTGACTGGGCGTCGGCCAGCGCCTGCTGGAAACGCGAAGTGAGTTTGTCCATCCGCATATCGATATCCCCGAAAATCAGTCTGGCGGGTGCGTCCGCCACTGCCTGCGAGATGCGGACGACATGCAGGGATTCAAGATCAGCTCGCCTTCCGTCGTCGGTGGCCGCCCTTCACAGTCGGGTTGTCAGCGTGAGGCTGATGTCGACGGAGCGCGGGTCGGCCCGGCGCATGACTATTCGAGCCAGATCAAGCTGGCGAAGCGGCCACTGCGCGCACCGTCGCGGCGGTACGAATAGAAGCGTGAATCGGCCAGCGTATCGAAGCCGCCGCCATGGATCTGCGTGAGCCCCGCAGACGCCAGCCGTTGCCGCGCCAGCCCGACCAGATCGCACCGCCAGTGGCCCGGTCGGGTCGACACGAAACAGGTGGACGCCTTCGCATGACAGTCGACGAAGGCAGCACGCACTTCCTCCCCGACTTCATACGAGGCAGCACCGATGCATGGCCCCAACCAGGCCAGCACCCGCGCAGGTGAAGTCTCCAGCTGGGTCAGCGTTGCCTCCAGCACACCACCAGCCAGCCCGCGCCAGCCAGCGTGCGCCGCGGCAATCTCGCGGCCATCGTCGGCGCAGAACAGTACCGGCAGGCAGTCGGCGGTGAGGATCGAAAGCACGGTGCCCGTGATGCGGGATACCGCAGCATCCGCCTGCGGTTCGTCCGCACTGGGCAGCGGCCCCAGCTCGGCCACGTTGATGCCATGAACCTGGCGCAGCCAGCGCGGCGACGCCGGCAGCGCCAGCGCCTGCTGCAGCGCGCTGCGATTGGCGCCGACCGCATCGGCCGAATCGCCGCTGCGCAGGCCGAGATTGAAGCGTTCGAACGGCGCCGCCGACAGGCCTGGCCCCAGACGGGTGGAAACGGCTGCATGCACCCGCGGCGGAGCCGGCCAGTCGGGAAAGATCCAGGTATCGGTCATGAGTCGCGGGGAATCGTGGAACGGGAGTAGCGCAGCTTAAACGAAGCCCGTCGCACAGCGGCACTGCCCGTCCGACTCAGTAATGCTCCGAACCGTGTTCGAGCAGATCCGCACGCAACGCTTCGATCAGGGCCAACTGGTCGCTTGGCCGTTCGGCGCTGAACGACAACGCTTCGCCGCTGACCGGGTGGATGAACGACAGCTTCTCGGCATGCAGCGCCTGCCGGCGAAAGCCGCGCAGCATGGTGATCAGTTCCGCACTGGCGCCCTTGGGCAGCTTCAGGCCGCCGCCGTACAACGGGTCACCAATCAGCGGATGGCCGATGTGCGCCAAATGCACGCGGATCTGATGCGTGCGGCCGGTCTCCAGCTGGCACTGCAGCAAGCTGTGCGCGCGGAAGCGCTCGCGCAGCCGGTAATGGGTCACCGCGCGCTTGCCGTCCTCTTCATCGCGCACCGCCTGACGCAGGCGATCGCCCATGCTGCGGCCGATCGGCTCGTCCACCGTGCCACCGGCGACCATCGTGCCCAGCACCACAGCCTCGTACTGGCGCTCCACCTCGTGGCGCGACAACAGATCGACCAGCGCGGTGTACGCCGGCAGTGTCTTCGCCACCACCATCAGGCCGGAGGTGTCCTTGTCGAGCCGGTGCACGATGCCCGCGCGCGGCAGTTCGGCAAGCTTCGGATCGTGGTGCAGCAAGGCGTTGAGCAGGGTGCCGGCCGGGTTGCCGGCGCCGGGATGGACCACCAGCCCGGACGACTTGTTCAGCACCAGCAGGTGTTCATCCTCATGCACGATGTCCAGCGCGATGTCCTCGGGCGCACTGGTCACCTCGGTTTCCAGCTCGACCTGCAGCCGCACCTGCTCGCCACCGCGCAGCAGCTGCCGCGGCGGCGCCTGTGCGCCATCCAGGGTCACCGCACCGGATTTGATCCAGCCGCTGAGCCGCGAACGCGAATAGTCGGGGAACATCTCGGCCAAAGCCTGGTCGAACCTGCGTCCTGCGGCGGCCAGCGGCACCTCGGCCTCGCGCCGGATCGTGGTCATGCCACGCTCCGCGGGCCGCGGCCGGTTTCGGCTATCATGCCTTTTCGTTCAAACATCTGAATTCATTCCTATGCGCCTATCAATGGGCTTGTCCAAGCTGCCGATGTCCAAATTGCCTGCCCTCAAGGTGCTCGCCATGCTCGCGCTCGCGGTGTCGGTGAGTGCATGTTCGATGTTCAGGTCGAAGCACGACACCATCGACAACATGCCGGTGGACGCGCTGTACGACAATGCACATGCCTCGATGGTGAATGCCGACTACGCTGCCGCCAGCAAGGCCTACCAGCGCCTGATCGCGCGCTTCCCGTCGGGTGAGTACAACGAACAGGCCCAACTCGATCTGGCCTACTCGCAGTACAAGGACAACCAGCCGGATGATGCCTTGTCGACCGTGAACCGCTTCATCAAGACGTATCCGACCAACAAACATGTCGATTATGCCTACTACCTGCGCGGTCTGATCAATTTCGATCGCACCAGCGGCGTGATCGAGCGCTACATCGGTCGGGGAGGCTCGGAAGCGCGGCGAGACCAGGGCTACAACCTGCAGGCGTTCGACGACTTCTCCGAACTGTCGCGGCGCTTCCCCGACAGCGCGTACACCGCCGATGCACGCCAGCGCATGATCTACCTGCGCAACGTGCTGGCCCAGTTCGAAATCAACGTGGCCGAGTTCTACCTGCGCAACAAGGCCTACATCGCCGCGGCTGATCGCTCGCAGTATGTGATCGAGCACTACCAGCAGGCGCCGCAGGCCGGCGATGCGCTGGCGATTCTCTCCCGCAGTTATCTGGCGCTCGATCAGAAAGCCCTGGCCGACCAGTCGCGTCAGGTGCTGGCACTGAACTATCCGAACCATCCGTACCTGACCGACGCCAAGTGGCCGCACGCACCGTCCACCCTGCGCAAGCTGGTGCCGTTCTCGGGTCATCATTGATCGGTCATCGATCCGTCTGAAACTGGAGAGCCGGCGTAATTGCCGGCTTTTTGTGGGGATTCCGCAAGTCCTGCCCCACACCCTCCCACAGCGATTTCCTTCGGTCACAACCCTCTCACCCGCAAGAGGACTCGCGGTGGGTCGCCAGAGGGCCAGGGCGCGAACGTGCCATGCTCCGGCAGGCGCCAGGGTGATCATCTGCCCAGAAGGGTCAACGCCATCCGGAAGTGATTGGATAGCGCCGTTCGCGCCCGAACGCGCGGGTGGTCACACGCGGCCCGGGAGCGGATTGGCGGCGCTTGAATTCGTTCAGCAGCACCAGCCGCACCACCCGGCGCACCGTATCGGCGTGAAAGCCCTGTATCACGATATCCGCCTGTGACTGCTCGCGCTCGATGAAGCGCTCGAGGATGGCATCCAGTTCATCGTACGGCGGCAGCGAATCCTGGTCGGTCTGGTTGTCGCGCAGTTCCGCCGACGGTGGCCGCTCGATCACCGCGGCCGGAATCCTGTCGCCTTCGCCGGCCATTGCCGCCTGCGCATTGCGCCAGCGCGACAGCTTGTACACCACAGTCTTGTAGACGTCCTTCAGCGGCGCGTAGGCGCCGCACATGTCGCCATACAGCGTGGCGTAGCCCACCGCCATCTCGCTCTTGTTGCCGGTCGCCAGCAGCAGCCGGCCATGCTTGTTGGACAGCGCCATCAGCATCACGCCGCGGGTGCGCGACTGCAGGTTCTCTTCCGTCGTATCCGCGCCCTTGCCGCCGAACGCCGGGGTCAGCGCGGTAACGAACGACTCATAAGTCTGTTCGATCGAGATCACGTGATAGTCCACACCAAGTTTTTTCGCCTGGGCGCGCGCACCGTCCAGCGACAGCTGCGAGGTGTAACGGGTGGGCATCATCACCGCGGTGACCCGGTCGGCGCCCAGCGCATCGACTGCCAGCGCCAGCGTCAGCGCCGAATCGATGCCGCCGGACAGCCCCAGCAACACACCACCGAACCCGTTCTTGTCGATGTAATCACGGGTGCCACGCACCAGGGCGGCATACAGCGTCGCCTCGATCGAGTCATCGCCGGCAACCGGCCAGTTCTCCGCCGACAATGTGCGCGCGGCCGGATCGAACTCGGCCCAAAGCAGCGCATCGACAAACGCCGGTGCCCGTGCCGCGATCGAGCCGTCGCCGTTCACCAGCAGCGAGGCGCCGTCATAGACCACCTCGTCCTGGCCGCCGACCAGGTTGAGATAGGCGATTGCGCAACCGGTTTCGCGGGCACGGGCGATCAGCACCGCTTCGCGTTCGACCCGCTTGGCGTTATCCCACGGCGAGGCGTTGACCACCACCAGCAGCTCCGCGCCGGCTGCCGCGGCTTGCGCGGCTGGTTCCGGTTGCCAGATATCCTCGCAGATCAACAGGCCCACACGCACGCCATCGATCATCACGGTAACCGTCTCGTGACCGGGGCGAAAATAGCGCTTGTCGTCGAACACGCCGTAATTGGGCAATGCCTGCTTGTGCGCGGTCACTTCGATACGCCCTTCGCGCAGCAGGCTTGCCGCGTTGAACACCTCGCCTTCGCTGTGCGGATGGCCGACCAGCGCGGCGATACCATGGGTCGCGGCAGTCAGTGCGTTGAGTTCGCTATCGCAGGCGGCGAGGAAGCTCGGCCGCAACAACAGATCTTCCGGCGGATAACCGCTCAGAGTCAGCTCCGGAAACGCCACCAGTCCGGCACCGCCGCTGCGCGCCTGGGCAATCAGATCGCCCACTTTGGCGGCATTCGCGGCCACCGCACCCACCGCAAAATCGAACTGTGCCAGCGCCAGACGCAGCCTTGCCATATGTACATGCTCCAGAAATAGCGAAGGCCGCGACATGTCGCGGCCTTCGCATTTTAGTCCACTCGGTGCTGACTTACTTTTTCATCAGCCCTGCGAGCGTCTTGCCGAGGTCGGCCGGCGACTTCACCGTAGTGACGCCGGCCTTCTCCAGCGCGGCGAACTTCGCGGCGGCGGTGCCTTTGCCGCCGGAGATGATCGCGCCGGCATGGCCCATGCGCTTGCCGGCCGGGGCCGAGGCGCCGGCGATGAACGACACCACCGGCTTGGTCACGTACTCGCCGATGAACTCGGCAGCGTCTTCCTCGGCGCTGCCGCCGATCTCGCCGACCATGATGATGCCTTCGGTCTGCGGGTCGTCCTGGAACAGCTTCAGGCAGTCGATGAAGCTCAGGCCGTTGATCGGGTCGCCGCCGATGCCGATCACCGTGCTCTGGCCGAGGCCTTCGTTGGTGGTCTGGAACACGGCTTCGTAGGTGAGCGTGCCGGAACGCGAGACCACGCCGACCTTGCCCTTCTGGTGGATGTGACCGGGCATGATGCCGATCTTGCATTCACCCGGGGTGATGATGCCCGGGCAGTTCGGCCCGATCAGCACGATCTCCGGGTGCTGCTGCAGCACGTTCTTGACGCGCAGCATGTCGAGCACCGGGATGCCTTCGGTGATCGCCACGATGACCTTGATGCCGGCGTCGATCGCTTCCAGGATCGAGTCGGCCGCGAACGGTGGCGGCACGAAGATCACCGACGCGTCGGCGCCGGTCTGGTTGACGGCTTCATCGACCGAATTGAAGACCGGCAGCCCGATGTGCTCGGAGCCGCCCTTGCCCGGGGTCACGCCGCCGACCACTTTGGTGCCGTAGTCGAGGCACTGCTGTGCATGGAAGGTGCCCTGCTGGCCGGTGAAGCCCTGCACGATCACCTTGGTGTTCTTGTTGACCAAAACGCTCATTCGATTACTCCTCAGGCCTTCGCGGCAGCCACGGCTTTCTGGGCCGCGTCGTTGAGATCATCCGCCGGCGTGATCGCCAGGCCGGAGTTGGCCAGCAGTTCGCGGCCCTGATCGACATTGGTGCCTTGCAGGCGCACCACCACCGGAATCTTCAGGCCCACTTCCTTGACCGCAGCGATGATGCCCTCGGCGATCAGGTCGCAGCGCACGATGCCGCCGAAGATGTTGACCAGGATGCAGCGCACCTTGTCCGAGGACAGGATCAGCTTGAACGCCTCGGTCACGCGCTCCTTGGTGGCGCCGCCGCCAACGTCCAGGAAGTTGGCCGGCTCGCCGCCGGCCAGCTTGATCACGTCCATGGTGGCCATCGCCAGGCCGGCGCCGTTGACCATGCAGCCGATCGAGCCGTCCATCGTCACGTAGTTGAGGTTGTACTGCACCGCGGCCGCTTCGGCAGCGTCTTCCTGGCTCAGGTCGCGCATCGCGGCCAGGTTCGGATGACGGTATTCGGCGTTGTCGTCGGAGTTGACCTTGCCGTCGAGCGCGGCGAGGTTGCCGTCTTCCAGCACCGCGAGCGGGTTCAGCTCGACCAGGGCCAGATCCTGCTCATTGAACAGCTTATACAGGCCCAGCATGACCTTGGTCAGCTGGTTGACCTGCTTGCCATTGAGGTCCATCGCGAAACCGAGCTGGCGGCACTGGTACGGCTGCAGCCCTTCGACGAAATCGATCACGATGGTGTGGATGTCTTCGGGTGTTTCCTTGGCGACCTGCTCGATGTCCACACCACCGTGCTTGGAGGCGATGAACGAGATGGCCTTGCTGTCGCGGTCGACCAGGATCGACAGGTACAGCTCGCGGGCGATGTCGGTGGCGTCGGTCACCAGCACCAGGTTGACCGGCAGCGCGCGGCCGGCGGACTGGTAAGTTTCCATGTGCGTGCCGAGCATGCCCTTGGCGGCAGCACGCACGTCATCGAAGCTGCGGCAGAACTTGACGCCGCCGGACTTGCCGCGGCCGCCGGCATGGATCTGCGCCTTGACCATCCATTGCGTGCCACCGAGCGCCTTGGCGGCGTCGACGGCAGCGTCGGGGGAGTTGGCGATCTTGCCCGGCGGCACGGCGATGCCGTACTGCGCGAACAGTTCTTTGGCCTGGTATTCGTGGAAATTCATTCGATACCTCGAGCGAACGGAAAAACGATGGCGGCCGCACGCTGGCATATCGGCGTGGGTCAGGAAGGTCGGACGGCGGATTGACGCGCTGCCGGCGTGCAGTGCGCCTGCCCTGCGAGCTGGCAGAAACCGCGCAATACGGCCGCCCATTTTCGCGGAAGCGGGCGGCAATGGAAAGGGCGGCCTGTTTTGGCGCCCACGCAGCGCGGTTTCATGCGCTTTGGCGCACCGGCACAGCTCCGATCCGCCCATCTATACTCGCTCTGAACTGCCAGGAGTGCCCAGCCACGTGTCCAGCGCGCCATCTTTCACTGCCTCGTCCGCAGGCCCGGCAACGATTCGTCACGAGCTGTCGTTCCTCAACGTGTTCCGGCTGGTGCAGGCCTTGGTGTATGCCGGGTTGGCGTTCAGTCCGGCCGGCATGGGCTGGCCACAACTGGCGACACCCGGCTTTGCCCGCACCGTCACCACGCTGTATCTGATCTTCGCGCTGGTCGCGCTGCTGCTGAACCGGCGCAGCATGCCGTACGCCCGGGCGACGGTGGCGACAACCCTGGTGGTGGACATTGTCGCTGCCGTGCTGGCGATCGCCGCAATGCATGACGCGCGCATCGGCATCGCGATGATGCTGGCGGTGAACCTCAGCGCCGGTGCGCTGATCCTGCCGCTGCGGCTGTCCAGCTTCTTCGCCGCGCTGGCCACGCTGGGCATGCTCGGGCATACCTTTTTCGGATCGTCGACAAGCAGTACCGGCGGCGACCTGCTGGAGGCGGCGCTGTTCGGCCTGGCCTATTTCGCCAGCACCACGCTGTGCCACGTGCTGGGCCGGCAACTGCGCGCCACCGAAGCGCTGGCCGAACAGCGCAGCACCGACCTGGCCAACCTGTCGCAGATCAACGAGCTGATCATCCGCCGCATGAAGACCGGCGTGCTGCTGGTCGACGACGCCAACCGCATCCACCAGATCAACGAGTCGGCGTGGATGCTGATGGGCAATCCGGGCGCCGACCAGCGCGACCTCGGCCAGCTGGCGCCGGAGCTGTCGCGCCGGCTTTACCATTGGATGACTTCCGGAAAGTTGGACGAAACCGCCACCCAGCTCGCCGATGGCGTGCCCGAGGTGGTGCCGCGCTTCACCCGCCTTGCGCCGAACGACGATTCGCACGTGCTGATCTTTCTCGACGACACCTCGCTGCTGTCGCGCCGCGCCGAGGAGCTCACGCTCACTTCGCTGGGCCGGCTGTCCGCCTCGATCGCGCACGAGATCCGCAACCCGCTGGCCGCCATACGCTACTCGGCGCAATTGCTGGCCGAGTCCAAAAGCATGGATGCCACCGACCAGCGCATGGTCGAGATCATCAACAACCACTGCATCCGGCTCAACGAGATCATCGAGAACATCCTGCAGCTGTCGCGGCGTGAACGCTCGCGGCCGGAAACGCTGGATCTCGGCCACTGGGCGCAGGGTTTCGTCGAGGAATACAGTCAGGGCAACGACCTCGGCGCCGATTCGCTGCGCGTGATCGCCAGCAGCGGCACGCCGGTGGCGGCGGTGGCCGATCCGCAGCAACTGCAGCAGGTGGTATGGAACCTGGTGCAGAACGCGCTGCGCTACGGTCGCCTGCCCGGCGAGCCGGCACGGGTGATGGTGGTGACCCGGCAGGGCGAGCACGGCGTGCCGATCCTCGAAGTAATCGACCGTGGCCCCGGCATCGCGCCGAAGGTGGCCGCGCAAATTTTTGAACCGTTCTACACCACCCACGAATACGGCACCGGCCTGGGCCTGTACCTGGCCCGGCAAATGAGTGACGCCAATCAGGCGTCGCTGGAATACGTGCGCGTGGCCGGCGGCGGCAGCTGTTTCCGGCTGGTGCTGACACCACCGGCGCGCAGTCCCGCCGACGCCGCAGAAACCGCCCAGACTGCCGCCACGCGCTGAGCGCGACAGGCGGTCAGGTCGAACGCACGATCAGGCTGACCGGCAGGCATTCCGAGCTGGCCGGCTCGCCCTCGATCAGCGCCAGCACCTTGCGTGCCAGCAGCATGCCGCCCTCCTGCCAGTCCTGTCGCACCGAACTCAACGGCGGCAGGAAGCTGGCGCCAAGTGGCATGTCGTCATAGCCAACGATCGAGACATCGGCCGGCACCGAGCGCCCCAGATCCAGCGTGGCGCGGATCGCGCCCATCGCCAGCAGGTCGTTGCAGGCGAAGATCGCATCGAAGCCGACTTTGCGGGCATGCAGCGAGCGCACCGCGTCCATCCCCGAATCCAGGGTGAACTCGTCGCGCCGCATCAACAGCGGCTTGATTCCGTGCACCGCCAACGCGTCGACAAAGCCATTCAGGCGCTCGAAGATCTCCGGGTGACTGGGGTTGCCGATGAACACCGGACGGCGCCGACCCAGCGCGATGAAATGCCGGGCCACCACGGCGCCACCGAGCCGGTTGTCGCTGCCCACCACCACGTGCGCATCACTGCCCGATTGCGCGCCCCACACCACCATCGGCAGGCGCAACTTGTCGAACCGGCGCACCGCGTCCTGGTGTACGCCCTGGCCCAGCAGGATCAGGCCGTCGGCAGCCTGCACCGCCGCCGCGGTGGCACCTTGGCGGGTGGTCAGCAGCACGCTGTAGCCTGCCGCCGTCAGTTCCTGCGAAATGCCGCCCAGCAACACCAGCGGATACGGATCGAACATGGTGCGATCTGTGGAAGGCTTCATTTCCACGATCACGGCCACGGTATGGCTGCGGCGCAGGCGCAGGTTGCGCGCGCTGATGTTGAGCTTGTAGCCATGCTCGCGCGCCAGCGCCTGGATCCGCTCGCGGGTTTCCGGGTTGACCAGTGGGCTGTCGCCCAGCGCCCGCGAGACCGTGATCTTGGATACCCCGGCCAGTTGCGCCAGATCGGCCATGGTCAGGCCGCCTGACGCGTTCTTGCGCGCGCCTTTCTTGCTCAACTATCTGACCCCTGTTGGCGTGGCCGATCCGGTGTCGCGACGCTGCCGGACTGCAGCGATGACCCGGACCGACGCTTGCAGTGTGTCGATATTCGCCCTGCCGATGCAACCTCGCCATGCGCCGCCGGATACCGCGCTGACGCGCCAGGCAGATAGGGATTCATGCCCTTCCCTCCGACCCTGACCAAACAGGGAAAACAGCGATCGATCAAATGATATCGGTATCTTGATACCGATATCATTTAATGCCAAGCTGCGCGCCAAACGCGACTTCGCGGCATGACCTGGCCAACACCGAGCGGGGAGACGGGGGATTTATCGTGGATCACGAAACAACGGCAGCGGTGAATCCCGACGCAACGGAATCCAGCGGGCGGGTGGTCATCGATCCCTGGCTGCTGGTCCGCCACGGCACCGACCCGGCCGGCTTCGCGCAGGACGAAAGCCTGTTCGCACTCGCCAATGGCACGCTCGGCGTGCGCGGCAACCTGGAGGAAGCCGACAGCGCCAGCCAGGCGACCTTGCTGTCCGGGGTGTGGGAACGCACCCCGATCGAGTACCACGAGCGCTTCCCCGGGTTCGCCAGCCATACCGACACACGCATCCCGGTCGCCGATGCCACGCACATCCGGCTGCGCCTCGGCGATGCGCCGGCACAGCTCGAACAGGGTGAATGGCTGCAGTTCGAGCGCTCGCTCGACCTGCGCCGTGGCTGTTACCGCCGCCGGTTGCGCTGGCGCTCGCCGCAAGGTGCCACGCTGGAGATCGAGGCCGAGCGCATCGTCAGCTTCAAGGATGCCGGGCTGCTGGCAATCCATTACCGCGTGCGTTCGCTCGACTACAGCGGCCCGATCACGCTGGAATCGTCGATCAGCACCGCACGCGAGGCCGCCGCGCAGGGCTTCGACCCGCGCATCGGCAGCCGCGTCGAAGGCGGCCTGAACACCTTCGACGCCCACGCAGGGGAAGCGCTGGCCTGGGTCGGCCAGCGGACCACCCACAGCGGCATCCGGCTAGTCTGCGCACAGCGTCACCAGCACGCCGGCGAACTGACCCTCAGCGATGCCGGCCATACGCCGCATGGCGTGATGCAGGCTTACACCGGCACGCTCGCACCGGGCCAGATGGTCACGCTGGACAAATATGTCGCCTATGCCTTTACCGCACCGCTTGCCGCCGATTCTGCCGAGGCCTTGCTGGCGCGGGCCGAGGCCTCGCTGACTTCGGCGATCACGCTCGGCTATCCGACGCTGCTCGAACAACAGGCGCAGGTGCTGTCCGGATTCTGGGCGCAAGCCGATCTGGCCATCGTGGGCTCCCCGGCGACCGAACAGGCGCTACGCCTCAACCTGTTCCATGTGTTCCAGTCGAGCGGTCGCGACGGCCACAGCACCATCGCCGCCAAAGGCCTTACCGGCGAGGGCTACGAAGGCCACTACTTCTGGGACGCCGAAGTATTCATGCTGCCAGTGCTCGCCACGCTGGCGCCGGCCCTGGCGCGCGCCATGCTGACGTATCGCCACCGCACGCTGGACAACGCGCGCCGGCACGCGCGCGAACTCGATCACACGCGCGGCGCCCTGTACGCGTGGCGCACGATCAGCGGCGACGAATGTTCCGCCTACTTCCCCAGCGGCTCGGCGCAGTACCACATCAATGCCGCCGTGGCATGGGCGGTGCGCCTCTACGTCGATGCCAGCGGCGATGACGCGTTCCTGCTCGAGTGCGGCGCCGAGATGATCATCGAGACTGCGCGCATCTGGCTCGAGATCGGCTGCTTCAACCCGCGCCGAGGCGGTGCGTTCTGCATCCACGAGGTCACCGGCCCGGACGAATACTCCGCCCTGGTCGACAATAACCACTACACCAACCGGATGGCGCAACGGCACCTGCGCGATGCAGCCGCCGTCGCCGAATGGATGGCGATGACGCATCCGGCCGGGTACGCTGCCCTGGCCGCGCGCATCGACCTGCAGGCAGACGAGCCGGCGCGATGGCTGACTGCGGCCCAGGCGATGCACCTGCCGGTCGATGCCGCACTCGGCATTTTTCCGCAGGACGACGGCTTCCTCGACAAACCACGGCTGCCGCCCGAACTCGCCACCACGCCGGGCAAACGGCCGCTGCTGTTGCGCATGCACCCGCTGAGCATCTACCGCCACCAGGTATGCAAACAGGCCGATACGTTGCTTGCCCTGATGCTGGCGGGCGAGCAGGTCGAGGTCGCCGCCAAGCGCCGCAACCTCGATTACTACGAGGGCGTCACCGTCCACGACTCCACCCTGTCGGCATCCACCTTCGCGGTGATCGCCGCCGAAGTGGGCCATGCCGACAAGGCCCATCGCTATTTCCTCGACACCTTGCGCGTCGACCTGGACGACCTGCACGGCAACGCGGCGCACGGTCTGCACATGGCGGCGATGGCCGGCAGCTGGCTTGCCCTGACCTGGGGCTACGGCAGCCTGCGCGTGCACGACGGCATGCCGTCGCTGGCGCCAAAGTTGCCGGCGGCATGGCAAAGCTACCGCTTCGGCATGCGCTGGCGCGATGCGCACCTGCGCATTGAAGTCGATGGTGACGGCGTGCTGTACACACTGACCGACGGCAACGCCCTCACCTTCCTGCACGACGGCCTGCCGCAACGTCTGCATGCCGGTCAGCCATTGCGCTTGCCGTGCGTAGGCTTTGTCGATCCCCTGCCGCCGTTGAAGGCGGTGATCTTCGACCTGGACGGCGTGATCGCCGACACCGCCGTGGTGCATCACGCGGCCTGGAAAAAACTGGCCGACGACATCGACGTGCCGTTCGACGACGCCACCGGTGAGCGCATGAAGGGCGTCGACCGGCGCGGCTCGCTGGAGATCCTGCTGCAGGCCGCGCCGCGCTCTTATACGGAAGTAGAGAAGCAGGAGCTGGCCGCGCGCAAGAACGATTACTACCGCGAACAGATCGAGCATTTCGGGCCGCAGGATCTGCTGCCCGGTGCGCGCGAGGCGATCGAATCGGTGCGGCGGGCCGGGCTCAAGGTCGCGCTGGCCTCGGCCAGCCGCAACGCCGGCTTGCTGCTGCAGCGACTGGGCATCGCCGACCTGTTCGACGTCGTCGTCGACGCCAACCGGATCAGCCGCTCCAAACCCGACCCGGAAATCTTCCTCGCCGCGGCAAGCGCCCTTGGCGTGGCGCCGGACGAGTGTATTGGCGTCGAAGACGCCGCGGCTGGCATCGCCAGCATTCGCGCCGCGGGGATGGCGGCGGTGGGAATCGGTCAGGCACGAGCATTGGCCGAGGCAGACCTGGTGTTACCAAGCATTGCAGCATTCGACATTGGCACTCTTACAACAATCCGAACGACGAACTGGCGCTGACATATCGATTGAGATGCCGCGACCAAAACTGAAACTGATGGGGAGGACGTGAAATGGGCAACAACAAGCAAATGACCCGATTGATGCTGTCGGCGGCCATAACGGGCATTCTCATGTCCGCGACGGCCATGGCGCAGGACAGCACGCAAGCGCAAGACACCTCGACGACAACCGCGCCGACGGGCGCCCGCAAAACTCCGCAGCAAAAAGCGGCCGAGGCCAAGACCACCACGACCCTGCAGCAGGTGGTGGTGACCGGTTCGGCCACCGGCGTGAAAAAGATCGACGCCAGCTACACGCTCACTACGGCGACGGCCGAACAGATCAAGATGGCCAATCCGAAAAGTACCGCCGACCTGCTGAAGATCGCCCCCGGCCTGTGGCCCGAATCGACCGGCGGCCAGACCGGCGCCAACATCGAGATCGCCGGCTTCCCGGGCGGCGGTGACGCGCCATTCAACACCGTGCAGATGATGGGCTCGCCGCTATACGGCATGCCGACATTGTCGTTCTTCGAGCAGACCTCGATCTTCCGCATCGATGACACGGTCGACCGCGTCGAGATCATCCAGGGCGGCCCGTCGGTGGTGTTCGCCGACGGCCAGATCGGCGCCAGCGAGAACTTCATCCTCAAGCAGGGCACCGAGGTTCCCTCGGGCAGCATCGGTGTCACCTACGGCTCGGAAAACCTGAAGCGCGTCGACGGCTTCTACGGCTTTCCGATCGCCGCGAACTGGTACGGCAGCGTGGGCGGCTTCTATCGCGATTCGGACGGCGTGCGCGACCCGCAGTTCGCGGCCGACAAGGGTGGCCAGTTCACCGCCACGCTGACCCATGATTCGGATCGCGGCACCATGATGTTCTACGCCCGCGCACTCAACGACAAGAACCAGTTCATCACGCCGATCCCGCTGATCCAGAACGGCACCGATCAATTCAGCGCGTACCCGGGTTTCGACCCGCTCACGGACACCTACAACAGCAAGTACATCCAGCACGTCCATCTCGCCGGCTATCCGGGCGGCGGCACCAACGCCGACCTCGCCAACGGCCGCGGCGCGAAGATGAACTTCTTTGGCGGCAACTTCGATTACGACCTCGGCAGCGGCTGGACGATCAGCGACAAGTTCCTCATCGATGCCGGCGATGTCGACACCAACGCGCTGTTCTCCGGCTCGAATCCGGCAACCTTGAACGACGAGCTGTACAACACCCCGACCAGCCAGGGTGGTTTCGGGCTACCGGCCGGTTCGGCGACGGCAACTTACGCCGGCCCGGGTGGCGGCGGCGCGGTCGACCCGAACCAGAGCGTGATCCATCAGGGCTGGTGGTACATCCACAAACACCTGAAGAACATCAACAACGACTTCCGCCTCAGCAAGGAGATCTTCGAGGGCAACACGCTGACGGCGGGCGTGTACCTGGCGCACTACACGATGGACGACAAGTGGGCGCTCGGCAACCAGATGCTGATGACGAATACGCCCAACGCGCGTCCCATCATGGTGAGTTACAACGACGCCGGCACCATCAAGCAGCTGACCGACAACCAGGGCTTCCTCGACAACGGCGGCTTCAACATCGCCCAGCACGGCAAGGCCACCAACAAGGCGTTCTATCTGTCCGATTCGTGGCGCGTAGGCCCCTGGTTGTTCGATGCCTCGGCGCGTCTCGAGAACCAGGACGCGACCAACAACGTGTGCAATCTCACCAACGTCGATCTGGACGGTGATCCGAACACGCTCTACAACAACTCGGTACCGGTGTGTAACGGCACTTTCGCCAACACCAACTACAACAAGACCCACACCTCGTGGACCATCGGCGCCAACTACGAGCTGGCCGACAACATGAGCGTGTACGTGCGTGCCAACAAGGGCGTGCATTTCGCCGACTTCGACAACGGCATCCGCGGCGCCACCACCGGCAACACCGCGCCGGTGCAGAAGATCCAGAACATCGAGGGCGGCTTCAAATACCAGTCGGATCTGATCTACGCCGACATCAGCATCTACCACAAGCAGTTCAACGGACTGTCTTTCCAACCCACGGACGGGGCCGGCACGCCGGTGGGAGCTCCGGCGCTGTACGGCTCCGATTCCAAGGGCATCAACCTGGCCGGTGCGATCACCCCGATCGAGAACCTGAAGCTGATGCTGGTGGCCAATTATCTCGATGGCCATTACTCGCACAACAACTCCTGCTTCAAGTTCACCAACGTGGTGACCGGCGTCAGCGGCTGCCAGTTCATCAATGGCGTGCAGTTGCAGCGCCAGCCAAAGGTCCATTACGCATTCACGCCGAGCTACAGGATTCCCTTTTCGTGGGGTGATGTAACCGCGTTCGTGACCTATACGCATGTCGGGCCGCATACGCAGGATCAGTCGGGCCTGCAGCAGCTTGGCACTTACAAGACATGGGACTTCGGCGTGATCGCCAACGTCGAAAAGAACTGGCAGCTGCGCCTGCAAGGCACCAACATCACCAACGAGCTGGGCCTGACCGAGAGCAATTCACGCATCTTCGGCACGGCCGCTGCCGGCGGCGTGATCCTCGCCCGGCCACTGGAAGGCCGTGAGGTCAACTTCGAGGTGAAATACCTGTTCTGAGTCGGAAGTTGTTGAAGCGCGCGTGGTCCGGATCGAACCCTCATGACGATCCGGACCACGCTATTTTCGAAACACCGTGACTTCGTCGAGGTGGCCGTGAACCGAATCCGCATGATCGTCGCGCTGGCGCTGATCTACATGATCTTCGCGATCCTGCTCAACAGCGTCGGCACGGTGATCCTGCAGTCGATCGCTACCTTCGGCATCGACAAACCCGAGGCCAGTGCGCTGGAGCGCTACAAGGATCTCACCATCGCGTTCACCTCGTTCCTGGTCGCCTCGTTCCTGCCGCTTTTCGGCTACCGGCGCTCGATGATGCTGGCGCTGGCCATCGTTGGCGGAGCCTGCGTGCTGATGCCGCTCTACCCCACCTTCCTGACCACGCGGCTGCTGTTTGCCTGCGTGGGCTTCTCGTTCGCGCTGGCCAAGGTCGGCGTGTATTCCTCGATCGGCCTGCTCACCGCCGACAAGACCGCGCACTCGCGGCTGACCAACACCATCGAAGGCCTGTTCATGGTCGGCGTGCTCGCCGGCAACTGGGTCTTCAGCGCGTACGTCGACCCGGCGAACCCGGGCAACCCGGTATGGTTCAACGTGTACTGGCTGCTCGCCGGCGCCTGTGCGCTGGTGATCGTGCTGCTGGCCAGCAGCCGGCTGGACGAGAGCGCCGCGCATGCGCAGGGACACAACAATTCATTCGCCGCCGCGATCATGGAGATGCTGCGCCTGTTCGTGCGCCCGCTGGTCTACGTGTTCCTCGCCTCGGCGTTCCTGTACGTGCTGATCGAGCAGAGTTTCGGCACCTGGCTACCCACCTTCAACAACGAAATCCTGAAGCTGCCGAACGCGATGAGCATTCAGTTCGCCAGCATCCTCGCCGGGATGACCGCGCTGGGCCGCATCGGCGCCGGCTTCGTGCTCAAGCGGGTGCGTTGGCATGTGTTGCTCAACGTGTGTGTGCTCGGCATGGGCGTGCTGGTACTTGTGGTGCTGCCGCTGGCGCGCGGCGTGGTGGCGCGGCCCGACGTTGGCTGGTTCAACGCACCGGTCGCCGCCTACCTGATCCCGCTGCTCGGCCTGCTGATGGCACCGATCTACCCGGTAATCAACTCGGTGGCGCTCAGCTCGCTGCCCAAGCCGATGCATGCGGCGATGACCGGACTGATCGTGGTGTTCTCCGCGCTCGGCGGCACGCTGGGTTCGTACATCACGGCCAGGGTATTCGCCAGCTTCGACGGCATACACGCGTTCTATTTCTCGCTGGTGCCGATGACGCTGATCCTGGTCACGCTGTTCCTGTTCAAGCGCGAAACCGATCGCGCAGCCTCGACGGCTACCTGGCTTGCTGCGAAATAGCCCGCTGGCCATGGCTCGAAGCACGTCTCATCTGGAGCAACCATGAAATTTTGCAGCCCCCGCCTCGCCGCCCTGTTCCTGGTCGCCACCACGCTCGTCCTGCCGGCGCACGCCGCCACCGAGGCGAGCTTCCTGCTCACCGGCTCGGCGGAAAATTTCGGCACGTATTTCCCCAGCTACCTGGCCAACGGCTATTTCTCCACGATGACCTCGGTGCGCGGCACCGAGGGCAACCGTGCGTACATGGTCGCGTTCATGGATTACAAGCCCGGCGACATCGCGCGGCCTGCCGCGATCCCCGGCTGGAGCGAGATCGACTACAACCCCGGCGGCGGCTGGCTCAATTCGACCCGCATCGACAAGAAGATCTTCGCCGACTACGCGCAGATACTGGACATGCACGACGGCACGCTCAGCACCAGCTACCGCTTCGATTACGCCAACAAGTCGACCGACGTGAAAGTCACGACGTTTGTGAGCCAGGCATCGACTCATCTGGCGGCGACGCAGCTTTCCATCACGCCGCAATTCGATGGCAGCGTGCAGCTGACCTTTCCGATCCGGCTGTGGTCGGAGCATGAGCCACGTTTTCCGATCGCTACGATGACCGGCGACGAGATGATCGCCGCGGTGATCGCCAGCGGCCAGACGCTGGACAACAAGCCTGTACCGACGCCCGACCGCGCCGCCGTGTGGTACCCCGGTTACACCCGCGTACTCGCCAGCGACGGCGACACCAAGGAACTGACGCTGTGGCTGGACGGCCGCGCCGAACACGGCCTTGCGATGGCCGAGGCTGCGGCGATCGGGCTGCCGCCGGGCCTCGCGATCGAAAGCGCGAAGTTGGAAAAAGGCCCGCACAAGCTGTCGCTGAACCTCACGGTCAAGGTGCAGAAAGGCAAGACGTATACCTTCACCAAGTACCTCGCCGCGTCCCGGCAAAACTGGGGCGGCGATGCCCGCCAAGACGTGGCGCTGGCCGACGCCGCGCGCAACAAGGGCTTCGCCGCGTTGCTCGCCGAACACCAGGCCGCCTGGCACGAGCTGTGGAAGTCCGACATCGTGGTCGACGGCGATGCGGACGTGCAGCGCGCCGTGCATTCGGACCTGTACTACCTGCTGTCCAACTCCACCGTGGGCACGGCGTGGCCGATGGGCGCCTGCGCGCTGACTCCGGGCTACGCCGGCCACGCGTTCTGGGACAGCGATTCATGGGTGTTCCCCGCCCTGCTCCTGCTGCACCCGGAACGCGCCAAACCGATCGTGATGTTCCGCGCCCGCACCATGCAGCCGGCGCGCGATCGTGCGCAGCAGTACGGCGTGAAAGGCACGATGTACCCGTGGGAAGCCGATCCGGAAACCGGCGTCGACTTCACGCCGCACTTCGCCTATGGCGTGTTCCGCGAGATCCACGTCAACGCCGACATCGCGATCGCGCAATGGCAGTACTACCTGGCCAGCGGCGACGACACCTGGCTGAAGCAGCATGGCTGGCCGGTGATCCGCGAGATCGCGCAGTTCTGGGTCAGCCGGATCACCTACAACAAGACGCAGGACCGCTACGAGATCGAGCACGTCACCTCGCCCGACGAGGCCTATGACGATGTACCGAACGACTCGTTCACCAATGCCGCCGCGCGCAAGTCGCTGCAGATCGCGATCAAGGCGGCGAAGCTCGTCGGCGCCACGCCCGATCCGCAATGGGCCACGATCGCCGCGAAGATGTACATCCCGTTCGACGGGAAGAACCAGCGCCATCTCGACTTCGACGCCTCGGTGCCGCACGACAAGATCACCTGGATGGGCTCGTCGCTGGCGTGGCTGATGTACCCGAACCTCGACCTGCCGATGTCGCCGCAGGTGCGCCACAACGACTTCGCGTTCCAGCTGCACGAACTGAAAGTGCATGGCGACGATCCCAACGAAATGATGATGGTGATGCTAGCCGTCGGCGCGGCCGAGCTGGGCGACAGCAAGGCTGCGGGCGAGTGGATCCAGCGCAACCTGGTCGGCTTCCTGAAACCGCCGTTCAACGTGCGCACGGAAACCGTCGCCAACAACGCGGGCTACCTCCTCGCGACTTCGGCCGGCTTCGTGCAGAGCTTCGTCTACGGCCTCAGCGGCCTGCGCATCGAGGACGACGGCCTGGCCGAAGCGTATGCGCCGGTGCTGCCGCCGGGATGGAAATCGCTGACGCTCAAGCGCATCACGTTCCGCGGCAAGCGCTACGACATCCGCATCGATCGCGATGCCGGCGGCAAGGCAAGGCTGACCCGAACGGCGCTGTAACAGCGGAGACATCGCACCATGAAGCGGCGACACCAGACCTTCTGCCGGCTCATCGCACTGGGCGCCTGTGGCGTCGCTGCGATCGCGCGCGGGCAGACCGATCAGGGTTTTCTGCTGACCGCCACCGCGAAGGACTTCACCAGTTATTTCCCGGGCCAGCTCGCCAACGGCTATCTCTCGACCCTGACCGCGCCGCGCGGCACCGAAGGCAACCTCGCCTACCTGGTCGCTTTCATGGATTACGCGAAGGACGACATCGCGCGACCCGCGGCCATCCCCGGCTGGACCGAGATCGACTACAGCACCGGCCAGTCCGCCGCCGGCCATTTCTGGATGAACCAGGTCGATCTCTCGCCGGCGGTATTCCAGGATTACCGGCAGACGCTGAATCTCCACGACGCCACCCTGACCACGCGCTATCGCTACCTCGATCACGGCAAGACCACGGCGGTCGAAGTGACGACCTTCGTCAGCCAGGCCTCGCCGCACCTGGCCGCGACGCGACTCTCGATCACGCCGGATTTCGACGGTGAGGTCGAGCTTTCGTTCGCACTCAATACCTGGGCGCCGCATCAGCCGCGCTTTGCGCTGGGCAAGCTGAGTGGCGAGCAGATGCAGGAGCAGGTCGCCTCGCGCAACCTGAAACTGCAGGCGATTCCGCCTGCCACGCCGGACCGCGCGCCGCTGTGGTATCACGGTGACACCCACGTGCTCGACAGCGACGGCGATGCGCACGACCTCACGCTCCAGCTGGACGGCCGCGCCGAGCAAGGCCTGACGATGGCCGAGGCCGCCGCGATCCAGTTGCCGGACGGGGTGAAGCCGCGCGAATCGCGGTTCTACCGCAGCGACTACCGTCTCGCCCTGAACCTGCGCGTGCCGGTGCGCAAGGGCGTCACCTACGCCTTCACCAAGTACGTCGCCGCGTCGCGCGAGGGCTGGGGCGGCGATGCTGCGGCCGATCTCGCGCTGGCGAAGGCGGCGCGAGGCGAAGGCTTCGCCACGCTGCTGGCGGCGCACCAGGCGGCATGGCACGAGCTGTGGCAGACCGACATCCGCATCGACGGCGATCCGCAGGCGCAACGGATCGTGCACTCCGACCTGTACTACCTGCTGTCCAACTCGACCCGCGACACGGCGTGGCCGATCGGCGCCTGCGGCATGACCACCGGCTATGCCGGGCACGCATTCTGGGACAGCGATTCGTGGGTGTTCCCGGCGCTGTTGCTGCTGCATCCGCAACGCGCGAAGTCGCTGGTGATGTTTCGTAGCCGCACCCTGCCGGCCGCCGAACAACGCGCGCGCGAACGCGGCCTGCGCGGCGCGATGTATCCGTGGGAGGCCGACCCGCAGAACGGCAGCGAACAGACCCCGCACTTCGCCTACGTGCTTGGCGAGCGCGAGATCCACGTCAATGCCGACATCGCGATCGCGCAATGGCAGTACTACCTGGCCAGCGGCGACAGGGCGTGGCTGGAGCAGCATGGTTGGCCGGTGATTCGTGCCGTCGCGCAATTCTGGGCCAGCCGGGTGACGTACAACGCGCCGCAACAACGCTATGAAATCCTGCACGTCACCTCGGTCGACGAGGATTACAACGATGTGCCGAACGACACCTTCACCAACGTCTCCGCCGCCAAGGCGCTGCGCATCGCCAGCGCCGCCGCGAAGATCGTGGGTGCCACGCCCGATCCGCGCTGGGCGGACATCGCTGCGCGCATGTATGTACCGTTCTCCGAGAAGGACGGCCATCACCTGGACTTCGACCCCAGCGTGCCGCACGACATCGATTCCTGGGGCGGCAGCGCGCTGCCGATGCTGGCGTATCCCTCGCTCGACCTGCCGATGGACGCGACGCTGCGCCGGCGCGACTTCGACTATGCGCTGGCGCCGATCACGCAGTCGCATCGCGACCCCAACAGCATGGGACTGGCGCCGACCTCGATCGCCGCCGCCACACTGGGCGACGGCGCCGGAGCCAGCGCGTGGTTCCAGCGCAACATCACCGCGAACGTGCTGAAGCCGCCGTTCAACGTGCGCACCGAGACCGCGGGCAACAACACCGGCTACTTCCTCACCGCCGCCGGCGGGCTGTTGCAGAACATCGTCTACGGATTCTCCGGACTGCGCATTGAACAGGACGGACTGGTCGAGGCGTACGCACCGATGCTGCCGCCGCAGTGGAAATCGCTGACGCTCAGGCGCATCGCCTTTCGCGGCAAGCTCTACGACATCGCGATCACCCGCGATGCCAACGGCAAGGTCAGGTTGAACCGCACCTTGCGCGCGACCCCATGACCGGGAGAGACCAGACATGACCGACACACCCAGTCCCGCTTGCGGAAAAGCCCCCGGTGCCGCCCTCCGACATCCTCGCTTGATGAAGACGCTGGCCACGCTGCTGTTGTTTTCCGCATCCGCAGCATCGGCTATGCCGGCCCCGCCGAATCCCGCGAAGACGCGGGCCTATATCGACAAGGCGTGGACCACCCTGACGCGCTCGATGGACGACTGCGCCTCACTGACCGACACCAAGATAGCCAGCCATCCGGTGCTCTATCTGCCGGCGAAGCTGCCCATGCCGGCGCGGCTGGCCGGCGTCGGCAAACGCTGCGGCGTCGACGTGCACACATTGCCGCGCGCCATCGACCGGCTTGGCGACATCGATGCCACGAAGCTGCCCGCGCAGGGCCTGCTCTATCTACCGCACCCCTACGTCGTGCCGGGCGGTTTCTTCAACGAGATGTACGGCTGGGACAGCTACTTCATCGTGATCGGCCTGGCTGCCGACCAGCGCACCGCGCTGGCGAAGGACATGGTCGACAACGCGCTGTTCGAGGTAGCGCAGTACGGTGGCGTGCTCAACGCCAACCGCACCTACTATCTCAGCCGCTCGCAGCCTCCGTTTCTCAGCGCGATGATGGTCGCCGTGCTCGACAATCCGGCGAGCTTCCCCAACGCCGACGCCAGACGCGCCTGGCTGGCCCGCGCATATCCGCTGGCCGTGCGCAACCACGACATCTGGACGCGGCCCGAACACCGCGCCGGCGACACCGGACTCGCGCGCTATTACGACCTGGGCAGCGGCCCCGTGCTGGAGGCGCGCGACAGCGAGTACTACCGCGGCGTCATCAAGTGGTTGCGCGCGCATCCCGCCGACAATCCCGGCTATCTCATCAAGGCAGCGGAACACCCGGACGATGCCGAAGCCGCACGCCTCAAGCCGGCGAGCTGCGACGTGCGCGCCTCGAAGGTCTGCGATGGCGCCTGGCTCGACGGCTACCGCCTCACCGCCGACTACTACCACGGCGACCGCGCCATGCGTGAGTCGGGCTTCGACACCAATGCGCATTTCGGACCCTTCGGCGGCTCGACCCATCACTACGCCGACGTGAGCTTGAACAGCCTGCTCTACCGCTACGAACGCGACCTGCGCGACTTCGCCCTGCAATTGGGCAAGGCGGGCGAAGGCGAACGCTGGGCCAAAGCAGCCGACGCCCGCAAGGCAGCAATGGACAAATACCTGTGGCGTCCGGAGTCCGGCATGTACCGCGACTATGACTTTGTGGCCGGCAAGCCCTCGCCCTATCCCTACCTCACTACCTTTTATCCGTTGTGGGCCGGCGCGGCCTCCGCGCAGCAGGCCGCCGCGGTGCGCGGCAAGCTGGCCATCTTCGAACGCAAGGGTGGCCTGAGCATGGACAACCGCCCCGCCGGCGTGCAGTGGGGTGATCCGTTCGGCTGGGCGCCGACCAACTGGCTTGCCGTGGCCGGCCTGGATGCTTACGGCTTCCATGACGATGCGCGACGCATCGCCGCCAAGTTCACCGCCACGGTGGATCGCAGCTTCGCCACGGACGGCACCATCCGCGAGAAATACAACATGGCGCAAGGCAATGCAGATGTGCGCGTCAGCGCCGGCTATGCCGAGAACGTGATCGGCTTCGGCTGGACCAATGGCGTGTACCTGAAGATGCAGAAAATCCTGCACGGCCCCGATGCCAACGCCTCGCCCGCCGCCACGGACGGCAACGCGAAATGACATCGCCACACCCAAGTCTGGCGACGACCCGCCGCCGTCGCTCCTGATCGAGCCGCTCTCAACCGGGAAGAAAGCCATGCACGCAGCACGTCACCCACAGCCTGCGAGAAATCTCCGGTTTCGCGCCGCGCTGCTCGGCATGGCATTGCTTTGCACGACCGCGTTTGCGCAGCACGCGCCATCGCTTGTGAAGGTCGCCGGCGTGCAGGCCGACGGCAGCGTGACCACGTCCGTGGCGACCATCCCGTACTCGGCGTATGCCTCGCCGCAAGCACGCGCCTTCTTCCCGCAGATGATCGCCGCGGGGAGCAAGGCACCGCCGCTGAGCGCGCCGATCGCGCAAAACCGCGGCTTCTACGACCGCCTCAACAGCGATCGCGCGAAGCGCATGGGGAAACTCTATCCGGTGACCACCCATCGCGAAACGATTGCCGGCGTGGGCACCGACGTGGTGTTGCCCGCGCAGGGCATCGCCGCGAAAAACCGCCGTCGCGTGCTGATCAACCTGCACGGCGGCGCCTTCCTCTGGGGTGCGCACAGCGGCGCCCTGGTCGAATCGATCCCGATCGCCAGCCTCGGCCGCATCAAGGTCGTCAGCGTCGACTACCGGCAGGGACCGGAACATGTGTTTCCGGCGGCCAGCGAGGACGTCGAGGCGGTCTACCGCGCCCTGCTCAAGCGATATCCGGCGAAGAACATCGGTATCTACGGCTGCTCGGCCGGCGGCGTGCTCACCGGCGAGGCGGTGGCATGGATCATCTCGAAAAAGCTGCCGGTGCCGGGCGCGATCGGAACGTTCTGCGGTTCGATCAGCGAGCTCGCCGGCGACTCCACCTACCTTGCGCCCGTACTCAACGGCGACCCGTCACCCGCCGGTCCGCACAAGCTGGTCGACCTGCCGTACTTCAAGGGCGCCAGCGCCAGCGATCCGCTGGTGTTCCCGGCCAATTCGCCCGCGCTGCTGGAGAAATTCCCGCCGACTCTGCTGATCACCGGCACGCGCGACTTCACCATGAGCTCGGTCCTGCATAGCCAGGCACTGCTGACCGCGGCCGGGGCGGACGCCGAGCTGCATGTCTGGGACGGCATGTGGCATTCGTTCTTCTCCGACCCGGAAATGCCCGAATCCCGCGAGGCGTATGCGGTGATGGTGAGCTTCTTCGACCGCAAGCTGGGACGTTAGCAGGCGCCGACAGTCTTTGCCCCGCGGCGCGGGGCCGGGTATTCTCTGTCGTATCGATAGCCACGCGCCGTGCCATGAACCCACAGACCGTCCTGGTCATTGACGACGAACGCGACATCCGCGAACTGCTGACCATCACCCTGGGGCGGATGGACCTGCAAGTCGACGCCGTCGGCACCGTGGGAGAAGCGCGCCGGGCACTGGGCGAACGCAGTTACGACCTGTGCTTCACCGACATGCGCCTGCCGGATGGCAACGGCCAGGAGGTGATCGAACTGATCGCCGCGAATCACCCGGACATGCCGGTGGCGATGATCACCGCTTACGGCAATGTCGACGCCGCGGTGAACGCGCTGAAGGCGGGCGCGTTCGATTTCGTCTCCAAGCCGGTCGACATCCAGATGCTGCGCGGCCTGGTCCGCACCGCCCTGCGACTGGTCGAGGAAAAACGCAATGGCGGCGGCGCGGCGAAAACCAACGACTCCAGCGATCGCCTGATCGGCGACTCCGCAGCGATGCAGCAGGTGCGCGCCACCATCGGCAAGCTGGCACGCAACCAGGCGCCGGTCTACATCGCCGGCGAATCGGGCGTAGGCAAGGAACTGGTGGCGCGGCTGATCCACGAGCAGGGCCCTCGCGCGAGCGGCCCGTTCGTGCCGGTCAACTGTGGCGCGATCCCGTCCGAGCTGATGGAAAGCGAGTTCTTCGGCCACCGCAAGGGCAGCTTCACTGGCGCCAGCGTGGACAAGGAAGGCCTGTTCCAGGCCGCCCAGGGCGGCACGCTGTTTCTCGATGAAGTGGCCGAACTGCCGCTGCACATGCAGGTGAAGCTGCTGCGCGCGATCCAGGAAAAGGCAGTGCGCCCGATCGGCGGCCGCGACGAGATCCCGGTCGACGTGCGCATCCTCTCGGCCACCCACAAGAACCTCGGCCAGCTGGTGGAACAGGGCCAGTTTCGCCAGGATCTGTTCTATCGCATCAACGTGATCGAGCTGCGCGTGCCGCCACTGCGCGAACGTCGCGGCGACGTGCCATTGCTGTCCGCGTTCATCCTCAAGGCGCTGGCCGGCAAGAGCGGCGATGGCGTCGGCCAGCTGTCGCCGGCTGCACGCGACGCGCTGGATGCCTACGATTTTCCCGGCAACGTGCGCGAACTGGAAAACATCCTCGAACGTGCGATGGCGATGTGCGACGGCGCCATCATCGACGCCTCCGACCTGATGCTGCCGCAGCGGGGCGTGCGCGCCGACGCCGTGACGCCAGCCAGGCATGAGGACGCAGCAGCGGGCACGGCACCGGCATCGGCCAGCGCCAACGGCGGCCTCGACGACTACATCAGCAATCTCGAGCGCACCGCCATCGTCAAGGCGCTGGAAGAATCGCGCTACAACAAGACCGCCGCCGCCCGCAAACTCGGCATAACGTTCCGCGCGCTGCGCTACAAGCTGAAGAAGCTCGGCATCGACTGAAGCGGGACAGCCGACGCGCCCTCACACCGAACGCGTCGCCTCCACCGGCGGCACCGCAGCGGCTCGCCGCGCCGGACCGAACACGGCCAGCTGGCCGAGCAGCCACAGCAACAGCGCACCGACGCCAAGCACCCACAGCGGCATCCGCGGCAATTCGTAGTGCGTCATCAGCGACAGGTTCGCGGCGATACCCAGCATCGCGCCCAGCACCACGCCGATGCCCACGATCAGGGCGTTCTCGGTCTGGAAATAGCGCAGGATGTCGCCACGCGTCGCGCCCAGCGCTCGGCGCACGCCAATCGAGCGGCGCCGCTGGCCGACCCAGAAACTGCTCAGGCCGACGATGCCGCCGGCCGTCGCCAGCAGCAGCAACACGCACACCGCGCCCATCATGATCGCCACACCGCGATCGGTGGCGTAAGCCTTTGTGCGCGCCTGGGCCAGCGTGATCACGCCATTCTCCGCGCTGATCAGGCGCATGCGGTTTTGCGCGAGCAGTGCGGCCGGCGCCGAGCGCAGTACCGCCGCGAGCTGGCCCGGTTGCGTGCGCACCAGATAGATCGTGCCGCCGGCATAGGCCGCCCCGTCATCGGAACTGGCGTAACGCGCCGGCACCAGAACGGTGTCCTCATCGATCGAACGCGTGCTGCTGCCCGCGTAGCCACCTTGAAGTCGATCGACCAGGCCGATGATGGTGCTCGGGCCGTCGTCGCTGAGATAGACGCGCTGACCCACCGCCGCCGCGCCGTCCGGGAAAAGCTTGTGGGCCAGGTCGCGCGTGATGATGATCACCGCCGGCCGCGATTTGTCGTAGGCGCCGAGACTGGCAATTTCGTCGGCGCGAAAATTGCGGCCGGCCACCAGCGGGATGCCGAACGTGTCGAGCGCGTGCTCGTCGGCGAAGTAGGAAAGCGCCAGCTGCGCCTTCGTCGTCTGCTCGACCCGATGCTTGATGCGCACCAGCCCGCCCCCGCCTTCTTCCATCGGATAGGCTTCGCTGGAAAACGCGTTCCGCACGCCAGGCAGGCCGCGCAAGGTCGTCAGGTCGCTGCGCATCTGCGCGTCGATGTGTGGCGCATCGGGGCGACCGATCCACTCGTTCTTGATGACGAACAGATGCGCCTCGTCGGTGCCGGTCGCGCGCGACAGATGCACCACCCGCGTCTTGACGATGAACAGCGCATTGCTGACCACGGCCAGGGTCAGCGCGATCTGCAACACGTTCAGTAGCGTTGCCATCTTGTGCCGGCGCAACGCGGCGAGGATCGGGCGTATCGGGGTCATCGTGTTTTTCACCCGTTCGACTTCAGCTGCCACGCCGGTTGCACCTGGGCGGCGCGCCAGGTGGGATAGAGCGCGGCGATCAAGGTGGTGAGTACCGCGGCCAGCACGGTCAGCAGCAACAGCGACGCATCCAGCCGCGCCATCCCGGCAACCTCCGGCTCGAATACGTGACCGACGCCGGCCATGCCCAGCGCCGTCAGCAGCAGGCCGAGCACGCCGCCAGCCAGCCCGATCGCCGCAGCCTCAGTCAGGAACTGACGATAGATCGCCCCGCGCGACGCACCCAGCGCGCGGCGCACGCCGATCTCCGGGGCGCGGCGCATGAAGCGGGCCAGCATCAGGCCGACCACGTTGACGAGACAGATCAATAAAAAACTCACCGAGACGATCAGTGACAGCTCCGAGGCCTTCGGCACCACTTTCATCACGTGCAGCCACTGCCCGACATCGGACAGGCGCACGTTGGGCGGCCAGGCAAAGCGACCGACATGCTGCTGTTCGGCCGCGTAGTTGTGCAGCCAGTCGCGATAGCGCTCCACGTCCGCGCGCGTGGGCAACTCCACCCACGCGGCGATCCACGCGCATTCGCTGTGCAGCACGCTGTCCCAGTTCGGCAGGTCGGGATCGACGGTATTCGTGCTGCAATAGAAATTGCCGCTGGCGGCTTTCTGCAGATCGATGGCTCGGCTGAACGGCAGATACAGCTGTCGCGGATGACTGAAGGGATAGTACGAACTGACCACATCGAAGTAGCGCGGGCTGGGATTCCAGTCGTCCAGCACACCCACGATGCGATAGTTGTGCGTGTCCAGGTTGATCTCGCGGCCCACGCTGTCGACGCCGCCGAACAGCTTCTGGTTGAGCGCGCCGCTGATCACCACCACGGCCGCGCGTTGATCGTCGTCGCTGACCGACCAGCCACCGCCGTAGCGGAACGGCGCGTCGAACATCGCGAAGAAGTCATGGCTGACCGCGTCGCCCTCCTGCGAGGACGGCAGGTGTTGCGCGTCACCCGGCAACACCGTCCACTTGCTACCGTAGATCAGCACCTGCCGCCGCGCTTGCCGCGCGTGGAGCAACGCCACGGCGTCGGTATAGCTGAGCAGCTGCGGCGGCTCGCCTTTCCAGTTGTGCGCCGGGCCGAAGCTGTCGATCTGCGGCACGAACAGCTGGTTCGATTTCCACGGGATCGGGTCGGCCGCGGTGGCGCGGAACACCGCGTAAGTGATCATGCAGGTCGCTACGCCCACGCTCATCAGCACGACCACCAGTGCAGTCAGCGCCTTGCTTCGCCGGCAATGGCGCAGAGCCATGTCGAGGTAATACGCCAGCATGTCTTTCCCCTGGATTGCTGTCCTTGCGTGATCGCACCGCGACCGAATTATCCGCCGACGCCAGCGCCCCCGAGCGCCTTGCGCAGCGTGCGCAGAAGCACCTGGGTGGTGAACGGTTTGTCGACCACGTAGAGGTGCTCCAGCGGCGGCAACTCGTGCAGGTCCGGCGAGGCTCCAGGACGGGCCAGCAGAACCACGCCGCCCAGATAGCCCTGCTCGATCAGCGCGGCCAGCGTGCGCACACCGGTGAACAGGTTCATGTCGGCGTCCAGCACCACCAGGTCGGGCAGGCCGCCAGCCTCGATCCACTGCAACGCAGCGGTACCACTCTGGCTGGCATGCGCCTGATAGCCGTAGGCATCCAGCGTATCGGTCAGCAAGGACAGCTGACCGGCCTCCTCCACCACCACCAGCACGCGCTCGGCGGAGCCTTCCAGGTTGTCCAGCATCTCCATCTGCTCGTCGCTGACCTGCCCCTCCAGCGGGAAATACAGGTCAAAGCGGGTGCCGCGCCCAGGCACGCTGTCCACCCGCATCACGCCGCCGTGGCTGCCGACGATACGCTTGCATGAAAGCAGGCCGAGCCCGGTGCCGGCTTCCTTGGTGGTGAAGAAGGGCTCGAACAGGTGCTCCAGCACTTTCTCATCCATACCTAGGCCGCTGTCGACCACGCTGATGCGCAGATAACGGCCCAGCCGCGACTGTTCTTCGTCCAGGAAGAAATTCTCGGGCAGGTCCATCTGCGATGTCTCGATGCGCAGGTGGCCGCCATCGGGCATCGCCTGGATCGCATTCAGGCATAGATTGAGCAGGCACTGCTGCAGCTCGGTATGGTTGCCCTCGAACGACAGTTCCGGGTCATCGATGGCCAGTTCCATCGTCACCGTGCGCGGGATGCTGCCCTGCATCAGCAAGCCGAACGCGCTGAACAACGCACCCAGCCGCACCTGCTCCGCGCGTCGCGCGCCGCGCGCAAACGACAGCATCGAATGCACCATGTCCAGGCCGCGCTTGCCGCAGTCGCGCACCAGTTTGCCCAGCCGCGCCAGGCGCGGATCGTCCTGGTAATCCTGCAGGCTGTCACCGGCCAGCAGCAGCGGCTGCAACAGGTTGCGCAGGTCGTGGCTGAGGCCGCCGGCAAGCATCGCCAGGCTCTCGAAGCGCTGCGCGCGAACCAGTTCCACCTCGGCCCGGCGACTGGCACGGCGCGAATCCGCCTCGCTCAACGCGCGGCGCACCGCACTGGCCAGCCGGGCCGGATTCTGCTTGAGGATGTAGTCGGTCGCGCCATTGCGCAGCGCCTCGATCGCGGCGTCCTCGCCCAGCGTGGCGGAGACGAAGATGAACGGCAGATCCTCGTCGCGTTTGCGCAGCAGGTCGAGTGCATGCTGGCCGGAAAAGCCGGGCATGCTGAGATCGGACAGCACGATGTGCGGCTTGAACTCGTCCAGCGCGGCAACGAAGCGTGCCTCGTCGTCGACCAGGCACACCTCATAGGTGATGCCATCGCTGTCGAGCTCGGCCAGCACCAGCTCGGCATCGAGCTCGCTGTCCTCCACCTGCAGCACGCGAATGGTCGGCAAGGTTCGAAGTTGCGAGTTTGACATGTTGATTCTCACCACGGTGCTTGCCCGCCTGGCCACCCTCGCACTCGCCGCGAGCCGTGACCGCGTGCTCGCGTTTCCTGCAACCTGCTGAACCTGTCGATAGGCGAATCAATCCTGCTCGGGTGCCTGGTTCAATACCGCCCAGAACTGCCCCAGTGTGCGCACGGCCTCGAAAAACTGATCCACGTCGACCGGTTTGATCACATAGGCATTGGCACCAAGATCCCAGCTGCGCGCCAGATCGCTTTCCTCGCGCGAGGAGGACAGGATCACCACCGGAATCCGTCGCATCCGCTCGTCGGCGCGCATCGCAGTCAGCACGTCCAGCCCGTTCATGCGCGGCATCTTGATGTCCAGCAGCACCACGGCCGGATCGCCCGGCTCACGCGACGCCCACACACCCCGCGCGTACAGATAGTCCAGACATTCCACACCGTCTTCCACATGCACCACCGGGTTGGCCAGGTGTGCTTCGCCCAACGCGTCCATGGCCATTTCGGCATCGGCCATGCTGTCTTCAACCAGCAGGATCGTGCGCAGGTCTTTCTTGTTCATGCATGAATCTCAGGTGTGTGCCCCGGCCATGTCGGTGGCCGGCAGCGAAAAATGAAAACGGGCGCCCTGGCCCGGTTCGGCGTCGGCCCAGACGCGGCCGCCGTGGCGCGCCACGATCCGACGCACGTTGGCCAACCCGATGCCGTTGCCCGGAAACTCGGAAGCGCGATGCAGGCGCTGGAACACGCCAAACAGCTTGTCCGCATACTGCATGTCGAAACCGGCGCCATTGTCGGCCACGGTGAATTCGTAATCGCCCTTGCGATCCTGCTGCATGCTCACCTCGATGCGCGCCACCTCGCACTGGCCGGTGTACTTGACCGCGTTGCCGAGCAGGTTCTGCCATACCGTGCGCAGCATGTTCTCATCACCGATCACCATCGGCAATGACGCGATTTTCCACACGATACGCCGATCCTGCACGCCCGATTCGGCCAGCGCGCAAGCCTCTTCCACCAGCGATTGCATGTCCACCGCCTGCAGCCGCAGCGCGCCGCGGCCGAGGCGCGAAAACACCAGCAGGTCATCGATCAGCAAGGCCATGCGCTGGGCCGAACCGGCAATCACCTCGATGTAGTGACTGACCTTGTCGTCGACGCGATCGCCAAGATGCAGTTCCAGCTTGCGTGCGAACCCGGAAATATGACGCAACGGCGCGCGCAGATCGTGCGATACCGAATAACTGAACGCCTCCAGCTCGCGGTTGACGTCGGAGATCTGGGTCACCTTGCCCTCGAGCTGACGATTGAGCTCGCTCACCTTCTGCTCGGCCAGTGCGCGCGTGGTGACATCGCTCACCGTCAGCAGCAGCGCCGGTGCATCGGTATCCTGCTGCTGCAGGCGACGTGCATTGATCACCACATGGCGATCGACTCCGTCGACGGTGCGCTGGATCACGTCGTGATCCCATAATTCGCGGTCGCGCAGCAGCACGTCGTTCAGCCGTTGCAGCAGGACACTGTCGTTCCATGCGCCTTCGCCAATCCCCGCCAGCGGCTGCGCATTCCGGTTCGGGTCCATACCGTACAGTTCACGGAAGGCGTTGTTCACCAGCAGGCTGTTCAGATCCTTGTCGAACAGCGCGATCGGCTCGCGCACGGCCTGGAAAATCAGCTGCGAACGCAGCACCGCACGGCCCTCGCGTGTCTCGGCCAGCTGACGCTGGCCAATCTGCTGCTCGGACATGATCACGATGATTGTCAGCAGCAGCAGCTGCGCCAGCGCGGTGACGCCGAGCACCACGCGGCCGTCGAAGGCCTGTCGTCGGGCATCCTCCTGACGCTTCTCCAGCAGGCTGTCCTCGGTGTGCACGATGTCGGTAATTTTGTCATTGATCACGAACAGATCGCCGGCATCGCGCAGCGATTGCCGGGCGCCCGCCGTATCGCCCTGCTGCAGACGCGACTGCGCCTGATCCAGCAACGCAATGCGACCGTTGAGGCGGCTTTCCAGTGCACCGATCTGGAGCTGCTGGTCCGGATTGTCGCGGGTCATCTCGCGCAATTGCCGCACCAGTGCAGGCACCTGCTCGCGGGCCAACAGAGCCCGCTTTTGCGTCAACTCATTGCTGTCGCCTGCCAGCAGCCGGTACATGGCCCTTTCGCTGTCACGAGCCAGATAGGCAACCTGATAGGTCACCGCCTTCACCGCATTGGAGTGGGTCACCCGCGCTGCCGCCCGCTGCGCACCACGCGAACTGGAGGACGTGACCACATAGGGTAGCGCCACGATGACCAGCATCGCCAGCAACAGGCCGGCGGTACGCCAGCGCACGACCCCCCGCACTTTCATGTGACTTGCAGCATCGGTCAACCCGACGTGGAAAAGACTGCAGGCATTCTGGCATGTTTCCGCGAACCGTCCGTGAAGCGGCCGGCGTCGCTCACTGGCCGTATCGGCTCATCGCCGCGGGCCGCGTCACATCGCTCTTGCCCCAATCCCGATTCGGCTCAGCCTGCATGCTGAAATGCAGTTCACCGCCGGCCAGGATTTCCGTGTGATGCAGATACGTGCGCTCCAGCGGCTTGCCGTTGAGCGTCACCGCGCCGACATACGGATGCGCGTCATCCAGTGGCGACGCGCTGACCGTGAAGGTGCGAGCGTTGCCGAGATGGATCGCCGCCTTTGCCACGAACGGCCGGCCGATCGCGTACTCGTCGCTGGCCGGCGTCACCGGGTAGAAACCGAGTGCGCTGAATACGTACCAGGCCGACATCTGGCCCAGATCATCATTGCCGGCCATGCCATCCGGACGGGCGGCGTACTGGGTGTCCATGATCTGCTTCAGCCGTTCCTGCGTCTTCCATGGCGCACCGGCGTAGTCATACAGATAGGCGATGTGGTGGCTCGGCTCGTTGCCGTGCGCGTACCAGCCGATCAGGCCGGTGATGTCCTCCACGTTCTTGAAGTGCGAGGCATCGACCTTCGCGTCGAACAAGGCATCGAGCTTGGCGATGAATTTTGCATCGCCGCCCATCGCACGGATCAGTCCGGCCACGTCCTGCGGCACGTACCACGAGTACTGCCACGCATTGCCTTCGGTGTAGTCGCTGCCGTAGCCGGCGGCTTCCGGATTGAACGGCTCGCGAAACTTGCCGTCGCTCAGGCGCGCGCGCATGAAGCCGGTTTGGGGATCCCATGCGTTGCGCCAGTTCGTCGCGCGTTTGACGAAGGTGGCGGCGACATCGTGCTTGCCCATCGCCTTGGCCATCTGTGCCAGCGACCAGTCGTCATAGGCGTATTCCAGCGTCTTGGACGCACCTTCCGGTTCCTTGTCGATCGGCACGTAGCCGAGCTTCATGTAATCGGCGAGGTCGCCATACGGCGCGTAGGTGGCGCTGGCCACCATCGCGCGCATCGCCGCGTCCGCATCGAAACCGCGCACGCCCTTGATGTACGCGTCGGCGATCACCGGCACCGCGTGATAGCCGATCATGCACCACGTCTCCAACCCCTGGTACGCCCACACCGGCAGGATGCCGAACGGACTGGCCTGCTGCGCGGCGATCAGCGAACGGATGAAATCGGTGCTGCGTCCGGGATTCAGCAGCACCATCAGCGGCTGCTGCGCGCGGTACACGTCCCACAGCGACCAGGTCGAATAAAACTCGAAGTCCTTCGCCCGGTGCACCGCATGATCCGGGCCGCGGTAGTCGCCGTTGACGTCCATGCTCAAGGTGGGCGACAGCATCGCGTGGTACAGCGCGGTATAGAACAGCGTGCGGGTGGTCGTCGGCGCGTCGATGTCGATCACCGCCAGCGCCCTGTCCCAGGCGGCTTTCGCCTCGGCGCGACGGGCGTCGAAATCCCAGCCCGATCCATCCTGGTCGAGATTGGCGATCGCGTTCGCCTCGTTCACCGGCGAAATCGCCACCTTCACTTCCAGCGGACGCTTCAGCTTGCCGAAGTCGAACACGCCGACCAGCGCGCGACCGTTCTGCGCGTCGCTGTCCTCGGCCTGATTGCCCGGTCCCTTGAAGCCCTTGTAGGCAATGTCGGCCTCCCGGTTGAGCAACTCGCGCGAGGTCATCGATTGCGAGAAACGCATCGCGAAGCACAGCTCGCGCCCCGGCGCCCAGCCGCGCGTGGTGCGGCAGCCGGTGACGGTGCCGTCCTCATGCACACGCAGGCTGGCCCACGCCACCTTGCCGGCGTAGTCGTAAATGCTCGGACGCAGGTCCAGCAGCACATGCGCCGGTTTGCCGGCCGGGAACGTATAGCGATGCCAGCCGATCCGCCGCCCCGCCGTGAGTTCGGCGCGCACGCCGTAGTCGCTCAGGGTCACCGCATAGTAACCGGCCTGCACCACTTCGCTGTCGTGCGAGAAACGCGAGCGGTAACCGCTACCCGGTTTGCCCGGATCGCCGGGCTCCAGCTTCACGTCGCCGGCAATCGGCATCACCAGCACGTCACCGAGATCGGAGTGACCGGAGCCGGAAAAGTGCGTGTGCGAGAAGCCCATGATGCTGGTGTCGGCGTATTGATAGCCGGCGGCCCACTTATAGGCGTGCTTGACGTCCGGCATCGCGGTGTCCGGCGACAACTGGATCATGCCGAACGGCACCGTGGCGCCGGGAAACGTATGTCCGTCCCCGCCGCTGCCGATGCGCGGATCGACGGAAGCCGCATGACCCGCGGGAATATTCGCCGTCCGGGCACCGGCCGGCACGGCGACCGTGATGCCGACCAGGGCACCGAGCAGGCAGGGAAGCAAACCACGCATTTGAAAACTCATTGTCTTCTCACCTTTGAAACGATCCAGACCGGCACGCTAACATCCGTCGACCGCCAAGGCATGCTGCGCCGCGACGTGCCAAACTACGCCAATAAACTACCTTTGGATCGTTCCAATCCGGCAAACGTGCATGTCTAGCCATATTCCCATCGGGCGCAAGGTAACCCTGAACGACATCGCCGCCGGCTGCGGCGTGTCGCGCGCCACCGTGTCGCTGGTGCTGCGCGGAAGCCCGCTGGTGAACAAGCTCACCCGCGCCCGGGTCGAGGATGAACTGCGCCGGCAGGGCTACGTTTACAACCGCGCGGCGGCCAACCTGCGCCGCAGCACGTCATCCAGCATCGCGCTGGTATTGAACGACCTGGCCAATCCGTTCTTCGCCGAATTTGCCGAAGGCGTGGACGAGGCGCTGGGCGCCGCCGGCTTCGTCACCCTGCTCGGCTGCACCGGCGAATCGGCCGCGCGAGAACAGGCGGTGCTTGGCTCGTTGCTGGAGCACGGCCCGGCCGGCATCATCCTGTCCCCTGCCGAGCACAGCGAGGCGCATCAGGTGCTGGCCGTGGTCGGCCGGCGCGTGCCGCTGCTGCTGTTCAACCGTGAACTGGACGGCACCCTGCCCGAGTTCGCGCACTGGGATCAGCTGATGCTGGACAACCAGCATGGCGCCCGCCTGGCGACCGAACATCTGATCGCCCGCGGTCATCAGCGCATTGCGTTTTTCGGCGGCCATCACGATTCCAGCTCATGCCGGCAGCGTCTTGCCGGCTATCTGGAGGCGATGCGCACCGCCGGACTGCGCACCGAGCCACACTGGCAAGTGGAATGTGCACCGACCCGACTCGACGCGGCCCACCGCACCAGTGCACTGTTCGACACCATGAACGTGCCGACCGCAGCGGTCTGCTACAACGACGCCGTCGCGCTCGGCCTGATGCTCGGCCTCAATCAGCGCGGCCTGCGCCCGGGCCAGGATTTCGCGCTGACCGGCTTCGATGACATCGCCGAGGCAGCGCTGGGCATGCCTCCGCTGACCACCTTGTCGACTGCACCGCAGGAGCGCGGCCGACAGGCGGCGCAACTGGTCATGCAACGATTGCAGCAACCACTGGCCGCCAGCCAGCAGACCATCGCACCGGTGCAATTGGTGGTACGCGAAAGCAGCTGCCCACCACCCGCCAACTGACTCACTCTGGGGAATCCGCATGGCCTTCGCCACTCAATCGTCACCGACCTCCGGCAACAAGGGCACGCCTGCACGTGGTGAGCGCTACACCGATTACCCGATGGCGCTGGGCGTGCTCACCACCATCTTCTTCATGTGGGGCTTCCTCACCTGCCTCAACGACATCCTGATCCCGCACCTGAAGTCGGTCTTCCAGCTGAGCTACGCGCAGGTGATGCTGGTGCAGTTCACCTTCTTCGGCGCGTACTTCCTGATGGCGTTGCCGGCCGGTCGGCTGGTTGCTGCACTGGGCTACAAGAAAGGCATCGTCGCCGGCCTGGGCATCGCCGGACTCGGCGCGCTGGGCTTCTGGCCGGCTGCCGGGCTGCAGTTGTATCCGGCCTTTCTCGGCGCGCTGTTCGTGCTGGCCACCGGCATCACCGTGCTGCAGGTGGCGGCCAATCCCTACGTGGCCCTGCTCGGCCCGGAGCGCACCAGCTCCAGCCGGCTGACCCTGGCACAGGCGCTGAATTCGTTCGGCACCTTTCTGGCGCCTTGGTTCGGCGGCCTGCTGATCCTGTCCAACGTGGTGAAAACCCCGACTGAGCTGGCAACGCTGGCGCCCGCCGAACAACTGGTCTATCAGACCCAGCAGGCGCAGGCGGTACAGGGACCCTACATCGGGCTGGCGGTGGTGTTGTTCCTGCTCGCGATCTTCGTGTGGCTGTTCCGGCTGCCGGCATTGACCGAAGCCACCGACAAGGACGACCACGCACGGCACGGCTTCGCCGAGGTGCTGCGCCATCCGCACGTGTTGTTCGGCGTGCTCGGCATCTTCTTCTACGTGGGCGCGGAGGTGTCGATCGGCAGCTTCATGGTCAACTACCTGTCGATGCCCGAGATCGGCCACATGAGCGAGCAGCAGGCCGCGAAGTATGTGTCCTGGTATTGGGGCGGCGCGATGGTCGGTCGCTTCATCGGCTCGGCACTGATGGCGAAGTTTTCGCCGCGCCGGCTGCTGGCGCTGTTCGCCGCGATCAACGCACTGCTGGTGCTGACCACCATGCTGAGCAGCGGCAGCATGGCGATGTACAGCATCATCGCGATCGGCCTGTTCAACTCGATCATGTTCCCGACCATCTTCGCGCTCGGCATCGAGCGGCTGGGCCCGATGACCAGCAAGGCGTCCAGCCTGCTGATCATGGCCATCGTGGGCGGTGCGATCATCCCGCCGCTGCAGGGCCTGTTCGCCGACCACATCGGCCTGCAGCATGCGTTCTTCCTGCCGCTGCTGTGCTACCTGTACATCGTGTTCTACGGCCTCAGCGGCTCGAAGATCCGCAACGTCCCGGCAACGGATGCCAGCGGGAGCCATTGAGATGACGAAACGTCCCATCCTGTGTTTCGGTGAAGCGCTGATCGACCTGCACGCCAACCGCAACGACGAGCGCGGCTTTGCCGCCAGCTTCGTGCCGTTCGCCGGCGGCGCGCCGGCCAACGTGGCGGTCGCCGCGGCGCGACTCGGCGGTCACGCCCGCTTCGCCGGCATGCTCTCGCGCGACCGTTTCGGCGATTTCCTGCTCGACAGCCTGCAGCACGCCGGCGTCGGCACCGCCGACGTCGTGCGCACCGATGCGGCGAACAGCGCGCTGGCCTTCGTCACGCTGGATACGCATGGCGAACGCAGTTTCAGCTTCTATCGCAACCACTCGGCCGACCTGCTGTTCCGCCCGGCGGACTTTCGCGCGGACACGTTCCGCGATGTTGCCGTGTTCCACGTCTGCTCGAACAGCATGACCGACCCGGCGCTGGCCGACACCACCCGCGAAGGCATGCAGCGCGCGCGCGGCGTGGGCGCGCTGGTCAGCTTCGACGTCAACCTGCGCCCGGCGCTGTGGCCGGCCGATACCGACCCGCGTCCGCTGTTGTGGCCGGCGCTGCATCTGGCCGACGTAGTGAAAATGTCGGCCGAGGAATTCGCGTGGCTGGCAATGGACGGCGAGCAGGCCGCGCTGGATCGGCTGTGGCGGGGCCGCGCCCGGCTGGTGGTGGTGACCGATGGCGACAAGCCGATGCGCTGGTTCCACCCCGATGCCGAGGGCGAGCTGCCGTGCTATCCCGTCGCAGCGGTCGACACCACCGCCGCCGGCGACGCCTTCGTCGGCGGGCTGCTGTGCTGCATGGCCGAGCTGGAGGCCAGCGCCGAGCGGATCGATCGACTGGTCACCGAACTGCCGCGGCTGCACGCGATGCTGCGCTTCGCCGCGGCCTGCGGCGCACTGACCGTGACCCGCCAGGGCTCGTTCGCCGCGATGCCCCACGGAGACGAAGTGCTGGCCTTCATGGAACAACAGGCATGAGCATGGCGCCCGACTTCCGCTCCGCCAGCTTCCTGCGCGAGCACATCGCACAGACGATGGCGTTCTACCACCCGCAGGCGATCGATCCGGCCGGCGGTTTCTTCCACTACTTCAAGGACGATGGCACGATCTACGACCGCCACCACCGGCACCTGGTCAGCAGCACCCGCTTCGTTTTCAACTACGCGATGGCGGCGATCGAGTTCGGCAACCAGGAGTACCTGGAAGCCGCTCGCCACGGCCTGCGCTACCTGCGCGAAGTACACCGCGATCCGTACAGCGGCGGCTACGCCTGGACGATCCGCGACGGCCAGCCGGAAGACCGCACCAACCACGCCTACGGCGTCGCCTTCGTGCTGCTCGCCTACGCCACTGCGCGCAAGGCCGGCATCGGCGAAGCCGCCGCATGGATGGACGAAACCTGGAACCTGCTGGAACAGCATTTCTGGGACGCCGGCGCCGGGCTGTACCGCGACGAGGCGGATGCCGACTGGCACTTCAGCGACTACCGCGGCCAGAACGCGAACATGCACATGTGCGAAGCGATGCTGGCGGCGTACCAGGCCAGCGACGATCCGCGCTACCTGGAACGCGCGTACACCCTCGCCGACCACATGACCCGACGCCAGGCTGCGCAGGCCGGCGGGCTGGTGTGGGAACACTACGACCGCCACTGGAACATCGACTGGGACTACCATCGCGACGACCCGAAACACCTGTTCCGGCCGTGGGGCTTCCAGCCCGGCCACCAGACCGAATGGGCCAAGCTGCTGTTGATCATGGAGCCGCTGCTGCTGGAACGCGGCCGCGAGGAAAACTGGCTGGCACCGACGGCGAAGCACCTGTTCGATACCGCACTGGCGCGTGCCTGGGACGATGACCACGGCGGCATCTGCTACGGCTTCGCGCCGGACGGCAGCGTGTGCGACGACGACAAATATTTCTGGGTGCAGGCCGAGTCGCTGGCCGCCGCCGCACTGCTGCACGCGCGCACCGGTCTGGCCACGTATGACGATTGGTACGGGAAACTGTGGACGTATGCGTGGCAGCATTTCGTCGATCATCGGTACGGCGCGTGGTACCGCATCCTCACCCGCGACAACCGCAAAATCGGCGACGAGAAAAGCCCGGCCGGCAAGACCGACTACCACACCATGGGTGCCTGTTACGAAGTACTGGCGCTGCTGCGCGCCGGCGGCCGCCCGTGATTTCCTACCTTCTCCCAGGTTGTCCATGAAGAATCCGCCATCCATGAAAAATCTGATGCTTCCCCTCGCCGCCGCGGCTGCCGTGCTGCTGGTCATGCCCGCGTTTGCCGCCGACACCGCGACGGCGCGCTTCGATCCGCTGCAGACCTTCGCGCCCTACAGCTATCCGCAACCGGCCACGGCGTATCGCTCGGCCAGCGGCAAGCCCGGCCCGCTGTTCTGGCAGAACCGGGCCGATTACCAGATCAAGGCCATGCTGGATCCGGCAACCCGCCTGCTCAGTGGCAGCGAGGTGATCAGCTACACCAACCACAGCCCCGACGCGCTGGACGTGCTGTGGCTGCAGCTGGACCAGAACCGCTATCGCAAGGACGCGCGCGGCGCGTTCACCGGCAAGTTTCCCACCGAGTTCACCGACGGCTATCGCATCGACTCGGTCGAGGTCGACGACGGCAGCGGTCATCTGCAGAAGGCCACGTGGACCGTGTCGGATACGCGCATGCAAGTGCAATTGCCGAACGCGCTGAAGGCAAAGGACGGCCAGCTGAAGCTGCACGTCCGCTGGAGCTTCACCGTGCCCGGCGAGTTCGGCGGGCGCATGGACGTCAACCCCAGCAAGAACGGCGAGATCTTCGAGATCGCGCAGTGGTACCCGCGCATGGCCGTGTACGACGACCTGCGCGGGTGGGACACCGCGCCCTACCTCAACAGCGAGTTCTATCTGGAATACGGCGATTTCGACTACGCGGTCACCGTGCCGTGGGACATGATCGTGGCCGGCTCCGGTGAACTGGTGAACCCGGAAGACGTGCTGACGAAGACCGAGCAGCAGCGGCTGGAACAGGCACGGCACAGCGACAAGACCGTGATGATCCGCAGCGCCGAGGAAGTCGCCCAGCCGTCCAGCCGTCCAAAACAGAGCGGCACGCTGACCTGGCACTTCCGCATGCAGAACACCCGCGACGTCGCGTTCGGCGCCTCGAAGGCGTTCGTGTGGGATGCCGCACGCATGAACCTGCCCGGCGGCAAGACCGCGCTGGCGATGTCGGTGTACCCGGCCGAAAGCGGCGGTGATGCGGCGTGGGGCCGCGCCACCGAGTACCTCAAGGCATCGACCGAGTACTTCTCGAAGCAGTGGTATCCGTACCCGTGGCCGGTGGCGATCAACGAGGCCGGCACCGCCGGCGGCATGGAATACCCGGGCATCACCTTCGACCACAAGCTGGCCAAGGGCAAGAGCCTGCACATGGTGATCGCGCACGAGATCGGCCATATCTGGTTCCCGATGATCGTAGGCAGCAACGAGCGGCGGGCCGCGTGGATGGACGAAGGCTTCAACACTTTCATCGACGTCTACGAAGATGACGCTTTCAATCACGGCGAGTACGCGCCCAAGCGTGACAGCGAGTACGCTCCCGGCGGCGGCAACCCCGCCGACGAGATCGCCGCCGTACTGAGCGATCCGCAGGCGCCGGCGCTGCTCAATGGCGCCGACATGACGCCGGAGAAATATCGTCACCCGATCAGCTACTTCAAGGGCGCGTTCGGGCTGGTGCTGCTGCGCGAGCAGATCATCGGGCCGGAGCGGTTCGATCCGGCATTTCGCCGCTACATCGCCACCTGGGCGTACAAGCATCCCAGCCCGTCGGATTTCTTCCGCTTCATGGAAAGCGAAACCGGTGAGGACCTGGGCTGGTTCTGGCGCGGCTGGTTCGAGCACAACTGGCAGCTCGACCTGGCCGTGCAGAAGGTCGCGCCGATTGACGGTCACTGGAGCCATGGCGCCGAAATCACCGTCGCCAACCTCGACCAGATGGTGCTGCCGGCGACGCTGGAAGTGACCTACGCCGACGGCAGCAAGCAGCAGGTTCGCGTGCCGGTGGAAACCTGGCAGCAGCACCGCAGCTACATCGTGCGCGTGGCCGGCAGCCAGCCGGTGAAGTCGGCCACGATCGACCCGGCCCACGCCTTGCCCGATTCGAATCGCGCCAACAACACCGCCACGCCGTAGTCAGCGCCGACCTGCCCGCTCAGTTGAGGGTCGGGCAGGTCCCTTCCACGCGCAGGCGGCCGGGGCTCACGCCGCTCACGCGCTTGAACAGACGCCGGAATGCCGCCTCGCTGCTGTAGCCCAGCTGCTGGGCGATGTCGGCCACCGACTGGCGGCGATCGCGCAGCATCTGCTCGGCCACCGTCACCCGCCACTGGGTGACGTACTGCATCGGCGGCATCTTCATCAGGTGGGTGAAGCGTTCGGCGAACGCCGAGCGCGACATGCACGCCAGGCAGGCCAGCGACTGCATGGTCCAACACTGCCCGGGCGTTTCGTGCACCGCATGCAGCACCCGGGAAATGCGCGGATCGCCGAGCGCCGCAAACAATCCGCGGTGCTCGCCCGCACGACTGGCGTAATCGCAGATCGCCAGCGTGAACAGGGCATCGGCCAGCTTGTTCAGCAGCACCTGGCGTCCCACCACGCCGGCATCGACCAGGGCCACCATCATCGAGGACAGCTGGCGGAACGTGGCACCGGCATCCCTGGCTCGAGTCACGAAACACGCCGGCAAGGCGTGACTGAGCGGGTGATGGGCGTTGCCCGGAAACTTCAGTTCGCCGCAGATGAAGCTGGTGCGGTCCGGATGCTCCGGGTGTCCGGGCACGTCCACGCTGAGGCGATGCGCATCGCCCTGCGGAAGCACCACCAGGTCGCCCGCCTCCAGTTGCACCGGCTCGCCCAGCGTGGGGCATTCGAACGTGCAGCGACCGGCGCCCACCAGGTGGAACAGGCCGGACCGGTAACGCGGCTGGCTCAGGAACCACGAGCCGCAACGGTGCAGCTCGGCCACCACTTCGACCTGCAGCATCGACTGGTTGAGCAACGATTCCAGCGCCGGCTCGATGAGCCGGGGCGGCGGCCCGTCGGGCCGGTCAGGATGCGGTTCGATATGCACGGGCGATCCCTCCATCGCGGGTTCTGTGCCAGCCTTTCGCCGTGGCCATGGCCAGGGTTACATCGAGTCCTGCTGCAGCCTCCAGCCGGCCAGCACACCATCGTCCAGCCAGCCACGCAGGATGCCGGCCATGCGCGGCATGGCGGCGGACGGGTCATGATGCTCCGCCAGCCGGTCGCACAACAGTGCAAATGATTCGTCGCGCATCGCGGCGGCCAGCACCATCCGCTCGTCGTCCTCGATCAGCCGATAGCGCACGGCCAGCGCCTGGCGCCACACCAGCAGGTGGCGCGAATGCCGGTATCGCCGCAGCCGCGGGCGCGCGACCTCCCGATCGGCGGCGCGGCGGAACGCCTCGACGTTGCAGACGCCGCTGAGGATCTGCAGGTGCGCCTGCGGGCGCAGGTGCAGATCGGCCCAGGCTTCGGCGGGCACGCTGGACAGCTGCACGGGATCCACCGCCACCTCGTCCACCGCGTCGAACGCGGTGGAGATGGCCCAGTCCAGTCGTGCCATCTCGGCCAGCGCGGGGCGTTCGCGCCAGGGCAGTCCGTACTCGAGAAACGCAGGCAGGCCGGCGCCGTGCCAGCGGATGTTGTAGTGGCCGGAGGGATGCGCGGCAACGTAGCTTTTCAGCAGCCGCTCGAAATCCCGTCCGGCGAGCAGGCGCAGGCCGGGAAACTCCTGCGCCAGCGCGTCGCGCAGCCGTATCCTGTAGCCCTGACGATAGACGTCCATACGGCTGGATGCATCGGCACGCTCGTCGCCGCGGAGCCCGCGCAGGCGCGGCGCCTTGTCGGCCAGCACGGCTTGCAGCATGCGCTGCTGCAGCGCCTGCAGACCGCTCATGCCGCGTCCTGCAGCAGCGGCAGCGCCAGCTGGCGCGCGTAGTCCAGCTCGGCCATGAGCTCGGCCAGAGGCGGGACATGGTCGTCGCGTTCGATCATCGTGGAGACCCGCCCGAAGCGCCGCACCGCCTGCCGGTAGAGCTGCCACACGTCATCGACGATGGGCGCGTCGTGCGTGTCGATCAGCAACGGCCCGCCCTGCTCGTGGCCGGCCAAGTGAAACTGCTGCACCCGCGCGGCGGGGATGCCGTCGAGGTAGGCCAGCGGCGAAAACCCATGGTTGTGCGCGCTGACGTGGATGTTGTTGATGTCCAGCAGGATCAGGCAATCCGCCCGCTCGGCCACCGCGGCCAGAAACTGCCACTCGGTCAGCTGCGCATCGGCAAAGCTGATGTAGCTGGAGACGTTTTCCAGCAGGATGCGCCGCCCCAGCACGTCCTGCACACGGCTGACGCGCTCCACCACATGGGCCAGCGCCTCCTCGGTATACGGCAGCGGCATCAGGTCATGCAGGTTCACGCCCTGCACGCCGGTCCAGCACAGGTGGTCGGAAATCCACGCCGGCTCGACCCGATGCGCCAGTGCCGACAGCCGCGCCAGGTAACCGTCATCCAGCGGATCGGTGCTGCCGATCGACAGCGACACGCCGTGCATCACCAGCGGAAAGCGCTGGCGAAACCGCTCCAGCCATGCCAGCGGCCGGCCGCCGGGCACCATGTAGTTTTCGGAAACGATTTCCAGCCACTCGACATTGCCCGGTTGCTCGAGCAAGTCCTCGTAGTGGTCCACGCGCAGGCCCAGCCCGTAGCCCAGGTACGGCAGCGGGTGATCGGAAGTGCAGGCATTCATGGCAGGTCCGGGCAATGGCGGACTTGCAGCGCGCTGCAAGCCCGCCTGGCGATCAGGGTGCCGACTTCGCCGCAGCCTGGGCGGCGCTGCAGTCCTGCTGGCTCTTCTGCATGGTGAAGCCCTGGCCCTTGCACGAGTTCTGGCCCTTGCACGAATTGCTGGCCTGCTTGCACGCGCCGTGTCCCTTGCAGGACGAGGAATGCATGCACTTGACGGCGGCGGTGTCGCCGGTGGCGGTCTTGTCGGCGGCGACCGCGGACATCGACGTGGCGGCGAACAGGCCGGCAACCAGGATAGCCATCGCACCGCTGTTGAACGTGTTGGTCTTCATGAAGGAACTCCTCGGAAAGTGGGCGCCGCGATCTTGCGGCAAAGGTGGAAGGGTCGGCGGTTGCCACACGCTGTGGCGGTGTTCCGACGGAACGCATTCTCGACATCGCCAGTGGCGCTGGCTGTCCCCGTGCATCCCGTTTTTGTGCCCGATCGTCCGGCATCGCACCGGCGCCGGCAGGACCGGACGCACGGCAAGAAAGCATGGACGCACGACCATGGCGCAGGCAGTGGCGCAGTCCGCATCATGCTGCCCACTCATTCCACCGGATTCCCGCCATGCGCTCTTTCCTCGCTGCCCGCGCTTCGCGCCTGCTCGACCTGCTCCACTCCGTGCGCTGGCTTGGCCCGCTCGTGCTGCGCCTGGTATTCGGCTACTTCTGGCTGGAAACAGGCATTGCCAAGGTGCACAACCTGGACGGCTTCACCCAGCGCTTCGTCGGCTGGGGCATTCCGTTTCCCGAGTTCAGCGCGGCACTGTCGGCGTGGACCGAACTGCTTGGCGGACTGCTGATCCTGCTCGGCCTGTTCACCCGCCTGGTCTGCATCCCGATGATCATCAACATGATCGTTGCGGTGACCCTGGTGGTGTCGAGCAACCTGATGGGCCTGGACGACTACGTCGAAGCGGACGAGGTCGTCTACAGCCTGATCTTCTTCTGGCTGCTGATCGCCGGCCCGGGCAAGGCCAGTCTGGACACGCTGCTGGCGCGCTGGCTGGGCATCCGCGCGGCGGCATGACCGGCGCCACCGATACGCACCGCGCCACTCCGGGCGCGGCATGCCACAACAAACCCCGCAACAGGTGGCTTCATGAAAGCATTTCCAGGCATGTTTCTGTGCGGCGCACTGCTGCTGGCGAGCGCCACGGCAAGGGCCGACGAAGTGCCATTCAACCAGGTGCAGTTCGCCCAGGCCAACGCCGCCGGCAAACCGATAGCCGTCTATTTCCACGCCGACTGGTGCCCCACCTGCCGGGTGCAGCAGCCGATCATCGACCGGCTCAGCGCCGAACCGCCGCTGCGGGGGGTGACGATCTTCGTGGCTGACTACGACACCGAAACCGCGCTGGAAAAAGCCCTGAAGGTGACGCAGCAATCGACCCTGGTGATCTTCCGGATGGGGCATGAGGTGGGACGCTCCACCGGCCAGACCCGGGAGTCGGCGATCCGCGCGACGCTGCAACAGGCGCTGTGATGGATTTCGGCATCGGCACCTATGCGGTGGGTTTTCTCGCCGGTGCCGCCTCCATCCTGTCGCCCTGCGTGCTGCCGATCCTGCCGATCCTGCTTGCCTCGGCGCTGTCCGCACATCGGTTTGGCACGGCGGCACTCGCGCTGGGGCTGGCCTTGTCGTTCGCGCTGGTCGGCACGTTCATCGCGACACTGGGCGCTTCCGTCGGCGTGAACACGCAAACGTTGCGGCAGGTGGCGGCCGCGCTGATGCTGGTGTTCGGCGCGGTGATGCTGCTGCCATCGCTACAGACCGTGTTCGCGCGCTTCAGCGCGCGCCTAGGCAATACCGGCCAATACGCACTGGGCGCGATTCGCGGCGAAGGCCCGACGAGCCAGTTCCTGATCGGCCTGCTGCTGGGCGTAGCCTGGAGCCCGTGCGTCGGCCCAACGCTGGGCGCCGCCACCACGCTCGCGGCGCAGGGCCGGGACCTGCCCCATATCGCCATGCTGATGCTGCTTTTCGGGCTGGGCGCGGGGCTGCCGCTGCTGATCCTGGGGGGCGCGTCGCACGCAACCATGCTGCGCATGCGCGGCTCGCTGAACCGGCTCGGCCGCGCCGCGAAGTCCGCGATGGGCGGCCTGTTCGCGCTGCTCGGGCTGCTGATCCTCAGTGGCATGGACCACCGACTCGAAGCGATGCTGCTGTCGATCAGCCCGGACTGGCTGACCCGGCTGACCACCGCGCTGTGATGGCGCCGCCAACCTTCCGCCGGACATGAAAGAACCCGCTCGAAAGCGGGCTCCAGTGTGCCGCGACAGGCGGGAGCGCGTTCGCTAGAACGGAATCTCGTCGTCAGCGAAACCGCTGTCGGCCGGTGCCGGCGCCTGGCGTGACGGGCTGCTGCCGTAGTCGTCGCCGCCGCGGGGTTGACCGCCGCCCTGACGCTGGCCGCCGCTGGACTGGCTGCGTTCGCGTGGAGCGCCGCCACCGCCACCGCCGCCCTCATTGCCGCCGAGCATCTGCATCTCGCTGGCGATGATGTCGGTGCTGTAGCGCTCGACGCCGGCCTTGTCGGTGTACTTGTCGGTGCGCAGCGAGCCTTCGATGTAGACCTGACGGCCCTTCTTCAGGTAATCGCCGGCGATCTCGGCCAGCCTGCCGAACAGCTTCACGCGGTGCCACTCGGTGCGCTCCTGCTTCTCGCCCGACTGCTTGTCGGTCCACGATTCGGAGGTGGCCAGGTTGATCGTGGTGACGGCGGTGCCGCCGCCGGTGTGGCGCATTTCCGGATCTGCGCCAAGGTTGCCGACCAGGATGACTTTGTTGATGCCGCGTGCCATGGGATGCCCTCGTTGGGTCGGCCGTACGTCAGGAGTAGTTACGGCCGATGTGGTGAATCTCGCTGGCTATCATAACCTTGCCGGCCACCGAATCCACCTGCCGAAACCCCGTTCCCGCGTGGTCCGACTCCGCTGCGGGTCGTCTGTGGCGGAAGACGGGCGCCGCAAGGGTTCTGGCCGTCGTCAGCGCCGAGCGCGGGTTGCACGACTCGGTCCCCGGTGGCAGCTCGTCGCATGAAAAACCGGCTTTCAAAAGGCATCCAGGACCAGCTGCCTGGCTCAGTCCGCGTCGAGCCGGTAGCGCCTGGCCAGCATGTCACCGACGAATGCCAGCGCGCTGAAGGCCAGGCAAAGCGTGCAGATGCCAGCCCATCCCGCAATCGCCCACATCACGCCGGCGCTCGCGGCACCGATGCTGCCTCCGATGAAGAACACACCTACGAAGAGGCCGTTCAATCGGCTGCGCGCGCCCGGGTCAAGCATGTTGACTGCCCGGCGGCCGAGGGTCTGGTCACCGATGGCACCTGCATCGACGATGATGGCGGCGGCGACGAGCAAGGCCAGCGCAAGGGCCGGATGTGCCGCGATGTCCAGGCCGAACCAGCCCGTACCGGCGATGCCGGCCAGCACGCTTCCGGCAAGCAGGCAGGCGTGTGCGATGGGCATGCCCACGGCGCTGTACCCACGGTCGCCGGCGTTGCCGGCCAGCGGCGCAATGACGATGCCGGCCACGCCGGCGAACGCGAACATGGCCAGGCCGTTACTGCCGAGCGAGAAAGGTGCCTGTACCAGGCGCAGGCCTATGCCGGTCCAGAAAGCACCGAACGCGGCCATCACGATGGCGGCGGAATACGCATAACGACGCAGTACCGCTTCGCGCCTCCACAGGGTCCACAGCGATGCGACCAGCGCCGGATACGACTGGGCGCTTGCCGGCTGGCGCAACGGCAGCCAGCGCCACAGCGCGACGGCAAGCAGTGCATCGAGTCCCGCGAGAATGCCGTAGAAGGCACGCCAGCCCAGCGTGCCGGCCACGACGCTGGCCAGCGGGCGTGAGAACAGGATGCCCAGCATGACGCCGCTCATTACATTGCCCACGGCGCTGCCGCGACGGTCCGGGTGCGCCATCGCCGCCGCCAACGGCACCAGGATCTGGATCGCACACGATGTCGTTCCGGCGAAGCAGATGGCGAAGAAAAACAGCGATGCCGTCGGCGCCACCGCCGCCAGTGCCAGCATCAGCGCGCAGGAAAGCAGGGTCACGACGGTGAGCCGGCGGTTTTCCAGCAAGTCCGCGAGTGGCACGACGAAGAGCATGCCCACCGCATAACCGAGCTGCGGAAGCATCGCAACCAGCCCCACGAGTGACGCAGGCAGATGCAATGCGCGGGCGACGGGACCCGTCAATGGCTGCGCCGCCGTGAGGTTGATGATGATGACGCTCACCGCAAACGCGAACAGCGCGGTCAGCGGACCGGTCAAGGGAGGTGTCGGTGCACGCGCCTCTCCCATGGCGAGCTGGTGCGGGGAATCGAAGCGCATCGCGGAGACCCTTTTCAAACAAGAGGCCAGCGATGTTAAATACATGCATATCATGCTTCAATTGAATAATACTCATAGTAACTATGTGAATTAGACAATATTCCCGGACGGGCCCACTCCATGAACACCCGTGACATAAGCGCGTTCATCGCGGTCGTCGAGACTGGCTCGATCGTGCAAGCGGCCGCAGCCATGCATCTCACGCAGCCGGCCGTAACACGCCGCATGCAGAGCCTGGAAATGCTGCTCGGCGTCGAATTGCTGGACCGGCAATCCAAACCACTGCGTCCAACCGCCGCGGGGCGCGAGGTTTACGAAAAGGGACGCCAGCTGCTGCACGCCGAGGCGGACCTGATGGCGCTTGTCCGCGAAGATGTCGAGCCGACCGGTGAATTGCGGCTGGGCATGCCGCCCTATCTCGCCGACTTGACCCTGGCCGCACCGGTGGATGGCCTGCGCGAACGTTTCCCCCGACTCACGCTGCGCATCCAGACCAGCTGGTCGCAAAGCCTGGTCGAGCACGTCGAGCAGGGCATGCTCGATGCCGCCGTCATCGGGTTCGCGGAAGACACGGCGCCGCCCGCCGGCCTGACAGCCCACGCGTTCAGCCGGCAACCGATCAGGATCGTCGCGTCACCTGCCCTGAACCTGCGTACACGGGTCAGCTTGAAGGATCTTTCCGCCTTTCCCTGGGTTCTCAGCCAGAACGGCTGCGGCATGCGATCCGCGCTCCGCCGCTCGATGGAAGCACAAGGGCTGCCGTTCGACGTCGCGGTCGAAGCCATCGGCGCCGACCTGCAACTGTCGCTGGTCTCGCGCGGCGCGGGGGTCGGCATGATCACCGCCGACCTGCTCGCATCGAGCGCGTACCGGGAAACACTGAAGGTGCTCAGCGTGAGCGACTTCAAGTCCGATATCGTTGCATGGCTCGTCCACCGCCCGTTGCCGCCACGGCTGAAGGCACCCGTAGCGTTGCTGCTGCAGGAACTGGAGAAACTCGCGAGCAGGCAGCCTGGAGCACCGCGTGCGAGAAAGCGGGCTTGAAACAGACTCCCCTGCGCCACGCCAGGAACCGTTCCGGGCCGTCGGCCATCAGGGAGCGACTTCAGCTGCCGCCGAGAAACCGATAACCCACTCCCGGCTCGGTCTTCAGCCAGCGCGGCGAGACGGGATCGTCGCCCAGCTTCTGGCGCAACTTGCCCAGCACGATGCGCAGGTAGTGGGTGTCCTGCACATGGGTGGGGCCCCACACCTCGCGCAGCACCTGCTGCTGGGTCACCACGCGGCCGCTGTGGTGCAGCAGCAAAGCCAGCACGGCAAATTCCTTGCGGGTGAGCGACAGCAATGCGCCATCCAGGCGAACCTCGCGGCGCGCCATGTCGACCGCGAGGTGGCCGTCGTCGTAGCGCGGCGGCAGCTCCGGCTCGCCGGGGCGGTTGCGCAGCAGCGCGCGCAGGCGCGCCATCAGCTCCTGGATGCCGAACGGCTTGGTCACGTAGTCGTTGGCGCCATGGTCGAGCGCGCGCACCTTCTCGCTCTCCGCATCGCGCACGGACAGCATCAGCACGGGTACCTGGCTCCACTGGCGCAGTTCGGCCAGCACGTCGTGGCCTTCGCGATCGGGCAGGCCGATGTCGAGGATCACCAGATCGGGCGACTGCGTGGCCGCCAGCGCCAGTCCATCCGCCGCATTGGCGGCGAGCAGCACCTCGTAGCCTTCGGCGCGCAGGCCGATGTCGAGGAAGCGGCGAATCTGCGCCTCGTCGTCGATCACCAGGATGCGCGGTGCTGCTGAGGTCATGGGTTTGTGTCGGGCGGCGCCGGCAACGGCAGGCTGATACGGATGGTGGTGCCGATGCCGTCGCCCGGCAAGGCCTCCACACTGCCGCCATGCGCGCCGATCATGCCGCGGCAGATCGCCAGGCCCAGCCCGGTGCCTGGCCCGGTACCTTGGGGCGCACGGTCGCCGCGCGATACCGAATAGAACATGTCGAAGATGCGCGAGCGCTCGTCCTCCGGAATGCCCGGACCGCGGTCGCCGACATCGATCTGCAGGCAGTCGTCGATGCTGCGCGCGGTCACACGCACAGCCTCACCCGGTGGCGAGAAACGCGCGGCATTTTCCAGGATGTTGAACAGCGCCTGCTCGATCAGCGCCGGATGCACGTACAGCAGCACCGGCTCGGCCGGTGCCAGCGTCTCCACCCGCAGGTCGGGAAACAGCTTGCGCAGCCGGCCCACCGCCGCGGCCACGATCTCCGCGCTGTCGGTCCAGTCGCGGTTGAGCTTCAGCGTGCCGTGGCCGAGCCGGGTCATGTCGAGCAGGTTCTGGATGTAGCGGTCGAGCCGCTGGCCCTCTCCGAGGATCGCCTCCAGCAGTTCGCGCCGCTCGTCCGGCGGCAGCTTGTCCTCGTAGCTGACCAGGGTGCCGGCGGCGCCGATCATCGAGGCCAGTGGTGAGCGCAGGTCATGCGACACCGACGACAGCAGCGCGTTGCGCAGGCGTTCGGTCTCGCCCTGCACGCGTGCGCCTTCGAGCTCATCCGACAACCGCGCACGTTCCAGCGCCTGGCCGATGTCCTGGGTCATCGCCAGCGCGAGGCTGCGCTGGTCGGGGTCGGGCTCACCCAACGCGGGATCGAAACGCAGCGCCACCGCGCCCAGCGGACGGGTTTCGCTGCCCAGCGGCAGTACCCAGCATGGCGCGCCGTTCAAGGTGTCGGTGTAGCGACCGGCCTGTTCGCCGTGCCGGTCGCTCCAATCGGCGGCAGCCAGATCCTGGGCAGACAGCGCGCGTCCGGGCGGCACGCTCGACACCGCGCGCAGCACCTGCTCCGCGTCGCGGGCGAGGATCGCCGCGTCGCAGCGCAGCGCATGCGCCAGCGCCCGGCTGCCGGCGTCGCGGATGCCGCCGGCGTCGGTGCTGGTGGTCAGTTGCTGGCCCAGCGTCAGCAGCGCACGTGCCTGCACGTGGGCGCCGCGCAATGACTCCACCTGGCTGGCCAGCCGCGTGGCGAGTCGGCTACACACCAGCGCGGCCACCAGGAACAGAACCACGGCCAGCACGTCGTCGACGTTGGCGATCATCAGCGTGTAGCGCGGTGGCGCAAAGAAGAAGTTGTAGCCGATAAAACACAGGATGGCCGTATAGACGGCCACCGCCATGCGTGTGCGCACCGCCACCACCAGCACCGCGGTGAGGAAGATCAGCGACAGGTTGGCCACCGACAGGTAGCGATCGGCCACGAACGCCAGGCCGAACGCGACCAGCGTGGCGAGCGTGGCATACAGGTATTCACCGCGCGAACCGCGCTCGCGCGGCAGCCGCAACCGCCGACGCGCCTTCGCCCGCTCGACCGGCGTGGCGATGATGGTCAGCTCCATGTGGGCACCGCGGCGCAGCAGCAGCTGGGTCAGCGAACGGCCCAGCATGCGCGCCACCAACCGTTCACGCGTACGCCCGAGGATGATCTGGCCGACGCCCTCGCGATCGGCATGCGCCAGCAGTTCGTCGGCAATCGCGTGGCCGCGCAGGATGATCGCCTCGCCGCCGAGCCGGCGCGTCAGCCGCATCGCCGCATCCAGCTGTTCGCGTCGCGCCGGGTCCAGCCGGCTGCCGGTATCGACAAAGGCCACGCTCCACGGTGCACCGCGACGCTCGGCGATGCGCCGCGCCACGCGCACCAGGTATTCGCTCTGTGCATGCCCGTCGATCGCCGCCATCACGCGGCGGCGCACGGGCATCGCGCCGCCGCGCGCCAGCATGTGTTCGCGCAGGTCGCTGTCCACATGGCCGGCGATGGTGTCCACCGCCAGTTCGCGCAGCGCCGCCAGGTTGGTCGGCGAGAAGAACGCGTCCAGCGCGGCGGCCGCGGTCTCCGGAACGTAGACCTTGCCCTGCTTCAGTCGGCCGATCAGTTCGCGCGGCGGCAGGTCGACCAGTACGATGTCGCGCGCACGGTCGAGGAACGCATCGGGCACCGTCTCGCGCACGGTGATGCCGGTGATGCGGCGCACCTGGTCATTGAGGCTTTCCAGATGCTGCACGTTGAGCGCGCTGTAGACCTCGATGCCGGCGTCGAGCAGCTCGGCGATGTCCTGCCAGCGCCGCTCATGCCGGCCACCCGGCAGATTGCGGTGCGCCAGCTCGTCGACCAGCAGCACCGCCGGCTTGCGCGCCAGCGCGGCATCCAGATCGAACTCCGTGAAGTCGCGCTCGCTGCCGTCGGACGACTTGTAACGCACCTGGCGGCGCGGCAACACCTCCATGCCTTCCAGCAAGGCCGCGGTTTCGGCGCGGCCGTGCGTCTCCACCAGGCCGACCACCACGTCGATGCCCTGCCGCTTCAGCTCGCGCGCGGCCGACAGCATCGCGTAGGTCTTGCCGACGCCGGGAGCGGCGCCGAGAAAGATCTTCAGTCGGTGGGTGCTCTCGTCGTGCCCGGTGTTGAGCAACGCATCGGCACGCGCTTCGCGGGAAGGCTCACTCATTCGCTGGTCAGTCCGGTGAATGACGCTACGTTAGCGCGATCAGCTGCCATGCGCCCGCGGTGTATCCAGCGCGAGATTGAGCTGAAGCACGTTGACCCGCGGTTCGCCCAGCATGCCGAGCTGGCGCCCGCTGGTGTATTCGTTCACCAGCGCCTGCACCTGCGACGTACTAAGCCCGCGTGCCCTGGCCACCCGTGCCACCTGGTACTGCGCCGCGGCCGGGCTGATCTCCGGGTCGAGGCCGCTGCCCGAAGCGGTGACCAGATCCACCGGCACCGGCGCAGTATTGCCCGGATCGGCCGCCCGCAGCGCAGCGATGCGCTGCTTCACCGCGTCGGTCAGCGCCGGGTTGGTCGGTCCCTGGTTGGAACCGGACGAAGCGCTGGCGTTGTACGCATTCGGCGAGGTCGCCGACGGACGACCCCAGAAGTACTTCGGATCGGTGAACGACTGGCCGATCAGCGCCGAGCCGACTGGCTTGCCGTCCTTCACGATCAGGCTGCCGTTGGCTTGCCGCGGAAAGATCAGCTGGGTCAGCCCGGTAGCGGCCAGTGGATAGAGCACGCCGGTGATCACGGTCATCAGCAACAGCAGGACAAAGGATTGGCGCAATAGTTTGCTCATGGGTAGTCACCGTTCTTTTTGAAAGTGCGGCCATGGATGGCCGCTTGTTGCATTTCGCGATCATGGATCGATCGCACTAGAAAGTTCCTTGCAGCATCACGAAACCGCGTGAACCACCGACATTGCGCGTGTCACTGGCATCGAGGAAGCTGGAAGTGCGGCGGTAGAAATCCGCGTTGGTGGCGTAGGTGAGGCCTGCACTCAGCGACCAGTGCGTGGCGACCTGATACTTCAGCGTGGCGCCGAAATCGCTGTAGCCGGGGTCGCGCGCGCCGTTGGCCAGAGGCGTGACCAGCGTGGTGGTGTAGTGGGTGTGGCCGGCGTGCAGCGCCAGACTCCATGCGTCGCTTAACGGGAACATGGCGTCCAGCTGCAGGTAGCCCGTGCCCTTCGAATCGCCGCGATAGCCTTGCTCGGTATCCACGCCGAAATAATCGGTGAGCGAATGGTTGTACTTCAGCGTGAACTGCTTCCAGGTCAACGCGGCATTGGCCTCGACGGTGTTGAGCGAGCGCGATGGCAGCCCGGCCTGGTCGAGGTTGGCGCCGGGATAGACATAGCCATAGATGCCGGCGCGCCACGACCAGTCGCTGCTGATCGCCTGACCGTAGCTGGCATACAGATCCAGCTCCATCGCGCCGCCGGGATAGCTGCGCTCGCTGATGCTCGAACCCCAGAAGCCGGCCGCGAAGCCATTCGGATCGGCGTAGTCGGCGCCGCCCTGGATCGCCGGACGACCCCAGGTCTGGGTGAGGCCACGGAACATATAGTCGGAGGTCACCGCGACATTGCCGGTGACCGGGCTGGCCGGTGCGTCGTCGGCATGAACGACGGCAACGCAACCGATGGAGAGGAAAGCTGCCGCAGCAGCGAGGGAACGCAATTTCATGGGAGAACTCCGCCATCGCGCCTGTCGCGGGCGATGCGCATCGAATGGATCGGGACAACGGCTTCAGATGCCGGCGTAACCGCCGAGCACGTAATCGTCATGGGCACGGCTCGCCGCATCGCTGGAATCGGCTTCGGCGACGGCCACCGGCCCGCTGCGCGGGCGCCGCGGCAGCGCAATCACCACGTCACAGTCCGAGTCGTTGGCGGACAGGTGCAGCTCGATGTCCGGATGCGTTTCGTCGGGAAGGGATACGGATACTTTCAGGGTCTGCATTGCAAAACTCCACGGAGGGGATTCGTCATCCCGGCGAAGGCCGGCATGACAGGGAAGGTGGTCAAGCCAGTCCGCACAGGACCAGCAACATGTCGATGAGCTTGATGCCGATGAACGGCACCACGATGCCGCCGAGTCCGTAGACCAGCAGGTTGCGGCGCAGCAGCGCACCGGCGCCGAGCGCGCGGTACTTCACGCCCTTCAGTGCCAGCGGAATCAGGAAGATGATGATCAGCGCATTGAAGATCACCGCCGACAGGATCGCGCTCTGCGGTGTCGCCAGATGCATCACGTTGAGCGCGTTGAGCGCCGGATAGGTGGTCGCGAACGCCGCCGGAATGATCGCGAAGTACTTGGCGATGTCGTTGGAAATCGAGAACGTGGTCAGCGCGCCGCGGGTGATCAGCATCTGTTTGCCGATTTCCACCACCTCGATCAGCTTGGTCGGGTTGGAATCGAGGTCGACCATGTTGCCGGCCTCTTTCGCCGCCTGCGTGCCGGTGTTCATCGCCACCGCCACATCGGCCTGGGCCAGCGCCGGCGCATCGTTGGTGCCGTCGCCGCACATCGCCACCAGCCGGTTTTCAGCCTGGATGTCGCGGATCAGCTTCAGCTTGGCTTCGGGCGTGGCCTCGGCCAGAAAATCGTCGACGCCAGCCTCGGCAGCAATCGCCGCGGCGGTGAGCGGGTTGTCGCCGGTGATCATGATGGTCTTGATGCCCATCTTGCGCATCTCGGCGAAGCGCTCCTTGATGCCGCCCTTGACGATGTCCTTCAGCTCGATCACGCCCAGCGCACGGGCGCCCTCGGTGACGATCAGCGGGGTGGCGCCGCGACGCGCGATGTCCTCGGCCATGCGCTTGACCAGCGGCGGCAGGTGGCTGTTCTGCGCCTCCAGATGTTTCTCCACGGCATCCAGTGCGCCCTTGCGGATCTGCCGCGTGCCGAAATCGACGCCGCTCATGCGGGTCTGCGCGGTGAACGGGACGAACTGCGCGTGCATCGCCTCGAGCTGCTGCTCGCGCAAGCCGAAGTTATCCTTGGCCAGCACCACGATGCTGCGGCCTTCCGGTGTTTCGTCGGCCAGCGAGGCAAGCTGCGCGGCCTCGGCCATGATCTTTTCGTCGATGCCCGGTGCCGGATAAAACGCCACCGCCTGGCGATTGCCCAGCGTGATGGTGCCGGTCTTGTCCAGCAGCAGCACGTCGACGTCGCCGGCCGCTTCGACGGCACGGCCGGAGGTGGCGATCACGTTGGCGCGGATCATCCGGTCCATGCCTGCGATACCGATCGCCGACAGCAGCGCACCGATGGTGGTGGGAATCAGGCACACCAGCAGCGCGATCAGCACGGTGAGCGTGATCGGGTTGCCGGCACCGGTCGCCTGCACGCTGTAGATCGAATACGGCAGCAGCGTGGCGCAGGCGAGCAGGAAGATCAGCGTGAACTTGGCCAGCAGGATGGTCAGTGCGATCTCGTTCGGCGTCTTGCGCCGCTTGGAGCCTTCCACCATCGCGATCATGCGATCGAGGAAGCTCTCGCCCGGATTGCTGGTAATGCGCACCACCAGCCAGTCCGACAGCACGAGGGTGCCACCGGTGACCGCGCTTCGGTCGCCGCCGGATTCGCGGATCACCGGCGCGGATTCGCCGGTGATCGCGCTCTCGTCCACGCTGGCCGCGCCGACCACCACTTCACCGTCGCCGGGAACCTGCTCGCCCGCCTCGACCAGCACGTGATGGCCGGTGCGCAGATCGCTGGAAGGCACGAAGGTGATTGCGGCATCGCGCTCAGGCGACGCCAGCTTCTTGGCGATCACGTCCTTGCGCGAACTGCGCAGCGCATCGGCCTGCGCCTTGCCGCGGCCTTCCGCCAGCGCCTCGGCGAAGTTCGCGAACAGCAGGGTGAACCACAGCCACAGGCTGACCCAGAAGATGAAACCGGTCGGTGCCTCGCCATGACCGGCGAGCGCCTGCACCCACAGCAGCGAGGTCAGCACGCTGCATACGAACACCACGAACATCACCGGGTTGCGGAATTGCAGCCGCGGCGACAGCTTGCGGAACGAATCGGCCATCGCCGTAAATATCAGCTCACGGTTGAAACCACTAACTGCTTGGGTTTGCGAAGTCATTGATCAGTGCCCCATGGCGGACATGAGTTGCTCGGCGATCGGCCCCAGGGCCAGCGCCGGAAGGAAGGTCAGCGCGCCGACCACGATCACCACGCAGGCCAGCAGCGTGACGAACAGCGGCGTATGCGTGGGCAAGGTGCCAGCAGATTCGGGCACATGGCGCTTGGCGGCGAGCGAGCCGGCCATCGCCAGCATCGCGATGGCGAGCGGGAAACGGGCAAGGAACATGCAGATGCCGAGCAGCACGTTCCAGAACGGCGTGTTCGCCGAGAGTCCGCCGAACGCACTGCCGTTGTTGTTCGACGCCGAGCTGACCGCGTAGAGGATCTCACTGAAACCATGCGCGCCGGGATTGGCCATGCCTGCCACACCGGCCGGCGTCATCACCGCGATGGCCGTACCGATCACCACCAGCGCGCACGGCAGCAGCACCGCGAGGCTGGCCATCTTCATTTCATAGGCCTCGATCTTCTTGCCGAGGTATTCGGGCGTGCGGCCCACCATCAGACCGGCGATGAACACCGCCACCACCGCGAACGCGAGCATGCCGTACAGGCCCGAGCCGACGCCGCCGAAGATCACCTCGCCCAGCTGCATCAGCCACATCGGCACCAGGCCGCCGAGCGGGGTCAGCGAATCGTGCATCGCATTCACCGCGCCGCACGAGGCGGCCGTGGTGATCGCCGCGAACAGGCCGGACGAGACGATGCCGAAGCGCGTCTCCTTGCCTTCCATGTTGCCGCCCGCCTGCAGCGCCGAGGCATGCGCATCCACCGCCAGCCCGTGCAGTGCCGGGTTGCCGGCCTGCTCCGCCGCAACCAGGCCTATCGCGAGCGGGATGAAAATCAGCAGCATCGTGGCGAGGATGGCCCAGCCCTGCCGCCGATCGCCGACCATGCGACCGAACATCACGCACAGCCCGCCGGGGATCAGGAAGATCGCCAGCATCTCGATGAAGTTGGAGAACGGCGTGGGGTTCTCGTACGGATGCGCGGAGTTCGCGTTGAAGAAGCCGCCACCGTTGGTGCCGAGCATCTTGATCGCGATCTGCGAGGCAGCCGGCCCCATCGGCAGGGTCTGCGTGGTAACCGCCGTTTGCGTGGTCACGTCGTGGCCGGCAGCGTCCTTCGCGGTCGTCGCGTAACTGCTCGTCTGCAGCACCGGCACGTCGACATACGGCTTGAAGTTCTGCACCACGCCCTGCGACACCAGCAACAAAGTCATCAGCAGCGACAGCGGCACCAACACATACAGCGTGCTGCGCGTGAGATCGACCCAGAAGTTGCCGAGGCTTGCCGAACTGCGCCGGCTGAAGCCGCGCACCACCGCCACCAGCACCGCGATCCCGGTCGCCGCGGAGAGGAAGTTCTGCACTGCCAGCCCCAGCATCTGGGTCAGGTAGCTCATCGTCGACTCGCCGCCGTAACCCTGCCAGTTGGTGTTGGTGGCAAAGCTGATTGCGGTATTCATTGCCGAGTCGGACGACACCGCGGCGAAGTGCTGCGGATTCAGCGGCAGCCACTGCTGCACGCGCTGCAGTACGAACACTGCCAGCACGCCCAGCACGTTGAACAGCAGCATGGCCAGCGCGTAGCGCTTCCAGCTCATCTCCTCGGTGCTGCTGATTCCGCACAGGCGATAGATGCCGCGTTCCATGCGGCCGCCGAAGCGGGTGATGCGGTTGGGTGCATCGGCGAAGACCAGCGCCATATAGCTGCCGACCGGTTTCACCAGCAGCAGCAACACCGCCAGGAACAGGCCGATCTGGAGAAAATCATTGGTGGTCATTCGAACCACTCCGGCTTGAGCAGGGCCACGCACAGGTAGCCGGCCAGCGCCACCGCGATGAGCGCGGCGAGGACGTAGAGAACATTCATGGTTGGGAACTCATGCTGATGAGGAAGGCGGACGCGGAAACCGGTTTACTTGCGCGGACTCAGCCGATCGCAGATCAGCACAAAGCCCAGCGTCGCCGCGCACAGCACGAGCAGGAACAACAGGTAGACGAAATCCATCGGCGTCGACTCAAGGAAAGGACGACGCGCACTGTAGGAAGTGCCGTATAAGAACGGGGTAGCGATTTGGCCGCTTCGCGTATAGAACGCGTAAAGTTTTCCGCGGCGCGGATCAGGCCGTCATGTGCAGCGGGTCGGCAGCGCTGCCAGCGGCGTCCGGCGGCAGCCGGTCGATCGTGTAGCCCGCCGCATCCCATGCATCGAGGCCGCCAAGCAACGGGCGTACGCGACGGTAGCCGATCGCCATCAGCAGCTTGGCCGCCTTGGCGGCAGACACTTCGTTCGGGCAGCTGCAGTAGATCACCAACTCGCGATCCGGCGGAATGCCGAGCAACGCCTGATCGACGCCGTCGAGGTCGGCCAGCAAGGCGCCGGGGATGATCCGCGTATCGAGCAGACGCGCGGCCTGCGAGCGCACGTCGACCACCACCGGCGATTGTCCGTCGGCGATGGACTGGTTCAATTCGTCCACCGTGATGCGCGCCATGCGCAAGGCCACCAGCAGACGCCGGCGCTGCCACCATTTGGCGGCGATATAGAGCGCGAGCAGAACCAGCAGCAATTCGAAGGCCAGCGTGCCGGCACTGGCCAGCGCCGCCAGCACCACATCGATCTGCGCGGCAAAGGCGTAACCCACCCCGACCGCAAGACCCCCCCACAGCAGCGAGCCGAGCCCGTCGAGCAGCACGAACGTCGGCATGCGCAGACCCATCGCGCCCATCAGCGGCGGCGCCACCGTCGACAGCCCCGGCACGAACTTGGCGATCAGCAGTACCCGTCCGCGCCAACGCTGGAAGCGCAACTCGGACTGCTTCACGCAGGAATCGGGCGACAGCGATATGCGGCAGATCGTGCGCATCACGCCGGCACCGAAACGCCGACCCGCCCAGTACCACGCCAGATCACTGAGCAGGCAGGCCAGCACCGCCGCCAGCACCACGCCAGCCACCGGCAACCTGTCGTTCGCTGCCAGTGCACCGGCCACGATCATGGTGGGCACCGCGGGCACCGGTACGCCGGCCTGCTCCACCAGCACGTTGAAGAACACCAGCAGCAAGCCGTATTGCGCGATCAGCGCGATGATTTCATGGGCCATCGGATCGGTACTCGATGCACGTGCGCGTAACTGCAGGCACTCATGATTGGGCCAGCCACTGGCTATTGCAAACCCTGGCGGGGATCGCCGGCGCCACTGCGCATGCTCGGCGGGTAGCGTGCATGGTTTTTTGGCCAGCTGATCGCCGAATGGCGCGGTTTGCCACGGGATGTCACGGCGCAATCCGCGGCACGGCCCTATAATCACGCCGATACGCCGCCTTGAAGCCTTCATGACCCCGATGCCAGCCGACGCCAGCCGCCCCGCCGACTTCGCCCATGTGCGTGACCTTGCCGCTGCCGACATGCAGCGGGTCGACGCACTGATCCGCCAGCGGCTGTCGTCCGACGTGGTGCTGATCAACCAGATCGCCGACCACATCATCGCCAGCGGCGGCAAGCGGCTGCGCCCGATGCTGCACGTACTGGCCGCCGGTGCCGCCGGCTACCAGGGTGAGCACCACACCAAGCTGGCGGCGATCATCGAGTTCATTCACACCTCCACCCTGCTGCACGACGACGTGGTCGACGAGTCCGACCTGCGCCGCGGCCGCAAGACCGCCAACGCGCTGTGGGGCAACGCCGCCAGCGTGCTGGTCGGCGATTTCCTCTATTCGCGCTCGTTCCAGCTGATGGTGGAACTGGACGACATGCGCATCATGCGCATCCTGGCCGACACCACCAACACCATCGCCGAGGGCGAGGTGCTGCAACTGCTCAACATCGGCAACGCCGACGTCAGCGAAGCGGCGTACCTGGCCGTGATCGAACGCAAGACCGCCGTGCTGTTCGCCGCCGCCACCGAGCTGGGCGGCCTCCTCGGTGGCCTGCCGGACGATCAGGTCGCCGCGCTGCGCCGCTATGGCATGGAGCTGGGCTACGCGTTCCAGATCGCCGACGACCTGCTCGATTACGTTTCCGATGCCGACACGCTGGGCAAGAACATCGGCGACGACCTGGCCGAAGGCAAGCCGACCCTGCCGCTGATCTACGCGCTGGAAAAGGCCAGCCCGGACCAGGCGCTGTCACTGCGTCACGCGATCGAACACGGCGGCCTCGACTCGCTCGATCGCATCATCGCCTCGATCCGTGATTCCGGAGCACTGGAGCGCACCCGCGAGCGAGCGCTTATCCATGCGCAAGCCGCGCGCGATGCGCTGGTCATGCTGCCCGCCTCCCACTACCGCGATGCGCTGGTCACGCTGGCCGACTATTCGGTGCAGCGCACGTTCTGACGGCACGCGCCGGCTCCTGCGGCGGCGACAGGCAACAGCGCTCCGAGGCCGATGGGCCCGAACGGGAAACCTATTGTTCAGCCACGGGTGCTGGCAGCATCGCTGCCGATCGGCCAGACTTCGTTCCATGCTCCGTTTCCGCCCCGTCGTCTGGCTACTCTGGCTCGCAGCGATGCTGCTGCCGCTGGCACCGGCATATGCCGCCAGCGCGAGTTACCGCTACGACACAGTGCACAGCCAGATCGTTTTCAGCATCAGCCACGATGGCTATTCGCGTCCGTTCGGTCGGCTGCACATCGCCAAGGGCTGGCTGCGTTTCGATCCGGATGACTGGAGCACGGCCGCCACCGAACTGGATATCGATCTGGCCAGCGTGGACATGGGCGACGCGGACTGGGACAAGGCTGTATGCAAGCCGGCCCTGCTCGATTGCGCGCACCGCCGCTATGCGCACTTCGTCAGCAGCAGCGTCGAGCGCAAGGACGATCATCACGGCGTACTGCATGGCCAGCTGACCCTGCACGGGATCAGTCAGCCGCTGAGCGTTCCGTTCACATTCAACCGCGTCGCCAATACCATCTACGGGCTGCATACCATCGCCGGCTTCTCGGCCACCGCCATGCTGGATCGCGAGGCCTTCGGCATCACCGCCAACGCCGGCTCGATCGGTCAGCAGGTCAGCGTCTGGCTGGAGCTGGAGGCGATCCGCGACGAGCACGCCATTCCCACATCGAAGGAACAACCATGAGTCTGCGCAGCAGTGATCGCCAATGGGGATCGGTCGCCAAGTTGTTCCACTGGATCATTGCGCTGGCCATCCTGGGCAACGGCACCTTCGGCCTGCTGATGGACCTGGCGCATTCGCCGATGCAGAAGATCAACTGGCTTGCGCTGCACAAGTCGATCGGACTGACCGTGCTGGCGCTGGTGCTGTTGCGCGTGCTGTGGCGCTGGGGTGATGGTCACCCACGCGAGGAGCCGGCGCCGCGCTGGCAGCAGTGGGCTGCGCGGGCCGTCCATGGTGTGCTGTATGTGTTGATCGTGGCGCTGCCGCTCAGCGGCTGGTGGTTCAATTCAGTCACCGGCAAGCCGTTGCAGTGGTTCAAGCTGTTCAACCTGCCGTCGCTGGTGGCGAAGAACGACGAGCTGCGCGGTTTAGCGCACGGTGTGCACGAATATCTGTTCTGGTTTCTGCTGCTGGTACTGGTGGCGCATGTCGGTGCGGCACTGAAGCATCATTTGTCGGACAATGACAACGTGCTGCGCCGGATGCTGCCGTTCGCGCGCTTGCGCAACGGTTCGACTTCCGAAGGAGAACGACCATGAAACGCCCTGCCATCCTGCTGCTCGCCCTCGCGCTGCCATGTGCCGCCACGGCCACCGACTACTCCGTACGTCCTGCACTGAGCCATCTGAGCTTCCAGGGCACCTACCAGGGCGCCGAGTTCTCTGGCGACTTCAAGGACTGGACGGCAGCCATAAGCTATGACCCCGCCGACCTGGCCCACGCGAAGTTCGACGTGGTCGTGACCCTGGCCAGTGCCAAGACCGGCGACGCCGATCAGGAGAGCGCCCTGCCCGGCGAGAGCTTCTTCAACGTGGCGAAGTTCCCCACCGCGCATTTCGTCACCACCGGTTTCCACCAGGACGGCAACACGGTGATCGCGGACGGCCAGCTCACCCTGCGCGGCGTGACCAGGCCGGTGAGCCTGGGCGTGGTGTTCCGCACGCAGAGCCCAGGCAGTTCCACCCTGGACGTGGCAGGACACGTGCAGCGGCTCGACTTTGGCGTGGGCAGCGGTGACTACGCCGACACCTCGGTGATCGGCGCCACCGTGAAGATCACTGCGCACCTGCAGCTCGAGCCGAAATAATCATCCGCCGCAATGCCGACTGACAACCTGTGGCAGCGCCTGCGCGGCTGGGTCAAACCTGCCGCCGGCACGCCCTTGACGCCCGCATCACGCCCTGCCGTCGCCGGCTCATCCCGCGTCGCCGACAGCCTGCGCAACCTGCTCGACGACCCGACCATCCCGGCCACGGTGCGCAACGAACTGGCCGCCGATTTCGGCCGCATCGAAAACATGCTGGCCAAGCTTGAACGCGGCGAGCTGCACGTCGCCGTATTCGGCCGGGTGTCCACCGGCAAGTCGGCGCTGGGCAATGCGCTGCTCGGCCGCAAGGCATTTACTGTTGGCGTATTGCACGGCACCACCACCGACGCCGAACACGCGGTGCTGGACGAGGCGCAACACGATGGCCTGGTATTGATCGACACGCCCGGCATCAACGAGCTGGACGGCGAGGCGCGCGAGCAGCTGGCATTCGAAGTCGCCGAGGTCAGCGACCTGGTGATCTTCGTCGGCGACGGCGATCTCACCCGCGAAGAGCTCGACGCGCTGAAGACGCTCGCCGCCACCCAGCGCCCTTTGCTGCTGGCGTTGAACAAGGCCGACCGCTATGGCGCCGACGAACTCGCGGATCTGCTGGCGCATCTGCGCCTGCGCATGGCCGGGCTGGTACGCGCCGAGGATGTGATCGCGGTGGCTGCGCGGCCAGCCGCACAGCGCGTGGTCGAAGTCGACGGGCGCGGGCACGAACAATCACATGAGCAGTCGCGCCCACCCGACGTCGCCGCGTTGCGCGAACGGTTGCTGGCGATCGCGGCGCGCGAGGGCAAGACGCTGTCGGCGATCAACGCCGGACTGTATGCCGGCCGGCTCACCGATCAGGTCAGCGCGCGCATCGCCGAGACGCGCCGGGCGGTCGCGGCAAAGCTGATCCACAACTACTGCATTGCCAAGGGCGTGGCGGTCGCGCTGAACCCGATCCCCGTCGCCGACCTGCTCGCCGCCGCCGGACTGGATGCGGCGATGGTGGTGCAGTTGTCGCGTGTCTACGGCCTGCCGCTGACCCGCGCCGAATCCGGCCGGCTGGTGGCGGTGATCTCGGTGCAACTCGCTGCGCTGATGGGCGCGATCTGGGGCATGCAGCTGGTCGCCTCGGCATTGAAAGGCATGAGCGCCGGGCTGTCGGTGGTGGTCACCGCCGCCGCGCAGGGCGCGCTCGGCTGGTACGCCACGGTGCTGATCGGCCGCGCCGCCGAACGTTACCTGGTCGCCGGCAAATCGTGGGGCGAAGCCGGCGCCAAGCGCGCCGTCGCCGATATCGTCGCCAGCCTCGATCGCGACTCGATCCTGCGCGAGGCGCGCGAGGAAATCCTCAAGCGTTTGAAGCTGCACCACCGCTGAGGAAACGGCCCACCGCCGCGGCGTCGAACGGCCAGTCCAGCTCGCGGTCGCCGCGCGCATCGCGCAGCACCGGCACACGGGTGCCGTAACGCTGCTCCAGCTCGTCGGAATCATCCACCCACACGCTGTCGAAATCCGGCGCACGCGCCTCGGCCAGCACGGCCAGCGCCAGGTCGCACAGGTGACAGTAATCGCGCTGGTACAGGATCAGGTCGGACATGCGCTTGCGAATGGACTGCCAAAGGCGGGGACGCCGCGTAGAATAACCGGTTCACTCCCTTCCCCCAGCAGCGCAGCCATGGCCGTCAGCGTATTCGACCTGTTCAAGATCGGCATCGGGCCGTCCTCCTCGCATACGGTCGGACCGATGCGCGCGGCCGCGCGTTTCGCCGAACGCTGGCTGGAAGAGAAAGGCGTGCTTGCGCGGGTGACCCGCGTGCGCGCCGAGCTGTACGGCTCACTGGCGATGACCGGCCGCGGCCACGGTACCGACAAGGCGGTGCTGCTCGGCTTCGAAGGCCAGCATCCGGACACCGTCGATCCGGACCAGATCCCCGCCACGCTCGAACGCATTCGCAAGACACAGCGTCTGCGCGTACTCGGCAAGCACGAGATCGAGTTCGAGGAGAAGCGCGACCTCGTTTTCAACAAACGCCAGAAGCTGCCATTCCACACCAACGGCATGCGTTTCAGTGCGTATGACGCCGACGGCAACGAACTGGCCACGCGCGATTACTACTCGGTCGGCGGCGGCTTCGTGGTGAACACCGACGAGGCGGCGGAAGACCGCATCGTCGCCGACACCACGGCCCAGCCGTATCCGTTCAGCAGCGGCGACGAGATGCTCGCATTGTGCAAGCAGCACGACATGACGATCGCGCAACTGATGATGGCGAACGAAACGGTGTGGCGCAGCGAGGAAGAAACCCGCGCCGGCCTGCTGACGATCTGGAAGGCGATGCAGGACTGCGTCAACCGCGGCCTGCGCTCGCCCGGCGTGTTGCCCGGCGGCCTGAAAGTCACCCGCCGCGCACCGGCTATGCTGGAGGAACTGCGCAACCAGCCGGAAGCCGCGCTGAAGGATCCGCTGACCATCCTCGACTGGGTCAACCTCTATGCACTTGCGGTGAACGAGGAGAACGCCGCCGGCGGCCGCGTGGTCACCGCACCCACCAACGGTGCGGCCGGCATCGTGCCCGCGGTCGGCCACTACTATCTGCGCTTCTGCCCGAAGGCGAACGACGACGGCATTATCGAATACCTGCTTACGGCCGCCGCGATCGGCATCCTGTACAAGGAAAACGCCTCGATCTCCGGCGCCGAAGTCGGCTGCCAGGGCGAAGTGGGCGTAGCCTGCTCGATGGCCGCCGGCGGCCTCACCGCCGCACTCGGCGGCAACGTGATGCAGGTCGAGAACGCCGCCGAGATCGGCATGGAACACAACCTCGGCCTCACCTGCGACCCGATCGGCGGGCTGGTGCAGATCCCCTGCATCGAACGCAACGCGATGGGCTCGGTCAAGGCGATCAACGCCAGCCGCATGGCGCTGAAGAGCGACGGCAAGCACCGCGTCTCGCTCGACAAGGTGATCAAGACCATGCGCGACACCGGTCGTGACATGAAGGACAAGTACAAGGAAACATCGCGGGGCGGATTGGCGGTCAACGTCATCGAGTGCTGACAGGAATCACGCCGCTCCTCCTTCGCTGATCCCGGTCACAGGCTTTCGTGCGGCGCCGATGCCTCAAGCTGCCGGCGGATGGGCCGTTGTGTGAGCGCGGCCACCAGTCGGGCCAGTTTTTCGGGATTGCGCTGCACATGGACGCGGGTGATGCGTTCGCCGTCGCTTTCGTAAGACTGGGCGGACTCCAGCTCGTCGCCGATGTAGCGCAGCACGGCGTATTGGCCGTTGATCATCGCCAGTTCGATGCGCAACGCATCCTTGTAGCGCAGGGTGGCGGCAAACAGGAGCTGGGCGATGCGCGGCCCGCCGACCATCGGCCTGGGGAAGCTGGTGACATAGCCGCCACCGTCGCCCATCAGCACCGCGGTGTCGGCCAGCATCGACTTCATGCCGGCGAAGTCGCCTTGCGCCAGGACATCGGCGAAGCGTCGCACCAGCTTCTGGTGAACCTCGCTGGGCACCGCGCGCTGCGGCCGCTCCTGGCGCAGCTGCGCCTTGGCCCGGTGCACGATCTGGCGACAGGCGGCCTCGCTCTTGCCAAGCACCTCGGCCACCTCGCCGTAATCCACGTCGAACACTTCGCGCAGCAGAAAGGCGGCGCGGGCCTCGGGAGTCAGGCGCTCGAGCACGGTAAGGAGGGCGACGGAGACCTCGTTGGAGAGCTCCTCGATGTCCTCGGGCGTGGCGGGCCATTCGGTGAGCACCGGCTCTGGCAGCCAGATGCCGACGTACTGCTCCCGCCGTGCCTTGGCCGAGCGCAGGCGGTCGATCGAGATCCGGGTGGTGGTCGCCACCAGCCACGCTTCGGCGTTGTTGACGCTGTCCTTGTCCACGGCGTGCCAGCGCAGCCAGACGTCCTGCACGATGTCTTCGGACTCCGATATGGAGCCAAGCATGCGGTAGGCGATGCCCTGCAGCCTCGGGCGCAGATCGTGGAAAGTGGCGGTGGCTGCGTCCATGGGGGAAGACGTCTGTGCCGGTGCGGTCGTGACAGCCTACGCCGATCGGCGCCGAATGGTGGCATTCGGCCCTGGCTGGCGCAGGTGCTTCCGGCCCGCCACCTCGACGAACAGGCGTCCTCCATGGGCATGGCGGCAGGCCGAAGCGATCCAGCGAAAAGCTCAGTGCTCCGGGATCAGTACCGGCTTGTTTTGGTCCTTCAGCAGCAGCACCAGGAATTTGGCCGGCTTGGTCTTGCTGGCGTTGCGGCCGACCGTGTGCATGTCGTCCGGCCCTTCGTAGAAGGTCTGCCCCGGTCCCAGCGTCACCGGCTTGTCGCCATTCAGGCCCATCACGATCGAGCCTTCGAGCACATAGACGAAGGCATGCGCGTGGTGGCGATGGACCGGATCGACCGAGCCGGGCGGGTAGGTGACCAGGATCATCTTGCCTTCCTTGCCGGGATAGTCCTTGAGGGCCTTGGTCATCAGGTCCGAGACCTTGGCCATCGGTGCTGTCGATGTGGGGGAGGCCTGCTCCGCCGGCTGGGCCGCGGCCATGCCGGAAACGAGCAGGAGCAGCAGCCCGAAGGTCTTGAATGTGTGCATGGATGTCTCCTCATGAATGGCCTGCGCCCACAGGCCGGGGTGTTGAAGATGCGCCAGCGCGGCGTCGCCGAACCGGTCGGGATTCAGGCCAGGCCGGCCTTGTCGAGCCCGTACGCTTTGTCGGCGCTGCCGGGGACGCTTGTGAAGGCGACGTTGATGCGGTTCCAGGCGTTGATCGCCATCACCGCGTAGGTGAGATCGGTGAGATCCTTCTCGGAGAACTGCTCGCGGACGAGCGCGTAGATGTCGTCCGGCACGCCGTGCGGCGGCAGCTGGGTCAGCACCTCGGTCCAGGCCAGCGCCGCACGCTCGCGCTCGGAGAACAGCGGGGACTCGCGCCAGACCGTCAGGTGATGGATGCGCAGCGGACGCTCGCCGTGAATCATTGCCTGCTTGACATGCATGTCCACGCAGAAGGCGCAGCCGTTGATCTGCGAGGCACGGATCTCGACGAGGTGGCCGATGGTCGCCTCGACGCCGCCCTGCGCTGCCTGCATGCTGATGGCGACGAGCTTCTTGAAGAGCTCGGGGGCTTGCTGTTGATAGTCGATGCGCTGGGTCATGGGGATCCTCGCTGGGCATGTGGCCATTCCTCAGATCGGCTGAGGTATCCGCTCGCGCTCGATACGCGACGGTGCCCAGCCTAGGTTCCGGACGATGCGTGCGGTAGGCACGTCGGCGGGCTCGCGGTGTTGCCCATCAGGAACCAATCCTTCGACGGTGTCACAGGCGCCACCGCCGAAACGTCTGTCAGGTATGAGCCGGCCGATGCCGGTGTTGGATGCGCTTCGCAGTAACCGGCGCGAAGCCCTGAGCCTGCCGGACCCGAACGATGACCTTTGATTCGCAAGATCACCCCCACTGCACGAACAGCGACGCCCTCGCGTCGAGCTTCTCGGCAAGTTACGCCGGCGTGCTCGCATTTATCGCCGTGGCGACCGAAGGCAATTTCGCCCGCGCGGGCGACCGCCTAGGCATCGGCCGCTCGGCGGTCAGCCGCAGCGTGCAGAAGCTCGAGGCCCAGTTGGGCACGCGGCTGTTCCTGCGCACCACCCGGCTCACCACGCTGACCCGCGAGGGCGAATTGTTCTACCGCAACTGCCACCCGGGCGTGGAGCGGATCGTGCAGGCACTGGAAGACATGCGCGATCTGCGCGAAGGGCCGCCACGCGGGCAGCTGCGGATCAGCGCCACGACGGGGTTCGGGCGCCGCATCGTGGCGCCGCTGCTCAACGGCTTTCGCGCCCGCTATCCGGAGATCGCCGTCGACCTGCTGCTCGACGACCGCACCACGGACTTCACTGCGGATCGGATCGACGTGGCCTTTCGCGACGGGCGCCTGGACGACAGTCAGGTGATTGCCAAGCAGCTGATTCCGATGCCGATGCTGGTCTGCGCGTCGCCCGCCTACCGGCGCAACCATGGGCTGCCGCGACAGGTGGAAGAGCTGGCCGGGCACAGCTGCATCAATTTCCGCATGGCGTCAGGCAGGATCTTCGAGTGGGAGTTCAAGGTCGGTGGCCGGATCCAGAAATTCCTGCCCTCGTCCAGCTGCACGTTCAACGACGACGAACTGGTGCTGCAGGCCGCGCTCGACGGCCAGGGCATTGCACAGATGGCGGGCTACCAGGTCAGCGAGCACCTGCGTGCCGGCCGGCTGGTGGCGTGCCTGGCGCAATACGCGCCCGATGATCGCGGGCACTACCTCTGTTATCCGAGCCGGCAGCAACTGCCGGGGCGGATCCGGGTGTTCATCGACTACATGACCATCGCCGTGCGCGCCCTGAACCTCGAGTGCTCGATCGGGTTGAGCCCGATGCCGTCGGCCGTCCCGAGCGAGGCGCGGGAAGCATTTGCGACGCGTACTGCTTGATCCGGCCGCTTCGCCCGCGGCGCGACGATTGGTGTGCCGCAGGCAACACCGCGAGTCCGCCGGCGGTCCTACCGGCTGCCGTTGACCACGCCTAGCATGGCCCCACTACGCGCCCCAGGCGCCAACGCAACGCGGAGGTTTCCCATGAAAATTCTCGTGATCGGTGGTACCGGACTCATCGGCAGCAAAGTCGTCGAGCGCCTGCGCAAGCGCGGCCACGAAGCGATTCCCGCCGCACCATCGTCTGGCGTCAACGCCCTCACCGGCGAAGGCCTGGACGCGGCCATGACGGGGACCGACGTGGTGGTGGACCTGGCCAACTCCCCTTCGTTCGAGGACAAGGCCGTAATGGACTTCTTCCAGACGTCGGGACGCAACCTCGCCGCCGCGGAGAAGAAAGCCGGCGTGAAGCATCATGTGGCGCTGTCGGTGGTGGGCACCGGTCGTCCTGCGTTTGCGACCAGCGGGTACATCCGCGCCAAGATGGCCCAGGAAGACCTGATCCGCGCCGCCGGCATCCCGTACACCATCGTCCATTCCACCCAGTTCTTCGAGTTCCTCAACGGCATTGCCGGTGACGGCTCCAAGGGGCAGGAGATCCATCTTTCGAGCGGGCTGATGCAGCCGATCGCCTCGGACGACGTCGCCGATGCGGTCACCGACTACGCACTCGGCGCCGCGGTCAACGGCATGGTGGAAATCGGTGGCCCCGAAAAGGCGCCGTTGGCCGCATGGGTGCAGCGCTTCCTCGCCGCCATCGGGGATTCGCGCAAGGTCGTCGCGGATCCGAAGGCGCCCTACTTCGGCGCCGTGCTGGAGCCGGACACGCTGCTGCCGGGCGACGGTGCGCGGCTGGGCGCACAGGACTTCCAGACATGGTTCGCCCGCTCGATGTTCGCCAGCCGCGGAACGGCAGCGTGAAGCTCTACTACCTGCCCGGCGCCTGTCCACTCGCCGGGCACATCGTGCTCGAATGGATCGGTGCGCCGTACGAAACGGTGAGGATGAGTCACGACAGCGTCCACTCACCGGAGTATCGAGCCCGCAGTGCCGGGGGCACCGTGCCACTGCTGGAACACGGTGACTTCACGCTTACCGAGAACGTCGCGATTCTCGGCTACCTTGCCGATCTCCATCCCGAAGCGGGGCTGCTCGGCGACGGCAAACCGCGCGGCCGCGCCGAAGTGATGCGCTGGCTGGGGTTTCTCAACTCCGACGTGCACAAGGCGTTCCTGCCGATCTTCAAGGCATCGCTTTTTCTTCAAGAAGAAGCCCTGGCCGGCGAGTTGACCCGCAACGCCAGTTTGCACATACGCACGCTGCTTGAACGGCTCGACGCGCAGCTTGCCGGTCGCGACTGGCTGACCGGGACGCGCTCGATCGCCGACCCTTATCTACTGGTGATCCTGCGTTGGACCGTCAGCCAGGACATCGGCCTGCACGGCCTGAGTCACCTAATGCGCTTCGCCCGCCGCATGGAGACCGATCCCGGCGTGCAGGCGGCCATCCTTGCCGAAGAGGGCGTCCTCGCCTGATAGGCCAGCCGGTCATCCACGATCGAAGCACGCCGAACCCGACCATGACCGAACTGAAGCCGCCGCCCGTCTCCCTGCTCGACAAGCATCTTGGGGCGGATTTCCTCCCGCTCTACACGGCGACCGTGCGCGTCAGCGGCGGTGAATCCCGACACGGCCGCGCCTCCGGCGTGGCCCGTTCCGACGATGGAATCCTCGACTTGCAGCTGCGGATGCCCGAGCAACTGGGCGGTCCGGGCGGCGGCACCAATCCGGAGCAGCTGTTCGCCGCCGGCTATGCCGCCTGCTTCCACGGCGCATTGAGTTTGCTCGCGGCGCGCGCGAACGTGACGATCCCGGATGCCGAGGTCGTCGCCTCAGTTACCTTCGGCCGCGACCCGGTCGATGGCCTGTTCACGCTTGCCGCGGATATCCGCATCGGCCTGCCCGGTGTCGACCGCGCGATCGCCGAGGAACTGGTGCGCAATACCGAGCGCATCTGTCCCTACGCGAAGATGGCCAGGACAGGGATCGAGTGCGTGGTTTCGCTCGCCCGGTGATCGTGCGGCGGTCGAAAGGGCCACTGGCGCCCGTGCCCCATCCGCCACCACTGCCCAAAGCCGGGGGGCTCGGATCGGGGAACGTCGCCGAGACCGGCATGGAACACCAACCGGCCACACCTGCGACTCGATTGGCATCCTCACGCTGATCCGCTGCATCGAACGCAACACGAAGGGGATCAGCCACCCCCGGATCTTCCCTGGTGCTGCGCGCTCCTGGACTGCGGTCGACCCCGCTCTATGCGCAACAGCCATGTGGACAAACCAAACTCACGCGTTTAGAGTGAAATTCATATTTCACTAAAATGTAAATTCGTGAAGCGCACAAGCGATCCACTGCATCAACGGGCGGCCGAGACAGCCAAGTTGCTTCGCGCATTGGGAAATGCCTCCCGGCTGCTCATCCTGTGCCGGCTGTTCCGGGGGGGCGAAGCATCGGCAGGCAATCTCGCCAAGGAACTGGCGCTGGGGCCGTCGGCTCTGTCCCAGCATCTTTCGCGCATGCGCGAAGAAGGACTGGTCAGCCAGCGGCGGGAGGCTCGTCAGTTGTTTTATCGCCTTGGCGAGACGGCCTCCACACAGCTGCCGGCTGTGTTGTCCGGAATATGCGGCGAGAGCGCTGCAGCAACGAACGAAGGAGAAGACACCATGGTCCATCCCGCTTCCACCCTTGGCGTAGTGCTTGGCCTCGCTTTCGCGAGCACCGGCGCGATCGCAGGCGACGGCCTCTGGCAAAATCCGGCCATCCACACGGCCGGGCGCATGCGTGAACTGCCGCAGGCCGCCTACCAGCCCGATGCCAAGGCCTCGTACAAGGTGGTTTTCGGCCTCACCGTGGCACCGGCCAAGCCGGACAAGATCAATCCAGGCCTCGAACGCGTCGCGCGCACCGTCAACCTGTACGCAAACGCCGGCGTGCCCCTGAAGCACCTGCATTTCGTGGCGATCGCCTCCGGAGCGGCCACCGCGATCGCTTTGGATGACGCGAACTATCGCAAGCAGTTCGGCACGGCCAATCCCAACCTGCCGGTGATCGCGGAGTTGCGCAAGGCCGGCGTGGATGTGGCGGTGTGCGGCCAAGCCGTGGCCGAACATGGCTATTCGTACGAGGCAATCGATCCGCGCGTAACGATCGCGCTGGCGGCACTGACCACCATCACCGAGCTGCAGCAGAAGGGCTATGCCCTGGTGCCGCTCTGACCGGATGCGCCGCCCCGAGGAATCCCGCCATGCGCCACCTTCGCCGCCACGCCTTCGCGCTGACAACCCTGATGGCCGTCGCCATTGCCAACGCGGCTGAAAACCCGGACTACCTGCCGCCGTGGAATCCGCCACCGGCCGGCGGCGTGCAGTTCAGCGCAGCACCGGTCGATGCGATCGCCGACCTGCACGGCGACATCGTCGATCCCCAGCTGACGGTATTCTTCGCTGGCAACCAGTTCATGGTGGTACATGACCTGATGGCCCCGTTCCGCACCGCCCATCCGCAGTATCAGCGCATCTTCGTCGAGACGTTGCCGCCGGGCATCCTCGCCAAACAGATCGAGAGCGGCCCGCTGGTGATGGGCAATCTGCGCATTGCCCTGCATCCGGACGTCTATACGGCCGGAAAGAATTCGATCGCCGAGCACCAGCACAAGCACAGCTGGTTTGCCGAAACCTACGACTACGCGCGCAATCCGCTGGCGATCCTGGTGGCCAAGGGCAATCCCAGGCATATCCGCGGCCTGGCCGACCTCGGCCGGCCGTACGCGTGAACTCACCGCATCCAACGAAGTAGGCGTATGGGCTCAGATTGCCTACTGACCGCGGGGACCCGCTGATGCAGGTCATTCCCGTGGGACCCCTCGCGCTGCCGATGGCCGGACTGCTCGTGCTGGCCGGCCTGGGCACGGCCATGGCGATCGATGGCTGGCTGCATCGTCGCGGCCGGCCGTCCACGGAAGCGGTGCTGTGGCTGTTGCTGTTGGTGGGCGTGGTGCTCGCCCGGTTGGCCTTCGTGTTGCGCTGGTGGCCCGAGTACGCGAACCATCCGTTAGCCGTGCTCGACCTTCGCGATGGCGGGCTTTCGCCGTGGGCCGGCGTGGCTGGCGTGCTGCTGGGGGCGCTGTGGATCTTCTGGCGGCGCTGGCCGCTGTGTGAACCCCTCGCCTGGGCGGTACTGGGCGGCGTGCTGGTCTGGAGCTTCGGCGGCTTGGTGGCGTCGCGGCTGGACTCGGCCTTGCACACACCGCTTCCCGCACTGGTATTGCTCGATCTCGATGGGCAACCCAGGCCGCTGCAGCTGCTGCGTGGCAAGCCGCTAGTCGTCAACTTGTGGGCCAGCTGGTGCGGCCCGTGCCGCCGGGAAATGCCGGTGCTGGCGCAGGCCCAGCGGGTGCGCACGCAGGTGCGCTTCGTGTTTGCCGACCAGGGCGAGTCGCCAGCGGAGATCCGCGCCTTCCTGGTCGAGAATCGTTTGAGCCTGGACGGCATCCTGATCGATCCGTCATCCCGGCTGTCGCAACATTTCGGCGTACGGGGGTACCCCACCACGCTGTTTTTCGACGCGCAAGGCACGTTGCGCAGCATACATACCGGCGAGTTGTCCCCGGCCACGCTCGCCGCGCAATTGCGACACATCATCCCCGACACCGCCACGACGGCGTCCCATCTACCCGGAGTCTCCCGATGAAATACTGGTTTACATTTTTGTTCGCACTGGGCCTGAGCGCCTGCGCCCAAGCGCAGGACACGGCCCACTATCCGGCACCTATCCAGGCGCTGGTCGGCCAGGGCTTGGTGATCAAGGGCCCGTTGCCGGCACCGGCGGGCTACACCGGCTATCTGGGCGACTACGGTGGTCACGCCGTGCCGGTGTATCTGCTGCCGGATCGCAAGCACGTCATGGTCGGCACGCTGTTCGATGCCTCCGGCAAGGACCTCACCCAGGGACCGCTGGAGTCCGCCAGCACGCCAGCGCTGGATGAGGCGACCTGGACGCGGCTGGGCAAGGCTAGCTGGATCGCCGAAGGCGCCACCCACCCCAAGCGCATCGTCTATGTGTTCACCGACACCGAATGCCCCTACTGCCACAAGCTGTGGCAGGCGACCCAGCCGTTGCTGGTAGGTGGTGACGTGCAGGTACGCCACATCATGGTGGCAGTGATCGCGCCACAGAGCGCTGCTCGCGCCGCGGCGGTGCTGGATGCGCCCGACCCCAAGGCGGCCATGCACGAGCATGAAAGCGCCTTCGGCCACAGCCCGATCGCCCCGTTGAAGGACCTGCCGGCAGCCACCGGCAAGCGTATCGAGGACAACAATGCGCTGATGGACAGCCTTGGCATCAGTGGCACGCCAGCAACTGTCTACAAGGATGCGCACGGCAAGATCCGGATGGCGGTCGGCATGTTGCCGCCCGACCAGATCAACGCGATTTTCGGCAAATGAGGACATGCAGCCTCGGTTCATGAGGCGCCGCCGGCGTCGCTGCTGCCCGTGGCCCGCATGACGGCGGGCTGGTGGTTGGCTGCGCGCCTTTCGGTGGCCCACGTCGGCGTCATCTGGCACCAGGCAAACTGGCGGGCATCCGTCGACAGCTATTTCATCTTGATGGGGAGCACGTCATGCAAGGCACGCCACTCACCGCGAATTTCCGGGCCGCGCCGCAGATCGGCGAGGCGGATATCCCGGCGCTGGTCGCCGCAGGTGTTCGCGGCCTCATCAACAATCGCCCCGACGGCGAAGCCGCCGGCCAGCCGACGAGCGCCTCGCTGGCGGCTGCTGCTGCGCGCGCTGGCCTTGCCTACCGGCACCTGCCGGTCGTCGCGGGAGCGATCGACGAGGGTCAGGTGGTTGCCTTTGCCCAGGCACTGGCAGACATACCCGGCCCGCTGTTGGCTTTCTGTCGGACCGGCAACCGCTCGGCCACCCTGTGGGCACTGGCCGCAGCGCGCGACGGGCGACCGGTCGAGGAGATCCTTGCCTGCACCGCCCGGGCGGGCTATGACCTGGGAGCACTGCGCCCACGCCTGCGCGATGCATCGTCCCGATGAGTACCGCGGGCCATGCGCTCGCGCGCCCAGCTGCATGCGGTCGATCAACGACCAGCTCGCCCGTACGATGATGGCCGCCCGACCTGGAATTTTTCGCGTGCGGCAGGAATGACCGCACCTTGGAGCGTCCATGGCATCCGTCCTTCTGACCCAAGCCTTGCTGGCCATCCTGTGCGGCTCGCTGGTTGGCTTCTCGCTGGCGCTGATCGGCGGTGGTGGCTCGATCCTGGCTACGCCCCTGGTGCTGTACGTGGTCGGCGTGCACGACCCGCACGTGGCGATCGGCACCAGCGCCTTGGCGGTGGCGGTCAATGCGTTTGCCAACTTGGTGCCGCACGCGCGCGCCGGGCACGTGCGCTGGAAGGTCGCGTTTGTGTTCGCGGCGACCGGCATCATAGGCGCCTACGTGGGATCGACTCTGGGCAAGGCGGTCAACGGGCAACATCTGCTGGTGCTGTTCGCGCTGCTGATGCTGGTTGTCGCCGGCCTGATGCTGCGCGGGCGGCGCGGTGGCAGCGCGAATCGCTACCCGCTGCCGCATATGAATTCCCGGCTTGGCGCCGTGGGGCTGGGCGCGGGCGGCCTGTCCGGGTTCTTCGGCATTGGCGGCGGTTTCCTGATCGTGCCGGGGCTGATGTTCGCCAGCGGCATGGAGATCATCAATGCCATCGGCACATCGCTTTTCTCGGTAGGCGCATTCGGGCTAACCACCACCATCAACTACGCCGTCTCGGGCCTGATCGACTGGCGCGTCGCGGTCGAATTCATCGGGGGCGGTATCGTAGGCGGCTGGCTTGGCACCCTGGGTGCCAAGCGGCTGGCAAGGACGCGCGGCGCGCTCAATCTGATCTTTGCCGTGGTCATCATCGTGGTCGCGATTTTCATGCTCTACAAGTCACTTCGTATCTGAGCGCGAGGAGCCTCTCATGCGGCTACTTGCTGCACGCCTCGCCAGATGGGTTCGCTGCCTTCCACTGAGTTAGTCGCTCGTCCCTGCCACGGGGACCAACACGAACGATGCAACGCACGGCTGTCTTCGAGCACGAGCGGGTCGCCTGCGACCAGTGCGCTTCGGACAGCGCGCGGTAGCCACGAAGTCAGGGGCTCTTTACCACGCAACCGAAAAAAGTGACTCGGGCGCCGACGGTGTCGCGAAACCTCCTGCCATGAGCTTCACTGCAGTATCCAGGGGCGCAGTTGCCGACGACCAGCTTCGCTGTTGTGTGGCCCTCCTTGCATTCGCCGGACGGCAACTCATTCGTGGCGCCTGATAGCGACCGGGCCAAATGGCCCCCCGTGGGTGACATCCCACGCCCAACTCTGCAACCATCACCCACTTTGGGGCGCATCGCGCGCCCGTGCAGAGGAGTCTCCATGTCCCAGGAACGCGCGATTCACCGCGATGTCGGCCCGATGGCCCTCATGTACACCGGCCTCGGCTCGATCATTGGTTCCGGCTGGCTGTTCGGCGCATGGAACGCCGCCAAGCTGGCCGGCCCCGGTGCAGTCTGGGCGTGGGTGCTGGGCGCGGCGATCATCATGACGATCGCGCTGACCTACGCCGAGCTGGGCGCAATGTTTCCCGAATCCGGCGGCATGGTGCGCTACGGTCACTACTCGCACGGGTCGCTGGTCGGTTTCATCGCCGGCTGGGCCAACTGGATCGCGATCGTCTCGGTGATTCCGATCGAGGCCGAGGCTTCGGTGCAGTACATGTCCGGCTGGCAGTGGCAGTGGGCACAGGACCTTTACCACAAGGCGCCCGGCCAGCACGGTGAGCTGAGCCACCTGGGGCTCGGCTTCGCGGCGGTGCTGGTGGTGGTCTATTTCCTGCTCAACTTCTGGAGCGTGAAGCTGTTCGCCCGCTCCAACAGCGTGATCACCATCATCAAGATGGTGATTCCGGCAGCGACCGGCGTGGCGTTGATCGCCAGCGGCTTCCACTCCGAGAATTTCTCGGTCGGCGCCAATGGCGGCCACCACGCGAACGATTTCGCGGCGATCCTCACGGCCGTGGCCACCGCCGGCATCGTATTCAGCTTCAACGGCTTCCAGAGCCCGGTGAACCTGGCCGGCGAAGCGCGCAATCCCGGTCGCAGCATTCCATTCGCGATCATCGGCGCGATCGTGATCGCCACGGTGATCTACGTGCTGCTGCAGATCGCCTTCCTCGGCGCGGTGCCGCCGGACATGCTGACCAAGGCCGGCTGGCATGGCATCGACTTCAGCTCGCCGTTCGCCGAGCTGGCGATCATCGTCAACCTCAACTGGCTGGCGATCCTGCTGTACGCCGATGCGTTCGTCAGCCCCAGCGGTACCGGCATGACCTACACCGCCTCCACCGCCCGCATGATCTACGGCATGGAGCGCAACGGCACGCTGCCGAAGATCTTCGGCATGGTGCATCCGAAGTGGGGCGTGCCGCGCCCGGCGATGTGGCTGAACCTGGTGGTGTCGTTCCTGTTCCTGTTCTTTTTCCGCGGCTGGGATTCGCTGGCCGCGGTGATCTCGGTGGCCACGATCATCTCCTACCTCACCGGCCCGGTCAGCGTGATGACGCTGCGCCGCACCGCGCCGGAACTGCATCGCCCATTTCGCCTGGTCGGCCTGCCCATCATCGCCGGCATCGCCTTCATCATGTCCGCCGAACTGCTGTACTGGGCCAAGTGGCCGCTGACCGGTGAGATCATCCTGCTGATGGTGGTGGCGCTGCCGGTGTACCTGTACTACCAGTACAAGAGCGGCTGGCATGAGTTCGGCAAGCAGATGAAGGGCGCCTGGTGGCTGGTGTTCTACCTGATCACGCTGGCGGTCGTCTCGCGCGTGGGCAGCACCAAGTTCGGCGGCCTCGGCTACCTGCCCTACGGCTGGGATCTGGCCGTGGTCGCAGTGATCGGCCTGGTGTTCTACGTGTGGGGCGTGAAGTCCGGCTGGCGCACGCCGTCGGTGGAGGCCGCGCAGATGGAGGCGCGCATCGATCCGGACGCGCCGCTGGTGCCGCCGGACGAGGAAAGCGCCGAGCGCGTCACCGGGCACTGAGTCGCGGCTCATCGTGTGGTGACGAAAAACGCGTGGCGCCGAGCCGCGCGTTTTTTTGTTTCGGGATATGCCGGCCGGCATGTCGAAAGTCCGCCACGCCGTTCGTCATTGCTGCAAGAGCCCACTTTGGCGGGCTGACCATTGCAAAGGAGAACGGGGATGCCTGCACTGACCATCGCACAGCGGGACACCGAGTGCATCGCGAGCAGCCTGCCGGATGACCGCGAAGGCATTGCGGATCGTGCGGGCGAAAGCACGCATCGGCGTCCGTCCGGTGCAGACGACGCCGGGCGCGCAGTTCGCCACGTCATTCATGCCCAGGCCGATGCCATCCGCCGGAAGGACGCCGACGCGGTGATGGCGTGCAACGTACCCGACATACGCGCGTTCGGCATCGTCGCGCCGTTGCGCCGGCCCGATGCGGCCGCGATCAGGGAACAGCTGGAGTACTGGTTCGCGGCGTTCGCCGGTCCGCTCGACTGCGAGGTGCACGAGCCCGACATATCGACCATCGGCGACACTGCGTGCGCCCGCTACCTGCAGCGCTTCAGTGGCATCAACATGCGTGGCATGGCGGTCGAGCTGTGGGTGCGCGTGACGATGGGGCTGCATCGGATCGACGGTCGCTGGCTGGTCGCGCATGAACATCTTTCCGATCCCCTCGGCCACGACGCTGCGCCAGCGCAGTCGAAGCTCTGAACCCCACCTACCAACAACCACGGAGAAACCATGCCCGCCACGACTCTTTCCCTGTTCCGCAGCCTCGGGCTGATCGCGCTGCTATCGCTCGCCGGCGCCGCGTCGGCCACCACGGTGACCTACAACATCGACCCCGACCACACCTATCCCAGCTTCGAGGCAGATCATATGGGCGGCTTGTCGGTATGGCGCGGCAAGTTCAACCACAGTACCGGCACGATCACCCTGGACAAGGCCGCCGGCGCCGGCACGGTCGACGTCACCGTGGACATGCACAGCGCTGACTTCGGCCAGGATGCACTGAACGAGGGCGCCCAGGGCAAGGAGCTGTTCGAGTCGGACAAGTATCCGGCCGCGCGCTACACCGGCAAGCTCGCCGGTTTCGTCCATGGCGCACCGACCCAGGTCGTGGGCAAGCTGACCCTGCACGGCGTCACCCGCCCGCTGGATCTGAAGATCAAGGGCTTCAAGTGCATGCCGCATCCGATGCTCAAACGCGAGGTCTGCGGCGCCGACGCACTGGCCACGTTCAAGCGCGACGACTACGGCATGGCAGCCGGCAAGGACTACGGGTTCAAGATGGACGTGACGCTGCGCATCCAGGTCGAGGCGATCGCGGCAAAATGAGCGTGCCGGCAACGGCCGGACAAACGGCCGCGCCAAGTCCCTGCAGCGACATCCTCAAACCAGCGCCAGCACATCCCCAAGCAGTGCCTGCGCCGTCACTTCCGGTCCCGCACCCGGCCCCTGGATCACCAGGGGCTGGGTGTTGTAGCGAGTGGTGGTGAGCGCGAACTGGTTGTCGGTGCCGTACAGGCGTGCGGCCGGATGGGTCAGTGGCACCTCGACCAGGCCGACGCGGGCGCGGCCGCGCTGGTTGAGCCGGGCGAGGAAGCGCAGCACGCAGCCGCGCGACTTCGCGTCGGCATGCAACTTCGCCAGCGGCTCATCCAGTTCCTCCAGTCGCGCGAGGAAAGACTCCGTATCCAGCGCGCGCAGCGCCTCGGGTACCAGACCCTGCACGTCTACCTCGTCGGTGCCGAGCGAGAAGCCGGCGCTGCGGGCGATGATCAGCAGCTTGCGGGCGACATCCTCACCGGAAAGGTCCGAGCGCGGATCCGGCTCGGTGTAACCCAGCTGACGCGCCTCGCGCAGCAGTGCGGAGAACGGTCGGCTGCCGTCGTATTGATTGAACAGCCACGACAGCGAGCCGGAGAACACGCCTTCCAGGGTGAGCAGGCTGTCGCCGCAGCTGCGCAGGCGACGCAATGTGGACAACACCGGCAGGCCGGCACCGACCGTGGCCGCATCGCCATAGCAGCCACCGTGCGCCAGCGCCGCCTGCAGCGCGCGCCAGCCGGTCAGTTCGCCACCGGCCAGTGCCTTGTTCGCGGTGACCACGTGATAACCGCGCGCCAGCCATTCGGCGTGGCGCGACGCCAGCGGCGCGCTGGCGGTGGCATCGACGATCACCCGGACTGCCGCGCCGCCGGCATCGAGTGCGGCGAGCAGGCCGGCGTTGTCGCGTGCATCACCCTGGTGGTTCAGCTGCTCGCGCAGGCTGCGACTGGCCAGACTGACGGGATCGGTCTGCTGCCGGCGCGAATTGGCGGCGCCGACCAGGCGCAACGATGCCGCAGCCGGCGTGTTGAGCAGTTTCAGCAATGCGCCGCCGACCACGCCGGTACCGAGCAGCACCACCGCGATGGTGGGAGCACCCGACGCTTTTGCGGGAGCGACTTCAGTCGCGATCACAGCTCGCGGAACAGTCGCGACTGAAGTCGCTCCCACAGTGGCCTCGACATCCAGTACCGCACTCATGCAATCACCCGACGTTTGGATTTTTCCACGGTGATCGCACGCAGCAGCGCCGCATCGAGATCGCGCAGCAGGTCGTCGCCGTCCTCGATGCCCACCGACAGGCGCAGCAGGCTGTCGGCGATGCCGGCGGTGCGGCGCGCTTCCGGCGCCATCGATGCATGCGTCATCGAGGCCGGATGCGCGATCAGGCTCTCCACGCCACCCAGCGACTCGGCCAGCGAGAAATACTGCAGGCCATCGACGAAGGCCTCGATCTGGGTCACATCGCCTTCCAGCTCAAAGCTGAGCATGGCGCCGAAACCCTGCTGCTGGCGCGCGGCCAGCGCGTGGCCGGCGTGACTGGCCAGGCCGGGGTAGTAAACCTTGCGCACGGCCGCATGGGCGTCCAGTTGCTCGGCGATGCGCGTCGCGTTTTCCTGGTGCTGACGCAGCCGGACCGACAGGGTGCGCAGGCCACGCAAGGTCAGATAGCTGTCGAACGGCGCGCCGGTGAGGCCGTTGCAATTGGCCCACCATTTCAGCTGCTCGAATACCGCCACGTCGCGCGCTACCACGGCGCCGCCGACCACATCGCTGTGACCGTTGATGTACTTGGTGGTGGAATGCACCACCACGTCCGCGCCGAGCAGCAGCGGCTGCTGCAATGCCGGCGACAGGAAGGTGTTGTCGACCACCAGCAGCGCGCCGACCGCATGCGCAGCCTGCGCCACGTGGCGGATGTCGGTGATCCGCAGCAACGGATTCGATGGCGTCTCCACCCACACCAGCGCGGGCTTCTGCGCCAGGCCGGCGGCCAGCGCCACGCTGTCGGTGAGGTCGGCGAACGTTACGCTGAAGCGACGCTTCTTCGCCCACGCATCCAGCAGCCGCCAGGTGCCGCCGTAGCAATCGTGTGCGGCCAGCACCGTGGCCCCGGCCGGCACCAGTTCCAGCGCCACCGCCACCGCCGACATGCCGCTCGACGTCACCACCGCGCCGGCGCCCTGCTCCAGTTCCGCCAGCGCATTGCCGAGCAGGTCGCGGGTGGGATTGCCGCTGCGCGAGTAGTCATACGGGCGCTTGCCGCCGAGTCCCTCGAACGCGTAGTTGGTCGACAGGTGCAGCGGCGGCACCACCGCGCCGTGCTGGGTGTCCGATTCGATGCCGGCGCGCACGGCGCGGGTACAGGGGGCGGACTCGCTCATGGGATGGATCTCCGGTTCTCGTTGTGTTCTGGGGACGGGGAATCAGGCCAGTGCTTCGCGCAACAGCGGCGCGAGCTGCTCGGGTTCTTTCAGGAAGGCGTCATGGCCGTACGGCGACTCGATCACCTCGAGCGTGGCCGGGCCATGCAGACGACGTTGCAACTCGCACAGGTCGGCCAGCGGCACCAGCCGGTCGGACGGAAAGCCGATCAGCGTGGCCGGCGTGGGGATCTGTTCCGGCTTGACGTCGTGCAGGTCGATCGACTCGGACAGCGCGAGGAAACGGTCGGCGTCGAAGCGCTCGACGAAGCGGCGGCCCTGATGCTCGAGGTAATCCTCGACCGGAAAATGGAAGCGCTCGTCGCGCCACTCGGGGCCGCCGGCAAAACGCCGGCCGAACTCGCCGCTGCCGCGGTAGGTGGTGATCGCCAGCTGGCGCGCCAACGCCAGCGCCTCGTCGGCCTGACCGCTGGCCTGGCCCAGCCGCACGATGCCGCGCTGCACGCTGCGCTGCGCCGTGCTGAGTGGATGCGGGCGATGCGCGCCGGCCAGCAGTACCAGCCGATCCACGCAGCGCGGATGCCGCGCCGCGAATGCCAGCGCCACCATCGCGCCATACGACGAACCGATGAAGGCATGCGCCTGCGGGATGCCCAGCGCCCGCAGCAACGCGGCCAGTGCATCGGCCTGATCCTCGCTGGAGACCGAGCCGGCGCCCAGTTCGTCTGCGGTCAGCCAGTCGATCGCCAGCACGCGCCAGCGCTGCAGATCGATCGCCGCACCGCTGCCGACCAGCGCCTGCCACCAGCCCGGTGCGGCATGACCATCCAGCGCGGTGACGTCGCGGTCGGCCGAGATGCCGCCCTGCACGATCAGCGTGGGGGCATCCGGCGCGCCGCACCACAGATAGCGCACCTCGACCTCGCGCGGGCCGCTGCCGTACTTGGGGCTGATGACCAGTCGCCGCGTGCTGCGTTGGGCGGTCAGGTCCTCGCGGCGCAATTCCGCATGGAAACGTGCCGGCGAATGGCTGGCATCGGGATCGGCGAGTGGCAGCGGCTGAAAGGTCATGCGGTTCTCCGGTCGCATCGCCTGCGGGTTGCCGGAGCCGGGTGTCATGCATGCACAGCAACGAAACTGCGGCAGGAATGACTCCCATCTCTCGGTGGCGCCACGGCGCCTCCGCAGGATTTGGCACCGTGACGGGAACGCTTCCCGCTGGTTGCCCCGGCATCAAAGGGCCTATCCCTCCGCCGGTCTCGATGAGTGAAGCGGATATTGAAGGCTATCCTTATGCAATGTCAATAGACGTCTAAACATCTAAACGTATATGCGTTTATGTAATAACGCATGTGACATGACGCGAACATGTAAGCTGCATTGCAGCATCACCCGGAAACCCCCGTGAACCTGCGGCTGGGTGCGCAACCCCGGCACGTACCATCGGACCGGGCTGTTCAAGCCGGCGCTACAGCGCGACAAGGGCCTCCTGTTACCGGATTGGCTGGTGCAGGCATCCGGGTTGAGATCAACACGCACCAGCCATCGCCGCTTCATGCGTCGCCTGTTAACGTATTCGCATGACTCCCCACCCCGACTCGAGCGCGTTGCAAATCCGCCTGCAGCGGGACGGCTTTGCCTTTGTCACCGCCGACATCATGCGCAGCCTGTTGCAGGCACCGATGCTGACCGACTGGCCCGCGTTTGCTGCCAGCTGGAGTGATCTGGCGCCCGACAGCTATCTCGCCGCCAGCGGCCGTCACCGGCGCCGGCGGCATGCCACGTTCGCCGCCGACGCGGACGGCGAGGTGCAGCGCCAGCCGCATCAGCCGCATTACCAGAGCCTGCAATACAACCACCTGCAGGGCGACATCCAGCGCTGGTTCGAGCCGGTGCTGCCGGTGATTGCCGAGGGCGCCAGCCTGCGCCGTATCCTCGACTTCTGCCGTGACTGTTTCGGTGCGCTGGCGCCCGCCACCCGCCACTGGCATGTCGAGGTGCATCAGTTCCGCATCGAGGCACGTGCCGACGAGGCCGGCGAGCCGACGCCCGAAGGTGTGCATCGCGACGGTGTGGACTACGTGCTGGTACTGCTGATCGACCGCGAGAACATCGAAAGCGGCACCACCACCATCCATGCCCACGACGGCAGCCTGCTGGGCAGTTTCACGCTCACCCATGCGCTGGATGCCGCGCTGGTCGACGATGCCCGCGTATTCCATGGCGTGACGTCGGTGAAGCCGCTGGATCCCGCACGGCCCGCCCATCGCGACGTGCTGGTGGTGACCTTCAAGGCGGCGCCCTGACCAATTCGGGGACTGCGACCTTGCTGGCCCGGCACGGTTATCCGGGCCGAAGGTGAGCTGCCAGCGCCAGAGCGTGTGACGCGGAGAACACCCGTGTCACGTCCGCTCGCGTAAGATGCATGATTAATTCTTCGTCAGGCCATGCCATGTCTCCCGATTCATCACATCATGGGGACACCGTTGCCGCCGCCTCGCGCGACGCCCTCGACGAGCGGCTGAAGTTCAACGGCGACAATTCGTTTCATCGCGAGTTGCGGCGCCGGGTCGAGGCGGAGTTCAAGCGCAGCGGCACCCGTCAGCGCGACAGCGCGCAGATGTATCTGAAGACGGCGATCATCCTGGTCACGTTCGCGCTGACCTACGCGGCGCTGGTGTTCTTCGCCGTCACGTGGTGGCAGAGCCTGCCGCTGGCGATCGTGCTGGGCATGGCAACCGCGGCGATCGGCTTCAACATCATGCACGACGGTGGCCATCAGGCGTATTCGGAGCATCGCGGGATCAACCGGCTGATGGCGCTGGCGCTGGACATGGTCGGCGGCAGCTCGTACATCTGGCAGTGGAAGCACGCGCGCTTCCATCACACCTGGGTCAATGTGGCCGGCCACGACAGCGACATCGATCTTGGCGTGCTGGGCCGCTTGTCGCCGTTGCAGCCGCGGCGGTCGTGGCATCGCTGGCAACACATCTACCTGTGGCCGCTGTATGGCGTCACCGCGATCCGCTGGCATCTGTACGGCGATTTCCGCGACATGATCACCGGCACGGTCGGCGAGCGCCCGTTTACCCGCCCCCGCGGCCGCGACCTGGCCGGTTTCGTGATCGGCAAGCTGGTGTTCTTCACCCTCGCATTCGGCCTGCCGCTGCTCTTCCATCCGATCGGCACCGTGCTGTTGTTCTACGCGGTGGTCTCGGCGGTCGCCGGCGTGCTGCTGGCGCTGGTATTCCAGATGGCGCATGTGGTGGAAGAGGCGGCGTTTCCTGTGCCCGACGAAACGGGCCGGCAGATGGCTACGCCGTGGGCGATCCATCAACTGGAGACCACGGTGAATTTCGCCCGCGGCAACCGCGTGCTGGGCTGGCTGATCGGCGGGCTGAATTTCCAGGTGGAACACCACCTGTTCCCGCGCATCTCGCACGTGCACTATCCGCTGGTCGCCCGCGTGGTGGAGGACACCTGCCGCGAGTTCGGCGTGACCTATCGCGAGCACCGCACGTTCGGTGCAGGCATCGCCTCGCACTACCGCCTGCTGCGGCGACTGGGCAGGCCGGTCGCTGCGATCAGCTCGGGATCCGCCGTACTGTTGCCCGAGCCGATGCTGCATAACTGACGGGTGACTGTCGCCCGGACGTGAACAGCGCACTGCCGCGGAATTCACGTGCAGCGAGCTTGCGCCTTGCGATGCTGTATCCGCAGTAGCCATGCCTTCGGTACGGTTTCACCTCCGGGCAATCGCGTGCGCTGACATTTGCCGCTGTCCTTGACCTGTGGCTCCGCCACAAGCTTGGCATTCCACAAAGGACACATCATGAAAACGAAACTTGTCTTGGCCATGTGCGCCGCCCTGCTGGCATCCGGTGCAGCGATGGCAGCGCAGTCCGACGATCAAAGCGGCACCGTTCAAACCACCAAAACGACGACCACCACCGTGCAGCACGTCAACGGCGCCAACACTACCTGGTACAAGGAGGGCGGCATCGTGCCGACCGAGTATCGCGACAATCGCTACGTCGTTCAGCACTGGCAGACCGAGCACCTGAACGAACCCGTCCATGGCTCCCATTGGGTGCGTGGTGACGATGGCGATTATCTGCTGGTCGATGAAACCAACGGTGCGATCACCAAGATCATCCACCGCACCGATTGAACAACTAGGGGCACGAACCCTCAGCCTGCCCCTGCAGACGGACCCATGGTTTCCATGGGTCCGTTTTTTATGGCGGCGCCCAATCTGCAACGGGACGAGTTTTGCCCCTGATTCGTTGCACTTCGTATTTGCGATGAACCGACCCGGCTGCGACACTCCCGCCACGGCGCTCCGGCCATGGAGCGCCATGGCCAACCATCCGAGGGGAGTTGCCATGTCCATCGCCGCCAACGTCGTGATCGCCGTCATCGCGCTGCTGCACCTGTGGTTCCTGATCCTGGAAATGTTCCTGTGGACCAAGCCCTCCGGCCGCCGCGCGTTCGGCACCACGGCGGAATTCGCCGAGCAAACGAAGGCACTCGCCGCCAATCAGGGGCTCTACAACGGCTTCCTCGCCGCCGGACTGGTCTGGGGCCTCTGTCTCGGCGGCGCCGGCTTCTACGTGAAGGTGTTCTTCCTCACCTGTGTGCTGGTCGCCGGCATCTTCGGCGGGCTGACCGCGAGCCGGAAGATTCTGTGGATACAGGCGTTGCCAGCCGTGGTTGGGCTGGTACTCATTCACCTGGCCTGATCAAGCAGACACTCATGGCGACTCCCTCTCGCGAAGCTGTCGGACAACACTTCGATCCCGCCATGATGCAACACGCCCGCGGAAAAACCTGGGCTGCGCTGCACGGTATCCGAGAGCGCATGCGTCCAGGCATCAGCGAGGACGAGGCGAGGCTCGAAGCGGCCGAAGTGTTCCGCGAGCTGGGCTTCGAGCGACTGTGGCATCCGGTGCTGATCCGCATCGGCGCGAACACTACCAGGACGTATCGGCAGCGCTCCGATCCGAACGTGCGGTTGGGCGAAAACGACAGCTACTTCATCGACCTCGGGCTGGTGTTCGACGGGCATGAGGGCGATGTGGGCGATACCTTCGTGGTCGGTCACGCGCCGCAGCGACAGGCTTGCGCGGATGCGGCGCGTGCACTGTTCGGCGAAGTGGCCGACGCGTGGCGCATGCAGGGACTGAGCGGTCGGGCGCTGTATGCGTTTGCCGGCCGGCGCGCCGACGCGATGGGCTGGCGATTCAATCAGGCGATCAAGGGCCACCGGGTCAGTGACTTTCCGCACGCGATCCACAAGGGCGGCGATCTCGGCGATCTGGAAGCGTCGCCATCCAGCGGGCTGTGGATACTGGAGATCCAGATCGCGCACCCGACGGAGCCGTTCGGCGCGTTCCATGAAGACTTGCTGACGGATACGCACATGCGCTGATCAGCACACGCGTAGCGACCGCGTCACTGCAATCACCCGTGTTAGGCAGCATGCGCGCTATGCTGCAGCCTCATCCAGGCGTTGCCTTGGATTTCAGGCTGCATCGCATGCCGTCGTATCTGAAGCCCGTGCCCACTCCCGCCACGACTGCCGGCAAGGGCAGCTCATCGGCGAAAACCCGCAAGCTGCCACCGACCAGCACCATGATCGTCGGCATCGGCGCTTCGGCGGGTGGACTTGAAGCGTTCAAGACATTCTTCGCGCACATGCCTGCCGATGGCGAGCTGGCCTTTGTGCTGGTGCAGCACCTGGCGCCGGATCACAACAGTCTGCTGGCCGAACTGGTCGGCCGCGTCACCGCGATACCGGTACTTGAAGCAACGCACGGCATGCGTGTCGAAGCGCGGCATGTCTATGTGATTCCACCAAATGCCACGCTGACGATTGCCAACCGCGTGCTGCAGGTGTGCAAGCCGGCGCCGCCGCGCGAGCATCGCTGGCCGATCAATACGTTCTTCACCTCGCTGGCCGAGGACCAGGGCGATTGCGCAGTGTGCGTGGTACTCGCCGGCACCGGCAGCGATGGCGCGAAGGGATTGCGCGCGGTGAAGGATCACGGCGGGCTGGCGCTGGCGCAGTCCGGCTTCGACCACGAGGCGATGACAGGCATGCCGGCCAATGCGGTGGCCACCGGGCTGGTCGATGCCGTCATGCCGGTAGCCGACATGCCGGCGCGGCTGCTCGCTTACCAGAAGCAGATGCACGCCGCGCAGCAGAAAAAAGGTTCCGATGGCGTACGCGGCGACGTGGCGGCGCACCTGAAAACCATCTGCGAGCTGCTGCATGCCGAGATCGGCCACGACTTCGGCCAGTACAAGGAAAAGACCCTGATGCGGCGGATCCAGCGACGCATGCTGGTGGTGCAGGCTGACAGCGTCACCGACTACATCACCCATCTGCGCGAGCATCCGAACGAACATGAGCTGCTGTTCCGCGAGTTCCTGATCGGCGTGACCGAGTTCTTCCGCGACCCGATCGCGTTCGAGGCACTGCGCACCATCGCGATTCCGTCACTGCTGGCCGACAAGACCAGCGAGGATGTGCTGCGGATCTGGGTGCCCGGCTGCGCCACCGGCGAAGAGGCCTACTCGATCGCGATCCTGCTGCGCGAGGCAATGGGCTCGCAGCGCGGCCTGAAGGTGAAGATCTTCGCCACCGACATCGACGACCAGGCGATCGCCCGCGCCCGCGCCGGACGTTACCGGGCACCGCTGAACGGCATCTCACCCGAGCGCCTGGAGCGCTGGTTCAGCAAGGATCGCGACGACTACTGCGTAGCCAAGCAGATCCGCGAGATGTGCATCTTCTCGCCGCACAGCGTGATCAAGGATCCACCGTTTTCGCGGATGGATCTGGTCTCGTGCCGCAATCTGCTGATCTATCTCAACAACGATCTGCAGGAACGGCTGGTGCAGGCCTTCCACTATGCGTTGCGCCCTGGTGGCTTCCTGCTGCTGGGGCCGTCGGAGCGACTGGCGCGGAACGCGCGCCTGTTCACCGAGCTGGACAAGAAGCAGCGGCTGTACGTGCGCCGCGACGATGCACACACACGCCCACGGAATTTTGTCAGCATGCAGCCACGCCCGTTCAACAGCGCCGAGCAAGCCACGCCAAGGCATGTCGAAGACCCGATCGATCAGCAGGCGCGGCAGGCGCTGGAAGCGTGGTCGCCGGCCTACGTGGTGATCAACAGCAGCCACGACGTGCTGCGCTTCGGCGGCGACACCGGGCGTTACCTGGCGCCATCGACCGGCGCGGCCAGTCTCAACCTGTTCCAGCTGCTGGACAAGCCGTTGCGCGGTGCCGTGCGCGCAGCTGCGCTGCAGGCCTTTGCCAGCGGCAAGCAGGTGATCCGCGATGGACTGACCATCCTGCTCAATGGGCAGGAGCGCTCGCTGCGGCTGATCGTGGAGCCGCTGGGCCAGGAGGATCTCCGCGACGACGGCAAGGTCGAGATGTGCGTGGTCGCCTTCCATGAGCTCGAACCTGCGCCGCGTTCGACCGAGGCGACAAGCGACGGCAAGCCCGGCAGCGAGCCCACGCGTATCCACGCGCTGGAGGACGAATTGCGCAGTACCCGCGTGCAACTGCATAACGCGGTCGAACTGCACGAAACCGCCAGCGAGGAACTGAAATCGGCGAACGAGGAATACCAGTCGGTCAACGAGGAACTGCAATCCGCGAACGAGGAGCTGGAAACCTCGACCGAGGAAATGCAGTCGATCAACGAGGAGCTGCAGACCGTCAACGCCGAGCTCAACAGCAAGAACGAGGCGCTGGGCCGGCTCAACAACGACATTCGCAACCTGATGGACAGCACGAAGATCGCGACGATCTTCCTCGATCGCGAGCTGCACATCCGCAGCTATACGCCGATGATGACCGAGCTGTTCCATCTGCGTGACGGCGACAAGGGTCGGCCGATCACCGAGATCTCGCCGCGCATCAACTACCCGGAACTGAAGAACGACGTCGCGCAGGTGCTGCACGACATGGCGGTTACCGAACGCACCTTGCGTGGCGTCAACGAGGCACCGACCTTCCTGCTGCGCATGCGCCCTTACCTGACGTTCGACAATGTTGTCGATGGCGTGGTGCTGACCTTCGTCGACATCACCGAGAGCCAGCAGCTGAACAGCGAGCACGCCCGCCTGGCGGCCATCGTGAACTCCTCACGCGATGCCATCTTCGGTTTTTCGCTGGACGAACGGATCAGCAGCTGGAATGCCAGCGCCGAACGCATCTTCGGGTTGTCGGCCGAGCAGGTGGTCGGTCAGCCGTTGAACATGCTGCTTCCGCCCAAGCCATCCGAGGAGACCAGGAAGTTTTTCGTCAGCCACGAGCGGCCCACACGGCTGGCCGAGTTCGACATGACCTGGGTGCGTCCGGATGGTGCCTCGGTGCCGCTGGCGATCAGCTATTCGCCGGTATGCGATCACGACGGCACGATGTTCGCCGGCAAGCTGATCGCACGCGACGTCACCGAGCGCGTGCGCGCGGCGCGACATACGGAAATGATGATGGCCGAGCTCAACCACCGGGTGAAGAACACCCTGGCCACGGTGCAGGCGATTGCCCAGCAGACCATCGTCAACGCGCCGGATCTGCCCACCTTCAGGGAAAGCTTCCTGTCGCGACTGCTGGCGCTGTCGCATACGCACAACCTGCTGGCGCAGGACGCATGGCTCGGCGCGCCGCTGGCCGGCATCATCAACAACGAACTGGCGCCGTACCGGCAGGACAGCGACACGCGCGTGAACGATGCGCGGGTTCGCCTGCAGGGCGGCGAACTCAACCTGCCGCCGAAGCAGGCGCTGGCACTGAGCATGGCCCTGCACGAACTGGCCACCAACGCCGGCAAATACGGCTCGCTGTCGATACCCGAAGGCCAGGTCTCCGTCACCTGGGCGACACGCGTGAAGGGTCAACGTCCATGGCTGTTGCTGCAGTGGACGGAAACCGGTGGCCCCGCGGTGGCACCGCCCACCCGCCGCGGTTTCGGTTCACGCCTGATCGATGAGGGCGTGCCGTATGAGCTGGATGGTGAGGTAACGCTCGCATTCCCCCCTGGCGGCGTGACCTGCGTCATCGATGTACCACTGGACGAGGTAGTTTCCTGATGACCAATGACAGCAGCCTGCCCTGCATCCTGCTCGCCGAAGACGAGATGATGCTGGCGATGATGCTGGAAGATCGCCTCAACGCATCGGGCTACAGCGTGATCAAGGCCGCACGGCTGGCCAGATGCCTGGAGCTGGCCGAGTCGGCGACGATCGACATGGCAATCCTCGACATCAACCTGGCCGGTGAAGAGAGTTTTCCCGTTGCCGTGGTGCTGCGGCGTCGCGGCATCCCGTTTGTATTTTCCTCCGGCTACGGCGACCAGGACCTGCCCGAGGCGTGGCGCAACGAAAAGGTCCTGCAGAAGCCCTACGACTCCAGGCAACTGACTGAGGCGTTGACCGCCCTGCGCGCCGCCTGACGGCCTTCGCCGAAGGAATCCGCTCTCTCCTCCGACTTGAGTCCTGGCCGCGAGGCCGGTCTGGCCGACCATCGGCGGCGGTCGTGGGCGCCACGCAAGTACGCCTCGCCCGAGATGCAGGACGTGCTGCTGGAAAGCCTGCAGGCACGGGTAGCTGACCAGTACGAATGCGACGATGGCGGGTCCTGTCGCCGTCAGCGGCCGATTTTCGAGGCACACCGAGGCCCCTGACGGGGCATATCTCCGTCCATTGCCGCCCGTCGACTGAACCGATCCCAGCAGGCTTGCCGCTGGCCGGTTATGATAGGCGGTCTGATGCACTCGCACCCTGCCTGCCGGGGCCAGCGCAAACCAGCCCCAAACCCGCAGGCATCTTGAAAACGATCCCGGTGGACAGCATCTGACTGCCCTCCTCACGCTTGCCCTGACACAACCTTTTCCGGAATCCAGACCGTGGCCCGACAGAAACCCATCTCGCTCTACCGCAACATCGGCATCATTGCGCATATCGATGCGGGCAAGACCACCACCACCGAGCGCGTGCTGTATTACACCGGCAAGAAGCACCAGATCATCGACGTGCACGACACGAAAGATGGCAAAGGCTCCACCACCACCGATTACATGGAGCAGGAGCGCAAGCGCGGCATCACGATCCAGTCGGCGGCGGTGACCGCCGAGTGGAAGGGCCACCAGATCAACGTGATCGACACGCCCGGACACGTCGACTTCACCATCGAGGTGAACCGTTCGCTGCGTGTGCTGGACGGCGCGGTGGTGGTATTCGACGGCGTCGCCGGCGTGGAACCGCAGACCGAGACCAACTGGCGCCTGGCCGACCAGTACAACGTGCCGCGCGTGTGCTACATCAACAAGATGGACCGCATCGGCGCCAGCTTCGCGCATTGCGTGAAAGGCATCCGCGAGCGCCTCAACGCACCGGCGCTGCTGTGCCAGATTCCGCTGGGCAGCTCCGACGAATTCATCGGCATGGCCGACCTGGTCGCCAATGTCGCCTACATCTGGGCCTCGGACGACAAGGACAGCACCTGGGAAACCGTGTCGTTCGAGGAGGCGCGGGCGCGCCTGAAGTTCGGCTCCACCGTCGACAACGACTGGATCGACCAGTTGCCCAAGCTGCGCGAGGAAATGCTGGAAACCGCACTGGCGATGGACGACGACGCGTTCAGCCACCTCATCGAGACCGGCGAGCACGATCCGGTGAAGCTGAAGGAATGCATCCGCAAGGGCTGCGTCACCGGCAAGCTGGTACCGGTGTTCTGCGGCTCGTCGTACAAGAACAAGGGCGTGCAGCAGCTGCTCGACGCCGTGGTCGACTACATGCCGTACCCGGGCGAGAACGGCGGCATCTCGATCGTCGACGAGGACGGCAATATCATCGGCGAGCAGGAAGTGCGCGACGACGCGCCGGCGCGCGCGCTGGCGTTCAAGGTCATCAACGACCAGTTCGGCACGCTGACCTTCTGCCGCATCTATTCGGGCGTGATCAAGAAGGGCGACACGCTGCAGAACGTCACCCGCGGCAAGAAAGAACGCGTGGGCCGCATCGTGGAAGTGCAGGCCAACGCCACCAAGGAAATCGACGAGGTTCGTGCCGGCGACATCTGCGCGTTCGTCTCGATGAAAGACACCGAGACAGGCGATTCGCTGTCCGATCCGGCGCATCCGGCCCTGCTCGAGCGCATGCGCTTCCCCGATCCGGTGATCAGCGTGTCGGTCGAGCCGAAAACCCGCGGCGACGTCGACAAGATGTCGACCGCGCTCTACAAGATGGTCAAGGCCGATCCGTCGCTGCGCATGGAAGTGGACCAGGAAACCGGCCAGACCGTGCTCAAGGGCATGGGCGAGCTGCACCTGGAAATCACCATCGACCGCATGCGCACCGAACTCGGTGTGGAGGCGAACATGGGCAAGCCCAAGGTCAGCTTCCGCGAGGCGTTCGGCCAGACCGTCGAGCACACCTACACGCACAAGAAGCAGACCGGCGGCACGGGTCAGTTCGCCGAAGTGAAGATCATCTTCGAGCCGGGCGAGCCGGGCACCGGCGTGGTGTTCTCCGACGAAGTGGTCGGTGGTCGCGTGCCGCGCGAGTACATCCCGGCAGTGGAGCAGGCCATCACGAAGGAGTCCCGCCAGGGCCAGGTCGCCGGCTACCAGGTGCTGGACTTCAAGGCACGCCTGATCGACGGCAAGTACCATGACGTCGACTCCTCAGCGCTCGCCTTCGAAATCGCCACCCGCGCCTGCTTCCGCGAGGCGCAGAGGATGTCCAAGCCGAAGCTGCTCGAGCCGGTGATGAAGCTGGAAGTAGTCACCGAAGCGACCTACCTGGGCGACGTGATCGGCGACATGAACCGTCGTCGCGGCTCGATCACCGAACAGGGCCAGAAGGGTACCAATGCCTTCGTGCAGGGCTTCGTGCCGCTGGCCGAAATGTTCGGCTACATCAACTTCCTGCGTTCAGCCACCAGCGGTCGCGGCAACTTCACGATGATCTTCGATCATTACGAAGAAGTGCCGGCCAGCATGGTCGAGAAGTTGATGGAGAAGGAGGCGAAGTAAGGCTTCGGTTCCAACATCGCACTGGCCGCACCGGCCAGTGCGATGCGAAAAGCCCGGGGAGCGATCTCCGGGCTTTTTTGTGCGTGCATGCCGCAACCGCTGGAATCCACGCGCGGGCATCGACCTATACAAGCGCGCGAGCCGCCGCGCATACTCGGGCTTCGTTCAAGACATGCACAGGGGACCTCGAATGAGAGCACCACGAGCACTTGGGCCCGCCGCAGCGGCCACACTGGTCTTCTGCGCCGGCATCGGAATGGCGCACGCCAACACGGCCGCCGAGGCGCTGCCCGAAACCATGGGCATGCTCAAGCACGCCATCAGCATCCACACGGTTCAGGGCGAGCACCAGGTGCCGGTGCTGGCCGCGTACCTGGCCGACAAGCTCAAGGCCGCCGGCTTTGCCGCCAGCGACGTCGAGATCATCCCGGTGGGTGAAACAGCCGCGCTGGTGGCGCGCTATCGCGGCACCGGCGAAGGCAAGCCGATCCTGCTGTCCGGTCACATGGACGTGGTGGCGGCGAAGCGCCAGGACTGGACTCGCGATCCGTTCACCCTGGTCGAGGAGAACGGCTATCTCTACGGCCGCGGCACCGCGGACATGAAAACCGCGGCGGTGGTGATGGTCGAGACACTGATCCGGCTCAAGCGCGAGGGCTTCAAGCCACGCCACGATCTGGTCCTGCTGCTGTCCGGCGACGAAGAGACCACCATGGCTTCGACCCGCGAACTGGCGAAGCGTTATCACGACGCCGAATTCCTGCTCAACGCCGACGCCGGCGGCGGCACCCTGAACCCCGACACCGGCAAGCCTGCGCTGTACCAGATCCAGGCGGCCGAGAAGACCTACGCGGACTTCCAGATCAGCCTGACCTCGGCCGGCGGACACTCCAGCGAACCCAATAAGGACAATGCCATCTATCGGCTGGCACGCATCATCGATCGCGTTGCCGGTTACCAGTTTCCACCACTCAGCAACGAGATCACGCTCGCCTCGCTGCGTGCGCTCGGCGCCCACACGCCCGGCCCGCTGGGTGCGGCGATGACCCAGTTCGCCGCCCACCCCGATGACGCTGCCGCCGCAGCCACCATCTCGGCCGATCCGGCCTATGTCGGCCAGATCCGCACCACCTGCGTGGCGACCATGCTCAACGGCGGCCACGCGCTCAATGCGCTGCCGCAGAGCGCCAGCCTCAACGTCAACTGCCGCATCTTTCCCGGCACACCGGTCGACAGCGTGCGCGACACGCTGATCAAGGTGATCAACGACAAGTCCGCCACCGTAGCGGTGCTGTCACCCACCCCGGTGGCCAGCCCGGCATCGCCGCTGCGCAAGGACGTGATCGCCGCGGTGACCGACGCCGTGCACCAGCGCTTCCCCGGCGTGGAGATCGTTCCCGGCATGTCCGCTGGCGCCTCCGACAGCATGTACTTCCGCAACGCCGGCGTACCCAGTTATGGCGTGGACGCGGCATTCACCAAGCCGGACGATACCTTTGCGCACGGCCTCAACGAAAAGCTGCCGGCGTCGGAAGTCGCTGCGGGACTGGAGTTCTGGCACCGGGTGCTGACCCAGCTGGCGAAGTAGGCGGCGGCCTGGCCAGCCGATCCGGCTTCATCAACGATATGCGCCCGGCCGGACCATGGCCGTGGCGCTCGCCCGATGGGGCTGGGCCGCTATGCCGAAAGGTGTTCGTACAGGATCGCCGCACCCACGCCGATCAGGATGATGCCGCCGATCACCTCGGCACGCCGGCCCACGATGGCACCGAGTACGCGGCCAAGCATGATGCCCAGCGTCACCATGCTGAACGTGCACAGCCCGATCACCACCGCCACGACCGCGATCGGAATGTCGACGAAGGCCAGCCCCACGCCCACGGCCAGCGCGTCGATGCTGGTGGAGAAGCCGGTGATGGCCAGCGGGACGAAACCGTGCTTCTTCGCATCGTCCACTGTCTCGTCCGTGGCCGGCTTGAGCGCGTTCCAGATCATGTGCAGGCCCAGCGCCAGCAGCAGGCCGAAAGCCACCCAGTGATCCCACGTTTCGATATAGCGTGAAGCGCTCTTGCCCAGCAGCCAGCCAAGCACCGGGGTGATCGCCTCGATCACGCCGAAAATCAGGCCGGCACGCAGCGCCTGGCCGAGCCGGGGCCGGGTCATCGCCGCGCCCTTGCCGATCGCCGCCGCGAACGCGTCGGTGGACATGGCGAAGCCGAGCAGCAAAATGGAAAGGGGATTCATGGATGGCCGGATCGGTCGGGCAAGGCGCAACGGCACGACGGCGCGCCCCACCGCTGTGGCGCCGTCAGCCGTTGGTCTCGCCAACCAGGATCGGTGTCTTCGCCACGGCAGGATAAGCCGAGCATGTTGACGAAGACGCCTCGCCGAAGCGAGGCAGGCTACTCCCCAAAAGATGGGGGACACACCGGCATGGCCGGGATGTCCAGCGCCAATTCTAGCATGGAGCGGATTCGGACGGCCGGCGATCCACGCTACAATTGGCGGTTCGCGCTCCAGCCGACCCGCCATCCATGTCCACCCATCTCCAAGAAACCCGCCGCCGTCGCACGTTCGCCATCGTCAGCCATCCTGACGCGGGCAAGACCACGCTGACCGAAAAGCTGCTGCTGTTCGGCGGCGCGATCCAGATGGCGGGGTCGGTGAAGGGGCGCAAGGCGGCGCGGCATGCGACGTCCGACTGGATGGCGCTGGAGAAGGAGCGCGGCATCTCGGTAACCTCGTCGGTGATGCAGTTTCCGTACGAGGGCAAGATCGTCAACCTGCTCGACACGCCGGGACACGCGGACTTCTCCGAGGACACCTATCGCGTGCTGACCGCGGTGGATTCGGCGCTGATGGTGATCGACTGCGCCAAGGGCGTGGAGGAACGCACGATCAAGTTGATGGAAGTCTGCCGGCTGCGTGACACGCCGATCATGACCTTCATCAACAAGCTCGACCGCGAGGGTCGCTCGCCGATCGAATTGCTGGACGAAGTGGAGTCGGTGCTCGGCATCGCCTGTGCGCCGGTGACCTGGCCGATCGGCATGGGCAAGCGGCTGAAGGGTGTGTACCACCTGCTGCTGGACGAAGTGCACATCTTCGAGCAGGGCAAGAATTTCACCCGCCAGGATTCGACCATCTTCGACGGCCTCGATGCGCCGGGCCTGCTGGAGAAGATCGGCGACGAGGCGATGCGTGAGCTGCGCGAGGAACTCGAACTGGTTCAAGGCGCCGCGCCCTCGTTCGAGATGGACGAGTACCTCGCCGGCCGGCAGACGCCGGTGTTCTTCGGTTCGGCGGTGAACAATTTCGGCGTGCAGCTGTTGCTGGATTTCTTCGTGGAACACGCGCCCAGCCCGCGTCCGCGCGGCACGCTCACTCGCCTGGTGCAGCCGCAGGAAGAAAAGCTCACCGGCTTCGTGTTCAAGATCCAGGCCAACATGGACCCGGCGCATCGCGACCGCGTGGCGTTCATGCGCGTGTGCTCGGGAACGTACACGGCCGGCATGAAGATGATCCAGACGCGTACCGGCAAGGACATCCGCATCGCCAACGCGCTGACCTTCATGGCCAGCGACCGCGAGATCGTGGAGACCGCGTATCCCGGCGACGTGATCGGCCTGCACAACCACGGCACCATCACGATCGGCGACACCTTCACCGAAGGCGAGTCGATCAACTTCACCGGCATCCCGAACTTCGCGCCGGAGCTGTTCCGCCGCGCGCGCCTGCGCGACCCGCTGAAGATGAAGGCGCTGCAGAAGGGCCTGGCGCAGTTGAGCGAAGAAGGCGCCACCCAGTTCTTCCGCCCGCTGATGTCGAACGACCTGATCCTGGGCGCGGTCGGCGTGCTGCAGTTCGACGTGGTGGCGTACCGGCTGAAGGACGAATACAACGTCGACGCCAGTTTCGAGCCGGTGACGGTGACCACCGCGCGCTGGGTGCATTGCGACGACGAGAAGAAGATGGCCGAGTTTCGCGAGAAGAATGCGATGAACCTCGCCATCGACGGCGCCGGCGAGCTGGTCTACATCGCGCCGACGCGGGTGAACCTGCAACTGGCGCAGGAGCGCTGGCCGCAGGTGCGATTTGCCAACACGCGTGAGCATGCGGCATCGGTCGAGATGTAACTGCCGCGCACCGGCGAGTGGACGCCGGGCATGACAGCTGCCACTAGGCGGGCCCTGTCGCGACTGCTAGCGTGCTGGTCTTTCCAGACAGGGGCCCACCACCATGCACGACGCGTCAGTTGCCTTTGCCACACCCGACGGCGCACCGCGCTGGAAACGCTGGCTGCTGTTCTCGCCGCTGGCGCGCATCGTGATCTTCGTGCTGATGTTCATGGCGCTGAGCTTCGGCATGGGCGCGCTGGTTCATGCGCTTGGCTGGGGTGGCAAGGACGCGCCGGCCAACGTGCACGCCTTGGGGCAGTTCCTGATGCGTGCCGTGCCGGCGCTGCTCGCCTATCTGCTGCTGGTGAAGCTGGTGGAACGGCGCCCGATCACCGAGCTGGCACCGCGCAGGCTGCTGCGTGACGGCATCGTCGGCCTGCTCGGCGGCTTGCTGCTGTTCAGCGCGGTGGTCGGCGTGCTGTATCTGCTGGGCAGCTATCACGTCATCGGCACCAACCCCGACGCACAATGGCTGCCGGCGATGCTGATGGTGGGGCTGGGCGCGGGTATCGGCGAGGAGATCATCTGTCGCGGCGTGCTGTTCCGCATCGTCGAGGAAGGCCTGGGCACCTGGGTCGCGCTGATCGTCTCGGCGCTGTTCTTCGGCGCCGCGCATATCGCCAATCCCGGTGCCACGCTGTGGAGTTCGGCGGCCATCGCGATCGAGGCCGGCCTGCTGTTCGGCATGCTCTATCACGTGACGCGCTCGCTGCCGCTCTGCATGGGCCTGCACGCGGCATGGAACTTCGCCCAGGGCACGATCTACGGCATCCCCGTCTCCGGCCTCAAGGCCGATGGCTGGCTGGTGTCCACGCGCAGCGGCCCGGACTGGCTCAGCGGCGGCGTGTTCGGTGCCGAGGCGTCGGTGATCGCGCTGACCCTGTGCTCGCTGGGCACGCTCGCCCTGCTGGCCGTCGCCGTGCGCCGCGGCTCGATTGTGCCGCGCCGGTCCTGGCGGCGGCTCGGTCGTCACTGAGCCACGGCGTACGGCCGGCTATGGTTCGGCGGCAGCACAGACTAATCTGTTGCTGGCGCAGTGGTCGATCCGACGACTGCGCGACAGATCGCCCATCGGACCACCGTGGCTCGCATGCAGCAACCTACCCGACCGAAAAAGAGCTCCTGGCTCGCCGACCAGCCGCTGCAGCGCAAGATGATGCTGGCGATCGGTCTGCTGCTGGGCCTGTTCCTGCTGACCAGCCTGGTCACCCTGCACTCGCTGCATCAGCAGGAAAGCAATCGTCATTGGGCGACGCACACCAATCAGGTGCTGCTCGAACTTGATCATGTGCAGCGTGCGCTGCAGACCAGTCAGATCGGCGCGCGCGGCTACATGCTGACCCAGCGCGCCGACCAGCGGGCGATGTTCGAGAGCGGCACCCGCGACCTGCGTGAGCGCATCGCCTCTCTGCGCAAGATGACCGCCGACAACCAGCTGCAGCAATTGCGCACCGATTCGCTGGAAAAGATGGCGGCACAATGGCAGCGCGAAATGACGGCCAATGCGGTCGACCCGATCGCCCGACTGAAGGGCACCGATACGACGGCGAAGGCGCTGGAACTGCAGCGCATCCAGTCGAGCTATCTGGAGCACCGCGCGGTTCGCAGCGAGGATCTGTACGCCGTCATCGACCAGATGATCGTCGAGGAGAATCAGCTGCTGACGGCGCGCAACCAGCAACTCGATGACGCCCTGATCACCACCAAAGTGATCAACATCATTGCAGTACTGCTCGGCATCCTGCTCGGGATGACGGTGATCCGGCTGACTTCGCAGCTGGTAAGCCGGCCGCTGCGCCGGCTCACCAACCTGATGACACGGTTGTCCAGGCATGATCATGATTTCGAGATCCGCCGGCTCGACCGTCGCGACGAGATTGGCGAAATTTCCCGCGCGCTGCAGGTGTTCAAGCAGATGTCGCTGGATACCGAAGCGCAGACCTGGATCAGATCGCGGGTGGCGGATATTTCGCATGTACTGTTGCAGGCAACCACCCACAAGGATTTCGCGCAGTGGCTGACCAGCGAACTGGTGCCGTTGTGCAAGGCCGGCGTCGGCCTGTTCTATTCGTTCGACGATACGCGCCAACGCCTCGACCTGCTGGGCAGCTATGGCCTGCGCCTGAGCAACCGTTCGACCGATCACTACCTGCCCGGCGAGGGGTTGGTGGGCCAGTGCGCGATCGAGCGCAAGGCCATCATGCTCGACGACGTGCCGGAGAATTACCTGCACATCGACTCCGGCAGCGGCGAGGCCCTGCCGAGCTACGTCGCGATCCTGCCGGTGCTCTACCGCGATACGCTGATCGGCGTGCTGGAACTGGCCGGCTTCGTGCCGATCACCACGCAGCAGAAGCAGTTGCTGGATGAGTTGCTGCCGATCGTGGCGTTGACCCTGGAAAACCTCAACCGCACGATCCACACGCATGACCTGCTGCTGCAGACGCGGGAACAAGCCGACGATTTGCGTGTGTCCGAACTGGTGATGCGTCAGCAGAAGGAAGTGCTGCGCGACAACAACGAGGCACTGCAGGCGAAGACGGCCGAGCTGGAGGAACAGTCCGAACGGCTGATTGCCTCGGAGGAAGAGCTGCGCGTGCAGGCCGAAGAGCTGCAAGCGTCCAACGAGGAATTGCGCGAGAAGACCGACAGCCTGAACCGGCAGAAATATGTGCTGGAGGATCTTCAGCAGGAAACCGCCGACAAGGCTGCCGAGCTGGCGCGGGCCAGCCAGTACAAGTCCGAGTTCCTGGCCAACATGTCGCACGAGTTGCGCACACCGCTGAACAGCCTGCTGATCCTGTCGCGCAGCCTGGCCGACAACGACACCGGCAACCTCGACGAAGAACAGATCGAATCGGCGCGGATCATCCACGACGCCGGCAACAGCCTGCTGCACCTGATCAACGACATCCTCGACCTGTCCAAGGTCGAGGCCGGCAAGATGGAACTGGTGATCGACGATCTGGTGCTGGCCAGCCTGGTGCAGCGGCTGCGGCGCACGTTTGCGCATGTCGCCGGGGAAAAGGGCCTGGACTTCACGCTGGAGATCGAGCCCGACCTGCCAGCGATCCTTCGCACCGACGGCAACAAGCTCGAGCAGATCGCCAACAACCTGCTCAGCAATGCGTTCAAGTTCACCGCTGGTGGTGCGGTGAGCCTTCACATCGGGCGCCCCGACAGCGAGACCGACGTTCCCGAGGCGCTGTTCGGCCAGCCGTTGATCGCGATGACGGTGAGCGATAGCGGCATCGGCATTCCACCGGACAAGCTCCAGCGCGTGTTCAATGCGTTCGAGCAGGTGGACGCCGGCACCAGCCGACAGTTCGGCGGCACCGGGCTGGGCCTGGCGATCTCGCGGCGGATGGCGCAATTGCTCGGTGGCGACATCGTGCTGCGCAGCGAAAGCGGCCGTGGCAGCTGCTTTACCGTGTTGCTGCCCGAAACACCACCGGTGCCATCCGAGGTCGCTGCCGATGTGCCACACATCGGCGCCACCAGACTCAGCCGGGCAACGTCACCGTATCTGCTGCCTGAGGTGATCGATGACGATCGCCGCTCGCTGCTGCCCGGCCAGATCTCGATCCTGGTGATCGAGGACGATCCTGCATTCGCGCGCATCCTGATCGACATCATCCATCGCCAGGGCTATCGCGCGCTAGCCGCCGTCGATGGCGAATCGGGCCTGCAGCTGGCGCGCGAACACCGTCCCACCGGCATCCTGCTGGACGTCGCATTGCCGGCGATGGATGGCTGGACGGTACTCGACAAGCTCAAGGCCGACGACACCACGCGGGCGATCCCGGTGCACTTCATCTCGGCCACCGACAGCAGCACACATGGACTGGAGCGTGGCGCCGTGGGCTTCCTGACCAAGCCGGTCAGTCGCGAGTCGATCGGCACCGCGCTGGAGCGCCTGCTGCACTTCGCTGTCGGTCAGCGACGACACCTGCTGATCGTCGACGACGATGCCGGCTCGCGCACCGCCGTGCGCACCATGCTGCGCGCCGACAGCGTACAGATCGACGAAGCGGGCTCAGCCGAGGAGGCGCTGGAGAAGATCGCCCACACCGGCTACGACTGCATCGTGCTCGACCTGGGCCTGCCCGGCATGTCCGGACTCGAATTGCTGGAGAAGCTGGCGGACACGGCCAGCGGCGTGCCGCCGGTGGTGGTGTATTCCGGCCGCGAACTGAGCCGCGAGGAAACCCTGAAATTGCGCCAGTACACCGATGCCATCGTGCTCAAGGGCGCACGCTCGACCGAGCAGCTATTCGACGAGGTCAGCCTGTTCCTGCACAGCATCCAGCATGCGCCGCCCGGGGTCGCCGCCGAATCGGCCGCCGCCAGCGAGCTGACCGGCCGTCGCGTGATGCTAGTGGACGACGACATGCGCAACCTGTTTGCGCTGTCCAAGGTGCTGCGCGGCTGGGGGCTGCAAGTGAGCATGGCGCAGGACGGGCCCAAGGCGCTGAAGATGCTGGCCGAGGTCGAAGCACCGGAACTGGTGCTGATGGACATCATGATGCCTGGCATGGATGGCTACGAGACCATTCGCGCGATCCGCACACAGCCGCATTTCGCCAGCCTGCCAATCATCGCGCTGACCGCCAAGGCAATGCGCGGCGATCGCGAGAAGTGCCTGGAGATGGGTGCCAGCGATTATCTGTCCAAGCCGATCGACATCGACAAGCTGGCATCGCTGATACGCGTGTGGCTGCAGCGCTGACCGCGATGCCGACCCTCCTCGATCGAGCCTGACAGTGCGGCCGTTCACACCGGCCATTGCCGATAGCGACTAAGGTTCGCCATGGACCCAACCGCTCCGCCATCGACATGAACGCGATGTTGCCGAAAATCCTGGTGGTCGACGATACCGCTGCCAACCTGGTCGCGATGCGTCGGTTGCTCGCGCATAGCGGCGCGCAGATTCTCGAGGCTCGCAGCGGCAACGAGGCGCTGGCGCTGTGTCTGGACCATCAATTTGCGTTGATCCTACTCGACGTCAACATGCCCGACATGGATGGCTTCGAGGTGGCGGCCCTGCTGGGCGAAACCGAGCAGCTGCGCGATACCCCGATCATCTTCGTCACCGCCGCCTACGCCGACGACATGAACCGGCTCAAGGGCTATCGCTCCGGTGCGGTGGATTACATCGCCAAGCCGATCAACGATGTGATTCTGCAGTCCAAGGTGCGCGTGTTTCTCGAGCTGTATACGGCGCGCGCCGAATTGCAGCACGCGATGGCCGAACTGGCCGAGCGCAACCGCCAGCTCACCGAGGAAGTGGCCGAACGCGAGCTGATCGAGACGATGGTCCGTCACCAGGCCAGTCATGACTTGCTGACCGGCCTGCCCAATCGCATGCTGTTTCAGGATCGCCTGCATGTCGCGATCCAGCGCGCACATCGCCATCATCAGCGCTTCGCCCTGGCCTTCATCGATATCGACGGCTTCAAGGGCGTCAACGATGAGCACGGCCATGCGGCGGGCGATGTATTGCTGCAGGAAATCGCGGCGCGGCTGTCTGCGCAGCTACGTGGCAACGACACCGTGGCGCGGCTGGGTGGCGACGAGTTCGCACTGATTCTGGAGGACATGAGCGACCCGCAGCAGGCGTTGCAGCTCGGCGAGAAACTGTGTTCCGTGCTGGGCGAGCCGTACATGCTGCGCGTGGATGGCTGTTCGATCGAGGTGCGCATCGGCGCCAGCATTGGCATCGCACCGTTCGTGACTGATGATCGCCCCGATGCCGACGAGCAGTTGGTCCAGACCGCCGACCGCGCCATGTACGCGGCCAAACGCAGCGGCAAGAATCGCTGCGTGCTGGCGGGCTGAACGTTCGCGGCTTGCCTGCCGCTGGACAACGCGTTCAGGCATGTCTGCGCGGAGACACCCACATCATGACGCGAGCGCGGAATACCACTTCACCGGCAGCATCGGTGATCTGCACATCGACCGGCCATTGGTAGCCGTCGACAGCGGAGTGCACCATCGTCTCGGGCGTAGCGACTCCATGCAGTGTACCCACCGCCTTTTTCAGGTACTCGACGGTCATGCCCTTGGGAATCCAGCGCATGTCGGCCGGAATGGTCGCGTCGGTCATCACGCCGGCGCTGAGTTCGGCCAGGTTGCACAGCGCGATCGCATGCACGGTGCCGATATGGTTGTGCACGCGGTGGCGGTCGCGGATGCGCACTTCGCAACGCCCCGGCTCCAGCGCCACGAATCGCGGCGCGATCGTGGCGAAGTACGGCGCCTTGAAACAGACCAGCCGCGAAAAGATCCAGTGGCCGGCCGGCCAGCGCGTGATGCGGCGGTACAGCGACAGCACGGACACAGTCATCGGCGATCTCCGGGAAAAAAGTCGGCCCGCGCCTGGTGTCGTAGTAGCGACATCAAACGCGGGCCGGTAGCTACATGTTGCCGTCTGCTTACTTGTCCGCGCGGGTCTTGAAAGCGCGCAGCTCCTCCGGTGCGAAATCGTCCACCGAAATGAACTCGAACACGCCTTCGCGCACGCGCTTCAGCAGCGCTGCCTCGCTGGCATTCAGCACGCCGGACCGCTCCGCTTCGGCCAGCTGATCCATGTAGTCGTGCGTCGTGAACTGGCCACTCTTCTGCGCCTTGCCGAACTTGCGATCGACCGGTTCGGCCGCGATCACGTCCGGCAGCAATGCATTCATGCGGCCGACCGTGTTGTTCGCCGTCGGCGTCAGGTAGACCCATTCCATCAGGCGATCGCGCGCCTCGCTGGGGCCGCTGATCAACGCAGCAACGCGGCGGCCCAGGCGATCGGACGGCGGCACTTCGCGGCGACCGAACGGGAACACCAGCACGCGCAGCAGCCACGACACCGGGCGCACCGGGAAGTTGCGGATCGCCCCATCCAGCGCCATCTGCATGTTCCATACGCACTGGTGGAACGCCCAGGCCAGCAGCGGACGGTCCGCTTCCGGCCGGCCGGTGTCCTCGTAGCGCTTGAGCATGCTGCTGGCGATGTACAGGTAGCTCAGTACGTCGCCGAGGCGCGCCGACAGTTTCTCCTTGAACTTCAGCTTGCCGCCGAGCACGCCCATGAACACGTCGGCGCACAGCGCCAGCGCGGCGGAATAACGATCGAGCTTGCGGTAGTAGCGGCGTGTATAAGCATCGCCCGCGCTCTCGCCGAGACGCGAGCCGGTGAGACCCATCGCGAAGCTGCGCACTGCGTTGGATACACCGAAGCCGAGATGGCCGAACAGCAGGCGGTCGAAGGTCTTCAGCTGCTCGCCGCGGTCGGTGATCGACAGCGCCTGCATTTCCTTCAGCACGTACGGATGACAGCGGATCGCACCCTGGCCGAAGATCATCAGACTGCGCGTCATGATGTTGGCGCCTTCCACGGTGATCGCGATCGGCACGCCCTGCCATGCGCGGCCGGCATAGTTGCTCGGGCCGAGCTGCACGCCCTTGCCGCCGAGCACGTCCATCGCGTCGCCGGCGACCTGCCGGCCCCATTCGGTGGCGTGGTATTTCGCGATAGCCGACGGCACCGCAGGCTTCTCGCCGCGATCTACCGCGGCAGCAGTAGCGCGGGAGAGCGCCGCGGTGGCGTAGGTCAGACCACCGATGCGTGCCAGCGCTTCCTCGACACCCTCGAAGCGGGCGATCGCCAGACCGAACTGCTTGCGCATGCGCGCGTACGCGCCGACCGAGGCCACCGCACCGCGCAGCGCGCCAGTGGCATTGGACGGCAGCGAGATCGCGCGCCCCACCGACAGGCACTCGACCAGCATGCGCCAGCCGTGGCCGGCCATGTGCGGGCCGCCGATCAGGGTGGACAGCGGCACGAACATGTCCTTGCCGTGGATCGGGCCATTCTGGAATGGCACGTTCAACGGGAAGTGGCGACGCCCGATCTGCAGGCCCGGCGTCGAGCGCGGCAGCAACGCCAGGGTGATGCCGAGGTCGTCCTGCTCACCGAGCAGGTGCTCGGGGTCGTACATGCGGAACGCCAGTCCGATCACCGTGGCGATCGGCGCCAGCGTGATGTAGCGCTTGTCGAAGGTGAGCTTGATGCCGAGCGTATCGACGCCGTCGACGCTCTGCCTGCAGACGATGCCGAAGTCGGGAATCGAGGTGGCGTCGGAGCCGGCGTACGGGCCGGTGAGTGCGAAGCAGGGAATCTCCTCGCCCACCGCCAATCGCGGCAGGTAGTGGTTCTTCTGCTCCTCGCTGCCGTAATGCAGCAGCAGTTCGGCCGGCCCCAGCGAGTTCGGCACCGACACGGTCGAGGCCACCGTCGCCGACATCGTGGCCAGCTTCTGCAGCACCGCCGAATGCGCCAGCGCGGAGAACTGCAGGCCGCCGTACTGCTTCGGGATGATCATGCCGAAGAAGCGATTCTTCTTGATGAACTCCCACACATTCGGCGGCAGGTCGGCCAGCTCGTGGGTGATCTGCCAGTCATCGATCATGCCGCAGAGTTCTTCCACCGGGCCGTCGATGAATGCCTGCTCCTCCACGCTCAGCTCGGGCTTGGGCTGCTTGAGCAGCTCATGCCAGTTCGGCTTGCCGGAGAACAGCTCACCCTCGAAGCCGACCGTGCCCGCTTCCAGCGCGGTCTGCTCGGTCTCGGACAGTTTCGGAGTGACCTTGGCGAACAGCTTCAACAGCGGCGCGCTGATCTGGCGTCGACGAAAATCCACCAGCAGCAGCGGCACGGCGATCAGCAGCTCGACGATCAACAGGATTGCCGTGGTCCATGGTGCATGGGCGATCAGACCGACCACCAGGGTGGCGACGATCGTGACGATCGCCCAAGTGCGCAGGCTGCTGCGATGGTAGGCACAGGTACCGGTGGCAATCAGCGCCGCCAGCAGGGTCAGTATCACGGACATCACGAACACCTCATCACGGTTGGGCCGCGCCGGCATGTCGCCGGTCGGCGGATGGATCCAGACTTTGCACGAAACGGACGACTTCGCGCATGAATGCATCATTCGCGTCGCCCGCCACCATGTGCGTGGCGTGCGACAGTTCCACATGCTGCGCATGCGGCACCAATTGCATGAATTCGTCGACGGTGGCGCGCGACACCACGTCACTGCGGGCACCGGACAGCAGCAGCACGGGGAGGTCGATCTTTGCCGCAGCTGCCTGCAGGCGCGGCTGGTAACGCTCGCTTTCCTGCACCACGCCACCGGCCAGCAGCGCCGGGTCCCAGTGCCAGCGTAGCCGGCCATCCGCACCTTCGCGCAGCAGCGGACGCAGTTGCTCCTCGCTCTTGCGCTCGCGCCGCTGCGGCAGATACGCGGCGATCTGTTCGGCCGCATCGGCGTAATTCGCGAAGCCGTCCGGATGTGCCTGCATGAACGCGAGAATGCGTTCCACCCCGGCGGTTTCCCAGCGCGGCGTGATGTCGACCAGCACCAGCGCGCGGAACGGTACAGGCCGCATTTCGCCGGCAAGCACGATGCCCAGCAGGCCGCCCATCGAGGCGCCGACCAGGATCGGTGGCTGCGGCTGCGCTTCCGCCAGTCGCAGCAAATCGTCGGCGAACTGATCCATGTGGTACCCACCTCCAGAATCCGCGCCGCCAGCCACACGATCACTTTCGCCATGACCGCGGGTGTCGTACGTGACGCAGCGGCATCCTGCGTCCGCCAGCGCGGAGGCGGCACCGTTCCAGGCCCCTCGGGTTTGACCGAAACCGTGCGCGAACAGGAGCGTCGGACTGCCGTCCGGATTGCGTGTCTCTACCGCCAGACCCAGATCGGCGACGGGGAACCGGCTGATGGCCGGCGGCGCGTGGATATCGTATACCATACGGATGAGTATGGATTGCCTCCACGAGTGTCGTCAACCGCCCCTGCCGATACCGGTGCAAGCAGCCGATGCATCCGTCGGGCGACCACATTACAAATACGCGAGGTATGGCTACCATACGCACATGAATGTCAGTAGCAAGCCAGAACGCACCCGCCTGTCCGCCGAAGATTGGGAACTTGCCGCCCTCCATCTGATTGCCGAACAAGGTGTCGGCGCCTTGGCTGTGGAGGCACTGGCACGCCAGCTTGGCGTGACCAAGGGCAGCTTCTACTGGCATTTCCGTACCCGCGAAGCCCTTCTGAATGCGGCGCTGGAGCGTTGGGAGCAATACGGCGAGCGCGAGATCATCAGCCAGATTGAGCAGATTGCCGATCCGCGCAAACGCCTGCCCGAACTGTTCCGCCGGGTAGCGCATGAGTTGCAGCCACATCGCGTGTATGCCTCGCTGCTCAAGGCACTGGATCATCCCCAGGTCGTGCCCGTGATGGCACGCGTATCGCAGCGACGGATGGAATTTCTGACTACAGCCTACCGCGAAGCCGGCTTGCCGCCGCCGCAGGCGTTGAACCGGGCACGGCTGACCTACGCGGCCTACGTGGGTTTCCTGCAGCTGAACTTCACGCTGGGCCTGCCGCGGATCAACCACGAGGAATTCGAGGCCTACGTGGAGCACATGATCGCGACCCTGATTCCGGCCTGACGCACTTAGCAGATATCCCCTACGGCGCCATCTGGCGCCGTTTTTGTTGCAAGAAACCTTGCAATACCAGTGCACGCAAACTACCGTTTCAGATCAATTTTTCTGAAAACCTTAGAGGGACACGATGGCCAGCAAGCTGGAAGCGCTCGAGCATTGGGTAAACGAAGTGGCGGCGCTGACGCGTCCCGCCCGGATTCACTGGTGCGATGGCTCGGATGCCGAATACCAGGCGCTGGTACAGCAGATGCTGCAGACCGGCACCCTGATCGAGCTGAACCAGCAGACCCATCCGGGCTGCTATCTGCACCGCTCCAATCCTTCCGACGTCGCGCGTGTCGAGCACCTGACCTTCGTCTGTCATCCCGACGAACAGGACGCCGGCCCGAACAACCACTGGATGGCACCGGCCGAAGCGCACGCGAAGATCGATGCACTGTTCGATGGCTGCATGGTTGGCCGCACCATGTACGTGATTCCGTACTGCATGGGACCGATCGACTCACCGCTGGCGCGTTGCGGGGTGGAGATCACCGACAGCCCGTACGTGGTCGCCAACATGAGGATCATGACCCGCATGGGCGCTGCGGCGCAGGCACGGATCGAGCGTGAAGGCACGTTCATCAAGGGGCTGCATTCCACCGGCGAACTTGATCCCGAGCGTCGTTTCATCATGCACTTTCCGGCCGAACTGTCGATCAAGTCGTACGGTTCCGGCTATGGCGGCAATGCGCTGCTGGGCAAGAAATGTCATGCGCTGCGCATCGCCAGTCATCAGGCACGCAGCGAAGGCTGGCTGGCCGAGCACATGCTGATCGTCGGCATCGAGAACCCGCAGGGCGAGACGCATTACATCGCCGCCGCGTTCCCCTCCGCCTGCGGCAAGACCAACCTGTCGATGCTGATCCCGCCGGAAGGCTATCTGCGCGATGGCTGGAAGGTGTGGACGATCGGCGACGATATCTGCTGGATGCGTCCCGGCGCGGATGGGCGGCTGTACGCAATCAATCCGGAGGCTGGTTTCTTCGGCGTGGCCCCGGGCACCAGCGGCAGCACCAATCACAATGCGTTGACCAGCATCTCGCACGACACCATTTTCACCAATGTCGCAGTCACCGCCGATAACCAGCCGTGGTGGGAAGGCCTGCCCGGCACGCCGGCCATCGACTGGCAGGGGCGTCCCTTTGACCCGGCCAATGGTCCCGCCGCGCACCCGAACTCGCGTTTCACGGTCAGCGCGAAGCAGTGTCCGACCTGGTCGGAGATGGCTGAGGCAGCCCAAGGCGTGCCGATCAGCGCGATCGTGTTCGGCGGCCGTCGCCCGTCACTTCTGCCGCTGGTGATGGAGGCGCGCGACTGGACCCACGGTGTGCTGATGGGTGCCGCGATGGGCTCGGAAACCACTGCCGCCGCCACCGGCACGGTCGGTGTACTACGCCGCGACTCGATGGCGATGAAACCGTTCTGCGGCTATCACTATGGCGACTATTTCGCACACTGGCTGTCGTTCGACCAGCCCGGCGCGAAGCTGCCGAAGGTGTTCCACGTCAACTGGTTCCGCAAGGGCGCCAACGGCAAGTTCCTGTGGCCGGGTTTCGGCGACAACCTGCGCGTGCTGGAGTGGATGATCAACCGCGTCGAGGATCGCGTCGATGGCGTCGAAACCCCGATCGGCATCCTCCCGGGCGATGGTGAACTCAAGGTCGACGGACTCAGGCTCGATCCCGCACAGCTCGATGCATTGCTCGACGTGGACAACGCCGGCTGGCAGGCCGAACTGGCTGCCATCGGCGAGTATCTGCAAACCTTCGTGCCACATCTGCCGGAGCGCCTGCGCGAAGAGCAGCAACGCGTGGCCAGGGCACTGGATGCAGCTGACGACGCCCAGCCACGTCAGGAAGCCACCGCGCACTGACCGATCGTATCCCGGACGGTTCACCATTCCTTCCGGGATGTCGTTGACGCTGTGGCACGGTAGTGATTCAAACCCTTTCGCACGACAGCGCATCCAAGCTGGCAAGATGATCGCCGCCTGCCCTGCCATTGGAAGCTCCATGTCGCCTGCCTCAACGGGAGCCACCGACACCGATGACGTGCGCGCCGCAGCTGCCGGTGATCGTCATGCATTCCAGCGGCTCTACCGGCTGCACGTCGGCCGCGTGCATGGCGCGGTATACCGTCTCGCCGGCTACGACCACGCACGCGCCGAAGACCTCACCCAGGACGCCTTCATCCGCGCCTGGCAGAAACTGCCCGGCTTCCGCCATGAGAGCGCGTTCGGCACCTGGCTGTACCGGCTCGCGGTGAACGTGGCGCTGATGGATATCCGCGCCCGCGGCGCCGACCCCGTCAGCATGCTCGACGACGATCACCTGCCGGACACCGGCGCAACTCCGTTTTGCGCCGCCGAGCGCGAGGAACTGGAACGCGCGATCGGCCTGCTGCCGCCGCGCGCCCGCGCCGTGCTGGTATTGCACGATATCGAGGGCTGGCGACACGAGGAGATCGGCGGCGAGCTTGGCATGGCGGTCGGCACATCGAAAGCGCAACTGCATCGCGCACGTGGTCTGTTGCGCAAGGTTTTGGGAGAAAAGTCATGAACGAATTCGAATGGCGCCGCCAATTGCGCGACCTGCGCCAGCCGCTCACGCCGCAGCGCGACCTGTGGGTTTCGATCGATGCCGCACTGGACGACACCACATTGGCCCGTGCGCCGGCAATGCCGCCGACACCACTCCATCAACCGAGGCACCGCCAACGCTGGCTGGTTGCCGCTGGTCTCGCGGCATCGTTGCTGCTGGTCGGTGGCATCGGCTGGCATCGGCTGCAGGCACCGGCGACCCGATCGATGGCTGGCGTCGCTTCATCCTCCGCTGGCTGGAAACCGGCCGACCCGCGTCTGGCCGGTGCCGCGATCGAGCTGGATGCCGCACGCATGGAACTGCAGCTGGCGATCCAGCAGGCGCCCGATTCAGCGGCCTTGCAGCGCCTGCTCAGCCGCACCCAACTGCAACAGACGCAATTGCGCCAACTGACCGATCAGGCCGGTTGATACCCACAGGAATGATCATGAAAACCAACCGCTACCTTCCGCTGCTGCTGTGTCTGTGCATCGGCCAGGCTCTGGCCGACACGCCGATCCAGTTGCGCCACGACGCCACTGCAACCGCCCATGTCAGCATCAGCAACATCGCCGGCACGGTGAACGTGATCGCCTGGGACCGCAACGAAGTGCAGGTCAGCGGCCGACTCGGCGACGGCAGCAAGCCGCTGGTAATCACCGGCAGCAATGGCGACTTGTCGATCAAGGTCGAGCCGCTGGGCGGTTCCGGCTGGTTCAACTGGGGTGGTGACAGCAAGATGGCGCCGACTACGCTGGAACTGCATGTGCCCAAGGCGGCTTCGCTCAGTGTCGATGTGATCAGTGCACCGCTGGTCATCGACGGCATGGCCGGCGGCAACATCGAGGTCAATACCGTCAGCGGCAAGGCGCGCATCAACGCGCGCACGCCATCGCTGAAAGTGGACAGTGTCAGCGGTGGCATCGAACTGGCTGGCCATGCCGAACAGGCCGACCTGCAAACCGTGAGCGGCGAGATCCTCGCGCCCTCGCTCGGCAGCGACGTGAAGCTGCAAACCATTTCCGGCCGCATCCAGGCCGCGGGCGGACCGTGGCAGAAACTGGCGCTCAGCACGGTATCCGGTGATGTACAACTGACGGGCGCCCTGATTCCCCAGGGTACGCTCGCTATCGACAGCATGAGCGGCGACGTGCAGCTGCAGCTACCCGCCAATACCTCAGGCAGTCTGCACGCCAGCAGTTTCAGCGGCGACCTGCGCAGCGATTTCGGCACACCGACGAAACCCGAACACGGCCCCGGCAGCTCGCTGGACGTCCGCCTCGGCGACGGTCACGGCAAGATCAATGTCGAAACCTTCAGTGGCGACCTGCGCGTCCGCAAACAGAACTGACCACGGGCCGCCCGCCATCCCATACCAAAACGCCGTCGCGGCAGCGACGGCGTCAACAGTTCAACCGAAAGTTTCCTGCCGGCGGGTCAGAGATCCTGGTGGTACTGCACGTACGGTGTACGTGACTGATCCGGTTCCGGACCCACCGGGGTGTTGGCGGGTGTACCGGACGACCACAGGTTCTGCGCGCCAACGCTCAGCGAGCCACGCCACGGCAGGCGCCAGGTCACGCCGAGATCGATGCTGTTCCAGCGCCTGTCGGCACTGAAGTTGCCCGGAATGCCGGCCTGCGGTTGCATGGTGCGACCGATCAGTACGCCACTCAACGGGCCGTGATCGACCCCGAAACTCAACGCCTTCTGATCCAGCGCATTGATGCCAAGCAAGTTGCCCGGCAGCAGGTGGATGCGGCCGACGCTGGCACCCAGATCGATACCACTCTTGTTGCCCAAGGCCAGCCGGCCGCGCGCATTGAATTGCGAGCTGCTGTCGAAACTGGACAGCCCGTCGATACCCGGCGCGGCGCCCGGCAGCACGCGCGGCAACACGTTGTTGTTATTCGGTGTACTGGTGGCACCCACACTCAAGCCAAGGCTGTAACGGCCGGCATCATAGGTGGCACCCACTTCACTACCCAGTATCCGCGAGCCCTGGTTGTTGACCCACGAGGAGTGTTCGCTGATCTCGGCATGCGCCGAAAGCCCTGAGCCCAACCCGTACTGCAGGCCGGTTGTCATCACGCTGGCGGCATCGACCACGCGCAGCGACAGCGGGGCATTCTTGCGCAGCGCGTCGGCGCCGGTGCTGCGATCAGCCTTGAGCGCCAGCAGACGACCATCGGTACCACGCCACAGTGGCACCATGACGCCGGGTTCCACCTCGGTCATCTGATCCGGTGGTTGCGCCAGCAGACGCTCAGCCATGACGCTGTCGCCGCTCACAGACTGCCCGGCCGCGGCAAGCGGCAATAGCAAAATCAGCAGGGCGGACAGGCGGCGCATGAGCTTGGAATCGGTGGCTCTTTCAATAGGGGTATAGGCGGAGCTGAGTATATCCCGTTTTACGTTTTGCTAACACCCTGAAAACCCCTAACCAATCACAGAATGGGATAGGTTTGTGTCAAGCTTTGACCGGCCGGGACACCCGCAGTTCCCGCCGCCGCAATGCTGGCGACAGGGCCAACTTACGCGATATAAAGGGATTTGACGCTGACCTGACAGATCGTCCCGGAACCAACCATAGCCCCAATGAGCGCTACACCGACGATCCGTTCATCCCAGCCTCCTTCAGTGGCTCGGGATCTTGCGGCCTTGCGCGAAGCGGTCGAACGGCTGTTCGAAGCTCCCGACGCCGCCAGCGTGATGGAAATCTGTGAGCTCATGCTGGTCAACTTCGGCATCCAGGGCCGACTTCGCTGGCGCCGCATGGACGAGCAAGCCGGCCATATCGGTGGACAACTCGATCTGGCCGAGGACCCCCAAGGCCCGCGCACGTTGACGCTTGAATGGGCCGACCTGCCGCCGCCGGAGATCGTGCGCGACCGGCTGGACTGGCTCGGTCGGCTGGCCGATACGCGTCTGCGCCAGCTGGCCGAAATCAGTCGGCTCTACGAAGCCATCTCCCGCCTGGCCCTGGCCGAACGCCTGCAGCGTGCGCTGTACGCGATCGCCGAACAGGCAGGCGCCGAACACGACATGCCCGAAATGATGCGCTCGCTGCATGCCATCGTCAGCAGCCTGATGTATGCAGAGAATTTCTACATCGTGCTGTACGACGCGGCCACCGACACCGTCCGTTTCCCGTACTACGTCGACATCGCCGATACCGACCCGCCCTCACCTGACCAGGGCGTGCCGTTGCACGACATGCTGCACAGCCTGACCTGGACCCTGTTGCAGGAGGGTCGGCCGCTGATGGGCTCGATCGAGGAGTTGAAGCAGCAGTTCGGCGACCATTTTGTGCCGATCGGCCCGAGTTGCGAACACTGGCTGGGCGTACCGCTGCTGCGCGGCGATCGCGTGGTCGGCGGAATCGTGATGCAGAGCTATCGCGCCGACACCCATTACTCGCGACATGATCTGGAGTTGCTGAGCTATGTGGCCCAGCATGTGCAGACCGCGCTGGAACGACGCGAAGCGCATATCGAGCTGGGCCGCCGGGTAACCGATCGCACTGCGGCACTGCGCGAGGCCAATCGCGTGCTGCGCCAGCAGGTACTGCAACGCCAGCGCGGGGAACGCCTGCAGGCGGCGTTGTTCCGCATCGCTGAACTGGCGAATAACTCGGAGAGCCTGGAAAAGTTCTACGCGGCCATGCACCAGGTGATCAGCGGCCTGCTGTACGCCCGCAATTTCTATATTGCGCTGGTCGACGAGGAAAACGGGCACCTGACCTTCCCCTATTCTGTCGATGATGTCGACAACCTGCGGCCACCACGGGCGCACGGACGCGGCGTCACCGAATATGTGTTGCGCCATGCCAAGCCGCTGCTGGCCGACATGCAGGCCATCGACCATCTCATCGAAACCGGCGAAATCAGCCATTTCGGTTCGCGCTCGGTGTGCTGGCTCGGCGTGCCGCTGATCTGGGGTGGTAAGGCGCTGGGCGTGCTGGCGCTGCAAAGCTACTCACCCGAACACACCTACAACGAGCGCGACCAGGAATTGCTGACCTTCGTCAGCTACCACATCGCCAACGCGCTGCAACGCAAGCAGGCGGCGTCATCGCTGAAGCAGGCCTATGCCGGGCTGGAACGTCGCGTCACCGAGCGCACCCGCGCACTGGCGCTGGCCAATCGCGACCTGCGCGAACAGATCGCCGAACGCGAACGGGTCGAGCGGCGGTTGAAGTACGAAACCCTGCACGACTCGCTGACCGGCCTGCCGAATCGCACGCTGCTGCTGCAGCGACTGGAGCAGGCGATGCAGCGCTACGTCGCGAATCCGAACGAGCAGTTCGCCGTGCTGTTCATCGACCTGGATCGTTTCAAGGTAATCAACGACTCGGTCGGCCACCTGGTCGGCGATGACTTGTTGTTCCAGGTCGGCGGTCGCATCCGTGCCTGCCTGAAGACACGCGATGTGGTCGCGCGCCTGGGCGGCGACGAATTCGCCGTGTTGCTGGAGGGCATCGTCGACACCGGCAAGGCCACGCTGATTGCCGAGCGCATCATCAGCGAACTGCAGACGCCGTTCCGGCTTGGCACCAAGGAGATCTTCACCTCCGCCTCGATCGGTATCGCCCTGTCCAGCCCGCATTACCGCCAGCCGGAGGAGTTGCTGCGCGACGCCGATGCCGCGATGTACAACGCGAAGGACGGCGGTCGCCATCGCGCGGCGATGTTCGACGACCGTCTGCGCCGCGAAGCACTGTCACTGCTGGACATGGAAAGCGACCTGCGCCACGCGCTCAGCCGCAACGAATTCGAACCGTTCTACCAGCCGATCGTCGAACTCGCCGACGGCCGCGTTACCGGCTACGAGGCGCTGCTGCGCTGGCATCACCCCGAGCGCGGCCTGCTGCCGCCGCATGATTTTCTGCTGATCGCCGAGGAGTGCGGCTGCGCCGAGGCGATCGACTGGCAGATCTTCGAACAGGTCTGCACCCAGGCCGTGCGGCTGATCGGCAACGAGGGTTTCATCAGCATCAATGTCTCCGGCCGGCATTTCCGGTCCGCCGATCTCGACCAGCGTCTGCTGGCGCTGTTCGAGCAATACGCCGTGCCGACGCACTGCATCCGCATCGAGGTCACCGAGCACGCGTTGCTGGAGAACCCGACTCAGGTCAAGCAGATGCTGCAGAACCTGCGCAGTCATGGCGTCGGCATCGCGCTCGACGATTTCGGCACCGGCTACTCCTCGCTGAGCTATCTGCACCAGTACCCGTTCGAGACGCTGAAGATCGATCGCTCCTTCATCACGGAATTGCCGCCCGGCGACGAAGAGACCCAGGGGCTGGCACTGGTGCGCGCGATCCAGGTACTGGCTGACTCACTGCAGATGAAGGTGATTGCCGAGGGCATCGAGGATGAATCGCAGCGGCAAGCCCTGTTACGCGTCGGCTGCCGCTATGGCCAGGGCTTCCTGTTCGCCATGCCGCAGCCGGCGGCAACCTGGTTGAGTGCAGACAAGCCGCTGCTGCTGGCCTGATCGCTGCCCAACCCGGGCTCCTATCCTCCGATCCAGCACAGCGGATTCATTGCTCGGTATCGGGCGTATCTACGGTCGCACTGGCGCTGAGCAGATGCTCGGCGTCGATGCGATCGAAATGATAGCGCTGCGCGCAGAACTCGCAGATCACCTCGATTTCGCCATCGCGCGCCGTCAGCGCCGCCTCCACCTCATCGCGCCCCAACGAGCGCAGCATCGCCGTCACCCGCTCACGGCCGCAGCTGCAACCGAAAGCCAGCGGACGCGGCGCGAACAGGCGTACCGATTCCTCGTGGTAGAGCCGGTACAACAACTGCTCCGGCGCCGTACCCAGTAACTCTTCGGCGCCCAGCGTGGCCGTCAGGTGCACGATGCGGTTCCACGCATCGTCATCCAGCGCAGCGTCGCGACCACCCTCGTCCGGCATCTTCTGCAACATCAGGCCAACGGCGTGTCCGGCGTCGGCGGCCAGCAGGATGCGCGCCGGCAATTGTTCGGACTGCACAAAGTAGTTTTCCAGCGATTCGGCCAGCCCGGCGTGTTGCAGGTCGACCAGCCCCTGATAGCGCTGGCCCCGGTCCACGTTGCCAATGGTGATCGCCATGATCGCGTCAGGCAGCGCGTCCAGCGCCAGCGGCGCGGGCAACGGTTCATTCCAGCGGGCCAACCCGCGCACGCGACCCTGGTCGTTGCACTCGGCAAACAGCAGACGCAGCGCACCCGAGCTCTTCAGCTCGATCGACAGCGCGCCGTCCAGCTTGATGTTGCCGGTCAACAGCGCGCTGGCGGCCAACGCCTCGCCCAGCAGCGCATGCAAAGCGGGCGGATAGTCGGCACGGCCGGCCACGTCGCGCCATGACGGGCCGAGCCGCACCAGCGTGCCGCGCACGCCAGCGCGTTCCAGCAAGAAGCCATGCAACACATCTTCGACAGGCAGGTTTTCCAAAATAGACACTCTCAATCGGCTCAGTCGCTTCAGATGGGGGCGCGACGGCGGCGGGACAACGCCCCTTATACTGCGGCGTCTTCCTGCGCGCACCGCTATGCTTCCTTTGTCTCGCCGCCCTGTGTTGTCCCGACCGTTGCGTTCGCTGGCCGTCCTCGTGCTGGCCTGGCTCGCATTGAGCTGGCTGGTGGTGCTGGTGCTGCGCTTTGTGCCGCCGTGGACATCGGCCGTGATGCTGGAGCGACAGCTTGGCGCCTGGGTTCGCGGCGAGAAGGATTTCCAGCTGCGTCAGCACTGGGTGCCGTGGGCGCAGGTATCGCGCTGGATGCCGTTGGCGGTGGTGGCCGGCGAGGACCAGAAGTTTCCCTACCATCATGGCTTCGACTTCGATTCCATCCATGACGCGATGGATGCGGCCGACGATGGCAAGCGCCTGCGTGGTGCCAGCACGATCAGTCAGCAGGTTGCCAAGAACCTGTTCCTGTGGAATGGCCGCAGCTTCGTGCGCAAAGGACTGGAAGCCTGGTTCACCGTGCTGATCGAGCTGACCTGGCCGAAGCAGCGCATCCTCGAGGTGTACGTGAACATCGCCGAGCTTGGGGATGGCGTCTATGGTGTCGGTGCGGCCAGCGCGGCGTATTTCCACACCTCGCCGGCACAGCTCGGTCCGGCGCAGGCCGCCCGCCTCGCCGCCGTGCTGCCCAGCCCGCGCCGCCTGCATGCGGATCGTCCCAGTACTTATGTGCAACGCCGCGCCAACTGGATCCAGCAGCAGATGAACCAGCTCGGTGGCCCGGGCTATATCGAAGGTCGCGCGCCGCCACGACCCAGGCACTGAACGCACCCCGGCGCCAGCGGCAAGCGTCTGCGTGGACCCGCTACCCGCTTCACAACTTGGCTACACGCCAGCCCGGCAGCGGCGCTAAACTCGTCTCGGACGGCCCGCCCGGGCCCGTGGGAGACCCAAGCATGAGCCAGGTCAAACATCTGCTGGAAAGCAAGGGCAGCAAGGTCTTCAGCATCGCACCCGATGCGCCGGTGCTCGAAGCGATCAAGCACATGGCCGAACACCGCGTCGGCGCGCTGCTGGTGATGCGCGGCGACCAGCTGATCGGTGTGGTGTCGGAACGCGACTACGCGCGCAAGGTGATCCTGCAGGGTCGCTCCTCATCGCAAACCGCCGTGTCCGACATCATGAGCAGCACACCGCTCACCGTCAGCCCGGATACCGACGTGTTCGACTGCATGCGCCTGTGCACCGACAGTCGCATCCGGCATCTACCCGTAGTGGACGGCCAGAGCGTGGTCGGGGTGATCTCGATCGGCGATCTGGTCAAGGCGGTGATCGACGCGCAGGCCGAAGAGATCGAGCATCTGCAGCGCTATATCACCAGTTAGGCCGGGAATCGCTGAAACGCAACCCGCCAGCTTCAAACTGGCGGCGTTTCACCATCGTCGACCCGCGCATGCTCGTCCGGCGCCAGGTCGGGCGACCAACCGGCCCGGCGGGCCACTATCGCCGCCAGGGTGGCGACGCCGGCACCCAGCAAGGCCAGTCCACCGATGCCCCAACCCAGCATGCGCAAACCGCTCACGGCACTGGTCACCACCACGTCGCCAAAGCGCCATACCGCGGTCTCGACGAAGTTCTTGCCCTTGTAGCGCGTCTCGCGCGGCACCCGCGTGTACAGCGCATCCACCGCCGGTTTGGTCATGCCGTAGGCGAAGCCGCGCGTGATCACCTGCATCACCGCCAGCAGCGGCACGCTGTAGCTGAAGAACACAAGGCTGCCACCACCGATCAGCGCGACGCCAGCCAGCAAGATCAGATTCACCAGCGATGGCACGACCAGCCCCCAGCCGGCGCCGCGACGCACCAGTAACCACGGCGTCACACTCAGCTGCAGCACTGCGCCGAGCAGATTGGTCGCCAGATCCAGGTCGTTGTAGAACAACGTGCGCGCGACCGTGCTGGTGAAATGCGCCTTGGCGTAATCGGCCACCAGCGCATAGGCCAACGTGCCGATGCCATCGCCGAACAACATCAACAAGGCCATGTAACGCAGGAACGGACGCGACCACAACTCCCTGATGCCGGCCCACAACGAGCCGCCAATCGCCTCATCGGCACGGCTGCCCGCTTGTCGATCGTGCTGCGTGGAAAGCTGCAGCAACAGCATCATCGAAAAGCTCAACGCCAGCGCCGAGACCACCAACAGCGGCGCCACGCCGATCAGCTGCACCAGAAGCTTGGTCACCAGCGGGCCGAAGATCGCGCCAGCCATGCCACCGAGCGCGATCAGCGAAAACACCCGCCGTGCCTGATCGCTGGAGAAGATGTCCGCCATGAAGCTCCAGAACAGCGACACCACGAACAGGTTGAACACGCTGGCCCAGACGAAAAACACCACACCCAACTCGCGCGCGCCGATGCGATCCTGCGCCATGAACGCAGGCACGAACGCGAGCAGGCACAGAATGAAGAAGCTGTAGCTCCAGCCGAGCAATTGCCGGCGTCGGAAGCGCGCCACCAGCATGCCGAACACCGGCGTCAACAGCAGCATCACCACAAACACCGCGCCGTAGAACAGCGGCAGTGACTGCGAGCCGACCGCACCGCTCAGCTGGCCCATGACTGGCCGGATGATGTAGTACGAAGTCATCACGAAAAAAAACGCCAGCGCGGACAGCGTCGGCGCGGCGGCTTGTTCCACAACGGTTTGGCGGGGCAAACTCACGGGCACATCCAGCGTGGGGCGCGGCAAGCCTAGCATGCGGTCATATCCACCCCGTCGGGAGCGCAAAACCCTTGAGCCATTACGACTACATCATCGTCGGTGCCGGCTCGGCCGGCTGCGTGCTGGCCAACCGGCTCAGCGCCGATTCGGCCAAACGCGTGCTGCTGCTGGAGGCCGGCGCGTCCGACTGGAATCCGCTGATCCACATGCCGGCCGGCATCGCACGGCTGGGCAACAACCGTCGACTCAACTGGAACTACCACACCGAACCGGAGCCCGCACTCAACCAGCGCCGGTTGTGGTGGCCGCGCGGCAAGACGCTGGGCGGTTCCAGCTCGATCAATGCGATGTGCTACATCCGCGGTGTGGCAGCCGATTACGACAGCTGGGCGCAGGTGTGCGGCGATCCACGCTGGTCATGGCAGCAGGTGTTGCCATGGTTCCTGCGCAGCGAGGACAACAGTCGCGGCGCCAGCACCCTGCATGCCGCGGGTGGTCCGCTTGGCGTTTCCGACCTGCGCCATCACAACGTGCTGTCGGCGACCTTGATCGATGCGGCCACGAGCGCCGGCTACACACGCAACGACGATTTCAACGGCACCCAGCAGGCCGGCTTCGGGCTGTATCAGGTCACCCAACGCAACGGCGCGCGTTGCTCCACCGCGACGGCCTTCCTGAAGCCGGTACGCCAGCGCGGGAACCTGCATGTGCGCACGCATGCACTGGTCGAGCGCGTACTGCTCGACCACGCCCACGCGGTGGGCGTGCAGTTGCGCCACGGCCGGCATGTGACGGAACGCATCGAAGCGGGCGAGGTGATTCTTGCCGCCGGCGCGATCAACACACCGCAACTGCTGATGCTGTCCGGCCTCGGCCCGGCCGATCATCTGCGCGAACACGGCATCGCCGTGCTCGCCGACCTGCCCGACGTCGGCAGCAACCTGCAGGATCATCTGGACATCAGCACGCTGGATGGCAGCACGCAGAAAATCACCTACGACCATCTCAACGAACTGGGCACCGGCCTGCGCTGGTTGCGTCATCGCGATGGCCCGGGCAGCTCCAATATCGCCGAAGCCGGCGGCTTCGTGCGCAGCCGTCTGGCCGATGACGAACGCTGCGACCTGCAGTTCCACTTCATACCCGCGCTGCTCGACGATCACGGCCGCCATCGCCTGCCCGGCTACGGTTACACCATGCACGCCTGTTATCTGCACCCGCGCAGCCGGGGCCGTTTGCGTCTGCACTCGGCTGATCCGGCGCAGCCGATCGCGATCCACGCCAATTACCTGGGCGATCCGGAGGGGCACGATCTGCAGCGGATGATCGAGGCGGCGCGGCTGTCGCGCGAAATCTTCGACCAGCCCGCATTCGACGCGTACCGCGGTAAGCCGGTGTTTCCCGAACGCGCACTTCGCACCGATGCCGAGTACGCCGACTTCATCCGGCGCAAGACGGAGACGGTCTATCACCCGGTCGGCAGTTGTCGCATGGGCAAGGACGATCGCTCGGTGGTCGACAGCGAGCTGCGCGTGCGCGGCGTGCAGGGGCTGCGCGTGGTCGATGCCTCGGTGATGCCGAGCCTGCCCAGCGGCAATACCAATGCGCCGACGATCATGATCGCCGAACGGGCCAGCGCGTTGATCCTGGGCGAGGCCTGAGCTTCGCGTGGAACGTGAACCTGTTGTGGGAGCGACTTCAGTCGCGATGCTCTGGTGTTTGAAATGAATCAAAAGCATCGCGACTGAAGTCGCTCCTGCCGAACGGCGCGTTGCTACGCCGGCACCGGGCAGTGCAGGCTGGCGCAGATGACCCGCAACAGTTCGGCCTCTTCCACGCTGACCTGACCATCCGCACGGATCGCGGCGAGCAGACTCTGGATCAGCAATTCCTTGGCCACCGGCATCAACCCATCCAGATCATCCAGCGCGCGCTCGAACGGTGCCTGCCACGCCGCTGGCGGCGGCGACCACTCGATCGCTTCGCCAGGGAAGGCATGCTGCATCGCCAGCAGCCACGCGCGACGGGCGCTCGCTTGGTCGGAACAGCCGCCTGCCGCCACGATGGCGCATACCAGGATCACGCTGTCGCGACAGGTTGGGAGTTTCTTCAGGCCATCGATCGGCGTGCGGCGGGGTTGCCGGGCCTCCTGCAATTGCATGCGCAGCAGCCGGGCCAGGCAATACTCATTGAGGTCGACCTTGCCATCGGCTCGAACGAGGGCATCGAGCGTACCCAGCAAGGTTTGCTGACGCCCCTCCGACAGCTGCTTCAACGCGGGAAACGCGAGTGCCGCAAGCGGCAGGCGGGCGATCGGCGGCAGTGTCGCCAATTCGCCAGCCATCGCCTGCACGGCCTGCTGCACGTCATCGCCAAAGGCGTCAGCGACGATACGCCGCTGCGTCGGCAGCAACTCCGCTTCCTCCGAAGTGGCCAATGCCAGCACCACGGCAAGCGCCGACTCGGGCTGCTGCACGGCAGTCGTCAACGTGTCCGGCATCGCCTGATGCACCGCAGCGGCACGCTGGAAACGTGCCATGCCGCCGGCAACAACGGCACTGCCCAGCACGGCAGGCAGCACAGGAGGCAGTGCCATGCCCGGCACGCCTTGCGGATTGCCCGGCTTGCCGGCAACCGCAGCATCGGATGGAACCGCTGCAGCGCGCTGCAGTGACGCGGCCAATCGGGTCAGCTCCTCCTCGCGAAAGCCGGGCTCCAAAGCACGAATACGCTGCAGCAGCGGTGGATGGGTGGCGAACAGCGCATTGAACTTGCTGGCCTCGCCGAACAGCATGTGCGCCACCTCCTGCTTGTTTGCCACCTGCAGCTCGGAGCCCTCACTGAGGATCGCGATTTTCTTCAGCGCGCCGGCAATGCCGTCGGTCTGGCGGGTGAACTGCACCGCCGAGGCGTCGGCCAGCGATTCGCGCGAGCGTGCCACCGCCGCCTGGATCAGCCGCGCGAAAAAATACCCGATGTAGCCGACCACGATCAGCGCCAGCCCGATCATCCACACCTGACCGCCGCCACCATCGCGCCGGCTGCTGCGGCCGCCGCCGAACCAGATCACCCGGCGTCCGACGATCGCCAGTACCAGGATGCCGAACAGCAGGCCCATCAGGCGGATGTTGAGCCGCATGTCGCCATTCAGCACGTGGCTGAATTCGTGCGCGATCACACCCTGCAACTCGTCGCGGCTCAGGTTGTCGAGACAACCCCTGGTCACGCATACCGCGGCATCCGACGCCGAATAGCCCGCGGCGAATGCGTTGATGCCGGGCTCGTCGGCCATCAGGTAGATATCCGGCACTGGCACGCCCGCCGCGATCGCCACTTCCTCGATCACATTGCGCAGCTGGCGCAGCTGCGGCTCGCGGGTATCCGGCGGCACCGGCACCGCGCCGACACTCTCGGCCACCGTCTTGCCGCCGCCGGACAGGCTCATGATGCGGAACAATGAACTGAGGCCGATCCCGGCCAGCACCACGGCACTGCTGGTTAACAGCAGCGGCAGATTCGATAGCGCCGGCTCGCCATCCACCGGGTGGTGGCCCATGGTGAGCCACACCACCGCATCGATCGCCGCCACGATCGCAATCACCGCCAACACGAACAGCGCGACCAGTCGTCGACTGCTGCCGCGTACGCGCGCCTGTTGCGCAAAAAAATCCATGGAGGCTCCAGCGGCTGAACGCGTGCATCGCGACTACAGCCGCGATGCACGGCGATCAGGTGAAGGAAACCTTCGGCACGTCACGCACGGCCGGATCCTCGATCTTCAGCGGCTCGGCCGCGACGAAGCCGAAGCTGTTGGCCACGAACGAGGCGGGAAAGACTTCACGCTTGTTGTTGTAGGTCAGCACCGAATCGTTATAGGCCTGCCGTGCGAACGCGACCCGGTTCTCGGTCGAGGTCAGCTCTTCGGAGAGCTGCATCATGGTCTGGTTGGCTTTCAGGTCGGGGTAAGCTTCCTGCAGCGCGAACAAATGACCCAGTGTCTGGGTCAGGGCATTTTCGCTGCTGGCCAGCTGCTGCATCGCGGCTGGATCACCGGGGTTGGCCTTGGCACCGGCCAGCCCGCTGACCGCCGCGTTGCGGGCCTGCACCACCGCCTCCAGCGTGCCGCGTTCGTGTGCGAGGTAACCTTTGGCGGTTTCGACCAGATTCGGGATCAGGTCGTGTCGGCGAGTCAGCTGCACGTCGATCTGGGCAAACGCGTTCTTGTAACTGTTACGCGAAGTGACCAGTCCGTTGTAGATCGCCACGAAGTACAAGACAATCAGAACGACAACAACAAGAAAAATGATCAGGCCCATCGGTAGACTCTCCACCCTGAGGCGCATCCCCACGCCGGAACCCCATCAGAATACCATGCAGTTTCGAAAGATATTCCTGTTGATCGGCGGCGCACTCGGGCTGGCCTGCACACTGCCTTGTGCCGCCACGTCGGCCGCGTCATCGCCCACTGTCAGCGTTCGCAGCGCGCCGCAGAACCTGCCACCGGCGCGCATCAAACAGACCGTCGCTGACTACCAGCGCTGGCTCAACCGTCTTGGCGAGCGCCATGCCGTTGCCGGTCTGGTCACGGCAGTGGTGATCGATGGCAAGGTGGTCTTCGAAGGTACCGTTGGCTACGCCGATGCCGCCACCAGACAACCGGTCACAGCGGACACCGTGTTTCGGCTCGCCTCGTTGTCGAAGGCCTTTGCCACCGCCATCACCGGCCTGCTGGTGGACGATGGCAAGCTGAGCTGGGATACCAAGCTGGTCGACGTGCTGCCGTATTTCAAGCTCAAGGACATGCAGGCAGCCTCCCAGGCCACGGTGAGCGACATCCTGGGGCAACGGCTGGGTCTGCCGCGCAATACCTACGACAACATGCTCGAAGGCGACATTCCCTACGAGGAGCTGGTGCGCAAGCTGGACGAGGTCAATCTGGTCTGTGGCGTCGGTCAGTGCTACGGCTACCAGAACGTCGCCTTCGGCATGATCGGCGACGTGGTGCTCGCGCGTACCGGCGACTTCTTCTACCGCCAGGTCGACAAGCGGATCTTCTATCCGCTGGGGATGACCACCGCCAGCTACGGTCGTGCGGCACTGGAATCTAGCAAGAGCTGGGCACGTCCGCACCGCGCATCCAGTCGCGGCTGGATACCGTTCGACCCGAGTGAAACCTATTACCGGGTGGCGCCGGCGGCGGGCGTCAACGCCAGCCTGCGCGACATGGAGAAATGGCTGATCGCGCAGATGGGCGATCGCCAGGATGTACTGCCCACCTCATTGCTGGATGTGCTGCACGCCCCCGGCGTTTCCACGCCCAGCGAGTTGCATGCCACGCCATGGCGCCGTGCGCGACTGACCGAAGCGCACTATGCGATGGGTTGGCGGGTGTACGAGTACGGCGGCGAAACGCTGATCTATCACGCTGGCGCCGTGGCCGGCTATCGCACCATGATCGGATTTTTTCCGAAGTACCAGGCCGGCGTGGTCACGTTGTGGAACTCCACCGGCCCCACACCCAGCGGCCTGATGCCGATGGTGTTCGACGATCTGTTGGGCCTGCCGCATGTGGATTGGGCCGAGATCGAAGGCAATGCCAGGACCTCGGCACCTGCGGCAGCGCCAAGGCGCATGAAGCCACGCAAGCATCGTGCGACACGTCGCCACTGAGTCGGGGCGATCGGCGGACAACCTTCAAAACGAAAGACGGCGCATGTGAAACATGCGCCGTCCGGTTTGAGCTGTCACGTCGGCGGCTCAGCACTCAGAGCTTGAACTCGATCCGCTGCTGCTTGGTGCTGGAAACGGCCACGCCATCCTTCATCGCCGGCGTGAACCGGTAGCGCTCCACCGCATCCATCGCAGCGCGATCGAAGATACGACGAGGCTGCGCGTCAACCACCTTGACGTCGCTGGTCCCTCCATCGGCGTCGACCGTGAACGACACCACCACCCAACCCTCCTGCCGCGCGCGCATCGCCGCTGTGGGGTAACGCGCACCTACCGCCTTCAGCAGCACGGCGCCGGCGGCCTGACCAGCGGCATTGCCGCTGTCTGCGCCGGCAGTCGCGGTGCTGTCACCTGCTCCGGACGGAGCTTTCGCAGCCTGCTGCCCGGTCGACTGCGCTGTACGGGCCTGCTGCGTCTTTGCCTGCTCGGCTGCCAGCTGGGCTTTTTGCTGTTCGGCGGCAAGCTTGTCCGCCGCCACCTTGTCGGCCGCAGCCTTTTGCGCCGCCAGCTGCTGTGCTTTCTCCTGATCGGCCGCAAGCTGCTGCTGCTTGTCTAGCGTCTTGCGTTGCGCATCCAGTTTGGAGCGCAGGATGGTCAACGTGAAGTTGGTCGGATCGGCCTTGGCGAGTAGATCGATCTGGCGCTGCGCTTCATTGAAGTCACGCGAGTTGATCGCCTGCTCCGCCGAGGTGGCGGCGAACGGGAAGGTTTCACGCAACGCGTCGGACGCCACCTTGTTGCCGGGGTCCTTCTCCAGCACCCGCAGATAGAACAGGAATGCGTTGTTGCCCGTTGGCGCAAGGTAGCGCTGCTCGTTCATGGCCGTGCGTGCTTCGGCCAGCAGCTGATTGACGTCCATCCCCGCCACATCGGCCGGCGGTGGCGCCGACCGCGTGGCTGTGGATACCGGCGTGGACGGATGGCCGCCCGCGTCAGCCATGACCAGATCCTGGTGTGGCTTGATGATGAGGAACCAAGCAGCCACGGCCAGCAGGGCGATGACGGCGATGACGGCGATGACTACGGGCTTGACGGCCCCACGCGCATGCCGGCGTGTAACTGGTATGTATCGGGTATCCATGGTCTCTCACTGAGTGTCGACAGATACCCGCGCTTTTTCCCCCTGTCGATCCAGGAGCGGTGAATCCCCCGGATTCACCGCGGCGCGGATGTGCGAAAGGTAACTCCAATATGGAGGCACGGCAAATGGTGCGTGATTTCACAACACGCCAAGGAAATATGTTCCAGGGGCGACAGTCCACGGGCAGGATCGTATTAACGAACAGGAGTCCGGAATCGTCCGGGGCTGCGCGAATCATGGCCTGCACTCTGCAGCGCAAGGCAGCGTGGCGACGCCGGCCAGACTTTCCGGCCCCACAAACGAAGCGTCCCGGCCAGGCCGGGACGAAGGCTTCTCGAAGTGCTCTCCCCGCGCTGGGCACCGCGGGGAGAGAAATATCGATAACTTGTCTTATTTGATGGTGTCGCTTATTGCGTGTGGCTTACTTCTTGGCTTTGGCGGTCTTGGTGGCCTTGACCACCTTGGCCGGTGCAGCTTTCTTGGCGGCAGCCTTCTTTGGCGCAGCCTTCTTCGCGACTTTCTTTACAGCGGTCTTCTTGGCAGCTGCCGGTTTCTTGGCAGCAGCTTTCTTGGCGGCCGGCTTCTTGGCGGCAACCTTCCTCACGGCAGCTTTCTTGGCGGCCGGCTTCTTGGCGGCAACCTTCTTCACGGTGGATTTCTTGGCGGCCGATTTCTTGGCGGCCGGTTTCTTTGCGGCGGATTTCTTGGCAGTGGCCATGGTTCGTCTCAGCTCCTCATCAGTTGGCAGTGGTTGCCCAGTAAAAGCGTGCAGGAACGCTTCGACCAACAAGTCGCTGTTGGTAGCGTGCCGAAGATTGTTCACTTGACGGTGGGTGCGCAAATCAGAAAGCCGCCGCAAAACGTGCAGCGGAATCGAGACAGTGATCTTGCGTACTGCATTGGCCTTTTCACCGTGCTCGACATAAGGCTTGATGAATTTTGCTGTTGCCATAAAGCGCATTCCCCGTGATCTGTTGCGAAAGCTATCCCTGAAGATTTCGGCTGTCAATTGATTTTAATCATGAAATCAAACCACTTCGCTCGCCCCGATCGGACCGCAACCCCTGTGCGACAAGGCCTGCCGGGTAAATGCGGCATTATGAATTGGACGTCCATACGTCCAAACAATATTAGCTTGAAAATATGCCAATGTCTTGAAACCGTTGCTGCACAACGTTTTCGGGACAACGACCTCGATACCGACAGCATGGCAAGTCATGCGACTAGCGTTTCGTTGAGGGCCATGATCGGGGTGGCCGCGACGCTCCCGCCAGATGAACGGAACACGACTGAAATGATTTTCATCGACGGGCCGGAGTACCCGGAAAATTCCGGCCATCGTTCCTCTCGGACAGTTCGACGGTCCGCGAGTCGAATCGCGAAGTCCCTTCCACTCATCGTCGAGGTCTGCGCGCACGAGCAAGTTTTCCTGACCGACTGCATCGACGATGCGTACGAATGCGGCCACCATTTCAACACGACCTGATCGACAGACATCGCGCTGATAGTTCCGCGCGGGCGACGCGAGTCGACGTGGCCCACCCAGAAGACACACGATGCGGATCTTCCATCGAACCCGCTGCACCTCATGCCGATATGCGCGATCCACATGTTGCGAACGGCTACCCCGAAAACGTTGCCGGCCGCACTAGGCGGCCGGCAATTTCGTGCTCGATGACGGGAGACTCAGTGGTCTTCGTTCTCGACCAGTGCTTCGTAGTCATTCGCGTCGAGCAACTCGTCGAGCTCGGCACGATCGCTCGGACGCACCAGGAAGATCCAGCCGTCGCCGAAGGCGTCTTCGTTGATGATCTCGGGCTTGTCGTTGAGCAGCTCGTTGACTTCGACGACTTCGCCGGAAACCGGCGCATAGATGTCCGAGGCGGCCTTCACCGACTCCACCACGGCCGCGCCGGTGCCTGCCTTCACGGCAGAACCGACTTCCGGCAGCTCCACGTAAACCAGGTCGCCGAGCTGGCCCTGCGCATGGTCGGAGATGCCGACACGGACCAGGCCATCGTCTTCGACGCGGGCCCACTCGTGGGACTTGAGGAATTTCAGATCGCCAGGAATCTCGCTCATGATCGGGGTCCAGTCGTTAGGTGTAAGTCAGGGTACAGGCGGTGATTCTAGCCACATCCGCCGCGGGGGAAAAATGGGCGGGGAATCAGATCCCCTCGCACGGCTTGCCGTCGCGCACGAATGGGTACTTCACCAGGCGTACCGGCACTTCGCGGCCGCGGATGTCGACGCGCACCTCGCCAGGCTCGCCGGCCGGGATACGCGCGAATGCCACTGCCTTGTTCAGCGTCGGCGCAAAACTTCCCGACAGGATCTCGCCCTCGCCGTTCGCGGTCAGCACTTTCTGGCCGTGACGCAGCACGCCCTTGTCGTCCAGCACCAGGCCGACCATCACGCGCGGTACGCCGGCAGCCTTCTGCTGTTCCAGCGCAATGCGGCCGATGAAGGCGCGACCTTCATCCAGCGCGATGGTCCAGCCCAGGTTCGCTTCCCAGGGCAGCACGCTTTCGTCCATGTCCTGACCGTAGAGGTTCATGCCCGCCTCCAGCCGCAATGTGTCGCGTGCGCCAAGCCCTGCCGGCGTCACACCTGCAGCGACCAGTGCTTCCCACAGCACAACCGCGTGCTCTCCCGGCACGATGATCTCGAAGCCGTCCTCGCCGGTGTAGCCGGTGCGCGCCACGAACAGCGGCATGCCGTGCGGACCCTGCGCGGCAGCGGCGGCAAACTTGCCGAGCTTCTCGATGCGCGGACGATCCACCTCATGCAGCAGACCAAGCACCTTGGTGCGGGCATTCGGACCCTGCACCGCGATCATCGCGAACTCGGGACGCTCCTTCACCTGCACGTCGAACGCCTTCGCCTGGCTTTCGATCCAGGCCAGGTCCTTCGCGCGGGTACCGGCATTGACGACCAGCCGGAAGAATTCCTCGCCGAGGTAATACACGATCAGGTCGTCGATCACGCCGCCCTGCTCGTTCAGCATGCACGAGTACAGCGCCTTGCCGTGCACTTTCAGCTTGTCGATGCTGTTGGCCAGCAGGTGACGCAGGAATTCACGGCTGCGCGCACCGTGCAGGTCGATCACCGTCATGTGGGAGACGTCGAACATGCCGGCGTCGCGACGCACCGCATGATGCTCCTCGATCTGCGAACCGTAGTTGATCGGCATGTCCCAGCCGCCGAAATCGACCATGCGCGCGCCGAGTGAGCGATGGGTGGCGTTGAGTACGGTCTTGTCGGTCATCGCGGCAGTGCCTTGCGGGGAAAGTCCTGCATTATCGCCGCCGGGCCGGGGCAATCCAAGCCGCGCGGGAGCGATGCCCCATCAGGCCTCGGCGCCGGCGTCACCGAGGCCGGCAAGCACTCGCCCGGTGACCTGCTCGGCCAGTTGTTCGGCCCGTTGCCCGCTGGCCAGCAAATGGATGTCCGGTGCTTCGGGCCTTTCGTAAGGCGCATCGATGCCGGTGAAGTTGCGGATCGTGCCTGCACGCGCCCTGCGGTAGAGCCCCTTGGGATCGCGTCTTTCGCATTCCTCCAGCGGCGCGTCGACGAATACTTCCAGGAACTCCGCCTGCGCGAACAGCTCACGCGCCGAACGCCGCTCGCTGCGATACGGCGAAATCGCGCTGACCAGCACGATCAGCCCCGCATCCACCATCAGATGCGCCACCTCGGCGATGCGGCGGATGTTCTCGACACGATCTTCCGGCGTGAAGCCGAGATCCTTGTTGATGCCATGGCGCACGTTGTCGCCATCGAGCAGATAGGTGTGATAGCCGAGCGCATGCAGCCGACGCTCGACCAGGTTCGCCACGGTGGACTTGCCGGCGCCGGACAGGCCGGTGAACCACAGGCACAGTGGATGCTGTCCCTTGCTGGCGGCGCGCACGGCCTTGTCGATGTCGACATGTTGCCAGTGCACATTGGTCGATCGGCCCAACGCGAAATCCAGCATGCCGCACGCCACGGTGGCGTTGCTCTGGCGGTCGATCAGGATGAAACCGCCCAGCGTGCGGTTGCTGGCGTAGGCCTCGAATGCGATGGCGTCGTCCAGCCCCAGCGTGCAGTAACCCACTTCGTTGAGCGCGAGGTGGCGTGCGGCAAGCCGGGCCTGGCTGTTGACGTCGACCTTGTACTTGATCGACATCACCCGCGCATTGACGGTGCGCGTGCCGATCTTCAGCCAGTAGGTGCGATTGGGCAGCAACGCCGCATCACCCATCCACAACAGGTGGCAAGTGAACTGGTCAGCCACCGGCGTCGGACGCAACGCGTCCGCGATCACGTCACCGCGGCTCACGTCGATCTCGCGATCCAGGCACAATGTCACCGCCTGGCCGTCCACCGCGCCCGGCAGGTCGCCGTCGGCGGTGACGATGCGCTCGATGCGTGCGCGTTGCCCGCCGGGCTGCACCACCACGTCATCGCCGCAGCTCACGCGACCGCCGCAGATCGTGCCGGCATAGCCGCGGAACGAATGATCCGGGCGATTCACCCACTGCACGGGCATGCGGAAATCGGTGGCGCGAAATGGCACGACATCGACCGACTCCAGCAATGCGAGCAGGCTGTCGCCCTCGTACCAGGGCATCCGCGCCGAACGCGCGCCCACGTTGTCGCCGGTCAGTGCCGCCACCGGCAGGCAATGCACGTCCACGATGCCGAGGCTCTGCGCCAGTTCGCGATATTCCCCGGCGATCGTGTCATAGGCGGACTGGTCGTAGTCGACCAGATCCATCTTGTTGACGGCCAGCACGACCTGGCGGATACCCAGCAGGCTGCATATATAAGTGTGGCGACGCGTCTGCGACAGCACACCCTTGCGCGCGTCGACCAACACCACCGCCAACTCGGCGTTGGAGGCGCCGGTGGCCATGTTGCGCGTGTACTGCTCGTGGCCCGGGCAATCGGCCACGATGAAGCTGCGCCGTGCGGTATGAAAATAGCGGTACGCCACGTCGATGGTGATGCCCTGCTGGCGCTCCGCATCCAGGCCGTCGGTGAGCAGCGAGAAATCGAGCACGTCGCCCGCGTCGGCATGCTGCCGGCGACTGTCGCGAGCCAGTGCCGCCAGTTGATCGTCCGGCAGCATGCCGGCGTCATACAGCAGGCGTCCGAGCAGGCTGCTCTTGCCGTCATCCACGCTGCCGCAGGTGATGAAGCGCAGCAAGCCCTTTGCGGGTGAAACATCAACTGTCTGGTTCGACGCCGCCATCAGAAATAGCCTTCCTGTTTCTTGCGCTCCATCGACGCGGTGGGATCCTGATCGATCACCCGGCCCTGCCGTTCGGAACTGCGCGAGCTGGCCATTTCGTCGATGATTTTTGCCAACGTATCGGCCGTGGATTCCACGGCGCCGGTCAGCGGGTAGCAGCCGAGGGTGCGAAAGCGCACCTCGCGCATCTGCACCGCCTCGCCTTCGCGCAGCACGAAACGGTCGTCGTCGACCATGATCAGCGCACCGTCGCGTTCGACCACCGGACGGGGCCTGGCGAAATACAGCGGCACCACCGGAATGCCTTCGCGCTGGATGTACAGCCACACATCCATCTCGGTCCAGTTGGACAGCGGAAACACCCGCACGCTCTCACCCTTGCGAATGTGGGTGTTGTAGGTGTGCCAGAACTCCGGGCGCTGGTTGCGCGGATCCCAGCGGTGCTGGGCGTTGCGGAACGAGAAGATGCGCTCCTTCGCGCGCGACTTCTCCTCGTCGCGGCGCGCCCCGCCGATGGCCGCATCGAAACCGTACTTGTCCAGCGCCTGCTTGAGCGCCACGGTTTTCATGACGTCGGTGTGCACGGTGGCGCCGTGCGTGAATGGCGAAATGCCCTCACGCACGCCGTCTTCGTTGATGTGCACCAGCACTTCCACGTCCCCGGCCGCCGCCACCTGATCACGGAACGCAATCATCTCGCGGAACTTCCATGTGGTATCGACATGCAGCAACGGGATCGGCGGCCGCGCCGGAAAAAAGGCCTTGCGCAGCAGGTGCAGCAGCACCGAGGAATCCTTGCCGATGGAATACAGCATCACCGGACGCTGGAAGCCCGCCAAAACCTCGCGAAAGATGTGGATGCTTTCGGCCTCGAGATCATCGAGGTGGGAGTGCGATTCCGAGGATGCTGTCGTCATGCCAGAAGAGATTCAGGAAGTTTTTGTCGCGACGGTGTACCGCCGATGTCAGCTGGCACGGTACTTGACCCGACATCTTACGCGATCGTCAGGCCACCACCGGATAGGTCGGCTCGACATCCAGCGTCGCCGCACACACCGCTGCCAGCTCCAGCAGGCGCAGATCCGAGCCGCGCGCCCCGACCAGTTGCAAGCCGACCGGCATGCCATTGGGCAACGTACCCATCGGCAGGCTGACCGCCGGGCATCCGGCCAGGCTGGCAAAGCTGGTGAGGTCGGCCTGCGAATCGGGCACCGGGCCATCCAGCGGAAACGCACCCTGCGGCGTGGTCGGTAACACCAGCACGTCGACCTGGGCGAACAGCCGGCGCATCTTCAGCGTGGCCGCGTCGAGCACCCGATCGGCCACCGCATAGTCTGCCGCGCTCTTGCCGGCGGCAAAGCCCAGCATGTTGCGGAAGCGGTCGGACACGGGATGTTCCGCATTGGCCAGATCCGCCGCGAAGGTGCCCAGCATCTCCGCTTCCATCAACAGCAGGCCGGCGCGGCGGGTGCGGCTGAAGTCCCAGTCGGCAAAATCGACGGTGCGGCGATCGCCCAGCGCATGCGGCAATTTCGCCATCGCCGCCTCGAACACCTCGATCACGTCCGGCTGCACACCGACCGCCGCCAGATCCGGCAACAGGCCTGCGCGCAGGTTGCCCGGCTCCCAGTCCGGCAACGCAAACGCCACCCGCCGTCGACGCGAACGCGCATCGTCGGCATCGTAGCCAGCCAGCACCTGCAGCAACACGGTGAGGTCATCCGCGCTACGCGCCAGCAGGCCCACCGCATCGAGCCGACGCGCTGCCGGCACCAGGCCACGGGCGGAAATCTCGCCGTGCGTCGGCTTGAGCGCGTACACACCGCAGTAGCTGGCCGGGATGCGGATCGAGCCGAGGCTGTCCGAGCCGACGGCCGCCACCGCCAGGCCCGCCGCCACTGCCGCCGCGGCGCCACCGGAGGATCCGCCGGCGCTGTAACCGTGACGATGCGGGTTGTGGGTGGCACCGAAGTGCGGATTGTCGGTAACCGCGCCCAGCGCGCCTTCGTCCATGTTGGTCTTGCCGACCAGCACCGCACCCGATGCGCGCAGGCGAGCCACCACATGCGCATCGCCCTCCACCGGCGTCTCACGTCCGGGCAAACCCACCCGGGTCGGCCAGCCGGCCATGTCGAAGTTGTCCTTCAATGCCAGCGGGATGCCGTCCAGCCGACCGATCACGCCGTCGCGGCGACGACGATCGGCCATGTTCGCCTGCTCCTGCAGCAGGCCGTAACGCACATCGACATAGGCATTGAGTTCGGGATTGAGTCGTTCGATCGCCGTCTGATAGGCGTCGGCCAGCGCCTGCGGCTGCACGCGGCCCACCGCCAGCCAGTGCAGCAACTGGCACAGCGAGGCACGGCGCAGGTCAAGATCGGCGATCGGCGGCATCGAATTCATGAACACTCCTTCAGATTTGTTCCGATTATCGCCGCGTCTGGTGAAACGATTGCAAGCGGTAGCGCAGCACGCGTTGCCGCGCAGCACGCGAAACCGGACAATGACGGCCTGATCCATACCTCCACGCACGGCACCGCGTGCAGCAACTTACACATGATGGAGTCCGCCATGAGCGAACGCGAAACCATGGAATACGACGTTGTCGTGGTCGGCGCCGGTCCGGCCGGCCTGTCGTTCGCGATCCGCCTCAAGCAGTTGAAGCCCGAAGTGAATGTGTGCGTGATCGAGAAAGCCTCGGCCATCGGCGCGCAGATCCTGTCCGGCGCGGTGATCGAACCGCAGCCGCTGGATGCCCTGCTTCCCGGCTGGCGCGACAACCCGCCACCGATCTGCGTGCCGGCCGGCGACGACGAGTTCTGGTTGCTCAGCAAGACCGGCGGCCGCAAGCTGCCGGTGCCGCCGGGCATGCAGAACCATGGCAACTTCATTGTCTCGCTGGGCGCGATGTGCGCGTGGCTGGCGCCGCAGGCCGAAGCGCTGGGCGTGGACGTGTTCCCCGGCTTTGCCGCCGCCGACAACATCTACAACGATGACGGCTCGGTCGCCGGCGTGCGCATCGGCGACATGGGTGTGGCCCGCGACGGCACGCACAAGCCGGGTTATACCGAAGGCATCGACATCAAGGCCAAGGTCACCGTGCTGGCCGAAGGCGCGCGCGGCAGCCTGACCAAGCAGCTGATCAAGCGCTTCAAACTGGATCAGCACAGCGACCCGCAAGGCTACTCGATCGGCATCAAGGAGTTGTGGCAGGTGCCGGCCGGTCGCGTCACGCCGGGCAAGATCGTGCACAGCATCGGCTGGCCCGCCGACAACCACACCTACGGCGGCAGCTTCCTGTATCACCTGGACAAGGACCGCATCGCGCTCGGCTACATCAGCGGACTCGACTACAGCGACCCCGAGTACAAACCGTGGGAAGCGTTCCAGCAGTGGAAGAACCATCCGATGGTGAAACCGTTGCTGGAGGAAGGCACGATCCTCTCCGCCGGTGCGCGCGCCATCGTCACCGGCGGCTACCAGTCGCTGCCGACATGCGACATGCCCGGCGCGTTGCTGATCGGCGATACCGCCGGCCTGCTCAACGTGCCCAAGATCAAGGGCACGCACCAGGCGATCCGCAGCGGCATGCTGGCCGCCGAACATCTCGCCGCGAGCGGCCTGGACGCTGCCGGCTTCGACGCGAAGCTGCGCGGCTCCGAGGCGATGGCCGAACTGAAGAAGGTGCGCAACATCAAGCCCGGGTTCAAGAAAGGGCTGTGGTACGGCCTGTTGAACGCGGCATGGGAAACCGCCACTTTCGGCCTGTCGCCGTGGACGCTGAAGAACAAGGCCGACTGGTCCTCGCTGCACAAGCTCGGCGCGCAGGAGGAACCGAAGCGCGACTACGTGCAGCGCACGCTGGCCCCGCGCGATCGCCTCGCCGGCGTCTACTTCGCCGCCACCGAGCACGACGAGGATCAGCCGATCCACCTGCACGTGGCCGACACGAATATCTGCATCGACCAGTGCACCACCGAATACGACAACCCCTGCACCCGCTTCTGCCCCGCCAACGTCTACGAGATCGTCGACGACGCGGCCGGCAAGCGCCTGCAGATCAACGCCGCCAACTGCGTGCACTGCAAGACCTGCGACATCAAGGATCCGTACGAGATCATCACGTGGGTCACGCCGGAGGGTGGTTCCGGGCCGAACTACCAGAGTCTCTAGGCCGATCGAGGGCAATCCACTGATCGGCCAACTGTCATGGCGACTGAAACGCCTCGGTTATCTCCTGCAACGTGTCCGTGGCAGCTTTGCGCTGCGCGGCTGGCACGGCACGCTGGCGCGAATGCGGCAGCAATTCCAGACCCGGCCTGAGCTCGACGAAGACCTGTCGTTACTATCGCTGGACGAGCCATTTGCGCCGTTCGCCGTGCCGGTCACTGCCGACCCGCAGGTCTCGATCGTCATCCCGATCCACGGCAAGCTCGCCTATACCCTCGCCTGCCTGCGCTCGCTGGTGCGGCATGGGGCGCAGACCTCGTTCGAGGTGATCGTGGTCGACGACGCCTCAGCAGACGACAGCGCCAGCGTGCTGGCACAAGTTGATGGCATCCGCCTGTTGCGCAACCAGAGCAACCTCGGCTTCATCGACAGTTGCAACGCGGGTGCGGCAGCGGCGCACGGCGAGTTTCTGCTGTTCCTCAACAACGACACCCAGGTGACCACCGGCTGGCTGGATGCCTTGCTGCGCTGCTTTGCCGAGCGCGCCGATTGCGGCATTGCCGGCAGTCGTCTGGTCTACCCGGACGGCCGCCTGCAGGAAGCCGGGGGCTTGGTGTTTGCCGACGGCAGCTGCTGGACCACCGGGCGCTTCGAGTCGCGTGATGCGGCCGCGTTCCGTTATCGGCGCGCGACCGACTATGTCTCCGGCGCCGCCCTCATGATCCGCCGCGAAGTTTTCCGGCAAGTTGGCGGGTTCGATGCGCGCTACGCACCTGCGTACTACGAAGACACCGACCTGGCCTTTGCGGTGCGCCAGCTCGGCTTGCGCGTCTATTACGAACCGGCCAGCACCGTCATCCACTGCGAAGGGATCAGCGCGGGCACCGATCTTGGCAGCGGCATGAAGCGCTACCAGCTGATCAATCAGGCCACGTTCGTCGACAAATGGAGCGTCGAACTCACCCGGCAGCCGCCCGCGGGCACATCGTTGGAGCGCGCCATGCGATGGCATTCGCGCGGCCGGGTGCTGGTGGTGGATGCGATGACACCGGAGCCAGCGCGTGATTCGGGTTCGCTGCGACTGTGCGCAATCCTGCGTCTGCTTGACGAGCAAGGCTGGAGCACGTGTTTCCTGCCTGACGACGGCCGCGCCAGCAGCGAAGAGATCGCGGCACTCGGCGCACTGGGCTGCGAAGTGCTCGCGCGACCGCAGACGCCGGCATTGCCACACTGGCTTAAACAGCATGGCCGCGAACTGCACGCGGTAATTCTGTGCCGGCACACCGTGGCTGGCCAGTACGCCAGCCTGGTGCGCCAACACGCACCTCAGGCGAAGCTGCTGTTCGATACCGTCGACCTGCACTTTCTGCGCGAACAGCGCGCCGCCGAACTGAGCGGCAGCGCCACGCTGGCCCGCCAGGCCGAGACTTCCCGGCGCGGCGAGCTGGCACTGATCGAACAATCCGACGTCACCTTCGTGGTGAGTTCGCATGAACAGGCGTTGCTGGCGCAGATGCTGCCGAAGGCACGCGTGGAACTGCTGTCCAACATCCACGACGTGCACGGGTGTCGACATCCTCATCGGGAGCGCAGGGATTTGGTTTTCATCGGTGGTTGCGGCCACCCGCCGAACACCGATGCGATTCGCTGGATGGGCACCGAGATCCTGCCGCGGCTGCGCGAAGCGCTGCCCGGCATCCGCGTGCATGTGCTGGGCGACGTGTCCGATCCGATGCGCTGCGAACTCGCTTCGGCAGGCCTGGAGTTTCATGGCCGCGTGCCCGATCTGGCCCCATGGCTCGACAGCTGCCTTGCCTCGCTGGCACCGCTGCGTTTCGGCGCCGGCGTGAAGGGCAAGATCAACATGGCGATGAGCTACGGTGTACCTGTAGTCGCCACGTCAATAGCAGTGGAAGGCATGCAACTGAATGACGGCGTCGATGTGCTGGTGGCAGACGATGCCGCCGCTTTCGTTGTCGCCGTGGTGCGCCTGCATGACGACATCACGCTCTGGGAAGCCCTCTCGGCCAACGGCATGACTAACGTGCGCGAGCATTTCTCGATGGATGCGGCGGCGGCGGCCCTGCAGCGTACTCTCGGTTGAGTGCCAATGACTTTCCTGGATAGCCAAACGATTTTTCGCCGATGACAGTCATGAGAAAGATCGTTGCCATGGTCGGCCTGATACGCACCGCCGTTGCCCGACATGGCGGTGGCTGGGCTGGGGCATGCTCATTGGCTGGCCGAAGCTTGCGGGTCATTCGAGCACTCGGCTGGAGAGGCTTCACGCAGCGAATCCGTGCGTCGCAACAAGCTGAGCCCCACGCGGCCGCTCCTCCCGATGTCATATCGTTTCCGGCGGCCAGCCAGCTGAGCCAGCTCGAACTCAGCATCGGCATCATGATTCATGTCTTCTATGCGGATTTGCTCGACGAGCTCGTGAATGACGTCGCACATGTACCCGTGCCGTTCGTCCTGATGGTTTCGGTCATCGATGAACAGACCAGGATCGCGGCGCTGTCGCGTTTCGGAAAGATTCCGAACGTCCGGACCTTGCATGTCCACGTCGTACCCAACCGTGGTCGTGACATTGCACCGTTCCTGCTGACCTTCCGCGAAGAAATCCTCGCGCTCGATCTCGTCTGCCATATTCATACGAAGAAGTCGCTCTACTCCGGCAGCGAACAGGGGAAGTGGCGGCGTTACCTGATCGACACCCTGCTCGGCAGCGACGACCGAGTGAGCTGGATCCTAGGCATGTTCCAGGCCATGCCGCGTCTAGGCATGGTCTATCCGGAAAGTTTCGGCTCGATGCCGTTGTGGGCACACACGTGGCTATCCAATGTCGAACCCGCGCGCGAAGTGGGTTCACGGCTAGGCGTAGACATCGATCCCACGGCATACCTGGACTACCCGGCCGGATCCATGTTCTGGGCTCGCACCGAAGCATTGCGCCCGCTGTTCGAACTGAAACTGTCGCTGGACGCTTTTCCGGTAGAAAGTGGACAGACCGACGGCACCATGCAACACGTAGTGGAGCGGCTGCTTGGTTTGATTGTTCGGCGCCATGGCATGGTGCTCGGCATCATGCCGTCGAACGGAACGACGATGCTGAGAAGTGAGGGCGAGCGGAACTGGAGGAGCTACTTCACCTCCCCGCTGGCGGACAAGCTCAGTTTCGCCGCGGTTGATGCCAGGATCATCTCGTTCGACCTGTTCGAAACCATGGTGACGCGCCCATTCCTGCACCCGTCAGGTGCGCGCGGATACCTCGGTCACCTCGTGGAGAAGAGGTTCGGACTGAAGGATTTCCACACCATCAGATCTCGTGCGGAAACGATGGCGCGCACGAAACACGGCCGCGACGTCGACTGCAGCATCATTTACGACACGATGGCTCATATGGCCGAACTGCGTGGAATGCCCGTTGCCGAGATCCGTGAGCTAGAGCTGGACACTGAAAAGCGCCTGCTGAAGGAAAGGGCAACCCTGGTCGATGCCGCCCACATGGTGGGCCTCTCCGGCAAGCGCGTCGTTGCGGTTTCCGACATGTATTTGAATGTCGAGGATCTGCGCCGGGTGCTTCCTCCTTCGGTTTCGAAGATCCTTCAGGATATCCATGTCTCATGCGAAACCGGATGGCGCAAGGATACTGCCGAGACATGGCGACACCTCCCGCAGATGGAGGACGTACCCGCACGGGAGTGGTTGCACGTTGGAGACAACGAGCATTCCGACGTTCAACTGCCCCTTGCCATGGGCTTCATACACCCCGTGCATGCACTGCGCTCCAGTTCACTTCTGGATGTGGTTCCTGCGTTGCGCAGCCTGCGCCCGCAACCCAGGCATTCTGACCATTGGCAGGATCAATTGTGGCTGGGGCTGATCGCCAATCGTCTCAACGATCTGGCCGACCGCCAGCCCGCTGCGTTTGGCCAGCATCTGGTCATCGAGGAGCCGGAAACATTCGGCTACACCGTCATGGGCCCGCTTGTCCTCGACTACATCACCTGGCTCGCTCGAATTGCGCTGGACAGCGGCACACCGAGGATTCTCTTCCTCAGCCGCGAGGGTTACCTGTTGCAACGCGCGTTCCAGCGACTGCAGGTGACGAGCCCTCAGCTCTGCTCCATCCAGGCGTCCTACCTGCTGGTTTCCCGGCGCGCCGTGAATACCCCGACGCTGCGCTCGATCGAGGATCTGGCAGATGTCTTTGCCGCCCCCTATACAGGCTCTCTGGAGAACTTGCTCGGCGCGCGGCTTGGCGCACGGATTGCCGCCCTTGCGGCGCGGGAGCTCGGCAGGGCTCTCATCGGCACCGAGATATATCTGCCGCAAATGGGTGCAAGGATCATCGATTGGCTGCGGCCAATTGCCGCCGCCATCCTCGATATCGCCACGGAAGAACGCGATCTCTACATGGAATACTGGAATAGCCAGGCTGGCGAAGGAAGCGTCATCCTTGCCGACATCGGTTACGCCGGAACCATCCAGAGCCAGCTCGTGAAGCTGACAAACCGTGAACTCGGCGGCGCTTATTTCGCTGCGAAGCGGGGCATGGATCAGGTGCATCACAAACATGGCTGGGGCCGTGCCCGCTTCTTTGATGAACGCAGCGAAGATACCTTCGGGTCGCCGGTGATGGAATATCACCTCATGCTCGAGGCTATCCTTACCTCTCCGGCCGGCCAGTTCTCCCACTTCGAACGTGGCCCCCACGGTCTCCACCCAGTGCATTTCCCCAATGCGGTGAACGCTTACCAGTGGAGCGTGATCGAGCACATCCAGGCTGGTGCGCAACAGTTCATCGACGATGTCTGCGCCGTGACGGGACCGGATACGGTCGACCTCGCGTTCGACAGCGCCCATGTGCAAGAACCGCTGCGTTGCGTGGGGACTGGCCTGTGGCAATTAGGTAGTTGGGCCAATGCGCTTGGTCTTGAAGACGACTACACCGGCCGAGGCGAGATACCTACCGCCAGCGGCCAACCCCGATAGCCGAAAGGCGTATCCACGCGGCTAAAAGGAGCCATGCAGCGAGGAGGGAGGGCCCACGTTACAATGACGGCCTATATTGCCCATCGTACAGACTGCAAGGATCCATCGATGAAAATTCTGGTCGGCTACAAACGCGTCGTGGATTACAACGTGCGCATTCAGGTGAAGTCCGACGGCACCGGCGTGGTCACCGATGGCGTCAAGCTGTCCGCCAACCCATTCGACGACATCGCACTGGAGGAGGCGCTGCGCCTGCGCGAGAAAGGTGTGGCCGAGGAAGTGATCGTGGTCGGCATCGGCCCGGCCGATCTCACCGCGCACCTGCGTAATGGCTTGGCCATGGGCGCCAACCGCGCCATCCATGTAGTCACCACCGACGCAGTGCAGCCGCTGACCGCCGCTCGCGTGTTCCTCAAGCTGGTCGAGAAGGAGCAGCCGGGCCTGGTGATCCTGGGCAAGCAGGCCATCGACGACGACGCCAACCAGACCGGCCAGATGCTGGCCGCGCTGTGGGATCGCCCGCAAGCCACCTTCGCCAGCAAGGTCGAGATCGCCGACGGCAAGGCCACGGTGACCCGCGAAGTCGATGCTGGCCTGGAAGTGATCGAAGCAGAACTGCCTGCCGTGATCACCACCGACCTGCGCCTGAACGAGCCGCGCTTCATCAAGCTGCCCGACATCATGAAGGCCAAGTCCAAGCCGATCGACACAATCGAGTTCGGCTCGCTCGGCGTCGAAGCGCACGATCATCTGAAAACCACGCATTACGCGGCACCGGCCAAGCGCAGCAAGGGCGTGATGGTGAAAGACGCGGCCGAACTGGTCGCGGCGCTGAAGCAGAAAGGCCTGCTGTAACCACTCTATTTCATACTCCCTGTTTCTCGTGGGAGCGGCTTCAGCCGCGATAACACACTCGAGTCAAACGAGATACCTGTCGGGACTGAAGTCCCTCCCACAGAAGAAGCAGGCAAAGGACACATCATGAGTAAGATCCTAGTCATCGCCGAGCACCTCGGCGGCAAGCTGAACTCCTCCACCGCGCGCGCTGTGAGCGCCGCCATCGCCGTGAAGGGTGAGGCGATCGACGTGCTGGTGCTATCGGACGCACCCGATGCGATCGCCGCCGAAGCCGCAAAGATCGACGGCGTGAGCCGTGTGCTCACCGTCGCCAAGCCTGAGAACGCGCACCCGCTGGCCGCCGTGCTGGCACCGCAAATCGCCAAGGTCGCCGCCGGCTACAGCCACGTATTCGTGCCGTCCACCACGTTCGGCAAGGACGTTGCCCCTCGCGTCGCCGCCCTGCTCGGCGTGGCCCAGGTCAGCGACGTGATGAGCGTGGAAGCCGCGCACACCTTCAAGCGTCCGATCTACGCCGGCAACGCGATCATCACGGTCGAGGCTGACGCCAGCCATACGGTGGTCGCCACGATCCGTTCCGCTTCATGGTCAGCTGCTGGTAATGGCAGCCACAGTGCACCGGTCGAGGCACTGAGCATCGACGCGGCCCTCCCAACGCATACCCGCTTCGTAGAACTCAAGCAGGGCAGCAGCGATCGCCCGGACCTGCAGAGCGCCAGCAAGGTCGTCTCCGGCGGCCGTGGCGTCGGCTCGAAAGAGAACTTCGACATCATCTACAAATTCGCGGACAAAATCGGCGCCGCCGTCGGTGCCTCACGCGCTGCCGTCGACGCCGGCTACGTGCCCAGTGAGATGCAGGTCGGCCAGACCGGCAAGATCATCGCCCCCGAGCTGTATATGGCTATCGGCATCTCCGGCGCCATCCAGCACCTCACCGGCATCAAGGATGCCGGCACCATCGTGGCGATCAACAAGGATGGCGAGGCACCGATCTTCGAGATCGCCGATTTTGGGCTAGTCGGCGATCTGTTCAAGATCATTCCGGAGCTCGAACAGGCGCTCTAGATGCCCGTCAAGTCTGATTTGAGAAGCTCTACAGGACGAGGCTCTTCCCCTCGCCATGAAATACACTCAAACCTTCGATGAAGACGATATCGTCCTCAACCGAAATTGAACAAGAACGATCCAGAGCAACTGAGCAATGCAACTTCCCTGCTTCAAAGGTTATGACATTCGCGGTCGTGTTCCCCACGAACTTGACGAGGCACTAGCCCGCAAGATCGGCTTCGCGATGTCGAGCTTGTTTGGATCTGGACCCGTGGTGTTGGGCAGGGATGTCAGGTGTATGGATGATCTGACGTACATTCCGATACATCGACCTCTTTGGCATGTGGCCGAAGCCGTGACCGCGGCACATGCAACGGAAAAGTATGCAACGACACTTGGAACTTGAATTCAGGGAAGCCCGAACGTAAAGACAAAGTATAAGCGTTTTGGCCATCTGAAGATTAGAAGGAATTATCATGAAAACGAGAACTACCTTGGCATTCAACGACTTTTCGAATGCACGGAAACGTCTCCTTCAAATGCACTTCGAAAGTGGCGTCGGGCATATTGGAGGAAATCTGTCGGCGCTTGACGCCATGCTAATTGTCTTCCACGAATATCTTGGTGCGAAGGACAAGTTCATATTATCAAAGGGGCACTCTGCTGGTGCGCTCTACATTGCCCTGTGGAGTGTCGGACGCCTCCAAGATCAGGACCTGAAGTTATTCCACAAAGACAATACGTTGCTGGCGGGCCATCCCCCAGCCAAGGGGATCACGGACATACCTTTCGCCACAGGCAGTTTGGGACATGGCCTGTCGCTAGCCGCGGGCACCGCGCTTGGCTTCAAACTGAAAGACAACGACGCGAAGGTCATCTGCATGACCTCGGACGGGGAATGGCAGGAAGGGGCAACGTGGGAGGCCCTCATATTTGCCAGCCACCATCAATTGACAAATCTCACTGTTCTGGTGGATCACAATAATTTCCAAGGATTCGGCTCCACCGCTGACGTTGCCTCAATGTCGCCCCTATGGGACAGGCTCAAAGGGTTCGACGTTGATCTGCAAGTAATCGATGGCCATGATCCCGATGCCATTCGTACCGCGCTTTCAGGTGAGAGGCCGCGTCTCAGGATCATCATGTTGCGTACAGTAAAAGGTCGAGGTGTCAGTTTTATGGAGAACCGCATGGATTCGCATTACCTGCCGCTCACCGAAGACAAGTTTCTCAAAGCCATCAAGGAGATTGATTCGCTATGAGGAAACAACTTTGTGATGCTCTGGTGGCGCGGTCTAAAAACCCCGAAATGGTATTCCTGACGGGTGATCTGGGATTCATGGCACTGGAACCTCTGCAGGCGGTTATGGGATCACGATTCATCAATGCCGGCGTAGCAGAACAGAATATGATCTCGGTAGCTGCTGCGCTTGCGCAACAAGATCTTGAGGTCTGGGTTTACAGTATCGCGCCATTTGTATACGCACGACCTTTCGAACAGATCCGAAACGACATTACCTTTCATAACCTGCCAGTAAAGCTAATTGGCAACGGTGGCGGTTATGGTTACGGAGTGATGGGACCTACGCACCACGCCATCGACGATTACGGCGTACTGCTGACCTTGCCCAACATATCTGTCTATACCCCAGTGTTTGACGAGGATATGGATGCCGTCATTGCACGCGCTGGTTCCTCCAGCCACCCGGTATACATAAGGATGGGGCGAGGCGAGCCGCCAAAGGGTTACGTTGTGCCGACGTATGCACCATGGCGGCAACTGACCCATGGAAATGGTCCGGTGGTGATCGCCGTGGGGCCGCTGGCGGGGACTTATATTGAAGCTTTCGAACGTCTGCTCGTAGAACGCCGCCCCAATCTCTGGGCGGTCTCCGAGCTGCCTATCGAGCAGTCTCCGCTACCAGATGAATTGTTGGCACAGATCGAGGCATCTCCCAGTTTGTGCGTTGCCGAAGAGCACGTACGCTGTGGTGGATTCGGTTCCCAACTACTGCTCCACTTAGCCGATCGGGGCACTGCAGTGCGTCGCTTCCACCATCTCTACGCCCGTGCACACCATTTTGAACGGTACGGCTCACAGACATTTTTGCGACGACAGTCCGCGCTTGATGCCGACAGCATGCTCGTTGCTCTGGAAGGCGCCTAACATGCCGGACATTCAAGCTTATATTCGTGCTCTGCACGGGCCGATCTTGGTCACTGGTGCCGCAGGTTTCGTCGGTGCCAACTTGTTCAAGACTCTCGCGTCCGTCCGTGACGATGTCTACGCAGTTGTGCGCCGCGACAAAGGCTGGCGCCTCACTGAGGTTAAGGACGATCGCGTTATTGCGGTAGACCTCAACGACTATGCTGCAACAAAGAACCTCATTACCAGTGTTAGTCCTCAAACAATATTCGATTGCATGGCTTATGGTGCTTACTCATTCGAGAAAAACGCCAGTCTGATTTATCAGACGAATTTTCAGTCCATCGTCAATCTTGTCGAGCTGCTTGCAGAACAACCTTTTGCAGCCTTTATTCATGCAGGAAGCTCGTCTGAGTATGGTACGAATTGCGCCGCACCCATCGAAGACAGCCCGTGCGAGCCTAACAGCCCCTATGCGGTATCCAAGGTCGCAGTAGCAAGTTATCTACGTTTCATGGGTAAGCAGCGCAGCTTCCCTTGCGTGAATCTCCGTCTGTATTCCGTTTATGGTCAGTTGGAAGACACCTCGCGGTTGTTTCCAAATCTTCTGCGACAGGCGCTTGCAGGAAAGTTGCCCCCATTAGTCGATCCGCGCACATCACGCGACTTCATTCATGTGGATGACGTTTGTGCCGCTTTCATCATGGCCGCAGCAAAGATGCATCCAGGCTTGTACGGCGAAAATTTCAATATTGGCACCGGTACTAAAACCACCATAGCCGAACTCGCTGATACTACCCGACGCGTGTTCGATGTCGCCGCTGAACCCCAGTTCGGCACCATGGAAGGGCGTGCCTGGGACTTGGCAGACTGGTATTCCAATCCACGCAAGGCGACCGAGCAACTTGGCTGGAAACCTCTCGTCAAGTTGGAGGATGGACTGCGCTCCATGGCCAAGTGGATAACGCAATTGACCGATAGCGAATTGGTTGCGGCCTCCAAGAAGAACATCTACACACACAAAGGCAGCGTCTCCGCGATCATCGCCTGCTACAAGGACGGTGAAGCAATCCCCGTCATGCACCGTCGTCTAACCGATACTTTCAAAAAGATCGGAATAGATTATGAGATAATTTTCGTGAATGATGGCAGCCCGGATGACAGCGCGGACGTGATTCGTGGCATTAGTGCCAAAGACCCCTGTGTAATCGGCATTTCCCATTCGCGTAATTTTGGCTCACAGATGGCCTTTCGCAGCGGCATGGAACTCTCCACCAAGGACAGCGTTGTCCTGCTTGACGGCGATCTTCAAGACCCTCCAGAGTTGATCGAATCGTTCTACGCTCAGTGGGAAGAAGGCTACGACGTCATTTATGGTCGTCGTGTCAAACGTGATATGCCTTGGCATTGGGGCATCATGTACAAGTTGTTTTACCGCGTCTTCGCGATGTTTAGCTACGTCAACATACCCCTCGATGCCGGCGATTTTTCGTTAATGGATCGACGTGTAGTTGGTTGGTTGCTCAATTGTCCCGAACGAGACCTTTTCGTACGCGGCCTGCGTGCCTATGTCGGGTTCAAACAAACTGGTGTCGATTACGTTCGACCTGAACGCATGTTTGGCCGTACTACCAACAGCTTCTTCAAGAATATTGATTGGGCAAAGAAGGGCATTTTCTCCTTTAGTAATGTGCCACTCACCATGCTTACAACCGCAGGTGTGATTTCGCTTGCGCTTTCCACATTAGCTGCCATCGTGGTGGCCTTGCTGCGGGTATTCACGCCAGATATTGCTCCGCGCGGTGTCACAACCTTGCTGATCACGATTCTGATGTTCGGCTCGTTCAATCTCTTTGCTATTGGGCTCGTAGGGGAATATGTCGCTAAGATCATGGCAGAGGTCAAGCGAAGGCCGCGTTTGATACGCGCCGCCTTGATCAGGAATGGCGAATCCACTCAGTTGCTCCCAGATGGGAAGGCCGTCTAAATGAATGACAAGAGGCTTGCAGATACGATTGACAGCGAGTTTAGGCGGGAAGGCTTTCAACCCATTTCGGTCAAACCTGCTGCCGATCATCCATATTTGTTCTGGCTGCGCTGTGTTGTTGATCTTCAGCTGGGAACCATTGTAAAGAATCTTCGTCCGGCACTTGCACAGTTGACGGGTAGAGTCCTTGACGTGGGTGCTGGCCAGTCGCCTTGGCGCGCTTGGCTGCCAAGGGCAACCAGCTACCAAGGTCTCGATGTTGGCAACGCCCATGAGTTTGGCATGGATCACGACCGACCGGACATCGTCTATTACGACGGGAAACTGATGCCGTTCGACGACTCCACATTCGATAGCGCGCTCTGCATCGAGGTACTGGAGCACTCGGAAGATCCACAGCTTCTTATCGCTGAAATTGCGCGAGTAATCAAGTCCAAAGGGACGCTGCTTTTGACTGTGCCATGGTCAGCAAGGCTGCACCATCTACCCCATGACTACCATCGATTCGCGCGTGGACGTCTGCAAGCCCTTCTTATGCAAGCCGGTTTCGATAACATCGAGATTCGTGAGCGCGGCAACGACGTCGGGGCAATCGCTAATAAATTGACGGTTCTGACGATAAGGCTGTTTCGACCCGATCGGGCAATACACATGTTGTGGGGATTCCCTCTCGGTCTCATCTGCGCAGTGCTCGCAGCTGCATTTATCGTCGCAGCCCATTGCTCCGACGCGCTAGCAATGGGCTCAAGAGAAGACCCGCTTGGATATTTCGTGCGAGCCACACGGAACCGCGATTTGAACCCTTTTCGCCCCACTCCCTCATGAGCCGAATGGCAGTCTGCGTTGTCACCGGTGGTATTTTTTTGCGTCATGCCGGCAAGCATGAGGCAACGGGGCCTGCGTCCGATTGCCGTCAGAACACGGCAACACAATGGAACCAAGTCCGCCTTAGGTCGTTAATATGTGAGGCGCAACGTTTCACGGTACTCAAGGACTCTCCACCATGATTGAGACCAGATCCTGTCCGGTCTGCCACACTGATTCAGCGATAGCAAAACTGTTTCTTGAAAAAAATATCGATTCGACCAAACTATCCGAGTTCAGTTTTGCGTCGCGCAAGACTCCGGAATTCATGTGTCATCGGCTGGTCCGGTGCCCCGCCTGCGACTTGGTATATGCCAATCAACCACCGGGTGAGAATGAGCTTGCACATGCCTACCACGTAGCCGAATACGATAGTTCGGAAGAAGCTAACGACGCAGCAATGGCCTACATTCGCGCCATTCGGCCAGTGTTGAGCAAGCTTGCTCACCGCCGAAGCGCACTGGAAATCGGAACCGGTACGGGAATCTTCCTCGAGCACCTGTCGCACGAAGGCTTCGCCGGGGTTGTCGGCGTCGAGCCGTCATCGGCCGCGATTGCGGCTGCTCCAGAGCATCGTCGGACATGGATACGCGAAGGCATGTTTGAGGAGAGCTGCTTCGCACCATCATCATTCGATCTGATTTGCTGCTTCATGACAATGGAGCATGTGCGTGATCCCAACGTCATCGCCCAAGCTGCCCTTCGATTGCTACGCCCTGGCGGTGCATTCGTCACAGTGACCCATGACTACCGAGGACTGATCAATCGAATGCTGGGCAAGCTGTCGCCCATTATCGATATCGAGCACCTTCAGCTATTTTCCGAACGCAGTTTGCGGCATCTTTTTGAGAGCGTTGGTTACGCGGACATCATGATCAGTCCGTTCGTCAATACGTATTCACTGCAATACTGGACCCGCCTGTCACCATTGCCCGCGGGTATCAAGAAGCCTCTAGCGGGATTGATGGCGAAGACGGGATTAAATAATGTCAAACTTGGGGTGAATGTCGGCAATCTCATCACTGCCGGCTTCAAAAATGCCTAGCTTGTATCGCCGGTTTGTGACCGCGGTGACCGGCTACGATAGGGCAACCCACTGTGTCAATCTCAATCCGCGCACAAACACATTCCTACGCTTCCTGATCGCAGGAGGCCTCAACACGCTCTTTGGCTTTGCGATCTTTAGCGCCGTGATCGCCGTCGGGGCAGTCGCATGGCTTGCCTTGTTGATCGGTACAGTTGCTGGAACCTTATTCAATTTCTTTACCACGGGTGGTTACGTCTTCCGCGAGTTATCATCTGCCCGCTTCCCCCGCTTCATCTTTTGCTACTTTTTTGTTTACGGTATCAATCTAGTGATGCTTGAGACACTATCAATATGGGTAAGCAACAAGACGCTCTCACAATTCATCCTCACACTCCCAATAGCCGTCTTGTCCTACTTTCTCATGGCCCGGTTCGTTTTTGCGCCAAAGAAGAAACCGGAAGATTGGGCATGAGACAAATCGCATTCCTCGGGGTAATCCCGGGCCCGTTAGTGCATAGTGGCCCCTGTTTCTTTCCCCCCGTTTTTCGCGTCACCAAGCAGTTAGCGCACGAAAGGCCAACAAAAAAATAGCGGCAGGAGTCGGCTTTTGAAAGATTTCCACATGTATGCAAGATACCCGCCGATAAAATCCACATGTGCCGCTGTCATTGGCATCATCTCGGTTGCAATTTCCTTCATTTGGGAAAGACGGCAAGGATTTAGCCTAGCGGACGAAGGTTATCTCTGGTATGGCATTCAGCGTGTTCTGAGCGGTGAAGTCCCGATTCGAGATTTTCAAGCCTACGACCCCGGCCGCTACTACTGGAGTGCGTTCCTGATGTGGCTCTCTGGCACAAATGGAATCGTTGCGGTTCGCGATACCTTGGCGATACTGCAGGGGTTTTCTCTCGCGGTAGTGCTGTGGTGGCTCGCCATAACAGACACTCGACAAAAAAGCGTCGGCGTCGGCGTCGGCTTCATCATCATCGCCGCGCTAGTTCTGGTCGCCTGGATGGGTCCACGTCACAAGCTGTACGACATTTCAATCTCGATCGGCCTGATTTGCGTGCTCGCGAACCTGGTTCGTTGTTCTTCACGAATCAACTATTTTTCTGCTGGTCTATTTACGGGGCTAGCGGCCTACTTTGGTCGGAACCATGGAGTCTATGGTGCCGTCGCTGCCTGTGGTGTCTTTTTCTACTTGTCCATTGGCTGCATCGATTGGCGAAGTTGGCGTCAAGGGATAGCCCTCTACGTGGTCGGCATTATCGTCGGTTACCTGCCGATGCTGGCTACCATGCTTCTTGCTCACGGCTTCACTACTGCATTCATCGGCAGCATCGAATTCATATTCAAGGTCAAGGAAACCAACCTGCCGTTACCAGTGCCGTGGCCATGGCTGGCCTCATTTGGAACAGCTCCGCCAGCTGAGGCACTGCGTGCACTGTTGCTTGGACTGTTCTTTGTGGCCATCGCTTTCTTTGCTTGCTTGTCGATCTGCTATGTACTGTGGGCTCGCAAGAAGGGGCGTGCCATACCGCCATTACTGGTCGCCTGCGCGTTTTGCGCCGTTCCCTACCTGCATTACGCGTATTCGCGGGCGGATATGTCGCACCTCGCGCAGGGCGTGTTCCCGGCGTTGATCGGCACGCTTGCGCTGATCGTGTCGGTTCCATCTAAGCCACGTGTTCTGGCAGCAGGGGCGCTATGTATCGCCAGTTGGTTCACAACCGCGCAAATGCACCCTGGTCTGCAGTGCCTGGAAAGAGGGGCGTGCGTGCGGGTCACTGTTGGTAACGACGCGTTACGTATGGACCAATCGACCGCGCGCAACGTCGAGTTGCTGCGCCAGTTGGCGAACCAATTTGCCCCTGTTGGGCAGAGTTTTTTCGTAGCTCCATTCATGCCTGGCGCATACGCCCTATTCCGGGCGAGATCACCGACATGGGAAATATATACGGCTTGGCCACGCAGTGATGCATTCCAGAGGGAAGAAATTGCACGAATCGCAGCGTCAAAACCTGGATTTATCCTTATCGACGATGACTCGTTGGACGGGCGGGACGCTCTTCGCTACCGCAATACCCACCCGTTGATCTACCAATACATACAAACGAATTGTGAGCGCGTCAGAAATTTTTCTGACGAAACTGTCTATCATATATATCGACCACGGTGAAAGTAGGCTAAGTGCTAGCTCCATTTTTTCTGCTTGCTGAAATTGCGAGCCACCACCAGCTCTACTCCCTAGCGATGGCTCGCAGTGAAAACTCACCCTGTATTTAGCACCTAATTCGGTAGCGATCATCTTGGCTCAAGTGTGCGTCACTCATGGGCAGTTCCATTTTCCATTGAAGCTGCACAGGCTAACGGACTTGCGCTTCTTCAGGTGCTCAGGTGTTGCACGTCGGCATTGAATCCGCCTACGGACTTCGGCGGCCTCCTCCAACGATGTCTCTGAACTGTCGTCATAAGAACTACCAGGTTTACGAAATTGGTATACAGAAAAAGCCGGGTGTCTGCGGCGTTAGCAAATAGGAATAAGCCACCCGCATAGAAAACTCCAGAAACGAAAAGGGCCAAACAACCAATTTCAATGCGACGCTCGCGATACGACAGAAATATCAGTAAAAATACTGCCAAGATGTATATAAACCACGGTCTAAATAAAAACAAATTGGACGCATCTCTAATATAATTTTCTAAATAAGTTCTTATCGAACTTGCGGGCAAATAGTATCCAAATTGATTCGAGTCAACTTGTGGCGATAAGAGTAAAAACTGATCCCCGCGGTTTGCACCAAGCATGTAGGTTGCTACTTGAACTTTATTATTCCAGAAGCATATCGGATGCTCTTTCAGCGCGTTCCACCAGGCTTTATCTATATCCGCAGTCGGCGGAATTTTCTTCAAGACGCTTAACGAATCATTTGAGTGACGAGCATCATAGCCCGCTTTCATATCGCCGAGTGTCAATCCGGGCGCAACGCCTTTAAGGAGGTTCTCATTAGCGCAAATAGAAGCGCCGATAATATCCATCCTTCGCACGACTGGTTCAATGCTTGACACTCCGGCTATCGGTTCAAATCCAGGAAGTGCGTATCTGTCGAGCAGAATCTTGATTCCGAAAATGCACGCAATGGAGGTGATCCCCATAATCATGGTACCGAAAATCTTGCGCTTAAAACCAAGTGCCTGAGTAGTCAACCAAGCGAGATAAAAAGCAAGCGGTACAGTTGCCGTGACAGCATTATGGCGCGCGGCAGTCCCAAAAAATAGCGACGCAAGTGCTAAGGTTGCATATACAATTACTCTGCGTTTTGTTTGAGCCTTCTCGATCTGCAGCATCGTAGCAAACGAGAAGAGGAAAAAAGATGCCATCAGCACATCCTTCCAAATCGCCGCAACCGTTCCGAGCACGACAGGAACCAGCAATATAGCACACAGCGAAAATGCAACAGAACGCGCGCTCCCCACGTAGTGGAAGAGAATTGCGGATGTCGACACGAACAATAACAAGAGTTGCGAAAATAACATCGCGGACGGATGTGAATCTACTTGGTCCACGACGCGCCAAACATAGCTAACCATAGGTGGCCACGCAGAATCAGTAACGCCGTCCCGGGCCCCAATCAGCGCATGAAAAGAGTCATAGGTCATATATCCGGGATAGAAGACCCATGTAATGAATATCGTGATTGCAAGTGGTATAACAAAGACCGCCAATCTGCGTCGTAGCGCAAGGGATAGCCGAGCCCCGAAAAGGCAGTACCCGCCAGCGGCAATTAAAATGACGAATGCAATGTAACTCAATATGTCATATTGAAATGCCAAGCCTGTAAGGTCCATTGCCATGATTGGATCCACGCCATTGGCGTGGATGAATAGCTTCCCTTCCGACATGTCGATACGGTCGATATTCTGTTTTGCGCTCAGCCTTGACTTCACATCCTCAGGCCGCAGCACCGCCTTCGAGAACAAACCCGTGATCTCAATATCTCTCAGCTTCATGCTACCCGCCTGGTCGAATGGATCAATTCTGACCAGACTCGGCACAGGGCTCGGAAGAAGAAAAGCAACGCTGTGAATGCCCCCAGCGTCGTAAGCATGTCGTTCGGTTTTTTCCGCCGTGAACTCGAAATTTTTATTAACAGGGTAGTAAACCTGCAAAAATTCAGTTTGCGCTGCATCGAAAGAGATAACGAGATTTTTCCCCTGAACCATACTCGCGAGCTGCACGATCAACAACGCAGTAATAATCCAAACAAAAAATATTACAATCTGCTTCAACATACTCATTCCATGAAAGCTAGTAAGAATCCCGGCAAAGCCGGGTGGCTTTAGTTATGTGAGCCACTCGAAGCGGCTTGGGTGGGGTCGCTGGTGCGACCCCTCTCATATGGCCACCCTACGGTGACCGGCCTATCTCTGTAGTTGAAGCTGCTCCAGCCGTCGACCCTCTACTTCTTAATAACGGATGTACGCTCGGACCATTTTTTCGTCTCGCCCCACGGTCGAGACGAAATACCCTCGCGTCCAGAAGCTCTGTCCCTCGAAGTTGCGTTTGCGTTCCCAGTACACACGCGCCAGGTAGATCGCGCTCATTCCCTCGATGAAACCCGCGGCCTCCGACACGACGTACTTCGGCGGAATGCGCAGCATCATATGTACGTGATCCGGCATCAAATGGCCTTCCTCGACCTGGCTTTCCCTTGCTCCGCCAACCGGCGAAACACCTCTCACAGATACTTCCGCAGCTAAACGTACAACGTGCGGCGACGACACTTCTGGATGAACACCACATGGCACAGGAACTCCACTGCGTGTGGTCTAAGCTTTGATGATACTCGTCCATCGGAGATTCTCCTTTGTGTGCTTGGCGGCTCACGAGTGGAGCTTCCCGATGGACCCAGTAAACGTCAAACTTCTACTGTCTCCCTGGCAGAACCGAGGGAGGTCTCGATTGGTTTAGGCAGGAATGCAGCGAAAAATATCAATCCCCAGCCAACCGCTACATCTGTCATGTCTCATATAGTGCCGTCACTGAATCTACCGACAATTGTTCGAGGTGTAAAACGCCGCCAAGGTCACGGCAATCACCGCGAATAGTTCAAAATTTAACCTACGGCAGAGCCGAATACACAATCTCACTTGATAACTATGTAACGGTTTCTCGACACGCTAAACTCAAGAAAGTCCGCGGATTGTCATTCAATCGTCAGTGTTTTACCTGTGTCGCAAAAAATATGTATGACCGGAATTCTTGGTCATATATATATGACGTGATATTCCCCCGCCTATACCGGAGCAAGAATCAATGAGAAATTGAAGCCAGCATCACTCAACGTCGGATCCTTGAAAAACTCGCCCACATCTGCGCGGGCAGCACCCGTTGACACTAGGATCGCAAAATTCTTTGCATCTTTCAGCACTAGACTGAACTGTCCCGCAGGATGTTTGGCTTCATCCAGCAACCATCGCTGAAATACTTGTAACTTTCCTTTGGGCAATTTCAGCTGACCCTTCAAGTAGTTTCCATCAACCAAATCAAGCGAACATGTACCGCCCGTTCGCTGCACGGCAGCAAGTACATCCGCGCCAATCGACTGGATCTTGTCTTCGGCTACAACCGATGTCACCTCACGTGCTGTAGCGCTCGCTGAAGCTGCAGTACTCTTCGCTCCAGCCGCAGTCTGTTGATCATTATTTCCACCTCCCCCAAGCGTGAGCATGCCGATCAAGATGAAGGCCACGAATACCTTCATAGTCATGCTTTTCTCCTGAAGTAAATACCAGTGGTGCAAATAATGAATGTGTTTCCAAAGCAATCGGTTTTAATCGAGAAGTGCAGCCATGCTTGGGTAACTTACACTTACATTTGACCCGTGCGCTCGAAGCGAGCACAAAATCATAATCCTGATGTCGTCAATATCTGCAAATCCTTTTCAGCTGCCTGCCGATTTTCAATAGCGTTGGATGGCGGTTGAAGAATGCGTCCAGCCTTCCATAACGCGAGCGCCAATACCCCAATTCGTCATATAGCCCGAACCTGTGCTCGTAGATAACTTCTGCATGCTCAGCGTAGAAGGCGATATTTGAACGAAAGATCTCGGCGTAGGTCTCCACGACGGCCGCTCTACCGTCCTGAAAAGAAGTGGTTCTTGATTTCTGTTGAATGCGGTAATTGAAAAGGTTTTCATCGAGTTGCACGACCTCTCGACCCAAGTGAACGATCTTCACCCAGAACTCGTAGTCCTCGACGCCATGGCGCAGCTTTTCGTTGTAGCCACCCACGGCTACCCAGTCCGCCCTGCGATAAAGAGCAGTCACGAAGATCACGTTGTCGATCACCAGCTCCTGCAGCGAGTAGGTCGGCAGGTTCCACGGCCCCTCCTCCGCCCCGAACTTTCTCGCCTTGCAATAGACAATGCCCACCTCCGGGTGTGCGTTGAGTATGGCCACTGCCTTGGCAACATATTCCGGTTCAATGGTGTCGTCCGCGTCCAGCGGCAGGATGTATTGGCCCGTCGCTATCTCGATTGCGCGGTTGCGTGCGGCGGAGGGCCCTGCGTTGGCTTGGCGAACTATCCGGGTCCGCGGCCACGATGCCTGCTCGATGATCTTCTGCGTGACCGGATCGGTCGAACCGTCGTCGACGATCACGACCTCCAGATCTTGCCAGGTCTGGGCAAGCGCGGATTGCACTGCCTCGGTCAGCAGCTCACCCGCGTTGTAACACGGGATGATGATCGAGACCTGTGGCACGGTCAGGCCCCGTTGCCCGAACGGGTGATCTTGCGGAATGCCTTGAGCATGGTCGGGCCCAGCCCGATCTGCCGGCTCGATCGGGCGAACCGATCGAGGATGCCGTCGGACACCGTCGGCGCCGCCGCATCCGCTTCGGCGATCGCGCGCTCACCGCCTGCGGCCTGCAGGATCTGCACGTCGTCAACTTCGAACGGTGACGGGAACGCCTGCCAGAGCGCGCTATTTCGGTAGGCAATGCGTGCCGCCTTTGCCACCGGGCGGCCGTCTGCGTAGGTGGAATAGCTCCAGGGCAGCTTGCCAAGCTTTTCCTGCCCATGCTGCGCCAGCAGGCCCAGGTACTCCTTGTACAGCGCGACAAACGTGCCCTTGTTGTCATCGGTCAACCACCAGCCGATGGCCTTGTCGATGGTGCCCGAGTCCAGCCCGGAAAAGTGGATGAAGCGCAGCGGATCGCCATTGATCATGTAACGGCCATCTACCTGACGCATGTCGCTGCCGAGCAGCGACCAGGTTGCGAAATCGTAACCGTGATGTTTGAGGATGTACGCGTCGAAGAAACTCGGCACCAGATCGATCCACTTCTGGTCGGTGAAGATGCCACGGCTCTTGTCGTCATAGCAGAAGAGGAACAAGCGCTCCGCCCACCAGTCCAGGAAATCGATCGCATTCTGCGCCCGGCTCACCGCGAGGAAGCCGAGGTTGTAGCTGCCGTGGGCCAGCGAGCTGATCTCCATGTCGATGTTGCCCGGACGCAGCAGGTGCGGGCAGAGCACGATGGACTGATGGTCGAGCAACGCCTCAAGTTCCGTCAGGTCGCTGTAGACGAGCACATCGGGATCCAGATACACGAACTTGGACTCTGCCTGGTATCGCTCCACCAGATGCTGCATGAAACGTGGTTTGACTGCCGTGGAGGCCTCCACGATGGAATGACGGAACATGAAGCTGTCGAAGTTTTCCCAACCCGCATCTTTCGCAAGAATGATCTCGTCAAAATGCGGATACGCTGCGGCCACCTCGGGCACCTGCCTCTCGACCAGACAGAGCACGAAGTATGCATTAGGACAGTGACGCTTCACCGATTCCGCCAGCGCCATCGCCTTGGGCAGGTAGTTGGAACAAATCGAGGTATAGAAGATCACGAGGACACCCTGAGTCAGAATTCTGTTGCGCGGCCCCACACCGGAGCCACCATGATAGCGATGATGTTCAAATGCCGTGCAGGGATCTGAGCCCGCGCGGGTTCAACGGGGGCCGGTCTTGGGGGTGAGGAATCTCGCCAGCGCGCGCATGGGTCTGGTGACCTTCCATGAGCGGGACTGCAGCATTTCTTCGATCGTGGCCGCAAACGAGCGCGCTTCGGCCTGCGAATCCTGTAATTGCTTCGTCACTCGCGCCGATTCGACTTGAGCAATGGACAACTGGGAATGCGTTTGCGCCAACTCCCCCATCACCTGCCGAAGCTCGGCGGAAAGTCCATCACGTTCGAGTGAGATGTGCTGCGCCTTGACGGCCAGTTCGTCGTGACTCGCCTGCAGGGCCGAGCGTATTTGTACGGCCTCTTCCGACCACCGGATTTGCGCATTCAGGTCACTGGCGAGCCGGCTAGCTTCGATGCCTGCGGCGACCTCGTTGGCGCTGAAGCGATGCGCCATCTCGGCCACCGCTTCTATGCCCGGACCGCAGTGCTGCCATTCCACCTCGAATCGAGCTGCACATTCCCGCAACTGATGCCAGCCATCACCGCCGTGCGCAATTCCAGTCAGCGAGGCATAAGCCGTGTCGGCTATCAGTGTCAGCGCACTGGAGGCGCCTTCGGCGACCGGATGCGCATGATGCCGGTCAGCGCTGTCCACGAACTTTGCAAGGGCGTCCTGCACTCCCCCGGTAGGCCGCGAAATCACCACATCGAGTCGTGCCAGCGCGGTGGCGACGGTTGCGGCCGGGTCTGCCAGAAGATCGTCATAAATGACTGCTGTACGTGGCATCGACCGACTGGCAGTTTCCGCTTCAAACACATGTCGCAGCCACAACATTTCGCTGACAGGTGCGGACCAGTGGTTTCGGGCAGCTATCGATGCCGACACCTCACTTGGCTTGCGGGCAGCAAACAAAACCACCGGCCGAATGCCTCGGGCCTGCAATGCCTCGATCCAGAGCGGTAGAAACCTGCATATCCGCGGGTCTTTCACTGCCCATACTGGCGCCGCCACAAATTCCCGCGAAATCAGATCATCAATTTCCGCCAGCGCCGTCCGTGCGGCATCGCTGGCAAGCCATGCGTCCGGTAGTGGCCTAACGTCGTCCCAACGCCGATCCAGCGTCACCAGCAGTCGTTCGTGAATCTCGACAGCGCCCTGATGCTCCCAGTATCCCTTGGGGTTGTCACCGCCGGGGGCGAGCAGATGGTCACCCAGCGATATGCCAAGCACTTTCAACGCACCCGTCAGCGCCGAAGTGCCACTGCGATGCATGCCTGCAACAAGAATGGCGGTGGAGGTACCTGCGTTCATGGGGCAACGGACAACTGCGGCACAACGTCGAGGTCGACAAAGCCGGTGGCAAGCCGATCTGCGGCAGGCATCACCCGAAACATGGCTACGTCAATCTGGCGGTCAATGTATTCCTCGCCTTCGCCAAGCGTCGCGAGCACCCCTGCACTCAGAAAATAGCTGCCGGGTGTCAGCAGGCACCTGAAGCGGAAACGGACATTGAGCATTTTGCCCGCCTCGACTACCGGCACGCCGCCCTGCGGCGTCGAGGTGGCTGCGCCGCCTACTTCGATGCCTGTAATGGAACGGATCATCATTCCGCATCGCACGTTCACCAGTGCACGCTCCAGCCGAACCTTATAGGCATAGACGTAGGTGCCTCCGGGAACCAGCACATTGACCTTATTTCCGTCGAGCGTCTGCAGATGCGGATCCTCGATCACCGCGCCACGATTTTCGTAGACGACCGTGCTCGAAGAAACCATGCCCTCTTCCCAATAGGCCTGGCTTTCCTCTTCCCGTGGCGCGACAGATGGTGAATCCGATGCTGACACCACGCCAGGCTCCGCGTGGCTGGACAACCGCCGGGACGCCCCGGCAGCTTCTGCGGACGATTCGCGAATCTCCTCGCGAATCTGCGCCACCCGGTCGGTCGGCGCGTACAGCAATTTCTGATAACGCGACACCACATACTTGGGCGTACCCTGAGCCAGCAACTCGCCCCGGTCAAGCAGGATCGCGCGGTCGCACAGATCCACGACGGTACTGGCGGAATGAGAGACAAACAGCACTGTTGCGCCCGAATCGCGGATCGCATCAATGCGAGCAAAGCACTTCCGCTGGAAACCTTCATCGCCCACGGACAGTGCCTCGTCTACCACCAGGATCTCCGGGGAGACATTGATGGCGACTGCAAAAGCCAGGCGCACATACATGCCGCTGGAGTAGCTCTTTACGGGCTGATCGATGAAATCCCCGATATCGGCAAACGCAGCAATCTCGTCGAATTTTTCGACGATTTCTGCGTGCTTCAATCCCAGCACGGTGGCATTGAGAAAGACATTCTCGCGCCCGGTGAATTCGGGATTGAAGCCCGCCCCCAGTTCCAGCAACGCGGCGATCCGTCCGTTGACCTGGATCTCGCCGGCACTTGGCGTCAGCGTCCCGCAGATAAGTTGCAACAGCGTCGACTTACCGGAACCGTTGCGTCCCACAATTCCCACGGTCTCGCCGCGAGAGATATTGAGATCGATATTGCGCAAGGCACGAAATTCGCGATACCAGCGATCTTTCGGGCCCGGTGAAATCATCTGAAGCAAGCGGTGATGCGGCTTGCTGTAGATAGGAAAGGCCTTGGACAAACCACGCACTTGAATGGCAGCTTCAGAGGACATCCGCGAATCCTTTCCGGGTGGCCATGAACCACGCACGGCCGAGATACATCACGGTCAGCGCGACCAGCAGGTAGATGCCCAGCCCAGCCCAATCTGGCATGCGATCCCACAGCATGACATTGCGCGCCTGATCGATGATGAAAGTCAGGGGATTGGCTGCATACACCCAGCGATACGATGCAGGCACTGATTCGAGGGGCATCATCGCGGACGAGAGGAAAAGGAGTGCCATCGTCAGTACCCCCGTCACCTGACCAATATCACGCATATAGACACCCGCCGACGCGAGAAACCACGACACCCCCAAGGCCAGGATAATCAGCGGAAGCATGACCAACGGAAGCATGACAATGGTCCAGGAGAACTGGCCGTCCATGAACAACCGAAGTGCGATGAACACGACGACATTCATGAAAGTGTGAAACAACGCTGAAAGCACCATCGGCCACGGCAGAATTTCCAGGGGGAAAATGACCCGCTTCACGAAGTTGGGGTTGCCGATGATCAGTTGCGGCGAGCGATTTATGCACTCGGATAGAAAGCCGTGAACAATCATGCCGGCAAAGAGAATGATCGAATAATGTGCGTGGCCATTGCCGATCTGAGGCCAGCGCCCACCCATGACCGTCCCGAAGGCAAAGGTGTAAACGCATAGCAGGAGGAAGGGGCTGATCAATGACCAGAGCAGGCCGAAACTGGCACCTCGATAGCGCCCAAGCACGTCGCGCTTGGTCAGCTCGAACGTCAGCGACCGGTATTCCCTCAGTGCCGCAACGGGTTTCAATAGCCAACTCATTTGCTCAAATATCCTGTCTGGCGTTTCGAAGACGGCCGGCATGTTTCAGGCATGCCAACCCATGCCGCCGCCTCGCTTACACGGCCCACGATGTGATTGCATCTTGTTGCTGCGTGTCGAAAGCACCTGGCTGAATAGCACAGACTTTTCAGCGCGCCCGTCATGCAAGCGCAACATCCAATTCTCGACGAAGATCTTCCACATCCTCCACCCCCACCGACAACCGGATCAGCCCATCACTGATGCCCAGCCGCTTGCGGTTGGCCGCCGGGACCGAGGCGTGGGTCATGATGGCGGGGTGTTCGATCAGGCTTTCGACGCCGCCGAGGGATTCGGCCAGTGCGAACAGTTCGCAGCGTTCGAGCATGCGACGGGCCTTTTTCAGGCCACCTTTCACTTCGATCGTGATGATGCCGCCGAAGCCGTCCATCTGGCGCTTGGCCAGGGCATGCTGCGGATGGCTCTTGAGGCCAGGGTAGATCACGCGCTCGACCGCCGGGTGCTTTTCCAGCCACTTCGCCAGCTCCAGCGCGCTTTCGCAGTGCGCCTTCATGCGCAGGTGCAGGGTCTTCAGGCCTCGCATGGCGAGGAATGAATCGAAAGGTCCGGCGACGGCGCCGACCGAGTTCTGCAGGAAGCCCATCTGCTCGGCGAGCTCCTTGCTGCCGGCAACCACGATGCCGCCGACCATGTCGGAATGCCCATTGAGGTACTTGGTGGCCGAATGCAGCACCAGGTCCGCGCCATACTCCAGCGGACGCTGGATCATTGGCGAGCAGAACGTGTTGTCCACCACCAGGATCAGGCCGTGCTTCTTGGCGAACGCGGCGACCTTGGCCAGGTCGACCAGCTTCAGCATCGGATTGGTCGGGGTCTCGGCCCAGATCATTCGCGTACTGGGTTTCAGCGCTGCCTTGAGCGCCTTGCCATCGTTGAGGTCGACGAAGCTGAAGTCCAGCCCGGCCGAACGCCGGCGCACTTTCTCAAACAGGCGGTAGGTGCCGCCATAGAGGTCGTCCATGGCAATCACGTGGCTGCCCGAATCGAGCAGGTCCAGCACGGTCGCCGCCGCGGCCAGGCCTGAGGCAAACGCAAAGCCGGCCACACCGCCTTCCAGGTCGGCCACGCAGCGCTCGTAGGCCATCCGCGTCGGGTTCTGTGTGCGCGAGTATTCGTAGCCCTTGTGCTTGCCCGGGCTCTCCTGCACGTATGTCGAGGTGGCATAGATGGGCGTCATGATGGCGCCGGTGCTGGGGTCGGGGTGTTGTCCGGCGTGGATCGCGCGGGTGCCCATGCCATGGACTTGCTTTGCGGCAGCTTTCATCGGCTTCCTCACAGCCCGCGTGGCGGGGTGCGTCTACGTTGTAAAGTCGCTCATCTTAGCCTTTACGCAGACACTTGCCGACCGTGCAGGAATTTGGCGTTCAGATAGTCCTGCGCAAAATGCGCCGTTAAACGCCGCGTTTTTTTGCCCTTGCGTCGTCGCCTGCATGGCCCTGCGCTTGGCCGCGGTGCCCGGAACGGGCATCATTTGCCGGCTGCCGGGCCATCGCATCGCCCGACCGTCCCCTGCCCTCTCATGGACGTACTTGATGAATCACTCCCCCGCAGGCGTCAAAACCCTTCTGGTCACCGGTGGCGCCGGCTTTATCGGCGCCAATTTCGTACTGCAGGCGGTGGCCGACGGGCTGCGCGTGGTGAACCTGGACAAACTGACCTACGCCGGCAACCCCGACACGCTGGCCTCGCTGGCCGGCCATGAGCGCCATGTGTTCGTGCACGGCGACATCGGCGACCGCGCACTGGTAGCCCGGTTGCTGGCCGAGCATCGCCCCGATGCCGTGGTCAACTTCGCCGCCGAGTCGCATGTGGACCGCTCGATCGATGGTCCGGCCGAGTTCGTGCAGACCAACGTGGTCGGCACGCTGGGCCTGCTGGAGAGCTCGCGCGACTACTGGCGCGGGCTCGAAGGCAGCGCCCGCGACGGATTCCGCTTCCTGCACGTGTCGACCGACGAGGTCTACGGTTCGCTCGGTGCCGAAGGCAAGTTCACCGAAACCACGCCTTACGCGCCGAACTCGCCTTACTCCGCGTCGAAGGCGGCATCCGACCACCTGGTGCGCGCGTTCCAGCACACGTACGGCCTACCCACGCTGACCACCAACTGCTCGAACAACTACGGGCCGTACCAGTTTCCGGAAAAACTCATCCCGCTGATCATCCAGAAGGCGCTGACCGGGGAACCGCTGCCGGTGTACGGCGACGGCCGGAACATCCGTGACTGGCTGTTCGTGGGCGACCACTGCGGCGCGATCCGCCGCGTGCTGGACGCTGGCCGCATCGGCGAGACCTACAACGTGGGCGGCAATGCCGAGCGCGAAAACATCGCCGTGGTGAAGGTGATTTGCGCGCTGCTTGATCAGCGTCAGCCGCTGACCGACGGGCGTCGGCGCGAGTCGCTGATCACCTACGTCAAGGATCGCCCCGGCCACGATCGCCGTTACGCGATCGATTCCAGCAAGCTGCAGGATGAGCTGGGCTGGCGGCCCACGCACACGTTTGAAACCGGCATCGCGCAGACGGTGGACTGGTATCTTGCCAACCAGCCATGGAGCCAGCGCGTGCTGGACGGCAGCTATCGGATGGAGCGCCTCGGCTCATGACGACACAGAAAGGCATCATCCTCGCCGGCGGTTCCGGCACCCGGCTGTATCCGATCACCCGCGCGGTCAGCAAGCAGCTGCTGCCAGTGTACGACAAGCCGATGATCTACTATCCGCTGGCCACGCTGATGCTGGCCGGCATCCGCGAAGTATTGATGATCAACACGCCGCACGAGCAGGAGATGTTCCAGCGCCTGCTGGGCGACGGCTCGCAGTGGGGCCTGGACATCCAGTACGCCGTGCAGCCCTCGCCTGACGGCTTGGCTCAGGCGTTCACCATCGGCCGCGATTTTGTCGGCGGCCAGCCCAGCTGCCTGGTGCTGGGCGACAACATCTTCTACGGCGTGGGCCTGACCGAGCGACTCAAGCGCGCTGCCTCGCGCGAACACGGCGCCACCGTATTCGGCTACTGGGTGAAGGACCCGGAACGCTATGGCGTGGCCGAGTTCGATGCCGCCGGACGGGTGATCGGGCTGGACGAAAAACCGGCTCAGCCGAAGTCGAACTACGCCGTCACCGGCCTGTATTTCTATGATGGCCGCGTCTGCGATTATGCCGCCTCGCTGAAACCTTCAGTGCGCGGCGAACTGGAAATCACCGACCTCAACCGTTGCTACCTCGACGACAACTCGCTGCACCTGGAACAACTCGGCCGCGGCTTTGCGTGGCTGGACACCGGTACGCACGATTCATTGATGGAGGCGGGAAACTATATCGAGACGATCGAAAACCGACAGGGGCTCAAGGTGTGTTGCCCGGAGGAGATCGCCTACGTCAACGGCTGGATCGACACCGAGCAGTTGCTCGCGCTGGCCGCGCCGCTGGCGAAGACCGGCTACGGCCAGTACCTGCAGCAGCTGACCCGGCAGGGCCACGTCCGATGAAAGTCATTGAGACCGCCCTGCCCGGTGCCTTGATCCTCGAACCGCAGGTGTTCGGCGATGCCCGCGGCTTCTTCTATGAGAGCTACAACGAGGCAAAGTACCGCGCGGCCGGTGTCGACCACCGCTTCGTGCAGTCCAACGTCTCGCGCTCGGCGCGCGGTGTGCTGCGCGGCCTGCATTACCAGTGGCCGAATCCGCAGGGCAAGCTGGTCAGCGTGCTTGAAGGCGAGGTGTATGACGTGGCCGTCGACATCCGCCGCGGCTCGCCCACGTTCGGGGAGTCGGTCGGTGTGATGCTGACCGCCGACAACCATCGCCACTTCTGGGTGCCGGAAGGTTTTGCCCACGGTTTCTGCGTGCTGTCCGAATTCGCCACGTTCACCTATCAGTGCACCGCGTTGTACGACGCGAAGGCCGATGCAGGCATTCGCTGGAATGACGCTGAGCTGGGCATCGACTGGCCGCTGAGCGATCCGCTGCTGTCGGACAAGGATGGCAGGACGCCGTTGCTGAAGGATGTCGCACCCGAGCGGCTGCCGGTCTTCGTGCCGTGAGAATCCTGCTGCTGGGCGCCAATGGCCAGCTGGGACGCACGTTTCTGGAGCACGCCGGACTGGCCACACGCGGCGAGCTGATTGCCGCCAGCCGCGATGGCGTGCTGTGGCATGGTGGTCATGGTGAAGTCGCCGACCTCGCCGACCCGGCCAGCCTGCCGGCATTGCTCGACCGCGTGCAGCCGCAGTTGATCATCAACGCCGCCGCCTATACCGCGGTCGATCGCGCGGAACAGGAAGAAGCGCTGGCCACCCGTGTCAATGGCGAAGCGGTTGGAGTGCTCGGCACCTGGGCGGCGGCACACGCTGCGCTGGTACTGCACTACTCGACCGATTACGTGTTCGACGGCAGCCAGTCACAGCCCTACGCCGTCGATGCACCCACCGGCCCGCTGGGTGCCTACGGCCGCAGCAAGCTGGCCGGCGAACAGGCGTTGCGCGGCAGCGGTGCCGATCACCTGACCTTTCGCACGGCGTGGGTGTATGCCGCGCACGGCCACAACTTTCTGCGCACCATGCTGCGCCTTGGCGCCGAGCGCGAGGAACTGCGCGTGGTCGCCGACCAACACGGCGCACCGACCGACACCGCGCTGATCGTCAACGCCAGCCTCGCTGCGCTCGATCGCTGGCAACTCGCCAGCGCCACGCAGCGTCGTGAACTCGTCGGCACGCATCACCTGGTTGCCAGCGGCGCCACCAGCTGGCACGGCTTCGCCAGCGCCATTTTCGAGCAGGCCACCGAACAAGGTCTGCTCGCGCGCGCGCCGCGGGTGGTCGCTATCGGCAGCGCCGAATTCCCCACCCCGGCCGTGCGCCCGGCCTGGTCATTGCTGGACAATCGCGACTTCCAGCAGCTATTCGATTTTCAGCTGCCCGACTGGCAACATGGCCTCCACGACGTGATGCACCGGCTCGCTACCGCCGCGCACTGAACCCAAGGACCCAGGCCCATGTTGATTCCCCTCATCCTCAGTGGCGGCAGCGGCACCCGGCTCTGGCCGGTATCACGCAAGAACCTGCCCAAACAATTCCTCGCGCTGGCCGGCAAGGGCACGCTGTTTCAGCAGACGCTCGCTCGCACCCGGCAGTTGCCGCAGGTGGCTGCACCGATCGTGGTGGCCAGCGAAGACCATCGTTTCCTCGCCGCCGAGCAGTTGCTCGAAGCCGGTGTCGGGGGCGCCACCATCGTGCTGGAGCCACTGGCGCGCAACACGGCACCGGCCATCGCCCTGGGTGCGCTGCAGGCGCTCGAACGCGATGCCGATGCGCTGTTGCTGGTGCTGCCTGCCGATCATCTGATCGGTGACACCGCGGCGTTTGTCGATGCGGTGAAACAGGCCATGCCACTGGCCGAACAAGGCTGGCTGGTGACATTCGGCGTGCGTCCGGACCGGGCGGAAACCGGCTTCGGCTACATCCGTCGCGCCGAAGCCATCGATGGCCACGGTTACCGGGTGGAACAGTTCGTCGAGAAGCCCGACCTGGCTACCGCCGAGTCGTACCTCGCCGATGGCGGCTACGACTGGAACTCGGGCATGTTCCTGTTCAAGGCCTCGCGTTATCTGGAGGAACTGCACGCCCACGCGCCGGCGATGCTCGCCGCCGTGCGCGATGCCCATGCGAAGGCGTCGGTCGATCTCGACTTCGTGCGCATCGACCACGATGCATTTGCGCAGGCAGCGGACAAGTCGATCGATTACGCGGTGATGGAGAAGACCACACGCGCCGCGGTGATTCCGGTCAGCTGCGTGTGGAGCGACATCGGTTCGTGGGCGGCGCTATGGCTGACCGGCGACCGGGATGCGCAAGGCAACGTGCGCGAAGGCGACACCATGGCGGTAGACACGCGCAACTCGTTGCTGCGCTCGCACGACCGCCACCTGCTCGCCACCGTCGGCGTGGACGACCTGATCGTGGTGACCACGGCCGATGCCACCCTGGTGGCACACCGCGATGCCGCCCAGGACGTCAAGAAGATCGTCGAACAGCTCAAGGCCGCCGGCCGTAGCGAGCATTCGCTGCATCGGGTGGTGCATCGGCCGTGGGGCAGCTACGACTCGCTGGAATCGGGCGAGCGTTTCCAAGTCAAGCGTATCGTGGTGAAGCCCGGTGCCAGCCTGAGCCTGCAGAAGCACCATCACCGCGCCGAACACTGGATCGTGGTCTCCGGCACCGCCGAGGTGACCTGCGACGACAAGGTGTTCCTGCTTGGCGAAAACCAGAGCACCTATATCCCGCTCGGCAGCAAGCATCGCTTGCGCAATCCGGGCAAGGTGGCGCTGGAGCTGATCGAGGTGCAGTCCGGCAGCTATCTGGGTGAGGACGACATCGTGCGCTTCGACGACGTCTACGGCCGCGCCTGACTTCGGCAGATTCGCGGGAGCGCACTATCCGCCGTGCACGTTTTCGCCGGCTGACCGGAAACGGCCGCTGGCATCCACGCCTCTTCGTCTCCCATCTCAAGCTCGCTGCGCGCACGCCGCCGCAGCGGGCTACGCCGCCAATCCGGTCTGCATGTAGCCGCTGCCTGCGCAGCAGTAAGCAGGCGTGGCTGCCCAGCGTTCCGCGAAACATCGGTCAGTCAAAGCGTGACCTCCTGCGCGCCGTCGCACTCCGCGGTCGTACCTGCAGCGCATGGCTGCGGCCTGACGCGATAACTCCGGGCCGATTCCGCGCAAACCCCGCCAACCGGTGGTCGCGCAGCCCCTCCGGCTTGCGACACCTACGGATAACCGTCACCCTGCCGATATTCTGCCTATGGATATCAGAAATCCACCTCGTACCTGCCGGTCAGCCCGCGGAGTCGATCGGGCCCCCGCCGCGGCGTATCTGTTCCCAGCGGGAGCTGTGTTGCCGTGAGCCACCCCTTTCCCAGCGGCGCCCATGCACGCGAGAACGCCCCTTCGCTGGCGTGGCTCGGCCGCTTGATCGATGCCACCACGCCCGATGAAGTAGGCGAGCTCATCGTGGAACTGGCCGAGGCTCAACCTGGCTGCAGCAAGGCAACCGTGCTGTGGACAGCTTCCGATGGCGGCTGTCTGCACAGCATTCCACCTGCCGCGCCCAGCGCCGATCGGCTGGCGCAAGCCCACGCTGCCCTGGCCGCCGCCGACGGCCTGCAGCTGTCGCCTGCCGATCCGAGCCATCTTGCCTTTTGCCTGTTGCAGCAGGAACGCGTGGTGCTGTTGGTGGCACTGGTTACCGGGGCGGACGCAAAAGCGTGGCTGACACTGGTTGAGCCTGGCTTGCAGTTGGCTGCCCGTCACCTGCATCACGCCATGAAACTGGCCGACCTGTACGACTCGCATAGCCAGCTGGAGCATTCCGAGAACCTGCAGAGCGCCCTGTTCGCGATTTCCGACCTGGCCAGTTCCGAGCTGGACATGCCAGAGATGCTGCAAAGCATCCACCGGATTGTCAGCACGCTGATGTATGGCGAGAACTTCTTCATCGTGAGGCATGACGCCGAGCGCCGCACGATGCGTTTCCTCTACTACGCCGACATCAAGGACCAGGATGTACCCGATACCACCCGGGAACTGCCGCTGGAGGATCGACAGCACACGCTGACCTGGCATCTGCTCACGAGCGGCATGCCGTTGATGGGCAATAACGAACAACTGCTGGAACAGGTGAACGGGCCGTTGATCCTGTCGGGGCCGGACAGCGATGACTGGCTCGGCGTACCGATATTGCGCGAAGGCCAGGTACATGGCGCGCTGGTGGTACAGAGTTACGACAAGGGCAACGTCTACTCACACGATGACCTGGCGCTGCTCGAGTTTGTCGGCAGCCACATCCTGACGGCACTGGAGCGCAAACAGAGCAAGGAGCGCCTGGAAGACAGCGTGCGCAAACGCACCCAGGAACTGGCCCAGGCCAATCACGACCTGCAGCACAACATCGTCGAACTGCAGCGCGCCGAACGGTTGCAGGCAGCACTGTTCCAGCTTGCCCAGCTGGCCACCGCCGACATCGACGAGAACGAGTTCTACAACCGCGTCCATACCGTCGTCGGCGCACTGCTCAATGCGGAGAACTTCTTCATCGCCTTGCTGGCGGACGATCACGAGACGCTGGAATTTCCCTACTTTGTGGATGGCACCGAGCGGTACAGGGACCGGCGAACACTTGGCCGTGGCCTGACCGAGTACGTGCTGCGCCGCGGCCAATCGCTGAGGGCTGGCCTGCCGGACATCATTGAGCTGGAAAGACAGGGTCAGGTTTCCTTGAAGGGCATGGGCAACCCCGCGCTGTGCTGGCTCGGTGTGCCGCTGATGGTGGGCGACGAAGTGACTGGCCTGGTGGCAGTGCAGAGCTACACCGAAGCAGTTGTCTACAGCATCGCCGACCAGGAATTGTTGAGCTTCGCCGCCCTGCAGATTGCCAACAGCATTCATCGGCGCCGCGCCGCCGCTTCACTGCATCAGGCCAACCTGCAACTGGAGCATCGGGTAGAAGAACGCACGCTGGAGCTGCGCCAGCAGATCGCGCAGCGCGAGCAGATCCAGCGTCAGCTCAAGCACCAGGTGATGCACGACTCGCTGACCGCGCTGCCCAACCGCGGCTTCCTGCGCGACCGCATCGAACGCGTACTGGCCCTGATTCAGCGCCATCCAGATCGCCGCTGTGCCCTGCTGTACCTCGATGTCGACCGCTTCAAGGTAATCAACGACAGCCTCGGACATCTGGCCGGCGACGCGTTCCTGAAAGCCATCGCCAGCCGCCTTCAGCGATGTGTGCGCGAGCCGGACATGGTGGCGCGACTGGCCGGCGATGAATTCGCCATCCTGCTGGAGGACATCGATTTCCCGGCCGCCGCCATCAACGTGGCCCAGCGCGTGCTGGCCACCCTGGGCATGCCGCTGAAGATCGCCGGCAAGGAGCTGGAACCTTCCGTCAGCGTAGGCATCGCCTGTGGCAATGCCCATTACGTGGATGCCGACGAGTTGCTGCGCGATGCCGACATCGCGCTGTACCGCGCGAAGGAACTGGGCCGCAAGCGCTACGTGGTATTCGACGAAACGCTGGCCAAGGGCATGGTCGACGTGCTGGCAATGGAAGGGGAATTGCGGCAGGCATTGCAGCACGACCAGTTCCAGCCGCATTTCCAGCCGATCTGCCGCCTCGGCGATGGCAGGATCGTGGGCTACGAGGCGCTGATCCGCTGGAATCACCCGCAGCACGGCCTGCTCAAGCCATGCGAATTCCTCAAGGTCGCCGAAGACAGCGGACTGATCGAAGCCATCGACTGGCGCATGTTCGAGCTCAGCTGCAGCCTGCTGTCACGGCACGGCGTGAAAGACACCTTCATGACGTTCAATGTCTCGGCACTGCACCTGCGCCATCCGGATTTCGACGCCCGCCTCATCCGCATGGTCGAAGCGATCGGATTGCCGCCCTCGCGGCTGGTCGCCGAAGTCACCGAGGGCGCGCTGCTGGACAATCCTGAAATCGTGCGCGCGACGCTGGACCGGCTGCGTCAAGTCGGTGTCGGTGCTGCGCTCGATGATTTCGGCACCGGTTACTCGTCACTCAGCTACCTGCATTCGCTGCCGCTGCGCATGCTGAAAATCGACAAGGCTTTCGTGCATGAACTCGACAAGGCCGGCAACACCAACAGCACGACGGTCGTGGCCGCCATCCTCGCCCTCGCCCACGCGCTGAATATCCAGGTGATCGCCGAAGGCATTGAAACCCAGGCCCAGCACGACGCGCTGATGGCGATGGGATGCGAGATGGGGCAAGGCTATCTGCTGGGTCACCCGGCACCCATCGAGTACTGGCTGGAGCCGCACTCGCAAACGGCTTGAGACAAACCGCCGCAGTTGCGGGGCCTATTCCACCGTCACCGACTTGGCCAGATTGCGCGGCTGGTCCACATCGGTACCGCGCAACACGGCGACGTGGTAAGCGAGCAGTTGCAGTGGCACGGTGAACACGGCGGGCGCGATGAAGGAGCCACCCGACTCCACCCGCAGCATCGCGCCGTGACCAGCCATGTCGTCCATGCCGGCGGCGCCATCGGCAAACACGATCAGACGGCCGCCGCGGGCGCGCACTTCCTGCAGGTTGGACTTCAACTTGTCCAGCAGCGGGCCGTTCGGCGCCACCGCGATTACCGGCATGTTCTCATCGACCAGGGCCAGCGGACCGTGCTTGAGTTCGCCGGCCGGATAGGCCTCGGCGTGGATGTAGGAGATTTCCTTGAGCTTCAGCGCGCCTTCCAGCGCGACCGGGTATTGCACGCCGCGGCCGAGGAACAGCGCGTGCTGGCGATGGATGAATTCGCCGGCCAGCTCGACGATCGCCGGCTCCAGCTTCAAGGCGTTCTCGATCGCACGCGGCAGATGTTGCAGATCGGCACAGAGGGTGGCGTAGCGTTGCGGGTCGAGCCCGTTGCGGCGCGCCAACTCCAGCGCCAGCAGGGCCAGGCCGGCGAGCTGGGTGGTGAAGGCCTTGGTCGACGCCACGCCAATCTCCGGACCGGCACGGGTCATCAGCTTGAGATCGGCCTCACGCACCAGCGACGACTCGGGCGAGTTGCAGATGACCAGTGTGCCGAGGTAGCCGCGCCGGCGCGACTCGCGCAGCGCGGCCAGCGTGTCGGCGGTTTCGCCGGACTGCGAGATGGCGACGAACAACGTGTTGGCCGGTACCACGGCGGCGCGATAGCGGTACTCGCTGGCCACTTCCACGCTGACTGGCAGGCGCGCGTATTCCTCGATCCAGTATTTGGCGACCAGGCCGGCGTGATAGCTGGTGCCGCAGGCAATGATGTGCAGGCCGCGCGTGCCTTGCAGCAGCGTATCGCTGTCGATGCCGAAGATGTTCGGCAGCACGCCATGCGGGCCAATGCGCGCCTCCAGCGTGTCGGCCACCGCGCGCGGCTGCTCGAAGATTTCCTTCTGCATGTAGTGGCGGTACTCGCCGCGCTCCACCGCATCGGTGGACAACTCGCTCTCGTGCAAGGCGCGTTCGACCGGCTGCCCGTCCAGGCCGTACACCTGCACGCTGTCGCGGGTGATCTCGACCACGTCGCCCTCATCGAGATACAGCATCTTGTTCGTTACCTGGATCAGCGCCTGCGCATCCGAGCCGAGGAAGTTCTCACCGATACCGATGCCCACGAGCAGCGGCGCACCACGGCGCGCGCCAACCACGCGGCCGGGCTCGTCACGGCTGATCACGGCGATGGCATAGGCGCCTTCCAGTGCGCGCACGGTGGCCAGCACCGCGTCGCGCAGGTTCGCGCCATGGCTGATGCGCTGGTCGATCAGCGCGGCCATGACCTCGGTATCGGTTTCGGAGGTGAATACGTGGCCGCCCGCCTGCAGGTCGCTGCGCAGGCTGGCGTAATTCTCGATGATGCCGTTGTGCACGATGGCGACGCGGCCGGCGATGTGCGGATGCGCGTTGGCCTCGTTGGGCACGCCATGCGTGGCCCAGCGCGTATGGGCAATGCCGGTGCCGCCGGGGAACGGGTTGGCGAGATACAGCGCTTCCATCTCGCGCACCTTGCCCTTGGCCCGCACGCGCTGGATGGTGCCGTGATCGAGCACGGCCACGCCGGACGAGTCATAGCCGCGATATTCCAGCGCTTTCAGGCCTGCAATCAGCAATGGCGCCACATCGCGCTGGGCAGCGGCAGCAACAATTCCGCACATCGGCAAAGCTTCCCTTGATGAATGCGGAGCCTGGTGGAGGCTCCGTCACTTCGGCCATTCTGAGGCGGCCGCATTACTGCAAACTTTCGTGACATGGACCGGCTGCCGCTGCGACGCGAACAACCGGAGGAACTGCTTAGTTCACCTTGCGCCGCAGATAGTTCAACAGGTCGATGCGGGTGATCAGGCCGAGGAACTGCTCGCCGTCGACCACGATGGCCACGTGGCCCCGCTCGAACACCGGCAGCAGCGCCTCGATCGTCTCGCCAACCTGGAGCTTCTGCAAGCTGGTCATCATGGCGGTGGAAACCGGGTCGCGGAAACGCGTTTCATCGGCATGCACGTGCATCAGCACATCCGACTCGTCGACGATGCCGACCAGCTTGTGGCCGTCCATCACCGGCAACTGCGACACGTCGTACAGCTTCATGCGGGTATAGGCCGTGATCAGCAATTCTTTCGGGCCGATCACCACGGTGTCGCGCTGGGCGAACGGACGCAGCAACAGGTCGCGCAGATCACCGTGCTGTTCGCGTTCGAGGAAACCGTTGTCGAGCATCCAGTAGTCGTTGTACAGCTTGGACAGGTACTTGTTGCCGGTGTCGCAGACCAGGGTGACCACGCGTTTCGGCGTAGTCTGTTCGCGGCAGTAACGCAGCGCCGCGGCGACCAGGGTACCGGTGGACGAACCGCCCAGGATGCCCTCCTTCGCCAGCAGCTCGCGCGCGGTGAGGAAGCTTTCCTTGTCGGGGATCGCGTAGGCCTTCTTCACCCGGGTGAAGTCGCTGATGCTGGGCAGGAAATCCTCGCCGATGCCTTCGACCATCCAGCTGGCCGACTTGGTCGAGAGCGTGCCCTCGTTGATGTACTGCGCCAGGATCGAGCCGACCGGATCAGCCAGAACCAGTTCGGTCTGCGGCGAATGTTCGGCGAAGAACTTCGACAGGCCGCTGAGCGTGCCGGACGAGCCGCAGCCGACCACGATCGCGTCGACCTTGCCGTCCATCTGCTCGAGGATTTCCGGCCCGGTGGTGGCGATGTGCGCGGCCGGGTTGTCCGGGTTGCCGAACTGGTTGATGAAGTAGGCGCCCGGCGTTTCGCGCGCAATGCGCTCGGCCATGTCCTGGTAATACTCCGGATGGCCCTTGGCCACATCCGAGCGCGTCAGCACCACTTCGGCGCCCATCGCCTTGAGGTTGAAGATCTTCTCGCGGCTCATCTTGTCCGGCACCACCAGGATCAGGCGGTAGCCTTTCTGCTGAGCGACCAGCGCCAGGCCCAGGCCAGTGTTGCCGGCGGTGCCTTCGACCAGAATGTCGCCCGGGCGGATGCGGCCATCTTTCTCGGCGCCCTCGATCATCGACAGACCGATGCGGTCCTTGATCGAGCCGCCGGGGTTGGCGCTCTCGAGCTTGAGGAACAGTTCGCACGGCCCGGTATCCAGACGCTGCGCGCGCACCATCGGGGTACGTCCAATCAGTTCGAGGACACTCTGGTGGACCGTCATGGGGGCTCCGTTGCAGGGGACGCCAGTGGTGTGACGCATCCAACCGGCAGGATCGCCATGATAACCGAGCCGCTCCGCACTCACCGGAAACGCGGCGGCCCCGGCACTCTTCCGACAATGCGGAAAAGCCCGGGGCCGCGCTTCACGCGAAATCGCAGACTCAGTGGATGAGGTGCACCCGATCTGCCCACATGCGTTCGAGTCGCGCCTTGGCCAGCAGTTTCTCCTTCTTCATGCCGGCGAGGGTGACATCGTCGATGGGAAGCACGCCGATATCGGCGTCGTGTACCTTGCTGTCGAGTTGCCTGTGATGCTGGTAGAGCCGACGAAATTCCGCATCCGCCTTCATCAATGCCTCGACATCATCACGCTGCTGGTTTTCAAACATGATCCGACCTCCTCGAGAGTGGACTGGCGGACACCGTGACAGGAGGTGTCCGCAGACGATTGAACACATGCGCACAGGCACGACCCACGCCGGTTGTCGGAACGCGGGTAGAGCGGCGAGCGTGGGATGGGCGCATGGTTCAGGTCAGTAACCCACAAGGCATGGGTGCCTCGTGGGACTTTGACCCTACTCCCCCGATCCGGGGGGTGCAAGCCTGCGATGTGGCCTTCACGATGACCGTCACGCTTTGACAAATAACCTGTCAAAACAGTATTTTACGTTTACGTAACCGAAAGCGTGGCAACCCTCGCCAACCGCCGCCGACGGATCGTCAGCGGCTCGTTCCAGACGTGAAGCCGGGACGCTTCAGGGGTGGCCGGGATGCTTCTTGGCGGGATTTTTTGGCGCAACCGGTGCCGTCTCGGCAGGGTTGCCGTCCTGCATCTGCGAACGCATCGCCTTAGCTGCCTGCGCCGCCAGTGTGGCCTCGCGGCGAGCCGCCTTGGCTACCTTGCTCTGGGCCGCTGCCAGCTTCTTCGCCTGCTCGGCCTCGGCGCGCGCCTGGTCGGCCGCCTGTGAGTATTCCTGCCCCTGCTGCTGCAGACGCGCGGTCTCTTCCTGTGCCAGCTGGTATTGCAGACGCTGGCGCTCCAGTTCGCGGCGCGCCATTTCGGCATCGCGGCGGCTGTTGTCGAGCAGGATCTGGTCGTGTTCGCGATCGAGCTGGGTCAGCTTGAGCTGGGCGTCCTGCAGCTGCGCGGCAGCCTTGGCCAGATCCACACGCCTTTCCGCCAGATACAGGTCATGTGCGCGTTCGCGTGAACCTGCCTGTGCCAGCCGGTTGATGGCATCGCGCGCGCGCGCCTGCTCGGCCTGCGCATAGCTACCCAGGCCGGGGTCGTTGGCGAGCTGGTCGAGACTGCTGTTCAACCGGCTGATGTCGATATCGTCCTGACGGGCATGCACTGACCCCGCAGCGATCAGGGCCAATCCGACCGAGGCGACGGTGAGGGTGAATCGCTTCATGGCTGCACCTCCTGAATGCTGGAGCTGGAGGCCGGTTGCTGGCCGTTGTCGGGCAGGGTCTGGAAGCCGGCACCCGGCAGGGGCGCAGACAACTCGGACGAGTCCGGTGCGGGCATGTCTTCGGTGGGGGCTGAGCTGGGAGCTACTGCTGCCGCCGGTGCCGGCTCGGCGGCGGCAGCCTGTTCGCCCTGGGCGCGCAGGCGCGTGTTGTCCTGCACCTTGCTCTGGATCTGCGCGCGTGCCGCACCCAGCCGGGCCTTGGCCCGCGCCAGTTCGGCATCGGCGCGCGACTCCTCGGCCAGGTTGGCCGCGTCGGCATACTTGCGCGCGGCCATCGCTGTCTGAGCCTGCTGGAACTTGTCCTGCGCGAAGCCCAGGTCGACCGGCGCATAATCCGCCGCGCCGGCATCGCGCGCCGCCTGCAATTGCGTCTGCGCCAGATTCATCGAATCATCAGGCGGGGGTACCGTGGCGCAGCCGGTCAGCGCCAGCGTCAGTACCAGGACAGCCGTTGCCGTGCGAATGCGGCCAACGGATCCGGCCAGCGGGGAAAAGATGTGCATCACATTCCTCATGGTGTGTCGCGACGTATTGTGGGCAGGCATAATCCATCATTGCAACGCGCATAGAAACAGGGGTCATTCGTGGACATCGGTTACTTCCTCAAGCTTATGGTAGACAAGGGCGCGTCGGACATGTTCCTGACCACCGGCGCCCCGGTGAACATCAAGGTCGAGGGCAAGCTGTATCCACTGGGCAATACCGGCCTGCCTGGCGGCATGGTCAAGAAGATCGCCTACTCGCTGATGGACGAGGGCCAGGTGCCGCAGTTCGAGCGCAACCTGGAACTGAACATGGCGCTGGCGGTGAAGGAAGCCGGCCGTTTCCGCATCAACGTGTTCAAGCAGCGCGGCGAAGTGGGCATGGTGATCCGCGCGATCAAGAGCGAGATCCCCAGCATCGACCAGCTGCAGCTGCCCGGCATTTTCCGTGACCTGATCATGGAGCCGCGCGGGCTGATCCTGGTGGTCGGCGCCACTGGCTCGGGCAAATCGACCACGCTGGCGGCGATGATCGACCAGCGCAACTCGCATACCCCCGGCCACATCCTCACCATCGAGGATCCGATCGAATACCTGCACCGGCACAAGAAATCCATCGTCAACCAGCGCGAGGTGGGGCTGGATACCCACAGCTACCACGAGGCGCTGAAGAACGCGATGCGCGAGGCGCCGGACGTGATCATGATCGGCGAGATCCGCGACACCGACACGATGGAGGCGGCGATCGCGTTCTCCGAAACCGGCCATCTGTGCCTGGCCACGCTGCACTCGAACAACTCCGACCAGACCTTGGAGCGCATCCTCAATTTCTTCCCCGAATCGGCGCACAAGAACGTGCTGATGAACCTGGCCCTGAACCTGCGCGCGGTGATCAGCCAGCGCCTGGTGGTGGGCAAGGACGGTCGGCGCATTCCGGCGGCGGAAGTGCTGCTCAACACGCCGCTGATCCGCGACATGATCCGCCGCGGCCAGATCCACGAGATCAAGGAAGCGATGGACCGCAGCCTGCAGGAAGGCATGCAGACGTTCGACCAGTCGCTGTACCGCCTCTACAAGGAGGGTCGTGTGGAGCTGGAGGAAGCGCTCAGCAAGTCCGATTCGCGCGACGGCCTTGCGCTGAAGATCCGGCTGGCCGAAGGTGGCAGCAGCGACCAGGAACTGGTCGGCAACGATCCATACGGCATGGGTTTCTAAAACTCGCGGCTACCAGGCGCTCTACAACCACTTCCCCTGCAGAGTGACAAATAGTCGGGCTGGCCGATTTGCACGGCGACAACCGCCTGAAGGTCGAGAATCGGGGATGGCCTGAATGCAGGCAGCCCAAAGGGCCGGATGAGGGGCATTCTCGCGAAAGACTTTTCTCAGACTGCCGCCGGCGCATCCGGCTGTGCTTCCGGCGCCGCCTGCCGGAACGCCTCCAGCTCGTTGCACGCCTGATAGATCCGCCACACGGTCGGATAGTCGTCCAGCGGCAATTTCCAGCGCAGCGCGTTGTAGACCTGCGGCACCAGACAGGCATCGGCCATGCTCGGCGTCTCGCCGTGGCAATAGCGACCCGTCGCGGCATTGTCGACCAGCATCGCCTCGATCGCCTGGAAACCCAGCGCTATCCAGTGCCGCGACCATTCGGCACGTTGCGCCTCATCGGCACCGAACTGCGATTCCAGCTGTTGCAGCACGCGCAGATTGCCCAGAGGGTGGATATCGCTGATCACCATCATGACCAGCGCGCGGACCTGCGCGCGCCCGCGTGCGTCGACCGGCAGCAAGGCCGTCTCCAGCTCCGGATGCATTTCGTCGAGATATTCCATGATCGCCAGCGACTGGGTGATCACCCGGTCACCATCGAGCAGACAGGGAACCATGCCCTGCGGATTGAGCGCGCGGTAATCCGGCGCATGCTGCTCGCCGCCGCCGCGCACCAGGTGCACTGGCCGCGTCTCGTAGCTCAAGCCCTTCAAATTCAGCGCGATGCGCACGCGATACGCGGCACTGGAACGCCAGTAGCCGTAGAGCACCAACCCGCTAGCCATGAGCCACTCCCCCTGCACGGATAGGCGCAGTTTTACCACAATGTGACCTCTGCACACTGGTGGCTGGCATGCCGCCTTCCGGCGCAGGAGCAGCCGGATCGCGTTTGCATCGGCACCCGGTGCGCCGGACAATAGGCGGTTGCCGCCCAACCGGGCCGATCCCAAACCCCACACCGGAGCTCCGCCGTGTCAGTCATCCGCATGAGTGACCTCGATTTGCGCGATCAGCGCGTGCTGATCCGCGAAGACCTGAACGTGCCGATCGACGACCACGGCCAGATCACCTCGACCCAGCGTCTCGGTGCCGCCCTGCCGACGATCAGGGCCGCCCGCGACGCCGGCGCACGCGTGCTGGTGCTGTCGCATCTGGGCCGACCGAAGGAAGGCCAGTTCGACGCCGAGTCCTCGCTGGCACCGGTCGCCGCCTGGCTGCGCGAGCAGCTCGGCACGCCGGTACGGTTGGTGGCCGACTATCTCGACGGTGTCGAAGTCGCTGCCGGTGAAGTGGTGTTGCTGGAAAATTGCCGGATGAATGTCGGCGAAGGCAAGGACGACGAGACGCTGGCAAAGAAGTATGCCGCGCTGTGCGACATCTTCGTGATGGACGCTTTCGGCACCGCGCACCGCGCACAAGCCTCGACCCATGGCGTGATCAAGTTCGCCCCGATCGCTGCGGCCGGTCCGCTGCTGTGCGCGGAACTCGACGCGCTGGGCAAGGCACTGGAGCATCCGGCACATCCGCTGCTGGCGATCGTCGCCGGCTCCAAGGTGTCGACCAAGCTGACCCTGCTAGACAACCTGATCGGCAAGGTCGACCAGCTGATCGTCGGCGGCGGCATCGCCAACACCTTCATCGCCGCGATGGGCCACTCGGTTGGCAACTCGCTGTACGAGCCCGACCTGATCGACGCGGCGAAAAAGGTACTGGCCGATGCGAAGCGCCGCGGCGCCGCGGTGCCGATGCCGGTCGACGTGGTGGTGGCGCCGGCGTTCTCCGCGCAGGCTCCGGCGACGGTGAAACCGGTCGACCAGGTCAACGACGGCGAGATGATCCTCGACATCGGACCGCGCACCGCCGAACTCTATGCCGGACTGATTGCCAAGGCCGGAACGGTAGTGTGGAACGGTCCCGTCGGCGTGTTCGAGTTCGACGCGTTCGGCAAGGGTACCGAGACGCTGGCTCATGCGATCGCCGAGTCGAATGCGTTCTCGATTGCCGGCGGCGGCGACACGCTGGCCGCGGTCGACAAGTACGGCATCGCCGACAAGGTGTCGTATATCTCCACCGGCGGCGGTGCCTTCCTTGAATTCCTCGAAGGCAAGGAACTGCCGGCAGTCACCGCGCTGAAGGCACGAGCCGCGAAGTAATGCTCTGCCTGTTCGACCTCGACGGTACCCTGATCGATTCCGAGCACGGCATCACCGCGTGCGTGAAACATGCGCTGGCACGGCTGGATGTTCCCGCGCCGGCGCATGAAGAACTGCGTGGCTGGATCGGCCCCCCGCTGCGGCACAGCTTCGCGCCGCTGCTGGATCACGACGCCGCGCGAATCGAGGCCGCCGTGGAGTACTACCACGAGCGCTTCAACACGCACGGCTGGCGCGAGCATGAGATCTATCCGGGCATCGAAGCGCTCATCGAACAGCTGCTCGGTGCCGGCCACCAACTGGCGGTGGTGACCAGCAAGCCGCACCGGCACGCCGCGCCAATCATCGCCCACCTGCCGTTCGGCGAGGCATTCCTGCGCCTGTACGGCCCGCATCCTGACAGCCCGCACAGCGAGAAGGCCTCGATGATCGCCGAGGCACTGGCTGACTTCGATTGCAAACCGGACGATGCGGTGATGATCGGCGATCGCCACTTCGACATCGACGGCGCGGTGGCCAATCAGGTTCGCGGTTTCGGAGTGCTGTGGGGCTTCGGCAGCCGCACGGAACTGGAGCTGTCTGGTGCCCACGCCATCGCCGCGACGCCGGACGAATTGGCCACATTGCTGCTCACCTGAATTCAATGTCTCGCATAAAAAAGCCGCGGCATGGCCGCGGCCTTTTTATCTGTCGAGGATGCTCAGCGGATAACGCGTTTCACCGCGTCGACCACGTGGGCGACGGTGAAACCGAAGTGCTCGAACAGTTGCGGCGCCGGAGCCGAAGCACCGAACGTCGTCATGCCGACGACTTCGCCGTCCAGACCCACGTATTTGCGCCAGAAGTCGGCAGTGGCGGCTTCCACCGCCACGCGAGCACGGCACCAACCGGGTAGCACGCCTTCACGGTATTCCAGCGGTTGTGCATCGAACACCTCGGTGCATGGCATCGACACTACGCGCACGGCCACGCCCTGCTGCGCCAGCGCGCGCATCGCCTCCATCGCCAGCTCCACTTCCGAGCCGGTGGCAATCAGGATCGCCTGGAACTTCGTATCCAGCGGATCGGACAACACGTAGCCGCCGCGCATGATGTCGGCGACCTGCTGCTCGCTGCGCTGCTGATGCTTGAGGTTCTGCCGCGAGAAGATCAGGCACGACGGCGCGCCCTTGCGCTCGATCGCCGCCTTCCACGATGCGGCCGATTCCACCGCATCGCACGGACGCCACAGCTGGTTGTTCGGGATGTAGCGCAGGCTGGCCATGTGCTCGACCGGCTGGTGGGTCGGGCCGTCCTCGCCCAGGCCGATCGAATCGTGGGTGTAGACGTGAATCGCGTGCGCCGGGATCAGCGCGCTCATGCGCACCGCGTTGCGTGCGTAATCGGAGAACACCAGGAAGGTGGCGTCGTACGGAATGAAGCCACCGTGCAGCGCGAGACCATTAGCGATCGCGGTCATGCCGAACTCGCGCACGCCGTAGTAGACGTAGTTGCCCTTGCCGTCCGCACTGTTGCCGGTGGCAGCATCAAGGCTGCCCTTCCACTTGGTCAAATTGGAACCGGCCAGGTCGGCCGAGCCGCCGATCAGTTCCGGCAACAGCGGGCCGAATGCATCCAGGCTCATCTGCGAAGCCTTGCGCGAGGCGACTTCCGGACCTTCGGCCTGCAGCTTCGCAATATACGCCTGCGACTTCGCGGCCCAGTTGGCCGGCAGTTCGCCGGCGAGGCGACGCTTGAATTCGCTGGCCAGTTCCGGATGCGCAGCAGCGTATTTCGCGAATGCATCGTTCCAGACCTGCTCGTGTTCGGCACCGGCCTTTTTATGATCCCAAGCGGCGTAGATCTCGGCAGGAATCTCGAACGGTGCATGGTTCCAGCCCAGCTGCGCGCGGGCTGCGGCGATCTCTTCCTTGCCCAGCGGCGCACCGTGGCTCTCTTCCTTGCCCTGCTTGTGTGGCGCACCGAAACCGATGATGGTCTTGGCACAGATCAGCGTCGGTTTGTCGCTCTGCGCGGTAGCGGCGGCAATCGCCTTCTTCACCGCCTCGGCGTCATGGCCGTCCACACCGCGGATCACATTCCAGCCGTACGCCTCGAAGCGCGCCGGGGTGTTGTCGGTGAACCAGCCGTGCACTTCGCCGTCGATCGAGATGCCGTTGTCGTCGTAGATCGCCACCAGCTTGCCGAGCTGCCAGGTGCCGGCCAGCGAGGCGACTTCGTGCGAAATGCCTTCCATCAGGCAGCCGTCGCCGAGGAACACGTAGGTATGGTGATCGACGATGTCATGCCCGGCGCGGTTGAAATGTGCCGCCAGCACCTTCTCCGCCAGCGCGAAGCCGACCGCATTGGCCAGGCCCTGGCCGAGCGGACCAGTGGTGGTTTCCACGCCTGGGGTTTCGCTGGCTTCGGGATGGCCGGCGGTCTTCGAGTGCAGCTGGCGGAAGTGCTTGAGTTGATCCATCGGCAGGTCGAACCCGGTCAGGTGCAGCAGCGCGTACTGCAGCATCGATCCGTGGCCGTTGGAGAGTACGAAACGATCGCGGTTGGCCCACTTGGGATTGGCCGGATTGAACTGCAGGAAGTCGTTCCACAGCACCTCGGCGATGTCGGCCATGCCCATCGGCATGCCCGGATGACCGGACTTGGCTGCCTCCACGGCGTCCATGGCGAGGGCGCGCACGGCGTTGGCAAGTTCGCGGCGGGTGGTCATCGGGCAGTCTCCGGAGGGTGCAAAAGCGCCCATTGTCGCCGATAAGCCAGCCCGCTGTCGCTCGCGGCGCCGGGATTAATAACTGCTTAACACCAGCCCATCCGGTTCAGCGAGCTTCAGCATCGCCCCGCTAGTAATACGCCCCGCAGAGCCATCCCCAGGCGCTGCCCGACCGCATGCATCGTCCCCACGATCGACGGCCCGGTTCAATTAGAAGAGGAGTTCCCCATGAAAAAGACGCTCATCGCTCTCGCCATCGTCTCCACCGCCCTGTGCACCCTGCCCGCCCTGGCGCAGGACGCCACACCCGCTCCGACCACCAGCGACAACACCGCCTCGACTACCGGCAACTACCAGCCGGGCCAGGCGATCGGCAGCGGCAACTGGTTTGTCGATGGCCGCGTGGGTCAGGCCCACGTGAACAAGGGACCGTACAACGACCATCCAACCACCTATGCCGTCACCGGTGGCTACCGCTGGAAGGTGGGTGAGGATCTCGGGCTCGGCGTGGACGCGGGCTACAACGATCTCGGCAACTTCAAGCTGAAGAATGCATTCAACAGCAATGACGTCAACCTGAAGGATCAGCGCAATGCCTTGCGCGGCTGGACCGCCGGCGTGAATGGCAAGATCAATGTCTGGCAGGGTCTGTATGTCAGCGGACGCGCCGGCGTGTATGGCTGGAAGGGTCACGGCTATGCCAACCAGGACATCAACCGGCATAACCTCGACAAGGTCGACTACTACGCCGGTGCCGGCGTGGGCTACGACATCAACAATCACTTCGGCGTTGGCCTGGCGTACGACTACTACCACGCCAAGAAGGACGGCATCAGCCTGTCCACCGACACGGCATCACTGACGGCCGAATATCGCTTCTGACCTGGATACGGCGGGATGACGCGGGTTTCCGCGTCATCCCGCTCCGGATTAACGTCGGCTTAATACTGAACTTATTGGTATTGAATCTTCCGGCCGGCGTCCCATCTAAGTGTTCAAGTGTCGCCGCCTGATTGGGCAGCGCGCTTTCAGCAGCGGCCACTCCCCCTCTGGGCCGACTGCCATGACAACAACCGGAGAAGCTTCCCATGAAAATGAAAAAGACCCTGTTTGCCCTCGCCCTGACTTCCGCCGGCCTGCTGGCCGTTCCGTCCGTGTTCGCGCAGAGCGCGCCGACCCACAACGACGGCTGGTTCGTCAACGGCAATGTGGGCCAGACCTCGATCAACCACGGTGCCTACAACGACAACGATACCGGCTATGGCATCAACGGTGGCTACCGTTGGGCGCTGAACCCGTCCGTCGCGCTGGGTGCCGAGGTGGGTTACAACGACCTGGGCAACATCCACGCCAAGAACATCTTCAACAGCCAGCCGGTCGTGGCGGACAACAAGTCGCAGCTGCATGGCTGGACTGCCGGCGTGAACGGCCATTTCAACGTCAGCCCGAACTGGTACGTCAGCGCACGCACCGGTATCTACGGCTGGAAAGGCCACGGCCTGAGCAACGACGCCAACCCGGTCCGCAAGGGCCTGGATAACACCAGCTGGTACGCCGGCGCCGGCGTGGGTTACGACTTCAGCAACAACGTCAGTCTCGGCCTGAACTACGACTACTACGACGCGAAGAAGGATCGCGTGAACCTGAGCACCGACATGGTCTCGGTCAGCGCGGAATACCGCTTCTGATCGCGTAGCAGACGATGGCAACACAAAAAAGGGCGCCTTCCGGCGCCCTTTTTTGCTTGATCGCTCGCGTCGTCATCGACGCACTCTTGCGATCAGCCGTTCCATTGGCCCAGTGCCGCCAGGCCGTTGTCGCGCGCGCGGGAGTACACGGTCTTCTGCGCTTCGGCGTAGTTCGCCTTCATGTCCTTCGCCCACAGCTTCAACGCCGCCTGCTGCATGGCGCGACCGTACGAGAACGACAGCGGCCACGGGTGCGGGCCGATCTGGTTCATCGCGTTCAGATGTGCGGTGGACTGCAGATCGGTCTGGCCACCGGAGAGGAACACGATGCCCGGCAGCGAGGCCGGCACGGTGGTCTTGAGCACACGCACGGTGGCCTCGGCCACTTCCTCGACGTCGACCTGCTCGTCCGAGTCCTTGCCCGGGATCACCATGCTGATCTTCAGGATGGTGCCTTCCAGCATCACGTTCTGCTCGTACAGCGCGTTGAACAGGCTGCGCAGCACGGCTTCATGCACTTCGTAGCTGACCTCGATGCTGTGGTCGCCGTCCATGATCACTTCGGGCTCGACCATCGGCACCAGACCCGCTTCCTGGCACAGCGCGGCGTAGCGCGCCAGCACGTGGCAGTTCGCCTCGATCGCGGTGGAGCTGGGGTTGTCTTCGCTGATGTTGATCACCGCGCGCCACTTGGCGAACTGCGCGCCGAGCCTGGCGTATTCCTGCAGGCGCTCGCGCAGGCCATCGAGGCCTTCGGTGACCACATCACCGGGAAAGCCGGCCAGCGGCTGCGGGCCCTTGTCGACCTTGATGCCGGGGATGATGCCGAGCTTCTTCATCAGCTGGGTGAACGGCACGCCGTCCTTGGTCGACTGACGGATCGTCTCGTCATAAAGGATCGCACCGGAGATGTGCTCGTTCAGGCCCGGCGTGGTGAGCAGCAGCTCGCGGTAGGCGCGACGGTTTTCCTCGGTATTCTCGATGCCGACGGCCTCGAAGCGCTTCTTGATGGTGTTGGTGGACTCGTCGATGGCGATGATGCCCTTGCCGGGCGCAACCATCGCCAGGGCGATGCTTTCGAGATCTTCAATACTCATGACGACTCCGTGGTGCGGGGGCATGGCCCGCCAGCACAAGGTTGAAGCCGCCTCGAGACCGAAGCGGCATGGTTCAAAACGTCAATTATAGGCCAGATTGGCGAGCCGGATGCTCAGGCTCGCGCCACGCCGGGTCGGTGTCGACTCAGGCGCCGTAGCCGGGCAATTTGCAGGCAGCCATCAGCTGCTGGCGCTGCGCCGGGTCCTTGGGCGCGTTGAACGGCACGATGTAGTAGGTCGCCACCGGTTCACCGATGCGGTTGCTCAGCGATGGGCCGTAACGAAAATTGGACACCGCGCTGCGCGCCACCGGGCCCAGGTCGCTCTTGGGCACCACCTTGACCACCTGCACATCCATCGGCACACCATCGGAGCCGACGGTGTAGGTCACCGCCGCGCAACCGGGCTTGTCTAGGTTCAGTCCACTGTTGGGCGCATCCATCTGTACCTTGGTATTGAGCAGGATCCAGGAACGGTAGAGATCCTGCTGATCGACCATGCGTGACTGCGCAAATGCTGGCGCCACAAGAGCCAGCGAGAATGCCAGCAGCAGACCCTGGCGAAGCGGGCGAAAGATGGATTTCATGATGATCTCCTGGGCCGGATGGCACCTGTCCAGAGTGTAGCCGCCCTTCGTTCGCGCAGCACTTCACGCGTACCCGGCGGACAGCCGCGCGTCAGCATCAAAGGTTGCGCAGGCTCTCCACCATGCCGTCGGCACCCACCGAGAGCAGCTTCAACGTATTGGTGCCGCCGCCTTGGCCCACGTGATCGCCGTGGGTGAGCACCACGCGGTCGCCTTCGCTCAAACGACCTTGCGCAAACAGCTGCTGCACCGCGGCGCGGGTCGTGGCTGCCGAACTCAGACCCTCGTGCGAAAACGCCACCGGCCGCACATCGCGCAGCAGCAGCATGCGCCGGCGGGCATCGGCCAGAGGCGACAGCGCGTAGATCGGTATGGCGGTGCGATAGCGCGACAGCCATTGCGCAGTGGCGCCGGATTCGGTCAGCGCCACGATCGCGCGAACACCGAGTTCGCCGGCCAGCAGCATCGCCGCCAGCGCGATCGCCTGGTCGGTGCGGTCCAGCCGATGGCCGCCCGCGGCAAGATCCTCCTTCGGCTCGAACTGGCGCTCGGCGCCGAGGCATATCCGGCGCATCGCCGCCACCGCCTTGTCCGGATGCGCACCGGCGGCGGTTTCCTCCGACAGCATCACCGCGTCGGTGCCGTCGATGACGGCGTTGGCCACATCGAGCACCTCGGCGCGGGTCGGGATCGGCGAGCGCACCATCGACTGCAGCATCTGCGTGGCGGTGATCACCGCACGGTTGCGCTGCACCGACTCGCGGATGATCTTCTTCTGCAGGCCGGGCAGTTCGGCATCGCCGATCTCCACGCCCAAGTCGCCGCGCGCCACCATCACCACGTCGGACGCGTCGATGATCTCGCCCAGCACCGGGATCGCGTCGGCGCGCTCGATCTTGGCCACCAGCGCGGCGTTGCCGCCGGCCTCGTGCAGCAGGCGGCGGGCCTGGTGCATGTCCTCGGCCGAACGCACGAACGACACCGCCAGGAAATCCGCGCCGATTTCGGCGGCCAGCTTGATATCGGCCTTGTCCTTGTCCGACAGCGCCGTCACCGAAAGCCCGCCGCCTTGCCGGTTCAGCCCCTTGCGGTTGGATAGCTTGCCGCCGATCAGCACCTGGCAACGCACCTCGACGCCGACCACGTCCAGTACGGTCAACGCGACCAGGCCGTCATCCAGCAACAGCACATCGCCCGCATGCACGTCCTGCGGCAGGCCGTAATAGCTGACGCCGACGCGGGTGACGTCGCCCGGTGGGGCATCGGGGCGGCAATCGAGCACGAACAATGCGCCGTCAACCAGTTCCACCGGCCCGTTCGCAAATGTCTCGATGCGGATCTTCGGGCCCTGCAGATCGGCCAGCACGCCGACTTCGCGCCCGGCTGCCGCCGCGGCGGCACGCACGGCATTCGCCCGTGCGCGATGGTCGTCGGGAACGCCATGCGACAGGTTCAACCGAACCACGTCGACGCCTTCGGCGATGAGTTTTTCGAGCATGCCCGGCGCGTCGGTGGCGGGGCCGAGCGTGGCGACAATCTTGGTGCGGCGCAGAGTGGTATCGGTCATGCAGTCGAGGCTAGCAGATGTAGGCCTCGGCGCCAGCGCTGCAAACGTATGCAATGGACGTCTGGATGCCCGGATTCGACCCAGCGCACGGATTCATCCGCTGGATGCCGCCGCAAGTCAGCGCATCAACGCCAGGTTGAGTACATCGGCCAGGCGCCGGCCGGCCTGGCGCAAGCGCAGCTCGGCCTGTGGCAACTGCGCCTTGACGTACGCCGGGTCGATCGCGTGGCCATCCGGATAGAACCCGGCTTGCGCGGTGATCCGGCAGGACTCTTCCGCCCATTGCGCGTAAGGATTGTCCAGCGGCGCGATCGGCAGGGGCACCGCCACCGGAACCGCCGAGTCGAGCTGTTGCGCATAGGCCTGCCAGTCGAGCCCGCGGCTGTACAACATGCCCGAGTCCCACACCTTGTGCAGGTTGCTGCCCTTGCCGTCGAACTGCACCTGATACGTGTTGCCGCCCTTGTCGTCGCGATCGCCGGCGTGCAACGGCTGATGGATGTCGCCGACAAAATGCACCACGAATTTCAGCGCCTCGCGACGTGCACCATCGGGCTGGCTGCGATCGCCCAGCACACCCACGTAGTACTGCAGTGCCGCCACCACGCAGCGACCATCGCGACAATCGCGCGGCGGCTCGTAATCGCAATGGCTGCCACCACGAAAATTGATGTAGTGCTGGCCGCGGGTCTGCTTCCACAGGGCGGCACGCGCCGGATCGTCCTGGATCTGATCGGGCCAGTTGGCGATGTCGGCCAGCGACCTGGTGTGTTCCGGCGCCAGCAGGCGCTCGACCTCGACCTCGGCCGCCGGGCTCAGGTGACGCTGTGCCAGTTCGGCCACCACGCTGTGGCCAAGCGGCCCCCATGCCCCGGCCTGCGGCACGACCGCGAGCAGGGCCAGGACGAAGGCGATCGAACGGCTTGGGCGGGACATGGCAACTTCCGACATAAAGGCCGCAGTCTGCCATAGCGACGATCGGACGCGGGCGGCAACGGTGCTTTCATTGTAAGATTTCACGGTTGAAATACCGGCGCCGCAGCCCCGTGGTAGCCCATTCGCGACATCCCATCATCCTCAGGAGGACGTTCCCTCATGACCATCAAGGTCGGCATCAACGGCTTCGGCCGCATCGGTCGCAACGTGCTGCGCGCTGCCGTACAGAACTTCGGCAACGATATCGAGATCGTGGCGATCAACGACCTGCTTGAGCCGGACTACCTTGCCTACATGCTGCGCTACGACTCGGTGCACGGTCGCTTCAAAGGTGACGTGAAGGTGGAAGGTGGTCATCTGGTCGTCAACGGCAAGACCATCCGCCTGACCCAGGAGCGCGACCCGGCGGCACTGAAGTGGAATGAGGTGAACGCCGACGTGGTGATCGAATCCACCGGCCTGTTCCTGGACAAGGTCACCGCGCAGAAGCATCTGGATGCCGGCGCGAAGAAGGTGATCCTGTCCGCACCGTCGAAGGACGACACGCCGATGTTCGTCTATGGCGTCAACGACAAGAAGTACGCGGGCGAGGCGATCATCTCCAACGCCAGCTGCACCACCAATTGCCTGGCACCGATCGCCAAGGTCATGCACGACAAGTGGGGCATCAAGCGCGGCCTGATGACCACCGTGCATGCGGCAACCGCCACGCAGAAGACCGTCGACGGCCCGAGCAACAAGGACTGGCGCGGCGGCCGCGGCATCCTGGAAAACATCATTCCCTCCTCCACCGGCGCCGCCAAGGCCGTCGGCGTGGTGATTCCCGAGCTCAACAAGAAGCTCACCGGCATGAGCTTCCGCGTGCCGACCTCGGATGTGTCCGTGGTCGACCTCACCGTCGAGCTGGAAAAGCCGGCGACCTACGCGGAGATCTGCGCGGAGATGAAGGCGCAGAGCGAAGGCGCATTGAAGGGCATCCTCGGCTACACCGAAGACAAGGTCGTGGCGACCGACTTCCGCGGCGAGACCTGCACCTCGGTGTTCGACGCCGACGCCGGCATCGCGCTGGACAGCACCTTCGTCAAGCTGGTCAGCTGGTACGACAACGAGTGGGGCTACTCGAACAAGTGCCTGGAAATGGTGCGAGTCGTGGCGAAGTAAGCCGCCGCTCCTGTGGGAGCGGCTTCAGCCGCGATGCCTTTCCGTTTCGTGGTGGAAGAGCATCGCGACTGAAGTCGCTCCCACTATAGAGTCGCTGCCGCAAAAAACGGAAAGCCGGGCGAATGCCCGGTTTTTTTTGCTCAACGCTTCAGCAGCGGCAACTTGTCCGGCACGCCATCCCACTTGGCGGCATCTTCCATCGCGGCGATCTTGCTGGTCAGTACCGGCCATTCCCTGGCCAGCTCCGCGTTGATCGACATGAAAATCTCCTGCCCGGCCGGGACATCGAGCTCGGGGAAGATCGCGCCCACCGGACATTCCTCCACGCACAGGGTGCAGTCGATGCACTCGTCCGGATCGATCACCAGGAAATTCGGCCCGGCGTGAAAGCAGTCCACCGGACACACCTCGACGCAATCGGTGTGCTTGCAGTTGATGCAGTTGTCGGTGACGACGTGCGTCATCATGCCTCCTTCGGCGACAGCCGGGACATGCGTACAGTGTCGGTGACAACGGTAGACACAGCTCTGACCCAGATCAGGGCTGGCCGCGCCAGGCTGCCGCACAATCATGTTGCAGCTTACCCCCACACTAATTCACTGGAGTTGTTCCCATGCGCAAACTGATTGCCCTCGCCCTGCTCGGCCTGCTGTCCACTCCGCTGATGGCCGCCGAATGCGCGACCACCATCGAAGGCAGCGATGCCATGCAATACAACCAGAAAACCATCACCGTGCCGAAAACCTGCAAGACCTTCGCGGTGACCCTGAAGCACACCGGCAAACTGCCCAAGACCGCGATGGGGCACAACTGGGTGCTCGCCCACAGCACCGACGAATCCGGCGTGGTGGCCGACGGCATGAAGGCCGGCGCGGCCAACAACTACGAGAAGCCGGCGGACACCCGCATCATCGCGCACACCAAGCTGATCGGCGGCGGCGAGTCCGATACGGCTACCTTCAACGTGGCCATGCTCAAGGCCGGCGAAGCCTATGCCTACTTCTGCACTTTTCCCGGCCATGCCGCGCTGATGAAGGGCACGCTGAGCCTGGGCAAGTAAGCTTGACCCGCCATCACGCGCCCGGCCGCCATCTGCCGGGCGCGTGACCGGCCAACCTGCAGATCAAACGCCGACCGATCCACGATGCCAGAAATAAACACACCGGCGCCCTTCGACGAGCACGCCATCGCCACCCTGGTCGACCGCTTCTACGAGAAGGTGCGCATCGATGCACAGCTCGGGCCGGTGTTCAACGCGGCGGTGCACGACTGGGACGAGCACAAGGCCCTGCTGACCTCGTTCTGGTCATCGGTGGCGTTGCGCACGGGCAGCTACCGCGGCAACCCGATGGCGGCGCATCGACCGCATCCGATCCGCGCCGAACACTTCGATCACTGGATCGCGCTGTGGCTCGAAACCAGCACCGAGGTGCTGGACGAAGCCAGCGCTGCGCAGATGGTGGAATACGCCCAGCGCATCGGACGCAGCCTCAAGTTCGGCCTGGGCCTGAATCCGCAGGCACGCCCCTTCGGCGTGCCGATCGTCAGCATCGGACCGGCATAGGCTCGCTTCAGCCCAGCGCCTTCAGCGCCGCGTCGTAATCCGGCTCATGGCCGATCTCGCTGACCAGCTCGGCGTGGATCACCTTGTCGTGCTCGTCCAGCACCAGCACCGCGCGCGCAGCCAGGCCAGCCAGCGGGCCGCTGGCGATGGCCACGCCGTAATCGTTGAGAAACTGGCGCCCGCGCATCAGCGACAGGGTTATCACCTGATCGAGCCCCTCGGCGCCGCAGAAGCGGGCCTGCGCAAACGGCAGATCGGCCGAGATGCACAGCACCACCGTGTTGCTCAAGCCGCCGGCCAGCGCGTTGAAGCGGCGCACCGAGGTGGCGCATACGCCGGTATCCACGCTGGGGAAGATATTGAGCACCTTGCGCTTGCCGGCATAGCTCGACAACGCGACATCGGACAGGTCGCTGCCGACCAGGCGGAACGCCGGCGCCTTGCTGCCGACCACCGGAAACTGGCCATCGACGCTGATCGGCTGGCCCTTGAACGTGACATCGGACATCGCACTACCTCGTAGTTGAATGGACGGCTACAAGTAGAACATGGTCTTGGCCAGAAACACGATGCCCACCATCAAGCCCAGCACGACCCGGTGGGTATGCCGGAAGCGGCAGACATCCATCACGCCGCGGCGCATCGCCCACATCGCGTTGACGAACACAGCCAGCACACCGAACGCCAGCAGCACCTTCAGCAGCAACAGGTCGCCGAAACGCGAACCCACGCAGGCGATCCCGCCGCAGCGGATGTCGAACAACACCCCGCCGCTGACGAACAGCGCGATCACCACCACCGGCATGAACCGGCGCACACGCGCCATCACCGCCTGCTCGATGCGCTGCATGGTGGCGCCGTCGAAGTGTTTGTGCAGCGACTCGACCACCAGCACCTCGAACACCACCGCGCCGACAAACACGATCGCGCAGGACAGGTGCAACAGGACAATCCATGGGTACCAGGCAGTCACGGCGAACCTCGGTGCAGGTCAGGTGGACAGACTCCGCTGCAACGGACGCGGCGGCCATGACCTGCATCAAGTGCGGTCGCTCCACGCCTGCAGCGTTGACGACATGACCGCCCTGCGCGAAGCCGAGGAGATCCAGCCGTCCGCGCGGTCGTCTGCGACAATTCGTGCAGCACCGACGCAGCACGACCTGACCTGCATCAAGAGGATCGACCGGCGTTGCCGCCAGCATGCGCGCATCATTGAAGGGAGATGCGCGATGAGTACCACCCGAAAACTCTGGCTGGGCCTGGCGGCCTTGCTGATCGTCTCGTTCAGCGTGCTGCTGTGGGTCGGCTACGAGGTGCACCAGCAGGCGCCGCCGCTGCCCACCGCGGTGGTCACCAGTGACGGCCAGACGCTATACACCAAGGCGGACATGGAACTGGGCCGTGAGGTCTGGCAAAGCATCGGCGGCCAGCAACTGGGATCGATCTGGGGCCACGGTGCGCTGCTGGCGCCGGACTGGAGCGCCGACTGGCTGCATCGCGAAGCCACCACGATGCTGGAGCTGCTGGCGCGCGACGAAGGCCTCGGGCCGTACGCGTCGCTGGATGCGCCACGGCAGGCCGCGCTGAAGGCGCGCGTCATGCAGGAGCTGCGCACCAACACGTATGACGCAGGCACCAACACGATCACCGTGTCGGACCTGCGCGCGCACGCGATGGAAGCGGTGGCGGCGCACTACATGAGCCTGTTCAGCAACGATCCGGCGACCAAGAAGCTGCGCGAAGACTATGCGATGCGCGAGAACACCATCGCCGAGATGCCCCATCGCCGCGCGGTCACCGCGTTCTTCTGGTGGACCAGTTGGGCGGCCGCCGCGCAACGCCCGCACGAGACCATGAGCTACACGCAGAACTGGCCGTACGAGCCGCTCGCCGGCAACACGCCGACCTCGACCGCGTTCCTGTGGTCGATCTTCAGCGTCCTGTTCATGATTCTCGGCATTGGCCTGCTGGCCTGGCACCACGCGGTGCACGGCAGCGAGGAGAAGCCGGCGGTGCCGCCACTGCGTGATCCGCTGGCCGACCTGAAGCCGACACCATCGATGAAGGCCACCGCGAAATATTTCTGGACCGTGCTGGCGCTGTTCCTGGCGCAGATCCTGCTGGGCGCCACCACCGCGCACTATCAGGTCGAGGGACAACAGGCCTACGGATTTGCACTGGCCAATTACCTGCCCTATGCGCTCACCCGCACCTGGCATACCGAGCTGGCGGTGCTGTGGATCGCCACCGCGTGGCTGGCCACCGGCCTGTATATCGCGCCGATGATTTCCGGTTACGAGCCGAAGTTCCAGCGGCTCGGGGTGAACTTTCTGTGGGTCTGCCTGCTGGTGATCGTGGTCGGCTCGTTTGCCGGCCAGTGGTTCGCGGTGATGGACAAGATGGGCCTGCAGTACAACTTCTGGTTCGGCCATCAGGGCTGGGAATACACCGACCTCGGCCGCTTCTGGCAGATCTTCCTGTTCGTCGGCCTGATGCTGTGGGTGTTCCTGGTCGGCCGCGCGCTGTGGCCGGTGATGCGCAGCAAGGGCGAAAGCGCCTCGATCGTCGGCCTGCTGTTCATGTCCACCGTGGCGATCGGCCTGCTCTACGGCGCCGGCCTGATGTGGGGCGAGCACACCCACATCGCGATGGTCGAATACTGGCGCTGGTGGGTGGTGCACCTGTGGGTGGAAGGCTTCTTCGAGGTGTTTGCCACTGCGGTGATCAGCTACCTGTTCATGAAGCTGGGCCTGATCCGCGTGCACACCGCCACCGTCGGCGTGCTGTTCGCCACCATCGTGTTCATGGCCGGCGGCGTGCTCGGCACGCTGCACCACCTGTACTTCAGCGGCACCACCACCGCGGTGATCGCGCTCGGCGCCAGCTTCTCGGTGCTGGAAGTGGTACCGCTGGCGCTGATCGGGCTGGAAGCCTACGGCACCTGGAAGCGCCAGCACTCCGCGCCGTGGATGGCGCGCTACCGCTGGCCGATCATGTTCTTCGTGGCGGTGAGTTTCTGGAACCTGGTCGGTGCGGGCATGTTCGGCTTCCTGGTCAACACGCCGATCGCGCTGTACTACATGCAGGGTCTCAACCTCACCGCGCTGCACGGCCACACCGCGCTGTTCGGCGTGTACGGCATGCTCGGCATGGGCCTGATGCTGTTCTGCCTGCGCGGGATCAAGCCGCAGGCGATGTGGCGCGAGGGCCTGCTGCGCGGTTCGTTCTGGAGCCTCAACATCGGGCTGTCGCTGATGGGCATCCTGACCCTGCTGCCGCTGGGCCTGCTTCAGTTGCGCGCGGTACTTGACCACGGCTACTGGTTCGCCCGTTCGGCCGAGTTCATGGACCGCCCGCTGATCCACATGCTGATCTGGATGCGCATGCCTGGCGACGTCTTGTTCGCGATCGGCGCGCTGCTGATCAGCGTGTTCGTCGCCTCGCTGTGGCTGGCGCAGAAGCTGCCGGCTCGCACGAAAGTGCTGGCGCGGGCATTGCCCGAAGGTGCGCCGCCGGCCCGCGCCGAGGCTATCGTCGAAACGGTGTGAGTCCTGGCGGGGCGCGCGTGCCGTGCGCCCCGCTCTTCTTCGCCGGCACCGCCGGCCATCATGCGCGCGACGGGATCACGATGTTCGAGTTCTATCCGCAGATCAAATGGGTGCACATCGCCTGCGTGCTGGCCAGCGGCTCGCTGTTCGCGCTGCGCGGGTTGCTGGTGCAGTTGGGGCACGCTGGCGCCGCGCAATGGACGCCGCTGCGGCTGCTCAGCTACAGCATCGACACCGCCCTGCTCACCGCGGCGCTGATGCTGCTGACGATCCTGCCCGGCGCGATGTTCGCCAACGGCTGGCTTACCACCAAGCTGATCCTGCTGGTGCTGTACGTGCTGCTCGGCACGCTGGCGCTGAAACGCGGACGCACCCCGCGCATGCGGCAACTTTGGTACGTCGCCGCACTGTGCACCTATGTGTTCATGCTGGGTGTCGCCCGCATGCATCATCCGCTGGGCTGGCTGCATGGGTGGCTGGCATGAGCGCGGCCGTGCCGCTGCCCGCGCCGGTGCCGCGTGACCACACGCTGGACGCCTGCTTTCTCGGCCCCTATGGCGAGAACGACGCGCTGCTGGAAAAGCTGATGGTGGAATTCCTGCGCGACCACGTGTACTGGCGGCGCAACTTCCATCCGGAGGATCCACCGGCGATCGCCACCGCCGCCGTGCACCATCCGGATTACCTCGCGTTCGAATCGCGCATGCGCCGCGAACTGCATCTGCTGTCGGCCGCGTTGAAGAAATCGGTGCCGTTCCACAGCCCGCGCTACATCGGCCACATGGCCTCGGACCTGCTGCTGCCGGGGCTCGCGGCTCAGATGCTGACGCTGCCGTACAACCCCAACAACGTCAGCGAGGATGCCGCGCCGGTCACCGTCGACATGGAAGTGCAGGCGGGCCTGCAGCTGGCGCGCATGCTCGGCTATCCGCACGACCCGGCGGTGCCGGCTTGCGCGTTTGGCCATCTCACTTCCGGCGGCACCCTGGCCAACTACCAGGCGCTGCGGCTGGCGCTGGCGCTGAAGGCGTTTCCGGTGGCGTTGCGCGCGGCGAAGGTGCCCGAGATCGAGCTGCCTGCGGACGACTGGAGCGCCTTCAACCTCTCCCACGCCGACGGCATCGCCATGCTGGAGGCATGGCAGCACTGGCTGGCCGAGCAGACACCGGCCGCGCGTGCGCGCTGGCTGCAACAGGTGGAGGCCGAGCGCATCGAGCAGCGCGGCATGGTCGGCTTCTTCGCCGCGCATCCGTCACTGCGCGTGCCGCTGGTGCTGGCACCGGTCACCGCGCACTACTCGTGGAGCAAGGGACTGAAACTGCTCGGCCTGGGCCGCGACCAGCTGGAACTGCTGCCCACCGATGGCATGCGGCTGGACCCGGCCGCCCTGCGCGACACGCTCGCCCGCTGCGCGCGCGAGCGGCTACCGGTGCTGATGTGCGTGGCGGTGCTTGGCAGCACCGAGTACGGCACCATCGATCCGATCCACGAGGTACTCGCCGCGCGCGACCAATCGCGTGGACGCGGACTCGACTTTGCCGTGCATGTGGACGCCGCCTGGGGCGGCTACCTGGCCACGCTGTTCCGTCACGAGGATGGCTCGCTGCGCACGCGCGCCGAGGTGGCCGCCGACTACGTGCAGTTCCCCACGCCGGCGGTGCACGCGGCGTTCGCGGCGCTGGGCGACACCGATTCGGCCACGGTCGATCCGCACAAGCTGGGCTACCTGCCGTACGGCACCGGCGCCTTCATCTGCCGCGATCACCGGCCGATGGCGCTGCTGGCCGAGCGCGCCGACTATGTGTTCCATGCGGCCACGCCCGCCGGCTACCTGGCGCGCTACCGCAGCCTGGGCCAGTTCATTCCGGAAGGTTCCAAATCCGGTGCGGCCGCGGCGGCGGTGTACGTCACGCACAAGGTGCTGCCGCTCGATCACCGCCACTTCGGCCACTTGCCGCGCGCCACCGTGCGCGCGGCCGAGGCGTTCCATGCGCGCGCGCGGCGGTTCGCGCTGGAACTGGCCGACTGCGTGCACGCACTCGTACCGTTCGCACCGGACAGCAACCTGGTCTGCCTCGCGCTCAATCCGTGCGGCAACGCGTCGGTGGCCGGCGCGAATGCGTTCGTGCGCGCCCTGCACGACACGCTGCGCTGCGACCCCGCCCAGCCGCTGCAGCTGAAGGAATTCTTCGGCTCGGTGACCAGCCTGCGACCGGAAGTGCTCGGTGCCGCAGAGACCGCGCGCATCCTCACCGGACTGGCACTGGACGGCAGTACGCTTGAATGCGACGGCGACGACGATCGCCTGCTGATCCTGCGCCACACCTTGATGAACCCGTACCTGATCGACCATGAAAACGGCATCAGCTACATCGACCGCTATTTCGAGTTCCTCGGTCGCCGCGTGCGCGCGCTGACCGCCGCGGGCGGGTACGCCCCACCATGATGATCACGGAGCCTTCGATGGACAGCATCCTGCGCCTCGTCAATCCGCAACGCGAAGCCGAACGCCGCTGGGTGCACAGCGCGCTGGCGAAGCTGCAGCAGGAGTCGGCGCGCTCGGCCGACACGCATCTGCTCAAGCTGAATTTCCCCGGCTTCCACGGCATCGACTTCTATTTCAAAGACGAGGCCTCACATCCCACCGGCAGCCTCAAGCACCGGCTCGCCCGCTCGCTGTTCCTGTATGCGCTGTGCAACGGGCGCCTGCGCGACGGCCAGGCCGTGGTCGACGCCTCGTCCGGCAGCACCGCGATTTCCGAGGCGTGGTTCGCGCGCATGCTGGGCTTGCATTTCATCGCGGTGATGCCGGCATGCACGGCGCCGGGCAAGATCCGCGACGTGCAGGCGCTGGGCGGCGAATGCGATCTGGTCGACGACCCCGCCCAGGTGCATGCACGCGCCGCCGAACATGCCGCACGCGGTGCCTGCCATCTCGATCAGTTCGGCCTCGCCGAGCGCGCCACCGACTGGCGCGGCAACAACAACATCGCCGAGTCGATCATCGGCCAGCTCGCGCTGGAGGCGGAACCTGAGCCCGAATGGATCGTCTGCGGCGCCGGCACCGGCGGCACCTCGGCCACGATCGGCCGCTACCTGCGCTACCGCCGATTGCACAGCCGCCTGTGCGTGGCCGAACCGGCCGGCAGCGGCTTCGTGCATGGCTGGCGTACGCGCGATCCGCTCGCCGTGGCCAGCCAGCCGACCCTGATCGAGGGCATTGGCCGGCCGCGGGTCGAACCCGGCTTCCTGTTCGACGTGGTCGACCGCGTCGTCGAGGTGCCCGACAGCGCGTCGATCGCCGCTGCGTGGCTGCTGGAGGAACTGCTGGGCCGTCGCTACGGCGGCTCGTCCGGCACCAACTTCGTGGCCTGCCTGCAGCTGGCTGCGTCGATGCGTGCACGCGGCGAGCGCGGCAGCATCGTCAGCCTGCTGTGCGATCGCGGCGAACGCTACGCGCAGACGTTGTTCGATCCGTCGTGGCTCGCCGCCCACGACATCGATACCGCGCCATGGGACGCCGCGCTGCGCGCGAGCCTGGCCACCGGCACCACACCGATGGCAACCAGCCCCACCGCATGAGCACCATCGCTCCGCACCACGTCGAAAAATCGGCGATGACTTTCGCCGTACTGGGCTATGGCCGCTTTGGCCAGGCCTTTGCCGGGTTGCTGCTGCAGGCGGGACATCGTGTTCGCGCGTTCGATCCGCACGCTGAAGTCCCCGCCGCGCTGGCCGCCGCGTCGATGTCCGCCGCGGTCGACGACGCGTCATGGATCGTGCTGGCGATGCCGGTGCCGCAGATGCGTGATGCCTTGCGCACGCTACGCCCGCAACTGCGTGCGGGGCAGACCGTGCTCGACGTGGGCAGCGTCAAGATGCATCCGTGCGCGATGATGGACGAACTGCTTGGCGCGGAGATTGCGCATGTCGGCACGCATCCGCTGTTCGGTCCGCTCAGCCTGGCCCGCGACGAGCGCCCGCTGCGCACGGTGATCTGCGCCAGTGCGCGCCACCCGCAAGCCGCGGCGCGGGCACGCCAGCTGTTCGCCGGGCTCGGTTGCGACGTGATCGAGCAGGACCCGGACAGCCATGACCGCGCCATGGCGAACACCCATGCGCTGGCGTTCTTCCTTGCCAAAGGTCTGGTCGATCTGGGCGTGGATGACGACATCACGCTGGCACCGCCGTCGTTCCAGGGCCTGAAGCACATGCTGGCGGCAGTGCGCGGCGATGCCGGCCACCTGTTCGCCGCGATCCAGCGCGAGAACCCGTATGCCGCCGAGGCGCGCGCACGGCTGATCGGATCGCTGGAATCGATCCATCGCAAGCTGCTCATCGACAGCGATGACGAAGATGGCAGCCTGGCCATTCCCAGCCGCCCCGTCCCGTGAGCTTTCACGACCTGCGCAGTTTTCTCGCGTCGCTGGAGCGCGACCACCAACTGCAGCGCGTCGCTGCCGTGGTCGATCCGCACCTGGAATCCACCGCACTGAGCCTGCGCGCGCTGCGCGAGGGTGGACCGGCGCTGTTGATGGAACAGCCGGTCGGCGCAACGCATGCATTGCTCGGCAACCTGTTCGGCCATCGCCGGCGGATCGAGCTGGCACTGGCCGGACGCCCGCTGGCCTCGCTGCGCGAGCTCGGCCAGCTGCTCGCGGCGATCAAGGAGCCACGCTGGCCATCCAGCCTGCGGCAGGCCTTGTCCACCTGGCCGGAGCTGGCCCAACTTGCACACGTGGCGCCGCAACGCGTACGCGAAGCCGCGTTTGAACACGAGACGCTGCAGGGCAGCGAGGTCGACCTGGCGCACCTGCCGATCCAGCACTGCTGGCCCGACGACGCCGGCAAGCTGATCACGTTCGGCCTGGTGGTCACGCGCGGCACCAGCAAGCCACGCCAGAACGTGGCGATCTACCGCCAGCAGGTGATCGGCCCGAACCGGGTGATCATGCGCTGGCTGCCGCATCGAGGCGGCGCGCTCGACTACGCGGACTGGTGCGCCGCGCATCCGCAGCAACCGTTTCCCGTGCTGGTGGCGATCGGCGCCGACCCGGCGACGATGCTGGCAGCGGTGGCGCCGGTGCCGGACAGCTTGTCCGAATACGAATTCGCCGGCTTGCTGCGCGGCCAGCGCACGCGTGTGTGGCGCAGCGAGATGACTGGCCTCGACGCGCCGGCCGGCGCGGAAATCCTGCTGGAAGGTTTCATCCATCCCGGCGACACCGCGCTGGAAGGCCCGTTCGGCGACCACACCGGCTACTACAACGCGCAGGATCACTTCCCGGTGTTCACCATCGAGCGCATGCGGCTGCGTCGCGAGGCGATCTATCACGGCAGCTACATGGGCCGCGCGCCACACGATGAGCCGTCGGTGCTGGCGCTGGCGCTGAACGACATCTTCGTGCCGATCCTGCAGAAGGTGTTTCCGGAAATCGTGGACTTCCATCTGCCGCCGGAGGCGTGTTCCTACCGCATCGCCGTGGTCAGCATCCGCAAGCAGTACGCCGGCCACGCGCGCCGCGTGATGATGGGCGTATGGTCGTACCTGCGCCAGTTCACCTACACCAAGTTCGTGATCGTCACCGACGACGACATCGACGTGCGCGACTGGTCTGCCGTGATCTGGGCCGTGTCGACCCGCGTCGATCCGGCGCGCGACACGATGCTGGTGGAGAACACCCCAATCGACTACCTCGACTTCGCCAGCCCGGTCGCCGGGCTCGGCTCCAAGCTCGGCATCGACGCCACCCACAAATGGCCGTCCGAAACCACGCGCACCTGGAGCCGGCCGATCGTGCCGGATGCCACGGTGGAACGGCGCGTCGATGTGCTGTGGGCGGCGCTGCAGGCCACGCGCACACCGATGGCAACGTGATACGCGGCAGCCACGACCTGCCGCCGCCACGACTCAGGGCTCGTCGTGCATCACGTGCTCGACCGGTGCCGGCTGGTCCCAGCCCGGGTCGTTGAAGTACTGCGGATAGTGCGCGATCGCCGCGCGCATGTCGGCCACCGCCCCGACCTTCTTCGGATCGGCCTTCAGCGTCTGTGCCGCGCTCAGCAGCGGCACCAGGATGCCGTGCAGCGCCGCATCGGGCTCGGCTGCCAGCTTGCAGTGGGCGAACATGAAGGTCACCGCCTCCTCGACGCTGGTGGCCCGATCCACCGCCATCGGCGCGCTCATGTGGCCCATCTCGTAGTGGCGCAGCTCGTCGACCGCGGCATGCACGCGGCGCATGCCGTCGCGCAGCGACGCATCGGGTGTCCAGCGCTGCGCCGGTGTCGATACGGCTGTCGTGGCGGCATGCGCCGCATGGCTCTCATGGACGTGCCCGGGAGCAGCGTAGGCCGTCATGGCCAGACTGAGGCCACACGCCAGGGCAAGAACGGCTTTCATGAATTTCATGCAGGAAACTCCAGCAGGCGGCGCGGACTCCGCGGATGGAAGCATGCTAGCGTGCGACGACGCAGCCTCCACTGACTCACATCAATAGCGCGACACGCCAGTCGTCGCGCGCAGAGGCTTGGATCGATGTCATATGCCCGTGACCTGGCCGGCCGGCGAGGCGGCAGAAGCACGCTCCGCACCGGAGAAGACGCCCAGATAGACAGCTGTGGGAACACATTCGATGATGCGGCCATGGCGCATGGTCGCCACTTCGTCTACCAGGGTGGACAGGCCACCGAGACGATGCGTTATCAGCAAGACGCTGCGCCCCGCCATGGCTGCTGCCAGCGCCTGGTAAAGCTGCGCCGCGGTGCCGGCATCCAGGCCTTCGGTGGGTTCGTCTAGTACCAGGATCGGCGCATCCGCGAGCAGCGCGCGAGCGATCGCGATGCGCCTCGCTTCACCGCCGGAGACGCGGACACCGTTTTCGCCCACCCAGGTATCCAGACCTTGCGGCAGGCTCGCCACATAGCCGTCCAGCTGGGCCTGCACGATCACCTTTTTCAGCTGCTCATCGGTGGCGTCGGGACGCGCGATGCACAAGTTGTTGCGCAGGCTGGCGTCGAAAAGATAGGGCTGCTGGTCGACCACCGCGATGCGGGCGCGCACGTCGTCGCCCTGCCAGGTATCGAGCGGCGTGCCACCAAGCGTGATCGATCCCTGGTACGGATACAATCGAAGCAGTGCGCCGACCAGACTGCTCTTGCCAGCCCCTGATGGGCCGACCACGGCCAGGCGATGCCCTTGCGGCAGGTCGAGATCCACGCCATCCAGCACCCATGGCTCCAGCGCACCGTAGCTCAGCCGCAAGCGGCGGATGGACAAGCCATCGTCATGGACCACCGGTGACGGCGCTTGCGGCTCGATCACCGGGGGCGGCGTGTCGGCCAACGCAAATACGCGGCGCGCGGAGGCCATCGTTGCGCCGAGTTGCGCCCACGCTTCCGGCAACGGAGCAATGGCATCGAACGCCGCCATGGCGAGCAGCACGAGCATGGTCAGGTCAGGCGGTGCAAGCGTTGCGGTGTGCAGGGCCGGCAGGCCGAACACGAGGACTCCGACGACGGCGAGCTGCGCCGCAAGAGCCACGCCGGCGCCGCTGATGGCCTCCAGCCGGTTGGTCTGCCGGCGTGCCTGTTGCAGTCGAATGGTGGCGGCAGCTATCCGTTCGGCATGAGCAGACTCGGTACCGTAGAGCGCCAGCTCGGCGCGTCCGCGCAGGCCATCGGCGGCCAGCGTGCGCAGGGTTTCCGCACACTCCACTACCGTGGCGCCCGGCGCCGCGCCTTTTTTCATCGCCCATCGCGGCAGCAGCACGCCACCGAGACCAATCGGCAACAGCAGCCACAGCGCCAGCACGGGTAGATAGAGCAGCGCCGTGGCGAGCACGATGCCTGTCACCACCAGCGCGACCAGCAGCGGTATCAATACCCCGAGATAGGCATGTTCCAGCGCATCCACATCGGCGCGCAAGCGGGAGAACAGCTCGGCACTGCGCAGTCCGCCCAGCCCGGCCGGTGCCAGCGGCACCAGCCGTCCGAACAGCCATATGCGCAACCGTGCCAGTACGCGCAGCGTGGCCTCATGGGTGATCAGCCGCTCGGCGTAACGGCCACCGGTGCGCAGGATCGCCAGCAGCCGGATCAGCGCCGCCGGCGTGTAGTAGTTGATCGCGGCGCCGCTGGCGCCGGCCAGCGCCATGCTGGTGATGAAGTGGCCGGATACGGCGAGCAGGCCGATGCCTGAAAGCGTACTCAGCAGCGCCAGCGCGGCGCCGGCTGCCATCCAGCCACGATGGCCGCGGGCGAGGCCGAGCAGGCGCCGCAGCACTTGGCCGGAATCGGCGAACGGCGCGTCGCGAGGATCGGGAGGGCGAGCGTTCATGCCGCGCGATCCGCCGCCAGCAGCCGCGCGAAGGCGCCATGCGAGGCACGCAGCACCGACGCCGTACCCGCTTCCACGATGCAACCGTCCGCCATCACGGCCACCTGTTCGTCGGCCGCGATAGTATCCAGCCGGTGTGCGATGCGGATCACCGTGCGGCCCTCGGCCAGCTTGGCCAGGGCGCCGTCGATGACGGCCGCCGTGGCGGCGTCCAGATGCTGGGTGGGCTCGTCCAGCAGCAGCAGCGGCGCATCGCGCAGCCAGGCACGGGCCAGCGCAAGACGCTGGCGTTCGCCGCCGGACAACCCCTGTCCGTGTTCGCCTAGCGGCGTATCCAGCCCCTGCCGCAGGCGTGCGATGACCGGTACCAGCGCCGCGGCCTGCACGGCCCGTTCCAGCTGCCTGGCATCGGCCTGCGGGGCGGCGATCAGCAGGTTGTCCCGCAGCGTGCCTTGAAAGACATGCACGCGTTGCGGCACCCAGGCGATGTGCCGGCGCCACGAGGCCAGCGCCAGCGTCGTGAGGTCCTCGCCGTTGATCAGGATCCGGCCGCTCTGCGGCACGGCAAACCCCATCAGCAGATGGAGCAGCGTGCTTTTGCCGCTGCCGCTCGCGCCGACCACGGTCAGCCGGGTGCCAGCTTCGACGCTCAGCTCGAGATCATGCAGCACCTGGCGATCGGACGTATAGCCGAAGCTGACCTGCTCAAGCGCGATGCCGATTCCGGCCGCGGCGAACACCTGCGGCGACGGGCCGGCCGCGACCGCTGCCTCCTCTGCCGGGACGGCCAGCAGCGCGATCAGGTCCTCGGCCGCGGCGGCCGCTTCCATCCGCCGATGCCGCTGCGTACCCAGTGCGCGCAACGGCATGAATAGTTCCGGCGCCAGCAGCAGCACGAACAGGCCGGGCCCGAAGGCGAGCGTGCCCCACATCAGGCGAAAGCCGATCAGCACCGCCAGCACGGCGATGCTGACGGTGGCGAAGAACTCCAGCACCAGCGCGGACAGGAAGGCGATCCGCAGTACCGCCATGGTCTCTTGTCGGTACGCTTCGCCGGTGGCTTCCAGTAGCGCCTGCTCGCGGGCCGTCGCGCGGCACAGACGCAAGGTGGTGAGGCCCGACAGCGCATCCATGAACCGCGCGCCCATCCGGCGCAGACGCAGCCAGCGGCGCTGGCTGGCCTGCTCGGCTGCGCGTCCCACCAGCACCATGAACAGCGGAATCAGCGGCGCGGTAAGCAGCAGCACCAGAGCCGACCATGGATCGGCCACAAGCACGACGAGCAAGATCACCGCCGGTATCAGCGCGGCCAAGGCGACTTGCGGCAGATAGCCGGCGTAGTACGGGATGAGCGCATCGACCCCGTCGACCAAGCGCGTGACCATGTCGCCGCTCGATTGCTGCGCGGCCCAGCGCGGCCCCAGCCGGCGCATCCGTTCCTCCAGCGTCGAGCGCACGCTGGCGCTGACCCGGGCACCCGCCTCGAACGTGACCTGCCGCTGCAGCAGCGTGAGCGCGAAGCGGGCGGCGGCCAGCAGCGGCAGCGCGGCCAGGGCCGGCCACAGTTCGCCAAGGCGGCGCCCGGCGAAGATCGCCTCGGCCAGCACGTGGGCCACCAGCCAGGCGCCCCCGCACATCAGCACCGCCTGCGCGGCGCCTGCGGCGATACCCGCCGTCAGCAGGCGACGCACGGGATGGGACTGTTCGCGCAGCCAGGCAGTCGGCGAGATGGCCATCGAGGATTCCGAAATGCGGAAGCCGGCGCAAAGCCGGCCCCCATCACACTAGTTCAGGAGCGGGATTCACGCATCTCCGGTTTTGATGCTCGCCGCATGCGCAGCATGCTCATCCTGCGCATCGAGCAACGCGCCGCCGGCCGCGGTGATCAGCACGATCATGCCGGTGCCGACCAGCCAGGCGAAATACCATGCGCCCAGCTCGCCGAGCACGATGGCCATGAGGATCACCACCGCCGCCATGGCCATGAAGAGAATGAATTGCAGAAAGGTTTTCATGGCGGATCCTCAGTAAGCGTGTTCGTCGGCGGAGACATGTTCGGCCTTGACCTTTCCGCGCATCACGTAGAAAGCCCAGCTGGTGTACCAGACGACCAGCGGCACGAAGACCGCGGCAAAGCCCACCATCCAGGTCAGGGTGAGCTGGCTGGAACTGGAATTCCACACCGTGAGGCTCTGCGCCGGCGTGCTGCTGGACGGCAGCAGGAACGGGAACAGTGCCGTACCCGCCGTGCCGATGACGCCGAGCCAGGCCACCGCGCCCAGCCACCAGGCCAGATGCGAGCGTCTTGCGCCGGCAGCGAGCAGGCCCAGCAGCATGCCGGCAAAGCCCAGCGCCGGCACCAGCCACAGCACCGGATAGGCATGGAAGTTGGCGAACCATGCACCATCGAGCAGCGACACGTTCTGTTGCAACGGTGTCTGCGCGATACCCGCGGCCGGGCCGCTGGTCAGCACGAAGCCCTGCATGCCGCGTACCCAGAAACCGCCGATCGCGAACAGCACGATCGCGAGCACCGACGACACCCTGGCCAAGGTGCGGGCTCGTGCGTGGATGACGCCTTCGGCGCCGTTCATCACGGTGACCGCGCCCATGAATACCGACAACGCCGCCGACAGCAGACCGCACAGAATCGCGAACGGATTGAGCAGCCCGAGGAAGGACCCCGTATAGGTCGAAGTCAGATTCCAGCTGAACTGGAACGGCGCGCCGTGGAACAGGTTGCCGAACGCGGCGCCGAACACCACCATCGGCACCAGGCCGCTGACCAACAGCGCCCAGTCCCACGTATTGCGCCACGCTTCGGACGGCAGCTTGCTGCGGTACTCGAAACCGAGGGGACGCATGATCATGCTCCACAGCAGCAGCATCATCACCACGTAGAAGCCCGAGAACGCGGTGGCATAGATCAGCGGAAAGGCGGCAAACACCGCGCCGCCGCCGAGCACGAACCACACCTGATTGCCCTCCCAGTGCGGACCGATGATGTTCAGCGCGACGCGACGCTCGAGGTCGGTGCGGCCGACGTAGCGCAGGATGGTGCCCACGCCCATGTCCATGCCCACCATCACGGCCAGGCCGATCAGCAGCACGCCGAGCAGGAGCCACCAGGTGATTTGAAGCAGTGCGTACGTTTCCATCGCTCAAGCCTCCTGCGCGTAGCCGGCCAAGCGGGCGGCCTGCGACGTGTCTGTGAGTAGACCGGCGCCCTCGCCGGAATGGGATTGATCGGGGCCGATGCGGATGGCGCGCACCATCAGATACATCTCGGCGACGATGAATGCGGTGTACAAGCCCACGAATCCGATCAGCGAAAAGATCATGTAGCCGACGCCGTGCGTGGATGCGGACATCCAGGTCGGCAGCATGCCGTAGACCGTCCACGGCTGGCGTCCAAGCTCGGCCACCAGCCAGCCCATCTCGCAGGCCAGGAAGGGCACCGGAATCATCCACACGGCGATCTTCAGGAACCACCGCTGGTGCTCGATGTTGTTGCGCATGCTGTAGATCACCGCCAGCACGAAGTACGCCAGCATCAGCAAGCCCATCAGCACCATCACGCGGAACGACCAGAAGATCGGTGCCACCTGCGGGATGGTGTCGCGCGCCGCGGTGGCGATCTGCGCATCAGTGGCCTGGGTCACGTCCGCTGCGTAACGCTGCACCAGGAAGCCATAGCCGAGGTCCTTCTCGTGCGCGTGGAAGGTGGCCAGCGCGAAGGCATCGCCGGGTGCGGCGGAGAGCGACTGCAAGGCCGCCACCGCCGGAATGCCGTTGCGGATGCGTGCGATCGCGTCCTGCTGCAGCCGGTCGACCCCGGGAACGGTGCCATCCATGGAGTGGGTGACCAGCAGCGACAGCGCATACGGCACCTGCAGCTGGCCGCGGTTCACCTGATCTTTCTGCGAGGGAAACGCGACCAGGTTGAACGGCATCGGCGCCGGCTCGCTCTTCCACAGGCCTTCCATCGCCGCCAGCTTGGTCGGCTGGGCCTGGCCGCCGATGAAGCCCAGCGCATCACCCAGGGTGATCACCCCGGCGGTGGCGAGCACGCCGAACAGCACGGCCATGCGGAACGAGCGGCGGGCCAGCTCGACATGACGCCGCTTCAGCAGATACCAGGCGCTGACGCCGGCCACGAAGATCGCTCCGGTGACGTAACCGGCGATGCTGGTATGCACGAACTTGGCCTGCGCATCGTGATTGAAGATCAGCTCGGTCAGGCTGCTCAGCTCCATGCGCATCGTCACCGGGTTGAAGCTCGCGCCCGTCGGCGTCTGCATGAAGCTGTTGGCGATCAGGATCCACAACGCCGACAGGTTGGAGCCGAACGCCACCATGTAGGTGACCGCCAGATGCTGTCCCCGCTTCAACCGCTTCCAGCCGAACACCATCAGGCCGATGAAGGTCGCCTCGAGGAAGAAGGCCATCAGGCCCTCGATCGCCAGCGGCGCGCCGAAGATGTCGCCGACGAAGCTGGAATAGAACGACCAGTTGGTACCGAACTCGAACTCCATGGTGAGGCCGGTGGCCACGCCGAGAGCGAAGTTGATCAGGAACAGCTTGCTCCAGAACTGGGTGATCTCCCGGTAGATCGGCTTGCCGGTGGTGACGTAAACCGTCTCCATGGCGGCCAGCAGAAAAGACAGGCCCAGCGTCAGCGGGACAAACAGGAAGTGGTAAAGCGCAGTGAGCGCGAATTGCAGACGTGACAGATCGACAACGTTGATGTCATGCATGACGTGGCGTCCTGACCAAGATGAGTGAAGCCCGGATGAGTGATGCCCGAATGGGTGAAGCCCGATACCGGTGCATTGTTTCTCTTCCGCCTCGATTGATTTTGATCACGATCAAGTCGCCGGCAGATTTCCGCGCGCGACGGCGAACTGCCGCGTGCGCAGACCTGTGGCGTAACGTCGCGAACCTGGCTCCCCGCCGGTGAAACTGACCTGGGTCAATTGTCCTGATGTGCTGTTTCGGAGAATGCGCGCGGCACACACCAACCAAGGACAACAACATGAAATTCCTGCTTTCCCTGTTTATCGCCACCGCCCTCGCCGCTGGCGCAGTATCCGCCGCGCACGCCGCCGACACCGATTCCTGGGTGGTCCGTTTCGGGGCGCACACCATCAATCCCCAGTCGGACAACGGTCATCTCGCCGGCATGAAGGCCAGCATCGACAGCGACACCAAGCCGACCGCCAGCCTCGAATACCTGTTCGCTCCGTCCTGGGGCGTCGAGGTACTCGCCGCGTTGCCGTTCAAACACGAAATCAAGCTTGATGGCCAGAAGGTGGCCAGCACCAAGCAGTTGCCGCCCGTGCTTGGCGTGAACTATCACTTCATGCCTGATGCGCAAGTGTCGCCGTTCGTCGGCGCCGGCATCAACTACACACGCTTCTTCAGCACCAAGGGTGAAGGCCTGCTGCAAGGCGCCAAGGTGAAGATCGACAACAGCTGGGGCGCGGCCGCGCACGCAGGCGTCGACGTCAAACTGTCAGAGCGCTGGCTGCTGACCGCCGACGTGCGCTGGATCGGCATCAAGGGCGATGTGCATGTCGACGGCGCCAACGTGGGCACGGCGAAGGTGAACCCCTGGGTCTACGGCCTGAGCTTCGGCTACCGCTTCTGATCTAAGGACGCCCGAGCATACCTTGGGGCGCTCGTGTCTTCCTTGAGCGCCCTTTCCTTTCGACACGCAGTCAGTGATCCGCAGCAAGGGCGGGTGGCGCTGCTGGGCGCCGCCCGGTTACGCGTACATCAAGCGGACACTGCAGGATGTACTTGTACACCGCTACCGTCGCGCACGATGACGTCCACCGCAATGCCGTGACGCACGCTTTCGGTGACGATGCAGAAGTCCTCGAACTGCGCCAGCAGCCGCTCGATCTGCACGTAGTCGGCAGCGGCCTCCGGCAGCTCGATCGCCACGTCGACATGCGCCACGCGCAGGCGCTTGTGCTCGTTGCGCTCCAGCCGCGCCTTCGCCCGGGTCACGATGCTGCCCGGATGGTTCTTGAACTTGCGCAGCGAGAACAACAGGCTGGCACTCAGACAGTTGGCCACGGCGGCGACCAGCATGCGCGACGGGTTCGGACCGGTGTCGTTGCCCAGCGGCGCGGATTCGTCGGTGTGCAGCGCGGGGATCGCGGTGTCGTCGAATTCGATGCGGAAAACGTAATCCGATTCCTGGGTCAGGGTAAGCGTGAATTCCTGGGTCTCGCTCATGCTCACGCTCCTTCGGCGCTGGATGTTTCGGGTAGCGGATGGCGCTGCAGCCATACGTAATACAGCAGCGGAATCACCAGCAGGGTCAGTGCGGTCGACACCAGGATGCCGAAGATCAGCGACACCGCCAGGCCCTGGAAGATCGGGTCGTCGACGATGAAGAAACCGCCGATCATCGCCGCCACCCCGGTCAGCACGATGGGTTTCGCGCGCACCGCCGCGGCGTTGATCACCGCCTCGCGCAACGGCTGTCCGGCGGCCAGCGCGTGGTTGATGAAGTCGATCAGCAGGATCGAATTGCGCACGATGATGCCGGCCAGCGCGATCATGCCGATCATCGAGGTGGCGGTGTACTGCGCGCCTAGCAAGGCATGCCCCGGCATCACGCCGATCACGGTCAGCGGGATCGGCGCCATGATGATCAGCGGCACCACATAGCTCTTGAACTGGCCGACCACCAGCAGGTAGATCAGCAGCAGGCCGACCGAATACGCCAGCCCCATGTCGCGGAACGTCTCGAACGTGATCTGCCACTCGCCATCCCACTTCACCGCGGGGCGGGTGGTGTCGGTGGGCTGCGCGATGAAGTGCTGCTGCAGCAGTTGGCCGTCCAGCCGCTCGTGGCGAAGTTCGCCGACCAGCGAGAACATGCCGTACAACGGGCTGTCGGTGGCGCCGGCATCGTCGCCGGTAACCGCGGCATAGGGCAGCAGGTCCTTGTGATAAATCGCCTTCTCCCAGTTCGCCGCCTGCACGCTGACCACCTCGGACAACGGCACCAGAGCACCGCTCTGCGCACGCACGCGCAACGCCAGCAACTGGTTCATCGCGGCCTGGTCGCCGGCGTCGAGGCGCAGGCGTATCGGCACCGCGTATTTCGCGTGACCATCCATCAGCCAGGTCGCATCGTCACCGGACAATGCGGTGCGCAACACCTGCGCGATGGATGCCTGATCCAGCCCCAGCCGCGCCGCGCGTGCGCGATCGACCACCAGCACCTCGCGCGGCGCATCCGCCTCCACGCTGGTGTCGACATCGACGATGTCGGGGTTGGCTTTGAATTTCCGCTCCAGCGCGCGCGCCGTGCGGCGCACGCCGGCGTAGTCCGGTCCGTAGACTTCGGCCACGATCGGTGCGAGCACCGGCGGGCCGGGCGGCACCTCGACCACTTTCACCGAAGCACCGTAGCGTGCGCCGATGCGGGCCAGCGCCGGCCGCACGGCCAGCGCGATGGCGTGGCTCTGGCGCGAGCGTTCGCTCTTGTCGACCAGGCTCACCTGCAGGTCGCCGACGATCGGACCGCTGCGCAGGTAGTACTGGCGTACCAATCCGTTGAAGGTGATCGGCGCGGCGGTACCGGCATAGCCCTGCCAGTCCTTCACTTCGGGCACGCCGGCCAGGCTCTGCGCCAGCTCGCCGAGCAGGCGGTTGGTGCGTTCCAGCGTGCTGCCCTCGGGCATGTCCACCACGATCTGGAACTCGGACTTGTTGTCGAACGGCAGCATCTTCAGCACCACCGCCTTGACCACCACCAGGCCCACGGCGGCCAGCACCAGCACGCCCATCGCGGCGAACAGCAGGCGGCGCCGGCGCGGCGCGCGGTCGCCGTCGAGGAACGGCAGCATCAGCCGATGGAACACACGGTGCAGGCGGCCGTCGCCGGCGGCATGACTGGCGGTCGGCGCAGCGTCGGTGTGGCGGTGATGGCCAAGCAGCTTGAGCGCCAGCCATGGCGTCACGATCAGCGCGACCGCCAGCGACAGCAGCATGCCGGCCGAGGCGTTGATCGGAATCGGCCGCATGTACGGCCCCATCAGCCCGGACACGAAGGCCATCGGCAGCAAGGCGGCGATCACCGTGAAGGTGGCCAGGATGGTCGGCCCGCCGACCTCGCTGACCGCCGCGGGAATCGCCTCGCGCAGGGTGCGCCCGCCCAGCGCCATGTGCCGGTGGATGTTCTCCACCACCACGATCGCATCGTCGACCAGGATGCCGATCGAGAAGATCAGCGCGAACAGCGAGACGCGGTTGATGGTGAAGCCCATCGCCCACGACGCGAACAAGGTCAGCGCCAGGGTGATGACCACCGCGCTGCCGACCACGATCGCCTCGCGCCAGCCCATCGCCAGTAGCACCAGCAGCACCACCGAGAAGGTGGCGAAGATCAGCTTGTGGATCAGCTTGTCCGCCTTGTCGGTGGCGGTCTGGCCGTAGTCGCGGGTCACCGTGACGTGCACGCCTGCGGGAATCACCACGCCTTCGAGCACATGCAGTTGCGCACGGATCGCGCCGGTGATGTCGGCGGCGTTGGTACCGGGCTTCTTCGCCACCGCGATGGTCACCGCCGCTGCGTTGCCGGCAGCGGGGCCGGCCTTGCCGGCGGGTGCGCCGAACCAGACATAGCGGCTGGGCAGGTCGGCGCCCTGATGGATCGTGGCCACGTCGGAGAGGAACACCGGCTGGCCGTTCTTCAGGCCGATCACCAGTTGCGCCACATCCGCCGCGTCGGCGAGAAAACGCCCGGCGGTCACCGGCACATTGTGATTGCCCGTCACGCGATCGCCAGCCTGGGTCACCACATTGGCCGCGCGCAAGGCATTCGCCAGGTCGCCGACCGCCATGCCGTAGGCGGCCAGTTTCGCCGCATCCAGATTCACCACCACCGCCCGCTCGGGCGCGCCGATGGTGTAGACGTCGCGCGTGCCGGGCACGCGCTTCAATTCGGTTTCCAGTGTATGCGCGACCTCGGCCAGCTGGGTCGGACCTTGCGCGGGGTCGTCGCTCCACAGCGTGAGCGCCATCACCGGCACGTCGTCGATGCCCATCGGCCGCACCAGCGGCTGGCCCACGCCCAGGTTGGGCGGCACGAAGCCCTGGTTCTGGAACACCTGGTTGTACAGCCGCACGATCGCGGTCTGCCGCGGCACGCCGACCTGGAACTCCACCGTGATTACCGCCATGCCGGGCCGGCTCATCGAGTAGACGTGCTTGACGCCTTCGAGCTCGGCCAGCTTCTGCTCCAGCGGATAAGCCACCAGGTTCTCGACGTCGTGCACGTCGGCGCCGGGGAACGGCACCATCACGTTGGCCATGGTCACGTCGATCTGCGGCTCTTCCTCGCGCGGCGTGATCATCACCGCGACCAGGCCAAGCAGCAGGGCCGCGATCGCCAGGATCGGCGTCAGCGGCGAACGCTGGAATGTGCGGGCGATGCGGCCGGAGAAGCCGAGCCGTGGCTCGCTCATGGCGCGACTCCGTGCCGGCTCTCGGTCAGCCAGCGCGCGGCGGCGGCCGGATCGGTGGCGACCCGTTCGCCGTCGTCGAGCCCGGCCAGTACTTCGACCTGGTCTGCGTAGCGATGACCGATACGCAACTGGCGCAACGCCGCACCGTGTTCATCGAGCACGTACACGCCCAGCAACTCGCCACGCTGCACCAGCGCGCTGGCCGGCACCAGCAGGCGTTTCGCCTCGCCGGTGGCGAAGGCGACCTTTACCGTCATGCCCGGGTACAGGCCGGTGTCGCCAGCGGGCAACTGCAGCCGCACATTGAAGGTATGCGTATTCGGGTCGGCATACGGAAACACGCTGATGCTGCTGGCGGCAACTCGTCGAGCGCCGCCGCCGAGCAGCACCTCGGCCGCATGAAAATGGCGGATGGCATCGACCGCGCTCTGCGGCACCTGCACGTTGACGCGCAGGTCGTCCAGCGCTTGTATCGTGATCAATGGCTGCGGCGATGGCGGACCCGCCTGCACGGCCTCACCCACCTGCACGTAGCGGCGGGTGATGATGCCCGCATAGGGCGCGCGCAGCACCGTGTAGTCCAGTGCCTGGCCCACCTGATCGAGCTGGGCCCGAGCCGATGCCAGCGCTGCCTGTGCCGCATCGCGCTGAGCACGCTGCTGATCCATCTGTGCCGCGGAGATGAAGCCCTTCGCGTAGACCGCGTCGATGCGCTTGTACGACGCGGCAGCCTCCTTGTAGGTCGCAGCGGCCGAAGCGACCTGCGCCTGTGCCGCGCTGCGCGCCGACTTCTGCTCGACGTCGGTAAAGCGCACTAACACATCGCCCTTGGCGACGATATCGTTGACGTCATGCGGCAACTCGAGCACCCGCGCGTTGGTTTGCGCCGTGATCGTGGCCTGGTTCACTGCCTCCACCACGCCGTCCCAGACCTGTTCGTCATGCGCCGTCTGGGCATGCACGACGACGCTGGCCAGCGCCGGTGGCGGGCTCTGCGTGGCAGCCGGCGGATTGCGGTTGCCGCAGCCGGCCAGCGCGATGACAACCAGCGACAAGGCGACCAGGTGCGGGACAGATCTCATGGAAATGGACTCTCGGTGTGTCATCGGGGTGGAATCGCGCCACCGGGCTGGGTCCCCGGCTTGAGCCGCTCGATGCCGAGGGCTTTCATCACGTACTTTTCGTAGACCGGCTCGGTGTTGCCCGAACGGATCTTGCGCATGAAGTATTTCTCGAATGCGACCTTGGCCAGATGCACCCACCTGCCCTGCTTCGCCCAGGTGACATTGCGCGGCGGGATCTGCGGAATGGCCACGAACGCCGCGCCGCTGTCGCCCATGTCGGCCAGGCACACCGCGTTCCAGGTCGCCTCGGCGGTGGCGGGCTTGCCGTCGATGGCGGCCTTGATGTTGGCGGCCAGCGCACTGACCATGGATTCGATCATGAAGCCGGTCTTGGGCGCCCCGGTCGGCACTGCCGTCACCTCCACCGGCGGGATCGCCACGCACACGCCGGCGGAGAAGATGTTCGGAAACGCCGGATTGCGCTGGTGCTTGTCGATCAGCACGAAGCCGCGCGGATTGACCAGTCCCTCGACGCCGCGTACCGCGGCCACGCCGGTGAACGCTGGGATCACCATCGAGTAGACAAACGGCAACGCGTGAGTCTCCAGCACCTGGCCGTGCGCGTCATGCTCGCTGACCTGCATCACTCCGGGTTCGACCTTGTCGATGCGTGCGTTGGTGATCCACTTGATATGGCGTTGGCGCAGCTCCTTCTCCAGCAAGCCCTTGGAATCGCCGACGCCGCCGAGCCCCATGTGGCCGATGTACGGCTCCGGCGTGACGAACGTCATCGGTACCCGATCGCGCAATTTGCGCCGGCGCAAATCGGTGTCGAGGATCATCGCGAACTCGTAGGCCGGACCGAAGCAGCTCGCACCCTGCGCGGCGCCGATCACCACCGGACCGGGCGCTTTCAGGAACTCCTCGTATGCCTTCCAGGCGGCGGTCGCATGCGCCGTGGTGCAGACCGATTGCGTGTAACCGGCTAGCGGTCCCAGCCCCGGAATTTCGTCGAAGGCCAGGCGCGGACCGGTGGTGATGACCAGGTAGTCGTACTGCAGCTCGCGGCCATCCTGCAGCTGCACGCGGTTTTCCGTCGGACGAACCGCGCTGGCCGGCGAGTCGACGAACGTGATGTCGTGCCGGCCCAGCGCCGACGCGGCATCGATCTGCACATCGGCAGGCTCGCGCCAGCCGATGCCGACCCATGGGTTGGATGGCGTGAACGAGAACAGGCCACCCTCACCGACCACCGTGACGCGATGGGCACTCCCCAACGCGGCCTTGATTTCATAGGCGGCGCTCATGCCGCCCAGACCCGCACCAACGATGACGACGTCGCACATGGCAGTCTCCTGCTCAGAGGGGATGCTGACAGCATGTGCCATCAGGGCCGGGGAGGACTTGAGCCTGGTCAACTCGGCGGGCAATGGCTGGTGCCGGCAAGACCCGCATGGACTTCGCGCAGGGATCGGACCTGGTCTCGGCGCCGCGGGACGCCGGCACGGCCGCGGCACTTCACCGGGCCTCGTCGATGATGCGCGTGACGACCTGCTCCACTTCGCCCGCCGTCGCCACCAGAGCGGGATCGGTCGAGAGCATGCCCAGCATCGGCACCGGCCGGATCATGCCGATCCAGGTCTTGCCGCCGTCGGTGTAGACCGAAATGCGGCAAGGCAGCGCCATGTTCAGCCGCATGTCCGCCGCCAGCACGCTGGCCGCCTGCTGCGGATTGCACACTTCGAACACCTTGCACTGGCGCTCGAACGCGACGCCCTTGCTGCGCAGGGTGGCGCCCAGATCGTGCACGTGCAGCACGCCGAAGCCGTTGCGTACGACCGCTTCGGCCAGGTCCGCGGCGGCCTGTTCCGGCGTCTTGGCTGTTTCAACGATGTAATACATGGTTCACCTCGGCTCGACGCAATGCCACTCAGGACGGAAAGGCGCAACCGGGCTTCAGGCCCAGCTTGCGCAGCAGCATCGCCAGCGGGCAGAAGCCGGTGAACGAGGACTGCAGCAGGTTGGCGCCCACGAACACCGGGAGCCAGATCCAGCCGGGCGCCACGAAATGCGCCAGCGCGATACCCACCAGCACGACGGTGCCGGCGAAACCCAGAACGATGCGATCGACATTCATGGCGGAACTCCTGCGATGGGGTGGAAACCGGCGGGAGGCCAGCAGCCGCTGGCCAGGTCCGTCCGGACAAATCAATTTCATCTAAATTAGACTTATCTTAATTAGACTTCCATGGTAAAGTCAACTCCATGAAACAGGCAATCGCACACACCAAGAAGGTTCACCCGATGAACATGCCGGCCGATGCGGATCTGGACCTCATGCAGTCGCGCGCCGAAGAGGCCTCGCAGCTGCTCAAGACGCTGGGCAATGCGCAGCGACTGCGCATGCTGTGCCTGCTGCTGGACGGCGAGATGTCGGTGGGACAGATCAACGAGCAACTGCCCGAACTCAGCCAGTCGGCGCTGTCCCAGCACCTGGCCCGGCTGCGCGACGAAGGCCTGGTCAGTACCCGGCGCGAAGCGCAAACCGTCTGGTACACCCTGCCCGCGGGCCCCGCGCACGCCATCATCGCCACGCTGTACGGCATCTACTGCGCAACCGACACCGACTCGCGCGGTGCAAGGAACCGGCGCGCGCGGTCGGCACCCGGTCGCACGCGCCGCACCGGCTGACGCGTCCGTTCGGTCAGGATCGGTCCTCCGACACGATCCGGGCTGATCCACGTCAACGCAGCCGCCCCGGGCAACCGCCACGATGCGCCCCGAACTCCCAGCTTCGAGGTGCTCATGCAACTGGTCTGTCCTGCCGGCAACCTGCCGGCGCTGCAAGCGGCGATCGACGCCGGCGCCGATGCGGTCTACGCGGGCTTCCGCGACCAGACCAACGCCCGCGCCTTCCCCGGGCTGAACTTCAGCGACGACGAACTGCGCGATGGCATCGCCTACGCGCACCAGCGCGGCAGGCAGGTCTACCTGGCGCTGAACACCTATCCCGACAGCGCGCGCCTGCCGCAGTGGTACAGCGCGGTGGACAAGGCCGCCGAGTTCGGCTGCGACGCGATCATTGCCGCCGAAATGGCCGTGCTCGACTACGCCACGCGCACGCATCCATCACTCAAGCGGCATCTGTCGGTACAAGGTTCGGCCACCACCGCGCCGGCGCTGCGCTATGCCTACGAGCGCTTCGGCATCAGCCGCGCGGTGCTGCCGCGGGTGCTGTCGATCCAGCAGGTCGAACGCCTGTGCGAAGGCTCGCCGGTGCCGCTGGAGGTGTTCGCGTTCGGCAGCCTGTGCATCATGGTCGAGGGCCGCTGCCAGTTGTCCAGCTACGTCACTGGCGCCTCGCCGAACCGCCACGGCGTGTGTTCGCCGGCCAGCTTCGTGCGCTGGGAGGAACACGACGACGGCCGCCGCAGCGTGCGCCTCAACCAGGTGCTGATGGACCGTTTCGAACCGCGCGAACCGGCCGGCTATCCGACCGTGTGCAAGGGCCGCTTCGAAGTCGGCGGCGAGATCTTCCACGCGCTGGAGGAACCGACCAGCCTGAACACGCTGGAGCTGCTGCCGCGACTGGCGCAGGCCGGCGTGGCGGCGCTGAAGATCGAGGGGCGCCAGCGCGGCGTGGCGTATGTGGGTTCGGTCACCCGCACCTGGCGTGCGGCGCTGGACCGCTACCGCGACGCTCCCGCCAGCTGGAGCCTGCAGCCCGGCTGGCAGCAGTCGCTGTCGAAACACGCCGAGGGTCACCAGACCACGCTCGGCCCCTATCACCGCTCCTGGCATTGACGATGACGACGATGAAACTGAGCCTCGGACCGCTGCAGTATTTCTGGCCGCGCGAACGCACGCTGGCGTTCTACCGCGAGGCCGCCGACTGGCCGGTCGACGTCATCTATCTGGGCGAGACGGTATGCAGCAAGCGGCGCGAACTCGGTACGCGCGACTGGATCGCGCTGGCCGCCGAGCTTGCCCGCAGCGGCAAGCAGATCGTGCTGTCCTCGCTGGCGCTGATCGAAGCCGAGTCCGAACTGGGCGCACTGCAGCGGCTGGTCGATCACGGCGACTGCTGGATCGAGGCGAACGACCTGTCCGCGGTGCAGCTGTGTCGCGAGCGCGGCGTGCCGTTCGTGGCCGGCCCCACGCTCAACGTGTACAACCACCAGGCGCTGGCGATGCTGATGGAAGACGGCCTGCGCCGCTGGGTGCCGGGTGTCGAACAAGGCCACACCTTGCTGCGCGAATTGCGCGAGGCGATGCAGGCCGAAGGCAGGACGATGCCCGAGCTCGAAGTGATCGCGTTCGGCCGGCTGCCGCTGGCTTTCTCCGCACGCTGCTTCACCGCACGCGCACTAGACGTGGCGAAAGACCAGTGCGGCTTCCGCTGCATCGACTATCCCGACGGCATGCCGCTGGCCACCCGCGAGGGCCGGCCGTTCCTGCGCATCAACGGCATCCAGATCCAGGGCGAGGAGATCACCGACCTCGGCCCCGAGCTGCCGGTGCTGCGCGAACTTGGCGTGGACATCTTGCGGCTGTATCCGCAGGCCGAAGGCATGGCCGAGATGGTGGCGCACTTCCACCTCGCCCGCCGCTCACCGGTGGCGCCGCCACGCATCGGCGCGCGCAACGGCTACTGGCACGGCGAGCCGGGCATGCGCATGACCGAAGCGCCGGCATGAACGCCGCCGCTCAGTACGCGTAACGCAACACCGTGGCGTAGTGGCAGCCGGTGCCGGCCAGCACGAACAGGTGCCAGATGAAATGGCTGTAGCGCAGCCGTTCGTGCAGCATGAAAAACACCACGCCCAGCGTATACGCCACGCCACCGCCGAACAGCAGGATCAACCCGCCCGTCGGCATATGCAGCCACAGCGGCCGGATCGCGATCAGCGCCATCCAGCCCATCGCCACATACAGCGCGGTGGACAGCCGCTCGAACCGCGCGCCCACCACCAGCTTGAACACCAGCCCGAGCAGCGCCAGGCTCCAGATCACGCCGAGCAGGGCCAGGCCCCAGCTGTCACGCAACACGCCCAGTGCGATCGGCGTGTAGGTGCCGGCGATCAGCAGATAGATCGCGCCGTAGTCCAGCCGCTGCAGCCACGCCTTGGCCCGCTCGTGCGATACCGCGTGATACAGCGTCGAGGCCATGTACAGCAGGATCGCGCTGCCGCCGAACACGGCCGCCCCCACCATCGCCGCGGTGCTGCCGATGCGCACCGCGTTGACGATCAGTACCGGCAAGCCAACGATGGCCAGCAACACACCGAGGCCATGACTGATGCTGTTGGCAAGTTCCTCGCCAAAGGTCGATGGGCGTGAGGCTGGGATGGATGGCATGGCGCTCTTCCGGAGGATGGGAGTGGTGAAAGGCAAGGGTGGCCGCCCGTGTGCAGGACCCGCTGGCGGGCCCTGCGGCGGCAGCGCAGGTGTTGCCATCACACCTTGGCGAACACCAGGCTGGCGTTGGTGCCGCCGAAGCCGAAGCTGTTCGACATCACCGTGTGCAGCTGCGCATCGCGGCTCGCACGCACGATCGGGAACCCTTCGGCGCGCGGGTCAAGCTCGTCAATATGGGCCGAGCCGGCGATGAAACCTTCGTTGAGCATCAGCAGGCTGTAGATCGCCTCGTGCACGCTGGCCGCGCCGAGCGAATGACCGGTCAGCGCCTTGGTCGAGGACAGCGGCGGCACCGCATCGGCGAAGACCTTGCGCACCGACTGCAGCTCGACGATGTCGCCCAGCGGTGTGGCCGTGCCATGCGTGTTGAGGTAGTCGATCGGCGCGCGCAGGTCGGCCATCGCCATCTGCATGCAGCGCACCGCGCCTTCGCCGGACGGCGCCACCATGTCCGCACCGTCGGAAGTGACGCCGTAGCCGACCAGCTCGGCATGGATATGCGCGCCGCGCGCACGGGCATGCTCGTATTCCTCCAGCACCAGCATGCCGCCGCCACCGGCGATGACGAAGCCGTCGCGGGCGACGTCGTACGGGCGCGATGCCCGCTGCGGCGTGTCGTTGCTGCCGGTGGACAGCGCGCCCATCGCGTCGAACTGCGCGGTCATGCCCCAGTGCTCCTCTTCGCCGCCACCAGCCAGCATCACGTCCTGCGCGCCATGCCGGATCAGGTCCGCCGCGGCGCCGATGCAATGCCCCGAGGTGGCGCAGGCGGCGGCGATCGAGTAGCTCAGGCCGAGAATGCCGAACGCGGTAGCCAGCGTGGCCGACACGGTGGAGCACATCGTGCGCGGCACCATGAACGGGCCGACCTTGCGCACGCCCTTGTTGCGCAGCAGGTCACCGGTTTCGATCTGCCAGCGCGGCGAGCCGCCGCCGGAGCCGGCGATCACGCCGGTGCGCGGGTGGCACACCTGCTCGATGGCCAGCCCGGCATCGGCGATCGCCGAACGCATCGCCACGTAGGCGTAGGCGGCGGCGTCACCCATGAAGCGGCGCAGCTTGCGGTCGATCTCGGCGTCCAGGTCGATCTCCGGCACGCCCGCCACCTGGCTGCGCAGGCCAAGCTCGGCGTAGCCCGGCATCGCGCGAATGCCGCTGCGGCTTTCTCGGAGCGCGCTCGACACCGTCGCCGGCTGGTTGCCCAGGCACGACACGATGCCCATGCCGGTCACCACGACGCGGCGCATCTCAAAAGCCCTCGGTGGACTGGAACAGGCCCACGCGCATGTCGCTGGCCTCGTAGATCAGGCGATCGTCGACGAAGGTCTTGCCGTCGGCGATCACCAGCCGCAGCTTGCCGCGCATCACGCGGCGGATGTCGATCTCGTAGCGCACCAGCTTCGCCGTCGGCATGACCTGCCCGGAAAATTTCACCTGGCCGACGCCCAGCGCGCGACCGCGACCAGGTTCACCCAGCCAGGGCAGGAAGAAGCCGCTGAGCTGCCACATCGCATCGAGCCCGAGGCAGCCGGGCATCACCGGATCGCCGATGAAATGGCAGCCGAAAAACCACAGCTCCGGATGGATGTCCAATTCGGCGTGGATCAATCCCTTGCCATACGCCCCGCCTTCGGTGGCGATATGGGAAATGCGGTCGAACATCAGCATCGGCGGCGCGGGCAGTCGCGCATTGCCGTCGCCGAACAGTTCGCCACGGCCACAGGCCAGCAGTTGTTCGTAATCGAACGAAGATGGACGTGTCATGGAAGGCTCGCTGGGTGAGGAAGCTGCAGTATGCACAACTGCGTCTGCGCGCGTCTTGACGAGAGTCACCAGCGCCACTGGTAATGGCCACGGCGGGCGTTGCGGCGTGGGGCATATCGCCGCAGCGCACCGCTTCAGCCGGAGCAGCCGCGATCAAGCCGGCAATGCGCGCCGAGGCTGCGCCGGCGCAACGCGGCCGCGCGCAGCAGCGACCTGGCCAGACGCATCTGCCAGCCGGCGTCCGCGGCAGCCGCACAGGCACGCCATGCGTCGCGCAATGACGATGCCTCGCGCACCGGACCGGCGGCATGCCACAGCAGCGTGCGCAACGCGGCCAGCGATGCCGGTGACAAACCGTCGCCACGCTCGACCCAGCGGTGGCTGCCCGGCCCACTGCGCACCGGCGCGGCAATCGCCAGCGCGGCGCCGAGCCGGCGACCGCACGCCACCCCTTCCAGCAGCGAATTGCTGGCCAGCCGGTTGGCGCCATGCACGCCGTTGCAGGCGACCTCGCCCACCGCGTGCAGGCCGGCCAATGTGCTGCGCCCATCCAAGTCGGTAGCGATGCCGCCCATGTGGAAATGTGCGGCGGGCGTCACCGGCAGCGGCACCTGCCGTGGATCAAGACCATGCGCCAGGCACGCCGCCAGCACGGTGGGAAAGCGGAGGTTCCAGTCGCCACTCACCGCCGTCGCATCGAGCCAGACCTTGCCGCCCTCGCGCTGCATCTGCCAGACGCGGCGGGCCACCACATCACGCGGCGCCAGATCGCCGAGCGGATGCAGGCCGCGCATCAGCGGTTGCCCGGCGGCATCGAGCAGGCGCGCACCGGCGCCGCGCAGAGCCTCGGTGATCAGCGGCAGGCAATGGCCGTGGACATCCAGCGCGGTGGGATGAAACTGCATGAACTCCAGATCGCGCGACGCGGCGCCGCTGGCCAGGCCCAGCGCCAGCCCCGCACCGTCCGCACCGACCGGATTGCTGGTGTGCGCAAACAGCGCACCGATGCCGCCGGTGGCGAGCACCACGGCGGCGGCCTCCATGTGTTGCCGGCGGCCGCGCTCGTCGCAGGTGCGCACGCCGACTACGGCACCATCGCGCAACAACAGCGCGTCGACATCGACGCCACCGCGCCACTGCACATGCGCCGACGACTGCACCCTGGCGCGCAACGCGCGCACCAGCGCCGCACCGGTGGCGTCGCCGCCGGCGTGCACGATGCGCGCGGCGCCATGGCCGCCCTCGCGACCCAGCTGCAGGCTGTCGTCGACGCCGCGATCGAACCGCACGCCCTGCTGCTGCAACCAGGCGATCGTGCCCGGCGCCTCGCCGGTCAGCCATTGCACCGCGGTCGCGTCGTTGTGCCGGGCGCCCGCCTCGATGGTGTCGCCAGCGTGCGCAGCAGTGCTGTCGTGCGGTTCGATCGCGGCAGCGATGCCACCCTGCGCCAGCGCGCTGGCGCTGCCGCTGCCGTCGTGCGCACGGCACAGCAGGCGCACCGGCGCCGGCGCCGCGGCATGCGCCGTGACCAGACCGGCCACACCACCGCCTACCACCACGATGGGTCGACGTTCGCGCCTCACACGGTTTCGCGCCGGCCCACGGCCAGCATCCGCTGCAGCGCCGCGCGGGCACGCACGGCAACGTGCGGCGGTACCTCCACGGCATGCCTCAGGTCACGCAGGGCTTCGTAGATCTTCGGCAGGGTGATCCGCTGCATGTGCGGGCACAGGTTGCACGGCTTGATGAATTGCGTCGCCGGGAACTGCGCGCGCAGGTTGTCGGCCATCGAGCACTCGGTGATCAGCGCGACGCGTGCCGGCTTTTCGCGTTCCAGCCACTTGCCCATGGCCGTGGTGGAACCGACGAAATCCGCCTCAGCGAGTACCTCCGGCGGACACTCCGGATGCGCCACCAGCATCGCGTCGAACTGTTCGCGCGCGTGCCGTGCCTGTTGCGCGGTGAACTTCTCGTGCACCTCGCAGCGGCCATGCCACAGCACCAGCTCGACCCGGGTCTGGCTGGCGACGTGGCGGCCCAGGTACTCGTCGGGCAGGAAGATCACCTTGCCCGCGCCCATCGACTCGACCACCTGCACCGCATTCGCCGAGGTGCAGATCGCATCGGACTCCGCCTTCACCGCGGCCGAGGTGTTGGCGTAGCTCACCACCGGCACGCCGGGGTGTTGCGCGCGCAGCGCACGCACATCGGCGGCAGTGATCGACGAGGCCAGCGAGCAGCCGGCTTCGAGGTCTGGAATCAGCACGGTCTTTCCCGGCGCCAGGATCTTTGCGCTCTCGGCCATGAAGTGCACGCCGCACAACACGATCAGGTCGGCGTCGCAGTCGGCGGCGGCCTGCGCCAGCCCGAGCGAATCGCCGGTGATGTCGGCCACGCCGTGGAAGATCTCCGGCGACTGGTAGCTGTGCGCCATGATCACCGCACCGCGCTGCTTCTTCAGCGTGTTGATGGCGTCGATCCACGGCAGGTGCAGGGATATTTCCAGACACGGCACCAGCGGTTCCAGGCGCTCGGCCAGCGCGGCGTACTCGTGTTCGAGTTCGTCGCGCCAGACCGGCACGGGCAGCGTTGCGGAGGCGGTCATCGTGATCGCTTTTCAGGGGAGGGAAACGGGATGGCTCAGACGGCTTCGCCGCGGTGTGCGGCGCGGGCAGCGCGGGCGAAGCGCGCGCCGCGGTTCAGCGCGATGCGCAGTCCCAGCGGCACCGACTCCCACGGCAATCGCTCCAGCAGGTTGCGCGCGGTAAGGCCGAGCTCGGTATCGCCGGTCAACTCCAGCGCGCGCTGGAAGAACAGCGTGTCGGCATCCTCCAGCCGGCTGGCCAGCAGCAGCAGATCGGTGGCACTGCCGCGCACGCTGGCTTCAGGTACGCCATCGCCGACGCACAAGCGTCCATCGCGCCACTCCAGCACCCAGCACAGTTGCAGGTCGCTGACCTCGATCCCGAGCCGGCGACCGCGCATGAAATCCAGCGTACCGTCCTGCAGCGGCACGGCGAGCACGCGCGCCATCGCACGCTCCAGCAGGTTGCGTTGCCAGCGCTGTGGCAGCGCGCGCAGCAGCGGCGCGAGCCGGCGCGGCGGTGGCAGCAGGCGCAACCAATGCAGTGCGCGGGATTCGGAGCGAAGCGTGTCGGGCATGATGGGCTGCATCATGGCGGGAGACGGCGCGAGCGCGCCTTGATCGAGGTCAATCGCCATGCCCTGCTGGCGACAGGCATCGACGATCGCCAGGTCCAGCAGACCCGCCGCGGTATCCGCTGGCAGATCCAGCCGATGTGCCAGCGACTGCGTGCGCGTGCGCACCTGCCGCTCGCGCGCCAGGTCACGCGGCGGCACGCCGGCACGCGGCTTCAGCGCCGCCACCACGCGCACCAGCCGACGGCGTGCGGCGAGCAACACGATCAGGCCATCGTCGACACGGTCGATCGCACCGCGCATGTGCGCCAGCGCGAGACGCTCAGGGTTGGGCAGCAACATCGGTTGGCTCCATGGGTGATCCGGCGGTCATCGCCTCAAGTAGTGCCTGCGCCGCCAGGCGCACCTCGGCCGCGTATACCTGCTGCGCCTCGGTGAGATTGAAATCGGCATGCTGGCGCTTGCGCACACCGTAGTCGGAGAGCACCAGGTGCGTGTCGGCGACGACGCCTGCATTCGCAAGACAGGCCGAGGCGCATTTCAGCACGCAGCCATCCAGCGCGAGGATGCGACGCCCGCTCTGCGCCGTGCGCACCAGACCGGTGACGCCACCACCGACGCCGGCGATGCAGGACATCTCGGCGATGCCTTCGCGATCCAGCTTCAGCGCCAGATGGTTGGCCATCTGCGCCGCACTCGAACAGCCGGAACAGGAATAGACCAGCGGCAACTTCGCGCTCACGGGCGATCCTCCAACGTCAACAGAAAACCATTCGCGCGTCTGCGTACGCCGCGCAGCGCCGACCACACGCCCAGCCACGCGAACAGCAGCGCCAACCCGGCGGCGCGGGTCAGCCATACCGAGGGCCACAGCGCCGCGGCCGGCAACAGCAGCAGCGGCAGTTGCGCCAGCAGCACACCGAGTTTGTCGCTGTCGGGCAGCAGGCGCTGCACACCGGGTAGCTGCACGCCGCGACCGCACACCCGGTGCAACTCGATCCAGCCGATGAAGGCGACGATCTCCAGCGCCATGCCGAGCAGTAGTAGCGGCAAGGCGATACCCAGCCCCAGCACCGCGGCCAGCAGTCCGCCACGCGGCCCGGCGACCAGTGCCAGCGCCGCCAGCGACAGCACGATCAAACCGGCGCGCCAGCTCCACAGCAGCGGGCTGCGGCGTTGCCGTGGCGCGCGCCACTGCAGCCACAGGGCGGCGCATGCAAACAGCGTTGCATGCAACGCCACCGTACCGATCAGCCAGCGGCCATCGGCGTGAGTCAAGCGCCACCACGCTGCGCCGGACAGCATCACCAGCGTGCTGCCGAGCCACAGCGCCTGCACCCGAGCGGGAAGCGTTCCGGTGCCCTGGAACATCGGCATCACCACCCGCGCCACGCTAGCCAGCAACACCACGATCCAACCCAGCACGCCCCAGCTGGCATGCACGTCGACAAGCGCGCCCACCGGCCACGCCCACCCGTCTGCAAGAGCCAGCGCCAGTGCACCACCGAGCAGCGCAGCGAGCACGCCGAACCCGATCGCCACGCCGAGCCCCGCGCGCAGCAGCCGCTGCCCGATCGCTGCCAGCAGGCCGGGCAAGGTCATAGCGGCGAGCAGCATGAAAGCCAGCGGCAATAGCACCGCGGCACCAAGCAGCGCCGCACGCCAGCTCTGATGCAGTCCCGCCACCAGCAGCAGCGCGCCGAGATTGAACAGGACATGCAGCGGCACTCCCAACAGCATGCTGCCACGCACCCGCACTCCGGCAGCCGCGGGAAGAAACTGCAGCACGCTGCCGAACATCACGTTGCCGAGCACGCCGAGCGTGAACACATGCACCAGCGCCAGCGTGGCCGGATGCCAGCGTGAGCGCAGCAAGGCATCACCGTCGACGAACAACAACAGGCCGGCGAGCATGCCCCACAGCGGCGCACTCAGCAGGAAGCGGCGCGGCAACGAGACCGCAGGTGCCTGATCAAGCGCCAGCCGGGCCATCATCATCCCGGCGGCGGATCAACACCCGAGCGGTGCCGCCCGGCAGCGTGACCGCCGACGTGTACAGCCCGCGCGTCGCCAACGCATCGAGCAAAGGTATCGGCAACAGCGGCGTGAGCACCTGCACCGCCTGCCCTGGCAGCAGCGCGTCGGCTGCTGCCAGCGCGCGCAACATCGGCTCCGGTGACGGCAGCCCGCGCAGATCGAGTTCGGCCGGCGCGGCGTTGTCGGCGCGGTGCGGGTACAACGACTGGATAGCTTGCATGGCGCTATATCAACGCAGCGCGAGCGCGGGCGCGCTGACCTGGGTCAACGCACCCGCAGCAAGGCTGCCATCGGTCAATGTGCGTTCGCCAACGCCTGCTGTCCACGCCATTCGAGTTGCAGCCACAGCTTGGCGCTGTCGCGACCCAGACCGTCGGCGCGATAGTCCGCCACCTTGATCAGGCCCGTGAGGCCCGTTGCCAGCGGAAAGCTCAGCGACGCATTCCACTCGCTGCCGTAACGGCCACCGCGATCGGCATGGTAGTCGTGGTACGACACCACCCAGCCCAGCTTGCTGACGAGGCCGGCACGACCGAGGTTGCCGCCGACGCCCACATAGCGATCTTCCAGGCCGCCGGCAGGCGTCACGTTGAACTGGTCATCCCAGCCATTGAACGCGTGCAGCGTGGCCAGCGGCGTCTGCAAGGCATGCTGGCCGTTGCCGCCCAGATGCTCCCAGCCCAGCTTGGCGGTGAACCCTTGCAGCGTCCATGTCGGTTCGAGCAACCAGTAGCTGTGCGCAAAGTGCAACGGGTTGTTGGCGTAGTCGACCTGCCGCGCTGCCTCCAGCGTCCAGCCCGGACCGTTGCCATCGTGCAGTGCCTTGCCGCTCCAGCGCAGGCCATAGGTCTCGCTGGACGCGCTGGCCACGTCGCGGTCTTCATGCAGGTAGGCATAGCCCACCCATTGCTGCGCGCCTTGCGTCCACGCGGCGTTCAACAGGTGGGTATTCAGCCGGCGCTCGCGCGCCAGCGGGTTGAGCGCATCGCGGCCGGCCACGCGGTGCACGCGATCGAGCCAGTGATAACGCACCGTCAACGCGGCCAGCGGCTGCCATTGCAGCGCCACCGCATCGTAGGTCTGCTCGTGCTGTCGCCAGCCGCTGTTGCCGACCCAGCGCTGGTTGTCCAGCAGCAGTCGCTGGCGGCCCGCGGTCACGCCGAACGCATCGCCCTGCCAGCCCAGCCAGGCCTGGTTGAGTTCGCTGCCGCGCGGGTCGGTGATCGCCGGATACGCGGTACGCCCGTTCGCACCACTGTTGTAGTGCTGACCGGCGCTGGCCACGCCGGCACCTTCCAGCAACGCGTTCCAGCCATCGCCGAAGTTCGCGCGCAGGCCGAGCCGCAGCCGCAAGGTGTCGGCATTGGCGTCGTGGCTGAAGGCGTCGTCGTCGACCTGCTCGTGGCGCAGACGCGCGTCCCACTCCAGTTGCAGCGGCGCGTTGACCGGCGCTGCCTGCGTGCCGGCGCCGTCGGCCCAGACCGATGGCGCGGTCATCGCCGTGGCCAGAAGGCATGCGACGGAAAGAATCCTGCGTGTCGTTTTCATCGTGGTTCCCCTTGTGGATGTGCGCAGTCTGCGCACACCAGGGCACCGACAAATTGACCGCGGTCAGGCCGGCTCGATGAATAGGCCAGCTGTGACAACACGCCACGGCCATGCACACGAGAACGCCGCCATGACGGCGGCGCTTCGATGCACGACGGACGTACAGACGTCCATATCGCGGGAGGCTCAGTGCCTGGAAACGGTCTCGGTGATCGCCTTGACGAAGGCCGGGTCGAGCCTGCCGATCACGTTGGTATGCGCCGCGATGCGGCCCTCGGCGTCGAGCAGGATCAACTCGCTGCTGTGGTTGAACTCGCCATCCGGCAATTGCCGGTACTGCAGGCCGAGCACGCCGGAAAGCTGACGCACCTGCGCCGGTTCGGCGCGGGCCAGAGTCCAGACGCGCGGGTCCAGATGGCGCTTCAGTGCATAGCCCTGCAGGGTGGCCACATCGTCCCTGGCCGGATTGAAACTCACCGCGAGCAGGTCGATCTGCGAGCGAATCGCCGGGTCCAGCGCATTGCGGGTCAGCCGCAGGCTGTCGATGATCAGCGGGCAGACCATCTTGCACGAGGTATAGAACATCGTCACCAGCTGCGGCCGGCCGCGCCGCGCCGACAGCATCTGCTGCCGGCCGTCCTGGCCGGTCAGCTGCACCGGCAACTGATAGACCGAATCACCGGGCAGCGGCTGGGCTGCGTGGGCGCTGCCGCCCAGCAGCAGGAGCATCGCAAGAGAGGACAGCAGACGTTTCATGACGGGTTCCTCAATCGGACTTCGCGCAGCGGAAGCCCATGTTGTTGGTGGTGTCGGCGGCCTTCATCGCGGACAGCATCGCGATGCGCATCAACACTGCGTAGTTTTCCTTTTCCTGCATGCTGAGTGCACCGGCGCCGCAGAACTTCAGCAGGTCCGGATCGCCCTGGTCGCGGCTGTCGCTGGCGACCATCAGCGCATTGAAATCGTCGACCCACTCCCACACCAGGCCATTGATGTCGCGCACGCCGTAGACGTTGGCGGCGCCGCCGATCTCCGGCAGCGCCGTGCTGGAAGGCCGCGAGTACCAGCCCAGGATGCTTTCGCGCCAGGCCGGGTCGGCGCGTGCATCGCGGCGGGTGGCATCGGCCGCTGCCGCAAACTCCCACTCGTACCAGCTCGGCAGACGCGCCTGCTCGCTTTCGCAATAGGCTTGGGCGGCAAACCAGCTGACCCGGGTCACCGGTTGACGCGGCAGCACTTCGTCACCCAGCGTATCGGTGCTGGCCCATTGCGTGAGGTAACGCGCGTCGGCAAGGATGCGCGCGACCTTGTCGCGCTGCCATTGCGGGTGGGCTTTCACGAAGGCCAGAAACTCGGCATTGGTGACCAGCTCGGTGCGCAGACGGAATGGCGCGACCTGCGCCGCGGCCGCCTTGCCGTCCGCCGGCAACACGCTGGTGAAACGCCCTCCCGGCAGGGCGACGTAATCCGCCGCCACTGCCGGAAGCGCCAGCAACAGGCCCAGACAGACCAGTGCCAATGCGCGCATCTCAGTGCGCCGCCGCCGGTGCCGGTGTCGCCGCCGCGCGTGCCTTGGCCACCTCGTCCTTGCTGAACTGGCCACCCGGGTTGCCCCAGCTGTTCAGCACGTAGGTCAGGATGTTGGACACTTCATCGTCGGTTAGCTGCGACATCGGTGGCATCACCGAATCGTATTCGTGACCGTTGACGGTGACCTTGCCGGTCAGGCCGTGCGTCACGATGGTCATGGCGCGCTTGGGATCAGCCGCGAGAAGATCAGACTTCGCCAGCGGCGGGAACACATTCGGCAAGCCTTCGCCGTTGGCCTGGTGGCAGACCGAGCAGGTGCCGGCGAACAGTTGCTTGCCCGCGGCGATCTGGTCTTCCTTGGTCAGCGTACCGGCGGCATGCGCCGTGGCAGCGGTGGTCACGGCCTGCAGGTTGCTGCCGGCGCGATCGCCCAGGTAGACCGAGTCCACCTCCTTGCCCGAGTAGACCGACTTGTTCTCCGGGCCGTCCACTTTCAGGATGCCCAGCGCGCCCTTGTTGAAGGCGCGGAAGATCGAGTGGTCGACCAGCACGTAACTGCCCGGCACGTCGGTGTGGAACTCCACGATCGCGGCACCGCCGGACGGGATCAGCGTGGTCTGCACGTTGTGCTGCGCCACCGTGCCGCCCTCGGGCTGCACCTTGTCGAAGATCTCGCCGATCACGTGGAAGCTGGAGACCAGGTTCGGGCCGCCGTTGCCCACGAACAGGCGCACGTTCTGGTTGGTCTTGGCGGTCAGCGCGTTGTCGCCGGTGATCGAGCCTTCCTTGCCGTTGAACAACACATAGGTCGGACGCTCGTCGATCGCCTTCTCCATGTCGAACGGCTGATGGCCCTTCTCGCGGTACTTGCCGGTGGTGTAGAAGTCACCCTGCATCACGTAGTACTCGTGGTCGACCGGGCTCAGACCCTCCGGTGGCTCGACCAGCAGCAGGCCGTACATGCCGTTGGCGATGTGCATGCCCACCGGCGCGGTGGCGCAGTGGTACACATAGATGCCCTGGTTGAGCGCCTTGAAGGTGAACTGCGACTCGTGCCCCGGCGCGGTGAAGCTGGATGCGGCGCCGCCGCCCGGGCCGGTCACGCCGTGCATGTCGATGTTGTGCGGCATCTTGTTGTTGGGGTTGTTCTTCAGGTGGAACTCCACCGTGTCGCCCTGGCGCACGCGGATGAAGCTGCCCGGCACGGTGCCGCCGAAGGTCCAGAACGTGTAGCTAACGCCCTCGGAAATCGGCATCTCCTTCTCGATCACCTCCAGCTCCACGATGACCTTGGCCGGATAGTTGCGATGGATCGGTGGCGGTACGTGCGGCGGGCTGGTCAGCACGGCGTGGATCGGCTCGCCCTGCGGTGGGCCGAAGTCGCCGCGCTCGGAGGCGACGGAGGTGCTGGCGGTGGGTGTGGCTGCAGTCGCGGCCGGGCCGGACGAGGCAGATGGTTTGCCAGAACATGCCGCCAGCGCAAGCATCGCAGCGGCGGCGAGGTAAAGGTGCGGACGTGTCATCAACGTTCTCCCTGGGATCTGCTGCCAGCCTATGAGAACGCAGTATGTCGTGTTTGACCTGGGTCAAACGGGAATGATTCGGGGCGTCGCTGCGTCACCCTGCCACAGCTCTTGGCTCGCCCTGCTTCAACCCGGCTTGCCGTCCACCCGCGGCGTCAGGTAGATCCACGCCGAACGCAGCACCCACGGCAGGAACGCCAGCAACCAGCCGTACGCGGCGATCACCAGCCACAGGTAGACGTCGCCGCCGAACTCGGCGCGGATGCGCACCAGCACCACCAGCTGCAACAGCGCGAAGCAAACCCACGGCACCGCACCCATCTGCATCGGCCGGCCCGAGTGACCCTGGGTCACGCGCGTCACCATCGCCACCAGCATCGAGCCGAAGTAGCCGATCGCCAGCGCATGCAGCGGCGCGCGAAAGAACAGCATTTCGCCGCGCATGGCGTAGATCACGTCCTGCACGGCATACAACGCGAAGGCCACCGGCAGCCACGCAAAGGACAGGTGCAGCACGGCGAGCACGCCGGGCCGCATCGCCTTCCACGGCTGCCATGCCAGCGCATGCCAGGCGAACACCAGCGCCAGCGGAATGTCGGCCAGCCACAACCAGCTCAGCGCGCCGCGCCAGTCCAGCAGCAGGTGCGCCAGCAGCAGCACCCACACCACCGGCAGGCTCCAGCGCGGGCGGACCACCGTGTAGCCCTTGATCATGTTGCCGCTGAAGAACGGCAGCATCCGGTGCGTCACCGAGAAGAAGATCGGCAGCAGCAGGCCGAAAGTGCCGATCCGCACGGCCAGTTGCGCACACTCGTCAGGTGCGCCAAACAGAAAGGCGATGAATGCGATCAGGCCCAGCGTGCCCAGCGCCATGCCCAGCACGCACGAGCGTGCGTGATCGTTGCGATCGCGCGATGCCCGCAGCACCGACGCCAGCGTGACCAGGCCGATCAGGTAACCGGCCAGCATCATCACGAAGCCCAGCTTGAGCAGCCACGGCAGATCCAGCAGGCCCACGTTGGCCAGTACATAGCCACCGAATACCAGGCCGGCCACCGGCACATAGCGCGAACGCGGCAGCGAAGGCTGGTTCAACCAGCGCGGAAACACCGTCAGCAGGAAGCCGAACATGAAAAGCGGAAACATGCCGTACTGGATCAGCATGCCATGGGCATACGCCGGCGAGATCGTCGGCTGCGGCCAGCTGCCCAGCCCGAAGCGCATCCAGGTCAACTCCACCGCCCACCACGCCATGCTCAGCAGCACCGCAACGGAGCCGGCCAGAAATAGCAGCCGGTGCGGCGCCGAGGCGAGCAGGGCCGGCAGTTCGGCAAACGTCGCCGGCTTGACGTTGGAAGTGGACGATTCAGCCATGGTGAGCCAGCTCGAATGAGAACGATTCGTCATGTTGGCAGATTGACGGGGGTGGCGGCCATGACCTGCATCAGTTGCCGCGGCAGCGCAGAACGGTGCTGCTCGCCGACGCAACGTGGCGTTCAATTGACCCCGGTCAACACCGGTCCGCGCCGCGTCGCGCACGCTGCACCCATCCACACGGGAGACACGACCATGGGCAGGCTGAGTGGCAAGGTGGCACTGGTGACCGGCGGCGCGGTGGGCATCGGAGCCGCCTGCGTCGCGCGCATGATCGAGTCCGGCGCGCAGGTAGCCATCGTCGACCTGCACGACGACATCGGCCGGAAGCTGGCCGCGCAGCTTGGCGACAACGCCCGCTACTTCCACGCCGACGTGTCGGCGGAGGCCGAAGTGGCGGCTGCGATCGCCAGTACCGTGGCGGCATTTGGACGGCTGGACGTCCTGGTCAACAACGCCGGCATCGCCGGGGCGAACAAGCCCACGCACGAGCTCACCGAAGCCGAGTGGGACCGGGTGCAGGCGGTCAACGTGAAGGGCGTGTTCTTCTGCACCAAGCATGCGATCGCGCCGCTGCGCGCGGCCGGCGGCGGCAGCATCATCAACCTGTCGTCGATCTACGGTCTGGTCGGCGCGCCGGATCTGCCGCCCTACCATGCGTCCAAGGGCGCGGTGCGGCTGATGAGCAAGACCGACGCGCTGATCTATGCAGCCGACCGCATCCGGGTCAACTCGATCCACCCCGGCTTCATCTGGACGCCGCTGGTGGAACAGCACCTCGCCGCGATGGGTGGCGACGCGCAGCAGCACCGGCGCGAAGTCGGCGCGCTGCATCCGCTCGGCCACATGGGCGAACCGGACGACATCGCCTGGGGCGTGGTCTACCTCGCCTCGGACGAGTCAAAGTTCATGACCGGCAGCGAGCTGGTCATCGATGGCGGCTACACCTGCCGCTGAATATTCATCCCTGTCGAGGAACCAGCCATGTTCAAGCACATCCTTCTGCCTACTGATGGCTCCGATCTGTCGCTGCGCGCGGCAAAGCTCGGCATCGAGTTGGCCAGGACCTGCGGCGCACGGGTGTACGCCCTGCATGTGATTGCGCCGTATCACACCATTGCCTACATGGCCGAGATGCTGGCAGCCACCGAGATCACCTACACCCAGGACGCCACCGTGCGCGCCGAGCAATACCTTGCCGAGGTGCGGCGCATGGCCGAGGCAGCCGGAATGGAATGTTCCACCGAATACGTGTTCGACGATCGCCCGCACGAGGCGATCATCCGCGCCGCGAGCGAGCAGCATTGCGATCTGGTAGTGATGGCAACGCACGGCTGGCGCGGCTTCACCCGGCTGCTGCTGGGCAGCGAGGTGCACAAGGTGCTGCTGGAAAGCGAGATCCCCGTGCTGGTCTGCCGTTGAGCCGGCGCCCACCGGTATCCGCGGCGCTCGAACGTAGCGACGTAACCTAGGAGACACCCATGTTCAAGCACATCCTGCTGCCCGTCGACGGATCCGAACTATCACTGCACGCGGTCGACCTCGGCATCGCGCTGGCTGCCTCACTGGGTGCCCGCATCCATGCGCTGCACGTGTTGCCACCGTTTCCGGCGGTGACGTATTTCGCGGCGATCGCCCAGGCCAACGAGACGATGTACATCGAGCGCGCCGTGGCCAGCGCCGAACGCGTGCTGGCCGAAGTGCAGCGGCGCGCAGAGGACGCCGGGGTTGCCTGCGTGGGGAGTCACGAGATCGACAGTCGCCCCGAATGCGCGATTGCCGCCGCTGTCTCGAAGTACCACTGCGACGTGATCGTGATGGCCACGCATGGCTGGCGCGGCATCGAGAAGCTGCTGCTGGGCAGCGTGACGCAGAAGACACTGCTGCTGGCCGATGTTCCGGTGCTGGTCTGTCGTTGAAGGACACGGTAGTTGCGGTCAATGCGCCATACCCGGCCGCGGCCCGGTGAGCAATCGTCGGCCGCTTTCCGTGGACGGCAACAGCGCACGCCAGGAGATCGCATGAGTACCGTGAGACCGCCCCAACCCGCCAGCCTGACCGGGCTGGATCCGGCCGAGGCCGCGCGCCGGCTGGCCGCCGAGGGTCCCAACCTGCTGCCGGGCAGCACGCCCAAGCCGATCCTGGCCATTGCCATCAGCGTGCTCACCGAGCCGATGTTCCTGATGCTGCTGGTGGCGGGCGGTCTGTATCTGGCGCTGGGCGATCGGGCCGAGGCGACCTTCCTGCTCGCGTCGGTCTTCGTGATCATCGGCATCACCCTGGTGCAGGAGCGCAAGACGCAGCGCGCGCTGGAGTCGCTGCGCGAGTTGTCCGCGCCGCGTGCGCTGGTGATTCGCGCGGGGCAGGAGATCCGCATCCCCGGACGCGAGGTGGTGTGCGGCGACGTGCTGGTGCTGCATGAAGGCGATCGTGTCGCTGCCGATGCCGTCTTGCGCGAGGGCGATCTGGACGTCGACGAATCGCTGCTGACCGGCGAGTCGGTTCCGCTCACCAAGTCGCCGGGCGAGACCGGCGGCCAGCTGTTCGCCAGCACCGTGGTGACCCGCGGCGTGGGTGTTGCCGAAGTAAGCGCCATCGCCACCGCCACCGCGGTGGGACGCATAGGCCAGGCACTGGCCCGAACCACCGAGCCGATATCCCGCCTGCAGCAGGCGTCCCGCCGACTGGTACGCAACCTGGCTATCGCCGGCCTGCTGCTGGCCATCGCCTATTGCCTGCTCAGCTGGCTGTGGGACGGCCATACCTTCATCGAAAGCGTGTTGTCGGGCGTGGCGCTGACCATGGCGATCCTGCCCGAGGAGATCCCGGTGGTGCTGACGGTGTTCCTGGCATTGGGCGCCTGGCGCATCTCGAAGCACAAGGTGCTGACCCGGCGCGTGCCGGCGGTGGAGACACTCGGCGCGATCTCGGTGCTGGCCGTGGACAAGACCGGCACGCTGACCCAGAACCGCATGCAGGTGGCCGAACTGGGGCTGGCCGATGCGGACTTTTGCGACGCCGGCGCGAGCGAGCTGCCCGAGCCGTTCCACGAACTGGTCGAGTTCGCCATGCTGGCGACGCCGCCGGATCCGTTCGACCCGATGGAAAAGGCGATCAGCCGCTTCGGGCTGCACTGGCTCACCGACACCGAGCACGTGCATGCGCAGTGGTCGTCGGAAATCGAGTACGGCCTGTCACCGGACATCCTGGCGATGACCCGCGTGTTCCGCGGCGAGGTGCGTACGCAACACCTGCTGGCGACCAAGGGTGCACCCGAGGCGGTGATCGACCTGTGCCACCTGGCGGCGCCCGACGCGGCAGTGATCCTGCGCCAGGTCGAGGCCATGGCCGCGCGTGGCCTGCGTGTGCTGGGCGTGGCGCGCGGCGAGTGGCAGGGTGACGCGTGGCCGCAGAGCCAGCATGACTTCACGTTCCGCTTCCTGGGCCTGGTGGGGTTGATCGACCCGCCACGCCCGGAGGTACCCGCCGCGATCGCCGAGTGCCGCAGCGCGGGGGTGCGCATCATCATGCTGACCGGCGACCACCCGGTCACCGCGCGCGCGATCGCCCGCCAGGTCGGGCTGAGCGAACGCGCCGAGGTGATCACCGGCCCGGAGATCGACGCCCTCGACGACGACGCGTTGCGCCTGCGCCTGCATCAAGTGGACCTGTGCGCGCGACTGAAGCCCGAGCAGAAGCTGCGGCTGGTGCAGTTGCTGCGCGACGGTGGCGAGGTGGTGGCGATGACCGGCGACGGCGTCAACGACGCACCCGCGCTGAAGGCCGCGGACGTCGGCATCGCGATGGGCGAACGCGGCACCGACGTGGCGCGCGAGGCGGCCGCCCTGGTCTTGCTGGACGACAGCTTCGCCAGCATCGTGGCGGCGATCCGCCAGGGCCGGCGCATCTACGACAACATCACCAAGGCCACCGGCTTCGTGTTCGCCGTGCACGTGCCGATCATCGCGCTGGCGCTGGTGCCCGCCCTGCTGCACTGGCCGGTGCTGCTGATGCCGGTACACATCGTGCTGCTGGAGCTGCTGATCGATCCGGCCTGCTCGGTGGTGTTCGAGGCGGAGCCCGCTGCCGACGACATCATGCGGCGGCCGCCGCGCGCCCCGTCGGACTCCCCGTTCGCCGCCGCCAACCTGCACTACGCGGTGATCCAGGGACTCGGCTTCGCCGGCATCCTGCTCTGCGGTTACGGCCTGCTGCTCGGCCGAGGCCTCGACGCTGCGCAAGGCCGCAGCGCCGTGTTCATCGCCCTGGTGATCGGCCTGTTCCTGCTGACCCTGGCCAACCGCGACCTGTCCCACCATGCACTGGCCCGCACCGCAGCGAAAAACCCCTGGCTGTGGCGGATGTTCGGCGGCGTGGCACTGATGCTGGCAGTCGTGGTCGGGGTACCTTTCTTTCGCAATGTGATGGGGCTGGCGGTGCCAGGCGTGTTCATGCTGCTTGCCATTGCCGGGATGCTGGCCGCTGCCATGGCGTGGCTGGAACTCCTGCGCCGCATGACGCACTGCGGCCTGCGCGAGGCGGCAGCACGCTGATGCGACCGCGCACGCCGAAGTGCCGCGCGCAGTGGAGGCGATTGCGCCCATCGCGCAACGAGCCCACGGCCTTGGCCGTGCTTCAACCCGCCCGCCGCAGCACGCCGGAAAGGCGGGTGCCTGGCGCGACCGTGTTGAACACCGTGCCGTACTTGCGCACGTTGTCGTGCAGTAGGGCCAGTCGCTGCTCGCTCTCGTCGCTGTCGACCAGGATCTCGTAGTCAATCGATTCCAGGCGCGGCGGCACGTCCTGGCGCACGCCATGCACGCGCACCTCGACCCCGCGCAGTTGGAACTTCAGGATCGGCGTGACGCGCTCGATGCCCTTGATCATGCAGGCCGACAAGGCGGCCAGCAGCAGTTCGGCGGGGTTGAACGCATCCATGCGGCCGGCCAGGTCGGTATCCAGCGACAGTTCGGCATCCTTGCAGCGGGCGACGCTGCCGTGGGCGTCGGTTCGACGTGCGCTGACCTGGAAGCTCAGCTTGCGGGTGGTTTCGGTCATGGGATTCTCCGCGGACATCCATGGGAGCCCGGTGGCTCAGACATATCCGGGTACATGCGGCGCGGCGCCCGCCACGCGTGGAAGGCTCAGACTAACCCGCGCACCGCCCAGAGCGGAGCGACCGAAGGCGAGCCGGCCGTGATGCAGGCTGGCGATCGCCTGCGCGATCGACAGGCCCAGCCCGCTGCCCTCACCCACGCTGCCTTCGGGACGGTGGAAGCGTTCGCCCAGCCGCGCGGCATCGGTGGACGCGAAGCCGGCACCGTCGTCATCCACCTCGAGCGTGACACCGTCGGCATGACCACCGACGCGCACGTTCACCTGGCCGTGGTCGGGCACGTGACGCAAGGCGTTGTCGAGCAGGTTCTGCACCAGGATGCCGAGCAGGCCGCGGCTGCCCAGCACGAAGTCGTTGCCGTCGTGGTCCAGCGACAGCTCGATGGAGCGCGCCGCCGCATGCTCGCTGGCGTCGCGCAGCGCGGCTTCGGCCACGCTCGCCAGGCGCAACGGACCAGCGTCGTCAAGCTCAGTCAGTTTCTCGACGCGCGCCAGCAGCAGCAACTGGGTCACCAGTCGCTGCATGCGGTCGAGCGCCTCCTGCGATCGCTGCAGATGCAGCGCGCGGGCGGCCGCATCGTCCCCGCGCCCGGCAAGGTCCAGCTCCAGCCGCAGCGCCGCCAGCGGATGGCGCAGTTCGTGGGCAGCGTCGGCGGTGAAGCGGCGCTCATGCTCCAGGCTGAGCTTGAGGCGATCGACCAGCCGGTCGATCGCTTCGGTGAACGGCGCCAGCTCGACCGGCACGCGTTCGTCGTTGAGCGAGGCGGCCATCGGGCTGGCGCCGGCGGACAGGCTGCGGGTCAGCCGGCGCAGCGGCTTCAAACCGCTGCGCAAGCCGGCGAACACCGTCGGCGGCACCAGCACCAGCAGCGCCAGCAGGGCCAGCAGCGCCGGCGCCAGCAGCTTGCGCATCAACTCGTCGCGCTCGTCCAGCGGCGCGCCGACCTGGATCCAGTACTGGTGCCGCGCGTCCCAGCGCTGGAATACCCGCCAGCGCCGTCCTTCGTGGGTGACCGAATGGAAGTGCGCGTCGCCCGGATCGAAGCGCAGCACTGGCAACTCGGCGCTTTCGACCAGCAGTTCGCCGCGGGCATCGCGCAGCACGATGGCCGGTCGCTGGGCGGTGGCGTCCGAGCCGACCAGCTTCTTGTCCGGCAGGCGTACCGCACCGACGCGTGCCGCCGTGTCCGGCATCACCGCGAACACGCTGGCGGCGGTGCGCACGAGCATCTGGTCGAAGATCTCGTCGACCTCGTGCAGGCTGCGCCAGGCCAGCCAGCCGCCGGCGGCACACCACACCAGCACGATGCCGGCCACCAGCCGCAGCACCAGCCGCCGGTTAAGCGAGGGGCGGATCATGCGGCCGGCCCGCCGGACCGGTTGATCGCGTAGCCGATGCCGCGCAAGGTGCGGATCCAGCCCGGCCCGAGCTTGTGGCGCAGGTGGTGGATGTGCACTTCCACCGCGTTGCTGGCCACTTCCTGATCCCACCCGTACAGGGCTTCTTCCAGCTGGTCGCGCGAGTAGGCACGCCCGGGATGGCGCACCAGGGTTTCAAGCAACTGGTACTCGCGCGCGGTGAGGTCCAGCGCGGTGCCCTCCAGCGTAGCCACACGCGCGGCCGGGGTGACTTCGAGTCCAGCCACGCGGATCGCCGGCTCGATCTGGCCGGCGGCGCGGCGCAGCAGCGCGCGCAGGCGGGCGGCCAGTTCGTCCAGATGCACCGGCTTGACCACGTAATCGTCGGCGCCGGCATCCAGCCCGGCGACCCGGTCGGCGAGCTCGTCGCGGGCGGTCAGCAGCAACACCGGGGTGGCGTCGCGGCGCCGGCGCATGCCGGCGATGATCGCCGGCCCGCTGCTGCGCGGCAGATTCCAATCCAGCACGGCGGCGGCGTAGCTGGTGTCGGCCAGCGCGGCGGCGGCCTGGCTGCCGTCGGTGATCCAGTCCACCGCATAGCCGAGCTGGCGCAGGCCGTCGGCCAGCGCCTGCCCCAGTGCCCGATCGTCTTCGGCTAGCAGGATGCGCATGGCCTCATTCTTGTCGCGTGATTGGACGGCTCACTTGACTTGCCGCAAGTCGCGGTGATTTTCCGCCGGCTGCGGCATCCTGCCCCAGCGCGCGCTTGCGGCCGTGGATCATCGCAGCGACCAGGTTCTCGCGGTAGTGGACGCTCTCGCCCACCGCCGCCAGCACGTGCACGACGACCAGCCCCAGCACGCCGTAGGCCAGCAGCTCGTGCAGTTCCTCCAGCCAGGGCGTGCCGAAGAACGCGTCGGTGGTCTGCAGCCAGCCGGTGGCGCCCACCAGCAGCACGCCGGCGAGCAGGGCCAGGATCATCACCGCCGCGCCCGGGTTGTGCCCCAGCTGCCGCCGCGAACGGCCGGCCAGGCGATCGCGCAGATAGCCGCGCACGCGGCGTGGGCCGGCCACCCAGTCGCCGAAGCGCGCGTGCCGCGTGCCAATCCAGCCCCACGCGAAACGCACGGCGAGCAGGGCCAGGATGGCGTAGCCGATCCCGCGATGGGCCAGCTCGCCGTCCTCGGTGAAGAAATTGGCGAGGAACAAGCCCGCCAGCGACCAGTGAAATACGCGTATCAGCGGATCCCACACCTTGACCATGGCATTCATGGGCTTGTCCTCGCGTCAGTGGTTGATCAGCCGCCCTTCTTCTTGACGATGCGGCCGTCGGTGGGATCGAAGTAGATCTCGACGTTCTTGCCGGCCTTGTCCTTGCCGTAGATTTCGTAGCAGTTACCCGAGACCTGGAACACCTTGATGGTGTAGCCCTGGTCGAGCACCTTCTGCTTCATCGCCGCTTCGGTCAGCCACTGCGCACGCGGTGCACTGGTGCATTGCGGTGCGGCGAAGGCGGACGCCGACAGCGCGGCGGCGGCAAGGAACAGGGGTGCGATGACGATGCGTTTCATGATGCGTCTCCGGTTTCGGCATGATTGCCTTGGGTGGCATTGCAACCGGGGTGGCTTACGTGGGTCTTAAGGCGCGGCCCGTTGCACACATGCCCTCGGGCGGGCCGGATGTGAGTGCCATCCGTCGGCACGAGACAGGCGATGCGGCGCTCCGGGGCGCGTCGAAACGGGTGGCCGGGCAAAGGTCTCGCGCACAGTGCCGCACGGCGCAGCTCTAACCGCGCGAGCGATCCCGCGGGATGACCGGCGGTACCGCGTTACTGCACGCCCGCACCGGCCCGGTGCGGCCGGCAACGCCAGCTGCGGAAATGCCGGTGCGAAGTGCGCGTCAGGTCCCCGATCGGACCGCCCCAGGAGACACGACCGCTGTTGCCACCATCACCCTGTCCCGCCCCGCGTGCTTGGCGTCATACAACATAGCGTCGGCACGCTGGATCAGATCCGTGCTGCCATCGCTGGGGGCGGACTGCGCCACGCCAATGCTGATGGTGACCGCGCGCTGCGGCCATGCAAAACCGCGGAACGCATCGAGGATGCGCGCTGCCACCTCGCCGGCACGGGTCACATCGGTATCGGGCAGCAGCAACGCGAACTCCTCGCCGCCGTAGCGCGCGGCCAGATCCGACGGGCGCAGCGCGGCCCCCAGAAGATGCCCGGTGATGCGCAAGACCTCGTCGCCGGCGAGGTGGCCGAAATCGTCGTTGTAGCTCTTGAACCTGTCCAGGTCGAGCATCAACAGCGAGAACCTCATGTCATGCTCGCGTTGCCCGCGCAACAGGTTGGCCAGCGCATCGTCGAACGCGCGCCGGTTGGCCAGTCCCGTCAAAGTGTCGGTGTCGGCATCGTTGCGCAGCAACAGGGATTTCCGGCGCTGGCGTTCCAGTTTATCCAGCAAGGTCGCCACCCACCACACGAGCCAGGCCACCGCGCCGCCGCTGAACAAGGCCACGAATGAAAAAGCCAACGCTTCCGACAAGCCAAGCCGGGATTGCAACATCTCGAAGACAAAGGCGACGATCACCGGCATCAACAACGCCGGCAACAGCAAACGGCGCGCAAACGCGCCCCCCAGCGTGTCGGCGGTGGTCACCCGGGTGAGGCCGATGGTGGGTGTGGAGGCTATCCAGCCCAGCGTCGCCAGCAGCAGCAGGAGTGTCGTGTAGATCGGCACCCGATTGAACGGCCCGCTGTCCCTGCCCGCCAGTGCAAATCCGTACGAGGCCAGGCCGGTCATTGCGATGGCCAGCAGGACGACCGCGAGTCCTTCGCGCAAGTACAGCCAGCGCCGCGTGGATACCATGACACCCAGACCGCCGAGCAGCACGAACGCCGTGGCGACCAGCTCCGCCATGCGCCCGGACAATGGATCTGGCTGGCGCGCGAACGAATCATCCAGCAACCGGTCGATGCCGATATCCAGCGACCAGACATACTCGGCGAGCGTGGCCAGGCCGATGCCCATCACGGCCAGTGACAACCAGGGGCCGAGGCGCGATCGCACGCGCCCGGAGCCCTGACTGAGCAGCAACGCACTGCCGGACAGGGCGAAGCCGATCGCCGCATTGACCTTCATGGAACGCTGCCCCGGCACCACCGCGGTCGGCAGTCGCGCGTCCCACCACCAGGCCACCAGCACGATCGATGCAACCGCGATCATCAGCACGGCGATGGTGCGCGAAAAGCGGATGAAGCCCCGAACGACCTGCGAATCCTGATGGAACGGCACTTCAATCATGGTCACCTCGCTGACGGGTAAGTCCGCAACTGTCAATCCGCGACCGGACGATGGCACGCAACCAAACGGTGCACCACCGATCGGCGGCGGCGCTACGGTTGACGCCGATCAATCCGCCTCCCGCGCCACCCTGCCACAGTCCCGACATAAACTGGCCGAACGTCTGCAACCACGGGCAAAACGAACATGATCATCTACAGCTGCCACGGTGCCGCCAGGCAGGTCACCGGTTCCTGCCACCTGATCACCTGCAACGAGCGGCGGGTACTGATTGACTGCGGCATGTTCCAGGGCGGTGCGGAGGTGGAGCGCGGCAATGCCGAGCCATTCGGCTTCGATCCGGCCAGCATCGACGTGCTGCTGCTGACCCACGCGCACCTTGATCACTGCGGACGGATTCCGTTGCTGGTGCGACGCGGCTTCCGTGGCCGCATCCTCGCCACCGCGGCCACCCGCGAACTGGCCCGCGTGGTGATGCTCGATGCGGCCGGCCTGCAGGAGGAGGATGCGCGCCGGGCGCAACGCACCAATCGCCGCGGCGAAACGGCGACGACGCCGCTGTACACGCTGGATGACGCCCTGCACGCACTGGATTTCTTCGGCCCGGATGTCGGCTACAACGACACTGTACCCGTCGTTGACGGCATCAGCGCGCGCTTCCTCGACGCCGGCCATATCCTCGGCTCGGCCTCGATCCTGCTGGACGTCGACGACGGCACGCTGCGCCGCAGCCTGCTGTTCTCCGGCGACCTGGGCAATCCGGGTCGGCCGATCCTGCGCGATCCGGTGCCCGCGCCGGCCGCCGACTACGTGGTGATGGAAACCACCTATGGCGACCGCCCGCACCGCTCGGTGCCGGATTCCATCGAGGAGATGTACCAGGCGATACGCGACACGCTGGCGCGCCGTGGCAACGTGGTGATTCCCACCTTCGCACTGGAGCGCACGCAGGAGATCCTCTACTACCTGCATCGCGGCATCCTCGGCGGGGCGATTCCGGCCCACGTGCGGGTGTTTCTGGATTCGCCGATGGCGATCTCCGCCACCGAGATCTTCCGCCGCCACTCCGAGTGCTTCGACGACGACTTTCTCGCCGAGTTGCAGCATAGCGATCCGTTCGCCATGCCCGGCCTGCACTTCACCCGCGACACCAGCGAGTCGATGGCGATCAACAGCATCGAGGACGGCGCGGTGATCCTGGCCGGCTCCGGCATGTGCAATGGCGGCCGTGTGCGCCACCATCTGAAGCACAACCTGTGGCGCGAGCGCAGCAGCGTGGTGTTTGTCGGCTATGCCGCGCAGGGCACGCTGGCGCGCCGGATCGTCGACGGCGCCGCGACGGTGCGCATCTTCAACGAGGAGATTGCGGTACGCGCGCAGGTGTGGACGATCAACGGCTTCTCCGCACATGCCGATCAACCGGCGTTGCTGGCCTGGCTGGGCAATGCACCCCGCCGCAAGGTACTGCTGGTGCACGGCGAGTACGAACGCGGCATGCAGGCGATGCGCGATTGCCTGACCGGCCGCGGTGTGAGCTGCCAGCTGCCGGGCCTGCACGAGCCGATCAAGATCGACTGAGCACCGCCGGTCACGCCGGCCGGTTCCTCCGCGGCAGCATGCGCAGCAAGGTGTTGTCGCGCGCCATGTAGTGGTGAAACAACGCCGCCGCCGCATGCAGGCCGATCAGGTAGTAGCCGATCGTGCCGATGGTTTCGTGGAGCTCCTTGAATGAATCGGCAAGCGCCTTGTCGGCACCCATCAGGGCCGGCAACGACAGACCGAAGAACGGGATCGACTTGCCCGCAGCGCTGAGCGTGAGCCAGCCCAGCAGCGGCATCGCGATCATGAAGACGTACAGCGCCAGGTGCATCAGGCCGGCCAGGCGCCGCTGCCACAGCGCGGGCTGCGGCTGGATGCGCGGCGGGGCGCCCAGCCAGCGGATCGCCAGGCGCACGAATACCAGCGCAAGGACCGCCAGCCCCAGCATGACATGCCAGGTCTTCAGGCCCTCGCGCAGATCGCTGCCACGGGGAAACAACTCGCGCAGGTTGATACACGCGTATACGCCAACCAGCAACAGCAGCATCAGCCAGTGCATGGCGATCGACAGCGAGCCGTAGCGATCGGTGGTGTTTTTCCAGTTCATGGCAATCCTCAACAATGGGTTTCGGTCACGTTCGGTCGATGCATCAGCCATCCCGGCCGGTTCATGCGCCAGCAGCGTGCTCCCAAAGGCGGCGGGCCGACTTGAGCGCGGTCAAGTTCGCGGGTGACAGGCGACGCAGCCGCTTGCGTTGTTTCGCCGCACCCGCCCCCTTTCACTGCCTTGCGGCAGTCGTGTGCTAAGTTCCGAAGACAGGAAACTTCATGATTGATGATTTCCGCCCGCGCGCGAGGCGTTAATGGAACCCACCGCCACTGTGCTCGATCTCAATCAGTTGCGCCGCAGTTGCAGCACCTGCGCACTGCACGAGCTGTGTCTGCCGGCCGGCATCGGCGTTGACGACCTGAACCGGCTGGATGCCACGGTGAAGGACAAGCGCATGCTGGACCGCGGCGCCGTGCTGTACCGCGACGGCGACAAGTTCGATGCGCTCTACGTGGTGCGTTCCGGTTCGCTGAAGACCTTCGTGCAGAACGAGGCCGGCGACATGCAGATACTCGCGTTCCACCTGCCCGGCGAGATCATCGGCTTCGACGCGCTGGCATCGAACCAGCATGTCAGCCAGGCCGAGGCGTTGGAGCGTTCCAGCATCTGCGAACTGCCCTACGTCCAGCTGCAGCAGGTCACCAGCGATGTGCCTGCGTTGCATCGGCAGCTGATGCGGGTGATCAGCCGCGAAGTGGTGGAGGAACACCGTCATCTGATGATGATGGGCCGGCAGCAGGCGCAGGAGCAGCTGGCCACCTTCCTGCGCAGCCTGTCCGACCGCTACCAGCGCCTGCAGCGCGACGGCAACGCACTCAACCTGTCGATGTCGCGCTACGACATCGCCAACTATCTCGGCCTGGTGGTGGAGACGGTGAGCCGGCTGTTTTCGCGCATGGAGGAAATGGGCGTACTGGAGGTCAATCGCAAATCCGTGCGCATCCTGCGTCCCGACCTGCTGGCCAGTCTCTGCCGCACCGACGCCGCATCGAAGCAGAAGAGCAGCGGCTGAGCTTCTTCGCGCCATACGCCGTCGTCCGCCCCTTTTGCCTGCGCATGACGCGCACCCGGCGACCAGTTGACGGAGATCAACTGGCATCGGCCGGCGCCGGCGTACAAATCGATCGTGCAGGAAGCCAAGCCGCCATGCCCGATCGCCGGGCATCGGAGCCGCACGATCACCCGCATCGAGAACCATGCCATGTCCGATATCGCCCACCCCCAAGCCCTCACTGACGACGCCTCCGCCATCCACTTCGAAAAACTGGGTGGCTCGCACTGGATCGAATCCCTGGCCGATGGCACGCGAGTGCTGATCCGACCGCTGCGGGAAGAGGATCGCGAGCGCGAGGAAGATTTCATCCATCGCCTGTCACCCGATTCGCGCCGGTTCCGGTTTTTGGGCGGATTCAAGGAGGCCAGCCCGCAGTTGATCAACCAGTTGATGGATGTCGACTACGACCAGCGGATGGCATTCGTTGCGCTGGCCCACGACAACGGCAAGCTGCGCGAAGTGGGCGTGAGCCGCTACAGCGCCACCGACGAGTCAGGCCACTGCGAATGCGCGGTGACCGTGGCCGACGATTGGCGCCAGCGCGGCCTTGGCGTGCTGTTGATGCGGCACCTGATCGACCTCGCCCGCAGGAACGGCTTCAAGCAGATGATCTCGATCGACGCCGCCGACAACGAGGCGATGCGCGATCTCGCCAGCTACCTGGGCTTCCATCGCCGACTTGATCCGGACGATTCGAGCCAGGTCATCCACATCCTGGATCTGTGACCACCGCCCTGCCTGCCGGGATACCGCCCATGTCCATGCACTCGGAACGAACCGCAGCCGCCCCTGTCGATGTCGTCGCGGATACCGCGAAGGTCGCCGGCCCCGGCGACATACTGGCGTTGGTGACCTCCACCAGCCCGTGGAGCACCGCTGCGGTGGCGGGTGTGGCGCTCGCCGCGCGCTGGGGCAGCAACCTGACCGGCTGCTTCGTGGATCCGTCGACCCGCATGCTGCGCGACGCCGATGGCGACCCCACCGTACTCGGACTGCTGATGGCGCCGCGCATCGACGACGCCGACGCGCACGCCGCGTTTGGCGAGCTGGCGCGACATTCGGGGGTGCACGAGGCCACCTGGGCGGTCAGCAGCACCGGGGTGGCGCAGACCCTGCGGCATGTTGGCGCCTGGCATGACCTGGCGGTGATCGAACGGGACATGGTGGACGCATCCGGGCTGCTCGACATTCTCGGCGAGGCGATTCTCGGCAGCCAGCTGCCGTGCCTGATCCTGCCGCCGCACTGGAGCGGCGAGCCCAGCTTCGAGCACGTGGTGATCGGCTGCAACGGCAGCATCGAATCGATCCGCGCGATCCACGCCGCCCTGCCGTTCCTGCAGATGGCCAAACAGGTCACCCTGATCGATGGCGACGTGCGCAGCGCCCACGACGCCGACGGCCGCCTGCCGCACTTCGATCCGTTCATCTATCTGCTGCGCCACCACGTCACCGCCAGGCCGCGATACATCCGCGCCTCGTCCGACCTGGCCGGCGACATCCTGCTGAAGGAAGCACGCAATGCGCAGGTCGACCTGCTGGTGATGGGCGCCTACGGCCACTCGCCGATGCGCGAGCGTGTGTTTGGCGGCGCCACCCGGCGCGTGCTGGAGGAGGCGCATATCCCGGTGCTGATGCAGCACTAGGCCGGCACCTCACTCCGGCAGCAGCGCCTGCCCGATTGCGCGCAGGCCTATCGGATCCAGCACCTGCAGTTCGCGCCCTTCGATCTGGATCAGCTTCTGGATGCGGAAGCGGCTGAGCACGCGGCTGACCGTTTCGGCGGCCAGGCGCAGGTAATTGGCGATGTCGCCGCGTGACATGCTGAGGTGGAAACGGGTGGCGGAAAAGCCGCGCGCGGCGTAGCGGCTGGCCAGATCCATCAGGAACGCGGCCACCCGTTCGTCGGCACTGTGATCACCGGCCAGCAGGCTGGCGGTGCCCAGCTCCTTGCTGAGCATGCGGAACAGATGCTGCTGCACGGCCGGAATGCGCGAAGCCAGCGCGCTCATCGCCGGGAACGAGAAGCGGCAGAAGAACGTGGTGTCCAGCGCCACCGCGTCGCACGGAAAATGTTCCGGGTAGATCGCGTTGAGGCCGACCACCTCGCCGGGCAGGTAGAAGCCGAGCACCTGCTCGCGGCCCTCCTTGTCGACCATGCGGGTTTTCACGGTGCCGCCACGCACGGCGAAGATCGCGCGGAACGGATCGCCGGTGCGAAAGATGTGTTCGCCTGCGCGAAACGGCCCGACATGCTCCACCAGACACTGCAGCTCGGCCAGCTCCGGCTTGTGGTAACCGGCCGCAATGCAGGCACTGGAGAACGCACAGGTACCGCAGAAACGCGTCTCGTCGCCATCGTCGGCGATCGGGTTGGGCGGATCGGGCAGGCGGCCTGCCGGGTGCTTGGATTGCATGATGGTGATGGGATGCCGGGTTGGGGCTGCGTGGATCCGCTCGATCTGATCAGACTCGATCACATCACGCGCGAATATCGCGAAGTCTGTGCCGCGTCGTCCAGATAGGCGTCGAAGCACATGGCGATGATACGCAACAGCAACCGCCCCCGCGAGGTCACCCGCAGCATGCGTGCATCTTCCTCGAGCAGACCATCGGCCAGCAAGGGCGCCAGATGCTGCCGTTCGCGCAGGAAGTACTCATCGAACAGCAGCCGGTGGCGCGCGCCGAAGGCGAGTTTGTCCAGCATGCCATGGCACATCAGCTCGCCGATCAGCTCGCGCCGGATCAGGTCGTCCTCGTCCAGTTGCAGGCCACGCGCCACCGGCAGGCGGCCGGCGTCCAGCGCCGCGTAGTAGCCGATCAGGTCGCGCGCGTTCTGGCTGTAGCTGTCACCGACGCGACCGATCGCGCTGACGCCCAGCCCGACGATGTCGCAATCGCCATGCGTGGAATAGCCCTGGAAATTGCGCTGCAGCGTGCCGGCGCGCTGCGCCCGCGCCAGCTCGTCATCGAAGCGGGCAAAGTGATCCATGCCGATGTAGACGTAGCCGGCCGCGCTCAGCTTCTCCAGCGCGCAACCGAACAGCGCCAGCCGGGTGGCCGCATCGGGTAACTCGGCCGCGTCGATCTGCCGCTGCGCCTTGAACATCTCCGGCAGGTGCGCGTAGCCGTAGACGGCGACACGATCGGGCCCCAGCGCCACCACCTGGTCCAGCGTGCGGCTGAAACCGTCGATCGTCTGCAGCGGCAGGCCGTAGATCAGGTCGACGCTGGCCGAACGGAAGTGCGCAACGCGGGCCGCCTCGATCACCTCGCGGGTCTGCTCGAAACTCTGGATCCGGTTGACCGCCTGCTGCACCGCCGGATCGAAATCCTGGATGCCGACCGAGATGCGGTTGAAACCCAGCTCGCCCAGGCCGCGCACATAGTCGCCATCGGCAAAGCGCGGGTCGATCTCGATGCCGTACTCGCGATCCGTCTCGTGGCTGAAACTGAAATGGCGCGCGAGCGACTCCATCAACTCGCGCATGCGCGGGGCGTCCAGAAAATTGGGCGTGCCGCCACCGAAGTGAAGCTGGCGCACCGGCCGGTCGCGGTCGAACAGCGGCGCGATCAGTTCGATCTCGCGGTACAGCCGCTCGAGATAGCGATCGGCCTGGCCCACGTCGCGGGTGATCACCCGGTTGCAGCCGCAGTAAAAGCACGGACTCATGCAGAACGGCACATGCACGTACAGCGACAACGGCCGCGGAATCGGCTCCTCGTTGGAAGCTCGTATCGCCTCACGCAAGGCCGTCTCGTCGAAATCGGCGGTGAATTGCGGCGCCGTCGGATAGCTGGTGTAGCGCGGGCCGGCCACGTCGTAGCGGGCAATCAGCGCGGGATCGAATTCGGGAATGGAGACAGGACTGGCCATGGATGGAGTCTGTCGAGGTGGCCGGCTGCGCGCCTTGATCAGGATCAACTGGCGCGGCTGCCGCGACGACGTGCCGCAGATGCACCAGGGACAGCACTTTGCGGGAGCGACTTCAGTCGCGATGCTTTTGCCCTGGAGCTTCAAAGCAAGAACATCGCGACTGAAGTCGCTCCCACAGAACCCGCCCAGCCGCTCAGCGCTTCAGCGGTTCGATCTGCTGTTCGATCGAACCAAAGATCGAGGCGCCGACCGTATCGGTGATGTCGATCTTCAGGCGGTCGCCGAACTTCATGAACGGCGTGCTGGGCTTGCCGTCGCGCAGCGTTTCCACCGTGCGCTGTTCGGCCAGGCAGGAGGCGCCCTTGCCGGTATCCTCGTTGGCGATGGTGCCGGAGCCGACGATGGTGCCGGCGGTCAGTGGGCGGGTCTTCGCCACGTGCGCGACCAGCTCGGCGAAGCTGAACTGCATGTCGACGCCGCACTCGGCCTCGCCGAACCACGCACCGTTCAACCAGGTGCGCATCGGCAGGTGCAGCTTGTCGCCCTGCCAGGCGTCGCCGAGTTCGTCCGGCGTCACCAGCACCGGCGACAGCGCCGAGCGCGGCTTGCTCTGCAGGAAGCCGAAGCCCTTGGCCAGTTCGCCGGGGATCAGACCACGTAGGCTCACGTCATTGATCAGGCCGATCAGCTGGATGTGTTCGGACGCCTGCGCGGACGTGGCACCCATCGGCACGTCGTCGGTGACCACGATGACTTCGGCCTCCAGATCGATGCCGTAATCCTCGCTCGGCACCACCACCGGATCGCGCGGGCCGAGGAAACCGGCGCTGGTCGCCTGGTACATCAGCGGGTCGGTGTAGAACGACTTCGGCACCTCGGCGCCGCGCGCGCGGCGCACGCGCTCGACATGCGGCAGGTAGGCGCTCCCGTCGACGAACTCGTAGGCGCGCGGCAGCGGCGAGGCGAGCGCTGTCATCTCCAGCGCAAATGCGCCAGCGGCACGGCCTTCGTTCAATTCGTCCGACAGTGCATTGAGTCGCGGCGCCGCGTTCGACCAGTCATCCAGCGCCGCCTGCAACGTCGGCGCGATCGCGGTGGCACGCGTCGCGTGGGTGAGGTCGCGACTGACCACGATCAGCGTGCCATCGCGGCCGCCTTCCTTGAGACTTGCGAGTTTCATTGCGACTCCGGATTGGCAGATCTACAGGCTTTCTGAAAAGTCCGCCAAGGATGGCGGTTTTATTCTTCGCCGTCAGGGAGGACGGCACTCATCAACCCAAAGTCCGCCATGGATGGCGGTTTGTTCTGCAGTCAGGGGGGACGGCATCCATCAACCGCAACCTTCCACGTAATCGACCTGCGGCGGCACACCCACGCGCCACTGCGTCACCTTGCCCGTCGCATCGGTTTCGAACAGCAGCGCGGCGTTGCCCTGCGCTGCCGCGATGCGCAGGTATTTTGCGCCAGCCACATATTTGTGCGGCTGCTCGACGACGCGATCGCCGTACAGGCTGCCGATCTGCGCCTCGCTCATGCCGACCTTGCCGCCGCCCGGCGCGATCTCCTTCGCTGTGCCGACGTCGTAACGCACGAAATGACCGCCTTCGAACATGAACGCGAAATCCGTCGGCGCCTTCACCCATTGAGGCCGTTTGCTGATGCAACTCGAACCCGCCGCAGGCGTGGTCACTTTCAACTCGCCGGCCCACGCCCGGTCGAACGTCGCTTCGTCCATGCCGAAATGCATATCGCCATAACCGTCGTAGCGCGCCAGCGCAGCGGGCTGCACCGGCGCGGCGGGTACCGCGGAAGCGACAGCCGAGCTGGCCATCGCCGCGGGTGCCGCCGTCGGCGCAGCCGGATGATCGGGACTGCTGCAAGCCGCCAGCACCGTCGCACATGCCAGGGCAAGGCCGACGCGCATCATGACTTGCGACCGGCGTCGAAATGCTTCGCGATGCCCTGCCAGCATTCGTGATAGTTCGCTTGCAATTGCGGCGAAGCCAGCGCCTGCCGGGTGGGGCGGATCACCTTGCGCGTCTCGAACATGAAGGCCATCGTGCCGCCGATCACGTCCGCTTTCGACAGGTCGGCGTTTGAGGCCTTCTCGAACGTGGCCGCGTCCGGGCCGTGCCCGCTCATGCAGTTGTGCAATGACGCGCCGCCGGGCACGAAGCCCTCGGCCTTGGCGTCGTACACGCCGGTGATCAGGCCCATGAACTCGCTGGCCACGTTGCGATGGAACCACGGTGGCCGGAACGTGTGCTGCGCCACCAGCCAGCGTGGCGGGAAGATCGCGAAGTCGACATTCGCCGTGCCCGCGGTGTCGCTGGGTGAGGTCAGTACCGTGAAGATCGACGGGTCGGGATGATCGAAGCTGATCGAGCCGATCGTGTTGAAACGGCGCAGGTCGTACTTGTACGGTGCGTAGTTGCCGTGCCAGCCGACCACGTCCAGCGGCGAGTGATCGATCTTCGCCGACCACAGCGCACCCTGGAATTTCGCGATCAGCTCGAACGCGCCGTCGACATCTTCATACGCTGCATGCGGAGTGAGGAAGTCGCGCGCATTGGCCAGACAGTTCGAACCGATCGGGCCCAGATCCGGCAGTCGCAGCAGCGCGCCGAAGTTCTCGCAGACATAGCCGCGAGCCTCATCGTCGAGTAGCTCGACGCGGAAACGTACGCCGCGCGGAATCACCGCGATCTCCTGCGGCTCGATCTCCAGCACGCCCAGCTCGGTGGCCAGCCGCAAGCGGCCCAGCTGCGGCACGATCAACAGCTCGCCGTCGGCATCGTAGAAGAAGCGGCCCTGCATCGATCGATTGGCCGTATAGACATGGACACCGATACCGGCCTGCTCGGCCGGGCCGCCGTTGCCGGCCAGGGTCACCAGGCCGTCGACGAAATCGGTCGGCGCGCCCGCCAACGGCGGCGGATCCCAGCGCAGCTGGTTCGGCGTGGCTGGCGCTTCGTCGAAGCGGTTGTGGAAGGTGGCGTGCGCCAGCGGCTGGAATGGCTGGTGCACCGCCGCCGGCCGGATCCGGTATAGCCAGCTACGCCGATTGCTGTGGCGCGGAGCGGTGAACGCGGTGCCGGAGAGTTGCTCGGCATACAAACCATGCGCCACGCGCTGGGGCGAGTTCTGCCCGACAGGCAGCACGCCCTCGATCGCCTCGCTGGCGAATTCGTTGCCGAAGCCGGATTGGTAACCGTTGCTGACGATCGTCGCCATGAGGGCAGCTCCTTACAGAAAACCGCGCTTCATCTGGTCGCGCTCGATCGACTCGAACAGCGCCTGGAAATTGCCCTCGCCGAAACCCTCGTTGCCCTTGCGCTGGATGATCTCGAAGAAGATCGGGCCGATCGCGTTCTGGGTGAAGATCTGCAGCAGCTTGCGCTGCCTGGTCTCCAGGTCGGCATCGATCAGGATCTTGTTCTTCGCCAGCCGCGCAACGTCCTCGCCATGGTTCGGCACGCGCTCGTCGATCACCTCGAAGTACGCATCCGGTGTATCGAGGAATTCCACGCCGGCGGCGCGCATCTTCTCCACTGTCGTGTAGATGTCGTCGGTGAAGCAGGCGATATGCTGGATGCCCTCGCCGTGATACGCGTCGAGGTATTCGTTGATCTGGCTCTTCGGATCGTTCGACTCGTTGAGCGGGATGCGCACGATACCGTCCGGCGCGGTCATCGCCTTGGAGACGAGACCGGTCTTGGCACCCTTGATGTCGAAGTAGCGAATCTCGCGGAAGTTGAACAGCCGCTCGTAGTAGTCCGACCACTTCTGCATGTTGCCGAAATACAGGTTGTGAGTCAGGTGGTCGATGAAGGTGAGGCCGAAGCCTTTCGGATGCTGATCGGCACCTTCGATCGCCTCGTAGTCGGCGTCGTAGATGCTGCCCAGGTCGCCGTAGCGATCGACCAGGTACAGCATGCAGTCGCCGATGCCCTTGACCACGGCCGCATTCACCGCCTTGCTGGTTTCCTTGTGGTCGATCTTCTCGCCACCGTTGTCGAGGACGGTCTGCAGTACCTGCACGCCGGGCTTGCGGAATCGGATCGCGAAACCGCAGGCACTGGGGCCGTGCGCCTTGGCAAAATCCGCCGCGAAGGAATCCGGATCCTCGTTGACCAGGAAGTTCACGCCGTTCTGCCGGTATACGGTGATCGGCCGCGTCTTGTGCTTCAGCACGGCGGCGAAGCCCATGCGCTTGAACTGATCGTGCAGCTCGCTGACGCGACCGGCCGGCGCGGCAAACTCGACGAACTCGAAACCATCGATACCCATCGGGTTGTCGAACGTGGTGACCTGCATGCCAAGATTCGGCTGGGCGTTCATGGCGCTCTCCTGATTGTCGGTGCACGATGACGACGGGTGAGCCTGCCACCATCGGAGTAATTCCCACGTTATAGTTTCATATGAAACCATTTGCAAGGAACACCGCCGCAATGCCCGCCAAACGCAAGTCAGCCTCGGCCACGGCCGAACACGCCCCGCTGCAACTGGAGCATTTCCTGCCGTACCGGCTTTCCATCCTGTCCAACACGGTCAGCCAGGCGATTGCCGACGACTACCAGCGTCGCTACGACATCTCGGTGACCGAGTGGCGGGTGATGGCGGTGCTGGCACGCTTCGAGGGCCTGTCGGCGCGCGAGGTGGCCGAGCGCACGGCGATGGACAAGGTCGCAGTGAGCCGTGCGCTGGCGCGGCTGGTCGGCGCCGGGCGGGTCAGCCGGGTGACTCACGACGACGACAAGCGCCGCTCGGTGCTGGGCCTGACCGAAGCCGGCTGGCGCATGCACGATGAAGTCGCCCCGATGGCCCGTGCGCGCGAGCGCGAGCTGCTGGCCAGGCTCGATGCCGAGGAACGCGCGTGGCTCACGCGCATCCTGGACAAGCTGCTTTCCGACGGAAACGGAAACCCGGAAGCAGCGAATCGCTGAGGCCTGCGCTTGCGCTGCCCGTCACCGCGCCGCTACCCCCGACTTGCCGATTTCAGCGCACCCCGTGCATCAGCTTGTTGATCAGCGGCGCGGCCAGAAACAGCAGCGCACCGGGGATCACCAGCAGCCAGAAGCTGAAAGTGAAGCCGCCGAGCGCCGAGGCCACCGTCATGCCGGTCTCGCCGCTGACGTGTCCGGCGAAGATGCCCGACAGGTTGTTGCCGATGCCGGTGGACAGGAACCAGCCACCCATGGCGAAGCCGACCATGCGCACCGGTGCGAGCTTGGTGGTCATCGACAGGCCGATCGGCGACAGGCAGAGCTCGCCGATCACCTGCATCACATAAACCAGCACCAGCGGCCAGAACGGAATGTGGCCGCTGCCGTCCACCAGCCGCGACAGTGCATACATCAGCACCGTGAATGCCAGCGCATTGAACAGCAGGCCGAGGCCGAACTTGCGCGGGATCGACGGCTCGGCCCTGCGTCGATCCAGCCACGCCCAGGCCAGCGACACCAGCGGCGCCAGCAACACGATCGACAATGGCGCGATCGACTGGAACCAACCCACCGGGAACACCCAGCCATCGAACATCCTGCGGTCGACGATGTTCTGCGCAAGGAAGTTGAACGAACTGCCGGCCTGTTCGTAGAACATCCAGAACAGCACGTTGAACGCGAAGATCAGCAACATCGCGATCACCCGATCGCGTTGTACCTTGCCCTCGCGCACGCCCTCGACCAGCAGCATCACCGACAGCCCGACGAACAGCGCGCTCAGCAACCACTGCAGCACCACCGCACCGGCCTGCGCCATCAGCAGGTAGACCAGCGGAATCGACAGCGCGCAACCGATCAGCACATAGACCATGCGCATGCGGCTGGCCTGTTCCGGCGCCGGCCGGCCGACGCCCTTGAGCTGGTGTCGGCCGATCAGGAACCACGCCAGGCTGATCAGCATGCCGATGCCCGAGGCCAGGAACACCAGCTTGTAGTTCTGCTGCATCGGCGTGTCGGTGAAATGGCTGGCCAGCCAGCCCGTGAGCAGCGGTGCCACCAGCGCACCGCCATTGATGCCCATGTAGAACAGCGTGAAGCCGCGGTCACGGCGCGGATCGCCCTGGCCGTACAGACGTCCCACCATCGAGGAGATGTTCGGCTTGAACAGGCCGTTGCCGACGATCACCGTGGACAGCCCGAGCAGGAAGATCTGCTGATTCGGCAGCATGATCATGAACAGGCCGGCCGCCATCACCACGGCGCCGACCAGGATCGAACGCTGGTAGCCCAGCACCTTGTCTGCCACATAGCCACCGAACACCGCCGCCGCGTACACCAGCGCCAGATAGGCGCCGTAGGTGCGGCTGGCATAGGCCTGGCCGGCGGGATCGCCGCCGAAGAACTCCGCCACGATGTACAGCGTCAGCGCCCAGCGCATGCCGTAGAACGCGAAGCGCTCCCAGAACTCGGTCATGAACAGCATCCACAACGGCCGCGGATGGCCGAGCATCTGTGGATAGTCGGGCGCGGCGCCCGGCGTCGTGTCGGTGGCTTGGTTCATGGATTTCCCCGTTGATGGATCGGCACTTCACGTGCGGACCAGTAATTTCTTGCGGGAAGGTGTAACCGCTGGTCGCACGCTGCGTCAAATGCACTGCAGCACGACGCATCGATCCGGCATCGACATTTGCACGACATACATGCAGAAGAGCGACCCAGGGGTCGCCCTTCATCTTGACGCCCCGCGCCCGGATCAGCGCACGCCGTGCATCCGCTTGTCGATCAACGGCGGATCAGCAGCAACAGCCAGATGCGTTGGGAGCATAATCGCAAAAATGGCACGCGCGGCGCCCTGCGGGCGTCACTGAAGTTCCAGCGACAATGAACACGGTCGGATCGGAGCCCGTGGACCTGCGCTCCGGCAATGGGAGCCTGTTGTGCTGCTGCGAATCAACCTGATACTGCTAGTCGCATTCGCGCTCGGCATGTTCGCGATCTCCCTGATCGTGACCTCGACGTTGCAGCAAAACGCAACGCGCGAGGTGCTCGCCCAGGCCGGTTTGATGCTGGACAGCGCCAAGGCGATCCGCTCCTACACGGAAACCGAGATCGGGCCGCTGCTCGACGAGAAGATGGTCAGCGCGTTCCGTCCGCAGAGCGTGCCGTTCTATGCCGCGACGCAGAACTTCCTCACGCTGCACAAGGAACACCCCGACTACTCCTACAAGGAAGCGACGCTCAACCCGACCAATCCACGTGACCGCGCAACCGACTGGGAAGCGGACATCGTGCAGCGCTTCCGCAACGACACCAGCACCAGGCAAGTGAGCGGGACGCGCGACACCCCACTGGGCAGGGTCCTTTACCTGGCGCGCCCGATTCGCGTCGAGCCCGGGTGCCTGAGCTGTCACAGCCTGCCTTCGATGGCACCGCCAACGATGCTCGCACGCTATGGCAGCGACAACGGATTCGGCTGGCAGCCCAACGAGATCGTCGGCGCACAAATCGTCTCGGAGCCATTCGCCAGCGCCGAGTCGAGCGCCGGACGCGTCCGCCGCGACGTGCTGACCGCCATCGCCGCCATGCTCGTCAGCGTACTGCTGGTCGTCAACGCCTCGCTCTATGTGCTGGTCATCCGCCCGGTGCGCCGGATCGCACGGATAGCCGACCAGGTAAGCCTCGGCGATACCTCGGCGGCGGAATTTCCGCGTGGTGGCGGGCCTGAGGTGGCCGCACTGTCGGCCGCCTTCGACCGCATGCGCAAGAGCCTGGACAAGGCGCTGCGGATGCTGGGTGGCTGAGCCGTGGCCCACGACCTGTTCGTCAGCTATTCGCAACCGGATCGGGAAGCCGCGTTCACTCTCGTGCAACGCCTGGAGGCGCGCGGCATCAGCGTATGGATCGCACCGCGCGACGTGTCTCCAGCGGCCGACTGGGCCGCCGAAATCATCGATGCGATTTCCAGTGCGCGGCTCATGGTTCTGGTTTTCTCCGGCAGCAGCAACGACTCGGGCCAGGTGCGGCGCGAGGTCGAGCGGGCCGTGCACAAGCAACTACCGATTCTTCCGTTCCGGATCGAGGATGTGTTGCCATCAAGGAGCCTGGAGTACTTCCTCAGCGCACAGCACTGGATGGATGCGTTCCCCCCGCCACTCCAGCCGCACATCGATCGCCTGTGCGACTACCTCGATACCACCATGGGCGGACACGCCGCGCACGATCTCCCGACCGGACACCGGCCATCGCGGGACACCGGACCAGCCGATATCACCCACCCGACTGGCGTCGATGCCGCGCACTTGCGCCTGCTGGAGGTCGAACTCGCCAGGCGCATCGGGCCCGTGGCCGGGCACCTGGTACGTCGGGCCGCGCAGAGCGGCGGCGATCTGGATGTCATCGCGCAGCGCCTCGCAACGGAAATTGATGGCAAATCGGAACGACGGCTATTTCTTGAAGCCTGCTGGCGAATCGGCAAGGGCACATAGCGGACGGCGCCATCGTGCATGCCCGGTTCCCCGTGCCGATCAGCGCACGCCGTGCATCAGCTTGTTGATCAACGGCGAGATCAGCAGCAACAGCACGCCGGCGCCGACCAGCAACCAGAAGCTGAAAGTGAAACCGCTCAACGCCGACGCCGCGGTCATGCCATTGTCGCCGCTGATGTGTCCAGCCAGCAGGCCCGACAGGTTGCCGCCCACCGCCAGCGAAAGAAACCAGCCACCCATCGCCAGGCCGACCAGCCGCGGCGGCGCCAGCTTGGTCACCATCGACAGGCCGATCGGCGACAGGCACAGCTCACCCACCGTTTGCAGTACGTAGCACAGCACCAGCGGCCAGAACGGAATCAGGCCATGGCCATTGAGCAGTTGCGACAACGCATACATCAGTACCGCAAAACCCAGCCCGTTGAAGACCAGGCCCAGGCCGAACTTGCGCGGAATGGATGGCTCGCGCCGGCGAGCGGCGAGCAGCGCCCACACCAGGGACACCAGCGGCGCCAGCAGGATGATCGCCAGCGGACTGACCGACTGGAACCAGCCCACCGGAAACTCCCAGCCACCGAACATCTGTCGATCGACCAGGTTCTGCGCCAGGAAGTTGAACGACGTGCCCAGCTGAAAGTAGAACATCCAGAACAGCATGTTGAACGCGAAAATGATCAGCATCGCGATCACCCGGTGCACCTGCACGCGATCGTGGCGCTGCCCTTCCACCAGCAACATCACCGCCACGCCGATGAACAGCACCCCCAGCAGCCACGATAGGTAGGCGGCGCCCACATACGCCAGCATCAGGTAGACCAGCGGCACCGCCACCACCACGCCGAGCAGCACCCACACCACGCGCATGCGGCTGGCCTGGTCCGCGAGCGGACGGCCCACGTTCTTGAGCTGGCGACGGCCGATCCAGAACCACAGCAGGCTCAGCAGCATGCCCACTCCGGCCGCGCCGAACACCGCCTTGTAGTTCTGTTCCAGCGGCGTGTCGGTGAAATAGCTGGCCAGCCAGCCGGTGAGCAGCGGCGCCACCAGCGCGCCGCCATTGATGCCCATGTAGAACAGGGTGAAGCCGCGATCGCGGCGCTCGTCATCGCGTGCGTAGAGCTGCCCGACCATCGAGGAGATGTTGGGCTTGAACAGGCCATTGCCCACGATCACCAGCGAAAGGCCGACCATGAACAACTGTTTGTCCGGCAGCATGATCGCGAACAGCCCCAGCGCCATCACCGCTGCGCCAATGAGGATGGAACGCTGGTAGCCGATCACCTTGTCCGCGATGTAACCGCCGAAGATGCCCATCGCGTAGATCAGCGCCACCCATGCACCGTAGATGCCGCTGGCCCAGCCCTGCCCCGCCGGATCGCCGTGATAGAACTGCGCCACCACGTATAGCGCCAGCGCCCAGCTCAAGCTATAGAACGCGAAGCGCTCCCAGAACTCGGTCATGAACAGCATCCACAGCGGGCGCGGATGGCCAAGCAGTTGCGGGTAGTCGGGTGCGTCGCCGACGGCGTCGATGTTCTGGTTCATGCTGTCCCTGGGTCTTGTCACCGCGGATCGTGCGGCGATCGGTAGATGGCGAATCAATCGCACAGGTGTAACCGCGGCGCACCGGTGCCGTCAATGCAGCGCAACCGCGTCAGCTGCCGAGCAGGGTGCGCACGTCCAGCAGCTCGGGGAAGAATTCCAGGTCCAGCGCCTTCTTCAGGAAGCTCACGCCGGACGAACCACCGGTACCGCGGCGATGGCCGATGATCCGCTCCACCGTCTTCATGTGGCGGAAGCGCCACAGCTGGAAGCTCTCTTCCACGTCCACCAGTTGCTCGCACATGTGGTATTCCGGCCAGAAATCCGCACGGCCTTCGTAGATGCGCTTGAGCACCGGCAGCAAGGCCTCATTGCGCCGATAGGCCCGGGTCCAGTCGCGCTGCAACAGTTCGGCCGGCACCGCATGACCGCGGCGCGCCAGATAACGCAGGAATTCGTCGTACAGGCTGGGCGCCTCAAGCACCGCGCGCAGCTGGGCCTGTGCAGCCGGATCATGCGCGAACACCTTGAGCATGTCGGCGTTCTTGTTGCCGAGCAGGAATTCGATCTGACGATACTGCAGCGACTGGAAGCCGGACGAGGGCCCGAGCACGCCGCGAAACTCCAGGTATTCCGACGGCGTCAGCGTCTCCAGCACCGCCCATTGCTCGAACAGCTGGCGCTGCACCTGCTTCACCCGTGCCAGGATCTTCAGGCAGGCGTCGATGTCGTCTGCCTGCAGATGCGTCACCGCGGCCTTCAGCTCGTGGATCAGCAGCTTCATCCACAACTCGGACACATGGTGCTGCACGATGAACAGCATCTCGTCGTGATGCGGTGGCTGGCTCAGCGGCTGCTGCGCGGACAGCAACGTGTCCAGATGCAAGTAACCGCCGTAGGTCATCTGGCCATTCAGATCGGTCTGGATGCCTGCCTCGATATCACGCTGGTTGTCGCTCATGCGGCTTCGTCGTCCTGCAAAGATCGATCATTTTAGCGGTTGCTGCGGGTCGTGCCGTACGCACACGAATGCTGCGCCGTACCTTGCAGTGCAACATGCCGGCCTGTTATCAAGTGCGGTCTTATCCGGACATACGGCCATCGCCGACCCTCGGTAAAATGCCGCGTTCCATGCCTTTCCCCTCTCTTCCTCACCCCGGAGCGAGTCGTGACCATCGCCGCCAAGTTTGAAATCGAATACCTGCAATACCTCGATGCCGAGGGCAAGCAGGTCCGTGACGATCTGCCAGAATTCGCGAAGGACCTCGACCACATGGTCGAGCTGTACAAGCTGATGCTGTCGACCCGTGTATTCGACGCCAAGTCGATCGCGCTGCAGCGCACCGGCAAGCTCGGTACTTACGCCAGTTGCCTCGGCCACGAAGCGGCGCATGTCGGTATCGGCAGCGCGATGAAACCGGAAGACGTGTATGCACCGAGCTACCGCGAATACGGCGCGCAGCTCTATCGCGGCGTGCAGCCGCGCGAGGTGTACATGTACTGGGGCGGCGACGAGCGCGGCAACGACTACCAGAAGGAACCGGCGCGGCACGACTTCGCCTGGTCGGTGCCGATCGCCACGCAGTGCCTGCATGCGGCCGGCAGCGCGCTGGCGTTCAAGATCCGCGGCGAGAAGCGCGTGGCGGTCTGCACGATCGGCGACGGCGGTTCGTCCAAGGGCGACTTCTACGGCGCCATCAACATCGCCGGCGCGCAGAACCTGCCGCTGGTCTGCGTGATCGTCAACAACCAGTGGGCGATCTCGGTACCGCGCAAGATCCAATCCGGCGCGCCGACGCTGGCGCAGAAAGGCATCGCTGCCGGCCTGTTCTCGATCCAGGTGGACGGCAACGACATCATCGCCGTGCGCAAGGCAATGGAAGATGCGCTGGAACGCGCCCGCAGCGGCAAGGGCGGCAGCGTGATCGAGGCGGTGACCTATCGCCTCGGCGACCACACCACCGCCGACGATGCGCGCCGCTACCGCGGCGAGCAGGAAGTGAAGGACGGTTGGGAAAAGGAGCCGATGAAGCGCCTGCGCAACTGGCTGGTGGCCAAGGGCGTGTGGGACGACGCCAAGGAAGAAGCCTGGAAGGCCGAGTGCGACGAGTGGATGGACAACGAGGTGAATGCCTATCTCGAGACCAAGACCCAGCCGGTCTCGGCGATGTTCGACTACATCTTCGCCGAAGTCCCCGCCGATCTCGCCAAGCAGCGCGATTACGTCCTCTCGCTTGAAAACAAGGGTCATTGAGTCATGGCACAAATCACTCTTATCGAAGCCGTCACCCAGGCACTTGCCTATGAGATGGCCCACGACGACAGCGTCATGGTGCTGGGCGAGGACGTCGGCCTCAACGGCGGCGTGTTCCGCGCCACCCAGGGCCTGCAGGAAAAATTCGGCGAGCTGCGCGTGCTCGACACGCCGCTGGACGAAACCACGATTGCCGGCGTCACCGTCGGTCTCGCCGTGCAGGGCATGAAGCCGGTCGCCGAAGCGCAGTTCGAAGGCTTCATCTACCCGATGATGGAGCAGATCGCCTGCCACGCCGCCCGCATGCGCAACCGCACCCGCGGCCGCCTGACCGTGCCGGCGGTGTTCCGTGCGCCGTGGGGCGGCGGCATCCGCGCACCGGAGCATCACTCCGAGGCGAACGAGCACCTGTTCACCAACATCCCCGGCCTGCGCGTGGTGATGCCGTCGTCGCCGGCGCGTGCCTATGGCCTGCTGCTTGCCGCGATCCGCGATCCCGATCCGGTGATGTTCTTCGAGCCGAAGCGCATCTATCGCCAGTACAAGGAGGAGGTGCCGGACGACGGCGAGGCGCTGCCGCTCGACGTGTGCTTCGTGCTGCGCGACGGCACCGACGTGACCCTGGTGACCTGGGGCGCGCAGGTTAAGGAAGCGCTGGAAGCGGCCGATGAACTGGCCGCGCAGGGCATCAGCGCCGAGGTGATCGACGTCGCCACGCTGACCCCGCTGGACTTCGACACCATCGCGGAGTCCGTGCAGAAGACCGGCCGCTGCGTGATCGTGCACGAAGCACCGAAGACCGCCGGTTTCGGCGCCGAGATCGCCGCGCGCCTGGCCGAGGAGTGCATGTACGACCTGCTCGCGCCGGTCGAGCGCGTCACCGGTTTCGACACGCACATCCCGCTGTTCCGCCTGGAAATGAAATACCTGCCGAGCGTGGAGCGCGTCGTCGACGCCGCCAAGCGCACACTGGCCGCCAGCTAACCTTCAACGGACCCGATCCCATGGCTGATATCAAGACGTTCTACCTGCCCGACCTCGGCGAAGGCCTGCCCGACGCCACCATCGTCGAGTGGCACGTGAAGGTGGGCGACAGCATCAAGCTCGACGCGCCGCTGTGCTCGATGGAAACCGCCAAGGCGGTGGTCGACGTGCCCTCGCCGTACACCGGCAAGGTCACCAAGCTGCATGGTGCCGCTGGCGACATCATCGAGACCGGCGCTGCACTGGCCGAGTTCGAGCCGGACCCGAACGCCAAGCAGCGCGCCGAGGCCGAATCCACCGGTCATCATCACGGTCCGAAGAAGAGCGTCGGCAGCCCGGCCGCGGACGACAGCCGCAAGGTGGTCGCTTCGGATGAAGGCGGCGAAGTCGAAGAGACCGCGGCACGCGAAGACGAAGGCACCGTGGTCGGCGCGATGGTCAGCGGCAGCCACGTGCACGTCGAGCAGGCCGCCAACATCGGCGGCGTGAAGGCCGTGCCCGCCGTGCGCGCGCTGGCGAAGAAGCTCAAGGTCGACCTCTCCCGCGTGCGCCCGAGCGGTGCCGACGGCGTGGTGACGATGAAGGACGTGAAGGATGCTGCCGCGAACGGTTCGGCCGCGCTCGGCGCTGCTCCGGCGCGTGCTGTTCCCGCCTCCGCCGGTCGCCATCTGGCACCCGAACTGCCGCAGCCCGACGCCACGCGTACACCGGTGTCACTGGCCGGCAAGCCGGTGCGCACCGCGCCGCCGTCGCAGACCGCCAGCGGCCAGCCCGAGCAGCTCAAGGGTGTACGCCGCAACATGGCCCGCGTGATGGCTGATGCCCACGCCCAGGTCGTGCCGACCACCCTGGTCGACGACGCCGACCTGCATGCGTGGATCGGCAAGCAGGACATCACCGCGCGGCTGATCCGCGCCATCGTGTTCGCCTGCAAGACGGTGCCGGCACTGAACGCCTGGTTCGACGGCAAGAACCTCAGCCGCACCCTGCACCCACAGGTCGACATCGGCATCGCGGTGGACACCGACGACGGCCTGTTCGTGCCGGCACTGCGCAACGCCGACGTGCTCGACGCGGCCGGCGTACGTGCCGCGATCAAGCGCCTGCGCACGCAGGTCGAGGACCGCACGATCCCGGCCTCGGAGTTGTCCGGCCACACCATCAGCCTGTCGAACTTCGGCATGTTCGCCGGCCGCTACGCCACGCCGGTGGTGGTGCCGCCGACCGTCGCCATCGTCGGTGCCGGCAAGCTCAGCCACGACGTGGTCGCGGTGATTGGCGGCATCGAAGTGCATCGCCGCATGCCGCTGTCACTGACCTTCGACCACCGCGCCGCCACCGGCGGTGAAGCCGCAAGGTTCCTCAAGGCGATGCTGGACGATCTGGCGCTGCCGAACTGATCCGGCATTCGACGCAATGAAAGACAGGGCGCCTGCGGGCGCCCTGTCCGTTTCCGGCGGCGATCAGTAGTCGCGCACGTCCAGCAAGACGAAGCAGCTCGCGCTGTAGTCGGCGCCATCCGGCCACGCGACCGCGTCGAGCGCCAGCGTTCCCGCCGTCCACGGCTCATTGTCGAGCAGGGCTTCGCAGCGCGCGTCGTCGCCGGTATGGCGATGGGTCAGTCGCAGCCAGTGAAGTTCGGGCGTGAGCGCTTCGCGCTTCAACGCGATCTCGATCGAATCCATCACTTCCGCGGGAACGGTCAGCTCACCATTACCGCGCACGTTGAACGGGCCGATGAAGACGTCCCAGGTGCGCACGCCGATATCCCACGCCGTGATGCGCATCCGGCGGTCGTCGGTGACATACCAGCAGGCGGCCAGCAGCGGGTGGAACGCGTTGTGCTCGAAGGTCTGCAGCGCATCGCGGCAACCGGCATCCGCACCGCCGAAGCCCACGAAACTTTCCTCGATGCGCCGCTCCTCGCTCAACACGACGTCGACGTCCAGCCGGCCCGGCTCACCCGCGACGCCTTCGTGCCAGCTGGCGCGGATCGCCGGAAAGTCGTCATCGGTGACCAGCCAGCCGTCTTCGTCCGGCTCCAGCTCGACATCGTGCCGCTCGAACAACCGCAGCAGGTATTTCTGCAGCGCCGCACTGTCCATCGTCATTCCTGCTTGTGTGTGTTGGTCATTGACGGCAGCTCGCGCCAGGTCAGATATACGCGCAGGTCGAACTCCAACTGGTGATAGTCCGGCAGCATGTACGTGCACAGCTGGTAGAACGCCTTGTTGTGTTCGTATTCCTTCAGGTGCGCCAGTTCGTGCACCACGATCATCTGCAGGAATTCCGGCGGCGCCGCCTTGAACAGCGCGGCCACCCGGATCTCCTTCTTCGCCTTGAGCTTGCTGCCCTGCACGCGCGAGATTGCCGTGTGCAGGCCCAGCGCGTTGCGCACCACGTCGAGCTTGCTGTCGTACAGCACCTTGTCGATGCCCGGCGCATTCTTCAGATGCCGCTGCTTGAGGTCCATCGTGTAGCCGTACAGCGCGCGGTCGCTCTGCACGTCATGGCGTGCCGGATAGCGCTGTGCCAGGTGCTCGCCCAGGCGTTGCTGCGCGATCAGGTCGCGCACCCTGTCCTGCAGCGCGGCGGGGTACGCCTGGAGATATTTCAGCGCGGTCATGCCGCACATTCTCGCATTGCGCCGACTCACGCGCATTGGCGCGGCCAGCTGCACCCACTCCACTTCCCGCGGACGGCAACGGTGCGCCCGTTGGTTGACGGCTCAGCTCAGCCCAGCCACCAGCCCAGCCAGGTCGCCGCGAGCACCACCGCCAGGCCAGCCAGCACCGGACGCGCATATTCGCGCTGGCCGCTGACCCACGCGACCACGGCCTTGGACACGGTATTGCTGGTCAGCGCGATCAGGATCGGCACGGCGGTGGCCGCCGTCTCGATCCTGCCCGCGGCAGCCAGCGTCGCCACCGACACCGCGGGCGCATGCGTATCGGCCAAGCCGGCGATGCCCACGGCGATGGCCAAGCCGCGCCCGCCCAGCCACACGCGCATCGCGGCGGACACCAGCAGCACCACGGCGATCGTCAGCCCCAGCAACAGCGACGCCTTGACGCTGAAGACGACACTGCCCTGGACCGGATCGGCCGAGTGCAGGCGCAGGCCCTTCCATGTCCACAGCGCGCCGTAGATCGCCGCGGCGGCACCGCCGCAGATCAGTGGCACCGCCAGCGCGCGAAGCGTCGCCACGTCGGTTACCGCGAGCACGGCGGCCATTTGCACAAAGGTGGCCACGGTGGACAACACTGCCGCCGCGATGGCCGCACCTCGCCATGCCGGCAGCTCGCGCGCCTTGGCGCCCATCACGCCGATGGTGGCCAAGCTGGAGACGAAGCCGGAGAGCAACCCGGCCAGCGGCAAGCCGATGCGGCTGCCCACGATCCGCAGCAGCGCGTGGGCAGCCGCCCCGATCGACATGATCAGGATCACGATCAGCCAGAGTGCGCGCGGGTTGATTGCGTCGAACGGCCCGAGCTGTCGATCCGGCAGCAGCGGAAGTATCAACAGCGTGGCGGCGGCCAGCACCAGCAGATTGTTCAGTTCGTCTGCCGTCAGCACACCGCGGACGAAATGGTGCATGGGCTCGCGTGCCGCCAGCAGGATCGTCACCGCCACCGCCAGTGCCGCAGCCAGCGTGGGTTGGCGCGTGGCCAAAGCGCCCAGCACCAGGCAAAGCAGCAGGCTGACTTCGGTGGTGAGGCCGCGATCGCTGTCGGTATCGCGCGCATAGGCGATTGCCAGCAACGTCGCCAGCGCAGCCAGCGCCAGCAGCAGCATCGCGACGCCGAAGCTCGCGCTGATCGCTCCCAGCAGCGCCACCAGGGCGAACGTGCGGATGCCCGCCACCGCACTGCCGCCACCACCCTTGCGGCGCTCGCGCTCGGCCCCGATCAGCAGGCCGAGGGCCAGTGCGATCGCAAAACCGGTCCAGGAGAAAACGACACCCATGTAGCCACTCCCGCGCCGGATCAGAAGCCGCGTCCCGGCCAAGGCACGATCATGCCGCAGCGCCGGCCGAAAGTCGTGCCGGCAATCCGGTGGTTGCGCATCCCCTGCGCGAACAACCAGGCGCGTCCGCCCGCGATGGCGTCGCTGCTAGATGTCGAAGCGGTAGCTCAGCTTGACCAGCAGCTGCTCGTCGTCGCGCAGCGCAAAACTGTTGCCGAATACGTCGCTGGCGTTGCGCGCGTAACCGTCCAGTGCGTAACCGCCGCGGCCGTACACCACGTAGAGGTACGACAGCGGGGCCAGCTCGTAGCGATAGCGGATCTGCAGGCCGAGATTGCGCAGGCTGAAGTCATCGACCGGGTCGGCACTGGCAACGGCGCGACCGCTGCCATCGACACGGTAGCCGCCACGCACGCGCGCGTTCAGGCCAATCGCCTGCAGCTTCACGCGCAGTTCCTGACGCCCGTCGATGGTCCAGTCGAAACCGGCATCCAGCTGCACGGTGTGCTCGTTGTAGCGACCGATCAAGGTATCGTGCTGCCATACCAGCCAATCGGGCAGGTGTTCGTAGTACGGGCCGGCGTAGATGCTGAACGCGTCGCTGACGAAATAGGTCGGAATGAACTTGACGTCGTAGCCGAGCTGCCGGTTGCCACCGAGTCCGCCGCTGATGAGCTCCGCATCCAGCTTGAACGCCCAGTCGCCGTGGCGCGGGCTGATGCGCTCGTAAACCAGGTCCACCGACGGCGGCAGGAACACGGCGCCGTGGCCGCGAGTCAGCAAGTCGTCCCAGCCGGCACTGTTGACATTGAGCTGCACCACTTCGGTGGCGCCGTTGCGCAGGGTGCTGTTGCGGGCGATGCGCAGCTGGCGACGAAGGCGCAGCCCCTGATCGTTGTCCAGCGCGTCGATGCGAAAGCGCCAGTCGTGCGAGCTGTAGGCCGAATCGGCGGGCAGCGCGGTGTAGCGCTTGCGCACTTCCCAGTGACCGTAGTTGAAGTTGTTGCGCTCCAGGTAGCCGAAGTCATTGACCTGCAGTTGCTTGCCGAAATGCATGCCCAGCCATTGCTGGCGCCAGCCGTCGCCCATCTCGTAGTCGGCCAGGATGGTGCCGCCACTGTCGCGCGTATGCGTGCCGGATTGCAGGATGTCGCTGGCGACCACGTTGGTTGCTATCGTCAATTTCGGAGTCGGTCGCCAGTGATGGTCGACACCGAGCACGGTCGCCTCGCGATCCAGCCACGGCCGGTCGACGCGGGTCAGCATCATGCCCAGGCTCTGGTCGCCAAAATCGTGGGTCAGCCGCGCCGCGCCGAAGAAGCGACCCGCCGGGCCATCCTCGTCCGCTGCCAGCACGCCGTAACTGGTGGTGCCGACACTGCCGTTTAGCTTCACTGCAGCGTTGATGTCAGCGGCACCTTGGCCGTCATCGGAAGGCCCGCCAACGCGGCGGGTGTAGATGAGCTGGCTGTTGTCGTCGAGCAGGCTGAAATCGAAGATGCCCTGGTTCTCGGTGAAGAACGGGCGCTTGTCGCTCACATAGGTTTCGGTGGCACCGAAATTCACCACCAGGTCATCGCTCTCGACCTGCCCGAAATCCGGATGCAGCGCGGCGGTCAGCTGGAACTGGCCGTTCGGCTTCCACAGCAGGTCGGCGCCTTCCTGGAAATGGCTGCGCCCGTGCACGTTGTCGTAGAGGCCGGACATGTACGGCGTGACGGCCAGCAGCGACTGGCTGTACTGCGGCACGACCACCGGGCTGAAGTCGGACAGGAAACGCGAGCGCATGAAGCTGGCCGCCGGCCACGAATCGCGCTCGCCGGTGGAACCGGTCACCCGGTCAAGATAGACGCCGAGCGTGCGCTTGCCGTTGTGGGCCGTGTGCATCGGCGCGATGTACCAGGGAATCAGCATTTCCACGGTCCAGCCGCTGGCGTCCTCGCTGACCGCGTGCTGCCAGTTGCCGTCCCAATCCTTGTTGAAAGTGATTTCGTTGGTGATGACGGCATCGTTGACGCCGCCGGTCGAGCTGACCACGAAGTCGTAGCCGGTACGTCCGTCGCCGTCGAAATCGACCATCAGGTTGACCCGGTCGACCTGGTCCTCGAAATCGCGCTGCACGCGCTGGTGCGTGCGCGGAACATCCGCCGGCTGATCGCAGCGGAATGCCACCGCCAGACCTTTCGGCGTAGCCAGAATCCAGGCCTCGGTATGCAGCGAGCCAGGCTTGCCGCTGAGCGGCTGGGTCTGGCGAAAATCGGTGATGTGGCGCGCACCCCTCCATTCATCGGGCTTGATGTGGCCGTCGATGTGGACAGCCAGTGCGGGTGCCGACAGCGCGGCAAGGGTCACAAACAGCAGGCATGCCATGCGCATGTCGTGGGGATTTCCAGATGAGGTCGCGCCCGATTGCGCCACGCCGCGATGAATTCGCCGCGTCGGATAGATGCGCAGAATGCACTTTGCGTTTAGCTGGAATCGACAGCCATAAGTCACGCATGACTTGTGGCAGGCAGTTGCCCGCCGTGATGGACGGCTTACTGTTATGCGCGCGACAAATTCATCGGCGCGGTGCAACTGCCATCGGGCAGGGTCAGCGGCGACGGCCCCAGATCACATGGCGCAACAGCATCGCCAGCACCAGTACGGCGGTGAACGCGCCGTAGCCGTACAACGCAGGCAGCACCTGTTGCCAGATCGCGCCGCTGGCACGCCCGAAGCCGTCGACCACGGGCAACTCGACCTGATCGAAGCCGATCACCGCGCACTGCGCAGCGGCGATCAGCGCCAGCAGCAGGGCTGCAACATCCAGGACGCGTCGGGGCGACGTGCGCGGCAGACTCTTCGGATAGGCCCAATAGGCCCAGCACAGGATCAGCAGCCACGGCGCAAGCAGCAGGATGGCGAGGTAACGCATCGGTCAATCACTCATGAATCGCGGCGCATCATTCGTGCGCGGCGAGTTGATCCAGTGCCTCGTGCAGTTGCGCGAGGGCGTCGTTGCGTTCCGATTCATCGCGGTAATCCGGTGTACTTGCAACCGGCTCACCGTCCAGCACCAGGCTCATGCCTGACGACTGAACCTGCAACACGGCAGCCGCTGCGCCCAACGCCCGGAGACGTTTCTGCAACGCACCGGCCGCCTTCGGATCGGCGAACGGCATCGACAGCAGCAACTCCTCGCCATCCGCGGAGAACAGGCGAAAACGGAAGTTACCATCGGCGTCGCGGAAACTGGCGAAGCGCGGCATTTTGCCCTGCTTCGGCACCGGCTTTGGCTGGCCCGCCGTCGTGGCTACCGACCTGGCCGAACGCAGCCCCAGTGCTTCGCGCAAGGCGGCGATTTTTGGTGTGGCGATCGCACGTGCCTTCTGCGCACCCTGCTGCAGGATCGCTTCGATCGCCACCGGATCGGCCATGAACGCTTCGTAGCGTTCGCGCATCGGCGCCACGTCGGACTCGATCCGTTCGTACAGCACCTGCTTCGCCTCTCCCCAGCCGAGGCCACCAAGCAACGCCTGACGGAATGCGGCCGTTTCAATCTCGCTGGCGAACGCACGGAAGATCGTGAACAACGCAGCGCTATCCGGATCCTTCGGCTCGCCCGGCAGGCGCGAGTCGGTCACGATGCGCATGATCGTCTCGCGCAATTGCTTCTTGCCGCCGGCAAACAGCGGGATGGTGTTGTCGTAGCTCTTCGACATCTTGCGCCCGTCGAGGCCGGGCAGTGTCGCCACCTGCTCCTCGATCAGCGCCTCGGGCAACACGAAGAACTCGCGGCCATGGATGTGGTTGAAGCGCTGGCCGAGATCACGCGCCATCTCGATGTGCTGGATCTGGTCGCGCCCCACCGGCACCTTGTGCGCGTCGAACGCGAGGATGTCGGCGGCCATCAGCACCGGGTACATGTACAGGCCGGCAGTGATGCCGGCATCGGCGTCCTCGCCGGTCTCCGTGTTTCGGTCCACCGCCGCCTTGTACGCATGCGCGCGATTGAGCATGCCCTTGGAAGCGACGCAGGTGAGGAACCAGGTCAGCTCGGGAATTTCCGGAATGTCCGACTGGCGGTAGAACGTGACCCGTGCCGGATCGAGGCCGGCCGCCAGCCACGTGGCGGCGATCTCCAGTCGCGAACGTTCGATCCGCGCCGCATCATCGCTCTTGATCAGCGCGTGGTAGTCGGCCATGAAATAGAACGCATCGACGTCGTCGCGACGACTGGCCTCGACGGCGGGGCGGATCGCGCCCACGTAGTTGCCAAGATGCGGGGTGCCGGTGGTGGTGATGCCGGTCAGTACACGAGTCTGCATGGTGTTTGCTTGGGGTGTCTTCGGGTGAGGGCAATCAGCGGATCAGCGTGGACTTGCCGAACAGCGACTCGACCAGATCCACCGCCAGCTTCGCGGTCTGGTTGCGCTTGTCGAATGCCGGGTTCAGTTCGACGATGTCCAGCGAGGCCATCCGCCCGGTATCGGCGATCATCTCCATGCACAGCTGCGCCTCGCGATAGTTCGGTCCGCCGCGCACGGTGGTACCGACACCGGGCGCGATGCTGGGGTCGAGGAAATCGACATCGAAGCTCACGTGCAAGTGGGTGTTGTCGTCGATACCTGCCAGCGCCTCCTCCATCACACGCTTCATGCCGACCTCGTCGATATGGCGCATGTCGTGAACCTGCATGTTCGCCCCACGCACCAGTCGCTTCTCGCCTTCGTCGACCGACCGGATGCCGATGTAGCGGAACACGTCCGGCGTGGTTGCCGGCGCATGTCCGCCGATCCCGGTGAGCTCATCCGGACCATTGCCGCACAGGCAGGCCACGGGCATGCCGTGGATATTCCCCGAGGGCGTGGCCTGCGCCGTGTTGAAATCGGTGTGTGCATCCAGCCATAACACCCGCAGCTTCCTGCCTTGATCGTGGCAATGACGGGCTACCGCCGAGATCGACCCGATGGCCAGACAGTGATCGCCGCCAAGCATGATCGGCAGACAACCCGCCTGAAGCTCCTGGCGGACAGCCGTATAGACGGCCGTATTCCAGGCCACCACTTCTTTCAGGTGGCGATAGCCCTGCTCGGGTGGCAGCCACGGATTGAGCGGCCCCTGCAGGTTGCCGCGGTCGACAACCTGCAACCCGCGACGTTCCAGCCGCGCGGCCAGATTGGCCACCCGCAATGCCTCCGGCCCCATCGCTGCGCCGCGATGGCCGGCTCCGATATCGGTCGGCACGCCGATCAGTGAAACGGTCTGTTTGCTCATAACCTCTTTTACCTGCCTGCGGCATGCAGACGACACAGTCCAGACGCGTCGCGCATCGCCATGTCGGCCGGCGAAGTGCAGCGGCATGCCAGCGCGACCGCGCGATCACCGTCGCTCATGTAGGAATGACATTCGCGACATGATTCATCGCCAGTCCGATGAAGTTTACCGGAATGGTCCTGCCCGCGCCGGCAGGCGTCTCTCTGCACAACACCTCTCGCCCGGAGAATGATCGAACCGGCGAGGCCGGACGTCCGACGCGCAACCGATATCCCGGCAACCGGACAAAGCGCCGTCCGCGGATAATGTGGCGGGGTTGCGGTCTGGGTACTCGTGAATGCCTGCCACGGCAGAAGCTGGCTGATGCTCCGCCAGTCGGATCGTCCAGGGATGGCATCCCCGGATCGAGTCTCTGGAATCCACTGGTTGCGGTCCGTGGCGATGCATCCGCGCGTCGGTACCCGCGTATTCGCTCAGTGCAATTCCGTCCGGCGGCTTCGCGCCAGTTCGTCCTCACGACGCGAACGCGCACCCGCGCACCACGATACCAGTTCGTCGTCGCGAACCAGCGTGGTCACGGACCTTGTATCCCTGATGGCTTTTCCTAACAGCATCCCTGCAAACAGCGACACTCCACGCCAGAAGGCGGAATGTGCAAGAAGCGTTTGCATGTCAGTTACTCCCGGCTGCCCCCGTGCAACCGTTGTACTGATCGTAGCAAGCTTTCACAGCACCTGCACATGAACTTTGCATATAAAAATCGATTGAAATTCGACCGGGCAGCTGGCATGAAAGCTGCCTGATGCCAGGGGAAACCCGTCCCGCATCCTGAACATGGCACTTCCAACTGAATGCGGGTTCGTTCGAACCCTCATCGATCGTGCGACGCCTACCCCGCCTGGCGAAGACTCTGTTGCTCCGGATGAGGTACGTGGCCGTACTTCGCCAGGATGACCGGTTGCGAATACTCGTCACGGTCGATGTTCGCAGCCTGCGCGTACACCAGCACCCCATCCCGCTGGCCCGCCAGCATCTCGCCCCGCGTGCGCGCCAGTTGTTCCATGCCGTGAAGAATCGGCTTGTCGGCGACAACATCACCATCCACTTCGTAAAAGCCCTGCACCACGTATAGCGTACCCATGGATGTGTCCTCACGCCCGTTAATCGCTGGAGACTGAGGCGTTTGAAGTGCACGGATCGCGATAGCAACGTTAAGCATCCGTGGAGGCTTAACCCTGGTACAGGTTTGTCAGCCGACCCCGCGATAAACGGCAGGGACGGCCAGCTTTCAGGCTGGTCGAAGGCATCGACATCGACATCGGCATCAAGACGATCAGGCAAATGGCCTGTGATCATTGCCCGGCGCGACCATCGCCATGAAAAAAAACCGCCATCCCTGGCGGTTCTTGAAGAGCCTTCTGGTCCCGCGTGTCAGGTCGCCGTGGCTAGAAGTCCTGCTTGAAACGAACGCCGAAAGTACGTGGCTGGTTGGTGACCGTGTAGACCTGTCCGTTGGGATATTGCGGCACCACGCCGTGGGCCGCGCAAACTGCCTCCGCGCATTCGGCATATTTGTAGAGTTGCCCGCGTTTGTCGAACAGGTTGTTGACGTACGCGTCCACCGACCAGCCGTTCTTGTGGAAGCCCGCGGAGACGTCCATGGTCGTGTAGGCAGCGAGATTGCCGGTCAGGCTGTTTTCAAGCTTCCGCAGGTCGGACCTGCGTTCACCCACATGCACCATCGCACCCTGGATGAACACTTCGTTTTCACCAACATCGAAGGTGTAGCGGGCGATGAAGTTGCCCTTGAACTTGGGCGTCACCGGCAACTGGGTGCCCGTCGGTGCCAACTCCGCGCCGGGACAGTTGGTGACCGGCGTACCGCTGGCGTCGGTGAATCCGCAATAGTTCGCGGTCAGCTTGGCATCGTAGAAGGCTACCCCACCACTGAGTTCCAGATTGTAGGTGGCGGCCCAGTTCAACTCGGTCTCCAGGCCCCTGATACGTGCCTGGTTGGCGTTCTTGATCTCGGTCAGGCCGTTGGCACCCAGGATGCTGAACTGGAAATCCTTCCAGTCCTGCTGGAACACCGAACCGTTGAGCGACAGCCGGTTGCCGAACCAGGTGGTTTTCCAGCCGAATTCGTAGCTGGTCAGGTAATCCGATTTGTATGGCGGCAGCGAACCGCGACGGTTGATGCCGCCGGGGCGATAGCCTTCGGATCGGGTGAGGTAGAGCATCTTGGTCGGCGTGATATTCCAGGTCAGGTTGGCCTTGCCGAGCGAGCCGGTTTCCTTCACGTTCTTGTTGAAGTCCAGGCAAGGTGCGCCATGGAACGGCTGCGGCGAAATGCAGCCCGCCTCGCCATAGGTGGAACTGGGCGAATAGCCCGAGCTGAAGCCGTAGAAGCCGCCCAGGCTGTTGTCGGCACGGAAGTAGCGCCCGCCAACCGTGGCTGTGAGCGTGTCGGGGATGAAGTCGTAGGACAGCTCGCCGAACACGGCTTCATCGCGATCGGTTCGAACCTGCTCGGTCAGCCAGAGCGTGCTCGGCCAGCCGGTCACCGAAATGGAATCGGCGATGCCGTTGATCATGTAGCGCTGTTCGATGTCATGCACCGACTTTTCCCAGAACAGGCCGCCGACCACGCGCAGGCGATCTTCCTTCGGCGAGGCCAGGCGCAATTCGTGGCTGTTCATGGCGTACTTGTCTTTGCCAATGATGTACTGGGACGGATTGATCAGTGCGCCGCTGTTGTCGTAGATGTAGGTGCCGTAGGAATAGGGAAGCTGGTCATACCAGAACGAATAGTCGCTGTAGTCGTTGTGCTCCACCTGATTCCGCTTGAGATGCGCGTAGGCATAGGTCAGGTCGAAATTGCCGATCTTGCCCTGCACCGTCAGCGCCGCCTGCCACCAGCGGTCGGAGGTACGTTCGGGATAGAAGTGAGTCACGGCCAGATCGCCGATCGCCGGATCGGTGGCGATGTTGCCGTTGGCAACCACGTTCTGCCCCATCACCGTGCCGTTGATCGACCAGTCGTCGTTGAGATCGACCTTCAGCGCCGCGCGCGCGCCGTCGATGTCGTTGGTGTTGTAGTTCTTCTTGGCCGCGGGCATGCAGACCAGCAGACTCGCCGACGTGCAGTTCCTGGCGTTGCTGACGGTGCCACCCCAACTCGGGTACGAGCGCGTGCCTTCCTTGTTGTCGATATAGCCGGCGTCGTGTTCATGCCAGCCGACGAGACGGATCGCCGCACTTTTCGAGATCGGGATATTGACCATCCCTTCGACCACATGCCCGATGCCGCCGTGGGCCACCGAGTCGATGCCGACACTGTAATTGGCGGCAAAACCGCTGGCATCGGGTTTGTTGGTGATGATGCGCAACGCACCGGATTCCGCGCTGGCGCCGTACAGGGTGCCCTGCGGGCCGACCAGGACCTCGACGCGGGCGATGTCGTACATGTGGATGTCGAGCGGGCCGGTGACGGTGGTGACCGGCTGCTCATCGAGATACACGCCAACGCTCGGCCGCGAACCGGAATGATTGCCGTCGCCGCCGCTGGCCACGCCGCGCATGTAGATCTCGGAGAAGCCGGGGCCGGCACTCTGGTAGGCCACGCTGGGCAGGTACTTCACATAGTCGTCGAAGTTGGATATGTGAAGCTGCTCGATTTTTTCCGTGCCCAGCACCTGGATGCTGATCGGCACCTTCTGCAGGTTTTCGGTACGTTTCTGTGCGGTCACGGTCACCGCACCCAGGGTCGCAACCCTCGGCTTGGTCTGTGTCGTGTCCGGCGGCTGGGTCTGGCCGGCATCCTGCGCGAACGCCGGCATGCTCATGGCGAAACAGATCGCCGCGGCCAGCGGCAATCGGTGCAATCTCGCTCGTGGCGTGTTTCTCTGTATGGACGTGTGCCTTTGCATCATTTGCCCCTCCCTCAAAGTGACGACAATCGAACGTGCTACATCGCTTCAGATTCCGGTACGTCGGGATATCGCCCTAGCACCGCCCCCAACGCCTGCTCCAGTGGCGCCAGCCATGGCGCGAAGTGCTTCCAGTGATCCATGCCTTCACGGTAGATCGGCTGGCGCACCTGTTCCGAACTGGCGGTGCGTACCGGCCGCGCGTTCTGGAAGAAGCGCAGACACGATTCCTCGAACGGAAGGCCGCAATGGTCGAGCAGGCGCCGAACCTCCCCTTCGGTGTCCTCGACCATCCGCTCGTAGATGACGCGATAGATGCGCCCCGGCAAGACCTTGTCGAAATGCGCCATCAACGCGACATAGTCCCGATAGTAGTGACCCATGTCGTCCAGGCTGTAGCTGAAGCTCTGTCCACGCGCGAAATGCTGCTTGAAGCCGGAAAAACAGCAGGCCAGCGGATGCCGGCGCGCATCGATGATCCTCGCGTTCGGCAGCATCAGATGAATCAGGCCGACGTGCATGAAGTTATTGGGCATCTTGTCGATGAACAACGGCGCCGCGGTCTTGCGCTGGATCCGGGTGTGGGCGAGGTAGCGCTCGCCCAGCGCGCGCAAGGCGTCGGCATCGAGCGCGGCGAGCGCGCCGTGGTAGGGCATGGCACTGTCGGCGTCGCCCTGCCCGCGCAGCATGCGGGTGATCGAGGTGACTTCAGGCAACTCCATCGTGCCTTCCACCTGGCTGTGGCTGGACAGGATCTGCTCGATCAGGGTGGAGCCGGCGCGCGGCAGGCCGACGATGAAGATCGGATCGCGCGCCTGGCAGCCGGCGCCCGCGCGCGCGGCAAAAAAGTCCTGTGTGTAGTTGTCGCGGATGTGCTGCACGCGCGCGCTGGTGTCGTCGGCGCTGTAATGCAGTTGCGAGCGACGCAGCGCGTTGCCTTGCGCGTAGTGGTGGAAGGATGACTCGTACGCGCCCTCGTCCTCGAGCGCCTTGCCGATCGCAAACTCCAGGTGCAACCGATCGTCGTCGCCCAGCCCGGTACGCGCCAGCTCCCGGCGCATCGTGGCGAGATCGTCGGCGCTGAAGCGGAAGGTCTTGAGGTTGGCCAGGCTCCACCAGACCTCGCCGAAAGACGGCTCGAGCTCCAGGCTGCGCCGATAGGCGGCGATGGCGCGATCGCCGTGGCCGGACGTCTTGAGTGCGTGGCCATAGCTCATCCAGACCTTCGGGTTGCCTGGATAGTGTTCAAGCAGGTCGGCGTAGATGGCGATGGCCGGCTCGTAGTCGCCGATCCGGCACAGCACCACCGCCTTCAGGTTGCGGTAACCCGGATGGACCGGATCCGCCACCAGCAGGCGCTCGATCTCGGCCAGCGCCTGCTCGGGCTGGTTGCTCCGGTGCAGGACCAGAGCGTAGTTCTGCCGCGCGGCATGAAAGCTGGGCGCCAGCTCCAGGCAGCGCGCCAACAGATGCTGGGCGTCCTCGTTGCGGCCCACGCGAACAGCCACCTCGGCGAACATGCGAATCGCGGCGACATCGGTCGGCGCCTGTTTCAGGTGCTGGCGCAGCAGGGCCTCGGCCTCGGGGATGCGGTTCTCCACCAGCGCGATGGCAGCGCTGAGCAAACCCGGGTCGCTGGTGGAATGGCGCACGTGGTTGGCATAGGCGACATCGGCAGCAGCAAAGTCGCCGGCCGCCATCAGGTGGTCGCCCAGCGCGCGCCATGCCTGCGGCAACTCCGGTTTCAGCGTCACCGCCCGGCGCAGCGCGTCGATCGCTTCCTGGCCGCGGCCGCGGCCGCCCAGCGCCAGGCCGAGATCGAGATGGGCAAGCGCCCAGTTCGGCTGGGTTCCGGCCAACGACACGAGGGTCTCGATCGCGCCCGCGGAATCGCCCTGCGCCGCCTGTGCCGCTGCCAGCAGCCGCAGCGCGACCGGGTGGCCCCCGGCCACCTTGAGGATCTCGGTCGCCTGCACACCAGCCAGCACCGGGTCGCTATCGAGCAGGCGTTCGGCATGGGCCAGCGCCTGTTCCAGCGTGCCGGTAGCGCTCGTATCAGTCATGGCTCGCACATCCGCAGCAATGCAACGCAGGGTGACGCACCGATGGAAACCTGGCGTGTCGGGCGGGGCAACAGGGCTTGGTGCGATGCATGGGCGGCGGCAACCCTCAGAGAGCTTTCAGCAATCTATAGCTGAAATCCAGCGACTGGTAGTAGGAGTCGACCAGGATGCGTTCGTCCTGACCGTGCGAGCGGTCGTCGTCGACGTCATAGGCGATGCCGTTGAAGACATAGGACGGCATGCCGACGCCGCGCAGGAATACGCTGTCGGAGGCGCCGGCGGACATGTAAGGCGCCACCGGAATCGGTCCCCACAGACTGTTCGCGACCTGGGCGATCTGCGCGAACAGCGCCTGGTCCACCGGACTGGGCGGACTCGGTTGCGGTGCGGCGACACGGGCAATCGCGATGGCGGGATCGGCCACCGCCTTTTTCAGCATGGCATCCACCTGATCCGGATCCTCGTCCGGCAGCAGACGGCAGTTGATCGTGGCGCGCGCCATCTGCGGCAGCGCGTTCTCGGCTGCCCCACCCTGCAGCAAGGTGGGAACGCAGGTGCTGCGCAGCTGCGCGTTGTTGTAGACGGAGGACGCCGCCAGCCGCTGCAGTGCGGTGGGATCGGATGGCTCACGCGCGACGGCGCGCATGTCGTCTGCGGTCCGTCCGGCGTAGAGCGTGGCGAGCCCGCCGTAGTAACCGCGCGTGGCCGAGTTGCTGCGCAGCGGGAACTGCAGCGACGACAGCCGATCCAGTCCCTGCGCCAGCCGGTAGATCGCGTTGTCGGGGGTCGGCAGCGAGCTGTGCCCGCCGGGATTGTGCACGGTGAGGGTGTAGCTCAGGTAGACCTTTTCCGCGGTTTCCACCGACAGCAGCGCCGGCTTGCCGCCGCGGATCTCCGGGCCGCCGCCGTCGACATTGATCGCGTACATGGCATGGATCAGCTCGGGCCGGTGCGCCAGCAGCCATTGCACGCCGTTGGATACGCCATCTTCCTCACCGGCGGTGAGTGCGAGGATGTAGTCGCCCTTCGGCACGCTGCCTTCGCGATGTAGGCGCAGCAGCGCACTGACCAGCCCCGCGGCGCCACCCTTGATGTCCATGCTGCCGCGGCCGTAGAAGTAGCCGTCGCGCTCGGTCAGGGCGAACGGATCGACGTGCCAGTCCTCGCGGCGAGCTTCGACGACATCGAGATGCGCCAGCAGCAGGATCGGTTCGCGTTCGCCACGACCGCGCAGGCGCACCACCAGGTTGCGCCGGTGCGCGTCGTCGCCGACCACCTGCACGTCCGCCGGCGCGACGCCCGCCTTGAGGAAGCGCTGCGCCAGCTTGTCCGCCGCCACCGTGGTGCTGCCGTGTTCGGAGGTGGTGTCGATGGCGATCAATTCGCTCAGCAGCTCGCGGCCGAGCGCACGTTCGCCAGCGGGAGTGGGTTCTGTCGCCTTCGTGCCCAGCGGCAGCAGCAACAGCGCAACAAGCAGGCAGACGGTCATCACGCGCTTCATGCTCGCTCCATGGCCAGGGCCAGGCCCTGGCCGACACCCACGCACAGACTGACCAGCGCGCGGCGTTGTTGATGACGACGCAGTGCGAACGCCGCCGTCATCGCCAGCCGCGTGCCGCTGGCGCCGAGCGGGTGGCCCAGCGCAATCGCGCCGCCATTGGCGTTGACGTGGGCGGCATCATCGGGCAGGTCGAGTGCGCGCGTGCAGGCCAGCACCTGCGCGGCGAAGGCTTCGTTGATCTCGATGCGGTCGAAGTCGGACAGGCGCAGGCCGGTGCGTGCGAGCAGCTTGCGAATGGCCGGCACCGGGCCGATACCCATCACCCGCGGCGCGACGCCAGCCGAGGCCATGCCGACGATGCGCGCGAGCGGCCGCAGATCGTATCGCTTGAGTGCCGATTCCGAGGCCAGCAACACAGCGGCAGCGCCATCGTTCAGACCTGACGCATTGCCCGCGGTGATGCTGGTGCCGGTCCCGAGCAGCGGCTTCAACGCCGCGAGTTGTGCCGCCGTGGTCTCCGGGCGCGGATGCTCGTCGACCCGCTCGACGACCGATTCCCCGTCGCGCGGTGCATGCACGGCGGTGATTTCCTCCGCCAGCCAGCCTCGCCGCTGCGCGTTCGCAGCGCGCTGCTGGCTGCGCAGGGCATAGGCGTCCTGGCTGTCGCGGTCGATGCCGTGTTCGCGCGCGAGGTTCTCGGCGGTCTGCGTCATCGAGTCGGTGCCGTGCATCGCCTGCATCCGCGGGTTGATCAGGCGCCAGCCCAGCGTGGTGTCCTCGAGCTGCTGGTCGCGGGCCAGCGCGCCGCCGGCCTTGGCCATCACGTAGGGCGCACGGCTCATGCTTTCGACACCGCCGGCGACGATCAGCTCAGCCTCGCCGCAGGCAATCGCGCGCGCCGCCTGGCCGATCGCTTCCAGGCCGGACGCGCACAAGCGGTTCACGGTGACCGCGGGAATGCTTTCGGGCAATCCGGACAGCAGCACGGCCATGCGTGCCACGTTGCGGTTGTCCTCGCCGGACTGGTTGGCGCAACCCAGGATCACTTCGTCCAGCGCCGCCCAGTCCAGCGCCGGGTGGCGCGCCATCAATGCAGCGATCGGCAGTGCCGCGAGATCGTCGGTGCGCACGCCGGCCAGCGCGCCGCCAAGGCGGCCGAACGGAGTGCGCGTCGCGTCGAGCAGCCAGGCGCTAGTCATACGCGCTCTTCATCGCCATGTGCGGCAGCCAGCCACCGCGGCGAATCGCCTGCTCGATCGCGTGCTGCGCCTCGCGCAGGGCCGGCAGCATCTGCTTCACCGCACGCGCAGGAGCTTCGTCGCTGTACGGCATGCCGATGTTCAGCGCGGCCACGACGCGGCCATCGCCAGCGCGGATCGGCACCGCGATCGAGCAAAGTCCGGGCTCGAGCTCACGCGAGGCCAGTGCGTAACCCAGCTCGCGCACGCGCAGCAGCTCCGCCTTCAGCGCGCTGGCAGTACGGATCGTCTGCGGCGTGTAGGCACGAAACTTCTGACCACGCAGCCAGGCGGCCAGCTCGGCGGCAGGCAGATCCGCCAGGATCACCCGCCCCAGCGAGGTGGCGAACGCGGGCAGGCGCGCGCCCACTCCCAGGGCCACGCTCATCACCCGGCGCACCGGCACGCGCAGCACGTAGACGATCTCGTTGCCATCCAGCACCGCCATCGAGCACGACTCGCCCACGCGCTGCGACAGCTGTTCCAGGCTTTGCTGCGCCAGCTCGGTCAAATCCAGCGAACTGAGGTAGCTGTAGCCAAGCTCCAGCACGCGCGGGGTCAGGAAGAAATTCCGGCCGCGACTGCCGACATAACCCAGGTGCTGCAGGGTCAGCAGCGAGCGGCGCGCCACCGCGCGCGACAGCCCGGTGCGCTCGGCGACCTCGGACAGGCTTGGGCTGGACAGCTCGCGGTCGAAAGCGCGCAGTACACGCAGGCCGCGCGCCAGCGATTGCACGTAGTCCGCACTCTGTTCGAAGGGTGTCGATGCCATACGCCACGGATTCCCATTGACAGCCCGAGCGTAGAAGCTTTCAAATGGGTTCGCAATACGAATTGTTGTGCGATTACCGAACAAACGGATTCGAGGTATACGCGTGGCGAATGAACGCGACAGCGTCCTGCACAGCTGGTGCATGCAGTCGACATGGCAGGCGCCGACCGTGGTCGGCGGCAGCGGTGCATACCTCGAACTCGAGGATGGCCGGCGCATCCTCGACATGAGCAGCCTGGCCGAATGCAGCAACCTCGGCCACCAGCACCCGGCCGTGGTCGAGGCGATCCGCCGGCAGGCACAGCAGCTGTGCTTCGTCACCTCGGCGTGGGGCGCGCAGCCACGCGCGGAACTGGCCGAGACGCTGCTGGAGAAGGCCGGCTTCGACGGCGGGCGGGTGTTCTTCACCCTCGCCGGCGCGGATGCCAACGAGAACGCGGTCAAGTTCGCGCGCCAGGCCAGTGGCAAGCCGCGCGGGCATATCGTCACGCGCGATCGCTCCTACCACGGTGCCAGCTACGCCTGCATGGCGCTGTCCGGCGATGCGCGCACCCGCTCCCAGGTCGATCCGGAACCGTTCGGCGTGCTGCATGTACCACCGCCGGATACTTATCGCTGCCCGTTCGGCAGCGAGGACGCGCAAGCCTGCGGCGAGCACGCGGTCGCGGCAGTGGCGGAGACGATCGATCAGCACGGCGCGGCGACGATCGCCGCGGTATTGATGGAACCCAACGCCGGCACCAACGGCATCGTGGCGCCGGACAACTACTGGCCCGGCTTGCGTGAAGCGACCCGCGCGCGCGATGTCTATCTGATTGCCGATGAAGTGATGAGCGGCTTCGGCCGCTGCGGCGAATGGTTTGCGTGGCAGCGCCACGGCGCCGCCGGCAAGCCCGACCTGATGACGCTGGCGAAGGGCCTGACCGGCGCGCACCTGCCGCTCGGCGCGGTGGTGATGTCGGCGCAGATCGCTGCGCGCCTGCAACATCAGATGCTCTACACCGGCCTGACCTACTGCGGCCATCCGCTGTCCTGCGCGGCCGGGCTGGCGGCGCTGCGTGCGTACCAGGACGAAGGCCTGATCGCCCGCTCGCGCATCCTGGGCGGATGGATGCGCGCCGAGTTGCACAGCCTGCAGTCGCGCCATGCGGTGATCGGCGATGTACGCGGCGGCCACGGTCTGTTCGCGGTGGTCGAACTGGTCGCCGACCGCGTCACCCGCGAGCCGCTGGCACCATGGCCGCGGACGCCACCCGCATTGAACGCACTGGTCGACGCGGCGATGGCCGAAGGCGTGTCGTTCGCCTGCCGCGGCAACCTGTTGCTGCTGGCGCCGCCGCTGGTGATCGAAAGCCATGCGCTGGCCGATGCGCTGACGCTGCTCGACCGCCTGCTGGCGCGCTTCTTCCCTGCTGTTGCCTGAGGATTCGTCGATGAGTTTCCGCCTTACCTACGCCACCATGTACAACCCGCCGGACGCCATGCACGAACGCTTCGAGGCGGCGCTGGCGCATGTCGAGGCCGGGCTCGGCGCGCATCACCGGCTGTTCATCGACGGCGCCGACCGGGACTCGGCGCGACACGTCGCGCGCTACAGCCCGATCGACCACGAATTGCGGCTGGGCGAGTTCGCGCTGGCCGACACCGCCGATGTCGAGGCCGCGATGAGCGCCGCGCGGGCGGCCTATCCGGGTTGGCACGCGACGCCGGTGGCCGAACGCGCACGCCTGTTGCATCGCGTTGGCGAGATCATCGAGGAACGCGTCTACGAGATCGCCGCCGCGATGGTGCTGGAGGTCGGCAAGAACCGCATGGAGGCGCTGGGCGAGGTGCAGGAGACGGTGGATTTCTTCCACCACTACGCCGACGATTTCGAGCGCCACGCCGGCTACACGCACGTGCTGCCGGACGATCCGATCGCCGGCTTCGCCTCGCACAACGCCAGCGTGATGCGGCCCCATGGCGTGTGGGTGGTGATCGCGCCGTTCAACTTCCCGCTGGCACTGGCCGGTGGCCCGGTGGCGGCGGCGCTGGTCACCGGCAACACCGTGGTGCTCAAGGGCGCCAGCGACACGCCGTGGGCCGGCCGCATGCTTGCCGATTGCGTGCGCGACGCGGGATTGCCGCCTGGCGTGTTCAACTACCTGTCCGGCGCCGGACGCGATATCGGCGAGGCGCTGGTGCAGCACCCGCTCACCGCCGGCATCACCTTCACCGGCTCGGTGCCGGTGGGCCGGCAACTGATGCAGCAGATGGCCGGCGGTGCGTATCCGCGACCGTGCATCGCCGAGATGGGCGGCAAGAATCCATGCATCGTCACCGAGCACGCCGATCTTGATCGCGCCGCCGCGGGCATCGTGCGTTCCGCCTACGGCATGGGTGGACAGAAGTGCTCGGCGCTGTCGCGACTGTACGTGCATGAGCGCGTCGCCGATGCGCTGATCGGACGCCTGCAGGCGCAGATCGCCGCGATCCGCATCGGCGATCCGCGCCGGCGCGAGAACTGGCTGGGGCCGGTCGTCAACGCCACGGCCTACGACAACTACCAGCGTCATGCGGAGGCACTGCGCGTCGCTGGCGCCAGCATGCTTTGCGGCGGCGCGAGGCTCGGGCTGGGTAGCGCAGGCAGGACGGCGCTCGCGCGTGGCTACTACGTCGACCCGCTGCTGGCCGAGCTGTCGCTGGAGCATCCGCTGTGGCAGCACGAGATGTTCCTGCCGATCCTCACCGTGCACCGCTACCGCGAACGCGACGAGGCGATGCGGCTGGCGAACGACTCGGTGATGGGCCTGACCGCGGGCTTCTTCGGCGGCGCCGACGAGGTGAGCTGGTTCCACGATCACATCGAGGCCGGCGTGACCTACGCCAACCGTCCGCAGGGCGCGACCACCGGCGCGTGGCCCGGCTATCAGCCATTCGGCGGCTGGAAGGGTTCGGGTTCCACCGGCAAGGCAATCGCCTCGTTCTATTACCTCGCGCAATACCTGCGCGAGCAGTCGCGCACGGTGGTGGAGTGAGCATGCTCCTGCCGCTCGCCGACGCGATCGAACGCTTCGTCACCGATGGCGCCAGCGTCGCGCTGGAAGGCTTCACCCATCTCATTCCGTTCGCGGCCGGGCATGAGATCATCCGTCAGCGGCGGCGCGAGCTGCACCTGATCCGGATGACGCCGGACATCATCTATGACCAGATGATCGGCATGGGCTGCGCACGCAAGCTCACGTTCTCCTGGGGCGGCAACCCCGGCGTCGGCTCGCTGCACCGGCTGCGCGACGCGGTGGAACACCAGTGGCCGCGCCCGCTCGAACTCGACGAGCACAGCCACGCCGGCATGGCCGCCGCATTCTGCGCAGGTGCGGCGCGGCTGCCGTTCGGCGCGCTGCGCGGCTACCTGGGCACCGACCTGCCCGCGCACAACCCGAACATCCGCCGCGTGGCATGCCCGTTCACCGGCGAGATGCTGGCAGCGGTGCCCGCGCTGAATCCGGACGTGACCATCCTGCACGCGCAGCGCGCCGATCGCGCCGGCAACGTCGCCATCCACGGCATCGTCGGCGCCGCGCGTGAAGCTGCACTGGCAGCGAAGACATTGATCGTGACCGTCGAGGAAATTGTCGACACGCTGCCGCCGGCGATGAACGCCATCATGCTGCCGCACTGGGTGGTCAGTGCCGTGGTGGAATGCCGCGGCGGCGCGTATCCGTCCTACGCGCAGGGTTGCTACGCGCGTGACAACGCGTTCTACCGGCAGTGGGATTCGCTCGCGCGCGAGCGGACGGACTTTCTCGCCTGGATGGATGAACACGTGCTCGGCAACACCGACCACCACGCGTTCCTCACGGGTCTGCAACAGGATGTTGCATGAGCACCTGTACGCGCGACGAGTGGATGACGGTCGCCGCGGCGCGGTTGCTGCACGACCACAGCGTCTGCTTCGTCGGCATCGGCCTGCCCAGCGCGGCCTGCAACCTGGCGCGGCTCACGCATGCGCCGGAGATTGTGCTGATTTACGAATCCGGCACCATCGGCACGCGCCCGGACGTGCTGCCGCTGTCGATCGGCGACAGCGAACTGGCCGAGACCGCAGCCTGCGTGGTGACGCTGCCGGAGATCTTCAGCTGCTACCTGCAGGCCGGGCGCGTCGACATCGGCTTCCTCGGTGCGGCCCAGATCGACCGCCATGGCAACCTCAACAGCACCGTGATCGGTCCCTATGACGCGCCGCAGACGCGCCTGCCCGGCGCCGGCGGCGCACCGGAAATCGCCCTGCACGCGCGGCAGGTATTCGTGATGCTCAAGGCGTCCAGACGCAGCTTCGTCGAACGCCTCGACTTCCGCACCAGCGCCGGCTACCTCGATGGCCATGGCGCGCGTGCACGCAGCGGCGCTCCCGGCGGCGGCCCGCGCGCGGTGATCACCGACTTCGGCATGCTCACGCCGCACCCGCAAAGCGAGGAGCTGCAGCTCACTGCACTGTTCGCCGACGCCAGCGTCGACGAGGCCCGCGCCGCGGTCGGCTGGCCACTGCTGGTCGCCGACCGCATCGACACGATCGCCCCGCCCAGCGCGCACGAACACGCCACCTTGCGCGCGCTCAACACCCGCACCCGCGAGGCGCATGCGCGCCCCGTACGCATCCCTCTGTGAACCGGAAGACTGCCGCCATGCCGAGCCCCGCCCACATCAAGACTGCCCTGCCTGGCCCGAAGGCCCGGGCGATGATCGCGCGCGATGCCGAGGTGATCTCGCCCTCGTACCCGCGCGACTACCCGTTCGTGATGTCGCACGGCCGCGGCACCGAGGTATGGGATGTCGACGGCAACCGCTTCCTCGACTTCGCTGCCGGCATCGCGGTATGCGCCACCGGCCATGCGCACCCGCAGGTGGTCGCCGCGGTGAAGGCGGCGGCGGATGATTTCCTGCACATCTCCAGCGACTACTGGCACGAGCAGATGGTGAGCCTCGGCGAGCGTCTGGCGCGGATCGCACCGATGCAGACACTGGCCGGCGAACCGGCGATGAGTTTCCTGTGCCAGTCCGGCACGGAGGCGGTGGAAGGCGCACTGAAACTGGCGCGCTACGTCACCGGGCGGCCACGCTTCATCGGCTTCCTCGGCGGTTTTCACGGCCGCACGATGGGCTCGCTGTCGTTCACCTCAAGCAAGTACACGCAGCAGCTCGGCTTCGCGCCGCCCATGTCGGGCGTCACCCACGTGCCGTATCCGAATCCGTACCGGCCGCTGTTCGCCGGCGCCGACCAGGGCCGGGCCGTGCTCGACTACATCCGCATGCTGTTCGAACGCAACGTGCCGCCGTCCGAAGTGGCGGCGATCCTGGTCGAGCCGATCCAGGGCGAGGGCGGCTACGTGGTACCGCCGGAGGGTTTCCTCGCCGGCCTGCGCGCACTGTGCGACCAGCACGGCATCCTGCTGATCTTCGACGAGGTGCAGTCGGGCATCGGCCGCACCGGCAAGATGTTCGCCTGCGAGCACTGGGGCGTGGCGCCGGACATCGTCACCTCGGCGAAGGGGCTGGGTTCGGGCCTGCCGATCGGCGCAGTGGTGGCGAGGAAGTCGCTGATGTCGCAGTGGAAACGCGGCGCGCACGGCAACACCTACGGCGGCAATCCGATCGCCTGCGCCGCGGCCAATGCCACGATCGATCTGGTCGCCGGCGGCTACGCCGACAACGCCGGGAAGGTGGGCGCGCATTTCATGGCGTGCCTGCACGAGCTGGCGCGCGACTATCCGTGCATCGGCGAGGTGCGCGGCCGCGGCCTGATGATCGGCATGGAGCTGGTCGAGACCGATGCCGGGCACACGCCGGCGCGCGCGCTGTGCGACAAGGTGGTCACCCGCGCCTTCCACAACGGCCTCCTGCTGCTTTCATGCGGCACCAGCACGGTGCGCTTCATGCCGCCGTTGAGCGTGAGTACCGACGAGATCGACGAGGCGATGACGCTGCTGCGCAGCAGCCTCGATCAAGCACTGACGGGGAGCTGAGCCATGCCGCGCCAGCTGATCGTCCTGTTCACCCTCTTGTTGTGCGCGGGTGCAGTGCAGGCCGCGCGCGAGCCCGTGCTGAAGCAGGTCGACCTGCCGCACAGCTACTACTGGCGCGAGCTGTATCTGCCGCAGCTGACCACCGGGCCGTCGTCGGCAAGCTTTCTGCCCGACAGCGCCACGCTGGTCTACAGCATGGCCGGCTCGCTGTGGCGCCAGCGCATCGACGGCGACACGGCCACCGAACTCACCCACGCCGCACGTGCCTACGACTACCAGCCCGACGTGGCGCGCGACGGCCGCAGCGTGGTGTTCGCCCGCTACGACGGCAACGCGATCGAGCTGTGGCGGCTGGATCTGGCCAGCGGCCGCGAGCAGGCGCTGACCACGGACGGCGCGGTCAACGTGGAGCCACGACTGTCGCCGGACGGTCGGCAGATCGCCTGGGTCTCGACGCAAGGCAGCGGCCACTTCAACCTGTTCGTCGCCGACCTCGACGCCGGCGGCCTCCATCACGTGCGGCTGCTGCTCGGCGAGCGCAAGAGCAAGCTCGACCGCTACTACTATTCCGCGTTCGACCATGCGATCAACCCGTCGTGGTCGCCGGACGGCAAGACGCTCTACTACGTCAGCAATCCGGAGATCGGCTGGGGTACCGGTGACATCTGGTCGGTGCCGGTGGCCGATCCGGCGCAGCGCCGCAAGGTGCTCAGCGAGGAAACCAGCTGGAGCGCGCGCCCCGAACTCGCGCCGGACGGCAAGCGCCTGCTCTACGCCAGCTACCACGGCCGCCAGTGGCAGCAGCTGTGGCTGACCACGCCCGACGGCGCCGCGCCGCTGCCGCTGAGCTTCGGCGAGTTCGACCGTCGCAACGCGCGCTGGTCGCCCGACGGCAGCCGCATCGCCTATATCGACAACCGCGACGGCAACACCGCGCTGCGCGTGGTCGAGGCGCTCGGCGGCGCCACCCGCACGGTCGCGCCGACGCATCGCCAGCCCCGCTTCGCGCAGGCGCATCTCGTGCTGGACATCGTCGACGAGCACGGCGAACGCACGCCGGCACGCGTGGCCGTGCTTGCCAGCGACGGTCGCGCCCATGCGCCGGACGATGCCTGGATGTACGGCGACGACGGCTTCGACCGCACGTTGCAGGCCACCGAGACGCACTACTTCCACTGCACGTCGCCGTGCGCTATGGACGTGCCCGCGGGACCGGTGACGGTGTGGGTGCAACACGGTTTCGCCTATGCGCCGTGGCGAAAGAGCATCGCCGCGGTGGCGGGCCAGGACACGCCGATCAGGGTTGCGCTGCAGCCACAGCGACTGCCCGCTGCGTTCGGCGATTTCATCAGCGCCGACCTGCACATTCACATGAACTACGGTGGCCACTACCGCAACACGCCGACGCACCTCGCCACACAGGCGCGCGCGGAAGACCTCGACCTGGCCTACGACCTGGTCGTCAACAAGGAGGAACGCGTGCCCGACATCGCCGCGTTCCGCACCGACCCCGATCCGGCCAGCACGTCGCGCACGCTGGTGCTGCATGCCCAGGAATACCACACCAGTTTCTGGGGCCACCTGGGTCTGCTCAACCTCGGCGACCACTATCTGACGCCGGGCTTCGCCGCCTACCGGCACACCGCGCTGGCCAGCCCGTATCCGCACAATGGCGTGATCGCCGACCTCGCGCATGCGCAGGGCGGCGTGGTCGGCTACGTGCACCCGTTCGATACCCTGCCCGATCCCGCGCACGATGCGGTGCTCAGCAACGAATTGCCCGCGGACGTCATCGAAGGCAAGGTCGACTACATCGAGGTGATGGGCTTCTCCGATCACAAGGCCACGGCCACGGTGTGGTACCGGTTGCTCAATCTCGGCTTCCACCTGCCCACCGGCGCGGGTACCGATGCGATGGCCAACTACGCCTCGCTGCGCGGCCCGGTCGGGCTCAACCGCGTGTTCCTCGACACCGACGGCAAGCGCGATGGCGCCGCGGCGATGGCCGCGCTGAAGGCCGGTCACGGCTTCGCCAGCAACGGCCCCTTGCTCGGGCTGCTGCTGGACGACGCGAAGCCCGGCGACACGCTCGCCGCAACCGGTCGACACCGCTACCGCGTGTCGCTGCGCTCGCCGGTGGCGGTCGACCACCTGGAACTGGTGCAGAACGGCAAGGTGGTCGAGACATTCACACTCGGCGGCAACCATCAACGATTCGACGGCGCCGGCGAGATCGACCTGGCCGCGGGCTGGGTGCTGCTGCGCGCCTGGAACGACAGCGCCGATCCGCAGGTGCTGGACCTGTATCCCTACGCCACCACCAATCCGGTGTGGCTGAGCGACAAGCTGCTGGCACCGAGCGCGCGGGACGATGCGGCCTGGTTCGCCGCCTGGCTCACGCGGGTGATCGAAGCGGCTTCCGCCCGCGACGACTACAACACCGCCGCGGAAAAACGCGCCACGCTCGACTACCTCGGCCGCGCGCGCAACGCCTACTTGGCGTTGGCCGCCGGCGCGCAGCCGTCCAGACCAATGACGCGAGGTGGCCGATGAAGCGAACCCTGAGCCTGGGCCTGCTGGCGCTGCTGGCTGCAGGGTCCGCGCTGGCGCAGGCGGACGACGCGCGCTTCAGCGCCGCCGACCTCGGCCGCCTGGCCGACGTCAGCGAGCCGGCGCTGTCGAGGGACGGCGTGTTCGTGGCCTATACCGTGACCACGGCCAACCCCGATCGCGATCAGCCGCAGTCGGACCTGTGGCGCGTGCGCTACGACGGCGGCGAACGCACGCAGCTCACGCATACCGCGGACAGCGACGAGTCGCACCCGCAGTGGTCGGCCGACGGCAGGTCCATCGCGTTCCTGTCCGATCGCAAGCACGATGCCGAACAGGCCGACGACGAGACGAAGACCCAGGTCTGGCTGATGCCCGCCGATGGTGGCGAGGCACGCCAGGTCACCGACCTCCCGAGCGGCGTCGAGGATTTTGTGTGGTCACCGGACGGCACGCAGCTCGCCGTGATCGCCTTCGATCCGGAGCAGCCGCCCGGCGCGAAGAAGCCGAAGAATTCGCCACCGATCGTCACCGACCGTTTCCAGTTCAAGGACGACGACAGCGGCTGGCTCGGTCGCCGCCACAAGCACCTGCACATCGTCGACATCGCCAGCGGCAAGGCCACCTTGCTCACACCTGGCGTGCACGATGAGCAGCTGCCGGCGTGGTCGCCCGACGGCAAGTGGATCGCCTATGTCACCAAGCGCGGCGCCGATCCCGATCGCCACCTCAACTACGACATCTACGTGATCGCGCCCCACGCTGGCGCAAGTGAGCGCCAGCTCACCCGCTTCCCCGGTTCCGATCTCGATCCGTACTGGGAGACGCGCCCGGCCTGGTCGCCGGACAGCACGCGCATCGCCTATCTGCAAGGCGGCGAGGACAAGTGGATCTATTACGCGCCGTGGCAGTTGGCGGTGATCGACGTCGCCAGCGGCAATGCCACGCTTCCGGCGCCGATCGACCGCTGCTTGACCAAGGTGCACTGGTCGCCGGACGGCCGCAGCGTCTATGCACTGGTCGAACAGCGCCAGGTCACGCTGCTGTCGCGTATCGACCTGCGCAGCGGCAAGGTCAGCGAGCTCACGCACGGCGATCGTTTCGATGTCGACCTCGACGTCTCGGCGAATGGCCGCATCGTCGTGCTCGGCGGCGACGACACCCATCCCTACGCGCTGGCTGCGGTCGAGCCCGATCGCCTGCGCCCGCTCGGCAATCACAACGCCTGGCTGCGCGACAAGCGCCTGGCTGCGAGCGAGACCCTGCACTTCGTCAACCCGGATGGCACGGCGATCGACGCGCTGCTGGTCAAGCCGCTCGACTACGTGCCGGGCCAGCGCTACCCGACCATCGTGCGCGTCCACGGCGGTCCGGTCTATCAGTTCAGCCACGAATTCATGCCCGACTGGCAGGTCTATGCCGCCCATGGCTACGCGGTGCTGGCGGTGAATCCGCGCGGCAGTTCCGGCCGCGGCTTCGATTTCGCGCGGGCGATCTATGCCGACTGGGGCCACAAGGACATGCAGGACGTGCTCGCCGGCGTCGATCACGTTGTCGCGAAGGGGCTGGCCGATCCCGCACGCCTCGGCATCGGCGGCTGGAGCTACGGCGCGATCCTCACCGACGCGATCATCGCCCGCGACACGCGCTTCAAGGCGGCGATCAGCGGTGCCGGCAGCGGCAACATGTACGGCATGTACGGCGACGACGAATACGCGCGCGAGTACGAGTTGGAGCTGGGCACGCCGTGGGGCAACCGCGAGGCCTGGGACCGCGCGAGCTACCCGTTCCTGCATGCCGACCGCATCACCACGCCGACCCTGTTCCAGTGCGGCGAACGCGACTTCAACGTGCCCTGCATCGGCGCCGAGCAGATGTACCAGGCACTGCGCTCGCTGAAGGTGCCGACCGAGCTGGTGGTCTATCCCGGCCAGCACCACGGCATCACGGTGCCGAGCTACCTGCGTGACCGAATGCAGCGCAACCTGGCCTGGTACGACCGCTTCCTGAAGCCTGCAGGCAGCGGTCCGTGAACCGCACGGCGTCAGTGCGGCGGACGGTAGCGGTTGAAGCGCTTGAGCAGCTTGACCAGCGCCGCATGCGGGATCGCCCTGGCGTAGTGTCCACCGTCGCCCTGCATGTCGCGCGCGGCGATCATCGCATTGACGATCGCTTCCTCGGCCGCCTGCGCCGTCGCCTCAAACAGGCCGTCGAGATGGTCGTTGCCGATGAAGCTGGCCTGTTGCAGCGGCTGGTCGCGCAGCGCGTCGGCATTGGCGGTGGAGAACGCCACGAAGATGTCGCCGGAACCGTTGCCGGCGTAGCTGCCCATCCGCGCCAGGCCCATGCCGGCGCGCTTGGCGATGCGCTTCAGCTGCTGCGGCAGCAGCGGCGCGTCGGTGGCGACCACGATGATGATCGAGCCGGTATCGCCCGCGGCGGGGTTCGACGCGCTGTAGATGCGGTCGTCGCGCAGGTACTGGCCCACCGGCACGCCGGCGATGCGCAGGCTGTCGCGCAGGCCGTAGTTGGCCTGCACCAGCACGCCGATCGTGTAGTCGCGCGCGCCGACGCGCACGCGCCGCGAGGCGGTGCCGATGCCACACTTGAACTCGTGGCAGATCATGCCGGTGCCGCCGCCGACGTTGCCCTCGGCGACCGGCCCGCCCTTCGCCTCGTGCAAGGCCCGCGCGGCATCCTCGGGATGCACGTGGAAGCCGTTGATGTCGTTGAGCTCGCCGTCCCAGGTCTCGGCCACCACCGGCAGCGACCACCAGTAGCCCGACGCGTCGGCGCCGCCCGCGCGCACCCGCTCGGCGATCACCGCGTCGCGCACCACGCCCACGCTGTGCGTGTTGGTCAGCATCACCGGGCCTTCGAGCTGGCCGGATTCCTCCAGCCACGCGGTGCCGGTCATCTCGCCGTTGCCGTTGAGCGCGAACCACGCACCGAACGCCGGCAGTTCGTAGCTGGCGTGCCCGCGCGGCAGGATCGCGGTGACGCCGGTGCGCACCTTGTGGCCGTTGGCGAGATCCTCGATCAGGGTGACCTGGCCGACCGCGACCCCGGCGACGTCGGTGATCGCGTTCAACGGCCCCGGCGTTCCGTCGAACGGTACGCCAAGGTCACGTGCACGCGGCTCGGCGGCAGACGCCAGGCCACACACGACACACAATGCGAGTGCGAGACGGAAGCGGGGCATGGATACTCCGGTAGGCGGCCGTTCGTCGCACCAGTCTATCCCGGGAGTGGAGTCATCCATGCAGCAGCCTGACACGACGATTGAAGATCTCGACCACGCCCGTGCCCTGCCGGCCCGTTACTACTTCGGCGACGCCATGCTGGCGATGGAACAGCGTGCGGTGCTCGCGCGCAGCTGGCAGCTGGTGGCGCACCAGGGCCTGCTGGCCGAGCCGGGCGACCACGTGGTCGAGCAGATCGCCGGCGTGCCGGTGCTGCTGGTGCGCGGCCAGGACGGCACGCTGCGCGCATTCCCGAATGTCTGCCGCCACCGCGCGGGGCCGCTGGCGCTGTGCAACGGCAAGGGCGCCAAGGCACTGCACTGCAAGTACCACGGCTGGACCTACACCCTCGCCGGCCAGCTGCGCAGCGCGCCGGAGATGCAGGACGCCTGCGACTTCAAGGTCGAGGACATCAGCCTGCCGCCGCTGCGCGTGCACGAATGGCAGGGCCTGGTGTTCGTGGCACTGAGCGACGACGTGCCGGCGTTCGGCGAGGTCTACGCCGGCATCGCCGAACGCATCGCGCCGATCGACCTGTTCGCGATGCGCTACCTGCGCCGCGACAGCTATGAGCTCGCGTGCAACTGGAAGGTCTACATCGACAACTTCCTCGAGGGCTACCACCTGCCGCACGTGCATCCGGGCCTGTCCCGCGTGCTCGACTATCGTGCCTACGACACCGAGCTGTTCCCGTGGCATTCGCTGCAGTCCTCGCCGCTGCGCAACAGCGGCGACATCTACGGCGACGGCCAGGCGTTCTACTACTTCATCTACCCCAACGTGATGCTCAACATCATGCCTGGGCGGATGCAGACCAACCGCATCCTGCCGCTCGGGCCTGGCCGCTGCCGGGTCGAGTTCGACTACTACTACGCACAGGACGAGCAGGCGCAGGCGCGCATCGCCGCCGACCGGTCGTTCAGCGACGAGGTGCAGAGCGAGGACATCACGATCTGCGAAGCCGTGCAGAAGGGCCTGGCGTCCGGCTTCTACACCGCCGGGCGGCTGTGCCCGAAGCGCGAAGGTGGCGTCTGGCATTTCCAGAACCTGCTGCGCGCCGCCTATGCCCATGACGCCGGGGAATCCGCATGACCACGAGACTGTACAGCCTGTGCTTCGCGCTCGCGGCGCTCGCAGCTGCGCCGCTCGCCCACGCCCAGGACGCGCAACGAACCGTGGTGCACGCCGGCCACCTGCTCGACGTCGACAGCGGCCGCATGCTCGCCGACCAGGCGGTGACGATCGAGCACGGCCGCGTCGTCGCGGTCGCGCCGTGGACGCCTGCCGCCGCGGGCGCGCGCGTGCTCGACTGGTCGGCCTGGACCGTGGTGCCAGGCCTGATGGACATGCACACCCATCTCGCCGACGAAGGCCAGATGGCCGACCCCGGCGCGCCGCTGAAGAGCAGCGCGGCACGCGACGCCTTCATCGGCGCGAAAAACGCGCGCGACACCGTGCGCGCCGGCTTCACCACCGTGCGCGATGTGGGCGTCTATCGCAGCTTCGCCGATGTCGCCCTGCGCGATGCGATCAACGCCGGCTACGTGCCGGGCCCGCGCATGTTCGTCGCCGGCGCCTACATCACCGTGCCCGGCGGCGGCGGCGAGATCACCGGCCTGCCACAAGGCACCGTGGTGCCGGAAGTATTCCGCCGAGGCGTCTCCAAGGGAGTGGATGACGTGCGCCGACATGTCGACATCGTGCTCGATGGCGGCGCCGACCTGATCAAGGTCATCGCCACCGGCGCGGTGCTCACCGCCGGCACCGAACCGGGGGAATCCGAATACAGCGAAGCCGAGATCCATGCCGCCGTGGCGGAAGCTGCGAAGCGCGGCGCCTTCGTCGCTGCGCACGCACATGGCGCCGAGGGCATCAAGCGCGCGATACGCGCGGGCGTGCGCTCGGTCGAGCACGCCTCGCTGATCGACGACGAAGGCATCGCGCTGGCGAAACAGCATGGCACCTGGCTGGTGATGGACATCTACAACGGCGACTACATCGACAGCGTCGGCCGCACGGCGGGCTGGTCGCCGGAAATCCTGCGCAAGAACATCGAGACCACCGACGCGCAGCGCGAGGGTTTCCGCAAGGCGGTCAAGGCCGGCGTGCATCTGGCGTTCGGCACCGATGCCGGCGTTTACCCGTACGGCGACGATGCGCGCCAGTTCGCCTACATGGTGCGCTACGGGATGACTCCGCTGCAGGCGATTCGTTCGGCCACCATCGACGCCGCGCGCCTGCTCGGCAAGGAACGCGAGCTCGGCTCGATCGCGCCCGGCAAGGCCGCCGACCTGGTCGCGGTAGCTTGCGATCCGCTGCACGACATCGAATGCCTGCGCCAGGTGCGCGGCGTGATCAAGGCCGGCCAGCCGGTTTCCCTCGACTGAACACCAACGAGTGCTGACATGAGCGACGGCAACAAGATCGGCTTCTGGACCTGTACCGCGCTGGTTGTGGGCAATGTCATCGGCATGGGCATCTTCCTGCTGCCGGCGTCGCTGGCGCCGTTCGGGTTCAATGCGCTGATCGGCTGGACCATCGTCCTGCTCGGCTGCCTGGTGCTGGCCCGCGTGTTCTCGCATCTCGCGCATGCATTGCCGGACGCGGATGGACCGTACGGCTATATCCGCAGCACGCTCGGCGAGCTGCCGGCGTACATGGCGCTGTGGGCGTACTGGGTGTCGCTGTGGCTCACCAATGCCGCGCTGGCGACCGGCGTGGTCGGCTACATCACCGTGGTGTTCCCGATGCTGGGCGCGATCCAGCCGGCGCTGTTCGCCCTGCTGCTGCTGTGGTCGATGGTGATCGTCAACCTGTTCGGCGTGCGCACCGGCGGCCGGGTGCAGATCGTGACCACCGCGCTGAAGCTGTTGCCGATGCTGGCGATCGCGCTGCTCGGCGGCTGGGTGCTGCTCACCTCGCCGGCGAGCTACGTCGCGCATCCGCCGACCACGCCGATCACCCTGGGCGACGTGATGGCGGCCTCGACCATCGCGCTGTTCGCGATGCTCGGCATCGAATCGGCCAGCGTGCCGGCGGCGCGGGTCGACAACCCGGGGCGCACGATTCCACGCGCCACGATGACCGGCACCGTGCTGACCGCGATCGTCTACATCATCGTCTCGGCCGTGCCCCTGCTGCTGATCCGGCAACAGGAACTGGCCAATGCGAGCGCGCCGTTCGCGCTACTGATGGAGCGCTTCGGCGCCGCAGGCTCCGGCCGCTGGCTGGCGCTGTTCGTGGTGATCAGCGGACTCGGTGCACTCAACGGCTGGACCTTGCTGGTCGGCGAGCTGACCCGCACGATGGCCAGCAATGGCGTGCTGCCGGCAGTGCTTGCGCGCAACAACCGTCATGGCGCGCCGGTGGTGGCGCTGCTGGTCACCGGCCTGCTGGGCTCGGCGATGATCTGGATGAGCTACAGCAAGTCGCTGGTATCGGCCTTCACCTTCCTCACCCGGGTGGTGACCGCGGCCAACCTGCCGCTTTATTTCTGCTGCGCACTGGCCCTGGCGGTGCTGTGGCGGCGCGGCGCCGCCAGCTGCACGGCGCGCAAGGTGCTGCTGGTTGCCATCGCGGGGGCGGTCTTCGTGGTCTTCGCCTTCATCGGCATCGGCCGCGAGCCGTTCCTGTTCGCGCTGGGCCTGGGCGCGGCGGGCCTGCCGCTGTATGCGTTCATGCGCCTGCGGCGCAAGCCGGCGCCACCCGTCAAGGCCATCACCGAATGAGAGATCCACGCTACGACATCCTGTTCACTCCGATACAAATCGGCCCGGTGACGGCGAAGAACCGCTTCTTCCAGGTGCCGCACTGCAACGGCATGGGCCACGCGATGCCGCTGGCGCATGCGGCAATGCGCGAGATCAAGGCCGAGGGCGGCTGGGCGGTGGTCTCCACCGAGGAATGCGAGATCCATCCCAGCGGCGACCTCACGCCTTACGTGGAGGCGCGGCTGTGGGACGACCGCGACATCCCCGCGCTGGCGCTGATGTGCGACAAGGTGCACGCGCACGGCGTGCTGGCCGCGCTGGAGCTTTCGCACAACGGCCCCACCGCGTCGAACCTGTATTCGCGCGAGGTGCTGCTGGCGCCCTCGCATCAGCCATCGAAGTACGGCTATCCCTCGCAGGCGCGCGCGATGACCCTGCACGACATCCGTGAGTACCGCCGCTGGCATCGCGAGGCGGCGATCCGCGGCAAGCGCGCGGGCATGGACATCATCTACGTCTACGCCGCACACGACCTGTCGCTGGCGATGCACTTCCTGCAGCGCCGGCGCAACCAGCGCAGCGACGAGTACGGCGGCTCGCTGGAGAACCGCGTGCGCCTGCTGCGCGAAGTCCTGCAGGACACGAAGGATGCCGTCGGCGACACCTGCGCGGTGGCGCTGCGCTTCGCCACCGAGGAACTGCTCGGCCCCGGCGGCGTGGAGCTGGCCGAGGCGAAGGAGATCGTCGGCATGCTGGCCGAGCTGCCCGACCTGTGGGACGTGAACCTTGCCGCCTGGTACAACGATTCGGTGCCCTCGCGCTTCGCCAGCGAGGGCGCGCAGGAACCGTTCATCGACTTCGTCAAGCAGACCACCAGCAAGCCGGTGGTCGGCGTGGGCCGCTTCACCTCGCCCGACACCATGGTGTCGCAGCTCAAGCGCGGCGTGCTGGACATGATCGGTTGCGCGCGCCCGTCGATCGCCGACCCGTTCCTGCCGCGCAAGATCGAGGAAGGCCGCATCGATGACATCCGCGAATGCATCGGCTGCAACATCTGCGTCTCAGGCGACATGACCATCTCGCCGATCCGCTGCACGCAGAACCCGACCATGGGCGAGGAGTGGCGCAAGGGCTGGCACCCGGAACGCATCGCGCCGAAGCGCTCGGCCAGCCGCGTGCTGGTGGTCGGTGCCGGCCCGGCCGGGCTGGAGGCTGCGCGTGCGCTCGGCCAGCGCGGCTACGAAGTGAGCCTGGCCGAAGGACGCAAGGAGCTCGGCGGCCGCGTCACCCGCGAGGCGCGCCTGCCCGGCCTGGCCGAATGGGCGCGCGTGCGCGACTGGCGCGTCGGCCAGATCGACAAGCTTGCGAATATAGCCGTCTATCTCGATTCAGCCTTGACCGCGCAGGACGTGCTCGACTTCGGCGCGGAACACGTGGTGCTGGCCACCGGCTGCCACTGGCGCCGCGACGGCTACGGCCGCAGCAACGGCTTTGCCATTGCCGGCTTCGCCGACGGCGCGCGGGTCTATACGCCCGACGACCTGATGGACGGCCGCCTGCCGGAAGGCCGCGTGGTGGTCTTCGACGACGACGGCTTCTACTACGCCAGCGTCGCGGCCGAGATGCTGCGCGCGCGCGGCTGCGACGTGACCTACATGACCCCCGACGACAGCATCGCCCCGTGGAGCCTGAACACGCTGGACTACCGGCATATCCGCAAGCGCATGGCCAAGCTCGGGATCGAGCCGGTGGTGTCGCACAACATCATCGGCTTCGACGGTTCGACGCTGACCCTGGAAGACGTCTGGAGCGGTCGGCGCCGCGAACTCGCGTGCGACGCGCTGGTCACCGTCACCGCGCGCGTGCCCGACGATGCGTTGCATCAGGAGCTGCGGCAACGCGAAGCGGCATGGAGCGAGGCCGGCATCCGCTCGCTGCGCTGCATCGGCGATGCCGAGGCGCCGGGGCTGATCGCCCACGCGGTCTACGCCGGCCACCGCTACGCACGTGAACTGGAGGAGCCCGAGTCCGGCGACGTGCCGTTCAAGCGGCATTTCCACACGGCACACGCTACCGACCTGCTGCGCGATCCAGCGGCGTAGGGACGTCGCGCGGCCGAAAATCGGGAGTGGCCGCAAGCGACCGACTGTCGGAGCAACGCGGTGCTTTCGCCGGCCCTTCGTGAGGCTTCCATCGAGGGATGAATGTGTCGTACGGGTTTCATTTGTGACTCAAGTCACGGATCGACATCGATGAACATGAGTAAATGTGAACCGCATCACCTCTGTAGCTATTTCGCCGTGAGGCGTGCAATCCCAAGCCTCCCCCGGCATAGATGGACAAGCCCGCTTCGGCGGGCTTTTTTACGCCGATGACAGGCAATCCACGCGGTAGCAGGGACACTGATGGCCGCAAGAAAGAAACCGCCCGTGGATTCATGGGCGACCACCGCGAATCCTTCCCAAGGCGGGCACCAAAATCCGGATTCTGGGCAAAGAAAAAGGGTTCGCACTGCTGCGAACCCCTGATTTCATGGTGCGGCACCAGCACCACATGATGCGTATCAGGCCCTTATCCCATGCGATTCATGCCAAATCGCATGTTTATGTTGCCCCCAAAATTGCCCCCAGACCTAGAAGCAACGGCCGTCACCTCGACCAAACGGCGTTTGGCCGTCAGAACGTGGAGAGCACGTTCACGAAGACGCCGCGGTGGTCGTAGGACAGATCGGTGAGGCTGTCGGAGAAGTCGGTGAAGTTGTAGCCCACGCCGAGCTTCACGTGCTTGGCCAACTGGCGGTACACGCCGACCAGGATGCCCTTCTTGGTATCGCCTGCTTCGCGTGCATGCAGGCGGCGCACTTCTACCAGGCCGCTCCATTTGCGCACGAAATGCCACTCGCCGCGCAGCACCATCAGGTCGGCGGTGCTGTCGAACCAGTCGCCCGCCGTGCGCGTGGGTTTCAAGCTGCCCCAGCGGTAGCCGTACTTGGCGCCCAGCGACAACCACGGGTTGACGTCCCAGATGGTGTCGATCGAGAACACTTGGCTCTTCTGGCTGTAGTCGGCCACGGTGCTGGCGTACAGGCCGGAGCCCTGGTCGTAGCCGGACGAAGGCGACAGTTGGCCAGGCGACGGCAGGTCGTACATGTAGGTGTACTTGACCAGCGTGTTCCAGCGGTCGTTGTCGACCGGACGGTAAGCCGCGCCCAGCACGCCCTCGGTGTAGTCGCCATCGAAGAACACGCCCTGGCTGGAGCTGCTGCGCGCCATGTCCAGCTTGCCCAGCAAACGCCAGGCCGGCGAGAGCTGATTGCCGAGCGTGTTGCGGGTGAGCCAGGAGGTGCGCCGGCCGGACAGGTTGCCGTCCTCGTAGCGGTACTCCAGGCTGGAAGCCAGCTTGGTGAAGTCATCCTTGTACGCCAGCGAGACGCCGGCGGCCTGGCGGCGCATGTCGCCCGACAACGGGTCGCTGACCGTGCCCTGCTCCAGCTTGAGGCCGGTGGTCCAGCGGTCGCTGGCGGCCAGGTCGATGCCGAAGGCGTTCACCAGGCTGTCCTGGCCGCTGCCGGTGGTCTGGCGGGATTCCTGATAGACGCTGACACGGTCGTTGAGCTTGCTGCGCACGCCGCCGAGCAAGGTGCCGAAGCGGCCGCGGTAGGCGAGATCCGGGCGCTCGGTTTCCATCAGGTACTGCGCGTAGGCGTTACTGCGATCGTTGATGCGGTAGTCGGTGCCCAGCTTGCCGCCGGTGCCGCCGTCGCCGTCGGAAACCTCGGCGTCCAAGTGCACGCGGTCGGTGGCCTGCCAGCCGCCGCCCAGGCCCACGCGATCGTTGTCGCTGCGGGTGCCCGTGCGCACGAGAGTCTGCTGCACGAAGCCGTAGCCGTTCCACGCATTGACGGCGGCGAGCTTGGTCGTCGGCGCGTGGGTATCGAGCGCCTCGGAAGCGTAATCGAACCGCGCGATGGCGTCGGTGCGGGTGCCGTTCTCGGCCAGGATGTCGCTGCGGATCAACGTGGTGTCGGCAATGCCGCGGTTCTCCGAACGCATGCCAAGGCTGCCGGTCCAGTGCGTCGCCAGCCGCCGGCGCACCGAGGCTTCGCCGACGCGGGTGTCCTGGCTGGGCGCATCGCGGCGGTCGACCTTGAGCGACACATCGGTACGCTCGCCCAGCGGTACGTCGGCGCGCACGCCGGCCTGGCGGGTGGCTTCGCCGCCCAGAGTGATCTGCCCGGGTGCCGAGAAGCCCGCATCGCGATCCTGCCAGTAGGCGTTGATCTGCCCACGCGAGTTCTCGATGAAGTCGGCCAGCGACAACGCGCCGTCGATGCGCTGTGCCCAGGCGATGCCGCCGGTGCTGCCTGGCGCCTGCGGCTGGAAGCCGAAGCCGCCGTCGATCGAACTGTAACTGCCCAGACCGTCGCCCTTCGAACGTGCGGATTCGGCGCGCAGGAACGTGCCAGGCTTGTAGCGCAGCGTGGCGTCCAGCCCGCCCAGGCTCTGGTCGGTGCCGTCACCGGCCTGGCGATAGCTGGTGGCGCCCAGGCGGAAGTGGTCGTTGAACCAGTGCTCGCCGCGCGCGCCGGTGGCGAGCTGGTCGATGGCGGTGATGCCCGGCACGAACTCGTAGTTCGCCACCAGGTAGACCGGGTTGCCCGAGAGGCTTCCGGTCTGCACCAGGCCGCTGCCGTCGGCGACCGAGGACAACGGCTCGCGCAGCAGGATGCGGCCCTGCAGGTAGCTCAGGTCGTAGTCGGAACCGGGCACCAGCAGCGTGCGCTGAAGCACCAGTCCCGAGTCGCGGTCGCGGATTTCGACCCATAGGCGCTCCGAACCCACCGTGACGTCCTGCTGGTGCAGGTAATACAGCGAGCCGCCCGTGCCGCGGAATTCCTCGCGCGAGGCGATCGTGCCGGGGTCGGCGGCGAACGCGTTGAGGCTGCTGCGCCGTTCGCCCAGGCTGGTGCTGTCCTGCGACTTCCACAACAGGTTCGCGCCATACAGGCCGCGCGAGTACTGCACCAGTTCGCTGCCGGTCCAGGCGGTGAGGAAGTCGCCCCACATCAGCTCGCTGTCGTTCTTCTTCAGCTTGACGAAGAACTTGCCCTGGGTCGGCGCGTCGTCGATCGCGGTGGAGTCGTCGCCGTAGACCGGGTAGTACTGGTCCGGGTCGATCCGCCGCAACAGGTAACGTGGGTCCTTGCTGGCGAAGTTGGAGAACAGGTCCGAGAGCGGCTGCTCGCGCGTATCGGCCGAGGCGGTCAGCTGGTAGCCGTTGGCGAACTGGCCCCTGGTATAGAAGGCCAGACGGCCATCGACGAAGCTGTGCTTGGTCTCGTCCTTCAGGCTCGGGTCGACCACCAGCGCATTGGCGCTGGCACGGCCGTGGCCGGCGGTCACGTCCGCCATTGCGACGTAGAACCAGTCCTCGCCGGGGATGACGATGTTGCGACGGTAGTTCGCCTCGATGCCATCGGGCGTGCGCGTGGTGACCACCACGGCATGGCTGCCCGCAGGCAGGATCTGCTGCATGGCGAACTTGCCATCGCGGCCCACCGGCACCTGCTCGCCCAGTGCCGATACCGCGGTGGCAGCATCGTCGACGTGGCCGTTGACGGTCACGGTGCCGCCATGCACCGGGATGTTGGCCACTTCGCGGGTGTTCTCGCCGTAACCGGCGAGCGCCTCGCGCTGGGCGCTCTCAAGGTCGTCGTGCGTGGTCAGGTGCTCGACCAGGGTCAGCGCCTTGGGCGTGGTTTCGTCGAAGCGGCCCTTGGCGTCGCTCACCCGCAGCACGTAGAACAGCTGGTCTGGCGCATCGGCGGGCGCCTGCCATGATGCCTGCCCGCCGAGGGGAATCGGCAGCACGGCGAGCGGCGTGTCCTGGGTGCTGCGGCCGCGTTCGAAGATGCGGATCTCGGCCTGCCCGACCCAGGCGGCGTAATTGCTCCAGCTGCGGAATACCACCGGCTGATCGCGCTCGGCGCCGCTGGCGGCCCAGGCGTTGAGTGCCGGGGCGACGTCCATCGGGTCGTAGCGCACCTGCAGCGTGTCGCTGGCCAGGGCCACATCCACGCAGCGCTGGCGATCGGCTTCGGCCGGTGTCTGGCCATCCAGCGGTGCACCGTCGAGGCTGAGCTGGAAGGGTTGTGCGAGGGTCGTGGTGATGTTGCCGTCGGCGGGCCCGCAGAGGCTTTGTGCGGATGGTGCCGGCACCGTCGCCGCGATGGTCTTGCGGGTGCCCCACACCTCGATGGTGACGCGGCGGTTGCGCGCCATGCCTTCGGTCGTAGCGTTGCTGGCGACCGGCTCGCTCGGGCCCTTGCCGGCGATCGCAAAGGTGTCGGCGGAAAGACCCAGTCGCTGCTTGAGGTACCCCGCCACGGCGGCGGCACGCGCTTCGGACAAGGCTTGATTGTCCGGATAAACCGGTTTCAAACGCGCGCTGATGCGCTGGCTGTCGGTATGTCCGACGACGATCGCGTGCTGGATGTCGTAGCCGTCCAACTGCGCAGCCAACGCAGCCAGCGAGGCTTTGGCCGCATCGGTGAGTTCCGCGCGGCCGGAGACGAAGTTGGCCTGCGTGTCGTCGCCGAGCTGGGCGGAAACCTGGCTGGGCGTGGCCGGTGCCGGCTGCGCCGCATCGGCACGCATGCGCCGCAGTTCGCTCGGCGCCAGGCCGCTGGCGGCCAGGGTCGCGCGCTCAGCTTCGCTGGAGGGCGGCGCGTCGGCGCGGAACACAGCGGCGTCGTTCACCACGCGGCCGTTGAGGCGGTCATGGCACAGGGCATCGCCATCGGCACAAGCGGGCATGGCGTCCTGCGCGTGCGCGGCGAAACCGTGGTCCAACGGCGTGCCCAACGCCAGGCACACCAGCGCGGCAAGGGTCTTGCGGGGAACCGCGATCATGGCTGCACCTCGATGATTTCCTGCTCGACCTGCAGCGGGTACTGGCGTCCCTGGCTGTTCCAGTCGTCGGTGATGCGCCGGCGCAGCGCGTCGATCCGCGGCTGTGCGCGGTCGCGGCTTTCGCTGCCGGTCAGGTGGTACGCGATACGCACCAGCGAGGGCTTGCCCTGCAGGGTCGCGTAGAGCTTCGACAGTTGCGCCTCGAATGCCGGCAACAGGTGCTCGCCGTCGAAGGCCGCTGCACTCACGTCGATGCGCAGCACGCGGTGGATGGTGGCGCCGAAGTTGATCTTGGCCATCTTGCCGGCAGTGACGCGCACGTCGCCCGGGTTCTCGGTGGTGAGGCGATAGCCGGTGGGCAGCGTGCGTTCGTCCAGCTTGATGACGAAGTTGGCGCCGCGGTCATGCTCGGGCACCGCCGCGCACGGGATGTGATAACGGCCATCGGCATCGGTGGTGACCAGCAGGCCGCGCGGGGTGACCAGCCGCACCGCGGGCAGACCGGGTTCGCCCTGGTCCTGGTAGCCGTTGCCGTTCCTGTCGTCGAACACCTTGCCGATCAGGTCGGCGCAGTCGAAGGTCGGGTCGGGCACGATGCGCACGGTGGCCGTGCCCACGTTAGACACCACGCGGTCGGCGAGCGTGTTCAACGCCCAGGCCTGGTTGGTGTACTCGCCCTCGCCCACACCGGTGCCGACGATCAGCACCAGCTGCACGGTGCGCGTCTGGTTGGGGCCGAAGCTCAGGTCCGGCCAGGAGAGCTCGCGGCCGCGGATCTCAGGCTCGCGGGCCACGCCGTCCACGCGTGCGCTGCCGCTGCGGTACTTGAAGCCGGCCGGCACCAGGTCGCGCGCGGCGATGCTGCTGAGCGGCACCGCCAGCGTGTTGGTGATCTCGATCGTGTACGGCACGAGATCAGCCTTGGTCACGTTGACCTTGGACGTGGTCTTGCGCACGCGCAGTGCGCCCTGCAGCACAGGATCGAGCGGCACGTGGTTGCCGGTGACGCCGGCGGACATCCCCGTGATCACGAAGCTCAGGTAATACGGCGGCAGCTCGCCCTCTGCCGGCGGACCAGCCAGCGGCGAGACGTGGTACGGCGTGGTTCCCCCCGGCACCGTCAGCGCGTTCGCTGCCGGCGCATGGATGCCCGAGGGCGCCGGCAAATAACCGGTCGGCGACTCGATGCGCAGGCTGTAGGCCCCTGCAGGTGCCCCGGGCAGCAGCAGGAACTGGTAATAGCCGTCGGTGTCGGTGGTCTGGGTCACGTTGCCCGCGCCGCCGGCGAGATACTGCGGCGGCACCGGCTGGCCGGAGGGATCGAGCAGGGTCACGCGCGCACCGGCCAGCGGCTTGCGGGTGACGCTGTCGTAGACCACGCCGCTCGGATCGACCGGCAGGTCCTGGCCGAGCACTTTCACGCCGGAGCCTACGGTGACGCCGGTGATCGCGGGGATGCTCGCCGCATGGTCGACCGTGCCGTTCCATTGCGCATCCGGACCCTGCGACACCGGATAGCCGTAGTGCACGCCGTTGGGGCTGAGGAAGCGGATCTCGTAGCCGCTTGCCGCCGGTACGCCGGTGATCAGGTAATGGCCGCCCGCATCCGTGGTGACCGCGTCCACGCCCGGCACGCGATTGCCGTTCTGGTACAGCTCGACCTGCCAGCCGGACAGGCCGGTTTCGCCCGGGTCCTTCGACTCCGGGTTGCCGCCCGGCTGGTTGAGCCAGGCGGTGCCGGCGATGCTGCCGTCAGCGCCGGTCAGCTCGGGGAAGTCGTAGCTGCTGCCATTGCCGCCGGCTGGCAGCGCGATCGCCACGATCGCGTTGGTGCCAGCGGTGCCGCCGACTGTGCCGACGTGTACGCCTCCATCCTTGTACAGCGGCGGCTGCGCCTCGGTGACCACGTAATTGCCGCCGACCAGGCCGACGAAGCGGTAGCGTCCGTCGGCGTCTGTCATGGCCGTGCGGCTGGCGTCGCCCGACAGCGTGATGGTCACGCCGGGCAGGCCCGGTTCGCCGGCATCGCGCTGTCCGTTGGCGTTCTTGTCGAAGAACACCGAACCCGCCAGCAGGCCGCCCTGTTCGAGGAAGTCGTAGCCGGTGCCGGCCGCGCCCGAGGTCAGCACGATGGCGGAGATCGCGTTGGTGCTGGTGCTGCCGCCGAGATTGCCGGCGTGGCTGCCGATGTCGGCCAGGCCTGCGGGCTGCGTCTCGGTGACCACGTAGGTGCCCGGGCGCAGGTTGTCGAAGTGGTAGCTGCCGTCGGCCGCGGTGGTGGCGGTCAGGTTGATCGCCTTGCCCTGGTCGTCGGTGCCGGTCAGGGTCAGGGTCACGCCCGCCAGCGCCTCGTCCTTGCCGAGCACGCCGTTGCCGTCGACGTCGTCATACACGCTGCCGGCGAGGGAGCCCGGCGAGAGCTCGGGGAAATCGAAGCCGGAGAATGTCTGGCCCGGATCGAAGGCGATGGTCGCGGTGCGGTTGGCCGTGGCGATGTCGCATGCCGCACAGGGCGAACCGTCGACCATGCCCGGCACGGCCTTGCCATCGAGGTAGCCCGCCGGCTGCGTCTCGGTGACGGTATAGCCGCCCGGACCGGCGTGGGTCAGGCCGTCGAAGACGTAGTTGCCGTCGGCGCCGGTGACCAGCGTACGGTCGACCGGGTTGCCGTCGACGTCGGTGCCGGTCAGGTGCACGGTGACGCCTGCGATGCCCTTCTCGCCCGTGTCGCGCACACCGTCGTTGTCGGCGTCGACGTAGGCGCTGCCGGCGATGCCGCCGGTCAGTTCGCCGAAGTCGTAGGCAATGCCCTGGCCGCCCGCACCGACGACGATGCCGCCGATGGTGCTGGTGCCAGCCGCGCCCGCGCTGCCGCCGAGGTTGCCCGGGTGTTCGGCACCATCGGCATAAGCGCCCGGCTGGGTCTCGGTGAGGGTGTAGCCGGCGCCGTTGGACGGCAGCAGGTCGTTGAACAGGTAGGCACCGCTGGCGTCGGTGGTCGCCGTGCGGCTGACCGCCGCGCCGTGCATGTCGGTACCGCCGAGAACGACGGTGACGCCCGCAATGCCCGGTTCGCTGGTATCGCGCACGCCATTGCCGTTGCTGTCGATGTACACGCTGCCCGCCAGGCGGCCGGCACCTTCGCCGAAGTTGTAGTTGGTGCCGACCTGGGTCACGCCCAGCGGGATCGAGGTGATGGTGTCGCTGCCGGCCAGCGAGCCGCCCAGCGAACCGACGCTGTCGCCGCTATCCACGTAGTCGGCCGGCTGCGTTTCGTCGATGCGCCAGCTGCCTGCAGGCAGGTCGGCGAACAGGTACGCACCGCTGGCATCGGAGGTGGCACTGACTGGCGTACCGCCGCCCAACGGGGCGGCAACCAGCGTCACGCCCGCAATACCCGGCTCGCCCGCGTCGCGCGTGCCGTTGCCGTTGCTGTCGACGTAGACGAAGCCGGCCAGGCCCTGGCCCAGCTCGCCGAAGTTGTAGCCGGTGCCGTTCTGGCCAGCGGCCAGCGTGATCGCGCTGACCGTGTCGTTGCCCAGCGTGCCGCCCAGGCTGCCGACGCTGTCGCCGCCGTCGTCCCACGCCGCCGGCTGGGTCTCGATGACGCTGTAGGTGCCTGGGCGCAGGTTGTCGAAGTGGTACGCGCCGCTGGCATCCGTAGTGGTGGTCAGATTGACCGGCGTGCCCTGGTCGTCAGTGCCGGTGAGGGTCACGGCGGCGCCCGCGATGCCCGCGGTTTCGCCGCCGTCGCGAGCGCCGTTGCGGTTGGAGTCGACGTAGACGAAGCCCGCCAGGCCGGTCGGCGGCAGTTCGCCGAAGTTGAAGGCGCTGCCGCCCTGGCCGGCGGTGAGCGTGACGCCGGCGATGCTGTTGCCATCGCCCGCTGCGCTGCCCGCAGCGGCGGTGCCCGCGCCCGGGGTCGCTTTGCCCGGGAGGAAGCCGGCCGGCGGCGTCTCGGTCACCGTATAGGTGCCCGGGCGCAGCGGGCCGAAGCTGTAGCTGCCGTCCGCCGCGGTTGTGGTGGTGAGGCTGACCGCCTGACTGAGGTCGTCGGTACCGGTGAGCGTTAGCACGACACCGGCGATGCCGGTCTCGCCCGCGCCGGCATGCACGCCGTCGTTGTTGAGGTCACGGTAGACCACGCCGGCCAGCGTGCCCTGCGTATATTCGCCGAAGTCGTAATTCGTGGCCGCGCTGCTGGAGATGAGCGTGACGCCGCTGATCTGGTCGCCGGGCGCGATCGCGGCCGTACCGCCGGCGCTGCCGGGACTATCGCCGCCATCGAGCCAGCCGGAGGGCTGGGTTTCGGTCACGCTGTACGTGCCGGCCGGCAGCTTGCTGAAGCTGTAGCTGCCGTCGGCCACGGTGGTGGCGGTGAAGGTGACCGGCGTACCGTCGGGCGCCGTGCCGGCAATCTTCACCGTCACGCCCGCGATGCCCGCTTCGCCGCCGTCGCGGCCGCCGCTGGCGTTGGCGTCGTTGTAGACGTGGCCGGCCAGAGTCGCGGTCTGCACCTGCACCGGACCGGTCTTGCTGTTGTTCGACGGCACCTCGTCCTTGGAGTTGGTGCTCACGGTCGCGGTATTGGTCAGCGTGCCGGGACTGGCGCCGGCCGGCGCCGTGGTGATGATCACCGGCACGGTGATCATCGCGTTGGCGCCCGGCGCGACGTCATCGCCCAGGCTGCAGACGAAACTGCCCGCGCCCGCGTTGCCCGTGCAGGGCGCACCCGGCAGCGAGGGAAAATCGGCCGTGTTGCCCGGCACCACGCTCGGCGTGCCGGTGAGCACCATGCCCGCGGGCAGGCTGTCCGCGACTTGCACGTTGTCGCCGACGCCAGGGCCGTGGTTGGTGACGCTGATCTGGTAGTTGAAGGCTTCGCGCAGGCCGACCGTGCCCGGTACGGCGGTCTTGCTGACCACTTCCATGTCGGCCTTCGGGCGCACGGTGGTCTGCTCGGTGACGGTGTTGTTGCCCATCTGGCTGTCGAAGCCGGCGATCGTCTCGTCGGAGCTGACGGTCAGCGTGCTGGTGTCAGTGCCCTTGGCTTCGCCCTTCATCTGCACGGTGACCTGCAGGCTGGCATTGGCCGCCAGGCCGCCGAGCTGGCAATCGACGTTGCCGCCGATGGCGCCGATCGCCGGGCTGGTGCAGCTGGCACCCGCGGGTGACGAGAGCGAGACGAAGCTCAGCTTGCTCGCCGGTAATGCATCGATCAGTCGCACATTCTCCGCGAAGGAGGGGCCGTTGTTGGTGACCGTGAGGGTGTAGGTCACCAGGTCGCCGACGGCCACCGGATCGGGGCTGTCGCTGATGTTGGCGAGCAGGTCCAGTGCCGGCACGCTCACCGGCGTGTCGACCGATGCGCTGTTGTTGGTGGTGTCGGTTTCGGTCGTCGCGGTGTTGACGGTCACGCCGTTGGTCAGCGTGATGCCGCGCGTGACGGTGTTCGGGCGCACCTTCACCGTGACGGTCTGTTGTGCGGCGTTGGCGATGCTGCCCCAGCCGCAGGCAAGCGTCCGATTGCCGGCGTTGATGGTGGCGCCGACGACCGGCGCAGTGGTGCAGCTCCCGCCACCGCTCGGGGCAGCGGAGACGAACGTCACGTCCAGCGGCAGCGTGTCGGTGACGCCCACCGTCTGCGCCCGGCTGGGGCCGGCATTGCGCGCGGTGATCACGTACGTAAGCGTCTGGCCGGCAACGGCGGGCGAAGGCGTCGCGGTCTTGGTCACGCTGACGTCGGCGCGTGCGTCGACCTGGTTGGAGGCGCTGTCGCCGTTGTCGGAGTAGTCCGGATCGGCGGTGGTGTTGGACACCGCATCGGCATTGTTGACACGTGTGCCGCCGTCGCCACCGGGGCGCACGTGCACCGTCACCACCGGGCAATTGCTGCCGGCGGTGCACACCGGCACGCTGGTGAAGCTGCAGCTCAGCGCGCGCACGTTGGCAACCGGCGCTGTGCTCGTACAGCTGCCGCCGGTCGCGTTGCCCGCGGCTATCGTGGCGTCGATGAAGCCCTTCCCTGTTGGGCCGACGCCGTTGTTGATCAGCGTGTCCAGCGTGTCGCTGAGCACCACGTTTGCGGCGGTGGCGGGCCCGGCGTTGACGATCTCCATCGTGTAGGTGAGCACGTCGCCCGCCGGAACCGTGGCCGGACTCACGCTCTTGTGGAGCTGCAGGTTGGCGGACTCGGTCGAGGGCTGCACGCCCACGCCCGAACTGGCGCAGTCGTTGGAACTGTTGCCGTCCGCCGCGGGCGTATCGCTGCCCGAGGCGGTGGCTGAGGCGCACACGGTGTTGTTGTAGCTGCCGTCGCTGGCGGCGCTGACGTCGTAACTGACCGTCGGCGTCTTGGCGCCGACGGCGAGCCCGGCCCCGCTGTAGATCCGCGTGCAGGTGACCGTCTGGTTGCCCGCACTGGCGGTGAAGGGTGCCGCCGGGCTGCAGCTCCAGCCGTTCAGGGCGGTGTAGCTGTTGAGCGTGATGCCCACGGGTAACGTGTCGGTCATCACCGCGTTGCCGACCAGGATTGCCGGGCCGACGTTGCCCATGCCGATGGTCCAGGTCCAGTGCGAACCGGCGCTCGCCAGCGCCGGGTTGGGTCCGGTCTTGCTGGCGTACAGATCGGCGGTGGGCGCCACCACGGTCAACGTGGCCTGCCCGGTGTTGTTGCTGGAATCCGGGTCGGGGGTGCTGCTGTTGACGGTCGCGAGGTTGATCACGCCGTTGCCAGGCGTGACCGCCTTGGCCTGCAGCACGATGTCGCCGACGTTGACGTCGTTGCCCGCGCCGGCGCCGCCTGCGGCGCGCGTGCACTGCAGGTTCTGCCCGCTGACCGTGCAGGCCCAGCCGTTGCTGGTGAACGAAGACGGGCTGAGAATCTGGAAGTTGGCCGGAACCGCGTCGGTGACGACTAGGTCCTGCGGCGCGTCACCGGTGTATAGCGTCTTCAGCGTGTAAGTGAAGTTGGTCGAGGTCAGCACCGGCGAAGCCACGCTGGCCTGCTTGGTCAACCGCACGTCGCTGCCGGTGGTGACCGCGGTGCTCACCGTCGAGGTGTTGTTGGTGCTGGCCGGATCCTGCGCCGCACTGCCCGATGTCACGGACACGCTGGCGGCGAAGGTCACGGTCGAGCCGCCGCCGGCGGAGATCACGCCGTTGACCGGGCCTACCGCGCGCGAGGCGCCGCTGGCGATCGTGCCGGACAGATCGCAGGTGAGCACGCCGACGGCGACGCTGCATCCGGCCGGCAACGAGCCGGAGGGGTTGAAGCCGGGCGGCAGCGTGCCGCTCACGCGCACGTTGCTGGCTGTGTCCGGGCCCTGGTTGGTGACGCTGAAGTTATAGGCGAGCGAGCTGCCTGCCTGCACGCTCGGGAGGCTGGCGCTCAGCGTGAGCCCCAGATCCGCCCCCTGCGTGATCGTGGTCTGCTGGGTGATGTTGAGGTTGTTGGACGTATCGGTGTCGGCCTCGCTCGAACTGACCGAGGCGGTTTCGCTGATCAACCCGGGTGTCGGCGCGCGGACCTGCACGGTCACCGTAGCCGTCCCCAGCGACGCCACCGAGCCCAGGTTGCAGGTCAGCACGTTGCCCACCGGAGCTGCGCAGCTGCCTTGGGTACTGCTGCTGCCGACGAAGCTGGTGCCCGAGGGCAGATTGTCCGTCAGCACCACACCGGTGGCGCCGGTGCTGCCGTTGTTGTCCACGCGCAGGGTGTATTGGACGATGCCGCCGGCCGGCATCGGGTCGTAGCCGGTGTCGGTGTGATTGAGCACCAAGTCCACCGCCGCGAACGCCTGAGCGCTGCACAAGAGCGCAGCCAGCGCCACGCATGCACGCCATCCGCGACGCGGCCGGGTGCGGGCAACTAGCGGGACGCCGCGTCGGCGAAATGGAACCTGGGGCTGAGTGGACATAAAACTGGCTCTCGCTGCTGCGCGGGCGCCGGCGCGTCTGCCCGGCCACTCCGGCCCCGCCATCCGACGTACCGGTGCAACCGACAAACACGCCCGCCCGGCCGCGTTTGGCGGCTGGTTGGATGACTTCGGAGGAGCCCCCTGTTAAGGCTGTGCCCGAGGCGCGTGCGCCGTCGAATGAATCGTCGGCGCAGCTGCGCGCGAGGGCATACTAGCCCTCTTTCCAGGTGTCAAGAAGACGTTATAGCGTGATCGTATGTCACGCTTGTCGTGACACATGGATGGAAATCCACATGTCCGATGGGCTAGAACGGTAATTTCATGGGCTTGGCTGGGCGTGTGGCCTTTGCCCGAGCCACTCGTCCACGGTTGAGAACAGCGGACTTTTTTTCAGAAGGCCTGCCTTTGGGTCGCATTACGACACGCGGGCCGGATCCCAGCGGGAAAGGCGGGCCGGTTCGACTCCGGTCAGACCGGAAGCCGAAGCCCCAGCCAGCTCAGCTATCTGGGACAGCAGCGCATCGGGCTGCAGGGGCTTGAGCAGACAAGCATCGAACGCGAGCGCGGACTCGGCTCCCTCGGGACGGCGAGGCGGCGCGGCGGAATAGAGCAGCACCGGCAGGCGCGGCCATTGCGCGCGTACGGCAGCCAGCAGGCCCCAGCCGTCCAGGCCATCCATGCATTGATCGGTCACTACCAGATCCACGTTGCGCTCCCGCAGCAGGTGCAGCGCCACATGCCCGTCGGCGGCGGCGAGAGCGACAAAGCCGAAGCCATCAAGCAGGTCGCACAGCAGCTCGCGATTCTGCAGTTGATCGTCGACCACCAGCACGGTCCGTCCAGCCCCATCGACCGCGACAGTTGGAACTTCGCCGCCGGTTTCGATCGCCTCTTCGTCGGCGATCGGAAGGGCCAGCTCGAAGGCAAACCGGCTGCCACCGCCGGACGCGTCCTCCATGCGCAAAGTACCGCCCATCAGCTGCAGCAACTGCGTCACGATCGCCAAACCCAGGCCGCTGCCCTCGTGGCTGCCGGCGTTGCTGCCACGGGCGAACGGCTGCAGCAGCCGCCCGCGCTCGGCCTGCGGAATGCCCATACCGTTGTCTTCCACGGCGACGGCCAGGCAGATCTGGCCCGGCGTAGCCGGTCGGGCCTGTACCGCAAACACGACGCGTCCGTCGCGTGTGAACTTGGCCGCATTGCCCAGCAGGTTCGCCAACACCTGGCGCAAGCGGCGGAAGTCGGCCACCACCACCGGCGGCAGGTCCTCGGCGAACCGGCATTCGAGCGTGTTGCCGCGCCGCGCCGCCTCGAGGTGGGCCTGCTCGGCCACCTCGTGCAGGAAACCATGCAGGTAACCGGGCGCCTCGATCAGCTCCAACTCCGCCAGCTCATCGCGGGAGAACTCCACCAGCTCGTCAATCATTTCCATCTGGTGGCGCGCGTTGCGTTCGATCACGCGGGGAAAATTCTTTTCAACGGCGCCAGCCTGCCATTGGCGCGCCGAGTCCAGCATCGCCGCCAGCGGCGCGCGCAGGTCGTGCCCGATCCGCGCCAGCAGCCCGCTACGCGCGCGCAATGCCTGCTGCAGTTGGGTGGTGCGCAGACCCACCAGTTCCTCCAGACGGGTGCGTTCGGTCTCGCGCTGGCGTTCCAGTGCCTCCTTGGCGTTCAGTTCGTTGCGCCGTGCCTTCGCCATCTGGCTGATCAGTGTGGCGATCAGGATCACACCGCCGGGCAGCACCGTGACCGAGAACAGGTGGTTGTCGGCGGTGTAGAAGGTATGCAGGCCCACGCGATAGGCCGCACGCATCGCCGGTTCCAGCAAGCCGAGCGCCAACAGTGTCGGCGGAAACCAGCCGACAGCACGCTGGCGCAACTGGATGGCCAGCACGACCAGCAGCAGCAGCACCGCCACCGAATCGATCCGATGGATCGTCGCCTGCCACAGCCCCGGCTCGATCCACTGGCTTCCCAGCGCCAGCAGCAAGAAAGCAGACCGGATCGCCGCCAAGGCGAGGCTCCAGGCACGGTGCAGGCGCGACACGCGCAGTACGTCGCAGAAGTAAAGGTTGCCCGCGAAGAACGTCATGGCCATCATGAAACGGGTGAGCCAATCGTTGAGCGCGCCGTTGCCGGGCCACAGGTGGACGTAGCCGTAGTTGTAGAGCAGGCCCACATAGAACGTATAGGCCAGCACCGCCAGCGCGAGGTAGACCAGCCGGGGTCGCCGGAACACGCCGCCCAACGCTACGCCGAAACACACCAGCAACAGCATCGCCCCGAATACCGCGCCATCGACGAGGCTCTCGAAGATGCGCGCGCGTTCGAAGGCGTGCTCGGCCCACAGTTGCGGAGTGAAGGCCAGACGCCGCCCCGGGCTGCTGATGCGCAGCAGCACAACGGAGTCGGTCGCGGCCTCCAGGGTGAGCGGAAACACCGGCTGGCGAACGGGCGCGGGCCATGCGTTCAACGGGTGGTCCGCGCCAGCCACCATGTGTGTCCAACCTCCATCCTGGCGTGGCAGGAAAGCCTGCACATCGCGCAATTGCGCCGGCCCCGCCAACAGCCAGGCGGCGCAGGCTTCATGGCCCGGATTGCGCAACCGTATCCGCAGCCACCAGGCGGAGGCGCTGTAGCCCGGCTGCAGCGAACGCACGCTGGCCGGGCGCCAGTCCGCACCGGTGCGGCGCAGCACTACGTCGGGCGTAAGTGTGCCGCCCGGATCTTCCAGTACCTGCGTCACCGCCGACAGGTCTCGACCGGCGGCCACGCAGTCGGACATGGTCGCCTGTGCGAGCAAGGGAAGCAGGCCCAACACCACGGCGAGCAGCAGGCGCAACATCGGGTGCGCTGCTTGCTCAGCGGACGTCATCATGGCCTTCCGCAACAACATGGCCGGCGCGCAATTCCTCGCGGTAGCGGCTCGGGGTGAAGCCGTGACGCTCGCGGAAGGCGGTGCTGAAGTTGCCTGCTCCGCGGAAGCCGACCGCATTGGCGATCGCCTGCACGTCCAACGTCGTATCGGCCAGCAAGCGGCGGCCCTGACGCAATCGCTCCTCGCGAATCCAGGCAAACATTGTGGTGCCCAGTTGCCGGCGGAAGATCGCCGAAAGGCGGTTCTCGGTCACCCCCACGCGTTCGGCGATCACTGCCAGTGGCGGTAATGCGGCGAGCTCCTCGCTGATCAGCCGCGTGGCGGCACGCAAGATCACCTCGGTGTCCGGCATGGCTGGCGTATCGCCATGCGCCGGTTTCGCATGGCGGCGCGCCAGTTCGAGATGGATCTGTATGCGCGCGAGCAACTCGGCCGGAGGGCAGGACTTCATGACGTAATCGACCGCGCCTTGGGTGAGTCCTTCCAAGCGCTCTTCGGGTGCTCCCGCGATGGTCAGGAACAGCACCGGAATCGCGCAGGTCCGCGGCGACTCGCGCAGGCGCCGGCATACCGCAAAACCGTCCATGCCTGGCAGGCGCACATCCAACAGGATCAAGTCGGGCGCCAGCAGTTCCGCGCGGCGGCAACCCTGCGCGCCGTCGGTGGCCAGGCTTAGCCGCCAGCCACTTGCGCGCATTGCGGCGAACGGCGCGCCGAGCGCGTCGGGCTCGTCGTCGATAACCAGAATGTGTGGTGGCTGCGCCCCGGTCATGTGTTCCCTCCGTGAGGGCGGTCATTCTAGCCGTCCACCGCGGCTGCTAAGGTGCGTCGATGCAAATGGAACAGACCGACAATCTGGCCGACCTGCACCTGCTCGTGCAAGTGATAGACGGTGGCAGCCTGGCGGCTGCCGCGCACACCCTCGGCACTACGCGGTCGCTGGTCAGCCGCCGCCTGATGGCATTGGAATCGCGGCTGGGTGCCCGCTTGCTGCACCGAAATGCACGCGGGCTCAGCATCACCGCCATCGGAGAAGAGGTGTACCGCCACGCCGTGCTGATGTGCGAGGCCGCGCAGGCCGCGCTGCTCGCCGCACGCCAGGGCCGAGCCGACATATTGCGCATGGGAGCACACGGCCTGCTGCTGCCGTTGCTGGACGAACTCATTACCGCTTGGGGACTCGCCCATCCGGCCGAACGACTCACGAGCCAGACGACCGGCGGCAATGCCACGGCCTTGTTGCAGGAGCGTCTGGACGTGCTGCTCGACGTGGGCGTGCCGACGCAGGCCGGGGGGCTGGTGCCTCACGCGCTGGGCAGTGTGCGGTTGGTGGTCGTGGCCAGTCCCGAGTTGCTGGCGCGGCTCAAGCGCCCTACGCGGCCGGAGCTGGTGCAGGACGAACATTGGCTGGCCTTTACCGGGGCACCTTGGAACCTGCGTGGCGTCGCCCCCCGCAAACTGCATCCACGGCTCGAAAGCGACCATCTGCCCACGTTGCTGGAGGCGGCCCGCCTTGGGATGGGGGTGGTGCAGTTGCCAATGTATGCCTGCCATGCGCATCTACAAGAGGGCCGGCTGCAGGCCGTGTTCGAAGGCTTCGAGGCTCGACCGCTGCCACTGCACGCGCTTGCGCCGAAAGTATCGCCCGCGCAGGCTTTCATTGCCTTCGCGCGGAACCACCTGGCCGGCATGGAAGCGCGCGGTGTATCCGCTTCCGCCTGACAGCCCCTCTCCCATGCGCTACCTGCCGGAGCTTCCATGACGCGTCGCCCATTCCTGCCGATTGCGTGCATCGCATTGTTTTCCCCGGCGACCCATGCGCAGCAAGAGGTCACGGCGCTGCAACCGGTCGTGGTGACAGCACAAGGCAAAGCGCAGGACTCGCAGATGGTCCCGATCACGCTGGACGTGATCGGTGCCGAACGGCTGGATGACTCCGTTGCGGTGGATCTCTCCGACCTGGATCCGCTGGTGCCGGGGCTGGACGTTCGCGCGCATCAGCCTACCGAGCCGATGCTCAGCATCCGCGGGATCGGTACGCTCGATTACGGCATCGGCACCGATCCGGCCGTGGGCGTCTATATCGACGGCATCTACCAGACCCGCGCCGGCGGCGCGCTGCTGGCGCTCAACGACGTCGAGCGGGTCGAAGTGTTGAAGGGGCCGCAGGGCGCGCTGCTCGGCCGCAACACCGCGGCGGGCGCGCTCGCCATCGTCACTCGCGAGCCTGGCGATACGGTGGAAGCGAAAGCGCGCGTGCGCATGGGCAACCAGGGTCGACGTTACGGCGACGCTCTGCTCAACTTGCCCTTGTCTCCTAGCCAGGCGCTGCGCCTGAGCGTGCTGGACAACCGCAGCGATGGCTGGATCCGTGATGCGCGCAGCGGTCGCCACTACGGCAAGGATGGTGAATGGGGCTCGCGCGCATCGTGGCGCTGGAACATCTCGCCGGCCACGCGCGTACTCGCTTCATGGACGCACGACCGGCTGGACGAACCGGCCAGCGCGGGCATCAGCCTGGTGCCGCTGAGTGACGATCCGCGGGAGGCGGCCCCCTTCCCCGCCAGCCCGTCCAGCTACCGCGATCCGCGTCATGCGCCCTTGCATGACGACACCGGCGATGGTCACTCTGCACGGCGCTACGACAGCGCCACGCTGGACGTCCGCCACCGCTTCGGCAGCGCCACGCTGAGCGCTCGCGGCGCGTGGACCGGTTACACTCTCTCGCACACCGAGGATGCCGACGGCACCGATCACGTGGTAACGCACCTGGACACCGGTGTGGAAGGCCGCGGCCACAGTGCCTACGGCGAGTTGCGACTGTCCGGCGCGACGCCACGCCTGGACTGGACCCTGGGCACGAGTCTCTGGCGCGAGAACGCAGCGCAAACCAGCCTGGCACGCGCCAACACCGACACCGTCGATACTCTCGCACGCAACCGAGGGTTGCCCACCGGCCCCCCCGACGGCAGCGTGTACGGCTACTTCGACGCCATGCTGCGACAGGCCGGGATGCCTTGGCGCCTGCTTGGCGAGCCGATCGGCGAACAGATCGACAACCACCTCCGCACGCGGGCCGCCGCGATTTTCGCCGATGCCACCTGGCACCTGACCGGGCGCATCGATCTCGTCGCGGGTCTGCGCTACACCCGCGACAACAAACTGTTCTCCTGGTACACCCCTGCGCGCTCCGCGCCGGGCCTGGACCGCAGCCTCGACGAGATGGAACAGGCTGGCGTGCTCGCGCTGGCCGCGCAACTGGCCCACACCACCTCACAGGCCCTGCGCGCGGCGCTCTCGCGCAATCTGCTGTACGCCGACGCGGTGGGCCGGAACGTACTTCGGCGTAACCGTTGGAGCGACACCAGCCCGCGGCTGGCACTCCACTGGCAGCTTGCTCCCAGCGCCATGGCATACGCTTCGGTTGCCAAAGGCTACAAGGCCGGCGGCTACAACGCAGTGCAGGTCAACTCGATATTCGCCCCGGAACACGTGTGGAACCTGGAGGCAGGCCTGAAGACCCGGCAACCGACCTGGGGCTTCCTTTTCAACATGGCCGCGTTCACCTACCGCTACGACGATCGCCAGGCACTGACCCTGATTCCCACAACCAGCGGCGCCGGCGTGCCGCAGTACCGGGTCAGCAACACCGACCAGCAGGCCAAGGGCCTGGAACTCGAGACGCGCTGGCGGCCGCTCGGCGAGCTGCAGGTGGGCCTCATCGCGACCTGGACCGACGTGACCTACCGCCACGCGATCACCGCCGGCGGCCTCGACCTCGCCGGCCAACCCTCCGGTGAACCGACGCTCGCCTATGCGCTCGACGCGGGCTATCGCTGGCATGACGTCGCCGATGGCGACCTTTCGTTCACGGCCATCCACGGCTATCGCGGCGCCAACCGCTGCAACGACGACTCACGTCTGCAGGGCAACTGCGCGCCCGGCACGCCCTTCGCCGTCGGTGGCGCGCGCCGGCGCACCGACCTGCGGCTGGACTGGTCGTCCGCAGGCGACCACTGGGGGGTGGGGCTCTACGCCACCAACCTGTTCAACCAGCGCTACGTCGAGTCGATCGGCAACGTCACCACCGCCGTGCTGGGCACGCCTTGGGCCTACGTCACTTCGCCGCGCAGTTGGGGGGTCGAACTTCGCGCCTCGCTGTAGCGGACCTGAGGCCTGTTTCCAACCAACCGCTTTTTATCCCGCCCAGTCGCTCGCGGCAACTCGACTGCCGTTGAAAATCTTGAAGTGATCCACGCCGATGGAGACCAATGACGCTAGAGCAATGCGCTGGCAGCCGTCGGTGCTAGGCAGTGATTCCATTAGCCAGCGCCGGTTGAGCACACGCTTCAGCGCATCGCGCCAACAAAGTTCCAGTGGCTGGCGGATGGCGCTGTTCAATCTCGACGTGCGTGCATCGTGGTCGGAGCGCCTGCCTCCACCGAAGAGCACTGCTGACTCGAACGACCGCTTCAGGTCGATAGTGTTGAAAAACTCGCTTCGAAAATTCGAGTTCGCTCGAAGCGAGAAAATCCGGCCGCGACAATCGCTTTCTGTCGGCCTGAATGTGCAAATTGTACAGAATCGAATTGTCGTTGCCGTCGTGATCCAAAATTTGGACGTCTATTTGTAAAGACGGAGTTTTTCAACAGAATAGGACAGTAGCGGGCACAAAAAAGGCCGGAGCCTTTGCTATTGCTAGGCTTTCCGACCTGTCTCGGATCTTATTGGACTATTGGATGGTGCCGGCACCAGGAGTCGAACCCGGGACCTACTGATTACAAATCAGTTGCTCTACCAACTGAGCTATGCCGGCGAAGGTCGGGAATTCTAGCAGGCCCGCCGCGAAGCGTGCTCAAAAACAGCCGGTGCTGTGCGAGCCGACGTTGCTGGCCGGGATGTGGCTGCGCCAGTCGAAACGGGTGCGGTCGGCCACCACCAGATCCAGCCAGTATTCGGGAACGCTTTCGCTGCGCTCACTCATGCGGGCGGGAAAACCGGCGGCGATGACCTCGTCGCGACGCTTGCGTGCATTGGCGGGATCCTTGAAGAGGCCCAGCGAAATCGTGTTGGGCTGGTCTCCGGAACTGACCACGAAGTAGTCGCCGATATGGTGCGCGCCCAACTGCCTGGCCTGTTCCAGCGCCTGCGTGCGGCTGCCGGCGGCGGGCAGATACACCCACCAGCCGCTGGCCTGGCTGGCCTGCTCCTGGCGCGAGCGCATGCGCGTGGCCTGGGCGGCCAGTGCCTGCCGCGCATTGCGCAGATCCTGCGGCGTGGCGAACGGACCCAGCGCGACGCAGCTGTAACTGAGGTCGGGTTGCGACGTATCCGCGATCGGCGCCGCCACGGTGGCGGGCGTGGAGGCCGATGCGCCCGACTCCGGCACCTCCGACAGCAGGCGGATCTCCGCCACGCCAGGATCGGTGGGGCTGCCACCACGGGCATACGGCTGGCCCAGTAGCAACCAGGCACCTACCGCAATATTGAGCGCGCTCAACAGGACAAACAGCAGACGCAGAAACATCAAACCCCCATCAACCCGCAGCCATCGTCATTCTAGTCGGACGATGCGGCCGCCATATGCGTGTTTGCCCACACCGCCAGACCGCGCAACACGCCGTCCTCGCTTAGCCGGGCCGGCAACGACAGCAGCGGCGCCAGTCGCGCTGCGTCGCCGCCTCCCAGGATCAGTGTCGGAGTGGTGCCGAATCGCAAAGCCATCTGCGCCACGAAACGTTCGATCAAGGCGGCCGCTGCCAGCCAGCAGCCCGATGTCACCGCATCAGCGGTATTGTCGGCCAGTTCAAGAATGTCGCCGGGCCGCTCCGGCCGCACGCGAGCCGTCGCCGCCAGCAGCGACTGTTGCATCAGTTGCGGACCCGGCGCGATCAGGCCTCCCAGATGCTGGCCATCGGCCCCCAGCGCATCGAGCGTGAGCGCGGTGCCCGCGCCAGCCAGTACGCAGGGTGCGTGGCCATCGGCAAAGGCCGCCACCATCGCCAGAAAACGGTCCACGCCGAGCCGCTGTGGCTCGGCGTAGGCGTTGTGCACGCCACAGGCACTGGCGGGTGTGCGCAACCAATCGGGCACACATGCAAACAGGCGCTCGATCACGCTCGCCACCTGCGCCTCGCGCGAGGGATCAACCACCGACGCTGCGATCACCCGGTCCGGCCGCGGCAGGCTGGCCCAGGCCGACTTTAGTAGTGCCGGAATATCGGCCTCCTGCCAGTCCACCGCGCCACGCGCCAGCCATCCGAGCGACTGCGCCTGCAAGGCCCACTTCAACCGCGTGTTGCCCATGTCCAGCAGCAGTCTCATGCGCGGCGCACCGTGACGTCCGCGCTGTCGATCCGGCGCACGCTGCCGTCGGCCATGCGCACCTGCAGTGCGCCGTGGGCGTCCACGCCAGCACCGATGCCGTCGAACTCGCCCAGCGAGCCGCTCAGGTGCAGTGGCTGACCGCGCAGCAGGTCATGCCGCGCATAGTCAATGAGGAAACCGGTAAAACCCTCACGCTCGAATTGGCGCAGGCCTTCCACCAACGCAATGATCAGCGCCGCGGCGACGCGGTTGCGATCCGGTGGCGTACCGCCAGCCAGGGTGGCCAGATCGCACGCCGGCTGCCCGGCCTGTTCGTGCAGCGCCGGGGTCAACCGCAGGTTGAGGCCGATGCCGATGATCGCCGCGCACGGCCCCTGACACTCGCCACTCAACTCGACCAGGATGCCGCCCAGCTTTCCGCCGGGTTGCCCGCCCGTTACGGCAAGCACGTCGTTCGGCCATTTCAGGGCGGCCCCGGCGATGCCGAGATGGTCCAGCGCGCGCAGCACGATCACCCCGATCGCCAGCGACAAGCCACTCAAGGCGGCAAAGCCCCGGTCGAAGCGTTTGAGGCAGGACAGATACAGATTCAGCCCCGGCGGCGACAGCCACTGGCGACCGCGCCGGCCACGGCCAGCGGTTTGGGTTTCGGCCAGCACGATGCTGAAATCGCTTGCCGTCGTGCCGCGGCGTTGCAGTTCGCTGGAGGTGGAATCCAGTTCCCAATGCACCTCCAGCGCACCCAGCGAATGCGCCAGCGGCGCCGGCATGGCAGCGAGGATCTGCCCGGCATCGAGCATTTGCAGCGGCCACGGCACGCGGTATCCCGCCGGGCCACGTGCCTCGATCGGCACGCCACGGGCGCGCAAGGCTTCGATCTGTTTCCAGATGGCCGCGCGAGTCACGCCTGCCTGCGTGGCAAGGCCGGCGCCGGAGAGCGGCTCGCCCGCAGCGAGCAGCGCCAGCAATTGCACCGGCTGCATCAACAGGATCCGAACGCCGCGGCGACGGTCGGGCGGCGGCAGGGGACGGGAAAGCGGGGCAGGATGGGCATCGGCGGATTTTAGCCCGGCGCGCCGGTCGTGCGGCGCCCGCCGTCGGCACGGTGCGCAAACGCCGTCAAATGGCAGCACTGGCACAGCGCCAGTGTTTCTGAGACGATCCGGGTCTTCGCTTGCGGGTCAGGGAGTTCGATCGCCATGCGTGCCACTCATTGGCTTATCGGTTGCGCCTTGTGCATCGCCGGGATCGGCAGTGCCACGGCGACAAGTCTGGATACCCAGGACTTGGACAGCTCGCCGCACGCGACAGCCGACAGCGCCAGCACGCACGGCGGCAATGCCAGCGGCGGTGATGCGCTGGGGCTGTCCCGCGATTGCCCGTCGGCCAGCAACAGCGACAACTCCGGCAACAGCTCCAGCAACGGCAACGACCACTCCGGCGGCGCCTCGTCTGCACCGACGCAAACCCGCCGGCTGCATCTGGGCTGGCAATCGCTGCTGCCTGGCTCCATCCAGTAAGCGCTCGGCGTCATGCCGGGGCATTGGTGGCAATCACTGCGGGCACGCCTTGAACCTGCGCCGGTGGCCGACCCGTTGTGGCGGCGCGCGCTGCTTGCCTGCCCACTGGCCCGCCGGCTGGATCCCGAACGACAGCAGCAACTGCGCCGGCTCGCCGCACTGTTTCTCGCGCGCAAACGCTTTCACGCGTTGGCCGGTGCCGTCCTGGACGACTACTGGCGGCTGCTGATTGCCATGCAGGCCTGCCTGCCGGCGCTGCAGCAAGGTGCCGCCAGCCTGCGCGGCTGGCGCGAGGTGCTGATCTATCCGGGGGAATTCAAGGTACGCCGCAGCCACCACGACGACCGCACAGGCGTGGTTACCGAGGGTGACGAGGTACTTGCTGGCGAGGCATGGGAGCACGGCCCGCTGGTGTTGTCGCTGGCCGATGTGCAACTGGATCTGGAGCAACCGTGGGACGGCTACAACGTGGTCGTTCACGAGATGGCGCACAAGCTCGACATGCTCGATGGCCCGCCCGATGGCGTGCCGCCGCTGGTGGAGATTCCGCGGCGGCGCTGGATCCAGCAATTCCAGCAGGCCTACGATCGCCTGGTCAGCATGCCGGCGGACAGCCACGACAGCCCGATCGATCACTACGCCACGGAAAGCGCCAGCGAATATTTCGCCGTGGTCAGCGAGCTGCATTACTCGCAACCGACGCTGTTGCGCCAGGCGGAGCCGACCATCGCCGAACTGCTTGAAGCGTTCTACGGCCGCTCGCCGGCCGAGGGTTGCGAGCCCCCCGGCTTCTGCCGCTCGCGCTGAACGATCGAACGCGAGCGCTCAGCTTGCCGCCAGTTTCACGCAGAAGCGTGCACCACCGAATTCCGTTGAGCGGTCGACCGTCAGTTCACCCTGATAGGCATGCACGATGTCCTGCACGATCGACAACCCGATACCGTGCCCCTGCACCCGCTCATCACCGCGCACGCCACGCTGCAGCACCTTTTCGATCTTGTCATCGGCAATGCCCGGACCGTCGTCTTCCACGCACAGCAACAAGCCCGGACGCTGCCGACCAGCCTGAGGCTGCATCTTCACCACCAGCAGCACGCGGTGACCAGCCCACTTGAACGCGTTCTCCAGCAGGTTGCCAAGCAGCTCCAGCAAGTCACCCTGTTCGCCATAGAACACCGCGCCATCGGCGATGTCGAATTCGCACAGCACATTCTTGCTCGCATAGACCTTTTCCAGACTTTGCACCAGATCCTCGGCGTGGCCGGCGATCGGTATCGCGCTGGCGAAAGTCTGCCGCCCGGAAGTGGCCGCGCGCGACAGCTGGTAGGCCACCAGCTCGTTCATTCGCCGCACTTGGTCGAGCACGCTGCCACGCCGCGCCACTTCATCCCCCGCGGTCGCCGACTCCAGCTGCGAGCGGATCACCGCCAGTGGCGTTTTCAGGCTGTGCGCCAGATCGGCCAAAGTGTGCCGATAACGCGTGCGCTGTTCGCGTTCGTTGTTGATGAACGCATTGATGCGCTCGGTCAGGCCGGTGAGCTCCATCGGATACTGGCTGTCGAGTTGCTCGCTGTCGCCGCGCTCGACCCGGCTCATGTCGCTGGCCACCTTGCGCAGCGGCGTCAGGCTCCAGCGCAGCAGCAACAGCTGCAGCACGATCAGCATCACGCCAAGGATCGACAGCCAGATCACCAGGGTATGGCGGAACACCGCGTTTTCGCCTTCGAGCTGATCCTCGGACTGCGCCACCGTCATGGTGAGGCCCACCGACTTGCCCGTCTCCATATCCAGCGCCACGCCTTTGCTGTAGTAGTACAGCCGGCCCATGCGCGTGTCGATCGGGCCGACGAACCGGCTTTGGCCAGGCTCCAGCGGTTTCAGGAAATTGAAGTCGCGGCCGATCGCCGACGAGGATTCCCAGCGGAACCCGTGATCACCGATGGCTACCGCGTACAGCCCGGATCCCGGCCCCGAGAAATTCGGGTCCGGCAACGTGTCGATCGGCGGCAGCAGCTTGCCGTAGCGGTTGACGTCGGTATTGGTGATGTACGCAATCGCGAAGTTCTGCAGCCGATCGTGCAACGTGCTCAACGCGCGCTGCTTGTTCGCCTGCGACAAGGTCAACCCGACCAGCCCGAGAAACCCCGCCAGTACGAATCCGGTCGCGATCGCCGCGCGCGCCGCCAGCGACAGCGGGCGACTCGGTGGCGATGCGGGTTCGTTACTCGTCGTCGCCGTCAGTGCGCGGGATGGCAAAGCGGTATCCGCGTCCACGTACCGTCTCGATGGGTTTGAGGGTGCCTTCCGGATCGAGCTTGCGCCGCAGCCGGCCGATGAACACTTCGAGCACGTTCGAGTCGCGGTCGAAATCCTGCTGATAGATGTGCTCGGTGAGGTCGGCCTTGGAGACCAGCTCGCCGGCGTGCAGCATCAGGTATTCCAGCACCTTGTATTCGTAGCTGGTGAGATCGACCAGCTTGCCTTCCACCGTCACCGTCTGCGCGGTGGTGTCCAGCTTGATCATGCCGCAGGCCAGGATCGGCTTGGACCAGCCGCTGGCACGGCGCACCAGCGCGTTGATGCGCGCCAGCAACTCCTCGACGTGGAATGGTTTCACCAGGTAATCGTCAGCGCCGTACTTCAGCCCCTCGACCTTGTCCTGCCAGCTGCCGCGCGCGGTCAGGATCAGGATCGGATAGCGCTGGCCGTGCTCGCGCAGTGCCTTGACCAGCTCCATGCCGGACATCTTGGGCAGGCCCAGGTCGATGATCGCCAGATCGAACGGCACCTCGCGGCCAAGGTAGATGCCTTCCTCGCCATCCTGCGCCGCATCGACAGCAAAACCGTCCCGCTTCAGGCGTGCCGCCAGCGTCTCGCGCAACGGCGCCTCGTCCTCCACCAACAGGATGCGCATCAGTGTTTCTCCTTGCTGCCCGCGCGTTTCGCAGGCGGATTCTTGGTTGACTGACCGGAAGCGGGATTCTTGCTCGCCTCGGACGAAACCACCAGCTTCTGCACATGCCCGTCCGGCTTGAGCACCTTGATGAAGTATTTCAGTTTACGGTCGACCCGGTGCGGCTCGGCCGACAACACCCTGCCGCCCGTATCCTGCTGCACCTTGAGTACCGCCTGATCCAGCGTCATCACCGGCTCGGCCGACTGTGCCGAAGCCATCGCGGCCGCAGCCATGGCCACCCATGTCAACAGAGCAAGGATGAAGTTTTTGTGCGTTGTCATGCGTGAAGATCCCGCCCGGCACCTGCCGTAGCGTCTAGCCTAGGCAATCAGGCCTGAATACTGACCGGACGGACGGCAGCTGTCACGCCGCCACCGAACACGGCGCGAAGGCCTGTTCAAGCAACGCCCAACCCGCACCCGGCAGATGCGCACCCTCGCTGATCGTGCGCCGGAACGCGCGCGCGCCCGGCTCGCCCTGGTAGAGGCCGAGCAGGTGGCGGCTGATGTGCTTCAGCGCGGTGCCGCGCGCCAGCTCGGCTTCGATATACGTCCGCAGGTGTTGCAGCACGCTTTCACGGGTGGGCAGCGGCTCGCCGTACAGCGCGTGTTCGAGCCGCGCCAGCAGATACGGATCGTGATACGCCGCACGACCCAGCATCACGCCGTCCAGTTGCGCCAGGTGCATGCACACCTGTTCGACCGTGGTGATGCCGCCGTTGATCACTACCATCAGCTGCGGAAACTCGCGTTTGAGCCGGTAGACGCGCTCGTAATCGAGCGGTGGAATCTCGCGGTTCTCCTTGGGCGACAGCCCCTGCAGCCATGCCTTGCGCGCATGCACCGCCAGTACCTCGACCCCGACCTCCAGCATGATCTCGGTGAAGTGCTGCAACCCCGCGTAGTCGTCCTGGTCGTCGACGCCAATCCGGCATTTCACCGTCACCGGCACGCTGACCGCATCGCGCATCGCCTTCATGCAATCACCGACCAGCGCCGGCTCGCGCATCAGGCAGGCGCCAAAACGACCCGACTGCACCCGGTCTGACGGGCAGCCCACGTTGAGGTTGATCTCGTCGTAACCGGCCTCGGCGCCGAAACGCGCCGCCTGCGCCAGCTCGTGCGGATCGCTGCCACCCAGCTGCAGCGCCAGCGGATGCTCCTGCTGGCTGTGCTCCAGCAGACGCAGCTGCTTGCCGCGCACCAGCGCCGCGCTGGTCACCATCTCGGTATACAGCCGCGCCCGCGGCGACAGCAACCGATGGAAATAACGGCAATGCCGGTCGGTCCAGTCCATCATCGGGGCGACGCAGACGCGCCAGTCGTCGGCATGCAGGGGAACGGCGCGTGGAGAAGTGGTGTGGGGCATGCCGCCATTGTAAGGGGCTGCCGACCGCTCTGCTCCGGGCTAGTGGCCGCGCTTGCGCACGTGTTCCATCCAACCCTTGCTGAGCCACAGGGCTACGGCAGCGACGGTCAGGATCAGGGCGACAGGCTTGAGATGCATCTGATACAACGCCATGGCACCGATGATCAGCGGCGCCGCGATCATTTCCAGCAGCCAGATCCGGGCAAGCTGCGGCTCCAGATCGGGCGCGAGGTGCGCGATGAATGCCACGTGGAACCATAGCACCGCCATGCAGGCGAACGTCACGGCAATCGCCACCGCATAAACCACGAACCCCAGGTCCTGCGTCGAATCATTGAGCGAAAAACGGATCACCACCGGCATCAGCGCCACCAGGCTGAGCAGCAGCAGGTTGATCGCGGTGCCGACGCCGTCAATGTCGCGAAGGTGCGAAACGATACGGCGGTGTCCAATCCAGATCACTCCGATCAACAGGAAACTCAGGAAATAGACCGTCAATGGCCCCGACCAAGCCTGCCACATCGATTGGCCGGGCTTGAGCTCTGGCCGTATCTCGATGGCCGAAAGAGTGATCGCGATGGCGAAGATGCCATCGGACAACATCACCAGCCGGTCCAGATGGCGCTGATGAACGTGATGCCCCTTCACGGGCAGTGGTGCACCTGTTTCCATACAACACTCCGCATGAGTCGACTGCGGCATTCTGCCCGAGAATATCGTTGTCGTCGCCCGCGGCGCTCGCGCACGAAGCGACCCGAAAGCCGGGTCGGCGGCATCGATGCAACGTGGCGACGTCATCGGGAGCTTCGGCCCGATGCCGGTTTTCGGAGGCGCGTTACGCCGGCCTGGTCTTCTTCGCTGCCCTGGTGGTTTTCGCTGCCTTGGCAACTTTGCCGGCCTTCTTCGCGGTGGCAGATGTGACCTTGGCAACCGATGCCTGCGGTTTCATCACAAGGTTCATGCCGCCCGGCTGGTGCTTGTTCGCCTCGGCCTGCAACAGCGCGCACAGGGAATCGAAGCGGCAGCAGCATTCCTGATAGCTGCCCTTGTCGTCGGTGACGCCGAGCGCGGCGTAGTGATGGAGTCCTCGTGGTGGCAGTGCAGCAGGGCCGCTGGTGCCGTCCGCCGCAGTCACCGGCGGCCAGTCGAGCTGGCCATTGCCGGCCACGCGGGCGGGGATCAGCCAGTAGTCGCCGGTGGCATACAGGCCGCCTGGCTCGAAGGTGATCTGGATACCATCCTCCAACGTGACCGGCGCGCCCTCGCTCAGCGCCAGCACGCCTTGCACGTTTACCGCATCGACCTGATCCCAGCGTCGCAGCAGTGCATGCTGGCGCGAATCGTTGCTCGGCTGCCACGGCGTCAGGTTCTTCGGCACGTTGAGGGTAACGCTGCAGTTCGCCACGTCGATGGCGATCACCTGCAGCAGCGGAAACGCGCGCTGCCCCAGCGTGTAGGCATCGTCGACCAGCTCGACCCAATCGTTAACCGCCAGTCCGAGCCGCGCATCGCGACCTAACCGGCCCAGCGTCACCACCTGTTGCGCGCTGCCGTCGTCCGCCGTCGCACCGGACACGCTGCGGATGATCGGAAACACCACTGAACCGTTCTCGCGCGACCACTTGAAGCTGGCCGCGCCAGCCAGTCCGCCCTGATGGATCTCGACCCGGTACAGCTGATTCTCGCAGCCGCGGTAGCGCGCGTCGGCGGCGATCACGCAGGGGTCGCTGTCGGACTCCAGCGGTCCCAGTTCCGCCCGCATCCGCGGCAACGCATACAGCGCCCGTGCGCCGAGCAACTGACGCAGCAAGGTGCACGGGGAGACGTTGGCATTGGCATTGGCATTGCCCTGGCCGTCGATGCCGCTGCGCAGGTTGCCCACGTCGACCAGCTGCTGCTTGATGGCGGCGATGTCGGCCGCACTGCCCGCGGCTTTTTGCCGTGTCTTCAGTGCGGCGGTGACGTCGTCGAGCCGCTGGTCCGCCCGCGTCCGGTCGAACAAGCGCAGCTGCCACACCACCTGCGCGCGCGATGCGGTATCGACACCATCGAGCGCGACGTCGGCGAGCGCCGGCGCCTCTACCGCGGACAGGTGCCGCTCCCACACGTCCAGCCACAACGCGTAGCCCGGCGATGGATTCTCGAAGCCGCTGCTGCCATCGGCCACACCGTAGTCGGGCGTCGGCGCCTGCGGCTGCGTGGCCAGGGTGCAGGCAGCCTCGTTCACGCACAGGATGCCGTCCACGTAAAAATGTCCCGGTGCGAGTTGCCAGCCAGTCAACGGCAACGGCTTGCTGCTGCCGTCCGCATTCGTCGTCGTGCTGGTGATGCCGAAACCGCCGCCCGCCGCCCAGCACGGACCGACCAGGTCGCACACCAGGGTACGCAGCAGATGCAGCTGGATATGCGCCTGCTCGTTCCAGTCCGCCTCCAGCAATACGCGGCCCTGTTGCTGGAAGACCTGGCTGTAGTGCCGTGACGGATCGAACGTGACACGTGCGAAGTCGCCTTTCATGGTCGATCTCCTAACTCGCGAAAAGAATGCCGGCGTCCGTGCCTGCCGGAACGTATTCCTGCAGCCGCGCCGCGAGATTCGCCTCGCGCTGCGGCTCGTACAGATCGTGATACACGCCCATCACCGAACGATCCGACGCGCCGCTGCGGATCTCCGCGCAGCAGCGATCGGCCAGACGCAGGTAATGCGGCGTGGCGTAACGCTGGCTGCGGAACTGCGGCACCACGCGCAGCTGCTCATGCGCGCGCCTGCTGACGTCGCCCGCGGCGACTGCGGCCAGCGCCAGATCCGGCTGGCAGTGGAAACGCCGCGGCGTGCGTGAGCCATCCGCCACGTAGCAGAAACGCACGCAGCCCTGCTGCCGGCGCAGCACGCGCAGCGGGCCGGCGAAGATCGAATCCTCGGCCAGTGCGATGCCGTGCGCCTGCACCTCGCCGATCACCGTGCAGCGGCGGAAGCTCGCCTCGACATACGCCACCGCTTCGTCCGGCGCGCCCAGTGCCACCCGCTCGACGCCGGTGGCGTCGACGATGCTGTCGCAGATGTCCAGCAGTGGCGGCTCGCCACGTCGAGCCGGACTGATCACCGCGATCGCGCCGAGGATGCTGTGACTGACACGCAGCGCGGCACGCGTGCCGTCCAGCGAGACACTCGGCTCGCCTGGACGCTTGGGATCGCAATCGCAATGCAGCGCCCAGCCCGGCACCAGGGTGCAATGGCGAATCACCAGTTCGCACAGGTCGTCTGTCGCGGGGTTCTCTTCCGCCGGCCCCTGCACCTCGATGCCACGACCCACGATCATCAGGCCGTCGAGCAGCACGCGGCTACCGGCAGCGCCGCTGATGCTGAGCGCATCGGGCTGGCTGGCGCGCACATCGAGCAACCGCAGTATCGGCCGGGTGCGCTCGGCCGCCCGCAACTGGATCGCCTCGCCGGCATCCAGTAGCAGGTCGATGCTGCCTTCATACACTCCGCTCTCGGCCAGCTCGATGATCAACGCATGCAGCGGCTGTTGCGCCGGCGCGGCAGACTTTGCCTGCGCCCATGCGGTCAGTGCCGCGGCAATGCTGCCGTAGTGGCCCGGCGGCCAGCTGGTGCTCGGATCACGATTCGGCAACGCGGTGTGCACGATGTAGCGCGCGGCGCCTTCCAGCTCCGGCGTCACCCTTGCATATTCGCCACCACCGAGATCGGCGGCGAAGCCGTACTGGTACGACACCCACACGCCGCGTTTCGGCCGCTGGTTGGCGGGAAACAGCAGCCGGCCCCGTTCGGGATCGACGGCCACGCGACCGCGCGGTACCTGGTAATGCCAATCCGACAGATCAGCCGGGATCAAGGTCTCGCACGGCACCGGCACGCCCTGCCCTTTGGCCGGCCAGTCCGGCGCCCAGATCTGCACGCTGTTGCCGTCGCCATACAGCCCAGCCGCCACGCTGGCGTAATCGGCCTGCGGCCCGCGCACTGCGAATCGGTAGCGCCGCAATGGCAGCGGCAGATTGCGCTCGTCGGCGATATGGGTCGGCTCGGTTTCCTCGACCGGGCGCCGGAACAGCGGCGTGTCGTTGCCGAGCACGCTGAAGCTGAAACAGTGCGGGCCGCGTTCTTCCACGCAGTACGCCGACGTGCTGGTCACCGGATAGCTGCGCAGGCGGCAGGCGAACACGCCGACGTCCGGGATGTTGTAGCGACCACGCCGACGCCGACTGCCCATGCGTCGCAGGTCGACGCTGTGCGCGAACGGGTCGAACGCGCCGCTCGCCCAGCCGATACGCTGCAACCGCCCCGGATCGCGCAGGTCGGCCGTGCCGCCGCGATGCGGATGCTGGTGGTCGAGATGCTGCATCCAGCCGAGCCGGCGGTAGAACTCGACCGCGCGCGCCGGCCAGCCGGCGGCGTCGCGGGACAGGTCTTCGAGCAGCGACAGCGTGCCCTTGCGCCGGCGTGCGTCGATCGTGTTGGCCACGTCGGCGCGCGGCGCGAGCACTCGACCGAGGCCCGCCGTGCACGCATCACCTGTCGCATCCAGCGTGGCGGCTTCCGGCAGCAAGGTGTAGCCGAGCAGGTCGCCGATGTACGGCACCACCCAGTCGTCGCAGGTCTCGATGAACCAGTTGTCGTACAGCCGCGCGATGTCCTGTTCCAGCACGTCGGCCTGGGTGGCCAGCACGCGCAGCAGGTCGCGCAGCGGATAACCCTGCTCCGCGTCGCGCATGCGATAGACCGCGGGCAGCAGGTCGTACAGCCGATCCGGACGCGCAGTCATGGCGTGGCCTCCTGCAGCAGCAACGTGTCGGGGATGTTCGGTGGCAGATACGCGAGCTGCGCCGGCAGCAACCTGCCATCGCTGTCGTAGCGTGCGGGCAGCACCTGCACGCGCGGCGGTAGCGTGGCGGGCGTCGCCGCATGCGTCATCAACGAAGCGCCGTCACCACCTTTGCCGTTGTCGCCCGAATCGCCGAAACCGGCCAGCAGGGTCGCCTCGTCAATGCTGCCGAGCGCATCCACGTCGACCCAGACGACGCCACGCACCGCCTGCATGCAGGCGACGATCTCGCTGAGGTAGACGTTCTGCGCCAGCGCCCGCCGCTCGAAACCGAATGCATCGAGCAGCGCCGCGCGCAGCTGCGGCTCGACCACTTCCCACGCGTAGTCAGGTGCCAGCCCGACCTTCGCGCTGAGGGTCAACGCCAGCAGTTCGCGCACGTCGAGGCGCAGCGGCAACGACGGATCGCCGTACTGCTGCAGCGCCTGCAGCAGGTTGCGATAGAGATCGGAGGTCGGGTCGATCGGCGCGTCCTCCGCACCGGCGATGGTCACCTGCACCAGATTGCCGAGCTTGCTCGCCGCCGCCTTGCCGACGCCACCGAACGTGCGTGCAAAGTCGGCGTAATCCGGCACCGAGACCAGCCGGTCCAGCGCCAGCACCGCCAGCGGAACGTTGCGTCGCGCCTGGTCGCGCGTCTCCGCATCGGCGCCACCGGAGGCGCGCAACGGATTGATCACCGCCTTGACGCCGAGCGGCCGGGTCGCCAGCAGGCTGATCTGCTGAGCGCTCACATTGCCCGGTGTGCCGATGCCGTTGCGATAGACCGCGGTGATGTTTTCGACGCCCGTGGGCAGGCGCGCGCCATCTGTGCCGTCACCGAACACCACGGAGGTCTTGCCGCTGTCATCGGTGGCAGTGACGAAGCTGCGGTCGGCCGCACCGACGAAGGCAAGATTGCGCGTCTCGCGCCATGCCATGTCGTTGACGCGCACGCCGAGTGTGCTCTGCACGCCATCGATCGTGGCGGCGGAGACATACGTCAACGGCGACTGCTTCAGCACGAACGCCTGCATCGACAGCGCGCCATTGCCGCTGCCGAGCACTTCGTGGCGCGTTTCGCCGTGGGTGGCGCGCACCACGTTGGCATGGACCGTCACGCTGTCGCGCCGGTAGCTGTAGGCGAGACCCTGGTTGGCAAACACCAAGGTGCTGTGCACGGTGTCGCCGGGCAGCTGCGCATCCACGCCCTGCTCCACCGCGCTCAGCATCACCAGTTCGGCGGCGCTCACCGCATCGGTACCCGGCACGTCGGTGCGCTGGCCCTCGACGATCACCCAGCGGCCAGCCTTGAGCCCATCGATCGCGGCGGCCAGCTCCAGCCGGGTATTGCTATCCGCGCTGGTTCGCGTCGAGCTGTCGTTCGCGGCGATGCTGCCGACGCTGTCACTGATCAGCAGCTCGGCCAGCTGCAGCGGGTCGCTTTGCGCAAACACCTGCTGGATTCTCACCGTCTGGGTGATGTAGTGGATGTTGTTGATCATCGCCACCATGCTGACCGATGCGACTGGCGTGTTGTCCAGCGTCAGCTCAGTGGTCTTGCCGCTGATGCCGTAGGCGGTGCGCGGATGGATCGCCGCGGAGCTCACCTTGTGCACCTCGACGCTGGCGGCGGTGGCACCGACCGCCGGTGTGCTCACGATCACGTAACTACCAGGGCGGACGCCGTCATAGGCATTGTCGAGATACAGCGTGCCGGCTTTTTCGACGCTCTCCCAGTCGGTATCGGGCAGCGACTGGTAGGTGTCGCCGTCCTTCACCAGCTTCATCCTGAAGGGCGCGTTGTAACCGAACTTCGCGGCGGCAAGGCGCTGCACGTAGATATTCCTGACCTGTGCATTACCCGCGCGCACGGGCGTACCGCTCCACGCAGCGTAGAACGTGCCGGCCAGCCTGGCCTCGAAATTCAGCAGCAGCTGCGGCCGCACATCACTGGCGTTGCCCAGCGCACTGGCCGTGCTGCGTGACAGTCGCCGGGCGTTCGCCGGTTGCACGGTCGAGGGTTGCCTGAGCGCATCCACCAAGGCGACGAATGGGCTCTCGGCATTTCCGACAGCGGAAGGCGCAGCTGCCGTTGCTGACGAAGTGAACGTCGATACCGGTGCCGCGCTGGCAAGAGCGCCGATGGAGTCGGTCACCGCTGGCTGCAAGGTCACCTGGGTCCGTTGCTGCACGGCATCGAGCGTGACCTGCTGGATCTGGCGAATCGCCGGCGTGCTTCCGTCGGCGAATTCGAACACCAGCCAGTCGTTGGTCTTCAGGTTGTTCGCCGTGCCCTTGAAACCGAGTCCTGTCAATGAATCGAGCGACGCCCGGGTGACGATCTGCGGTTTGGTCAGCCGCGGCTTCAGCGCATTCCATTCGTAACGGGCGTCCAGCGGCTCGGCGGTCTCGAAGGTCTGCATCTGCTCGCCGGGCGCCGGGATGGATTGCGCGCGTGCGCCGGCGCCGATTGTCACCGGCGGCGAGTCTTTCTCGACGGTGTAGGCGAGGTAGACGCTGGCGGCCACGCCGGGGCGCAAGCGATAGTCGACCAGCCTGGCCAGCTCCAGCACCGAGCGCCGCTCAGTGGCAGTGCGCAGGTAGCCTTCGTTGGCGATGCGCTCCTGGTAGAAGCTCAGCACGTCGGCGCCGACCGCCCAGGCATCGAGCAGCGCCATTGCCGGATCGTCATTCGCGCGCGTGCGCAGCCCGGCCAAGCCCGGCAGCGCGGCGTCACTGAGGTCGTTCTGCATGGTGACGCGGAAGTCGGCGTACGTGCCGACGCGATAGGCGAGGCTGTCCAGCCCCGGCCGGTTGTACAGCGGCAACGGGGTGCCGGCGACCGCGCCGCAACCGCAGGCGCAGGCATGCTTGCCACAGGCGCTGCAGCAGCTCATCGGCCACCTCCCAGCGTAAACGCGATGCTTCCGTGGTCGGGATGATCCGGATCGTTGTCGACCTGCGCGATCTCGCGCGCAGCCAGATGCAGCACACCGTCGGCGGGCACGCCACCAGCCGGCACGTCATCGGCGCGGGCCAGCGTGGTGATCTCGACGTGGGCGACGCCGGTGATCGCCTGCGCCTCGGCCAGCAGCGCGCTGGCGAACACCGGCGCGCCCAGCCGCAGCCGATCCGGATGGAAGAACCCAGGCGTACCGTCGCGCCGAAGGCTCGCGCTGAAACGATCGCGCAGCTCGGCCTCGACGTGCGCCACCAGAAAGTTCGGCAGCACGCAGACGAACAGCTCGATCTGCAGCGGCACGTAACAGGCGCCGCGCACCTCGACGTCGTGGCCGATGCGACGGTAGCGCTCCAGTTCTGCCCTGATCCGCTGCGCCAATCCGGCCGGCAGGCTCTCGCGGCCGAGCGGATCGACCACCACGTCGGCGGCATGCCAGCTTCCGCTCCACTCCAGCGCCGCCGCCGCACCCTGCAACTCCGGCGCGCGCGCGGCGAACATCGCGTAGTCGTCGGCGACGATCGCGCGCAGCGGGTTCGCGCGAAACGCGCCGGGCGCGTACCGCTTCACCTCGGCGAGGCTTTCCGCTGCGGTGCCACCGCTGGCCGGCAGCGGGTTGCGCGGCTGCAGGTCGGCGGACAACTCACCCGACTTCAGCGCCAGCCACACGATGCTGTCGCGGCCGACGTTGCCGGACGGACCGTTGCCAAGCCGCGGCGCGGCACGAAAGAAGTCGCCAGCCTGCGGCTGCGCGCCAAGCACGCCGTCGCCAAAGCGCAGATGCGCGGCGCCGTCGTCGTCGATCTCGACCACGAAGTGGCGATCGTCCGGTCCGCTTCCCAGCAAGTCGTACTGCGGCTGCCATTGCCAGCGTGGGTCGGGCGCACCGGCCATCAGCACATCGCCAAGTGCGCCGCCGTAGACGCTCAGCTGCGGCAACGCTCGGCGCGGATCGCGCGCGAATAACCGGCATACCGGCGCTTTCGTCGGCAACGGCTCGGCCCAGGTCAGCGGCGTGCCAGGCAACACGTGGCCGGTGTCGGTGGGCGGCCGCCGTACGTCCTGCACCGCGCCATCACAGTGGCAGCAACCGTACTGCGTGGCACCCGGCACCAGCCAGCAATCCTCGGCGAGGTCGTGACAGCGCGGGCACGCATCCGGCAGCGCGGCCAGTGTGGCGGCGAGTCCGGGGTACTCGCCATCACCGCCACTGGGCACGCAGATCGCATTGGAGGTGCACTGGCCACGCACGTGGCCACCATGATCGACCAGCAGCACGTTGCCGCGCGCCAGGCTGACGTCGTGCAACCAGGTGCAATCGGGCGATGGCGTGCGCACCGAAAGGCACAGGTCGAACGGCAATGCATCGCAGGCATCCCAGGCGATTTCCAGCAGGAGGGTGCCATCGAACGGATCGACGGACGTCTGGACGTCCGTCAGCCGCACCGCATGCCGATGCGCTGGATCGGCATCGGCGGGATTGCCGGTCTGCGGCCCCAGCACTTCCTCGAAGATCAGCATGTCGCCGGCCGCGAGCTTCAACGCGCGTTGTGCCACCGCAGCGGCGGCCACGGAAACCGGTGCGGGATCGTTCGCCGCCGCGGATGTCGATGGCGTTGTCGATTCGGCCGGCGGCGCCGATGATGACGGTGGCGCATCGACCAGCGTCGCCCGCGTGCTCCCACGCGGCAGGCAGCACATCTCGTCACTCCAGCGGTGCAGGCGGATCGCGCTTTGCGCGGCGACCACGTTGAACGCATCCATGCCGTCCAACGACATGGGTTCAAACACCAAAGCGCCCTGCGTGCGCGCAGCATCGAGTTGGACCGCACCGATCACGCCGGGCTTCGCGTTGTTCTGTCCCGGTGGCGGCACCAGCAGCAACAGGTTGTCGAGCTCAAGACCAAGATCGGTATCGGAGGCCAGCACCACCAGCGCGCGCGCGTTGCAACCTTCGTGCATGCGGTAGTCGACCAGCCGCGCATGCCGGCGCACCGAGATGCGCCGACGCGCGGTGCCGAGATAGGCCTCGGTGGCGACCGCGTCCTGGTAGTAGCTGAGGTAGTCGGCGGTGTACGCCAGCGTCTCGACCAGCGCAATGCCGATGTCCGGCACGTGCTGCTCCTGCCACGCGGGCATGTCCAGCGCGATTTGGTCGAGGAACAGCTGGCGGAAGCTGGCGTAATCCTTCGCCAGATAATTGATCTCCGGCGCTGGCAACGGTGGTCGCGCGCATGGTGCCTCCTCGGCGCAGTCCAGCGTCTTCGCGCAGTCGAGACGGAAGTGCAGTGCCACGCAGGCATAGCGCGGATCGAAGCCCGGATACGCCAGCCAGCCGGCCGGGTCGTTGCCCGAAACCGCATCCACCAGGCACAGGCAGTACGCCGTGTGGTCGCCTTCGCGATCGAGCACCACGCGCAGGCAGGCATCGTCGTGCATGTCCGGTTCCAGCTCGGCGTTGACGCTGAGCACGCGCAGGCCGGTGATGCGATCGCCGCCACTGATCCGCACGTTCGCCACGCCGATACCTTGCGGGATCTCGCCGAAGAGATGCACGCACAGGCTGCTGCCGTCGTCGCCGACCTCGACGTAGTCGATGCCGTTGAGGTTGCCGGACAGCCGCAGTTTTTCGCGCCGCGCCGGCACGCTGCATGCCGGCAGCGCCGCACAGCCAATCGCGCCCAGGCTCGCGCTGCGACTCGCGGTGTTCATGGCAGGCTCCGCGTGAAACTATCGCTGCGCGTGTCGCCGCTGGCGCGCACGGTGTAGCTGAGGTCGACGCGCAAGGTGGCATCCTCGCTGCTTACCGCCAGCGCGCCGACATCGATCACGTCGCCAAGCCAGCGCTGCAACGCCGCCTGCAAGGTGAACTGCAGCGCGGCGGCCAGCTCCTGGCTGTTCGGCGCGAATACCAGTTGCAGCAGGCCACTGCCGAAGTCCGGCCGGTTGACGCGCTCGCCGGGATTGGTGAACAGCAGCTGCTCGATCATGTCGCGCACATGGTCATCGTCGCCGGTTTCCGCGCTGCGGCCGCGATTGTCGAAATGGAACGGGTAATCCATATTTTTGGCGATATTCATGGCCTCGTCCTCACATCGCGGTGACGCGCATCTGGCTGGCGACGATCAGCACTGGCGTACCGGTCGGCGCGCAGATCGCCTGGCTGTCGAACAGCAGCAGCGGTTGCCCGTTGGAAGTCACCCGGGTGGCCCCGCTGACGAACTGCGCGGTGACGCACGGCCCGTTCGCCGCCGGTGGCGGCGGCAGCGCGCAGCCGGCAACCAGCCATGGCGCCGGCAGCGTCACGCTGGGCTGGCCACTGACGCTGACGCGCGGATTCGGCGCGGTGGCCTGCGCCTGCCCGCCGTGCGAACAGAGCACGCTGGCGCCGACATGGATGAGGAAGCCCGGCATCATGCATCTCCCTAGGTCACGACCAGTGCGCCGTTGTTGATCGTCACCGTCGGCCCGGCCAGCACGATGGTGGCGCCCTGGCCGTTGGAGATCGTGATGCCGATCTCGTTGACCATGATCATCGCGCCGGTGACACTCTTCAGCAGGATGCCGCCGGTCGGTCCCGGCAGATCGCTGATCACGATGGCGTTCTGCAGGCCCGACTGCAGCACCACGCTGGGGCTGGCCGGATTGCCGGCCAGTGCCAGCGCCGGCACTTCCGCCGCCACGCCCCAGAAACCGCCGACCCAGATCGGATAATCCGGATCGCCCTGCTCGAACTCGATCCACACGCCCGCGCCGATCTGCGGCACCACATAGACACCGCTCTGCTTGCCAGCGAGCGGCACACACGGCATCGCCCAGCTCGACGGAACCAGTCCGGACACGTCCGGCACCATCGCCTGGATGCGCCCGCGCTGTTCGGGATCCACGTTCTGGATCACGGTGCCGCGGTACTTGCCGTAATAGCGGTTCATGCCAGCACCAGCGGCACGGTGGAGAGCAGCCCCTTGCGCGACAACTCGAAGCTCTGCTTGTACTCGCCGCGCTTGATCGTGTGACGCACCTGGCTGACGTAGTGCAGCCCGTCGAACGCGGGGCCGACGCCGCGCACGCCGACCAGCTGGCGCGGCTTGAGCACGCGGCCGTAGCGCACCACGTCGAGGCTGCCGCGGCCGGTGACGGTGTCGGCGGATTTCGCCGCCTCGGCCATGCCCAGCAGCATCGCGCGCATCGGCGAATACTTCGCGGTCTCCGGCAGCGTGCGGAATTTCTGCGGCGGCGGATCGATCAGCCCCAGCGGCGGATTGAGCGGGCCGATGTCCGGGATCGGTATCGGCAACGGCACCTTGGTCTGCTCGTTCTGGATGTAGACGATCGGCAGGCTGCGCGCGTTGCCGTCATAGCTGAAGCTGAGGCTCTCGACATTGCTCGCCGCATCCATGTCCGCGTTCAGCGCCGGCTGCGGCACGCCAACTTTCACCTTCGGCCCCCAGTACGCGATGCTCATGCCGGGCGCCGGGCCGGGATCGAGGTAGAACACGTAGCCGACGCGCTCGGCCAGGGTACGGATGTATTCCAGGTCGCTGCCCTGCTGGGTCGGGATGCGGTTGGTCGGGATCGGCACGTCGATCGCGATGCTCGGGATCACCAGCGGTACGATGCCGAGGAACGCGTACTTGGCCAGCAGCAGTACCACGATCGCCTCGGCCGGCATCGCCGGATACGGCAGGCCCGGCAAGCCGGAGAATTCCAGCTTGGTCATCACCGCGGTGAGGTCATCGCCGGTGACCTGCAAGGTGGTGTGGCGCTGGTCCGCGCCGGGCAGCACTTCGGTGCGGGTCACCACGCCGTCGATCAACACCTGCGGCATGCCGTTGAGCGTGACCACCACGATCACCCGCAGCAGCGGCACCACCCCGCCGCCGCTGAGCAGGAACAGCGTGTGCAGCGGCGACTGCACGCTCAGCGTGAACTGCAGGGTGAACGCGCCGGCCGCTTCGTCCGGTGCACTCACCTCGATCTGGGTCAGCGCATCCAGCACGATCTGCGGCACCGGCACCGGCACCACCGGGCCGACCAGCAAGGTCAGGTGCACGCCCTTAAGCATGCGGCACCCCCGGGATGCCTTCGGGCAAGGTGATGCGCAGCTGCTTTCCGATCGTCTCGGTCAGCTCCTCCGGGCGCAGTGCGCGGTTCGCATCGCACAGCCGCCAGAACTGTTCGGGATCGCCTAGATATTGAGCTGTGATGTTGTCCAGCCGCTCGTTCTGCACGACTTGATGCCATTGCAGCAGCGCGAGGTTTTCCGGCGCCGGCACGAAGCGGCGTTTGAGATAGGTGACCGGCGTGCCGTCGGCGCGCACGAGGGTCGCGGTCGGCGTCAGCGCGTAACGGCTGGTGGGTGGAAAGATCACATTCATCAGGGCACTCCGGTGATGCCGAGCGCGGACAGCTGGCCGGCGCCGGTGGCGGCCAGGCGCTCCTTCTGTTGCAGATAGTTCATGAACAGGCTGGCGGCCTTGTGCCCGGACGGCACGTCGTTCACCGACAGCACGCGCAGGCCGAGACCGATCTTGGCGCGGATCGGATTCAGCGCGGGGTCGAACGCCTCCTCGGTGATGCTGAATTCGGTGACGCGCACCGGCAGGATGCGCGACTTGCTCCACACGAACAGCGCCAGCGGTGTCTCCATCGGCACGATCTCCAGCGTGCCGATCTGCGCCAGCACGTCGTTCGCACGCAGCTGGCCGCTAGTCGGATAGACCATCGTCTCCAGCGCCGCCAGCTGCGCGAAGATGCCGGACTGCGTGGTGACGCTGTTCTGTTCCGGAAACTCCAGCTGATCGGTGGCGTCGATCTCCGCCTCCAGCTTCAGCGTCTCCACCGGCGGCCCCTTTAGGCGCAGCACCTCGGAGCGGTCGCCGCCGTCCGCACTGACCGCCTGCACCTGCAGCGAGCGCGTGAGCGAATCGGGGTTGTACTGCAGCGCGATCACCCGCAGCACCGCCGAGGTGCCGGCATCGATCAGCACGATGCCGCCCTTGAGAATCCGCGGTGAGCCGGGAAAGGCGCTCATGGCACGTGGCCGAAACCGAGCAGCTTGTCCATCCGGCTCAGCACATAGGAGAAGCCCTGCACGCGCGGGCTGTGGTTGCCCTCGATCGTGTACAGCATGCCGTCCTGCACCGAATGCACCAGGCCGGTGTGACCGAGCCAGCCGGCCAGACTCACCCGCCACCACACCACGACGTCGCCGGGCGCCGGCACGTAACCGCTGCCCGGTGCGTTGGACCGGCCCTGCTGCTTGAACTCAGTCAACAGGCTTCGCGCACTGGCGACATAGGCGAACGGCATCGCCGCCTTGTCGCCACCGCTCGCCTGCATGAAACACCAGCTGACGAAGCCGGCACACCACGACTGACCTTCGTCGAGACCGGTCGGTGCGAGGTACTTGCGCACGAATGGGCCGCGATTGTTGCCGCCGATCTCACGCGCGTTGGCCTTCAGTTCGCCGATCGCAGCGGCGAGTGCGGCACGGCCGACCCTGCTGCCACCCTTTGCCGGCAGCGTGGCGTAGTCGACCGCGGTCGGCGTCCTGATGAACGGCTTCGGGTTGTGCAGGCTCCACCATGTCAGCGGGCCGGCCACGCCATCGACGACCAGCGGCTGGCCGTGCTGATCGAGATTCTGGGTCTGGAACGCGCGCGACGCCTGCCAAGTCTTCGTGTCGAACATGCCATTGATGTCGGCCGCGTAACCACGCTGCACAAGCAGCTGCTGCAACTGCCGCACCTGCGTGCCCTGATCGCCCTTGCGCAAGGTATCCATCTTCATCGCTCCGTCGGCCTCGGGGTGCCGCCCATCCTGGCCGCGCGCAGCACCGCGGCATTGATCTTGATATTCGGGTTGAGCCGCAACGCGGCATCGACATTCGCCTGCGCCTGTTGCGGCTGGCCCAGCACGACATAGGCCTTGGCCAGCGCAGCATGCGAGGCCGCCGGCAACGGCGCGCCAGTGCCCTGCAGCTGTTTGGCGATTTCAGCGATCTCGCGCTGCTTGTTGCTTTGCGTTGGTGCTGACGCACTGGCCGCAGCCGACGCGGGTGCTGTCGCGACCGTGCCGGCGCTGGTTGGTGCGTCTGTCGGCGGTGGCGCAGCGGGTGCGGCAGCCGCAGGTGCAGCCGCGACCCTACCGGCGCCGGCTGGCGCGCCTGTCGCCGTCGCGGCCGGCGAGGTCGGCGCAGCACCCGAGGTGGACGAACTCGATCCAGGCGAAGATGCGGGCTGTGGAACGACCAGTGCGCCGGCCTGCACCTGATTCAGCTTCGCGGTCAGCACCGGCACCAGGGTGGCCTGCACCTGCGCCGACGGCTTCTGCTGCAGCACCGATTGCGCCAGCTGATAGCCTTTGTCCAACTCGCCGATCGCGCGATAGCCATCGGCCACCTGTGCCTGCAACTGCGGGTTGCCGGCGCTGCGTTCCTCGAGGGAACTCAACGTCTGTGCCGATTGCTGCTGCTGCTCCGGATCGGTTGGCGCGTTCGGCTGCGCACGAATACGATCCAGTTCGACCGTGTCCTGACTGAACTTGACTGCCTGGATGCCGGGAAACCCCATCAGCACGATCGCGAAGACAATCAGCCCCATCGCCATCTTGAAATCGCGCCGCTGCACGATCATCACCGTGATCGCCGCCAGCGCGAACACGAACAGGATGAAGCCGCAGATCAGCATCAGCCTCTCGTAGCCGAGCAGACCGTCGAAGATGCTGTTGAGGATGCTCATGACTTGCTCACTGGAATGAAAAGTGTCGACGCAGCCTTTGCGGATGCTTTCAATGGCAATTTCGTGTTCATCATTGGACTGTGACCTTTGGACCGCGCCCCAACGCGGCTCGCACGGCGCTGATCTGCCCGAAATAATTGGGCTGCCGTATCACCACTACGCCTTGATCCGAAAAATCCTCGAAGGTGTTGCTGGGCTTCAGGACAACAGCGACTACCCGGGGAACTCCCAGACGCTGCAATGTCTCCCTGGCCTCGCCCCACGAGGTATAGGTCGTGAAAAGCACGAGGCGGGTACCGTCGGCTTCGCTGACCAAGATGCCTTCATCGCTTTCACTCATGACAAGCGATGGCTTCGCAGCGATGCTCGCTACCGCAGCCCGTACATCGGAAACGAATGGACGAGCACGGTCGGGCGACATGGCAATGTCGGTGCCTTCTCCGATCACGGCGCTTCCGAAATGGGGATAACTCGCTGCATTCGCTCCCAGAAATGCGAGCGCGTCCGAATGCTCGCTCGCTTTGACTCCGAGGACGGGACCAAGACGCTTGGGCAAGAGGCCACCTGCCCGATAAGTGTCCTGATGGCCATATGGCAATCGCGAACGATCCGGTGAGGTGTCTTCGAGAAGGACGACGTCTCCGGCACGAAGATCGGACCCCTCCTGCCACTCGATCGCCACGTAGGGGCGCGCGTCGGCTTGAGCCGGTTCCCGACGCCCCGCCGCTCTGTAAGCGTCTTCGCGCACGTGAACAGCCCCGGGCAGCGGATGAGATCGGTTGAGCGACCAGAACGGTGCCAGTGCGACGACACCGACAAGCCCGACCTGGCTCAGGCGATCCACTTGAAGCTTCGATTCGTGAACCAGGTCCGAGGAGTCGCTGCTTGTAACGGAGAAGTCACCCAATACTTCGTAGAGGCCAATCTCGCGCAGGTGCTCGGCGATCTCCTCGTCGGTCAATGCGGTCTTTGCATTTGCCTCGGACTTGCTCATCCAGTGAATCCAGAGGTCGATCTCTATCGCTTCCTGCGTCCTCTTCAGCACGGGCGTATCGACGGTACCAAGGAACAATTGAAGTTCGCTTTCGGCCTGTTTCATGACCTGGCGCAGACTGCTCAGGTCTTCGTTTGTGATCGGGCTCACTACAGACGGTCGACCACCTGTCGGTGGCTTCGGATGCGGATCGTGCCCGGCAGCAGACGTCGGGGCCAATATCACGTCAATCACCAACTTGTCGAAATGCGAGACCGCCAACCCCGCCAGGGACATACCCTGCCAGGCCTGCGCCAACTGATCCATGTATTTGCGCGCAATCAGGTTGTCGCTCACTTCCGCCGGAAGTCCGAAAGCGGTCTTGCTTTCGGCCGGCGTGAGCGCCTCGACGGTGACGATCTCGGCCTCCTTCTTGGCAAGCTCGATGACGGTTTCGCTCTTCTCGACTGCCTTCGCAACGCTGTGAATGATGTTCGAGACCCTTTTGCCCAACAGGAAACTCGCCCCCAACAACTCTCCACCGGCCAACCCGATACCGACGACGACAACAAATTCCAGCGCCGTCTTCCATTTCTCGTTCTCGGCTTCTTTTTTCTGTGCCTCGGAGAGTCGCTGAGTGACAGCCTTATAAGCCCCGTCGTACTTTGCGATGTACCCCCTGACGTCGGTGCTGACTCTGGCCAATGCATCGTTCCCGCGCGTCAGGAACGCATCGAGTGCATCCACGAGCGTGCGTATCGCTTCGTCGGAAGGCGGTGCCGTCTTGACTGGTGGCGGCGGTGTGCCGCCAGGGCGGCGCTGCAGAGATGTCGCGACAGGGTTGCTGCCCGTCACCGATGCCTGCTGTACGACGTGGGTCAATTCGTGCGCGATGAGTCGACGACCCTCATGCGTTCCGGGAGCAAACCGGCCGGCACCAAAAACCACGTCGGATCCCACGGCGTAGGCCTGTGCGCCCAACTCCGACGCCGATTGCGAGGCACGAGCGTCGGCATGCACACGGACGCGGGAGAAATCGTGACCGAAGCGCCCCTCCATGTCCTTTCGCAGTGCAGGCTCCATCGGACTGCCGGGACTGGCCAGTACCTGATCCACGCTGATCGACGCTGCATCGGCCCGCCCATCCGGTTGTCGTGAAAGATGCTGGATGCGCAGTGGCGCCTGGACAGGCAACTGATGATCCGTGGCCAATACCTGTTCCGCGATCCGATCCGCTTCCTGCTCGTAGATGTCTGCAGCCTCATTGACTTGGAGCTTGGCCTGCACATCTGCGCGTTTTCTCTTGCTGCATTCGGTGCATTCGCCACCGTGGGGCGTATGCGTGCCACACGCGCACTTCCGCTGAAGGACACTCCCCATCGACCGGGTCGAAACCGGCTTCGCTGTTGCATGGACAATGCGCTCAGTCATGGCTGCTCCTGACAAGACACTGGAGCTTTGGTGACATCGACCTTCGGAACGGCGCCCTTGAAGATGCGACTGGGAGCAGGAGAGCTGGACATCATTCGCCCTCCCTCATCGTCGGCGCCTGTGGCGTGTGTTCGCGCAGGTTGCCAACCGCCTTGGTGCACATCCGCAGGAAGGTGGAATTCGACAGCCGGTTCCAGTAAGGGATCGGCGGATTTGCCGAGACGTACTGGTCGCCTTGCTTGACGATGACCTCCACTTTTGGCCACCAGCCCGGTTTCGGGCCCTTGAACAGGTAGTCGAGCACCTGGTCCCTCGGCACCGGCGGGCCGCCGTAATAGCCCCAGGTATCGTTGGCCGCCTGGGCCTTGGCAAGCACGTCCTGCTTGTCGTTGTCGGTCAGCGTGTCGTAGACGCGCCGGCTTTCCACGCCGAACGTCACCGACGTCGCCTGCGGCTTGCACCCTTCGCCCAGCCCGGAAGCCGTCGGCGCCTTGCCGCCGCGCGCGAGGTTATCGGCGATCGTCTGCTCGAACGCCGCCGTCACCTGACAACCGTAGAGCACCACGCGATTCGGACCGAACTGGTCGCGCCATCCAACGAACGCGCTGTCGCCACCGAACAACGACTTGATTGCGGCCTCGTCGTAGAAAACCGCATTCTTCTGCCAGTCCGGCGGCGCCTGCGCACCAAGCCGGTTCTCCGAAGCGTGGATCGCGAGTACCAGCGTCCAGGGCTTGTCGATCCTGCGCTGCATCAGCCTGGTCTTCGCGGCGGCCAGGTCGGACACCAGCACGCCTCCGCCCAGATCAAGCCCTGCATCACGCACCACGATGTGGAAATAGGCAGTGGCCGGATCCGGTGTCACCGGAGCGGGTTGTTGCTGCGCGTCGCTGCTCTTCGCCTTGTCCTTCTTTTCGTCGCGCTGCAACGACAACCGACCGGCGCCGCCTTGCTGCACGACATGGGTCAGCTCGTGCGCGAGCAGGCGTGTCCCTTTCGCATTGCCGGGATCGAACTTCCCTGCACCGAACACGATATGGCTGCCGACCGTATACGCATTGGCGTGCACATCGTCCGCGGAGCGCGCTGCGAGCTGATCCGAATGCACGCGCACGCCGCTGAAGTCATGGCCGAAACGCTGCTCCATGCCGTGTCTTAAAACTGGCTCCAGTGGTCTGCCTGGATCGGCCAACGCGTGATCCACACTAGCCGGTGCTGCATCGCCACGCTCATCCGATTGCCTGGAAAAACGCTGGATACCCAGTGGCGCCTGGATAGGCATCTGATGTCCCGGAACGACCATCACCCGATCCGCAATCCGATCAGCCTCCTGCTCGTAAATATCTCCCGCCGCATTGACCCGGAGCTTGGTCTGCACATCGGCGCGCTTTCGCTTGCTGCACTCGGCGCACTCGCCGCCATCGGGCGTATGCGTGCCACACGCGCACTTGCGCTGCAAACGCAGGCCACGGACCGACGCCGACGGGGCCGGTTTCATCGACAGGCTGGTGCTAGGCTCGGTCATGGCTTCTTCGACACGGCGCGTTTGTGCGCGACCGTTTGTTTGCTCGATGCCGGCTTGCGATTGCGAAGCGCGCTGAGGAACGCGTCGAGCTTTCCCGCATCGAGTGCACGCTTCTTTTTCGCGGTATCGATCGCATCGATGATCGCGTAGGCCTCGTCGCAATACTTGACGAGGAAGGCCCAGCTCATCTGCTGCTTGCGGCCCCAGGTGACGCAGACCGGGCCGCTCCTGGTGTAGCCGGGCACGTAGACGTAATGGCCGTTCTTCGGATTGGGCTGGCCGGCCTTGCCGCTGACCACCACCCACGGCTTGCCGGCGTAGTACTGGGTCAGCGCCGCATCGGGCAAAGTGAAACCCAGGCCCAACCCGATGTCCATGAACACCGCGCGCTTGACCTCGCTGCGTTTGCCCTGGTCGATCTGCGCGAAGGCCCTGATCCTGTAGCGCCGCTTCGCCGCGAGCCAGCCCTTGCTGCGCCATTCCTTCAGCGAATCGAGCACGACCAGGCCGCTGTCCGCTCCACCGGTTTCACCGAAGTATTCGTGCAGCACATCGTTGTCGCTGATCGCAATCAGCTTGTTCTGCTCGGCCTTCTCGAAGCGCAGGGTCTGGTGCGCGCGGCCGGCGATCACGCAGTCGCCGTACTGGTCGTTGCCGAACATCGGCGTGGGGATGCCTTGATGGGCCACGTCGAAGTCGTACTCGGCCGGCAGCACCGGCGGCGCCTTCAACAGGGCGGCGAACATCAGGTTGCGGTCGTCACGTTTGGCCTTCCGTTTGCCGAAGCGCACGATGCCACCGGGACGGGGTTGGGGGATCGCCTTCATGTCAATGCTCCTTGCCTGCGGTATGCCTGATGGGCGGGACGCCGAGGCCTTGCTGCACCGCCGCGGCGATGCGCGAACCCAGCATCGGCTGCGGATGTGTGGCGGCCGGCAGCAGCGACGGCGGCAGCGCGGCCACGGCACCCAGGCCGCGCAGGGCGTCGACGGCGCCAGATTGCGCCAGCAATTTCGTCAACTCGCGTTCGAGCGCATCGCGCACGCCGCCGGTGCGCTCGCCGCCGAGCAGCGCCTCGTCCAGCACCAGCCGCTCGATGTGCAGCACGATGCTCATGGCTTGCCTCCCGCGCTTTCGAGCCAGCGGAAGTCCGCTTCGTTGACCGGCTTGTCGAGCTTGCGGTATTCGCTGCGGGCGGCATCGAGCAGCAGCGGCATGCCGACGGACACGCCGGCCTTGGCCGCCATGAACGCGGCGTTGAGCGCGATGCCCTGGATGCTGCCGCCGGTGAGTGCAAGCCGTGCCAGCCGGTCGACATCCAGCGCCGTGACCGCTGCCTGCGCGGGGAACACCGACGCCCAGATCGCCTTGCGTTCGGCCACGCCGGGGAACGGAAAGTTGATGACGAAGCGCAGCCGGCGCAGGAAGGCCGTATCGAGCGCGCCCTTCATGTTGGTCGCCAGGATCGCCAGTCCGCGGAACGACTCCAGCCGTTGCAGCAGGTAGTTCACTTCGATGTTGGCGTAGCGGTCGTGGCTGTCCTTCACTTCGCTGCGCTTGCCGAACAGGGCGTCGGCCTCGTCGAAGAACAGGATCGCGCCACCGTCCTCGGCCGCATCGAACAGCTTGCGCAGGTTTTTCTCGGTCTCGCCGATGTACTTGCTGACCACCGCCGACAGGTCGATGCGGTACAGCGACAGGCTGAGTTCCTTCGCCAGCACTTCCGCCGCCATGGTCTTGCCGGTGCCGCTCTCGCCGGTGAACAACGCGCTGATCGACAGCCCGCGGTTCATCCGCTGGCGGAAGCCCCAGTCGTCGTAGACCGTGCTGCGCTGACCGACCTGGTCGGCGATCTGGCGCAGCAGGGTCTTCTCGCTGTCGGGCAGTTTCAGATCGTCCCAGCCGGCCTTGGGCTCGATCCGCTGGGCGAGCTGGTCCAGCGCCGGCCGCGTCTGCGCCAGCGCGCCCTGCCACAATGTCTGCGCCAGCGCTTCGGGCTTCTGCTCGACTGCCGCCAACGCGGCATGCGCGATCTGCTCGATCCGGCCGAGGTTGAAATCGAAATGGCCGGCCAGTTGTTGCGGCTGTGCACCGGCAACGTCACCAAGCAGTCGCTGCCACAGCGTGCGCTGCTCGACCGCGGTGGGTTTGGCTACGTCGACGCTGAGCGCACGCGTCGTCGCACTCGCCCACGGCTCGCGCGCATCGACGAAGCTGAGTCCGCCGGCACGGGCAAGGAAGCGTTTGACCAGGATCGCGGCGGCGGCGCCGTGCTCGACCTCGGCCGCATCGAGGTATAGCGCCAGCGGCAACAGCTGGCTTTCGCGCTGCCACAGCCGCAGCAGGGTTTCCTGCTCTGCCGTCGCGCTCGGCAGCAACTCGGCCGAGAGCCGGTACGCCTGCGCGCCGAATGCGGCGGCGATCGTCTGCGCGATCGCCTGCTTGCTGGTGCTGTCACTGCCGAGCAGTTGCACCACCGGCAGCGTGTCACCCACCGGCACTTGATGCAGGCCGTCCAGCAGCTGGTCGGCAATCGCGCGCTGCGACGGCGGCAGTGTTGCCGGCGGCAGCGCGGTGAGCAGCGGGGTCAGCCGGTCATCCAGGTAGTTCATGCCCTTGACGAAATTGACCACGCGCTCGTCGGCACTGAGCGCTGCGCCGATCAGTGGCTGCGCACCGGGCTGGTGGATGTCGAGCAGGCGCCAGTAACGCAGCGGCCGCTCCGGCGACAACGCATCCCAGCTCGGATCGTCGAGTACGGCGAAGGCCAGCGCGAAAGTCGGATACGGCTTGGCGGCATCGTGCTGCGCCTGCGCGCACAACGCGGGGAAACGCGTATCCAGTTCCATGCCGATGCACAGCAGCAGCAGATCGCGCTCGAACGCGGACAGGCCGAGCCGATTCGCGAGCACGCTCAAAGCCGGCGTGTGTTGGCTGTCGTCGGTAACGCTGCTGGCCGGCGATGCCGCGGCATCGGTTGCTGTCGCGCCGGCATCCGGCACGTCGACGACGAGCGGCTGTGCCGCTGGCGGCGTGTCGATGACCTTCATTTGCGCGTTCGACAGCGGCGTGCGTGCCGGCTGACTGCTGAACATCCGTGCGAACCACGAGTGCTTCTGTCCGCCCGGCGCATTCACCGCTGGCGCGGATTCCATCAGCGCGGTGGCCGCCGCGGCCGGTGCTGGCGGCGTGGCAGGCGCGTCATGCAATTGTGCGGCGCGCTGCAATCGCGTGCGCAGATCCGCCAGCGCCGCGGTGAGATACTGGTCGTTCGCTTGCAGCCAGGGTTTGTAGTCGTTCATGTCACGACCACCTGCTGGCTGCTGGCGAACGCCGGCACGCTGCCGCCGAAATCGACCGGAATGCTGTCGGCGCCATCGACGCGCAGGCGCACGGTATAGGTGCCTGCCGTTACGCCTGGCACCTGGAACACCAGCGCGCTGGGCTGATGCGTGTCAGCCGGGTTGTTGATGCTCTGCGGCACCAGCAGGCGATCGCCGAACAGCAGGAATACCCGCTGGCCGTCGCGCAGGCGCGGCAAGCAGGTGAGGTTCAAGGCGAGGTCGCCAGCCGCGGCGCCGAGCGGGCTGAGCGTGATGATCGGTGCCAGTACCAGCGGCAGTTCGTTGCTGAGCAGCGGCGGCAGGCCCGGCGGTTGCACCAGCAAGGCCACGGTGTAGATGCCCGGCGCCCAGCGCGACGCGGCATCCGCATCGTCGGTCGCATCGGCGAGATGCACACGCAGGCTGCCGGCGGCATCACCGGCCAGCGGTGCGATATCGATCGGCGCGCCGAGGCGCAGGCTGCTGAAGCGTGCCAGCGCGTGGTCCGTGGTGAGCTGACGACCGCCCAGCACGATGTCCTCGCCGAGCCGCACAGCCGGTTGCGTGCGCGGATAGGTCAGCGTATCCAGCACCGCGGCGGCGGACGCGGTGGCGATCACACCGCGATCCTGCGGGCCGCGCCGCAGCACCGGCAGCGGCGCGCGGATCGCCGCCTGACTGTCGATCAGCAGCACGGCCGCCTCGTACGCGGCGGAGATACGGTAGTTGGTCTGGAATGCCGTCCACAGCCGGGACAGCTCATCGACACTTTGCGGCAGCGGCGTGACGCGCACACGCTCGATCTGATTGGCTAGGTCGTTGTCCGGCAGCGCGTTGCGGATGTCGTTGCCGTCGAGCACGCCGCGGTCATGCAAGGTGCTCATCGCTGCGGCCAGTACGCGATGGCTGAGCGCGTCGCTGTCGTTTTCGCCACGGCCCCACGCGGTGATCACGTAGTGCAGGTTCAGCGCCAGCGGCGGCGGCGCCGTTTCACCGGGGCGTACCTGACCGGGCATGTCGAGATTTCGCCATGCCGCATTGGCGACCACCTGATACAGGAACAGGTTGAGCTGCGCCTTGCTGATGCCCTTGCGTGCCACATCCGGCGACTGCAGGGTCACTTCCAGGTCGCCCAGCTCCGCATCCAGCGCCGGCATCTGCGCCAGCAGCAGGTTGCGCAGCGTGCGGGTGGTCGCGGCGATCGCGAGGACATTGCTCATGACGAAGCCTTGCCGCGCTGGCGCAGATAGTCGTCGAGGCTGCTCGGCTGCGGCGCGTCGCGGCGGCGCGGTGGCGTGGTGGACGCCGGCGCCGCACGCACTTCGAGCCGGCCGATGCTGACGTGCACCACCGGTTCGCCTGATGAACTGCCCGCGCCGGCCTGCACGGCGAGTGGGCGAAATGCAGCCGCGTTGCTGGATCGAGCTGGCGCGGCCGCTGCGCCGAATACCGGCGTGGGCGCGGGCAGCAAGGCGCCGCTCGACGGCTGCGACGGCACCACCGTCTCCGTTGGCTCAGCCGCGATGCGCGTCTGCCGCGGCCGCACTGGCAGCGGCGCGGACACCTCGGCCGGGCGCAGCAACGTGGACGACGCGACAGGGCGCCCGATGACCGGCGACGGAGTTGGCGCGGCAGCGGCGATCGGCGCCGGCTGCACCGCGGCGCGCGGCATGTCTGCGACGGCGTGCGGCGGCGCAGCCACCGGCTCCGCCGGCGCGACGTGCGGTGCATCCGTCATCGCCACCACCGGCGCCTGCGGCAAGCGTGTCGGTGCGGTGGTCGGCGTCACCGTGGCGGCTGACACTGTTTCGCGATGCCGTGGCACCGCCTCGCCATCGTCGGATGCCGGCATGATCGACGTGCGTTGCAACGGTTCGAACAGCGACGGCATGCGCGGCACCAACGCTGTCTCGCTGCCGATCGCCCGTGCCGCCAGCCGGTCAAGGAAATCGCTCATGACGCGCACAGCTCCAGATAGGCTTGCCGGCGGCGCGGGCTCAAGCTGAGGATGTCGTCTTCAGACCAGTGATACGCGCACGCCAGCGTGTCCACTTCGCGCAGCATGTGCAGTGCCCAGGCGTGCAGTTCCTGCCACAGGAAGCGCGCTATATCGAACGTCGGTTGCCAGTCGTGGCCGCAATCCGGACAACGGAAGGCCAGTTGCAGGTCGGCTTGCGGATCGGCTTGCGCCATCGCCTGCGCGATCTCTGTCTGCAACGGTGGCGACAGGCTGCGCACGTCGCGCTTCGCACCTGCGTCGGACACGGCCAACACGCAGCGTTCGAACAGCAACTGACGCGCATCGTCGGCATGGTCGATATGCTCCAGCGCCAGCAGGTCATTGCTGTCAGGCAGGCGGAACTGCACGCGCGCACCATCCGCGGGTGAGACATGTTCAAACGCCGCGGCCGCAATGCCTGGCGAAGTCTGCCGCAGATCGTCGCAGCAGAACGTTGCCTCGACGATGGCCGCGCACTGCGGGCAGTTCGCCACCGCGCAGATCTCATCGCCGAACAGGCGCTCGCGCAGTTGCAGCAGCAGAGCATCGCGGCGCCCCAGCGGCAACGCCGCCAGCATCTCGGCCGGGTATTCGTCGCAACTGCTGCCGAGCAGCAACAGGCCGCACGTCGCCGCGGATGGGTCGCTTCCGCGTTCCCATACCTGCAGCAACTGCGCGGGCGTGGGCGTGCGCACGGCACTCAGCCGGCGGGCACGGTGAAGCTCGGCTCGCTCGGCTCCGGCACGCTGACGTCGCGCTCCCAGCCCTCGTTCTCGAGCTTCAGGTGCTGGATCGCCACCGCATTCGCGTTGGCATCCAGATCCGGCATCGCCTGGAACTCCGAGACCCAGCAGCGGTACAGCTTGTACGCAAGTGCGAGCTGGCCGGCCTCGTTGTAGACCTCGAGGATCAGGTCCTTGCGGAAGTCCTTCAGCGAGACCTCCGCACCGAGTCCGGCACCGAAGTTCCACACCTTGTTCGCCCACTTTTCGAACTCGCTGTCGTGGGTGACCCCGCGTTCGATGGTGATCGCTTCGTACTCGGTGCGGCCGGGCGATTTGCGCGTGCTGCTGGGGTCGCCGCCTTCGCGATGCTTGACCACCTCGGTGGTGCGCTTGAGGCCGGACACCTTGCTGACGCCGGCCACGTAGCGGCCATCCCATTTCACCCGGAACTTGAAGTTCTTGTAGGGATCGAAACGCTGCGCATTGACGCTGAATTGAGCCATGACGAAAGTCCTCAGGTCTGGATCTGGCCGGCCATCTGCTGCAGCTGGATGACCACGAACTCGGCGGGCTTGAGCGGCGCGAATCCGACCACGATGTTGACGATGCCCAGGTTGATGTCGTTCTGCGTGGTGGTTTCCTTGTCGCACTTGACGAAGTAGGCGTCGTTCGGCGTCTTGCCCTGGAATGCGCCCTGGCGGAACAGGTTCTGCATGAACGCGCCGACGTTGAGGCGGATCTGCGACCACAGCGGCTCGTCGTTCGGCTCGAACACCACCCACTGGGTGCCGCGGAACAGGCTCTCCTCGATGTACAGCGCGAGCCTGCGCACCGGCACGTATTTGTATTCATCGGCCAGCAGGTCGGCGCCGCGCAGCGTGCGTGAACCCCACACCACCGGCCCGACCAGCGGGAAGCTGCGCAGGCAATTGACGCCGAGCGGATTGAGCATGCCGTTCTCGGCATCGGTGAGTGTGGTGGCCAGACCCTGTACGCCGTTCAGTGCAGCATCCTGGCCGGCAGGCGCTTTCCACACGCCGCGCTGCGTATCGGTGCGAGCCATCACGCCGGCAACGATGCCACAGGGCACGAAGGTGTCGAGCTGGCCTTGCCGGGTCGGATCGGATTCGATCACCCGCGGGAAATACAGCGCGGCGTTGCGCGCGGCATCACCGTTGAGCCCGAGCCCGGTCAGCGCCGCGTTGTTGCTCTGGGTGATCGCGCCGGCGCTGCTCCACTCCGCCGGCGCGTCGACGAGCAGCAGGGCGCGGCGATCAACGCAGAACGCCATCGCACTCTGGTACACCAGAACGGACGTATTGCCTTCGCGCACATCCGGCGGAATGCACAGCAGGTTGAACAAATCGGTCTTCTTCAGAGCATAGATGCCGGTCTTGGCGTCCGGATCACCCAGGTAAGCCGCATCGTCCAGCGCCGCGCTGTCGGCCGCCTGATCGGCGGCGGCGACACCGGTGGAAGACTTGTCCTGATCCCACACGGTTTTTCCGCTGTCCGGATCGAGATGTGCGGCGGGTATGACCGTTGCCGGCAACACCAGTGATGCGGCGGCGCGTGCCAGCGACGAGCCGGCCTTCAGCACGCGATCGACACGGCGAGGACTCTCTTTCACGGTGAGGTTGCTGAAGCTTTCCTGCCTGCCGCTGCCCATGTCACGCACGATCAGGTTGAACAGGTCGGTGGTGGCAAGTCCGTAACGCGCAGCGATATCCGCCGACACGTTGGTGTCGATGCGTGCACGCAACTGGTTGCCCCAGCTGCCGGCAGACGCGGCCTCGAGCGGCAGGTTCGCGATCTTGATCGCGGCCTTGGCTGCCGCCGCCGGGTTTCCACTCGCCTTGTACAGACGGACGACCGCCGCCTGACTGCCGCCGTTGAGGTAGAAGTCGCGCACGGCATAGCCCATCGGATAGGCCGGGTCGAGCTTGCCGAAATTGCGCTCGAAGTCACCGTAGCTGCCGATGATCACCGGACTCTCGGCGTCGGCGTCGGTCGGTCCGCAGGCAGCACGGCCGATAAAGGCAGTGATCGACGTCGCCACCCCGGTAATGGTGCGGACACCGCTGGGAATTTCCTCGATATAGACGCCCGGATATGTGAGCGCAGCTGGCATGAGTCTGTCCTCCCTCGTGAAAACCCGCGTCACAGTCAATGCGGCTGCGGCGACCTCGTGTGCTTGTTCAGCGCGTACAGCACTTCGCCATCGGGCAACTGGTCGCAATGCAGCAATCCTTCCGCAACTAGTCGGCCCAATACGTGCTCAATGTGCTGGCACCCGTTTTCATAACGCTGCTGCGGCAGCCACCAGTTGACGATGCCGCGAAGGGTATCCGCGGCTTGTGGGTGGCCATGCAGATACGCAAGCACAGAGTGCTCGACCTCCACCTCGCTCCCGCTTGCCGCGCCTTTGCCCAGGTGTTTCGTCATGGCACTCTTCCGCACACATGCGTGAGGGTCGAGGCAACATGCATGCCATATCCGGAAATCCACGAAATGGCCTGCGGCTTGGGATTCACATGCCCGGCGCCGAAGCGCGCGGGTCAGCGTTGACCCGCTTTGTCGGCGCAGTGGGGAAGATTGCACCCGGCCCGGAGACACCCGCAGATACAGGTCGCGCGCAACGGAATCAGTGCGGACGGAACTGCTTCGTGCCGATGCCATGCTTCAGCAGCAGCTTGCCGAGCTGGCGGCGCTCGGTACCGGACAGGCGGGCGGCGGCACTGATGTTGCCGCAGGCCTCCTGCATCAGGTGGGTAAGGTAGTCGTGCTCGAACTTGCGGATGGCATGTGTCTTGGCCGCGCTGAAACCGAGCGATGGCTCATTCGCGCGGCGCCTCGGGGCCGACCTCGTCCCGGCAAACGCCGGCTCCGCCGCCACCAGCTCGGCGAGGCCAATCACGGCGGTCTCGGCACACATGTAGGCACGCAGCGCGACATTGTCCAGCTCGCGCACATTGCCTGGCCATGCATACGCGGCAAGCGCCTGCATGGCGTCTTCGCCCCAGGTTTTGTCCGGACCACGCAGCCGCACTGCGACGGCATGGATGAAATGTCCCGCCAGCAGGACCACGTCGTCACCGCGCTCGCGCAACGGCGGCAGCCGCAGGTACAGCGCGTTGAGTCGGTATTGCAGGTCGCGGCGGAAGCGTCCGGCCGCCACCTGCTGCTCCAGGTTCGCGTTGGTGGCGGCGATGATCCGCGCATCCGACACGCGTGCGGCACCGCCGCCCACCGGCCGGTATTCGTTGTCCTGCAGGAAGCGCAGCAGGGTCACCTGGCCCTTGTCGGAGAGCGCGTCGACTTCATCAAGGAACAGCGTGCCGCCGCGCGCGTGATCGATCAGTCCGGGTTGTGCACCCTTGGCGTCGGTGAACGCACCACGATCATGGCCGAACAGCTCGTTCTCGATCAGGCTGTCGGGGATCGCACCGCAATTGACCGGAACGAACGGGTGGTCGCGGCGCGCGCTGGCGTAATGGATTTCGCGGGCCGCCAGTTCCTTGCCGGTACCGGTCTCGCCCTCGATCAGCACCTGCACGTCGCAGCCGGCGTAGCGCTGCAATTGCGTACGCACTGACTGGATTGCCTGGGATTGGCCGAGCATCACCGGCATCATCCGTCCCCGAAGTCACCATCAAGAAACCTGGCACGCCATTACGGGCGTGCAACGGAATCCCCCTGGTATCCCTCCCGACCTGGCCGTGACGCACCAAATCGGAGCAACGATGGAGTATGCGCAACTTCAACGCTGTAGTTCAAGAATGTTCCATGCGTAATACATGGGATCTTCTCGTTGTAGTACTTCGCCCAGCTCCTGAGTAGTACATCACCGGCTCCCACAGCTGAACGGCCGCCGATCGCAGAATCGGATACTGCCGTTCACCCTGTGCAACGCATCGGGTTTCGCTGACTATCCTCCGCCGGATCCCGCCGGTCCATTGCCCTGGTTGGCATGGGCGCATTCACGCCCGCTCGCGTATCCTTGGCAGCTGCCGCCGCGGCTGTCCCGGCGTCCGCCAGGCGCCGCGGCAACACCGCCTTCCCGGCAAGTCTCGCCCCCGGTCTGCCGGATGGCCGAGCATGCAACCTTCCCGACACTACGCGGCAACAAGACGAGACAAACCCACCATGGTGGCAATGGCAACCGAGCACGTGATCGACGTGCAGCACTGGAACGACACCCTCTTCAGTTTTCGCACCACGCGCGATCCCGGCTTCCGCTTCGACAGCGGGCAGTTCGTGATGATCGGGCTGGAAACGGACGGCCGTCCGCTGATGCGCGCGTATTCCATCGCCAGCGCCAGCTGGGAAGAGCATCTGGAATTCTTCTCCATCAAGGTTGCCAACGGTCCGCTCACCTCGCAGCTGCAGCACCTCAAACCGGGCGACCCGCTGGTGGTCAGCCGCAAACCCACCGGCACGCTGGTGCTGAACGACCTGAAGCCCGGCCGGCATCTCTACCTGCTTGGCACTGGCACCGGCCTGGCGCCGTTCCTCAGCATCGTGCGCGATCCGGAAGCCTACGAGCGCTTCGACAAGATCGTGCTGGCCCACGGCGTGCGCCACATCGACGACCTCGCCTACTCGCACTATCTGGAACATGAGCTGCCGCAACATGAATACCTCGGCGAACTGGTGCGCGAGAAACTGATCTACTACCCCACGGTCACGCGCGAAACGTTTCGACATCGCGGGCGCATCACCGACGCCATCGTCGACGGCGTGATGAGCGAGGCGATCGGCCTGCCGCCACTGAATCCGCAAACCGACCGCGTGATGCTGTGCGGCAGCCCGGCGATGCTGGACGACCTGTGCGGCCTGCTCGAAGGCCGCGGCTTCCAGCCCTCGCCACGCACGCGCGAGCCGGGCGACTACGTGATCGAGCGCGCCTTCGTCGAGAAGTGAGCCGCGGCTCAGTCGCGCACGCGGCCTTGCCCTTCGTTGTCCCGGTAGCCGAACACGCGCCGCGCGATCAGCTTGTACAGCCGCTTGCCGGTGGCGCGCCGGTGCAGCCGCGTCAGCAGCCGAAGCGCGTCGCGGTAACAGCTGCGATGTCGCGGTTGCGCCTGCTGCATCGGCGCACCGGCGATGTAGCTGCGCAGCAGTTCGCGGCCGTTCCATGCCAGCAACGCAGGCACACCACCGATACCCGCCAGCCCGATCAACGCGCGCGCCTCGCGCGCCGCCGCGCAGCGGGCAAACGGGCGGGTCCACCAGTGTGGCGGCCGCGATGTCGCGACGGATGATGCGCAGGCCATCGCGTTCAATGATCTCGATGCGGCCCAGTTCGTCGGCCTTGAGCAGGATGGGTTGGGCAGTCCACGGGATTCCGGTGGACGCGAACGGCGCACCATTGCCCGTCATAGCGTCCCAACCGGTTATGGTTGTGCGATCCGCGGCGTACCGCCGCCTGACCACACTGGCGGATCTGCATGCTGGATATCGCGTTGTATGTGCTCGCCACGCTGTTGATCGTCGGCGGCCTGGCCGGCTCCGTGCTGCCGGCGCTGCCGGGGATACCGATGCTGTTCGGCGGCATCTGGCTGGTGGCGGCGCTGGACGATTATCAGCACCTGGGCCTGTGGTGGCTGTTGATCATCGGTGCGCTGGGCGGCGTCGGGGTAATCGTGGATTTCATTGCCGGCACGCTCGGCGCCAGACGCGTGGGAGCCAGCAAGCTGGCCCTGTGGGGCGCCAGCCTGGGCACCCTGGTCGGGATGTTCTTCGGTATCCCAGGCCTGCTGTTCGGCCCGTTCGTGGGCGCGCTCGCCGGCGAGCTGGCGTCCGGCACCAGCGTGCTGAGATCGGCGCATGTAGGCATCGGCACCTGGCTCGGCCTGCTGTTCGGCACACTGATCAAGCTGGTGCTCTCGTTCGTGATGGTGGGGCTGTTCGGGCTGGCGATGCTGTTCGGCTAGGTGCGGCGTGAACTTGTTTTGCCCCGACCTTCGGCACATGGCGCGCATGGCGACAGCCATTTAGGGTGACCCATCCAAGGGAGCCATCACCTCATGTCCAGACGCCTCGTTGTCGCCTTCGCCGCCACGCTTGTCGCTGCCGGTGCAGCGCGTGCGCAGACCGCACCACCCGCATGGATCGCACGCAGCGACGCCGATTCGAAGATCCTGCTCGACGAGATCGTGCGCTTCAGCCCCGAATCCGCCTCGCAACTGGGTGTGACCGGTTACGACGACAAGGTGGCCGATCTCAAGCCGGGTGTGGACGAACGCTCGCGCGCCGCACTGGTCGCCGCGAAGGCGAAGCTGCAGGCACTGCTGGCCGCGGAGAAAGACATCAATGTCCGGCAGGACCTGCAGATCCTGGTCAAGGCTGCTGACGAACAGATCGAGGGCATCGATCTCAACCGGAAATACCTGCTGCCCTACAACGACGTCGGCCAGCTGATTTTCAGCGGCGAGTTTGGACTGCTGAAAGATGACGTCGCCGCCGCGCGCCGTCCCTCCGCGCTGAAGCGGCTGCAGTGCTACGTCGGCAAGGCGCCGGGCTGCACGCCCATCACCGACCTGGCCAAGGCGCAGACCATCGCCCGGCTCGGCGACAAGGCGTTGCTCGGCCCCTACAAGGGCGAGGTGGAACAGAAGCTGGCCAACACCCGGCGTTACGTCGACGGCATCCGCCAGTTGTTCGCCAAATACAAGCTGGACGATGCCGACGGCAAGGCCGCGCTGGATGCGCTCGACGCGCAGCTGCAGGCGTACGACAGCTGGGTGCGCAGTACCGTGCTGCCGCGCGCCCGTACCGATTTCCGCCTGCCCGAACCGCTCTACGCCTACAACCTCAAGCAGGTCGGCATCGACATTCCACCGCAGCAACTGATCCAGCAGGCGCAACTGGAGTTCGTCGAGCTGCGCGGCATGCTGCAGGTGCTGGCTCCGACCGTGGCGAAGGCCGAAGGCATCGACGCCGTCGATTATCGCGACGTGTTGAAGGCGCTGAAGAAACAGCAACTGGGCAAGGATCAGGTGGTGCCGTGGTATCACGAGGTGCTCGGACGCATCGAGCAGATCATCCGGCGCGAACACATCGTCACCCTGCCGCAGCGCAAGATGCAGATGCGCCTGGCCTCGGAGGCAGAGGCGGCGCAGGTGCCGGCGCCGCACATGGACCCGCCACCGTTCGTGAACAACCACGGCGAGCAGGGCACCTTCGTGCTGACCATGGGCAATCCCGGCACGAGCACCGACGGGAAGTCGGATGACAAAAGCCAGGCCTACGACGATTTCACCTTCAAGGCGGCCGCGTGGACGCTCACCGCGCACGAGGGCCGGCCGGGGCACGAACTGCAGTTCGCCGCGATGGTCGAGCGCGGCGTGTCGCTGGCGCGCAGCCTGTTCGCGTTCAACAGCGTCAACGTGGAAGGCTGGGCGCTATATGCCGAATCGGAAATGCTGCCGTACGAACCGTCGGCGGGTCAGTTCATCGCGCTGCAGAATCGGTTGATGCGCGCGGCGCGCGCCTGGCTCGACCCGATGCTCAACCTGGGCCTGATCACGCCCGAACGCGCGCACGACGTGCTGGTTCATGACGTCGGCTTGTCCGAGGCGCTGGCGCGGCAGGAGATCAATCGCTACACGTTCGAATCGCCCGGCCAGGCCACCGCCTATTTCTACGGCTACATGCGCCTGCAGCAACTGCGCCTGCAAACCGAACAGGCACTGGGGCCGGCATTCGACCGGATGGCATTCAACGATTTCGTGATCGGCCAGGGCCTGCTGCCACCGGAACAGCTTGCCGAAGCGGTGCGCACCCAATTCGTGCCAGCCCGGCGCAAACCCTGATCGATCACCGCGCGGTGATGGTCGTGCGGCCCTCGCCACCCGCATGCCGGCGCGGCGTCAGCGATGCCGCCGCGGCGATGACGCGGCGGGTCGCGAGCTCGCCGCCGCTCGCGCGCTCTTCGCCAGCCAACCCGCGAGTTGCACGGTATCGCGGCTCAGCGGTGCGGGCAGCACGATGTAGTGCCGGCTCGGCGCCGCACCCGGCTTGGCGATCAGCCGCGATGCCCCCGCCAGCTGCAGCAAGGCCGGTTGATCGGCGGGCGCCAGCTTCAGGGCCAGTCCAGCGGGCGTCAGCCATGCGCACGGCTTTTCATCGAGCCAGGCCATCAGGCCGCCGAACATCGGCTTGATGCGCAGATCGTGCAGCTTGCCCAGATGCGCAGCCGCATCCTCAAGCTCGCCGCGCATGACGTCGAGTGTCGTCGGCACGCTCATGCCGGCGCGTCGGGAATCACATACAACAGCACGGCGAGGAAATGCAGCACGCTGCCGGTCAGCACGAACACATGCCACAGCGCATGGTGATACGGGAGCCGCCGCCACAGATAGAACGGCACGCCCAGCGTATAGGCCAGACCGCCGCCGATCAGCAATACCGTGCCACCGGTCTGCAGATGTTTGCTGAGCGGCTCGAACGCGACCATGCCGATCCACCCCATGCCCACGTACAGCAGTACGGCCAGCTTGTGGTAGCGCTTGCGCAGGCCAAGCTCCAGCGCGCTGCCGACCAGTGCCAGTGTCCACACCGCCACAAACAGGCTCCAGCCCCAGGCGCCCGGCAGTGCGATCAGGGTGAACGGCGTATAGGTGCCGGCGATCAACACATAGATCGCGATGTGGTCGAGCGCACGCAACGCCGGCTTGGCCGACGCCACGGAGATCGAGTGGTACAGGGTGGAGGCGGTGTACAGCAGCACCAGCGAGGTACCGAACACCGCGCAAGCCACCACGGTGAGCGCATTGCCGTGCAGGGCGGCGAACGCCACCAGCACAGCCAGCCCGGCAATGCTCAGCGCGATGCCGACGCCATGGATGACGCTGCTGGCCAACTCGTCGCCGAAACGGTAGCGCGGGATCACCGCGTGGGATGGGGTGGACATGGATCGCTCCTGGCATGATCGCAGGCGCCGCGCAGCGCCGTAACGTGGTGGGCGCTGCGGCGCCTGTCTGTTGCACTCACGGCATCCCGGCCGCGCGCCAACCGCTGCACTATTCGATGATGAACGCGCCGAACGCCACGCCGAGATTCCAGCCGCTGCCCTTGCCGCTGAGCGCCAGCGACACATTGCCCTTGGTCAGCACCTGCGCGTCGGCAGCCTTGTCCTCGGCACCAGCGTGCGCTTCCGCGTTGGCGTAGTGGCCCAGCACGTCGCGCACGTTGCTGATCCCGCTGAACTTGCCGATGCCGTCGGTGATCTTCGTCTTGCCAAACGTCAGGCCGCCGCCCTTGGCGCGCAACTTCACGTGCAGGCTCTGGCCGTTGCTGCAGCGAACTGTGCCGCTGCCGCTGGCGGTCTTGTAGAACACCGACCAGCCGGACAGCTGGAAACTCATCTTGCAGGAAAGGTCGCCGGCCCGTGCCGGCGTGCCCAGCAGCAGCCAGCCACACGCCAATCCCACCACGCCCGCCCATTTGATCAGACTCATGCCGTTCTCCCATCCTGCCCGGCTCACCGCCGATCACTGATTGTTGCAGGACTACCCTGCCGTGGGCGATGCCTGCGTGAAATCTCTTGTTGCCGGGGACCCGCGCCCGACCGCTGTCGCGGCTGCGTGTCCCTGCTGCCGTGCGCAAGCCATCACGCGCCGGTGTCATCGCCGCACAAATGGCCGTCCAGCCGTCCGCTTGCGCGATCGTGCCATACAGGCATACGCTGCAATCGCGACAGCGCGATCCCCCTGCTCACGCAGCGCGACTGCCGCCACAACCCCATCGTTGTCAGGAGGTCGCCCATGTCGTCCGCAAGCCTGGCCGTTGCTCATCGTACCCACCCCGACAGTGCACGCATCGCCGCCATCAGCGCAGCGATTGCACTCAACCTTGCCGTTCTCGTGATCGCCTCGCGGCCGATCACTCCGGCGCAGCTCGCACTGATTCACCAGCCCGCCGCGATCCAGCAGATTCGCCTGATCACTCCGCCGGCGGTGCTGCCGCCACCGCCAGCGATCGAACTGAAACCGTTGCCGCATCCACCCACGCTGCCGCAAGCCCGCCTGCGACCGGTGCCATTCAGCCCGCCGGCAGTGGTGCCCAGCACCGAGGGCCGCCTCGCCGCATCGCCGGTCAGCGATCCGACCGTGCTGCCCGACAACGCCATGCCGGGCACGGCGACGGAGACAGTTCCGGTGGAGGCCAGCCTTGCCTATCGCTCGGCACCGCTGCATTTTCCCAGCGTGGCCCTGCGCCAGCGCATGCATGGCAGCGTGCTGTTGCGGGTGCTGGTGGATGAAACCGGCAAACCCGTGGAAGTGACGGTGGAGCATGGCAGTGGCTATGCCCTGCTCGACCGCAGCGCGCGCGATCAGGTGCTGGCGGGCTGGCGCTTCCAGCCGGCCATGGTGAACGGGCGCGCGGTGCGCGCCTGGGCCCGGGTGCCGGTGAATTTCGACCTGCGCGAGTAAGCCGTTCACGGCCACTCCGGCCGGGCGTTCGGCGGCAACGATTGCCCCCTGCCGGCGTGACGGCGCGATCGCACGCGATCGCACGCGCCGAGGGGGCTTGCAGCGCCGGCGGCTTACGCGTCTTTAACGATACGCATGCTCCACTGACGCCCATTCACCCTGCCAGGTTTCATGCATGGGCAAGCATCCGAACACCCTGAAAACCCTGAGCGCGATCGCGCTCGAGCATGCCACTGCCGGGCAACCCGATCTCGCCTCGATGGCGCGCGAACTCGGCCGTGTGGTACATCAGGACGGGGCTGCACTGGCCGTGCGACTTGCCGCTTTGCGTACGCGCCAGCGTGGCCTCGAGCGTTGGCTGCTGGCCGAACGCAGCATGCCATCGATCAGCGTGCTGGTGATGGCGTGGCCGCCGAACCACCTCACCCCGGTGCACGACCATGCGGGATTGTGGGGCCTGGAAATGACCTTGCATGGCGCGCTGGAAGTACAGTCGTATGCACGCGACCCCGTCTCGGGCGACCTGCGCATGCGCGGCCGCGACTGGCTCGGACCGGGCGACGGTACCTGGTTCGAGGGCGATCAGAACCATGCGCATCGTTGCCGCAACCTGTCCCGCTACGATACGGCGTTGACGCTTCACGTCTATGGTGGCGATCTGGCACGGTATTTCGCCTACGAGCAGGCGGAACCGGCCGGACGATGGATCGCGCAGCCGCAGCGCAGCGCCATCGCCGGCCGTCTGCACCGCTGATCGACACGCCACTACATACAAGGAATTCCATGTTTCGACGGGTCGCCATCATCGGCGGCGGTGCCGCGGCCGCCACGCTGCTCAGCGAAATGCTGGAGCGCCAGCCGCCGCAGCCGCTGCATCTGGACTGGTATACGGGCGGCGAGGCGTCCGCACGCGGGGTGGCCTACGGCACCGCGTCGGAACGCCACCTGCTGAACGTGCGGGCGGCTTCGATGAGCATGTTCGCCGGCAAGCCACGCGGCTTTCTGGATTTCGTGCAGCGTGACGATCCGGCGATTGCCGGCACCGACTTCCTGCCCCGCCGCCGTTACGGCGACTACCTCGAGGCGGAAGTGGCGCGCGCACTCCAGCAAGGCAACGCGCATGGCCATGACGTGAACATCATTCCGTTCGCGGTCGATGCGCTGGTGCCTGAGCGCGACGGCGTCACCGTGATCCACGGCGAGGAGAGCCGTCGTGTGGACGCTGCCGTGCTGGCGCTGGGTGCGCTGCCGCCGCAGCCGCTACCGGGGGTCAGTACCGCGGCGCTGGACTGCGGTCGCTACGTGGTGGATCCGTGGCGTCTGCTGGCCCATCGCGATGCGTGGCCGGAGCCGCCGCGCAAGGTGGTGCTGATCGGGCTGGGGCTGACCGCGGTCGACGTGTTGCTGGAACTCTCCGCGCGCTGGCCGCAGACCGCGTTCATTGCAATCTCGCGCCACGGCCTGCTGCCCGAGGCGCATCTGCACGCAGCTGCCGTGCCCGCCGACGACAGCGCCGAGCTGATCGAAGCCATGCGCGACGCGCCGGATATCCGCCACTGGCTACGCCTGCTGCGCGAAACAATCACGCAGCATGGCAGCGAATGGCGCACCATCGTCGACAGCCTGCGGCCGCATTTGCCCGGCCTGTGGGGCGAACTGCCGCTGGAACAGCGCGCGCGCTTCATGCGTCATGCGCGCTGGGCGTGGGAACGCGCTCGTCACCGCATGCCGCCGCAGGTGCGCGAAGCGCTCACCGCACTGGAACAGGGTGGCCGGCTGCAACGCCAGCGCGGACGCATGCAGTCAGTCGAGGTCGCCGGCGACGCCGTGCAGTTGACTCTGGTCCGGGCCGGCCAGACGCATACGCTGACCGCGGACCTGGTGATCCAGACCGTCGGCCTGAACACCGACGTGCGCCGGACCCAGCATCGGCTGATCAGCCAGCTGCTGACCAACGCGCACATCGCGCCCGACCCGCTGGGTCTCGGCGTGCTGTCCGATACGGACGGCCATCTGCAGCGCGATGGCGCCCAGGAGACCCCGACGCACTGGCCACATGTTTTCGCCATCGGCAGTCTGCTGCGCGGTACCTTGTGGGAATCCACCGCGATGCCGGAGATTCGCCAGCAGGCCCGCCACCTGGCCGATCAATTGCTGACCGGCTGACCGGTCCGCAGCGCCCGCGATGACCGCCAGCGCACTCACCACCGGCATCGTTCTGCTGCATCTGCTGGGCGTGTTCGCGGCGATGCATGCGGTGATGCACGCGCGTACGCCGCAGGGTGCGATCGGCTGGGCACTCGGCCTGATGTTGCTGCCTTACGCGACCCTGCTACCATACCTGTATCTGGGCTCCAGCCGCTTCCTCGGTTACCGCGTCGCCCATCCGATACAGCCATCGCACGCCCTGCCCGCAGCCCCGGACGCACTGCCGGCCGATCCGGGCTGCGCCCGCTTCGCGGCGATCAGCGCACTGCAGGGGCGACCATTCCGCAGCGGCCACCGGCTGCGTTTGCTGATTGACGGCGAACCGGCGTTCGACGTGATGCTGGCGGCGATGGCTGCGGCCGAGTACTGCCTGCTGGTGCAGTTCTTCATCATCCACGACGACGCGCTCGGCCGGCGCCTGCAGCAGATATTGCTGGAGCGCGCGGCAGCCGGCGTGCGCGTGTGCGTGTTGTTCGATGGCATCGGCAGCCACGCGCTGCCGCGGCATTACGTCACCACACTGCGCACTGGCGGCGTGGCAATCCATCGGTTCGCCACGCATCGCTGGCGCAATCGCCTGCAGCTGAATTTTCGCAACCATCGCAAGATCGTGGTGGTGGACGGCACGCGTGCCTTCGTCGGCGGGCTCAACGTGGGTGACGAATACCTGGGCCTGAAGCCGCCGCTGGCGCCGTGGCGCGATACCCAGCTGGAACTGCAGGGACCGGCGGTGGCCGACCTGCAGCAGTTGTTCGCCGATGACTGGCAGTGGATCACCGGTGCCGCGCCGCCACTGCTGCTGCCGCCACCCGGCGACGGCGATGCCAGCGCGCTGATCGTGGCCAGTGGCCCGGCCGATCCGCAGGAAACCGGCTCGCTGTTCTTCACCGCGGCGATCAACGCGGCGCGCCAGCGCGTGTGGTTGAGCACGCCGTACTTCGTGCCCGACCACGCCGTGCGCGCGGCGTTGCAGCTGGCGGTGCTGCGCGGAGTCGATGTGCGTGTGCTGATTCCCGCCCGACCCGATCACCGCACCGTGTTTCTCGCCTCCACCATGCACGCCCATCACGCAGTGCGCGCCGGCATCCGCGTGTTCCGCTACCAGCCCGGCTTCCTGCACCAGAAGGCGCTGCTGATCGACCGCGACACCGCCGCCATCGGCAGCATGAACCTGGACAGCCGTTCGTTCCGGCTCAATTTCGAGGTCGCCGCCATGGCCGTCGATCGGGCCTTTGCCGCCGACGTGGCGGCGATGCTGACGGCCGACTTCAGCCACGCCCGCGCCGTGGACGAACGCGAGTACCGCGACGCGCCGTACCTGCGCCGGGTGGCGATGCACGTGGCGCGGCTGTTCGATCCGCTGCTGTAGGTGGTGTCGCGCATGCTGCGCTGCGGCTTGCCCACGGCGCCGCATCATCATGAACTGGAGCACCCCGCCATGGCTCTCCCCGCATGCGCTACCTCACTGCCCTGCTTTTCATGATGACCGCCAGCCTCGCCAGCCATGCCGGCGCGCCCGCGCGCTTTGTCGAGCACTCGCTCGACCTGCACGGCAAGACGTATCGCTACCAGGTATACGTTCCGGACGGCTGGACGGCCAAACGCTCGTGGCCGGTGGTGCTGTTCCTGCACGGCAGCGGCGAGCGCGGCAGCGACAACCAGAGCCAGCTCAGCCAGGGCCTGCCGCCGTGGCTCAGGCGGCACGGCAAGGATTTCCGGGCTGTTGTGGTGATTCCGCAGGCACCGCAAGACAGCGCCTGGAGCGGCGAAATCGAGCAGATGGCGCTGCAGGCGCTGGACGCCAGCATCGCGACTTACCACGGCGATCGCCAACGGCTGTACCTCACCGGCCTGTCGATGGGCGGCTACGGCTTGTGGCAGATCGCGCTGGATCATCCCGGCATGTTCGCCGCTGCCGCGATCATCTGCGGCGGCATTCGCCATCCCAACGATAGCGACCGGTTGCACGTGCAGGGCGTTCCTGCCGATGTCGCCGATCCCTATGCCTGGGTTGCCGCACACATCGGCAAACTGCCGGTGTGGATCTTCAACGGCGCCATCGACGATGTGGTGCCGCCGGAAGAATCGCAGCGCATGCACGCTGCCCTCAAGACGCGTGGCGACGATGTCCGTTACACCGAGTTCCCCGGTGTCGGGCACGGCTCATGGGAGGCGGCCTATGCCACCGCTGAACTATGGCCGTGGATGTTCGCGCACCGGTTGCCGCCTGCCCCGGCAACCCGTTGAAAGCCGGCCGGTGCCGATGCCTCAATCAGACCCGCGTCCGTCGCCGCGCCGACGGCTGCACAAAACCCAGCCGATGTAGACACCCAGCGCCACGCCCAACAATTCGCACAACACCCGCGTACCGATGCCATCCGGGTCATGCACCTGCGCCAGCTTGGCCTTGAGCAGCTGCAGCGACTGCAGTCGTGCGTAGTTGAAATAGAACAGGTCCCACAGATCGCCGCTGGCCGTCAGCACCGTCGCCAGCAGGAACGACCAGCCGATCTGCGGGCCGTAACTCCAGTCATGGCGTCGGCCCAGCCAGTGGAACAGGCCGAACAGCAGCAATCCGGCCAGCACCGAAATGGCTCCAGCTTCCAACCCACCGACGATGCCGTAGCCCATCCAACTCTGGTCGTAATGCATGTTGCCGCGGCTTCCGTCTGTCGTTGCCCATCCCATTATGCCTGCACCGCCATTCGACCTCGGCGCCACCGCGCTAGACTCTCGCCCTGCCCACCCGCGGAACCCCAGCATGAGCCGCACCCTCTCGCCCCATGCCGCGTTGATCGTCGTCGACGTGCAACCGGACTTCATGCCCGGCGGCACGCTCGCCTGCCACCAGGGCGAGGCGATCGTGCCGGGTGTCGACCGCCTGCTGCGCTCGCGCGTGTTTTCTCACGTCGTTGCCACCCAGGACTGGCATCCACGCGGGCATATCTCGTTCGCCAGCTCGCATCCGGGTCGCGCACCGTTCGAGCAGATCGCGCTGCACGGTCAGCCGCAGACGCTGTGGCCGGATCACTGTGTGCAGGGCACGCCTGGCGCCGAGCTGCATCCGGGCATCGACTGGACGGCGCTCGATGCGGTAGTCCGCAAGGGTAGCGACCCGGCCGTGGACTCCTACAGCGGCTTTCGCGAAAACCACGGGCCGCAAGGCGCGCGTCCCAGCACCGGCCTGGCCGGCTGGCTGCGCGAACGCGGCGTGGATGAAGTGTTCGTATGCGGACTGGCGCGCGACATATGCGTGCTGTGGACCGCGCAGGACGCCGTGGAACTCGGCGTTCGCGCCAGCCTGCTGTGGGATCTCAGCCGCCCGGTGACACCGACCAGCGACGACGCCACCCGCGCCACGCTGCAGGCCCGCGGCATCGCCCTCATCGAGTCGGCGAACCTCGCCATCTGAAAGTCAGGCCTCGTTCTCACCCGACGCATGCACTTGCGGTTCGCCCTCGGCGTCGATCTCCACCCGCAAGGTGATGGGTCGGCAGCACACCTGGCAATCCTCGATGTATTGCTGGCTGCGGATCGACGCGTCGATCAGGATATCGATCGACTCGCCGCAGTACGGGCAGTCGATGCTGCAGGGCGTAAGCATGAGCGCACCTCGACAGGTGGGCGCTCAAGTACAGCACATGACCGGACCGCCGGCGATGCGACGCTCAAGCTTTGCGGAGCGACCACGCCTGCGGCAGACCGATCCAGAACAGCTCGTCACGGGCACAACGCGGCGCCAGCTTCAGCAATTCGTTGTCCTTGCTGACCAGCCAGCGCGCACCCGATGCCTGCGCCAGCTCCAGAAACATCTGATCATCCGGATCGGCGCAGCGCGGCAGTCGCCCATCGGCCGATGGCGTTGCCAGCTCATCGGGCAGGCAACGAACCAGTGCATCGAACGCCGCCTCGATCGCCGGTCGCGTGACGTCGCTGACCGGCACTTGCGGATAGTGCAGCACGCGCAGCCATTCGGCGCGGCAATCGGCACGCGTGACCGCCTCGATCGTGCGGCTCTGCATCGCCACGTGCAGCGCAGCGGACTGCGGCTCATGGAACACGAACATATCCAGGCACACGTTGGTGTCCAGCACGATGCGCGGCACGGAAAGTTCGTCGGTCATTGCGACATGATGAGGCAACCGGGCCACGCGATACACTGCACGCTTTCCGATCGAGGTGATGACCATGGCCGAGCGCGAGTTCGACAACTACCTGGCCCGCTCCGGCGCCACCCTCGAAGGCTCGCGCTACACGGCATATCTCGCGGTCACTCCGCGCGGGAACGGTTTCCCGATGTATTTCGCGATCTGCGAAAACCGCAGCTTTCGCGACAAGACCGTCGCCGAGACCGCCGCCGCCAAGGCGCTGGCCGACATGCTCGGGCTGGAAGACGATGGCACGCCGATCTTCCCCGAGGGCTATACCGGCTTCGACGACGACAAGCCGGCAGACATCGCGGAATGAGCCCGCGCCCGGTGTGCATGAGGCACCGCGCTGCGATATCTCACAGTGTCAGCAGTACCTTGCCGATCGCCGCACGGCTTTCCAGATACGCATGCGCGCTGCCGCCATCGCTGAGTGCAAAGCGGGCTGCGATGTTCGGCCGCAGCTTACCGGCACGGATCTGCGCGAACAGCGCCGCTGCGCGCTCACGGCGGATCGCGGCACTGGTCAGTACGTTCCACAGATCGCCACCGGTCAGCGTCAGCGAACGATCCATCAGCAGGCGCGGATCGACCGGATCCGGATCGCCCGCCGCCATGCCGTAGAACACCACCGTGCCGCCGATGCGCGCCGCGGCGAGGCTGTCGCCGAGCGTGCGGCCAATCGAATCGTAGACCACGTCGGCACCCCGGCCTGCACCCAGTTGCTTCGCCTGCGCCGGAAGATCGTCGTAGCCGCACGCAGCGTCCGCGCCGGCTGCCAACACCGCGGCGCGTTTCGATGCACTGGACGCCACACCCAGCACGGTCGCTCCCCGTACCTTCAACATCTGTACCAGCAGCTGGCCCACACCGCCGGCCGCCGCGTGCACCACCGCCACGTCACCGCGCCGGACCTTGTAGCTGTCGGTCACCAGGTACTGCGCAGTAAGTCCCTGCAACAGCGTCGCGGCGGCGGTATCGAACGTGATGTCGTCCGGCAGTGGAATCAGCTTGTCGATATCCACCGCGACCAGCTCGGCATTTGCCTGCGGCATGTCGGCGAAACCGACCCGTGTGCCGACCGGAAACAGCTGGTCGCCCGCAGCCGCCTGTTCGATCACTCCCGCGCCTTCGTAACCCAGGACCCAGGGCGCCGTACCACTCAGGTGATAGTTGCCGTTGCGCCGGTAGACGTCCGCGAAATTCAGCCCGACGCTGCGCATGCGTAGCAGCGCCTGACCCGGCGCGGGGATCGGATCGGGTCGTTCACCCCAGCGCAACACCTCGGGACCACCGAACTTGTCGAACAGCAAAGCGTGCATGGTGTAGCGCTTCGAATCGGATGAACCTGGTGACTACCGCCATGGTTGCACGCGGGCCGTGATTCAGGCCGCGGCCCGTTCACGCAACTGCGCAATCGCGGCCGGTATCGACGATGGCGCATCCACCGTGACCACGTGCTGCTCGTCCTCGCCCAGACCGTGCTCCAGCTCATGTGCCCAGGTCACGTGATACGGCAGGTGCACGCCCCAGCCGCCGAGGCGCACCACCGGCTCGATGTCCGAGCGCAGCGAATTGCCGACCATCGCGAACTGCGCCGGCTGCAGGTCGAACTCGGCCAGCACGCGCCGGTAGGTGTCCGCGTTCTTCTCCGACACGATCTCGATGCGCCGGAACAGCCCGGCCAGTCCGGATTGCGCGACCTTCTTCTCCTGATGGAACAGGTCGCCCTTGGTGATCAGCACCACCGCATGGTGCTCGGCCACCGCCTCGACCGCTGCGCGGATCCCCGGCAACAGTTCCACCGGATGCTGCAGCACGGTCTTGCCGATCTCCACCAGCCGATGGATGTCGGCGGTGGAAATGCGTCCTCCGGTGATCGCGATCGCGGTTTCCACCATCGACAGGGTCATGCCCTTGGCGCCGTAGCCGAACAGCTGCAGATTGCGCCGCTCGGTCGCCAGCATGCTGTCGTGGACGTGGCTGTCGGCCAGGTCGACGTAGCCCCCGACGATCGCCGCGAACTCCTCGTTCGCCTGCCGGTAATAACCCTCGCTGTGCCACAGCGTGTCGTCGCCGTCGAAACCGATCAATTGCAACATGCGGTCAACCTTTTCATCCACGCGTGGTCCTATCGGAACAGAAGCCGAAAGTCGGCCTATGATAAACGTCCGGCCCGCCCTTGCCTTCATGCACCGGCGGCCTTTCCGGATCTCTATGGAGTCTCTCGATGGCCAATCGATGCAACCATCTCGACGGCATTCAGGATGTCACGCCCAGCGCGCGCGGCTGCGAAGAATGTCTGCAGTCCGGCGATGTCTGGCTGCACCTGCGCCTGTGCCGCACCTGCGGGCATGTCGGCTGCTGCGACGATTCGCCGAACCGCCACGCCACCAAACACTTTCACGGCACCGGGCATCCGATCATCGAAGGCTACGACCCACCGGAAGGCTGGGGCTGGTGCTATGTGGATGAGGTGACGTTCGACCTGCGCGACCGGATGACGCCGCAACTCGGACCGATCCCGCGCTACTACTGACCTGCGGAGCACACGACATGAGCCAGCCCAGCAAGATCCTGCTGCAGACGACGATTCCCACCGTCATCGACGATTGGCATATCGGCCGCTTCGGCCTGTTGCGCGACTATCTGGCCGGCCTGCGCGACATGGCCGGCACGCCGCTGTTCGAGGTGACGGCGCGTGACCGCGATCCGTCCGGGGCGCCCGACAGCGTGCTGTCGCAACTGGACACGTCATCGTTCGATGAGATGTGGCTGTTCGCCGTCGATACCGGCGACGGACTCACCGAGGAAGACTGCGCCGCCATCTCGCGTTTCCGCCAGCGCGGCGGCGGCCTGCTGGTGACGCGCGACCACATGGATCTGGGCTGTTCGGTGTGCACGCTGGGCGGCGTCGGTGCCGCGCATTTCTTCCATTCGAAGCATCCCGAGCCCGACCCGGCGCGTCACTGCATCGACGATACCTTCGCCAGCGACATCCTGTGGCCCAACTACCATTCCGGTGCCAATGGCGATTTCCAGCACATCCGGATCAGCGCGCCGTTGCATGCGGTGCTGACCGATCCGGACTCGCCCGACGGCACCGTGCATTGCCTGCCTGCGCATCCGCATGAAGGCGCCGTCGGCAAGCCGGCGGACGATCCGAGTGCGCGGGTGATCGCGACCGGCCGCAGCACGGTCAGCGGCGCAGAATTCAACCTCGTGGTGGCGTTCGAGCCCTCGGCCGATGGCGGACCCGCCATCGCGCAGTCGACCTTCCACCACTTCGCCGACTACAACTGGAATCCGCAGCTGGGCGCACCCAGCTTCGTCGCCGAACCGCCGGGCGACGCCCTGGCGCATTCGCCAGAGGCGCAACGCTCGATCGAACGCTATGTCAGGAACCTGGCGTTGTGGCTGGCCGGACGGCCGGTGGACACCGCGCTGGCGGACTAGCCCACCGCCCGCCGCTCAGCTCACTTCACTGCCCAGCCGCAGGTTGATGCCCAGCGCGGTGGCGAGCTCGCGCAGCGGTTCACCGTCGCGGGTCAGCGTCATCCAGCCCGCATAGGTGTCGCCATCGGTTTCCCACGCCCACAGCGTGTAGCCGAACTCGGCCAGGCGGTCGTAGGCGATCGAGAACAGTTCGGCCGCGTCCATGTCGTCGAAGAATTCGTCATCGTCCGGATCGCCGTTCCAGTCGATCGAAAGATTCCAGCGCGAGGACAATTCGTTCACCGCCTGCACCAGCGAACGCAGGTCGTTCGCGTCGACGATGAAGCCGGAGCGCCAGTCGATCACCCGGCCGATCACCTCGATCGGCTCGACCCCGTCGGCATCCGCGTCGGCCATCGCCTCGCGGTAGTCATTGAACTGCAGCAGCGCGGTTTCCTCGTCGCCGGGGTTGATCAGCAGCAGCAGCTGCCAGACCTTCGCCTCAACCGAGTCCTCATCGACATCGTCGAATTCGCGCTCGCCATCGTAGTCGTCGTCGGAGGAATTCATGGGCGGATCACGGCAGGCGGGAATCGCATGGTGGCGCGTCCGTCGCCACGGGGGAAGCGCCGATCGTCACGCGCCCACGCGGCGGCGCACTGCATTCATGTCGCGCACCGGCCGGATTTCGATCGCGCCGGTGCGCGACCACGGGAATTCCGAGGCGATCCGCACCGCCTCGTCCATGTTCTCGGCCTCGATCAGGTTGAAACCGCCCAGGTATTCCTTGGTCTCGGCGAACGGCCCGTCGACCACGCTGACGCGGCCGTCGCGCACCCGTAGGGTCTTCGCCGTGGCCGGCGCCTCCAGCTGTTGCGAATCATGCAGGTGTCCGTCTTTCTGCAGTTCGTCCGCGTGCATGAAGCAGCCGTGCATCATCGTGTCGAATTCGCCTTCGGGCAGCGCGCCCAGCAGGGTGTCGTCGCTATAGATCATCACCAGGTATTTCATGGCGTCCTCGGGGGAAGGTTCATGGAACCAAGGGGGAAGCGGTGCAGGGATGGATAATGCCGCATCATGTCCGCCATGCACGATACCCCCATCGCATTCTCCTGCCCGCCCATCGCATTCGTGCGCTCGCCGTACGTGCGCCGGATCGACGCGCCGCACCAGTCCACCGTGATTGCCGGCACCGAGACGGAAGCGGCGGCCGAGGCCACCATCGAATTTGTGGAGGGCTTCCCCGCCGCTGCGTTCCGCGACCTCGCCGGCTTCGAGCGGATCTGGCTGGTATTCGTGTTCCATCGCAGCGAAGGCTGGAAGGCCGAAGTACGGCCACCGCGTGGTGGCGGTAAGCGCAGCGTGCTGGCCACCCGCTCGCCGCACCGCCCGAACCCGATCGGGCTGTCCGCAGTCGAGCTGGTCGAAGTCGGGGCGCACGCATTGCGCGTGCGCGGCATGGACCTGCTCGACGGCACGCCGATCCTCGACATCAAGCCATACGTACCCTACGCCGATGCCTTTCCCGATTCGCGCGCAGGCTGGATTGACGCGATCGACGCGACGCACGGGCGGCACTCCGCGCCAGGGCCGCGCAAGCCGCGAAAGCCGGTGCCGGGCGCGGAAGACGACGCTAGCGCGTCATGAGCAGCTGCCGCAGCGGCCGCTACCGCCGGTCACGCTGCCGCGTAAGCCGGTCCCAGTCCCTGAGACGCACCAGAGTCACACTGTCCGGGTCGTGACGGCTCACGTCGACGGCGCCGATGCACCTGGCAGTGGTCGGTTCAAACGTTCGCCGCGCCCGGTCCTGCCCGGCGCGGCTTTTTTTTTGCCGGTTGAGCCTGCAATGGCTTCAGCGGGTGCCCGGCGTGCCGGTGACGACCAGCCAGGGCGACCGCCGCGGGCGATCCAGTGCGGCCAGCAGGTTGCCATCGCGCTGGTAGACATCGGGGCGGAAGCCGGGCCGGCCGCCATCGTGCAGGTCCACCGTCCAGTACGCCAGCAACAGCGTCACCGGCTCGCGCAGCATCACGGTCTGGGTCTTCAGCGTGTCGATCGCGCGGTCGATGGCAGCGCGATTCCACGCGACGGGATCATCGAGCAGCAGTTCGGCCAGTTCGCGCGGACGCTCCACCCGGATGCAGCCGGAGCTGTTCGCGCGCTGCTCGTTGGCGAACAGCTCCTGGTGTGGCGTGTCGTGCAGGTAGACCGCGTAGTCGTTGGGAAAGCGGATCGCCAGCCGCCCCAGCGAATTGCCCGGGCCCGCATCCTGGCGCAACACGACGCCGCGCGGGCTGGCCCAGTTCACGCTTGCAGGCGCCAGCTCGCGGCCGCGTCCATCGAACACGCGGATGCGGTTGGCGGCGAGGTAGCCGGCGTTCCGCCGCAGCTTGGGCAGCACGTCGTTCTTCAGGATGGTGGGCGGCACCGTCCAGGTCGGGTTGAGCGTGATGTAGGTGATCGTCGACTTGAACACCGGTGTGCTGCGGTATGGTTTGCCCACCTGCACGCGCGCGCGCCAGACCGGCTTGCCGTCGTTGTAGTAGATCACCTGGTAACCGGCGATATCGACCACCACGAAGCGCCCCTGCAACTGGTGCAGCAGCCAGCGCGCCCGCTCCAGGTTCACCCGGAGCTGGCCGATGCGCGCGGCCACCGGCACGTTCAGTGCCGCCAGCGTGGCTTTGCCCAGGTGGCCATCTGCGATCAGATATTGTTCGCGCTGGAACTGCCTGAGCGCGGCCTCCAGGGTGGAGTCGTAATGGTCGTCGGTGGCATCGCCGGCCGGGTATTCGCCCAGCCGCAGGCGCTCGCGCAGCAGCGGCACGCGTGGGTCGCTGACACCGGGCTTCAGGGTGGCGCCGTCGGCAAGCAGCGGCCAGCCACCTCGCGCCGCCACCTCGCGCAGTTTCGCCAGTGCTGTGCGCAGCCGGCCGTACAGCGGGTGCTGCGGTCGCGCACGCTCGAACAGGCCGGTGATCGCACCCGGCGCCAGCGCGTCGCGCAAGGCCTGCAGGCCGCGCGCCTGCTCGATCTGACGCGGATCGAAATTCCAGTGCGTATCCAGCGTGGCCGGATCGACCTTGCCCCGGTACAGGTGCAGCAGCGCGGCGAAGCAGGCGTCGGTGGCCAGCAGGTCGAACTGGGCGCGCTGTTGCGCGGTCGCCTGCGGATCGCTGAGCACGCTGCGGCGGCGCTGCAGTTCGCCCAGCGCGTAGTCTTCCGGGTCGAGGCCGTCACCCGCCACATCACGCAGTGCGGCGAACAACTGGTCGAGGTTGTCCGACCGCGTCCACGCCGGCGCAAATCGGGCCTGCTCATAGAAAGTCATCACCGCCTGATCGAGCTCCGGCGGCGTACTTGCGTCCGCTTGCACGGCACGCCACTGCTCGATGCGCTCGCGGATCTGCTCGGCCACCGGACTCAACGGCGGCTCCGCCGGCGTCTGTGCATGCAGTGTCGCCCCCAGCAGCAGGAGCAGCACGGCGAAGCAACGAAGGACATGATGACGGCGAGGCAACACGGGAAAATCCTGCACGGGATGTTGCTGTTGTCATAACACAGCCGCGCACCGGCGCAAGCACGCATGACACCAGCGCGCATGGGCCTGTCCGCCGGCATACAGCAGCCGGATTACCTGAACGCTGCACCTGCGCCGCCTGCCAGGCGCGGTGCGCCATGCAGCGCAGCGCGTTAACCTGTCCCGACCACCGCTCCCGGAGGCATTGCATGAAAGCCCTGCTCATGTTGCTCCCGCTCACGCTCGCCTCCTGCATGGCCGGGCCCGATGCAGCCACACGCGCCGCCACCGCGCCGCAGGCCGACGCCGCAGTCACGATTTCCAGCACCACGCTCTCACGCCAGCACTGGCAATTGCGCGATGCCGTTGACGGCAGCAACAGGCGTCTCGACGCACTGCTGGGTCTGCCGGACAAACCGCTGCAACTCGATTTCAGCGCCGACCGGATCAGCGTGAGCAACGCCTGCAACCGCATCAGCGGCAGCTACCGCATCGTCGAAGGCCATCTCGTCACCACACAGCTGCTGCAGACCAGGATGGCCTGCGCCGACCCGACGCTGACCCAGCGCGATACCACCATTACGACCGTGCTGCAGGGTGGGCCCACGCTGATCCTGTCGAGTGCCGGCCACACCCCTCTGCTCACCCTGGCAGACGCCAACGGCCGGACCCTGACGTTCGCCGGTGTGCCTGCGGCCGACGCACATCCCGGTGACGACGGCGACACGGCGCCGCAACAGCCCTGACCCGCGCCGTCCACTACGTCCAGCGAAGTCATGGGCACTGCCCACCATTGAACGTGCTGTCGTTGTCGCACGGCAGACGCTGGCCGAGCGAGTTCAGCCGTCCGTGGATCGGCCCGACGCAGCTAACCTCATTCGCCGCGCCGTCCGCGGTAGTGACATGCACGCCCGCGCGGCGCTTGCCGCTCTCGGTGAAGTCGAACACGGCGTAATCGGCATCGGCGCGGCTGAACGTCACCTCGGCGCGATCCGTCTGAAAGCGGTTGCAATGCGCGTAGCGAAGTTGCTCCGTACCCTGCGCTGCCACATCCGAAAACTGCAGCTTCCTGCCTCGTCAGTGTTTCGCGACATGGAACATGCCTCCCGATTCATTCACACGTCGACCGCCCGGATTCGGGTGCGTTTGAACTCGGATGGCCGGGTTTGAGCTTCCGGCTTCAGTTGATGGAGATACGCGCTGTGCAACGGACTTTTATCGTTGGATGTCCGCGCTCAGGCACGACTGTCGTGCAAACCTTGCTTGCCAGGCACACCCGGATGTGTACCCCTGCCCGAGACGGCTTTCTTTGAGCATCTGTACGCTGATCTGGCATGGCGATGGGGCGATCGCCATGCCAAGCCGCGACGACACCGGTGGCGACAGCACCTCGGGTTGATGCGAAAGGAGGCAAGGCCGTCGATTGACTTGTTCACCACGAAATTCAAGCTGTGGCTGGACGATCATCTGGAGTCGTACGACAACCTGCGCGCGAAATATCTTCTTTCACGCAACCGGGTAGCCGCAGCGTGAGCCGCTCGGATTCAGGAAGCTGCATGACGTCCCTTTCAGGCACCGGCATGAGCCATCAGCCGCGCTGCGAGTAAGCGCCGCCCTGCGCGCCTGCCATCCATGGGTGCGGCTACTCGCCGTTGGCATCACACATCGATGGCGCGCAATTTACGGGCGATCCGCGATTTGCGCCGGGCGCAACAGATCCTGCAAGCCGATCCGCCAGAACAACTCGGCGCGCACCCGGTCGGCCACGCCGTTGACGATCTCGGCACCGTCGCTGGACGGATCGATGTGGACGCGGAACGGCCGCCGACCGAATGGCGCGTCGACGACGTCCACGATGGCGCGCGCTACCGCGCCGGCATCGGCATCGGCCGGTTCCAGCGCGGCCAGGCCGTGCAGGCTCTGCTCCGGCAGGCCGGCATACGGCCCGTTGTCATATTCCGCCGCACGCGCGGCGTCGGCCGGCTTGCCCGAATGCGCGAAATGATGGGTGCCTTTGGTGAAGGCGCCGGGCACGATGATCGAGGTCTCAATGCCCCAGCGGCTCAGCTCGCTGGCGTAGCTGACGGCGAGCGAATCCATCGCCGCCTTCGCCGCGAAGTACGGTGACAGATACGGTGGCGTACCGCCGCGCGCGCTGCTGCTGGATACCCACACGACCAGGCCGCGCCCCTGTTTGCGCAGCTGTGGCAGCGCGGCGCGATTCACCCGCTGGGTGCTCAGCACGTTGGTGTCGTACAGCTGCGCGAACTGCTCGGGCGTGAACGCCTCGGCCGGACCGAACGACATGTGCCCGGCGTTGTGGATAATCACGTCGAGACGACCGCTTTGGGCGATCACGGCCCGGATGCCTTGCTCGACCGAGGCCTCCGACGCTACATCCAGCTCCACCGCGCGCAGATCCACCGCATGCTCCGCGGCGTACTGTTGCAGCAATGCCACCTGTGGCGCGTTGCGCGTTTCCGTCTCGCGCATGCCGGCGTAGACGGCATGACCCGCATCGGCGAGTGCGCGTGCGGTGAGTGCGCCGAAACCGCTGGACGCGCCGGTGATCACGATGACCTGTTGCATGGGATGACTCCTTCGAATGGATTGGATGCGCGCCGCGAACGCGGCGCGTCCGCGAGTTCAGATGATTCCGCCGTTGGCGCGCAGCACCTGGCCGTTGACCCAACCGCCGTCGGCGCCGGCAAGGAACGCCACCACATCGGCGATGTCCTCGGGCTGGCCCAGCCGCTCCAGCGGCGCCAGTCTGGCCAGACGGTCGATCAGCTCCGGCGACTTGCCGTTGAGGAACAGATCGGTCGCGGTGGGACCGGGCGCGACCGCGTTGACGGTGATGTTGCGACCGCGCAACTCCTTCGCCAGCACGCTGGTCATCGCCTCGACGGCGGCCTTGGTGGCGGCATAGATGCCGTAGCCCGGCTGCAGCAGGCCAACCACGCTGGACGAAAAATTGATGATGCGGCCACCGGCACGCAGTCGCGTGGACGCCTCGCGCAACGTGTTGAAGCTGCCCTTGAGATTCACCGCGATCTGCCGGTCGAATGCCGCGTCGTCGGCATCGGCCAGGTTCGCCAGTTGCATGATGCCGGCGTTGTTGACCAGCACATCCACCCCGCCGAACGCGGATTCGGCCGCATCGAACAACTGGCGTACCGCCACCGGATCGCTGACATCCGCCTGTGCGGCGAGCGCGTGGCCACCGCTGGCATCGATGTCGCGCGCCAGCGCTTCGGCCGCCGCCACATCACCGGCGTAATTGATCACCACCGTGAAACCGTCGCGGGCCAGACGTCTGGCCACCGCGGCGCCGATGCCGCGCGAGGCGCCGGTGACGATCGCGACTTTGCTGATGTTCTCGTTCATGCCTGCTCTCCAGCGCCGAACCATTCGGCTGTGGGAGTAAGTATGATTAGCGCGGCCTTGAGGATAATCTACCCGCATCAGCCAACACTATTCGGATAGACAGCACAATGCGCCAGCTGGATACCCTGGATGCCATGCGCCTGTTCATGCGCATCGTCGATCGGCGCAGCTTCACTCTGGCCGCGCAGGATCTCGGCCTGCCACGCTCCACCGCGACCGGTGCGATCAAGCAACTGGAAGCGCGTCTGGGCGCGCAACTCCTGCAGCGCACCACTCGTCAGGTCAGCCCCACCCTCGATGGCGAGGCGTACTACCGGCGCTGCAGGACGATCATCGCCGACATCGAGGATGCCGAAGCGGGCTTCCGCGATTCCAGGCCGCGCGGCATCCTGCGCGTCGACGTGCATGGCACGCTGGCCCGGCATTTCGTGCTGCCGCGACTACCCGATTTCCTGGCGGCGTATCCGGACATGCAACTGCATCTGGGCGAAGGCGACCGTTTGGTCGACCTGGTCCGCGAAGGTATCGACTGCGTGTTGCGCGTGGGCCCGCTGCAGGACAGCAGCATGATCGGCCGACGCGTGGCCACGCTGGGTGAAATCACCTGCGCCAGCCCCGCCTACCTTAAGCACTTTGGCACGCCGAAAACGCCGGACGATCTCGACGGCCACCAGATGATCGCCTTCGTCTCCTCGTCAACCGGCAGTCCGTTACCGCTCGAGTTCACCACCGGCGACGACGTGCGCAACGTCGTGCTGCCCGCGCGCCCCTCCGTCGTCAACGCCGAAACCTATGTCGCCGCCGCGCGGCTCGGCCTCGGCCTGATCCAGGTACCGCGCTACCACGTCGAGCGCGACCTGGCCGGCAAGACCTTGGTCGAGGTATTGCCCGAGCACCCGCCGACACCCTCGCCGGTTTCGCTGCTGTACCCGCACAGCCGCCAGCTATCGCCGCGCGTGCGCGTATTTGTGGACTGGCTGGCGAAGGCATTTGCGTGAACCGGCGCTTCCGGCATGAGGGAATCTCACACTGTCGTGCCGGGTGCTTAACCGCCGAATGCCCAGCATCGTCGCGTCGATACGACGATCAGGCAGGAGTGCGCCATGCTGGGCAACCACGATGCAGCAGCCAACATTGCCGTGAGGGACATCGCGGTCGCGCGGAATTTCTATGAGGGCGTACTCGGGCTCGCCATCAGCAGCACCGAAGGCCAGGCACTGGTGATCTACCGTTGCGGCCATTCGACGATCCTCGTCTATCGCTCGGTATACGCCGGCACCAACCAAGCCACCGCGCTGACCTGGACCGTGGGCGACAAGGTCGACGAACTCGCCCGCGCACTGAAGGCCAAGGGTGTGTGGTTCGAACACTACGAAATGCCGCAGACCCATCTCGAGGGCGACGTCCACGTCGCTGGCGAGCGGCGCATCGCGTGGTTCAGGGATCCCGACGGAAACATCCTGTCGTTCGTCAACGGATGACGGCCCGCTGCCGCGCCTGCACCGAGTGTTGACCCTGTAACCGCCCTGCCTTCACCACTCGGTGCATAGGCCAGCGCTGGCGCAGCGGTCATACTTGCGGGCTGCCATACAGCGACAGCGTGACCCATGCACATCGGTATCGATTTCGGCACCAGCTACTCGGCCGCCGCGGCCATCATCGACGGCGAGCTGAGCCTGGTGCGCTTCGGCGACGCCGAGCAGTTCCGCACGGCGGTGTTTTTCCCCGAACGGGTGCCGGATCCCAACGACTTCGCCTTGACCCCCGCAATGGAGGCGCAACTGGAGATCCAGCTGCGCCTGGCCAGAACCCAGCAGCGCCAGCTGGCTGCAGCCGCCGCGGCACGCGGGCAGGCGCCGGGGTCACGCAGCGAAGGCGAACTGCATCGTGAAGCGCTGCGCGTGGTGCGCCGGCAGTGGATGGAGGAACAGACCCGCGCCGCCACGGCCTCGGTGGCCAGTTTCCAGCACGCGCTGTTCGGCGAGGAGGCGGTGGAAGGCTATCTGGACAGCGGCGGCGGCAACCTGATCGAGTCGCCGAAGTCGATGTTCGGCTATCGGCTCGACCCGCAGGTGCGCCAGGTGATCGTGCACATCGCCACGCACATCCTCGAACACATACGGCTTACCGCCAGCCGCCAGTTCGGCGTGCCGGTGCGTGGCGCGGTGATCGGGCGGCCGGTGGAATTTCGCAGCTCGATGGGTGCGCAAGGCTCGTTGCAGGCGATCGAGATCCTGCGCGAAGCCGCCGCCGTGGCCGGCTTCGACACGGTGACGTTTCTGGAAGAGCCGGCCGCCGCCGCGATGCACTACCACCGCAACCTGCAGCAACGCCAGTACGCGCTGGTCGTCGACATCGGCGGCGGCACCACCGACGTGGCCCATGCGCAGCTCGGCGGGGGCGAAGCGGCGCGCATCGCGCGCAGCTGGGGTTTGCCCAGGGGCGGCACCGACCTCGACGTGAGCGTCAGCCTGCACAGCTTCATGCCGCAGCTGGGCAAGGACCGGATCAGCATGCCGGCGCACCGCTATGTGGATGCCGCCAGCGTGCACAACCTGCCCAAGCAGCGCGAGTTCCGCCAGCAGGATTACCGCCTCGTCGACGAACCTTATGGCGCACGCCTGCGCGCCCTGCAGGAACCCGGCGCCACCACCCGCCTCAACCAGGCGGCCGAGCGCAGCAAGATCACCCTGAGCGCGTCGCCCCATCACCGTGTCGAGCTGGACTTCATCGAGCACGGTCTGGCGGTCGAGCTTGACAGCACGGATTTCCGCAACGCCATCGCGACCTTTCTCGGCCAGCTCGAGCGCACCCTTGCTAGCGTGCGCGACGACCTCGACGAACTTCCCGCCAGCATCTTCCTCACCGGCGGCACCTCGCGTTCGCCACAGGTCAGCGAATGCGTGCAGGCGTGCTTCCCCGGCCTTCCGCTGGTGCGGGGCGATCCTTCGCTGGGCGTGGTATCGGGCCTGGCGGTAGCGGCGAGCGAGGCCGGTCATCAGCCGGCGTAATTTCGCTTCGTTCCTTCCCGAACTGCTGTTGCGAACATCCTGCTACCGGGCTGGACGAATCCGCCCGGTAGCTGAAAGCACATCCCATCCGCGATGACGATCCGTCAGTTCGAATGCGTCCCCGCACTGGCAGCCCAGTGCGCCTTGAGCTCGCTGTTGAACTCGTTCGGACGCTCCTCCGGAAAGAAGATGCGGGCGGACTCGAACTCCACGCGTCGCCTGGTGCCGGGGATGGTCTTTTGCAACCAGTGCGACCACTTCAGGTCGAAATAGATGTCGTCCGTGCCCCAGGCGATCAGCGTGGGCGCCTGCACTTTCGCCAACTGCTTTTCGATATCGACGGTGTGGCGGCAATCGAACGCGTTGACGAAACGTTCGACATCGCGCAGGCGCTGTGCGGTGCGGGTGTGCGGCCGCAGGTACGTTTCGATGGTGTCGTCGGCCACGGCTTCCGGCCGTTCGTAGGCTGGTCCCAGCGCCTGCGACGACCGGTAGACGGTCTTGTCGTCGAGCATGGCATCCAGCGTCTGCGCCAGACCACCGGCGGCGACCATGGCGACAAACGGCTTGAATGCTTCGGGCGGCCAGTTGTCGTGCGTGTCGCAGTTGGTGAGCGAAAGACTGCGCAGTCTTTCCGGATACAGCGCGGCGAATATCTGGCAGACGCCGCCACCGCTGTCGTTGCCGACCAGATCCACCTGGTCGATCTTCATCGCATCCAGGAACTGCGCCAGCATGTGCGCGTTGGCCGTGACCGAAACATCCTGGGTTGCCGATATTTCGGTGTTGCCGTGCGCCAGCAGATCCACCGCGATGCAGCGCCTGAGCCCGTCGAGCTGTGCCAGCTGGTGCCGCCACATGTAGCCGTTGAGCAGCACGCCATGCACGAACAGCGCGACCGGGCCACGGCCGCTTTCGACGTAGCTGATGCTGCCCGATGGTGTTTCGACGCTGCGCCGGCCGGCGAAGAACTCCTTGCCGTTCACGACGCTTTCTTCGCGCTAGCTTCACGCAGTTTCGTGGCGCATTCGTCGCAGCACACTTCGACCACGTTGGCACCGATCCTGACCTGGATCGCCGTGGCGTCGAGTTCGCAGTCGCAGGCTGCACAGGTTTTTTCATTCATGACCGCATCTCTCTGATTGGCCCGCCTATCGGGCATGCTCAGGAGACCATTTCGGCTTTGCGGCCGCTGTCGAAATCTTTAGCGGTTTCTACAGACGCCGGGTCGCTTGCTTGAACGCCGTCGGCGAACGGCCATAGGCCTGGCGGAACGCCGCCGCGAAATGACTGTGGCTGGAGAAGCCGAGCTCGGCGGCCAGTGCCGAGATGTCGTCGTATCGCGCAATCAGATCCAGCGCCCGCGCCAGGCGCAACCGCAGGTGATAGCGATACAGCGGAAGGCCCTCGACCTGCTGGAACACCTGGGTCAGGTATACCGGCGAGCCGCCGATCTCGGTGGCGATCTCCGCCAGCGTCCAGCGCCTGGAAATATCGCTGGCCAGCAGAACCTTGACGCGGTCCGCCAGCCGGCGGCGCGCATGCGTCGCTCCCGATGCGTGCGAAGTACGTGGACCGAGGCTGCGGCAGACCAGGGTCAGCAACAAGCCTTCCGCCTCCAGCGGCTCCAGCGTGCCACCCTCCAGACCGTGCCGCAGCAGCGCGACAAGGGCCTGGGCACGCGGGTCGATGCGCTGATGCTGGCGACGGAATCCCGCGGTGCCGCGATGGTTCAGGAGCGAGGCAGGTGCCAGCTCGCGCAGCAGCGGTTCCGACAGATCGAGCGACAGGCTGGCATCGCCGCCTTCAACCGGATGGCTGACCTGGTAGCCCTCGTCGGCATTGAAGAACAGCACATGATTGGCATCGGCCACGGCCTGATCGCTTCCGACATGGCGGATGTAGACGCCGCGATAAGGAAACACCAGCTGCGTGGCCGACGCGCACTCTTCCGCACTGCGATGAAGACAGTTACCCCGGCAGCAGACATTGCGCACCGCGAGCGTACCGGTATCCAGCAAGTGGCTGATGTCGAACTCGGGCATGCGACAGTCCGCGGGTATCGGGCAACGGGAGAGACCGGCTCATTGTAGAGCCGCGCTACAGATATTTCGTGAGTGTTCCCGCGTTGTAGCCCAGGCGTCCGTCGGCACGCCAGAACGCGCTGACGACCAGTCCGTGGATGGTGCTCGGTCTGGTCTTGTGCGCACTGCTGCCATCAAGGCCGTAGTAGCTCTTGCTGCCACCCGCAAAATTTTTGTGCGCGACTGCGAACTTGAGCCCCAGTTTCGCCACGATGTCCTCTCCAGCCGCGTGACCGTTCTTGTCCATCCTGTACAGATGGTTGACCACCCAGCCCTCTTCCATCTGGTTGTAGCCGGTCGGCAGGAACGGGGAAAAGATCAAACCCGCACCCGGCCCCTTCGCTTCGACGACCAGGTAATTGAAGCTGCCGTTGTGATTGGCGCGGCGCCAGATCTGATCGATGCCGGTACCGGAATGCACATGTGCGCCCCAGATCATCTGGAAACCGGGGTAGTTCTCCAGGATGCAGATCGCCGCAGCGGCCTCACCTACTGCTTCGGTGACTCGCGTGCTCGCGTAGGCGGTGCGCAAGGTGACCGAGACATCGTCGAAATGCGCGCGCGCCTCGACGTCGGCATCCGCGCCAGCCACAACCTGCGACATCCCCTGCAACGTCTGGCCGGTAATGTCGAGATATTTGAACGGTAACCAGATCGTGTCGACAGAGCCGTCCATCCAGTTCACGTCATTGATGATATCGGCGATGTAATCGACGCCGCCATGCATGCCCAGCAGCGGCCAGCTGGTCTGCGGTGGCGCCGAGGACGCGCGGCCGACCAAGCCTGAAAACTTGCTCACCTTGATGGTGATGGTCTTGGACTTGGCGAAGCCCAGCTTGTCGTACTTGTGGTTGATCTGGTGGTAATCGATCTTCTTGCGCTTCCTGAGTACCCTGCCCATGCGTCCTCCTGGTCAATAGAAAATCTTGCAAGCTCGCGTTGTCGGAATCAGGGCATTCGCCATCGTCGCCGACGCCGAAAAAATCCGGCGTGATCGGGTCAGACGGGTGACTTGGATGTGCCCTGTTCTGCTGCCGCGGAGCCGACTTGTGCGGCACCGCTCCAAGCATTGGCTCCGCCATCGGATGACGAGGGTCCGGCATGCCGCCGGTCGTCTCGCCGAAAATGCCGGATTCTGGCGAACCGATTGCCTTGACCCGGCTCAGCATACTGCGTGCGCAACCGCAGGCACGGACGCTCGACGAGGTAATGCAGCGCCGCACCCAGCAAAAGAACCGCCGAGGCGTAGGTCGCAAAGGCCATCAACGCGTGCCCCTGCAGTTGCGCACCGAATGTCGTCTCCACCACATGAAAGGCGATCTTGTGGCTGAGATACAGGCTGTAGGAAATCGCAGCGAGCCAACCCGCGCCCGGCACGCGCCAGCGGCCGATCAGGCTGCGCTGATCCGCGCCGGCGAACACCAGCAGCCCGAAGCCGAGCGACAGCAGTGGCCAGCCGAGCGCATTGGCGAGCAGGCCGGTGCGATCGCGAAACAGCCAGAGCGCGAGGCAAGCCACCGCCAGGCCGCCGACCAGCACGGCATTCGAATGCCGCTGCCATCGCGTCCACGCCTGCGGCCGATACACCCGCAACGCGGCGAGCATGATGCCCATCAGCAAGCCGTCCAGCCGCATCCACGTCGGGTAGTAGATGTCTTCGAGAAACCAGTTGCGCGGCGGGTCGAGTGCCGTGTCGTGCAGCCATACCGTCGTGCGCAAGGCAATGCCGAGTACGACGATCGCCACGCAAATGCCGGTGAACTTCAGCATCGACGGGCGCCGTGTCAGCCACCACGCCAGGCATGGAAAGACCAGATAGAAATGTTCCTCCACGCACAACGACCATGCATGCGAGAACGCGGAGTTGTGCGCCGAATCGATCAGCAGGTTCAGCGTGAACGTGGCGAACTGCCACCACGGTTGCAACCCCGGCACTTCGCGCAAGGCGGGAAACAACACGTAAAGCGCCAGCACTATGGTGAACGCCGGCAGGATGCGCCAGGCACGGCGCGCGTAGAAACCGCGGAACGAGAACGACTCGCCACGTTGCAAAGGCCGCAGTACCTGGGTGCCGATCAGGAAACCGCTGAGCACGAAGAAGATGTCCACGCCGGCCCAGCCAAAGCGCGACAGCCAGGCAAAGTCGGGGCCGAGGCCACCGACGATGAACGAATGGAACAGCATCACCCAGACGATGGCGATGGCACGGAGCAGATCGAGGCCGGGGAGGCGATGCATGGACATCCTGTCGCTGGGATGGGTATTGATTGAGGGCAAGGCGGCCGGCACGCCGCGTCGATTATTTGATCACGACACGGCCTCGAACACCCGGTCCGTATGGGTGGCTATCCTCATCCGCTGGTTGCCCGGCAGCGTTGGTAGCGGTGTCCGTCTCAATGGGCATCCGTCCACGTCGACTCGATGTCGACCTTGATGGCGTCATCGAGGTCCGTGGCAGAAGCGCCCGGCAGGTTGTGCACACAGCCGTGGCGCATGCCGGCGTAGTCGCCGTTGTGGCGGAAGGTTGCCGTCCAATGGACGCGACCGGCGCTCGGCGGCTGGTAGTCCCCTTCGTAGGTGAATCCGTTGCCGGTCTTGCCGGAGACATTGCCCATGGGTGAAACCTCTTGGCGTAATGGCACCGCCAGCATAGGCCCTTGAGCGATGCGACACCCGATGCCCGCAGCAGGAATGCGGTGCGGCGGAAAAAAAGCCACCGCCCCCGGCCCCACTTCCTGACGCTATCCTTGCGTTTCCTGGAATGGCACGGAAAGGGGGTTTTCCATGATCGTCGGGCTTCGCAGCAGCGCGCAGTTCAGAACTATTTCGCAATCAAAGACAGGGTGGGGCTCGCGCAAGGCCGTGCTCACCGCGATCGAGGGGGCCATTGACGACGCGCATCTGGAAACCGACCCGTTTGCGCAATGCCGCGCGATCGTCAAGGTGCGTGCCTGTTGCCAGGCGTGGTTCGACGCCAATCCCAACAAGACCTCGTTCCGGCCGGCCAAGTACGTCGGCAGCGGCAGTGGATCGCATCGATTCGATGGCGTGACGACGCTGGCCGCCGAGCTGGACGGGCTGCTGACGACCACCTACGCGCGAGCGTTCCGGGCATTTCAGCGCATGACCGGCATGCGCGACGAGCGCATTCGCGGTCGCAAGGCGAAGGTGCTGTCCAATCAGGAATACCACGCCGAGTTCCTCGATCCGCGACACCGCTCGAAGGCAACGGTGCTGCACCAGAACTACGCGCTATGGGACAACCCGACCGGACTCTCGTTCCAGGAATGGCTGGCAGACAACACGATCCAGTCGTCCAGCGACGCGCAAGAGTTCATCGACAAGATGTGGCCCGACGCGACGACCGGCCGGGCCAAGGAAGTGGCCTACCTGGACGACAATGCGCGCATCCCGTATCGCCTGGTCTGCCGCGGCGGCCTCTACTACCGGGACATCGACGGTGGCGCCCCGTTTCACTCCGGCAACCACCGTACCGGCGATGGCGACTTGAACAAGAGCTGGGCCATCTTCGTGCTGAGCCCGTCCGGATACTTCTACGCCCACTCCAAGGAAATCGGCCGGTTCCATCACTCCACCTTCCTGTCCGGACAGCCGACGCTGGCGGCGGGCTGCCTGTGCGTCGACAACGGCCGGATCACCGGCCAGAACAATGCCAGTGGCCACTACAAACCGGGCGCCGAGCAAAGCCTGCAATTCGTCCAGGAGCTGTACAAGGACATGAAGGGCGCGGTCGGCAAGGATCAGGCGCGACGTTATCTGGACAAGGATTTCAAACTTTCCCTGTCGTATGAGACCGCCGGTTTCCATGGGCCGTACTACAACGCGTTGCAATTCATGGAGAGCGACGGCACGACCCGGACACCCGAGGCGGCGCCGGTAACGCCGGTGTAACCGGGGAGCGCGCGGTCGGCTCCCGCCCGCCGCGCCTCTTCGATGGCCGCCTCATCCGATCCCGTCATCGCCCAGCGGCGTGTTGCCCGCGGCAACATCGAGTGCCTGCAGCGAGACGGTCTTCCGGCCGCCATGGAGCTGCTGGCGGCCGACTTCGCGAAAACCCAGCCTGGCGTGGAAACGCTCGGACGCCGGGTTGGGCGGCTCGATGTCGAACTCGCAGGTAATGAACGGCACCGCGTCACGCGAGGCCAGCGAGTAGGCGTCGCGATAGAGCTGCGTCCCGGCACCCCGCGCATGCGTGTCGGCGGCAACCACGATGCGATCCACATACAGGAACCGCGCATAGCGCTGCGCAAACCAGCGGTAGTTCGGGCTGTCGTAGTCCGCACCCTCGCGCAGCACCAACAGGAACGCCTCGACCCGCCCGTCCCGCTCGATCACGCGATGCAGCGCCGCCTGCGCATGCAGCCGCGCCAGCCGGTCGCGGTCGAGCGGACTGAGCACCTTCACGAAGGCCTCGTTGAGGGCGAGGATGGCAGGGAAATCGGCTGGAGTCGCGTCGCGGAGCATCATCAATGCATCAGTGGGAGGGAGGAAGCCGGTGGGATCCGGATTGTGCCCGGCGCCCGGCCTGGCACCGGTGCGAGGCCAGGTATCGAAAAAACGGTCGCGCGGCACCGCTGCGACAGGACATACCATGCGCAGGGTATCCCGTCTCGAGTGGTAATTTTCGACCGTGGGTTCCTGCCCGCTTTTTCTTCTGTCTGCCACAGGAAATTGCCGCGATGACCACGCTGCCGATTGAACTCGATCCAGCCCGTCATGCATTTGCCGAGCGTTACCGCCAAAGGCCGTTTACCGAAGCGGAGATCGCGGCGCTGCCGGCACTTCAGATTGCGCAGAGCAGCGAGGTGGGGATACAGCCGTCTGTCGAAGGCGTGAATCCGCCCGCACCCGCCGATGCCGGCCAGACCGGCATTTGCGACAACCTTCCCGACCGCCTCCGAAAGATGCAGACTGTGACGACATCGCTGGAGACAAACCCATGATGCTTGTCCTTCTCCTTGCGGTCGCCACCGAGGCCGCCACGGCGCAACCGATGCAAAAGGCCGCCATCCTTCCCTCGCCCGACGCGGACAAGGCGGCGGCCATCGCCAGCGTCCACGCGGCGCTCGCTGGCATATCGGCGCGCGACAAGCGTGCCGTGCTCGCCCAGATGCGTCCGGTCGGCACGGCAACGGCGGTGATGGAGAAGGCGGACGGCACCGTCACCATCCGCAATGCCGACTGGAACGCCTATGCCGGATCGGATCCCGGCCCCGAGCGATACGAGGAACGGATGCCCGATCCCAAAGTCGAGATCGAAGGAGCGATGGCCACGGTCAGCGGACGCTATACGTTCTCGATCGACGGTAAGCTGGGGCACTGCGGTTTCCAGCGCTTCGACCTCGTGCGCGACGAGGGCCGCTGGAAAATCCAGAACGTCACCTGGTCGGTGCGCACCTGGGGCTGCGAAAGCTGAGTGCCGATCTCACGCCTCACCGGCAATGGCGAAGGGGACCCTCGGCATCGACTTCATCCATGCGGAATGCTTCGGCGGCTAAGCAGCCTACGCCCATGTTGGGCGAGCGCATCGAGCCGCAACATGTCGTACTCCTCGTCGTGGAACCAGCCATCGACATGCAACACATCGAGTGATCTGGCGTTCATGGCATCGACATCGGCTTGATGACTTGCGTGAAAGATACGGGCTCGCACCTGCACCGCAACGTCAAGGCAGGCATGCGATTCCGGACGCTCTTGCTACATCTGTTCCACCGGCAACACACGGCGGCGCGCACGTTCACGCAGTGAGCAATCGCGGAGCGTGTCCGCCATGCCTTCAAGCCCGGGAATGCCGTATAGGTAGACCGACGACATGCCCTGGTCAGATGAGTGGAGATGCACCTGGCACTGGCCCAGCAGCCGCATGCCGAGCGGCTTCAACACATCAAAGTGGTCGACCCGGGACAGTTCAAGGTTGTCCTTCACCTTGGAGAACAGCCCGCGCTCGACCTGCACGGGCTGAGTAGTGGTCGCGGTACTCAGGCTGGAACAACCTCAACCTTCATCCCTGATTTGTTTTACGTGTTCTGGTGCCAGCCACGGGCTCAAGCTCATTGCTACTGTCCTGCCGACGTCACCGCCGTGGACCCCATCCTTTTTTTCTCATAGTTGAGCATCAGCTGGTCGGCCAAAGCGTAGTTCTTGGTGCTGAGTGCGGATTGAAGCATGGACGCAATCTGATCCTCGCTCTTGCCAGACAGCGATGCGGCGCGATTGAGATCGGCATCGCTGACCCGATAGCCTGATGCAACCATCTCGGCACCTTTCGCAGACATGCCGAAATGCTGCCACACCTGGGTCAGATGCGCCCGCACCTTGGGCAGATCGGCCATCGCCTTGACGGAGCGTTGGTCGTAGCCGCGTTCCCATGCATTTCCAGCAGCTTCGCTCCGGCTGTACCCCTGCGCCGCCTGTTGCATCTGTGCCTCGTGGGTATCCTCATTTTGCTGCTGCTGGGCCAGAGAAGTATTCGCAGCAGTCAAAGCCAGCAGTGCCAAGCAAACAACTCTTCCTCGAAACATGGTCCACCTCCATCGATCGCGTTCGCTTTGCTCCGGGGCACGTCGGAATCAAACGGCAAGCCCCTTACCCAGCCGCGGCTCTGCGTTATCGCTCACCTGCAGCGGGTCCCTTTTCCACCCTACTACACTCGCAATTTGTCACGAAAGCCAGTCATACAGCAAATTTAAAGAGTCAAAGGGATCGGTGTTAGCCGAACTGGCGAACACCAGCGGTTGTTTTGACTCCGCTTTGTTCCACCCCAACCTCAGCCCGCCAGACTTTCGAACGCATGCACGATGGCCATCCATGTCGGCGTGGCGGCAAACGGCACGGTCAGCAGTTGCTGGGCCAGCAGCGCCAGGCCGCCGATGACATAGACGCGGTGCGGGCGGCCGAAGATGCGCCAGTCGCGCACCATCGCCACGACCAGCAACAGGTCGGCCACCAGTGCCGGCGGTATCGACACGAACGGCGGCGGCGGTCCGCCTGCCGCGGCGCCGGGCGGTGCCAGCAGGGTGAGGAACACGCGCGCGATCGCCGGCGTCATCATGCCGATCATCAACAGCGTCATCAGGCGCTTGTGCACCTCGGGGCGACGGATGTTGACGATGGCCAGCGTGAACATCCCCACCATCAATGGCCACGCGCACAGCGTGACTGCGGCGAAATGCTGCGCCGCCTCGCCCATGCCTCGCGCTTCGTCGCGCTTCAGCACGGCCATTTCACCGACCAGGATCATGCACGCAATGGTGCTGAACAGAGCGATGCCGGCCAGGCCCCAGGCGCGGTGGTCCAGCGTGCGACGGGTCGCCACGAGTGCCGTCTGCACGAAGTAGAAGCAGGTCCAGGTGAACATCAGGATGCCGTGGATATGCACCACCGGCGGCGCATGAAACCGGTGCGTCACCACCGGCGCCCAATACGTGGGCACGAAGCCGCCAAACGCGACCAGCACGAAGACTGTCGCCATCCACACGTAGAAATACCGCCCCTCGACAACGCCCGCCCTGATGGCGGCAACCGGTGCGTTCATGGGTTCACCTGTCTGTCAAAGCCGTCCACATGCGCGCAGCACACCGCGCTCCCCTCGTGCTGGATAGCGCGAACCGGCCCGAAGCCTTCAACGACAGCGTCTCATCATCCCCGCGCTGCCATCGCCCCTGCTTCGCAACCGCATCGAAGCCGTTCGTGTCCCCCAGCTACCGAGCGCGAGTGTCCTGCAGTCGCGGCACGCGCGATAGTGCCCCTCGACGAGGCATGCGTGCGCGACCCATGCAAACCGGCCACCCCTGTTTCGCTACTGCCCGACAGAAGCCTTCGCAGGGTGGGCCAGCGCGAAATCGATCGCCGCACAAACGGCCGCCACTTGCGCGGCGTTGCATTGTTCGGGCGTGGCCCGCGGACTGTCGGGATAGACCTCGGTGGTGGTCTTGTACGGCGCGCTGGTGATGCCGGCGCAGAGGCCTAGCTGATTGAGCGCGTATTCGATGACACCCGCCGCCACCACGGGCGAACCGATGATCTCGCCCTGGCTGTCGGCGGGAGCGATGTGGGTGACTTTCGCCACCGCCGCGATCACCGCCTGCTGGAACGCCGGTTGCGGATGCGCGCTGTCGTCGACCAGGTAGAAACCGTCGGGGATTTCACCGGGCTCATAGGCCACGCCATCGCGGGCGGCCAGCGCCGGGCGGAATTCGGACTCGTCGCTGTCGGTGGTTTCATGCAGATCGATATGCACCAGCACGCGATCGCGAATTGGCGCGACCAGGCGCATCAGCGCGACCGACTCCTGCGCCGGGCTGTTCTCGCGAAACGAGCGGTTCGGGTCGAGCGCAGCCGCGTTCCAGCGATGAATCCGCTCGTAGGCCCACGGACTGACGCACGGCACGACGACCAGGTTGGCTCGCCCCGCATAGTCCGCCGCATGCTGGCCGACGAACCGCAGCGCTCCGTGCACGCCACTGGTTTCATAACCATGCACGCCACCGGTCACCAGCGCGATGGGTAGCTCGTCGCGCCAGTCGCGGCTCTTGATCGCAAACAGCGGGTAGTTGTGGGGCGCGTAATCCAGCCGGCCGTACTCCGACACATCGAAGCGCGCGCGCAGCGTTTCGATCACGCTCAGCACGTCGGCCGCGTAGCTACGCCGGATCTTTTGTTGTGACAGCCATTCAGCCCTTTCCGACTCGCCCCAGGGACGTCCGGATGTACCAATCGGATAGGGTGCGTGGCTGCTCATCACGTGGCTCGCTCTGCTTGGATATCGAGCCTGCGACTTTAACACCGGTCTGAAACGACGGCCGCCGCGATGCACCAACCTTCAGCTCACCTGCCTACTCGCTCACGTGGCCCGGCGATTCCAGAATGTCCGTCAGCGGCCTGCCCTGGACTTTGCCGAGAGGTATGTGCAGGAGCTGCGCAATCGTGGGTGCAATGTCGAGATTGGGAAAGGCCGGAATTTCACCCCTGGGCCGAATGCCGAAGCCTGCCGCGATGAAGATGCCCTGCATGAGCGGGTCGGAGTTGGGATAGCCGTGGGCCCCGATTTCATTGGTCGGCGTCACATAGTCTCCCGTGTCACCCTTCTTGAAGGCGTAGCCGTCTGCTGCGTAGAGCAGCAGATCGGGCGCTTGATCGCTCTGGGCCGGTACAGGCCAGCCTTCTTTCGCCGCCTCGGCAGGGGTCAGTACCGAGCGGATGCCGGGCGTGCCCACGAAGAGCGACTTCAGTGCCTTGATCGAAGCTTTCGTGGCGTGCTGCTGGAAGACCAAGGCGAAACCATCATCCGGCACGCTGAAACTGGGCTGGCTCGCCGAGACTGCCTGCAGGCCAGCCTGCTTGAGCAAAACATCGGGGTGCAATAGCTGATGAACGCTCCGCTGACCGTGGTCGGAGACGATGATGAAGGTCGTGCGGTCGAAGTCGCCGGCGGCACGTACCGCGTCGATGACATCCTTTACGCGGTCATCGAGAAAGGCGATCGTGTTGCGCCCCGAGTTGTTGCCGAAGCCCGTCTCGTGCTCGATGCTGTCGAGTGCCAGCAAATGCAGCAACAGCAGGTCGGGGTGATGCTGCTGGATGATGTCGATGGCCGCGCGGGTGTAGATGCGATCGCGCCACGCCTGGGATGACTTGCCGAACTGCACGAGTTGATCGCGGGTGACGACGCCTTGCCGCACGAGATCCTGTTCGATGGCGCCATCGGGGCGAGGGTGCTCGGCGAATTGCCAGTCGATGCCCGGTGCGCCTTCGATCGCGACCCAGTCCACCTGCGCCGTCGTGAGACCCGCCCGGTGCGCGGCGTCGTATACGGTGGGGACGGCGACCAGCCGGGACTTCGGCACCCCCATGTCGATACCGGGCGGCGTGGCGGTGCGTTGGTTGACGATGAGCCCGTTGACCAGCACGTGATGCCGGCTCGCGTTGACGCCGGTGACCATGGCGGTGTGGTTCGGCCAGGTGACGGTGGGGTTGATCGGCTGCATGGAAACCGCATGGACACCGCGCTGCATCAGCGCCTGCAGCGTTGGCGCGGGCAGCAGCGGCTCATGCAGGCTGGCCGCGCCAAAGGCGTCCAGACTGATGACAATGACCTTCGGACCCTGCGCGGCGGGCGCCGCCTGTACGCAAAGAGGAAGCGCGGCGCTGCCCATAAAGAGCAGCACCGCGGCCACGACGTTTCGAAGCCAATGGAAGGTTGTGCGCATCATGCGATTCCGTCTATGGAGAAAAGATGCCGGTGAGAGCGCCGCATCACTGGGCCACCTTGCGCCCGCCGATCGTCGCGCTGGTGGCCGTGGTGCCGGGCGATTTTTTGACCTGTGGTGAATTCGTCGCATCCATGCGTTTGCTTGTCTGATCCGGGTTCCACACGAAAGTCGCCACGCTCTGTGGTGGCAACGTGTATTGGAAACTGGCTTGATCCTGCTTCACGGAAACGCGGTGCGCCTCCGCATGGCTGTTTACCATCACCAGAACGATCGATCCGCCAGCGGCATTCTGGAACGCCACATTGTCGATGCCCTTGTCGGTTTCGCTGGATCCCACCCGGACGGCACCGGGCAGGACAAATCGACTGAAGTGTGCGAACGCGTAGTACTCATCGTTGCGGCTCACCTCACCCGTGCGTGAGTCAATCGTGACCACGCCCTTGCAGGTGTCGCATCCACCGAAGTGCGGACCATAGTGCTCGTCGAGTGCCAGGTTCCAATAGACGATCCCGCGCGCCCAGTGCCTCAGCCCGGCGAGCAGCAGGTCCCGCGTAAACCAGAGCAACTCACCGTTCTTGCTGGACGGCCAGTCGCCACCGGAACACTCGGTGATGTAGGTATCCTTCCTGGGGAACGCACGATGCACCTGGCTCTGCGCATACGGGCTGCCTCGGTAGCAGTGCCAGGCAATACCGGCGATATAGCGCGCAACATCGGGGTTGGCCAATACGCTCAAGGGTTGCTCGGGTTCGTCCCAGTTGTGGTCCCAACCAAGAATGCGTGTTTTCGGCTCACGACTCGCCAACGCCGGACCAAGATACTGCGCGATGAGGCGCTCCCGCGTGGATGCAGGCACTTCCATCCCCGGGTAGGTCACGGGCACAAAGCCCGGCTCGTTTTGCAAGGTCAAGGCAAAGATGGGGATGCCGTACCCGCGGTAGGTGTCGAGGTACTTGACGAGATAGTTCGCGTACGTGCCTTCGAACTGTTCCAGCAACTCCCCGCCAATCAGGTTTGCGCTGGTCTTCATCCACGCCGGTGCGCTCCATGGCGACGCGATGATGCGCAGCTGTGGATTGATGGCCAAGACCTCGCGTACGGTCGGTATCACGTCATGCAAATTGAACGTGACGTTGAAATGCAGCAATTGCGGATCGACTTCGCCGACGGGAAGATCATCCAGGGTGTACGGCCGCAGCGAAAAATCCGAGGCGCCGATGGTCAGGCGCGTCATGTTCAGATTGAGGTTGGGCGGCGGCCCAAACAGTTCGTGCAACAGCGCATTGCGCTGCTGCTCATTCAGCCTGTTCTGGATCAACCACGCCGACGAGTCCGTCAGCGCTGCCCCGAAGCCGACGATGGATTGATAGGTCTTGTTGACGTCGATGACCACCTCGACCGGCAGCGCCTCATGCGCGCTCATCTCGATGTCGGGCTGATGTGCCAGGCGCAATCGGCGATCAGCCGTGCTCAGCCACAGCTGGACGGCGGGCCTCATCGGATGCGTCGGGATAACTCTGGGCTTTATTGCGGGATGCTGGCGGCGCGATACATGAAGGGCCGTCAGTGCGAGCAGGGTAATCAAAACGATGGATGAGATGGCCATCCAGCTGGAAACACCTTTGCGCTCATCCATGGTGCACACACAGCCCATCGCACACGTGGCAATGCACTTGCGACAACCCCACGATCACGGAGCGCCCAGGCTTGCGCATGGCAAGTCAGCGCGCCCAGCCGCCGTACCCGCGACGATTTTCACGTCGGCAAACGCAGCGGAAAACGGCGGCGACGCCAGCACACCGAACGGAACATCGACGTGCGAGAGGTCGGTGCGCCTGTTATCGGCACCGGTCTTGATGAAGCACGCCAGCGGAATCGACACGGTGTGGCGGGCGCCGTTCGCATAGGTGGTGAAGGTATGCGCAAGGTCGACACTTGTCGTGCAGTGCTGACCGCACCCGATGTACACCTTCACCGGCCCTTTGGCGGGTGTGGCGATCACCACATCGAACTGCAAGGCCGCATGGGTGGAGACCAGCGGCATCAGGTTCCTTGGTTGCGGACTGCGCGCAAAGAATCGGCCGGCGCCGAGCCAGGTGACGGATTTGGCGTCCTGCTGGGTGTTGACTTGAACCGTGCGCAAACGCAGCACCGGATGACTACTTGGCCACTCGATGACGGCGTTCAGATCGGCACCGATGTCATGCGCAGGATGCTGCGGGTTCGCATCGTCCAGGTAGAGCGAGAACGGCGGCACCGCAAGCGTGTGAAACACCGACAGCACCGCTGCATCGGCGCACGCGTCGACGGCGGGATCGGTGGGCAGCGTGGCCACCTCGTGCTTGCTGGGATAGCGCAGCCCGTAGCCGGGCGCGAACAGCCAGCGCGTCGCCTTGGCGCTGCTGCCGCCCGCGTCGGGACAGGGCACACCCGGCCACGGCATCGCGAGTGTCCCGCTGAAATTGTAGGGGCCTGCGCCGGAGTGGCCCGCTAACAGCACGTCGGCCACGCCCGCACCTTCGGTGCCGGGCAGCCAGGCGGCCACGAAGGCGTCGGAGAGATTGAGCAGATTGTTGACGTAAAGCGGACGCCCCGCCATGAACACGACGACGACGGGCTTGTTGCCCTTGGCCACCGTTTGCAACACGGCCAGATCCTCCGGATAGCGATCGCTATGCCGCAGCGTTGCCGACGGCATGATGTCGCCCATGGTCTCCGCGTAAGGCGTCTCGCCAATCACCGCCACGATGGCATCGAAGGACTTGAGATCCACGCCCTGCGCCGTTTCGCTGTAAGTGACATTCGCCGCGCCATCGGCGTGGCGCAGCCCGGCCAGGATCGTGTCACCGTTGGGGAAATCCGCATTGCTGTTGCCCGTGCCCTGCCACGTCGACGACCAGCCCCCGGCTTGGTTGGGCAGGCTGTCCGCATTCTTTCCCACGACCAGAATTTTCGACCCTGGTTTCAACGGCAACACGTCGCGGTTGTTCTTCAACAGGACCAGCGATTCGCGCACGGCGCGCCGCGCCAGCGCGCGGCTCTGCAATGACCTGGCGTCGCCGGCCCCTGTCCGTTTCGAAGGCCGCGTGCCGAACAGCCCCATGCGCAACTTGGCACGAACGATCCGGCTGACGGCATCGTCAATGCGCACCATCGGAATCTCGCCGTGCTCGACCTGGCGGGTGGTGTTCGCGATGAAGGCCTTCCAGTCATCGGGCACCATCACCATGTCGATGCCGGCATTGATCGCCTGCGGGCAACTGGCATTCGTGCAGCCCGGCAACTGACCGATGGCGTTCCAGTCGGAAACGACAAAGCCATCGAAGCCCATCTTGTCCTTCAGCGCATCCGTCAACAGCGCGCGCGCACCTGACATCTTTCCGTAGTTGGTGCCTGTACCTACATCATCCCAGCTGCTGTAGGACGCCATCACGCTCTGCACGCCGGCTTCGAGCGCGCCGAAGTAACCCGATCCATGCACGTTGATCATGTCGTGCAGGCTGACCTTGGCGTTGCCCTGATCCGTTCCGTTCTGCGTCGCGCCGTCGCCAATGAAATGCTTGGCGGTCGCCATCACATGGTGGTCGTCAAAGTCGCCCTGCAGTCCTGCCACGTAGGCGCGCGCATACGCGCGCACCAGCGGACCGTCGGTGGAAAAACTTTCGTAGGTGCGGCCCCAGCGGGCGTTCTGCGCAACGGCGAGGGTCGGGGCGAACACCCATTCGACGCCGGTAGCACGTACCGCCCTGGCGGTGGCCGCGCCAATCTCCTCGATCAAGGCCGGGTCGTGCGCCGCACCCAGGCCGATGTTGTGCGGAAACAGCGTGGCGCCGAAGACATTGTTGTCCCCGTGCACGGCGTCGATGCCCCAGATGATCGGCAGCCTGATCGCCGCGTCGGTCGCCATCGACGCATCGTAATAACGGTCGGACAACGCCAGCCATTCCGCGATCCCGGCGTGCTTGTTTCCATCCGGCCAGGAACCGCCACCATTGAGTACCGAGCCAACATAGAATTTCGTCACCTCGGCCGGCGTGATCGACTTGATCTCGGCCTGCGTCATCTGGCCGATTTTCTGGGCGAGACTCATGCTCGCCACGATTTTCCGCACGCGCGCTTCCAGCGCGGGATCGGTGGCCAGCCGGCTCTCGACCGCCGGCCAGTCCGTGTAGTGGGTCGGCGCCGGTATGCGATGACTGGAGGAGGATGCCACCGAAGCCTGGGCGTCTTTCGCGGCTGCCACGTCAGCGGCCAGCACGGCGCCCGCGCAGTCTACCGTCGCCAGCATCGCCAGCACTGCACATACCAACCGCAACCATCGGGAACGAACCATGGGGAGCCTCGTTTGTCTGGAGCATTCGCCTGACACTTTACAGGCGTGTGGTTTCCACCGAGGCACGCGAACTGCACCGACATCACACTTCTAGAGCGCACGGCTACTACGGCACAGGCCTGCCGGGATGTGAAACACACGCCTGACCTCACACCGGGCGAGCAAGGGCGCCGTAGTGCGGCGCCTCGTTGCCTGCTGCTTGGGCTACAACTTGTAGTTGAAACCAAGCAGCACGGTGCGCCCCCAGGTGTCGTATTCCAACGGACGGGTAAGCGGAACGTTGTTGGGGAGCGTGGCGATCTGCACCGTCGAATCCGCCGAGTTGCTCAGGTTGTTGACCTGCAACAGGATCGACAACCCGTCCAGGCTGCCACTGGAGAATGCATAGCCCAACTGCAGGTCGGTTTGACGGTTGGCCAGGATCTTGGTGTAGCCGAGCTGATCGAATAGGGCCACAGCCTCACCGGTAAACGACGAGCGATAGCGTTCGGCCACACGCACGGAGAAACCATACCGTTCGTAGAACAGGGTCAGATTCGCCACCTGTCGCGACAGGCCAGGCAGGGTCTTGGGGCCGCCGGGAATCGATGAAATGGAGCTGGTCGGGATCGAGCTGTTGGTCAGCGAATAGTTGGCCTGCACGCCGAACCCTTCCAGCGCGTGTGCCAGCAATCCGCCCTCCAGCGAGCCGGACAGCTCCAGTCCGTCCATCTTGCCGCCGGTACCGTTTTCCGGCGTGCTGAATGAGCCGATATTGCTGGTGGGAACCAGGGTCGGCGTGGTGTTGATGTAGTTCGAAAAGTTGTAGTCGAGGACGGTCTGGGTATAGATGTAGTTCAGCAGGTTCTTGTGGAACACCGCCGCCGCCACGTAACTCGCCTGCCCGAAATATTTTTCCCACGACAGGTCGGCGCCGACCGCGACGTAAGGCTTCAACTGGGGATTGCCGCCGCTACCGGACCAGAGCACCTGTCCCGCGGCGGGGCCATCGGTGACTTTCGCCACATAGGCGGAACTGGAAATTTTTTCGTCATCGATGCGACCACGCGCCATGGTCTTGGCCAGACCGAAGCGCAGGTATTGGCGGTCGCCGAGTGTGGCTGCCAGATTCAGACTCGGCAGCACGTTGTTGTAGGACGCGCCACCGGAAATCCTGCCAACGACCGTATTGCCGTCGGTCTGCAGTGCATTGGACGATTGATCGGTATGCACGAACTGCACGCCGACATTGCCGCGCAACGGGATACCGGCCACCGTCGTGTCGATATTGAACTTGGCGTAGGCGAGCGGAACCTTTTCCTCGACTGTGTAGTTGCGACTCCAGTCGCCCTGCCCGTTTTGCTGGGTCAGGTAAAACTGGTTGTACAACGCACCCAGCACGTTGTAATTGAGAACGCCCGGGATCCCGCCATAACCCAGTGATGTCGGGTTGTAGAGAAACGCCGAATTGATCGGCGTGCTGAAGTGGTTCTGGTACGTCGTATCTGTGGAGCCGTTGCCGTTCAGCCAGGCGAAGTTGACATCGGCCTGCTTGGTCTTGGTGCGATCCGAATAGGCCAGACCGAGATCCATGCTGCTGAAAATCCACCCCACCGGATGGCTTACCTGCAGGCGCAGGGCATGGATCTTGTCGACCTGGCGGTCAAACTCTTCACGACCGTTGTAGCCGTAGCCGTCCGGATCGGTAAAGACCATGGCAGCGGGGTTGCTCAGGTCGACGGCCGGCCTGAAATCCGGATAACCAAAGCCGGCCGGCGTGTTGAACGCCACGCTGGTGAAGGCGCCACCGGACAAGCCGCTGAACAGGTAAGCATCGTGCAGCTTCACCGTGGCGCTGGAGGACGACAGATCCGCCATGGCCGTCCAGTCGCCGAGGTAGAGCTTGTTGTTCCAGCCTATCGAATACAGCTTGTCGTGTTCCTTGGTGTATTCGTTCTGCAGGATCGGCGCGATGCCGTTCACCGTGCCCGAGGTGACGATGGGCAACGGCTGACCGGGCGAGGTCGCCACGTTGTCGTAGGAAACGTTGTCGTAGGGACTGCTCGACCACTGCGCGCCGTTGGTGAATTTCTTTTTGTTGAAGGTGGAGTAGTACAGGTCGAGCTTGGAGTAGTAATGATCGTTGGGCGCCCATTCGAGCACGGTCATCAAGCCGTTGCGCTTCTGATCCTGCGACTGCGCGCGCAACTGCATGCCTTCCTGCGAAATCACGTTGTCCGGCATGCCCGGCGTGTGCGGTCCGCCCCAGTTCTGGGGGTTGTCGATGCCCGCCGAGCCGTTGTCGGCGCTCCACCACCAGGCCTGGTATTGCTTCTCCTGGATCGGCTGATCGACTTGTGCGAGGCCGATGGCGAGGCCCAGCGTGTGGTTGAAGAACTGATCGACGTACGAGAAGCTCGCACGGTGCCCGTTGTCTCCCGTGCCGGTACCGGGATTGAGGTTGCCGTTACTGTTGTGCTCGCCGCGCAGATTGAACACGAGGGCGCGCTTGGACAGATCCAGCGGATTGATGGTGTGCAGATCCACCGTGCCGGACAACCCCTGGCCAATCAGGCTGGCGTCCGGCGTCTTGTACACCTCCGCGCCATTGATCAACTCGGCCGGGTATTGATCGTATTCGACGCCACGGTTCTCGCCGATGGTCGCCTGCTCCCGTCCATCGAGCGTGGTACCGGCAAAGTCCGGTGAAAGACCGCGGACCGAGATGGCGCTGGCCTGGCCGTCAACCCGCTGCGTCGCCAGCCCTGGCAATCGCGCCAGACTGTCGGCAATGCTGACATCCGGCAGCTTGCCGATGTCCTCCGCAGAGATGGCTTCGACGATGTTGTCGGAGTTCTCCTTCACCTTCAGCGCGCTCTGGATACTGCCGCTGATGCCGGTCACCACGACGGTACCGAGTTCGGCCACCGGAGACTTGGACTTCTTGCCGGGTGCCTCGGGTGTCTTCACGCCTTGTTTGGCCGGCACCTGCTCGGTCGTCGCGGGTTTCGCCGGAGTCTGGTCCGCCGCCTCCTGCGCCGAAGCCATCTGGCTTGTCATGACGAAGAACAATGCGGCAGTGCACGCGGCGGCCAAGGGACGCAGGTGCTGTGAAGTGACATGCGCGACGGACGCCCGCGACGGACAACGACTATTCATGGTTATTTCCCCAGAGGACTTACTTGCGGTTCCGTCTCGCGGCGGTCGAAGCTCATGGTAGGCACACGCGTGCTGCATGTCATTTGCGCAATATTTTGCGCCCATCGAAAGCGCGGCGGAGTGAAGTGGCCCTGCTTTTTCGGATACGCACGATCCTCGCGCTGGTGCGTGCCCGGTTCTCGCGCACGCTCAGCCAGCCCCTGCCTCGGATTCGCTTATGGCCGCTCCAGCCAGCGGTTGGAAACCGCTGCGTCCCTGCCACCGTTGCGATGACAGGCCCTGACCCACTATCTCTTCGATAGCCGATACACCACCGTCTCCAGCGCACTCACTCCTTCGGCGACGAACCCCGGCTGCTGCGCGAGGATGTCGCGGCGTTCCAGTGTTTCCACGCGCCAGTCGCGACCATACAGCTCGCGCACCTCGGCTTCCGGCACGGCGAATGGCGGGCCCTGCTTTTCGTGTTGCGGATATTCCAGCGTGATCAGCAGGCCGCGGCAGCCGCCCGGGAGCAGCGCATGCAGCTCGCGCACGTAACGACGACGCAGCGGTGGCGGCAGCGCGATCAATGCAGCGCGGTCGTACACCGCCGCGCAATCGGCCAGTACGTCGGCGTCGAGGCCGAAGACGTCACCGCAGATCAGTTCGATCTCGCCGGCCCGGTAGTGGCTGCCGTAGCGCGAGTCGTGCACCTGCGGCGTCAGGCCGTGCTCGGCGAAGAACTGCGCGATCGCCAGCGGCGACAGTTCCACCCCCAGCACGCGGTGGCCCTGCGCTGCCAGCCAGACGAGATCCAGCGACTTGCCGGCCAGCGGCACGAACACCTCGCTACCCGGCGCCAGCGCCAGCGTCGGCCAGAACTTGAGCAGTTGCGGCGTCGGCCGGTCCTGGTGAAAACCGGTGCGGCCTTCGCGCCAGCGTTGATGCCAGAAATCGGGGTCCATGGTGCGTCTCCTGCGCGCGTGAAAGCGAAACGTGCCGGGCCGTGCCGGACGGGAAGTCATGCTGACACCCTTTCATGGTGACGGCCTTGCTGTCGCCCCGGGCGCGGAAGTGTCCTGCCCCCTCGATGGAGAGGAACAGGACAGGCGCCCGATCACACCGTCACTTCCCCCCTGGCAGGGGCAGGCATTCCATGACTTCGACCGAATCGCCCGGAAAGATCGTGAAATGCGGGTGGCCTTCAAACATCCTTGCGGCCGCTTCGTGGGAATCGGCCCGCACGATGGTGAACGCGGCCAATGCGTTCCTGATGCTCTCGACACCATGCCTGGATACGCGCAAGGTCTTGCCCAACGGGGCGCCCGTTTCAACGATGGCGTCCTTGTTGGCCTCCACCCAGCGCCCCCAGGCTTCCACTCCCTGCTGGTGTCGCGCCTGCTGTTCTGCCTCATCAAGCTCATGCCATCCGGATGCCTTGAGCGACGCCTCCGAGCCCGTATAGACAGCGAGGAAATTCTTCATGGTTCATTCTCCGAAATAGTGGTGGCGGGCCTGCAGCCCATGATCCTGCAATCAGGCAGTTGCGAACGCCGGTGCCTGCTGCCCGATCGCCTGCGCTGGCCACGGATCGGCCCAGGCGGGAATGTCCATCAGGCGATCGAGCCAGCGCGCGACATGCGGGTAATCGGCGAACGGCATTTCCGCATGCCGCCACTCGCACGCCATGGACGCCAGCTGGAAATCGGCAATCGTGAGCCGGTCGCAGGCCACGAAATCGCGCTGCTGCAGATGGCTGTCCAGCACGGCGGCGAGTTTCCTCAGCTCCGGCATCATCGCCGTCATTTCCGAGCGGTCCATTTCGCCGAGATGGAAGGCCGGCTTGATCACATGCTCGAAGTAGAACGGTCCGACTGCGCGCGACCAGTGATTGTCGCTCCAGGACAGCCAGCGCAGTATCTCGATCTGCTCGGCCGGCCGCTGCACCGGCCACATGTCCGAACCGGCCTTGGTGCAGAGGTACGCCATGATCGCGGACGATTCCCACAGCGTGACATCGCCATCCACCATCGTCGGCGCCTTGCCGTTGGGGTTGAGCGCAAGATACGACGGACGCTTCAGCCCGCCTGCCAGCAGATCGACTTCGATGCACTCCGCGTCGATGCCGAGATGCTTGACCAGCGCCAGCACGCGGCGCGGCGCCTGCGCTTTGATCCAGTAAATCTTCATGTCCGTTCTCCGGTTTGTGGGTTACCGGTGACGCAGCATACGCAGCGGCAAAATATGTTAAAGAACATATTTTGTGGGCCTGCTATATCTGACAACCGGAGGTCGCCACGCCATGCCCTACAGTCCCGAACATGCCGTCCAGACACGCGCCCGCATCGTCGAGTCAGCACGCCGCCTGTTCAATCGCCACGGTTTCGAACAGGTCACCCTCGACCAGATCATGGCCGCTGCCGGCTTGACGCGTGGCGCGTTCTACCACCACTTCCGCAGCAAGGACGAACTGTATGCGTCCGCCGTGGCGAGCTTCGTCACCTGCAATCCGTTCGCCATCCAGACGGCTGACGCCGCGCAGAAACTCCGCGATCCGCAGGGGCTGGCCCGCATGCTGGTGGAGCTCTACCTGAGCGACGAAGTGCTGGACAACGTCGACCTGCACTGCCCGCTTTATGCCCTGCCGTCGGACGTGGCGCGTGCCGGCCTGGAACCGCAGCAGGCGTATACCGACCTGATCCGCGGCATGGGCCACATCTACCGCACGGCACTCAAGGGCGTCCGCGATGCCGGCCGGCGCGCCGAAACGATGGTGGCCCTGTGCGTGGGTGGCATGGTGCTGGCACGCACCACCAACGATCCGGGCCTGCGCAAATCGCTGCGTGCATCGGCACGGCACCAGGCGCTGGCGCTGTTGAAGGTGGAATAGAGGTTGCCCCACCCGGCGGGAAACGGGTCAGCTCGCTCTGCCCCGCTTTCCGATCCTCAGAGCTTCCCGGTGCCTTTGCGCAACCACATATCTATCAGGGACTTCTCGTAACGCAACGAGTCCTGGTCCGCGACAAAGTTGTGGCTGAGGAAGGACAAGTCGCGCAACGAGCGATGGCCCTTGCGCAGCACGTCACCGTCGGGGCCGTACAAGGTGAAGTCCAGATCGATGCGCGGCGGATAGATGTCCTTGACGATGCGCACGTCGTCAAAACGGGAGCCACGCCAGGGCTCGTACTCGCCGGCACGGTCCACATCGGTCACCTCGATGTCCAGCCGCTGGCCCGGTGCCAGGATGCGCGAGGCACGCTGGACGATGTAGACCTTGAGCGGCTCCAGGTAATCGTTGGCATGGATCCGGTGGACCCCGAAACTTCGCTTCATCTCGGTGAAGTGCTGGGGATCCTTGTAGCGAACTTCGACGTTGTCCGGCGGTATCGCCGCGCGCGCCATGACGGAAGCGAGGGCCAGGCAGGCAACACACAGCAAGCGGAGCAGCGGGGAGGATTTCATGGCAGATCTCCCGTGGCGGAACAGGCCGCCTATGGCGGCAGTCAAGCGGCGAGGATCAGTATACGTCCGCCCGGAAGGCAGGTGGCGCGGCCGTCTTCGCGACGAGTCCCGGCTGCCGCGCGAGGGCGTCGCGGCTTCCGGCGCATGGGAACGGCAGGCCCTGCCTTTCGCGTTGCGGGTCCTCCGGCGTGACCGACGGCATATCGACCGAGCGGGCATGCGCCCACAGAATGTCCCTTGCCATTTCAGGAGATCGCGGATCATGACTGCCGGACCGATGCTGATCCTCGCAATCGCGGCGCTGACCATCGTGGCGGCTCCATTGGCGTGGGGGATGGCCGGCGCCATGTCCGCTCGCCGCGCCCATGACGACCATGCAGCCATCGCCGGAAGCCGGCGGCTCACGGCGGCGTCGACGCTGCTCTACGTGCTCGCGTTCAACCTGACGTTCTTCATCCAGGAACTGTTCCTGGTACTGCCCAAGGCGCTCACGCCGGGCCTGCGCCCAACCCTGTACCACAACAACCACGGCTGGGAGGGCACGAATCCGCTTGCCGGCCTGTTCCAGGGCACCGGCGCGCTGGCGACCCTGGCCGTCGGCCTGTTCTGCCTCTGGATGCTCGGGCAGCCGCGGAAACGATCGGACGGCACGCGGTTGTTCCTCTACTGGATGGCGTACTGCGGCTGCTTCATGGCGTTGCCGCAGGTCGTCATCGGCTCGCTGAGCCCGGGCAGCGATGTCGGCATGGCGATGAGCTACCTGCACTTGGGCGAAACCGCGCGCATCGGCGCGGGCCTGCTCGCCCTGGGCCTGATGCCGGTCATCGCGCTGCAATTGCGGCGGCCGGCGCTCGAGCTCGCCCATGTAGGCGAGCACGTCGAAAGCCCTGGTTCCCGCGCGCGTTTCGTGTTCCGCGTCATCACGCTGCCGGCGCTGCTCGCCACCGCGCTGGTCATCCCGTTCCGCGTTCCGCGCGAACTGCTCGAGGTCCTCGTGGTGCCCTTGCTGGTGCTCCTCTGTGGCGTCCCCTGGATCCAGGCGGGAGCCTGGCGCGTGCGCGAGGTCAAAGCCAACGGAAGCTCCACCGCGCCGCCTCTCGCCTACCTGTTCGCCGCGGCCCTGGGATTGCTGATGCTCTTCCAGCTCGTTCTCAGGCCAGGCATCCGCTTCTACTGAAAACGGACGGGAGTGCTGATCCCATGTGCGGTACCGGGACCCGAATCTGCGCGGAAGCCTGTTGTACGCAAGGAAGTTCCGACCCGGCCAGTTTCTCCGACCCGCCTGCCCCGCTCGAAGAGCACACTCCGGCTTTGGCTCGACCCTAGTTTCTGTTCCCGGCGCTGTGGCGACTGAGCGCCGCGGCACGGTTCATGGCTCGCTGTGCGTCGCGCTCCTCGCCCAGTTGCTGATAAGCGTGGGCCAGCCCGAGGTAGAAACGCGAGTCGCCGTCATAGAGACGGATGGCCCGCCGGTAGTGCTGCACGGCACCCGCGTAATCGCCCTGCTTCTCATCGTCCTCGGCCTGCAGGAACTGGAAATAAGGGTCTTTCACCTGGATCTCCTCGAGACGCCGGGCATAGATGGCGCGGCGCGATTCGTCGCCGTTGTTTCCGTACAGCATCACCAGGTTGACAAGCGCACTCGCGTTTTTCGGGTCGAGCGTCAGCGCCTTCAGGTAATTGCGTTCGGCCGCTCGCGGGTCGCCCTGGCGCAGGTCCAACACGCCGGCATTGGCCCAGGCGCCGGCATAGCGCGGAGCCAGCTGCAACGCCATGGCCATGTATGGAACGGCCGCCGCGGGCGAGGCACCGGCAAGCAGCTCGGCAGCACGGTTGCTGTAGTAGAGCGCCAGCAGGCGCTGGTCGGAAATCGGCTTGGGCAGGTCGCGCGCCATCACCAGCTCCCGCGCCACATCCACCGTGAAGCGCGAATGACCCACGGTGATTCCCGCGTTGACATGGTTGAACCCGTAGATGATGTTGCCGTCCACGCGCCAGGCCACGATGTCGTCAAGCTCCTGCCCGTAGGCCTCCAAGCCGGACTCGCGCGCCAGCGCCACGGTCAGCAGGGTGAAGGTCAGGCAGTTGGCTTGGCGTGTGCGGTAAGCCTGTTCGACGGTCAACGTGGCGTCGGCCGAATACTCCATGCCCAGGCCCGCCTTCTGGAACAGGAAGTCCACCAGTCGTTCCAGTCGCGACCTTCCGGAACCGCCGGCATCAATGACCTGTTGCTGCAGTTGCGTGCGCAACTCCGGCGGCACCGCCATGACCTGCTCCGGGCGCGGCATCGGCGACACGACCGGCGCGACCGATGCGGGCACGGCGACCGACCATGCCAGGATTGCTGCGTACGCCCAGATCACCATGCCGAAACCCTCCACGCCCTGGGGGCGGGAACGTTTACCAAGGCCAGTCTAGTCCTTTCACAGGCGCCGGATCAGTCCGTTCGCGATGGCAGGGCCGTGTCCGGCATCTCCAGCTTCAGCCGTTGTCACTGACATGTTTTCGGACCCGGTTGGCTGGCCGCCATGCCTGCCGGTCAGTTGTCAGCTTCAACGGTGACAACGTGCGCCTGGATCTTGCCGTCGACACTGTCCCGCCCGAATCGCCTGGCGATGGCCTCCGCAGCGACCTCGGTGGCTCCACCGAGCCGATCAGCGCCGCGGGCCTCGATCTCGTTCCTCAGCGGGGTGCCCTGACAGTAAGCCACGGCGGCCGCCCGGGGAGACTCCGCGCGGCTGCGCGCCGCGACGGTATCGATCCGCGGCGAGCGGGTGAAACCGCCTTTGGCCAGATCCCGTGCGATGCGCTCACGGTCGTGATAACCGTGGGGCGTGCGGGCCATGAAGCGCGGCGGGTCCCACGGAAAGACGGATGCCAGCGCGGTGGTGACGACGTCGGCAAATTCGTTTTCTTCGATCCGGTCCCACACGCTGAAAATGAAGACGCCCCCCTTGCCGAGCATCCGGCGCGCCTCGGCGAATGCCCTGGACTTGTCCGGAAAGAACATGGCCCCGAACTGGCACACCACAGCGTCGAACGTCGCGTCCTGGAAGGGCAGCTGCAGCGCGTCCGCCTGGCGCCATTCGACCGCGCGCGCGGTTCCCACGGCGCGGGCATGATCGAGCATCGCCTGATTCAAATCCGTGGCGACGATCGTGCAGTCTTCCGGCAATGCCGCTGCCATCGCACGCGTCGCCACGCCGGTACCGGCGGCGATTTCCAGCACCCGGGAAAGACGCCTCGGCCGCAGCCGGCTCACCAGATCCGTCGCGTACGGCGCGAAGATCAGCGGCACCATGCACGTGTCGTAGAGCTCCGGGACGGAACCCGCAAACACCGCGTCGGCACGATCACCACTCATGGCGCTCACCTCGTCGCAATTCCGCTCTGGGCGGCATGACGGTCGCAGCGCGTGCGGACCGCCGAACGCCATCGACGCGGGCCGGCGAACCGCCCGACCCGCAGGCCTGCGCGATCACCGTTGGCGGCTGGCTTCCATCGCCAGGGCCTGCATGAAAAACGATAGCACCGTCCAGGCCGGTCCCGTTCAACTCGCATCAGGTGTAGGGTCGGAATCACGGGTTGACGGACGCGGGCCAAGGGCATCGACGGAGGGCAGCACATGGGGCGAGCGATTGAGCTGGCGTGGCGCGACGCCTCCGCGATCCTGCAACCGTTGGTGCAGGTTGACGACTACCGCCACTGGGACATCAACCTCGGCGTGGTGGGAGCCACCATGGTGGCGGTGGCGGCCTGTGTGCTGCTGCATTACGAAGGCCTCACCCTCATCTCTCGCAGCCTCCCCCACATGGGCGGAAAAAAGCGTCGGCGGGTGCTGGCCGGCATCTTCGGCGTGCTGCTGGTGCATGTGCTCGAGATCTGGGTGTTTGCACTCGCGCTGTTTGGGCTGCTATGGGCGGATCCGCGTTTCGGCGCCTTGCGCGGCATTACTCCAGGCACGCTTTTCGACCACGTGTATTTCTCCGCGGTGACCTATTCCACGGTGGGCTTCGGCGACGTGATTCCGGAAGGCCCGATCCGCTTTCTGGTGGGCACCGAGGCGCTGACCGGCTTCGTGCTGATCACCTGGTCCGCCTCGTTCACTTATTTGGAGATGGAGCGGTACTGGCGGCGCGAGTGAGCACATCCCGAGAGCGCCGAGAGCGGCTCGCATTGTCCCTGCAAACTGCTGTCGCCGCCGCTCGCGCAGGGCGGCACGAGGGAACTACCACGGTTTCAACCCCGCCCAGCGACAGGAGGCAGCCGCTGACCGATGGGCTGATGGATCAGGGCCATGCCGTGCATCGGGCCTCGATTACCGCCCGTCCCCGAGGTTTCGAGTTTCATCTGTCTCCGCGGCCTTCTGCGCGAGTTCCTTGATCTTGAGCATGCGCAACTGCTCGGACTTCCTGAGTCCTTCGCGCGCCTCCTTGATCACCTCGTGGGCGAGATTCTGGTTGGTGTGATGTCGCTTCGCGTCGATGGCGGCATCCAGCCGTTGCTGGGCGGCCCGGATTCCTTTGTCCACGCGGTAGAGGGGACCATGCGGGTTCGTGGTCAGAGGTGGCGTGTAACTTTTCATCATGGCGGTTCTTCGTGATCAGGACGGCACGATAGTCCGGTTGACCCGGCACCGCACGTACATCCGTCGTTGCCCGCCGGGAGCAGGAACGGGGTCAGGTTCGCTTGCTCGGCTGGATCATCTGAACCCGACCCATCGAAAGCGGCTTTCGAATCGGCGCGAGAGCTTGTTGCACACATGGGAGGCGCCCTGTGACCCCCGTGGTCGCTCCTGTTCCTGCGAGCCCATTTAGCCGTCCGAATAAAATGAACCTGATCCCTCTCCTGCGTGCCTTTCTCGCGTCAAGCACCCATCAATAGCCGGCCGCCAGACCGGCGGGACGACGCGGGTCATGGGCGCCTTCGAGCAGGCCGGTCTTCGGATTGAACAGGATCGCCTCGACCGCGCCCCCGCTGAACGGCTTGAACCGGTAGCCCATCGCTTCCAGGGCCTGCTGGGACTCCGGCGTGAGCAGGCCCTGGCCCGCGTAAACGACGTCCGGATACCACTGCTGGTGCAGGCGTGGCGCGTTGACGGCTTGCTGCATGTTCATGCCGAACTCGACCACGTTGAGGAAGCTCCCCAGCGTGGACGAGATGATGGTGGCGCTGCCGGGACTGCCCGTGAGCATGAACGGCTTGCCATCGCGCAGCACGATGGTCGGTGTCATCGAGCTCAAGGGCCGCTTACCCGGCTCGACCCGGTTGATCACGCCCTGGACCAGGCCGGCCCCGTTGGCGACGCCCGGCTTGCCGGTGAAGTCGTCCATTTCGTCGTTGAGGAAGAAGCCGGTGTCGCCGGCGATCTGCTTGTTGCCGAACAGGAAGTTGACGGTGTACGTGACGGCGACGGCGTTGCCATCCTTGTCGACCACGGAGTAGTGCGTGGTGTGATTGCCTTCGGGTGCGCCGAGGCTGCCCTGGACCTCGGATGACGGCGTGGCCTGGTCCTGCTTGATGGTGGCGCGAAGCTTGGCCGCGTGTGCGTCCGAGAGCAGCGTGTCGATCGGGTTGTGCACGAAGGCCGGATCGCCCAGGTAGGTGTTGCGGTCGGCGAACGCGCGGCGCTCGGCCTCGACCAGGTAGTGCACGCTGTCGACCGAGCCGTAACCCCACTTGGCGAGAGGGTAAGGTTTGATGATCTGCAGGATCAGGCACAGCGTGGTGCCACCCGAGCTCGGCGGCGGCGCCGACACCACGGTATAGCCGTGGTACTCGCACTGGATCGGCTTCTCCCACTGCGCGGTGTACCCGGCAAAGTCGCGCAGCGACAGGATGCCGCCGTTGGCGTCGCTGCCCTTGACCACGGCGCGCGCGATCGGACCCCCGTAGAACGCCTTGGTGCCGCCTTTCGCGATCAGCTCAAGCGTGCGCGCCAGGTCCTTCTGCACCAGCCGCTCGCCGACCTTGAACGGCTTGCCATGGTCGAGGAAGATCGCCGCCACGTTGGCATGCTTCGCAAAAGCGCCGGTGCTCGAGTCGAGGCTGTCGACGTCACCCTGCTCCAGTACGTAGCCGTCGCGGGCCAGCTTGATGGCCGGCGCGATGAGCTGTTGCAGCGACATCGTGCCGTAGCGCTTCAACGCGGTATCGAAGCCCATCACCGTGCCCGGCACGCCCACACCGAGATAGCTGTCGGTACTGCGTCCCTCGACGACGTTGCCGTCGGCGTCCTGGAACATCGTCGGCGTGGCTTTCGCCGGCGCCTTCTCGCGGAAATCGAGGAACAGGTTGCGACCGTCCTTGAGGTGGATGGTCATGAACCCACCGCCGCCGATATTGCCGCAGCACGGATGCACCACGGCTTCCGCAAAACCGACCGCCACGGCGGCGTCCACGGCATTGCCGCCGCGCTTGAGAATGTCCACGCCTACCATCGTGGCCAGGTGCTGCGCGCTGACGACCATGGCGTGTCGGGCGGTTACCGGCCTGGCCTTCTGCAGTGCGGCCCGGGTGCCGACCGGCTCATGGCCGGTCTCGTCCGGATTGACGTTCTGGGCGCAGGCCAGTGCGCTGAACGCCGCCAGCGTCGCCGCCAGCAGGGCGCGGCGCTTCCATCGGCTGCCGTGGAGCGCCTCCGCGTGTGCGGCTGCGCTGGCATCGAGTTGCGATGTGTTCGGATCGGACATGGGTTCACTCTCGGCGTGGATCGGATCAAGCATAGCCACACCTGCGCGCGTGATGAAAAAGCAGCATCATCCGTGCCGGTCGGTTCGCGCAGCATGCGAGCAGGTTGCTTGCGATGTATGGATCAGTCTGTATAACGACCTGCCCGTACCGATGATCGGCCAGGTTCGTCCGGTCACACCGGCGGCGGGGTCACGCTTTTGAAAATGCGCTGTAGATCTGGTTTGCTCCATCGGCGTCACACCAATGCGTCACCGACCAAGGGGCTCCGGCCCCGTCAGCTGGAGTGGATCATGGCCATGCGCTGGATCGTCTGCCTGTTGTTGTTTTTCTGCGCCGATGCGCGCGCCGGCGAACCCGTCGCCACGGTACGCGTGGCCTTCGATCGCGATGGCATCACGGCCACGCGGGTCCATGGCCTGGCGGACAAGGCCGCGGGCCGCAAGATCACGGCGGACGATCCGGTACGCATCGCCTCGATCTCCAAGCTGGTCACCACCCTGGGTGTCATGCGACTGGTGGAGGCCGGCAAGCTGGGCCTGGATGCGGATGCCTCCGACCTGCTGGGCTGGCGCCTGCGCAACCCGGCCTTTCCACAGACGCCGATCACCCTGCGGCTGCTGCTGTCGCACCGCTCCAGCCTCACCGATGGCGCCGGCTACTGGCAGACGCCGCTGGGTGGAAAGCTGCGCGACATCGTCGAGGATCCGCGCGCCTGGGACACCGAGCATGCGCCGGGAACCTATTTCCGCTACACCAACCTCAATTTCCCCCTGGTGGCGCAGATCATGGAGCGCGCTACGGGCGAGCGCTTCGACCAGCTGATGGAACGCCTGGTATTGAAGCCGCTGGCCATCGACGGCTGTTTCAACTGGGATCGCTGCGATGCGGCGACCGCTGCCCGCGCGGTGGTGCTGTACGACGCCGACGGCAAGCCGGTGAAGGACGACAACCACGGCCACAAGCCCGACTGCCCGGTGACTCCGGCCGGCGACGGCAGCTGCGACCTGTCGCGCTGGCGCGCCGGCGAAAACGGCGCCCTGTTCTCACCGCAGGGCGGCTTGCGCATTTCCGCCAACGGCCTGGTCCGCATCGGCCGATTGCTGCTGGGCAACGGCAGCATCGACGGCAAGCGCCTGCTCAAGCCCGGCTCCGTGCAGGCGATGATCACCCCGCAATGGCAATACCGGCTCGGCAACGGCCAGACCTACGAGGAAGATACCGGCGACGTCGACTTCGGCTTCTTCTGCCGTTACGGTTTGGCCGTCCAGACGCTGGCCACACCGGTGAAGGGCTGTCGCGACGACCCGTTTGGCGACGGCGTGGCGCGCGTCGGTCATTCCGGCTCCGCCTATGGACTGCAAGCCGGCGTTTGGGTGGATCGCAAAAGCGGCACCGGCGTGGTCTGGTTCGCTACCGGGATGCCGGACGAACGCAAGGGAGGGAAGTCGGCTTTCAGTGCGGTCGAGGAGGGTTTGGCGCACTGAGTTACCAACGCAAAGCACAAGGCAGAGTCGACGCTCGAGAACGCCAGTCGAACGATCGTCGATCTGCCGTGGTGTCTGCAAACGCATGACTTCCTGCACGCGCTGATTCCACGACGGCGTGCTTAAGCTTCGCCACCTGCCCACCGGAGATGCCACGATGCGCCAAAGCTGCATGCAAGGACTCATGCTGGTTGCGGCGCTCGTCGCCACGGGGGGCGCGCGGGCTGCCGAGACGGACACCGCCGCGATCACCCGCCTCTCGCAGGCTTTCTCCGACGCCTCGGCGAGCGGCGATGCCAAGACGCTGGACAAGCTGCTCGACGAGAATGTGGTGTTCATGGGCGAGGACGGCACGCTGTCCAACAAGCACGATATCGTCGCAGGCGCGTCGCCGCCGCCCGCGGGTACGCGCAACACCCTGGTCCAGTCGGATTTCCATGTCGCACTGCATGGCGACGTCGCCGTAACCAGCTTCACCGACAACGCCACCTTCGTCACCTACGGCCAGACCGCGCACGACAGTTTCCGCTCCACCGAAGTGTGGCTGCGCAAACACGGCAGCTGGAAGCTGGTGTCCAGCCAGACCATCGAGGTGCCGGTCGAACCGCCGCCCATCCAGTTGACGACGGGCGAACTCGACCCGTACGTCGGCACCTACCAGCTGGCTCCCGGGCATGCGATGCGAATCGAGCGACAAGGCAACCGCCTGGTCAGCATCGGTCGCGACAACAAGCCGGTGCCGATGCTGGCCGAGGCCCGCGACGTCATGTTCCGGGCCGGTATGCCGCGCGTGCGATTCGTCTTCGCCCGCAACGCCGATGGCCGCATCACCGGCTTCGACGTCCGTCGAGCCGGCCACGACATCCAGCACTTCGCGCGCAGCTGAGCAAAGCACCGGTTCGCATGGACAGGACCCAACGAGGCCTCCTGGCCGGAATCATCGCGGCGACGCTGATTGCGCTGGCTGTCGTGATCGTCACCCTGGCGGTGGGAGGCCGCGCCGATCCACCCCGCTTGCGCGCGGCCACCAGCAACCTCGACGGCGCATGGCGGTTCCGCATCGGCGACGACTTGCGATGGGCCAACGCCAACACGGACGACCGTGGTTGGGAAACGATGGACCTGAGTGCTCCGCCCGGTAGCCACGACGCCGATGTCGGCCTGCCCGGTTACGTCGGCGGATGGATGTCGCACGGCCATCCCGGCTATCGAGGGTATGCCTGGTATCGCCGCATGGTGACGGTGCCTTCCGGAAACCGCGCATGGGACCTTCTCGGCCCGACCGCCGTCGACGACGGCTATGAGCTGTACTGGAACGGAGCGCGGCTGGGCGGATCGGGCCGGCTCGGCGCCGCGCCCCGAGTCGTCGGCACGCGACCGATGCTTTTCGCGCTTCCCGCCGATGCGCCCGGCACCCGCGGCGTGCTCGCCATCCGCACGTACATGCAACCGGGCAACGACGCCAGCGCCGATGGTGGCGGCATGCACATCGCGCCCCTGCTCGCGCCGCGACCGGAGAGCCATGCGCTGTACCGCGTGCAATGGTGGCGCACGATCGCGGGCTACATCGTCGACCTGATCGAACCGATCGCCATGTTCGCACTCGCCGGCCTGGGGCTCATGTTCCGGCGACGCAGCAGCCACCCAGGCTTCCTCGCGCTTGCCGGCATCGCGCTCGTGCTTTCGGCGTTGAAGCGCCTGGAGAACCCGACCTACGCGTGGACCGACCTGCTCAGCCTGCCCGCCTACGTGTGGTGGATGAACGCGCTATTGGCGCCCCTCGGCATGGCCGCGTGGGCGCTCGCCTGGAACCGCTGGTGCCCGCGCGCCTGGCGGACGATCGACGTCGCTGCCCTGGCGCTGGCCGTCGCCGGTGTCGCCGGTGGCGCGATGCATGTCACGGCGCTGACCCATGTCAGTCGACTCGGATTGCTCGCCTTGCTCGTACTGATTGCCATGCGCATGGTTCGCGATGGCCCGATGCGCGTCACGGCGCTCGCCACGATGGCGTGGGTCCTGATCGCGCAGTTCCCCGATGAGCTGAGTGCGATCGGCATCCCCGGCATCTGGTTTCCGCTCGGCATCGGTGTGTCGCGAACCCAGTACGCCTACGCGGTCGCCATTCCGCTGCTGGCCGTTCTGATCGTGCGCACCTTGTCTTCGAACCGGATGCAACGATGGCCCGCTGCTCTACCAGGGGCCCCTGTTCGGCGGTGAGACGGGGACGATTACCGGAACGTTCAAATTGGCCCCGACATCATTTTCGGGCCACTACACAAGCAGGCGCACTGCCGGCGGCGAAATGGCGACTCCGTTCCTGGTCGCGCCCGATCAGATGCGGCCGCCGCGATCGACGAATTCCCAGACCTTCGATATCACCACCGATCCCTCGCCGACGGCCGAAGCCACGCGCTTGACCGATCCGCTGCGCACGTCGCCCACCGCAAAGATGCCCGGCCGCGAGGCGGCGAAGGGCGAGCTTGCGCCCGCCGCCTCGCCGGTGAGCACGAAGCCCTTGTCGTCCAGCTTGACCAGATCCGTCAGCCAGTCGGTATTGGGGGCGGCACCGACCATGATGAAGAGCGCCCGGGTCGGCACCGTTTCTTCGCTGCCGCGCGCGGTGTTGCGGATCGTCACCGCCTCCAGGTGGTCGCTGCCGTGCAGCGCGCTGACTTCGGCACCGTATTCGATCGTGATCGTCGGCTCCGCTTCGAGCCGGCTCGACAGGTAACTCGACATCGATGCCGCCAACGATCGACCGCGCACCAGCAGGCGCACCCGGCTCGCTGTTCGGCTGAGGAACATCGCCGCCTGGCCGGCCGAATTGCCGCCGCCAATGATGATCGCCTCCGTTCCCTTGCTGTAGCGGGCCTCGATTTCGGTCGCCGCGTAGTAAACGCCAGCGCCCTCGAACTCGATCAGCCGCTCGATCGGCAGACGGCGATATTGCACGCCGGTCGCCACCACGACCGCCCTGGCCCGAATCCGCTTGCCGTTGTCGAAGGTGGCGCAGAAGCTGCCGTCCGCCAGCACCTCGAGCTGCGCGACGCGACGCGGCATGGCGAAACGCGTGCCGAACTTCATCGCCTGGATTTCGCCGCGCCACACCAGGTCGGCGCCGGAAATACCGGTCGGAAAACCCATGTAGTTCTCGATCCGGCTCGACGTACCCGCCTGGCCGCCGATCGCGATGTCCTCGGTCACCAGCGCACAAAGCCCCTCGGCACCCGCATAGACCCCGGCCGCCACACCCGCCGGCCCGCCGCCGACGATCAACACGTCGAAATCCTCGTCATCGACCAGATCCAGGTTGAGCCCGAGCAGGCGCGCGACCTTGTCCGGCGTGGGATCGGCCACGATCGTGTCCCGCCCGAAAATGACCGCGGGACGGCCCGGCGCCAGCGAGCACGTGGCAGCCACGGCGTCCGCCTCGGCGCTGCCCAGCTCGAACGAGCTGTAGGGAATGCGATTGCGAGTGGCGAATTCGGCGATGCAACGGACATCGCGGTCCAGCTCCTCGCCGATCAGCACCAGCGCACTGTCGCGTTGCTCGATCTGCCGGCGGCGGCGCGCGGAGAAAACGGTGATGATGATGTCCGACATCTCGGGAATCTGTGACATCAGCGTCAGCATCGTGGCACGCGGCACCTCGATCACGGACGTATCGCGCACGGCACGCATCGGCATGGAGAAGGTGCCGCCGTTGAGGAACGAAATCTCGCCCATGAATTGGGTCGGCCCCAGCGTCGATGGCAGATGACGCTCATCGGTGTAGGCATTGACGACCTCGATTTCGCCATCAAGGACATAGACGAATCGATCGGCCAGTTGTCCCGGGCGCGCGAGGTAGCTGCCGGCCGCGTAGACCACCTGCGTACCCGCCTCACGCAACGCGGCAACGTGCGCAGGGGCCAGCGGGGTACGCTGCATGACTCGCAAATCGTCGCCGATCGATTCCATGGAATTCCGCCTTTGCGATGCGTTCCAGCACGTCGCCTACCGGATGGACGGCTATCGGGGAAATCACATGTGGTGATCATAACGCGGCCGATAGTGACGACGCTCGGCAGCTTCCGGCCCTTGTTCAGGCTTCCCTGAAAAGGGCGGACCACGATGGCCCGCCGTTCTACCCGGAGTCCCTGTGCAACGGTGAGTCGGGGGACGACAGGCCGCTCGCCAGTAAGTGACCCTGAGGTGGCTCAGTTGGCCCCCGCTGCGCACGCGCGTCGTCGTTACCTGCCTGGACCTAACGAGGAACGGGCTCTGACCCGCTTAGCCCTATCACTGCTTTGTTTGGTCAACGGAAAGACTGTCGACGAATTTCTCTCGCCACAAATATGCCCACGACAGTGAGCAACCAACTGGCACCAAACGGGGTGCGCAAGAACCCAAAGAACGCCATCACCGCAAGAAACGGGTTGAGACCTCCAACAACGAAGACGTCCACAACGTAACCATAGATCAAGCTTCCGACATCAGAACCTAGGACCATGCACGGATGAACATCGTTCTCGCCCGTGTTGCAGCCAAGAAGTCCCGCACCTCCAATGACAATGAAGTTGCCCAGGAGAGGAATTGCCAAGAGCAGGAAGAATGCGCTGACCGGAATCACCACGCACTTCAAAGCAAGATTGAAGCGCTTGAAAGCGGGATCCGCCGACTGCCGTACTCGCCGCATTTCGATGCGTTGTGCTTTCTCTTGCTCCGCAATTTCATGCCTCGCGGCAGCGGTATCTCCGACCCGCCCAGCTTCGTCAATTTGATCGCGCGAGTAGCCTCGGCCTTCAAGAACCGATAGCAACGCCACTTCAGCATCCGGCACCAACCCGCCATTTCGATAGCGTTGCAGTAGCAGGTTCGTCTGCATTGCCTCGAACTGCTCCAAAAACATGCGCTGCTGTTGATTCATCGCGTCCTCCCTGAGCAAGATCAATCGCGTTCCCGTGCAAGATACGCTCCCGGCGCCACAATACAAATTTAAGGGGACGGAGGTATTTAAACGGCTCAACCTTACTCATAGCCGGCGCCACCGCTTGCAGACGGACGTAGCCTACAGCCTCAAGCTGGCACCCGACTTCTCCATTGCGAATTCAGCCATGCCGCGACTGCCGCGACTTGAGCTCCCCGGCGTCCCGTTGCACGTAACTCAGCGTGGCGTGAATCGTGGCGCCATCTTCCTGGACGATCAGGACCGACATCATTTTCGCCGGCTCTTGTGCGACGCTTGCCAAAAGCATGCGATCCAGATTCATGCTTTCGTGCTGATGGACAACCATTTCCATCTGCTGCTGACCTCACCGCGACCCGGCGCTCTGTCCCTAGCCATGCGCGCCGTCGGTCAGAACTACGTCCAGGCGTTCAATTATCGTTATGCACGCTGCGGCGCGCTCTGGCAAGGCCGGTTCAAATCCTGCCTGGTCGAAACCGAACGCTACCTGTTGACCGTGATGCGCTACATCGAACTCAATCCTGTTCGCGCCGCCATGACGGCCAGTCCGCAGGACTATCGCTGGTCAAGCGTCCACAAGCATCTCGGCCAGGCATATGATCCGTTGATTACGCTACATCCCCTCTATCTGGCACTGGGCTCCACGCCCGACGAACGATGCAGCGCCTACCGGGCATGGTTGCAGGAAGGGATTGCCGACGACGACCTTGCCCGCATTCGACAACACGTGAATCAGGAACGCGTCATCGGAGACGAACGTTTCCAGCGCATGGTCGAGAAAACGCTGGGAAGGCCTGCAGCCTGTCGGCCACGCGGCCGGCCAAGAACAAAGGACGGTATTTAATTACCTCCGCCCCTTAAATTCGTCCCCTTAAATTCACCGGCGATCGGCCCCTCAAATCCTGGATTCGACAGGACATCAATCAAAAATTATTAACGCCACCAAAATTATATACGAGGATAATCCGATTAAAAAAAATATCCTGGCACTCCATAACAAGCCATTCAAACTATGATGATTATCAGTGGACTTTATAAAGAAAATATATTTCATCAAAACACTTGAGTTTCTTGTAGAATCACCGGTCATTTCATCATCAAACTCACTTATTTTTTCCATACAATATTTTGCTAAAATCATATATGTTACGGTCGATATAAAACTCAAGAAAAATACAATTGACATGTATTTTACCGTCCATAATTGAGGATCAATAAATTATCGAAACATCGTCGATTTAAAAACTTAAATAAACTGGGTTTCTTTCAGATTAGTCGAAGCAACTATGAAGTTTCAAATCTAATTTCTCAACATATCTGTATTTTGGCGTCCAAAACCTGCTGTCTCTCGCAAATATTGTTCATCCATCATAGCTTGCTGCTTCCTCTCGTCTTCAGTTTGTTGATCGCTAGATTCGCTCGTCCCCACATAATTGGCTGAACCTAGGTAAGCAGCGTCTCCCTTGCCAACACCGACCATTAAATAACCTGAGAGTGTTCCCCCAGAATTATAGACAAGCTCCCCTCCACCCCCCAAATATCCATCGTGACTAGTCGCGTGTGCCGTTAGTTCATACGGCCCGTTCTTGGAATCCTTAGCAACGGGTATTGTAAAGAGCCTATATTTTACGTCCACACTTACTTCAACACCTGGCTTTCCAAAATAAGTCACACCCAAACTATCCCCTGCATTAGCAAGTCCCAGTGAACCGGTCACACCAGCAATACCATTTCGTATAATCGTGCCATTCAGTGAAACGCTAGTTCGCCGAGATTGATTGAGAAAAATGCTACCCACAGTCACGACCGCATTCTCATATGCATTATTAATATAATTTCTGGCGTATGTAAGCTGGGCTAGAATCGGCGACTGCGGAGCTTTTCCATCGGGATCGACATTTTTTATCGGGTTATTTTTAGTGTAGTCATATCTGTTAAACCCAAAGATTGCACCCGCTTTCACCCCTACCGGGTCCACACTCAGAAACCGCCCCACTTCAGGATCGTAGTAACGCGCCTGCATATACACCAATCCCGTATCGGGATCATTTACATGCCCCGTATATCCCGGCCCGTTCGGCGCCGCCCCCATGCTGGTGACGGACTGCCCGTACGGCGCGTAGTCGAACCGCGCCGTGATGGTCCCGCTGGCATTGGCTTCCGCCAGTGGCGTGCCCTGCGGATCGGTGTACACGTAGGTCACCGTGCCGGCATGTGCCGTCGCAACAAGCAGCCACAGCGCCAACAGCAGCAGATTCTTAAAATTTTTCATCGCATGGCCTCCCTGGCTCACAAGTCAGATTGCAGCGTGACGTAGCCATAACCGCTCCACCCCGAGCAACCGGTGGCATTGCACGCCTTTACGCGGAACTTCACCGACCCGGTCGCGAAAATGAGCGAGCTGGCGGAGGTATTGGGACCACTGTAAAAGGTGTCGCCGACGCTGCTTCCCGGATCGGTCTCCTCGACGGTGTAACTGGTCGCGCCAGCCACCGCGCCCCAACTTACGGTAACGACTGGCTTGTTGCTCGGACCCGAGGCATGCACGGCCGGCGTGCCTGGCACGGCTGGAATTACCCCGACCGCTATGGTTTTGACGGTGCTCCATTGGCCGCAGCCATTGGCGTTGCACGCTTCCACGTGGTAGCCGTAGCTACCGGTGGTCTTGCCACTGATTGCCCTACTGGTGGCTGTGCTGTTCTGCACGCTGGTCCAGCCCCCACCGTTGACCTGCTCCTGCAGCGTGTAGCTCGTTGCTGTACTGACACTGGTCCAACTGACGGTATAGCTACCCGTGCTGCTGTTTGCTGGCACGCTGAGCGTCGGTATCCCCGTAGGCGCCGAACCGCCGTGGCCGGTGTCGGCACTCCACGCCGAGCAACCGGCTGCGCTGCACGCACGCACCTTAAAGCTCACCGCGCCTTCGTCCAGGACGACGATGCTGGCGGAAGTGTTCGGCCCGTTGTAGAACGTGTTGACCCCGCTGGCATCGGTCTCCGCGGCCTCGTAGCGCGTCGCCCACTGCATGGCGCTCCAGGTCAAGGCGAAGACCGGCTTCCAGTCCGGACCGCTAACGGTGATATGCGGAGCCGGCGGCGCGGCGGGGATCAGGCCGACGACGATGGTTCCGACGGCGCTCCATTGGCCGCAGCCATTGGTATTGCACGCCTCCACGCGATAGTCGTAGCTACCCGTGGTTTTGCCGCTGATTGCCATGCTGTTGGTTGTGCTGTTCTGCACGCTGGTCCAGCCGCCGCCGTTGACTTGCTCCTGCAGTGTGTAGCGCGTTGCTGTGCCGACACTCGTCCAGCTGACGGTGTAGTTACCCGTGCTGCTGTTCGCCGGAACACTGAGTGTCGGTATTCCCGTAGGCGCCGAACCGCCATGGCCGGTGCTGGCGCTCCACGCCGAGCAACCGTACGTGCTGCATGCACGCACCTGAAAACTCACCGCGCCCTCGTCCAGGATAAGGATGCTGGCGGAGGTGGCCGGCCCGCTGTAGAACGTGTTGACCCCGCTAGCATCGGTCTCCGCCGCCTCGTAACTCGTCGCCCAAGGCATGGCACTCCAGGTCAAAGCGAAGACCGGCTTCCAGTCGGGACCGCTGACGGTGATATGTGGGGCCGGTGGCGTGGCGGGGATCAGGCCCACCACGACAATCTGGGTTGTACTTAAGGGCCCCGACCCTCCAGCATTACTTGCTTGTACGCGGTAGCCATAGCTGCCATTGGCTTTGCCACTGAACGTCTCGCTGGTGGCGCTGGTGTTCTGCTGTGTGGTCCAACTACCCCCATTGATTTGCTCTTCCAGGATGTAGGTAGCCGCTCCGGCGACGCCGCTCCAGCTCACGGTATAGGTCCCCGTACTGTTGGTCGCGGGGATGCTTACGGTGGGCGCTGACGTGGGCGGCAAGGTCACCACGACTGGCGTGCTGGCGCGGTAACCACTGCAGCCGACTACATTGCATCCCTTGACTTGATAGGTGTAGCTGCCGTTCGCCGTCTGATGCATCGTCTGGCTGAGGCCGGAACCCGTATATACGGAGGTCCAGGCCCCACCATTCAGGCTCTGCTCCAGCACATAGCTGGCTGCGTTGGCGGAATCATCCCAGCTCACCGTGTAACTGCCGCCGCTGGTCCCGGGCACGGTGATCGAGGCAGGGGTGTCAGGGATCACCAGGAGCAGGCTGTTCCGGGCAATCATCTTGGTGCCCAGGTAGATGAAGCCCGTCGCCTTGTTGCTGACCGGCTCGTACTGGTACAACAGTTGCCCGGCTTGGTTGTAGAAGTAGTAGGTCGGGGTGCCGCCGGTAGGCGTCTTCATCACCCGCCGGCCGGCCGCGTCGTAGGCGTAGTCGTCGTAACCGACGATCTGGGTCAGCTGGTTCTTCTGGTCGAACGCCAGGATCGCGCCGTTCTTGCTGGTGACGTTGCCGCGGTTGTCGTACTGGAAACTGTCGACCGTGCTGGCACCGTTGGTGATGCTGGCCAGCTTGTTGCTGGGGTCGTAGTTGTAGGTAGACGTCTGGCTAGCGCTGGTGCGGCTGCGCAGATTGTTGAGCGCGTCGTAGGTGTACGCCTCGCTACCCCACAGACCGGTCGCCGTGGCCGTGCTCAGCCGGTTGAGGTCGTCGTAGCTGAACGCCTTGGTGCGCGGGCCACCGGCCAGGTCGGTCACGTTCGTGATGTTGCCGTTCGCGTCGTAGCTCACGTCCTCGCTGAGCTGCGCCGCCGCACCCGCGCCATAGCTGAAATTGCTCAACAGCTGACGGCCATTCTGTTCGGCCGCATACGCGGTGCCGTTGCCGTAGATGAACTCCGACACTTGCCCGTTGGGGAAGTAGCCGATACCTCTGGCATAACCGCTCACCTGGGTAGGCCTCCCCAGCGCATCGGGCGCATAGCTGACGTTCTCGCCGTCCGGGTAGTGGATCAGGCTGAGGCTGCCGTACGCGTCGTGGGCATAACCGATGCCCCAAGCATTCTGGCCAGTCACTTGCAGGCTCTCGCCGGTCAGCATGCCGCGGTAGTTGTATGCGCCATCCCACGTCGTGGTGCCCGAGACCACGTGATCCGGCTGACCCAGCGGCGTGTAATGGTATTGGGTGCTCTGCGTGTTCGTGCCCACTGGCGGCAGGATGGTCAGGACCCGGTTCATCGCATCGTAGGTGCGCGTGGTCCGGGCGGCCGTGGCCACTTGGTCCTGGCCACAGTCGGTGCCGGTGATGGCCAGGCCTTCGGCACTCCATGCCAGATTGTTGGCACTGTCGTAGGCCATCACCGTGCTGCCGCTCTCCGGTTCGCTCGTGCGGCACAGGCGGTGATAGGGGTCGTAGGTCAACGTCTTGGTCACGCTGTTGGTCTCGGTGCCGTAGAGCCCGGACTGCGTGATCGAGAGCGGATTACCGTAGAGATCGCGAGCGATGGTCTGGGTGATGCCGGCCGACGCCTGCACCTTCGTCACCGCGTCGTATGAGGGCGAATCGAAGACCTGGTAGCTGGTGGTGGTGACCTTGCCCTTGGGGTCGGTCACTTGCTGGCGCGCGCCGGACAGGTAGGCCGTGATGCTGGTCAGCGGGCCTAGCTCGGAATCCTGCGCGACCTGGGTGACGCGCCCCAGCGCGTCATACGTTGTCGTGCTTCCATCAATCGTCGGGCTCAGCGAGAAGGTCAGTGCCGTGGCACTGGGGTAGGCGCTGAAGATCTTCTGACCCTTCGCGTCGTAGGTCGTCAGCGTGCTCGCCTGCACCGCACTACCGATGGCGCTGTCGCTCAACACCGGCTGCAGCATCGCATTGAAGTACGTCACCGCCTTGGCACTGCCGGTAGCGGCAGTGCGCCGCCAGTGGTTGGCCGGCACACCGCGCTCGGCGCTGGTGACAAAGTCGTAGGTAAACGTCTTCGGCAGCCATGCGACCTCGTCCCCGCTGGGATAAGTGATCCCGGTGATCCGGCCGACGCCGTCATACCCATAACTGGTGGTGTGACCGGCCTGATCCGTGATCGCGCTGATCTGACCGAAGTCGTCGACGGTCAGCGTCTCGTTGGTACCGTCCGGGTAGCCGATCGTCTGCGGAATGCCACGCTTGTAGTTGCCGAGGGTGGTGGTGTGGGTGTTGCCGTCGGTGAAGCTGTCCAGCTGGCCCGTGCTGTTGAACGTGTAGCTCATCAGCGGCTGACCGAAACGGGCGCGCGTCAGCAGCGTGTCGTTGCTGGGGTTGTAGGTGTTACTCGACTCGACTTCACCCGTCGTGTTGTTGGTGACCTGCAACGGCAGGCCCAACACCCAAAGCGCAGAGTCATTGAGATAGCTGGTCTGCTCCTCGATCGCGCTCTGCCCGGCGATCGAGTTGAAACGTTTGGTCTGGGTCACCTGAGCGTAGGCATTGAACGCCTCCGCCTGCCACGTGTAAATGTCACCATCCTGGCTGATCGTGCGCACGGTCTGTGGCGCCGACAGCTCGACCTGTGCCCGGTTCATGCGGGACTGGAGAACGCTGCCATAGCGTTTGGGCCACGGCCACGGCCATGCTTCAGTGGCCGGTGGGATTGCCGCGTAGTCGTTGTCTTCCGACCGAAGTAGCGTTGTACCCACGGCACCGCTATAGAAATCGGTGGCGAGGAGCTGCCCTTCCGTGGCATCGAAGCGATTGCTGAAGGTGTAGCGGGTCGCTTGACCCGTTGGGTTCACGACATCCGTCCAGATGGTGGATACGCAGCCACTGGCGCAATCCTGCAACCAGCTTTCGTTGGCTGGCGAGTAGGCGTAGTGCCACGTTTCGGCAGGCACTCCCGCACCGCTGAAAGTCTTCTGTACCAGCGTCAGCTGGTAGTACACCCGGGGAATCGCCGCCGTACTTCCTGGCGTGTCATAGCCGGTGCCGTTGCATGATCGGACCACATACGACCGTCCGTGGACCATGCCCTTGACCTGGAAACTACCCACCAGGCCGGAGGGATGCGTGATGCTGCCGATCCATGTATCGGTGGACAACTGGGCTGCCGTGGAACAGGTGCCGCCGGCCGGGTTCATGTCCGAAGCGAGGAAGTCAGCCATGTCAAACGACCACGACGTGTTGTCGGGAAGCGTGACTTTTTTCAATACGTGATAGACGTCCGTGCCATAGTCGTACGACCATTCTCGAAGGGTAGCGTCGGACGCTTGCAGAGTGGCCTTGTCGATGCGCGACGTTCCCGGCACATAGGTAAGGTTCAGCGCGCGACCATCGCTAGCGGTAATGGCGGTCAGATTCGCCCCGTCGTAGTGGTAGATCAGGTAATTGCCGAAGCGATCCTCGACTCGCGTGACCAGCATCGACGCCTGCCGGCGCCGGAGAAAATCATCCACCGCCGCCATCGGCTGCATACCAAACGACTGCAGGCTCATGGGGTCGGAGCCGTAAGGCCGGTTCATGTTCGGCGCCCAGCGATAGACGAGATGGTTGAAGGTGTACTTCGTGCCATCCGGAGCAATGGCCAGGAAGCCTTCGCCACCGTTGGTTTCGTTATCGGTCAGGACCCCGCATTTCACCATCCAGTTCTGTTTGGTGACGATCGGAAATGTCATCCCGCTCATGTTCGGCGAAAGCGTATTTTCGCTCGTGCGGCTGAGCAGGTCCTGATTGCCGCTGCCCGGCACGATGAGTTGGTAGCCGGTCCACCAGGTCGTCGGTTCCCAATCCGCTCCTCCTATCTGTGCAGCGACCGTAGGGGGCGGTCCGAACAAGGTGCATCGCGCGGTGCTATTGGGTTCGTTGATCAGCCAGCCGGTGACATTGGCCTGGTCGGCCGTCATCGTGGTGATGCGCGGAATCTCGATATCCCAGTCGGAGAAGGCGCCATCGATAGATTCGGATTCCTTCGCCTCTCTCAAGTGGTACGAGCGCGAAAGCTGCAGCAGCGGCCCATTGCCCGGAAGGCTGACGTCGGTCTGATCGAATGACAGGCTACCGTTGTAAAGACTCACGCTTTCGCCGAAGGGAGTGGCACCCAGAGGCTGGATGTCTTCGCTGACGCGGATCAGCTTCTTGTACTCGTCTTCCGGCGTCACCGTCGATTGCGCGTGCAGCGCACCGGACATGGACAGCGCCATGCACACGAAAAGGCACAGACGGGCCAACCGTCCCTTTGGCTTGAACATTTCCCTACTTCCCCTGTCAGCCCGACGCGTTGCGCGGTGGGTGTCCCATGGGAACCTCAGAGATTGAGTTAGTCAAGTGCTCGCGCGAAACTTACCTGCATTACGGCGACGGCCTGATCGACTCAGGCCTGACAATTCCCGCCGCCAAATCGGCACCGCGCGCAATATCAACGCCATCGCCAAGCTGGCCGAGCTCTCAGCGTCGCGTTGAGAACCTGATCTCGCGCACAGAAACCGGAAATGTCCCTGACACCATTTTCACCGCGCCATCGAACGCGACAGCCCTACCGCCTGATAAACCCGGCGCTCGCTCCAGTCGTGACAGTCCGTCAGCCACGAGATGAGCGGGCGCTTGTGCGCCGGGTCTACAACTTTTTTGCGATGAGATCCTTCAGCGCGTTGTTCTCCATCGCCAGCTCGACATATATGCGCTTGAGCTTGGCATGCTCCGCCTCGACGCCCCGCAACCGCTGCACGTCCGACGCTTCCATGCCGCCGTACTTGGACTTCCATACGTAGTAGGTCGCGTCCGATATGCCCAGCTCGCGGCACACAACCTTGACCTGGCGACCGCCTTTGACCTGCTTCAGCGTCGCGACGATCTGACTTTCGGTGAACTTGCTCTTACGCATCGTGGGCCTTCTTGGGGCTAGTTTGCCCGGAGACCTCTGGTTATGCGTGGATCAAGATTACGGGAATCGTCAATCCAGTTCTGCCTATTTTGCTTGGCTTCAAATAAACAAAAGCAGAAATAGCAATGGCACGGTCATAGCAAATAGCAACCTCGCCACGTAAATTTTATTCTTCAACGCCTTACTGTAATCCGAAGACGGCAAATCGGTGTCGAATATCATGCCAGTCACTGACAAGGACGTTTTCATGCCGATGGTGAATTTTCCACCAGGAGACTTCAAATTGAAATAATCAGGATCCTCCCTGTTGAGCTCACGTGCAGCATACCGGGAAAATAAATATTGCGATCCGATGTAAAACCACATTATCCAAAGAATTTCATTTCCGTTCATAATTATCTGTCGCCCCAAAAAGCATCATTACCTTTCTTCTGTAGGTCCACTTGAGGCGCCACAAGAACCGGGATATCGTGAATCTTCCCGGTCGCCAACTCGCCAAAACCCAAGCCGACCTTAGGCGTTAAGGTGACATTCCCATTAGTGTCTAGAGACAACGAAATTCCCGCGTGAAATACATCACCACCCTCCGCGTTTGCCGATAATTTTAAATTAGATTCCTCAGAACTTCCACCAAATATATTAAACGTCAATCCATGCCTCGGAGCCACATCTAGACTCACATTAGCACCCTCCCCATATACTGGAGCTACGCTCATCTCATCCCTGTGCAAGACATCCACCTCACCTACAGCTCCAAACCTTCCGGCGACTCCCCCAACAGAAGCCGTAATTTTGAAATTTTCATCAAATTTCTTGTAGGCGAATTTGGCAGGCTGCACAACGGTTTCCTCTGTTGCTTGATTCACTACATTATGAAACCAATCGAGCTGAAACAGCATTGATGGAAGCGGAAATTGTCCGTTCGGATCTACATTCAATATCGGATTACTCTTCCCATAAATATACCTATTGAATGTAAACCCATCTCCCGCTTTCACCTCTACTGGATCCACGCTTAAAAACCGCCCCACTTCAGGGTCGTAGTAGCGCGCCTGCATGTACACCAACCCGGTGTCCGGATCATTCACATGCCCGGTATACCCCGGCCCATCCGACGCCGGACTCATGCTCGCCACCGCCGTACCATACGGCGCGTAGTCGAAACGGGCCGTGATGTTGCCGCTGGCATCGGCCTCCGCCAACGGCGTGCCCTGCGGGTCGGTGTACACATACGTCACCGTGCCGGCATGCGCCACCGCACCGAGCAGCCATAAGCCGGTCAGGATCAATAAACGGGTCAACTTGTTCATGGCATCGCATCCTTGGCTTGAGGGTTCAATTGCCTGATATCAAGTTGACAGAGCCGTAACCGCTCCAGGCCGAACAGCCCGCGCTGCTGCACGCCTTCACCCGGAACTTCACCGTTCCATTCTGCAAGATCAGCGCACTGGCCGTGGTGTTGGGGCCGACATACATATTGCTGACGCTACCGTCCGGATCGGTCTCCTCCAGCGTGTAGCTGCCAGCCCAGGCGACCGCCGCCCAGCTCGCGTGCACCACTGGCTTGTAATACGGGCCACTCGTGCTGATCTGTGGCGCCGCCGGCACCGCCGGGATCACACCCACCGCGATGGTTTGGGTCGTACTCCACGGACCGCAGCCGCTACTGTTGCACGCCTGCACCTGATATCCATAGCTGGCGCTGCTCTTGCCGCTAATTGCGAGACTGGTCGCGGCGCTGCTTTGCACGGTCCCCCACGCGCCGTTGTTGACCCGCTCCTGCAGGATATAGCTGGTCGCCCCGCTTACACCGCTCCAGCTCACCGTGTAATTGCCTGTAGTGCTGGTGGCCGGCACGCTTAGCGTAGGTGCAATCCCCGGTGGAGGCGTGGTAGCCCCGCCCTGGCTAACATATCCGCTCCATGCAGAGCAGCCGCTGGTACTGCAGGACTTTGCCCGGAACTCCACCGTACCCTCGTCGAGAATGAGCTGACTGGCAGTGGTGTTGGGGCCGCTATAGAACGGTGTGACATCTCCGTTGGCATTGGTTTCCTCCACCTGATAACTCGTCGCCCACGGCATGGCGCTCCACGTCAAGGTGAATACGGGCTTCCAGCTCGGACCGCTCGTCGCGATGACGATGCTGGTGGGCGCCGCCGGTATCAGCACGACCGCCACGGCCCCGATGCTGCTCCAAGGGCCACAGCCGCCAGCATTGCAGCCCCTTACCTGGTAACCAAAACTGCCGTTGGTTTTGCCGCTGATCGCGCTGCTGGTTGCGCTGCTGGTCTGGATCGTGGTCCAGCCACCCCCGTTGATCTGCTCTTGCAGCGTATAGCTGGTCGCCGCCGTGACTCCGCTCCAGCTCGCCGTGTAGCTGCCGCTGCTGTTGGTCGCCGGCACGCTGAGCGTCGGGGTCCCGGCCGGCGGCAGGGTCACCGTCACCGCGCTGCTGACTTTATAGGCGCTGCAACCGCCCGGGTTACACGCCGCCACTTGATAGGTGTAGTTGCCGCTCGTGGGGACCGAGCTCGTGCTGCTGGTAGCCGCGCCGGTGTAGACCGTACTCCAACTGTTACCGCCCAATTGCTGCTGTAACGTATAGCTGGTTGCTGAACTGCTGGCCGCCCAGCTCACCGCCACACTGCCACTACTGGTTGCAGGCACAGTAATGGACGCCGGCGTCAGTGGCGGAAACAATACTGTCGTACTGGCGATGCTGCTCCACGAACCGCAGGTCACGCCGTTGCACGCCTGCACCTTGTAACCGTAGATGCCCTCACCCTTGCCGCTGATGGCGATGCTGGTCGTACCAGCCGTCTGGATCGTTGTCCAGCTGCCACCGTTCACCTGTTCCTGCAGGACATAGCTAGTCGCGCCGCCTATCCCATTCCAGCTGACGGTATAGCTACCTGTTCCGCTATAGGTGGGTGCGTTGATACTCGGCGCAGCGCTCTCATCGCGGGCGACGAGCTTGGTGCCCAGATAAATGAAGTTGGTCGACTTCAGAGTGGCCGCATCGACTTGGTACAGCAGTTGCCCGGCCTGGCTGTAGAAGTAGTAGGCCGGGGTTCCTCCTGTCGGGGTCTTCATCACCCGTCGGCCCGACGCGTCATAGGCGTAATTGTCGTACCCCGGGATCTGGGTCAGCTGGTTTTTCTGGTCGAAGACCAGGTTGGCTCCGCTCTTGTTGATAACGTTGCCACGGTTGTCGTACTGGAAACTGTCGACCGTACTGGCGCCGTTGGTGATGCTGGCCAGCTTGTTGGTCGTGTCGTAGTGGTAGGTGGAAGTCTGGCTATCGCTCGTGCGGCTGCGCAGGTTGTTGAGGGCGTCGTAGGTGTACGCCTGGGTACCCCACAGGCCGGCCGCACTGGCGCTGGTCAACCGGTTCAGCGCGTCGTAGCCGAATGACTTGTTGCGCGGGCCACCGGCCACCAGATCTGCCACCGTGGTGATGTTGCCGTTGGCGTCGTAGCTGAGGTCTTCGCTCAGCTGTGCCGTGCTGCCGGGGCCGTAGCTGAAGTTGCTGAGCATCTGGCGCGCGTTCTGCTCGGCCACGTAGGCGGTACCGTTGCCATAGACAAACTGCGACACCTGCCCGTTGGGAAAGTAACCGATGCCGGTCGCGTAGCTACCGGCCTGGGTCGGCCGGCCCAGCGCGTCGGGCGCGTAGCTGACATTCTCGCCATCGGGGTAATGCACCAGGCTGAGACTGCCGTACGCATCATGGGCATAGCCGAGGCCCCAGGCGTTCTGGCCGACCAGCTGCAGGCTCTCGCCGATGAGCATGCCGCGATAGTTATACGAACCACTCCAGGTGCTGATGCCCGAGACCACGCTATCCGGCTGGCCTAGCGGCGTGTAGTGATATTGGGTGCTCTGTGTGCCCGAAGGCGGCAGGGTCGTCAGCACCCGGTTCATCGCATCGTAGGTGCGCGCGGTCTGCGCCGCTGTGGCCACTTGTTCCTGTCCGCAGCCCGTGCCGGTGATCGCCAGCCCTTGCGCACTCCACGCCAGGTTGTTGGCGCCGTCGTAGGCCATCACCGTGCTGCCGCTTTCCGGCTCGGTGGTGCGGCACAGGCGGTGGTAGGCGTCGTAGGTCAGCGTCTTGGTGACACTGTCGCTCTCGGTGCCGTACAGGCCCGACTGGGTGATCGACAGCGGATTGCCGTAGAGGTCGCGCGCAATCGTCTGGGTGATGCCGACCGGTGCCTGCACCTGGATTACCGCGTCATAACGAGGTGCGTCGAATACCTGGTAGGTGGTTGTGGTGACGTTGCCCTTGGGGTCGGTCACCTGCTGGCGCGCGCCGGACAGGTATGTGGTGCTGCTGGTGAGCGCACCCAGCTCGGAGTCCTGTTGGATCTGGGTCGTACGGCCCAATGCGTCGTAGGTCGTGGTACTGCCTTGGATACCGGCCGCCGCGGGTGTCTGCGTGAAGATGAGCGCGCTGGCACTCGGGTACGAACCGAAGATCTTCTGGCCTTTGGCGTCGTATGTGCCCAGCGTACTGGTTTGAACGCTGCCACCGATGTCGCTGTCGCTGAGCACCGGACGCAACATGGCATCGAAGTAGGTAACTCCGACCGCGTTGCCGGTGGTGGTGGTACGGCGCCAGTGGTTGGCGGGGATGCCGCGCTCGGCGCCGGTGACGAAGTTGTAGGCGAAGGTCTTGGGCAGCCATGCCACTTCGTCCCCGCCGGGATAGGTGATCCCGCTGATCCGGCCGACACCGTCATAGCCGTAGCTGGTGGTGTGACCAGCCTGATCCGTGATCGCGCTGATCTGGCCGAAGTCGTCGACGGCCAAGGATTCGCCGGTGCCATCCGGGTAGCCGATCGTCTGCGGGATGCCGCGCTTGTAGTTGCCGAGGGTGGTGGTGTGGGTGTTGCCATCGGTGAAGCTTGCCAACTGACCGGCGCTGTTGAACGTGTACTGCATCAGCGTCTGGCCAAAACGGGCGCGCGACTGCAACGTGTCGTTGCTGGTGCTGTAGGTATTGAGGCTTTCGACCTCGCCGGTGGTGAGGTTGGTCACCTGTTGTGGCAGGCCCAGCACCCACAGCGCCGGATCGTTGAGATAGGTGGTCGCCTCCTCGATCGGGCTTTGCCCGGCGATCGAGTTGGAGCGCTTGGCCTGGGTTACCTGCGCGTAAACATCGAACGCTTCTGCTTGCCAGGTATAGGTGTCGCCATCCTGCGTGATGGTGCGCAGGTTTTGGGGAGAGACTGTTACGACCTGTGCCTGGTTGATGCGATTCTGAAAATTGTCGCCGTACACACTGGGAAAGGGGCCGCCGGTCGCAGCGGCATAGCCGTTGGTTTCAGAGCGTTTGAGTGTCGTTCCGAAGGCGCCACTGTAGAAATCGGTGCGCAGCAGATGGCTTTCGGACGCGTCGTAGCGGTTGCTGAAGGTGTAGCGGACGTCGTGGCCATCCGGGTCGAGCACATCCGCCCACACGGTGTCCACGCAGGTCTGACTGGTTGCGCACGCGTCGGTCGACCAGCTCGAATTCGTTGGCGAGAACGTGTAGGCCCATGTGCGCGTCGGCAAACCGGCGCCCGTAAATGTCTTGCTGACAATCGACGGCACATAATAGAAACGCGGATAGGTCGAATAACTCGAGGTCGGGCTCGTCGTCACGCAGCTCTTGTACACATACGAACGCCCCCGAATGGCAGGTTTGGTCGTGAAGCTACCCGTCAGCCCCGACGGATGAACCATCGTGGTGGTCCAGCTCCTGTCGTCGTACGCCGTCGGCTCATCGCACGTCCCGGGAATTTCCGTGGACATGTCAGCGTAGGAGAGACCACCATCGAACGACCACGAGGAACTATCGGGCAAGGTGACGGATGTCAGCCGATAAAACCCGAGGTTGGATGCATAGCCATAGGTCCAGGTACGAGACGTCGATCCGCTGGTTACGCTGGCGGTCTTGATGCGGACGTTGGTTCCGTCAACCGGGTCGTAGGTGAGAGCGATCTGGCGACCATCACTCGCGACGATGCTGTTCAGGCGCTTCGGGTTCGTAGCGTCGTAGTTGTAGGTTAGATAGTTTCCAAACCGATCTTCCACACGCGTTACCAGCATGACGCCCAGTTCGCGCCGCAGAAAATCCGTTGGTAGAGACATCGGCTGCACGCTGAATCCCGCGGGGCTCGAGCCGAGCGCACGGGTGATGTTGGGTGCCCAGCGATAGATCAGGTGATTGAACGTGTATTTGGTGCCATCCGGTGCCACCGCAAGGAACCCTTCGCCGCTGATACCGTCATCCGTGGCAACGCCGCACGTGAGCATCCAGTTGTGTGTCGTGACGATGTTGAACGTGGCGCCCCCCATTTGCGGCGTGAGGGTGTTGTAGGTGACGTCGCGTTTGAGCAGGTCCTGGCTGCCGGAGCCGGGAATAATCATCTGGTAACCCGACCACCACGAATGAGGCTCCCAATCCGACCCGCCGTTTTGCGCCGGCACCGTCCACGGAATGGTGAATTGAGTGCATCGCGCCGTGGAGTGGTTGATGCCTATCGTCCACCCCTGATTCAATATCACCGCCGTTGTCGTGATGCGCGGGATCTCGATATTCCAGTCCGCAAAGGACCCATCGTTCGATTCGGAAGGCGGGGATTGGTCGGTAATGGAATGCAGCGAACGGGTCAGCTGCAAAGCCGGTCCATTGCCAGGCAGGCTTATGTCGGTCTGCGTAAACGAAAGGCTGCCGTCGTAGAGGCTGACCTGTTCACCGAACGGGTTTTCCCCCAGCGGCTGGATGTCCTCGCTGACACGGATCAGCTTTTTGTATTCCTGCTCCGGGAGGTTTTGCGCGCGGCACACACCCGCGAGCGACGCCGACAGCACTGCCGACAGGCAGATCCCTTGCCAAACACGCATAGATGTTCCCCTTTACCTGGCGTCAGGCGCAGGCATGGTGGGGACATTGAGACGGGTGGCGGTGCCAAGTCAAGTGGCTGTTCTGGACCCCTGATCGGGTATCTCTGCATTTGCTTGCGAGCATCATGCGAGCGAGGGGCTAGCGGCTTGTCCGGACATCGGCTCGGGCTTAATAGGCCGATTTCAAGCAGCGATATCTGGGGATGGTCCCGGGATCTTCCGGGTATAGACGCGTCAGCGCATGCCAAGCAGGTCTACATCGAGCACGATGCCATACAGCGGTTCACCCTCCCTCGGCGCTGTCCACTTGCTGCCTTCATTGCGGAACAGCACGTCGATAGCCGGCCGCGCGTGCCTCGCGTTCTGTGATGCACCACACATACCGCGGCATGCAAAAGTGCCATTCACGACAGTCGTAAAGCAGCAATTCGAAACAATCATCGGACAGGCCGAAAATCCGATCCTTTGCGTGACGCCCAATCCTGCACCATCCCGCCCGGGAGGCATCCGCAGACAGGGAGTTCAGCTATGGATGCGATCCACTCCAAGAGTGCATTCGTGTACCGGCAGGTCAAACGCGCCCTGCGATCGGGACGCTACGCGCCTGGTCAGCGGATCGATCCGGCCACACTCGCCGCAGAGTTCAACACCAGTCCCACGCCGGTTCGATTCGCGCTGTATCGCCTGGTCGGCGAATCCCTGCTCGTCGATCGTGCACGCGACGGACTGTACGTTCCTTTGCTCACCGAGGTCGGCCTGCGCGACCTCTATGACTGGATGGAACGGCTGTTGCTGATCGCATGCGATATCGGCGCCATGCCGGCAGCCCGAAAGACCGAGCAGCTGGAGCTCACCTCTGCCGACGACGATCTGGTCACGCTGACGTGGCAGCTGTTCGACGCAATCGCCCTGGCGACCGCCCGCGGAAACCTGCACCATGCCGTGAAGCAGGCCAACGACCGGCTGGCGCCGATACGCCGAGCTGCGCAAGGATTGCTCGAGCACCGCTTCGAAGAGCTTTCGGAATTGAACCGGCACTGGCAGGCCCGCGACATGCCGGCCCTGAAGTCCGCACTGCACGACTATCACGAATGCCGCAAGCAACTCGTGCCGTGCATCGTGGCCTTGCTGAGCGAGCGCAGCGACTACCTTCACTAGACCTCGCCGATGTCTTCTGCCCGCAGGTCCGCTTTGCGCGACCACGGCGGTTGCCCGCTTCGGCTTACCCTGCCGACAACCGGGTCTCAAACAGCCGCTTTCAGGGGACCTGGAAAGATGCCCGCATTCCGGGCGCAGGTTTCCATCTGCGCCGCGGAACGTGGCTCGCCCAGGCCTCAGGCCGCTTTCTTGGCAGCGGTCTTTGCAACTTTCTTGGCTGCGCCCTTCTTGACGGCCTTCGCCGGAGCCGCCTTGGGTGCGCCATCGATCAGGAGGCTCTCGGCGGTGGTACCGCGCTTCTTCAAGGCCTGCACGAACCACAACGGCCGCTTGCCACGACCTGACCATGTCTGGGTAGCGTTCGCAGGGTTGCGATACTTGGGGGCTACTACCGATTTCGGCCCCTTGGCGCCTTTGCCGCTACGTGTCGGATACACGTCGGCCAGGGTGAGGCTGCTGTTTTTCAGCAAACGCTCGATTTTTTCCCGGACCTCGTTGACGTGATTGGCATGAGCAGCCTGCATCTGCGACTGGGCATTTGCGATGAGTGCCTTGAGTTCGGCTGGGGACAGCGTTTCGAGATTAATGGCCATGGTTGTGCTCTTGGGCAGTGGATTAAAAATGGGATTCTATCCGAGTGAATAGGAATTCACCTACAAAAGGAAAAGGCATTTCCTTACACGTCTCCAGCTTACTTCACTGCATGGGTGGCGACGAGCGGGTGAATGCCTCAGAACTAACGCCGAGGAGCCTCACGTACAGCGCAGCCCGAAGCCGATCAGCGCCGGCGAGTCGGTCACGAGCGGTAGGTTCGGGCGATCAATTTCAGCGGTGTGCGTAATGTGCGCCTATGCCGCGAGTCGAAGAGGCGTCGAAGCAGAGCCCGGCATTACAGGGCGACCGTCACGCTTCCGGAATAATCACCGGATGACAGCGCAATAATCATTTGAAAATCAAAATTTGCGCCTCCTACGCTGCTCGCGTCATGGGACTGCCATGACGTTACCGCAGGAGATCGAAATGAACACGAACGAGAACATTCGCAACGACACGCCGGACGATGTCATCGTCCTTGGCGTCGCCAGCGTCGAAACGAAGGGCGGCACTGGCCAAAGCGAGGCGAACGGCTTCCCCGTTACTGGCATTTCCGAAGATTGACCCCAGGGGCGCGCTGAAAGGCGCGCCCCTCCTGCGGGGAAGCGACGATGATCCAGCATCTGAATACGGACATATCGTTCTGCGAGATGGATGGCCGGCTGTTCTTCTTAGATATAAAGAACGACCAATACTTCCAGCTGTCTAGTGCGCTCGAGCGCAGCTTTCTCAGTTATCTGGAAGCACCTGACAAATCAGCCGTCGACATCAGTGGATTGGTCAAACACAACCTTATTTCGCTGACGACAACGTTACCGCACGGCGGCTCCGCAATGGGCATTGCTCTCCCTAGCGAGAGCGCGATTGAAATGCCCTGTCCCGACAAGCGGGTCCCTTTCGATGTGGCGCGAGACGTCTTCGTTATGGTTGCCATGATGCGTTGGCAACTGAAAGTGCGGCGGCTGAAACAAGTTCTCCAAGCCCTGAGCGACTACCGCAACGAGAGAACATCGCCACCTGTCCACGACCAAGCCGAACTCCGGCAGCGTTTGTCAGAAGCCGCGAACGCCTTCGAGCTTGTGCGGCCCTACGTACCCATCGAAATGTGCTGCCTGATCGACTCATTGTCGATGGTCAGGTTCCTCGCCAAGCGCGGCTTACATGCCCACCTCATCATGGGAGTGGCATGCGATCCGTTCTCCGCCCATGCCTGGGTGCAACACGGCTCGCTGGTATTGAACGAAACCGTGGGAACGGCCCAGGCCCATGTCCCGATCCGGGTAATCTGATGTGCTACCGCTACGTCGCCTTGTCTGGCAACTTTGCCGGCAACCCGAAAAACTCCGGATGGTCGCTCGCAGATCCGTTGCGGAACCTGCGCATGGAACTCTGCGGCCACGTAGGGTGCGTTGCACTATTTGCGCCCAAAGAGACTCCGACGTTGCATTTACCGGGGGGCGGCATACTTCTCGGCGACCTATATGACGAGGACGGCAGACCGGTCAAGGATCTGGCGCGTCTGCAGCATCTGCCGACACAGTCGGTGCTGCGAGAACATCTTCTCGACCGCTACTGGGGTGAGTACCTGCTATTCCAGCCTGCCGAAGAGGGTACCGACAGCATCACCCTCATGCGGGATCCATCCGGCGGCATGGCATGTGCCTATTCACTGCAGGATGGCAATGGATTCATCACCTCCGACTTGGCGATCGTGTCAAGTCTTGGCCTGCATCGCGACCGGATCGACTGGGACTTTGTGCGCCACTGCCTGGTCTATCCGCACATGAAAATCTCTCGCACCGGTCTTGCCGGCATCAGGGAACTGCTTCCCGGCTGCATGCTTGCAATCAACGGCGAGACAACACGCACCATGCTGGCTTGGTCCCCTTGGACCTTCGTCGCCCCTACCCAGCGGCGTAGCCACCCCGTGGCGTCGGCAGAGGCACTTAGAGAAGTCATAACCATGGCGGTTCAGGCCATGGCTGGAACCGACCGATCTCTGCTACTCGAACTCTCTGGTGGTATGGATTCTTCGATCGTCGGCGTCTGCCTTGCGGGAGCGCGAGCACGAATCACCTGTTGCACCACTATCACACCAGTGCCCGGTGCCGACGAACGCCGATATGCCAGTCAGATCGCAGAGCAGCTTGGCGTCGAGCTTTTGCAACGGCCGCTCGATTTCAATGAGGCAGACATCGATTTCCCGCTGCCGAGCCACTCACTGAGGCCTGCAGTCTGGATGCTGGGCCAAGCCATTGCCCGCGCTATGAACGACGAGGCAGGCCTCCAGGAAGTTCGCAGCCATTTCTCCGGCAGCGGTGGCGACACGATCTTCTGTTATCTGCCATCCGCCGCTCCAGCCGCCGATGCCTTTCGGGAACGTGGTGTGGCTGCGGGATGCCAAGCTGTAGTCGATCTGTCCAGGCTTCATGGATGTACGGTGGCAAAAGCCACACGGCTGACGCTAAGGAAGCTGTACCTGCGCCCCAAACCGGCCTGCAGACCGGACTATTCATTGCTGGCACAAACTGACGTGACTCCTCCTCTGGAGTTGCATCCATGGTTCGATGCGCCACCCCATGCCCTTCCCGGCGACCGGGAACGGATCTTCGACCTCGCCGGCAACCAGATGTTTGCGGATGCCACACTTCGAGCGGGTCATCGAAGAGTACGCATGCCGCTGCTTTCTCAACCTGTGATGGAAGCTTGCCTCCGCATTCCCTCCTGGATGTGGATATCCGGTGGTCAGAACCGGGCCGTCGCCCGATCCGCATTCGCCACACAGCTTCCGAAAGACGTGCTGGAGCGGCGCAGCAAGGGCACCTTCATGAACTACAACGCCGGGATATACCGCAGGAACAAAGAGACCATCCGCCGATTCCTGCTGGACGGCCACCTCCAGTCCCGCGGCCTGCTGGATCCGCACAAGCTGAACCTTTTCCTGGACAGCCCACTGTCCTCTCGCGATCGTTCCTTCATGCGTATCTTCGCCCTGTGCATGATCGAGAACTGGGCCCGGAAGCATGCCTAGCACTTAACCCTTGCAGTCGGGAGCCGAGGACCGTGCCGACGTCGGGCGCCTTCGCAGGGCACGCCAACGCGCGTACTGGTCAGCCTTGGAAGGATCATCATCCTCATACCCCTGCAACCAGAATCGAAACCAGTCCATGTTGCGCGTGTAAGCCGCGAGCTTGTGTTTGGGTTGAAATTTCTGATGCGGCTCGTTGGGGAATACGTAAAGGTCCGCCATGCTCTTCCTGATCATCGGGATGACATAGTCGGTCGCCTGCATATACTCCTGCTCGGGCATCTGAAAGAGGATCGGAGCAGATATTCTGTCCAGGTTGTAAGCCGGGGAAAGCACATGCCATTGCGACGGTGTTTTTTCGGGCGAACCAAGTCCCCAGAACTTTTTCAACCCGCTTGCAAACGGGTCCCCTTTGATGGATCCAAGCAGATAGTAGTTGGGCGACATCGACACGGAACTGACTGAGGCAGCCGCCAGAAGTCGCGACTTCATTGCGACCCACATCGTGACTTCACTTCCGAAGCTCAATCCACCCATCCCCACTTTGGCGCAATCGACCTCGCCATTTGCCGACAACAGCGTGACCGCGCTTTCGGCGGCCGCGAGTCCTTCGTTGTAGCGATCGACAGGGTCGAGGCGATAAGGGGCGGCATTGATGCAGAGCGCAGATATTCCGTGCGCCGCCAGGCTTGCGAAGGGCCATTCATCGCCGAAGCCACCACGCACGAATCCCGCGCATCGATAGTAATTCACGAACAGCGGAAGCCTGGCTCCAGAACCGCTTTTCGCTGGATAAAACCGTCCTGTGAACAGCTGGCCTCTCGCACCTTTCCAACGTAGCAACCTTACCGAACTAGATTTCGCCATCGCCCGCGCGAGCGCTGCATTGGGTTCAAACAGAACCCGCTGGGCTTCTGTCTCCAGGTCGATCCGCTCCAGGCGCGGCGGCTGACTGGCTGTCGCGCTCACACATACCATCGCGGCATGGGAGGCCCCGCATTTACTGGACGGATCCCGCCCACCATTGAGCAGGCCCGGCGAATGCGCCACCGGTAGCACAGCCCCAGCCCTGACATTCCAGCGATAGATGGATTGCGCCAATCCTGCCGACGGATCCGTTACGGTAAACAACACTTCATCGCTGTGGGGGCGCCATTGGATCGACGTGATTGCCTTTCCCGTGCATGCCGCAGCCTTGCATACGATCTCTTGCGGCCCTTCGGGCAATGTCGCAGACAACTTCACATCCGGTTTGTCCCGCAAGCCGTTCCTTTTGCCAGTTCGGGTCAAGATGGCTACACGGTCATCTGCGGGTGAGCGCGAGAGGAGCCAGGCCTCGGGGTATCGCTTGTCTGCATTGGATTCCTCACCAACATCACGGGCTTCGGCAGCATCCAGGTCCCGCGTTACCCGCTTCTGCAGATCCACTGCTTTCCAGTGATCGGGAACATCGGCCGGCAATGGAACACGATCGAACCAAACTTTGCCGTAATGCTGCGTCGCCATGCGTCCCCCTACGAAACCGGAGCGAAATAGCGGCTGGCCTATCGGCACGAAAGCGTCGATGTGAATGCCCTGGTCGTACTCGGCCCGCTCCGCCGACCGGACCTCCTCGCGGGCGGCGCCGACGCTGTACCTGAGGACACAGCCGCCCTTGCCCAAGACGAAATCGCGCACGTCCGCCGTGTCGTGCGTCATGGGCTCTACGCCCGAACCGTTCGCCGCCGCGCGCCACACATCGATCTTCCCGTCGACCATGGCGCGGTAATAAATCCAACGCCCATCCGGAGACCACACGACAGTAGCTGGCAAAGGAATTCCTGCAGAGTCACGCAGGACCACGCCGCCGTCCGCGATCCGGTGGGGAAGCGACACCCCGTCGACATCCTGCACATACCAGAACGCATCGTAGGTGTTGCGTTCGACCGAAGCCTGCTCGATCCGGAACGCCACCAGCTTTCCATTCGGGGATACGACAGGGCCATTGAAGTCGGCCACCTCCAGCAGGTCGCGAGGTTCAACCGTCTGTGCGTGGGCGACATACGAGAGCCCGCTCATGAGCACGATAATTGGCAAGGTTTTCATTGCCGTCACCAATGCTTGGACAACGACAGGCTCAGGAAGCGCCCCACCGCCGAGTAGTTGGTCGAATCGTAGGGCGCATAGCCGTTGGCGTAGTTCACCGAGGTGGCGGCGTACAACGGCGGCGCACGATTGAGTAGATTCTGGGCCGACAACTCCAACGCCAGATTCGACCATGCATCCTCGCGCGCGCCGGCCTCGTAGCGCAGCGTGGCGTCGAAGGTGCTAAACGAGGCGCCCTTCCTGCCATCCGCAGTATTGGTCACCCCGCTCGTGTAGTTTCCAAACAGCGAAGCGGTAAATCCGCCCTGCTGCCACATCGCCCCGATTCGGCTTTTGATCCTGGCCGGATGGGCCAATGTGCCAGCCAAGTCGTAGGGGCTCTGCGCCACCGTCAGAGATTGTGTACTGGCCAGCCAACTGGTCGAGCCCCGGACCATCAACCGCCCTGAGCTCAGGTTGAATTGGTACGACCCCGACAGGTCGCCCCCCTTGATCCGTTGCCGGGCTGCATTGACATACCGGCCGTCGAGGATCGCCACGACCTTGCTGGCGTCGTAAGGTGCACCAACGAAGTTGAAGAAGTTGCTGCTGTTTACGTTTGCAAGCGCCGTCCCCTGCGCGGCCTCGGTTGGATCGTAATCGACAAAATCCGCGTAGACCGGATTGCCTAGCACGTTGAAATCGGTGAGCGGCTGCAGAACACGGTCGGTGTAGTCGATGTCGAACCAGGTCAGCTCCGCTTCAAGGCCGGTTAGGGCCTCCGGGTGAAATGCCAGCGAGGCACTCCATGTCCGGGCCCGCTCGGGACGCAGGTCCGCGTTGCCGCCCGACAGCCACAACACCGCAGCGTCCGTGGGGTAACCGGCACCAAATGTCGCCGCCGGGTAGTAGATGGCGACCTGGGCGAGAGAGAGCTGATCAAGTGTGGGCTCCTTGAACGACTTGCCCCATGAGGCTTTCAACGAGAAATCGGCACTGGGCGCATAGATCAGACCAAACTTGGGCGAGGTCACCCTTCCGTAGCCGCCATCTTCGGTGCGGACCGCGCCTGTCAGCGCAAGTCGCTCAACTCCGCCGATGCCCTGCTCCGGCCCGATCAACGGCACGCTCAACTCGGCATAGGCAAAGCGGCTGCTCTGATCGCCACTGGCACCGACCGTTCCGCGGCTGGGGATCGAGTACAGAAAGTCGTTGTACCGGTAGCCTGCACCCGTGGCCAGCCTCGCTTCGCCGCCGGGCAGTGTGAACAACGGCCCTTCCGCGCCGATCTCGTAAGTCCGGCTTTTGTTCCCGTACGCGACGCCGCCAGCAGTGACCGCCCCGTCTGTTCTGCTTACTGTCGGTTGAGAAATAGAACTCCTCTCCTTTCCCACGGCCCCGCTGAGCGTGAGCGTCCAGTCGCCCGGCAGCCATATTTCGAAACTGGGCGCCAGCAGGGTGGTCTTCGTCTCGACGTTGTAGGGGTAGTAGACGCTGGGGTATGCCGACGATGTCGAGATGTCCCGCTCGTTCCTGAGCGCATCCAGATGCAGTTCCGCAGCGTCCCCCAACGACTGATGCAAGCTGAACAAGCCGCTGCGCAGATCGTTGCCCTGCCACAGCGTCGAAGGCCGGTACATCGACCGGGTGTAGTCACGCTGGTCGGAGTAGATCGGGTCATTGGAGGTTTTCTCCAGCGCCGTGATCAAGCCGCCCGTAGCCCAAGTGGTGCCGGTAGTCGCGGTGTACTCGCGCGTGATCAGCCCACCCTCGGTGGCTCCGCCATAGCGCGTGCCCACGGTCACCCCATCGAAGTCCCGCTTGAGGATCACATTGGCCACACCGCCCACCGCATCGGAGCCATAGATCGCAGAAGCACCATCCGGCACGATCTCAAGGCGCTCCACCGCCGACACAGGAATGGCGCTGATGTCCACCGCTTGAGAAAAACCGCCGTAGGACATGCGACGACCATTGAGCAAGGTCAAGGTCGCATCCGGCCCCAGCCCGCGTAGATTCATGCCCGAGCCGCCGGTGATGTTTTGATTGCTTGGCCCACCTCCCCCTGCGCCTTTCGCAACTCCAGGATTCTGTCCCCCGGAAAAGTTCTGAGGCACGCTTCGGGCCACTTCGCCGAGATCGGTAAAGCCCTCTTCCTGGATCCGCTCGCTGCCGATCGTGATGACTGGTGATGGCGTGCTGCCGCCGCGGATGCGCGTGCCGGTGACGGTCACGGTCTGCAGGTTGGTTGCCGCTGGCGCGGCGGACTTGTCGGTCGATGTTTTCGGTTGCGTCTTGGCCGGCGCTTTGGTCGCCGGCGCCCTGTCCTGCATGGCCGTGTCTGTCGTGGTGTCCTGGGCCATGGCCCGCTCGCTGGTGCCGATGGCGGCCACGAGCAAGGCGATGGAAATGGCGTTGTGTAGCGTGCCTGGCTTCATGCTGCGTTCCTCCCCTTGGTTGGACTGCTTTGCTTGCCGGTCCTGTCGCGGACACGGCCTCTACTGGGCAGCACCATGGGCGCTGCGCCTATGTAGAGTAATATAAAGTAGAGTAATAATCTGTAGAATTCAAGGCGGTAGATGGACAGGCTGGGCTTATGCCCTCCCAGTCCAAGCCCAAGCGCAAGCCTGCACCCCTGTCGAGCGCTCTCGGTCACATCGCCGTGAACGTCCGTCGCCGCCGCGATGCCATGGGTCTGACGCAAGCAGAACTCAGTGAATTGGTGCCGTGCCACCCCACGTACGTGTCGCAGATCGAACGCCGCGTCACCAATATTTCCGTCGAGCGCCTGGAGGCGTTCGCGAAAGTCTTTGGAGTGGATGCCCTTTCCCTGATGCAGCCCCCGAAATAGAAAAATGGCGCCCCTAGTAACTTCAGGGAGCGCAGCAGTCATGAGAAAAACTGCGGCCTACCGGCGCAGATTTAGACGGCCAGTGGGGGAGGCGCATTGGATCGCCCGGCTCGTAACGATTACTGCGCGCTATCTGCACTCAAAGCGTCAGCCACCTCGCGTAACACAGTGCTGCAAATCATCAGCACACCACGAGGCGACTACTCGGTTATTAGCAGTAGAGTTATATTCTGTAGAAGGTAACCCGGTAGATGGTCAGGCTGGACGCATGTCGTCCAAGTCCTCTCTTCCATCGCTACCAAACGCCCGCAAGCGCGTGGCGGCAAACATTCGCCACCTGCGCAAAGCTAAGGGGCTAAGCCAAGAACAGTTGGCCGAGATTGCTGAGTTTCACCGTACATACGTGTCTCAGCTCGAGCGTTGCGTCACTAACATCTCGATAGATGGCCTAGAACGGCTAGCTCAAGTATTGGGAGTGGACATCACCGACTTGTTGCAGGTGCCCGAACACGGGAAGCGGTGAGTTATCAGAAGAGACCAGCTTGTCTTCCCCAATCTATTTTGGTCGAGCGCAGCAATGCCCGACCCCACCGGTTGCAAGCGCCTACAGAACACCGATCCAGCCGCTGATATCCGCGACGGCCAAGCTGCGCGAACGTGGCAGCCATGGACGAGCATATCGACATGGATAACCCACTCTGCCGAGCCTACTGGTGCGGCAACTTCAGCTGCAGCGATGCAGAGTTGGCTAGTGCAGTGCGCATCATGGACAGCACAGCAGTCGGCCTTGTCGGGCTCTACCTGGCCACACGCAGCCCAGAACCCCGTGACGTCGATCAGCATGACCTTGCCGTGGACGCTTGACGGATAGGTCGGCGACGAAGCGCTAGCTCCAAAATCGGATGCGACCTGCAACGGTCCATAACTGTTCCCGTTCAAAGGTGTCCGTCAAATCCGGGCCAGCTCACACTGACCTCTGTTTCGATCTGCTGATGCTTTACGTCGAAACTACCCGCATTGTCGGTGTCACGCGAAAGCACGCCGCTTGCCTGCAATAGGTTGCTCAGCTCTATTTCAGGCAAGCGGCGACGGCTTTGTCCATGCTCTCAACGTGAACCGGGTGCACCGAGCCAGACTTCATTTTCCAGACGGTGTAGCCACCGCCACTGGCTTTGGAACCCAATGAAGTCTGTTTGCCCTCACTGATCAGCCGAACGTGAAGGGCAACTTTACCGGTGTCTGGGTCTTGGATGTCAAAGAGTTTCCGAGCGACGGCGTCACTCAGCAGGTGCTTCCCCTTGGTGTCCAGACAGAAGACCTTCTTGCCAGACCAGACGAGAAAGTCGGGACGAAACGATCCTGTGTCGCCAGGTGTAAGCAACGGAATTGAATACCCACCAGCGTTCGGGTTCCTGTGCCACCGCACCTTCGCACGATCTAAGGCCTCCGCGAATTTCATCTCCATCTTGTTGAGACCGCCATAACGCTCATACAAGCTGCAAGTAAACGTCGATGCGTCTTTCGCTGTGCGCAGTGGACCAAAATCCATTGGCGAGCTCGTTTCATAGCTCAGCTCCGAATGATCGAAGTAGGCTTCGACCACTCGCTCGGCCACATCTCCAACCATGCTGGCTGCCGGACTGTTCATCTGAACTCGTACATCGAACTTGCTATCGGTTGTATCAACCATCGCTGATACTCGACTGGAACGCTCTCGAATCGCATTGGTGAGAAGCCAGCGCACCCTTACAGGATTCGTGTCGCCCCCAGGGCTCCAGGCAGCCTTGCTGCTGTCTCCAAGCTTGGTCATATCGATTTCTGTCTTGGCCGTTCGGGCTTCGCCCTTCGTGGACGGGTCGTCCTTCGAATAGCTGGGATATTTCGCAAGCTCCTCGGCGACGTGGGGCTGAGCGTCAACACTGTTCACGTGCACTTCGTAAAGCGTCACGTCATCGAAGCGCGGTTCAAGCGTGATGGAACCTGCCCCAGTCCCGCCGAAATTGCTCGTGATCTCAATGGGAGCGCCCTCATCATTGAGCTTCCTCTGGATCTTTGAAATCGTCTCGTCGAAGACATTTTCTTTGTCGACCCGAATGAAGAAATGTGCGCTGTTGAGAAGCGGCGATTCATAGTGTTCCGCGCCGTATTGCCGGAGCACGCGACCGATCATCTGTTCAACAGCAATCGACGAACCCATGCTCTTGTCGATGTAGGCGCAGTAGCAGCCGGGATCGTCCCAACCTTCTTGAAGCGCCAGGTTGAAGATGATGTGCTTGTATTCGCCCGCGGAAAAATCGTCGAAATCGCTCTCCCCCTTCGAAAAGAGATTGACCTCTTCGGGCTTCGATCCTTCCGCAAAATCAAGGTTCGCGTAGATCGCGATGTCCTTGGGCGAAACCTTCTTCTGTTCCACCAAGTATTGCCAGATCCGAATGGGCGGCGCTTGGCGCATCTGAAACGGCGCTTTGGGATCGTCCTTGCTTCCATCGTCGTTGATATTCGTCTTGCAGACGTAGATTGCCTTCGGCTGAATACTCAGGCCCAGACGCTTGGATTCCGACCTTAGCAGGGTCATGCGATCGGTCAGCTCGTCGAGGCATCGTTCCATCGGTGCCGTGGTGCCATCGAATTGGATGGCTCGCTTGACCAGCTGTGCGTCCACAACAGCGTCGCTGGATACAGCCGTTGTGATGAACAACCGCGGATCAGCTTTCCCGTTCTTGCCCAAGGCCTGAGCTTTGGCCAAACCGGTCATATCCTCGACCTCCTCGACCCAGCCAAGGATGGGCTTGACCACGGACTTCTCGAATCCCTCGGGCAATTTTAGAGTTGAACTCGCCAACAGGTAGGCGTCGGCATCCAGCTCAGCGAGAATGTCAGTCTGCTGTTCCGACAGGTTGTGCCCTTCGTCGTAAACGATGATCAGCGGGCGTCGCCGGCCGTCATCCATGAGTCGATCTTTCAGGCGCTCCCAAGGCGATGTGCCGCCGAACAGGTCCTGCCCGGACTTGTAGATCCTCAAGTGCCCTGCAACTTGATCCTTATTGTTGAAGACGCCCGTTGTCGTCATCAGGATCAGCGGCACGGATCCGTCAGCGAGCATGGTGGGCTCCATGTCCTGGATCCCGGCGATACGAAACCCTTCAAGAATTTCGTGATACTTCCCGCCCGCGGAGAAGTTCGTCAGGGTCTGTCCTACCACTGACTTTGCCTTGGACATCCACAGCACAATCGGCTCAATGGACGGATAAGATATGCGAAGCCAGTTGACGCTCTGCGCGAGGATCGGAGTTTTTCCGGCGCCAGTAAGTGCCGCCAAAGCCTGGAAAAACGGCCGCGGTCGACCATTGGCTTTGAGCGGCCTATATTTATTGAAGAGCTCATACCGTTCCGCAATCAGCCGGGCCGCATCACTCTGGAAGGTCTTGAGCTCGATCATGCAGAAGCCTCCTCGTTGTTGAGGGCATCTGCGCGAATGTTGAAGCCGATATGTTCAAGCACCTTGTCGGGAATTTTGTAGAACTCGACACTCGACCCGGTATAAACCGCTGTGCGCGCATAGACGTGATAGCGTCGCGCGAGACCTGCTTTCTGGGCTTCCTCAACAATGGCCCGGAACACTGCACGATCGAGCACCGACGGACTTTCAGAAGCTCCCCACACCAGGAAGAATCCTTCGTTGTTTGGACTGACGCCAAAGAGATACTTGTGCGATCCGACATCCAATCGCTTCAAGTAGGATTTTGCCTTCTCGGCCTTGTTCCAATAGCTCGTCAGCAGAAGGTCAATCATCTCCTCTCGTGCCAGATCAATCACCGCCTTCGCATCGACATCCTTGCGCTGCAGCTCGACGAACCGAAACCCACCAAGCATCGACGGACGCTTGCCCGATACCCAATCGCCACTGATCACCCGACGCAGACGATCGGCAGTCAGAGTCTTCGCGTAGCGGTCGCCCTTCTCGGTGTTCCCCTGCTCAATCATGATGAACCGCCGACTTGCTCCCGAATCCTGGTTCAAGTCGAGGACGGCGTGCCCGGTCGTTCCGGAACCCGCGAAGGGATCCATGACGACGCCATCTGGACGACACCAGATCTGAATGATCTTCTTGATCAGCCGCAGCGGTTTGACGGTCTTGAAATTATGACCTGGACCAACGACAGCAGTCAGCTCATTCACTCCCGCTTGACTGTGGCCGGATTCCTCGTGATCCCATGATTGGGTCCCCATGACAAGCGGATCTTCATACTCGTCCTTAGCCCAATAGGTCAGTGGAACCTTTCCCTTGCGAACCTTAGTCAGATGCTTTTTCTGTCGTGGACCGCCTTCGCCCCCATCAGTGAACACCAGGCTCGGCCAGACTCCTCGATCCATTACTTTTAGCGCGCTGACACGCGCCTTCTTGAGCGCAGCCTGTCCTGCCTTGGGTTCGAGCCCTTCGAATTTGCAACCCTTAATGACAAGCGCATCTGCTTCGCAGTGGTCATCGAGCTTCTTCGACGCGTATTCAACGCCCCACGCTTCCAGTGAGCGCTTCATCTCTGCTCGATCGGAAACCCAATGGCCCCGGGTCGGATAAAACATCCGGCCTGTAAACGGAGATTGAATCGCGTAGGTTCCGGTCTTGCGATATTCGGGAGCAGTTACGTCAGCCGCTGTCCATTCCCCATCAGGATCTCCATCCTCGTTTGTATATCGAGAATTCATGGACGCGGTGCGATCGAGCAGCCCTGTTTTTGTCCGATCCATGTCCTTGGCATAGACCAAGACATATTCGGTGGCAGTGGACAGTCCGCCCTTTTTTCCACCCGTATCGTTTTTTGGGGAGTAGGCCTTTTGCCAATTGATGATGCCGATGCGATTGTCTTCCTTGAAGATCTCATCCATCAGCATGCCAAGCCGGAACAGCTCGCGGTGATCGATGCAGATCGCAATGACCCCGTTGGGCTTGAGCATTTCTCGCATCATCCACAACCGAGGCGTCATGAATCGAAGCCACTTGCTGTGCTTCGAGCCGTCTTCCTTCGGCACCAAATCGCCGAGGTCGGGATCGTTCGGATCTGTGTCCCATTTGTCGTTGTAGCGGAAGTCCTCACCCGTGTTGTAGGGAGGATCCGTCATGATCAAGTCAACCTGGCCACGATATTTATAGAGCGTGACCATGGCGGAAAGATTCTCGCCTTCCCACAGCTCGTTCTGAAACTGCTGGTCCTCTGTTCCACACGAATATTTCTTGATGATGCGCGACAACTTCGGCTTGACCTGTCGGATGATCTGCCAAGGCGCGGTTCGCCCGGCGTAGTTCATCACGATGCCGTCTTTTCCGGCCTCAAGAAGGCTGGCTTCATGCTCCTGCAATAGCTTGATCAACGCAGCACGGGGGAGTTGGTCGAGATCCATTTGCATCAGCCATTTCAGAAACGAAAAACAAAGCCAGCACCAATCCGGCGCCAGCCAACAGGAGGTGTAGCGTATCGGGGGGGATTCTCAGCCTCTGCGACAAGCGTGTCCAAGGTCCGCTCACTTCCCACAATAGCCCGTCAAAGATTACCGGATGGCGCAGGGGATGTCTCCGTGCCCAGCGGCCTGCTGAGCCGCTTTCCGCGCCTCGATCCACGCCTTTCTCTTCGCTTCCCGATCACTGACGTAGTCATCCTTCGGGGCCAACTTCGCGCGCTTCACCACCTCGAAACTAAGCGGGTCGCCAATGACGCTCGATGTAGCCGGCCGTCGCATAGACCGCAGTACCCAAACTCGCATCAGCCGCGCTCGTCTCTCGAGGCATCGGGTCTGCATCTCGCTGCGTTGTACGTCGCGAACCACTGCGCCGCCGGTCCAGTTGGCGACGATGCACGATGGACGGTCGAGATTGTGAGATTCACGCCCGCGCGCGGCATCTCGTCAACATCGAGCACGACGAGACTGCCGTCGGCGAGGTCTTGTCGCACCATGTGCAGAGGCATGCTGCCGTAGCCGATGCCATCCTTCAGAACCGAAACCGGGGTCAGAGACGACTTTCTAAAAGTGCACTCTGACCCCGGTTTCCGCAAGCAGCAAGGGCCGCTAACGCGGCCCGACTGGCGCGATCTTGGCGCCGCATGAAACACAGCGGCTGGTGGTCAGCGACAGGACGGGCAACTACTCTTCGGCATAGCCGGGGAAGAGCAAGTTCGGGCCTATTGACTACGGACGGCGAAATGGTGAAACCATTTACCGATCACCGATGGCGTTAGTCGCTGCTTCCAGCCAAAAACGGAGGTTGATGGGTGATTAACTCGCCAGTTTCCCCCAACCTAATAATTTTTTCCTTATAAAACTCCAGCAACTCTTTCCAAGCACTCCGAGACCCACCTCCGGGCTCTTCACGATTGGCATCGCAAAGGGCTAGCTTGATCTTAACTACGTACCAAATTGCGGTATACCAATATTTATTAAATTGTCCCTCCTTTACCCCTACTTCACCTCCACGCACCTCTCGGAGCCATGGGCACGATTCCAACAACCGTTTATCTACAACGCCGCCGCGGTGAACGAGTGAATTTCGAATTTCAGACATTTCCAAAAACATCTTTGACACCCATTCATCCACAGATCCGTTGACTGCAACGGCATCGAGAACGATTTGAAATCGGCCATTCCCTTTCTTTAGAGTTGAAGCCCGAGTTTCCTTGAATCTACTTAGAATGACTTCTAGTCGTTCCGCGCCATCCACGTTGATAAACTCTGAGATGGACATCTTAAGTGCATGAAGTTGGGGAAAGGCGTCTAACGTAGACCCTCGAAGCCTTGACATTGCGATCTCATCAACGAAAGTCTCCAATATTGACCAAGTTCGGATTAACGCCAAGTTGTAGAGATATGGATGTCTTAAATCCACCTGCCTCTTCGCGAACTCTTCAAGTTCCTCAGCATCCTTTAGATCTCTAGCGAGTTCATTGCTGGACATTTCCTTATGGTAATGCTGATTAATACGGTGCATCGAATTGGTTATGGAAACTAACTCCGACGTTTGTGCAAATCCTATTTGGACAGTGCGAACAAATTTGCCCAGGTCAAAAAGCTCGCTAAAGTGTTTGTTTATTACGTCCACTTCGGGGAGGCCCTCTATCAGTTTTTGTTTAATTGCCCAGCTACTATTGACTATAGAAGCGAAGCTCTGAACCAGCACCTGGTATCAGCAAGAACCGGGTCAGGTTTACTTCTTTCGTCAATAAGTGAACCTGACCCCGTTAACTTTTTGGCACTTCGTTTTAGGCACTTCGTTTATTTTTTTTACTAGGGGCATTTGAGCTTAAAGTACGCGACTTCTGTCGGCGCGGTTATCCCTGCAAGCTCTTCAAGAAGTTTTAGCGCGACGGAGTGAATCTCACGGACGACGCGGATGTACTCCGCATCCTCCAGGCCAGCTCCCGCCTCCGCACGCCTGACGCTCACTTTGGCCATTGGGACTATTGCCTCAATGTGGGTGATTACGACTTGAAGGGATTCTATCCCTGAAATATCCAGGCGTTCATTGAAAAGCCGAGAATCGTGCAATTCTTTTGCCATTCGCTCAGCGGTTTCAGACAGATCAATCGCCAGCTTTCTCCTCCACTCCGCGTTGCCGATGCGATCAAAAAAGATCTCGAGGTCATGAAGCAATGGCCAAAGGTGCCGAACAATCCGTTTACGAATGTCGATCTGCAATTGATTTTCTTTGCTGCTCTCAACGATCCGCTGCAGGTTAAAACCTATAAAAACAGCCATAGCGGTGGCGACTGCACCAATAAGTGCCCCTAGCATCGACAACATTCCGTCGGAAAGATACCAACCGGCCGGATACTTGATTCCAACCCCGACCGCGACACCCAATGAGAACGTCAAGCCTGCAATGGCATGCTTGGAGATAAAGACGATAGTTTTTCCACTCATCTACAAGACCGAGCAGCAGAGGATGGCCCGAATCAATGGAAAGATATTCAATTTCGCTTACCTCTTCTAGCAGGCTCATTGAAAGCAACACTTAAAGGGTATCGCGCGTCGCTTCGCATCAATGTATTCAAAAGAATAGGCGTTAATTCACGGTGCCGATAGCACGCCAAAAAAAAGGGGGCAGCATTACTGCCGCCCCATTCTTCAAAGCCACAATGTGATGCTCGCAATCACCCGCACTTCGAATACCCACAATTCAAACACGTCTGACACCCATCCATCAGCACCAGCGCCTGCGTATTGCACTTCACGCACAGCGTGGCACCGGGCGGAAAGCCGGAGTCGTTGCTCTCGCTCTTGGCGCCGGCAGCCGCGGCTACGTCAGTGTTTTTTTTTGCCCCGGCCTGCTCGTAGGCAGCGCGCTTGTCGGCGATCAGCTGGCGGGTGGCGGCGTCCATCTCCGGATCATGGATCAGGCCGATGTTCTTCATGTGCTGCTCGATCACCGCGCCGATCTCGGCGACGATGCTGGGCATGTAGATGCCGCCGGATTTGAAGTAGCCGCCGCGCGGGTCGAACACGGCTTTCAGCTCTTCCACGATGAAGGTGACGTCGCCGCCCTTGCGGAACACGGCGGACAGGATGCGGGTGAGCGCCACGATCCACTGGAAGTGGTCCATGTTTTTCGAGTTGATGAAGATCTCGAACGGGCGGCGCAGTTCGTGCGGGGTGCCCTGGTTGAGCACGATGTCGTTGATGGTGACGTACAGCGCGTGCTCGAACAACGGTGACTTGACCTTGAAGGTGGAGCCGACCAAGGTTTCCGGCCGCTCGACGCTTTCGTGCATCTGGATCACTTCAGCCTGACGCGGCTCTTTCGGCGCGGCGGCGGTGACCGGGGTGGCGGCAACCTTGTCTTCGGGTTTGACCACGTTGTAGCCCGTGATCTTCTTGTCGATCTTGATCGCCATGGTGTTCGCTTCTTCTTGAGGTGTTGATGCCGGAGTGGACGCGGCGTGGTGCGAGAAACATGCGGCCCGGCGCATGGCCGGGCCGCATGCGGTGTTGCTTACTTCCGTTTTGCAGCGGCCTTCTTGCCGGCAGCCTTTTTCATCGCAGGCTTGGCCGACTTGACGCTCGCCTTCTTGCTGGCAGTGGACCTCTTTGCCGTCTTGGCGACGGCTTTCTTGCTGGCGGACTTCTTGACTGCCGCCTTCTTCGGTGCGGCCTTCTTGCTGGCCGACTTTTTGCTGCTGACCTTCTTTGCGACCTTGGCGGCTTTCTTCTTCACCACCTTGGCGACTTTCTTCGCGACCTTCTTCACCGCTTTCCTGGCGACGGAGGCTTTCTTGGCAACTTTCTTCGCGACCTTCTTGACCGCCTTCTTCACGGCTTTCTTGGCGGCGACCTTCTTGGCCGGTGCCTTCTTGGCGACCTTCTTGGCGGCGGCCTTCTTCACGGGTTTCTTGGCGGCAGCTTTCTTCGGTGCAGCCTTCTTGGCCGCAGCCTTTTTCGGCGCAGCTTTCTTGGCAGCGGCTTTCTTCGGTGCGGCCTTCTTGGCGGCAGCCTTCTTCGGTGCAACCTTCTTGGCCGCAGCCTTCTTCGGCGCAGCTTTCTTGGCGGCGGCCTTCTTCGGCGCCGCCTTCTTGGCCGGAGCAGCTTTCTTGGCCGCCGGCTTGTTCACCGCCGGTACGGCGACAGCCACGGGCGCGGCCGGCACGTCGGGCAGTACAGGCAGGACGACGGCAGGCGCGTCGACGACCGGTGCGGCGCTGCTGTTCATTTCAAATTCGTTGTCGATGGACATGCTGATGTTCCCCTCCGATGGACCGCTTGAGTTGTCGCACGCGGTAGACGTGCGACGGTTCAGAACTTGTCATGAGCCTTTGTTCGAAACCGCAAACAAGGCTCAGAACTTGCCGTAGTAGCCTTCCTTCAAGGCATCGAAGAGGTTGGCGGCGGAGTGCATTTCGCCGTCGTATTCCACCTGCTCATTGCCTTTCAGTTCGACAACGCTACCGTCTTCGAGCTCGAAGCGGTAGAGGGTGCTTTCAAGATCGGATTCCTTCACCAGCACGCCCTGGAATGCGGCGGGGTTGAAGCGGAACGTGGTGCATCCTTTCAGGCCCTGTTTGTAGGCGTAGAAATAGATGTCCTTGAAGTCTTCGTAGGGGTAATCGGTAGGTACGTTCGCGGTCTTGGAGATCGACGAGTCGATCCACTTCTGCGAGGCGGCCTGGATGTCGACGTGCTCTTTCGGGCTGATGTCGTCGGCGGAAACGAAGTAATCCGGCAGCTTGTTGTCCGCCTCGTCGGTGAACACCTTGGCATCGGCGTTGATCAGCGCGCGGTAGGCAAGCAGCTCGAAGCTGAGCACCTCGACCTTCTCCTTCGACTTCTTGCCTTCGCGGATCACGTTGCGCGAATAGCTGTGCGCGAAGCTGGGCTCGATGCCGTTGCTGGCGTTGTTGGCCAGCGACAGCGAGATCGTGCCGGTCGGCGCGATCGAGCTGTGGTGGGTGAAGCGCGCGCCGATCTCGGCCAGCTCGGCAACCAGGCTCGGCGCCACGCTGGCGATGCGCTGCATGTAGCGCGAGTACTTGGCATGCAGCACGCGGCCGGGGATGCTGTCGCCGACCTTGTAGCCATCGGTGACCATTTCCGGGCGCTTGCGCAGCATGTCGCCGGTGACGGTGAAGTCGCGCAGCAGGATCGGCGCGGCGCCCTTCTCCCTGGCCAGCTCCAGTGCCATTTCCCAGCCGGCCACGGCCATCTCGCGCGAGACTTCCTCGGTGAACGCGACCGCTTCGGCGCTGCCGTAGCGATGCTTGAGCATGGTGACGGTGGAACCGAGGCCGAGGAAGCCCATGCCGTGGCGGCGCTTGGACATGATCTCGTTGCGCTGCTGCTCCAGCGGCAGGCCGTTGATCTCGACCACGTTGTCGAGCATGCGGGTGAATACTTTCACCACCTCGCGGTACTCGTCCCAGTCGAAGCGCGCCTTCGGGCCGAACGGATCGCGCACGAAGGTGGTGAGGTTGATCGAGCCGAGCAGACAGGAGCCGTACGGCGGTAGCGGTTGCTCGCCGCAGTTGTGCGCGTGCAGGCCATTGCCGTCGAAGGTGTTGATGCCGGGCACCTGCACGTCGTAGACGTCCTCGACGCCATCGGCCTGCAGGGTAGCCACGGTGGCCACGAAGCGCTCGCGGTTGAGGTTGCGCTGGTAACCGGACAGGGCGGCCTTGAGGCGGGTCGCCTTGTCGGTGTCGGCAAAGCCGATCAACTCGGCGAAACGCTGCAGCGACTCGCCGGCGATGACCAGCTCGTGCTGGGCCTGGGTGGCATAGGCACGCGTACCGCCGTGGCCGTCCGGCAGCTGGCTTTCACCGGCAGCGCGGCGATCGCGGTAGATCCGCGACGGCATGCCCAGACGCAGCAGCATGCGCTGCACCGCCTCCAGTCGTGGCATATCCGACTGCGCCAGGCGCACGGACACACCCTTGGCCTGGCTGCCCTGCACCGAACCGTCGGCATCGAAGAAGCCGCGCAGGAAACCGCGGTATGCCTCGCTCGATGCCTGTTCCAGCGCCGGCGTGATCGCCTTGTCGCCAACGCTCATGCCGAACTCGAAGGCGAGGTCGCGCAGCGCGGCGGATTTCATGCGGAATTCGCCACGACCGCTCACTTCCGACCAGCCGGCAAAGTCGGCGCGATGCGGCAGCGTCTGCGCGCAGCGCAGGGCTTCGGCCATCAAGGCATGGGCAGCGCCATTCACACAGCCGTTTACGACGGCAGCCTGCGGCCACACCGACAGCACTGCGGCCTCGTGCTTGAGCGTGCCGTCACCGACCAGCATGCCGAGCAGGTAGCCCTGCTCCGCGGTCAGCGCGCCGGACCATTGCGCGTTGGCGCGGTGATCGTTGAGGAGCACGCGATCGCCCGGTCGCAACGCACCGGCGGCACACCATTCGGTGTCCACGCTCCAGCGCGTCAGACGCGAGACACGGCGTACGCGATGGTCTTCGGTCAGGCGCAGGCGATGACCTTCTTCGGTCTGCAAGGCCAGCACCGGCTTGGTCGCGGTACGGAAGAAACCTTCGGCGCCGGTGGTGTGATCCTTGCCGTCCACCCGCGCCATGAAGCCGTGGCCGAGCAGGTCGCTGACCTGGCGCGGGCCTTCGGATGTCTGCACCCAGGTATCGGCGGTAACACAGGGGTTGGTAGCGCGGATGTGCTCGCACCACCAGTTGTTGTTCATCTCGTTGACCTTGTCGATCAGGATGAAACCGGGCTCGGCGTAGTCATACGTCGAGACCATGATCATGTCCCACAGGTGCCGCGCGCGGATGTGGCTGTAGATCTTGCAGGCGACCAGGCCGTCTTCGCGATCGACGTAGTTCTCGTGGGTCGGCCATTCGCGCCAGATCACTTTGGTGGGATCGTCGACGTCGATCTCGTCCTTTTCCTTCACGTGCACCGGGAACACCAGCGGCCAGTCCTGGTCGTGCTCGACCGCTTCCATGAAGCCGTCGGTGATCAGCAGCGACAGGTTGAACTGACGCAGCCGACCGTCTTCGCGCTTGGCGCGGATGAATTCCTTGGCGTCCGGATGGCTGATGTCGAACGTGCCCATCTGCGCGCCGCGGCGGCCGCCGGCGGACGACACGGTGAAGCACATCTTGTCGTAGATATCCATGAACGACAGCGGGCCGCTGGTGTATGCACCGGCGCCGGACACGTACGCACCGCGCGGACGCAGCGTGGAGAATTCGTAGCCGATGCCGCAGCCGGCCTTCAGCGTGAGGCCGGCCTCGTGCACCTTCTCCAGGATGTCGTCCATCGAATCGCGGATGGTGCCGGAGACGGTGCAGTTGATGGTGGAGGTGGCCGGCTTGTGCGCCAGCGCGCCGGCGTTGGAGGTGATGCGGCCGGCGGGGATCGCACCGCGGCGCAGCGCCCACAGGAAACGCTCGTACCAGTGGCCGCGCAATTCGTCGCTGGCTTCCACGTCGGACAACGCGCGCGCCACGCGCTGGTAGGTGCCGTCGATGGTGATATCGACCGGCTCGCCGGACTTCGCCTTCAGGCGATATTTCTTGTCCCAGATGTCGTACGACGCGGGTTGTAGTGGAATTTCCACGACGGCATCACGACCTGTGGCTGAATTTGTGGCTGGGGCACGCATTGTGCTCATCGGCTTCCTGACCTCTCGGTGTGGCCTTGCGGCCCCCGTTGATTTTTATTTGATACGACGGTGTCGTTCACGCTATGTCCGCTGCAGCCAACAGGCCGTGAGGGTTGCCCTCCGGCCTTGTCCCACTTGATTCCGACGACAACGACTCCCCCTCAAGAGCGCGATGGTCGACACCAGTGCTTGTCTCGGCGCTGGCACTTGAACACAAGATGTTGTGGTTGCTATCGGATAGGCAAGTTAACCCTGACGCCGCTGGAAGTAAATACCCACGACGTCATTCGGGCCGATGGAACCGTCGCGCCCCGCGCCGGTCGAACCAGCGCTGCATCTGTCGCCCTATAAGAGGAGGAATCCATGTCGCCGCAACGCTCCCGACTTTTGCACTGGCTGGCCGGCCTGCTGGTGTCGATCACCGTCGGCGCCGCACCGGCGAGCGCCATCGCCGCCACCTTGCCGGCGGCAGTCGACGGCCAGCCGATGCCATCACTGGCGCCGATGCTGGCGCGGGTGACCCCGGCGGTGGTGAACATCTCCACCAGGACGCGGGTGCAGGTGCGCGATGCCTACTTCGACGACCCGATGGTGCGCCAGTTCTTCGGCCTGCCCGCGGCACCGCGCGAGCGGGTCGAGCAGAGCCTGGGCTCGGGCGTGATCGTGGATGCAGCCAAGGGCTACGTGCTGACCAACAACCATGTGGTCGGTGGCGCCGACGACATCAGCGTGACCTTGCAGGACGGGCGCACGTTCAAGGGCAGATTGATCGGCACCGACCCGGACACCGACGTAGCGGTGGTGCAGATCCCCGCGCAAAATCTCAAGGCGCTGCCGCTGGCCGATTCGACCCGGCTGCAGGTGGGCGATTACGTGGTGGCGGTGGGCGATCCGTTCGGACTGGGCCAGACGGTGACCGCCGGCATCGTGTCCGCGCTGGGCCGCTCGGGGCTCGGCGACACCGGCTACCAGAACTTCATCCAGACCGACGCCTCGATCAATCCCGGCAACTCCGGCGGCGCGCTGGTGAACCTGCGCGGCGAACTGGTGGGCATCAACACGATGATCTTCTCGCCGTCGGGCGGCAACGTCGGCATCGGCTTTGCGATTCCCAGCGCCATCACCAGCGAAGTGATGGGGCAGTTGCTGGCGCACGGCAAGGTGCAGCGCGGCAGCCTCGGCGTGCAGACGCAGGCGATCACGCCGCGCATTGCCCAGTTGCTGAAGCTGAAGGACAACAACGGCGTGGTGGTCACCGGGGTCAGCGACGGCTCGGCCGCCGCGCACGCCGGCCTGCAGCCGGGCGACGTGCTGACCACGCTCAACGGCAAGCCGCTGCGCAGCGAGCAGGAACTGCGCAACACCGAGGGCCTGCTGCCACTGGGCAGCACGGTGCAGCTGGGCGTGCTGCGCGACGGCCATGACCGCCAGGTCAGCGCCACGCTCGCCGCGGAGAAACTGGCCAGCGTCGACGGCGACCAGCTCGATCCGCGCCTCAGCGGCGTGCGTTTCAGCGAACTCAACGAGCGCCAGCGCAGCGACGGCCTCTACGGTGTGGCGATCGGTGCGGTGCAGCCAGGCAGTCGTGCCGCGCGCGCGGGGCTGACTACCGACGACGTGGTGATCGGCGTGGGCAACCAGCGCATCACCAGCCTGCACATGCTGCGCGGGCTGGCCGGCGTGAAGCCGCGCCAGCTGGTGCTGGTGGTCGCCGATGCCGATGGCACTCGCTATGTGGTGGTGAACTGAACCGCAGCGCGAAGCCGATCATCGGCCAAACCGTGGCGTGGATCGCCGGCCCGCCGTGTGCCGGCGCACAGGCTGGCGAACTGCCTCGCGCAAATCCATGAAAGTGCTTGATGTTTTGTGTTCAGGCCGATGGAATATCCTTTCCAGTTCACTCTATGTGCGCCCGCAAGGCGGCATACTCGCGCCATTACATCCACACATAATCATGCCGGGGTTCCCCACCACCATGTCCGTCCGTCTTGCCCGCCTGCTGTCCGTCGCCCTGATCGGGGCCTGCTTCGTCACTGCCCCGGCATTTGCCAAGAGTCACCCCAAAGCCAAGGCCAGGGCCAGCGCACCCGCGAGCGGCCCCACCCTGATCTGGCGCGGCGACGTCGCCACCGCCAACGGCGTGGTCAACGACGTGGCAGCGGCGTGGGAAAAGAGCGGTCGCGGTCATATTGAACTGCAGCCGTTCAACACCGCCTCGGGCATCGACGCGGTGGCCAACGGCACCGCGGATCTGGCCGGCAGCGCGCGTGCCGGCGACGGCAGCGCGCAGAACACCAACCTCACCTTCACCCCGGTGGCCTGGGATGCGCTGGTGATCATCACCCAGTCGTCCAACCCGGTCAGCAACCTCACGCTGAAGCAGGTGCACGACATCTACTACGGCAAGATCCACAACTGGAGCGAGGTCGGCGGCAACAACGCGCCGATCGATGTATATGCGGTGGCCAGCCCTGGCGACGGCGTGGAATTCAGCCTGCGCAGCCTGCTGTTCGGCCGCGGCAACCAGCCGGTGGCCGCGCCGCGGCTCTACGTCAACACGCGCAAGCTGGAGGAAGGCATCGCGCTCAATCCGAACGGCCTGGGTGTGACCACGCTCGCGGGCATCAGTGGCAACGGCAAACTCAAGGCGATCCCGGTCAACGGCAAGCGAGCCACCGTCGCCAACGTCGCCGATGGCAGCTATCCACTGTTCATTCCGCTGTACCTGGTGACCAACCCGAGCAGCCCGAAGGCCGCCAGTGCGCAGGCCTTCGTCGACTTCGTGCAGACCGAGCCGGGCAAGGCGGTGCTGCGCAGGCACGCTGTGCTGCCCTATCAGGATGGCAGCGCGCTGACCGCAATGGACAGCTCGCGCCGCAGCCGCATCCTCGCCGAAGTCGGTGCACGCGCCAGCCATGTCACGCCGGTCTCGGCACCGGGCGCGACCTATGCCGCGCGCGCTGCAGTGGCGCCCACCTCGCCCGATACGATAGCGGCCAGGACAGCGCTGGAAGCACGTCGTGCAGAGGCGGCGGACACGGCCCGGCTCAACCGCATCAGCGGCAGCGTGAGCGACGTCACCGTCAGCGGCGTGGCGCACGCCAACGGCTCGGCCACCACGGTCAGCCGGAACGGCAGCAAGGATTTCGGCAAGGTCACCGCCGACGCCAGCCAGACCGCGACGACCTACAAGGTGACCAAGGGCGACACGCTGTCGTCGATTGCCAAGCGGCATGCGGTCGAGGTGGCCAAGCTGCGCGAATGGAACCACCTGAAGAACGATCAGCTCAAGCTCGGTCAGGTGCTGCGCGTCAGCAAGCGCTGAGCCACGGCTGGCGTGCAGATACTCGCACTCACGCTGGATCTGGACGACACCCTGTGGCCGGTGCTGCCGGCGCTGGAACGCGCCGACCAGGCGGTCGACGCCTGGTTGCAGCAGCATCACCCCGATGTCGCACGCGCCTGGCCGATCGCGGCCATGCGCGAGCTGCGCGCACGGGTCGCCGCCGAGCGGCTCGACCTGGCGCATGACTTCACCACCCAGCGCCAGCTCACCCTGCAGCAGGCGTTTGCCGCCTGCGGCATCGCCGCCGCGCCGATCGAGGCGTTGTGGGAAATCTACTTCGCCGCGCGCAACCGCGTGGAGCTGTACCCGGACAGCCTGCCGGCACTGCAGCGGATCACCGCACGCTGGCCGCTGGCCAGCCTGACCAACGGCAACGCCGACCTGCAGCGCATCGGTATCCATGCGCACTTCGCCCATCACGTCTGCGCCCGCGACAGCGGCGTGGCCAAGCCCGATCCGCGGATTTTTCTGGCCGCCGCCGAACGGCTTGGCGTGGCGCCGCAGCAGATCATGCACGTCGGCGACGATCCGGCGATGGACATGATCGGCGCGCGCGATGCCGGTCTGCGCACTGCCTGGATCAATCGCGATGCGCAGCCCTGGCCGGCCGAACTGGGACCGCCACCGGAGCTGGATCTGCGCGACATGACTGCGCTGGCCGACTGGCTCGAAGCACAGGCTCCTGCTGCCGAGGGCCGATAGGCAGCGGCGGGCATTGCGCGCATCATTGGCGATTCGCCATCCATGGCACACCTCGCGTCGTGCCAACGCAAGCCAGAAGGAATCCGCATGTCCGCCCTGATCGAACGCCAACCCGGCGGCCGCCACAGCATCGCCATCGAAACCACCGATGCCGCGCATTACGCCGCGACCCGACGCCGGCTCAGTGCGCCGCAGCGCCGCTGGTTGAGCGACAGCGGTTTCGAGGCGGCAGCGGGCACCTTCGCGCTGTTGTCCGATCCCGCCGGCAAGCTGGTGCGCGTGCTGGTCGGGATCGATCCGGCCGATCCGCTGACGGCACTCGCGGCGTTGCCGTGCGCCCTGCCCGAGGCCAGCTACCACCTTGCCGCCGAAGGTGTGCTGAGCGATCCCACGCTGGCGGCACTGGGCTGGGCGCTGGGCGCATATCAGTTCGGCCGTTATCGCCAGCCGAAGCGTGCGCCGGCCCGGCTCGCCGTGACCACCGCCGAACTGCAGCAGCTGGCGCCGCTGGTGCAGGCCACCGCGCAGGTGCGCGACCTGGTCAATACACCGACCGAGGACATGGGCCCGGCGCAGCTGGCGGAATCGGTCAAGCAGCTCGGCAAGACGCACAAGGCGAAAGTGCGCGAGTGGGTCGGCGACGAACTGCTCAAGGCCAACTTCCCGACCATCCATGCCGTAGGTCGCGCCAGTCATCGCGCGCCACGACTGGTGGAGCTGAGCTGGGGCAAGGCCAGCGATCCGAAGCTGGTGGTGGTCGGCAAGGGCGTGTGCTTCGATACCGGCGGGCTCGACCTGAAATCGTCCGACGGCATGCGCTGGATGAAGAAGGACATGGGCGGCGCCGCGCATGCGATCGCGCTGGCCGGGCTGATCATGCAGGCGAACTTGCCGCTGCGGCTGACCCTTCTGATTCCGGCGGTGGAGAACGCGGTGGCCGGCAACGCGATGCGTCCGGGCGAGGTGATCACCACTCGCGCCGGGCTGGCCGTGGAGATCGACAACACCGACGCCGAAGGCCGCCTGGTGCTGTGCGACGCGCTGGCCTACGGCGCCGAGCAGCAGCCCGAACTGATCATCGACTTCGCCACCCTCACCGGCGCCGCGCGCGTGGCGCTGGGGCCCGACCTGCCGGCGCTGTTCGCCAACGACGCGGCAATCGCCGCCGCCGTGCTGGCCGCCGGTCGCACGGTCAACGATCCGCTGTGGCAGCTACCGTTGTGGCGGCCGTACCGGCGCATGCTCGATTCGTACCTGGCCGACTTCGCCAATGCCGGCTCGTCGCGCCACGCAGGCGCGATCACCGCGGCGCTGTATCTGGAACGCTTCGTGCCGGACACCATCCCATGGCTGCACCTGGACACCTACGCGTGGAACGACGCCGATCGCCCAGGCCGGCCGCGCGGTGGCGAAGCGATGGGTTTGCGCGCCGTCTTTGCGTTTCTGCAAAACCGCTACATGCGCTGACCTTGTCGGCCCGGCCACCAACGCACGACACGCAGTCGCGGGTTGCTTCATCGCCTGATCGCGTTCCTATACTCACCCGGTACGTTCAATAGTGAATCTGCCGATGGACAACCCGCCAAACGCTACTCCCGCGACCTGCCGCGAGCAGGCGCTTGCTGGATTGCAGCGTGGCGACATGGCGCTGGCCGAGCAGGCATTCTCGCGCCTGCTCGAAGTCCAGCCCGATGACGCCGAAGCGCTACAGTTTCTGGCCACCCGCCAGCTCAGTCGGGGATATACGGCTCGCGCGATCGAGTTGCTGCTTGCGGCGCAACGCGCGCACCCTCAGGACGCGGCCATCCTGCACCAGCTGGGTTCGGCACAGATGCTGGCCGGGGATCTGCAAGCCGCCGCCGACAGCTTGCACAAAGGTCTGGAGCTCGCACCCGGCATGTTCGTGGCGCGTCTGCGCCTGGGCGTGGTGTTCGAGCAGCAGGGACGCCAGCGCGAAGCGATGTCAGCTTATCTGGGCGCGATCAATGCTGCGCAAGCGCACGGGCGCTGGCTCAGCGACGCGACCACCGCGCCAGGCGTACGCGACGCGGTAAAACACGCCACGCAATACGTCGCTGCCGGTCGACGCGAGCTGTTCGATGCGATCATCGAGCCGCTGCGACAACGCTACGGACGATCGGAACTGTCTCGCGTGGATCAGTGCCTGTCCATCTATCTGCATGAGCAACCTGCACCGTTGCCAGATCCGCGACAGCGGCCCGAATTCCTGTACTTTCCGGGCATCCCCAGCCAGACCTTCTACCCACGCGAGCGCTTTCCGGCACAGGCACAGCTGGAGGCTGCCGTTGACGTGATACGTGAGGAACTGCGCGCGGTGCTGTCGAACGGGCAGGATGACCTCGTGCCGTTTCTGGGCACCAACTCAGCCGAGGCAGTGGCGGCGCACCTGCTGGGTTCGTCCGGTACACAAGAGGCGGCATGGGATGCCTTCTTCTTCTATCGGCACGGTGTGCGCCATGACGCGCACTGTGCGCGTTGCCCGCGCACCATCGGGCTGCTCGACTCCATGCCGCTGGTTCGGGTGCGCGACCACGCGCCGGAAACGCTGTACTCGGTGCTGCGTCCAGGCACGCATATCCTGCCGCACCGCGGCGTCACCAATACTCGCCTGGTCACGCATCTTCCGCTCATCGTGCCGCCGGATTGCGCGTTGCGCGTCGGTGGCGAAACCCATGTGTGGAAGGAAGGCCGTTGTGTCACCTTCGACGATACGTTCGAACACGAAGCGTGGAACCACAGCGACCAGACCCGCGTGGTGTTGATCATGGACAGCTGGAATCCCGATCTCAGTGAAGCCGAACAGGCGGCGGTGGCTGATCTGGTCGCCGCCATCGGCGACTTCAATCGGTCGGGCGAGGCTCCGGCACAACCGCGGCCCGAAGAGTCTTCCGGGTCGCCGGCTGGCTGATCAACGGTCCGACGGGCCGCCTGGCTTGCGTACCAGGGCCTTGTGCGCTGGACCATTTCTGGGAGTAGTCTTTTGGCTGTTGGGCAACGCAGGCGATCATCGTCGCGTGGCTCAACGCGTGCCCGGGGGGGACTCGACGCGCTCGAAAGCCGGGAACGGATAACAACATCCATCCACTGGGGAGATCCAATGAAATACGGCATGAATCACTTGTCACTGGCAGTGCGCCTGGCATTGACTGCAGGAATTTTCGCGGCAGCAGGTGTGGCCCAGGCGCAGGTACCGCAGGCGGATACGTCATCGTCAGATCAGACCACGCCACCATCCAAGAACAAGGCCAAAACCCTGCAGGCGGTGGTCGTAACCGGCTCGCTGATCCGGCGTGTGGACGCCGAGACGGCCAGTCCGGTAGTGACGCTGGATCGCGCCACCCTCACCAACTCGGGCAAGCCCGTGCTGGGCGACGTGCTGCAGCAGATGCCGAGCATCTCCGGCAATGCCACCAATCCGCAGAACAACAGCAATGGTGGTGGCGTGGCCAGTCCCTTGCTGGAAGCCGGCGATGGTGCGTCGCGCGTCTCGCTGCGCGGCCTGGGCATCAGCCGCACGCTGGTACTGGTCAACGGCCAACGCATGGCCAACCCGGATCTCAACCTGATCCCGCCGGAGATGATCGAGCGGGTCGACGTGCTGGCCGAGGGGGCTTCCACCGTGTACGGCTCCGACGCCATCGGTGGCGTCGTCAATTTCATCCTGCGCAAGGACTTCAAGGGTGCCCAGTTCAGCTTGAACGATGGCATCTCCAGCCATGGCGACGCCCAGCGCCGCGGATTCAATCTGACCGCGGGCAGCACGGGTGAGAATTACAGCATTGCCGGCGGCCTCGATTACAACAAGTACGACGCGGTGCTCGGCAAAAGGCGCAAGTTCTCCAAGCAGCAGCTGTACCTGTCGAGCGGCTCTGTCGTGGCGGCCGGCTCCAGCTCGATCCCGACCGGCAGGATCCAGCTGCCCGCATCGATCGCCAGCCAGTACGGCTGCCCGATCAATTCGAGCGGCACCGCCAATGTGACCCTGGCGCAGGGTGATGGATCGGCCCTCGGTGACTACCGCTGCCGTCTCGCCTCGGATACCTACAACTACGCTGCGCTCAACTACATCCAGACCGCACAGAAGCGCACCAACGGTTTTATCCTCGGCAGTTACAACCTCACCGACAACCTCACCGCGTTCGTCGATGCGTTCTACAACCACACGGTATCCAGCGGCCAGGACGCTCCTTCACCGGTCGGGACCGGCGACGGCCTGATCATCTCCTCCAACAATCCGATCAATCCGTTTGGCGTCACGTTCAGCCAGAATCCCGTCCCCGGCGATCCGAACAGTGGCTACAACTTCCAGACCCGCCTCACCGGCGCCGGCACACGCGTGCACAGTTACACCACCAACACCGGCCAGATCAACACGGGGCTGCGCGGCAATTTCGGCCAGGACAGCAGCTGGATCTGGGATGCATCGGTCAACTACAGCCATACCAAACGCGACCAGCGCGACACCAACGAGGTGGACATACCGGCGCTGCAGGCAGCCGTCGACGGCGGCGCGAACATCTTCAACCAGGCCGACCCGAGTGTCGGCGCGCAGTTGAGGGGTGGCGTGAAAACGCCGGTCTACATCTTTACCCAGTCGACCAAGCAGGGTCAGTTCGATGCCAGCGGCGAGCTGTGGGACTTGCCCGCCGGCACGATGCAGTTGTCCGCCGGCGCCTTGTATCGCAAGCAGTCCATGAACTACACCGTGAGCTCGTTCGCCGTGCTCGATCCGGTGACCACCACCTGCCAGATTCTGCAGGAAGCCTGCGGTTCGCCCGGGCGCGGCAGCTTCGACGTCAAGGAGCTGTATGCCGAAACACTCATTCCATTGCTCTCCGAGCAGCCATGGGCCCACTCGCTGAACCTCGACCTCGGCATCCGCACGTCCAACTACAGCACCACCGGCACGACCACCAACGGCAAGATCGCGATCGAGTGGCGTCCCACCGCCGATCTGCTGGTGCGCGGCACGGTCTCCCAGGTGTTCCGCGCGCCCAACCTCAATGAACTCTACGATGGCCGCACGCTGGTCCAGCCCAACTTGAACGACCCCTGCGTCGGACGCACGGCGGCCGAGCTGGCGGCGCATCCGGTAGCCTGCCAGTTCGTTCCCGTGAACTGGGCCGGCAACTCGCCTGCACAGGTCAATACGTTCTACTCCGGCGCCACCACGGTAGGTGCGAAGCTGAAGCCCGAAAAGGGCAAGTCCATCGATCTCGGACTGGTCTACGACCCGGACTGGCTGCCCGGCTTGTCCACCAGCGTCGACTTCTGGCACATCTACCTGTCCGACACACTGACGGCGATCCAGGCCGATACCGTGGTCAACTCCTGTTTCAACAACAGCAGCAGTCCGTATTGCTCGTTCATCCATCGCCAGGACAACACCAGCAGGACGCCGGGCCAGGTGTTCCTGATCAATACCCCGGTGGTCAACCTGGGCAACCTGAGTACCACCGGCATCGACTACACGCTGCGCTACAAGATCCCGCATTTCGACCTGGGCAGCTTCGATCCCGGAAACTTCCGGGCCGGTCTCAGCACCAGCTACACGTCGACATACAAGAACGACGCAACACCCGGCCAGCCGGGCGCAAAGACGATCAACTACGCCGGCACCCTGAGCCCGCAATTCGGCAACATCTCGCGCTGGCGCGGCACGGTCACGCTCAATTGGGACAAGGGCAACTGGAACGCCCAGTGGCAGTCGCGCTACATCAACAAGCTGACCGCGCTCAACGCCGACGCCGCCATCAGCGGCGTGAACATCCCGATGGCTTCGGTGATCTACCACTCGATCCAGCTGGGCTATGCGGTGCCATCGATCCACACCCGCTTCGATGTCGGCGTGGACAACCTCAGCAACAAACTGCCACCGCTGGTCTACCAGAACGGTTCGAACTACAACGTGGATACCGCCACGTACGACGTGCTCGGCCGCTATTACTGGGCGCGGGCGACGATCAAGTTCTGACATCGTGACCAGGTAGGCGACATCCGGAAACTCCGGAGCATGCAAGAGGGCCGCGAACACGTTCGCGGCCCTCTTGCATAATGAGATTCGGAAGACGATGGATGGAGAACCATGTCCACTACGACCGCGGAACTGGCCAAAACCATGGCCGACGCCTGGAACACCGGTCAGGCGGAGCGGGTCATTGCCCTCGCCGCGCGGGCCGCGCCGGCCGATGCGGAAGACGAAGACGTGCTGGTGCTGCTTGGCCTGGCGCAACAGGCCACCGGTCGCCACCCGCAGGCCGCGGCGACGTTCCGCCGGCTGGCGCAGATGCGGCCGGACGTTTCAGCGTATTGGAACAACCTGGCGGTCGCCTGCCGGCAGGCGGGCGACCTGCCGGCCTCAGAGCAGGCCCTGCTGACGGCGCTGTCGCTGGCGCCGGACGACGCCGAGCTGCACTACAACCTCGGCTTGCTCTACACGCAGCAACGGCACTGGCTGCTGGCCAGGCAGAGCTTGCTGGATGCGGTGCATCTGGCTCCGCATTTCATCGAAGCCCGGCTGCAGGCAGCGTATGCCTGCTACGTCTGCGGCGACAACACCCATCAGGAAACCATGCTGAGCGGCGCCGTCGACTGGCCCGCGCAACCGGCCGAGCAAGCCCTGGTGCTGTCCGCCATGCTGTCTGTCCAGGGTGATCTGGATGCAGCGCTGCGCACGCTGGCGCACGCACAATTTCCCGCCGAACCGGCAGCCAGGGTCATGCGTCTGCGCATCGCCGCGCAGCGCGTCTTGCTGTACGAAAGAAACAACCAGATCGGCGCCGCGCAAAACGAACTGCAGCAGTTGCCGCCGGAGGCACTCGACGCCCTGCCAGCGGATGCAGAACAGGCGCGCGCCGATGGCTGGCGCGCGCACGCGGCCATGGCGATGCGCAGGGGTGCCTATGCCGAGGCCGAGGCGCTCTACCGGCGCGTGCTCGCCTGCACCATCGACGACGAAAGCCAGGCTAGCGCCGCTTTTGGCCTGGCTTCCGCCCGTGACCGGCAAGGACAGTATCCCGAGGCGTGGCAGGCCCTGCAGAAGGCGCATGCCACACAACTCGACATCGCCCGGAACGTGGTGCCGGAACTGCTGGCAACCGACAGCCGACCGCTGCAGGTGACCGGCAGCAACTTCGAGTACGGCACCCATGCCGACTGGAAGCCGCTGTCATCACCCGACAGCCGGCAGAGCCCGGTCTTCGTGGTCGGCTTTCCCCGTTCCGGCACCACCTTGCTGGAACAGATGCTCGATGCCCATCCGGACTTCCGGTCCATGGATGAGCGTGCGTACATCCATGACCTGATCGAAAGCATGGAGCTGGTTGGCCAGCACTATCCTGCCGACCTGGCAAACCTGACGCAGCAGGACGCCGATCAACTGCGCGGTGTCTATCGGCGCATGGTCGGCGAGGTGCTGCCCGACCTCGGCGAGCGTCGTCTGGTGGACAAGAATCCGCTCAACATGCTGTGCCTGCCGATGATCATGCGGCTGTTTCCGCATGCGCGCATCATCCTGTGCCTGCGCCACCCCTGTGATGTGCTGCTCAGTTGCAGCATGCAGCCGTTCCGCTCACCGGCCTTCATGGTGCTGTGTTCGTCGCTGCAGCGCCTGGCTCAGGGCTATGCAAGCGCCTTCGAGCAGTGGTATCGCGATGTCGACGCGTTCGCCCCGCACGTGCTGGAGTGGCGCTACGAATCCGTGGTCAGCCAGTTCGACGACCAGGTCGCGCGCCTGGGGCAGTTCCTCGAGACCGCCGACGCGTCGCCCATGGCACGCTTCGCCGAACACGCACGGGACAAGCGTTTCATCAGCACACCCAGCTATGCGCAAGTCACCGAAGGCGTTCACCGCAAGGCGGTCGGTCGCTGGCAGAACTATCGCGAACAGCTGGAGCCCGTGCTGCCGGTGCTGCGACCGTGGATCGATCGCCTCGGCTACACCGAATAGGAAAGGTCCAGCGGTGCTCCTGCGACAACGTTGCATGACTTCTGGCGTTGTCGCCACGCGGTGAAACATTGCATCCTGCCGGATCATCCCCCGGAGCATCCCATGCACCATCGCCTGCACGTTCTAGCCCTCAGCGTGGCCCTTGGCCTTGCGGCATGCACCGGCGTACCGATCGCCCGAACCAGCCAACCGGCCCTGATCGCGCAGACGCTGAACTCCGGCGGCGTGATGCCGGCCGAGCAGGCACGCGTGCATTTCGATCATGCCGAACTGCACTTCACGGTCGACGCGCCGAACCAGCGCATCGACGGCACCGCCACGCTGAGCTTCACTGCCAAGTCCGTCACCGATGTGCTGCTGCTGGATCTGGACCGCAACCTGCCGATCAGCGGTATCGATCTGGACGGCCAAACGCTCGCCCCCGGCGCATGGAGCAATCCGGACGGCCGCTTGCGTATCCAGTTGCCGATGCCGCTCGCCGCAGGCGGCAAGGTGCACACGACCATTCGCTACGGCGGCAAACCGCACGTGGCGAAGAAGGCGCCGTGGGACGGCGGCTTCGTGTGGAGCCACACCGCCGACGGCCAGCCGTGGGTGGCCAGCGCGGTCGAGGGTGAGGGCTGCGACCTGTTCTGGCCGTGCATCGACCAGCCGCAGGGCGAGCCCGACCTGGTCGATACGTTCATCACCGTGCCGAAGGCGCTGGCCGCACCCGGCAACGGCGTGCTGGTGGGCATCACCGATGAGGGCGGCCAGCACACCTACCACTGGCGCGCCAAGCATCCGGATACCTATGCGATCTCGATCAACGTCGGCCCCTTCGATGTCTTGAAGGGCAACTACGCCAGCCGCTACGGCAACACCATCCCGATGCAGTTCTGGTACGTGCGCGGGCACGAGGCCCAGGCGAAGGAGCTGTTTGCGGGATTTCCGCGCATGCTGGATTTCTTCGAGCAGGAGATCGGCCCCTACCCCTTTGGCGACGAGAAGATGGGCGTGGTGGAAACCCCGCACCTGGGCATGGAGCACCAGACCATCAATGCCTATGGCAACAACTACCGCCTCAACGGGTATGGATTCGATCAACTGCTGCAGCATGAGTTTGCGCATGAGTGGTTCGGCAACCAGGTCACCAATGCCGATTGGGACGACATGTGGCTGCACGAGAGTTTCGGCACGTACATGCAGCCGCTCTACAGCCAGTACCTCAATGGCGACATGGATTACTTCAGCTGGCTGCGTGCCCTGCGCCTGATCTTGCGCAATCACCATCCGATCGTTTCCGGCAGCAGCAAGACCGAAGAACAGGTCTATGACGAGACGGCCGGCCCCGGTCAGGACATCTACAACAAGGGCGCCGTGATGCTGCATTCACTGCGCCAGCTGATCGGCGACAAGGACTTCTTCGAGAGCATCCGGCTGCTGGTGTATGGCCGGCCGGATCCGAAGCCGGGCAATTTCAGCCCGCGTTACGCGAGCACGAACGACTACATCGACATCGTCGACAAGGTGACCGGACGCGACCTGCGCTGGTTCTTCGCCGTCTACCTGCACGATGCCGCGCTGCCACGTCTGGATGTGCAGCACGACGGCGACATGCTCACGCTGCATTGGGTCACCGAACACGGCAAGCCGTTTCCGATGCCGGTGGAAGTGCAGGTGGGCGATGCGCTGCATGCCTTGCCAATGACGCACGGCGAAGGCCAGCTGAAGGTGCCGAGCGGCAGCTTGCTGATCGTCGACCCGCATTCAAAGCTGCTGCGCGAACTGCCTCACATCGATGCCTACCAGCAGTGGATGAAACAGCAGCGCGAGCAGAAACAGGGCAAGCGCGCCACGCAGTAGGCCGCCTGCCGGTCGTCCCGCTCACCCCATAAAAAAAACCGGCGCCTGGCGCCGGTTTTTTTTATGACCTCTTGCAGCAGACCGGGATCAGGGCTGGGCTGGCCGCACCGCAGTACTGTCGGCCTTCGGCGTCACCGCCGCCGTGCTGGCGAATTTTCCACCATACGGCAGCACCTCGCTGGCCAGCTTCGGATCGGCCTTGATCATGCCGATCGCGTCGAACAGGATGTGCGCGGTTTCATTGAGCTGCACATCCTTCGCCTTCTTCGCTTCCTTCTCCTGCTTCAGCTCGCTCTTGAGGCTGCGCTCGTTCGCGTTGAGCCCGTCGTCGAGGGTGCTCTGCTCGTCACCCAGCGTGGCATCGGAGCCGTCGATGGCTTTATGCCGCGCGCGGAAGTCGGACTGGATCGCGTCCTGCTGCTTGCGCTCGACCTCGCGCGTGGCGAGGTTCAGCGAGATCGCGGTTTTGTCGCGCATCGTCTTGTACTGCGCCAGCTCATCGAGCATCAGCTTCCACGCCGGCGACTTCGCCACCCGGTCGCCATGCAGCTGCAGCAACTGTGGCAGGTAGGCATTGAGGTTGGCCACCGGCTGGTAGTCGGCCGGTGCAATCTGGGTCCACTTCAGCGCGTTGTCGTAGGTCGATTCGCCGAAGTCCTTGTCATCGCCATTCTTCGGGAACGCGATGTCCGGCGTCACACCCTTCAGCTGAGTGGAGCCGCCGTTGATGCGGAAGAATTCCTGGATGGTCATCTTCAGCTCGCCGAGCTGCGGCTGCTCGCTGTCGCTCTGCGAGAAACGGTCCAGATCGACCAGGTTCTGCACGGTGCCCTTGCCGAAGGTGGGCTCACCGACGATCAGGCCACGGTGGTAATCCTGGATCGCCGCCGAAAAGATTTCCGAGGCCGACGCCGTACCGCGATTGACCAGCACCGCCAGCGGGCCGCTCCAGGCCATGCCCGCGTCGTCGTCGCCCTGCTCCTCGACCTGGCCCTTGGAGTCGCGCACCTGCACTACCGGGCCCTTGTCGATGAACAGCCCGGTCAGCGAGTTCGCCTCGGCCAGTGAGCCGCCGCCGTTGTTGCGCAGATCCACCACCACGCCCTGCACGCCGGCGGTCTTGAGCTCACCCAGCAGCTTGGCGACGTCGCGCGTGGCGCTCTTGAAGTCCTTGTCGCCAGCGCTGCGCGCGCCGAAGTCGGAATAGAACGTGGGCAGTTCGATCACGCCGATCTTGCGGGTGACATCACCATCCTTGATATCGACGATCTTCTTCTTCGCCGCCTGTTCCTCGATGCTGACCTTCTTGCGCACCAGGGTGACGATCTCGTGCTTGCCGTCCAGGCCGGTATCGCCGGGCAGCACCTCCAGCCGCACGGTGGTGTCCTTCTTGCCACGGATCAGGTTGACCACGTCGTCCAGGCGCCAGCCGATCACGTCGGTGATCGGGCCGCTGTCGCCCTGACCGACACCGACGATGCGATCGCCGACCTGGATCTTGCCGGACTTGATCGCCGGGCCGGCCGGCACCAGCTCGCGGATCTGGGTGTAGTCATCGCGTGCCTGCAGCACCGCGCCGATACCCTCCAGCGACAGCTTCATCGCGATGTCGAAATTCTGCGCGGCGCGCGGCCCGAGGTAATCGGTATGCGGGTCGGTGGTTTCGGCGTAGGCGGTCATGAAGGTCTGGAACGCGTCCTCGCCATCGAGCTGCTTGACCCGCTCGATGTAGCCGGCATAGCGCTTGTCCAGCGTCTTGCGGATCTCGGCGTCGGGCTTGCCGGCCAGCTTCAGGCGCAGCCAGTCGTTCATGGTGCGCTTGCGCCACAGGTCGTCCAGCTCGGCCTGGTCCTTGGGCCAGTCGGCGTGCTCGCGATCGAACGTGTAGCTTTCGTCGGCGGAGAAATCGAAGCCCTGCTTGAGCAGCCCGCGTGCATAGGTCATGCGTTCGACGGCGCGCTGCACGTAGAGGTTGAACACCGAGAACGGCGCAGACAGATCCTGGTTCCAGATCGCGTCGTCAAGCTTGGTCTGCAGTGGCGCGAACTTGGCCATCTCGGCCTGGGTGAAGAACACCTTCTCGCCGTCGAGCAGCTTGAAGTAGGCCTTGTAGATACGCGCCGACATCGCGTCGTCGAGCGGCTGCGCGTCGTAGTGGAAGCGGGTCAGGAAGCGCGCCGACAGTTGCGCGGCCTGCGCCTCGCTGGGCGTGGACGTGAGCGGCCAGCTGGCCGCCTTGCGACCGGTGCCGGCACCGAGATCGGCTGCCGACTGCGCAAGCGCACAGGTCGCGGTGAGGGCAAGCAACAGGACCAGCGCAGGGCGAAATTTCATGAAGGTTCTCAGGCTGACTCGGTGACACCGGCTGCATGGGCCTGCAGGTCGGCGTGATAGGACGAACGCACCAGCGGACCGGAAGCGACGTGATGGAAACCCATCGCCTCACCGGCTTCGCGCAGCGCCTCGAATTCTTCGGGAGTCCAGTAGCGCACCACCGGGTGGTGGTGCGGCGTGGGCTGCAGATACTGGCCGATAGTGATCATCTCGACGTCATGGGCGCGTAAATCACCCAGCGTCTCGATCACCTGATCCCAGGTTTCGCCCAGGCCCAGCATGATGCCGGACTTGGTCGGCACGCCCGGATGCTGCGCCTTGAAGCGCTTGAGCAGGTCCAGCGACCACTGGTAGTCGGCGCCCGGACGCACCTCGCGATAGAGGTGCGGCACGGTTTCCAGGTTGTGGTTGAACACGTCCGGCGGGAAATCCTGGAGTACTTCCAGCGCGCGTTCCATGCGGCCCTTGCCGCGGAAGTCGGGCGTGAGGATCTCGATCTTGATGTTCGGACTGGCGTGGCGCGTGGCGCGGATGCACGCCGCGAAATGCTCGGCACCGCCGTCGCGCAGATCGTCGCGGTCGACCGAGGTGATCACCACGTACTTCAGGCGCATGTCGCGGATCGTCTCGGCCAGCCGCGCCGGCTCCAGCGGATCGGGCGCGACCGGGCGGCCATGCGCCACGTCGCAGAACGAGCAGCGGCGCGTGCATACCTCGCCGAGGATCATGAAGGTGGCGGTGCCCTTGCTGAAGCATTCGTGGATGTTCGGGCACGACGCCTCTTCGCACACGGTGACCAGCGCGTTCTCGCGCAGGCGCGCCTTCAGCTGCGCCACGGCGTTGCCCTGGGGCAGGCGCACGCGGATCCACGACGGCTTGCGCAGGGTCGGTACGGCGGTGTCGAAGCCGGCACGATTCAGCGCGATCTTGTCGTTGCCGACCTGCTTTTCACCCGCAGGCGCACCGCTGACGACGGTGATCGGGATGATCTTGGGGGAAGAGGTGGAGATTTCGCTCATGTAGACAGCTCAGACCGCTGCACGAGCGGGGAGTTCGGGTAAAACGGGGGCAGCTGACTCGGCGGCAAAGCCGAACTGGCGGCAGAACTCCTCCACCAGCACGTCCTCGACCGTGGCCAACTGCGACGGACCGCCCAAGTCTAGCAGTTGCGTGACTGCCAAACCCTTGTAACCGCAAGGGTTGATGCGATGAAACGGCTCCAGGTCCATCGCCACGTTGAAAGCCAGCCCGTGGAAGCTGCAGCCACGGCGCACGCGCAACCCCAGCGCAGCGACCTTGGCGTCCGCCACGTACACGCCGGGCGCACCTTCGCGCCGTGCCGCCATGACGTTCCAGTGCGCCAGCGTGTCGATCAGCGACTGCTCGATCCTGTTGACCAGCTCGCGCACGCCCACACCGACCCGACGCAGGTCGATCAGCGGATAACCGACGATCTGGCCGGGCCCGTGATAGGTCACCTGGCCACCGCGATCGACCGGCAGCACCGGAATGTCGCCCGGCGCCAGCACGTGCTCCATCTTGCCGGCCTGGCCGAGGGTGAACACCGGGTCGTGTTCCAGCAGCCACAGCTCGTCGGCGGTATCGGCGGTGCGGTTGTCGGTGAACGCGCTCATCGCCTTCCAGGTCGCCGCGTAAGGCTGGCGGCCGAGACGACGGATTTTCAGCGGCAACGACATGACATCAAACCTTGGGAATGAACGGGGAACATTGGGGGTATTGCGCACATGGTCAATGGAGCCGGACTGAAACGGGCCTGCCACCACCACGTTGCGAGGAACTCGCCGTCCCCCGTTTGCCGCACTTCACATCGTGTAACGGATATCCGGATTTGCGCGCAACGCGGCATGGGCCGCCTCGTAATGTTCGCGGGTGTCGCAGCGAAAGCTCACCGTGACCGAGACGAAATTGCCGGCGCCGGAATGCCGATGCCGCACGCTCTCGTGCAGCACGTGCAAGCCGGCACGCTCCAACAGCTGCGGCACGTGGGTCGGCAGGTTCGCGCTGGCGCTGCCGACCGCGGTGATCTCGAACTCGCCAGGGAACTGGAAGCCCTTGCCGTCCTGCTTCGCTTTGGTGAAGTCGATCGGTTGCATTACTTGGTGCTCGGCGCCTGTTCGGTATTGCCCTTGCTGCCGTGGAACCACAGCATGATGCTGTCCCACAGGCGCGAGAAGAAACCGCCCTGCGGCGCATCGTTCATGGCGATCAGCGGCACGCTCTGCACCGGCTGACCGGCCAGTGTGATGCGCAGCGTACCGACCTGCTGGCCCTTCTTGAACGGCGCGATCAGCGTGGCCGGAATATCCATGATGGCCTTGAGCTGGTCGTACTCGCCACGCTTGACCGTGACCTGCACATCGTCGGCGACACCCAGCGGCAACTGGTTCGTCTCGCCCTTCCACAACCGCGGCGTGGCCAATGGCTTGCTGGCGTCATACAGCTTGTGCGTCTCGTAGAAACGGAAGCCGTAGCTGAGCAGCGCCATCGCCGAATCGGCACGCGCCTTCTCGCTGCTGGCGCCCATCACGATCGCGATCATGCGCGACTCGCCCTGCTTGGCCGATGCGGCCAGGCAATAGCCAGCAGCGGCGGTGTGGCCGGTCTTGATGCCGTCCACGGTCGGATCGCGCCACAGCAGCGTATTGCGATTGTGCTGCTTGATGCCGTTCCACTCGAACTCCTTCACGGCGGAGATCGCGTAGTCCTCGGGGAAATCGTGGATCAGCGCGCGCGACAGGATCGCGATGTCATGCGCGGTGGTGTAGTGGTTCTCGATCGGATAGCCCGATGCATTCTGGAAGTTCGAGTTGACCATGCCCAGCTGCTTGGCATAGGCGTTCATCAACCCGGCGAACGACTGCTCGGAGCCGGCGGTGTGTTCGGCCAGTGCGATCGCCGCGTCGTTGCCGGACTGGATGATCATGCCGTACAGCAGGTCTTTCAGCGGCACCTGGCTGTTGAGCTTGAGAAAGCTTGTGGAACCGTCGGTACCGGCACCGCCGCCGCGCCAGGCATTCTCGCTGATGGTCACCGGGTCGGTCATGTGGACCTTGCCGTTGGCGACCTCGGCCGAGACCACGTAGTCGGTCATCACCTTGGTGATCGAGGCCGGCTCCACGCGCAGGTCCGGCTCCTTGCTGGCGAGAATCTGGCCGGTGGCGTAGTCCATCAGCACCCAGCTCTTGCCGTCGACATCCGGTGGCGGCGGCACCGGTGCGTCGGGCACCACCGGGCGCGGCACCGGCGAAGGACGCGGCGGTGTCTGGGCAACGGCGACACCGACCAGCAACACGGCGGCGAACGGGATCAGGGTGCGGCGGAAGAAATTCATCGTGTGGTTCAGTCCAGTCTCTGAATGCCGACGTGGCAAATGCCGGCATGATTAAAAAGGGGCATGCAAATCCTGCTCAGTCTACCGCGACCTGGGGCCGCGGCAGACCCATGCCTTCAATCCGCGCGCTGACCTGGTCGGCGCGATCCACGTCCGCCAGCGGCCCGACCCGCACCCGGCGCACGTGACGACCGTTGACCTCGGCATCCATGACCTGCACCGCGCCGACGTTGGCCTGACGCAGACGCTGGGCCAGTCGCTCGGCATTGTCCGCATCGGAAAACGCGCCCACCTGCAGGTAGATGCCAAGGTGTCCGGTTGTGACCACGGTGGGCGGCGGCAGTTCCTGCGAGGAGCTTCCCGGGTCGATGCCGCGCACCTCGACCAGGCCGGTGCCCTTGGGCCAGATGCCGATTTTCACCGCAGCCGCATAGGACAGGTCGATCAGGCGGTTCTGGTGAAACGGCCCGCGGTCGTTGATCCGCACGATCACGCTCTTGCCGTTTTCCAGGTTGGTGACGCGCGCATAGCTGGGTAGCGGCAGCGTGGTGCTGGCCGCGCTGAACGCGTACATGTCGTAGGTTTCCAGGCTGGACGTCTTGTAGCCGTGGAACTTGTTGCCGTAGAACGAGGCGATGCCGCGCTCGTCGTAGCCGCGCGCACTGGGCAGCACGCGATAGGAGTGCCCGAGCACCGTATACGGCGACTTGTTGCCGTACAGCGAGCGCGGCTCGATCCTGGGTACGGGTTCGACCAGCTTGCCGATGTCCGGCACGTCGCCCGGCACGCTGTCGCTGCCGTCGCGATAACGGCTGCTTTGCGATTTGCTGAGGTCGTCGCGGAAGCTGTCCGCGCCCCGGCTGCTGTCGGCCCTGCCCTGCTCGTGCCGGGCCGAATCAGCGGCATGGCTCGGGCGCGTCCGCTTGCCACCGCAGCCGGCCAGCAACGACATTGCCAGCAGCAGCACCAGGCGGCCTGCCGCCCTCATCGCGCGGCGTCCACCTGACCCACACCGGCCGCGATGGCGCCTGCCAGCTGGTCGACCGCCATGGCGTATAGCGGGCTGCGGTTGTAGCGCGTGATCACGTAGAAATTCTGGAAGGTGAACCAGTACTCCGGCCCGTTCGGACCCTGCAAGGTCTGCAGGCTGGTGGGCTGCGCGGGTGGCAACGACTGCAGCGGCGCATAGCCCCACGCCTCAAGCTGCTCCAGCGGCCATTGCGGCGTGGCGTCCTTCACTGTGATGGGCCGCGCCGCCGCATCCGGCTGCGCGCGCGCGGCGACCGGACCGCCATCGACCCAGCCGTGTTTCGCAAAATAGTTGGCGACGCTGGCGAAGATGTCCGGCAACGAATTCTGCAGATCGATGCGGCCGTCCTGATCGGCGTCCACCGCGAAATCGCGGATGCTGGTGGGCATGAACTGGCCCCAGCCCTGCGCGCCGGCATACGAGCCGGTGAGCGTGTCGAGCGGGCCGGCCAGATGGTTGTCCGGCATCTCCAACAGCTCCTTCAACTGCTCGCGAAAGAACTTCGCCCGCGGCGGGTAATACAGGCCCAGCGTGACCAGCGCATCGAGCACCTTGTACTTGCCGGTGTTGCGGCCATAGCTGGTTTCCACGCCGACGATCGCCACGATGTACTGCGGCGCCACACCGTACTGCCTGCCGACCTGCTCCAGCAATGCGCGATGTTCGCGATAGAACGCGATGCCGTCGTTGATGCGTTTGTCGGTGAGGAAGATCGGCCGGTAATCCTTCCACGGCTTGGCCTCGGCCGGGCGGCTGATCGCATCGAGGATGCTCTGCTGCATCGTGGCGCCATCGAGCAGCGCGTTCAAAGCCTGCGGACGCTTGCCGGTATCGCGCGCCACCTCGCGCACCAGTTCGGCCTGGCCGGGGTGAGTCGTCGCCATGACCGGGGTCGGCGCACCAACCCAGAGCAGACTCAGGATGGCGAGGAAACGGGCCGGATGCGGCGCAGGAGTGGCTGTCATGTGGAGGCTTCGCTCGCGGAAAACGATGTCATCGAAAGCCTAACACGCACACCGGCACAACTCCGGGCCACGCCCAGGCCATGCGCCGGCGGTGTTCAGATGTGCGTCTTGCGATTGGCGTGGATCGACATCAGCACACCGAAGCCAGTCAGCAGCGACACTGCCGAGGTGCCGCCGTAACTGATCAGCGGCAGCGGCACGCCGACCACTGGCAGCATGCCCGCCACCATCCCGCCGTTGACGAACACATACACGAAAAAGCTCATGCCGATCGCGCCGGCGAGCAGGCGCGAATACGTATCGCGCGCCTCCATTGCGATCCACAGGCAGCGGCCGATGATGAACGCGTACAACGCGACCAACCCGCACACGCCGATCAGGCCGAACTCCTCGGAAAACACCGCGAAGATGAAGTCGGTGGTGTGCTCGGGCAGGAAGTCGAGCCGCGACTGTGTGCTGTGCTGCCAGCCCTTGCCGAAGATGCCGCCGGAACCCACCGCGATCTGCGACTGGATGATGTGCCAACCGTTGCCGAGTGGATCGGATTCCGGGTTGAGCAGGGTCAGCACGCGATCGCGCTGGTACTGATGCAGGAAATGCCAGCCGACCGGAATCATCCCGCCGACCGCCGCCACCAGCGCGCCGATGCGCCACCACGCCATGCCGGACAGGAACAGTGCAAACGCGCCGGCTGCGGTCACCAGCACGGCGGTACCCAGATCTGGCTGCTCGGCGATCAGCCCGGCCGGAATCGCGATCAGCACGCCAACCACCGCGATGTCCTTCCAGCCCGGCGGCAGCTGGCGCGGGTGCAGGTACCAGGCCACCATCATCGGCATCGTCAGCTTGAGCAGTTCGGACGGCTGAAAGCGCATCACGCCCAGGTCCAGCCAGCGCATCGAACCGCGACCCTCGCCGAGGAGCGCCACCACCACCAGCAGCGCGGTGCTGCCGGCATAAAGCCATGGCGTCCAGCTGCGCAATATGGACGGCGAGATGCGCGATACCACCAGCAGCAACGCGCCACCGAGCACGAAGCGGGCCGCCTGGCCGCCGACCATGCCGAGGCTGCCATCACTCGCGCTGTACAGCGTGACCAGGCCGATCGAAGCGAGCACGAACAAGCCGAACGCCAGCGGCAGATCGATCCGTGGCCGGGTCATGATGCGCCGCAGGAAGCGCTGCAGACGAATGCTGAAGGTTCCGATCATGGTGTGCCCCCATCGCTGCTGGATGCCTGTGCCGGGTCGCTTTCCACCGGCACGTCTTCCACCGGTGTCGTGCTCTCATTGGGCGTGTTCTCATTGGGCGCGCCCCGATTCGGCAAGTCCCGACCGGACGAACCCGGCGCCGACAGCGGCAGGTCCTGCGGCGCGGCGCCGCCTTTCGCGATGACCCATGCATCGAAAATCCTGCGCATGATCGGTCCGGCATCCGTGCCGCCCCACGCGCCGGCCTCCAACACGACCGCGGCCGCAATCTGCGGATCATCGGACGGCGTATATCCCATGAACCACGCGCGGTGGCGTGTCGCCAGGTAGGCGGTGTTCTTGTTGGTGTCGTACGCTTCGGAGGTGCGTGAGAAGCGCTCGGCGGTGCCGCTCTTGCCCGCGATCAGATAGGGAAAGCCGTCGTTCAATCGCGCGAGCTTGCCGGTGCCGCTGACGATCACCGCGCGCATGCCTTCGTTGATCACGTCCCACTCCGAAGATTTGCGAATCAACGACGGGCCGCTGGGAGGATTCGGCAGCGGACGCACCTGCGCGTCGGCCACCGCTCGCGTCGCCATCACCAGCCTCGGCTGATACGGCACGCCATGTCCGGCGAAAGTGGCGATCGCATGACCGAGCTGCAGTGGCGTCACCGCCCAGTAACCCTGGCCGATGCCGGCGATGACGGTTTCACCGGGGAACCAGCCGAACTTGCTGTGCGCCGCCTTCCATTGGCGTGAGGGCAGGATGCCTTCGGATTCGCCGAGCAGATCGATGCCGGTCTTGCCACCGAAGCCGAAGCGGCTCATCCACGCGCTCAGCCGGTCGATGCCGAGATCCAGCGCCAGTTTGTAGAAATAAGTGTTGGTAGACTTCTCGATCGCACGCACCATGTTCACCGTGCCATCGCCGCCGCGGGTATCGTCGCGATAGCAACGCGATTGCCCGGGCAGGCAGAATTGGCCGGTGGACAACACCGTGTCTTCGGGCCGGCGCACGCCGTATTCGAGTCCGCCCAGAGCAAGAAACGGCTTCACCGTGGAGCCTGGCGGATACATGCCGCGCAACGCGCGGTTGTACAGCGGCTTGTCGGGGTCGTTGGTCAACGTGCCGTAGTCGGCCTGGCTGATGCCGTTGACGAAAAGGTTGGGGTCGAACGTCGGCACGCTGACCATCGCCAGCACCTGCCCATTGCGCGGATCGATCGCCACGGCCGCACCGGGGCGGCCGGCAAACGCCGTTTCGGCGGCTTTCTGCAGACGCACATCGATGCTGAGGTACAGGTTCCTGCCTGGCGTCGGCGCATGCGTTTCCAGCACGCGCTGGGTTCGCCCATCGGCATTCACTTCAAGCAGTTCGTAACCCGGCGTGCCGTGCAGCACGTCCTCGTAGGATCGCTCGAGGCCGCTGCGGCCAACGTGGCTGGTACCCTGGTAGCGCTTCGGGTCGAGTCGCTCCACATCGGACGCATCAATGCGCCCGACATAACCCACCACATGCGCGAACAGTTCGCCGAACGGATAGCGGCGGGTCAGGTAGGGCACCACGTCCACGCCGGGAAAACGCCAGCGATTCACCGCGAAGCGATCGATCTCGTCTTCGGTGAGGTGCATCTTCAGCGGCACGCTCTCGAAACGCCGGCTCTGCCTGAGTTGCTTGGTGAAGGCGTCCAGGTCGTCCGCACCCAGCGGCACCACCTGGCCCAGCCGCTGCAGCAGGGCGGGCATGTCGGCGACCTGCTCGGGCACCACTTCTAGCCGGAATGCCGGCACGTTGTCGGCCAGCAGCACGCCGTTGCGGTCGTAGATCAGCCCGCGCGCCGGCGGGATCGCGCGCGGTTTGACCCGGTTGGCCTGCGAACGGGTGACGAACTCGTCGTGATGCATCACCTGCAGGAACACGAAGCGACTGACCAGCAGGCACAGGCTCAGCACGATCAGCACGAACCCCGCCAGCGCACGGCGCCGGAACAGCATGCTTTCGCCGCGCGGGTCCTTGATCGATCGCCGGATCTTCATGTCACTGGTTCATGTCTCATTGAATCCGCAGGCGCGCGCGCAGGTCGTCGAGCAACAGGAACAGGAACGGCCACAGCACGGCACCGACGAACGGCGAGATCCACCAGCTTGCCGGCGGCAACGACGCACCGGCCAGCACGCGCACGATCAGCAGCAGGATGCGGTCGTTCAACAGCAATGCCAGCACCGCGAGGGCCTGTTGCCACATCGGGAAGAAGCGCAGCCGCGAGCGAAAACGCAATGCGATGAAAACCAGCGCGCACAGGCGCAAGGCCTGCTCGCCCAGCACCACGCCGTTGAGCAGATCCGCGCCCAGGCCCACCAGGAAAGCCAGACCCAGGGTGACCCGATCCTCCGATTCCAGCGACCAGTACAGCAGGACCAGCGCCGGCCAATACGGCTTGAACGGTTCCAGCACGCCGGGCAGCGGTACCAGCATCGACAGCAATGCAAACACCAACGTGCCGATGAACCACCAGAGACTCAGCCGCTGCTTGTTCATCGCGTTGCCCCGTTGTTCGTGGGCATCGGCGGAGCTGCAGAGGTTGCGCCCGGTGCCAGCTCACCGGATGGTCCCATCGGTGTCACTGGCGCTGGCGGTCCATCCGGCTCGGCCTGATCGTGCAGCAGCAGCACGTCCTCGCTGCGGTCGAGATCGGCTGACGGCTGTGCTTGCGCCACCAGGAACATGCCGCTCGCCGCCGGTGCCACCGCACGGATCTCGCCAACCGGAAATCCCGGTGGAAAGCGCCCGCCCAGGCCTGAGGTAAGCAGCTTGTCGCCAGTGCGCACGTCGGCTGCCAGCGGGATGGTGGGCAGGGCGAGCTGATCGCCGTCGCGCGAACCATAGGCCACCGTGCGCAAACCGGTGCGCTCGATCACCACCGGAATCGCGTGCGACGGATCGGTTATCAGCATCACCACCGAGGTGGTCGGCAGCACCTCTTTCACCTGACCCATCACGCCATGTGCGTCGATCACTGGTTGGCCCGGCCTGACACCGTCGCGGGCACCCATGTTCAGGGTCAGCTGGTAGCGATAGGCGCCCAGGTCCACGCCGATCACCCGCGCCAGTTGCACGTTGAGCTCAAGGCTGTGCTGGGTATCGAGCAATTCCTTCAGGCGCTGGTTCTGCTCGGCGACGGCGGCCATCCGGTTCAACTTGGCGTTGGCCAGCAGCAGGTCCTCGCGCAGACGCTGGTTCTGCTCGGTCAGTCTCTGGCGATCGGCAAACGCCACGCTCATCGTGCGCACGCCCACCGCCGGCAGACCGGCGAGCCGATACACCGGCTCGACCACGGCAGACGCCGTGTAACGCAAGCGCCACAGCCAGCCATTGCGATGGTCGAGCACCATCAGCACCACAGCCAGTGCGAGATAGACAATCAGCCTCAGCGTACCGGCCGCATTGCCGGCGAACAGAGGCGAGGATTCGTCGCGCGTGCGCGCCATGGCCGCCCCTGCCTAGCGTGCGTTATTCGGGCGCGAAGAAATCGCTGCCGTGCTGATCGATCAGCTCCAGCGCCTTGCCGCCACCGCGCGCCACGCAGGTCAACGGATCGTCGGCCACCTGCACATGCAGGCCGGTTTCCTCGGAGATCAGCCGATCCAGATCGCGCAACAGCGCGCCGCCGCCGGTGAGCACGATGCCGCGCTCGGCGACGTCAGAGCACAGCTCCGGCGGGGTCTGTTCCAGTGCCGATTTCACCGCGGCCACGATGCCGGCGAGCGGCTCGTGCAGCGCCTCGAGAATCTCGTTGGAATTGATCGTGAACATGCGCGGCACGCCCTCGGCCAGATTGCGGCCGGAGATCTCGATCTCCTTGACCTCGCTCTGCGGGAACGCGCAACCGATCTGCAGCTTGATCCGCTCGGCGGTGGATTCACCGATCAGGGTGCCGTGGTTGCGTCGCACGTAGTTGATGATCGCCTCGTCGAAACGGTCGCCACCCACGCGCACCGACTGCGAGTAGACGATGCCGTTGAGCGAGATCACCGCCACTTCGGAAGTGCCGCCGCCGATGTCCAGCACCATCGCACCGCGCGCCTCGTGCACCGGAATGCCGGCGCCGATCGCTGCGGCCATCGGCTCCTCGATCAGAAACACGTCACGCGCACCGGCGCCCTCGGCCGATTCCTTGATCGCGCGGCGCTCGACCTGGGTCGAGCCGCACGGCACGCAGACCAGCACGCGCGGGCTCGGCCGCAGGAAACGCGACTTGTGCACCTGCTTGATGAAGTGCTGCAGCATCGCCTCGGTCATGGTGAAGTCGGCGATCACGCCGTCCTTCATCGGTCGCACGGTGGCGATATTGCCCGGCGTGCGGCCGAGCATGCGCTTGGCGTCGCTACCCACTGCGGCAATCGTGCGCGGACCACCGGGGCCACGATCCTGGCGAATCGCCACCACCGAAGGCTCGTTCAACACGATGCCCTGGCCGCGCACATAGATCAGCGTATTGGCCGTGCCGAGGTCGATGGAGATGTCGTTGGAAAAGATGCCGCGAAACTTCTTGAACATGGGTCCGCCGTGGGTCGGCTTGGCTAAAAAGTAAGCTCGCCAGTCTAGTTAGCGTGGCCTGCATGCGCAAGGACAATAACGTTAAGAAACCCTTCTACAACACCGTGATATGCGCGTTTCCTTTACCTTGAAATGAGCTGCGCATGGCGGCGAAAAGTCGCCAACCCGGGCATATGGCGGTACGATTCCACCTTTTGACCGGAGCATCCCGGCTCGGCCATCGGCCGACCGCGGCGCTCTCGGCCTTTCCACCTTGCCCGGGGGTTCCCGCACATCATGCCTGCCGTCATCTGCGGATCGCTGGCCTACGACACCATCATGGTGTTCCAGGATCAGTTCAAGAATCACATCCTGCCCGACCAGATGCATATCCTGAACGTGTCGTTTCTGGTGCCGCGGATGCGTCGCGAATTCGGCGGCTGCGCTGGCAACATTGCCTACAACCTCAAATTGCTTGGTGGCGATCCGCTGCCCGTGGCGGCCGTGGGCCAGGATTTTGCGCCGTATCGCAAACATATGGAGCAGTGCGGCATCCAGCTCGATTGCGTACGCCAGTTCGATGACCAGTTCACGCCGCAGTGCTTCATCACCACCGACCTGGACAACAACCAGATCACGGCCTTCCATCCCGGCGCCATGTCCAGCGCGCAGGAAAACCACGTGCGCGACATCCCGCAGATCGATTTCGCGATCGTCGCTCCGGATGGTCGCGAGGCAATGCTGCAACACGTTGACGAGTTTGCCGCACGCGGGGTGCCCTTCATCTTCGATCCGGGCCAGGCGATGCCGCTTTTCAGCGGTGACGAATTCCGTTCGATGATCACCAAGTCCACCTACGTGATCGTCAACGATTACGAGTCGCAGCTGCTGCAGACGCGCACCGGCTGGAGCGCCACCGAGATCGCCGGGCACGTGACCGCCTACATCGTGACCCAGGGGCCGCGAGGCTCGACCATTCACGTTGACGGACAGACCCATGACATTCCACCCGCACGTGAACGCCAGATCGTCGATCCGACCGGTTGTGGCGACGCTTATCGCGCAGGTCTGATCTTCGGCATCATGGCCAACAAGGACTGGCCCACGGTCGGTCGCATGGCCTCGTTGATGGGCGCGCTGAAGGTGGAACATCCCGGCACGCAGAATCAGCACTTCAGCTACCCCGAGTTCGCTGCAGAATTCCTCGACCAGTTCGGTTACGCGCTGGATTGACCGCTGCGACGGTGGATTGCTGGCGAGGCTTCGCGTCTGATCGAAGCTTCGTTCGTGTCATTCGACGCGAAAGCCAATGGTGGCGTTCACCGCGTCCTGCCAGCCCCGGTACAGGCGCTCGCGGGTGGATTCGTCCATCTCGGGTTGGAAGCGACGCTCCACCTGCCAGAGTTCCGCGATCTGCGCGCGACTCTCCCAGAAGCCCACCGCCAAGCCCGCCAGGTAGGCTGCGCCCAGCGCGGTGGTCTCGGCCACTCGCGGACGCAGTACCGGCACGCCGAGCATGTCGGCTTGAAATTGCGCCATGAAGTCGTTGGTGATCGCGCCGCCGTCGGCGCGCAATTCCTTCAAAGGGATGCCGGCGTCCGCTTCCATCGCGGCCAGCACGTCGCGCGACTGGTAGGCCATCGACTCCAGCGCCGCACGCACCACGTGTTCCTTGCGGGTTCCGCGTGACAGGCCAAACATGGCGCCGCGCACGTCGCTGCGCCAGTACGGCGCGCCCAGCCCCACGAACGCCGGCACCAGATATACGCCGTCGCTGGATGACACGCTCTGCGCACATGCCTGCGAATCACTCGCCTGCACCAGCATCTGCAAGCCATCACGCAGCCACTGCACCACCGAGCCGGCGACAAAGATGCTGCCTTCCAGCGCGTACTCGATGGTACCGTCCACCTCCCATGCGATCGTGGTCAGCAGGCCATGCCGTGAGAGTACTGCCTGGGTGCCCGTGTTCATCAGCATGAAACAGCCGGTGCCATAGGTGTTCTTGGCCATGCCTGGCTCGAAGCAGGCCTGGCCGAACAGTGCCGCCTGCTGATCGCCGGCCACACCGCTGATGGGCAATCCCGCAGGCAAGCCCGCTAGCGTCGTCGTGTACCCGTAGATCTCGCTACACGAACGCACCTGCGGCAACATGTTGCGCGGAATGTCGAGCATGCGCAGCAACTCATCGTCCCAGCATCGCGCATGGATATCGAACAGCAGGGTACGCGCGGCATTGCTTACATCGGTGACATGTAACCTGCCGCCGCTGAGGTTCCAGATCAGCCAGCTGTCGATCGTGCCAAACAGCAGGTCGCCACGCTCGGCGCGGGCACGGGCGCCGTCGACATGATCGAGGATCCAGCGGATCTTGCTGCCTGAAAAATACGCATCGATCAGCAGCCCGGTCTTTTCGCGCACCAGTGGCGCATAGCCATCCGCTTTCAGCTGCTCGCAGATCGCCAGACTCTGCCGCGATTGCCACACGATGGCGTTGTAGACCGGCTTGCCGGTATGGCGGTCCCACACCACCGTGGTTTCGCGCTGATTGGTGATGCCGATTCCTGCCAGGGCGCCGGCTTCGATCCCCGCCGAAGTCAGTGCCTCGGCTATCGTTGCCAGCACACTCGCCAGAATCTCTAGCGGATCGTGCTCCACCCAGCCAGGCTGCGGGAAGATCTGGCGAAATTCACGCTGTGCCGAACCGGCAACGTCTCCCGCACGATCAATCAGCACCGCCCTGGAACTGGTGGTGCCCTGATCAATCGCCAGTATGTAGCGCTGCTCCACCGCGTCATCCCTTCGTCATCCGCACTACGGACCTGTCAGCGAAGAGTAGCAACGTGTCGGGACGGCGGGCGAGCGCATTGGGCGAACCGGGACCCAGTCAGTGCGCCTCAACGTGCTTGCGGGTCGGCTGGCTCAGTTTGTCGGTATACGCCAGCACAATGACCAAAACCACGAATGTCAGACGCAACAGGATCTGCCACATGATGCTTTTACCGTCCATGATGTCGGATTGCCTATCGTTGATGCGACACCCCATGCCGCGCTTTCGCGCGTTTTGAGGTGCGCGGCGCGGAAGGCTGGATAAGGTGGCCGACGGCGGTCACGGTAACTGGATGATGATCGTGTCGCTGTCGATCGGCGAACGGGTCGAGCCCGACCTGCCGCACTGAAACTCAAACCAAGAACCCCCCCACCGTTTCGGGTGGAGGTTTTTGGGATAAGCCCCTGGCGGTAACCTGTTGCAGCCTGCGATCTTCGATCGCGGCAGCAAGCGTTCTCAAACGCCACAAAGACGAAGGCCTCCCCGGATGGGGAGGCCTTCCAGGATAAAGCCCCTGGCGGTGACCTGTTGCGGGTCGCGACCTGCGGTCGCCACAGCAACGCGCAGGCAAGAAAAAACCCCCACCGTTTCGGGTGGAGGTTTTTTGGGATAAAGCCCCTGGCGGTGACCTACTCTTGCATGGCAAAGCCACACTACCATCGGC
>NZ_RCZB01000017.1 GCF_006438785.1 Rhodanobacter glycinis | reverse complement strand
GAGCTGTTCAACAGACTGGGCGATCACATGAGCCAGGCCAGGGAGCAAATGGAGAAGTACGCCCAGGAGCTGCAGACCACGATGGAGAAGAACGCCGACGACGTCAGCGTCAGGATGTCCGCCTACACCCGCAAGCTGAAGAAACGCCTCAACAAGGACACGCAGGACATCAAGAGAGTTGTTACTGACTTCTTTGAGGAGCTTCAAACCCGCACCTCAAACAACATGGACGACATGAAGACACGTTTAGACCCCTATTTTGCTCACGTGCGTGACAACGCCCAGGCCAAGATCACCACCCTGAATGATCTGCTGAAGTCGCAGGCGGAGAACATGATGGACAAGATTCGGATCAAAGCTGAAGACCTGCGATCCACCCTGGAGGAGAAGTGGAAGGAGCTGAAGAACTGGTTTAATCTGTAGGCTAGTCTCCATGTTTAGTGATAACATGTAAGCCCTGYTGTAATCAAACAGTCCTGGACCGTCTGCTTATCCATCACTTTCTGTATCAAAACCACCTCCGGAAACTGTTTTTAAAATAAAGATAATCCTTGTTTCATCACAAATGTCCACCACAGTCTGAATGTCTCACTGAAGGTCCTTCAATAAAAAACAGC
>NZ_RCZB01000016.1 GCF_006438785.1 Rhodanobacter glycinis | reverse complement strand
CAGCTTCAACCAGATCAGCCCCATTGAGTGGAACGATGAGGAGCAATTCAGCAAGCTCAGCAACCTCAAGAATGTTAATCCTGCACTGAAGACTCTGCTGTCTGTCGGAGGCACAGTCAATGGAATAAGCCCATTCATCTCCATGGTAGCCAGGCCTGAGGGTCGTGCTGTCTTCATCAAGTCGGCCATCAGCTACCTGCGCACCCATAACTTTGACGGGCTGAACTTGGCCTGGGAATATCCTGGACACAACGGCAGCCCAGCGCAGGACAAGGAGAGGTTCACTCTGCTGGTCACGGAGCTATCCAAGGCCTTTGAGGACGATGCCAAGGACAACAGGAAGACTCAGCTGCTGCTGTCAGCCAACGTTGCTGCTTTCCGTCCCAACATCGACAGAGCATACGAGGTCAAAAAGATTGCATCTCACCTGGACTTCATCAATGTAATGACCTATGACTATCATGGACACTGGGAGGACGCCACTGGACACAACAGCCCTCTGTACCCCAGCCCTGTGGACTCTGGATCACACGTTCATCACAATATCAACTCTACTGTGTCCTACTGGCTGGCTCTGGAAGCCCCGGCTGAGAAGCTGCTGCTGGGATTCCCCACCTACGAAC
>NZ_RCZB01000015.1 GCF_006438785.1 Rhodanobacter glycinis | reverse complement strand
CAATCTTGCTCCAAGGTCTTACAGAACCAGGACGTCTCCACCTCGTACAGCTCTGGTCTCCACCAACACTACACAGAGGTGTCAGGAGGCACTGGTTGGTCGGGGGAGTTTTCACTCGCTCGTAATGACTCCCTTGGCTACAGGAATTGGCTGAAAACCCTTAAGGACCACCCGGATGTTCTTTTGTACTCACTTAGACCAATGTATGAGCTGATGCCAAATGAGACACAGAAGGCAGGGATGAAGGCGGCCATAGAGCAGTACTTACAAGACAACGCTGTGAAGAAGTCAACCAGAGAACCAGCTCCCAACAGCTGTCCTCAAAACGCCTGGAGGGGAACACTGGTGGTGACCATCGTCCGAGCCTGGGATCTGAAAGGAGATTTAACTGGCAACACTGAAAGCTACGCTAAGATGTGATACGGATCCTTCTATCGCAGGACTCATATGATCCGGTCAAACTACCCCAGGTGGAACGCTCGTTATTATCTGGGCAGGGTGGACACACACTTGGGTTTGAGGATGGAGGTCTGGGACGAGGACTTGAAACACGATGACCGTCTGGGTTCATGTGTGACGTACCCGAGCCAGGGGACACACACGTTCACCTGTCCGGCCAAGAGAGGC
>NZ_RCZB01000014.1 GCF_006438785.1 Rhodanobacter glycinis | reverse complement strand
ACAAACTCCACCAGACCACCATCATGAAATTCTTGGCTCTCGCCCTTCTTCTGGCTGTCGGCTCTCATGCCGCTTCCCTGCAGGCTGATGCACCCTCCCAGCTGGCCCATATCCGGGCTGCTATGGATGTCTACATGACTCAGGTGAAGGACAGTGCCCTTAAAGCCCTGGACCAGCTCGATGACACCGAGTACAAGGATCTCAAGGCCTCCCTGGCTCAGCGCATGGAGGATATGCACACTCAGATCAAGACTCTGCAGCAATCCGTTTCCCCCGTCACTGACAATGTCGTCGCCACCATCTCCGACGCCACCAGTGACCTCCGTACCTCTATCATGAATGATATTGAAACCCTGAAAGCCGACCTTGAGCCCAAACGTGCTGCACTGAGAGRGGTCATCGACCGACACATCCAGGACTACCGTACAAGGATGGAACCCATCATCACCGAGTATTCCGCCAAGCACACWGAGCACATGGATGCCCTGAARGCCAGGCTGGAGCCTGTTGTGGAGGAGCTGCGCGCCAAGGTGGCTACCAACGTGGAGGAGACCAAGACCGCCCTGATGCCCATTGTTGAAGCTGTGCGTGCCAAGCTCTCTGAGCGTCTGGAACAGCTGAAGCAGATGGCTACTCCCTACGTCGAGGAATACAAGGACCAGCTGCAGCAGGCCTATGCCCAGGCGCAGAATGTAAATGCTGATGACATCAATGCCCTGAGGACGAAGATCGCACCTATGGTCGAGGACATCAAGACTCAGCTCAACTCTATCTTCCAGGCCATCTCTGAATCCGTCACCAAGAACTAAATCCTCC
>NZ_RCZB01000013.1 GCF_006438785.1 Rhodanobacter glycinis | reverse complement strand
CGTGTTGTCGACCAGCGGCGCGTTGGATGGCACCAATGTGAGCCTGACCGGTCGCGACGGCGTGACGCTCGGCGGCGATGTAACGGCCCTGGGCACACTGGCATTGACCAGCACGAATGCGGCGATCGCGCAGACAGCGGGCAACATCGCCGTGACTGGCCTCACCACGATAAACGCAGGCAGCGGCGCAATCACGCTGGCTGATGGCGGCAACGACTTCACCGGTGCCGTGAGTCTGACCGGCGGTGTCACGCAAATCACCGATGCGAACGCGCTGACCCTGGGTACGCTCAGCACCACCGGTGCGCTGACCGCGATCAGCACCGGTGCGCTGAACCTGGGCAGCGGCAGCGTGGGTGGCAACCTGGATGCGACCAGTAACAACGGTGCGATCAGCCAGACCGGCGCGCTGAGCGTGAGCGGCACCAGTGCCCTCAACGCAGGCAATGGCGCGATCACGCTGACCAATGCGAACAACGACTTCCAGGGCGCCGTCACGGCGACCGGAGCCGGCGTGTCGCTGGTGGACGTCAATAATCTTAGCGTGACCTCGCTGACCGACAACGCGAACGGCAACGTGAGCCTGATTGCCGGTGGTGCCCTGACCTTGCCGGCGAGCGCGCTGTCGGCCGGTACCGGCAACCTGACCCTGGCGGCCAATGGTGGCGTGTTGTCGACCAGCGGCGCGTTGGATGGCACCAATGTGAGCCTGACCGGTCGCGACGGCGTGACGCTCGGCGGCGATGTAACGGCCCTGGGCACACTGGCATTGACCAGCACGAATGCGGCGATCGCGCAGACAGCGGGCAACATCGCCGTGACTGGCCTCACCACGATAAACGCAGGCAGCGGCGCAATCACGCTGGCTGATGGCGGCAACGACTTCACCGGTGCCGTGAGTCTGACCGGCGGTGTCACGCAAATCACCG
>NZ_RCZB01000012.1 GCF_006438785.1 Rhodanobacter glycinis | reverse complement strand
ATTCTCGCTCGCAACCCACCGGAGCCAATTCTTGCTGTACTTGCGGCGGGGCCGCTTGAGGACCTCATTCACTACGTCGGGCCCGAGTTCATCGACCGCATAGAGTTACAGGCTCGCCAAGATCCAGCCTTTCGTCATCTGCTCGGTGGAGTCTGGGCAAGCGGCACAACCGATATCTGGGCGCGTGTAGAGGCGGCACGTGGTGCAACGTGGTAGTACTTGCCTAACATCTCGTTCAAGGCGGACGGCTGCGCCGCCGCTTAACTCAAGCGTTAGGTCTTTGCTTGCTGTGCCGTTCACAAGTTTGGTTTTCGTCAGGCAGCACGTTGACGTGAGATGCTTCGCTCGGCAAGCTGCCTTTGGGGTTTGCGGCAAGTCATCAGGTTTCAGAGCGTGGGGGTTTCGGCTCGTTGTTCTTGCACGGCATGGTGCAGTTGGTCATGGCATGCTCGGGCCGCAAAGTCCTAACCCGTCATTCAAGCGGACGGCTGCGCCGCCGCTTAACTCCAGCGTTAGACGTTTCTTGGAGGCATTGTATGAAGTCTGACAATTTTCCGATCGCGGCCTCTGTTGCGCTCGCAGTTGGAATTTTGCAGACTTTTCTTCTTCAGTACTTCGACGCCTACATATCAGCCTATTCCCCAGTTCCTATCTGGCTCGCATCGCATGTTGTGTCGAGCTTCTTTTTGCTCTTGCTATTGTCCTTATATACCTGGACTGTCAGCATTTTGCCCTGCCTTCCAGCCGCTTATATCCTATGCAAATTGCGTCCACGCAAGCTCTTCGTCTACCTAATTCTTGCTGTTGTTCCAAGCTTTCTCTGGCAGCACCGCCTTTTATTCATCGAGCCTGCTCGATTCAGTCATTTCATAGTTATTGTTGACAGTATCTTGCCTGCTTTGTTCATGCTTCCAGCGGCTGCAGCAATTGTTCGCTTGGCTCAACGTCGTAAAAACGTCTAACATTTCGTTCAAGGCGGACGGCTTCGCCGCCGCTTAACTCTAGCGTTAGTCGGTAGCTCGTGTTGGTTCTTCGTGTGGTGTGTTTCGCCCAGCTTCGCGCTGGCTTGTCGTCCGTCGCTGCAGCAGCATTTCGCGCAGCGTCGTCGCAAGCCTGAGCTTTCAGAGCTGGTAGTTTGTGGGGGTCGGTTGCTCATCGTTCTTCGCTCGTCCAGGCCAACAGCCTCGCCCGAGCATGCTGCGTCGCAACCGTCTAACATCTCATTCAAGCGGACGGCTGCGCCGCCGCTTAATTCAAGCGTTAGTCGCTAGCTCGTGGGGGTTCTTCGTGTGGTGCGTTTCGCCCAGTCTCGCGCTGGCTTGTCGTTCGTCGCCGCAGCAGCTTTTCGCGCGGCATCGTCGCAAGCCTGGGCATTCAGAGCTGGTTGTTTTGGGGCAGTCGGTTGTTCAAGCGGTGCGCTTGTCTGGGCAGTCGTTGTCGCCCGAGCATGCAGCGGCGCAACCGTCTAACATTTCGTCCAAGCGGACGGCCCTCCCGGGCCGCCGCTTAACTCCAGCGTTAGGCGGCAGAGCAGCATCATTTTGTCGTTGTATCGCTTTCGCCGCTTTCAGGCTTCGCATCGGCAGCGCGTGTTGTGTCGTTTCGGGCTGGCCTGCGTCGTCGTCTCTCGCGTGCTTGATCGCTCGTCGTATCTTGCGCGCGTTGGCGTATCCAGCATCTTCGTGCCTCGCGGTGCGCGCGGTTCGTCGCAACGTGGCGTTGGTCGTCAGCGGTTCGTTCTCCGCACGCAGGCCACAAGCTTCGCGGCATTGCCGGGCTTTCAAAGCAGCGCTATCGTGCAGTTCACCGACGGCGTAGAGTGCTGCCGTCTAACAGGTCATTCAAGGCGGACGGCTTCGCCGCCGCTTAACTCCAGCGTTAGGCAGCACAGCATGGACTCGCGAACAATCGAAGACTGGGCAAGCGCGTACATCGCGCTGCAGCAGGATGGCGGCCGGGCACTGGATGGCCATCCATTGTTTTGGGCTGCCGAGCGTTTTATGTTTCCGGGCGATACGGCAAGCGCAGAAGATTGCTGGGCAACAATTCTGGAAATTCTCGCTCGCAACCCACCGGAGCCAATTCTTGCTGTACTTGCGGCGGGGCCGCTTGAGGACCTCATTCACTACGTCGGGCCCGAGTTCATCGACCGCATAGAGTTACAGG
>NZ_RCZB01000011.1 GCF_006438785.1 Rhodanobacter glycinis | reverse complement strand
GCAGCGCCATCACATGCAACTGGTCGAGCAGCAACGGCAGATGGCCGAAGCGGCGAGCGCGGCGAAGACCCAGTTCCTGGCCACGCTGAGCCACGAGATCCGCACGCCGATGACCGGCGTGATGGGCATGGCCGAGTTGCTGCTCAGCACGCCGCTGAGTCCGTTGCAGCATGACTACACCCAGGCCATGCAGCGCTCCGGCAGCATGCTGCTGAAGCTGCTCAACGATGCGCTGGACCTGGCCCGCATCGAGGCCGGCAAGCTGGAGCTGGAACCGGCGCCGTTCGATCCGCGCCAGTTGCTGGAGGATGTCGCACAGCTCGAACAAGGCCTGGCCCACACCAAGGGCATCCGCTTCGTGCTGGAGGTGGCCGATGACCTGCCGGCGCGACTGGTGGGCGATGCGCTGCGGATCAAGCAGGTGCTGTTGAACCTGGCCAACAACGCGCTGAAGTTCACCGAGCACGGCCATGTCACCTTGCGCGCGCGGCGCACGGCCGACGGCTTGCTGTTCAGCGTGAGCGACACCGGCCCGGGCATTCCCGAAGCCAGTCAGGCGCGGCTGTTCCAGCGCTTCGAGCAGGAGGACGGCCCACAGCGGCGCGCCGGCAGCGGGCTGGGCCTGGCGATCTGCCGCGAACTGGTCGACATGATGGACGGCAGCATCGAACTGGAATCGCGCCTCGCGCATGGCAGCACGTTCCGGGTTCGACTGCCGCTGACCGAGCCGTCGGCGACTGCGCCGCCGGCGTCGACGGTAACCGCGACCGGTCAGATCCATCGACTACTGCTGGTGGAGGACGACACCATCGTGGCCGCGGTGATTCGTGGCTTGCTGGAGCGCGAATGCCATGCGGTGGTGCATGTCACCAACGGACTCGCCGCGCTGGCCGAACTGGCGCATGCGAATTTCGATGCGGTGCTGCTGGATCTGGATCTGCCCGGCGTCGATGGCTTCCAGATTGCCCGCCTGATCCGCCAGCGCGAGCATGCCGGGCAGCATCTGCCGATCGTGGCGGTGACCGCTCGATCAGGCGGCGAGGACGAGATGCGCGCGCGCGCGGCCGGCATGGACGGTTTCCTGCGCAAGCCGCTCAGTGGCGAGCAACTGAGCAACGCGCTGGCACAGGTTGTGCGAACAGTGTCGAACTTGAACGATCCGGTTTGAGCGGCTTGGTATCAGCCGGCGTCGCGGTCGACGCATGGCGATGGTTCCGTGACACTGATCGCGATATCTTGATCGCGCCGATACTGGGGATTTGGCATCATCGGGGTCACCGGACCGAAGCAGGCACGCGCCTCGTCATCGGACATGGGTTCGTTGCGGCATAGTGCGGGCAGGAAGGGACCGCCCGCGGGGAGCGCCACCTGATGTTTCCAGCAGTCCTGCTGAGTGTGGCACTGGGTCTGGCCGCACCCGAGTCGGGCGCCGTGGTTACGCCGGCTGTCGCGATACCACCGTCCAGCTTGTTGCCTACCCCGCAGTTTCGTCGTTACGCGACGAGCGATGGCTTGCCCAGCAGCAGTGTCTATACGGTCGTGCAGGATCGCGACGGGGCGATGTGGTTTGGAACCAAGGGCGGCATCGCGCGTTACGACGGCGTTGACTTCAAGGTCTTTCGCCATGTCGCGAATGATCCCGGTTCGCTGCATGACAACGGCATCGCGTCCTTGGTGTTCGACCGGGAGGGCCGGCTCTGGGCAGGCGGACTGGAGGCGGGACTGAACCGCTACGATGCGGCCAGCGGCAAGTTCACGCACTGGGAGCACGATCCGCATGTCCCATCCAGCCTGAGCAGCGACAAGGTCTGGACGGTGGCGCAGGATGCCGATGGCAGCCTCCTGGTCGGCACGGTTCGCGGGCTGGATCGGTTGCTGCCGAACGGCCACGGATTCGAGCATGTGGCCAATCCGTTGCTGGGAACCGACCCTGCCGCCTTCGGTCTGGTCGCTGCGCTGTACGTGGACAGGCAGCAGCAATTGTGGATCGGCAGCAGTCAAGGTGTGTTCCGCCGCGATGTCGATGGCCACATGCATCTTGTGTCGCAGCGCGATACCTCCGCACCTATCGACGCCTGGCATATCGACGGCGATGGTGGCGAAGTGCGCATCGCCACCAGCAGGGGTTTGCTGGTGGTGGGCAAGGACGATGTGGCGCGTCCGTTTGGTGTCGGCGTGATTCCGCAGGGCAACGTGCTCAGCAGTGTTCGCGACGTCTCCGGCCGCCTGTGGGTCGGTACCCAGCAGGGCCTGTTCCTGCAAAGCCGGCCGGGCGGGCCGATGCTGGCAGTGACCGATCAGCCGGTGCTGCATGGCGATCTGCCGGGTACCTGGGTGTGGTCGATGCTGGTCGATCACGAAGGTGGTCTGTGGGTGGGTTTGCTGGATGGCGGTGTGGCGTATCTGGCGCCGGGCTGGAACGACACCAGCCGGTTCACGCATATACCCGACGACCCGGCCAGCCTGCGCGATTCGATCGTCACGGCGATGGCGCGCGGTCACGATGGCCGGGTTTGGGTGGGCGAGCGTGGTGGCCGGATCGACAAGCTCGATCCAGTAACCGGCAAGAGCGAACACGTGCTGTCGGGCTTGAGCGGCGACGTACTCGGGATGACCCAGGACGCGCATGAGCGATTGTGGATCACGGTGCGTGGCGGGCTCTATCGGTATACCCGCGGCAGGCCACCGGAGCGGGTCGATCCGCATAACCAGTGGCTGAAGCATCCGCTGGAAGTGGAACTGGGGCCCGATGGCAGGATGTACGCGCGCACCTTCGGCGAAGGCCTGTTCCGGATCGACCAGGAAACGCTGGCGGTCAGTCAGGTGTCGATGGAGCAACCCAACCAGCGGGTCTTGTGGGGCAGCCAGCTCACCCTGCACGACGGCGTCTTCTGGTACGCCAGCGACGGCGGCATGTTGCGGCTGGACATGCAGCATGACCGCTTCGAGGCCGTCAGCGGAGTCCTCAACGACCGCGCCGTCAACGCGTTTGATTTCACCGCCGACGGCCTGTGGATGCTGCGTCCCGACGGGCTGGAACACTACCGTTATCGCGGCGACGGTCTGGTGCTCGATCGCAGCATCGATGCGGCGCATGGCTGGCCGTCGATCAACGTGGTCGATGTGCGGGTGGATGCATTGCAGCGGGTGTGGCTGCTTGGGCGTGATGGCTTGTGGTTCTTCGACCCCGCGAATGATCGGTTCCATTCGTTCGGGTTGCAGAATGGGCTGGCCAACGGCGAGTTTTCCCGCGGTTTCGCGTTGATGCCCGATGGGAATCTGTACTCACCAACACTTGGCGGCGTGGTGGCCTTCAATCCGGACCGGATCCGCGAGCGTCGCGTTGCCTCACCGCTGGCGATCACCCAGATCAGCGTGCGCCGTGACGGCAAGTTGCAGCCCTTGCCGGGTGGCCGGAAGTTGATCGAACTGGACTGGAGGGAGCGCGGCTTCAACGTCGCGGCGCGGCTGTCTTCCTACGTCGACCCGGCGGCGAATCACTATCGATTCAGGCTGCGCGGTTTCGACAGCGACTGGGTCGATGCCGGCAATCATGGCGAACGCGAATTCGCCGGGCTGGCTGCCGGTGACTACACGCTGGACGTCATGGCGGCCGGTGCAGACGGCCAGTGGACCGCGTTGCGGACACCGCTGAGCATCCATGTACAAGCCCCGCCGTGGGTGCGCTGGTGGGCGTGGGTGATCTACGTGCTGCTGCTTGCCACCTTCGTCGGGCTGGTCCTGCGCGGCTGGCGTCGGCGGCTGGCGCAGCGCCATCACATGCAACTGGTCGAGCAGCAACGGCAGATGGCCGAAGCGGCGAGCGCGGCGAAGACCCAGTTCCTGGCCACGCTGAGCCACGAGATCC
>NZ_RCZB01000010.1 GCF_006438785.1 Rhodanobacter glycinis | reverse complement strand
GGTCTTTACCAGCCGACACTACACGCGACTGGTACGCAGCTATGGCCTGCGGCAGGAATTCATCACACCACATTGCCCACAGCAGAACGGCATGGTGGAGCGTGTCATCCGCACGTTGAAGGAGCAGTGCGCGCATCGGCATCGCTTCGAAACACAGCAGCACGCGATGCGCGTGATTGGCGACTGGATCCAGTTCTACAACCACCGGCGCCCCCATCAGGCGCTGGGCATGAAGACCCCCGCCGAGGCTTATGCTTTAGCGGCCTGACCTGTGCAGGAAGTGCTGGGTCATTACACAGTCACAAAATCGTGGGTTGGTCGATGTCGGGCATCCAAGATCGGCACATGGTGATCAAAGCCGTGCTGATGGCCTGCTGGCAGCGGCCCCATCGAGAGCCCCTCGTACTGCACTCCGATCGTGGAACGCAATTCACCAGCGGCGACTACCAGCGATTCCTCGCTGACCACCACATCCTGAGCAGCATGAGCGCCGTGGGTCACTGCGCTGACAACGCAGCGGCAGAGGGCTTCTTCGGCATGATCAAGCGCGAGCGCATCCATCGTCAGCGCTACTTGACCTTGGCTGATGCACGAGCGGACGTCTTTGATTACATCGAACGCTTCCACAATCCCCGAATGCAACGCAGAATCGATGTTCGGGACCAGGCCTTTACGGCCTTAACTCAACTGTCCGCGAAAACGGGGTAGAACCCCCGCCTCGAATGACTGGTTAGGCCTAGTAGCCACGTAGCGCACTGGAGAAGCGACCCTGTGAATCATATAGGTAGAAGTCGTCCGAATCGATTCCGTAGCTTCTAACTCCATCGACGTCGTGGGTGATTGGAATGACGCTGACTGACCAACCACCATGAATAAGGGGCGAGGCTCTGAATTCGCAGCCCTCCGCGTACTTTGCGCAGTAAGTGGCGGACCGAGCCTTTGCGTCTGCCAGAGCCGAGTCCGGCGACGCAACCAAGCCGGCGCTTGTTGCGCATCCCGCAAGAGCTGCAAAAAAAATAAGTAACGAGCAAATGTGCGGTCGCATAGGCCTAACGCTGGAGTTAAGCGGCGGCGAAGCCGTCCGCTTGAATGACTGGTTAGGACTTTGCGGCCCGAGCATGCCATGACCAACTGCGCCATGCCGTGCAAGAACACCGAGCCGAAACCCCCACGCTCTGAAACCTGATGACTTGCCGCAAACCCCAAAGGCAGCTTGCCGAAGCGAAGCATCTCACGTCAACGCGCTGCCTGACGAAAACCAAACTTGCGAACGGCACAGCAAGCAAAGACCTAACGCTGGAATTGAGCGGCGGCGAAGCCGTCCGCCTCGAATGATTGGTTAGCCGAGTCTAGCGGTTAAGTACATTTGAGACGTACCACGCAAAACAAGTTGCGAGGGGCGCAGGGATACCTGGCGCATTTTTGACGACCCAAGTCCTGATGGAACCTTCCTCCTGCATGCGAGCTGCGCCAGCCCATAAGGTAACGAAATGGGTACTGAGCGGGTCACCGTGGAAGAAGAGAAATGCCGAATCTGTATTGGGAGTATCGACGTAGACGATGTGCCAATCTGCCAGGGCGAAGGATTGGCTGACGGAAACCGAGCTGACACTTAGTTGCTTGGCCAGCACAGGTGCCCAGGCACCTCGTTGGGCAGTCGTGAGCGTACGACTCACCGCGTCACAAGACGTTGCCGAAGCGTGGCTACAAGCCGCGAGCAATAGAAGAGTGAGGATTGTGCGCATATAGGCTAACGCTTGAGTTAAGCGGCGGCGAAGCCATCCGCCTTGAACGAATTGTTAGACGTTCCTGCGACGTTGAGCAAAGCGAACAATTGCTGTCGCCGCTGGCAGCATGAATAAATCACGCAGAACGCTGTTAAAAGCCAAGAAATTACTGTATCGAGCGGGTTCGATGAAGACAAAGCGGTGTTGCCAAAGAAAGCTTGGTACAACCGCAATAATTAGGTAGACGAAGAGCCTGCGGGGACGCAATTTGCACAAAATATAAGCGGCTGGAAGGCAGAGAAAAATGCTGATGAGCCAGTCATATATGAGCAGTAGCGAGAGCAAGAAAAAGCTCGGGAAAACGTGCGAAGCGAGCCAGATAGGAACTGGGGAATAGGCTGCTATATAGGCGTCCACGTAGCGCAGAAGGAACGTCTGCAAAATGCCGACTGCAAGCGCAACGGACGCCGCGATAGGAAAGTTGTCAGACTTCATGCAATGCCCCCAAAGAACGTCTAACGCTTGAGTTAAGCGGCGGCGAAGCCGTCCGCCTTGGACGAAATGTTAGACCCCGAACCGCGCGGCCACAGATTGAATGGCCGGCATAGCTAGCTGAAGAGCCCAACGCTTGAGTGACTCTAACTCAGGCGCCAGTCGTTCGAGAGCTAGCGATGACCACAGAGCACGCGCCTCCCCGACAGGTAGACCGTCCAGCTCTGAGCAGACTTGGCCAATTGCGTGGGCATCAGGATCGCCTGGCGCCAGCTCGGCCTGCGCGAGAAGAGGCCCGAGCACCCAACATGCTTCAAGAATGTCCAGATTGCCCGCGACGGTTGCTACAGCGACGCGACCAGCCTCGTGCTGCAATTGCTCGATGTACTCGGCGTGCGACATCTTTTCCATTCGGGGCCTAACGCTAGAGTTAAGCGGCGGCGAAGCCGTCCGCCTTGAACGAAATGTTAGACCACAACGCCAGCCAGCCTACACACTGACAAAGCCACGTACACAACAAATGCCGCAAGTGTCATGGTGCGTGACCAACCAGGTTTGTTGCCGAAGAAAGCAAGCGAACCCCATGCCACAACTCCCGCACACTCAAGTGACAACTGTAGGGCGGTACTTGTGCCGTGGAGAATTGAGAGGGCGGCAGCTACTGCGCTGAGAACCGCAATGAACCCGGAAACAATCCGTAGATTCAGCGCAAGCGCTGGAGTTGTTGCTAAGTTGACGGCCATGCCGGTTCCTTTGCGGTCTAACGCTGGAATTAAGCGGCGGCGCAGCCGTCCGCTTGAATGACGGGTTAGGACTTTGCGGCCCGAGCATGCCATGACCAACTGCACCATTCCGCGCAAGAACAACGAGCCGAAACCCCCACGCTCTGAAACCTGACGACTTGCCGCAAACCCCAAAGGCAGCTTGCCGAAGCGAAGCATCTCACGTCAACGTGCCGCCTGACGAAAACCAAACTTGCGAACGGCACAGCAAGCAAAGACCTAACGCTGGAGTTAAGCGGCGGCGAAGCCGTCCGCCTTGAACGACTGGTTAGGCACGTTTTGTTGGCAATGCGCCACGTGAAAAGCAAATACCAGTGCTTGATGCCAAAATAATTGAGACTATGAAAGACGCCCAGTAAATACCATGATCTACTTGTGCCTCAGTCGGATGCCAAGCATTCATGGGATTGGAAACATACCACTCGTAGGGAACGGCCGCCAACGCGGAAATTGCTGCAAAACCGCCAATGTTCCGTACGCCAAGACGGTGAGCGAGCAGCAGAAGAGGGAGAGCCAGCGCATAGCCAATGACAAGCCGTACTAAGAACCAAGTAGCGAATGCGGGCACGAAATTACCGCTGACATCGTCGCTCCAAGACATTCGGATGACTAGAAAGGTTGCCGTTAAGAGAGCGCCCGTGAGCGGAGCGCCCCACAAGTAGAATTTCCCGAACCTTCCCGAATTGCGCATGTGATAAGTGCCTAACGCTGGAGTTAAGCGGCGCGCGGCTTTTCGCGCGTCCGCTTGGACGACCTGTTAGCCCTGAGCTACAGGTTGAAGAAGTAAACGGGCGCAAGGGCCGCAACGACCGCTGCTGCCTGAAGCGCCAAGACTGATAGCGAGAGACGCGGAGCGCGCGGCAGCCACTTGATTGCGAAGAACGCCACAAGGGGGACTTGGCCGGCTATGAGAAGCTGGAAGATGTGCGCGATAGCGCCCTCGTCGGCTTGATGTGCGACAACAGCACCAACCATGGCCACGTGACCGAGGACCAAAGCTAACGCCGCGACCGACATAACCAGCGGCAGGAACGCGCTTGGCCGATGAAGCACATTTGGAAAAGTCATCTCACACCTCCATGGTTGAAGGGCTAACGCCTGAGTTAAGCGGCGGCGTAGCCGTCCGCCTTGAACGATTAGTTAGACGTCTTGCGGAGAAGCCTGCTTAGCAAAAGCGCGAGTGCTGTGGGCAGGAGGCCGAAGACGACGATACCAACGGTAACCAAGAAGAAAGTGCCGACGGCATTGAAAGTGTTTGCCAAGACGCCGTGAGGAGCAGAAGCGATGTTGGGGCCGTACTCAGAGTAGAACGCAAAACTTGCCAGAGCGACCAGCACGCCAAAGAATGAACCAACCACTCCGGCACTGATCAGTGTCTGGCGAAATTGTACCGAGATGCGCATTTCGCTCCCTGACGTCTAACGCTGGAGTTAAGCGGCGGCGCAGCCGTCCGCCTTGAACGAGTAGTTAGGCAACGCTGCCGCGAAACGCCTTGAGCGCGATAAGCTCGCCTGCTGCTGTGCCAAGTGCCATAGCAGCGTACCACCACACAACCATGACTTCCTGCGATGCGGCATGAGGCAACGTAAACAGCGAGCCAAGGAACATGCCGCTAAGCAACAGGCTAGTAATACGAAGACACTGTAACGGGTCTGCCCACCACCCACCGCGAAAACCTCGCGAAAACGATGCGACTGGAAGACGAGATGTTGTGCGAGAGCGCGCAAACGCGACGGCCAAGGACGGAAAGACCAAGAGACCAAAGAAAGAAATGGTTATGAACACCCAGTCGACGTTGGTGTGGCCTTGAGTTTTACCAAGGACCGACAGGCCACCACAGAAGGTGGCTGCAAACAACGCTAAATATATCCATGGCCAGAGTCGCTTCATTGCGCTGCCTAACGCTAGAGTTAAGCGGCGGCGAAGCCGTCCGCCTTGAACGAAATGTTAGACAACGGCACGAGCCCACCTAGCCAAGCTATGCGCGCAGCGCACCCCATAAGGTAAGCGACCAAATAGCACCGAACACCGCTGCCCCTGCGAACCAACAAAACATACGTTTTGATATGACCCAATAAGCTGCACGTTGCTTTGGATCTAGAAACCAAAAACGACTGTATACGCCGGTATTTGTACCAATTACAAAAAGAAACCCTGGCACGATGAGAAACACTACGAAGACCAACAGCGAGATCAGGTTAGTGGTTAGAACGTCGTGGCCACGTTTTTGATGACTCATCCATTGATCCCAAGGAACAGCACCTAGTGCCGACCAAGCGCCTGCATATGTCGCAGTTCGTTGAGATGGAGCGATTTGCATAGTGAAGTCTAACGCTGGAGTTAAGCGGCGGCGACGCCGTCCGCCTTGAACGAGTAGTTAGAGCGCACCGCCACCTACAGCGTGCTCCAGACAACAGCAACCGAAGGCAGCAAGATTAACGCCGCGCAAGCGCTGGCACGAACCTTTGCGGCGGAAAAACTGTAGCCGGACAGCCAGAGCGCCGTGAGGATGCTCGCTACGCCGATGAGCAATACTGCCAGCGACTGGTGCCGAGCAGCTTCGATTTGCGCGTGAGGAACTGATGGCGACGGGTCGCCAAGTTGCGACATGACGCCGTAGTAAGCCAGCAACCAACCAGCTACAACAAGAAGCAAAGCCAAATTTGCCGCGGAGGTCTGTTTCATGCGCTCTAACGCTGGAGTTAAGCGGCGGCGAAGCCGTCCGCTTGAATGACTGGTTAGGACTTTGCGGCCCGAGCATGCCATGACCAACTGCGCCATGCCGTGCAAGAACAACGAGCCGAAACCCCCACGCTCAGAAACCTGACGACTTGCCGCAAACCCCAAAGGCAGCTTGCCGAAGCGAAGCATCTCACGTCAACGTGCTGCCTGACGAAAACCAAACTTGCGAACGGCACAGCAAGCAAAGACCTAACGCTTGAGTTAAGCGGCGGCGCAGCCGTCCGCCTTGAACGAGATGTTAGGCAAGTACTACCACGTTGCACCACGTGCCGCCTCTACACGCGCCCAGATATCGGTTGTGCCGCTTGCCCAGACTCCACCGAGCAGATGACGAAAGGCTGGATCTTGGCGAGCCTGTAACTCTATGCGGTCGATGAACTCGGGCCCGACGTAGTGAATGAGGTCCTCAAGCGGCCCCGCCGCAAGTACAGCAAGAATTGGCTCCGGTGGGTTGCGAGCGAGAAT
>NZ_RCZB01000001.1 GCF_006438785.1 Rhodanobacter glycinis | reverse complement strand
GGCACGATCACCCCGCACACCGATTTCGAGGCCGAAGTCTATGTGCTGTCGAAGGACGAGGGTGGCCGTCATACGCCGTTCTTCAAGGGTTACCGTCCGCAGTTCTACTTCCGCACGACCGACGTGACCGGCGCTTGCCAGTTGCCGGACGGCGTGGAGATGGTGATGCCGGGCGACAACGTGAAGATGGTGGTGAGCCTGATTCACCCGATCGCGATGGACGAAGGCCTGCGTTTCGCCATTCGCGAAGGTGGCCGCACTGTCGGTGCCGGTGTGGTGGCCAAGGTCATCAAGTAAGACGCTGTACTTGCACGGGGCCGCCCATGGCGACCCCGTGCTGCCAAGTTTCATGTCCGCCTGCGTGTGAGTTGTCCATTGCTTGATTTTTCATGGGACCACTTCACTAAGCTGGCTTTTGCAGGTATACTTGGCAGCTTGCTTGTCGACCGAGACTTGTTCTGGGTCGACCTACCGCGAAATGAGGCACAGGAAGTGCTTCGAGTTCGCTGGCCCGGATGGCCCTCGCAATTCAATGTAATCACGGGGTGCGCCCTGTCGGTCATGTTATTTGCGCGACTGCAGTTTCTGTCCAGGCGAGCCGCTTAGTGCTCGCCTGGACTTTTAGAATTCGGGCTGTGCGGTTCGTGCGCGGCTATCGATGTGGTGCTAAAGGGTTGTGCGAGGCGGTGAGAAGCCGTTTCGTTTCACATTACGTTCTTTCGACAACAGGACACGGTTATGGCGAACCAGAAGATTCGGATTCGGCTGAAGGCATACGATCATCGTTTGATCGACCGCTCGGCCAGTGAGATCGTCGAGACGGCCAAGCGCACTGGCGCAACGGTACTCGGCCCGATCCCGCTCCCGACGAAAATCGAGCGTTACACCATCCTGACGTCGCCGCACGTCGACAAGGATGCACGCGACCAGTACGAGACCCGTACGCACAAGCGTGTGCTCGACATCATCGACCCGAACGACAAAACCGTGGACGCGCTCATGAAGCTTGATCTCGCCGCTGGCGTCGATGTTCAGATCAAGCTCGGTTGAGCGACAGACAGGATACGAAGATGAGTATCGGATTGGTTGGCCGCAAATGCGGTATGAGCCGACTCTTCACTGAAGATGGCCGCTCGATTCCGGTGACGCTGATTGAAGCGACACCGAATCGTGTGACCCAGTTGAAGACGGACGATAACGATGGTTACAGCGCTGTCCAGGTTTCGGCGGGCACCAAGCGCGCGAACCTGCTGACGCAGCCGCTGAAAGGTCATTACGCGAAGGCCAAGGTTGAGCCGGGCCGTGGCCTGTGGGAGTTCCGCGTGTCTGCCGACGATCTCGGCAAGTACACCGTGGGTAGCGAGATCAAGGCAGACGACGTGTTCACCGTCGGCCAGATCGTCGACGTTGCCGGCGTGTCGAAAGGCAAGGGCTTCCAGGGCACGATCAAGCGCTGGAACTTCAAGATGGGTGACGCTACCCACGGTAACTCGCTGTCGCATCGTGCGCCGGGTTCCATTGGTCAGCGCCAGACCCCGGGTCGCGTGTTTCCGGGCAAGAAGATGTCCGGTCACATGGGTGCCGTGCGCCGTTCGGCGCAGGGACTGGAAGTGGTCAAGGTCGACGCCGAGCGTCATCTGATCGCGGTGAAGGGCGCGGTACCGGGTGCAACCGGTGGCGACGTCATCATCCGTCCGACGACCAAGGGTTGAGGAGAGTCGCCATGGAATTGAATGTCATTGGCGCCAAGCCGCTCAGCGTATCGGACGAAGTGTTCGGCGGTGAGTACAAGAAGGCCCTGGTCCATCAGGTTGTTGTCGCCTACCAGGCGGCCGGTCGTGCCGGAACCCAGTCGCAGCTGTCGCGCGGCGAGATGTCCGGTACTACCAAGAAATTCAAGAAGCAGAAGGGCGGTGGTGCCCGTCACGGTGATTACCGTGCACCGATCTTTGTCGGTGGTGGCCGCACCTTCGCGGCGAAGCCGCGCAGCTACGAGCAGAAGGTCAACCGCAAGGCTTATCGCGTTGCGATTCGCTCGATCTTCTCCGAACTGATTCGTCAGGATCGCCTGAAGGTTGTCGAGAGTTTCGACATCGAGACGCCGAAGACCTCCGCGATGGTGGCCAAGCTGGCCGAGCTGGAAGTATCCGGTCGCGTGCTGCTGGTGTCGGAAGACGCCAACGAGTCCGTGTTCCTGGCCGCACGCAACATTCCTTATATCCACGTACTGGATGTAATGGGCCTGAACCCGGTCAGCCTGGTCGGTTCCGACCATGTGGTGGTCACGGTTGACGCGGTGAAGAAGATCGAGGAGTGGCTGGCATGAACAACGAACGCATTCTCGATACGCTGCGCGCGCCGCACATCTCCGAGAAATCGGCGCGTCTGGCCGAACACAACCAGTATGTATTCGTCGTCGCCCCCGCGGCGACCAAGGCCGATGTCCGTGCTGCCGTGGAAAAGCTGTTTGACGTGAAAGTCGAACAGGTCAACCTCGTCAACACCAAGGGCAAGGTCAAAGCCTTCCGTCAACGCGCTGGCAGCCGCCAGGGCAAGCGTAAGGCCTACGTGCGTCTTGCCGATGGCCAGACCATCGACGTTTCCGCCAAGGCCTGAGCCAGGAGTTCTGTGAGATGGCATTAATCAACCACAAGCCGACCTCGCCGGGTCGTCGTGACGCAGTCAGCGTCAAGACGGAAGGTCTGTACAAGGGCGCGCCGTACGCGGCGTTGACCGAGTCGCAGTCCCGTACAGGCGGTCGCAATCATCATGGCCGTATCACCGTGCGTCATCGCGGCGGCGGTCACAAGCAGCATTACCGCATCATCGATTTCAAGCGTGACAAGGAAGGCATCGCTGCCCGCGTCGAGCGCATCGAATACGATCCGAACCGCACCGCACATATCGCGTTGCTGTGCTATGCCGATGGCGAGCGTCGTTACATCATCGCGCCGAAGGGTGTACAGGTGGACGATCGCCTGGTGTCCGGCCGTGATGCGCCGATCAAGGCCGGCAACTGCCTGCAGCTGCGCAACATTCCGATGGGCAGCACGATCCATTGCATCGAGCTGCGTCCGGGCAAGGGTGCGCAGATCGCCCGCAGCGCCGGTGCCTCGGTGCAGCTGGTGGCGCGCGAGTCCGGTTACGCCACGCTGCGTCTGCGCTCCGGCGAGATGCGTCGCGTCTCGGTTGACTGCCGCGCCACAATCGGTGAAGTCGGCAACGGCGAGCACAGCTTGAAGAAGCTGGGCAAGGCCGGCGCCAAGCGCTGGCTGGGTATCCGCCCGACCGTTCGCGGTGTGGTGATGAATCCGGTCGACCATCCGCACGGTGGTGGTGAAGGCAAGACTTCAGGTGGTCGTCATCCGGTCAGCCCGTGGGGCACGCCGGCCAAGGGCTACAAGACCCGTAACAACAAGCGCACGCAGCAGTTCATCGTGCGTCGTCGTACCAAGTAACAGGAAGCCGACATGCCGCGTTCTCTGAAGAAAGGTCCGTTCGTTGACCTTCACCTCGTAAAGAAGGTGGAAGCTGCGGTTTCCGCCAACAACAAGCGCCCGATCAAAACTTGGTCGCGTCGCTCGATGATCCTGCCGGAAATGGTCGGCTTGACCATCGCCATCCATAACGGCCGTCAGCACGTGCCCGTTCTGATCAACGAGAACATGGTCGGGCACAAGCTCGGCGAGTTCGCGGTGACCCGTACGTTCAAGGGCCATGTCGGCGACAAGAAGGGCAAGTGATGAGCACTGAAGCCAAAGCGATCCTGCGTGGCGCCCGCATTTCGGCGCAAAAGGCACGCCTGGTGGCTGACCTCGTCCGCGGGCTTCCCGTCGGACGGGCCAGCGACGTGCTCACCTTCACCAACAAGAAAGCCGCGCTCCTTGTCCGCAAGGTGCTGCTGTCGGCCGTCGCCAATGCCGAGAACAATCTCGGTGCCGACGTCGATGAGCTGAAGGTGGCCAGCATTTTCGTCGACGAAGGTCCGGCGATGAAGCGCATGCACGCCCGTGCCAAAGGCCGCGGTTCGCGCATCCTGAAACGCACCAGCCACATCACTGTGGTCGTCGGCAACTGACTGAGGATATAGACGATGGGTCATAAAGTTCATCCCACCGGTATCCGCCTCGGCATTGCCAAGGACTGGAACTCGAAGTGGTTCGCCAACAAGCGTGATTACGCCACGTACCTCGTGGCTGACATCAAAGTTCGCGACATGCTGAAGAAGAAGCTGGCTGCCGCCGGTATCTCCCGCATCCAGATCGAGCGTCCGGCGAAAACCGCACGCGTGACGATCCACACCGCCCGTCCGGGCGTGGTGATCGGCAAGAAGGGCGAGGATATCGAGAAGCTGCGCAAGGAAGTCAGCGACATGATGGGCGTTCCCACGCACATCAACGTCAGCGAAGTGCGCAAGCCCGAGCTCGACGCTCAGTTGGTGGCCGAGTCGATCGCGCAGCAGCTGGAACGTCGCATCATGTTCCGTCGCGCGATGAAACGTTCGGTTGGCAACGCAATGCGCCTCGGCGCACTGGGTATCAAGATCAACGTGTCCGGTCGTCTGAACGGTGCCGAGATCGCCCGCTCCGAGTGGAGTCGCGAAGGTCGCGTGCCGCTGCATACGCTGCGTGCCGACATCGATTACGGCTTTGCCGAGGCGAAAACCACCTACGGCATCATCGGCATCAAGGTCTGGGTTTACAAGGGCGAGATCTTCGATCTGGCTGCAGCCAGCCAGGAGTCGAAGGACGAGCCGTCGCAGCCGCGCCGCGAAGGTGGCGAAGGTCGTCGTAATGATTCGCGTCGCGAGGCCGGTGACGGCCGTCGCGAGCGGTCTGCGAAGTAAGGAGAGTTGCCATGTTGCAACCTAAGCGAACCAAATACCGCAAGCAGTTCAAAGGCCGCAACGACGGCTTGGCCCAGTGTTCCAACCTCGTCAGCTTTGGCGAGTTCGGGCTGAAGGCCATCACGCATGGCTCGCTCACCGCGCGCCAGATCGAGGCAGCTCGTCGTTGCATTACGCGTTACGTCAAACGCGGCGGCAAGTTGTGGATCCGCGTGTTCCCGGACAAGCCGATCACCAAGAAGCCGATCGAAGTCCGCATGGGTGCCGGCAAGGGCAGTGTGGAGTTCTGGGTTGCCCAGATCCAGCCCGGCCGCATGCTTTACGAGATCGAAGGCCTTGATGAGGTCACGGCACGTGAGGCGTTCCGTCTGGCGGCAGCGAAGCTGTCGGTGCAGACCCAGTTCGTGACCAGGGCGGTGATGTGATGGCCAGTAAAGATATCAATAACCAGTCGGCCGACGAGTTGAAGCAGCATCTGCTGGATCTGCGCAAGGAGCAGTTCAATCTGCGCATGCAGAAAGGCTCAGGCCAGCTCACTCAGCCGCACCAGCTTCGCCGCGTTCGGCGTGACATCGCCCGCACGAAGTTTGTGCTCGGCGGCAAGAAGTAAGGGACGGCCGACATGAGCGATCAAGCAGAAAAGAAACAGACGCGTACCCTCGAAGGTCGCGTTACCAGCAACAAGATGGACAAGACGGTCACCGTACTGGTCGAGCGTCAGGTTCAGCATTGGCTGCTCGGCAAGATCATCCGCCGTTCGACCAAGCTGCATGCGCAGGACGACCTGGGCGCGAACGAGGGTGACCTCGTGCGTATCGCCGAATGCCGTCCGTTGTCCAAGACCAAACATCACCGCGTGGTTGAAATCATCACGCGCGCCAACGTCTAAGGGAGGGTGCAGCCATGATCCAGATGCAGAGCACGCTTTCCGCAGCGGACAACAGCGGCGCGAAGGAACTGATGTGCATCAAGGTGCTCGGCGGCTCCAAGCGCCGTTACGCCGCGATCGGTGACGTGATCAAGGTCACCGTGAAGGATGCGATCCCCCGCGGCAAGGTAAAGAAGGGTGAGGTGTACAACGCCGTGGTAGTTCGTACCGCCAAGGGTGTGCGCCGTCCCGATGGTTCGCTGATCCGTTTCGACGGCAATGCAGCGGTCCTCCTCAACAATAAGCTCGAGCCGATCGGCACCCGTATTTTCGGGCCGGTTACCCGCGAGCTGCGCAGCGAGAAGTTCATGAAGATCGTCTCGCTTGCGCCCGAAGTGCTCTGAGCGGAGATCACAATATGAACCGTATCCGTAAGGGTGATCAGGTCCTCGTGATCACCGGCAAGAACAAGGGTCAGCGCGGCGATGTGCTGCGTGTTGCAGACGATCGTGTGTTCGTCTCCAACGTGAATCTGATCAAGCGTCACACCAAGCCGAACCCGCAGGCCAATCAGGCTGGCGGTATCGTCGAGCGTGAAGCCTCGATCCATCTCTCCAATGTACAGCTGTTCAACCCCGCCACGAACAAGGGTGAACGCGTCGGCACCAAAACGCTCGAAGATGGGCGCAAGGTCCGCGTGTTCCGTTCGACTGGCGAGGTCGTGGACGCGTAAGGAACACGATCATGACGCGCCTTGAAAATTTTTATAAAGAGCAGGTAGTTGCCAAGCTCACTGAGCAATTCGGCTACCAGAACGTGATGCAGGTTCCCCGCATCACCAAGATCACGCTGAATATGGGCGTGGGCGAAGCTGCGGGCAACAAGAAAGTGCTCGAGAACGCCGTGGCCGATATGGCCAAGATCGCGGGCCAGAAGCCGATCACGACCAAGGCGCGCGTTTCCGTAGCCTCGTTCAAGATCCGCGATGGCTGGCCGATCGGCTGCAAGGTCACCTTGCGCCGGGCGCAGATGTTCGAGTTCCTCGATCGCCTGATCAACATCTCGCTGCCGCGCGTGCGCGACTTCCGCGGTGTGTCGGCGAAGGCGTTCGATGGTCGTGGCAACTACAACTTCGGCATCAAGGAACAGATCATCTTTCCGGAGATCGATTTCGACCAGGTCGATGCGCTGCGTGGCATGGATATCTCCATCACCACCACCGCCAAGACCGATGAAGAAGCGAAAGCCCTGCTGGCAGCGTTCAGCTTCCCGTTCCGCAACTGATAGGCGCGTAATCCATGGCCAAGACATCAATGGTGAACCGCGATATCAAGCGGACCAAACTCGTCAAGAAGTACGCCGCCAAGCGCGGTGAACTGAAAGCGATCGTGCTGAGCTCCACCGCCTCCTACGAGGAGAAGATGGAAGCGCAGACCAAGCTGCAGAAGCTGCCGCGCGATGCCAGCCCGGTGCGTCAGCGCACCCGTTGTGCATTGACCGGTCGCCCACGTGCCGTCTACGCAAAGTTCGGCCTTGGCCGCAACAAGCTGCGTGAAGCGACCATGCGCGGTGACGTGCCGGGTCTGCGCAAGGCCAGCTGGTAATACAAGAACCGGAGTCGTTTGCGGCGCGCAAGCGCCACGAACGGTTCACAAGGCTGTTCAACAACAGCCGCTGATGCGACTACCGCATCGACATTCGCTAAAACCTGAAAATGCTGATATAGTCGGCGGTCTGCGCAAGGCAGGCCGGCATATATGTCGGCTCACAATCTGATTGATTTCCGGTTTTATCGGATATCGGTGCACTCTGAAGGATGTTTTCATGAGCATGACTGATCCCATCGCCGATCTGTTCACGCGCGTCCGCAATGCCCAGGCCATGGGCAAGCCGACCGTGCGTATGCCGTCGTCGAAACTGAAGTTGGCGATCGCCAATCTTCTCAAGAACGAGGGCTACATCCTCGACGCCAAGACTTCCGCCGAGGAAGGCAAGCCGGTGCTCGAGCTCAAGCTCAAGTATTTCGAGGGCCAGCCGGCCATCGAGACCATCTCCCGTGTCAGCCGCTCCGGCCTGCGTGTATATCGCGGCAAGGACGAGTTGCCGAAGGTTCTCGGCGGACTGGGTATCTCGATCATCTCGACTTCCGCTGGTCTGCTGACCGATGCGCAGGCCCGTGCCAAGGGTCTGGGCGGCGAAGTCATCGGCCAAGTGGCATAAGGAGTCTTTCGATGTCACGTGTTGCCAAACAACCAATTTCCCTGCCGAAGGGTGTCGAGCTGACTGTCGGTAGCGACAACATCTCTGTCAAAGGCCCCAAGGGTACGCTGACCGTGCATCATCTGCCGGGCGTCACCGTCGCCGTCGACAATGGCGTAGCGAGCATCAGCCTTGCCGAGGGCACCGACGACAAGTTCGGCGGTACCGCTCGTGCGCTGCTGGCCAACATGGTCACGGGTGTTTCCCAGGGTTATGAGCGCAAGCTTGAGCTGGTCGGCGTGGGTTACCGCGTTGCCATGCAGGGCAAATCGCTGAACCTGAGCCTGGGCTTTTCCCACCCCGTGGTTTTCGAGGCGCCGGAAGGAATCAGCATCGAAACCCCGACGCAGACCGAGGTCCTGATCAAGGGCACGGACAAGCAGGTTGTGGGTCAGGTAGCGGCCAAGATTCGCGGCTTCCGTCCGCCGGAGCCCTACAAGGGCAAGGGTGTGCGCTATGCCGGTGAGAAGATCACGCTGAAGGAAGCCAAGAAGGCGTAATGCGGGTCCTTTCGCGAAAGTCTGGCCTTTCATGGCCAGGCTTTCCACAAGAACCCAAACACAAGCCGATCCGCTTTCGAGGAACTAATGATGAACAAGAACGAAAATCGCCTGCGTCGCGCCAAGTCCACGCGTTGCCATATCCGCAAGCTGGCTGTGGCGCGCCTGTCGGTGCATCGCACGGGGCAGCATCTGTATGCGCAAGTGTTCGATGCTTCCGGGCTGAACGTGGTGGCCTCGGCCTCCACTGTGCAGAAGTCGGTCGCAGAAGGCCTCAAGGGCACCAAGAACTTGGCCGCTGCCGCGGCTGTGGGCAAGGCAGTTGCCGAGCGCGCGATGGCTGCGGGTATCGAGTCCGTGGCGTTTGACCGCTCCGGCTTCCGTTACCACGGTCGTATCAAGGCATTGGCCGATGCGGCTCGCGAAGCGGGTCTGAAGTTCTAAGTATTTGCTCTACCCGGATCAAGGCATGCTTTCGGGCTGTCTTGATTTCCACAGCGTCACCTACAACTCCAAGCGGCTCAGCCGCAAGCAAAGTCCCGGATTGCCGGGCACATGGAAAAGAACATGTCTTCTAACGATCGCGAAAATTCGGACGGCTTGCTCGAAAAGCTTATTGCCGTCAACCGCGTGGCCAAGACCGTGAAGGGTGGCCGCCAGATGAGCTTCACCGCGCTGACCGTGGTCGGCGATGGCGAGGGCAAGGTCGGCTTCGGTTATGGCAAGGCGCGTGAAGTGCCGGTCGCCATCTCCAAGGCGATGGAGCGTGCTCGCCGCCAGATGGTGAGCATCGAACTGAACAACGGAACCTTGTGGTATGCCATCAAGGCCAACCACGGTGCGGCGCGCGTCTATATGCAGCCGGCTTCCGAAGGTACTGGCGTTATCGCCGGTGGCGCCATGCGTGCTGTGCTGGAAGTGGTCGGCGTCAAGAACGTGCTGGCCAAGGCCGTCGGTTCGCGCAACCCGATCAACCTCGTGCGCGCCACCATCAAGGGTCTGCAGGCTGTTGCCTCGCCCAAGAAGATCGCCGCCAAGCGTGGCAAGACCCTGGATGAGGTGCTCGGCAATGGCTAAGTCTCAACAAACCGCCGACAAGACCGTGCGCGTGCGCCTGGTCAAGGGCCTGCGTGGCGTGCAGGCGCGTCATCGCCTCAGCGTCAAGGCGCTGGGTCTGGGCAAGATCAACGATGTCCGCGACCTGAAGGACAGCCCGCAGGTTCGCGGTCTGATCAACACGGTCTATTACCTGGTCCGGGTCGAGGAGTAAGCATCATGCGTCTGAATACACTTAAGCCGAACGATGGCTCGCACAAGACGCGTCTGCGCGTTGGTCGCGGTATCGGTTCGGGCATGGGCAAGACGGCGGGCCGCGGACACAAGGGCCAGCACGCTCGCGCCGGTGGTACCCACAAGTTCGGCTTCGAGGGCGGCCAGATGCCGCTGAATCGTCGGATGCCGAAAGTCGGTTTCCGTTCGAAGAAGAAGGTCGAGAGCCAGGAAGTGTTCCTGTATCAGCTGGCCAACCTCAAGGTTGACGTGATCGACGTCGTCGCGCTGCATCAGGCTGGCCTGATCAACAGCCGCGCGAAGAAGGTCAAGGTGGTTCTGAAGGGTGAAATCGGTCGTGCGGTGAAGTTGTCGGGTCTGCTGGCTACCGCCGGCGCCAAGGCAGCCATCGAGGCGGCCGGCGGCAGCGTGGAGTAATCAGGTGGCAGCAGCCAAGGGCAATGCACTCGGCAAACTCGGCAAGTTGACCGAGCTTCGGCAGCGCATCTTCTTCGTGATCGGCGCGTTGGTGGTGTTCCGGCTTGGTTCGTTCATTCCGGTACCTGGTGTCAATCCGGAGGCGATGACCAGCCTGGTCAACGGCAACGGCCTGATGGACATGTTCAACATGTTCTCGGGTGGCGCACTGGCGCGGTTCTCGGTGTTCGCGCTTGGCGTGATCCCGTATATCTCGGCGTCGATCGTGTTCCAGATGATGGGCTCGGTGATACCGAGTCTGCAGGGCCTGCGCAAGGAAGGTGAGGCCGGCAAGCGCAAGATGACGATGTATACGCGCTACGCCACGGTGGCCTTGGCTGCGTTCCAGTCGTTCGGTATTGCGGTGGCATTGCAGGGACAGGTTGCAGCTGGTGGTGCGCCGGTGGTCTATACGCCAGGTTTTGGTTTTGTCATGTCATCCGTGGTCGGGCTTACTGCCGGCACGATGTTCCTGATGTGGCTGGGCGAGCAGATGACCGAGCGCGGTATCGGCAACGGTATTTCACTGCTGATCTTCGCTGGCATCGTGGCTGGTTTGCCGGGTGCGGTGGTACACACCCTGGGCATGGCCAGCAACGGTGAGTTGACGTTGATCATGCTGCTGATGGTGTTTGGTCTTGCACTCGCAGTGACCGCGTTCGTGGTGTTCATGGAGCGCGCCCAGCGGCGCATCACCGTGAACTACGCAAGGCGGTCCGGCGGGCAGAAGGCCTACATGAACCAAAGCTCGAATCTGCCGTTGAAGATCAATATGGCGGGTGTGATCCCACCGATCTTCGCGTCGAGCTTGCTGATGTTCCCGGCCACCGCGATCAGCTGGTTCAGCACCGGACAACAGTCCCGCTGGCTGCAGGATCTGACGCAGTCGCTGAGTCCCGGCAACCCGTTATATGAAATTGTGTTTTCGGTACTGGTAATCGGTTTCGCGTTCTTCTACACAGCGATCGTGTTCAACGCCGACGAAACTGCCGACAACCTCAAGCGGTCGGGTGCGTTGATTCCGGGCATCCGTCCGGGCAAGGCCACGTCCAGCTACATTGATGCGGTGATGACTCGTCTGACCGGTGTCGGTGCGTTGTATCTGGTGCTGGTGTGTCTGGTGCCATCGTTCATGCAGCAGGCTTGGCATGTGCCGTTTTATTTCGGTGGCACGTCGCTGCTGATCGTGGTGGTGGTGGTGATGGATTTTACGGCTCAGGTGCAAGCGCATCTGGTCAGTCACCAGTACGAAAGTCTGCTCAAGAAGGCCAATCTTCGCCGGAGCTGATGCTGCGGAGGAGTGGTCAAAGTCGGAGAGTGGCGGCATCGCGGTGTCGCAGGGCTTTCCAGTTAGGGTAATTCAGGTTAAAATTGCGCGTTTACCGCGCACGAAACGCATCGGAGAAAGTACATCATGGCGCGCATCGCGGGTGTCAATTTGCCGGTCCAGAAGCATGTCTGGGTTGGTCTGCAGAGCATTTATGGTATCGGCCGCAGCCGAGCCAGGAAGGTCTGCGTGGATGCGGGTGTGGTTTCGACCACCCCGATCAAGTCCCTCAGTGAAGGCGAGGTGGAGAAGATCCGCCACGAAATCGGCAAGTACATCGTCGAAGGCGATCTGCGCCGTGAGGTGGGTATGGCCATCAAGCGTTTGATGGATCTGGGTTGCTACCGTGGTCTGCGCCACCGTCGTGGCCTGCCGGTGCGCGGCCAGCGCACGCGTACCAACGCACGTACCCGCAAGGGTCCCCGTCGCGCGATCAAGAAGTAACGGATTCCGAATATGGCTAAGCCGGTCAAGACCAAGAAGAAGATCAAGCGCGTTGTCACGGATGCCGTGGCGCACGTGCAGGCCTCCTTCAACAACACCATCGTCACCATCACCGATCGCCAGGGCAATGCCTTGTCGTGGGCTACTGCCGGCGGCGCCGGTTTCCGTGGCTCACGCAAGTCGACCCCGTTCGCTGCCCAGGTCGCCGCCGAAAAGGCTGGCCGCGCTGCAGGCGACTACGGCGTGAAGACTGTCGAAGTGCGCATCAAGGGTCCAGGCCCGGGTCGCGAGTCGGCGGTGCGTTCGCTGAACGCGTTGGGCTACAAGGTACTCAACATCATCGATGTCACGCCGATTCCGCACAACGGCTGCCGTCCCCCCAAGAAGCGTCGAGTCTAAGGAGCATACCCATGGCCCGTTATCGTGGAGCTACCTGCAAACTCGCCCGTCGTGAGGGTGCAGATCTCAGCCTGAAGAGCCCGGCGCGTGCGCTGGACTCCAAGTGCAAACTGGAAAACAAACCCGGCCAGCACGGCGCGAACAAGCGCATGCGCATGTCCGACTATGCCGTGCAGCTGCGTGAGAAACAGAAGGTCAAGCGCATCTATGGTGTGCTCGAGCGTCAGTTTGCCAACTATTACTCCAAGGCGGCGACCTCCAAGGGCAACACCGGTGAAAACCTGTTGCGCCTGCTTGAGAGCCGCCTGGACAACGTCGTCTATCGCATGGGCTTCGCGGTTACCCGCGCCCAGGCCCGCCAGCTGGTTGCCCACAAGGCGATCCTGGTCAATGGCAAGAAGGTCAACATTCCTTCCTACCAAGTCCGTCCGGGCGACGCGATCGCGCTGACCGAAAAGGCACGCACGCAGTTGCGCGTGCAGGAAGCTGCGACCGTGTTCGACACCATGGACCTGCGTCCGATCTGGGTCGAAGTCGACGCCAAGAAATTCGAAGGTACGTTCAAGTCGGTGCCGGATCGCGGTGATCTGCCGTCCGACATCAATGAAGCACTGATCGTCGAGCTTTACTCGAAGTAATCACCGGAGCTCTGCATGGCAGTTTCGTCAACTAGTGTGCTGCGGCCTCGGGGCCTCAGCGTCGAACAGCTCGGAGCCAACCGCGCCAAAGTGGTGGTCGAGCCGCTCGAGCGTGGCTTCGGCCATACCCTGGGCAACGCGCTGCGTCGCGTACTGCTCTCCTCGATTCCTGGCAGTGCCATCGTCGAGGTCGAAATCGATGGCGTGCTGCATGAATACACCACCCTGGAAGGCCTGCAGGAGGACGTCATTGAAGTCCTGCTCAACCTCAAGGACGTGGCGATCCGTCAGCATACGGGTGATGAAGTCACCCTGACCTTGTCCAAGAAGGGCAAGGGCGTGGTTACGGCCGGCGACATCGTCGTCGACCACTCGGTGGAAATCATCAACCCCGAGCATGTGATCTGCCATCTGACCAAGGACATCGCGCTCAACATGCGTTTGAAGGTGCGTCGCGGCGTCGGCTACCAGCCGGCCAGCACGCGTCAGCATCCGGATGACGAGGCACGTCCGATCGGTCGTCTGCAGCTGGATGCGTCGTTCGCGCCGGTATTGCGCGTGGCTTACGAAGTGGACGCCGCTCGTGTCGAGCAGCGCACCAACCTCGACAAGCTGGTGCTGGATATCGAGACCAACGGCACGATCGGTGCGGAAGACGCGGTTCGCAAGGCCGCCGAGATCATCAACGACCAGCTGTCGGTGTTCGGTGACTTCTCGCGTCGCGAGAGCGCCACCGACAAGGCGGAGAAGAGCGGTTTCGATCCGCTGCTGCTGCGCCCAATCGACGATCTCGAGCTCACCGTGCGTTCGGCGAACTGCCTGAAGGCCGAGAGCATCTACTACATCGGCGATCTGGTACAGAAGACCGAAGTCGAGCTGCTGAAGACGCCGAACCTGGGCAAGAAGTCGCTGACCGAAATCAAGGATGTGCTGGGCGGCCGTGGTCTCGCACTCGGCATGAAACTTGAGAACTGGCCGCCGCCGGGTCTGTCCCACGGCATGCAGTTGGGCTGATGGGTTAATTTTGCGATCGCCAGTGATCGCAGTGCTACCGGTGAACTGGCGAGTTTGAGCTTAGCTCTCTCGCCAGGCACCAGAAGCGGCCATTCATGGCCGCACTTCTCATAGGAGCTCGTTCCTAGAGAGCTCATAATAGCGGGTAACCGCGGGAAGCCGGACCTGAGTGCCGGCTTTTCATAACAACAGATAGAGACAACGCCATGCGCCACCAAAAATCCGGACGCAAACTCAACCGTACCAGCTCGCACCGCGAAGCCATGTTCAAGAACATGGCGTCTTCGCTGATCAAGCATGAGCTGATCCGTACCACCTTGCCCAAGGCGAAGGAACTTCGCCGCGTGGCCGAGCCGCTGATCACGCTTGCCAAGGTCGACGGTGTTGCCAACCGCCGCCTTGCCTTTGCGCGTATGCGCGACAAGGAAGCGGTCGGCAAGCTGTTTGTCGAGCTGGGTCCGCGTTACAAGGAGCGTCCCGGCGGCTACCTGCGTATCCTCAAGTGCGGCTTCCGTCCGGGCGACAATGCGCCGATGGCGTATGTCGAACTGGTCGGTCGCCCGCAGGTCGAGGCGGTCGACGCCGAATAGGCTGCTCGGACACGCCCGATTGGACGAGCGTTCAGACGTCCATATACAGAAACCCGGCCGGGCAACCTGCCGGGTTTCTGTTTTGTGCGTACGGGCAGGGTGGAAAGTTGCCGCGGAATGTCGCTGCCCTGCTGACAGCACGCCGGCGAAGAGGTAATGTCGTCGTTCCGCAACGCAGCATTTCGCCATGAATCCTTTTCGCTGGTCGTATCGTGTCAGTTTTCTCGCCGGTTTCCTGGTCTGCGCCGGGCTGCTCGGCTTCGCGCTGTTTGCGGAGAAGTACTGGCACTTGTTTCCCTGTCCGCTGTGCATCTTCCAGCGGATCGGCTTCATCCTGATGGGCGTGTTCTTCCTGCTGGGCGCGCTGCACGCACCGCGCGGCGGTATACGCTGGGTGTATACCGGCGGCGCGCTGCTGAGCGCGCTGTTTGGCATCGCGGTGGCAGGTCGGCATTTGTGGATCCAGTCCCTGCCGGCGGACCAGATTCCCTCCTGCGGCCCACCGCTGGACTACATGTTCAGTGCGTTTCCGTTTTCCCGTGTGCTGCAACTGGTGTTCACCGGGTCCGGTGAATGCGCCAAGGTGGAACCGATCCTTGGCCTGCCGATGCCGGCCTGGACACTGCTGTGGTTCATTGCACTGGCCGCGCTGGCGGTCGTGGCCACGCGCCGCCGGTCACTGCAGGAATGAGTGCTCCCACCATGATCAAGGCCGTACCGATGAATGCCGGATTGTCCGACGCCTCCGCCCCCAGTCGTTGGGCCCCAGACTCCTGGCAGCAGCGTGTGGCGCTGCAGCAGCCGCGGTACGACGATGCCGCCGAACTGGCCGAGGCCAGCGCGCATCTCGCACAATTGCCGCCGCTGGTGACCTCGTGGGAAGTGCTGGCACTCAAGCAATCGCTGGCCGAGGCACAGGAAGGCCAGCGGTTCCTGTTGCAGGGTGGCGATTGCGCGGAGAGTTTTGCCGATTGCACCAGCCCGGTGATTTCCAATCGCCTCAAGGTGTTGCTGCAGATGAGCCTGGTGTTGGTGCACGGCTTGAAGAAGCCGGTGCTGCGCGTAGGCCGTTTCGCCGGCCAGTACGCGAAGCCGCGCTCGACCGATACCGAGACGCGCGATGGCGTGACGCTGCCCAGCTTCCGTGGCGACGTGGTCAACAGCCCGGCGTTCACCGCCGAGGCGCGCCGTCCCGATCCGCAACGGTTGATCCAGGCGCATGCACATTCGGCGCTGACCATGAACTTCGTGCGCGCGCTGATTGATGGCGGCTTCGCCGATTTGCATCATCCGGAATACTGGGATCTGGCCTGGGTCGAGCATTCGCCGCTGGCCGCCGAATACCGGCAGATGGTCGCGGGCATCGGCGACTCGCTGCGTTTCATTGAAACGCTGGCCGGCCCGATCGCGGGTTTCTCCAAGGTGGACTTCTTCACTTCGCATGAAGCGCTGCTGCTGCATTACGAGCAATCGCTGACCCGCCAGGTGCCGCGTCATCCGGGCTGGTTCAATCTGTCCACCCACTTCCCATGGATCGGCATGCGCACAGCCGCGCTGGACGGTGCGCACGTGGAGTACTTCCGTGGCATCCGCAATCCGGTGGCGGTCAAGGTAGGACCCTCGGTGACGCCAGAGCAGCTGCTGCCGCTGATCGATGCGCTGAACCCGCACGACGAGCCGGGCCGATTGACGTTGATCCATCGCATGGGCAACGCGAAGATCGCCGCCGCGCTGCCGCCGCTACTGGAGGCGGTGAAGCGGCAGGGCCGTCGCGTGTTGTGGGTGGCCGATCCGATGCACGGCAATACCGAGAGCACCTCGAACGGCTACAAGACCCGCCGCTTCGACAACATCCGTGGTGAGCTCGACCAGGCTTTCGACATCCACGCGGCGGCCGGCACCCGGCTGGGTGGCGTGCATCTGGAGCTGACCGGCGAGGACGTTACCGAATGCATGGGCGGTGCGCGCGACCTGTCCGAAACCGACCTTGATCGCGCCTACAAGTCGATGGTCGATCCGCGCCTCAACTACGAACAGTCGCTGGAGCTGGCGATGCTGATCGTGCGCAAGTCGGTCGGGGGCAGCGCCGGCATCTGAGTGGGCGGCCATGACAGATGTCATGGCCGCGGACTGGCACGGTGCACTGGAGTGCGTGTGCGGGATGCGTGACGATGGGTCCCTCTGACGGGGAGCATCGAACGGTGACCGAAAGGAATTTTGCGACGCCGCGCGTCGATCTTTGGACCCTGATAGGGCTGGCGCTGCTGCTGTTGCCCTTGCTGACCATGGCGCATGAGCTGATGGGGCATGCGCTTACCTGCGTCGCCAGTGGCCACCGGCCCAGCGAGCTCGGCGCGTATTACGTCGAATGCCCCGCTACGGGGAGCTGGAGCAGGCGCATCGTCGCGATGGCCGGTACGGGCGTGGACGTGATCCTGGCAATGCTGGCCTATCTCGCCTGGGGCCGGGTGAAACGGCCGCTGCCGCGGCTGGTGCTGTGGATCGTGTTCACCGTGAAAGGCATGGTGGCCGCGGGTTACTGGATGTTTTCCGGTGTCTCCAATCTCGGCGACTGGGGGCCGGATGTGGGTGGTGGCATCGGGCCGTTGCCGTGGCCATGGTTGTGGCGCGGCGCTATGTTCGCTGTGGGCTTGTACGTCTATATCGCGGTGGTTCGTCAGGCCATTGGCATGATGATCGTGATGCTCGGCGGTGGCGAGCAGGCCCGCTGCACCCAGCGGAAGATCGCTATGACGATCTACCTGGTCGGTGGTGTGTCCGCCTTGCTGGTCAGCCTGTTCAATCCGTTGGGTATCGCCATCACCCTGATGTCGGCAATCGCTTCATCATTTGGCGGTACGGCGGGACTGTTCAACGTGGCCTATTTCCGCCGCTGCGATCAGCCGCCGCGTGATTTCGCGATCGACCGCCACTACACCATCGTTGTCGCCGGGATGTTGATGACGCTGGCGTTTGCGCTGGTGCTGGGGCCGACGGTCTACCTGCACTAGCGTTGCTGCATGACTGCCACGGGCTTGCCGCCGACCGTGTCAAGAAACTGCGGCGGCTGCCATGCCTTGGCATGTTGCTCGAAGCCATAGGCGATCGAGATCAGCGTCGGCTCGCTCCACTTCGCGCCGAACAGCACGATGCCCACCGGCAGGCCGTGTGCGAAGCCGGCGGGCACGGTGATCGACGGATAGCCTGCCACGGCCGCCGGCTGCGAGGCGCCGCCGACGGTGGGATCGCCGCTGACGATGTGGTCGCCGAGCACCGGATCGGTGACAAAGGCCGGCCCCCACGACGGCGCCAGCAGGGCATCGAGATGCTGCGCCTTCAAGGCCGCGTCGATGCCCTGCGGGCCGGACAGCTGCTTCGCTTTGGCGAGCGCGTCGATATAGGCCTTGTCGCTGAGCGGCCCCTTCTTCTGTGCCTGCTCGAACAATTCCTGGCCGAACCAGGCCATCTCGGTATCGGCGTGCGTATGGTTGAACGCGATCAAGTCGGCCAGCGTCTTGACCGCGAGGTCCGTGCGGCTGGCCAGGTAGGTGTTGATGTCGTGCTTGAAGTCATACAACAGCACGGTCAGTTCCGGTCCGCCGAGTTCGGTCAGATGCGGCACGGTGACCGGGTCGACGATGATCGCGCCCTGCGCCTTCATCAGGGCGATTGACTGCTCGAGCACACGATCGGCGTTCGGTTCGGCGCCGGCCAGCTGACGCACCACGCCGATGCGCTTGCCTTTCAGTCCGTTCGGATCGAGGAAACGACTGTAGTCGGTGGCGTGATGGTCGGCTTCGGCTGTGGCCGGATCACGCGGATCGCCGCCGGCGATCACCGTGAGCAACGCGGCAGCGTCGGCGACGTCGCGCGCCATCGGGCCGGCGGTGTCCTGGCTGTGGCTGATCGGCACGATGCCGCTGCGGCTGACCAGTCCCAGCGTGGGCTTGATCCCGACGATGCCGTTCATTGCGGCGGGGCAGATGATCGAGCCATCGGTCTCGCTGCCGATTGCCACGCTGGTCAGTCCCGCCGCCACGGCTGCCGCGGAGCCGGCACTGGAACCGCAGGGATTGCGATCGAGCACATAGGGATTTCGGGTCTGCCCGCCACGCCCGCTCCAGCCGCTGCTGGCGTGGTTCGAGCGGAAGTTGGCCCATTCGCTGAGGTTGGTCTTGCCGAGGATCAACGCACCGGCCTTGCGCAACCGCTCGACCAGGCCGGCATCGCGCGACGCCGGCGCTTCGGCCAGCGCCAGCGAGCCGGCGGTGGTGAGCATGCGGTCGCCGGTGTCGATATTGTCCTTGAGCAATACCGGGATACCGTACAGCGGGCTGCGCGCCTTTGTGCCATTGCGTGCGTCGTCGAGCGCGCCGGCCAGCTTCAGCGCATCGGGGTTCGTCTCGATCACCGCACGCAATGCAGGGCCGGACCGATCGATCCGCTGGATGCGTTCGAGGAGTTGCTGGGTCAGCTGTCGGCTGTCGAGCGTGCCGGCGTCCATGCGTTGCTGCAGCTGCGCGATCGATGCATAGGCGGGCGGTGGCGATACATCGGCGGCGAGGGCCGGAGCCGCAAGCAGCGCGGTAACGAGTGCGGCGAGACAGACGGTTGAACGGCTCACGGTGACCCCCGGTTCGATGAATGCGGCATGTTGTCGCGATGCGCCAGCTTAGCGCCATGTCTGGCCAATCGCCGCTGTTGCGCGCGCGTACAATTGTGCGATGACCACGAACGCCAGCCTGTGTCCCGCCAAGCCGTTCGCTGCGGCCCTGTTTGTCGTCGCCATGCTGTTCGGCGCCACCAGCCGCGCCGCCGATGCACCGCCGATTCCCGACACCCTGCAACAGCGCATCGCCGCCTGCACCACTTGCCACGGCGTGCATGGCGAGGGCACGCCGGGCAGTGGCTATTTTCCGCGCCTGGCCGGCAAGCCGGCGGCCTATCTGGCCCGGCAGATGCAGGATTTCCGGAACGGCCTGCGCAAGTACGCACCGATGGAATATACGGTGCGCCAGCTGAGCCCCGTGTACATGCGGGAGATCGCCGAATACTTCGCTGCACAACAGGTGCCTTACAGCCGTTCGCCGTTGCCACCGGTTTCCGCGGCCACGCTGCAGCGTGGCGAGCAACTGGTCAGCAAGGGTGATCCGGCACGCGAGATTCCCGCCTGTGCCAGCTGCCATGGCAGCCAGCTCACCGGGGTGGAGCCGTCGACGCCCGGCCTGATCGGCCTGCCGTACGACTACATCAGCGCCCAGCTGGGCTCGTGGCGCACGCATACCCGCGGCACGGTGGCGCCCGATTGCATGGCAGTGGTGGCCAATCGGCTGAGTGACTCGGACATCTCCGCGGTGGCGGCCTCGCTGGCCAGTCGCCAGTTGCCGGCCGACACGCATGCGCAGGCGGCCGGTTCGGTGACGCCGCCGCTGCGCTGTGGCGTACTGGGCGCCACCGGAGACACGCCATGAGAACGTTGCGCTGGTGGTTGCTGCTGATCGTCGTCTTGGTCGCGTTGCTGGTGGGCTGGATAGTGCTGGGCGGCCGCGGCAGTGCGCCGACATCCCCCGCCGACAGCAAGGTCACGGTCACGACGCTGCGGGACCCGGGCCTGATCGCCAAGGGCGAGTACCTGACCCTCGTCGGCGACTGCGCCGGTTGCCATACCAGCCAGGGTGGCGCGCGCTTCGCTGGCGGGCGCTCGTTGACCACGCCGTTCGGCAACATCCCCGTACCCAACATCACCCCTGATCGCGAAACCGGCCTGGGCGACTGGAGCTTCGAGGACTTCTGGCAGGCACTGCATGCCGGCAAGGGGCGGCATGGCGAGCTGCTGTATCCGGCGTTCTCGTATACCTCCTATACCAAGGTGAATCACGACGACGCGCTGGCCATCTTTGCCTACCTGCAATCGTTGCCGCCGATCCATCAACCCGCCACCGCGCCGTCGCTGGAGTTTCCGTACAGCGTGCGCAAGAGCCTGGCGGCGTGGCGCGCGCTGTATTTCAGGGAGGGAGAGTTCAAGCCCGAGCCGGCGCAGTCGCCGCAGTGGAACCGCGGTGCCTATCTGGTGCAGGGCCTCGGCCACTGCAATGAATGCCACGCGGCGCGCGATTCGCTCGGCGGCACGGCGGGTGACCAGCATCTGACCGGCGGCCAGATTCCGATGCAGAACTGGTATGCGCCGGACCTGAGCACGCAGCAGAACGGCGGGCTGCAAGGCTGGAGCCAGCAGGACATCGTCGACCTGCTGAAAACCGGCCAGTCGGCCAAGGGTGTGGCGTTCGGCCCGATGGCGGGCGTTATTTCGACCAGCACCCAGTACATGACGGACGATGACCTGCATGCAGTCGCCACCTATCTGCACTCACTGCCGCCGCGTGCGCCGACGGTGCTGGACACGCAGCTGTTCAATGCGAAAGCCATCGCGCAGCAGGGCGAGAAGGTCTACACCCGGCATTGCGCGGACTGTCATGGCAAGAACGGTGACGGTGTCGCCGGGGTGTATCCGCCACTGGACGGCAACTCTTCAGTGACCGAGCCCAGCGGCATCAACGCCACCCGCATGATCCTGCTCGGTGGGTTCGCCCCGGTCACCGCGGCGAACCCGCGACCATATTCGATGCCGCCGTTTGCCCAGCAGCTGAGCGACAGCGAGGTGTCGGCGGTGGCCAGCTACATCCGCCGCGCATGGACCAACCACGCGTCGGTGGTGCGGCCGGAAGACGTGAGCCGGTATCGGCATACGCCGATCGACTGAGTCGCAGTCAAGAAGCTGCCGAAGTCTCGCTGACGGAGTGGTACAGCTGGCCCAGCGCCAGCCATGGCCCGGCGGTCCAATGGCCGCGCGCCTGCCCCGACGGCGAAGGCAGCACGAACAGCCGCGTGCCGCCGATGGTTTCATCCTGCAGGCCGTAGACGGTCGCATGACCGAGCGCAGCGCGTGCTGCATTTTTGCTGGTGAACGCGAGCAGGCGTGGTTGGTGGCGTTCGATCTTGGCGATCAGGGCCGGCACGTCGAACGCATCGCGCGGCAGCTCGTTGTCGTTGCCGCTGTGGCGTTTGGCCAGGTCGGTGAGGCCGATGCCGTAGTCGGGCAGTTGCGGGAATTCCGCCGGTGCCAGTTGACGCGGAGTCAGTCCGGCTTCGAACAGTGCACGCCAGAACAGATTGCCGGGATGGGCGTAGTAGGCGCGTTCGGCGGCCGAGCGTTTGCCGGCGGCGGTGCCGCAGAATACCAGCGCGAGTCCGGGCTGCAGCACATCGGGCAGGATGTGGCGGTCAACTTTTCGCGGCATGTTCGTCCAGCAGGAAATCGGTGAACTGGAAACGCCCGTCGCGCAGCACCGATTCGCCGCGCCGCAGCTTGAGCGGTTGGCGAAACAGCGGGCCAGCAAAACTCAGCGTGTGGAATTCGCCGCGCTCGCCGCAGGGATCGACGCCGGCCGGCAGCGTGTCGAGCAGCGCGGCATCGTAGGCGCGGCCACAATACTCGGCGTCGAGCTGCTGGGTGTCGACGCAGCACAGCATCGCGCGATGGCCTTCGCCGACAAAGCGTCGCGATAGCTCGGCCGTGTCCTCGCCCCACAACGGAAACACCGCGCGCCAGTTCTCGCGGCCGAGCTGGCGCACGCGGTAGTCGCGCACGTCTTCCAGAAACAGGTCGCCGAACGCGCAATGGCGAATGCCCGGCCAGCGCATCCGCGCCTCGACCAGTGCCTGCGCATGGGCTTGCTCATACGCCTCGTTGCTGCCGGGCCAGTCCAGCATCACCTCGACCAGCGGCAGCCCGAGCGCGGCGGTCTGCGCCAGCAGCACGTCGCGCTGCACGCCGTGCATGGCTATGCGCTGGTAATTGCGGTTGACCGTGGTGAGCAGGCCGACCACCTGCCATTGCGGGTCGGCCTGCAGGCGCTGCAGCGCCATCAGGCAGTCCTTGCCGCCGCTCCAGGCCAATAGAATCTCGGTGGTCATGCTCCGGCTCCTGTGTCGTCCGCGGCGTTCAAGATACCGCGGGGCGCCATCGAACTGGGCGCGTCCGGGGCTGCAGGGTGCGGGACTTTGTGATCCGGGGCAGGGATTGCGGGTTTTCCAAAATGGTTCATCGACAGGTTGCGCCCGCAGCCGCTATAAAGATGGTCAATCTGGGGAGTATGCGGTGAGTGAAGAAATCCTGATCAACGTGACCCCGCGTGAAACGCGGGTCGGGGTGGTCGAGAACGGCATGTTGCAGGAGGTGCACGTCGAGCGGGCCTCCCGGCGGGGCTATGTCGGCAATGTCTACAAGGGCCGGGTGCAGCGGGTGATGCCGGGCATGCAGGCGGTGTTCGTGGAGATCGGTCTGGAGCGTGCGGCGTTCCTGCACGCCTCCGACATCGTGCGTCCGCCGGCCGTCGAAGGTGCCGAGTCGAACGGCAACGGCCACATCCCCTCGATCAGCGAACTGGTGCACGAAGGCCAGGAGATCGTGGTGCAGGTGGTGAAGGACCCGATCAGCACCAAGGGCGCGCGCCTGTCCGCGCACCTGTCGATCCCTTCGCGCTACCTGGTGCTGCTGCCGTATGCCCGTACGCTGGGCATTTCCGCGCGGATCGAGGACGAAGCCGAACGCCAGCGCCTGAAAGACGTGCTGAACCCACTGATCGGCGACACCCCGCTGGGCTACATCGTGCGCACCAATGCCGAGGGCCAGAGCGCCGAATCGCTGGCGTTCGACGTGGCCTATCTCACCAAGGTATGGCGGGTGGTGCAGGAGAACATCGCCAAGGCGAAGATGGGCGAGCGCGTCTACGAGGAATTGTCGCTGCCACTGCGCAGCCTGCGCGACATGCTCAATGACGACATCGAGAAAGTGCGGGTCGACTCGCGCGACACGTTCGAGAAAGTGACCAAGTTCGTGCACAAGTTCATGCCGCAGCTGGACGACCGTATCGAGCACTACGACGGCGAGCGGCCGATCTTCGACCTGTACGGCGTCGAGGACGAAATGCAGCGTGCACTGAAAAAGGAAGTGCCGCTGAAGTCCGGCGGCTACCTGATAGTCGACCAGACCGAGGCGATGACCACGATCGACGTCAACACCGGCGCCTATCTCGGCTCGCGCAATCTGGAGGAAACCGTCTACCGCACCAACCTGGAGGCGGCGCAGGCGGCGGCGCGTCAGCTGCGGCTGCGCAACCTGGGCGGCATCATCATCATCGACTTCATCGACATGAACGATGAGGAACACAAGCGCCAGGTGCTGCGCATGCTGAACAAGGGGCTGGCGCGCGACCACGCCAAGACCACGGTGTATCCGATGTCGGCGCTGGGGCTGGTCGAGATGACCCGCAAGCGCACCACCGAAAGCCTGGCCCGCCAGCTGTGCGAACCCTGCGCCACCTGCAATGGCCGCGGCGTGCTGAAGACGGCCGAAACGGTGACCTACGAGATCTTTCGCGAGATCACCCGCGCGGTGCGCCAGTTCAACGCGCAGAAGCTGCTGGTGATGGCGAACCCCGCCGTGGTCAACCGGATCCTGGAAGAAGAGTCCAGCGCGGTGGCCGAACTGGAAGAGTTCATCTCCAAAAGCATACGCTTTCAGGCTGAAGAGCATTATTCGCAGGAACAGTTTGATGTCGTGTTGCTGTAAATCCGGTTGCGGTAAATTCGACTGGGACCGCCGCGCGTGAACGCGTTGTGGCAGCGACGGCTGCATCGTTGCGCCCGCGCTTCGGGCTGGATCGCCGGGGTCACGTTGATCCTGCTCGCCGTGCTGGCGGCGTTGTCCCAGTTGCTGTTGCCGCTGCTGGCGCAGCATCCGGCTTGGGTGGCGGCGCAGCTCAGCCAGCGGTTGCAGCGGCCGGTAAGCCTCGCCTCGATCGAGGGGCGCCGCACGGCATCCGGTCCCTTGTTCGTGATGCACGGGGTGACGATCGGCGCGGCGGTCGGCACGAGTGGCACCCCGCTGCGCATTCCCGAGGCCCAGCTGAAGCTCGACTTCGGCGGCTGGCTGCTGCCATCGCGACACCTGCTCAACCTGCACATGCGCGGCCTGCAACTGGATCTGCTGCACGACGCCGGTGGCTGGCACGTCAACGGCATCGGCGTGGCTGGCGGCGCGGGCCGGCAGCCGCTATCGCTGGGGCCGGTATCGCTGGGCCTGTGGCTGGAAGACCTGCGCGTGGTGGTCGTCGATGCCACGCTGGGCAAGCACTACACCTTGTTGTCCAGGCAATTGCGGCTGAGCCGCCAGGGTGACCAGATCCGCTTTGGCGGACTGCTGCAGCGTGAGGGTGTGACCACGGCCGTGCGCACCGCCGGACGTTTCAATCAGGACGGCAGCGCCGGCCAGGTATGGATCGGCATCGACGGCGCCGAGCTGAAGCCGTTGCTCGACGGCATCGATATGGACGGCTATACGGCTGATCACGGCAGCGGCAAGCTGAACGCCTGGCTCGACTGGCGCCACGGCAAGCTGAGTCGCAGCCTGATCCGGCTGGACCTGGACACGCTGGCGGTGACCGCGCCCACCGGCGGCACCGCCAGCGTGGCCGCGCTGCATGGACTGGCCGGCGTGCGCCAGGCCGGCGACGGCTACGACATACGCTGGGCCGGCGACGATGGCAGCGCGCTGGCGCTGATCCTGCACCGGCCCGACAGCCCGCAGGCCAGCATGAATGTAGCAGCGCGCCAGCTGCAACTGGCGCCGCTGCTGCCATGGCTGGCGCTGAAGCCGGCGCTGGCACCGGCGCTGGCGCAGTGGCTGGGCAGTGGGCATCCGCACGGTGAGCTGAGCCGGGTCGCGCTGCGCTGGGATCGTGCCGCCGGGCTGCAGACGGTGGATGTGGCTTTTGCCGACCTGGGCATCGACCCGGTCGGCAAACTGCCGGGTGTGAGCGGCGTGAGTGGCGAGCTGCGCGGCGACGCCGAGGCATTGTCGCTGGAGCTGCCGGCACAGGCCCTCACGCTGCAGTTTCCGCACGCGTTTCGCCAGCCCTTTGTGCTGTCGAAGCTGACCGGCTCGCTGGCGTTCTGGCCCGAGGACGGCGACTGGCACATCGGCGTCGATACGCTGGATTTCGTCGGCACCGGCTACGCCGGCCAGGCGCGCGGCGAAGTGATCCTGCCAGCGCAGGGCGGTGCTCCGTTCATGGACATGTATGCCACGCTGGACCACGCCGACGTGCCCGCAGCCAAGTTGTTCTGGCCGCTCGGCTCGATGTCGCCCGGCACCATCGCGTGGCTGGATCGGGCACTGGTGACGGGCAATCTCGACCAGGCCCAGGTGCTGGTGCGCGGCGACATGGCCGACTGGCCATTCCGCCACAACGAAGGGCGCTTCGAGGCGCGTGCCGTGCTCAGCGGCCTGACCCTCGACTATGGCAAGGACTGGCCGCGTGCCGTGGATATCAACGCGGTGGCCAGCTTCGTCAACAACGGCATGCTGGTCGAAGCCAGCGGTGGCCAGTCGCTCGGTGTGACGGTGGGCAAGGCGGTGGCACTGATTCCGGATTTCGGCGACGGCCTGCTCGACCTCAACGTGCAAGGCAGCGGCAGCGGCAGCAGCCTGATGGAGTTTTCGCGCAAGAGCCCGATCGCCGCGCACGAGGCCGACACCCTGGCCAAACTGAAGCTCGGCGGCAACGGCACCTTCAACTTTCATCTGGCCTTGCCGCTGAAGGATTCGGCGGGCCTGCAGCTGGATGGCACCGCGCAGCTGCAGGACGCCGACCTTGCCGCGCCGGACTGGAACCTCAAGCTCGACAAGCTCAACGGCCCGCTGCGCTTCGATGCGCATGGTCTGCAGGTCGGCCCACTCGACGCCGGCTTTCGCGGCCAGCCGTCACGTTTGCAGATGGCGATTGCAGCGGCCAACAGCGACCCGGCCACCGTGTTGTCGGCGCAGCTGCGGGGCAGTTACCGCATGGCCGAACTGGTGCAGGACTACCCGTCGCTGAACTGGCTGGGCCAGCTCGCCGACGGGCGCAGCGATTTCGATATCGGATTCACGATTGCGCACGTGTCCGGCAGCGACGCACTGGCGCAAACCCTCAGCATCGATTCGCCATTGAGCGGGATCGCGCTGGATCTGCCGGCGCCGCTGAACAAGCCGGCGGCCACCAACCTGCCCTTGCACTTGACGATGAGTCTGCCGGTCGGCGGCAGCGACCTGCATGTGGCGCTGGGCGAGGTGATGCGTGGACGCCTGCGCCTTTCCGACGGGCCGCAGCGACCGCTGGCCGCCACGCTGGCATTCGGCAACCAGATGCCGGACACGCTGCCGGCACGCGACCTGCGCATCCGTGGCCACGCCAGCCAGCTCGATGTCACCGGCTGGGTGCAGCGCGCCGTAGCCGGCAGTGGCGGCGATGGCCCCGGACTGGAAAGCATCGACGTCGGCACCGATCAGGCCGGCTGGTTCGGCCGGCCGATGGGGCCGCTGAACCTGCGTGCCAAACCGCAGCCCGATGTACTGAGCGTGGACGTGGAGGGCGCCGCGATGGCCGGCAACTTCAGCGTGCCGACCGTGGACCTGGACAAGCGCGGCGTCACCGCACGGCTGCAGCGACTGCACTGGCCGAAGGATCCGGCACCGCCTGCCAGCAGTCATCCGGGCAAGGCCGCGGCTGACACTGGTGCCACCGCAGCCGTCCCGGCCGTCGATCCCGCCAATACCGGCATCAATCCGGCGGCGCTGCCGCCGTTCCATCTGTGGGTGGGCGACTTGCGCCTGGGCGATGCCAGGCTCGGCGATGCGCGCCTGGAAACCTGGCCCACCGCAAACGGCCTGCACATCGAGCAGTTGCGCGCGCTGTCCAGTCGCGTGCAGATCAATGCCAGCGGCGACTGGAACGGCAGCGCCAGCAACAGCCGCACCCACATGAAGATCAGTTTCGCCGCCGAGGATCTCGGCGCGATGATGGGGGCGTTCGGCTTCGACGGACTGGTCAACGGCGGCAAGACGCATGACCAGCTCGATGCCAGCTGGCCCGGCGGGCCCAGCGCGCTGTCGCTGGCCACCATGGACGGCACCCTCAGCATCCACGTCAGCGACGGCCGCATCCCCGAGGCGACCTCGCCCGGTGTCGGGCGGCTGCTCGGGCTGGTCTCGCTGGCCGAACTGCCGCGTCGGCTCACCCTGGATTTCGGCGACGTGTTCGGCAAGGGGCTGGCGTTCGATTCGATCGCCGGCGACTTCCATCTGGCCGATGGCAATGCCACCACCGACAACCTGCTGATTGCCGGCTCCTCGGCCAACATCAGCATCACCGGGCGCACCGGCCTGCGCGCCCACGATTACGACCAGGAGATGCGGGTGGTGCCGCACGTCGGCAACAGCCTGCCGTTGGTAGGCGCGGTGGTCGGCGGCCCGATCGGCGCCGCGGCCGGCTTCGCGGTGCAGGGCCTGCTCGGTCGGGGCCTGAACAAGGCCGCCAGTGCGCGCTACCGGGTAACCGGGACCTGGGACAAGCCGGTGATGACTCTGGTCGAGAAACACGACGTCACCGTCGCGCCACTGCTCGACCGCTCCGTCGGCCTGCCGGCCGCTGCCGGCAGTGCCGCGTTGCCGCCGGCTGGCCTGCTGCCCGCACCTTCCGCCAGCGCAAGCCCGCCGGCGCCGGCCAGCTCGGCCCGGCAGTAGCGGTGCTGCGGTTCACCGGTGTCCGGTTGCCGAAACCGAAACGGCTGCCGCCTGGCGGCAACGTCGTCATCTGATCGCCGACCACGCCGCCGCGTGCCGGAACCTTCTGCGTTCACTTCATCGCGATGCCGTGCGGGTAGCCCGGCGCGCCGTATCTGCGCTTTAAAGCCGGCAGCGGCAACCCCATGTGGGATAGTTCCAGAACGACCGCAGACCCACGAAGGCCCATGGATTCCCTGATCGCGCTAGCCGAAAGCAAATTGTTGTCCCCCGGCGGCATCGCCACTGGCGACCTCGACCGTGTATTCACCCAGCTGATGGGACCGTCGATCGACGCCGCCGACCTGTACTTCCAGCATTCGCGCAGCGAGTCGTGGTTGCTGGAAGAAGGCATCGTCAAGGACGGCAGCCATTCGATCGAGCAGGGTGTGGGCGTGCGTGCGATCAGTGGCGAGAAGACCGGCTTCGCCTATTCCGACGAGATCGTGCTGCCGCAGTTGCTGGAAGCCTCGAAAGCCGCCCGCGCGATAGCGCACGATGGCAACGGTGCCGGTAAGCCGCTGGCCCTGAACGGTGCGCGCCAGCTGTATCCGGCGATCGACCCGGTCGAGAGCCTGCCCAACCCCGACAAGATCGCGCTGCTGCGCGAGGTCGATGCATACGCACGCTCGCGCGATCCGCGCGTCAAGCAGGTCATCGTCAGCCTCGCCGCCACCATCGACACCATCCTCATCGCCGCCTCCGACGGCACGCTCGCCGCCGACGTGCGCCCACTGGTTCGGCTCAGCGTGCAGGTGATCGCCGAACAGAACGGCCGGCGCGAGCAGGGTAACTCCGGTGGCGGTGGCCGTTACGGCTATCGCGAACTGATGGAAAACGGCCGCGCGCTGGCGTTCGCCGACGAAGCGGTGCGTCAGGCCTTGGTGAATCTGGATGCGGTCGACGCACCGGCCGGCAACATGACCGTGGTGCTCGGCCCCGGCTGGCCCGGCGTGCTGCTGCACGAGGCGATCGGCCACGGCCTCGAAGGCGACTTCAACCGCAAGGGCAGCTCCGCATTTTCCGGCCGCATCGGCCAGCGCGTGGCCGCGAAGGGCGTCACCATTGTCGACGATGGCACCTTGGTCGGTCGCCGCGGTTCGCTCAGCATCGATGACGAAGGCACCCCGACCGAATGCACCACCCTGATCGAGGATGGCATTCTGAAAGGCTATATGCAGGACAAGCTCAACGCGCGTCTGATGGGCATGGCGCCGACCGGCAACGGCCGCCGCGAATCGTTCACCAGCCTGCCGATGCCGCGCATGACCAACACCTACATGCTGGCCGGCTCGCACGATCCGGCCGAGATCATCCGCTCGGTCAAGAAGGGTCTGTACGCGCCGAACTTCGGTGGCGGCCAGGTCGACATCACCAACGGCAAGTTCACCTTCTCCGCCAGCGAGGCGTATCTGATCGAGGATGGCAAGATCACGCGTCCGGTGAAGGGTGCCACGTTGATCGGCTCAGGCCCGGACGTGCTCAATCGCGTGTCGATGATCGGCAACGATCTGGCGCTGGATGAAGGTGTGGGCGTGTGCGGCAAGGATGGGCAGAGCGTGCCCGTTGGGGTGGGTCAGCCGACGTTGAAGATTGATTCGATGACGGTGGGTGGCACTGCGTCGTAAGACGCCGGCGGTTCAGGCGCCGTCGGTTTGCATCGAAAAGATTCGAAAGTATTTGCGGATCAGTGGCTGACCGGCATGTAGACGTCCAGAAGAGCAGGGCGACGCCGGCTGCTTGATCGAAATCAATATGCAGTGCACCCATCGGCTCAGGCTGGCCACATTCCTGGCAACCATGGAGCGCACGCACATGATCGGTTACGGCAAGAGCCCTGTTGCGGTCCGTTTCACCTTCAAGCGTCTGCTACAGCGGTGGCTGCTACTGATGCTGGTGCCCTTGCTGGGCGCCATGCCTACGCTGGCACTGGCAGTGCCCTCGTATGCACGGCAAACCCAGCTCGCCTGCGTGGCATGTCACGTCGGTGCCTTCGGCCCGGAGCTCACCACGTTCGGGCGACAGTTCAAGCTGATGGGCTACACCATGAAGGTCGGCGACGCGAAGGAGTTGCCGCTGTCGGCGATGCTGGTGGAGTCGTTCACGCATACGCAGAAAGCCCAGACCGATGTTCCCGCCAAGGGCTTCGGCACCAACGACAACACCGAACTGCAGCAGGCCTCGGTGTTCCTAGCCGGGCGGCTGAGCGAGCACATCGGCGTCTTCGCCCAGGCCACCTATTCCGAAAACGGCGGGCTGCTTGGCTGGGACAACGTGGATCTGCGTTACGCGCGCATGTTCAGCCGCGGCAGCCACACCGGCATCTGGGGCATCACCGTCAACAACAACCCCACCGTCAGCGATGTGTTCAACACCGCGCCGGCGTGGATGTACCCGTACATGTCGGCGGACCTGGCGCCCGGTGCTCCGGCCCAGCCGATGCTGTTCGGTGGCCTGGGTGGTCAGGTGATCGGCGCCAGTGCCTACGTGCAACTGGACGGCGCCTGGTACCTGGAGGCCGGTGGCTATCGCTCGCTGTCGCCGGCATTCCTGCGCCGCGTCAATGCGGACTACAACGGTCGCCTGAGCGGGATCACGCCATACGCGCGCGCGGCCTACACCTGGAACTTGCCCAAGGGCGACTTCACCGTCGGTGGCTTCGTGCTGAGCATGCGCCGCGGCCTGGCCGGCACCAACCTCGCCGGCGATGCGGTACCCGTGGCCGGGCCAACGGACCGCTTCCGCGATGTCGGGCTGGACTCCAGCTACCAGTACGTCAATGCCGACCACAGCTTCACCGCGGGAGCGCTGTACGTGCGCGAGCAGCAACGCCTGGACGCCACCTACGCCGACGGCGGCGCCGATCATCTGCACAACAGCCTGCAGGCGTTCAACCTCAAGGGCAGTTACTGGTATCGCCAGACCTATGGCGTGACCCTGGCGTCGTTCATCGATAACGGCAGCAACGATGTCACCCTGTATGGCAACAACGGCTCGCCGGATACCCGTGGTGAATCCATCGAGCTCAACTACGCCCCGTTCGGTCAGCCCACTTCGTGGCGGCAGCCCTGGGCCAATATGCGGCTGGGCTTGCAGTACACGTACTTCACGCGCTTCAGCGGGCTGGTGCACAACATCGACGGGGCAGGGCGCAACGCCAGCGCCAACAACACGCTCTACTTCTATGTGTGGCTGGCGATCTGAGCACGACCCGCTGTCGATGAAAAATAACTGGACGTTGATGTAGCGAGAGTGGACGTCCATGAAAATTTACCGGACGTCTATGTAGTCGTCATGGACGTCCATGAAAAATTACTCGACAGCGGTTTTGGCCTGCGGGTGATGGCGTTCTTCCGGAGCGCGCAGTCGACGGTCGAAATGTCGACTTCCCGTAATCTTGATCCGCGCATAACCAGAGGTCTCCGGGCAAACTGGCCCCGAGGAGACCTGCGATGCGCGAGAGCAAGTTCACCGCTAACCCCGACTCGGCTTACCGCAGGATGTCGCACCTGCCCCCTTCAGCGCGCGATGACTCAAACCCTGCAGCTCCGCCACCGGATGACATATCCCCTGATATGCTTGCTTGCATACAGTCTTGACGGTTTCAGACAACTCGACTCGACCCTCCGCTGAAAACATCATTCCATGGGATCCTCGTTGTCGTGTGGTATCGGTTCGCCAAGTCCGGTCCGGCTCGATCATGGCCGGTCAGGCCTTGAACGGTGCCTCAAGGCGGCATTGCGTAGCGTCGCGGCTGGCGCAGCCTTCTTCTGCAGTCATGCATGGTCCAATGGTTTCAACGAGCAAAAGGCCAATCTCATTCGAGAAGGTGTAACTCCCACCTTGCTCTACGATGGAAGCGTTGCTGCAGATACTGCAGGAGGTACACGGACAGGCACCGCATACGTCGGCAATCTTCGGTTGCAGCTTGTTTTGGATGGCAAGCAACTGTTCCGAGCGCCCGGTTGGACAGGCTTTTTCCAGGTACTGTCGATACACGGCGGTCAGCCGAGTAACTTCATTGGGGACGCTCAGGGCGTAAATAGCTACTCAGCGAAGTCGTCGTTACGACTGTATGAAGCGTGGGGTCAATACAGTTCACCAAACGGACGATGGTCGTTTCTGGCCGGTCGATACGATCTCAGTTCGGAGTTCTATCGCCTCGCGTCCAGCGGCGTCTTTTTGAACAGTTCTTTCGGCACCGGGCCCGAGTTTTCGCAGAGCGGCATCGGCGGCCCATCCATCTTTCCCGATACCTCCATCGGAGCCAGGGTCACATACAAGCCTACGCCGAGCATTCTGATCCGCACGGCGATCATGGACGGCGCACCGGTCAATCGAACCGATGACGAGACACGATTTCCTGGACAAGATAAGGGACTGCTGCTTGTATCCGAAATCGCTTTCCTGACTCGCTCAGAGTCAGAGGATGCGCGTGGTATCGCCAAGTATCGAGTGGGTCGAGGCGCGAACTTTCCGGCCTACGAAGACAAGGTCGCACTGGGGGCCTGGCACTACACTGGCACTTTTCGCGATCTCAATCTCGTTGGCACCAACGGGACTCCCATTCAGCACGAAGGTAGCAGTGGCGCTTATGTGCTGGTGGACCGAACGCTATTCAGGGCAGCCGCGAATCCCGGGTCACGGGTATCCGGCTTCCTGCAATACGGCATCGGCGATGGACGCGTCAATCGGATCGGCTCGTACATGGCCGCCGGCCTTGTCACCTCTGGATTATTTTCGAACAGACCGGACGATGAGTTTGGTATTGCCATCAACTCTGCACGGAACGGATCGCGCTACATAAACTCTCAAGTCGCGATGATGGTCCCAGTGACACGTACCGAAACTGCCATTGAGGCCACATATCTTGCGCAAGTGAATTCGTGGTTGGCGGTGCAGCCCGATATCCAGTACGTGGTTCATCCGGGCACGACCGCGGCAAGGGCAAATGCGACCGTTCTCCAGATACATTTTCAACTGATGCTGTAGCGGTGCCACATAATTTCGACGCCTCTCGTCATGCGGGTAGTCATTTCTGTTTGATTGCGCGCCCATGCCGAATGTCCACTCTGGGTGGCGGCCTCCGCCTGTCGCAGCTTGCATAGCCGTCATCGAGCCTGCAAGGGCTGACAACGGCCAACAACGACCGGTCGGCTATCTCAAATGCATGCCACGAGGCGGCCGTTCAAAATCGCTGAGCATCGCCGGAAGTTCGTTGGGCTGGCGGCATTGCCGCATCACCCGATCATGCTCTTCAATCACGGCCAGCACGCTGTTAGTGGAGTCCTCGCTAAAAAGGATAGATCCCATCCGCTATCGACCGGATAAAATTGCAGTCAACAGCAGACATATCCAAATCAACGCAATCGCTATCGCCGTTCACTCTGTGCGAATCGCGACCACGGGCGGCACCTTGGCGGCATATCGTGCCGGTCCCCATACGGCCAGTTGACCGAGCAGCCACAGCAGCAGCGCACCCAGCAGTGGCACGTAGAGCGGCATGTGGGGCAACGGGAAGAAGACTTTCATCAGGCCGAGATTCACCAGGATCGCAAGCAAGATCCCGAGTGTAATGCCGCCGCTGACGATCAGGAAATTCTCGGCATGAAAGTAGCGCAGGATGTCGCCGGTAGTGGCGCCGAGCGAACGTCGGATGCCGATCTGTCTGCGTCGCTGGCTGACCCAGAAACTGCTCAAACCCACGATGCCGCCTGCCGTCGCCAACAGCAGCAATCCGCTGATGATGCCCATCAGCATGGCCAGGCTATGGTCGGTGGCATAAGCGCGCTCACGGGCTTGAACCATGGTCACGACGCCAGTTTTGGGGTCGATGATGCGCAGGTCGCCACGCGCTTGCAGCGTCTTCAGTGCGGCAGCGATCACCGGCTTCATGTCGGTGGCGTCGGCACGCAGCAGATACCAGACGCCGTCGGGGTCGACGTAGTGCGCGGGGACCAGCACGCTATCGCCATCGGAGGATCGGGTTATGTTGATGGGCCCCTGCAGGTTGGCGAGAATACCCATGATGCGGGTAGGCCCGCCCGGGAAGTAAACCGTCTTGCTCAGGGCTGATTCACCGGGGAACAGCTTGTCGGCCAGGCTGCGCGTGATGATGATGCCGGGCGGGGAGATCTTGTCGTTGGGGCCGAAGGTGGTGATTTCATCCGGTCGAAAATTGCGTCCCGCCACCAGCGATGTGCCCAGCGTATTGATCGTGTGCTCGTCGGCCGCATAGATCATGGCGAAAGGCCCGCGTGCCTTCTGGTCCGGCTTGAGCTTCGGCCTTACGGATATGTAGCTGCCATCGCCTGCCAGTGGATACCCGTAACTGGAAAATGCATCCTGCACGCCCGGCACGCGCCGCAGGGTATCGAGATCAGTACGGATGTTCGCGTCGATCTGGGTGGCATTCTGACCGATCGTCCAGCCGTTGCGGATAACGAAAATATGGGCTTCGTCCGTCCCGGTGGGGCGAGACAGGTGGACGATGCGCATCGCCACGATAAAGAGTGCGTTGGATGCCACTGCCAGCGTCAGCGCCACCTGCAGGACGATGAGCAGGGTGGCCACCTTGTGTCGGCCCAGTGCAGCGACGATCGGGCGCAACTGCATGAATGTCCTGGTGAGTGCCATGACCGAAACCTCAATTGATCTTGATTTGCCAGGCGGGCTGGGTTTGCGCTGCTCGCCATGTGGGATACAGGGCGGAAACCACCGTGGCAGCCACCGCCAGCAGCACGGTCAGTGCGATCAGTGAGGCATCGGCATGCACCAGGCGTGCAATCTTTGGCTCGAAAAGTCCTCCCGCGCCCCACAGGCTAAGCAGTGTCAGTGCCACACCGACCAGGCCACCGGCGAAGCCCATGGTGGCCCCTTCTATCAGGAACTGCCGGTAGATGGCTGCTCGCGATGCCCCAAGTGCGCGGCGAATGCCGATCTCCGGTGCTCGCCGCATGAACCGGGCCAGCATGAGCCCGACGACGTTGACCAGGACAATCAGCAGAAAGCTGGCAGAGACCAGCATGGACAAGTTCGATGCCCGGGGAGTGACCTCCAGGTACGCCATCCAATCCATCAGATTGCGCAGGCGAACGTTGGGCGCCCATGAGAAACGTCCTAGGTGCTGCTGTTGCCCGGCATAGTTGCGCAGGAACTCGCGGTAGCGAGTCACGTCGGCAGGCGTTGCAAGCTCAACCCAGGCGTCGACCCAAGCGCATTCACTGGTCAGGCGGGCATCCCAGCGGGAGGTATCGTAAACCCCCGACTCCGTAGGGCAGCCGTTATAGGTTGTGCTGTCCTTCCGCATGGCGATCCCGCGGGTGAACGGGATATAGATATCCCCCGCGTCATCGAACCCAGTGTTGTCAGAAGTGCCGAGATCAAAGAAGCGTGGCTTGGGGTTCCAGTCCTCCAGCACACCGGCGATCCTGAAGATATGGCCATCCAGACGAATTGTCTGGCCGACACTGTTTTGTTCGCCAAACAGCTTGTCGTTCAAGCGCCGACTGATGACCACCACGGTGGCGCGCTGCACATCATCATTCGCGGTCCATCCGCTACCAAAGCGAAAAGGCACATCGAACATGGCGAAGAAATCGGCGGTGACCGCATCGCCATTCATCGACATGGCGGGAGTCAATCCATCATCCGAATCCACCTGCCATGCTGCGGGATAGAGCACCGTTTGCCGGCTGGCTTTGTGTGCTTTCCACAGCGCCATCGCATCGGTGTAACTCAGCGTAGGAGGTGGTTCGTTCTGCCAGATGTGGGACGGACCAAAGTTGTCGACCTGCGGCACGTAAAGCCGGGAAGACTTGGCGGGGAGTGGGTCGCTCGTGGTCGCACGGAACACGGCATAGGACACCATGCACGCCGACACCCCGAAACCCAGCAGCACGATCACCAGCGCGGTCAAAGCCTTGCTTCGCGCGCTGCTTCGCAACGCCAGCGCAACGTAATATCCCCACATAAGTTCCCCTGTGACGTCATCCGACAGTTGGCAGATACCTGGTCTGTCGATCCAGAGAATATCGGATGGTCAAGATCATTGCGTCGCTGTTGTTCCATGTCCGAGTTGGGTGGCGCCCTCAATCGGTCAATTCAATCCTGCAGGTCCAGCGGTTCCGATGACCCACCGGCTGCTGCCATGGGTCGAAAGCAGACACTTCAGATCCTGTCGCTGGTCTTTCCAGGCGATTGATGCAGCAGGCCATGCCGCTATCTTGGGGAGCGCGGGTCGGTGCTATCGCACTCGCCATAGCCCCGGTAAATCGGAGCGAAGAGCTTTCGGCTGCCGAAGGAGGACGAAAGCTCTTCGCTCAAACGCTTTTGTGGCTCAAGCGAAACAACAAGCAACGGCATCGCGACTGAAGTCGCTCCCACAAGCGCGTGTCGCGGATCACTCAGCCCTCGGCCGAATCGTCCGCCTTGGCCAGATCCTTCAACAACTGAAAAATCTCCCGATACGCTCTCGGCGGTTTGTTCGGGACTTCCTTCTCGATGCGCGCCTGCCGCACCAGCGACCGCAGATGCTGACGATCGACCTGCGGATGCTCGGCGATCAATTCGGACAACGCGCCCTCGTCCTCGGCGATCAAGCGATCGCGCATTGCTTCGAGGCGATGCATTGCGGCGTTTTCCTGACGCTGCTTCTCGCGGTTCTCGCCGAGTTCGGCACGCACAGCGGCGAAGTCATCGTCACCGTAGCGACGCATGACCTTGGCGAGGAAGGCGAGTTGGCGTTTCTTCGCGCCGTGAGAAGGGGTGCGACGGGTGACGTCGATTTCGTGGCGCACGTCGTCCGGCAGCGCAAGCTTGGCCAGCCGGCTCGGTTGCAGGTCGACCAGCTGTTGCGCCAGTACCAGCACGGCGAGTGCCTCGCGGCGCTGCTGGGTGCGGCTGGGACCGTAATCCTCTTCGTCGAGTTCGTGCTGATTGCGGCTGCGGCTCGGGCTCACGGTTTCAATTCCAATAAGGGGATGTGGATCAGCTGTGCGTGTCGTCGTCGCTGGTTGCTTCGGCCTGCTCCAGAGCGAAGCGGGCGATCGGTTCGCCATCAAGCTCGATGGTTTCGCAGAACATCGCGGCGGGGCGCACCCACAGCCCATGTTCACCGTAGAGCGCTTGGTAGACCACCAGCGGCTCCAGCGTTTCGCTGTGATGTGCGGTGCCCAGCACGCGGTAGCGCTGACCCTTGTAGTGACGATAGATGCCGGCGGTGGGTTGCATGGGCGTTCTCCGCAGCTCTTTTCATTTCGTCGCCGCGACCCCATTTCGGAGAACCAGCGGTCGCGAACCGCTTATTCTACCCGTTCTGTACGTCAAACCCCCAGGAAAGCCCAACGTGAGCGAAGTTGCCATCAGCCAGAACCGCGGCATGCCGGATCGTAGCGAGCAGGAACTCGACCGACTGGCGGAGCTGGCCGAGGATGTGATCCGTCGCGCCCGCGCCGCCGGTGCCAGCCAGGCCGAGGTGGCCGCCAGCATCGACACCGGGCTCAGCGTGAACGTGCGCCTGGGCGAGGTGGAGACGGTCGAGCACACGCGCGACCGCGGTTTCGGGCTCACCGTGTATTTCGGCCAGCGCAAGGGCTCGGCCAGCACCGCCGACCTGCACCCGGATTCGATCCAGGCCACGCTGGACCAGGCCTGCGCGATCGCGCGATTTACCGAGGCCGATCCGGCGGCGGGCCTGGCCGATGCGGCGCGCATGGCCACGTCGTTTCCCGACCTCGACCTGTGGCATCCGTGGGATATCGACACCACCCGCGCGATCGAGCTGGGCATCGAGATCGAGGACGCCGGGCGCGCGCATGCGGGCATCAGCAATTCCGACGGCGCCAGCGTGCAGGCCGGGCGGGGGCTGTCGGTGTATGCGAACTCGCACGGCTTCATCGGGCGCGAGCGCGGCACGCGCCATTCGTTGTCGCTGGCGCTGATCGCTGGCGACGAAGACGGCATGCAGCGCGATTACTGGTACGACAGCGTGCGTGCCGCGGGCGATTTCATGAGCGCGAAGGCGCTCGGCGACAAGGCTGCCGAGCGCACGCTGGCGCGGATGGGCGCACGCAGCCTGTCGACGCGGCAATGCCCGGTGCTGTTCGTGCCGGAGCTGGCGCGCGGGCTGATCGGTCATCTGCTCGGTGCGGTGAGTGGCGGTGCACTGTATCGCCAGGCCAGCTTCCTGCTCGATCACATCGGCAAGCCGGTGATGCCGCCGTGGCTCAACATCAACGAACGTCCGCATCTGGCACGTGGCCAGGGCTCGGGCAACTTCGATGCCGAAGGCGTGGCTACGCGCGACAGCGCCCTGATCGAGGGCGGCGTGCTGGCGCGCTACGTGCTGGGCAGCTATTCGGCGCGCAAGCTGGGGCTGGAATCCACCGGCAACGCCGGCGGCATCCACAATCTGATCGTGGAGCCGGGCAGCGCCGGGCACGCGCTGGACGACTTCAACGGCCTGCTGAAACGCATGGGCACCGGCCTGCTGGTGACCGAGGTGATGGGGCAGGGCGTGTCCACTATCACCGGCGATTATTCGCGCGGTGCGGCCGGGTTCTGGGTCGAGAACGGTCAGATCGCCTACCCGGTGGAAGGCATCACCATCGCGGCCAACCTGCGCGACATGTTTGCCGGCATTGTGGCGGTGGGTACCGATGTGGACACGCGCTCGCACATCCTGTGCGGCTCGATCCTGCTGGAGCGGCTGACGGTGGCAGGCGAGTAGCCGGCGCAAGTTTTCACCCCTGTCGCAAGTTCACTCGGCAAAGCCGCTCAAGGCTTGCTAGCATCCACCCACCGGTCATGGGCCGGCCGTCCATCGGCGATCTGTCGACGCAAGTTTTTGACTTCAAGGAGATGCGCATGAGCGTTCCACCCGAGTCCGTCATTCCGCCCCCGCCGAGCGAGCCGCTGGTCGGGGCCCCTTCCGCCGAAGAGCGCCAGTGGGCGATGTTTGCGCATCTGTCGGCACTGGCCGGCGTGATCATTCCGCTGGGCAGCATCATCGGGCCGCTGGTGATCTGGCTGATCAAGAAAGACACCATGCCGTTCGTCAACGACCAGGGCAGGGAAGCGCTGAACTTCAACATCACCGTGGCCATCGCCGCGATCATCTGCTGGATTCTGATCTTCGTGCTGATCGGGTTCGTGCTGTTGGCGGCGCTGGCGATTGCGTGGCTGGTGTTCGTGATCATCGGCACGATCAAGGCCAATGAGGGTACTGCCTACCGCTATCCGTTCACGCTGCGACTGGTCAGCTGAGTCTGGCGCGATGTGTCAACAAACAAGGGCGGCGCAAGCCGCCCTTTTTCGTGGCCTGCGATCCACTCAATACTTGCGATGGGCGGCGTAGTACGCCAGCTCGCGCAGCAGCTCGGTGCGTTCGCCCAGCGGCGCGACGGCTGCAAGAGCGCTGTCGGTCAGTTCCACCAGCCGTGCGCGCGAGGCGTCGAGGCCGATGATCGAGGGAAAGGTGGGCTTGTCGGCGGCAGCGTCCTTGCCGGCGGTCTTGCCGATCACCACCGATTCGCCTTCCACGTCGAGGATGTCGTCACGCACCTGGAACGCCAGGCCGACGGCGTGGGCGTAACTGTCCAGCGCCTGCAGTGTGGCGGTGTCGGCACCAGCGGCGAGGGCGCCCAGTTGCACCGATGCGCGGATCAGCGCGCCGGTCTTGCACGCGTGCATGTGTTCCAGTTCGGCCAGCGTGAGCAGGTGGCCGACCGCGGCCAGGTCGAGTGCCTGGCCACCGGCCATGCCCTCGGCACCGCAGGCGCGGCCGAGGGCGCGCAGCATGGTCATGCTGGTAGCCGGATCCGTGCGACACACCAGGTCGTCGGCCAGGATCTCGAACGCCAGCGCCTGCAGCGCATCGCCGGCGAGGATCGCCATCGCCTCGCCGAACACGATGTGGCAGGTCGGTCGGCCGCGGCGCAGTGCGTCGTCGTCCATCGCAGGCAGGTCGTCGTGCACCAGCGAATAAGCGTGGATCAGTTCCACCGCACAGGCTGCCGTGTCCAGCTGCGGGCCATCCTCGCCGAGGGCGTGCGCGGCGGCATAGACCAGCAGCGGGCGCAGCCGCTTGCCACCGCCGAGCACGGCGTAGCGCATCGCGCGGTGCAGTTCGGCGGGGGAGTGTTCGGCCGGCGGCAGGCTGCGATCGAGTGCCTGCTCGGCACGGCGGATCAATGCCTGCAATACGGGGCCGAGCTCAGAGTTCGGGTTCAAACGGTTGGGCGCTGTCGGGGGCATCGGGATCAAGCAGCAGGCGCACGCGCAGTTCGGCCTGCTCCAGCGACTGCTGGCAATGACGAAACAGGCCGATGCCGCGCTCGAACGAGGCCAGTGATTCGTCGAGGCTCAGCTCGCCACCTTCCATCTTTGCGACCAGTTGTTCCAGTTCGTCGAGGGAGTGTTCGAAGTCGACGATGGGCGGGGTCTTGCTGGTAGCGGGAGCGGTCTTGGCCATGGCCCGCAACGCTAACGCAGCGGCCGCCGGGAATCAATCTGCGCGAGGCGGAAAAGCGATTTGCGTGATCCGGATCAGCGCGCCGGTTGCCAGCTGGGGCGGGCGCCGGCCTGCTCGAAAAACGCCATGCCACGCTCGGTGATCCAGCGATCGGCCACCGCGACCAACTCGTCGCCTGCGTACAGCAGGGGGCAGGCCGCGCGCCGCCATGGTGGCAGCAGCGCATGCTGAAACAGGTCGCGAAGTTCGCGCGTATGTGCATCGCCGGCCGGCTTGAGGCGCTCGCCACCGCGGCGCAGGCGCACGCTCAGCGGCGTGGCAAGATGGGCGCCGACATCGGCCAGCGCCAACGTGCCGCCATCGGGCAGCACCAGCGGCTCACCCTGCCACGACCGCGCCCAATCCGGGTCGATGACGCGTTCGGGCGGCAGCGCCCACAGGCGGCCCTTCCAGATATGCAGTTCGGCACCGGCCCAGCGGATGCACGGCAACCGGCCGGCGCGGGCGCTGCACTGAAACTCGATCTGGCGTCGCTGGGCGGTGGTGGGTGCGGGTAGACCGCGGGCATGCAACCAATGGTCGAGCAACGGCTCGCGCAGTGCGGGGTTCAACGCGAGCCAGCCGGCTGCATCCAGGCTGCCGGTAGTCGGGTTGTGCAAGGCATCCAGTGCGGCCATCCACGGCACCCGCAATGCTTCGGCCGCGGCGCGGCTGAGTGCAGCGCTGTGCAGGATCGAATCCACCGCCTGCGGCCAGTGCTGCAATAGCCGCGGCAGGATCTCGCGACGCAGATGGTTGCGCGCCAGCCGGGTATCGGCGTTGGACGGATCGTCGATGACGTCCAGCTGATGCGCATGGACATAGTCACGCAGCTGCTGTCGCGAACATCCCAGTACGGGCCGCCACAGCTGGCCGTTGCCGAACGGACGCAGCGCATGCATGCCGCCCAGCGCGTCGGGCCCGGCGCCGCGTAACAGTTTCAGCAGCACGGTCTCGGCCTGGTCGTCACGGTGATGGCCGAGCAGCAGGCATTCGCCGTCATGCAGTTGCGAAGCCAGCGCAGCGTAACGTGCCTCGCGCGCAGCGGCTTCCAGCCCGGTGCCCTTGCTGGAGTCGACCTGCACGCGCAGCACATCGCAGGGCAGCGCCAGTGCGGCGCAGAAGCGCTGGCAGTGTTCGGCCCACTGTGTGCTGGCGGGGTGCAGCGCGTGATCGACATGCAGCGCACGCAAACCCCGCGCGCGCGCCTGTGGCAGTTGCGCCAGCACGTGCAGCAGGGCGCTGGAGTCGGGCCCGCCGCTGAAGGCCACGCACAGCGCGGCCGGTGCTGCCACCGCCAGGGCGGCGAGCAGATGCTGTTGCAGCGGATCGCTCATTTCGAATCGCTCATTTCTTTGGGACGCGGGGCCGCACGTAGATGTGCTTGCCGTTGCCGATGTGACGTTCCTCGGTATCGAACAGGCCGATGCCCTTGATCAGCCCGCTGAGCTTGGCGTAGCCGTAGTTGCGCGAGTCGAAGTCGGGCGACTGCTTGTTGATGATGCTGCCGATCGCGCCCAGCCCGGCCCAGCCGGTGTCGTCCGAAGCGGCTTCGATCGCGCCGCGCAGGAGATTCATCAGGTGGGTGTCGCCGCGCAGCTCCTTCGCCGAGCGTTGCTTCGGCGCGGCCTCGGTGGCGGTCTCCGTCGAACCGGCGAGCACCTCGGTATAGATGAACTTGTCGCAGGCGGTGCGGAACGGCTCGGGCGTCTTGCGCTCGCCGAAGCCGTAGACGATGCGCCCCGATTCGCGGATGCGCGAGGCGAGCCGGGTGAAGTCGCTATCGCTGGAGACGATGCAGAAACCGTCGAAGCGCTCGGCGTAGAGCAGATCCATCGCGTCGATGATCATGGCCGAGTCGGTGGCGTTCTTGCCGACGGTGTAGCGGAACTGCTGGATCGGCTGGATCGAATGACGCAGCAGCACTTCCTTCCAGCCATTGAGGTCGGGCTTGGTCCAGTCGCCGTAGATGCGCTTGACGTGCGCCGTGCCGTATTTGGCGATCTCGGCAAGCAGGCCTTCGACGATCGCAGGCCGCGCGTTGTCGGCGTCGATCAGTACGGCGAGCTTGGTGGTGTCGTGGGCCATGGCGATGATCCGTCGATGAGGATGGATCGATGGTAGCGCTGAGCGAAAGCCGGTTGGGGCTCCTACAGAACCAGGCCGTTATTCCTGATACGCGCCGTAGCTGCGCAGGCGCTTGTAGCGCTGCTCGAGCAGGTCAGGCAGCGGCATGGCTTCGAGTTCGTCGAGCTGCTTCAACAGCACGGCTTTCAGGCGCACCGCCATCGAGCGTGGGTTGCGGTGGGCGCCGCCGAGCGGCTCGCGCACCAGCTTGTCGATCAGGCCCAGTTCCAGCAGGCGTGGGGCGGTCATGCCGAGTGCTTCTGCGGCATCCTTCACCTTGTCCGGGCTCTTCCACAGGATCGAGGCGCAGCCTTCCGGCGAGATCACCGAATAGGTCGAGTACTGCAGCATCAGCGTGCGGTCGCCGACGCCGATCGCCAGCGCGCCGCCGGAGCCGCCTTCGCCGATCACGGTGCAGATGATCGGCACCTTCAGCTCGGCCATTTCCAGCAGGTTGCGGGCGATCGCCTCGCTCTGGCCGCGCTCCTCGGCGCCCACGCCGGGATAGGCTCCGGGGGTATCGATCAGGGTCAGCAGCGGCAGGCCGAAGCGTTCGGCCATCTTCATCAGGCGCAACGCCTTGCGGTAACCCTCGGGGCGCGGCATGCCGAAGTTGCGGCGCACCTTGGTCTTGGTGTCGCGACCCTTCTGGTGGCCGATGATCACCACCGACCGGCCGTTGATGCGGCCAAGGCCGCCGACGATGGCGGCGTCCTCGGCGTACATGCGGTCGCCGGCCAGTTCGTGGAACTCCTCGCAGATCACACCGATGTAGTCGAGCGTGTACGGCCGCGCCGGATGGCGCGAGAGCTGGGTGGTCTGCCATGAGTTGAGGTTGCGGAAGATCTCGTTGGTCTTGAGCTTCAGCTTCTCGCGCAGGCGGCCGACTTCCTCGTCGATATTGAACGCCTGGCCACTGCTGGCATGGCGAAGCTCTTCGATCTTCGCGTCCAGTTCGGCAATGGGTTGTTCGAAATCGAGGAAGTTGGGGTTCATTCGTTGCATTTCGTGGCACAGAAGCGGGTCAGTATACCGTCCCGCAGGAAAACGCGAGAACGCCGCCGTATGGCTGTGGCGGGTTCGCCGACGCCCGCCATGCGGCGCCGGATTGCGTTATCGTCCGCTCCATCAAGCCTCCACACGGGTCCGACCATGCCGATCAAGCCACCCATCGACAACGCCAAACTCGACCGCATCGTGGCCGAGGCGCGACGCAACGCCGAGCAGCGCGAGCTGGGCTATCGCGAGCGGGCGCTGAAGATGTACCCGTGGATATGTGGCCGCTGCGCGCGCGAGTTCACCCGCACGAACCTGCAGGAGCTGACCGTGCATCACCGCAACCACGATCACGACTTCAACCCGCCCGACGGCAGCAACTGGGAGTTGCTGTGCGTGTACTGCCACGACAACGAGCACTCGCGGCACATCGACCACGTGCGTGGCGGGGTGATGGAGGTCGAGGATGCGCCGGCCGCCACCGGCAATCCGTTTGCTGACCTGAAGGCGATGATGGAGCGGGGCAAGAAGGCGTAGAGGTGTGGGTGCGCTTGCGGGAGTGGCTTCAGGCGCGATGTGGTCGATGTTGCCCAAGCTGCAGGGCCAGAAGCATCGCGGCTGAAGCCGCTCCCACAAGTACGTGCATCTGGCTTGCTCAGTCCTGCTGCTTGACGATACGCAGGCGCGCGGCCTGCACGCCGGGCAGGCCGCGCACGGCGCGCAGCAGTTCGGGGATGGCATCGACGCGCCAGGCTTCGCCGAGTTCGATATCGGCCTGCGCGTTGCGGTTGCGATAGCCGTGCAGGGTCACGCTGGCGCGGCCGCCACGGTAGCCGGCCAGGGCATGTTGCAGCTGGTCGATGAAGCCAGGACCTACACCGTTCAATTTCAGCTGCAGCACGCGCGCGTACTTGCGGCAGGCGTCGGCCAGCGAGATCGCGCTGCGCGCGCGCAGCTGGAAGCCGCCGCCGGAGAAATCGTCGATGCGCAGTCCGCCATCGACGATCAGCATCTGGTCACGGGTGAGCAGCGGGGCGATCTGCTGGTACAACTCGCCGAAGAAGCTCACCTCGATGATGCCGCTGCCGTCCTCCAGCCGCACGAACGCGTCGCTGTCGCCGCGCTTGCGCACGGCGGTGACCATGCCGGCGACGGTCCATGGCGTGTCCGGCCCACGGCGGAACCGGTTGCCATCATCGTTGTCGTTCTTGCGCGGTTTCGGCGGCTGGTAACGATCGGCGATCTCGCCCAGTGGGCAGGTCGACAGCTGCGCCAGCTCGTCCTTCCACGGGTCGGTGGGATGGCCGGAGAGATAATGGCCGAGGGTGTCGCGCTCGCCCTGCAGCACCTGCTCCAGCGGCCATTCCGGCACGGTCGGCAGGTTGATGTGCACCACCGGCGTCAGGGCACCCATCGCCGCTCCGAACATGTCGTTCTGGCCCGACTGCTTATCGCGCAGGTGCTGTTCGGCAGCCTTGATCGCATCGGGCAGCTGCAGCATCAGGCTGGCGCGGTTCGGCGCCAGCGCGTCGAGCGCGCCAGACAGGATCAGCGCTTCGAGCACGCGGCGGTTGAGCCTGGTCGGGTCGACCCGGCGGCAGAAGTCGGCGAGATCGGTGTACGCACCGTGCGCACGTTCGGCGACGATCGCTTCGCAGGCGCCGTGGCCCACACCCTTGATCGCGCCCAGGCCGTACTGGATCGTGCGAGCGCCCTGGCGCGAGGGTTTGGACAAAGTGTCCGGCTCCACGGCAACGAACATGTAGTCGGACGCATTGACGTCGGGCGGCTGCACGGTGATGCCGAGCGCGCGCGATTCGTCGAGGAAGGTCACCGCCTTGTCGGTGTTGTCCATGTCCGCGGAAATCGTCGCGGCCATGAACTCGGCCGGGTAGTGCGCCTTCAGCCACGCGGTCTGGTACGACACCAGTGCATAGGCGGCGGCGTGCGACTTGTTGAAGCCGTAGCCGGCGAATTTTTCCATCAGGTCGAAGATTTCATCGGCCTTGGATCCGGCCAGGCCGTCCTTCGCCGCACCCTCGCGGAACTTGGCGCGCTCCTTGGCCATTTTCTCGGCGTCTTTCTTGCCCATCGCACGGCGCAGCAGATCGGCGCCGCCGAGCGAATAGCCGCCCACGATCTGCGCCATCTGCATGACCTGCTCCTGGTAGACCATGATGCCGTAGGTCTCCTTCAGGATCGGCTCGACGCGCGGGTCGGGATACTCCACTTCCTCGCGGCCGTGCTTGCGCGCGACGAAGCTGGGAATCAGGTCCATCGGGCCGGGACGGTACAGCGCCACCAGCGCGATGATGTCCTCGAAGCGGTCGGGCTTGGCGTCCTTGAGCATGCGCTGCATGCCGGAGGATTCGAGCTGGAACACCGCGACGGTCTGCGCCTTCTTCAACAGCTCGTACGGCTTCGGGTCGTCCAGCGGCAGCTGCGAAATATCCAGCGGCGCTTCGCCGATTTTCGCGCGGCGCACGTTGATCGCCTTCACCGCCCAGTCGATGATGGTCAGCGTGCGCAGGCCGAGGAAGTCGAACTTGACCAGACCGACGGCCTCGACGTCGTCCTTGTCGTACTGGGTCACCACGCCGCCGCCGCCCGCTTCGCAGTACAGCGGTGCGAAATCGGTGAGCGGGGTCGGCGCGATCACCACGCCGCCGGCGTGCTTGCCGGCGTTGCGGGTGAGGTTTTCGAGTTTCAGCGCAAGGTCAATCAGCGCGCGGGCGTCTTCATCGTGCTCGTAGGCTTCGCAAAATTCCCTGACGACGCGATCGGTTTCCTTCTTCGATTTTTCCGAACGGCCGAGTGCGTCGGACAAGGTGAGATCAAGTGGCCGTGGCGGCACCATCTTGGCCAGCCGGTCGACCTGGCCATACGGCATGCTGAGCACGCGTCCGGAGTCGCGCAGCACGGCCTTGGCCGCCATCGAGCCGTAGGTGATGATCTGGCTGACGCGATCGCGGCCGTACTTGCGCGACACGTAGTCGATCACCTCGTCGCGGCGGTCCATGCAGAAGTCGATGTCGAAGTCGGGCATCGACACGCGTTCGGGGTTGAGGAAACGCTCGAATAGCAGGTTGAACTGCAGCGGGTCGAGGTCGGTGATCTTCAGCGCCCAGGCGACCAGCGAGCCGGCGCCGGAACCGCGGCCCGGGCCGACCGGGATGCCGTTCTGCTTGCCCCAGTTGATGAAGTCCGCAACGATCAGGAAGTAGCCGGGGAAACCCATCTCGACGATGACGTCGAGCTCGCGTTCCAGCCGTGCCTCGTAGTCGGGTAGCGTGTGGCCGGCAGCCAGCGGCGCGCTGGCCAGGCGTTCGCGCAGGCCCTGCCGCGAGAGTTCGCGGATGTGGCTGTTGAGATCGTGGCCGGCCGGTACCGGGAAGTCGGGCAGGTAATATTTGCCGAACTGCAACTCCAGGTTGCAGCGCCTGGCCAGCTCCACGCTGTTTTCCAGCGCCTCCGGCAGGTCGGCGAACAGCGCGGCCATCTCGTCCGGCGTCTTCAGGTATTGCTGGTCGCTGTAATCGCGCGGGCGCTTGGGGTCGGCCAGCACGCGGCCCTGGTTGATGCACACGCGTGCCTCATGCGCGCCGAAGTCGTCCTGCTTGAGAAAGCGCACGTCGTTGCTGGCCAGCACCGGCAGGCCCAGTTCCGCCGACAGCGTGAGCGCAACAGCGTTCCAGTTTTCCTCACCGTCGCGGCCGCAGCGGGTCAGCTCCAGATAGAGCCGCCCCGGAAACAGCCGGGTCAGCGGGCGCAGCTTTGTCAGCGCCGCCTCGATGCCCTGGTTGACCGCGATGCGGCCCACTTCGCTTTCGCGACCGAGCAGGGCGATCAGCCCGCCGCAGGCGTCCGCATTCAGCCAGCCCGCTTCAACCAGCGCACGACCGCCGTGCTGGCCTTCCTGCCATGCGCGCGATACCAGCCGTGACAGGTTGAGGTAGCCGTCGTGGTTCTGGCACAGCAGGGTGAGTCGCCACGGACGCGGGTCGTCGGGTGCGGAAATCCACAGGTCGCAGCCGCCGATCGGCTTGATGCCGGCGGCGCTGCATGCCTTGTAGAACTTCACCAGCGCGAACATGTTGCATTCGTCGGTCAGCGCCACCGCCGGGATGCCATCGCGCACGCACGCAGCGACCAGCGCCTTGATGCGGATGGTCGAATCGACCAGCGAATATTCGCTGTGCAGGTGCAGGTGGGTATAGCGGACGGTCATGCAGGTTTACGCGGTGAGTCCATGCAGGCTAACCGGCGCTCCGTCCAGCGGCAAGATTGACTTCCGCGTGGTTTGCGCAAAGCGTGTTGGCGTCTCGCCGGCCGCCGACAATCAGTTTGCCGCGACCGCCGTCGAAGCAGGCGACGGCTCGCTGAGCAGCGCGTTGATCTCGGCCACCAGACTGTCCAGCATGTCTTCGCCGTAGCCGACATGGACATGTGCCACGGTGCCGTCCCGATGCAGCATCACCATCACCGGGATGCTTTTGTCGGTGCCGTAGGGCTTGCCGATGGTGCCGTCGCGATCCCATGTCATCAGCAGTCCGGGCAGGCGCGGTCGGAGCACGCGAACGGTATTGACGAAGGTGCGTCGATCCTCCTTGTCGTTGACCGTGACTACCTGTAACTGCAGGCCACGTTCGCTGGCCAGCTTCTGCAAGTTGGCCAGCACCGGCATCTCTTTCATGCAGTAGCCGCACCACGTGGCCCAGAAGCTGATGACCACCACTTTGCCGTGCAGGGAGGACACGCTTATGACCTGCCCGTCCTGGGTCGAGCCGAGAGCATCCGGTGGCGTATCGCCGGGGTTCACTGCAGCGCTCGCAGCAAGGCAGAGCAGCAGTCCGATCAGTGCGGCCACGATCTTGCGCATATCATCCATCCCCTGGTTGGTATGGCCAGCGTAGCAACAGGGGCTGGACGGCGAAAGCCGTGTCGGGCGCAATCAGCGGATATGAAAGCGTTCGAGTTCGCTTTCGTCGACAGGGATGACGTAGTGGTCGAGGCTTTTCACCAGCAACGGCTGAAGGTTGTAGTCGGCGTGGGTCAGGCCGTCATCGCCGACTTCGCCTGGCGTCATGGTGGCTGTTGCGGAGGGCATGGCTGCCGGCATCGGCGATTTGGATGAGAGAGTGTTCGGAAGCATCATGGCACGGTTCCTGCAGTCGATGAGTGCGCCAATGGGGGCGCTAATGACAGCTGGTCGGCGTGTCTCGCGTGGACAGGCCGGTGTTGCTGGCGCGTCCGTGCAGGCGGGGATTCCTGTAGGGAGTGATGCGCGTGCGCGGGGGAAAGTTGCATAGACTCAATGGGCTATACCGATCAATCTCGTTCGTGGCGCAATCAGGCGATTTGCATGCGTCAGGATTCCTGGTTGGCTGATCAGAACAATCTCGCCTGATCCAGCAGCACGCGCACCGGCGCAAAGCTGCGGCGATGTTGCACGCATGGCCCGAGCTGCTGCAATGCATTCAGGTGCACTGGAGTCGGGTAGCCTTTGTGAATGGCAAAGCCGTAGCCGGGATGAATGGCATCCAGCCCCACCATCAGGCGGTCGCGGCTGACCTTGGCCAGGATCGAGGCGGCGCTGATCGCCGGCTCCAGCGCATCGCCACCGACAATGGCGCGGCCGCGGCAAGGAAGGTCCTTTGGCAGCTTGTTGCCATCGATCAGTGCCTCATGTGCCACCAGGGCGAGGCCGGCCACAGCGCGACTCATGCCGGTCATGGTGGCCTGGAAGATATTCAGGCGATCGATCTCATCCGGTTCGATCAATACGATGCAATACGCCAGCGCGCGTTCGATGATCTGCGGATACAACGCCTCGCGCTTCGCCGCACTGAGTTTCTTGGAATCGTTGAGCCCGGCGATCGGGCGATCCGGGTCGAGGATCACGGCGGCTACTGCCAGTGGGCCAGCCAACGGGCCGCGACCGGCCTCGTCCACGCCGGCCACAAGCATGTTCTTTGCGTTCGCGCTGGCTCTCTCTTGGAGAGATGGTTGCGATGAGGGGCCGGTACTCGCCGAAAACTTACCCACCGGCATGTTTTTCGTCGATCAATTCGGCTATGGCAGCTGCCGCGCGATCTCCCGCGTGACCTTCCAGACCACTTCGCAATGACTGATGCAGCTGCTCGAACGCGGCGACGATCGCGCCGCGTCGTTCACTGTCACGGAACAGTGCGAGCGTGGCGTTGGCCAGGTTCCCGGCCGTGCAGTCGTCCTGCATCAGTTCGGGCACCAGCAGGTCGCCGCCGAGACCACTGGCGCGCGCCAGGATATTGGGTAGCGCATAGACATCGGTCTTCAACATTTTCATCGCACGGGCGATGCGGTAGCTCAGCGGCGCGACGCGGTAGCCCACGACCATCGGCCGCTTGGCCAGCATCGCCTCCAGCGTGGCAGTGCCGGATGCCAGCAGCACCACATCGGCAGCCAGCATGGCTTCATGCGCATGGCCGTCCAGCAGCAAGGGCGCCGCTTCATCGCGCGGTCCGTTGTCCAGCAGTTCCTTGAGCCTGGCGTGCACCTGCGGATTGGCGGCCGGTATCACGATGCGCAATCCGGGCAAGGCGGCGGCGACGCGGCTTGCGGCGTCGATGAAAGTCTGGCCGAGTCGCGCCACTTCGGACGGACGGCTGCCGGGCAACACGGCCAGCACCGGCGCCTGCTGCGGCAACTGCAGGGCATCGCGTGCACCCACGCGATCGGAAACCAGCGCGAAACGATCGGCCAGCGGGTGGCCGACAAAGCGGGCATCGATGCCGTGTTTCGCGTAGATCGGTGGCTCCATCGGGAACAGGCAGAGCACGCGGTCGGCGCTGCGGCCGATCTTTTCAGCGCGTTTCTCGCGCCACGCCCAGACCGACGGGCTGACGTAATGCACGGTCAGCAAGCCAGCCTGCTTCAGGCGCTGCTCCACGCCGAGATTGAAATCGGGCGCGTCGATGCCGATCACTACGATTGGCTTCGCCTGCAGCAGACGCGCAACGAGTGCCTTGCGCAAGCGCAACAGCCGGGGCAGGTGGCTGATCACTTCGCTGAAGCCGAACAACGACAGCTCGCGGATGTCGTACCAGGATTCGAAGCCCTGCGCCTGCATCCGGGCGCCACCGATGCCGATGAAACGCGCATGCGGGTAACGCTGGCGCAGCGCGATGATCAGGTCGGCGCCAAGCTGGTCGCCGGAATCCTCGCCGGCGAGGAGGGCGATGATGGGGGCCTGGTCAGTCTCAGTGGCTGGCATGATTCAGTTCCAGCTAGAGCAAGTTCGCGTGCTTGATCTGCTGATATGTGCTGCGCACATATCAGCGCGCGAGCGCCCGCTCGCTGTGATCGAGAAACTCGAGCATGGCCCGCACGTCATCGCTTTCGCGTGCCTGCTCGGCGAGTTTTTCACGCGCCTCGGGCAACGCCATGCCGGCCATGTACAAGGTGCGATAGGCACGCTTGATCGCCGCGATGCGGCTGGCGTCAAAACCGCGGCGTTTCAGCCCTTCGCTGTTGATGCCGCGCGGACGGCCTTGCTGCTCGTTGGCCATCATCACGAACGGCGGCACGTCATGGCCGACCAGGCAGCCCATGCCGATGAACGCGTGCGCGCCGACCTTGCAGAACTGGTGTACGCCGGAATAACCGGAGAGGATCGTCCAGTCGCCGATCTCCACGTGTCCGGCGAGCGCTGCGTAGTTGGAGAACACCACGTTGTTGCCGACCTGGCAGTCGTGCGCCACATGCACGTAGGCAAGTACCCAGTTGTCGTTGCCGATGCGGGTGACGCCGCCGCCGTCGCCGGTGCCGCGATTGATGGTGACGAATTCACGGATTAGGTTGCGGTCGCCGATCACCAGCTCGGCGCGTTCGCCGGCAAATTTCTTGTCCTGGGGCGCGCCGCCGAGCGAGGCGAACTGGGTGATGCGGTTGTCGCGGCCGATCCGGGTCGGCCCCTCGATCACCACATGCGGCCCGATCACCGTGCCATCGCCGATTTCCACCTCGGCACCGATCACGCTGTAGGCGCCGATGCTGACGTTGGCGCCAATGACGGCTGAAGGATCGATCAGCGCAGTAGGGTGAATCGAGCCGGCGGGGATCATTTTTCGGCCCTCGCGGCGCACATCAGTTCACAACTGGCCACTTCGTTGCCGTCGACCAGTGTGCGTGCCACGAACAGGCCCATGCCGCGCATCAGGCGTTTCAGTCTGACCTCCAGCCGCAACTGGTCGCCGGGGACCACGGGTGCACTGAAACGTGCATTGTCGACCTTGACCAGATAGAACAACGGGCTGCCGTTGTCGCCCTTCATGCGGCGGCTGATCTGGGTAAGCAGGCCGGCGGTTTGCGCCATGGCCTCGACGATCAGCACGCCGGGCATCACCGGATGGCCGGGGAAGTGCCCCTGGAAAAATGGTTCGTTGATGGTCGCGTTCTTGAGTGCGACCACGCTCACGTCGGGCACGATCTCGATCACGCGATCCACCAGCAGGAACGGATAGCGGTGCGGCAGCAGTTCCTGGATCTGCTCCACGTTGATCGGCAATGACAGGGACCCGATTTTTTTACTCATTGTTGCTGTCCTTCTCCAGCGCCGACAGTCGGCGCGCGTACTCGTCCAGATGCTTGAAGCGTGCGGCGTTCTTGCGCCACTGACGGTTGTCCTGCAGCGGCACGCCGGATGAATATTCGCCGGGCTCGCGGATTGAATGTGTGACCAGGCTCTTGGCGGTAATGGTAACCCGATCGGCCAGCTCCAGATGGCCAAGCACCCCGGCGTTGCCGCCGATCATGCAGTAGCGGCCGATCTTCGCGCTGCCGGCCACCGCGGCGCAGCCAGCCATGGCAGTGTGCGCGCCGACGTGCACGTTGTGGGCGATCTGGATCTGGTTGTCCAGCCGTACATCCTCTTCCAGCACGGTGTCGTCCAGCGCGCCGCGGTCGATCGTGGTGTTCGCGCCGATCTCGCAGTCGTCGCCGATGCGTACGCCGCCCAACTGCGGCAGCTTGATCCAACTGCCGTGATCGGATGCGCTGCGATCGAAGGCGAGGCCGAAGCCGTCCGAGCCGATCACCGCGCCCGGATGCACCAGCACCCGTCGCCCCAGCGTGACCCGCGTGACCAGGGTGACCCGCGCCACCAGCCGTGACTGTGCGCCGACCGTGCAATCTTCCCCGATGATGCAATGCGGCCCCAGGATCGCGCCGTCTTCGATCACGGCACCGTTCTCGATCACGCAGCAGGGGCCGATGCTGGCGCTGCCGCTCACCCGCGCTCCGGCGGCGATCACGGCGCTGGGATGGATGCCCGGTGGTGCTGCGGGCAGCCGTTCGAACAGCGCGGCGATCTGCGCGTAGGCAACGTAGGGATCGCGGGCGACCAGGGCGGCGCCCGGGCAGTCAGCGAGGTTTTCCTCGCGCACCACCACCACGCCTGCGCGGGTCGCCGTCAACTGGGCGGTGTACTTGCTGTTGGAGAGGAAGCTCAGCTGGCTGGGACCTGCCCCGGCCAGCGTGCCGACGCCCTCGATGACGTGCGTGCCATCACCGCTGAAGGTGAGCCCAAAGCGATCGGCCAGCTCGGCTACGGTGTAGGTGATTGCGCTCATGCCTGGCTCCAGAACCTGCCGGTCATTGTAGGGGGTGGCGCCATGAGGTGCAGCGCGCCGGCCGGCAAAAGAAAGCGCGGCATGGCCGCGCTTTCTTTGGTTCCCTGATCGTGGGACCAGGTCAGAACTGACTGCCGAAAGTGAACTGGATCCGCTCCTCGTAGTGACGGTCCGCGGCCGACGAGCGGAACGGCACGGCGAAGCTGATGATCAGCGGTCCGATCGGCGCCTGCCATTGCAGCGACAGGCCGGTGGATGCGCGCAGGTCCGAAGCGTTGAAGCTCTGGTAGTCCTTGTAGACATTGCCGGCATCCAAGAACCAGGACACGCGCGCCGTATTGACGTCCTTCAGGAACGGCAACGGCAGGTAGACCTGCGCCGTGCCGAGCACCTTGAACGAGCCGCCGACCGGTTGCGAATAGTAGGCGCCGCCGTTGCAGGTGCCGTTGGCGATGGGAGCACTGCCGTCGATGCAAACGCGAGGCCCCAGCGTGTTGTCCTGGAAGCCGCGTACATCGCGCACGCCGCCGGCGTAGAGGTTCTGCCAGAACGGGAAATCCTGGCGCATGTCGGTCAGCACATGGTTGGGATTGGCCACCAGACTCGCCGCTTTCAGCGCATCGAATGCGGTATCGCTGATGCCGTTGCCGCCATAGGTCTGCCCATAACCGACCTGGCCATCCAGGTACAGGACGAAACCCTTGCCGATCGGCCAGTAGTGGTTGATCTCGGTGGTGAGCTTCCAGTACTGCACGGTCGAACCGGGCAGGGCGATGTCGGTCGAGGCGGAGATCAGGCCGCCGCGGGTAGGTGCCCAGTAGCCGTTGCGGGTGTCGTGATTCCAGCCCAGCGTTCCGGTCCACGAGTGGATCGTCTTGTTGCCGATCTGGTTTTGGTAATCGATCAGTATCTGCGGGCTATAGCCATCGAACAGGTTGACCTTGTTGCTGCTGATGCCCATGCCGATGCGCACGCCGTCCGTCTCGGTGATCGGTATGCCCAGATAGGTGGAGAAACTCTTGGCGCTGGTAGCGTAGTTCGCGAAATCGGTATTGCCGTAGTCGGTCTTCGAGTACGACGCGCTGTAGCCGATGCCGATGCCGCTGTCGGTCAGATAGGGGTTGTAGTAGTTGACGCCGAGATTGGTCTGATAGCTGCTGCGCTCGCCGCTGATCGAGAAGCTGTCGCCGGTGCCGAACAGGTTGTTCTGCGATACCGAGGCATTCAGGATGATGCCGGAGTACTGCGAATAGCCGACGCCGAACTGCATGCTGCCGGCGGATTGCTCCTCGACCTTGACGCTGACGTCCACCTGATCCTGCGTGCCAGCGACCAGCTTCTTGTCGATGTCGACCTTCTTGAAGTAGCCGAGTTTCTGCAGGCGGATCTTGGAGCGATCGAGCGCGGCCTGCGAATACCAGGAGCCTTCGAGTTGGCGCATTTCACGACGCAGCACGCCATCTTCGGTGCGGGTGTTGCCCTCGAATACCACCCGGCGCACGTACACGCGCTGACCCGGTTCGATGTACATGGTCAGGTCGACCGTGCGCTTTTCCTTGTCCAGTTTGGGAACCGGAGTGACCTTGGCGTAGGCGTAGCCGATATTGGCCAGCACCGCCTTGATCGCCTTGCTGCTCTCCTCGATCGCGCCGCGGTTGAAGGTTTCGCCCTCCTTGACGAAGACCAGCTGGCGCATGGTCTTCTCCGGCAGGATCAGCTCGCCGAGCAGCTTGACGCTGGCGACCTTGTAGATTTCACCTTCCTTGATGCTGGCATCGATGTACATCGCGCGCTTGTCCGGCGCGATCGCCACCTGGGTGGAATCGACGCCGAAGTCGGCGTAGCCGCGATCCATGTAATAGGACTGCAGCTTCTCCAGATCGCCGGAGAGCTTTTCACGGGAGTACTGATCGTCCTTCGAATACCATGACATCAAGTTGCTGGTGTTCGATTCAAAGCCGTCGCGGATCTGCTTGTCGGCGAACGCGTGGTTGCCGAGGATGTTCAGTTCCTTGATCTTGGCTGCCTTGCCCTCGCGGATCTCGATCTCGACGGCGACGCGGTTGCGGTCCAGCCGGGTCACGTGCGGCTCCACCGATACGTTGTACTTGCCGCGGTTGTAGTACTGCCGGATCAGTTCCTGCTGCACATTGTCCAGCGCCAGCCGGTCGAAGGTTTCGCCTTCGGTGAGTCCGATTTCCTTCAGGCCCTTCTTCAGGTCATCGGTCTTGATGTCCTTGTTGCCGCGCAGGGTCAGCTTGGCGATGGACGGCCGCTCGACCACCTTGATCACCAGGATGTCGCCGTCGCGATCGAATTCCACGTCGCTGAAGAACTTGGTCTGGTACAGCGCCCGGATGGCCCGCTGGGCCTCGTCGCTGGTCAGCCGGTCACCCTTGTTCACAGGCAGGTAGTTGTAAACCGTACCGGCAGAAATGCGGCTGAGGCCGTCGATGCGAATGTCGGACACCACGAACGGGTCGAACGCGAACGCATTGGCGGAGAGGGAGGCAAGCAGGATCAGCGCGGCGATACGCTTCATCGTCGATTCCGTTGGGTTATTTCGATGGAGCAGCCAGCGCGGCTGCTCCGATCAACGCATGAGGCAGGGCCGGGCCCTGCCTCGAAAGAGAGTCTGCAATCCACCGCAGAAGTGCTTTGGTTGACACGCCGCCGCGCCTTGCTGCCGCTGGCTGGCGTGTCGCCGAGATGCTGCTGTCACCGACCATCGGTGTCACGACAGCAACATGCGGTGGATATCGTTGTAGAACGCCAACCCCATCAGGGTGAACAGCAACGCCAGCCCGATGTACTGACCGACAATCATCGTCTGTTCGCTGACCGGGCTGCCTTTGATCAACTCGACAACATAATACAGCAGGTGCCCGCCATCCAGGACCGGTATCGGCAGCAGGTTGAGAATCGCCAGGCTCAGCGACACCAGCGCCAGAAACTGCAGGAACCAGGGTAGCCCCATGTTGGCCGACGCATTGGCCACTTCGGCAATGCCGATGACCCCGGAAAGGTTTCTGGTCGAAGCCTGGCCGGTCAGCATCTTGCCAAGCATGCTGAAGGTCTGCGTGGTGTTGCGCCAGGTGGTACTGAACGAGGCACCCAGTGCCTTGATCGGGCCATAGTGCACGGTGGCCGGTTCGATCGACGGTGCGCCGATACCCATCACCCATTTCTGTGGCTGGCCTTCCAGCGATTCCCACCTGGCGGTGATGTTCAGCGGCAGTGGCTGGCCTGCACGCTCCACGATGACGGCCAGCTGCGGTGACTTGGAGGCATCGGCCTGTACCTGTTTGCCGAACGCGAGGAAGTCGCTCACCGGTTTGCCGTTGACACTGACGATGCGATCGCCGCCCTGCATGCCAGCCAACGCGGCCGGCTGGCCAGCCATGACAGTGGCGGCGATCGCTGGCGGCGGCGCCAGTTGCAGCCCGAGTTTGTCCAGGTATTGGCCCACGTCCTGGCCCGGCGGCAATTCGTTCAGCGGCAAGGTCAGTTGACGTGAATGACCGTCACTGCCGCGCACGGTAAGCGGCAGCGGCGAACGCCCCAACAGGGCGTTGGCCACCGCATCCATCGAATCGGTCCAGGTGGTTACCGCCCGGCCATCGATGCTGAGGATGCGGTCGCCCGGTTGGATGCCTGCCTTGGCGGCGATGCTTTGCGGGGTTGCGGTCACCACCGGCGCCACGTCCGGGCGACCCAGCATGAACATCAGCCAGAACGCCGCCAGGGTGAAGATCAGGTTGAAACCCGGCCCGGCAGCGACAATGGCGATGCGCTTCCAGACCGATTTGCCGGTGAATTCCTGGTCGCGCAAGGCCGGATCAACCTCGCCCTCGCGTGCGTCGAGCATCTTGACGTAGCCGCCCAGCGGGATCGCGGCAATCTGATACTCGGTGCCGTCGCGGCCCACCCGCTTCCAGATGGCCGTGCCGAAACCGATCGAAAAACGCAGCACCTTGACGCCACAGCGGCGGGCGACCCAGTAGTGGCCGAATTCATGAAAGGTCACCAGCACGCCAAGCGTGACCAGCAACCAGAACACCGAGCCGAAGAAGGGAGTCATCAAGTACCGTACGGAAAAGTCATCGAAGCAAGAATATCAGCAAGCATTGCGCAGAATGCGACGGGCCGCTTCACGGGCGACGCGGTCGCGTTCACACAGGGACTGAACATCGACCACGGCTTGCGCCGGCAGTTCCGCAAGCACGGCCTCGACCACATCGGCGATCGACAGGAACGGCAGGGTGCCGGCGAGGAAGGCCTCCACCGCGATCTCGTTGGCGGCATTCAGTACGGCCGGGGCATCACCACTCTCGCGCAGCGCCTGGAATGCGAGCGCCAGACAACGGAAGGTGACCAGATCCGGCTGCTCGAACTGCAGCGGTGCGCAGGCGGTCAGATTCAGCGGGGCGACGCCGGCCTCCACTCGCTCGGGCCAGGCCAGCGCATGGGCGATCGCGGTGCGCATGTCCGGGTTGCCCAGCTGGGCCAGCACCGAACCGTCGACGTACTCGACCATCGAGTGGATCAGGCTCTGCGGGTGCACCACCACCTCGATCACGTCGGCCGGCGCACCGAACAGATGGTGTGCCTCGATCACTTCCAGCCCCTTGTTCATCAAGGTGGCCGAATCGACCGAGATCTTGCGGCCCATCACCCAGTTCGGGTGCTTGCAGGCCTGGTCCGGCGTGATGTCGGCCAGCTGCGTCCGCGTGCGTCCGCGAAAGGGGCCGCCGGACGCGGTCAGGATGAGGCGACGCACACCGCTCTTGCGCAGGTCGGGGTGACCGCCGGGCAGGCACTGAGGCGGTAAACATTGAAACAGCGCATTGTGTTCGGAGTCGATCGGGATCAGCGCGCCGCCACCGGCAGCCACTGCTTCCAGCAGCAGCGGGCCGGCCATCACGATGGATTCCTTGTTGGCCAGCAACAGGCGCTTGCCTGCATGCGCGGCGGCCAACGTGGATTCCAGCCCGGCGGCGCCGACGATCGCGGCCACCACGGTGTCGCACAGGCTGCTGGCAGCGGCGGTGGCGAGCGCGGCATGCCCGCTGGCCACTTCGCAGCGCACACCGGCGGCCACCAGCCGACGCGACAGCTCGGCTTCCAGGGCGGGGTCGGCGATCACCGCGAGTTCCGGTCGATGCTGTACGCACAGGGCGACCAACGCCTCGACCTGGCGATGCGCGGTCAGTACGGTTGCGCGGAAACGCCCCGGGTGACGCGCGACCACGTCGAGCGTGTTGCCGCCGATCGAACCGGTGGCGCCGAGGACGGCGACATTATTCATTTCAGAGATCCAGCAGCAGCATGCCGGCGGCGAACACCGGCAACGCGGCGAACACGCTGTCCAGTCGATCCATCAGGCCGCCATGGCCGGGGAAAATGGTGCCCGAATCCTTCACCTGGGCATGCCGTTTCATCAGGCTCTCGGTCAGGTCGCCGACGATCGACACGGACACCGTGAGCACGGCCAGCAGAGCCAGCGCAAACAACGGCGCACCGCGCACATCGAGCAGCCAGCCGCCGACCTCGGCGACCACCACGCCGGCCACCATCGCGCCATACGCACCGGCCCAGGTCTTGCCGGGGCTGATCTGCGGCGCCAGCTTGCGTTTGCCGAACGTGCGGCCGCTGAAGTACGCACCGATGTCGGATGCCCACACGATCAACAGCGCAAGCAGGGTCCACCACGGTCCGTTCGGCTGGTGCGCGTGGATGGCGATCAAGGCCACCCAGGTCGGGAAGATCACGAAGGCACCGGCGAGCAGCTTCAGCGCGAGATTCTCGCGGGTGGGTGCCGCGGCAAACGCGAAATGGCGCAGCCACAGGCAGGCCAGCAGCCACCAGGCTACGCCAGCGGCCAGCAGCAGCGGCGTCACCGCAGTGGCGCGAGCCCACCACAGCAGCCCGAACACACATGCCGCCACGACCAGCAAGCCGGCACGCCATGACGGGCTCTTCAGCCCGCTCAGCTGGGCCCATTCCCACAGGGCGGCGAGGAACGCCAGCGAGACGATCATCGCGAACACGACGCTCGACGACAGCAGGATGATCAGGATCGCCAGCGGCGCGAGCACCATGGCGGTGAGGGTGCGCTGAAGCAGCATGGGAATCCTCAGGAAGCGGTGGCGACCTGCTCGCCGGTGCGACCGTAACGGCGCTCCCGGCGGGCATAGTCTTCAATGGCCTGGCGCAGGCAAGCCTGGTCGAAATCGGGCCACAAGGTATCGGTAAAGTACAGTTCGGCGTAGGCAACCTGCCACAACAGGAAGTTGCTGATGCGGCATTCGCCGCCGGTGCGGATGAACAGATCCAGCGGCGGCAGGTCGGCCAGGCTCATCCATTGGCCCAGACAGGTTTCGTCGATGTCCTCGGCGCGCAGCTCGCCTCGTGCAACGGCGGCGGCGGCCTGGCGGCTGGCCTGCACGATATCCCAGCGACCGCCGTAGCTGACGGCGATATTCACCTGCAGCCTGGTGTTGCCGGCAGTGTGGGTCATCGCCGCCTGCATGAGCTGGCGCAGTGGCTCGTCGAACGCACTCAGGTCCCCGATGAAACGCAGCCGCACACCGTGGCCATGCAGCTCCTCCACTTCCTTGTCGAGCGCTCGCACGAACAGCCCCATGAGGGCGCCTACCTCGTCCTGCGGGCGCTGCCAGTTTTCGCTGGAGAACGCGAACAGGGTCAGTGCCTGCACGCCTTCGCGAAGGCAGGCTTCCACCACCTCACGCACCGCCTTGCGGCCGGCATTGTGGCCGAAGCTGCGCGGGCGATGGCGGGCCTTGGCCCAGCGGCCGTTGCCGTCCATCACGATGGCAACGTGGCGCGGAACCTGGGCGGCCTCGGCGCCGGACATGGCGGGCGTGACGGCGCTCAGAGCGCCATCAGCTCCTCTTCCTTGGCCTTGCACACGGCGTCGACATCCTTGACCGCGCGATCGGTGAGCTTCTGGATCTCGTCGTCGACGCGGCTTTCGTCGTCTTCGGTAATCAGTTTCTCCTTGAGCAGGTCCTTGACCTGCTGCAGGGCGTCGCGGCGCACGTTGCGGATCGCGATCTTGGCGTTCTCGCCTTCGTGGCCGACGTGCTTGGCCAGCTCCCGGCGGCGCTCTTCGGTGAGCGCAGGCATGTTCAGGCGGATCACGGTGCCGGCGGTGGTCGGCGTGATGCCGATGTCGGAAGCCATCAGCGCCTTTTCGATCGGCGCCACCATGTTCTTTTCCCACGGCGTGATGATGATCGTGCGCGCATCGGCCAGCGACACCGAGGCGACCTGGCTCAGCGGCATGTCGGCGCCGTAGTAGGGCACCTTGATGTGGTCCACCAGCGAGGTGCTGGCGCGGCCGGTGCGAATGCGGGTGAGGTCGTGCTTGAGCGAGTCGATGCTCTTGCCCATGCGGGTATGGGCATCGTTCTTGATGTCGTTGAGCATGTGGCGTTTCCCGGTAAATCTGCAACGTTTGATTATAGCAGTGACGGAGTCATACCCTGGCGCAGGCGAGTTCAGCCGCCATCGACCATGGTGCCGATCGGCTCACCCTGCATGATCCGCATCAGATTGCCCGGCACGGTCATGTCGTAGATGCGCAGCGGCATCTGGTGGTCGCGGCACAACGCGATCGCAGCGGTGTCCATCACGGCCAGCTTGCGCTCGATCACGTCGTCGTAGCCGAGCCGGTCGTAACGGGTGGCGTTGCGGTCCTTGGCCGGATCGGCGGTGTACACGCCGTCCACCTTGGTCGCCTTCAGCAGCAGGTCGGCACCGATTTCCACCGCGCGCAGCGCAGCAGCGGAGTCGGTGGTGAAGAACGGGTTGCCGGTGCCGGCGGCGAACAGCACGATGCGGCCTTTCTCGATATGGCGGATTGCACGGCGGCGGATGTAATCCTCGGCCACGTCATGGATCTGGATGGCACTGGTCACGCGCGCAAAGCCGCCGCGCTTTTCGATCGCGTCCTGCATCGCCAGCGCATTCATCACGGTGGCCAGCATGCCCATGTGATCGCCGGTGACGCGATCCATGCCGGCAGCGGCCAGGCCGGCACCGCGGAAGATGTTGCCGCCGCCGATCACGATGCCGATCTGCACGCCGGTACGCTGCACCTCGATGATCTCGTCGGCGAGCCGGCCGATCACTTTCGGATCGATGCCGTAGTCGGCGTCGCCCATCAGGGCTTCACCGGAGAGCTTGAGCAGGATGCGATGGTACTTGGGCTGGTCGCTCATGGAATCTCCGGATTGTGTGGGGCAAACCGATGCATTGTAGCGGTAGCGGGCTCCTGCCGGAACGCTGGCGTCGGGCTGTCGTTGCAATGGTTGGGAGCTTCCCGCTGCCCAATCATGTGACGACGTGATTCGTGAGAGATGCATCCACAAAAAAGCCGCGGTTTCCCGCGGCTTTTCGCAGCTTGATGGTCTGGAAGTCGCTTAGACCTGCATCGCCTTGGCCACTTCAGCCAGGTAGTCTTCCTGGACCTTCTCGATGCCTTCGCCGACGGCCAGGCGGGCCACCGAGATGACATCGGCACCTTCCTTTTTCAGCGCGTCGGCGACGGTCGTGTTGGTGTCCAGCACGTACGGCTGACCGAGCAGGGTGACTTCGGCGATGATCTTGTGGACCTTGCCGGCGACAATCTTCTCGAGGATCTCGGCCGGCTTGGCCTTTTCCTTGTCGGACATCTGGCTCAGCGCGATGTCCTTTTCCTTGGCCAGGAATTCGGCGGGAACGTCATCGGCGCGGACATAGGCCGGGTTCATCGCGGCGACATGCATCGCGATGCCCTTGGCCAGCTCCTCGGAACCGCCCTTGAGCGCGACCAGCACGCCGATGCGGCCGCCGTGGGTGTAGCTGCCGATCACGCCATCATTCTTGACGACAGCCATGCGGCGCACGTCGATCTTCTCGCCGATGGTGGCGATCAGGACCTTGGCGGCTTCCTCGACGTTGCTGGCACCCGGGTAGGCGGCAGCCTTCAGCGCGTCGATGTCGGCGGCACCGGAATTCAGCGCGACGTCGGCGACGGTGTCGGTGAACTTCAGGAAGCTGGCATCTTTGCCGACAAAGTCGGTCTCGCAGTTGATCTCGACCAGCACGGCCTTGCCCGGTGCCTGGGCGGCCACGATGCGGCCTTCGGCGGCGATGCGGCTGGCCTTCTTGTCAGCCTTGGCCAGGCCGGACTTGCGCAGCCATTCCATCGCGATTTCGATGTCGCCGTTGTTCTCGACCAGCGCCTTCTTGCATTCCATCATGCCGGCGCCGGACCGCTCGCGCAGATCCTTGACCAGTTGGGCGGAAATATTGCTCATCGGTAGTCCTCTAATGCTTGGATGCGCCGTGGCAGGTGAGTGTCACGGCGCGGTTATCGCGGCGGATGCGACGGCGGAATCACCCGCCATCGTTGCGCTTACTTGGCGGCAGGCGCGCCGTCGTTGCGCGGGCCACGGCCGCCATCACGACCGCCTTCACGGCGCGGTGCGCTCTTGCGCGGGGCGGCGTCGCGGCGCGGGGCCGGCTTGCGATCGATCTTGGCGACCGGGTTGCCTTCCTCGTCCAGTTCGACAAAGTCGTTCGCGTCGCCCTGGGCAGCAGCCGGGGCGGCAGCCTTGCCTTCGAGGATCGAGTCGGCGGCAGCGCGGGCGTACAGCTGGATCGCGCGGATCGCGTCGTCATTGCCCGGAATGGCGTAGTCGACCAGTTCCGGGTTGTAGTTGGTGTCGACCACGGCGATCACCGGGATGCCGAGCTTCTTGGCTTCCTGCACGGCGATGTCTTCGTGGCCGATGTCGATCACGAACAATGCGTCAGGCAGACGGTTCATGTCCTTGATGCCGCCCAGCGAAGCCTGCAGCTTGTCGCGCTCGCGGCGACGGGCCAGCACTTCGTGCTTGACCAGCTTCTCGAAGCTGCCATCGGTCTCGGCCGCTTCCAGTTCCTTCAGGCGCGACACGGACTGCTTGACGGTGCGGAAGTTGGTCAGCATGCCGCCGAGCCAGCGCGAGGTGACGAACGGCATGCCGGCGCGTGCAGCCTCTTCAGCCAACGGCTCGCGGGCCGAACGCTTGGTGCCGACGAACAGCACGGTGCCGCGCTTCTGCGCCAGCGCCGACAGGAAATTCATCGCGTCGGTGAACAGCGGCAGGGTCTTTTCGAGATTGATGATGTGGATCTTGCCGCGCGCACCGAAGATGTACGGAGCCATCTTGGGGTTCCAGTAACGGGTCTGGTGACCGAAATGGACGCCGGCTTCGAGCATCTGACGCATGGTGACTTGTGCCATGGGTGTAACTCCTTGCATGGGCCTTTGAAAGGCCTGGGGGTTGGGACCTCCACGCATCCCCGGCTTCGACCGCGACTTGCCCGGTTCAATGGTGGGCAGGCCGCAGCACCCCGAAGGCGGTGCCGATACGTGTGTGGCGTTGGTTTGGGTGTTGTACCGCTGAGGGTTACAATCCCGGTTCGCTTTGCGCTGGCCGACCGTTAAAACGGGTACGTCAGTTCTGCAAAACTCCGAAATTGTAGCCGGTACGCCGGCAGCGCGGCAAGTTGCTGGATTGCAAGAGCTTCTGCCGCCCATATGAGTGGAACGCATGGCCATTACCCTGAAATCCCCCGAAGACCTCGAAGGCATGCGCATTGCAGGCAGGCTGGCGGCCGAAGTGCTTGCGATGCTGAAAGAGCACGTGAAGCCCGGTGTCACCACCGAGGAGCTGGACCGGCTTGCCTACGAGCACATCGTCAACGTGCAGAAGGCGATCCCGGCCAACGTCGGTTACCACGGGTTCCCCAAGACCCTGTGCACCTCGGTCAACCATGTGATCTGCCACGGCATCCCGAACGAGGGTAAGGTGCTCAAGGACGGCGACATCGTCAACCTCGACGTCACCGTGATCAAGGACGGCTGGCATGGCGACACCAGCCGCATGTACGTCGCAGGCACCCCGTCGGTGCTGGCCAAACGGCTGGTCGACACCACGTTCGAGGCGATGATGCGCGGCATCCAGGCGGTGCGTCCGGGTGCCACCCTGGGCGATATCGGCCATGCGATCCAGCAGCATGCCGAGGCGGCGGGTTTCAGCGTGGTCAAGGAATATTGCGGTCACGGCATCGGCAAGGTCTATCACGATGAACCGCAGGTGCTGCACTACGGCAAGCCCGGCGCCGGCGTCGAACTGAAGAAGGGCATGACCTTCACCATCGAGCCGATGATCAACGCCGGCAAGCCGCAGACCCGCCAGCTGCCGGATGGCTGGACCGTGGTAACCAAGGATCATTCGCTGTCGGCGCAGTGGGAGCACACCATCGCGGTGACCGACGATGGTTTCGAGATACTCACGCTATGGCCGGATGCCTGAAGACATGACGTAGAAGTGCACGGCCGTCGCTTTTTTCCGCAAGCCGCCAGGCGCTCACGGAGTTCCGTCCAGCCATGTCGCCGACACCAAGCTCTGTCGCTTTGCCGCCGCTGCCGCGCCTTCCGGTGGCGGTGCCGCGTTCCGGCGTGTCGGCCGAAGCACGTCGCGCACTGCGGCAATTGCTGGGTGACGTCGACCGCGCGTTGGCCACCGCGTTTCGCGATGGTGCCGATGCCAGCGCGCTGGCGCGACGCCGCGGCGAATCGGTCGAGCGGGTGGTTGCACACGTGTGGCTCGCCTGCCTGGGTGAAGTCGGCGAAACCACACTGTTCGCCGTCGGCGGCTTCGGCCGTGGCCTGTTGTTTCCGTATTCGGATGTGGACCTGCTGGCGCTGGTGAAATCCCCCGAGCCCGCGCGCCTGCGCGCGCTGGAGCAGTTCTTCGCCACGTTGTGGGATATCGGCCTGAAGGTGGGTCATGCAGTGCGCGACCCTGCGCAGTGCCGCGCACTGGCGGCGCAGGATGCCAGCGTATTCACCAGCCTGCTGGATGCGCGGCGGCTGGCCGGCGATCCGGCATTCGATGCGAGCTTGCGGGCCATCGTCGATGACCCCGTGCTATGGCCTCCGCATGAATATCTGGCCGCCCGGCTGGCCGAGCGCGACGCCCGGCATGCCCGTTACGACGACACGGCCTACAACCTCGAGCCGAACCTGAAGGATGGCCCCGGCGGCTTGCGCACGCTCGATTCGCTGCGCTGGATGGGTCGACGGCTGGCGCACGCGGACGGCTTGGGCGGCATGGTGGCCGAAGGCCTGCTCGATCCGGCCGAACTGGCCACGCTGGAACAGTCCGAAGCCACCTTGCGCCGCTATCGCTACGCACTGCACCTGGAGGCTGGCCGGCCCGAGGAGCGGCTGCTTTTCGACTACCAGCGAGCGCTGGCCACCCGGTTGGGTTTCGAGGATGAGCACGAGAAGAACCTCGGCGTCGAACAGTTCATGCAGGGCTACTACCGTGCGGCCAGCCAGGTCGAGCGGCTCGGCGTGCAGGTGGCCGAGCGTTTTGTGGAAATGCTGGAGCCGCCGGGCGAGGCACAGCCGGTCGGGGCCGAGTTCCTGCGCTATGGCTCGCGGCTGGCGGCGCGCGATCCGCAACTGTTCATGCAGCGGCCGGCCGCGCTGGTGGAGATCTTCATCACGCGGCTGGATCAGCCTGGCCTGGTCGGCTTCAGCGCCGACACGATGCGGCGAATCCATCAGGCCACCGCCGTGCATGGCGACACGCTGGCCGATGACGACGACGTGCTGGCGGCCTTCCTGCGACTATTGCGCCGTGGCGCGCCAGCGGTGGAGGCGCTGTGGCGAATGAACCGGCACGGCCTGCTGGCGGCGATCCTGCCCGCGTTCGGCAAAGTATTCGGGCGCATGCAGTACGACCTGTTCCATGTCTACACCGTCGACGAACATACCTTGCGCGTACTGCGCAACATGGCGCGCTTCGCCGACCCGGCGGCGCACCGCGAATTTCCGTTGGGCTGCGAAATCTGGGTCAGCCTGCCCAAGCCCGAAGTGCTGCTGCTGGCGGCGCTGTTTCACGACATCGCGAAGGGCCGTGGCGGCGATCACTCGGTGCTGGGCGAGCAGGATGCGCGCGCGTTCTGCTCGCGGCTGGGGTTGTCACCAAGCGACATAGAGAGGGTCGCCTGGCTGGTGCGCTGGCATCTGCTGATGAGTACCACTGCGCAGCGCCAGGACATCACCGACCCGGATGTGGTGCACCGGTTTGCGGAACTGGTCGGTGAGCGCGAGCGGCTCGGTCAGCTGTACCTGTTGACCATCGCCGACATCATCGGCACCAGCCCGCGGCTGTGGAACGGCTGGAAGGATCGACTGCTGTCCGATCTGTGCGTGGCTACCCGTTACGCGCTGCGCAGCGATGTGGAGCTGCCGCGCGATATCGGTGTGCGCGTGCACGAATGTTCCGAGTATGCGCTGGCGCTGCTGATGAACGAGGGCTACGCCGAGGCTGACGTGGTACGGATCTGGGCGGACTTCCCGCAGCTCAGCTTCCTGCGTCACCGGCCCGAGCAGATCGCCTGGCAAACGGGCGCAATCCTGCTTGCGAAGGGCGCGCTACCGCTGGTCGCGGTTCATCCGTTGTCGGTACGCGGCAGCACCGAACTGTTTGTCTACACGCCTGATCGCGATGGCCTGTTCGCCACCGTCACGGCGGTGCTGGACCGTTTGCGCTTTTCGGTGATGGAGTCGCGCATCCTGAGTTCGCCGACCGGCATGGCATTGGATACGTTCCTGTTGCTGGATGCGGACAGCCAGCAGCCGGTCAGCACGGCGCGCGCGGAGGAACTCCAACAAAGATTGCAGCGTGCGTTGACGCAATCCGCCGGCGTGCAGCCGAGCAAACGCGGCATGTCGCGCCATCAAAAGCATTTCCAGATGACACCGAAGATCAGTTTTCATGCTGCCGGTGATCGCACCCAGCTGGCGCTGGTCGGTACAGATCGCCCCGGCCTGCTGGCCGCGGTAGCGCAGATCATGCTGCATGCCGAGGTGCGCGTGCATGACGCTCGCATCGCGACGTTTGGCGAACGCGTGGAGGATTTCTTCCAGCTGACCGATCGCCACAATGCGCCGCTCGATGCTGGCATGCAGGAACGCTTGCTGCAGGCACTGATGGAGCGGATCGGTCCGGCACAGGAGTGAATGCTGCCGCTTCGGAGTAATCCTGGGCGCGCGCTATCATCTCATCGCTGCGCGCTGCAGCGGCCACGTGTTTTCTCCATGACCTACCTGCTGATCAAATCGCTGCACCTGCTGTTCGTCATCGCCTGGATGGCTTCGGTGTTCTATCTGCCGCGGATCCTGGTGAATCTGGCCGAGACTGCCAACGAACCTGCAGTGCAGGCACGGCTGCAACTGATGGGGCGGCGGTTGTACAAGTTCGGCCACAACATGTTCGGCCTCGCCTTCCTGTTCGGCGTGACCCTGTGGCAGGGCTGGCGAGTGTTTCCCTCCACGTTGCCGAACGTGACCGCAGGCATGCACTGGATCGACGCCAAACTTACCCTGGTTGCCGTGCTGCTCGCATATTTCATCGGGTGCGGTCGTCTGCTCAAGCGCAAGGCCGCGGGTGGTGCATTGCCGTCGTCACGGGCATTGCGCTGGCTCAACGAGCTGCCGGTGCTGCTGCTGCTGGCGGTGATCTATCTGGTGATCGCCAAGCCGTTCTGAGGCTTGCTCAACGCTGTCCGTAGTACTGGCGATACCACGCCGCGAACTTTTTCACGCCCTGCTCGATGGGCGTGCCCGGCGCGTAGCCGACATCCCGGCGTAACGCCGAGACGTCCGCCCAGGTATCGGGCACGTCACCGGGCTGCATCGGCAGCAGGCGCTTTTCGACGGTGCGGCCGAAGTTCTGCTCCAGCAGTTCGATGAAACGCATGAGCTGCACCGGCTGGTCGTTGCCGATGTTGTAGACGCGATACGGTGCGTTCGATGTGCCCGGATTCGGCGCTTCGGCGTCGTACGCGGGATCAGGTTCGGCAGGGTGATCGAGGGCGCGGATTACACCCTCGACGATGTCGTCGACATAGGTGAAGTCGCGACTGTGGTGGCCGTGGTTGAACACGTCGATCGGTTCGCCGCGGCTGATCCGGTCGGCGAACAGGATCGGCGCCATGTCCGGCCGCCCCCACGGCCCGTACACGGTGAAGAAGCGCAGGCCGGTGGTCGGCAGGCCGTACAGATGGCTGTAGGTATGCGCCATCAGTTCGTTGGCCTTCTTGCTGGCCGCGTACAGGCTGACCGGATGATCGACCGCGTCCTCGACTGCGAACGGCAGCTTGCGGTTGGCGCCGTAGACCGAGCTGGACGAGGCGTAAACCAGATGCTCGACGTTGCCGTGGCGGCAGGCTTCGAGGATGTTGACGAACCCGACCAGGTTGCTCTGCACATAGGCGCGCGGATTCTGCAGCGAATAGCGCACGCCGGCCTGCGCGGCGAGATTCACTACGCGCTGCGGCTTGAACGTGGCGAACGCGTGATCCACCGCGGCAGCATCAGCCAGATCGGCGCGCTGATGGATGTAGTTCGGATGACCGGCGAATTGCGCGAGCCGGGCTTCCTTCAGCGCAGGATCGTAGTAGTCGTTGTGGTTGTCGAAGCCATAGACCTCCTCCCCGCGTGCCAGCAGGCGCTGCGCCAGGGCGGCGCCGACAAAGCCGGCGGTACCGGTAACCAGAATGCGCATCGAGGATCCTCGGATAGTTGGATTCATTCTATCGCTGACGGCTGATCTGCATGGCCGCATAAGCAAGGATTGACAGCCGATTTGAGCTAAACTAGCGTCTCGACTTCATCCATCAAGAAGGTGGCCCGCGTTTCGCGCTGGCCGAGTGTGCGACATGGCAACTACCTGCTTCCATTGCTGATTCCACCACGCCTTTAGTATTTCCGGGAAAAGGGCGTTCGCCCTTTTTTGCTTTTCAGAGAATGGTTCCCATGATTGAGATCACGTTACCCGACGGCAGCAAGCGGCCGTTCGATCACTCCGTTACCGTGCAGGACGTGGCCGCCTCGATTGGCGCCGGTCTGGCCAAAGCGACGCTGGCCGGCAAGGTCGACGGCCAGCTGGTGGATGCCAGCTTCCCGATCGAGCACGACGCCAGCCTGCAGATCATCACCGACAAGAGCCCGGAAGCGCTGGAGATCCTGCGTCACTCCACGGCGCACTTGATGGGGCAGGCGGTGCAGCGGCTGTATCCCGGTGCACAGGTGACGATTGGCCCGGTGATCGACAACGGCTTCTTCTACGACTTTGCCTACGAGCGGCCGTTCACGCCGGATGATCTGCCGAAGATCGAGGCGGAGATGAACAAAGTCGTTGCCGAGCAGTTGCCGGTGACGCGCAGTGTGAAGTCACGCGACGAGGCGGTAGCGTTCTTTCGCGGCATGGGCGAGAACTACAAGGCCGAGATCATCGAGTCGATCCCGTCCGACGAGCCACTGTCGCTCTATTCGCAGGGCGAGTTCACCGACCTGTGCCGCGGACCGCACGTACCGAACACCGGCAAGCTGCGCGCGTTCAAGTTGATGAAGGTAGCCGGCGCGTATTGGCGCGGCGATTCCAACAACGCGATGCTGACCCGCATCTACGGCACCGCCTGGCTCAACGACAAGGACCTGAAGGCTTACCTGTTCCAGCTCGAAGAAGCCGAGAAGCGTGACCATCGCAAGATCGGCAAGCAGCTCGACCTGTTCCATCAGCAGGAAGAAAGCCCTGGCATGGTGTTCTGGCACCCGAATGGCTGGGCGATCTGGCAGCAGGTCGAGCAGTACATGCGCGGCGTCTACAAGAAGAGCGGCTATCAGGAAGTGCGTTGCCCGATGGTGCTGGACGTGTCGCTGTGGAAGAAGTCCGGCCACTGGGACAACTACGCCGAGAACATGTTCTTCACCGAGTCCGAGAAGCACACCTACGCGCTGAAGCCGATGAACTGTCCCGGCCATGTGCAGGTGTTCAACACCGGCCTGCACAGTTATCGCGAACTGCCGATCCGCTACGGCGAATTCGGCGGCTGCCATCGCAACGAACCGTCCGGTGCACTGCACGGCATCATGCGCGTGCGTGCGTTCACCCAGGACGATGGTCACATTTTCTGTACCCCGGAGCAGGTCGAAGCCGAAGTCACGGCTTTCCATTTGCAGGCGATGAAGGTCTACGCCGACTTCGGTTTCACCGATCTGGCAATCAAGCTGGCGTTGCGGCCGGACAAGCGCATCGGCTCGGACGAATTCTGGGACCGCACCGAAGAGATGCTGCGCCGCGCATTGCGCGCCGCCGGTGTGGAGTGGGAGGAGCTGCCGGGCGAGGGTGCGTTCTACGCGCCCAAGATCGAGTATCACCTCAAGGACTCGATCGGCCGGGCCTGGCAGGTTGGCACCATGCAGGTCGATTTCATGATGCCCGAGCGTCTTGACGCCGAATACGTGGACGAACACTCGCAGAAACAGCATCCGGTGATGCTGCACCGGGCCATCGTGGGTTCGATGGAGCGTTTCATCGGCATCCTGATCGAGCACCATGCCGGCTTGCTGCCGGCGTGGCTGGCTCCGATACAGGCGGTGGTGCTCAATATCACCGATGCACAGGGCGATTACGTCAGTCAGGTGACGCAAACCCTTGTCGACAAAGGTTTCCGGGTACAATCGGATTTGCGCAACGAGAAAGTCGGCTATAAAATCCGCGAGCATACGATGCAGAAAGTGCCTTATCTTCTTGTGGTCGGTGATCGCGAGAAAGAGACGGGGACCGTTTCTGTGCGTACCCGTTCCGGCGAAGACCTGGGCAGCATGCCGCTGGCCGACTTCATCGAGCGACTGGAGACCGAAACCCGGCGCTGAGCGCCGAGCGGTCTGTTTCATCACTTCTTCTGGAGGATCGTGGTATCGCAACCACCGACAACAAGGGCAATCGTCGTAACCTGGAAATCCGTGTGCCGCGGGTGCGTGTGATTGGTGCTGAGGCGGAACAGCTTGGCATCCTGACCCGTGACGAGGCGCTGGCGCTGGCGCAGGAAGCTGGCATGGATCTGGTCGAGATCCAGCCGAACGGCGACCCGCCGGTCTGCCGCATCATGGATTACGGCAAGTTCAAGTTCGAAGCCCAGAAGAAGGCGCAGGCCGCCAAGAAGAAGCAGAAGCAGGTCGAGATCAAGGAAGTGAAGTTCCGCCCGGTCACCGACGTGGGCGACTACCAGATCAAGCTGCGCAACATGCTTCGCTTCCTTGAGGAAGGCGACAAGGTCAAGGTCACCATCCGTTTCCGCGGTCGCGAGATGTCGCATCAGGATCTGGGCCAGAATCTGGCCAAGAAGATCCAGGAAGACGTCGGTGAAAACGGCCAGGTCGAGTCCTTTCCGCGGCTCGAAGGACGCCAGATGGTCATGATGATCGGCCCCAAGAAGAAGCAGTGAGGCTAACGGCGACCCATGGGGTCGCCGTTCTGCATTGCGCAGCTGGTATAGCGCAGGTTTAATCCGTATAATCGCCGGTTCGACCCGCATGGATGGGTCGTGCACCGATCGCGGCAGGACGGAAAGCGTGGCTCCAGGCCACCGCCAGATCAGTCAGAAACCGGGGCCGCTTCAAGACAGGCAGGCCCCACACAAGGAGCATTTCCATGCCCAAGATCAAGACCAACCGGGCGGCTGCGAAGCGTTTTCGCAAGACGGCATCGGGCAAAATCAAGTGCGGTCACGCTTACCGGTCACACATCCTGACCAAGAAATCGACCAAGCTGAAGCGCGGTCTGCGCTCCAAGAACCACCTCAAGGCGTGCGACACCAAGGGTGTAGCGCGCATGTTGCCGTACTTGTAAGACGAGGAGATAAACCATGGCTCGTGTAAAGCGTGGCGTTACCGCCCGTCGTCGTCACAAGAAAGTTATCGGTCGTGCCAAGGGCTACTACAATGCCCGCCGCAAGGTCTTCCGGGTTGCCAACCAGGCCGTCATCAAGGCCGGTCAGTACGCCTATATCGGCCGCAAGCAGCGCAAGCGTCAGTTCCGTGCGCTGTGGATCGTCCGCATCAACGCCGCCGCGCGCATGTTCGGGCTGTCCTACAGCCGCCTGATCAATGGCCTGAGCAAGGCTGGTATCACCGTTGACCGCAAGGTTCTCGCTGATATCGCCGTGCACGACATCAAGGCGTTTGAAGTGATCGCCGAGAAAGCGAAGGCCAGTCTGGCCGCTTGATCGTCGGACGCTCTTGCGTCAGCACGATATGATGTAAAGCAAGCGGAGAGGAGGCCACAGCCTCCTCTCCGTTTTCGTTTTTGTGGATCACAAGAGCCTGTTTTCAGCGAACGGGTTCGCTAGCGGGAATCGCATCGATGGACGATCTGGACAGCCGCGCCGCTCAGGCGCTGGCCGATATCGACAGGACCGACACGCTCGAGGCGCTCGATGCAATGCGCGTCGGCCTGCTGGGCAAGAGTGGCGTTGTCACGGCCGCACTGAAGGCGCTTGGCACGCTGGCGCCGGAGGAGCGCAAGACGCATGGCGCTGCGGTGAACAGGGTGAAGGAACGTCTGGCTGACGCGCTCGTCGTCCGCAAGCAGGTGCTGGAGCAGGCCGAACTGGATCGCCGGTTGGCCTCCGAGAAGCTTGATATCAGTCTGCCTGGTCGCGACGGCGAACGCGGTGGCATTCATCCGATCACCCGTGCGCTGGAGCGCATCGCCTCGATCTTCGCGCGGCTCGGTTACCAGCGCGCCGATGGTCCGGAGATCGAGGACGACTGGCACAACTTCGAGGCACTTAACTTCCCACCGCATCATCCGGCGCGCGCCATGCACGACACCTTCTATTTCGGTGACGGCCGCCTGCTGCGCACGCATACCTCGCCAGTGCAGATCCGTGCGATGGCCGGCCGTCAGCCACCGATCCGCATCATCGCGCCGGGCAAGGTCTACCGCAGCGACTCGGATCAGACCCATTCGCCGATGTTCCACCAGATCGAGGGCCTGCTGGTCGATGAGACATCCAGCATGGCCGATTTGAAGGGCACCCTGGCCGAGTTCTTGCGCGCGTTCTTCGAGCGCGACTTCGAGATGATGTTCAAGCCCACCTACTTTCCGTTCGTGGAACCCGGTGCGGACGTGATCATTCGCTGGGAGCAGGAAGACGGTTCGAGTCGCTGGCTGGAGGTGCTTGGCTGCGGCATGGTGCATCCGAACGTGCTCAGGAACGTGGGCATCGATCCGGAGCGTTATACCGGCTTCGCTTTCGGCATGGGTGTCGAGCGTCTGGCGATGTTGCGCTACGGCGTGAAGGATCTGCGCGCGTTCTTCGAGAACGACCTGCGCTTTCTCAAGCAGTTCGCCTGATGTCGTCGAATAAACCCCGCAGGCAGGAACGAGACCGATGAAATTTTCCGAGAACTGGCTGCGCGAACTGGTCGAGATCACGGCGGATCGTGACGCCTTGGCCCGCGCACTGACCATGGCTGGCCTGGAGGTGGAAGACGTCACACCGCTGGGCGAGAGCCTGCACGGCGTCGTGGTGGCGCAGATCGTGGCCGCCGAGAAACATCCGGAAGCCGATCGCCTGCAGATATGCAAAGTGGACGCCGGGCAGGGCGTGCTGCTGCAGATCGTCTGTGGCGCGCCCAACGCGCGGGTTGGCATCAAGGTTCCGCTGGCCACGGTCGGCGCCAACCTGCCGGGCGGCATTGCGATCAAGGCCGCGAAACTGCGTGGGGTCGAATCGACCGGCATGCTGTGCTCGGCCCGCGAGCTGGGCATCGATGCCGATGCGTCCGGCCTGCTGGAATTGCCGGCCGAGGCGCCGGTGGGTCAGTCGCTCGCGGACTACCTCGGGCTGCCAGACGCCAGCTTCGAGCTCAGCATCACTCCGAACCGTTCGGATTGCCTGAGCCTGCACGGTCTGGCCTACGACGTTGCAGCCTTGTTCGGCAGCGCGGCGAAGCTGCCGGAGCAATCTCCTGCGCTGGTTACCAGCGCGTCGCGTCGCGGTATCCGACTGGAGGCCGGCAAGGATGCACCGCGTTATCTGGGGCGCATCGTCGAGGGTATCGATCCAGCCGCACGCACGCCGCTGTGGCTGATCGAGCGGCTGCGTCGTTCCGGTCTGCGCCCGATCAGCGCGGTGGTCGATATCACCAATTACGTGATGCTGGAACTGGGCCAGCCACTGCATGCATTCGACAACGACATCTTGCAGGGCGATATCGTGGTGCGCCATGCAGGCACGAGCGAGACGCTGATGCTGCTGGATGGCAACGAAGCGAAGCTGGATGAAGGCTTCGTGCTGATCGCCGACGAGCACAAGGCACTGGCGGTGGCCGGCGTGATGGGGGGATTCGACTCGCGCGTCACCGACACCACCCGCAACATTTTCCTGGAATCCGCGCACTTCGCGCCGGCCGCGATCATGGGCCGAGCACGCAAGCTGGGGCTGCACACAGAGGCCTCACACCGTTTCGAGCGCGGCGTCGATCCGCAGTTGCCGCAGCGCGCCCTGGAACGCGCCACCGAGCTGTTGCTTGCGATTGCCGGCGGCAACGCCGGGCCCGTGCTGCTGGCGGAAAACCGTGCTGACCTGACGCCCCCTGCAGCCGTAGGCCTGCGTCGTGCCCGACTCCAGCGCGTGCTTGGCGTGAGCGTGGGTGATGCCGAAGTGGCGCGCATCTTCACCGCGCTGGGCATGCAGGTGGAAGTGACTGCCGACGGTTGGCAGATCACCGCGCCGAGTAGCCGCTTCGACATCGAGCGCGAGGAAGACCTGATCGAGGAAGTGGCGCGCATCTTCGGTTACGACAACATTCCCACACTCTCGCCGGCCGGTGCACTGGCGCTGGCAGTCGAGCCGGAGGCACGGATCAATGAGTTGGCGCTGCGCGAACAGCTGGCTGCGCGGGGCTATTATGAGGCAGTAAACCTGTCCTTCGTTGCGGCGGACCTGCTGGCGAGTTGGGGTTTCACCGAACGGCTGGTGTCCCTGGCCAACCCGCTGTCGGCCGATCTGGCGGTGATGCGCCCATCGTTGCTGCCGGGCTTGATCGAGACACTGCGTCACAACCGTGCCCGCCAGCAGGAGCGCGTGCGATTGTTCGAGGTGGCACGGGTATTTCATCAATTCGGGGCCGTCCGCGAAGACCCGGAAGCGCATCAACAGGCGGGTGACCCGCCGGTGGAAATCCCGAGTCTGGCCATCGTCGCCTGCGGCAACGCGCGTGCCGAGCAGTGGGGCGAACCGTCGCGGATGCTCGACTTCCATGATCTCAAGGGTGAACTGGATGCATTGATTGCATGGGGTGGCGAGCCGCAGCGTTGGTCGGTGCACGCCGATGACCTGCCGGGCTGGTTGCACCCGGGCCGCGGCGCGAGGGTAGCCCGCGATGGCGAGACAGTGGGCTATCTCGGGGCGTTGCATCCGCAACTGGCCAAGGCGCTGGACCTGGGTGCGGACGTGCATGTGCTGGAGCTGGCCCTGGATCCGTTGCTGGCGCGCCGCCTGCCGCACGCGCAGGCCGTGCCGCGTTTCCCGGTGGTGCGGCGCGATATCGCGATGGATCTGCCGGAAATCGTCAGCTGGTCACAGATCGAGCAGCTTGTTCGCCGCACGCTGGGCGAGCGCCTGAAGGAACTGCGCCTATTCGATCGCTACAGCGGCAAGGGCGTCGAAGCGGGCCGAAAAAGTCTCGCTATGGGCTTGATTTTACAGGACGCTTCACGCACGCTTACCGACGACGACGCGGACCGCTGCGTACGCGAAGCGGTAGCTGCGTTGGAGCAAACATGCAAGGCAAAGCTGCGAGGATGAGATGGCGCTGACCAAGGCGGAAATGGCCGAGCGGCTTTTCCTCGACGTGGGCCTCAACAAGCGTGAGGCAAAGGAGTTCGTGGACGCCTATTTCGAGGTGGTTCGCGGAGCACTGGAAAACGGCGAGCAGGTGAAGTTGTCCGGATTCGGCAACTTCGATCTGCGGCTGAAGAACCAGCGGCCTGGACGCAACCCGAAAACCGGTGAGGAGATCCCGATCTCCGCCCGGCGCGTGGTGACGTTCCGACCGGGACAGAAACTCAAGGTAAGAGTCGAGGGCTATGCTGGATCAAGGGAATAACACCGAACTGCCTGCCATCCCGGCCAAGCGCTACTTCACCATTGGTGAGGTGGGCGAGTTGTGCGGTGTGAAGCCCCACGTGCTGCGTTACTGGGAGCAGGAGTTTCCTGCGCTCAACCCGGTGAAACGCCGCGGCAACCGCCGCTACTACCAGCGCCACGACGTGCTGATGATCCGCCAGATCCGCTCGCTTCTGTACGACGAGGGCTTCACCATCACTGGTGCGCGTGCGCGGCTGGAAGGTCCGCAAGCCCGGATGGAAGCGAGCATCTCGCATCAGATCGTGCGTCAGGTGCGCATGGAACTGGAAGAAGTTCTGACCCTGCTGCGCCGCTGAGCACATTCGGACTCCATGATGGCTTCCGGCATGGCCCGGTGAGCTGATAGACTAGTCGTCTTGCCGAACAGTCGGGGCGTAGCGCAGCCTGGTAGCGCATCTGCCTGGGGGGCAGAGGGTCGTCGGTTCAAATCCGGCCGCCCCGACCAATTCGGTATCAAGCACAAAAAAAGCGCCGTTGGGCGCTTTTTTTATTGGGAACAGGAATCGTGTCCGGACGAAAGTCGCAATATTCCGGCCGCTCTCAGATCAATACAGCACCCGGCTGCGCAAGGTGCCCGGGATCGCCGCCAATTGCTCCTTGAGCGCGCTGGCCTGGAGCGCATCGGCGCTGACGTCGATTACCACGTAGCCCACTTCGCTGTCGGTCTGCAGGAACTGCGCGTCGATGTTGATGTTGCCGGCCGAGAACACTTCGTTGATGCGCGACAGCATGCCCGGTACGTTGCGGTGGATGTGCAACAGGCGGCGACTGTGCGGGTGTTCGGGCAGGTTGACTTCGGGGAAATTCACCGCCGACAGAGTGGATCCGTTGTCGCTGTAGCGGATCAGTTTGCTGGCGACCTCGATGCCGATGTTGTCCTGCGCCTCCAGCGTGCTGCCGCCGATGTGCGGGGTCAGGATCACATTGTCCAGGCCGACCAGCGGCGAGACGAAGGGATCGTCGTTGCCTTTTGGTTCGAGCGGAAACACGTCGACCGCGGCACCGGCCAGGTGGCCGGCGTGCAACGCAGCGGCCAATGCGTCGATATCCACCACGCTGCCGCGCGAGGCGTTGATCAACATCGCGCCGGTACGCATCCTGGCCAGCTGCTCTTGCCGGATCATCAGCTGGGTGGCAGGGGTTTCGGGCACGTGCAAGGTGACCACGTCAGCGCGTTCCAGCAGTTCGTCCAGACTGGACACCGCACGCGCATTGCCCAGCGACAGCTTGGTTTCGATATCGTGGAAGATCACCCGCATGCCGAGACCCTCGGCCAGCACGCCGACCTGGGTGCCGATGTGGCCGTAGCCGACGATGCCGAGCACCTTGTCGCGCGTTTCGTAGCTGCCGCTGGCCGACTTGGTCCAGCCACCGCGGTGGCACAACGCGTTCTTCTGCGGGATCCCGCGCAGCAGCATGATTGCCTCGGCGATCACCAGCTCTGCCACGCTGCGCGTGTTGGAGTAAGGCGCATTGAATACCGGCACACCCAGCTTGCGTGCTGCGGCGAGATCCACCTGGTTGGTACCGATGCAGAAGCAACCCACCGCGATCAGCCGTTTCGCGTGTGCCAGCACCTCGTCGGTGAGTTGTGTGCGCGAACGGATGCCGACGATATGTGCATCGCTGATGCGCCGCTTGAGTTCATCTTCCGGTAGCGATTTCGCATGCAGTTCGACCTGGCTGTAGCCGGCACGTCGAAAATTCTCCACCGCGCTGGCGCTGACGCCCTCCAGCAGCAATACCTTGATGTCTTGGCGGGGGTAGGAGGTTTGCATGCGTCGGCCTGGGCAAGGAAGAGCGCCTACTATGCCAGAGCCGGGAACAATTTGCGGCACTGCAGCACTGGACGTGATGCGGCGCGACTGGCAGGCTGCCGCAATATCCTGGAGCAAAGCATGCCCGACCCACGTCTTGCCGAATTGTCCCGATGGTTGCCCGATCTCCGGCTGCTTACTGCGCCTGGTGATCTGGAACATTACGGTCGCGACTGGACCCGCCGCTGGACACCGGCACCGCTGGCCATTGCGCTGCCGGCCAACGTGGACGAAGTGCAGACGATCGTGCGTTGGGCGAACGAACGACAGGTAGCCATCGTGCCATCCGGTGGCCGCACTGGCCTGTCCGGCGGCGCGGTGGCGGCCCATGGCGAGCTGGTACTTAGCCTGGAGCGGATGAGCCGCGTGCTGGATTTCGACGCAGTCGATCGCACGCTCACCGTGCAGGCGGGCATCGCGCTGCAGACCGTGCACGAAGCGGCTCATTGTCATGGCCTGATCTATCCGGTCGATTTCGCTGCTCGTGGTTCGTGCTCGATCGGCGGAAATATCGCCACCAATGCCGGTGGCATCCGGGTGATCCGTTACGGCAACACGCGCGAATGGATTGCCGGGATGAAAGTGATCGCCGGCAATGGCGAACTGATCGAACTCAACCGAGGCCTGATCAAGAATTCCAGCGGCTACGATTTCCGTCAGCTGCTGATTGGTTCGGAAGGCACATTGGGTATCGTGGTGGAGGCGACCCTGAAGCTCACCGATCCGCCGCCCATCTCGCAAGTCATGCTGCTGGCGTTGCCGAATATGGATGCGCTGATGCAGGTATTTGCGCTGTTTCGCACGCGGCTGGCGCTGCAGGCGTTCGAGTTCTTCACCGACCAGGCGCTGCAGCATGTGCTGGCGCATGGTGCACAACGTGCCATCGACGGCGATCATCCGTATTACGTGGTGACCGAGTTCGACGCGGTTGACGAGCGGCAACAGCAGATGGCCCTGGCTGCGTTCGAGCATGCGCTGGAGCAGGGCTGGGTCAGCGACGGCGTGATCGCGCAAAGCGAGGCGCAGGCTGCCACGCTGTGGCGGCTGCGCGAAGGCATCACCGAGAGCCTGGCCCCGCGGCGGCCGTACAAGAACGACGTGTCGGTGCGGATCAGTGCAGTGCCGGCGTTCCTGCACGAGATGCAGGCTCTGCTGGCGCGTGAGTACCCGCAAATCGAGGTGGTCTGGTTCGGCCATATCGGCGATGGCAACCTGCACATCAACGTGCTGCGTCCGGAGGATCTGGTCGAGGAGGCGTTCATCGCGCAGTGTGAGCACGTCACCCGGTTGCTGGCGGCTACCTTGCAACGCCATGGCGGCAGCATCTCGGCCGAGCATGGCATCGGCCTGGTCAAACGGGCCTACCTGGAAAGCACGCGCAGCGTGGCCGAGATCGCGTTGATGCAGGGCGTGCGCAAGGTGTTCGACCCGAACGGCATTCTCAACCCAGGCAAGTTGTTTGCAACTGGCTGAAAGAGTTGGCAATCCGCGCTCGTGCTAGCCTTATCGGCTTGTGCGTTGCTTCTGAGGAACCGTCATGCCGTCGTCGTCACTGCGTTCGTTGTATCCCGAGATCGAGCCATTCGACAGCGGGTTTCTGAAGGTATCCGCGCTGCACACGCTGTACTACGAGCAGAGCGGCAACCCTGACGGCAAGCCGGTGGTGTTCCTGCATGGTGGTCCGGGCGGCGGCACCAATGGGAAGTGCCGACGCTTCTTTGATCCGGCGGTCTATCGCATCATGTTGTTCGACCAGCGCGGCTGCGGCAAGTCGACCCCACACGCGGAGCTGACTGACAACACCACCTGGGATCTGGTCGCCGATATCGAGCGCCTGCGCGAGCATCTGGCGATCGATCGCTGGCAGGTGTTCGGTGGTTCGTGGGGCTCCACGCTGGCGTTGGCGTATGCGCAAACGCATCCGGACAAAGTTACCGAGTTGGTGTTGCGCGGCATCTTCATGCTGCGTCGTTGGGAGCTGGAGTGGTTCTACCAGAAGGGCTGCGACGCGCTGTACCCCGACGCATGGGAAACCTATCTCAGCGCGATTCCCGAGGTCGAGCGCGGCGACTTAATGAGTGCCTATCACCGACGCCTGACCAGTCCCGACGTGAAAACGCGCACCGCCGCCGCACGCGCTTGGTCGGTGTGGGAAGGCGCCACCAGCTTTCTGTGGCAGGATCCCTCGCATATGGCATCCAGCGCCGAGGACGAATTTGCACTCGCGTTTGCACGCATCGAATGCCACTACTTCGTCAACGGTGGTTTCTTCGAACACGACGACCAGTTGCTGCGCAATGTCGATCGCATTCGCAACATTCCCACGGCGATCGTGCAAGGTCGCTACGACGTGGTGTGCCCGTTGCGCAGCGCGTGGGACCTGCACCGTGCATGGCCCGAGGCCGACCTGCACATCGTTCAGGACGCAGGCCATTCGGCGTTCGAGCCGGGCATCATGCATGAGCTTCTGCAGGCCACCGACCGCTTCGGCCGCTGAAACCCCTGTTCGTCGGCCGGGCGAGCTGAGTTCAGTGGGTAGCAGGCAGCTGCTTGGTACCGAAGATCTTGTCGCCGGCGTCACCGAGGCCGGGCAGGATGTAGCCATGCTCGTTCAGGCGTTCATCCACTGAGGCGGTGTAGATCTCGATGTCGGGATGGGCAGCCTCGATGCGCGCCAAGCCCTCCGGCGCGGCAACCAGGAACAGTCCCTTGATGCGTTTGCAGCCAGCAGCCTTCAGCATGTCTACGGCCGCGATCAGGGTGCCGGCGGTGGCCAGCATCGGGTCGACGATCAGGGCGATGCGCTCGTCCATGCGGCCGCTGAGCTTTTCGTAATAGGCAATCGGTTGCAGGGTCTTTTCATCACGCTGCACGCCGACCACGCTGACCTTGGCCGACGGAATCATGTCGAGCACGCCGGGCAGCATGCCCAGGCCTGCGCGCAGGATCGGCACGATGGTGATCTTCTTGCCCTTGATCCGGTGCACGTTCAGCGGGCCGGCCCAGCCGTGAATCCGTTCCTCGACCGTTTCCAGATCCTTGGTGGCTTCGTAGGTGAGCAACGCTGCGACCTCGGAGGCCAGTTCGCGGAACTCCTTGGTACTGATGCCGGCGCGACGCATCAGCCCCAGCTTGTGCTGGATCAACGGGTGGCTGACTTCGACGATCTTCATGGCTGCTGACTTCGATGGCGGCGCGCGGCGCGACAGTCAGTGAGCTTAGCGAAGCGACACGGCGCACGCACGCATGGCATGCGTGCGCCGTGTCGGTGTTGCTCAGTGTGCGGCGGGCGCGGCGGTGTCGCCCTTCAGGCAGGTGCTCATGAAGCTCTTGCGCTCGGCACCCTTGAGTGCCTTGGTTTTGGCGGTGGCATTGCAGGTTTTCATCTTGTCCTGCTGGGCCTGTTTGGCCGACGGTGCGGCGGCGGCGGCTGGCGTGGCGGCCGCTGTCGTGCTTCCAGCTTTCAGGCAGGTGCTCATGAAGGTCTTGCGTTCGGCGCCTTTCTTGCCGGTCGCCTGCTTGTTGCAGTCGACCATGCGTTGTTGCTGCGCGGTGTGGGGCTTGGTCGGCGCGGTGGCGGCCGCCGGTGGCGTTGCCGCGAAGGTGGCACCGGCAAAGGCGAAGGCGGCGCTGACGGCAAGCAGACGTAGTGACATCGACATCGTGAAGTCCTCCCTGGGTAACCGGCAGCTGCCGGCCGCGCCAGTCTATGCCGATCGACAACCGCCGCGGGAGTGGGCAAAACCTGACATGTACGAAGTATTCAGCTGCAGCGACAGGGCGAGCGTCGCTGCGGCCGATTGGTCCAGATGGCGGCTCAGGCCGCCTCGGCCTTGGCCTTGCGCGGGCCTTCCAGCAGCGCCTTGCGCACGTGCGCCACGATCAGATCCACTTCGGCGCTGGTGACCTTGAAATGCGGGGTGAAACGCAGCGAGTTGGTGCCGCCATGGATCACGCCGACGCCACGCTCGCGCATGTATTCCTCGGTCGAATCGGCGCCGTAGCATTTGTACTCCGGCGCCAGCTCGCAGGAGAACAGCAGGCCGGTGCCCTGCACCTTGGTGATCAGACCACCCAGCTCGTTCTTCAGCGCGCTGAGCTTGTCGACGAATTCCTTGCCGCGCTCGCGGATGTTTGCGCGCACGTCGTCGGTCAGCTCGCGCAGCGTGGCCAGCGCCACGTCCAGCGCGCGCGGGTTGGCGGTCATGGTGTTGCCGTAGATTCCCTTGCGATACAGCCCTGCAGTACGCTCGCTCACCGCCAGCACCGACAACGGGTACTGGCCGGCGTTGAGTGCCTTGGAGAAGGTTTCCATGTCCGGTGCCGGCAATTTTTCGAAGCCTGGGTAGTCGACGAACGACAACACGCCGTGCGCGCGCAGGCCGGCCTGGATCGAGTCGATCAGCAGCAGGGTGCCGTGGGCTTCGGTCAGCGCGCGCGCCGCCTTGTAGAACTCCGGCGTCACCGCACGGCCGGGGTCGCCTTCGCCCATCACGGGTTCCAGAAACATCGCTTCGATGAACCAGCCGTGCCTGTCGGCATCGGCGAACGCCGCCTCCAGCTGCGCCACGTCATACGGGGCGATGGTGAGCACGCTGTCTTCGTGGCGGTAGCTGGCCAGGTGCTGCTGGTAGGTCTTGCGGCTGGAATCGGAATACAGCGCCGGTTTGTCGGTGCGGCCGTGGAACGCGCCCTTCACCGCGAGCCGCTTGATCGTGCGGCCGGCATAGCGACCACCGGCATCGGTCATCAGCTTGGCATTGACGTCGGCGATTCGGCAGGCCAGCGAGACCGACTCGGAGCCGGAGTTAAGGCACATGTAACGCGCATACGGATTGCTGTCGCGATTGCGACCGAGCTCCTTGTTGAGCGCCGCAGTGAAGCGCAGCTGCGCCACGCTGGGCGCCATCACGTTGGCCATCACTTGCGGGCGGCTCAGCGCTTCTAGGATCGCCGGGTCGTTGTGGCCGAAGCCGAGCATGCCGTAGCCGCCGTTGTCATGCACCACGGCGCCCTTCAGCGTAATGATCCACGGGCCACGTGCGGTGGCCGGCAGGTACGGACTGATCGCGTCGTCCGGGTAGAAATTGACGAAACCGACCTGCACCTGGGCGAGCTGCTCGGCTTCATCCAGTTTCAGGAAATCACCCATCTCAGCGCGCAACTCGCGATGGCGCGTTACCGCCTCGGCAATCGCCTGGCCCAGCATGGGGTCGTTCGCCGCCATGCGCTCGATCGTGACGTCGTCCAGACCGGTGGTCCGCGGCGTGCCGCCGAATTCGCGCAGTTCGCGCAGCTGGTTGATCACACCCATGATGAATCCTCCGTAGCTCCGCCGATCGGTTGCCATGCCGGAGGCGGACATTAGTGAATGCGTGGCGGGAGGCGCAGGCGATCAAGCGCTTCCTCAATGTTTTCAGACGTTTCACGCCGCCAAGTCAGAGCCGGCCCGGCGTCTTTATTTCTCACAGGATACCTTGCGGCGGCGGCGGCCGTAACCCCGTGGCAGCGCTCCGGGTGACGGCTGTCACCCACGATGACTGACGCCAGCGACTGCCTGCGAGACCCCCTTTCGCGCAGGATGAACGGCACTGGAGGACTACCCATGCCGCACAACCATGAACCGATTGCCCGCCTTGGCGGTGCCGTCAAACGTTACGGCCAGCTCACCGCGCTGGATGGTGCCGACCTGCAATTACAGCGCGGCGAACTGCTGGCCCTGCTTGGCCCCAACGGTGCCGGCAAGACCACCGCGATTGGCCTGTTGCTGGGGCTGATCCGGGCCGATGCCGGTACAGTCGAACTGTTCGGACAGGATCCGCAGCGGATCGAGGCGCGCCGGCGCATCGGTGTGATGCTGCAGAACGCCGAGCTGCCGCCGACGCTGCGGGTGGGCGAGCTGCTGCGGCTGACCGCCAGCTATTACCCGGCGCCGCGCACTCTGGCAGAAACTGCCGAGCTGGCTGGTGTCAGCGACCTGCTCAAGCGCTCTTACGCGAAGCTCTCTGGTGGACAGCAGCGGCGTGTGCAGTTTGCACTGGCACTGTGTGGCCGGCCCGAACTGCTCTTCCTCGACGAACCCACCGTAGGCATGGACATCGAGGCGCGGCAGAAATTGTGGACGGCGATTCGCCAGTTGCTCGCCGAAGGCTGCTCGGTGCTGTTGACCACGCATTATCTGGAGGAGGCCGAGGCACTGGCCGACCGCGTCTGCGTGATGACGCACGGCCGCATGATTCACGAAGGTACGGTCGAAGAGCTGCGGGCGCGAGTGGCGCTCAAGCGCATCCGCTGCCTGAGCACAATGTCGATCGATACGGTGCGCGGCTGGCCCGAGGTCAACGAGGTGCGTCGGGAAAACGAACGCCTGCACATCACCGCGGCCGAAGCCGAAGTCGTAGTGCGCCGCCTGCTCGGCGCTGACTTGCAACTGCGCGAGCTGGAAGTGCAGCGCGCCGGCCTGGCCGAGGCATTCACCGAACTCACCCGCGATGCCGACGAGGCATCGGACACCAACCAGCGCGAGGCTGCCTGAGATGGAAACCGTCATGTCTGTCAACGAACCGACCTCGCTCGCCATGCCTCGCAGCCGCGTCATCGGCGCCTATCTGGAAGAAGCACGTAGCGAATGCCTGCGCTACATGCGGGCACCGGGCTTCATGCTGCCGATCATGTTGTTTCCGGCGATGTTCTACCTGCTGTTCGGCGTGCTGATGGCGAAGTCCAACGGCGCCGACGCGGCGCGCTACCTGCTGGCCAGCTACGGCGTGTTCGGCGTGATGAGTCCGGGCCTGTTCGGCTTCGGCGTGTCGCTGGCGCTGGAGCGCGACGGCGGCCTGCTGACGTTCAAACGCGCGCTGCCGATGCCGCCCGGCGCCTATCTGCTGGGCAAGATGCTGATGGCAATGGCGGCAGCCGGGGGGGTCATTCTGTTGCTGCTGACCATGGCGGTGTCGCTGGGGCACGTGACGCTGGGTCCGCTGCAGGCCGGCGCGTTGCTGCTTACCGGCATGCTTGGCGTGCTGCCGTTCTGCGCGCTGGGCATGTTCGTCGGCACCTTGATCAAGGGGCAGGGTGCGCCCGGCATGCTACAGCTGATCTATCTGCCGATGTCGTTCATGTCGGGCCTGTGGATGCCGTTGCCGATGCTGCCCAAGTTTCTGCAGCAGATCGCACCCATCTGGCCGAGCTATCACCTCGACATGCTGGCGATGGCCGCCGTCGGCCTCAACAAGGAAGCGCTGCTGCCGCATGTACTGGTACTGGTCGGTTTTGCTGTCGGCTTTCTGTTGCTGGCGGCACGACGCCTGCGTCGGAACGGTTGAAGTAGCATGTCGTCCAGTCCGAGCCGCCCACGGAAAGCGCCCATCATGATTCCAGCCTTCATTGCCCGATGGTTCGTGCCGGCGCCGGATTCCGCAGCGGCCGACGACCTTCGCCGCGGCAAGTCGCCATGGGCTGACAGCGTGCACTTGCTGTGGTCGTTGTGGATCTTCATCACTCCGATGTTTGACCATGGCCTGCGCGGCTATACCTTGACGTGGCTGCTGTGCACGTTGGGCTCGTACCCGTTGTTCCTGCTGCTGTTCGCCAGGATGCAGCTGGCTCCGCGGCGAACGGCGCGTTTCTATGCGTGGGGCATGGCGGCGCTGTGTTTCGGCCTGCTGCGCTGGTATCCCAGTGGCCTCAGCTATTTCGTGTACGCCTGCGTGATGCTGAGCCATTGCGACATGCGAAGCTTTCGCAACTATGTGGTCCAGATATTGGTACTCAACGCCATCTACGTGGCACTGGCCTGGTGGATTGGCTTTCCGGCGTCGCTGCTCGTGATCATGCCGGTCACGGTGTTCGTCATCTGCACTATTGTCACGGTTGAGCAGATCCACAAGGAAAAGGATGCCGCCCTCAGTCTTTCGCACGACGAGGTGCGCCGGCTTGCCGCTACCGCGGAGCGCGAGCGGATCGGGCGCGACCTGCATGACTTGCTGGGACATACGCTGTCGCTGATCACGCTGAAGCTGGAACTGTCGCGCAAGCTGTTCGACCGCGACGTCGACGCAGCCAGACGCGAAGTGGAGGAGGCCGAGAAAGTCGCCCGCCATGCGTTGGCTGAGGTGCGCAGCGCGGTCACCGGCATTCGCGCTACCGACCTCGCCGCCGAGCTGGCTTCGGCGCGACTGTTGCTGGAATCCTCGCGGGTGCATCTGGATTACGGCGATCTGCCCACCGATCTGCCGGGCGATGTCGAGCGTGGCCTGTCGCTGATATTGCGCGAGGCGGTGACCAATATTGCGCGCCATGCCGATGCCAGCCAGGCCCGAATCGAGATTATGCATGAGCGGGCCAGCGTCTGCATGCAGATCAGCGACAATGGTCGCGGCGGCATCGAGGTCGACGGCAATGGCTTGTGCGGCATGCGCGAGCGGGTGCGTGCACTCGGCGGTACGCTGACCTTCGAGTCGCCGCGTGGTCAGGGATCGCGTCTGCGGGTGGTGGTTCCGCTGCCGATCATGCGTCTGGTTGAAACATCCCGATCATCGCTGGATACGACGACAGTCGATCCGTTGACGCACAGGATTCCGGGTCAACCCGTCGCGTGAGCCCACCCATGTCTCCATGTCGTCCGCACCAGCCGTTTGCACCATCCCTTCGCCGCTGTGGATACCAGGAAACCATCGCATGATCCGTGTTCTTTTGGCCGAAGATCAGGCGATGGTGCGCGGCGCACTGTCGGCACTGCTGAATCTGGAATCCGACATCGAGGTACTCGGCTCGGCCGCCGATGGCGAGGCCGCGTGGCGCGAACTGCAGCGCCTGAAGCCCGACGTGCTGGTCACCGACATCGAGATGCCGGGACTGACCGGGCTGGAACTGGCGCAGCGCATCCAGCGCCAGGAGCTGCCGATGAAGGTGGTCATCGTCACTACCTTCGCGCGGCCCGGCTTCCTGCGTCGTGCGCTGGATGCCGGCGTGTCCGGCTATCTGTTGAAGGATGCTCCGGCCGAGAACCTGGCCGAGGCATTGCGCACCGTGCATCGCGGCGGCCGCGCGATCGATCCGCAGCTGGCGCTGGAGGCGTGGTCCGAAGCCGACCCATTGAATGATCGCGAGCGCCAGGTATTGCGGCTGGCTGGCGAAGGTCAGTCCGCCGGTGACATTGCCACGCAATTGAATCTGTCGCATGGCACCGTGCGCAATTATCTTTCCGAAGCTATCGGCAAACTCGGCGTCGCCAATCGCATCGAGGCTTATCGGCTGGCGCGGCAGAAGGGCTGGCTGTAACTCTTCGCACCAGGTTCGGCGCGCTGCGGGATAATGTCGCGTTTTCCGCATGCCGGCCGAGTCTCCCTTGAAGAAATCCGATTTCGATTTTGAACTGCCGCCCGAGCTGATCGCGCAGGCACCGCTGCCCGAGCGCTCGGCCAGTCGCATGCTGGTGCTTGATGTGCCGGCGCAATGGCGGCAGGACCGCATGTTCCGTGAGCTGCCCGACTACCTGCGGCCCGGCGATCTGCTGGTGTTCAACGACACCCGCGTGCTGCCGGCGCGGTTGTACGGGCGCAAGAGCACCGGCGGCGCGGTGGAGATCCTGATCGAGCGGGTCACCGGCGCGCACGAGGCCATCGTGCAGCTTGGTGTCAGCAAGAAGCCGAAGGAGGGCGGCCGGATCGAGCTGGCCGATGGCAGCCATGCCGTGGTGCTGGGGCGGGACGATGGGTTTTTCCGGCTGCATTTCGAGGCGCCGGAGCCGCTGGAAAAGCTGCTGCTCAAGCTCGGCGAGATGCCGTTGCCGCCGTACATCGAGCGGCATGCCGACGCCAGCGACATGGAGCGCTACCAGACCGTGTTCGCGCGCGAGCCCGGCGCGGTCGCCGCGCCCACCGCGGGGTTGCACTTCGACGAGGCGATGTTGGCGACGTTGCGCGAACGCGGCGTCGAGTTCGGTTACATCACGCTGCATGTGGGCGCCGGGACGTTCCAGCCGGTGCGCGCGGACGATCTGAAGGATCACCACATGCACCGCGAGTGGCTCAATGTCGGAGCGCATCTGGTCGGGCAGATCCGCCGTGCCCGCGCCAACGGCGGCCGGGTGATTGCCGTGGGCACCACCGTGGTGCGCGCGCTGGAAAGCGCCAGCAAGGATGGCGAGCTGCATCCGTTCGCGGGGGAGACGCAGATCTTCATCTTCCCCGGCTATCACTTCAGCAGCATCGACGGCCTGCTCACCAATTTCCACTTGCCGCAGTCGACCCTGCTGATGCTGGTGTCGGCGCTGGCCGGCCGTGAGTTCATGCTCGACTCCTATCGCCATGCGGTGACGCAGGGTTACCGGTTCTTTTCCTACGGCGACGCCATGCTGATCTTGCCGCAGGGCGGCTGAGCGGCGGTAGCGGTTAAACTTTGCCAGATGACCGTCATGACTTTCGATCTGCATGCCACCGATGGCGCCGCGCGCCGCGGCCGCCTCACGTTTGCCCGCGGCACGGTGGAGACGCCCGCGTTCATGCCGGTAGGCACGTATGGTTCGGTCAAGGCGATGACCCCGCGCGACGTCACCGAAACCGGCGCCGAGATCATCCTGGGCAATACGTTTCACCTGTTCCTGCGGCCGGGACTGGAGATCGTCGAGAAGTTCGGCGGGCTGCACAAGTTCATCGGATGGGACAAGCCGATCCTCACCGATTCCGGCGGGTTCCAGGTGTTCTCGCTGGCGCACAAGCGCAAGATCACCGAGGAGGGGGTGACGTTTGCCTCGCCGGTCGATGGCTCGAAAGTGTTCCTGTCGCCGGAAGTGTCGATGCAGATCCAGAAGACGCTGGATTCGGACATCGCGATGATCTTCGACGAGTGCACGCCGTACCCGGCGACCGAGAAGGTCGCCGGTGATTCGATGGAGCTGTCGCTGCGCTGGGCCGAGCGTTCGCGCCGGGCGTTTGACGACCTGCAACGTGTCGATTCAAAGCCGCCGAACGCGCTGTTCGGCATCGTGCAAGGCAGCATGTACGAAAACCTGCGCCAGCGTTCGGCGGCAGGGTTGGTGAATATCGGTTTCAGCGGCTATGCGGTTGGTGGCCTTGCGGTCGGCGAGCCGGAGGCCGAACGCAACCACGCGCTGGATTTCACCGTGCCGCTGCTGCCCGCAGACAAGCCGCGCTACCTGATGGGCGTGGGCCGGCCGGAAGACATCGTCGAGGCGGTGCGCCGCGGCATCGACATGTTCGATTGCGTGATGCCGACGCGCAACGCGCGCAACGGTTTCCTGTTCACCGCCGAGGGCACGCTGCGCATCCGCAATGCGAAGTTCGCCACCGACACGCGGGCGATCGAGGAGGGCTGCGATTGTTATGCCTGCAGCAACGGGTTCAGCCGCGCCTACCTGCGGCATCTAGACCGCTGCAACGAGATCCTCGGCAGCCAGCTCGCCACCATGCACAACCTGCGCTATTACCAGCGGCTGATGGCCGGCCTGCGCGAGGCGATCGGCAGCCACACGCTGCCGGCGTTTACCGCTGAGTTCTACGCACGCCGCCAGGGTGCGGTGATCGCCTAGGAGCCGGCAGGCGATCGATGCTGCTGGCCGTGCAGGAGACGCCGGCTCCCGCGCTTGCAAACATCGGGAACGTCGCCATAACCCTGTCAGCCCGCACGCAGTGCACGGCTCCGGGGTGCATGGCATAATCAACGATCTTTTATCAGGCGTTCAGCTGAAATCCCTGGCTGCGCCATAACTTGCGAGACAATCCGATGAGTTTTCCGTCTTCTCCCGTGATCGCCCAGGCCGCTGCTGCCCAGCCCGCCGGTGGTGGCATGTCCATGATCATCATGATGGTGGTGCTGTTCGGCCTGATGTATTTCATGATGATTCGCCCGCAGATGAAGCGCCAGAAAGAGCATCGTGCGCTGATCTCCGGATTGGCCAAGGGCGACGAAGTGGTCACCAACGGCGGCATCGCCGGGCGCGTGGAAGAAGTGGGCGAGACCTTCATCACGGTCGAGATCGCGGCCAACGTGAAGGTCAAGGTGCAGAAGGGCTCGGTCCAGCAGGTGTTGCCCAAGGGTTCGCTGAAGTCCGTTTGATGACGGCTCAGGAGTACCTCCCGGCGATTGCGGCGGTTGCCCCTGACGCGATTATTCCTCGATTGTTGCTAGCGCCGCGGCCTGTCGCCGTGGCTTTGATGGGTGCATGGCATGAGTGATTTTCCCCGCTGGAAGTACGCGCTGGTCGCGCTGATGATGCTGTTTGGCGTCATCTACGCGTTGCCGAATGCATTTGTCCCGGTGCCCGCGGTACAGGTCACCGCCAACCGCGACGCGCCACCGATTGATCAGTCGCTGCAGCAGAAAGTGCAGGCCGCGCTGGCCAGCAAGAAGATCGCGGTCAGTAATGTGGTGGTGGAAGGCGACCATATGCTGGCCACCTTCACCAATTCCGACGTGCAGAAGAGTGGCGCCGACGTCATCAAGGCAGCCCTCGGCGACGGCTACACGGTGGCGTTCAAGCTGCAGTCCAATGTGCCGGGCTGGCTGCAGGCGATCGGTGCACGTTCGATGCCGCTGGGCCTGGATCTGCAGGGCGGCGTGCATTTCCTGATGCAGGTCGACCAGAACGACGCGATCGACAAGCAGGAAAACAGCTACGCCGACGACATCCGCAGCCTGCTGCGGCAGAAGAACATCCGCTATGAATCGGTGACCCGCAATGCCGTGCGTGACCAGGGCATCGCGGTAATCCTGCGTTCGGCCGCCGATCGCTCCACGGCCGCCGACGCGATCGGCAACGAATACACCGACCTCAACGTGGGCAATGGTGCCAACACCGGCGATCGCTTCGTGCTGAATGTCGTGATCAAGCCGGAGAAGTTGCGGGATCTGTCACGCAGCGCGATCACCCAGAATCTGGGCACGCTGCGCAACCGCATCAACGCGCTGGGTGTGTCCGAGCCGCTGATCCAGCAGCAGGGCGAAAGCCGCATCGTGGTCGAATTGGCCGGTGTACAGGACCCGGCCGAGGCCAAGAAACTGATCGGTGCGGTGGCCACGCTGCAATATCGTCCGGGTATCGGCCAGGCCGGCGATCCCCAGGCTCAGGAGGCTGCGCGTACCGGCAATATTCCGCCGGATGCCAACCTCTATCGCATGCGCGGCAGCAACCTGCCGGTGCTGGTCAGCAAGCAGATCATCGTGACCGGCAACCAGCTGGTGGACGCCTCGTCGGGCATCGACCAGCAGAGCGGCACGCCTAAAGTGGACGTCACCCTGAACGCCGCCGGCGCCAGGAAGATGGGCGACTTCACCAATGCCAACGTCGGCAAGCCGATGGCGGTGGTGTATGTGGAACAGGTCTACGAGACCAAGATCGTCGACGGCAAGCCAGTGCGGGTTGCGAAGGTCACCGAGACGGTGATCAACGACGCCTCGATCGCGAGCCCCTTCAGCAAGCAGTTCCAGACCACCGGTTTGGGCAGCGCGAAGGAGGCTTCCGACCTCGCCCTGCTGCTCAAGGGCGGCGCACTGGCCGCCCCGATGGACATCGTCGAAGAGAGCGTGATCGGTGCCAGCCTCGGCAAGGACAATATCGACAAGGGCTTCAATGCGGTGCTGCTGGGCCTGGCGCTGGTGCTGCTGGCGGCGGCGATCTACTACAAGCTGTTCGGCCTGGTCGCCGATATCGCGCTGTTCTTCAACCTGGTGATCCTGGTGGCGGTGATGTCGCTGATCGGCGTGACCCTGACCATGCCGGGTGTGGCCGGTATCGTGCTGACCCTGGGTATGGCGATCGACGCGAACGTGCTGATCTGCGAACGCATACGTGAGGAACTGCGCAACGGCTCGACCCCGCATGCCTCGATCCGTGCCGGTTACGAGAAGGCATGGTCGACCATTCTGGACGCCAACGTCACCCACCTGATCGCCGCGCTGGCGTTGACCACGATGGGTACCGGCGCGATCAAGGGTTTCGGCGTGACGCTGATGATCGGCATCCTGACCTCGCTGTTCACCTCGGTGACGTTGACTCATGCGTTCACCGCGCTGATCCACGGCCACCGCAAGCTCAAGACGCTGTCGGTCTAAGGAATCGCAATGGAAATCTTCAATCACGACAGCAACATTCCGTTCCTTGGCATGCGCAAGTTCAGCATCGCCATCGCGTTGTTCCTGATGGTTGCCTCGATCGGGCTGATCGCGACCAAGGGGCTCAATTACGCGCTGGATTTTACCGGCGGCGTCTCGATGGTGATCGACTACGACCAGTCGGTGGAAATCGCCGACGTGCGTGCCACCCTTGAAAAGGGCGGCTTCGACCACGCGATCGTGCAGAGCCTTGGCGGCACCCGCGAGGTGGCGATCCGCATGCAGCCGAAGGAAGACCAGAAAGCGGTGGATGCCAACGGCAAGGTCAACCTCGATCTCATTTCCGCCGACGTGCTCAAGACGCTGCATGTGGCACGTGCCGATGCCAAGCTGAAGAGCCGCGAACTGGTTACCGCCGAAGTGGGTGCCGAACTGAAGAGCGACGGCACCGTGGCTGCGGTGTTCGTGATCCTCGGGATCATGGCTTATCTGTGGATCCGCTTCGAACGCCGTTTCGCGATCGCCGCGGTGGCGACTGAAATCCACGACGTGCTGGTGACGCTGGGCATCCTGGCATTGGCGCAGCGCGAGTTCGACATGACCGTGCTGGCCTCGGTGCTGGCCGTGATCGGTTACTCGATCAACGACAAGGTGGTGGTGTTCGACCGCATCCGCGAACTGTTCCGGCTCGCGCGCAAGGCGGAGCCGGAAGAGATCCTCAACCGCTCGATCAACAACACCCTGTCGCGAACCATCATTACCTCGCTGTTCACCGCGATCACCATGGGCGCGTTGTTCTTCTTCGGCGGCACGGCGGTGCACGGCTTCGCCGTCACCATGTTGATCGGCATCGTGGTCGGCACGCTGTCCTCCATCTTTGTCGCCAGCCCGATCCTGCTGTGGCTGGGCGTGTCGAAGAAGGACCTGATGCCGGTCACCAGGGAAAACCCGGAGCTGGCGCGGCGTCCGTAAACGCACAGGTTCTGTCGAAACGCAAACGGCCCGGTTTGTACCGGGCCGTTTTTTGTTGACTATGTATTGTGGGAGCGGCTTCAGCCGCGATGCTTTGCCGGCAAACTGTTGTGGAGCTATCGCGGCTGAAGCCGCTCCCACAAGTTTGATGGTTGTTGGATGCGCGTTCGCATTACCCGCGCAGTTCGGCTTCCAGCTGAGCCAGCCGTTGCGGTGTACCCACATCGGTCCATTTGCCGTCTTGGTGGCTGCCACTGATCGCGCCATTCGCCATCGCCGTGCGCAACAGTGGCACGAGCCGGAAGCGCGGCGGCTGGGCTTCGGTGCCGGCTGCATTGCCGATCACTGCGCGCCAATTACGCAACAGCTCATACCGGTATACGCCGATGCCGCTGAAGGTCAGCCTGACATCGCCTTCATCGTGCACAATGCCCTGCGCATCCAGCGAGAAATCGCCGTGCGGATGCTGCGCTGGATTGTCGACCAGCAGCAGGTGGGCGAGACCAGTCGGCTCGACGGGCAGGGTGGTGAAATCAACATCGCACCAGATGTCGCCGTTGACCGCGATGAACGGCGCGCTGCCCAGCAGCGGTAGCGCGTTCAACATGCCACCACCGGTTTCCAGCGGCGTCGTGCCTTCGTAGGCGTAACGGATGCGCAAACCCCAGCGCGAACCGTCACCCAGTGTGTGAGGGAACTGTTCGGCCAGATGCGAAGTGTTGACCACCACGTAATGCACGCCGGCGGCAGCGAGTCTTTCCAGATGCCACACGATCAACGGCTTGCCACCCACCGGCAGCAGCGGTTTGGGCGTGTGGTCGGTCAACGGCCGCATGCGCTCGCCGAGACCGGCAGCGAAGATCAGCGCGTGCCTCATGCAGCCACCGGCAGGCGCAGATCGCGTTCACCCACGCAGCGCCGAAGCAGCGCCATGAATTCGGCCAGCTCGGGATAACGGCCGGCCACGTCGATCACGTAGTCGTATACGCGCGGCAAGTCGTCGAGATAACCGGGCTTGCCGTCGCGATAGCACAACCGGCAGAAGATGCCGAGCACCTTAATATGCCGCTGCAGCCCGATCAGGTCGAACCAGCGCAGGAAGTGCTGGCTGTCGACATCCGTGGCGATCAGGTTTGCAGCTTGCAGGCGTCGCCGATAGCTTTCGACCCAGGCTTCGACCTGCGCGCGATCCCACACGATGTAGCAGTCGCGCAGCAACGAGGCGAGGTCGTAGGTGATCGGTCCGTGCAACGCGCCCTGGAAGTCGATGATCCCGGGATTGTTGCTGGTCGTGATCAGCAGGTTGCGGCTGTGGTAATCGCGGTGCACGAAGCAGCGCGGCTGTGCCAGCGCGTTGTGCAGCAGCACGGTGAACGCCGACTCCAGCACGTCCCATTCCTCGCACTCGGGCGTGTAGTCGAGATGTCGGCGAAGGAACCACTCCGGCATGATCTCCAGCTCGCGCTGCAGGAACGCGTGGTCGTATGGCTGCATGCCGTCCACGTACGCGTCGCGCTGCATGCGCAGCAGCGCATCCATCGCATCGCCGTACAGCGTATCCACCGTACTGTCGTTCAAGGCTGACAGGTACAGCTGCGAACCGAGATCCTCGATCAATAGGAAACCCTGCTCAATATCCTTCGCATGCACCGCTGGCACATGCAGGCCGGCGGCGGACAGTCGCGCACCGATTTCCAGCCACGGCTGCGGATCCTCCTGCGCTGGTGGCGAGTCCATCACGACCCAGCTTTGACCTTGGTGCTGTGTACGCCAGTAGCTGCGGAAACTGGCATCGGCCGAAGCGGATGCCAGCGTCAGGGTCGGATCGCCGAGGGTGTGACGTGTCCAGGCTATGCGGGCGGTGGCGCGGTCTTGGGTGCTGTCCATGAAGTAAGTCGCTGGATAAACACGAACAGCTTAGAGCCTGCACGCGCCGAACGCACCGTTGACTGCCTTGCTCAGGTCAGGTTGTAGGCGCGCTCCTCGTGCTCGGCGATGTCCAGGCCCATCTGTTCCTGTTCGGCATCGACGCGCAGCCCCATGGTGCGGTCGAGCAGTTTCAGGATGCCCCAGCTGAGCACAGCGCTCCATACGATGGTGAAGCCCACGCCCTTGGCCTGGATCCACAGCTGCAGCAATGGCGATGTCACTGTGCCGAAGCCGCCCAGCTTCGGCGCGGCGAACGGGCCGGTGAGCAGGGCGCCGATGATGCCGGCGATGGCATGCACGCCGAACACGTCCAGCGAGTCGTCATAGCCCAGCTTGTGCTTGAGTCGCGTGGCGGTGAAGAAGCACACCGCGCCGGCGACGAAGCCGATGAGCAGGGCACCGGCAGGCCCGGCCGTTCCCGCGGCCGGAGTGATCGCCACGAGGCCGGCGACCGCACCCGAGGCGATGCCGAGCACGCTGGCGCGCCGATAGATGGCCCACTCCACCGCGACCCAGCCGATCGCGGCTGCGGCGGTGGCGATCTGGGTCACCAGCATCGCCATGCCGGCGCTGCCGTTCGCCGCGACCGCCGAGCCGGCGTTGAAGCCGAACCAGCCCAGCCACAGCAGGCTGGCGCCGATCACGGTGTAGCCGAGGTTGTGCGGTGGCATGTGCGTCTGCGGCCAGCCACGGCGCTTGCCGATCACCAGGCAGGCGACTAGGCCGGCGATGCCGGCATTGATGTGCACCACGGTGCCACCAGCGAAATCGAGTACGCCGAGATCACCGAGCAGCGAACCGGGGCCGCTCCACACCATGTGCGCCACAGGCAGGTAGACGAAGGTCAGCCACAAGCCGCTGAACCACAGCATCGCGCTGAATTTCATGCGCTCGGCATAAGCGCCGATGATCAGCACCGGGGTGATGATCGCGAAGGTCAGCTGGAACATCACGAATACGCTTTCCGGCACGGTCTGGTAAAGCGTGTCGGGTTTCAGCCCGGCGAGCATGACGCGATCCAGGCCACCGATGAACGAATGCCAGTTTGTCACGCCGGCATGCATGCCCTCGGTGCTGAAGGCCAACGAGTAGCCGTAGAGCATCCACAGCACGGTGACCAGGGCGGTGATCGCGAAGCATTGCATCATCACCGAGAGCAGGTTCTTGGCGCGCACCATGCCGCCGTAGAACAGTGCGGCGCCGGGGATCGTCATCATCAGCACCAGCATGCTGGCGACGATCATCCAGGCAGTGTCGCCGTGGTCGAGCACGGCAGGAGCGGCGGTTTGCGCGGCAGCGGACAACGGCAGGATGGCCACCCCGGCGCCGGCGATGAGCAAGTGTCTAGAGCGCATCGGCATCGACCTCTTGCGTGCGGATACGAATCACCTGTTCGAGTTCGCTGACAAAAATCTTGCCGTCGCCGATCTTGCCGGTGCGGGCCGCCGCGCTGATCGCCTCGATCGCTTGGTCGAGACGGTCATCGCTCACCGCCACCTCGATCTTCAGCTTGGGCAGGAAGTCGACAACGTATTCGGCGCCGCGATACAGCTCGGTGTGTCCGTGCTGGCGACCAAAGCCCTTCACTTCGGTCACCGTCATCCCCTGTACGCCGGCCTCGGCCAGCGCCTCGCGCACGTCGTCCAGCGTGAACGGCTTGATGATGGCCGTGATCCACTTCATGTCGTGCTCCCGCGTCGGTGAACTCTATTGCGGTGCAGCACATTGCATGCCAGCGTCGAAACACGGGGCTTTCGCAGGGTTTCTGCCGTCGCATGCTGCATTGGTGACTCGTGCATGCGCGATTTTCGGGCAATCGGCAATGGGCATTGCCCGATCATGGTGCATGGCGCGGATTGACCGCGCCGCATCAAATCAGTACCATTTTAGTCCCGATTCAAACCGTCAGGCCCGAGCGTATCCATGCTCCGCGTCAGCCGACTTACCGATTACGCCACCGTGGTGATGACCTGCATCGCCGCGCACCCGACCGACGTGCTCAGCACGGCGCAGATCGCCGACGAGACGCACCTGGAATTGCCGACGGTAAGCAAGCTGCTGAAGGCGCTCAGTCACGCCACGCTGGTCGAGTCGTTCCGCGGCGTCAACGGCGGTTACCGGCTGGCCCGGCCGGCCAGCGAGATTTCGCTGGCCGAGATCGTCGAGGCGCTGGAAGGCCCGATCGGCATGACCGAATGCAGCGCGGCCGATGGTCAATGCGATCGCGAATCGCAGTGCGGCGTGCGCGGTAGCTGGCAGCGGGTCAACAGCGTGTTGGACAACGCGCTGCGCGCGGTCAGTCTGGCTGAAATGCTCAAACCGGCGCAGCCGGGCCGAAAGATTGCGGTCACCGTGAGAACCGGCGAGGCTACCACCGAATGAACAGCAGCATGATCAACGAAAGCAGCACCAGCACCACGCTCCGTGACAACGCCGAAGTGGCCGAGGTCCTTGGCCGCAGCTACGCGGCCGGCTTCGTCACCGATATCGAGATGACCAGCCTGCCGCCTGGCCTGGACGAGGGCACCATCCGCGCGCTGTCCGCGATCAAGCAGGAGCCGTCTTGGATGACCGAGTGGCGGCTTGAGGCGTACCGCCATTGGCTGACCATGCCGAAACCGGACTGGGCCAAGCTCAACATCGATCCGATCGACTATCAGGCGATCAGCTACTACGCCGCGCCCAAGGCAGGCCCGAAGTCGCTGGCCGAAGTCGATCCGGCGCTGCTGGAAACCTACGAGAAGCTGGGTATCCCGCTGCACGAGCGCGCAGCACTGGCCGGCGTGGCGGTGGATGCGGTATTCGACTCGGTCTCGGTCGGCACCACCTTCCGCAAGCAGCTGGCCGAAGCCGGCGTGCTGTTCTGTTCCATGAGCGAGGCGATCCGCGAATATCCCGAGCTGGTGCAGAAATACCTGGGCAGCGTGGTGCCCACCGGCGACAACTTCTTCGCCGCGCTGAACTCGGCGGTGTTCTCCGACGGCAGCTTCGTATTCATTCCGAAGGGCGTGCGCTGCCCGATGGAACTGTCCACTTACTTCCGCATCAATGCGCAGAACACCGGCCAGTTCGAACGCACCCTGATCGTGGCCGAAGAGGGCAGCCACGTCTCCTACCTGGAAGGCTGCACCGCGCCGAAGCGCGACGAGAACCAGCTGCACGCAGCGGTGGTCGAGCTGGTCGCGCTGGAAAAGGCGCAGATCAAATACTCCACCGTGCAAAACTGGTATCCCGGTGACGAGAACGGCGTGGGCGGCATCTACAACTTCGTGACCAAGCGCGGCGACTGCCGAGGCGATGATTCGAAGATCAGCTGGACCCAGGTCGAAACCGGTTCGGCGATTACCTGGAAATACCCCAGCGTGATCTTGCGCGGCGACCGTTCGGTCGGCGAGTTTTATTCAGTGGCGCTGACCCATCACTACCAGCAGGCCGATACCGGCACCAAGATGATCCACCTCGGCAAGTACACCAAGTCGAAGATCGTCTCCAAGGGCATCAGCGCTGGGCGCAGCTCCAACAGTTATCGCGGTCTGGTCAAGATGGAGAAGGGTGCCGAGGGCGCACGCAACTATACCCAGTGCGATTCGCTGCTGATCGGCAAACAGTGCGGCGCGCACACCTTTCCGTACATGGAAGTGAAGAATCCGACAGCGATCGTCGAACACGAAGCCACCACCTCGAAGATCTCCGACGACCAGATGTTCTACTGCCGCTCGCGCGGCGTTAGCGAGGAAGACGCCGTGTCGATGATCGTCGACGGCTTCTGCAAGCAGGTGTTTCGCGAACTGCCGATGGAGTTCGCGGTGGAGGCGAAGAAGCTGCTCGAGGTATCGCTGGAAGGCGCGGTGGGATGAGGCCGATTTATCGAATTTTGATATGCATCATGTTCGCGGGACTCGCCGGTTGCGTGCCGTGGCCGCATCACTACCTGACCGCACCGCGGATTGCCGGCACGATCGTCAAGGCAGGCCAACCCGTGGCGGGTGTGCGTATACAACTGGCCGATGTGATGGATGAATCCGGCGAGACGGCTTCCACCGCAAAGAAGCTGGAGGTTGTCACCGATGCGCAGGGGCATTTCACGGTGGGGCCGATTCGTCGGTTCGCATGGAGCGCTCACGTACCGGTTCTGACCGTCACGCTGAACACCGTGCCATGGGGACTGCGACTGTCGACGGATGGTCAGTCCTTTCGAGCAGGCTGGCTGTCGGATCCCACGTTGTTCGGTGAAGTATTGAACGTCCCCGTCGTTGCCACGTGTGATTTGAATGCGGCAAGCAAATCCAGTGTCATCGCGGGTTACAAATCTCTGGTAGGCAACGGGCCGTGCACGCTGACGGCGGAATCGAAGAAATGAGCATGCTGAAAATCGAAAACCTGCACGCCCGCGTCGAGGGCAAGGAAATCCTCAAGGGGCTCAGCCTCACCGTGAATGCGGGCGAGGTGCACGCGATCATGGGACCGAACGGCGCCGGCAAGTCGACGCTGGGCAATGTGCTCTCCGGCCGCGACGGCTATGAGGTGACCGCGGGCACGGTGACCTACAACGGCATCGACCTGCTGGCGCTGGCGCCGGAGGCGCGTGCTGCCGCTGGCGTGTTCCTGGCGTTCCAGTACCCGGTGGAGATTCCCGGCGTCAACAACACCTACTTCCTGCGCGCGGCGTTCAATGCGCAGCGCAAGGGGCGTGGCGAGAAGGAGCTGGATTCCATGCAGTTCCTCAAGCTGGTGCGTGAGAAACTCAAGATAATGCAGATCTCCGACGAGCTGCTGCACCGTGCGGTCAACGAAGGTTTCTCCGGCGGGGAGAAGAAGCGCAACGAGATCTTCCAGATGGCTGTGCTCGAACCACAGCTGGCGATCCTCGACGAGACCGATTCGGGCCTGGACATCGATGCGCTGAAACAGGTCGCGCAGGGCGTCAACACGCTGCGCTCGCCGGATCGCGCGTTCCTGATGATCACCCATTACCAGCGCCTGCTCGACTACGTGGTGCCGGATTTCGTGCACGTACTGGCCGATGGTCGCATCGTCGAGAGCGGTGACAAGTCGCTGGCGCTGAAGCTGGAAGAACACGGTTACGCTGGCATCGCCGCAAGCCATCCGGCGGACCCGCGTCAAGCAGGAGCCGCGGCATGAGCCAGTCGGCATCCTTGCCGTTGGTCGCCTCGTTGCTGGACGCGCCGTTGCCGGTCAGCGGCATCGCCTGGCTGGATGCGGTGCGGCGAGAGAATCGCGCGGCGTTCGCCGCCAGCGGCTTGCCCGACACGCGGGTGGAGGCGTGGAAGTACACCACGCTGCGCGGGCTCGGTCAGCGCAGTTTCGCCAGCGGCGATACCGATGCGCAGACGCGCGTGGTCGATGCGTCGTTGCTGGCCTTGCCCGGTGTCGATGGCGCGCGATTGGTCTTCGTCAACGGCGCGTTTCGTGCCGATCTTTCAGTGCTCGACAACCTGCCTGCCGGGCTCTCGCTGCAGCCGTTGTCGCAAGTGCTGCGCGGTGATGCGGAGCCGTTGCGCTTCGCGCTGTCGTGGCCGGCTCCGGTCAGGCATGCGGGTGAGGTGGGCGATGCATTTGCGCGGGTCAATGCGGCCAGCGCCGGCGATGGCGTGGTCCTGCGTGTTGCAGCCCATGCAAAAATCAGCGTGCCGGTGCAGCTGGTGTTTGTCGGTGCCGCCGCCGAAGCCGATCTGGCCTGGCATGCACGCAACGTGATCGAACTGGGCGAGGGCGCTGAGCTGACCCTGGTCGAACAGCACGTGGCCAGCGGTGAACAGGCTCATCTGGCCACGCTGGTCAGCGACATCGAATTGCGCGAGGGCGCGCAGCTGCATCACACCGTGCTGCAGCATGCCGCGATTGGCGTGAGCCTGGTTCGCCGCGACAATGTGCGCCTGCGCGCCCGTGCCCGCGCCACGCTGCATGTGCTGGAGCTTGGCGGCGCACTGGTGCGCCACGACCTGCAGGCCGAGCTGATCGGCGACGACGCGCAATTCCACACCCGCGGCGTGTTCATGCCGCACGGTCGTCAGCATATCGACACCCAGCTGGCGATCCGCCATCAGGCGTTGAACACCATTTCCACCTCGAACTGGCGCGGCGTCGCCAATGACCGCGCGCGCGGGGTGTTTCGCGGCGCGATCGTGGTGGCGCCTGGCGCCGACGGCAGCGATGCCAGTCTCAGCAACAAGAACCTGCTGTTGTCGCCCGGCGCCGAGATCGACACCAAGCCGGAACTGGAAATCTATGCCGACGAGGTGAAGGCCGCGCACGGCGCCACCGTCGGCCAACTCGACGAGCGTTCGCTGTTCTACCTGCGCTCGCGCGGTATTCCGCTGGCAGAGGCACGCGCGTTGCTGACGGCGGCATTCTGCCGAGCGGTGCTGGACGATCTGCCGAACAAGGCATTGCGCGAACATCTGTCCGCCATGCTGGTCGGGCAATTGCCGGATGCCTGATCCTGCTTCCAGCGATGCCGGAGCTGCCGTAAAACCTTCTCCCCCTGCGGGGAGGGGGCAGAGGTGAGGGGCCACTCTCGCGCCAACCACATCGAAGCGAACACGCCATGACGAATGCCTCAACCACCCCTACGGTCTTCGACGTCCAGCGCATCCGCGCGGATTTCCCGCTGCTCACGCGCAGCGTGCACGGCAAGCCGCTGGTGTATCTCGACAACGCCAACACCAGCCAGAAGCCGGAGTCGGTGATCGAGGCGGTGAATGCACACTACCGCGAGCACAACGCGAACGTGGCGCGCGCGGTGCATCAGCTGGGCGAGGAAGCCACAGCCGCCTATGAGGGCGCCCGCGACAAGCTGGCGCGCTTCATCAACGCGCCGTCGCGCAACGAATTGATCCTGACCTCGGGCACCACCCAGTCGGTCAACCTGGTCGCCTACAGCTACGCGCTGCCGCGGCTGCAGCCCGGCGACAGCATCCTCACCACGGTGATGGAACACCACGCCAACATCGTGCCGTGGCAGCTGGTCGCCGCGCGCAGCGGCGCCACGGTCAAGGCGGCACCGATCGACGAGCGTGGCGAGCTGATCGTCGAGAAGTACATCGAGATGCTGACGCCGGACGTGAAGCTGGCCTGCGTCACCCATGTCTCGAACGTGCTGGGCACGGTCAATCCGGTGCGCGAGATCGCGCGCGAATGCAAAAAACGCGGCATCGCGCTGCTGGTCGACGGCTCGCAGGCCGTGCCGCACCGGCCGGTCGACGTGCAAGCGCTGGGTTGCGATTTCTATGCGATCACCGGGCACAAGATGCTCGGCCCGACCGGCACCGGTGCGCTGTGGGCAAGGCGCGAACATCTGGAAGCGATGCCGCCGTTCTTCGGCGGCGGCGAGATGATCCGCGAGGTACGCTTCAGCGGCACCACGTTCGCCGCGCCGCCGCACAAGTTCGAGGCCGGCACACCGAACATTGCCGGCTTCGTCGGTCTGGCGGCGGCGATCGACTATTACGAATCGGTGGGTTTCGCGGCGATCCATGCATGGGAGCAGAACCTGCTTGCCTATGTCACCGAAAGGTTGCGCGAGATCCCCGGGCTGCGCATCTTCGGCGAGGCGGCCGAGAAGGAACCGGTGATCTCATTCCTGCTCGAAGGCGCCCAAGCCAGCGACATGGCCACCCTGCTCGACCTGCAGGGCGTTGCTGTGCGCTCCGGCCATCATTGCGCGCATCCGCTGATGCAATTCTACGGCGTGCCTGCCACGCTGCGCGCATCGCTGGCGTTCTACAACACGCGCGAGGAGATCGACGCGTTCATCGTCGCGCTGCTCAAGGTGCGCAAGCTGCTGATGTGAACCGGGGTCGGAAGGTCGAATGGTTCCGTCGTCGCGGGCAGGGCATTATCCTGCCGGTATTCTCACCGCCGACTGATCCCATGTTCGCCACGTTCCCCGGCCTGATCCGCATCCCGCTCGCGCTGCTGTTGCTGGCGATCAACATCGTGCTGCACGTGGTGCTGTTGTTCGCGTTCACCCTGTTCAAGGTGATCCTGCCGATCCGTGCGGTGCGGCTGGCCTGTTCACGCGTGCTGGTGGTCATCGCGGAGAGCTGGATCGGCGTCAACAACCGACTGTTCGACGTATTCACCCGCACGCGTTGGCAAGTCGACGGACTCGATGGCCTGCGTCGCGACGGCAACTATCTGGTGCTGTGCAATCACCAGAGCTGGGTGGATATCCCGGTGTTGCAGAAGGTGTTCAATCGGCGCATCCCGTTTCTGCGTTTCTTCCTCAAGCAGCAGCTGATCTGGGTGCCGTTGCTGGGGCAGGCATGGTGGGCGCTGGATTTCCCGTTCATGAAACGCTATTCGAGGGAAACCCTGATCAGACATCCCGAGCTGCAGGGCAAGGACAGGGAAGCGACCCGGCTTGCCTGCGAGAAATTCCGCCATATGCCGGTATCGGTGATGAACTTTGCCGAAGGCACCCGCTTCACGCCGGCCAAGCATGACGCGCAGTCTTCGCCATACCGGTATCTGCTGCGGCCCAAGGCGGGCGGCGTGGCGTTCGTGCTGGACGCGATGGGCGATGCGCTGCATGCGATTCTCGACGTCACCATCGTCTATCCGGAGGGTCCGTGCACGATGATGGACCTGATTGCCGGGCGCGTGCACGATATCCGCGTGCATGTCCGCGAGCTCCCGATCGAGGCCGGATTGACTGGCAGTTACGACGAAGACGCAGCGTTTCGCGGGCGCATCAAACGGTGGGTGAACACACTGTGGAGCGAAAAGGATGCCCAGGCGGCACGCATGCACATGGCGACAGAACCCGCACCGAAAGGAGATTGATCCATGCGTATTCTGATTGTTGGCGCAGGTGCCACCGGGGGTTATTTCGGCGGGCGTTTGCTGCAACATGGGCGCGACGTGACATTTCTGGTGCGCGAGCAGCGCGCGGCGCAGCTGGCACGCACCGGCTTGGTGATCCGCAGCGCCAGCGGCGATGCGCAGCTGCCGGCACCGCGAACCGTGCTGGCATCGGAGTTGCGTCAGCCGTACGACCTGATCCTGCTGAGCTGCAAGGCGTACGGGCTCGAACAGGCGATGGCCGACGTGGCGCCGGCAGTCGGCCCGCACACGGCGATCCTGCCGCTGCTGAATGGCATGCGTCAGCTCGATCTGCTGGATGCGCGATTCGGGGCGCCGCATGTGCTGGGCGGGCAATGCGTGATCGCCGCCACGCTGGACGCGCAAGGCGCCGTGCAGCACCTCAACCAGTCGCACAGCCTCACCTTCGGCGAGCGCGACGGTAGTGCTTCCGAACGCATGCAGCGGATCACATCGAACCTGACTGACTCCGGTTTTGACGCGCGACCCAGTGCAACGATCCTGCAGGACATGTGGGACAAGTGGATCTTCCTTGCGTCGCTGGCCGGGATCACCTGCCTGCTGCGCGGATCGGTCGGCAGCATCGCCGCCGCGCCGGGCGGCAGCGCGGCGGCGCTTGCCCTGCTGGAGGAATGCCGGGCGGTGGCGGAGCACGCTGGCCATGCGCCGGGCGAGGCGACACTGCAACGTGCCCGTCATGTGCTGACCGAGGCGGGCTCGACCCTGACCGCGTCGATGCTGCGCGACCTCCAGCATGGTCACGCCATCGAGGCCGATCACGTGGTCGGCGACATGCTGGCCCGCGCCGATCCGCAACACGCCGCACCCGTGCTGTTGTCGGTCGTATATGCCCACCTGAAAGTCTACGAGGCTGGCCGGATGGGCGAGCAGCGAGCCTGATGCATCTGCACTTGCGGCAGATCATGGTGAGCAGGCACAGCGGCCATTATGATTCGCGCATGAGCATACAAAACCCTCCTGTGTTTCGCGCGGCCGAAGCCGCCGACATTGCTGCCATCGTGGCGTTGGTCGAGTCGGCCTATCGGGGCGAGTCCGGTTTGCGCGGCTGGACCACCGAATCACACTTGCTCGATGGCCGGCGTACCGACGCGGCCGATGTCGGCGCACTGATCGGGCGCCCCGACAGCCGCTTGCTGCTGGCCGAATGCGGCGGTCGACTCATGGCCAGCTGCCATGTCGAGCGGCAGGGCGAGGCCGGCTATTTCGGCATGTTCGCGGTCGATCCGGGCGAGCAGGGCGGTGGCCTGGGCAAACACGTGCTGGCCGAGGCCGAGCGCATCGCGCGCGAGGAATGGCATTGCCGCGCCATGCGCATGACGGTGATCGTGCAGCGTGAGGAGCTGATTGCCTGGTATGGCCGGCGCGGCTATCGGCGCACCGGCGAGTACCAGCCGTTTCCGTATGGTGACGAGCGCTTTGGCATCCCGCGGCGCGACGATCTGCGCTTCGAGGTGCTGCTCAAGGAGTTCGCCGGAATCACGCCATGAACGGCTGGGTCAGGGTCGGCACCCGCAGCGAGCTCCTGCCGGGCGAGTACAAGGTGGTGTGGGATGGCGATACGCCGATCGCGGTGTACAACATCGATGGTGCCCTGTACGCGGTCGAGGACACCTGCACGCACGATGGCGGCGACCTGGCTGGCGGCGAGGTGTTCGGTTTCGAAGTCGAGTGTCCGCGTCACGGTGCGCGTTTCGACCTGCGCACCGGCGCGGTGACGAAACCGCCGGCGTACGAACCGATCGCCAGCTTTCCGGTGCGTGAGGAAGACGGTGCGATCTGGACCCGCGACGACCGCTGATATGCTGCGCACCGCGATGCTGGACTGACGCGTCGACAACAAGGGGGCGGAATGACTTATCGATGGCGGGCGCTGCTGGCGTTCGTGGTGCTGTGGCTGCTGTACCAGGCAGCCGAAGGCGTAGGTGAGCGCTGGTTGCATAGTTTTGCGGTGCAGGCCGGGCTGATGCTGGCTTGCGCGGTGATGGCGTGGCCGCTGTCGCGCTGGCTCGGTTACCGCGGTTACGCGGCGTATGCCCTGGCCGCTGGCAACGGCTTGCGCTGGTGGTTGCCCGGCGGCCTGTTGCTGGCCGTGCTGGCAAAGTTTGGCGCGGTGTGGCTTGGCCTGCATCTGGGCGTCTATACGGCCGACGCGCCGGCGGCGACAGGCGGACTCGTTGTCGTGCTGACGGCGTTGCCGCTGCTGTTGCTGTCCACCTTCGTGGCATCGCTGGCCGAGGATATCCTCACCCGCGGTTTCTGGTATCGCGCTGCCGGTTTGCGTTGGCGCAGCGGCCCGGTGTTCGTGCTGGCGTCCAGCGCGATCTATGTACTCAATCACATCTACCGGTTGGGCAACGGGCCGCTGGAATGGTTGATGTTGTTCTGCTTCGGGCTGGCTTACGCGACGGCACTGTGGCGCAGCGGCAGCTTGTGGGCCGCTGTGGGATTGCACTGGGGCTGGAACCTCGGCAATGGCCTGCTCACTGGTCTCATGCCGGCCTCGGTGGTGGATGCCCGCGCGGCTGCCGGCCTGTCGATGGGTGCCCACCTGTTGTTCTTGCTGCTGGTACTCGCGTTGCCGAAAACGCGCGCGGGCTCACAGGTGATAGACGACCGCCAGTGACTCGGACAGCTGCGTGCGCGAGCCGTAGCGGGTGACCAGCGGACTGTCGGCGGCGCCGCCGAGCAGGCGTCCGTAGACCAGCACCAGCGCCACGCCGGTGTGCTTGCTGGTGGGCAGGAACAGGTCGTACTCCAGCGACGCGAGCTGGCTGCCGGCGCCGGGTTGCCATGGCGGAACCGACAAGGCGTGCGCGGCTGGTGGGTCGACGCCGAAGAAGCGGTTCATCGCCGGCGCGTTCATCGCCTGCCAGTGCAGCGCGACGGAATGTTCCAGCAGGCCGATCGATGGCAGATCCCATTCGGCATACAGCTCGAGATAGGCGCCGGCGCCATTGATGTCATGGCTGAGGCTGCCGCCCACGTCGAGCTGCCGGCTGAGCTGCCATTCCAGGTAGCCGCCGAGATTGATGCGCGGCGGCAGCGAGCCGATCTTTCCGCGCAGGCTGCCGAGATCGCCGCGCTGGCGCCCCCATTGGTAATCGCCATAGATGCCGCCATGCCAGGCGGTGCCGCGAATCAGGTCGATCCGCAATCCATCCAGCGTGGAGAAGCTGCCGCGACCAGGCAGTTCGATGTCCAGGTACGGCACCGGCTCGCTGTGCTGGTTCTTCGCGCCGGGCCAGCTGGGCATGCGCTGCATGCCGGCACCGATCGCCAGCACGGCAGGGTCGGTGGCTGCGATGCAGCGCAGCGGCCACAGCAGGCATGCTGCCAGCAGCAGGCAAAGTCGCAGCAGGGGGCGGTGGTCGACGGACATGGAGCAGCAGCATAGGCGTAGTCGGCGTGCTTCGGTGGACCGCGGAGCGCGCGTACTCAGCATCCGTTCGGGAAGGGGAAAGGGCGCCGAAAGACAGCTTTTCTACCCTGTCGGGTATCGTCATTCGAGTGTGCTGTCGATGTCCGTGTCTGGCTGGACCATTTTGTGTGATTTCGACGGCACCATTTCCGTCGAGGACGTGATCGACTCGCTGCTCGATCGTTTCGGCCGCCCCGGCTGGGAGGTGCTGGAACAGGACTGGCGCGCCGGCCGCATCGGTTCGCGCGAATGCATGGCAGGGCAGGTCGACCTGTTGCAGATGACCCGGGAGGAACTGGATACCCATCTGGCCGGTCTGTGGATCGATCACGCGTTCCCCGGTTTCGTGGCAAAGGCGCGTGAGTTGAACGTGCCTATTCGCGTGGTCAGCGACGGTCTCGACTATGCGATCCACCAGATCCTTGGCCGCTATGGTCTGGATGGTCTGCCGCTGGCGGCGAATCATCTCGCGCCGGCGCAGCCGCCGAAGCAGTGGCAGCTGACCTCGCCGTTCCAGGCCGATGGGTGCCGCAGCGGCACGTGCAAATGCGCTTGCGTGGCCCAGGCCCGCGAAACCGGTGCGAAGACTTTGCTGATCGGCGATGGCGCGTCGGATTTCTGCGCTGCCGATACCGTCGACTTCGTGTTTGCCAAGCATCGGCTGATCGAGCACTGCCGTGCCGCGGGCATCGACTATGTGCCGATCACCGGCTTCGAGGATGCGCTCGATTTCCTGCCGAAGCTGCTCGACGGCAGCCTGATCAGCCATGCCCATCACGCACCCGCGCTGTCCTGATCGCGCGGCTGCGTTTTCACTCCCTGTTTCCCGAATCCCCGAACAAATCCGGATAGCTCCCATGAAAATCGACAAGACCGCCGCCGGCTTCATCGACGACGCGCAGCTGCTCGCCGACGAGGCGAAGTACAGTTCCTTCGGCGACACCGTGCACTACGTGGACCCGCCGAAGATTTTCCGCCATGGTGAAGGCAGCTACATGTTCGACACCGCCGGTACGCCGTTCCTCGATCTGCAGATGTGGTACTCGGCGGTGAATTTCGGCTACGGCAACCCGCGCCTGAACAATGTGCTGAAGCACCAGATCGACGTGCTGCCGCAGGTGGCCAGCCAGTACCTGCACCAGACCCGCATCGAGCTGGCCAAGACGGTGGCACTGGACGCGAAGAAGAAATTCGGTCTGGATGGCCGCGTGCATTTCAACGTCGGCGGCGCGCAGGCGATCGAGGATTCGCTGAAGATCGTGCGCAACGCCAGCAACGGCAAGAGCCTGATGTTCGCGTTCGAGGGCGGCTACCACGGCCGCACGCTGGGCGCTTCGTCGATCACCTCCAGCTACCGCTATCGCCGCCGCTTCGGCCACTTTGGCGAACGCGCGATGTTCATCCCGTTCCCGTATCCGTTCCGCCGGCCGAAGGGCATGACGCCGGAAGAGTATTCGGACGCCTGCGTGCGCCAGTTCGCGCGCCTGTTCGAGACCGAATACAACGGCGTGTGGGATCCGAAGGTGAAGCAGGCCGAATACGCCGCGTTCTACGTCGAGCCGATCCAGGGCACTGGCGGCTACGTGATCCCGCCGATGAATTTCTTCAAGGACCTGAAGAAGGTGCTCGACCAGTACGGCATCCTGATGGTGGTCGACGAGATCCAGATGGGCTTCTGGCGCACCGGCAAGCTGTGGTCGATCGAGCACTTCGGCGTGACGCCTGACGTGCTGGTGTTCGGCAAGGCGCTGACCAACGGCTTGAACCCGCTGTCCGGGCTGTGGGCACGCGAGGAGCTGATCAATCCGACGATCTTCCCGCCGGGCTCGACCCATTCCACCTTCAACTCCAATCCGCTGGGTACTGCATTGGGTCTCGAAGTGATCAAGATGGGTTACGAGCTGGACTACGAGACCAGCGTGCCGAAGAAGGGCGCGCATTTCCTCGAAGGCCTGCGCGACCTGCAGAAGCGGCACAAGGAAATCGGCGACGTCGACGGGCTTGGCCTGGCGCTGCGCGCCGAGATCTGTACCGAGGATGGCTTTACCCCGAACAAGGCGTTGCTGGACAAGATGGTCGATATCGGCCTGGCGGGCGACCTCGAGCACAACGGCAAGAAGATCGGCCTCGTGCTGGACGTGGGCGGCTGGTACAAGAACGTGATCACGTTCGCGCCGTCGCTGGAGATCACCCATGAGGAGATCGATCTGGCGATTGCCTTGCTCGACCAGCTGCTGACCAAAGCCAAGAAGGGCTGATGTCGGCCGCGCGGAGGTTACGCGCAAAAAGAACCCGGCGACCTGTCGCCGGGTTCTTTGGTTTGTTGCAGGGTGAAATCCGTGAAATGAAAGGGAAGCTAGGGCGCGCGCTTGAGCGCCAATACCGCGTTGAGTCCACCGAACGCGAACGAGTTGCTCAGCACCGCACGCACCGGCATCTCGCGGGCGACATTCGGTACGTAATCCAGATCGCAGGCCGGATCGGCCTGATCCAGGTTCGCCGTGGGCGGCACCACGCTGTCGCGCAAGGCGCCAATCACTGCCACCAGTTCCAACGCGCCGGACGCACCCAGCGCATGGCCATGCATCGACTTGGTCGAGGACACCGCAAGGCGATCGGCATGTGCGCCGAACGCGAGGCGGATCGCCCTGGTCTCGGTGGCATCGTTGGCGAGCGTGCCGGTGCCGTGAGCGTTGATGTAATCGACATCCTGCGGAGTGAGGCCGGCGTCGGCGAGCGCCTGGCGCATCGCGCTGGCCGCACCGTCCGCGCTGGGCATCACGATGTCGGTGGCATCGGCGGTCATGCCGCTGCCAGCCAGCTCGGCGAGGATCGTTGCGCCGCGGGCCTGCGCATGTTCCATCGACTCCAGCACGAAGATGCCGGCGCCCTCGCCGAGCACCAGGCCGCGCCGATTGACACTGAACGGACGGCAGGTATCGTCGGCCAGCACGCGCATCGCTTCCCACGCGCGCAAGGCGCCATACGTGATGCAGGCTTCGGTGCCACCGGTGATGGCGGCATCGGCCATGCCGTAGCGGATCATCATGGCGGCCTGGATGATCGCGTGGTTCGCCGAGGCGCAGGCGCTGGCCACCGCATACGTGGGTCCGCGCAGGCCATACGCGATGCTGATCTGGCTGGCCGAGGCATTCGTCATCAGACGCACGATGGTGAGCGGGTGCGCGCGTTGGGAATTCTCCCCGTACAGACGCTTGCTCTGTTCGTCCTGGGTGGTTTCGCCGCCGACGCCGGTGCCGACCACGACGGCCGTGCGCACGCCGAGTTCGTTCCGGCCGAAGTCCAGCCCGGATTGCGTGATCGCCTCACTTGCCGCATGCAGCGCGAATTCCGAGGTACGGTCGAGCATCGGCAAGACGCGTTCGTCGATATTCGCTGCGGGATCGAAATATGCCGGCACCTGGGCGGCGATTTTCACGCGCAGGCGCTCGGCATCCGGATGGCGCAGCGGGCCGATGCCGCTGCGGCCTTCGCGCAGACCTTGCCACAGCGCCTCGGCGCCGATGCCGAGCGGGCTGATCGCGCCCATGCCAGTGATCACCACGCGGCGCATGGAAACGGTCGGCATTACTTCGATCCTTCGCCGGCAGCGGCCTTGTCGTCGAGCGCCTTCTGCACGGCATCGACCAGGCTCTTCGCCGTGTCGCTGTCGAAGTTGGCGCCTTGCTGGTCGGGGAAGTTGATGTTGAAGTGTTCCTCGATGTCGAAGATCAACTCGATCGCCTCCAGCGATTCGATGCCAAGATCCTTCAGGGTGGACTCGGGCTTGATGGTGGCGATCTCGATCTTGGCCTGCTTGGCGATAAGCTCGAACACTTGCTGCTGGGTCGATTCGTTCATGGCGATCAGGTTCCTGGCTGCAAACGACTATGTTATGCCCCAATCAGTCTAGGCAAGCCAGCTTACTCATGCCTTTCATTTCGCAACTGGAACCGGATGCACTGCTCGCGCATTTCATGGCGCAGCCACCGGTTGGTTTCACGGTGCAGCTGTCGCCGCAGGGGATGCCGAGCTTCCTGGCGCCGTTCGACCTGCTGACCACGGCGGACGACGCGCTGCGCCGCCGCGTGACTCGCCTGCCGCTGTACCGCCTGTGGGGACGCCTGCTGCGCTGGCGCACGCGCTTCGCCGGTACCACCGTGTCCGAATATGCACCGTTGCCCCCGGGCGTGCCCCCGGACGCACTGGCACAAGGCCTCAAGGCGGCTTATGGGCGTGAATGCAGGCTGCTTGTCGTCAAGGATATCGCGCAGGATTCGCCCTTGCTCGACGACGCCGACAATGCGTACGCAAACGCGTTTGCCAGTGCCTGCGAGCGAGCGGGTTATGTCCTGCTGGAAGGGCAGGCGCTGGCATGGGTGTCGATTGATTTCGACTCGACCGATGCGTACCTGGCGCGACTGTCCTCCGGCCGGCGGAAGAACATCCGGCGCAAGCTGCGCTCGCGCACCGATCTCGAGATCGAGATGGTGCCTGCCGGCGATGCACGTTTCGACGACGCGGCCACGCTGGCGGATTTCCAGGCGCTCTTCGACAATGTGTATGCGCAGAGCGAGATCCATTTCGACCGGTTGACCGCGGCGTTCTTTCGCGAGGTACTGCGCGATGGCGGCAGCGGCGGTGTGGTGTTCGTCTATCGCCATGCCGGGCAGATGATCGGCTGGAACCTGTGTTACGAACATGGTGGCAAGCTGATCGACAAATACGTCGGTTTCGCCTATCCGCAGGCGCGCGAACACAACCTGTACTTTGTCAGCTGGATGCACAACCTCGACTACGCGCGGCGACGCGGCCTCACGCAGTACGTGGCCGGCTGGACCGACCCCGAAGTGAAATCCTTCCTCGGTGCGCGCATGACCTTCACCCGACATGCGGTGTATGCGCGCAACCCGCTGTTGCGCGTGCTGCTGCGCCGGCTCGGCCGTCATTTCGAAAGCGATCGTCAGTGGCAGGCGGCAACGGAGGCTACCGATGAGTGATCTGGTGAACCGGCCTGTCGTGCTCGACATCGACCATTCGGTGGGGGCGTTGCCCGACCGGCTGGTGCTGCCGCTGGAACACTGGCAGGAGTCGATCCGGTTCGGCTGCTCGCTGGCGACCATGCGGCGATTCCGTTGCATGCTGGACGAACTGCTGCCGGCGCGATATGGCACGGTATTCACCGGCAGCGGCGACTTCCATCACCTGAGCTGGCCGCTGATCGCGCGACTGACCGCGCCCGCACCCTTCCAGGTCGTGGTGCTCGACAACCATCCGGACAACATGCGCTTTCCGTTTGGCGTGCATTGCGGTTCATGGGTGCGTCGCGTGGCGATGTTGCCGATGGTCAGCCATGTGCACGTACTCGGCATCACTTCGAGCGACATCGGCGCAGGGCACGCGTGGGAGAACTACCTCACACCATTGCTGAGGAAGAAGCTGACTTACTGGAGCATGGGGGTGGATACCGAGTGGGCACGCCGGTTTGGCCTGGCGCACGCGTTTCGCGGTTTCGACACGCCTGCGGCGATGGTCGATGCGTTCATCGAACTGCAACGCGCGCAGCGTATGCCGACCTACCTGTCGATCGACAAGGATGCATTTGCGGCGGAAGTGGCGCACACGAACTGGGACCAGGGCCGGTTGTTGGCCACTCACGCGCTGGCCTTGATCGACAGTCTTCGCAATGGCCTGGTCGGCAGCGACATCAACGGCGAGGTCTCGCATTACCGCTATCGCAGCTGGTGGAAGCGCAAGCTGTCGGCGATGGACGAGCAGCCCGAGATCGATCCGGCGAAGCTGGCCGACTGGCAAGCGCAGCAGCATGCGTTGAATCTGCAGTTGCTGGCGGCGATCGCGGCGCGTTCCGGCTGATTTCAGTCCCGCGTGTTTTCCAGCACGGTGCAGACGGTCTCGAAATCCGCGTCGCTCATCCAGGCGCTGTTGCCGATGCTCAGGCTGCGCGCAGCGAAATCGCGCGCATGCGGTACGGCCTGCGCTGGCACCATGTCGGCGAGATAGGTGTAATCAGGCAGCGCGTGGATGAACAGGCGACTGATGCCGTGTCCGGATGACCATAGTTGCGCCATGGCCGCATCGCGGCGCGCCTGATCCGGCAGCAGAAGCAAGAAGAATGGCCACGTGCCCTGGGCACCTGACGGATCATCCATGACCTGGATGCCTTCGATCCGGCGCAACCGCGGCAGGCGTCGCGATGCCTGCGCGGCGAGCTGATCGAGAAATGCCGGCAGACGCGCCGCGGCATGCACGCCGACCGACTGTCGCCAGCGACCGACCCGATGCAGCGGTATCGTCAGCGAAAAATCGTCGCCCACCGCGGCCACCGGATCGCCTCGGCGCAGTGCGCGGCGCAGAGGGTTGCCGTAGACCAGCCCCAATCCCGCGGGACGATATAGCGTGGCGTAGCCGAGCAGTTGGAGGCTGCGTTTCCATTCCCAGCCGAGGCTGCGCGGTACGCTGCGTGCGGCGGTGCGCGCGAGGCTCTCGCGCAGCAGCGGATCATTCGCCAGCAGCAGGCCGCCTTCGTAGATCGACAAACCCTTGCCGGCAGCAAGGCTGAAGAAACCGATGTCACCGGCAAGTCCCACGCTGACGCCGCCACGGCGTGCGCCCAGCGCCTGCGCGGCGTCTTCGATCACATAGGCACCCACGCTCCGCGCGACCGCGACGGCATCGTCGACGTCGGCAACGCGGCCGGCCAGATGGGTCGGGATGATCGCTAGCGTGCGTTCGTCGCAGGCGGCGCGCAAAGCGGCCGGATCCATGTCGTAGTGACCGGGCTTTAGGTCACACAATTGCAGTTCGAGTCCGGCCTGTCGCACGGCGATGGCAACCAGCGGGCAGGTGAAGGCGGGCACCACCACGCGGCGACGCGCTGGTTGCAACTCGCTCAGCGTGATCAATGCGATCAGCAGGCACGCCGTGCCGGAACATTCCAGTTGCAGCGGTGGCGTGCCCAGCTGCGCGGCGATGTCGGCGGCCAGGCTTGGCGCACCGGGACGCAGATCGGCGAGCCGCAGCGGCAGGCCGGCGGTGGGCGGCAGTTCGTGAGGGCGGCGGGGCAGCATGCGCACAGCTTAGCCGGTGATCAGGCTTCGGCTGGAGTCGGCTCGGGCACGTGCTCGCGGCTTTCGGCGAGCCCCAGGCAGACGATGCCGGCGATGATCGCGAGGGCGCCGAGCACGCGGGTGGTATTGAGGTGCTCGTCGAACAGCCACACCGACAGCAGCATCACCGATACCACTTCCAGATGCGAAGCGGCGAAGGCGGGGCCGATCGGTGCATGCTTGAGCAGCGCCATCCAGGTGAAGAACGCGCCGATGTAGCCGATCACTGCACCGTAGACCCACGGCTGGCCGAACACGCGCAGCAACCACGCCAGGCTCGCTTCCACCGGTAGCGCCTGCGTGCCGGCGTATTTGAAACTGATCTGCGCCAGCGTGTCGAAACCCATCAGCAGCAGGAAACCGATCAGATAAAAGCGTTTCATCTGCCGACTCCAACGATCACCACGCCAAGCGTCACCAGCATGATGCCGGCCACTCGCAGGCGGGTCAGCTTTTCACCGAACAGGAAACGCCCGGCGACCATGATGGCCACGATATTGATCGAACCCAGCAGCACGCCCTCGGACAACGGAATCAGCGACAGGAACGCGATCCACACCAGGAACTCGATCACATAGCAGCCGACGCCGAGCCATAGCCACGGACGCATCGCCATGTGTCTCCAGCGCGCCAGCCCGTCACCGGCCGCGGGGTCGCCAGCCGCGGCCTTGAAGGCCAGCTGGCCGCCAGTGTCCAGCACGATGTTGAGCAGCCACAGGCTGGCAACCAGGGCGGAGAGGGAGCCGGTCACCGGCATGCTCAGGCGGCGATGCGCTGGGCGCTATCGGCGGCGACGATGCGGTCGAAGAACGCGGCCGATCGTTCGATCAGGGTGCGTCGTTCCTTGTCGATGGTGATCATGTGATAGCTGTCGTCAAGCAGCAGCAGCTCGGTCGGAGCACTGACTCCGCGCATCACCAGCTTGGCGTTTTTCACGCTGGCGACATCATCTTCGCTGGCGTGTGCAACCAGGCAGGGTGCACTCACCTGTGACAGCTGGCGGCGCACATCGGCAGCCAGCCCGTACATCTCGGCCAGCGAATACCACGGGTTGCCGGGCAGGCCGGCGGCGGCGCTGTCGCCGCCGAGCATCGCCGTGCTGACTTGCGCACGCAGGCGTTCGTCGCGGATACCGTAAGGTGGTTGCTCCATGAAGCTGCGCTGGCGGCCGATGCCCAGCCGTTTCAGCAGCGGCAGCATGAACGACAGCCGCGCCAGCCACGGAATGCTCCAGCCGTCGTAGCGGAAGGTGGCCCCGTACACGCCCACACCGGCGACCTGCTGCGGGCGATCCGCAGCCAGTTTCAGTGCCAGCAACGCACCCATCGACAGGCCACCGACGAACAGGTGGTCGACCTTGCCCAGCAAGTCGTCGGCGGCTTTTTCGACACTGGCGTACCAGTCGCGCCAACCGGTGGCGAGCAAATCCTCGACGTTGCCGCAGTGACCGGCCAGCTGCATGCCGTGCACGGTGAATCCGGCACGGTTGAGGCCCTTGCCGAGCAGCCGCATTTCCATCGGCGTGCCGGTGAGGCCGTGGATCAGCAATACGCCGCTGCGGCCACCCTCGAAGAAGAAATCGGTTTGCTGGATCACGCGGTCGCCCTGCAGGTTTGAGCGACGACCTTACAACCGGCTGCCGTCCTCGATGAAACACAGCGTCGCAGAACGCGGTTTCCTCAGTCTTTCGACGCGGTTGCAGCGGGCGCAGGCGTGGCGCCAAAGCGGACCATCACGCGCTGACCGATGCGCAGATCCCGGGTTTGATCGGAGTTGGGCTGGTCGAACGCCAGCACGCACTCCACGGTGCGGGCGTTGGCGCGCACCTGCGGATCGTTCTCCAGTGTCGCCGGGCCGTAGACCTGGCCGATGCGCAGCACGTGTGCGCTCCAGCGGGCGTTGGCGGCATCGTTGCTGGCGGACACTTCAGCGTGCATGCCCGGGTTGATCACGCCGACAAAACTTTCGTTGAGTTCGGCGCGGACGATCCGCGGCTTCTGCGGCAGCAGGGTGAACAACGCGCCGGAGGATGACGAGACGCTTGCACCCGGTTGGGCCGCGACATGCACGACCTCGGCATCGAACGGGGCTAGCAGGCTGCGCTGCTTCAATTCGTAGCGTGCCTCGGCCAGTTTCTGGCTGGCCATGCTGGTGGCGGCCTGCGCGGCCTGATGCTCCGCGTCCAGTTGCGCAGCGGCCTCGTGGGCATCGTCGGCGCTCTGGCCATCGCCGGCACCGGCGGCAACGGCTGCAACCAGTCGACCGGCGCGCTGTTTCGCCGCGACCTGCTTGATGCCAAGCAGCTTCAGTTGTGCCTGCGCCTGCTCCAGCTGCGCCTGGGCGGCGTCAACTGCCAACCGGGCCGGCTCGGTGTCCAGCGCGGCCAGCAGCTGATCTTTCTTGACGCGATCGCCCTCATGCACGGCGACCGTGGCGAGCGTGCCTTCGCGTGGCATCGACAAGGCCAGCAGGCCGCCTTCGATGTCGATCCGGCCGCGTGCCACGGCGGTGTAGGCGGCGGATTTTGCGCCGCCGCCGGCAGGCACGTCGGCCGGCCTGGAACAGGCGGCGAGCAGCCACGCCAACGACAGCGCCAGGCAGCTGAGCCGGAGCAGGTTGAGATCGCCTGGGCGCCGTGATGGATGGATGGCGAGCGGTTTCGTGTCAGGCGGCGTCATGGGGTGAGGTCCTTGCTGCTGTCGCTGAGCGGCGCATGAGTGCGCCGGTCACTGAGTATGCGGCCGTCTTCCATCGCCAGTACCCGGTCGGCGTGGACGACCAGGCGTGGGTCATGGCTGACGCAAAGCACGGTGGTGCCGTGCGTGTGGGCGATCCGGTGCAGGATGTCGATGATCATCTGGCCATTGGCGGCGTCGAGCGCGCTGGTGGGTTCGTCGGCGAACAGCAACTCCGGCTCCTTGGCCAGTGCGCGGGCAATGGCCACCCGCTGCTTCTCGCCACCGGACAGTTCGGACGGCCGCAAGCGCATGCGATGCGCCAGGCCGACTTCCTCCAGTGAACGCTGCGCGCGGCGGCGGGCTTCGTCACGCGACAGGCCCATGTGGTTCAGCGGCAGCTCGACCTGCTCGAACGCGCTCAGCGCGGGAAACAGGTTGAAGCCCTGGAACACGAAGCCGGTGTGCTGCAGACGGAAACGTTCCAGCGCGCGCAGATCGAGCTGTCCAAGCTCGCTGCCGAGCGCGCGCACGCGACCGCTGTCGACCTTCTGCAGACCGCTCAGGATCGCCAGCAGGGTGCTCTTGCCGCAGCCGGAGGGACCGGAGATCAGGGTCAGTTCGCCGGCGTCGATGCTCAACGAGAGGCCGTCCAGCACCTGCGTGCGCTGGTGGCCGGAGACGAACGCCTTGCTGATACTTTCGGCCTGCAGGGCAGGCACGGGTGTCGCTTCGATGGCAGGAGCAGCGTGCATGGCAACTATCTCAACAAGGTGGCGGGATCGGCGCGGCGCAGGCTGCGCATCGCGGCCAGGCCGGAGACGGCGGCAAGACCCATCACCAGCACGATGCAGGCCAGTGCGGCCGGCACGTTCAACACCACCGGTACGTCCTGGCTGCGCGCCAGCAACAGCAGCAGGATGCCGAGCACGCTGGCACCGAGCAACCCCAGGGCGCCGACCCAGAAAGCCTGCTCCAGCACCACCCGGCGCAAGGCGGCCACGCCTACGCCCAACGCGTTGAGCGTGGCGTATTCGCGCACCGAGCCGTTGACGGCGGCGATCAGGGTCTGGCTGGTGATCGCTGCGCCGACCAGAAACACGATGCCGGCCAGGAACAGCACGCCGGCACCGGCGCCGGTATCGAACAGCCAATAGAGCACGGAGCGACGCGCGAAATCGTCGGCACTCCATGTGGTGTAAGGGCCAAACGCCTGGTCGCCGCGTAGGCGCAGTGCAACTGCATCGGCCTGACGTGGGTCGCGCAGCTTGGCCACCAGATAGGTCGGGCCGTCGTCGACCGGGTCGTTGTCGAGTCGGCGGGCGGTATCCAGCGAACACAGTACGTTGATCCCACCCAATGCCCGCAATCCGCTGCTGATACCCACCACGTGCACCTGTTGACCGTTGATGGTGGCGCTATGGCCCAGGCTGACGCCGAGTTCTTCCAGCGCGGAGCGATCGACCACGATCGCATCCGGCTCGGCCAGTCGTGCGCGCAACTGTGGCGACAACGCCTTGGAAAACATCAGGCCATCGGCGGACGGATCGATACCGGACACGAACACCGAAACGCCGCCGGTTTCGCCCGGCCCGCGCCAGTCGCCATCGACCCACAAGTAGGGTTCGACCCGCTGTACCGCCGGGTCCATCAGGATGCGCGATTCCACGTCGGCGTCGATCGCGCGGCCCTGACCCACGCTCTGGGTACCGGGATAGCCCACCCAGATGTCGGCCGACGAGCCGGTGATGTAGAGGCTGGTGCTGCCGAAGATGCCCAGCACCAACGCGATCTGCAGCAGCTGCAACAGGCCGGCGAAACCCACCGCGAGCATCGCCGGCAGAAAGCGTCGCCATTCGTAGATCAGCGTCTTGCGTGCAAGGGCGACCATCAGCGCCGCGCCTCATGGGCGGCGGCCGGTTCGGCGGATGCAGCCGGTGCCGTTTCCTCTGCCGCGGTGGATGGCAGCGGCGCCCCACCCAGGGCTTTGAACAATGCCACGTAAGCCAGGCTGTGCCCGGCGCGTGCATCGGCCAATTCAATCGCGGCCTGGGTGACGGCGATCTGGCTTTCGGCACGATCGAGCGGGCTGCCCAGCCGCAGGCGGACGCGGGCCTGCACGGATTGATCCACACGTTGCAACGCCTGCCAGGCCCGCGTGTCGTCCTGTTCGCGCTGTTGCTGCTGCTGCAGGCTGCCAAGCGCGGTTTCCACCTCCGCCACGCCCTGCAGCACCGCTTGCCGGTAAGCCAGTACGCTGGCTTTCAGTTCGTGACCCTTCGCATGGGTGGCCGCCAAGCGCATGCCCCAGTCGAACAGCGGGATGTTGATGGCCGGGCCCACCGATGCAATGCCATTGGGAGTGTTGGAGAACTTGTGGTTGTTGTTGATGTCGGTGGCCCAGATCATCGAAGCGCCAAGCCCGATGCTGGGAAACATGTCGGCATGAGTGAGCGCCAGTTCGCCGGCCGTGCGCAACACATCCGCCTCTGCGCGCGCAATTTCCGGGCGCGTACGCAACAGATCGGCAGGGGCGCCATCGAGCCGCCATGCGCCCAGCTCCGGTGGCGTGCCGGGCTGCAGCCACAGCGGATCGGGATGGTTTTGACCAAGCAGAACGGCCAGTCGTTGCGCGCTGGCGTTAATCGCCTGTCGCGGCGAGGCCAGCGCGGCCTGCGACTGCGCGAAAGCTGCCTGCGCCTGATCCACCGTGCCGGGCGCGGTCAACTGGAGCCGTTGCCGCACTTGCAGCAACTGCCATTGGTGCTGGCGGGCGTGGCTGACCTGCAGCAGCAGCTCTTCTTGCTGTTGTGCGGCACGCAGGGTGATCCATTCGCGCACGACCTCGGCAACCAGGCTGACTTGCGCGGCACGCAGGTCGGCGACACTGGCGTCCAGGCTGCCTTGCGCCTCGCGCCGGGTGCCTTCAGCACGGCCGAACAGTCCCAGCTCCCAGGTGGCGTCGAAACCGGCGACAAAGAACGATGCGCTGGCGTCCGGATCGATCGCGTCATTGGTGCGCGCGCTCAGCGCCGGCAGGTAACGCGCCTGGGCATGGGCATGCAGAATTCGAGAAGCACGCAGTCGTTCGACCGCTTGTGCAACATCAAGATTGCTGTCCAGTGCGCGATCGACCAGCGCATCGAGTTCGGGATCGGCAAAGGCATGCCACCAGCCGTGTGGATCCGTCGGCTTGGCCGAAGCCGAAGCCATTGCATGCTGCCACTGCAGCGGTAGGGGCGGCACCAGTTTGGGCAGTGGTGCGGCACAACCGGCCAGACCGGCGAGCAGTACGCCCAACAGGCACCAGCGCAAATTGCTGCCGTGAGTTGCCTGGTTCAATCGAAGTGGCACGGTATGCATTTTCCATGGCAACGATCGGGTGCTGTTACACCCATGGGTAGTCTGTGAGGACTCTGGCGCGTCATTGTCGTCACGGAGTCTTTCTTTATCCTGACGGCGCCGCCGCGGGCCGGCCAAGTCGAGCCAATTGTACTTTGAGGTGGCGCAGGCGCGGGTTACCTTCATGTTGTGCGGGCGGCCGACGGCGCCGTTGGCGGAAAGCGCACTTCCACGCGCAGGCCACGCTCCCTGCCGGCCTGATAGACCACTTCGGCGCGATGGCGTTTGGCGATGCTCTGGACGATCGCGAGCCCCAGTCCGCTGCCTGCTTCGTTGCTGCCGGCGACACGAAAGAAACGTTCGCTCAATCGCGACATCAGTTCGGGCGGTACGCCAGGCCCGTTGTCCTCGACGCTGAGATTGGCACCGCCATCAGCACGCGCCTGCAGGTGAACCGTGATGACGCTGCCACGACCGGCGTAGCGCACGGCATTGTCGATCAGGTTGTCCAGCATGTCCTGCACGCTGGCGGCCTCGCCCAGGATGTGCAGCGGCTGCGTGCTGCCCTCGTAGCCTAGGTCGACCCCGGCGCGGATCGCCTCGTGGATACGCTGCGCTACGGCTTCGGGAATCAGCTGGCCCAGATCGACCAGCTGCGGCCCCTCCGTTTCCAGCGGCGCAGCCTGCGCGCGGGTCAGCGCCAGCAATTGTGATGAGGTGCGCGCCGCGCGCTGGGTCAGCCGCTGGATGTGGGCGAGCGCATCGGCCACGGTTTCCGGTCGCGGATCGGCGAGGGCGCGCTCGACATGCAGGCTCAAACCGGTCAACGGGGTACGCAGCTGGTGCGCAGCATCGGCGATGAAGCGATCGTGCAGTGCCAGCATGCTGCGCAGGCGACTGAACAGCGCATCGATGGTGCTGGTCAGCGGCTGGATTTCCTGTGGCACATCGGCACCGTCGATCGGGGTAAGTTCGTGCGAGCGGGCAGCCAGGCGGGACGTCAGCGGATCAAGCACGCGCAAGCCGCGGGCGACTCCGAACCAGACCAGCGCCAAAATGCAGACGATCAGAAAGGTCTGCATGACGACCGCCAGCAGCAGGATCTCGCGTGCCTGTTCGTGTCGATCGTGCAGGGTTTCGGCGACGGTGACGATCAGACTGTCACCAGGGTCGTGTCGCGCCATGGTGCGGACCGTCGCTGCACGCAAGGTGCGCTTGTCGAACAAGGTGTTGTACAGCGTGGGCGCGGCGCCGAGCACCGGGGCATGTGCCAGTTGCGGCAGCTGTCCATTGCCGGCCAGCAGACCGTGTCTGCTGCTGCTTACGCTGAAGTAACTGCGGCCGTCCGGATCGTATTCGAGCAGGAAACGTGCCTGCGGGGTCAGCTGGCTGCCAAGCTGATCGTTGCCGAGCATCTTCGCCAACGCCACCGCATCGTCGCTGAGATCGCGATCGTGTACGCGATTGGCATAGGTCAACGCCACGCCATAGGAAAGTACGGCATCGAGCATCAGCAGTGCGATCACCGGGATCAGCAGGAACACCAGCAGGCGACGACGCAGGCTGGGGCGCCGGCGCGGGGGGCGGGGAGCGGTCATGCTGGATCGTTCCCGGCTTCCGCCATTTCTTCCAGCAGGTAGCCGAGGCCGCGGATGGTGCGCACGCCCGTGCCACTGCCATGCAACTTGCGCCGCAGGCGATGAATCGCGATGTCCAGCCCGTTGTCGGTCAGCTCCTGATCCCAGTCGCACAGCGCTTCGACCAGCTGCGTGCGACTGGTGATGCGGTCGGCGCGTAGCGCCAGCGCTTCCAGCAGGCCGAACTCGCGCGCCGTCAGTTCGAGCGGATTCTGGTCGATCCAGGCACGGTGGCCGGGCAGATCCAGGCGCAATCGACCCAGCACGAGTTCCGGCTTGCCGCGGCTGCTGGCCCGTCGCAGCAGCGCACGCACGCGCGCCTCGAATTCGGCCAGTGCAAAGGGCTTGACCAGATAGTCGTCGGCACCAAGATCCAGCACGCGAATGCGTTCAGGCAAGCCATCGCGGGCCGTCACCACCAGCACCGGCATGCCGGTGCCGCGGCTGCGCAGTCGGCGCAAAACCTCGCTGCCATCGATCGCGGGCAGCCCGAGATCCAGCACCAGCAAGTCGTAGGCATGGTCGCGCAGCGCGGCATCGGCGAGATTGCCGGCGGCCACATGGTCCACGGCATGGCCGCCATGTCGCAGCGACGCGCAGATGCCCTCGGCGATGGAGGGATCGTCCTCGGCAAGCAGGATGCGCATGGGGACTCCAGGTGGCGCGTGAAGATCACCGGCCCGGTAGCCGGCTGTTCCGGGGTTGATTCTAGTTGGCGTTTCGGTGCAGGTAGACAGGTGCTGCCGGAATATCCTGCGACTGCGCACATCCGACCACCCCGACCGGCCGCAGTTCCCTCGCGGCGATTTGCGCAAGGCTCATGCGACGCCCTGGCGGCTGGCGCCTGCATGACCTCTGGCCTATGCCGCACGGAACTGGTTGAGTGCACTCTGTACGGATTGCCCGGGGGAGCAGCAAACATGCGGCCAGTTGTACGCAAGTGGGGATATCTGTGTGCCGTAACGCTGTCAGTCGCGGTCTGGCCCTGGATGGCGACTGCGCAGCTGGCTGTTGCACCTGCGGCGGCGTCCGTGCCGGCCAGTGCGACTTCAGCGCCCACCGATTCGGGTACGGCGGTACTCGCCGACATTCCGTTTGCCGTCGCCGATGCCGCCGCTCCGCTGGCGCCCAGTGCCGCCGATGCGTGGGGCGGCGAGCGCACCGGCACCGAAGCGACCTTGTCCGACCGCGTGGTGAGCTATCGGATCGATGCCGAGCTGGATGCCACCAAACACGCGGTGACCGGCAGGGAGCACATGACCTGGCGCAACCGCAGCGATCGCCCGGTCAGTCATGTCTATTTCCATCTGTACCTCAACGGATTCCAGAACGAAGGCAGCACCTGGTTCACCGAACGCAAGGTATTGACCGCGCATGGCCGTTCGCGTGGCGAGGCAGCGCTGAAGAAGGGTGAATGGGGCTGGATCGACCTGCAGCAGGTCAGGCAAGGTGATGCCGCGCTGAAGTGGAGCTTCGTGCAGCCCGATGGCGGGCCGACCACCGACCAGACCGTGGTGCGCATCGATCTGGCCGAGCCGGTGGCGGCCGGTGCGACCCTGGCACTGGATATCGATTTTCTCAGTCAGCTGCCACGTGTGGTCGAACGCACCGGCTGGTTCGGCGACTTCAACCTGGTCGGGCAATGGTTTCCGAAGATCGGCGTGCTGGAACTGGCCGGCGAGCGCGGTGCCATCGCACCGCGCTGGAACGTGCACGAGTTCCATTTCAACAGCGAGTTCTACGCCGACTTCGGCTCGTACGACGTGAACCTGACCGTGCCCAGCGATTACACCGTGGGCGCGGTAGGCCAGTTGCAAGGTCAGCCGCAGGCGGCAAACGGCAAGACCACATATCACTTCATGCAGGGCGATGTGCACGATTTCGCCTGGGTCGCGGCCAAGGGCTACAAGACGCTGGACGGAAGCTGGCAGGGGCCGGGCAGCCCGAAGGTGGCGCTGAAGGTGCTGTATCCGCCCGAGTATGTCGGCAGCGCGCAGACCCAGCTGAAGGCCAGTACCGATTCGCTGGACTACTTCTCGAAGACGCTTGGTGCGTATCCGTACCGCACGCTCACCGTGGTGGTGCCGCCGTACAACGCCGACGAGGCGGGCGGCATGGAGTACCCGACGTTCTACACCACCGAGGGCTATACCAAGGTGGAGCCGGGCACGCCCAACCAGTACGCCTCCGACTTCGTCACCATCCATGAGTTCGGTCACGGCTATTTCTACGGCATTCTCGCCTCGAACGAGTTCGAGGAGCCGATGCTCGATGAAGGCCTCAACGAATACTGGGACCAGCGCATGCTGCGCGAGCGCGGGCAGAGCATCGATCTCACCACGCCGTTGCTGCGCCGTCTGGGTTTTGCGCCAGCGTTCCCCGGCTTTTCGGTGGAACGCATGGCTTCGGGCCTGAAGCAGCCGGCTGATCCGCTCGGCGAGAACGCATGGGATCGTTTTTCCAGCAGCAGCTACGGTACGGTGTATTCGCGCACCGCCACCGCAATGCACGATCTGGAAGAGCGTCTGGGCAAGGATGTTACCGAGCGCGCCTTCCGCGAGTACTACAAACGCTGGCGCTTCCGGCATCCGTCCGCGGCCGATCTGCGCGCCACCTTGATCGATGTCTCCGGTAATGCGAAGGCGGTCAACGAGGTCTTCGACCAGTATGTATATGGCACCGCACGCATCGATGACCGCGTTGCCAGCATCGACACCGTCGAAGTGTTGCCACAGACCGGCAGCGTGCTGAAGGATGGCAAGCGCACCGAGTTCAACAGCAGCGAGATTGACAAGCAGATCGACAAGCAGCGCGAGGATTGGGCCAAAGTTCATTCGAATGCAAAACCGGGCGGTGGGCCATTTCCGTGGAGCAGCACGGTGACCGTATCGCGCGACGGCGCCCAGGTGCCGCAGCTGTTGCGTGTGAAGTTTGCCGATGGCAGCAGCGAGGACGTGAAGTGGAATGACGATCGACGCTGGGCCCGTTTCGTCTTCACCAAGCCCGCCAAGGTGGTCTCGGCCGCGCTCGATCCGGAACAGAAGATCTATCTGGATGCAAACAAGCTCAACGACAGTCTGACTACCAAGGCCGACGGCACTGCGTCGCGTCGCTGGAGTGCGGATGTCGCTTCCTTGTTGCAGGCCTTCTACGCCTTGGTGGGGTCGCTGTGATGATGAACAAACATGCTTCGCGCCGGGTTGATCTTGGCGCCGCCATGCGTGCACCCCTGGCAGCCATGCAATGGCGCCTGCTGCTGCTCTGGGTTCTGCTCCTGCTGCTGCCGACGGCCGTGGTCAGCCTGCCGTTATGGCGCACGCTGAGTGGATTGCTCGATCATTCGGTGCACGTGCAGGCGTGGGCGACACAGTTCAGCCCGTTGATGTTCGGCGACACCATGTCGGCGCTGAGCGACAGTGCCGACTGGTTGCATGGTGCGGCCATGCTGGGCCTGTTGCTGACCCTGCTGCTGTCGCCGTTTCTCAACGGCATGATGATCGGCAGCGGGCGCGCTGGGCGTGCCGGGCGCGTGCTCGGTTTCAGCCACCTGCTCCAGTGTGGCGTGGTCGAATACGGCCGCATGTTCCGTCTGATGTTGTGGTCGATCCTGCCCTATGCGGTGATGGCAGTGCTGATTGGCCTGACATTCAAGGCGGTAGACCGGATCGATCACAAGGCGGTGCTGGAGTCGCAGGTGAACAGTGCGTCGCACATGGCCATGTGGCTGTCCTTGTTGTTGTTCGTGCTGGCGCAGGCGATCGTGGAATCGGGGCGGGCGGCATTCATTGCAGACGTCAGCCTGCGATCCGCCACGCGGGCGTTCGGTCGCGGTTTCATGCAGTTGCTGCGCCGGCCGTTCAGCACGTTGTCTTGCTATCTGTTGATCAGCCTGGTTGGTTATGCACTGGCGCTCGCGCTGGGCGTGGGCCGCGTGCACACCCAGGCCGTTGGCGTGGGTGGCCTGGTACTGGCAGTGTTGCTGGCGCAACTGATGGTGCTGGTGCTCGGCTGGGTTCGTGTGGCCCGGCTATTTGCCCTGGCGGAAGTGGCGCGTTCCCTGCCATCGTCGCAGCGCAGCGGCGGATTGCCGTCAGCTTTGTAACTGCCTGGTAGTCGCTGGCGCACGACCGGCGACTCAGGCGAAAGAATTCATGCGTAAGCGCGGCGGTGTTCGCGGTGCGGCGGGTAGTAGGCGAAGACGTGACTATTGCTGCCGTAGAAATCCATGTCTTCGATGTGCTCGCCGCCGAGCCGTTCGGCCACCCGGTCGGAGGCTTCGTTGCCGATGCGCACCAGGCTGATCACACGCGGCGCGTGCAACTGGCTCCAGGCGAAATCGAGCACGGCGTTGCCCGCTTCGGTGGCATAGCCGTGATGACGGTGTCCTGGCTTCAGCATCCAGCCCATTTCCAGGTCCGGCCAGCCCTCGGGGTACATCAGCCCGGCCCGGCCGATGAACTCGCCCGTGGACTTCAGTTCCAGCGCCCACATGCCGCAGCCGCGCAACTGCCAGTGTCCAAGCAGCATCGCGAGCGAGCGCCAGGCATTGGTACGATCCAGCGGCTGGCCGTCACCGATCCAGCGAGTGCTGTCCGGATCGGCCAGCATTGCGGCGTAATCGTTGAAGTGCTTTTCGGTCAGCGCGGTAAGGCGCAGGCGCGCCGTTTCAAGAGTAGGGATATCAAACATCACGGTCAGCGGTGGGCGGCGTCCAGCAGTCCGGCCAGCGCGCGGGTGCTGCTGGCAAGGCTCTCATGCCAGGACAATCCGGTGATTGTCTCACCTGTGAGCGAATCCACAAAATCCTCGGCCTGGCCGGGTGGCAGCAGGTGGCGGTAATCCACGGTGATCTCGCTGCCCGCGGGCAATTCGGCCAGCGCAAACACGAAACCCAGGTGCCACAGGCCGTTTGGGGTGAAACTATGGTTGATGTAGCACTCGTCCGGCCAGTCGGGCGACAGCGTGTAGCGATCCTCGAACCAGCGCGCACTGGCATGAAACTGCGCGCTGAGCTCGGTCGAAGCGGCGATGTCGGCATGCCGGAAGGTCTGCTCGATGCCATCGGGCGCCGTGATGATGCGCCCCGCAGCAACGGTTTCATCGAGAAACAGGCCCTTGCCGGCGCCGCGGATGGCGGAGGCGGCAATGTGGTAACGCGGCAGGATCATGAAGGCGTGACGGCAGGGTGGGCGCGCGAGTGTAACGCAAGCGGCGCGACCCGCCATGGATCGCGTCGCCGGTTCCCCAGGCTGGATCACTCTTCGGCCGAGGCTTCCACGTTGGCGGCCTTCTTGCTCTTGTGCGCGGCTTTGGCCGGAGTGTCGGCCTTGGCAACGGCACCGGCAGCGTCGTCGGTGAGCAGGATCGCATCGCGGTTGCGCTCGATCGTGGCCTTGCCGATGCCCTTGACGTGATGCAGGTCGTCGGCCTTCTTGAATGGCCCGTGGGCGGTACGCCAATCCACGATGGCCTGCGCCCTGGACTGGCCGATACCATCGAGTGATTTGGCGATAGTGGCCGCGTCGGCCTGGTTGATGTTGACCGGCGTGGCGGCGAGCAACAGCCCCGGCGTGGCGAGGGTCAATGCAAACGCAAGTGCGGCGAGTTTGTGGAACATGGCCTTCCTCCTTGAAATGGTGGTGACGTAGCGAAGTGATGATGGCGATATGCAGATACCGCGATCGCACTTTGCGTGGCACTGGCGCAACGCGCAGTCGGATGCGCCGCAATGACGACGTGCGCCATGCCCGTCGACATCTGTGGGTGCTTCCTGAGGGTGTGTCAGTGCCGGCAGGTCACGCTGCTACAATGAAAATCTGACCGCCAGATGGAGTTTGCCCGTGGATACTGCCCGCCTTTCCCGCTACGTCAGTGGTTTGTGGGACGACGAAATCGTGCCGCAGCTGGTTGAATACATCCGTATTCCCAACAAGTCGCCGATGTTCGATGCGAAGTGGGTTGAGCATGGCTACATGGACGCTGCGGTCTCTCTGATGGAGACCTGGGCGCGCTCCAAGTTGAGCCAGTTGCCGGGCGCCACGCTTGAAGTAGTGCGGCTGCAAGGGCGTACCCCGCTCATCTATATCGACGTGCCGGGCGAAGGCGACGACACCGTGATGCTATACGGCCATCTGGACAAGCAGCCGGAGATGACTGGCTGGGCCGACGGCCTCGGACCATGGACGCCGGTGATCAAGGGCGACAGGCTGTATGGTCGTGGCGGCGCCGACGATGGCTACGCGATTTTCGGCTCGCTGGCGGCACTGCTGGCGCTGCACGAGCAGGGCATTGCGCACGCACGTTGCGTGGTGATGATCGAGGCCTGCGAGGAATCGGGCAGCTACGATCTGCCGTTCTATGTCGATCATCTGGCTGCGCGCATCGGCAGCCCGTCGCTGGTGGTGTGCCTGGATTCCGGCTGTGGCAACTACGACCAGTTATGGCTCACCACCTCACTGCGCGGCATGACCGGCGGCAACCTCACCGTGCAGGTGCTGGAGGAGGGCGTGCATTCGGGCGATGCCTCTGGCGTGGTGCCATCGAGCTTTCGCATCCTGCGTGATCTGTTGTCGCGACTGGAGGATCCGGCCACCGGCCAGATCAAGCCGAAAGAGCTGTACGTCGAGATCCCGCAGCAGCGGGTCGAGCAGGCGAAACTTTCAGCCGAGGTGCTGGGCGAGGACATCTACGACAAGTTTCCGTGGGTGGAAGGCATGCAGCCGGTCACTCACGATCTGGCCGAACTCGTGCTCAACCGTACCTGGCGCCCACAGTTGGCGGTGACCGGCATAGGCGGCATCCCGCCGCTGGAGAGTGCCGGCAACGTGTTGCGACCGCAGACGTCGGTGAAACTCAGCCTGCGCGTGCCACCCACGCTCAGTGGCGCCAAGGCGGGCGAGATACTCAAGCAGCTGCTGGAAAAGGAACCGCCGTATGGTGCCAAGGTTACTTTTGCGCTGGAAAAGGATGGCAGCGGCTGGAACGCACCGCAGCTGTCGCCATGGCTGGAACAGGCAGTCGCCGATGCCTCGCAGCACTACTTCGGCGCTCCGGCCACCTACATGGGCGAGGGCGGCAGCATTCCGTTCATGGGCATGTTGGGCGAGAAATTCCCCAAGGCGCAATTCCTGATCACCGGTGTGCTCGGGCCACATTCCAATGCGCACGGTCCGAACGAGTTTCTGCATATCCCCACCGGCAAGAAGGTCAGCATGGTGGTTGCCGAAGTGGTGGCGCGCCACCACCAGCAGGGCAGACAGGCCTGAGCACGATCGTCGGCGCATGAGTATGGACACGGCCTATCTGGCGAGCAACTGGGTGCGGATCCGCCGACGCGTCGACGATGCCTGCCGCATGGCAGGGCGCGATCCTGCCGATGTCGACATTCTGCCTGTCAGCAAGACCTTCGGCCCGGAGCTGATCCGGGCTGCGGTCGCGCTGGGCCTGCACCGTTTCGGCGAGAACAAGGCGCAGGAGATCCGCGACAAGTCCGCATCGTTGGCCGATTGCGACATCGACTGGGTGATGATCGGTCATCTGCAGACCAACAAGGCCCGGGACGTGGCGCGGCTGGCCAGCGAGGTGCAGTCGCTGGACCGGCTGGAGCTGGTCGAGGCGCTGGATCGGCGGTTGCAGCAGGAGCGCCGCGCGATCGACGTGCTGGTACAGGTGAAGACCTCGTCCGAGCCCAGCAAATACGGGCTGCCGCCTGAACAGCTGCCGGATTTCCTGAATACCCTGCGCGGTTACGACACCTTGCGGGTGCGTGGCCTAATGACCCTGGCGATCCATTCCAGCGAGCCGGCCGAAGTGCGTGGCTGCTTCCGCCTGCTGCGCGAGCTGCGCGATCAGGCCGTGGCACAAGGTCATGAGTTGACCAGACTTTCCATGGGGATGAGTGACGATTTTCCGCTGGCCATCGCCGAAGGCGCCACCGAGGTACGCATCGGCACGGCGATTTTCGGAAACCGGTCCTACCCGGACTCCCATTACTGGCCCGAGGCGCCTGTCGAGTCCTGAACACGGCTTCGTTACAAGTCACGATTGCGATAATTATTTACGAATCAGAAACTTGGATTGGAGTGTGCGCCCCTTCTCCGTTTTTTGAAACGACAGGGTTCAGTTAACCTCAATCCAACATACACACGGCATCTTCTTGTTAAGTTCACTACTTCGTCACGTCGTCAGCTTCTGCAGGCGGCCAATCCTGTGAATCACAAGGGATTTCCCCCGCATGCCCATCAAGCGATTGACCGTCTTCTCTGTGCTTGCTGCAGCCATGCTTGTGATTGCACCGCTGCAGGCAACGACCGGCAAGACTCACGGTAAGTCAGTCCCTGCGACGCACGCCCAGCATCACAAGCAGACACACGCCAAGGCGGCACATCACGTGTCGGCGCATGCACGGCACGGCAAGCTCGCCGTCGCCAAACACAAGTCAGTTGCCCATTCACGGCGGGCCGTGGCCAAGGCCCATACCTCGGCTGCAGCAAAGAGTGTCGCGACAGTCGGACTGACACCGGGCCTGTCAGGTTTTGGTGTCCTTGGCGCCACGCCGGCGGCGACCGGCCCGCAGACCTTGTCCTTTCTCACCTCGCAACCGCTGCATTCGCTGCCGGTCTTCCATCCGGCGCCGCTGCTGACCCAGGCCGTTGTTCCGGTGAATGCCTGGTCCCAACCAACGGTCGGCAATGAAGTGGCTGCGAACAGCGTGGTGGCCGACAGCGTCGCCGCGGATCAGGCAGAGGGTGACGAATTGTCACCCGCCGTTGACGGCGCCCAGAGCATCACCGATCTGCGCAAATCGCTGATCGCGATGGCGATGAAGCTGCGTGATATCCGCTACGTGCGCGGTGGCCGCGACCCATCCACCGGTTTCGATTGCAGCGGCTTCGTGCGCTACGTATTCGCGCATGCGGTCGGCATGCAGCTGCCGAACAACTCCGCCTCGCAGTTCCTGGCCGGGCTCAAGGTCAAGCGGGGCGACATGAAGCCAGGTGATCTGGTGTTTTTCCGCACCCATGGCAAGCGGCGCATTTCGCACGTGGGCATCTATATTTCCAATGGTCGCTTCATCCATTCGCCCAATACCGGCAAGTCGGTCGAAATTTCCAGCCTCGACAGCGGTTACTGGGCCAAGCGCTTTGCCGGTGCCAAGCGGCCCGAAGCAATGGCGCAGGTGGTCGACAAGGGTTGAGCCGACTGGATTGCAGCATCGGTTGTATCCAAGAGCCGCCGCAAGGCGGCTTTTGCGTGGTGGCCGGCTTGACGTCCTGTCGTGCTGACAGCACGCTGGCTGGATGAACGAATTTCCGCGCCACGGGTCAGCGTATCCGTACATTCATCGGGCGGCGTCAGCTGCGCTCGCCACGCCTGTCTCCGGTTTCTGGAAATCATCTGATGCCATTTGATCTGCCGCCCGTCACGCGCAACCTGTTGATCGCCAATGTTGTCGTGTTCCTGCTGCAATTGCTGTTGCACGACCAGACGAGCCTGGCACTGAGCCAGCACTTCGCACTATGGCCGCTGGGCCCGGATGTCACCGGAACGACATCGGATGGCAATGTCGTCAACGCCGGTTTCCGCGTCTGGCAGGTGGTGACGTACGCCTTCATGCATGGCGGATTCACCCACATCCTGTTCAACATGTTCGGCCTGTACATGTTCGGCGGAACCATCGAACGCACGTTCGGCTCGCGTCATTTCCTCGTTTACTACTTCGTCTGCGCGATCGTGGCGGCCGTGGCCCAGCTGATCGTGGTGCAGTGGTTCACCCACGGCTTCTACCCGACGCTGGGCGCGTCGGGTGCGATCTTCGGGGTGCTGCTCGCGTTCGGCATGCTGTATCCGCAGGAAAAGATGATGTTGATCTTCCTGCCGGTGCCGCTGCCGGCATGGCTGTTCGTGACCGGCTATGCCGTGGTCGAATTGGTGCAGGGGGTTACCGGCACGGCGGCCGGCATCGCCCATTTCGCCCATCTCGGCGGCATGCTGGGCGGCTTTGTGCTGATCCAGTACTGGCGCGGGCGACTGCCGCTGAAGCCGAAGGGACGCCTGCTGCGCTGAAGGATCAGCGCAGTGCGAGGAAGTCTGCGCTGACCACGAAACGCACCGCGTCCAGCCGCAGGCGGGATTGCGGCAGCGCCGCCAGCAACTGGGTGCGCTCGTCGGCCACCGCCGCGATTTCCCTCTCGCTGATCGACGGATTCACGGCGCGCAACGCGAGCAGGCGGGACAGTTCGGCATCCAGCGTCTCGGTGGCGAGGCTGAGCGCCTCGTCGATGCTGGCCTGGCCGCGCGCGCCGGCGAGCATCTCGGCGCGCGCCAGCATCGGCGGCACCAGCTTGCCGAGGAACTTGCGGTAGCGCGCCACTTCGATGTTGCGGTCGCTGGCCTTGCGCAAGGCGATGTCGCTGGGAGCAAAATCGGCGCGTTCGGCCAACCGGGTATCGACCGTGACCACGATCGGCAGGCTGGGCAGGAAGCGTTCGGCATCGAGCCGGCGATCAGCCACGCATTCGAGCACATACACCGTCTGCAGCAGTGCGGTACGCGGTGGCAAAACGTCGTCGACCATGAACGCGGCATTGCCTTGTTCGCCGGACAACGCCAGGTCCATTGCACCGGCAACCAGCGGGTGATCGAGCCGCAGCAGCGGCAGCTCCTCGCGCGCCAATGCCGTGTCGCGCGCGAACGTCACTGACTGCGGGCCCTCGGCAAAGCCGGGCAGGGCGTCGGTGGACAGGTATTGCGGATCGAGCAGCAGCACCTGGCCTCCGAGTTCCTCCGCGTGGATGCCGAACGCTTCCAGCAGGCGCTGCACGAACGCGTCACGGCCCGGGTCGTGATCCTCGCGGGAGAAGGCCTGCTGCAGATCGTCTGCATGCAGATCGCGGCTGGCAGCCAGTTCGAGCAGGTGGTCGCGGCCGCCCCGGATCAGCTCAGCCATCTGCTGGTGGCTGGCGTGGGTGTCGGTGAGCAGCGCGTCCAGTTCCTGGTCGCGATTGTCGTCGCCGCGGGCATGTTCGTCGGCCAGCCGGGTCAGCGGCTCGCCGTAGCGACGCAGCAGTTCGCGGCCATCGGCCGGGCTCATGCGGAACGCGTTGACGCCCTCGTCGTACCAGCGCGCCAACACATGTTGTGCGCTGTCGGCGACCACCAGGATATGGATGTTGATGTCGTGCTTCTGGCCGATCCGGTCGAGCCGGCCGATGCGCTGTTCGAGCAGGTCCGGATCCAGCGGCAGGTCCCACAGGATCAGTCGATGCGCAAACTGGAAGTTGCGTCCCTCCGAACCGATCTCCGAACACAGCAACAGGCGTGCGCCATCAGGCTGGGCAAAATACGCCGCATTGCGGTCGCGTTGCACGATGCCGAGGCCTTCGTGGAAGCGTGCCAAGCCGACGCCGCTGCGTGTGCGCAGCGCTTCTTCAAGCGCCAGCACCTTGGCCTGGCTGCGGCAGATCAGCAGGAACTTGTCCTGCGGGTGTTGATCGAGCAGGGTGATCAAGGTGTCGATGCGTGGGTCGGCACTGTAGTCGACTTCGATCAACGCCGGCGGCTGCTGAATATCGGCGTGGAACTCGGCCAGCAGCGCCTGGCGTGTGCTCTCCTCCAATGCATCGGCGTCCAGCAGGTGCCACTCAGGCAGACGGTTGGGAAAGCCGCCGACGCCTGCGCGATTGTTGCGGAACATCGCGCGGCCGGTGCCGTGGCGGTCGATCAGCGCGGCGAGCAGCTCGCGCGCGTGCGCCGGTTTGGTCGAGTCGGCCAGTTGCGCCGTGAGCGTCTCGTCGCCGCGGAAAGCTTCGGCGAGCGTTGCGCGCTGCGTGTCGTCGAGTACTTCACCGTCGAGCAATCGATCGGCAATTTTCGACAGCACCTGAAAGGTATCCGATTCCGCCAGATAGCCGTCCAGATCATGGTAGCGCTGCGGGTCGAGCAGGCGCAGTCGGGCAAAATGACCGCTGCGGCCGAGCTGTTCCGGCGTGGCGGTGAGCAGGATCACGCCGGGAATCACGGCAGCCAGCTGCTCCACCATCGTGTAACGCGGACTGGCGGCTTCCAACGACCACGCCAGATGGTGGGCTTCATCCACCACCAGCAGGTCCCACGGCGCATCCAGCAATTGCTGCGCGTACTTCGGCGAACTCTCGAGAAAGCCGAAATCGGCGATCACCAGTTGCTCATCCTCGAACGGATTGCTGCCATCGCCGGATTGCTCCAGCGCCTCGCAACGCTCCTCGTCATAGATCGCGAAACTGAGGTTGAAGCGGCGCAGCAGTTCGACAAACCACTGATACACCAAGGTGTCGGGCAACAGCAGCAGCACGCGCGAGGCGCGGCCGGTGGCGAGCTGGCGCGCGATGATCATGCCCGCCTCGATGGTCTTGCCCAGGCCCACTTCGTCGGCGAGCAGCACGCGCGGTGGCCGCCGCGCGGAGGCGATGCCGGCCACGCGCAGTTGGTGCGGCACCAGTCCGATGCGCGCAGCACCCAGTCCCCACATGGGCGAACGGCGCGCCTCGGCACGCCGCTTGAGGCCTTCCAGGCGCAGCTCGAATTGCGCCACGGCATCGGTGCGCCCGCCGATCAGGCGATCGTCGGCCTGGCTCACGCTTTGTTCGTCGTCAAGCTGGCCTTCTTCCAGCTCGCGGCCCTCGCCGCGATAGATCAGCAGTTCGTCGCGGATCTCCACTCGCTCCACCAGGAACGCTATGCCCTTGCCGGCGACGCGCTGGCCGGCGCGGAACTCGGCGCGGATCAGCGGCGCCGAGTCGATCGCGTACGGGCGCAGCACCCCGGCCTTGGCGAACAGCACCTGGACTCCGCGCCCTTCGATGCGCAAGACAGTGCCGAGGCCGAGCTCGGGTTCGGCGGAGGAGATCCAGCGTTGACCAGGTACGAACATTGTTCAGCCGTGTTGCATCAAGGGCCGACGATTATCCGCCCCGCAGCGCGCGGTGGGAACAGTTGATGGTTGGCGGGTTTCGCCATGTGTCGTGCGGGTACGTTGGGGCCGACGCGGCACGGCTCAGGTTTCGGCCCACTGGCGCAGCAGGTTGTGATAGATGCCGGTCAGTTGCAGTAGCACATCAGCATCGGCGCCGGATCGGGTCAGCGCCTGGATCGAAGTATCCAGCTCGAACAGCAAACGGCGTCGGTTGTCGTCACGCACCAGGCTCTGCACCCAGAAGAACGAAGCCACGCGTATCCCTCGCGTAACCGGCGCGACCCGGTGCAGGCTGCTGGAGGGATAGATGATCATGTCGCCGGCCGGCAGCTTTATCTCATGCTCGCCGTAAGTGTCGTTGACGATCAGCTCGCCGCCGTCGTACTCGTCCGGTTCGCTGAGAAACAGCGTGCAGGAGACGTCGCTGCGCAGCTGGCCGGTGTCGACGGGCAGTGCCATCACTGCCCCGTCGACATGCATGCCGTAATGACCGCCGCCTTCGTAGCGGTTGAAGCGTGGCGGCAAGGTGCGCAGCGGCAATGTCGCTGCGTGATACAGCGGATGTTTCGCCAGCGCCGCCAGCACGAGGTGACCCAGCTGCTGCCGCAATGGCGATGCATCCGGCAACTGCTGGTTGCGCTTTACCCTGGCGCCCTGCGCACCGACCGTTTCGCGCCCGTCGGTCCAGTCGGCCGCGTCGAGCGCGCTACGCATCCGGGTGATCTGCTCGCGGCTGAGAATATCGGGGATGTGCAACAGCATGGAGAACTCCAGCGTGAGAATCTTCCTTCTCCCGAGGGGAGAAGTGCTTTGAAGCAAGTTCAGAAGCGGAAGTTTGCGGTGAGCATCGCCGAACGCGGCGCCCCTGGGGTGTAACGGTAGCCGCTCTTGTTGATGGCGGCGACGTAGCTCTTGTCGAACAGGTTGTACAGATTCAACTGCAGGTCGAGGTGCTTGCTGACCGGATAGCTGGCCATTGCATCGAACACCCAGTACGCCTCGGTGAAGGCCGGCGTGCCGATCGCGCCGTCGGTGCCGCGCTTCATCTCGCCGGCATAACGGGCGCCGCCGCCGATGGTGAGGTTGAACGGCAGGTGGTAGGTGGTCCACGCGGTGAGCGCGCTCTTCGGTGTGTAGGCGAGGTCGCTGGAACCATCGTTGGCCACGGCGCTACCGTTGATCACCTTGGCATCCATCGTTGTATAGCCAGCGCTGATCGCCCAGTTGTCGGTGAGCTTGCCGACCGCACTCAGCTCGATGCCCTGCACGCGCTTCTTGCCAACCTGGTAGTACTGCAGATCGACCGGATCCTGCACCAGTTCGTTACTGACCGTGGTGCGGTAGAGCGCACCGGTCAGCAGCAGTTTTTCGCCGAGCAGATCCCACTTGGTGCCGAACTCGATCGTGCGGGCCTTTTGTGGATCGAAGTTGGGGTTGTCGGCGCTGTTGGCCGATGCGCTGAACGTGAGCGTGTTGCCGCCCGGCGGCTCCTGCGATACGGCGAAGTTCGCATAGATGCTGCCGTTGGCGGCTGGCTTGTACAGTACGCCGAGCTTGTAGTTTGGCAGGTTGCCGGATTTGCTGGTGTTCACGCCAGGCAGCACGCTGCCGGCCGGCAAAGCGCCGCAGGCCGGGCCGTTGCGGGCACCGCAAACCACCAGGCTGCTGAAGTCGGTGGTGTAGTGATCCAGCCGCACACCGGCATTGACCTGCCATTGCTCGTTGAACTTCAGCGTATCGAACAGGTAGGCCGCTGCGGTGTCGGTCCTGCCCCGGCTGACGGCGCCGGTCGGACCACGGATCAGGCCGCCGACATTGGCATTCGGGTCATACAGGTTGGCGGCTGGCCATGCGCTGCCGTTGAGCGCGCCCATCCCGACCGTATCCGCCTTTTCCTGGCTCAGCTCGACACCAGCGCTGAGGCTGTGCGTGACGCTGGCGGACTCGATCGTTGCAGTGATGTTCGTCTGGTTGGTCAGGATGCGGTTGACCTGCTGCTTGAAAGTCGGGTTGCTGCGCGCGATCCTCCATCTCGACGGGTCGGTCGGATCTGGCGTCAGCAGATTGGCGGCGCTGCCCATGAACGACGTCAGCAGGTAATTCTGCCGCGTGCGACCCCAGCGCGTGGTGTTGTGCAGGGTGACGTTCGGCGAGAAGTCGCGCTCGACGATGGCAGTGAACATGTCCGCCTGCACGTTGTCGTGATCGCTGTCGGTGCCGTAGAAGTTTTCCGGATCGACCCTGGCGGCGGTGGTGAGAAATGGGCGGCTCGGATCGGGGCTGCTGTAGCCGGGCAGGCCGATGGTCGGCACGCCGCCATCCGGCAGGTTGTTCTGCTTCACATGCAGAAAATCGAGGTAGACGCGCGTCGCTGTCTTCAGGCCGAAGGCCAGCGAAGGGGCGATGCCCCAGCGGTTGTTCTCGACCTTGTCGCGCCCAGGCACGCCGCTGTCTTGCCCCATCACGTTGAGGCGGAAGGCGGAGTTGTCGCCCAGTGTCTGGTTCCAGTCAGCGGTGGCACGCCTGTGCTGGCCGTTGCCGTAGGCTACCGAGCCGGAGACGCCGTTGCCCAGTTGCGGTTGCTTGCTGACCAGGTTCACCGCGCCGGTGGGAGCGGTGCGGCCGTTGTCGGTGCCGGCCGGCCCCTTGCTGACTTCGACCTGCTCGATGTTGAACACGTCGCGCGAGATCGAGCCGAGGTCGCGCACGCCATCGACGAAGATGCTGCCCGAGGTGTCGAAGCCGCGCATGTAGATGCCGTCGCCGGTCGTGGTAGCGCCGTTCTCGCCAACGAAAAAGGTGCCCACCCCCGGGCTGTTGCGTAGCGCCTCGGTCAGCGTGGTGGCGCCCTGCTGCTGGATCAGCTCCTTGGTGATCACACTGATCGTCTGCGTGGTGTCGAGCAGAGGCTGGGTGAATTTCGGCGAGGACAAGTTGTCGACGCGATAGTCGTTGCTGGTGGCCTCCACTTTCACTCCGGGCAGGTTCTTGGCGTTTGCTACTTGCGGGGCCGCTCCGAGAGCGGTTGCCGGCATGTCCGCAGCCATGGTCGGAAGCGCCAGTGCCAAGCCCGTGAAAAGGGTGGCGGCCGTCAGCATGCCGGTGGCCGACTGTGGCTTGCCCTGGGTGATTGGATGCTTGCGTGACTTGATGAAGGCCATGGGGATTCCGGTGATGGATGTGGTGCTTCTCGACGGGGCCGGGCGGGTCGGCCCAATGCGGGTGTTTCGCTATGGCGGGATGCAGGTTTCTCCGGCCGGCCGAAAGCGCGCCGCCGGATGGCTGCGTGGATCGGGTCGACCGACGAGGGTCAGTGGTCAGGAACGTGCAAGGTTCATCGGCGGATAACCGCCGGTGTTGGCGCATACGATATTTTTAATGAGAATGATTTGCAATACCCATGTACAGGAATCAGCTCGGAATCCTTGGGCCAACGTAGCGGTGTTCCACGAAAAAGGCCCCGCACTTGCGTGCGGGGCCCCGATTTCGTGCGGCGCCAATGGCGCCGTACTCAGCAACAGCTAGTTACCAGATCTTCACCTGCTTGTCGTCCGCACGAATCATCGCGTCGCCCGGCTTGCACTGGAACGCGCTGGCGAAGGCCGGCATGTTCGACGGGGCACCGATCGCGCGCAATGAGGCGGGGGCGTGCGGGTCGGTGTTGAGGTACAGCAGCGCCTGCTTCTCGCGCACGTGGCCGCGCCACACGCGAGCCCAGTTCAGGAAGAAACGCTGGTCCTGGGTATAGCCCTCGATCTGCTTGCCGGCTTCCTCCGGGTGGGTCTTCAATGCTGTCTGCAGGGCGTCATAGGCGACATTGAGGCCGCCCAGGTCGGCGATATTCTCACCCAGGGTCAGCTTGCCGTTGACGTGCGCGTCCGGCTTGTTCTTGATCGGGGTGTAGTCGTTGAACTGCTGCACCAGTTTGTCGGTACGTGCATCGAACTTGGCGCGATCGTCCTTGGTCCACCAGTTGACGTTGTTGCCGGCACCATCGAACTGGCTGCCTTCGTCGTCGAAGCCGTGGCTGGCCTCATGGCCAATCACCGCGCCAATGCCGCCATAGTTGATCGCGTCGTCGGCCTTGGCATCGAAGAACGGCGGCTGCAGGATCGCGGCCGGGAAGTTGATCGTGTTGTCGGTCGGGTTGTAGTAGGCGTTGACCGTCTGCGGGGTCATGCCCCATTCCTTGCGGTCGGTCGGCTTGCCGATCTTGGCGATGTCGTAGTCGTAGTTGAACTTCGCCGCCGCCATCACGTTGGCGTAGTAGTTGTCGCCGGTGATGTTCAGGCCCGACCAGTCGCGCCACTTGTCCGGGTAGCCGATCTTCGGCAGGAACGTATCCCACTTGGCAATCGCCTTGGCCTTGGTTTCGTCACTCATCCAGTCGAGGTTCTGGATGCGTGCCTTCAGCGCATTGCGCACGTTGTCGACCAATTCCTGCGCGCGGGCCTTGGCTTCGGGCTTGAACATCTCGGCCACGTACAGCTGGCCCAGCGCCTGGCCCATCGAACTGTTCACCGCGCCCAGCACGCGCTTCCAGCGGGCCTTCTGTTCCGGCTGGCCGGCCAGGGTCTTGCCGTAGAAGTCGAATTTGTTGTCCTGGAAATTCTTGCCCAGGTAGTTCGAGGCGTCGTCGATGGTGTGGAAGCGCAGGTAGGCCTGCCACTGGGCGATCGGCGCCTTGGCCAGCTGCTTGTCGAACTCGGCGAAGAACTTCGGTTGCGACAGCGAGAAGCCCTTGTCGATGGTCACGCCCTGGGCGGCAAAGAACTTGTCCCAGCTGAAGCTCGGGGTGGCCTTGTCGGCGTCCTTGACGCTGACGAAGTGGTACTGGTTCTTCGGGTCGCGCTCGTCGACCGGGGCCAGCGAGGCGGCAGCAAGCTGCGTTTCGAACGCGAGCACGTCGGCGGCCTGCTTCTTGGCATCGGCCTCGGCAACGCCGGTCAGCTGCAGCGCCTTGGCGATGTAGGCAACGTAGGCGTCGCGGATGTCCTTGTACTTGGCGTCGCTGTAGTAGTCCTTGGTCGGCAGGCCCAGGCCGGCTTCGTTCGCGTACGCGATCTGCATGTCGGCGTGGTGGAAATCGGCGCCGGAGCCGAAGGAGAACACCTGGCCATCACCATCGACGTAGCTCTTGGTGATGTAGCTGGCCACGTCGCTGCCATTCTTCAAACCGGCAATCGCGTCGAGCTTCGGCTTGATCGGATCGAAGCCGGCTTTCTCGATGGCGGCTTCGTCCATGCCGGACTGATACAGGTAGCCGATCTTCTGTTCGATCGACCCGGCCTGGGCGGTGGCGGCACCCTTGGCTGCCTTGTCGGCCAGGTCGTGCTGGGTGTTCAGGCTGGCCTCGGCCAGCTGGTCGAACGCGCCCCAACGGGTGCGGTCGGCCGGAATCGGGTTGGCGGCAACCCACTTGGAATTGACGAAGCCATTGAAGTCCTGGCAGACGTTGATGCTCGGGTCGAGTTCGCTGACGTCGAAAATGCTCTTGCCGGCGGCGGCTGCGGCAACCGTGCTGCTGGTGGCCGGCGCGGTGCCGGCGCTGGCCGGCGCGCTGGTGTTGGCCGACTCCTGCTTGCCGCAGGCGCTCAGCGACAGCGCAAGGCTTACGGCCAGTGCCAGTGCCAGGGGCTTCAGATACTGCTTGGTCATGGATATCCCTCTGTGAGTGATTTCGCCCGTTGGGCGGGTACGGTGGTGGTTCGCTGGCCGCGCCCTCGGAACCCCCTCAAATCGCGGCCATACCTTTTCACGCTAGGTCAAACGTCACGGGTCAGACAGTGTCAAAGGTCAGGGGCAGTGCTGCCGGTCGGCGCGCGATTCGTCGACAGCTGGTGTAGCTGTGCCGCATCCAGCCGCAAGACGGGGTAGGCGCCAACGTGCTGGGCGGCGTACCAGGGCGAGTGCTCGAAGAAAAATTGCAACCGGGCGCCAGGGCTGGCAGTGAAGGCGGGGTCGTCGTGCAGCCTGCGTTCGAATTCCGCCTTCAGTACCGGATCCTTCGCCAGCATCTCGCGCGCCAGCTTCTCCACCACGCGTGGTTCGCCGTACTCCTTGGCCTCGAACACCGCATTGAGATAACCCCAGTGCAGCAGTGAATCAGGCGCCTGCGGTTCGAGCAGCTGGATGGCCACATTGGCAGCGCGCTGGTCCAGCGGCACGATCACCGTGCCGGCCGGCAGGGTCAGCTCGCGCGATGCCGCATGCAGGGTGAAGTTGCGCAGCATCAGATGGCCTTCGAACGGCTTGCCGGCCCACTCGGGATCGCCGAGCTGATAATCCTCTGCGCGGGTCGCGACCGGATGATCGAGGCGTGTGTACTGGATGCCATGCGCGTCGAGTTTGTCGATGATCGCCGCCCACTGCGCGGGCACTGCATAGGCAGCCGGCGCAGTGATCGACAGATCCGGCAGCAGGCCGTTCCCGTTGTCGATGCTGTAGTCCTTCGGCTGGCTCGGGTCGTACTGGATCCAGTCGCTGTTGGAAATGTCGCTGTGGCTGATCGTGAAGGCGTAGCCCTTGAGTTCGAACTTCGTCGCCTGCGGATCCGGCTTGAACGTCAGCGGCACGAGCGCCTGCGCCTGGTGGGCGCGGGCGATGGTGTCGGCATCGGCTCTGGCGGTGGTGGTCAGCAGCGCGACCGGATGCTGGTTGATCTGCTCCAGCATCAGCTCGACCAGGTCGTACACCGCTCGCACGCGGTTCTCGTACGACTTCAGCATGTGCGTCTCGATCAGCAGCGCGGGCCGGTTCTGCAATGCGGCGTAGCCGGTGGAGAAGCGCGGGCCGGAACCGAAGTTGACGATGCCCTTGCGCGGATCGCGGCCGTCCTTGAACTCCAGATAGATCGAGGCGAGGTGGCCGCGCTTCTCGTATGCCGGTATCGCGTGGTTGACGATCGCGTCGTGCTGCCATGCATTCACCGCCGGATCGAGCTTGTGCGGATCCTCGGTGTACCAGGTCAGGTCGTACTGATAGTCGGCGCCGTCGGTGGTGTGCACGTCGATCAGAAAATCCGGCAGCCACTGCTGCCACAGCTTCAGCCACGCCAGCATCTCCGGCGCGTCGGCCTTGACGTAGTCGCGGTTGAGGTTGAGGTACTGCGACTGGCCGCGAAAGCCCATGCTGTGCGGGCCGTTCTGGTTGATGCGATGGTACGGCGACGAATTCTCGTGGCCGTCCACGCTGAACACCGGAATGTAAACCAGCACCAGATGGTCGAGCACGTGCGGGTACTTGCCGGTGACCGCGATATCGCGCAGCAGCATCAGCCCGGCGTCCTTGCCCTCGATTTCGCCGGGGTGGATGCCGGCCTGCACCAGCACCACCGGCTTGCCCGCCTTGCGCGCGGCGACAGGGTCGAACGTGCCGTCGCCGCTGGCGATCACCACCATCATCGGCCTGCCCTCCGGCGTGGTGCCGAAGGTGGCCAGACGGATCACGCCCGGCGCCGCCTGCTGCAGTCGCTGCAGATAGGCCAGCGTGTCGGCGTAACTTGGCGTGGTACGGAACTGCGCGGCTTCGGCCGGCGTGATCCAGTCGGTGTTCGAGTCGGCAGCCTGTGCGGTCATGGTGACAACGCCAAGCAGGGCAGACAGCAGGACGTGGCGCAAGCTCATGCATGGTCCTCCAGTTCGGCACCGCGCAGCAGCGCGGGTGAGGCGGGCAGCGTATCGGGCGCCACCGCACCACCGGAAATGATGAAGGCCATCGCCTGGTCCATCGTCCAGTCGGTCGGGGTCAGCTCGCCCAGCGGCAGCACGACCAGATAACCGCCGGTGGGATTCGGCGTGGTCGGGATGAACACCGCCGCCATCTCGCGGCCCGTGCCGTCCTCGATCATCACCCGGGTGACGAAGCCGACCACCTTCATGCCTCGCCGCGGAAACTCGACCAGCACCACACGCTGCACACCGGACGGCTTGTTCTGCAATACCGCCATCAATTTCTTGGTGCCGCCATAAATCGTCTGCACCACCGGGATGCGCGCGAGCAGGCCATCGAATGCATTGATGAAGCGCTGGCCGATCACCCGATTGGCGACGAAGCCGAGCAGGTACAACGCCACCAGCGTGATCACCAGCGCGACGATGAAGGTCAGCCATTCCATCTTGAGCGATTCGGCCGTATGCGGCGCCACCAGCGCCAACGCATTCAGCAGTGCGGCCACCAGCGGCGCGCCGATGCCGGCCAGCAGCCCCAGCACGAACTTGAACACCAGCCAGGTCACCCATAACGGGATGAAGGTGAGCAGACCAGTCAGCAGGTAGCGTTTGAGGCGCAGGGGGCGCATGGGGATCCGGCGGCGTTGGTTTGGGGAATTTCGCATTGTAGGGGAGGGTGGTGGTTGTGCTGCGGCTTGGATGCGAGGTTCCGGCGCGGCGTTTCCCCTCACAGCTGTCATTCCGGCGAAGGCCCGCCAGACTCTCCCATAGTCGTCATTCCGATGAAGACCCGAATCGCTTCTGTGCACGTGTGCATCCGCGCTTTGGTTTTCAGCGAAGAGCTTTCGTCTGCCTGCGGCAGCCGACCGCCCGGTCAAAGTCCCAGCGAGGCAGGATCTAGGTTGTCGACAAAGACATCCACGACCCGCACCGGGTTGTCTTGCGTCACGTAATCGTCGAGGCGCTCAGGCAGAAAGGTGCTCTGCGAGCGGTCTTCTCCTTCAACAAGACGTCCTGCCGGCAACTCTCGTCGGCGCGGTAAGACAAGTTTATCGAGCCAGGGCGTTTTCACCCAGCCTGGGCCAAAGACGTCGTTCCAGCCTTTCGACGGCGGGAAGAGAAGCGGCCGTCAGTGGTGATTCCGGTCAATTCGGTACAGCATTCCGGCGCACGCCCGCACAGCGTTACGGCTGAGGCCGGTATGGCAGTTCTGCCAAGCCGGTACGTCACTGTTCACGGCAAACCGGCGTTCGATGCGGTTGTTCGCGATGAACCGGTGGTGCTGTGGCTATCGGCGTGCGCGGGTGGAAGCGATCGCCTTTAGTCTTCGAACACAAGCGTCCCTCGCGCATCAATCCGGCCATGGTACTTGCGGCGGACCGCGTGGACACACGCCGCGGCGCGTACCAAACGCGGCGCGCATAGTTACGCAGGGCGGTGACGATGCGGAATCGGTTGCATGGGAATCCCAGGGTGCGATGAAAGTACCGCTTCCCCGCGTCCGTTTTAGCGCGGCAACTTCATTTCACCGCCAAGCAGGCGCGCACTGCCGAGCGCACTCCAAAAAACAATCCCCGTTGCCGTGGATTGTTTGAAGGTCGTTTCGAACGAAAATCACTTCAGTTGTAACGACGGCGCAATCCCAGAAATCCGCAGATCAGCAACACGCCTAAGCCGAACATGCGCAGTCCTGTGGGTTCCGGGACTGGCGTAGGCCCACTACCATCAAACGTGATGTAGTGGCTGAGCCCTCCCGCCTGGCCGGTTGCGGTGAACCATAGGTCCAGCTTACCGTCTAGGTTTCGCAGCAAAGCGTAGCCTTGGTGTGTTGGGCCGTCACCCACCTTGATCAGCAAGTAAGCCGTATCCAGAGAAAATTCGAACGAGTTGCTGTTGGTTGGCGCGAGGTTGCCGCTACTGGGGGCAAAAGTGGAGGCAAAAGCGGTACCAAGCAGGTCGTTGACGAAATTCGTCTCGCTCGTCGGGCTGGCGTTCGACGGGCCACCCAGCATTTGACCAATTGTCGAGCTCCATGCAAGCGGGCTCGTGTCGCTGACGGCGGCAAGCAGTCCGGAGCAATCTCCGCTCGCACTGCCGCAACCGACCGTAAACCGTGCCGCGGTTGGCGTTCCGGCATCGTTGTAGAACGAGATTGGCGTCGCTTGGGCGGCAGGCGCGAGAAAAGCCACCGCGACGGCGGCGAGCATGGCGCCGGCGACTTTGGAACCAAAACGAATCGACATTTTCTTGTTCTCCCTAGGTTGCGTCCCGCAGCGACACCGCGGTGCCTGTACCTATTGCTCTCGTTGAAGAGTGCGAGCATCAAGCGTGCCAATTTCGCAACTTATTGATTTTACGCGCGGACGCGCCGACGGGCTTTTTGATCGCGCGGTGGATCGTAAGGCCTGCCGACGTCAAAGCCAGTTTTGGGCCCGTGTTTTTACCGGAAACCCCGCCATTGCTTGCTGTGCGCCAAACAACCCAAAATGTAAAGTTATTCGACGCTTTCGACAGATGCACCAAAGAATCAGCGCGGGATATCCGGTGCGTGCCTACATGCCAACGCTCGACTTTGCGGTATCCGAGCAGTTCTATCGGGCGCTAGGCTTCGAGGTGCTGTGGTCGGCGGAGGGCTTGCCTACGTCCGCCATGGGGAGGGACGAGTTTTCTGCTGCAAGCGTTCAATGAGCCGTCGTTCGTCAGGAATTTCCAGACGCACTTGCTGGTCGAAAACGTCGACGACTGGCATGCCCACGTGCTGGCGGCCGGCGTGCCGGCTCGTTTCGGCGGAGCCGACGAACCAGCCATGGGGCATGCGCGACTTCACGTTGTTCGATCCCAATGGCGTGCTCTGGCGCGTGGCGCAGAACATTCCGTAGGCGCTGCGCGACCTCTTCGCGTTGCAGGTAACGCCTGCCTGGCTGGACGTGTGGCTGCCACCCTGTGATTTTTTTCCGTACCTTGCGAATCATGGGTGGAACGGAGGAAACGACGTCCATGACTGCCAGACAACATCAGCAACGTTTCGAGTCGCTGCTGCACGAACATCGCAGGATCGTCTTCAAGGTGGCAGGCCTGTACAGCCGCAGTGCCGCCGATCGCGACGATCTGGTGCAGGAGATCGGCGCGCAGCTGTGGCGTTCGTTCGGCGGCTACGACGAAACAAGGGCGAAGTTTTCCACCTGGATGTACCGCGTCGCGCTGAACGTGGCGATTTCGCAGGCGCGGCGCGAGCGCTGGTCGGAGGCCGATCGGTTCGAGCCGCTGGAGGCGCATCACCTGGAAACCGTCGGCGGCGGCGAGGTGATACCAGAGCAGGACGAGCGGCTGACCGCGCTGTATGCGTTCATCGGCCAGCTCGATCCGCTCAACCGCGCACTGATCCTGCTGTATCTGGAAGACCGCAGCTACACCGAGATGGCCGAGATCCTCGGTATCAGCGAAACCAACCTGGCGACCAAGATCAGTCGCATCAAGCAGAAACTGCGCGGCCAGATGACCGGCGCGCAAACCACCGGAGCATGACCATGGAACTTGATGAACTGAAACAGGCCTGGGCCCGCATGGAGATTCGCCAGGAGGGCATGGAGGAATTGCTGCGCCAGGACTTCCGCGATCAGCGCATGGAAAAGTCGCGTGCCTCGATGCGTCGCACACTGTGGTGGCTAGGTCTGGAAGTGGTGGGCTGGATTGCCTTCGTGGTCTGGGTCGCCTCGTTCTGGGTGGCGCAGCGGCATACTCCGCATCTGTTGCTGATCGGGCTGCTGCTGCACGTTTACGGCCTCGCGGCGATCTGGTCCTGTGCCACGCAGTGGTTCCTGCTGGCGCGGATCTATTTGTTCGACGCACCCGTGCTGGTGTTGCAGCGCAGGTTGGCGCAGCTGCGGCGGTTTCGGGTCTACAGCACCTTGGCGCTTGGCCTGCCCTGGTGGTGCCTGTGGCTGCTGGTGCCGTTGGTGGCCGTGATGGACTTCACCGGCGTGGATCTTTACGCGGCGGGCGCCGGCTGGATTTGGGCCAACATGGCAGTGGGGTTGGTGGGCATCGGCATCAGCGTGTGGCTGGCGCGTCGGTTTGCGGGGCGTCCGATCCGCTCGCCGTTCCTGCAGCGCATTGTCGATGACATGAGCGGTCGCAACCTGCGCAATGCCTCGCGGCAGCTGGACGAGATTGTGCGTTTCGAACGAGCGTGATGAGAAGTCGCGTCGCGCCAATGTGCGGGGGTGTTGGCACCCATTGCGGTCGGGATGTGCGGCAACAGATGGCAAGTGCCGGCGTGCAGTGCCCGCCTTACGCAACTATCGAGCCTTCGGTTTCAGCCGCACGTAGATCTGCTTGCGCACGATGGCGATGACCTCGCCGGAAGCGGTCTTCACCTCGGTCTCGAACCAGCGCAGCACTTTCTCGCCACCCGCTGCTGCCGCGCGCAATTCGTCGACGACGCTGCTTTCCAGCTTGAAGTGGGCATACACGTCCTCGCGGCCCGGCGCCACGAAGTCGATCGCGCCGGCCTTGTCCCACACGTAGTAGTCGTTGCCGAGCTGGTGCATCGCCAACAACATCCAGAACGGGTCGACCATCGCGAACAGGTTGCCGCCGAACTGGCTGCGCACGTAGTTGCGGTTCCATGGGCGCAGCCGCAGCACCACACTTGCCTCGCTGTAATCGTCGCTGAGCGACTGCACGCGGATGGCGTTGACCAGGAATGGCGGCCACAGGTTGAGCAGACGGCGGAAGGTGGATGCGCGCATGGTTCTGGAATCCGGATTTTCGGTGGGAGCGACTTCAGTCGCGATGCTCCTGCAGGAGGAAAGGCATCGCGGCTGAAGCCGCTCTCACATGTGGCGAGAGTCGCTGCGTGGTGAAGTTCAGAACAGCAACGAAGCCATCTTGCGGCGGTAGCGGCTGACCAGCTCGGCGTCGTCGAGCGTGGCGAATGCGGCAAGCAGGCGCTTCTTGCCCTGGCCGCCGTTCCAGTCGCGGGCGTGCTGCAGGATCGCCAGGAATTGATCGAGGCCGGCGGCAGGCTCGCCTTCCAGCAGCAGGCGCACACCAAGTTGGTCGCGCGCCTCCCAGTCGTTGCCATCGGCCTGCACGCGTTGCTGCAGTTCGGCCAGCGCGGGGGCGTTCTTCAGCGCATGCGCCAGATCCAGTTCGGTGCGCAGGCGCACGGCGCGCGCATCGGTGGCGAGGTTGATCGGCAGGGCGGTCAGTTCGGTCTCGGCGGCATCGGTCTGGCCTGCGCGCATCAGCGCCAATGCCAGATCGAGCCTCAACTCGGCCTTGGTCGGCTCGGCAGCAATCGCCTGTTGCCAGCGCTCAACCGCCTGTTCGGGTGTTTCCGCTTCGGCTTCAGCGGCGGCGCTGTCGGCGGGTGCTGCTTCCAGCGGCTGCACATGACGGGACAGGAATTCGCGCAGCTGGCCTTCGGGCAGCGCGCCGGCAAAACCGTCGAGCACCTGGCCGTCCTTCACCAGCACCACGGTCGGGATGCTCTTGATGCCGAACATGCCGGCGAGCTCCTGCTGCGCGTCCACGTCGACCTTGCCCAACCGAAACGCCCCGTTGTACTCGGCGGCGAGTTTTTCCAGCATCGGGCCAAGCGTCTTGCATGGTTCGCACCAGGTGGCCCAGAAATCCAGCAGCACCGGCGTGGTCAGCGAGGCCTGCAGGACATCGGCTTCGAAGGTTTGCTGGTCTACATCGAAAACAGCGGAGACGGTGGCGGCATCAGTCACGGAAAAACTCCAGCTCGGCGGATGCCGGTTCAGATCAGGGTGCCTGCCCAGCATATCAAGCGCGGACGCATCACCGGCTTGCGGTTCAGCGCTTTCACCTCAGATTTGCGAGAATCCACTCATCGTCACGCCAGAGCCAGGCATCGAGTGCATGGGCACGACCCCACCGACAGCGTTATTGATCTGCGAACACTGCGACACGGTCTACCGTCGGCGCGCGCTGGTGCGTGGCGACGTGGCGCTATGTGTGCGTTGCGACGCGGAGCTGGAGCGCCATCACGCGCTGAGCGTGAACGCGATGTTGGCGCTGATCCTCACCGCGTTCATCGTGTTCGTGCAGGCGAACATGTGGCCGATCGTGACGCTCGGGTTGAGCGGCCAGCACAACAGCACCACGCTGTGGGGCATGATCATCGCGATGTGGCGCGAGCAGGCCCAGGTCATTTCGGTGCTGGTTGCCTTCACGCTGTTCTTCTTTCCGCTGGGCAAGATGCTGACGCTGGGCTGGCTGCTGTGGTTTGCCCGTCGGGGCCGTCGTGCGCCGGGTTTTGTAAGGCTGATGGTGGCGTTGCATCATTTCGGGCCGTGGACGATGAGTGAGGTTTTCGTGCTGGGTGCGCTGGTGGCGATCGTCAAGGCGCACACCTATTTCGACGTGGTGGCCGATCCGGGCATCTATGCGTACGCCGCGCTGACCCTGCTGATCACCATCTTCGCCGGGGTGGATCTGCGCCAGCTATGGGACGAGCCGCTGGAGAGTCCGGCATGAGCGCGTTGCTGCGCGCCGACGAGCTCGGGCTGATCGCCTGCAGGGTATGCGGGCTGGTATGTCGCAACGTGCCAGGCGACGAACGGCTCAACGGCGACGACGTGGGCGACGCCATGGCGTGCCCGCGCTGTGGCACCACCTTGCACCGGCGCAAGCCGAACAGTTACGCGCGGACCTGGGCGCTGCTGATTGCCGCGTTCATCATGTACATACCGGCCAACCTGCTGCCGATCATGCGCACCGCCAGCCTCAACGACGTGGACGACAACACCATCATCAGCGGCGTGGTCGAGCTGTGGCGCGCCGGTTCACCGAACCTGGCGGTCATCGTGTTTACCGCCAGCATCGTGGTGCCGGTGCTGAAATTTCTCGCGCTGGGCGCGTTGCTGGTGAGCAGCCAGCTCGGCAGCGACTGGGCGCGGGTGCAGCGTGCGAAGCTGTTCCGGCTGGTCGAGCTGATCGGTTACTGGTCGATGCTGGACGTGTTCGTGGTGGCGTTGCTGACCGCGCTGGTGCGCTTCAGCGTGTTGAGCCTGGTGGAGCCATTGCCTGGCGTGATCTTTTTCGGCCTGACCGTGGTACTGACCATGCTGGCCTCGATGAGTTTTGACCCCCGGTTGATCTGGGACGGCAGGGATATTGATGAGTGAGGACAGTCATATCGAACACGACCAGCCGGCAGGTGACGAGCTGCCGCGGCCGGTGGTCAAACGGCGTCGGTTCAACGCCTCGCTGATCTGGCTGATCCCGGCGCTGGCGGCGCTGGTCGGCCTTTCGCTGGTGGTCAGCAACTGGCTGCAGGCCGGCCCGCAAATCACCATCAGCTTCCAGAGCGCCGAAGGCCTGGATGCGGGCAAGACGCCGGTGAAGTACAAGAACGTGGTGATCGGCCGGGTCAAGAAGATCCATCTCAGTACCGACCGCAATCACGTGCTGGTCGATGTGGCGCTGGAGAAAAGCGCCGAGGGCTTCGCGACGCGGGACACGCGCTTCTGGGTAGTGCGGCCGCGGATCGGACTGGGTGGCGTATCGGGTATCGATACTCTGTTGTCGGGCGCCTTCATCGGTGCCGATGTCGGCGATTCGAAAGAGACGCGGGAGGACTTCGACGGGCTGGAGGTGCCGCCGGCCGTCAATCATGGTGCGCCGGGGCGCAGCTTCATCCTGCACAGCGACGACCTGGGTTCGCTCGACATCGGTTCACCGGTGTACTACCGGCGCATTCAGGTGGGGCGGGTGGTTTCGTATGTGCTGGACAAGGACGGCAAGGGCGTCTCGCTGCAAATTTTCGTGGACGGCCCCAATGACCGGTTCGTCAGCCGATCCAGCAGATTCTGGAATGCCAGCGGCGTGGATTTGTCCATCGGTGCGAACGGGCTGAAGCTCAATACCCAGTCGCTGGCTTCGGTATTGGCTGGCGGTATAGCGTTTCAGGATCCGCCGGGCCCGCACGACGACACGCCGGCGACAGCGGACACCGGCTACAAATTGTTCGACGACCAGACCACCGCGATGGCGCCGCCGGATGGCGAGCCGCATTACATCCGCATGCGCTTCGAGCAATCGGTGCGCGGGCTTGCCGTCGACGCGCCAGTGGAGTTCCTCGGTATCAACATCGGCAAGGTGGTGTCGATTCGCCTCGACTACGACGAACAGAAGCAGCGCTTCCCGGTGCTGGTCGGTGCGCTGATCTATCCGCAGCGCCTGGGTGCGGCGTACGACAAGCTGGCTGCCATGGCCAGGGCGCGCGGCCAGAACGGCGACCTGCCGCAGCTGATGGGCGGGCTGATCGATCATGGCCTGCGTGCGCAGGTGCGCACCGGCAACCTGCTGACCGGCCAGCTGTACGTGGCGCTGGACTTTGTGCCGCACGCGCCGAAGGTGGCATTTGATCCGACGGCCAAGCCGCTGACGATCCCCACCGTGGCGGGCAGCTTCGACAAGCTGCAGGAACAGCTGGCCGAGATCGTCGACAAGATCAATAAGATCCCGTTCGACAGTATCGGCAGAAACCTCGATCAGACGCTGGCCGGCCTCAGTGCCACGCTGAAGCAGGTCAATGGCGAGACCTTGCCGGCGTTCAAGGGCACCTTGCAAGACGTGCAAAAGACCATGGGTACGGCGAACGATGCACTGTCCGGCGACTCGCCGCTGCAACAGAACCTGGGCGCCACACTGGAGCAGGTGCAGCGCATGGCGCGTTCGCTGCGCGTGCTCACCGATTACCTGGGCGGTCATCCGGAGGCATTGATCCGCGGGCGTCGCCCGGATGCGAAGCCAGCGAACCCGCCGCCGGCAGGCGTGCCTGCGCCAGCCACCACCACGCCGCAAGGGAGCAAGCCATGATCCGGATCGCCATGCGACTGCTGGGTGCGGGGGGCGTGCTGGCCCTGGCTGCCTGTGCCTCGGCGCCGTTGCATTACTACACCTTGGTGGCTCCGGCTGACCCATCAGCCAGCGGCTTGATGGCGCCGGCTGACGAGTCGGCCAGTGGCGTGGCTGAGGGCATGGCGGCGAATGCTGCCGCCCCGGCGCTGCCGTTCGAGCTGTTGCCGGTGAGCGTGCCGACGCAGGTCGACCAGCCGCAGCTGGTGGTGCGCGAAGGCGGGCAGGGCGTGGCCCTGCTCGGCAGCGAGCGCTGGATCGCTCCGCTCGGCGACGAGGTGCGCGGTGCGCTGTCGGCCGACCTGGCGCGCGAGCTGCACAGCCAGGACGTCAGCGACATGCCCGGCAACGACAAGCCGCTGTTGCGAATCAAGCTGGATCTGCGCCGGTTCGACTCACAGCCTGGCAGCTATGCGTTGATCGAGGGCGTGTGGAATGTGCGCCTGCTGCATGGCGCCCATCCCGGCGCACTGGCCTGCACCAGTCGCATCACCGTTTCGGTAGGGCCGGGTTATCCCGCGCTGGTGCAGGGGCATCAACGCGCGATTGCGCAATTGGCGGCCCGGATCGCTGCCGCGGCGCGCTTGCTCGGCAGCGAGCAGACCCCCGTCTGCCCGGCTGGCTGAGCGCATCAGGCTTGGCGCCCGGCACGCGCTGGGCTAGTCTGCCCAGTTCACTGTCGCCGGTTCCCACCGGCGCGCACCCATCGCATAACGGCACCGGAATCATGCAGGACATTCAAGCCCCGACCATTCCCGACCACGACGAGGCGGCCTACCGCCCGCAGGCCGTGGAGGCTGCCGCCCAGCAGTACTGGAACGCGCAGCACGCGTACGAGGTGAACGAGGACGACTCCCGCCCGAAGTTCTACTGCCTGTCGATGTTGCCGTACCCGTCCGGCGCACTGCACATGGGGCATGTGCGCAACTACACCATCGGCGACGTGATCAGCCGCTACCAGCGCATGCAGGGCAAGAACGTGCTGCAGCCGATGGGCTGGGACGCGTTCGGCCTGCCGGCCGAGAACGCAGCGATCAAGAACCACACCGCGCCGGCCAAGTGGACCTACGCCAACATCGAGCACATGCGCAGCCAGCTGAAATCGCTGGGCTACGCAATCGACTGGAGCCGCGAGTTCGCCACCTGCCGCCCGGATTATTACCGCTGGGAACAGCTGATGTTCACCCGCCTGCTGAAGAAGGGCATGGCGTACCGCAAGAATGCGGTGGTGAACTGGGACCCGGTCGACCAGACCGTGCTGGCGAACGAGCAGGTGGTCGATGGCCGCGGCTGGCGCTCCGGTGCCGTGGTGGAAAAGCGCGAGATCCCGCAGTGGTTCCTGAAGATCACCGACTATGCGCAGGAATTGCTGGACGGGCTGGACACGCTGCCAGGCTGGCCCGACGCGGTCAAGACCATGCAGCGCAACTGGCTGGGTCGCAGCGAGGGTCTGGAAATCCACTTCGCGGTGGAAGGCGGATCGGAGCCGCTCGGCGTGTTCACCACCCGTCCGGACACGCTGATGGGGGTGACCTTCCTGTCGATCGCCGCCGAGCATCCGCTGGCGCTGAAGGCGGCGCAGGACAACCCGCGACTGGCCGACTTCATTGCCGAGATGAAACGCGGTGGCGTTTCTGAAGCGGAACTTGAGACTCAGGAAAAACGTGGCATGGACACTGGTCTGCGCGCGGTTCATCCGCTCAGCGGCGAGCCAGTGCCGATCTGGGTCGCCAACTTCGTGCTGATGGGCTACGGCACCGGCGCGGTGATGGCGGTGCCGGCGCATGATCAGCGTGACTGGGAGTTCGCGCAGAAGTACAGCCTGCCGATCCGGATGGTCATCGTCGATCCGTCGGTGATCGAAGCATTGAACGACATCGATCATGACCTGTCGCAAGGCGTTGGCATCGATCCGATGCGCGCTGCCCTGCAAGGTCGCGACAGCAATGCGCAGGACATTTCGGCGCCATTGCGCGTGGTCGAGGCATTCGAGCGACGCATTCTCGAAGACGCGGCCTGGACGCCACGCGGCATCCTGGTCAATTCCGGCGAATACGACGGCATGGATTTCACCCAGGCGCTGAACGCGCTGGCATCGCGCTTCGAACGCGACGGCAGCGGTTCGCGCCGGGTCAACTGGCGCCTGCGTGACTGGGGCGTCAGCCGCCAGCGCTACTGGGGCTGCCCGATCCCGGTGATCTACTGTCCCAAGTGCGAGGCGGTGCCGGTGCCGGAAGACCAGTTGCCGGTGGTGCTGCCCGAAGACGTCGCATTCAGCGGCGTGCTGTCGCCGATCAAGGCCGACCCGGAGTGGCGCAAGTGTGTGTGCCCGCAGTGCGGCAGCCCGGCCGAGCGCGAGACCGACACGTTCGACACCTTCATGGAATCGAGCTGGTACTACGCGCGCTACACCAGCCCCGGCGCGAACGCGCAGATCGACGAGCGCGCGAACTACTGGTTGCCGGTCGATCAATACGTCGGCGGCATCGAACACGCGATCATGCATCTGCTGTATTTCCGCTTCTATCACAAGCTGCTGCGTGATGCGGGCATGGTGCATTCGGACGAGCCGGCGCAGAACCTGCTGTGCCAGGGCATGGTGATCGCCGAGACGTTCTACCGCGACAACGCCGACGGTTCGAAGGACTGGATCAACCCGGCCGAGGTCGAGATCCAGCGCGACGACAAGGCGCGCGTGATCGGCGCGTTGCTGAAAGCGGACGGCAAGCCGGTGCAGATCGGCGGCACCGAGAAGATGTCGAAGTCGAAGAACAACGGCATCGATCCGCAGACCATGGTGAACAAGTACGGTGCCGATACCGTGCGGTTGTTCTCGATGTTTGCCGCACCGCCGGAACAGTCTCTGGAGTGGAGCGAGGCGGGTGTCGAGGGCATGGCGCGCTTCCTGAAGCGGCTGTGGCGCGAAGTGGGCGCACATGCGGCGAACCCGGATCATCCGGTGGTCGATCCGGCGGTGCTCGACGCCGGCCAGAAAGCCTTGCGCCGCCAGCTGCACGAAACGATCCAGAAGGTCAGCGACGATTTCGGCCGGCGTCATGCGTTCAATACGGCGATTGCCGCGCTGATGGAGTTTCTCAACGCGCTGGGCAAGTTTTCCGACCAGGGCGAACAGGGCCGCGCCGTGCGTCACGAGGCGCTGGAGGCGATGGTGCTGCTGCTCAACCCGGTGGTGCCGCACATCAGCCACGCGTTGTGGCAGGTGCTTGGCCATCCGCAGGCCGTGCTGGAGGATCAGCCGTGGCCGCAGGCCGATCCGGCCGCGCTGGTGCGCGACACGTTGAAGCTGGCGGTGCAGATCAATGGCAAGTTGCGCGCTACCATCGAGCTGGCAGCCAACGCCTCGAAGGAAGAGGCCGAGGCCATGGCCCGCGCGCAGCCGCAGGTAATGCATTTCCTGGAAGGCCTGACCGTGCGCAAGGTCATCGTGGTTCCCGGCAAGATCGTCAATATCGTCGCAGGATGAAATCCATGAGCTTCATGAAAGCGGGCCGCCTGTTCCAAGCCTCACTGCTGCTGGCCACGGCGCTCGCGCTGAGCGCGTGCGGTTTTCACCTGCGTGCGAACGCGGCCCTGCCGCCGCAGATGCAACGGGTACACCTTACCGTCAACGGTGGCGGTGACTTCCAGCGGCGCCTGACCCGCGCGCTGGAAACTTCCGGAGTCACCGTCGAGGATGACAGCGGCGCCGGCATTGCCGAGTTGCGCGTGCCGGTGGCGGCCTTCGGCACTGATACGCTGAGTGCCGGCGGCTACGTGCGCATCACCGAGTACGCGGTGCGCTACCAGGTGCAGTTCGACGTGACCGATGCCGCCGGCAACACGCTGGTGCCGCATCAACGCATCGACATGTCGCGCGAATACAGCTATGACGCCAGCAACACGGTCGGCAATGCGTCGCAGGTGCAGGAGATCCAGCGCAGCCTGAACGACGACATGGTGCAGGCGATCCTGTTCCGCCTGCAGGCCGCCAGCAAACATGGGCTGGTCGCACCGGCAGCTGCTTCCAGCACGCACTGATGCCGCTCAGTTCCGGCCAGTGGCAGAAGGCCTTGGCTGCCGATAGTCTGCAGCCCGCCTATCTGCTGGCGGGCGAGCAACTGCTGGTGCTGGAGGCCGGCGACGCGCTGCGCGCGCAAGCGCGCAAGCTCGGTTACAGCGAACGTGAGGTACTCGACGTCGGCCAGCATTTCGACTGGAACGACCTGGCTCGTTCCGCTGCCGGCATGTCGCTGTTCGCCACCCGCCGGCTGATCGACCTGCGCCTGCCCACCGGCCGTCCGGGCATCGAGGGCGCCAAGGCGATCAACGCGTTCTGCGCCGACCCGCCGCCGGACGTCACCTTGCTGATCACCGCGATGGAGTGGAGCAACAAGCACGATGGTGCCTGGAGCAAGAAGCTCGACGCCAGTGGCTCGATGGTGGTGTTCAATGCGCCGCGACCGGATCAGTGGGGTGCCTGGATCACCGCGCGGCTGGCTTCGCGCGGCCTGTCCGCCACGCCGGATGCGGTTGCCTTGCTGGCCGATCGCGTCGAAGGCAACCTGCTCGCCGCCGCGCAGGAAGTCGACAAGCTCGTGGTGCTGCACGGGCAGGGCCGCATCGATGCTGCCGAAATGGAAAACCTGGTCGCCGACAGCGCCCGCTATGACGTGTTCAAGCTCACCGATGCCGCGTTCGTCGGCGATGGCGCACGTGCGCTGCGTATTCTCGCCGGGCTGCGTTCCGAGGGTGACGAACTGCTGGCGCTGATGGGCTGGCTGGTCAACCAACTGCAGCTGGCCCTGCGACTGGCCAATGCGCAAGACCTCGCCGCGCAGATCCGCAACGAACACCTGTGGCAGGCGCGCGAGCAACTGTTCCGCCAGGCGTTGCGCCGTGCCCCACGCGAGCACTGGCTGCAATGCCTGGCCCGCGCCTCGCGGATCGACCGCATGGTCAAGGGTCGCGAAGCCGGCAACCCATGGCAGGAGGCCGAACGGCTGATCGCCGCCATCGCCGAACCGCGCGCAGCCAAGGCGCTGGCGTGAAACCGCTGGCCATTTTTGGCGGCACCTTCGATCCGGTGCACCTTGGCCACCTCAGTGTGGCGTGGGAAGCATCCGAATTGCTCGATGCCGAGGTACGCCTGATGCCGGCCAGCGTGCCGCCGCATCGCCCACCGCCGATCGCTTCCGCGTCACAACGCGTGGCCATGCTGCGTGCCGCGCTGCAAAACCAGGCGCGCCTGGCTCTGGATACCCGCGAGTTGGAACGCGGAGGTCCGTCATACACGATCGACACCCTGGTCGAGTTGCGCATGGAGCAGGGTGAGCGCCCACTCGTGCTGCTGATCGGCGCCGATGCGTTCGCCGGCTTGCCCAGCTGGCATCGCTGGCGTGAGCTGTTCGACGTGGCGCATGTCGGTGTGTTGAGCCGGCCAGGCGTGGCGGCGGCGCTGCCGGATGATCTGCAGCGGATGGTGGCTCAGCGTCGGGTTGATGATGTCGCGACGTTGCGCGGCGTGCCTGCCGGCAAGGTGATCGAACTGGCAGTCACCCCGCTGGAAATTTCGGCGACCCGCATCCGCGAGCTGCTCGCCGCGGGGCGCGATCCGCGCTATCTGCTGCCTGCCGGCCTGTTCGACGATGCCGAGCTGCTGGCGCCGTATCGGCACTGATTGCCGACTGCGGGACCTGCGATCCAGCGCTCACCGTGCGGAGTCCGCTGTCCCTTCCGGCGCGCCGCGCCCGAGCACATCCGGCAACGCGTCGCCATCCTCGACAAAGCCCAGCGAGACCGAATTGAGGCAATGGCGGTTGCCTGTCGGCGGCGGACCATCGGGGAAGATGTGGCCCAGATGGCTGCCGCAGCGTGCACAGACTTCCTCGACGCGGATCATGCCGTAGCTGGTATCGCGAATGCTGCGGATGTGCGCTTCATCGTACGGCTGGAAGAAGCTCGGCCAGCCAGTGCCGGAATCGAACTTCGCGCTGGAGCGGAACAGTGGCAATCCGCAGAAGCGGCAGGTGTAGACGCCGTCCTTGTGGTTGTCCAGGAACACGCCACAGAACGCCGCCTCGGTGCCGTGTTCCAGCAGCACGCGCCTTTCGTCGGCGGCGAGGCCTGCGGTGATGTTGCGGCGCTGCTCGTCGCTGGGTGGGGCCAGGTCGAAGATGGTCATGCTGAACTCCTGTCCGGCCGAATGCCGGGGTGACGTCGTGCTTTCGATGTTGGGGTGGTTCCGGTTACCCCAACCCTTGTCCCGATGTGGCATTCAACTGCCCCTGCACCTCGTTGATCGAATCGCGGATGCGTTTGCTGAATACCGAATCGTCGTGGTGGATCAGAAGCAGGTGTTCGGTGGCGCGGGTCATCGCGACGTAGAGCAGGCGCGCCTCGTCGGCTTCGGTCTGGCCGGGCTTGGGCAGCGAGCCGAGGCCGGGGATGATCACGAACGGAAATTCCAGGCCCTTGCTGGAATGCATGGTGACCAGCTTGACGCTGTCCTCGACGACGAACAGGGTGTGTTTGCCGGTGCTGTCGGCAAGCCGGCTGGGAATGCCGATGCGCTGCAATGCTTCGTGCAGCTTCTCGCCTTCCCACTGGTTGCGGAACAGTACGGCCATGTCCGAATACGGGCGGCCGCTGGCATGCTCATCGCGCAGTCGCGCGATCAACACGTCGAGCTGGGCACCGGCGGTGTCGGTGCGAACGAGTTCGGGCAGGGCACCACGGCGGCCGGCGCTTTCCGGCGCGATCAGCGGCACGCCGTCGTCGTCGTCACCGCGCGAGTCGAGCAATTCGTTGGCGAACACACGCGCCACCGAGAGGATTTCCAGCGTGTTGCGGTAGTTGAGCTTGAGGATGGTGGTGCGGCCCTGCGCCTGCACGCCAAGGCTCTTCCAGCTGATCTTGCGGCGATCGGCGTTGCCGTAGATGTTCTGTGCGTCGTCGTACAGCACCAGCAGCGAATTGGTGGCCGGATCGATCATCTGCACGATCAGTTTGTACCAGTCCGGCTCGAAATCGTGACCCTCGTCGATCAGCACGGCGCCGTACTGGAAGCGCGGAATCTGGCCGCGATCCACGCCGGCGATCACCGCCGGCGGCAACGCTGCGAAGAATGCCTTGCCGTTGCCCGGCGGCAGCGGTTCGTTATAGGCCACCAGCATCTTGCGGCACCACTTGTGGAAGTTGTAGACCTGCACTTTCTCGCCGAGGCCGCGCTCGCCGATCAGCTGTTCGAGCCGCGCGGCCAGCGTCTTGTTGTAGCAGAGCACCAGGATCGGCTTGGCGAGCTCACGCGCGAGCTGCATAGCGCGGAAGCCGAGGATCATCGTCTTGCCGGAGCCGGCGACGCCGTGAATGATTCGGTGCTCGTCGCCGAGCGAACGCGCCAGCTGCTCCTGCTGTGAGTCCATCACCTTGACCAGGTCGGGAATCTCCAGCGGGCGCACGGCCGCAGCGGTGGGACCGAAGAGGCCGAACTGGCCGCTGCCCGGCTCCACCCGCAGCTCGGGAAACAGGTGCCAGCGCACGCGGTCGATCTGCGGCAGGGTCAGCGTCACCGGATATACCTGCGGGAACATCGCCCACAGCCGTTCCTGGAACGCCTCGGCGTCGACTGTTTCGTACAGTTCGTCGCGGCAGATCGCCAGATGCTCGGGCAGCACGTCGCCCAGCCCGCCGTCGTCGAATTGTTTGCGGGTGATGTTGGCCAGCACCACGCCCCAGGCCCACGGCATGATCAGCTTGCCGGCGTGGCGGGAGCCTTGCGGATGGCGCAGCGCGGGATCGCGCTCCAGCACCACGCCGATTTCCAGCGCATAGGCGCGCGCCTGCAGCAGCGGATTGTTCTCCTTGACCAGACCACGCTCGGTGACCAGGGTGAACTGGGTGCTGTCGGCATGGCGGATGGTGTCGGCCTTCCAATCCTTCACCTCCAGCACCAGCAGGCCGCGGCGCGGGTGGAACACCACGAAGTCCGGGTGGCGCTGTTTCAGCCCGACCGGTACGTCGTACCACAGCAGGTAGTCGTCCTCGAGCTTCTGTTCCAGCCGCTCGGAAACGCGTTTCTCGCCGCCGGTCATGCGCGGCAGGCAGCTGTTGCGGGTCGGAATGAGTGTTGCCACAGGCGCCCCTGGCTGACGTGTCCATGGGACGTTAGCCGATAGCGCGGGGCTGTCAATGCCACGCCGGCCGCCATGAATCTACGCCCAGTGCTGCAACTGCTCCGCTGGCACGTCCATGCGCCGGCAGGCGCGGCTGGCGATGCCGTCTTTCAACGCAGCGCGGAACACCGGCGCGACTGCCCACAGCGCGTGCTGCGCCAATCCGGCCTGGCGCTGTTGGCGGGGTGTGCGGCCCAACAACTCGATCGCCCAGTCCGGAAGAAGGGCAGCACCAGCGTGCAGAAACAGGTCGCGCGACAAGCCGGCAGCCGGGACCGGCAAACGTACCTGCGACAACAGGCCGAGCACGATACGCGAGCGTTCGGTGTATGCCAGTTCGGGCTGGATGCGTTGGAAGTACGCGTCGACAGTGTGTGCGGAGGCCGGCACCGAGCTGGCACCGAGTGCCTCGGCAATCCGCCGTACCTCGCTGTAGTAGCGATCGGCCGCGCCGACGGGCAGGGCTACATGGCTGTAGCGGCGGTAACCCTGCAGGAAGCTGTACGCCTCGGTGACATGCACCCAGGTCAGCAGCGCAGGATCGTTTGCCGCATATGGACGTCCATCTTCGCCATGGCCGGTGATGTGCATGTGGATCTGCCGCACGTGTTCGATCAGCGCCTCGGTCTGCGCGCTCGGCGCGTAGGTAGTGCCACCCACAAACGCGGTGGTGCGACGCAGGCGCCCGAGCAAATCGCCGCGGAAATTGGAGTGATCCCACACGCCGGCCAGCGCCAGCGGATGCAGCGACTGCAGAGTCAGTGCGGCCAGTCCTCCGGCCAGCATGCCGGGGAAATCCGAGTGCACGCGCCATGTGGCGCTATCCGGCCCGAACCAGCCCGGATCGCCATGCGGATGGTCGTAGTCGACGCTGCCGGCCTGGGCGCGCGGAAAAGCACTCAGCACCCAATGCCGGATCGCGGCGCGAACCGGACGGATCGGCGCGCCGGCAACCCGGGCAAGGAAACTCGATGGCGATGGCATGGCGCCAGTCTAACGGGCACGGTCACGCCCGCGCCGGTCGGGGGATCAGGCTTCCAGCGTCGCGTCCAGCGTGATGGTGGCCTTGAGCACCTTCGAGACCGGGCAGCCGAGCTTGGTTTCCTGCGCGATCTTCTCGAACGTGGCCGCATCGACACCCGGAACCTTCGCCTTGCAGTCCAGATGCACGGCGGTGATCGAGAACCCGTCGCCATCCTTCTCCAGCGTCACCGTCGCATGAGTGTCGATGCTGTCGGCAGTGAGCCCGGCATTGCCCAGTCCGAGCGACAGGGCCATCGAATAGCAGCCGGCATGGGCGGCCGCGATCAGCTCCTCCGGGTTGGTGCCGGGGCCATCCTCGAAACGGGACTTGAAGCCGTACGGTGCCTCGCGCAGCACATTGGTATCCGTCGAGATCGTTCCCTGGCCATCCTTGATGTCGCCAGACCAATGCGCAGATGCTGATTTCTTCATGGGGTGCTCCTGTTGGGCGATGGCAGACAGGCGCGCACTGTGCCGGATGGTTCATGCAGCTGGCGCGAACGGATCGGCGATCGGGCTTCACACGCGGTTGCCCCCTGCACACCGTATGCTTATGGATTGTCTTTCAGCCTGGAGTCCTTATGCCATTTGCCATCCAGCACGATCGCGCCGCACATCGTTTCGAGACGAAGGTTGACGGCGCCGAATGCGAACTCGACTACACCTTGACTACTGGCCTGGCTCCAGCGGTGATGACGATCACCCATACTGGAGTGCCGCCTGAAGTCGGCGGGCGCGGCATCGCGTCGGCACTGGTGCAGGCTGCATTCGAAGCAGCACGCAGCGAAGGCTGGAAAGTCGTGCCGGCGTGCTCGTATGCCGCTGCGTGGATCGGACGACACCCGGAATATCGCGATCTGTGCGCCTGAAACTCCCGCTATGATCGTTGCGTGCCGGCGCCGATGGTTGCGCCATGGAGGCTTGCGTGAGTAGCGACGAAACTGGCGTGGCGACTCCGCGGAAAAGGCGCCGCTGGCGGCCGTTCCACTATGTGAAGGCACGGCCGCGGATGGTCGTGTCGCTGATCATTTTCCTGGTGGCCAGTGCCGTGCTGGTGGACATGAAGCTGCGCGTGGCCACCGCCATCCTGCTGGCGTTCGACCTGGCCGCCGTGGTGTTCCTGAGCATCCTGGCACGGCTGTTCAACAAGGCTGAGACGAGCCAGATGCGCAGTCAGGCACAGGCGCAGGACACCGGGCGCTGGGGCATCCTGTGGAGCGGTATCGTGCTGTCGACGGTGGTGCTGGTGGCGCTGGGCAACGAACTGCACGCGGCCAAGGTCGGTGGCATGCTGGCGCTGGCAGTGGGGGCGCTCAGCGTGGTGTTGAGCTGGCTGTTCCTCAACACCATGTTCGCGATCCATTACGCGCACGGCTTCTACGGCGATTTCGGCGACAAGCACACCGGGCTGGATTTCCCCGGCACCGAGCAACCGGACTACTGGGATTTCGTCTATTTCGCGATCGTGATCGGCATGTGCTTTCAAGTGTCCGACGTGCAGATCACCAGCCGCTACCTGCGCCGCGTGGTGTTGCTGCACAGCGTGATCGCGTTCTTCTTCAACGTGTTCATCATCGCGATCACGGTGAACATCGTGGCTGGGCAGGGCGGCTAGCGCCGTCGCCTCGGCCCGGATTGCCGCCGATGTAACTCCCGGCCGGCGTGCGGCGAATGAAGGGGGAGACGGCATGACCGTCTCCCCCCTTTTTCTTGCCAGGACTTCCCATGAACGTTCGCCTTGCCACACTTCTCGCCGCCGCCATGACCTGCGGTCTTGCTGCCACCGCCTCGTTCGCGCAGGACGCGATGGCCGCCAGCTCCAGCTCCGCGATGTCGCACGACGCGATGCAGAAAGGCTCCATGAAGCACGACTCGATGAAGGCCGGCTCCATGAAGCACGGTTCGATGAAGCACGGTTCCATGAAAAAGGATGCGATGAAGCACGATGCCATGAAAGCCGATTCGATGAAGAAAGACGATGCGATGGACGCCGGTCACTAAGTTCGGTCATGGAGCGGGAGAGCTGCATGGCTCTCCCGCTCGCACAGACTTTCAGAGTCAGGAGAGGATCATGCGCATATCGACTCGCGCGCTGTTCTGGTTCGATTGGGCACCGCTGCCGCTGCGGCTGGTGATCGGGTTCGGTTTCATGGCGCACGGCTGGGCAAAATTCAGTCGCGGCCCGGACAAGTTCGCCGACCTGCTGCACTGGCTCGGGGTGCCGCTGCCGCACGTCGCTGCCTGGGTAGTCACGCTGCTGGAGCTTTCGACCGGGCTGGCCATGTTCGTGGGCGCCTTCGTCATGCTCATCAGCATTCCGATGGCCGCCACCCTGCTGGTGGCGATGTTCACGGTGCACCTGCCGTACGGCTTCAGTTCGGTCAACACGATCGGTCTGACCGCCAGCGGGCCGCAATTCGGTCCGCCCGGGTTCGAGGTCAATCTGCTCTATCTCGGTGGCTTGCTGATGCTGGCGATGGGTACAGGCGCCGGCGCGCTGTCGGTGGATCGCCTGCGCCGGCGCAGGCATGACGCGGCCGGTTGAACGTCATCGGTGTTCGACTGTCATCGTGACGGTATGTGGCCAGCGCCGCTCGTTGCCACGGGTTTATCTCCAGCCAGTCCACCGCGCATACTTGATCGCCCATTCATCGAACAGGTGCCGCGCATGACCTCGCCCTTCGCCGATCGGCTCGGCATCGAGCATCCGCTGATCCAGGCGCCGATGGCCGGCTCGACGCCGCCGGAACTGGTCGCGGCGGTATCCGGTGCTGGTGGCTTGGGCTCGCTCGGCGCCGGTTATCTGGAGCCGCAAACCATCCTCGCGCAGGCGACGCAGATCCGCGCACTCGGCGACCGGCCGTATGCGATCGGGCTGTTCGTGTTGCCGGATGAGTTCGATGCCGACATGGCGGCGGTAGCGAAGGCGCGCGAGCAGCTCGATGCGCTGATGGCGCGCGAAGGCCTCGACGTGCGCACCAGCCTGCCGCCGCGCTGGGCACCGCGCTTCTCCGACCAGTTCGCCGCGCTGTGCGAGGCGCGCCCGGCGGTGGCGATTTTCGCGTTCGGGGTGATCGCGCCGGCGCAGTTGCGCGAGCTGCATCAGCGCGGCATCTACGTGATCGGCACCGCCACGACGGTGGCCGAGGCGCGCGCCTGGGCCGACGCGGGCGCCGACGCGGTGTCCATGCAGGGCGCCGAGGCCGGCGGCCATCGCGGCAGTTTCCTGCACGACGCCGAGGACGCGATGATCGGCCTGTTCGCGCTGTTGCCGCTCGCCGTGCGCGCGATGACGGCACTTGTCCGGGATGTTCCGGTGATCGCCGCTGGCGGCATCATGGACGGCCGCGGCATGCTGGCGGCGGAGACTCTCGGTGCCGCGGCCAGCCAGCTCGGCACCGCCTTCCTCACTTGTCCGGAGTGCTCAGCGGCGGAGGCGTGGAAGCGGGATCTGCCCCACGTCGAGGATCATCAGGTCACCACGATCCGCGGCTTCTCCGGACGTGCAGCCCGTGGCTTGCGCAACCGCTTTGTCGAGGCGATGCCGGAGGCGGCGCAGGGTTTGCCCTATCCGGTGCTGAACGCGCTGACCGCACCGTTGCGCCGTGCTGCCGCGGAGGCCGGGCGCGGTGATCTGCTGTCCGAATGGTGCGGGCAGGCGGCCGGCCTGGTACGCCCGCAGCCGGCCGCCGAGCTGGTCGCGCGCCTGATGTACGAGCACCGGCTGGCCGCACGGACCCTGACGGGCACCCAAAATACCCCTTGACGGCTGGGCGGTTATACTGCGCACGCGCCATTTCGCGCTGCTCTCCCGCATTGAGGCTCACCCTCTTGAGTACTGCCCGTACGAACAAGTCCGTCACCACGGCCACCCTGCGCAAGTCGGTCATCGACGCGCTCGAAGAACTGAAAGCCAAGGATGTGCGCGAAATCGACGTTCGCGGCAAGACCTCCATCGCCGACCTGCTGGTGATTGCTTCCGGCACCTCCGCCCGCCACGTAAAGTCCATTGCCGACGAAGTCAGCAAGTTCGCCAAGAAAGCGGGCGTGGTGCCGCTGGGTGTTGAAGGCGAGCAGGAAGGCGAATGGGTACTGGTCGACCTGGGCGACGTGATCGTTCACGTGATGCTGCCGCGCATCCGCGAGTTCTACGGCCTGGAGCGGTTGTGGACGGTGGGCGACCACGGCCACGAAGTCGACGCTGCGCAAGCAAGCTGATTTTTGTGTGGGGTGAGCCGCAAGATTGGCCCCTCACCGCAATCCTCTCTCCGGCAGGGAGAGGAGGCCGACGCTGCACTACGTGCGTTTTATCTGATAAAGACGCGACATGCGCGCACGCCTGATTGCAGTCGGGGAACGTATGCCTGGCTGGGTGGCCGAAGGCTTTGCCGAATACCGCAAGCGGCTCTCGCATGAGCTGCCGCTGGAACTGATCGAATTGAAACCCGGCATGCGCGGTAAAGGCCGCGACGATGCGCGGGCGATCCAGGATGAAGGCGCCGCGATACTCGCCGCGTTGCCGCACGATTGCCATGTGGTCGCGCTCGATGGCCGCGGCAGGATCTGGTCCAGCGAAGAGCTGGCCGAACAACTGGCGAAGTGGCGCATGACCGGGCGCGATCTGGCCTTCCTGATTGGCGGCCCCGACGGCCACGCGCCCGAAGTGCTGGCGCGCGCGGACCAGCGCTGGTCGCTTGGCCCGCTGACCCTGCCGCACATGCTGGTGCGGCTGGTGCTGGCCGAACAGCTGTATCGCGCCACCACGATCATGGCCGGGCATCCCTACCATCGCGGCTAGAGGCCGGCGCTGCAGTGCGCATGACGGCGAAGGCGATATGCTTGCTCTACCCGGACTCCCCAGCGCGAACGCCATGCCCTTTCATATCCGCCAGGCCACCGTCCTCGACCTCGACACGCTGGCGCCGCTGTTTGACGGTTACCGCCAGTTCTATGGCCAGCCGGCCGATCTGGTACGGGCGCACGATTTTCTGGCCGAGCGCATCCACAAGCATGAGTCGCTGATCCTGCTGGCGCGTGGCGACCATGGCCAGGGGCTGGGGTTCACCCAGCTCTATCCGCTGTTTTCCTCGGTGCGCACCGTGCGCACCTGGCTGCTCAACGACCTGTTTGTTGCTGCATCGGCGCGTCGGCAGGGCGTGGCGGCGGCGCTGCTGGGTGCCGCCACGGAGCATGCGCTGGCCCTGGGTGCGGCCAGCCTGTCGCTGTCGACGGCGTTGGACAATGCGCCGGCGCAGGCGCTGTACGAATCGCTGGGCTGGCAACGCGACCGACAGTTCTGCGAGTACAGCCTCACCCTGTGAGCCGTTACGCTGGCGGCTACTCAGTCGGCTGGAATCCCCATGCTTCATCTCGCTTCGCAATCGCCGCGTCGTCGCCAGTTGCTGGAACAGATCGGAGTGGAGTTCGCCGTACTCGATGTCGAGGTGGTCGAGCAGCGTGCACCGGATGAAGCGCCGCAGGAGTACGTGAGCCGTGTGGCGCGCGACAAGGCGCGTGCCGGGTTGATCAGGCTGGGCCATGCAGACGATGTCGTGGTACTGGGCGCTGACACCGAAGTGGTGCTGGACGATGAAGTGTTCGGCAAGCCGCAGGATGCGGATGCGGCAGCGGCCATGCTGCGTCGACTGTCGGGGCGCACGCATGCAGTGGTCTCGGCGATCTGGCTGGTCGGTACCGCGCGGGAACAGTGTGAGGTGTGCGTGTCACAGGTGCGCTTTGCGACGCTGGACGAATCCACCATTGCCGCTTATGTCGCCACCGGTGAGCCGTTCGGCAAGGCGGGTGCCTATGCGATCCAGGGCCGTGGCGCGATGCTGGTCGAGCATTTGCAGGGCAGCTATTCCGGAGTGATGGGCTTGCCGGTGTTCGAGACGGCACGCCTGCTGCGTGGCTTCGGCATCGCGCCGGGATGAAGCCGTTCAGCCGGGCAGGTTGAGCGCCACGAACCAGCCTGCCACGCCCACCAGGTTGTTGAGGCCGTGGGCGAGCACGGCAGGCCAGATCGAGCCCGAACGCAGCCGCAACCAGGTCAGTGCCAGCGCCAGCAAGGCTAGGTCCGGCAATGCGTACCACTGGAACTGCAGGCCGGGCAGGTGGATCAGCGCAAACACCAGCGAGCTGATCACCACGCTCCAGCCGACATGCCAGCGTTGCAACAGTGCCGACAACAGCACGCCGCGGAACAGCAATTCCTCTGCCAGCGGCCCCACGCTCACCACCACCAGCACCAGTGGAATGCGCAGCTCCGGTGGCGTACTGCTGCCCAGTTGCTGGATGCCCTGCGTCACCGCATGGCCGTGTGCCAGCAACTGGGTCAACAACGCGCCCAGCCATGGTGCCGTCAATCCGACCGCAACAGCCAGTCCGAAGAACAGCCGACGGCGCGGCCACGCAACGCCGAAGCCTGGTGGCTGCGTCCGCGACCACAGTCGCGGCCATTTCCAGCGTGCCAGCAACAGCGTCAGCGGCGCGGCGATACCGAGCGAGAGCGTGGCCAGCAACGCCTGCATGGCAGGTTGTTCCAGCGTCGCGGGGATTGCATGGTCAAGGCCTTGCCAGCCGTGCTGGAAAGCCGTCGTCACGCTGATCGCCAGCACCGTCAACGTACTGGCCGCCACCTGCAGCACAAAATACGTTGCAATCAATCCCGCCGCGCTCCACAGGCTTGGAACGCGTCCTTGCGCAGGCGGCGCGAAAGCAGGCGGAGCGGGAGGCAGCGAGGCAGCTTGGGTGTGGATGACTTCCATGTGGGAACTATGCCTGACAAGCTGCGCGTTGACCGCTGCTACGAATGCCGCGATCGGCGTCGAGATGGTTACGCCATCAGTTGCTGCTTGCAGTGGGAAATCATGCCGGTAGCATCACTGACGCAGACGATCACAGGGGAGTGTCGATGGCGACCGATTTTGGCAGGATAGCCGGCGATTATGCGCGCCACCGGGCAGGGTTTCCCGATACCTTCTTCGAGCGCGTGTTCGCCGACGGCAGCGTACGCAAAGGTGATGTCGCGCTCGACCTGGGCACCGGTACCGGCACGGTCGCCCGTGGTCTGGCTCTGCGTGGCTGCGAGGTCACCGGGCTTGATCACTCCGCGCCGTTGCTGGCGCGGGCCGCCGAGATGGATCGCGCGGCGGGTGTGTTGGTGAAGCAGGTGCGCGCGCGGGTCGAGAATGCGGACTTTCCGCCAGCCTCGTTCGATGCGATCACCGCCGGCCAGTGCTGGCACTGGTTCGACCGCCCGCGAACGGCCGCGCTGGTGCGTCGCTGGTTGCGGCCGGGTGGACACCTGCTGATCGCGCATTTCGACTGGCTGCCGCTGGCCGGCAACATGGTGCAGGACACCGAACGCCTGATCCTCAGCTACAACCCCGGCTGGACCCTGCACAGCGGCAGCGGACTGTACCCGGCGTGGCTGAAGGATGTGGCCGAAGCGGGCTTTGTCGACTTGCGTACCTGGTCGTTCGATCTGGACGTGCCGTACAGCCATGCCGACTGGCGTGGCCGTATCCGTGCCAGCGCCGGCGTCGGCGCCGCGCTGGACGCAACAAGGGTGCAGCGCTGCGACGCGGAACTGGCCACGATGCTTGCGACCCATCATGCCGCGGAGCCGATGGCCGTGCCGCATCGCGTGTGGGCCTTGAGTGCGGTTGCGCCTGGCCTGCCGGGCTGAGCGCGGCACTCCGGGTTCAACCGATCAGCATGGCGCGACCTACACCGAACGCTGCCATTACCAGCACGGCAACCCAGGCAATCAGACCGAGCGTGAAGCCCGGGCCGCGCTTGCCGGCATCAGCGAGATAGGCCATCGCGTACCAGATCCGGCCGACGATCCATACCAGCCCGGCCACGCCAGCCCAGCCGCTGAAGCCGTAGTTCGCAGCGAGCCACAACAAGGGCAGGAACATCACGGTCTGCTCCAGCGTGTTCATCTGTACCCGATAGGCGCGTTCGAACGCCGGATCGCCACTGGTCGCCGGCGCCTTGATGCCGTACTTGCCGCGGGCATGGCCGACGGCCCACATGGTGCCGAACAGCAGTAGTACGGTGAGCAGGGTAACCAGGGCGGGCAGATGGGTCATGCGGGATTCCTCACGAAGGGTGGCCTACTTTAGCCGCAGCGCCACCTTGGCATTGGCGCGATCGACGCGCTATCGTCGCCCGACGGCGTCGGGACGCATGCATCGTCAACGAGGAACTTATGGATTGGCAGAAAGGCGGCAGCAGCAACAACGTCGAGGTCGACAGCGGCAGCGGTGGCGGAGGTCGGGGCTTTGGCGGCGGCGGGCGCATGGGAATCGGCGGCCTGATCGTGCTGGCCATCTTGGGCTGGGTCTTCTTCAAAAATCCGCTGGCGTTGCTCGATCAGGGCGGCAGCCAGTCGTATGCGCCGACGCAGACAAGCGTACCGGCGCAGGTCGATCCGCAGCAGAAGGCCTTCGTCAGCGCGATCCTGCATTCGACTGAGCAGACCTGGGGCGAAATTTTCCAGGCCAAAGGTGCGACCTATGTCGACCCCAAGCTGCACCTGTTCAGCGGCGGCGTGAGCACGGCTTGCGGCGGTGCCACCACGGCGGTGGGGCCGTTCTATTGCCCGAGCGACCAGAAGGTGTATCTGGATGTGGCGTTCTTCCAGCAATTGCAGGATGAGCTGCATTCTTCCGGCGATTTCGCCCGCGCCTACGTGATCGCGCACGAGGTCGGTCATCATGTGCAGAAGCTGACCGGTGTGTTCGACAAGGTCGACGCGGCACGTCGTAGTGGCGCGCCGATGGATGGCGCGGATGGCCTGTCCGTGCGGCAGGAGCTGCAGGCGGATTGCTACGCGGGCGTGTGGGCCAACCACAGCCAGCAGGAGCTGAACTGGCTGCAGCCGGGCGACATCGAGTCGGCGCTCAACGCCGCCAGCCATATCGGCGACGACACCCTGCAACAGCAGGCACAGGGTCGGGTGCGTCCCGACACGTTCACCCACGGCACTTCGGCGCAGCGGGTGAAGTGGTTCAAGACCGGCTTCAGCGGCGGCGACATGGACCAGTGCGATACGTTTGCCGGGAAACCGTAGGAAGGTTCGGCGTTCGTGAAGGAGGCCTGCCGTACGGCAGGCCTTTTACGTTCTAGAATCGCAGGCTGCGCGCCTCGGGGTGCGCCATGGTCGGCTTGATGAAACATCCCTGTCTGCGTTGCGGTGCGTGCTGTGCCTTCTTCCGTGTGTCATTCCACTGGTCGGAAGCGGATGCATCGCTCGGTGGATGCGTGCCGCCCGAGCTAACCGAGAAGCTTGATCCGCATCGGTCGGTGATGCTCGGCACCGATGCCGCGCAGCCGCGCTGCGTGGCTCTGCAAGGCACCATAGGTGTGGAAGCGCATTGTGGCATCTACGCGCGCCGGCCGTCGGTATGCCGCGAGGTGTCGCCGTCGTGGGAGTTCGGCACGATCAGCCCTCAATGCGACAAGGGACGCCTCGCGCATGGGCTGCCGGTGCTGACGCCGCAGGACTGGCTCGAACCATTCGATACCGATACGCCGCCGCTGCCGCAGGTCGCCTGATCGTTATCGGGGTGGATTCGCGGCCGGTGTGCCGGCATCGTTCTGGAAGGCGAGCACGAACTGCTTCAGATCGCCGGCGCTGACGTCGGAGATGGCGACATAGCGCATGCCTTCGGCTGTCCAGCGGATGACGGTGTACCCGTGGCGCTGCACTTCGGGTGGCGCTGTCGCTGTCGAATCCGCCGGCCACTGGTAGAGGTTGATCACATGCAGGTGCCGCTTGTAGATCAGGGCGGCGACACTGCGCCCGTCGATCGCATCGAGACGGCCACCGATCAACGGAAACCCTTCACTGGCCAGATCCTTCACGCGCGGCGAGAAATCGAGCTTGCCCTCGAACCAGGGTTTCACCGTGTGCTGGTCGGTCGACACCACGTCCATCAGGTGCTGCACCTGCAGCGAGCGGATGTGGCTGGAGATGGCCTCGGCCACGACCGGATTGCTGTCCGCGCCGGGCTGCTGCAAGACGATGATCCAGGCCGGGCTGGTGAGCAGCAGCGCACCGGCAAAGCCGGCAGCCATCGCGTAGACGAGCGGCGCGCGCCGGGACTGGAAGGATGCGGGCCTCGCCACGGGTTGCGCGAGACGCCAGCGTTCGCGCAACGCGTCCGGCGCGCGATGGTACAGCCCCGGTTGCGCCAGCGCCTTGCGCAGCCGGCCGTGGAGGCCATAGCTGGCCGCGCACGCGGGGCAGTCCTGCAGGTGCCGGGCCATGGCCGCGCTCTGCGCAGCGTCCAGCTCGTCATCGAGATAGGCGTGCATCAGCAGCTTGGTGTCATCACAGGTCATGACGACGTACCTCCTTGGGACGACAGGTCAGTTCTACTTTCAGGCGTTCGCGCGCACGGGCGAGCCGGGACATGACGGTGCCGATCTTCTGTTCGGTGATCGCGGCGATTTCCTTGTAGGAACACTCTTCCAGCTCGCGCAGCACGAGCACTTCGCGCAGCGGGGATGGCAGGCGTTCCAGCGCGAGCTGCAGCGTGCCGACGTCCACTGCCAGCAAGGTCAGGGTTTCCGGGGAAGGGCCTTCATCGACGAGCGCGTGGGTGTCTTCGTCCAATGACTCGTGCAGGCCGCTTTGCGGAGTTTTCGTGCGCAGTGTGTAGTAGGTGTTCCGCACAATGGCGAGCAGCCAGACCCGCACATCGTTGCCGTGGAAGCTGTCGAAATAGCGCAGCGCCCTCAGCATCGCTTCCTGCACCACATCCTGCGCATCCGCATCATTGCGCGCGAGCCAGCGTGCAAGATTGTAGGCCGCGTCCAGACACGGCAGCACGAGCACCTCGAAGCGTGCGCTGCGGACACTGTCCGGGTTTGGCGGCATGACATGCAAATCGGCGGGCATAAGAGGGATTACCTCGGCTGACTCGACTTTATTCCCGATGTGCGAAAGCGGGAATAGGCGATCCGGACGATCGGTAATGCATGGAGAAGGGCAGCAAGGCATACGCGGCCTCCCGATTCCCGGAGCAGTCGTTCGACCGCTCTCTCCTGCGGAGTGTTCATCATGCAAAACCACGACAACGAAGCCGGCAACCGCCGCCAGTTCCTCAAATGCATGGCCTGGGCCGGCGCCGGTACGCTCTGGCTGATGAAGGGCGGTGTGCTGCGCGCCCAGGCGTTCGGTGATGGCGCGACGACGGCATCCATGGCGGACGCCAGTTTCAGCTTCGCGCAGATCAGCGATTCCCATATCGGTTTCCACAAGGAGCCGAACATGGATGTGGTGGGCACGCTGCGTGCCTCGGTGGCACTGGTCAATGCGCAGGCTGCACGCCCGGACTTTCTGCTGCATACCGGCGATCTCACCCATCTGTCGAAGCCCGAGGAGTTCGACACGCTGGCCGGCGTGATGCAGGATTCGCACACCCGCAAGGTGTTCTACGTGCCGGGCGAACACGACGTGATCGGCGACAACGGTGCCGAATTCTTCCGCCGCTTCGGTGAACGCCAGCGCGCCGGTGGCTGGTACAGCTTCGACCATCGCGGCGTGCACTTCGTCGGTTTGATCAACGTGCTCAACCTCAAGGCCGGGGGACTGGGTTCGCTGGGAGCGGAGCAACTGGCCTGGCTGAAAAAGGATCTCGCCGGGCTATCCGCCGAAACGCCGTTGGTGGTATTCGCCCACATGCCGCTGTGGCCGCTGTATCCGCCGTGGGGCTGGGGCACGGACGACAGCACCGAGGCGATGTCGTACCTGCGGCGGTTCGGCTCGGTCAGCGTGCTCAATGGCCATATCCACCAGATCCAGCAGAAGGTGGAAGGCAACATCACGTTCTACACGGCGCGCTCGACCGCCTATCCGCAGCCGACACCGGGCGTCGGACCCGGACCTGGGCCGATGAAGGAGGTAGCGCCTGGTGCGCTGCATCACTATCTCGGCATCCGCGACGTGCGCCATGTGCAGGGCAGGCAGGCACTCGCCGTGACCGAGGAGGTGCTGTCATGAAAGCGATCGCCCATGGATATGCACGACTGCACGTGCCGCGTTGGCGCCTCGGCACATTGCTGGTGATGGGCGTGCTTTGCGGCGTCATCCTTGCATCGCCTGCCGTGATGGCGGCGAGTGCGTCTGCCTCCAGGAAGGTGCAGACGCAGCAGATCGAGATACGCAACTTTGCCTTCGCGCCCGCCACGCTGACGGTGCCGGCGGGTACCCGCGTGGTATGGACCAACCAGGACGAGGAGCCGCACGTGATCACCAGTGCCGGCTCGCTGTTCGCTTCCTCGAAGGGGCTGGATACCAGCGACTCCTACGCCGTGACGTTTTCCAAGCCGGGCACCTATGCCTACTACTGCTCGATCCACCCGATGATGGTCGGCACGATCATCGTGCAGTGAGCGGGGCGCGCGATTTGTCGGAGGTCGGGCCGTCGAAGCGGTAGATGTCCATCGCCAGCAGGCCCATGTCGATGCCCGCGTCGATCCGTTGCGCTTGTGCGTTCGCGCCCGCCGCGCCCAACGCCACGAACAACGGCAGCAGGTGCTCGTCGGTGGGATGGGCACGCTCGGCGAACGGTGCCTGGCGGCGGTAGTCGAGCAGCGCGTCGACATCGCCGGCGGCGAGCTTCTGTTCGATCCAGTCGATGAACGGCTTCACGTACGGCGCCTGCCGCTCGTCGCTGTAGCCGGCGCCGAGGTCGTGCAGGTTGTGGGTGATGCTGCCGGAGCCGATCACCAGCACGCCTTCGTCGCGCAACGGCGCCAGCGCCTGACCCAGCGCGTACTGATGTGCCGGGCCGAGTTCCGGCTGGATCGAGACCGGCACCACCGGAATGTCGGCGTCCGGATACAGCAGGCGCAAGGGCACCCAGGCGCCGTGATCCAGACCGCGTTCGGGATGGATCGCCGGGGCCAGGCCGGCGTGATCCAGCAACTGCATAATGCGCTCAGCCAGCGCCGGATCGCCCGGTGCCGGATAGCGCAGTTGATACAGCGCGGCAGGGAAGCCACCGAAATCGTGGATGGTCTCGGGCATGGCTGCACTGCCGACCTGCGGTCGTCGAGACAGCCAATGGGCGCTGGCCATCACGATCGCCTTCGGTCGCGGCAATACAGCGGCCAGCTCGGCCAGTCGTTTGCCGGTCAGACCGGGTTGCAGCGCGGTCATCGGCGAACCGTGCGAGATGTACAGGCTGGGCAGGGTGGTCATTCGGGGTTTGCTCCGCGGGAATCCATGCCGTCATGGTGGGGGCGCGTCGGAGATTTGCCGAGCCTGTTGGCGGAAACGATGTGTCGCCGGCAGCGCACGATCGTGGTGCATCACTTGATCGTGGGGATGCCCAGCCCGAATCGCAGTGGATCGAGCAACGTGCCGTAATGGGCCGCGCGTGCGGTATCGCGTTGCAGCGGTTGCCGCACCTGCGCCGCGCTGGCGGTGCGCACGCTGCGCGTTGCCTGGTGGTAGTCGAGGCAGGCTGGATCGAACGGCAGCCCGCAGAACGCCAGCAGCGCGCGGATCTCATGCTCCGGCCCGGCCAGCAGCGCTTCGTAGCGCTGGATGCGGATGCGTTGCGGATCGGCGGCCTGCCACAACGCCATCACGCGCTCGTAGTCGCGGATATAGGCGGCTATGTCGGTCAGGGTGCAGGCGAAATGAGGTAGCCGGTAGAACTGCTGCTTGTAGCAGGACCAGCCGGCCTCCAGCGCATCGCGGCGGGCGTCCACGATGCGCGCGCCGGGCAGCATCGCAGCGAGCACGCCGCTGAGCAGCCAGTTCGACGGCAGCTTGTCGGTATGTCGCGGCTTGGCCTGGCGCCAGCGCGCGGTGCGTTCCAGATAGCGCTGGCCCAGTCGCTGCCAGTCGTCGGCGCTGGCGATACCGATCCACTGCAGCAACGGCTGGCGGCGACGAGCGGATTCCTCGCTGAGCACCTGTTCCAGATCGGGCAGCTCACTGGCGCCTTCGACGTCGGGATGGGCGGCGAGGATCTGCTCGAACAGGGTGGAGCCGGAGCGCGGCAGCCCGACGATGAAGATCACCTCGTGACCGAGCGTGGCATCCGCCGGTGCCGGCAGTCTGGCCGAGGCGGCGAGCATCGCGTCGACGTGCGTGTGGAACGCCCCGGCATGCCATGTCGCCAGCTCGCGCAGCTGCGCGTTGGCTGCATTCAGTGCGGCAAACGCCCGCTCATGGTTACCCTGGTCTTCGCATACCTTGCCCAGCGCGAAGCCCATCGCGATGCGGTCAGGCGGATTGATGTCGGTGCGACGCAGCGCCGTCGCCAGCTGCTCGCGATCGGTCTCGGACAAGGGCCGCGTCTTCATGTTTGCCAGCCCACGCCAGGCGTCGCCGCAGGCCGGATGCAACGCGAGTGCCGCGCGATAGCGTGCATCGGCATCGTCGAAACGGCCGGCGTGCACCAGTGCGTCGCCAAGCAGGATCAACGCGGGCAAAAAATCCGGCGTCAGTGCATGCGCCTGCTGCAGCGCTTCGATCGCTCCGTCGGTATCGCCATGTTGCTGCAGATTGCGGCCGAGGTTGAACCACGGCATCGCTGCCTCCGGCGCCAGCACACAGGCGTGTCGCCAGCTGGCGAACGCCGCCTCCATTTCGCCGGCTGCCTGTTGTGCATTGCCCAGATCCGAATGGGCCAGCGCGTAGTCCGGCCATTGCGCGATGGCCCGCTGCAGCGCGGCCTGCGCTTCGGCATGTCGTTGCGCGCGGGTGTGCAGGATGCCGTACAGCCGCAACGCTTCCGGATGCTCCGGCGTCATGGCGAGGACAGCATCCAGAGCCTGCCTTGCGGTGCCTTCGGCACCATCACGGATGGCATGCGCCGCGACCCGCAACTGTCGCACGGCCGCCGGTGTGAGACCGGCAAGACACGGTTCGGCACGGCTGAGCTGGCGGTGTTCGACGGAAGGGCTGGACATGCGGCGGTTTCGCAGCGGCGATGATCCGGCCGATGGTACGTTGTCGCGAGGGTGCTTATCGAGCGGCCTGTCGCCTTCCTGTTTCAGCGTGCATCAATCGCAAAGACAAGATGTTCGCGCCGCTGGCAAGGGGCGAGCGGCGCGATCCGGAACGGTTACTTGCGACGCGGCGGTTTGCCGCCGCTCGGCCGCGGCTTGAAGCTGCCGGGTTTCTTGAAGCCGCCCGGCTTGTGCGATGGCGGTGCGCTGGTGCCGGTGTCGGTGCCGTCCCATTCGTGGATGCGCAACTGCTGCTGCACCACCCACACTTTCTTGAGGTGCTCGAACACTTCTGCCGGCATGCCGTCGGGCAGGTCGATCAGGCTGTAATGGTCGCGGATGCTGAGGCGGCCGATGAACTGGCTTTCCAGGCCGGCCTCGTTGGCGATCGCACCGACGATGTTGCCCGGCTTCACGCCGTGTTCGTGACCGACCTCGACGCGATACGTGCGCTTGCCTTCCTCGGTGGCATGCGCGCGCACCGGGCGATGACCGAAGTCGCGCGGCGGGGTGCTTTCATGCGCGCTGTGTCGCGGTGGTGCGTTCTCATGCGCGCCGTGTTCGCGCGGCCGCTGTTCATGCGGCCTGGACTCGCGTGGCGGATGGCTGGCGGCGGTTGCGTCGCGTCCACTTGGCGGACGTCGCTCGCTGCTCGTGCGCTCGCGTGGCACTGCGCGGTCGACGCGCTCACGCGAGGCGGGTTCGTACTTTTCACGCTTCGGCGGGGCCAGCAGCAGCGGCTGGTCGCCCTGGGCGATGCGCGCCAGCGCGGCGGCGATCTCGAGCGCTGGCACGTTGTGTTCCTGTTCGTACTGCTCGATCAGCTGCTGGAACTGGCCGAGGTCGCCCTGCGCCAGCATGTCGCTGATGCGCTGCTTGAACTTGCCGATGCGCACGTCGTTGACCACGTCGACCGACGGCAGCTGCATCTGCTCGATCGGCTGCTTGGTGGCCCGTTCGATCGCGTTCAGCATGCCCCGCTCGCGTGGACTGACGAACAGGATCGCCTCGCCGCTGCGCCCGGCGCGCCCGGTGCGACCGATGCGGTGCACATAGCTTTCGGTGTCGTACGGGATGTCGTAGTTGAACACGTGGCTGATGCGATCCACGTCGAGGCCGCGCGCGGCCACGTCGGTAGCGACCAGGATGTCCAGCTTGCCGTCTTTCAGCTGCTGGATCACCCGCTCGCGCTGCGGTTGGGCGATGTCGCCGTTGATCGCGGCGGCAGCCAGCCCGCGTGCCTGCAGTTTGCCGGCGAGTTCGTCGGTGGCCTGCTTGGTGCGCGCGAAGATGATCATCGCGTCGAACGGTTCGGCCTCCAGGATGCGTGTCAGCGCATCGAGCTTGTGCATGCCGCTGACGAACCAGTAGCGCTGGCGAATGTTCGGCGTGGTGCTGGCCGAGGACTTGATGTTGATCTCGATCGGGTCTTTCAGATGGCGCTGGGCGATCTTGCGGATGACGGTGGGCATGGTCGCCGAGAACAGCGCGACCTGGCGCTCCGGTGGGGTCGCCTGCAGCACTTTCTCGACGTCGTCGATGAAGCCCATGCGCAGCATTTCGTCGGCTTCGTCAAGCACCAGAAAACGCAACTCGGACAGATCCAGCGTGCCCTTGTTCATGTGATCGATCACACGCCCAGGCGTGCCGACCACCACGTGTACGCCGCGCTTGAGCGAGTGCAGCTGCGGGCCGTAGCTTTGGCCACCGTAGATCGGCAGCACCTGGAAACCGGGGATGTGCGCCGCATAACGCTGGAACGCTTCGGCCACCTGGATGGCCAGTTCGCGCGTGGGCGCGAGCACCAGTGCCTGCGGCTTGCCGGCGCGCGGGGTGAGGCGCGACAGGATCGGCAGCGCGAACGCGGCGGTCTTGCCGGTGCCGGTCTGCGCCTGGCCGAGCACGTCGCGGCCTTCCATCAGGGGAGGGATGGTGGCGGCCTGGATCGGCGAGGGCGATTCATAGCCGACGTCGGCGAGGACGCGCAGAACGTCAGGGTGCAGCGCGAGTGCGCCAAAACCGGACGGAACCGGGGCGTTGTCGGAAACGGGGGATGACATGGGGGTACCTCAAAACGGATGGCAGCGTCGGGAATGCGGCGCGCAAGTCGTGCATTCTATCAGTCTCCGCGCTGGCGCGTCCCGCTTATCGCTGAACGCGATCCGGCGCGGGTACACGGTTATGCTCTGCAGCTTGCCGAACGCGAGGATGCGCATGCTCGAAACGATCTCCGAACAGCGCCTTCACGGCGGCGTGCAGGGCTTTTACCGGCATCATTCGGAGGCCTGCGCCGGACCGATGCGCTTTGCCGTGTATCAGCCGCCGCAAGCCGCACGGCAACTGTGTCCGGTGCTGTATTTCCTGGCCGGGCTCGCCTGCAGCGAGGAAACCGCCACGATCAAGGCCGGCGCGCAACGGCTGGCCGCCGAACTGGGACTGGTGCTGGTGATGCCCGATACCAGTCCGCGTGCTACCGGCATCGACGGTGCCACCGGCGACTGGGAGTTTGGCGAGGGGGCGGGGTTCTACGTCGACGCCACCGTAGCGCCATGGTCGTCGCGCTTTCGCATGCACAGTTATGTGGCGGACGAGTTGCCTGCACTGATCGCCGCGCAGTTCCCGGTTGACACCTCGCGCAGCGGCATCTGCGGCCACTCGATGGGTGGCCATGGTGCGCTGACGATCGCCCTGAAGCACCCCCGGCGCTACCGCTCGGTGTCGGCGTTTGCGCCGATCGTGGCGCCCAGCCAGGTACCGTGGGGGCGCAAGGCATTGCCGCGTTATCTGGGCGACGATTCCGCTGCCTGGGCCGACTATGACGCCTGTGAACTGGTGCGGCGACAGACTTTTTCCGGCACGATCCTGATCGATCAGGGCGACGCCGACTCGTTCCTCGAAGCCCAGTTGAAACCCGAACTGTTCGACCAGGCCTGCGCCGAGGCAGGGCAGCCGCTGCTGCTGCGCCGACACGCCGGCTACGACCACAGTTACTGGTTCATCGCCAGTTTCATCGAGGATCACCTGCGCCATCACGCGGGGACGTTGCTGCCGTAAGGCTCCAAACGAATGTGGCGGCCATCAGGCCGCCACATTCGTTGTCACTCGAGCGATCGATCAGGCCTTGGCGGCCGGGCGCGAATTCGAACGACGTCGCTGATTGCCGGCGGCGTGATCGCCGCGCCCCTGGGGCGCATAGCCGTTCGGCCGGGCCGCGCCTGCGGGCTTGCCCTGACGCGGCGCGCGCGATTGACGTTGTCCACCGCCGCCACCGCCACCACCACCCTGCTTCGGGCGCGGCGCGCCGGCATCCAGACGCAGCGGTGCGGACGGCTCGTAGCCGGCGATCGGCGTGATCGCAATGTCCTGCTTGAGCAGTTTGCGGATATCGAACAGCAGGCCGGACTCGTCGTGACTGACCAGCGACACGGCGAGGCCTTCCATGCCGGCCCGACCGGTGCGGCCGATGCGGTGCACGTAGTCTTCGGCGACCGACGGCAGGTCGAAGTTGATCACGATCGGCAACTGCTCGATGTCGATGCCGCGCGCGGCGATATCGGTGGCCACCAGCACGGTGACGCGGCCGCTCTTGAAATCGCTGAGCGCGCGCGTGCGGGCATTCTGGCTCTTGTTGCCGTGGATCGCGGCGGTGCGCAGACCCGAGGCATTGAGGTAGGTCACCAGCTTGTCGGCGCCATGCTTGGTGCGGCTGAACACCAGCGACTGGCGGCGACTATCGGCCGACAGCAGGTGCAGCAACAGGTCGCGCTTGCGCGAGGTGTCGACCGGGTGCACCTGATGGCTGACCAGGGTGGCGACCGCATTCGGCGTCGAGACCGAGATCTCGCGCGGGTTGTGCATGAACTCCATCGCCAGCGTCTTGATCGCCGGTGCGAAGGTGGCCGAGAACAGCAGTGTCTGCCGCTTCTTCGGCAACGCCACGAGGATACGCTTCAGTGCGGGCAGGAAGCCCATGTCGAGCATGCGGTCGGCTTCGTCCAGAATCAGCGTTTCCACGCCGGAGAGGTCCAGCGTGCGCTGCTGCATGTGATCCATCAGCCGGCCGGGGGTGGCGATGACGACATCCACGCCACGACGCAGCGCATTGATCTGCGGACCCATGCTGACGCCGCCGAAGATGGTGGTGGCGCTGACCTGCATGTGCTTGCCGTAGTCGCGCAGGTTTTCATGCACCTGGGCGGCCAGCTCGCGGGTCGGGGTGAGTATCAGCGCGCGCGGGCGACGAGTCATCGTCTGACCGCTGGTGGACAGTTTCTGCAGCAGCGGCAGCGCGAACGCGGCGGTCTTGCCGGTGCCGGTCTGGGCCGCGGCGAGCAGGTCGTGACCTGCCAGTGCCAGCGGAATCGCGGCGGACTGGATCGGGGTGGGCTGGGTGTAGCCGTAATCGGCAAGCGCACGCAGCAACGCGGGCGCAAGGCCCAGCGAATCAAAAGACATGTAACACTCCTGAGCAACCCGGAGTGTTCATACCGTGTTGCAGACTAAGGGGAAAGGGCGGCAATGCGCCGCAGCAGTCAGGGCGACTGCGCCGGCAAGTATAGCGGGACAAGGGCCCGGCGTCTGCATGGGCGGCGATCAAACTGAACGGAACCGTTGTCGAGGGTCGTGAAGACGCCTCAGCGGTGCGCCCGCGCCACGATCAGATAGCTGTTGTACGGGGTGCGTCCGCGCAGTGATTCGATGCACACATCAAGCCCGGCGTCTTCCAGCGGCCTGCGCAATTCGGCCGCCGTGGGATAGTGCTGCGCGCCGCCGGGAATCCAGCCCGAGACGCGCAGGAAAAATTCCTCCACGCGGGTGGCATGAAAGCGCCAGTTCGGTTCGCGCAGCACACTGCGGATGACCAGACAGCCATCGGGCGCCAGGTGCCCTGTGGCTGCCTGCAGCAAACTGCGTTGTCGCTCGGCGCTCAGATAATGCAGCACGTCGAGCATGGCAACGTGGCCATGCATGGCGGGGGGTTCATCTGCGCCAGCATGTTGCAGGTTCACCACGGCGTCGAGTCCGCCGCGATGTGCAGCACTTTGCGCAGCAACGATCTTGCGGTGATCGTGGTCAATCCCGACGTACGGCTGCACATGTCCCATGGCGTTCAGGTACTGACCGAGCAGACCGAGGCCGCAACCGATGTCGAGCAACGGCAGCGGGGTGCCCGCGATGGCCGCCGCGGTGGCGGCGTACGCGGGGTCGACGCGGAGCTTCCAGCGCACATGGCATCGCTGCAGCCGACCGTCGTAGCGCCTGGCGATCATTTCGCGGGTGGTGCGATCCATCCTGATCCTGCGTGTCGGTGGATGCTGGCAGCCTAGGTCATCGCATGCGGGTGCGCCATCGACCGTCGCATGACCGCGGTTGCGCGGTTGGTCACTGCGGCGTTTACGATATGGCCTTGTGCCATACGTTCCGGGGAGAGTCCAGATGTCGCTGCTTGCACCCCTGCGTGAACTCGATTCCACCCAGCGGCACACGGTGCTGGCCAGTTTTCTCGGCTGGACGCTGGATGCATTCGACTACTTCCTGCTGACCTTCGTCATCGTCACGGTGGCGAAGGAGTTCGAGGTGGGTACGGCGCAGATCACCTACGCGCTGTTCCTGACCCTGGCTGCACGGCCGCTGGGCGCGTTGCTGTTCGGGCGGCTGGCCGACCGCTTCGGGCGACGGCCGATCCTGATGTTCGACGTGATCCTGTTTTCGGTGTTCGAGTTTGCTACGGCGTTCTCGACATCGCTCACCATGCTGCTGGTGCTGCGCTTCCTGTTCGGCGTGGCGATGGGCGGCGAGTGGGGCATCGGGGCGTCGCTGGCGATGGAGTCGATTCCGGCCAAGGCCCGCGGCGCGGTATCGGGCCTGCTGCAAAGTGGCTACCCCTGCGGCTTCTTCCTCGCCGCGCTGGCGAACTGGCTGCTGGTCGACCACATCGGTTGGCGCGGGCTGTTCGTGGTCGGTGCGATCCCGGCCTTGCTGGTGCTGTACATCCGCCGCAAGGTGCCGGAGTCGGCGGTATGGCAGGAAGGACGAAAGGCAGCGAAGCGGCCCGGCCTGCTGCAGGCCATGCGCGGCCAGTGGAAACTGGCGGTCTATCTGATGCTGCTGATGATGGCGTTCAACATGTTCAGCCACGGCTCGCAGGACATGTACCACACGTTCGAGGAGACCAACCTGCACCTGCCCACGGGCTCGGCGATGGCCTTTGTGCTGGTGGCGCTGCTGAATCTTGGCGCCTTGGTCGGTGGCCTGTATTTCGGTGCATTGTCGGAACGGATCGGTCGGCGCAGGGCGATGATGATTGCCGCATTGCTGGCGATACCGGTTATTCCGTTGTGGATGTATGGCGGCTCGTTGATCCTGCTGGGCATCGGCGCGTTCCTGATCCAGGTGATGGTGCAGGGTGCCTGGGGCGTGGTGCCGACCCATCTGAACGAACTGTCGCCAGCGGCAGTGCGTGGCACCTTGCCTGGGTTTGCCTATCAGATGGGCAACCTGCTGGCAGCCGTCACCGCCACCGCGCAGACCTGGCTGGCCCAGTGGCATGGCGGTGATTTCGCATTCGCGATGTCGCTGTGGATGGTGCTGGTGGCCTTGCTGCTGGCCTTGCTGCTGTGGTTGGGGCCGGAGGCGCGCGGGGTGGGTTTCGGTCAGGCAGAGTCATCCTCATGATCTGCGGCTGCGGGTCCACGTGCTGCTAGAATCCGCCGTTTGATCCCATCGACGAGACAGGCAATGAAGGCTGGCAAGGACAAGGTCATCGCAATTCACTACACCCTGACGGTGGACGGTGAAAAGGTTGAGAGCTCGCACGATCGCGACGAGCAACTGTGGATCCTGCTCGGTCACGGCCAGCTGATTCCTGGTCTGGAGAGCGCGCTGGAAGGGCATGAGGCTGGCGATACATTGTCGGTGGATGTGGCTGCCGCCGATGGCTATGGCGAGCGTCAGGAGGGCCAGATCCAGCGCATGTCGAAGAAGTATTTCCCGCAGGCCAATCGCCTCAAGCCGGGCATGGCCACCGTGCTGCAATTGAAGGATGGCGGCCAGCGCGCGGTGACCGTGCACAAGGTCGGCATGAGCACGATCGATGTGGACGTGAACCACCCGATGGCTGGCAAGACGCTGCATTTCGACGTGGCGGTCGGCGAAGTGCGCGATGCCACGGAAGAAGAGATCGAACACCGGCACGCGCATGCGCCGGGTAGCGACGCGCACTGAGCTGGGTGTGTTCGCAAACCAATGACGGCGCCTGCGGGCGCCGTCATTGTCTGGATGGTCGACGTGCCTGCCCCAATGGGCCTGTTTCAATCCAGCACGCGCTTGCCGTATGCAAAGTGATCGCCCCAGTACGGCCCGTCAATGTCGTCCAGTCGCACCGTTCCCCCGCTGTTCGGTGCGTGCACGAAACGGCCCTTGCCCACATACACGCCTACGTGGCTGATCGCGCCGTTGATGTCGAAGAAAACCAGGTCGCCGCTGGCCAGCTGGGTCATCCGGCGTACGTTGCGGCCGTCCATCGCCGCCATGTCATGCGAGGTGCGCGGCAGCTTGATGCGGGCGGCAGTGCGATAGATGTAATCGACCAGACCGCTGCAATCGAAACCGCCTGCCGGGGTGTTGCCGCCCCAGCGATACGGGGTGCCGACCAGCGCGATCGCGCGGAACAGGATGTCGTTCGCCTCACCGGCGCTGGCGGCCGACGGCGCACGTGGTGGCAGATCCGCCAGACCGGAGTGCGAGGTCCTGAAGGTGGGCTGGCGTCGATGCGGAGTGCTGGCGCAAGCGGCCAGCAACAGAATCAGGGCACCCAATGACAGCAACTTTGCGCCACCCGCTGGCGACAGCCTGGAGGTAAATCGGAATGCTGGGTGGGGGTGCATGCGATAACCTCGGCTTGAGTCAGGTCGAGGTTATCAAATCAATAAGTTGGATGGAAGTTCTCAGGAATTAGGCGAAGCATGGGGCGGCGCAGGCGGTAGCGGATCCAGGCTGAATTTGACGGGTACCCGGGCATGACTTTCGACCGGCTTGCCTCCTTTCGTACCGGGGCTGAAGCGCCATTGTGCTGCTGCTTCGCTGGCAGCCGCGATCAGACTTGGTGCTGCGTTGCTGCCGCGCTCCGCTTCGATCTTTCTTGGTGTGCCGTCCGTGCCTACCAGCACACTCAGCACCACGGTGCCCTCTTGCCTGTTCTTGACTGCATCCGCCGGATAACGAGGTTGGAATTGCGTGTTGTAGCCCACGTCGGCTGTGGCTTGCTGGTCAGGTGCGGGGGGTGTCGTGGCCTGCGCGAAGAACACGCTGCCGGCCATGATTGCGGTTAGACATACGAATCCGATCTGGCGACGTAAAATGCCGGGACGACGATGCTGGATCATGCTCAGTCGCTCCTTCAGTTGTGGCTCCGCGAGCCACGGAATCAATGCCGGCGCAGTGTTCTGGCCGGTACTGTGTAGCAGGGTGCGTGCATACCGCGCTGCGTCCTGCGGCGATTGGTGCAGCACGCGTTCGTCGCAGGCCAGCTCCTGATCCAGCCGTAGCCGTGGCAGCGCAAACCAGGCCAGTGGATGAAACCAGAGCAGGGCGGCTGCCAATTCGGCCAGCAGGCTCCATAACGCATCGCCGCGGCGCAGATGCATGCTTTCATGCTGCAGTACCAGCCGTCGTTCGTCGGCATCGAAGCGGTCCAGGAAATCTGCCGGCAGCAGCACCCGGCTTTGCGGTGCCCATAACACCGCCGGCCCAGCCGGGTGCAGCCGCAGGCGGCGCGGATCCAGGTCGCCCAGGTCTGCTTGCAATACGCACAGCATGTCAGCGGGCAGTTGGTGGCTCTGCCGCAACAGGCGTTCGTAATGCATCGTCAGGCGCAGCAGGCATGCCAGGGTGCCGATCAACCAGAGCAGCAGGGGCCAGCGCAGGGGCGACGCGGCTGACATGGACAGCGCGCCGAATGCCGCCGTCGCAGGCAGTACCAACAGCGTCGGCGTGGTTGCCCATGTCGCGGGCAATGTCGGCAACCATGGCCGCATCGTCAGCAGCGGCGGCAACAACCACAGCGTGAATGCCGGCCCGGCACCGAACATCCGTCGCGCCGGCTTGCGCCATGCCAGCACCAAGGCCAGTCCAAGAGTCACGTACGTCAGTACGCCAGGCATCGTCAGCGCCCCTTCTTCTCGATGGCGTCAATCAGCTTGCGCAGTTCGGCTACCTCTTTCGTCGAGAGTTTCTCGTGCTGACTGAAGTGCGTCAGTAGCGGCGCAACCTTGCCGCCAAACACGCGATCCAGCAGGCTGCGGCTCTCCTGCTGTTGCCACACCTCACGGCGCAACAGGGGCGTATAGAGGTAGCGCCGGCCGTCCTTCTGCGCGCTTACGGCACCCTTGCCGAGCAGGCGGTTGAGCAGGGTACGGATGGTCTTTTCGTGCCAGCCGGTGGGTTCCAGCAGGGTGGCAACGATGTCTTCCGAGGTTTGCGGTGCGCGCTGCCACAGCACATCCATCACCCGACTTTCGGCATCGCTGATGGCAATCTGCTTGTTCGGCATGGAGGGTTCCTGTTTAGGATTACACGTGTAGTTTAAAAGTGGACTGTATAGCACCTCCGTCGACTACTGCAATGCCCCTCTTGGGCAAACAGCGGCTTGCACAGGTGCATACGGGTGCAGGACAGACGAAGGCCAGGCTGCACTCCCGGCAGCGGCGATCACCCGCCAGGCGCCGCGTCAAATTGGCGCCTTCCTCCCACCGGTGCCGCGAACATCAAAGGCCGGCGATGCCGCCGCAGAGAAGTAATGCTTCACCGCGTGAATCAACCATCGGCGCATAGCTGCCATCCATAACAAATACCCTTGCGTGCAAGCGCAGGCAAACCTAATCTGGTGGCAGGTAACGCATGGGAAGCAAGTCATGCATCAGCGCCTGTTTACCGCTACATGGGTCTTGCTCGGGATTGCGTCTATCTGCGTTGAGGTCCACGCAGGGCAGAAAACGCTGGGAAACCTGCTTGAGGGTATACAGCCGCTTACCCAGGAACTCCCCCGTTACAGCTACCTTGTTGCGACGATACCCCTGCTGCCGAAAGCGGATCAGCCAATGGGTCAGCAGCTGCTGGCATCCAGCGAAGCCGAGTTGGGCCTGTACAGCGAGGCCGTCCGTGATTTTCCGCTACGCAGTCGTCTGCCGTCTGACTTGGTGCCGCCCAAGGCAGCAGACTGGCAAGCAGTGGACGCGGTTGATGCCATTGTCACCTTGGCCCGCGATCGCCGCATCGTGATGGTGAATGAGGCGCATCACGATGCGCATACGCGTGAGCTGACCCTGGCTCTGCTGCCGCGTCTGCGCGCCATGGGATTCACCTACTTCGCTGCCGAGGCCCTCGACGAACGAGAGGCTTCACTAATGAAACGAGGCTATCCGGTTAGCCAGAGTGGCAGTGAATATCTCCACGAGCCGTTGTATGGCGACATCGTGCGCGAAGCCATCAAGCTTGGCTTCGTCATCGTCCCCTACGATGCGGACGGAACACCACAGGAGCGCGAGGACGGTGAGGCCGAAAATCTGTACGAACGAGTCTTCGCCAGGAATCCCGAGGCGAAGTTGTTTGTGCATGCTGGCTACGCGCATATCGACAAGCAGCGCGGGAGACTCGGGCCGGTCAAGCCGATGGCCATGCAACTGAGCAAGCTCAGCGGAATCGCCCCTTTGTCCGTCGATCAGACCGACATCCGGGAAGAAAATCCCAGGAGCGAAGTACTGGCGTACAACGTCTTCAAACACGCACTGAAGAAGTTTGAAACCATCCAGCAGCCCATGTTGCCTCGGCCTGGCTGGGGTCCCGGCGACGTGCCGGAGCGGCCCAGCATGGATGCCTACGCCCTGATCATCGCCGAGTTTCACCCCACGCGTGCCATCGTGTTGCTGCATGACTCTGGCCGAACTCCCTGGAGCGCCAGGCCCACTGTCTATGACCTCAGCGTGATTCTGCCTCAGGCCAATTCAGCACCTTCCGATTACACACAAGGTGCGATCCAGCTGCGCATCGATAACCAGAGACGGCCGGTAATGCCACCAGCGAACGGGGGGCACCGTCCTGACTGGCTCTCGCTCGATGGTCAGCGTGTCGAGGTACCGGTCGACACCGAATTCTGTGCGCGGAAATTCCCATGCCTGGTCGAGGCGCACTACGCAGCAGAGTCAGCTGCCGCGATTCCAGCCGATCGCTACCTGTTCCTGCAGGATGCGAAAAATGTGCTCTATCTGCGTCCAGGCTCGTACCGGTTAAGCACAGTCGACGTCGACGGCGACACCTTGAACGAACAGGACATCCAGGTCGCGAATCCGTGATCGACCGGAATTCGTTTCACCGTGAATGATCGACCAACCGGTCTGCCCAAGTCCCCGACGAAGGACACTTGCCGGCTTGTCGGGAGTCGCGTGTGAACTATCGCGGTTGGACGTTGATGACTTGCTCGGAGAGGGTTCTGCCGCGGATATCCCAGGCTCGCAAACGGTAGCGCCCGGGTCGCAGATACAGCTTGCTCACCGTATCGCCCTGCATGAAGGTGTACCGATCGGCAGCGATGGCATCGTTGGACTCATCGATGTAGTGCGCATCGACGACACAGGGTGTGGTGACCTTGCAGAGCGTCGTGCTGACCGTATACGGAAAGCGCTGGTCATGCAGGGTGAGCCACTCGGGGCGCTGTGTATTGACGAAGTGCGCCAGCATGGGCTGGCTGCGCACCATGTCGTGCACGATCGTCGAGGGTTGCACGTATCCGCTCTCGACAGCTCCCAAGCCTGAGGGTGGCAGGATCACATTGAGGTCGTACAACTCCGGATGGGCGCTCCACGGTTGATTGCCGGCCCGGTTGAGCAAGACGGTAGGGCCCTCGGGTTTGAACGCAGCAATGAGGTTCTGGTAGGCGTCCTGCTCACTCGGGATCTGTTCGCGGAACTGGGTCTGGTCGATCGACAGTGGCACGATGCCGGTCAACTTCTGCAGCTGCACGGCCATCGGCAGGGTCTTGCCCAAGCGTCCCTTGGCCTTGTCGATATGCGCGTAGCCGGCGTGGACGAACAGACGGGCGTTGGGATCCCTGGCAAACACCTTTCGGTTCAGGTTCTCTGCCTGACCGAGTTCACGTTCCTGCGTGGTGCCGTTGTCCACATCGTAGGACACGACCTTGAAGCCCAGTTTGATCGCCAGGCGCACGATGTCGCCGTACGAGGGTTCGCGGAGGTATTCGGTGCCGCTGCTCTTGACCGGATAGCCTCGTTGCATCAGCTGATCATCCTTGTCCAGCAGCGCTTCGGCGGCGAAGTAGTTGAACCCAAGCGCCCGCAGGCGTGGCAGCAGGGCCAGCGTAAGTTGCCGGGTGTGGGCGTCGTGGTGCGCCTCGTTGATCAGCACGAGGCGATGGTCGCCGGCCAGCTTCGTGATGACGTCGGCGGCGTCGGCGGACTTCCATTCAGCCACGGTTGGAAGCGTGGTGTCTGCCGCCACATGACTCTTCAGCGGGAAGTCGCGGAGGGCTTCGTTGTACAGGCCGAGTTCGTCTTCGGTGGAGGCAAACATCTGCATCGCGAGCGCACGGTCGGATACCGGAAGTTCGGGCATCGTCCTGACCAGGTAGACGTAACGGGCCAGATCGTTGGGTTGCTGGTTCAGCGCGTTGAACATCGCGATAGCCGCGGGACTGAAGTTTTGTGCCAGCGCTGCCGGTATCAGCAACGCGCCGACACAGACCACGATGGAAACCATTCTGGACCGCGCTCGGATCGGCATGTTCAAACCCATGGGGATGATTCGGGTCAAGCGTGCCCGCGAATCAGCCGCCAAGCAAGCACCCGGCGACCTGGATTCGGTCGACCCGTTCGCGATGCGGTGAAGGCGAAAGGGTCGCAACCTGAAAGGTGGGCATTAGTGTCGGTTTGACGGTGACGCCAGCCGGCATGCGGTAGATTCGGAACAACTCACGAGGACGCTTCAATGACGGCAAGCCATGACCTGATCGTGCTCGGCGCTGGCTCCGGCGGCCTGGCTACCGCCTTTCGCGCCGCGCAGCATGGCGCGCGGGTTGCCTTGCTGGATCCGGGCGCGTTGGGTGGCACCTGCGTGCATCGCGGTTGCGTGCCAAAGAAGGCTCTGTGGTTTGCCGCGCAGTGGGCACAGGCGCAGCAGTTTGCGGTCGACGTGGGCTTCGCCTCGCAGCCGGGCTCGCTGGATTGGGAACGCTTCCGCCAGGTGCGCACACGCTACATCGACGCGATCGACCAGCGTTACGCGCAGCGTCTGCATGAGGCGGGTGTGGAATTGATTCGTCAGGCCGGCCGCTTCGTCACCGCCGACACGATCGAACTGACCGATGGCAGCCAGCTGCATGCCGCTCGGATCGTGATCGCCACCGGCGCCCGTCCGCGCACGTTGCCCTTGCCGGGTTTTCGGTTGGGCATGGTGTCCGACGATGTGTTTGCGTTGCAGGCATTGCCGCACCACCTGGCGATTGTGGGCGGTGGCTATGTGGCGGTGGAATTTGCCGGTTTGCTGCAGGCGCTCGGCAGTGAGGTGGAGATGTTGGCGCACGATCGCCTGCTGGAAGGCTTCGATGCGGAAATGGTGGACGCATTGCAGGAGCTGATGGCGGCGCAGGGCATTCGCATCACTATGCAAAGCGCCGTGCAGACGGTGCATCGTGCTGACGGCGGCATTCTGATCGACGATGCCGTGGCCGGTTCCCGCGGGCCGTACGACGCCTTGCTGTGGGCAGTCGGGCGGGTGCCCAACACCGAAGCATTGCAGCTTGGATCGATCGGCGTGGTTACCGACGACTGCGGTCATGTGCTGACCGATGCACGGCAGGACACCCATGTTGCGGGCGTGCATGCGGTCGGCGACGTGACCGCGCGCAAGGCGTTGACGCCGGTAGCCGTGGCGGCTGGTCGGCGGTTGGCGGATCGGCTGTTTGGCGGTCAACCAGACGCTCAGCTTAACTACGAAAATATTCCCAGCGTGGTGTTTTCCAAACCACCGCTCGGCATGGTCGGCCTGACCGAGGAGGCAGCTCGCGAGCTGCATGGCGATGCAGTCATCGTCTATCGCCGCCGATTTACGCCGATGCAGTGGGCGCTGACTGGTTGGCATGGACAGAGCCTGATGAAGCTGGTCTGCGTGGGCAGCGATGAGCGCGTGCTTGGCATCCACGTGCTGGGCCCGGGTGCTGACGAAATACTGCAAGGCTTTGCGGTTGCCCTGAAGCTAGGTCTGCGCAAACGCGATCTGGATGCGACAGTGGCGATCCACCCCAGCTCAGCGGAAGAACTCGTGCTGATGGACTGAGTACAATGCCACGCATGGCCAACTTCACTCTGCAGCGCGGCCGCGTGCCGCTGCTGATCAGCCTGCCGCATGACGGCAGCTTCATTCCGGACGACATCGCCGCGCGCATGCACCCCGCAGCGCGCCGCTCGCCGGATACCGACTGGCATGTGGGACGGCTGTACGAGCCGTTGGCGCAGGCGCTGGGTGCCGGCGTGCTGAAGCCGTTGGCGTCGCGCTACGTGATCGACCTCAACCGACCGACCGACGGGCACGCGCTATATCCGGGGCAACGCGAGACCGGCCTGATACCGACAATCGGATTCGATGGCGAACCGCTGTATCTGGAGGGAGGCGCGCCGGATAGCAGCGAAGTTCAATGGCGGATAAATGAATTCTGGCAGCCCTATCATCAGGCCCTGACGCATGAACTTGCGAGACTGTGTGCAGAACACGGTCGAGCGGTGCTGTGGGAGGGGCACTCCATCCGCGGCCAGGTGCCGATGCTGTTCGAGGGGCGCTTGCCCGACTTCAACCTCGGCACGGCGACGGGGGCGAGTTGCGGTACGTTGCTGCAATCGCAACTGCAGGCTTGCCTGGAATCGCAGCCGCGCTTCAGTTTTGCCGTCAATGGCCGGTTCAAGGGCGGCTACATCACCCGGCACTACGGCAATCCCGAGGCGGGCGTGCAGGCCGTGCAGCTGGAGCTGGTACAGCTCAATTACATGGATGAAGCAAGCTTCGAATACGACGAGGAGAGGGCACCGGCGGTGCAGGAATTGATTGGCCGGATGCTGCGGTTTTGCCTGGAATAGACGCAGGTTATTGCGTGTTCGATCGCGCTGGATGAAAGTCAAGATCTTGCGTGCGCCGGGTGTGGAGTGGCCCGCATGGCGTTCAGCCCCGGTATCTCGTTTTCGCCGCATTGTCGGTACGTCGCGCCACCCGAGTTGCCGGGTTCCGGCCGGGTTCGCGATACCTTGATCATTCGAGGCTCTACATCATGATGCGTAAACTTCTGATTGCTTCCCTGCTCGTTGTTGGCGTTGCGCTTTCCGGTTCCGTGCTGGCTCAGACTGCGGCTCCGCAGGCGGCTGCGTCAGCGGCACAGGCAGCACCTGCAGCCGCACCCGCCGCAGCTCCGGCGGCGGCTGCAGCGCCCAAGGCTCATCACCACAAGCACCACCATCACAAGGCCGCTGCCACCCCGGCTTCTGCCAGCACAGCGGGCTGACAGTCGGTTGGTTGAATTGTTGTGGACCGAAACCTCGCCGGTGCAGATCGGCGGGGTTTTTCATGAGTGCTGCCTGATCGGCTTGCATTCGCCAAGGGCGAAGTTGTCAGCCCTGGCTTGCTGAAAGCGCTGCGACGCATTTCAGTTCGATCGCGATCGGCGTCGGCAGGGCACTGATGCCCAGCGTGGTACGGCAGGCGTCGACCCCGGCAAAATATTCCGCATACAGCCGGTTGTAGGTGGCGAAGTCGCGTTGCATGTCGGTCAGGAATACGGTGACATCGACTAGGTCGGTCCACGCGGTTCCGCTGGCCTCCAGCACGGCGCGCACGTTCGCGAATACCTGTCGGCATTGCGCCTCGATGTCGTAACTCACCAGCCGACCGTCCGCGTCGTGCACGTTGCCTGGGATCACGTTGTCGCCGGGTTGGCGCGGGCCGACGCCGGAGAGGAACAGCAGGTTGCCGACACGGCGTGCATGTGGGTAGGCGCCGACGGGGGCGGGCGCTGCATCGGTGCGGATGCCTTCGCTCACCGCCGCGGTTCCGGTATCCGGACCAGCTGCTGCATCGCATTGTGGTAGGCGGGCAGCAGGGTTTCGCGCGAGGTGACGTGCATGTTCAGATCGTTCACGTGGCCGTTGTCCAGGCTGTAGCACCACGCATGCACAGACAGTTTCTGGCCGCGTTCCCAGGCGTCCATCACCATCGTGGTATGGCAGATGTTGGAGACCTGTTCGATTGCGTTGAGCTCGCACAGGCGGTTGTTGCGCAGCTGCATCAGGTCCAGCGCGGCGAGCATGGCGGAATGTTTCTCGGCCACCTCACCGACATGCCGCAGCCAGTTGTCGACCAGGCCGAGCCGGCGCTCGTCCAGCACGGCCTGGATGCCACCACAGCCGTAGTGTCCGACGATGATGATGTGCTCCACCTTGAGGACGTCTACCGCGAACTGCACCGTGCTGAGGCAGTTGAGATCGGTGTGCGAAACCACGTTGGCGACGTTGCGCTGCACGAAAATATCGCCCGGCGGCAGGTCGACGATCTGAGTCGCCGGCACGCGCGAGTCGGAGCAGCCGATCCACAGATACTTCGGTGCCTGCTGCTTGGCCAGGCGTTCGAAGAAATGCGGATCTTCCGCGCGTACGGCGGCCGACCAGCGTCGGTTGCTGTCGATCAGTGCTTGCAGGGGGCTGTTCAATATCCTGGTTCCCGTCAGTAGCGAATGCAGATGTTTTTCGGCTCGGTGAAGAACTGCAAGGCGTCGCTGCCACCTTCGCGTCCGAGCCCCGATTGCTTGGCGCCGCCGAACGGCGTGCGCAGGTCGCGCAACAGCCAGCAGTTGATCCACACGATGCCGTATTCCAGCTGGCCGGCGAGCCGGTGGGCACGCGACAGATCCTGCGTCCACAGCGAGGCGGCGAGACCATATCTGCTGTCGTTGGCGATCGCCAGCGCTTCGGCCTCGTCCTCGAACGGGATCAGGCTGACCACCGGGCCGAAGATTTCCTGCTGGTTGGTCTGCGCGGCGGAGGACAGGCCATCGATTACGGTCGGTGCGATGAACCAACCGTTGGCGCAGCGGCCGGGCAGGCTGATTGCCTCGCCGCCGCACAGCACGCGGCCGCCTTCGGTGCGGGCCTGCTCGATGCAGCCAAGCACCTTATCGTAGTGCGCTTGCGAGACCATCGCACCGAGATCGCTGTCGGCGTCGTCCGGATCGCCCACGCGCAGTGCCTGCACGCGCGCCAGATAACGTTCGCGGAAGGCTTCGAGGATCGATCGCTGCACCAGCAGGCGCGAGCCGCACAGGCAGATTTCGCCCTGGTTGGCGAAGCCCGAGCGCACGATGGTGTCCAGGTTTGCGTCGGAAAGATCGGCATCGGCGAACACGATCGCCGGATTCTTGCCGCCCATTTCCAGCGATACCTTCTTGAACTGTGCGGCAGTCATGCTGGCGATACGCGCGCCGGTGGCGGTACTGCCGGTGAAGGAGATCGCCTTTACCAGCGGATGTTCGGCGATGGCCTGGCCGACTGTGGGGCCACGTCCCTGCACGATGTTCAGTACGCCGGGTGGAAAGCCGGCCTCGATGCTCAGCTCGCCGAGCAGGGCAGCGGTGCACGGGGTCACCTCCGAGGGCTTGGCCACCACCGTGTTGCCAGCGGCGAGCGCGGGCGCAATCTTCCAGGTGAACAGGTACAGCGGCAGGTTCCACGGGCTGATGCAGCCGACCACACCGAGCGGCTGGCGCAAGGTGTAGTTGATCGCGCCGGTGCCGGCCATGCCGGTTTCCATCGCGTGAGACTCGCTGCTCCAGCCGGTGATCGCCGCCGCGAAATAGCGCAGATTGCTGACGGCGCGGGGAATGTCGAGCCGGCGCGCGAGACTGAGCGGCTTGCCGCTGTCGCGCGATTCCAGCGCGGCGAATTCCTCCAGCCGCGCCTCGATCAGGTCGGCCAGCCGCTGTAGCAGATGCACACGTTGTTCAATCGGGGTGTTGGCCCAACCCGGGGCCGCACGGGCGGCAGCTTCGACCGCGGTGTCGACATCGAGCGAACTTGAATCGGGACAAATCGCGAATACCGCCCCGGTAGCCGGCTCATGCACCTGCAGCCATGCATCGTGGTGTGGCGCCTGCAGGCGACCGTCGATCAGATTGGCAAGGCGCAGGGTGGGCATCTGCACAAGCTTAAAACCAGCGTGCCGCAAATGCACCGGACGCTGGCGTATGCGTGGCGTCCAGGGGTGTTGTCTGGCTCAACTCAACGCGCGGGTGCGCCCGCCATCGACCGCGATGCTGACACCGTTGACGTAGGCCGCCGCTGGTGTGCAAAGGAATGCGATCACTGCGGCGACTTCGCCAGCTTCGCCGAAGCGGCGAGCCGGGATGGTGGCAATCAGGCCTTGCGCGATCTCGTCCTCGCCCTGGCCACTGGCCGCCGCCTTGGCAGCCAGCAGGCCATCGAGGCGACTGGTGCGGGTGTAGCCGGGCAGCACGTTGTTCACCGTGATGCCATCGGCAGCGAGCTCGCCGGACAGGGTCTTGGCCCAGCCGGCAACGGCGGCGCGCACGGTATTGGAAACACCCAGCCCGGCGATTGGCTCCTTCACCGAGGTGGAGATCACATTGACGATACGACCGTAGCCGCTGGCACGCATGCCGGGCAGCAAGGCCTGCAGCAGCACCTGGCCGCCCAGCAGGTGTTGCCGGAACGCGCTCTCGAACTCGGCCGCGGTAGCCGTGCTTGCCGGTCCGCCTGGCGGTCCACCGGTGTTGTTGATCAGGATATGTACTGGTTCGCCGGCGGCGATCGCGGTGGCCGTCGCCTGCAGGCTGGCAGTGTCCAGCATGTCGACGCTGCGCCAGTCATGGTGCTGCCCGGCGTGCGCCCGCGGCAGGCTTTCGGCGACGGTCCGCAGCGCATCGGTTGAGCGCGCCAGCAAGGTGACGTTCGCGCCCAGTTCGGCCAGTTCGATCGCGCTGGCGCGGCCAATGCCTTGCGAGGCACCGCACACCAGCGCGTGGCGTCCACTCAGATCCAGTTGCATGCGGTGTTCCTCGAGGTCAGTGCAGCAGCAGGCGCATTGCCAGCGCTGCAAACCAGCACAGCCAGCCCAGCCATGGGCCGTAACGCCATGCATGACGCCAGCCATTGATGGTCGTATCGCCCAGTGCCGGCAACACGGGTGAGCGCAGTACATGCTGCATGCGGATCCAGGTGCGGAATGCCGAGGTCTTGCCGTGTTCCGGCTCGGCAATCACCTGCCAGTGCTGCGGATAGCGTTTGCGCAGCAGCGCGGCTAATCGGAACTGGGCTATGTACGACACTACGAACAGGCCAACGCCACCCACCAGCAGGGCGAGATACAGAACGATCATGGCGAGTTGGGGTGGCTGGTCTTGCCATCATTATCGGTGCCACCACTATTGCTGCTCCAGGGTAGCGGCAATGCGGCACGCAAGCTATTGAGCAAACCATCGCCTTCAGGCGCTTTCTTGCAGATTGCGCTTCCGATGGCTTTCTCGTAAGTCTTGTTCATCATGCCGACCCACAGCGAACCGTCCGGGCCATGCGGAATGCTGAAGCTGCCGGTGGAATTCATCTTCAGTGTCGCTGCGGTGGTGTTGGAAATCGACGCTGGCGATTGTTCCCAATAGGTCTTGCCGGACTGCTGTTCGGCGGAGCTGTAGACCAGCAGATAGCGAGCCTTCGGATCGCTGACCTTGAGGCTGCCGAAGGCGCCGGTGGTCTCGTCGCTCCAGCCCATGTGCTCGCACAGTCCGATGTCCTCGGAGTGGATCGGCTGAAAGCCCTCATCCAGCAGCACGACGGTGGGCGCGAACAGATAACTGGCATGCAGCCAGCGGCCATTCAATTCCGATTTCACAGCCACCTGGTATGGCAGCTTCACGTCAGCTGGCAGGCGGAAGGCGAGAAAATAGCTGTGCGTGCCGCTCAGGTTGGCGACCATGCTGCCGCCGCCCAGTGTGAACTTCTGCGGCTGCCAGGGCAGCATGCTGCGATAGGAGAAGTCGGCAAAGCTGCTGCAGCATGGCGTTGCCTGCAGCAACTGCTGACGGGCCTGCTTGAGCGTACTGGCGGAATCCTCCGCCGGTGGCCGCAGGTTTGGCGGAATCAGTACCTTGGCGCTGTGGCAGCCCGCCAGCAGGAGGACGAGAGCCAAGGCGACGATGGTGGCAGGTGAGCGATACGACATGGCAGACAAGATACTCAGAATTCGGCTGTTCCAGCCGCACGGGGATAGGGAATGGCATCACGGATGTTGGCCAGACCGCAGATGTAGACGAGCAAGCGCTCGAAGCCGAGGCCGAAGCCGGCATGCGGCACGGTGCCGTAGCGGCGCAGGTCACGGTACCAGTCATAGGTGGCGGGATCGAGGCCGAACTGGACCATGCGCCGGTCCAGATAATCCAGTCGCTCTTCGCGCTGCGCGCCACCAATGATCTCGCCGATGCCCGGCGCCAGCACATCCATCGCGGCTACGGTTCTCCCGTCATCGTTCAAGCGCATGTAGAACGCCTTGATCGCTTCGGGGTAATTCATTACGACCACGGGACGACCGATATGTTTCTCGGCCAGGTAGCGTTCGTGCTCGGTCTGCAGGTCGATGCCCCAGGCCACCGGGTACTCGAACTTCTCGCCCGACTTCTGCAGGATGGTGATCGCATCGGTGTAGTCGATGCGCTCGAACGGCTGCGCGATGAACGCTTCCATCCGGCTGATGGCATCCGGCTGCACGCGCTCGGCGAAGAACGCCATGTCGTCCGGGCGCTCGTCCAGCACCGCCTTGAAGATCGCCTTGAGGAAGGCCTCGGCGCAATCGGCATTGGCGGTGAGGTCGGCGAACGCGATCTCCGGTTCGACCATCCAGAACTCGGCCAGATGCCGCGCGGTGTTGGAATTTTCGGCGCGAAAGGTCGGGCCGAAGGTATAGACCTTGCTCATCGCCAGGCAGTACGCCTCGACGTTGAGCTGACCAGATACGGTGAGGAATGCCTCGCGGCCGAAGAAGTCCTTGCGGAAGTCGATCTTGCCTTGTTCGTCGCGCGGCAGGTTGGCCAGGTCCAGCGTGGATAGCCGGAACATGTCGCCGGCGCCTTCGGCATCGGAGGTGGTGATGATCGGGGTGTTGATCCAGAAGAAACCCTGCTCGGTGAGGTGGCGATGGATCGCCGTCATCATCGTGTGGCGTACGCGGGTGATCGCGCCGAACAGGTTGGTGCGCGGACGCAGGTGGGCGACCTCGCGCAGGAATTCCATCGAGTGCTGCTTGGGCTGGATCGGGTAGGTCTCCGGGTCATCGACCAGGCCGGTGACGGTCACTTCGTCTGCTTGCAGCTCGAAGCTTTGGCCCTTGCCCTGCGACGGCATTAGGGTGCCGCTGACGATCACGCTGGCGCCCGCGGTGAGGTGCTTCACCTCGCTGTCGTAGTTGGCCAGTGTGGCCGGCACCACGGTCTGGATCGGGTCGAAGCAGGAGCCATCGGTGACGTTGACGAAGGACAGGCCAGCCTTGGAATCGCGCCGCGTGCGCACCCAGCCGCGTACGGTTACCGTGCTGCCGGCTTCGAGCTTGCCGGAAAGAGCCTGTTTCACACTGACCACGGCCATGGATTGAAACTCCTGCTATTGCGCCGCGTGTCGGCACTTGGATGATGAACGGCGCGTGCGCTGCGACGCGCAAGGCCAAAGCGGCATGATAATGTAGCTGTTGCCCGTGCCGCGACTTTCCGGGCCATTAGCTGTACAGACCATCGAGGCAGGGTCCATCGTCATGAGCATCACCATCACCCCCGCTGCCAACGAACGCATGCGCCATTTCCTTTCGGGCACGCCTGCGGCCGCCGGGGTGCGTTTCGGGGTCAAGCGTACCGGTTGTTCCGGGTTTGCCTATGTGGTGGATCTGGCCGAGTCGATCGGCGAGGGTGATCGACTGGTCGAGGTGGACGGCCTGCCGTTGATCGTCAACGACAAGAGCCTGGCCATGGTCGAGGGCACGGTGATCGACTTCCAGCGCCAGGGCCTCAACGCCAGCTTCGTGTTCCACAACCCGAATGCCACTGGCGAATGCGGCTGCGGCGAGAGTTTCACCATCAGCTGATCGGCGTTTGCGCCGTAGCAGTCATGGTTTTCAATGACTTGCGCGATCATTCGCCGGCATCGTACAATCCCGCTTCTGTCTGCACCCGTCCGGGAGCTGACAGGACACTTGCCTCACCGCACCAGCGGGAGGCTGCGAGGCCGCAAGGCCGCATCCACAAGGAGTCAAACCACAATGACCCTGCGTCATTACGAAGTTGTGTTCATGGTCCACCCTGACCAGAGCGAGCAGGTTCCGGCCATGCTCGAGCGTTACAAGGCGCTGATCGAGACCGACGGCGGCAAGATCCACCGCCTGGAAGACTGGGGCCGTCGTCAGCTGGCCTATCCGATCGTGAACCTGGCCAAGGCACATTACGTGCTGCTCAACATCGAAGTGAGCCAGAACGCGCTGAACGAGCTGGAGTCGGGTTTCCGCTTCAACGATGCCGTGCTGCGCCATCTGGTCGTGCGTCGTGACGAGGCCGATACCGAGCCGTCCTTCATCCTGAAGTCGAAGGAAAAGGATGACGCCAAGTCCACCCGTCGCCGTGACGACGAGGGTGATGGCGAAGGCGAGGGCCGCCCGCGTGGGCGTGACCGCGACGACAACGATCGCGACAGCGACGACTGATAGGAATCCAGACCATGTCCAAGTTTTTCCGCCGCCGCAAGTTCTGCCGCTTCACCGCTGAAGACGTGAAGGAGATCGACTACAAGGATCTCAACACGCTGCGTCAGTACGTTACCGAGAACGGCAAGATCGTGCCGAGCCGCATCACCGGTACCAAGGCGCGCTATCAGCGTCAGCTGGCCACCGCGATCAAGCGCGCACGCTTCCTCTCGCTGCTGCCGTACACCGACAACCACGACGTCTGAGCGTGGCTGACCGCAGCCCCGTGCTGTGGTCAGCGGTTTCGCCCGGCCATGGCCGGGTGCGACTTCAGACACCCTTCGGACAACCGTCCCCTGGCTGCGCCGGACCACACCGGTGCTAACGAAAAGGAAGCATCATGGAACTCATTCTTCTGCAGAAAGTCCGCAATCTCGGCACGCTCGGCGACAAGGTCGACGTGAAGCCAGGTTACGGCCGCAACTACCTGTTGCCGCAGGGCAAGGCCGTGCGTGCCAACGCTGCCAATCTGGCTGCGTTCGAGCAGCAGCGCGCCGAGTACGAAGCGAAAGCCGGCACTATGCTGACCGACGCCGAGGCGCGCAAGGTCAAGCTGGCCGACGTCTCGGTGACGATCTCCGCGCACGCCAGTGCGGAAGGCAAGCTGTTCGGTTCGGTCGGCCCGCGCGATATCGCCGAGGCACTCGCCGCGGCTGGTCACAACGTCAACAAGGGTGAAGTGATCCTGGGCGAAGGCCCGCTTCGCAACACCGGCGAGTACGACGTGGTGGTGAGCCTGCACGCCGACGTGCAGACCACGGTCAAGGTGATCGTGGTCGGCGACAAGTAAGCCGATACCTCCATTTTCATTGATGGAAGCAAACGGGCGCCGCATGGCGCCCGTTTTCTTTTCGGCCCAGGCAACGGGGAAAGAAGTATGTGTTATCCCCAGCAACGCACAGCTTATCCACAGAGTTATTGTCTCGGTAGTTGAGATAGCGCCGCGTATGATGGCCATCAGTGCAGCCGTTCGCGCGATGTCCGCGTGCTGCCCGTTTTTCGTGAGGCAATCCCTCCGTGAGGTAAGTCGATGTCCTTCGTGCCCGAACGCAAACCCTCATCTCCTGCCATCGAGGCGTTGCGCGTGCCGCCGCATTCCATCGATGCCGAACAGGCGGTGCTTGGCGGTTTGATGCTGGCGCCGGATGCGTTGGACAAGGTGGCTGATCGGCTGGCCGAGCAGGATTTCTATCGCAAGGATCATCGGCTGATCTGGCGCGCGATCAACGAACTGGCGAACAAGGGCATGCCGTGCGACGCGGTGACCCTGGGCGACTGGTTCGACAGTAACGGCCTGGCCGAGATGGTCGGCGGCGCCAGCTATCTGATTGAACTCGCCAACAGTACGCCGAGCGCAGCGAATATCGCAGCCTACGGCGATATCGTGCGCGAAAAGTCAGTGATGCGGCAGTTGATCGATGCTGGGACCTCGATCACCGAGGACGGCTACCGACCCGAAGGCAAGAGCGTGCAGGAGGTGCTGGAGAGCGCCGAGCAGCGCGTGTTCCACATTGCCGAGTCGGGTGCGCGCGGCAAGAAGGATTCCGTCTCGATGCGCGAGGCGGTGAAGGATGCCTTCCGCCTGCTCACCGAGCGCTACGAGAATCGCGGCCAGCTCACCGGCATCACTACCGGCTTCAATGATCTGGACAACCTCACCTCGGGCCTGCAGCCGTCGGATCTGATCATCGTGGCGGCGCGACCGTCGATGGGCAAGACCGCGTTCGCGCTGAACATCGCCGAGACCGCCGCGCTGCGCAGCAAGAAGGCGGTGGTGGTGTTCTCGATGGAAATGTCCGCTTCGCAGCTGGCGTTCCGCCTGATCTCGTCGGTCGGCCGCATCCATCAGCAGCACCTGCGCAACGGCGATCTGCAGGAGGAAGACTGGCCGCGCGTTTCCAACGCGATCTCGATCCTGTCCGATGCCAAGATCTTCATCGACGACACGCCCAGCCTGTCGCCGGTGGAGCTGCGCTCGCGCTCGCGCCGGCTGCATCGCGAGCATGGCGGGTTGGGCCTGATCGTGATCGATTACTTGCAGCTGATGCAGGTGCCCGGCAACAAGGAGAATCGCGCCACCGAAATTTCAGAAATTTCGCGTTCACTCAAGGGCCTCGCCAAGGAGTTGAACGTGCCGGTGATCGCCCTGTCGCAGTTGAACCGCTCGCTGGAACAGCGAGCAGACAAGCGTCCGATGATGTCCGACCTGCGCGAGTCCGGCGCGATCGAGCAGGATGCCGACGTGATCATGTTCATCTACCGCGACGAGTACTACAACAAGGAATCGCCGGACAAGGGAATGGCAGAGATCATCATCGGCAAGCAGCGTAACGGCCCCACCGACACCTGCAAGCTGACCTTCCTCGGTCATTACACCAAGTTCGAGAACTACGCACCGGACTCGTTCGTCGGGTCGTTCGACTGATTCCGGACGTCTGTTTGCCATGAGTCGCACTACTGTCGCCACCATTCACCTCGGCGCATTGCGCCACAATCTGGCGCGGCTCAAGGCGCTGGCCGCGCCAGCGAAAGTGATGGCCGTGGTCAAGGCCGATGCCTATGGTCACGGACTGGAGCGGGTTGCCCGTGCGCTGAACGGCGAAGCCGAGGCGTTTGCCGTGGCCGCACTCGGCGATGGCCTGCGGCTGCGCGCGGCGGGACACCGGCAACGCATCGTGGTGCTGTCCGGGCCCGACAACGCTCGAGACATCACCGAAATGCAGCGACTGCAGCTGGACGCGGCGATCCATCACGAGGTGCAACTGCAGTGGCTGACGCAGGTCGAGCCGGCACGCGGACGTTTGCGCGTCTGGCTCAAGATCGACAGTGGCATGCATCGGCTCGGTTTCGCGCCGGAGCGTGTGGCCGAAGTGCATGCACAACTCGCCGCGATGCCGGGTATCGATCCCGAGATCGGACTGCTCACCCACTTCTCCGATTCCGAAGCGTTCGACGGCGAACAGACGCCAGCGCAGATCGCCTGCTTTACCGAGGCGACAGGGATGTTCGACGGTCCGCGTTCGCTGTCCAATTCCGCCGCGGTGCTTGGCTGGCCCGCCGCGCGCGGCGACTGGGTGCGCACGGGTGGCCTGCTGTACGGTTTGTCCGTGGTCGACGGCAAGACCGGCGCCGATTTCGGCTTTCGTCCAGCGATGACGCTGAGCACGCGCTTGATCGCGATCAATCCGATCAAATGCGGCGAGCGCATCGGCTACAACGGTACCTGGACCTGTCCCGAAGACATGCCGGTCGGTGTGGCCGCCGTCGGTTACGGTGACGGCTATCCGCGCAGTGCCATGGCCGGCACGCCGGTACTTGTCGGCGAGCAGCGTGTGCCGCTGATCGGTCGTGTTTCGATGGATCTGATCACGCTGGACCTGCGCCACGCGCCGGCCGCGAAAATCGGTGATCGCGTGCTGCTGTGGGGGCCGGAATTGCCGGTTGAACTGATCGCTGCGCAATCCGGCACGATCTCCTACGACCTTACCTGTGGCATGACCCGTCGGGTGCTGTTCGTCGAAGACGAAAGCTGACTGCGTCTGACGCCGCGGCGTCTCGCGGTTTGCGATGAGCGCAAGCTAAGCTGTTCGCATCACATAAAGTATCCAGCCGGGAACCCGCATGGCCAAAGCCAAGACCGCCTATGTCTGCACCGAGTGCGGCGCCGAGCACAACAAGTGGCAGGGTCAGTGCGTCGAGTGCGGGGTGTGGAACACACTCAGCGCGATCGTGCTGACGCCGGCATCGGCGGCAAAGTCATCGATGGGGGCGCAGCGTTCGAGCTATGCCGGCAGCGCGGCTGGTGCGCCGCAAATCACGCCGCTGACCGCGGTGGCATTGACCACCGAGGCACGCACACTCACCGGTATCGGCGAGCTGGACCGGGTACTCGGCGGCGGGCTGGTGCAAGGCTCGGTGGTGTTGGTCGGCGGCGACCCAGGCATCGGGAAATCCACCTTGCTGCTGCAGATGTTGGGCACGCTGGGTGCGCATCTGCCCAGTGTGTATGTCACTGGCGAGGAATCGCTGTCGCAGGTCGCCGCGCGCGCGCAGCGCCTGGGCCTGCCGCTGGAGCCGCTGCGGGCATTGGCCGAAACCTGCATCGAGCGGATTCTCGAGCAGGCGATGGCAACGCGACCACGGGTGCTGGTGATCGATTCGATCCAGACCATCTGGACCGAGTTGCTGCCCGCCGCGCCCGGTTCGGTCAGCCAGGTGCGCGAATCGGCAGCAAAGCTCACACGCTTTGCCAAGGAAACCGGCACCTCGGTATTCCTGGTCGGTCATGTCACCAAGGAAGGCGGCATTGCCGGCCCGCGCGTGCTGGAGCACATGGTCGACGCGGTGCTGTATTTCGAGGGCGAAGCGGGTAGCCGTTTTCGCGTGCTGCGCGCGTTCAAGAACCGCTTTGGTGCAGTCAACGAGCTGGGCGTGTTCGCGATGTCCGACAAGGGTTTGCGCGAAGTGCCAAATCCGTCGGCCATTTTCCTGTCCACGCACAGCGGCCCCACTTCAGGCAGCGCGGTAATGGTGACGCGCGAAGGCACCCGCCCCTTGCTGGTCGAGGTGCAGGCGCTGGTCGATCAGTCGTCACTGGGCAACCCGCGCCGCTTCGCACTGGGGCTGGATCAGAACCGCTTGGCCATGCTGCTGGCGGTGCTGCACCGGCACGGTGGCGTGGCGGCCTACGATCAGGACGTGTTCGTCAATGTCGTGGGTGGCATCCGTGTGCAGGAGACTGCGGCCGACCTGCCAGTGGTGCTGGCTGTGTTGTCCAGCTTGCGCGACCGGCCATTGCCGGAACAGGCCATCGTGTTTGGCGAGGTCGGTCTGTCCGGCGAGATTCGTCCGGTGCCGAACGGCGAGGAGCGCCTCAAGGAAGCCGCCCACCACGGTTTTCGCCGCGCGATCGTGCCCAAGGCAAACGCGCCCAAGAAGGGTCGGGTTGGCGAGATGGAAGTGATCGGAGTGGAACGGCTGGCCGAGGCGATTGAAGCCTGTCGTTGAACGATCCGGTTACGCCCCGCGATGCAGGATCAACTCCAGCACCGCCTTGCTGCCGAAGAACGCAAGCAGCAACACCGCCATGCCGGTCAGCGTGAGATTGACGGCGCGCTGACCGCGCCAGCCATGCCGCCAACGGCCATACAGCAGGATGCCGAATACCAGCCACGCCACGATCGACAACACGGTCTTGTGGACCAGATGCTGGCCGAACAGGTTGTCGACGAACAAGGCGCCGGTCAGCAGGGTCAGCGTCAGCAGCACGAAACCCGCGCCGATCAGGCGGAACAGCAAGGTCTCGGTCAAGGTCAGCGGTGGCAGCGCGCGCAGCCATGGGCCGAACTGGCGATGGCGCAGTGCACGTTCCTGCACGGCCAGCAGGATGGCCAGCACAGCGGCAATCGACAGCACGCCGAATGCGATCAAGGCGACCGTGACGTGCAATTTGATCTGCCAGTCCATCGACTGCGGCAGAGTCGGCGGGGCGCCGAAGCTGTCCACCGCGAGCAATATCGCAGTCAGTGGAAACACGATCACGCCGAGCGCAGCAACCGGACGCGAAGCGTTCACCAACAAGGTCAGTGCCGAGACCACGAAAGCGACCAGCGACAGTGCCGCGAAAAAATGCAGATCCAATGCGCCGCGATGCATGCCCAGCAGGATGCCCGCATGGATCAGCACCGCCCCACCGGCCAGGCCGAGCGCCAGTCGGTTCAACGGCTGCTCGCCGCTCAGCAGAGGGCGTGCCAGGCCTGCGGCGGCGGCCAGATAAAGCGCGATGGCGAGCAGGGCAAGGACGTGAATGATCATAGCCATGCAGTGTCGCACAGGCCTTGGCCAGCATGCATGCCAAGCGGGCCACTGCGTCCGCTATAATCGAACACTTTCCTGTTCGCCGGTTCCGCCATGTTCGAGTCACTCAGCCAACGTCTTTCCACCACCGTCAACCGCCTGCGCGGCCGCGGCCGGCTGACCGAGGAAAATATTCGCGAAGCATTGCGCGAGGTGCGTATCGCGCTGCTCGAGGCGGACGTGGCGCTGCCGGTGGTGCAGGCGCTGATCCAGCGGATCAAGGTGCGCGCGGTTGGCCAGGATGTGATCAAGAGCCTGTCGCCGGGCCAGGCGCTGGTCAAGGTAGTCAGCGACGAGCTGACCGTGGTGATGGGCAGCGCCAACAGCGAGCTGAACCTGGCCCAGCAGCCGCCGGCGGTGGTGCTGATGGCGGGTCTGCAGGGCGCCGGCAAGACCACTACGGTGGCGAAGCTGGCGCGCCTGCTGACTGAGCGCAAGAAGAAAAAGGTGATGGTGGTGAGCTGCGACGTCTACCGTCCGGCCGCGATCGAGCAGTTGCGCACGCTGGCCGAGCAGGTCGGGGTGAAGTTCTTCCCGTCCGAGGCGGGCCAGGACCCGGTCGCCATCGCCAGGGCCGCCGTCGCGGCAGCCCGTCGCGAAGTGGTCGATGTGCTGATCGTCGACACCGCCGGTCGCCTGCATGTGGACGAGGCGATGATGGCCGAGATCAAGGCGCTGCACGCCGCGATCACGCCGGTCGAAACCCTGTTCGTGGTCGACTCGATGACCGGCCAGGATGCGGCCAACACTGCCAAGGCGTTCAACGAGGCGCTGCCGCTGACCGGCGTGATCCTGACCAAGACCGACGGCGACGCCCGCGGCGGTGCGGCGCTGTCGGTACGTTATGTCACCGGCAAGCCGATCAAGTTCCTTGGCGCGGGCGAGAAGAGCGACGCGCTGGAACCGTTCCATCCGGATCGCCTGGCCCAGCGCATCCTCGGCATGGGCGACGTGCTGTCGCTGGTCGAGGAGGTCGAGCGCAAGGTCGACCAGGACAAGGCGCAGAAGCTGGCCCAGAAGGTGATGAAGGGCAAGCGCTTCGATCTGAACGACATGAAGGACCAATTGGAACAGATGGGCAATATGGGCGGCCTGGCCGGCCTGATGGACAAGCTGCCTGGCATGGGCAACCTGCCGGACAGCGTGAAATCCAAGGTCAACGACGGCGAGATGAACAAGATGATCGCGATCATCTGTTCGATGACCAAGAAGGAACGCCGCCACCCGGACCTGCTGAACGGCTCGCGCCGCGCCCGCGTGGCCCGCGGTTCGGGCACCCAGCCGGCCGACGTCAACCGCCTGCTCAAGCAGTACATGCAGATGGAAAAGATGATGTCCAAGCTGTCCAAGGGCGGCACCAAGGGTCTGATGCGGCAGATGCGTGGTGCCATGAAGGGCGTGGGTGGGATGGGCGGGCTGCCGCCCATGCGTTGAACGAAAGCGGGAGTAGGGACAGGACAGGAGCTTTACAGCTTTATGCTGTTCCCCGCTCCCTATAGCTAGGCCTTCCCTTTTCCCGAAAACCCGCTAAAATGCCCCGTTTACCGCGCACGTCTCTCGTGTGCCTGCCGCTCATTCGGCAATTCTGGAGTTTTACCATGGTCAAGATTCGTCTTTCGCGCGGTGGCGCCAAGGGCCGCCCGTTCTACCACGTCGTCGTGACCGATCAGCGCAGCAAGCGCGACGGCCGCAACATCGAGAACATCGGCTATTACAACCCGGTTGCATCGGGCAAGGACAAGCGCCTTGAGCTGAACGTTGAGCGCGTCAGGGAGTGGGTGGGCAAAGGCGCGCAGTTGACCGACAAGGTCGCGGCCTTGGTCAAGGAAGCTGGCAAGCTGCAGCAGCCGGCCGCCTGAGCGTGGTCGCAGCCAGTCGGCGCGTCCTGATCGGGCGCATCGTCGGGCTGTACGGTGTGCAGGGTTGGCTCAAGATCGAATCCTGGGCTGAGCCGCGCATGCGGATCTTCGACTACCAGCCGTGGCTGCTCACTGCAGCGCCGGGTGTGGAGATGCAGATCTCGGGAGTGAAGGGTCGAACGCAAGGCAAGGGCATGGTGGCCCAGCTGCCTGGAGTGGACGACCGCGAACAGGCAGCAGCGTTGATCGGCAATGACATCTATGTCACCCGTGATCAGCTGCCTCCTCCCGCGAAGGATGAGTATTACTGGGTCGATCTCGAAGGAGTTGAGGTCGTCACCACGGAGGACGTGAAGCTGGGGCGGGTCAGTCACCTGTTCGCCACTGGTGCCAACGATGTCGTGGTGGTGAGGGACGGCGAGCGCGAGCGGCTGATTCCTTTCATCCAGGGTTCGTATGTGCGTTCGGTGGATTTGTCCGCAGGGCGCATGGTGGTGGACTGGGATCCTGAATTCTGACGTCGCCGGGTTGCGGGACTTGAGGACAAGGATCATGCGCATCGATGTCGTCAGCCTGTTTCCCGACTTCGTGCGTCAGTGTGCTGCTGTTGGTGTGGTGGGACGCGCGCAGCAACGCGAGTTGCTGCAGGTAGAAACCTGGAACCCGCGCGACTACAGCACTGACAGGCACCGCACCGTGGACAGCAGCTCGTATGGCGGCGGTCCCGGCATGGTGATGATGATTGAGCCGTTGCGCACGACCCTGGCGGCCATGCGTGACGCGGCGCCGGAACCGGTGCATCTGATTTATCTCAGTCCGCAGGGAACGCGGCTGACGCAGGGCAGGGTGGAAGCGCTGGCAAAACTGCCGCGCATCGGCCTGCTTTGCGGACGTTACGAAGGTGTGGACGAGCGTCTGCTGGCGCACGAGGTCGACGAGGAGCTTTCCATCGGCGACTATGTGCTGTCCGGTGGTGAGCTGGCTGCCGCGGTGATCATCGACGCGGTGGGACGCTTGCAGGACGGCGCGTTGAACGACGTGCTGTCGGCCGAGCAGGATTCATTTTCGGATGGCCTGCTGGATTGTCCGCACTATGGAAAACCGGTGCACGATGCGCTGGGTGATGTACCGGAGGTGTTGCTGTCAGGTGACCATGCGGCGATCGCGCGCTGGCGCCTCAAGCAATCGCTGGGACGAACCTGGTTGCGCCGCCCGGACTTGTTGTCGCAGCGTGGGCTGGATGCGAAATCCCGGGCCTTGCTGGATGAATTCCGCCGTGACCATGCTCAACAGGAGCGGTCACGGCAAGACGATGCGGCCGAATGACGGCCGCAGCATTGATATCGCTAAAGTGAACCGACAGGTGCGCCATGAACAAGATCATTGAACAGTTCGAATCCGAGCAGATCACCCGCCAGCTGCCGGACTTCGGCCCCGGCGACACCGTGGTGGTCAACGTCAAGGTGAAGGAAGGCAACCGCGAGCGCGTGCAGGCGTTCGAGGGCATCGTCATCGCCAAGCGAAGCCGTGGCCTGCATTCGGCCTTCACCGTGCGCAAGATTTCGCATGGTACCGGCGTGGAGCGCGTGTTTCAGGCGCACAGCCCGGCCATCGACTCGCTGACCGTGAAGCGCAAGGGCAAGGTGCGCGGCGCCAAGCTGTATTACCTGCGTGGCCTCGAAGGCAAGGCTGCCCGCATCAAGGAAGACATCGCTGCTGCCGCCGCTGCCAAGGTCAACGCCAAGGCTGCCGCCGCCGCTGCTTCAGCCGCGGAGTAATCTGCTCCGTCGTTGCTGTGGCATGAAAAAACCCGCGGAGCGATCCGCGGGTTTTTTGTTGCCGCAATGAATGCGGTGAGGCTAATCGGTGCGCCAGACCGGGCTCACTCGTCCAATCGCTGGGGCTGCTGAAGGAAGTTGCCCTGCACGAAGTCCACGCCGCAGGCAAACAGCAACGACGTGCTGGTCGCATCCTCCACCCATTCGGCGATGGTCTGACGTTTCAGTTCGCGCGCCTGCTGGCAGATCTCGGTGATCTTGCGCTGGCTATCCGGGTGTTGCGGCAGTTCGGCCATGTAGCTGCGGTCGATCTTCAGGTAGTCCGCGTCGACATGGTTGAGCAACTGGAACGAATTCAGGCCCGAGCCGAATTGCTCCAGTGCGAAACGGCCGCCCAGTTTTTTCCAGCCCTTGACGAACTCCTGCGCCGGCCGCAGCAGCGTCATCACCTTGCTCTCGGTCATTTCCAGCACGAGGTGACCGCGCTTCAGTGCTGCCTGTCCCAGGCGGTCGCCCAGCCACGGCAGCAAGGTGTCGTCCTGCAGCGAGGCGGCGGTGAGCTTGATGAAGAAGGTGGTCTGCTGCCCCTGCGCCTCGCGTGCCTGCAGTGAGCTGATGGCACGGTCGAGCACCCAGCGGTCGATCGCGCCGGTGAGGTTGTGCTTCTCGGCTATCGGCATGAAGAATCCGGGCAGTACCTCGCCTTGCGGGCCGTTCATGCGCAGCAGGATTTCCGAATAGTCGCCCTCGGCATCCTGCAGGCTGATGGTTTGCTGGTGATAGAGCATCAGGCCATTCGATGCCAGAGCCTGCTGCAGCAGTTCGAGCCAGTAGCGGTCGCGCTCTTCGTCCGCTTTTTCGCGCGCAGCCGGATCATGCAGTTCGACCTGGCTGCCGCCCAGACTCTGCGCGGTGCGCAAAGCCTGACTGGCCTGGTTGAGCAGCAGCTCGGTGTTGGCGTTCTTCTCGCCCAGCAAGCTGCCACCGATGCTGGCGGTGACCGTGATCGAGCGGGTGCCGGCATCAAAGATCTCGTTGCTGACGCTGTGCTGCAGCTTGGCGATCCATTCCTTGATCCCCTCATCCGTGCGCGAATCGAGTACCACGCCCAGCGTGTGTTCGGCGAGCATGCCGGCGACATCGTCGGCACCCAGCAGCATGCGGATGCGGTCGGCGAAGCCGGCAAGCAGCTCATCGGCCTTGCCGAGCCCGATACCACCCACGAGCGAGGCCCAGTTGTCGGGCTCGACCAGCAGCAGTGACTGGCCCTTCTTGCCCTTGGCTGCCGCAGTCACTGCATCATCGACGCATTCGAGCATGCGGGCGCGGTTGAACAGCCCGGTAACCGGGTCGCGTTGCAACTGCGCGAGTACGGCCTGGTCGACCAATTGCCGGCGGAACACGATCTGCAGGCAGGGCTCGCCCTCGAACGTGGCCGGGGCGAACTCCACCGTGGCGTCGAAGTGGCTGCCGTCGGCGCGTCGCGCGTGCAGGGCGAGATGCGATGGCATCTTTTCCTGGCGTGCATGGCCGCGCAGCAGCGCCTTGAATTCGTCCGCATTGGTCGCGTCGATCATGTCCAGCACGGGCAGTCCCAGCAGGTCGTCGAAACTGTCGTAGCCGAAAGTCTCCAGATAGGCCTGGTTGGCGCGTACATGCATGCCTTCGTGGACATACGCAATCGCATCGGTGGACGAGTCGAGCAGCGCATCGCAGCGGCGCTCCGATTCGCGCAACGAGGTTTCGAGCCGGCGCACCTGACGGCGCGTCTGCAGCGATTCGAATTCCCTTTGCAACACCGCAATCAGTTGTTTTGGCTGGTTGCGCGACGCCACGCCGCGGGCACCATGCACAAACAAATCTGCGATGACCTGATTGTCGAAGGTATTGACCAGTCCGAGCAGCGAATAGTCGCGGCCATAGGCATCGAGTACTTTCACGGCCTCGGACAGGGTGATGCCGGTGACCGCCGGATCGAACATCACCACGTCCGGCTCCAGCTCGTTCACGGCCGTCTGCAACTGCTCGATATTGGTGGCGCGGGCCGGTCGCACGGCGATGCCGGTATTGCGCAGCAGGCTGATGATCTGCTCCGCTTCCTCGAGCGAGCTCTCGATGAAGAGGATCTTGATGACGTAATCTTTTTTCATGGGGCGTTGAGCTGTCCGTTGATCAGCATGGGCTGTGCGAGTTGGTTTGCATGCTCGTCCGTCACTGATGTTTGTAACGGATTCCGCCACCAGCCGCCAGCGAAAAACCGCATAACAGTGACCGCCGCCTGCTCACACCGGTCGCTTGGAGGCGTCACCACCCACTTCACGGACCAGCCTGGGCACCAGATAGCCCGGCAGGCGCGCGCGCAGGGCATCCATCAATGCAAGCGCACGGGCGTCGTCGACCTCGAAATGCGCGGCGCCCTGCACACGGTCGAGCTGGTGCAGGTAGTAGGGCAGCACTCCACCGGCGAACAGTCGCTCGGACAACCCCGCCAACGCATCGACGTGGTCATTGACGCCGCGCAGCAGCACCGATTGATTGAGCAGCGTGGCGCCGGCGTCGCGCAGGCGGGCGCAGGCCGCGTCGACACTGGGGTCAAGTTCGTTCGCATGATTGACGTGCAGCACCATTACCTTCTGTATCGGCAGCGAACCGAACCAGTTGAGGAACGCGGAATCGATGCGCTCGGGCAACACGATGGGTAGTCGGCTGTGGATGCGCAAACGGATGACCTGCGGCAGCTCGGCCAGGCCTCGGCCCAGCTCCTCCAGCTTGCTGGTGGCCAGCGACAGCGGGTCCCCGCCGGAGAGAATCAGCTCGCTGATCGAGTCGTCCTGGCGCAGATGTTCCAGCGCCTGCCGCCACTGGCCGGCGGCGGCGATTTCCTCGCCATACGGGAAATGCCGGCGGAAACAGTAGCGGCAGTTGATCGCGCAGCTGCCGCTGGCGATCAGCAGCGCACGGCCATGGTACTTGTGCAGCAGGCCATGGGCGGCACGCGCATCCATGTCGCCCACCGCATCAGCCGTGAAGCCGGGCACCTCATCCAGCTCGGCCAGCTGCGGCAACACCTGCAGCAGCAGTGGGTCGCGTGCGTCGCCGTGGCGCATGCGTGCGACAAGGCCGCGCGGCACGCGCATCTGGAAACCCGCGTCCGCGGGCGGCAGGCGATCGGCGAGGTGCTGCAGCCCGAGCAGAGCGAGCAGTTCGCCGGCATCGGTAACAGCCTCGCGCCAGAGCTGGCGCCAGTCGGTCGAGGGTGAGGGCGGTGTAATGCGGGCACCGGGGCTTGCGGTTATCATGGCGGGCCTTGGGCGGGCGCTAGGCCCGTGACAGATACCCATTTTAGCCGTCCTGCGGGGCGGTTTTACCTCCGGAGCAGATAACGCATGGCGACCCTTGGCCTCAATGACGTCAAAACGGGTAAGAAGATCATTCACAACGGTGATCCGTGGCTCATCACCGAAGCGGACTTCGTCAAGCCGGGCAAGGGCCAGGCGTTCACCCGCATCCGCATCCGCAATCTGAAGGACGGCCGCACCACCGAGCAGACGCTGAAATCCAGCGATTCTTTTGAAGAAGCGGATGCCACCGATACCGACATGCAGCTTTCGTTTATCGATGGCATCGGCAAGGACCGCGTATGGAACTTCATGAACATGGAGACCTTCGAGATGACGCCCGCCTCCTTTGCCGCGATGGGCGATGCGTGGAAGTGGCTCAAGGGTGAGGAAGAGTGCGTCGTCACCGTGTTCAACGGCAGCATCATCGCCGTGCAGGCACCGAAGTTCGTCGAGCTGAAGATCACCGAGACCGATCCGGGCGTGCGTGGCGATACCTCGGGCGGCGGCGGCAAGCCGGCCACGTTGGAGACCGGCGCTGTGGTTCGCGTGCCGCTGTTCGTCAATCAGGACGAAATCATCAAGGTCGATACCCGCACCGGTGAGTACGACAGTCGGGTGAAGTGACGAACTGGCGCGCGAACACGGCTCACGCCTTTGCCGGCACATCATCTCCGGCGGAAGCAGAGATCCAGCGGACACCCGTGCGCAGCACACTTCGTCCTTCGCACAAGCAACTGCAGCGACACTGGATGACCAGCTTCACTGCGCTAAACCGCCTCCGGTCTTCGCCGGGGTGGCGGACATGGGGCGGGCGCCACAAGGTGTTCCGCCCCATCTTGTATCCATCCTTTGCAGAGTGAATGAGCGATGAGTCAAACCGTCCCCCAGCCCGTCGACCTGCTGATCGAAGCACGCTGGGTCGTGCCGGTCGAGCCGCACGCGGTGGTGTTGGAGAACCATGCGGTCGTGGTGCAGGGCGACCGCATCGTGGCGTTGCTGCCGATTGCCGATGCGCGCATCGCCTACACGCCGCGCGAGCGTGTCGAGTTACCCGAACACGCGCTGATCCCGGGCCTGATCAATAGTCACACACACAACCCGATGACCCTGCTGCGTGGGCTTGCCGACGACCTGCCGTTGATGGTGTGGCTGCAGCAGCACATCTGGCCGGCCGAGGCGAAGGTGATGGGGCCGGAGTTCGTGCGCGATGGCGTGGAGCTGGCCGTTGCCGAGATGCTGCGTGGCGGCACTACCTGCGCCAACGAAAACTATTTCTTCCCCGACGTGATCGGCGCGACCTATCGGCGCATGGGTTTTCGCGCGGTGGTCGGCCTGCCGGTGATCGAATTCCCGACTGCCTGGGCGAAGAGCCAGGACGAGTATTTCGAGCGCGCCAGCGAGGTGCACGACAGCTTTCTCGGCGACAACCTGGTCAGCACCGCCTTCGCACCGCACGCGCCGTACACGGTGTCGGACGAGAGTTTCGAGCGCATCCGCGTGCTGTCCGACCAGCTCGATATCCCGGTGCACCTGCACACGCACGAGACCGCGCACGAGGTCGAGGACGAGAAGGCCAAGAGCGGCCTGCGCCCGTTCCAGCGTCTGCAGAAGCTGGGTTTGGTCAACGACCGCCTGATCGCCGTGCACATGACCCAGCTGACCGACGGCGAGATCGCCGCCTGCGCCGCCGCCGGCGTGTCGGTCGTGCATTGCCCGGAGTCCAACCTCAAGCTGGCTTCCGGCTTCTGCCCGACAGAGAAACTGCGCCTGGCCGGGGTCAACGTGGCGCTCGGTACCGATGGCTGCGCGTCGAACAACGATCTGGACATGTTCGGCGAGATGCGCACCGCCGCGCTGCTGGCCAAGGCGGTCGCCGGCGACGCGGCAGCGTTCGATGCGGCATTCGCGCTGCGCGCCGCCACCCTCAACGGGGCGAAGGCAATCGGACTGGAAGCGAAGATCGGCTCGATCGAGGTCGGCAAGCAGGCCGACTTCGCCGCCGTGCGGCTGAGCGACCTGGAAACCCAGCCGATGTTCCACGTGATCTCGCAACTGGTCTACGCCACCGGCCGCCATCAGGTCAGCGACGTGTGGATTGCCGGCAGGCACAAACTGGCCGGGCGCGAACTGGTCGATGTCGATACTGCGGCGATCCTGAGCAAGACGCGCGCCTGGCGCGAACGCATTGCTGCCGTCTGAACCGGAGACTTCAATGAATCGCTACCTGATTCTGCTGAACCGTCGGCCCAGCCTTGATCCCGCGATGGTGCCGCTGCACCTGGCGTTTCTGGACGGGCTGCGTGAGGAAGGCCGCGTGGAGCTGTCCGGCGGGTTCAGCGACAAGTCCGGCGGCGCGTACCTGTTGCGCGCGGACGACCTGGCCGAGGCGACCGCGATCGCGCAGCGCGATCCCGCGCATGTCAGCGGCGGCTGGGATATCACGGTGCACGAATGGCTGGCGCATTAAACTCCCGGTGACCATAGAGGATCCCACGATGCAGACCGCGCCCAACGTCAGCCCCGCCGAAATTGCCCGCTTCGACAGCCTGGCCGCGCGCTGGTGGGATCCCGATGGCGAATCGCGACCGCTGCATGACCTCAACCCGGTGCGCGCTGCATATATCGCTGGACGCGTCGACCTGCGTGATGCAAAGGTCGCCGACGTCGGTTGCGGCGGCGGTCTACTCAGCGAAGCGCTGACCCGCGCCGGCGCCAGGGTCACCGGTGTCGATCTGGGCGAGAAGGTGATCGAGATCGCCAGGTTGCACCTGCACGAATCGCACCTCAGCGTCGACTACCGCGTGCTGTCCTCGGCCGAGCTCGCCGACGCCGAGCCGGAAAGTTTCGACGCGGTGTGCTGCATGGAACTGATCGAGCATGTACCCGATCCGGCCGCATTGGTGAATGACCTGGCCGCGATGCTGAAACCCGGCGGCCGGCTGTTCATGTCCACCATCAACCGCACCCCGGCCGCGTTCGGCGCAGCGATCCTGGGCGCGGAATACGTGATGCGCATGCTGCCGCGCGGCACCCATCACTACGCGCAATTCCTGAAGCCGTCCGAACTGGGCCGCCTGCTGCGTCATGCCGGGCTGGAACTGGAAGACGTCTCGGGGCTGGGCTACAACCCGCTCAATCGCAAGGCATGGCTGAGCAAGGTCACCGCGATCAACTACGTGCTCAGCGCCCGCAAACCCGCATGAAACCCCTTCCTGAAAATATCCGGGGCGTGCTGTTCGATCTGGATGGCACCTTGCTCGATAGCGCGCCCGACCTGTACGCCGCCTTGCTCGCGCAGTGCGCGGAAGAGGGCGTACCGCCGCCGCCGTATGCGCCGGTGCGTGAGGTGGTTTCGCGCGGCGCGCGCGCTGTCCTGCGCTGTGCCTTTGCCGATCGCGGCGAGCCGGCACTGGAGGCGCTGACGCCGCGCTACCTGCAGCTGTACCAGGACGTGATGGCACAGCAGACGCAGAGTTTCGAAGGCGTCGACGACCTGCTCGCAAGGATCGAGGCACACGGCCTGCGCTGGGGCATCGTCACCAACAAGGCGGCATTTCTCACCGACGAACTGATCCGGCGCATCGGCTGGGCCGAGCGCGCCAGCGCGGTGGTGTCCGGCGATACCTTGCCGGTGAAGAAACCCGATCCGGCGCCGGTGTTGCTGGCCTGCGAACGCGCCGGCGTGGAGCCTGCGCAGAGCCTGTTTGTCGGCGACGATCGTCGCGACATCCAGGCTGGCGCCGCCGCCGGCCTGTACACGGTTGCGGTGAGCTGGGGTTATCTCGACGGCGGCGACCCGCACAGCTGGGGCGCCGACATCGTGCTGGATCACCCGGCCGAGCTGGCCGGGCTGCTGCAGCTTCAACCGGTCGTCGCATGATCGAGCTGGTCGAACAGAATGCGGTGCTGCAAGGTTTCATCGACAAGTGGCTCGCGGTGCAGCCGCAGCAGCGCGTTGCGCTGGTGTTCGTCGATGGGCGGCGTTATCCCGGCCATGTCGCGCTGGCTGCGCTGGAACAGGAACTGCTTGGCGCTGCCTACGGCATCCGTGAGCCGCAGGTCGCCGCAGCCAAACTCAACTGGTGGGCCGAGGAACTGGCCGGCGCGGCAGCCAGCGGCGGTCGCCATCCGCTGACCCAGGTATTGTTCGACGACGAGCGCGCGCATGCCATCGCCGACGATCTCTGGCTGGCACCAGTGCTGGCCGCGATGGCTCAGCTGGAGCAGGGCACCGCCGCGGATTTCCCCGCACAGCTCGATGCTGCGATGCCACTACACGGCGCACTGGCCGCGCTGGAAACCGCATGGTGGTACGGCGCCGATGTGTCGCCTGCGCGGGCGGCGCGGCTCGCCACGCTCAATCACCTGCTGTACGCGCTGTTACGGCTGGAACAGGACGCCGAGCGCGATCGCCTGCCCCTGCCGATGGCACGGCTGGCCCGGCATGGCTTGAGTCGCACGCAACTGCGCTCACCCAGTGAAGCGCGGGAGCAGGCGGTCAAGGCGCAACTGGACGATTTGCTGGCCAGCTGGCGCGAGTCGGCCACGCTGGCTGGGCCGCTCAGCGTGTTTCGCGCGCTGGAATCGCGTCATGGCAACCAATTGGCCCGACGTGCGGCACACACTGGCGATGCGCTGGCCGTGTTGCAGACGGGACAGCCGCGCACCGGGTTGGTTACTACGCTGCATGCGTGGCAGGCTGCTCGTGCATGGCGCCGGCAACTGACCGAGTCGACCTGAGACGCAGTGTTTCCGTCACGCCACTATTGCGCACCGCTTCGCCTGCCCCAAAATTGATGTGCTTCGCGGCGATCGATTCGCCGATGCCAGGATCCAACGATGCCGAACCAGGAAAATACCGCCCGCCTGCTCCCCGACGTTGCCGTGCACGCGCAGCCCCATCTTGCCGGTGCGCTGGACTGGGTCGGCATGGCCGATATCCAGGTGCCGGTACTGTTTGACGCGGGCGATGGCGAGGTGCAGCGGGCGAGCGCACGGGTCGGTGCTTTCGTCAACCTGAGCCGGCCGGACAAGCGCGGCATCCACATGTCGCGCCTGTATCTGCAGGTCGAGCAGGCGCTTAGCACACAAAAGCTCACCGCCGATTCGCTGCATGCGCTGCTGCGCGGCTTCCTGGACTCGCACAAGGATCTGTCCGACCGCGCCTGCGTGAGCATCCGTTTCGAGCATCTGGTGCGCCGCCCCGCCTTGCGCAGTGCCAACAGCGGCTGGCGCGCGTATCCGGTGTGCATCGAAGCCAGCCTTACCGGTGACGAGTTCCTGCTCGAATTCGGCACCGAAGTGGTTTACTCCTCCACCTGTCCGGCCTCGGCGGCGCTGTCGCGTCAGTTGATCCAGGACCAGTTCGTCAGCGATTTCAGCGCGACTCAGCCGGTTGACCACGCGGCGGTGCTGGCCTGGCTCGGCAGCGAACGCGGCATCGTGGCCACCCCGCATGCCCAGCGCAGCGTGGCGCGCCTGCGCATACGCCTCGTGGCGGGAGCCGGCTTCCAGCTGATCGACTTGATCGACCGCGTCGAACATGCACTGGGCACACCGGTGCAGACCGCGGTGAAGCGCGAGGACGAGCAGGCTTTTGCGCTGGCCAACGGTGGCAACCTGATGTTCTGCGAGGACGCCGCCCGGCGCATCCAGAAGGCGCTGGACGCCGACGGACATCTCAGCGATTTCCACATCCGAGTCGAGCACCAGGAAAGCCTGCACCCGCACGATGCGGTGGCCTATGCCAGCAAGGGTGTGGCTGGAGGCTACGGCTCGACGCCGTGATGTGAGCCCCTTCTCTCCTTCAGGGAGAAGGTTAGGATGATGGGTGGGCGCTCGCGGTAACATTCCATCTTTGCCGAGTTTTCGGCGAACGTCGTGACCTAGCGGCCTCGCTCGCCTGCAAGCGGTCGAGCATCGTGGCCTGGTGTTCGGCATGTCCACGAAACCTGTGATACCGCTGGCTGCACGGGTCCTGCTCGTGCAACGTGTCGGCCTTGCAGGACAGGCCGGGTTCGCGGAAATGCACCTGGTCGTCGATCATGCTCGGCAGCAACCACCGGCCGCTGACGTCGATCACCGATTCCCCGGGTTGGCCATCGAGGTCGCCTCGATGCGGCCATCCTTCACACGCAGGTCGGCGTGGAGGGGGGCGGCCTTCATTGACGAGTTCGGTGTTTTTGACTCAGCCAGTCAGTGGACGTCGGGAGAATCTCCTTGGCAACGGCAATGGGGGTAGTGGAAGTGTTCGGGCACCGGGTCTTCACCACCCGTGCACAATGGCTGGCAGCGTAGTAGCCGCCAGCCAGCCAGCAGGCTGCCGCGCCACGGGCCGAAGCGGGTGACGGCAATCCGTGCATAATCGGAGCAGGTGGGCTGGAACCGACAGCGCGGGCCGAGCAATGGGCTGATCCAGCGCTTGTACAAACGGATCAACCACAGTATCAAATGGGTCAGGACATTCACGTTGCCGGGGCGGCTTGCGGCATGTAGTGGTACAAGTATTCCAGAAGCAGGCTTGCTGGTGTAGAACACATCGGCTATAACACCCGGCCGCCACGGCCAAAAACGGTGAAGGGATATGGCGAAAACGACACGTAGTTCGACCGCCGCCAAGGCGCAGAAAGGGAAGACTCCGGCCAGGGCGCGTGACGCCGGCACCGGCAAGTCGAAGACAACTGCTACAAAGGGGCGGACCGTGAAGAGCGCCAGCAAGACATCTGCAAAGAAAGCCAAGAACAAACCAGTCAGCAAGGCAGCAGCAAGGAAAGTCGTGGCCAAAGCGACCGCTGCCAGAAAGCCGGCCGCCAAGCCGGCGGCCAAGAAAGTCGTCGCCAAACCGCAGGCGAAAAAGGCCAGTCCGGCCAAGAAAGCCGCAGCCAAGAAAGTGGTAATGAAAAAAGTGGCCGCCAAGAAGGTCGCCGTCAAAAAGTCGGCGCCCAGGAAAGCTGCCATCAAGAACACCAAGGTCAAGAACAGCGCCGTCAAGAAATCGGCCGCGAAGCCCACCAAGCCTGTAGCCAAGAAAGCCGCCGCACCGGCCAAGTCGGCGGTGAAGCACGTTGCGAAACCGGTCAGCAAACCGGCCAAGCCAGCCCATGTTGCAGCCAAGTCCGCCGCCAAGCCCGCCGCCAAGCCCGTTCCGGCGCCGGCTCCGGCTCCGGTCGTCAAAAGCGTATCCCCGACACCCGCCAGCACGCTCTTCAAGGGCAAGGTGGCGAGTGCAACCGCCATGGTTACACCGCGAGCCGCTCCGGTTGCCGCGAGTCATGCCTCCTCTCACAAAAATCAGAAAAACTCGTCGTCCTCAATGAATAAACTTGCTACAAAAAAACTCGATAACGGCATCACCCGTGAAGACGGGCGATACGCGCTGCCCTCCACCAGCAACATCACGTTGCCCAAGGGTTATCACCCTTCCAGCAACGAGGAGTACATGAACCCGCAGCACCTGGCCTACTTCCGCAACAAGCTGCGCGACTGGCGCGACCAGTTGGTGGAGGAATCGCGCCAGACCATGGACAACCTGCGTGAGGAGGTGCGTGATGTCGGTGACGAAGCCGAGCGTGCCACTCGCGAAACTGAAAACTCGCTGGAGCTGCGTACCCGCGACCGTTACCGCAAGCTGATCTCCAAGATCGACAAGGCGCTGCGCCGGATCGAGGAAGGCAGCTACGGTTTCTGCGAGGAGACCGACGAGGAAATCGGGGTCGACCGGCTCGACGCACGTCCGATTGCGACGCTGTCGCTGGATGCGCAGGAGCGTCGCGAGCACCTGCAGAAGCAGATGGGCGACTGAGTTCAGCGGGTCATTCGGTAGAACGACAAAGCCCCGCTTCATGCGGGGCTTTGCTTTTCAGCGCCTTGATGTGCGGGTTAGGGAAGGGGGGCGCTCAGGCCAGTGCCTGCTCCGCGTAACCCTTCAGTTTTGCCAGCATCGCGGCCAGACCGTTGGAACGGGTGGGCGAGAGGTGCTTGGCAAGACCAATCGTGGCAATGAACTGCGGCTCGGTGGCGACGATCTCCTGCGCAGAACGATCCGAATACACGCGCAACACCAGCGCGATCAGACCGGAAACGATCGCCGAATCGCTGATCGCCTCGAAGTGCATCCTCGCCGCATTGCCGCTGGGAACCAGCCACACCATCGACTGGCAACCATGCACGCGATAGTCCTCGGTCTTGCATGCTTCCGGAAACGGCGGCAGCTGCTTGCCGAGATCAATCAGGTATTGGTAGCGGTCGGTCCAGTCGCCGAAGAACGCGAATTCCTCGGCGATATCCTGCTGTACCTGTGCGGCGCTGTTGATGGTGATGCTGTTCATGCGGGCATTATCGCGCGGACGAGCTGAATCCGCGCGCGGGCAGTAACTCAACTCTTCTGCACACTCCAGCGCGTGCCTTGGGCGCCATCCTCGATGGCGATGTTCATGGCCGCCAGCTCGTCGCGGATCGCGTCGGCGCGCTTGAAATCGCGGGTGGCGCGGGCGGCGCGGCGCTCTTCCAGCAGTGCGTCGATATGCGCGGCATCCACGACCTGTTCACCGCCGCGCTTGAACCACGCTTCCGCATCCTGCTGCAGCAGCCCGAGCAGGGCGCCGCCACCGAGCAGGGCAGCCTTCGCCTCAGCGGTACCGGACTGACGCGCGGCATCGGCCAGAACGGACAGTTCGGCCAGCGCTTGCGGCGTGTTGAGGTCATCGCACAGGGCCGCCTCGACCCGCTCGGGCACCGGCAAGTCGCCCGCAGGCAGTTTGACATCGGCCAGATCGCGCAGCACGCGATACCAGCCGTCCAGTGTGCTCACCGCTTGCTGGATGGCACTGTCGGACCAATCCAGCGGCTGCCGGTAATGGCCGCTCAACAGCCGTAGTCGCAATGCCTCGGCCGGGTGCAGTTTCAGCAGTTCGTGCACCAGCAGCACGTTGCCCAGCGACTTGGACATCTTGCGGCCGTCGAACGTCAGCATGCCGTTGTGCACCCACCAGCGCGCGAACACCTTGCCGCCATGCGCGCAGGTGGATTGGGCGATCTCGTTCTCGTGGTGCGGGAACAGCAGATCGATGCCGCCAGCATGGATGTCGATGGTGTCGCCCAGATGCGCTGCGCTCATCGCGGAGCATTCGATGTGCCAGCCGGGGCGGCCGATACCCCACGGGCTGTCCCAACCGGGCAGATCCGGTGTGGACGGCTTCCACAGCACGAAATCGCCGGGGCTGCGCTTGTACGGCGCCACTTCGATGCGCGAACCGGCGATCAACTCGTCGGTGTCGCGTCCGGACAGCTCGCCATAGGCGGGAAACGAACTGACATCGAACAGCACGTGTCCCTCGGCGACATAGGCGTGGCCGCTGTCGAGCAGGCTCTCGATCATCGTGATGATCGGGCCGATGTGGGTGGTAGCATGCGGTTCGATGTCCGGCGGAGCCACGCCGAGTCCGGCCATGTCCTCGCGATACGCCTGCGCAAAGCGCTCGGTGATCGTGCCGATCGGTACGCCCTGTTCTTGCGCGGCGGCGTTGATCTTGTCATCGACGTCAGTGATGTTGCGGGCATATATCACGTGCGGGTAGTGCTGGCGCAGCAGCCGGGCCAGCACGTCGAACACGACCGGGCCACGTGCATTGCCGATATGCACGTAGTTGTAGACCGTGGGGCCGCACAGGTACATGGTCACGCGCTCGGGATCGAGCGGGGCGAACGGCTCGGTGCGGCGGGTCAGGCTGTTGTAGAGCGAAATCGGCATCGTGGAATCCGCAGCGTGGGGCCGCGCGAAGGCGGAGCGCGGCCAGCCCGGCATCTTAACAAGGTGTAAGCGCGGTGGAGGGGCCGGGTCGATTCTAAGCGTGTATTCAGCGTGATTTTGCTGGAATGCAGACATTACGTGCATTGGCGCGTCCGATGTTTCTCGATGGGAGGTCGCAATGACCAGGTTATGGCTCTCCGCGCTCGTGTTCGCCTCGATCGCCACCGGCGTCTGCGCACAGGACGTGCGTGGTCCGAACGTTGACGACAATGCCCACTACGGTTGGGCCGATGTTCTGCGCGCCGATCCGGTCCAGGGCATTTCGCGCACGGAAGTGCCGCGCCAGGAATGCTACGAACAGCCGGTGGTACGCCATGAAGGCGGCAACAGCGCGGTAGGTACCGTACTGGGTGCCGTGATCGGCGGCGTGCTGGGCAATACCGTCGGCAAGGGTGATGGCCGCAAGGCTGCCACCGTGGTCGGTGCGGTAGCGGGTGGCGCAGTCGGCAACCGGGTTTCTGATCACGGCAGCGACTATGAAGGCTCGCAGACGCAGTGCCGTCAGGTCAGCGCGATCAGCGAGCAGCGCCGGATCATCGGCTATGACGTGGAATATCGCTACCGCGGCGAGGTCTACACTTCGCGCCTGAACTACGACCCAGGCGAGCGTCTGCGCGTGCGCGTGCAGGTCGACCCGGCCGACTGATCCGTCCCGCCCATCGCCGCCTCAGGGCGGCGATGGTGTTTCTGCCGCCTAATTTCTTGTTGCATGGCAGCGAAATTGTCGCCATCATGCGCACTCGTCACTTGGAATCTGCATGTCCGCAGCCGTCTATACCGCTACCGTACTCACCAGCGCCCGCGCGGCAGCTGGCATGACGTCGCGTGCGCGCCGACCGCTGGATGGATATTCGGCCGGGTAGGCAGTCGCACGCGTTTCATGTGCATGACGAAATAACCCGGCCATCGTGCCGGGTTTTTTGTTTTTGGATTTTGGATTTTGGATTTTGGAGTTATGCATTTCACGCGGATCCCTCCGCGAACCCCCAAACCGGCCAGCTACGGCCGGACTCTTCACCAAGAGCCTCACAACATGACCATCCGTCACTTCATCACCACCCAGGATTACAGCCGCGCCGAGATCGACGCGCTGTTGGAGCAGGCTGCTGCGTTCAAGCGTTCGCCGCGCGGCCAGCAACTGGCCGGCAAGTCCATTGCACTCTTGTTCTTCAACCCGTCGATGCGCACCCGTACCAGCTTCGAGCTGGGCGCGTTCCAGTTGGGTGGCCACGCGATCGTGCTGGCGCCGGGCAAGGACGCGTGGCCGATCGAGTTCGAGGTGGGCAGCGTGATGGACGGCGACACCGAAGAGCACATCGCCGAGGTGGCACGGGTGCTCAGCCGCTACGTCGACCTGATCGCCGTGCGCGCGTTCCCGAAGTTCCAGGACTGGGCGGTGGACCGGCAAGACAAGGTGATCAAGGCGTTCGCGCAGTACGCCACGGTGCCGGTGATCAACATGGAGACGATCACCCATCCCTGCCAGGAGCTGGCCCACGCACTGGCGCTGAAGGAGCATCTCGGCGACCTGCAGAACAGGAAGTACGTGCTCACCTGGACCTATCACCCGAAGCCGCTGAATACCGCAGTAGCGAATTCGGCGCTGCTGATCGCGACCAAGATGGGCATGGACGTGACTTTGCTGTGCCCCACGCCCGATTACGTACTGGACGAGCGCTACATGGCATTTGGCCGTCTGAACGCCGAGCAGAACGGTGGTTCGCTGAAGGTCAGTCACAATATCGAGGAAGCCTATGCCGGCGCCGACGTGGTCTACGCCAAGAGCTGGGGCGCGCTGCCGTTCTTCGGCCGCTGGGAGCAGGAAAAGCCGGTTCGCGAAGCGAGCAGGCACTTCATCGTCGACGAGGCGAAGATGGCGTTGACCAACCACGGCCTGTTCAGCCACTGCCTGCCGCTGCGCCGGAACATCAAGGCCACCGACGCGGTGATGGATTCGCCCGCCTGCATCGCCATCGACGAGGCCGAGAATCGCCTGCACGTGCAGAAGGCGGTGATGGCGGCATTGATCGGGCAGGGCTGAGCAGGACATGTATACGCCGAAGCATTTTGTGGAAACCCGCGTCGAGGCCTTGCACGGGCTGATCCGCGCGTATCCGTTCGCCACGCTGGTGACCCACGCGGCCGACGGGTTGACGGCCAATCACCTGCCGTTCGAACTCGTCGGCGAGGTGCTGCACGGTCATGTCGCCCGCGGCAACGAACTGGCGCAACTGGACGGCGCCGAGGTGCTGCTGGTGTTCCAGGGGCCGGACGGCTACATCAGCCCGAACTGGTATCCGAGCAAGCACGAGACCGGGCGCGAGGTGCCAACCTGGAACTACGCGGTGGTGCACGTGCACGGCCGGCTGCGCGTGATCGACGACGCGGCGTGGCTGCGCCGTCTGCTGGAAACCCTGACCGATCACCATGAGGCGGGCCAGTCGCAGCCGTGGAAGATCAGCGATGCGCCGGACGACCACATCGAGAAGTCGCTGCGCGCTATCGTCGGCCTCGAAGTCGCGGTCGATCGCATCGAGGGCAAGTTCAAGCTGAGCCAGAACCATCCCGCGCGCAACCGTGCCGGCGTGATCGTCGGGCTGCGTGAGCGCGACGGCGATGGCGACGCGGAATTGGCTGCATGGATGACTCAACAAGAGGAATCGAAACCGTGAACCATCAGCATCACTATCGCGTCGAGGTGGAGTGGACCGGCAACCTCGGCAGCGGCACGGACGGCTATCGCAACTACAGCCGCGACCACGTGATCCGCATCGACGGCAAGCCGGCAATCGCCGGTTCCTCCGACCCCACCTTCCGCGGCGATGCCGCGAAGCACAATCCCGAGGACATGCTGGTCACTGCATTGTCGACCTGCCACATGCTGTCCTACCTGCACATGGCCACCGTGGCTGGCGTGGTGGTGACGGCGTATGCCGATGCCGCCGAAGGCACGATGGCCACCGAGGGCAATGGCGGCCGCTTCGTCGAAGTGGTGTTGCGCCCCACGGTGACGATCACTGCCGCCAGCGACCCGGCCAAGGCCGAAGCCACGCACGAGGCGGCGCACCACGCTTGCTTCATCGCCAATTCCGTGAATTTCCCGGTGCGCTGCGAGCCGCGCATCGTCGTCGAATCCGCCTGACCACCCTTCTTTCCAGGATCTGCAAGCCATGAGCAAAGACATCGTCCTCGCCTTCTCCGGCGGCCTCGACACCAGTTTCTGCGTGCCTTATCTGCAGGAGCGCGGCTGGGCCGTGCATACCGTGTTTGCCGATACCGGCGGTGTCGACGCCGAGGAGCGCGCCTTCATCGAGAGCCGCGCGAAGGAGCTTGGCGTGGCCAGCCATGTCACCGTCGATGGCGGCCCGGCGATCTGGTCGGGTTTCGTCAAGCCGTTCGTATGGGCGGGCGAGGGCTATCAGGGCCAATATCCGCTGCTGGTATCCGACCGCTACCTGATCGTCGAGGCCGCGCTCAAGCGCGCCAACGAGCTGGGCACCAAGGTCTTTGCGCACGGTTGCACCGGCATGGGCAACGACCAGGTGCGTTTCGACCTGGCGGTGAAGGCGCTGGGCGACTACCAGATCGTGGCGCCGATCCGCGAGATCCAGAAGGAGCACACGCAGACGCGCGCCTACGAGCAGAAGTATCTGGAAGACCGCGGCTTCGGCGTGCGCGCCAAGCAGCAGGCGTACACCATCAACGAGAACCTGCTCGGCCTGACCATGTCCGGCGGCGAGATCGACAAGTGGCAGGCGCCCGGCGCCGGCGCCGTGGGCTGGTGCAAGCCGCGCGCCGAATGGCCGTCCAAACCGCTGCAGGTGAAGATCGGTTTCGTCAACGGCGAAGCGGTGACCTTTGACGGCGAGAAGATCGCCGGGCACACCATGCTGGCCAAGCTCAACGGCCTGTTCGCGCAGTACGGCGTGGGCCGCGGCCTCTACACCGGCGACACCACGATCGGCCTGAAGGGCCGCATCATTTTCGAGGCGCCGGGCCTGACCGCGTTGCTCACCGCGCACCGTGCGCTGGAAGAGGCCGTGCTCAGCAAGCAGCAGAACCGCTTCAAGCCGGAAGTGGCGCGCAAGTGGGTGGAACTGGTTTACGAGGGCTTCTTCCACGATCCGCTGAAGACCGACCTGGAGGCGTTCCTGGCGTCCAGCCAGTCCACCGTCAACGGCACGGTGACGCTGGAGACGAACGGCGGCAGCGTCGGCGCCGTGGCGGTCGAGTCGAAACACATCCTCAATGCCAAGGGTGCCACCTACGCGCAGTCGGCCGACTGGGGTGTGGAGGAGGCCGAGGGCTTCATCAAGCTGTTCGGCATGAGCAGCACGCTGTGGGCCGAGGTCAATCGCGGATGAGCGCACTGCTCGATGCCACGTTGAAACACCTGGAGGCGCTGGTCGGTTTCGACACGCGCAACCCGCCGCGTGCGATCGACACCGGCGGCATCTTCGACTACCTGCGCGCGCAGTTGCCCGGCTTCACGGTGACGGTGACCGATTTCGGCGCCGGCGCGGTGGCCTTGTGCGCGGTGCGCGGCGAGCCGAAGTACCTGTTCAACGTGCACCTGGACACCGTGCCGGATTCGCCGGCATGGACGGCCGACCCGCATACGCTGCGGATCACCGCCGATCGGGCGATCGGTCTCGGCGCGTGTGACATCAAGGGCGCGGCGGCGGCGCTGCTGGCGGCGGCGAATGCCAGCGATGGCGATCTCGCGCTGCTGTTTTCCACCGACGAGGAGGCGAACGATGCACGCTGCATCGCCGGCTTCCTGCGCGAACCGCATGCCTACGAAGCGGTGATCGTTGCCGAACCCACCAAGGGCGAGGCGGTGCTGGCGCATCGCGGTATCCAGTCGGTGCTGATGCGCTTCGCCGGCCACGCCGGGCATGCATCGGGCGAGCAGAAGCCCAGCGACAGTGCGCTGCACCAGGCCGTGCGCTGGGGTTCGGCAGCACTGGATTTCGTGGCGGCACAGTCGCACGAACGCTTCGGCGGACTCACTGGTTTGCGCTTCAACATCGGCCGCATCGAGGGTGGCATCAAGGCGAACATGATCGCGCCCACGGCGGACGTGCGCTTCGGCTTCCGTTCGCTGCCAACGATGGATCCGGACCAGTTGTTGAAACAGTTCCGCACGCTGGTGGAGCCGCAACCCGCGGAGTTCAGCGAAACCTTCCGCGGCGTCTCGCTGCCGGCCGGCGATACCGCCAACGCCGAGGCGAACCGGCTGGTCGCGCGCGACCTTGCCGACGAGCTGGGCATCCCGGTCGGCAACGCGGTGGATTTCTGGACCGAGGCCGCGCTGTTCTCCGACGCCGGCTACACCGCCTTCGTCTACGGCCCCGGCGACATCGCGCAGGCGCACAGTGCCGACGAATGGGTCGCGCTCGATCAATTGCAGCAGTACGCAGAAACCATCTACCGGATCGTCGAACGTGGAAACGCATAAGCACACCCGCAAGACCATCGTGCGCCTGCTTTCGAGCATGGGTAGCGCGAAGGAAATCCAGCAGTACCTCAAGCGTTTCTCGGAGATCGACGCCAAGCGTTTCGCGGTGGTGAAGGTGGGCGGTGCGGTGTTGCGCGACGAGCTGCCTGATCTCGCCTCGTCGCTGACCTTCCTGCAGCAGGTGGGGCTGACCCCGATCGTGCTGCATGGTGCCGGTCCGCAGCTGGACGAGGAGCTGGCTGCCGCCGGCATCGAGAAGCAGACCGTGGGCGGCCTGCGCGTGACTTCGCCGAAGGCGCTGGGCATCGTGCGCCGCGTGTTCCAGCAGCAGAACCTGAAGCTGGTCGAGGCGCTGCAGTCGATGGACACCCGCGCCACCTCGGTGGCGACCGGCGTGTTCATGGCCAGCTACCTGGATCGCGATGTCTACGGCATGGTCGGCAGGGTCGACAGCATCAACCTGGCGCCGATCGAGGCCAGCCTGCGCGCGAACTCGATCCCGGTGATCGCCAGCCTCGGTGAGACCGACGAAGGACAGATCCTCAACATCAACGCCGATTTCGCCGCGAACGAACTGGTGCGCGTGCTGCAGCCGTACAAGATTGTCTTCCTCACCGGCACCGGCGGCCTGCTCGACGAACAGGGCAAGCTGATCGATTCGATCAACCTCAGCACCGAGTTCGAGCACCTGATGGCGCAGCCGTGGATCAACGGTGGCATGCGGTTGAAGATCGAGCAGATCGCCGACCTGCTGGCTGACCTGCCGTTGACCTCGTCGGTGTCGATCACCCGGCCGTCCGAATTGGCCAAGGAGCTGTTCACCCACAAGGGTTCGGGCACCCTGGTTCGGCGCGGCGAGAAGGTGCTGCGCTTCGATTCGTGGGACGGCGTGGATGGCGCACGCATGCGTGAGCTGATCGAGTCGAGCTTCGGCCGCACGCTGGTGCCGGATTATTTCGAACGCACCCGGCCGTTGCGCATCTACGTGAGCGAAAACTATCGCGCCGCGATGATCCTCACCGAAGAAGACGGCCTTCCCTATCTCGACAAGTTCGCCGTGCTCGACGATGCCCAGGGCGAAGGCCTGGGACGCGCGGTGTGGCAGGTGATGCGCGAGGAGACCCCGCAACTGTTCTGGCGTTCGCGGCACGGCAACCCGGTCAATCCCTTCTATTACGCCGAATCGGACGGTTGCATCAAGCAGCCGCACTGGAAGGTGTTCTGGTACGGCATCGACGACCTCGACACCATCGCCCGCTGCGTGGCGCACTGCGCACAACGGCAACCGACACTGACGGATTGAACCATGGACACGAACAGCAAAAGTATCGGCATCGTCGGTGCGCGCGGGCATACCGGCACGGAGTTGATTCGTCTGATCGCAGCGCATCCGGCGTTGACGTTGAGCTTCGTGTCGTCGCGTGAGCTGGATGGTCAGCGCGTTGACGCACACGTGCCGGAGTATCGCGGTGAGCTGCGTTACAGCGCGCCGGCCCACGAGGATCTGCCCAAGCTCGGTGCGGACGTGGTGATCCTGGCGTTGCCCAATGGCAAGGCCGCCGCCTGCGTGGCGGCATTCGATGGTGCCGGTGTCGACCCGCTGATCCTTGACCTCTCCGCCGACTACCGTTTCGATCCGGCCTGGTATTACGGCTTGCCTGAGCTGATGCGCGAGCAATGGCGTGGCCAGCGGCGCATCAGCAACCCGGGCTGCTACGCCACGGCGATGCAGCTGTCGATCGCGCCGTTGAAGGATCTGCTGGCGGCGCCGCCGGTGTGCTTCGGCGTGTCGGGCTATTCCGGCGCAGGCACCACGCCGTCGGACAAGAATGATCCGGACAAGCTGCGCGACAACCTGATGCCGTATGCGCTCACCGGGCACATGCACGAGAAGGAAGCCTCGTTCCGGCTCGGCGTGCCGGTGGAATTCATGCCGCACGTGGCACCGCATTTTCGCGGGCTCACCGTCACCACCAACCTTTATCTCAGCCGCCCGCTGAAGCGTGAGGATGTGCTGCAGCGCTTTCACTCGGCGTACGACGGCGAGAAGCTGGTCCGCGTGACCGACGAAGCACCATGGGTCAGCCGCATCGCCCATCGGCACCACGCCGAGATCGGCGGCTTCACGCTTTCCGCGGATGGCAAGCGCGTGGTGATCGTGGCGACGCTGGACAACCTGCTGAAGGGCGCAGCGACTCAGGCCATGCAGAACATCAACCGTGCCATCGGTGTGGACGAATACACCGCCATTCCGTTGTGAACGACCCATCCAGGACATCACCATGACCCAGCCGCTCTGGCAAAAATCCGGCGTGCAGATCGACGCGAAGATCATGCAGTTCCTCGCCGGCGACGACGTGCTGCTGGATCGCGAATTCTTCCTGCACGACATCACCGCCAGCAAGGCGCATGTCGAGGGGTTGGCTCACATCGGCGTGGTCAGTGCCGACGAGGCGATGGCGCTGAAGCGTGAACTGGATGCGCTGGCCGGGGACTTTCGCAGCGGCGCGTTCGTGCTCGACGATCGCTACGAGGACGGCCATTCGGCGATCGAGGCACGGCTCACCGAACGGCTCGGCGATGCCGGCCGCCGCGTGCACACCGGGCGCAGCCGCAATGACCAGATCCTGGTCGCCACACGGCTGTGGCTGAAGGAGCAGCTGGCCACGCTGCAGGCGCATTGCCGCGCCATCGCGCAGGTCTGTCTGGATCGCGCGGCGCAGCCAGCCGTGCCGTTGCCCGGCTACACCCACCTGCAGCGCGCCGTGGTGTCGTCCACCGCGATGTGGTTTGCCGGGTTTGCCGAGGGTTTCATCGACAACGCGCTGCGCGCGCAGCAGACGTCAACGTGGATCGATGCGAATCCGCTCGGCACGGCTGCCGGCTACGGCGTCAACCTCAAGCTGGATCGCGAGCACACCACGCAGGTACTCGGTTTCGCACGCATGCAGATCTCGCCGGTCTACGCGCAGCTTTCGCGCGGCAAGTTCGAGATGGCGGTGCTGGAAGCGATCGCCAGCGCGCTGCTCGACTTGCGCCGGCTGGCGTGGGATCTGTCGCTGTTCACCACGGCCGAATTCAACTTCGTGAAGCTGCCGGGCGAGTACACCACCGGCAGCTCGATCATGCCGAACAAGCGCAACCCCGACGTGGTCGAGCTGCTGCGCGCCAGCTATGCCAGCGTCGCCGCGGCGCGTACCGAGATCGAGCAGTTGCTGTCGCTGCCGTCGGGCTATCAGCGTGACCTGCAGTTTTCCAAGGGTTCGCTGTTCCATGGTTGTCGCCATGGCTTGGCTGCACTGGAACTGGTGCCGGACCTGCTGGCACGGATGGAGTGGAATGAGCGCGCCATGCGCGCCGCGATCGAGCCGGCGATGTACGCCACCGACGTGGCGATCGAGCAGGCTGCCGCCGGCGTGCCGTTCCGCGACGCCTATCGCGCGGCGGCGGAAACCGCTGCATCTGCGGGGCAGGGGCGCACACCGGAATGCAGCCTCGCTGCGCGGGTGTCGCCAGGCGCTGGGCACGATCTGCGGCTGGACGAATTGCGCGGGCGCCTGCGCGCGCTCGATGACTGAGCGGAGCCATCGGCATGGCGGCGATCATCCCGGAAAATGCACACGCTGGCCTGCCCGAGCAGGCGTTGCCGCGATGGCGCCGAGCCGTGCTGAAAGTCGGCAGCAACCTGCTCGCCGCCGACGGCGGTGGTCTCACGCTGCGCTACGCCGACGCACTGGCCGGGTTCATCGCCGCCAGCCAGGCCGATGGGCGTCAGGTCGTGCTGGTGTCCTCCGGCGCGGTGGCGGCGGGGCGCGCGTTGTTGCGTCAGCATGCGGCGGACGGCAGCGGTCTCGCAGCGCGACAGGCGTTGGCCGCGCTGGGCCAGGCGCCGATGATCGCGTTGTGGCAGTCGCTGTCCGCGCGGCCGGTGGCGCAGGTGCTGCTCACCCATGACGACCTGCGCAACCGTCGCCGCTACCTCAACGCTCGCGCCACCCTGCGCGAGCTGCTGACGCTGGATGTGCTGCCGGTGGTGAACGAAAACGACACCGTGGCGGTGGACGAACTGAAGCTCGGCGACAACGACAATCTCGCCGCCATCGTCGCCGCGCTGGTCGATGCGGACCTGCTGCTGATCGCGTCCGATGTCGATGCGCTGTACAGCGCCGACCCGCGCCGCGATCCGGCGGCCACACCGATCGGCCACGTTGCCGCGCTGACGCCCCAGATCCTTGCCATGGCCGGCGGCAGCGGCAGTGCGGGTGGCACCGGCGGCATGCGTACCAAACTGGAGGCGGCGACCAAGGCTGCGGCGGCAGGCACTCCCACCGCGTTGTTCAGCGGCCGCGACGCCGCGACTGTGCAGGCGCTGCAGCACGGTCGCCTGCACGGCACTCTGATCGCCGCCGCGTCCAGCCGTATGCAGGCGCGCAAGTACTGGCTGCGGCACGCGCCGGCTGCGCCGGGGCGTATCCGCGTCGACGCCGGTGCCGCAAGCGCATTGGCCGGTGGCCGTGTCTCGCTGCTGCCAGGCGGCGTGCTCGGTGTGGATGGCGAGTTCCATCGCGGCGATCTGGTCGAGATTGTCGATGCCGATGGGCGACCCGTCGCGCGCGGTCTCAGCCAATACGGTGCCGCCGAGGTGCGCCGACTGGCCGGTCGTCACAGCCGCGAGATCGACGGTGTGCTCGGCTACAGCTATGGTGCCGAAGTGGTGCATCGCGACGATCTCGTCACCGTGGGCGAGCACGTCATGCCCGGCAAGGAGACCACCGCATGAACACCATTCGCGAACAGGCGCTAGCTTGCCGTGACGCCGCGCAGGTCGTCGCCGCGCTCGACAGCACGGCCAAGCGTGCGCTGTTGCGCGACATGGCGGCGGCGCTGGAAGCGCAGACCGCTGCGGTGCTGGATGCAAATACGCGCGACATGGCGGACGCCGAGGCGAAGGGCATGCAGGGAGCCATGCTCGATCGCCTGCGGCTGGATGAAGCTCGTGTGGTCAGCATCGCGAACGCGCTGCGCGAGGTGGCCGAGCTGGCCGATCCGGTGGGGGTGGTGACACGCCGCGAGACCCGGCCCAACGGTTTGTCGGTCGAACGCGTGCGCATTCCGCTTGGGGTGATCGCGATGATCTACGAGGCGCGTCCGAACGTCACCGCCGATGCGGCCGCGCTGTGCCTGATGGCCGGCAACGGCGTAATCCTGCGCGGCGGGTCCGAGGCAATCCATTCCAACACGGCGATCGCCGCCGCCTTGAAATCGGCATTGCAAGCACACGGTGTGCCGGTTGCCGCGCTGTCCCTGGTCGAAGATCTGCGCCGCGAGACGATGGTCGAGCTGCTGCAGCTGAGCGACATCGTCGACCTGGCGATTCCGCGTGGCGGCGAAGGCCTGATTCGTTTCGTCGCCGAACACGCGCGCGTGCCGGTGATCAAGCACTACAAGGGCGTCTGCCACCTGTACGTGGACCGCGCCGCCGACCTCGACCTGGCGCTGAATCTGCTGATCGACGGCAAGACCTCGCGCCCCGGCGTGTGCAACGCGCTGGAGACACTGCTGGTGCATCGCGACGTCGCCGAAGCGTTCCTGCCGCAGGCGGCACAGGCATTGCGCGAGCGGGGTGTCGAACTGCGCGGCGACGAACGCAGCCGCACGCTGATACCCGACATGCAGGCCACCAGCGATGACGACTACGCCGCCGAATTCCTCGACCTGATCCTCGCCGTGCGCGTAGTCGACAATCTCGACGACGCCATCGCCCACATCCGCCGCTACGGCTCCGACCACACCGAAGTCATCGCCACCGCCGACGAATCCGCCGCGCAACGCTTCGTGCAGGCGATTCGGTCGGCCGTAGTGATGATCAACGCGTCCTCACGCTTCAGCGACGGTGGCGAGCTGGGCCTGGGCGCCGAAATCGGCATCTCCACCACGCGCCTGCATGCGTACGGTCCTATGGGCGCCGAGGCGCTCACGGTGGAGCGCTTCGTGGTGCGCGGGGAAGGGCAGGTGCGGCATCCGCAGAGTCGGGTCTGAACCCTCGTCGATAAAGGACGGGGGTGGCTGCGCCGTCGCCCGAGCTCCATCATCGTCATGAAAGCGCCGTCGCGGGCGCTTTTTTTATGGGCGGCAGAGTCGAAAGAGCCGTGCCTGGCATCGTCAACGTCATACCCCGGCAACACCGGCTGCGCAGGATGTGGGGCTATCCACCCACCCGGAGATGTCGTGATGAAGTCGAAGCTCTGTTTGACGGTGTTGGCCGCGCTGGTCGCGGCCGGCAATGCCCAGGCCAGCGTGGATCTCGTGGCCACGGGCCAGATCGACGGTCATCTGCGCGACCGCTCGCCGCAGGCGGCTGCGGCGCTGGAGAACGGCGTGCCGGGCAACCTGCTTGGCGGTATCGGTTCGGGCCTGGCCTACGCCGGCTGCGACACCTTTCTGGCGCTGCCCGACCGCGGCCCCAACGCCACGCCGTACAACCGCTGGGTCGACGACACCGCGTCCTACATCGACCGTTTCCATACCCTGCAGATGCAATTGGCGCCGAACCCGGCCGGCAGCGCGCTGCCGTTCTCGCTGACCCCGCGGTTGCGCGATACCACCTTGCTGTCGGACCGCTCCTACCTGTATTACGGCGACGGTCGCAGCGTCGATCTGCCGGATGGCCGCCCACGCCTGGATCATCCGTTCCGTCACTACTTCACCGGCCGTTCGGACAACGCGGTGCCATCGATGAACTCGGGCTGGCCGCTCGATGCGCGGCTGGATCCGGAAAGCATCCGCGTCAGCGCCGACGGCGATACCGTGTACATCTCCGACGAATACGGCCCCTACGTGTATGCGTTCGACCGCAAGTCCGGCCAGCGCACGGCGGCCTACCCGCTGCCCGCCATGTTCTACGTGCCGAAGGTGGCGCCGGTGGGCGACGACGAGATTGCGCTGAACACCGTCGGCCGCCTCGCCAACAAGGGCATGGAAGGCTTGGCGATCACGCCGGACGGCCACACCCTCTACGGCGCGATGCAGAGCCCGCTGCTGCAGGACGGCGGCAAGAATGGCAGCGTCACCCGCATCGTGAAGATCGACCTGCGCACGCGCAAGGTCTCGCAGTACGCGTACGCCCTCACCAATATCGGCAAGGCGAGCAAGCCCAAGTACGGCACGATCAGCGAGATCGTGGCGGTCAACGATCACCAGCTGCTGGTCGACGAGCGCGACGGCAACGGCTTCGGCGACGGTTCGGAGGCCGCCTTCAAGCACCTGTTCCTGATCGATCTGGGCGATGCGCAGGACGTCAGCCAGCTGCAAGGCGAAGCCGAACTGGTTCCCGCCGCGGTGCCCAAGGCCGACTTCCTCGACGTGGTCGCCATGCTCGGCGAGCACGGCATCGCGCCGGCGGACGTGCCGGCCAAGCTGGAAGGCGTGGCGTTCGGCCCGGACATCGAGCAGGACGGCAAGCATCGGCACACGCTGTTCCTCGGTACCGACAACGACTTCCTGCCCACCGTCACCGACGACCTGCACCCGCAGGGCGCAGAGAACCCGAACCGCTTCTACGTGTTCGCCTTCGACGCGCAGGACCTGCCCGGCTACCAGCCGCAGCGCTTCGAGCATTTGCGCTGCCACGGTCACTGAGTAGGAGGAAGACCTGCCCTGCCGGGAGCCTCGTCGTGCTCCCGGTCGGCCCGGTTTATTGGCCTTCGCCGGCCCAGTCCCGCACGGCCTCGGCGAACGCAAGGCAATCCGCAAACCGGTTGTACAGCGGCGCCGGCGAGATGCGGATCACGTCGGGTTCGCGCCAGTCGCCGATGATGCCGTGCTCCATCAGGTACTCGAACAGCGCGCGGCCACGCTCGCGGCCGCCGATCACGCGGATGGACAGTTGTGCACCGCGGCGGCCCGGCTGGCTCGGCGTGACCACTTCCAGGACATCCGCCAACTGGGTCTGCACCAGCCACTCCAGGTAACCGGTGAGTTGCAGCGACTTCGCACGCAATCGCGGCATGCCGGCACGGCGGAAAATTTCCAGCGAAACACGCAGCGGCACCAGCGCCAGGATCGGCGGGTTGGACAACTGCCAGCCATCGGCACCGGGCGTGGGCACGAACTCGGGCCCCATCTGGAAGCGGGTGGTCTTGTCGTGGCCCCACCAGCCCGCGAAGCGAGGCAGCACAGCCTTGGCATGGCGCTCGTGCACGAATGCACCACCGACGGCGCCGGGGCCGCTGTTGAGGTATTTGTAGCTGCACCAGATCGCGAAGTCGGCGTCGCTGTCGTGCAGTTGCAACGGCAGGTTGCCAACGGCGTGGGCGAGATCGAAGCCGACGACGCAGCCGTGCCGGTGCGCCAATTCGGTGATCGCCTTGAGATCGAAGGCCTGGCCGTTGCGGTATTGCACGCCGGGCAGCATCACCAGGGCAATGCGTGCGCCGTGTTCGGTCAGCGCGCGCTCGATCGCGGCGGTGGAGATCAGCCCGTTCGGCTCGTCGGCTTCCAGTTCGATCAGCGCGGTGGCCGGATCGAGGCCGTGGAAACGGATCTGCGATTCCACCGCGTAGCGATCGGTGGGAAATGCGCCGGCCTCGATCAGGATCGCCGGGCGCTCTTTCGTTGGGCGGTAGAAGCTCACCATCATCAGGTGCAGGTTCACGCCGAGCGTATTCATCGCCACCACTTCGCTGGGCAGCGCGCCCACGATCGCGGCGAGGTCGTCGCGCACGAACTCGTGGTAATCCATCCACGGCAGGCGGCCCTTGAAATGGCCTTCCACGCCCAGCTCGCCCCAGTAGTCGAGTTCCGCGTTGACCGCTTCGCGCACCGCGCGCGGCTGCAGGCCGAGCGAGTTGCCGCAGAAGTACACACTGTCGCGCCCTTCATGCGGCGGGATCAGGAACTCGTCGCGGAACGCGCGCAGCGGATCGGCAGCGTCCTGGGCACAGGCCCAGTCGAGGTTGGCTTCAAAGCGTGGGGACATCGGGCGAGCTCTTCGGAGTGGCAGCCGGGCTTATTTCAATTGCGCTGCAATTGCTTCGCAGCCCTTGTCGAATTCGGCCTTCCACGCGGCGCCGGCCTGGGTCTGACTGGGACGCACGCAGCGCAACTGGATCGCGTGGCCGTTCTTGAACCAGTAGTGTTCGGTGTAGCTGAACTCGGTGGCGTTCTCCTGCGCGATGTAGATGTTGCTGTTCGGCCCCGGCGGCAATGCGGCCACCTTGTAGCCGGGCAACGCCATCGCCTTCGCGGTGGCCTCGCTCTTGTATTGATTGAAGCTGTTGACGTCGTTCACCAGTTTCACCGTCACGGTGACGCGGGCGAGGCTGTTCTTGCCGGTGGGCGAGGGGTCGGGCACCTGAAACACCTTCGCTTCGGGATCGCCCTGGGTTTCCATGATGCCGAGCCAGTTGTCCGGCGTGCTGAAGTTGACGCTGCCATCGGCCATGCTGACTTCGGTGGCGTGGACGCCGCCGGCCAACAGCACGGTGGCGGCAAGGGCGATGACGAGAGAGGTGGCGTTGCGCAGGAAACTCATGCTGATTCCTTGGAGATGGAGTCGGGGACGAAGCGATGGCGGGGCAGGCCAAGCCATTCCAGCGCGGTGCCGTGGAACAGCCGGGCGCGATCGGTATCGTTCAGGCCCAGTGCCTCGATGCCGCTGCCGGGCTCCTGCTCCCCCAGCGGGAAAGGATAGTCGGTGCCGAGCATCACCTGCTCGACGCCCGTCACATCCAGCAGATATCGCAGCGCCTGGTCGTCGTGCACGCAGGAGTCGAAATAGAAACGCTTGAGGTACTCGCGCGGGTTGCGCGGGTTGTCGGTGGCGACCAGGTCCGGGCGCATCTTGAAACCGTGCTCGATGCGACCGATCGACGACGGGAAACTGCCGCCGCCGTGGGCCAGCATCACGCGCAGTTTCGGCAGCCGCTCCAGCACGCCGCCGAAGGCGAGGCAGCACGCGGCGCGCGATTGCTCAGCCGGCATGCCGACCAGCCATGGCATCCAGTATTTCGGCATGCTGTCCGCGCCCATCATGTCCCACGGGTGCACCAGCACCGCGGCGCCGAGATCGGCGGCGGCTTCAAAGAATGGGAACAGCTCCGGCGCATCCAGGTTCCAGTCGCCGCAGTGCGAACCGATCTGCACGCCCTGCAGGCCCAGTTCGTCGATGCAGCGTTCCAGTTCGCGGATCGCCAGGTCGGGTGCCTGCAGCGGCACCGTGCCGATGCCGGCGTAGTGGCGCGGGTAGTCACGGCACAGGCCGGCCATGTGGTCGTTCAGATGACGATGCAGCTCCAGCGCCTGATACCCCGATGCCCAGTACGAGAACAGTACCGGCACGGTGGAGATCACCTGCACGCCGACGCCGAAGCGGGCGTAGTCGTCGATGCGGGTCTGCGGATCGAAGGCCGAGTCCCACACCTCGCGAAAGAACCGGCTGTCCTTGTAGATGCGGTGACGGCCATCGGTATGCGTCATCACCGGAAAGCGATCGTCGCCGTACTTGGCCGCCAGGTTTGGCCAGTCACGGGGCAGGATGTGCGCGTGGGTATCGATCTTGAGCATCCGTGCAGTGTAAAACCTCCGCGCCACGGCGTCGCGCTGCGGTTGCACGCTGGCCGCTGCGGGTCTACGCCGGAGGTTGCGCCGCGGTGGCTGCCACTTCCGGCTGACTGCGGTGCATCACATAGGCCAGGGCGTTGATGTTGTCGACCAGCCGGTCGCTGATCCGCGCCAGCAGCTCGCCGGCGGCACGGTCGGGGGCATCCTGCATCAGGGCAACCAGCGTGCGTTGCAGGCTGCGCAGGTCGGGCAAGGCATCGATGGGATGTTGCTCGCGCAGGGCGGCGGCGATCTTCTGCAGGGCGTCCGCGGCGTGTTCGGCGAAGCGGCTGATGTCGGCTTGCGCGGGCAGGGTGGCGACATCGTCGATCACAGCTTCCAGGGTCATCGCGGTGCGTGCCAGCCGATTGCTGTTGGCAAACAGCGCGCGCGCCAGTGCCAGCAGTTCCGGTGGGGTGGCCGGCTCGGTTCGCATGCGGTCGATCGACGCTTGCGCGTTGATGCGCGCGGTGCGCGCGGCGGTGCGCGCGTCGCGATGGGCATTGCGCTGATCGGACCGCGCCAGTGAGCGCAGGTAGCTGGCATATGCATCGAGCATCACCGCCAGCGCTGCGCGTGCGCGACCGCGCTCCCAGGTTGGCCACGCCACGTAGGCAAGCAGCGCCATGCCGCAGCCGAGCGCAGTGTTGATCACCCGGTCCGATACCGCCAGGCCGGGATTGACGCCCTCGAACGAAAGCAGGATCACCACCGTGCCGGTCAGCGCCGCCACCGCGATGCCGTAGTGCGCGGTGGCCAGGTAACGGAACGCCATGCACAGCACCGCCATCAGCGCCAGGTGCGCCCACGGTTCGTCCGGCGTGATGTGCAGCAGTACCGTGGTGAGTACAAGACCGAGCACGGTGCCGAGCACACGCTGCAAGCCGAAATTGAAGGTGGCGGCAAAGTCCGGCCGCAGCACGATGGCCGCCGTCATCGGCAGCCAGTAGCCATGCGGCAACTGCAGCATGCGCGAGATCCACAGTGCGGCACTGAGGCAGACCGCCATGCGTACGGCGTGGCGGAACGCCACCGAGCGCGGGGTGAGGCTGGCGCGCAGCGTGGCCCAGGTGGCGCTGCTGCGCAGGCTCTGGGGCAGCCGGGTTTCCGCCGCGCTGGCACGCAGTTCGCCGCGACTGCCGGCCCAGTCGGCATTGCGCACGGCCGCGGCAAGCTGGCCGGACAAGGCATGGATATGTGCCGGCATTCCGCCGGTATCGCTACTGCCTTCGAACAACGCCTGCTCGCTGGCGCGCAGGGTCTGCAGTGCATGGCTGGCCTGCTCGGGCGATTCGCCCTGTTCCAGCGCGTCGGCGATTGCGGCGAGCACGCGTGCGGCATCATCGCGGAACATGGCATGGGTGGTCGGATCGGCGTGCAGTTCGCCCATTGCGGTGAGTTCCAGCCGGATCCGTTCGGCCAGCTCCAGCAACACGCCGAACGCCTCCATCGCGCGGCCATGGGCGCGATGCCGCCCCAGCAGTGTGTGCTGCAGCGTGGTCATCGCCTCGGTCAGCGCGGGTACGTCGGCATCGTCGTGCGCCTGCTGCCTGGCCAGCTCGGCCAGTCCGGCATAGACACTGGCCAGCGCCTGGCGCTCGGGCCAGTAGCGCTGCAGCGGCCATGCCGCCAGCGAGAACACGGTAAGCAGCAGCCCGCCGGCGAAAATCAGTGTCGCGCCGCCGAGTGCTGCGCCAAACGACGTGGGCGTCGATGCGGTAATCACGAGCAGGATCATGCTGGTCATGCCGACTCGCGCGGTGTCGACGCCGAACACCACCAGCAAGCCACCAAAAAATCCGCATGCGGCGGTGGCGATCAGTATCGGCAACAGTTCGCCGCCGATCAGAAACCCCACCAGCGACGCCAGCCCCGCGGCCAGCGACGCCAGCACCAGTTGCCGCATGCGCTGACGGTAGGGTCCAGGCTGATCGGAGAACATGGTATCCAGCGCACCGGCTGCTACGCCAAGGCCGATCTGCGAGTGTCCCATCGCCATGCCGATGCCCAGCGGCAGCACCACCGCAGCGGTATTGCGCAACACCACGCGCAACGGCACATCCGGCCGTTTGATGACGGTCAGGCTTTCGATCGCATGCGCGCGTAGCGAATAACCGTTGGAGGGCATCGAAGTTTCGCTGGCATCGCGGGAGCGCTGATTCTGCACTATGCGGGCTGAATCCATGTGCGAGCGACTTCAGTCGCGATGTTTTCTGCGCCATGCGCAAGAACGATCGCGACTGAAGCCGCTCCCACAAAAAAACGGTGCCGCATCAGCGAACACCGTTCTTCATGTCGACGGCGCAATGAGTCAGGCTCGACCGGCAAACTCGCCGGTGAGCGTGTTCACCCACACCTTCTCGTCGTTGCTGATGTACTCGGGCACCTGCACCTCGATGCCGGTGTTGAGCTTGGCCGGCTTGTTGCGCTTGGTGGCGCTGGAGCCTTTCATTTCCGGCGCGGTATCGATCACGGTCAGGATCACGCTGGTCGGCACCTGCAGGCCGACCGGTGCATCGTCGATCACCTGCACGTAGTAACCCTCGATGCCTTCCACGATGTAGCCGGCGTTGTCGCCGACCAGTTCGGGCGAGAGCAGGTACTGGGTGTAATCCTCGGCGTCCATGAACACGAACGCGCCATCGTCCATGTACGAGAAATTCGCTGCGCGGCGCACCAGATCCATTTCGCGCAACTCATCGTCGGCGCGCAGGCTCAGGTCGAACTTGCGCCCGCCGGGGATCGAATACAGCGTGAAGCGGAAGGTGACGTTGCCGCCACGCGCGCTGGGCGAGCTGCGCTCGATGTCACGCACCTGGTAGACGGTGCCGTCGTGCTCGACCACGTTGCCTTTCTTGACGTCGGAAGCTTTCATGCGATGGATTCGTATGGAGTGGGGTTGGAAACTGGGAGATTACTTCGGCTGCAACCGCACCGCGCCATCGAGGCGGATGGTCTCGCCGTTGATGTAGCGGTTGCCGAGGATGAAGGCGACCGTGCTGGCGTATTCGTTCGGCTGACCGAGGCGCGCCGGGAACGGGATCGAGGCGCTGAGTGACTGCTGCACGGCTTCCGACATGCCATCGACCATCGGCGTCCAGAAAATGCCCGGCGCAATGGTTGCCACGCGGATGCCGAAACGCGCCAGCTCGCGCGCCATCGGCAGGGTCATGCCGACCACACCGCCCTTGGACGCGGAATACGCAGCCTGGCCGATCTGGCCTTCGTAGGCGGCGACCGAAGCGGTGTTGATGATCACGCCGCGCTCGCCGTCCTCGCCCGCCTCGTTGTTTTGCATCAGTGCGGCGACGGCCTTGGCCACGTTGAAGCTGCCGACCAGGTTCACCATCACGGTGCTGGCAAAGTTGGCCAGCGGCATCGGGCCCTCCTTGCCCAGCACGCGGCCAGCGCCGAGGATGCCGGCGCAGTTGATCAGTACGTTGAGGCCACCCATCGCATCGCGTGCGGCGGCCACGTTGGTGCTCACGCCGTCTTCGGAGGTGACATCGGTGCGGAAGAAACGCGCCGCGTCGCCCAGCTCCTTCGCGGCGGCGTGACCTTTCTCGTCGTTGACGTCGAACAGCGCGACCTTGCCGCCGTGCGCGACGAAATGCTGTGCTACCGCGTGGCCGAGACCGGAGGCGCCGCCGGTGATGATCGCCTTGACCTGATTCAACTGCATGACGGTATCCGGATGCCGAAAAACGCACATAGTAGCGGAGCCGCCCGTCCGCTGTGATCCAGGCTGCCGATCTGCAGGCGCAAGGTGGCGTTCAGCCTGGCGGATCGTTTGACCGGCGCCGTTCAGGAAGGCTTGATAGGCTTCAGCAACGGGAGCCATGTTGATTGGCAGCACGGCCAGCGTTCCCAACCTTTCCAGGGAGACACGTCATGAAAAAGTACCTGATTCTGCTTGCCGGCGGCCTGCTGTGTGCCGCCACTGCGGCGGCGGCCAGCCCGGCGCCGAAGCATGACGATCGCGGCCAGCAGGATGATCAGAGCTGGCATGGTGATCATGGCAACGGCAACGGCAACGGCAACCATGGCAGGCACGGCGACCAGGACAGGCATGGTCGCGGCGACAATGGCCATGACCGTGACCGTGACTGGAATGATCGCGGCGACCGTGGTCATGACCGGGATCGCCAGGTTCGCTACGACCGTGACGACCATCGCGGCTATTACGTGAGGCACGACCGTGGCCGGCACGAGGGCTGGTACAAGCGTGGCGGGTACATTCCGGCCGAATACCGCGACCGTCGCTACGTAGTCGATGACTGGCAGGTCTATCACCTGCGCCAGCCGCCATATGGCTATCGCTACGTGCGTGGTGACGATGGCCAGTTCCTGCTGGTGGCGATCGCCAGCGGCATCATCGCCGACATCCTGCTTTCGCACTGATGCCGGAACCCGATGTGAAATCGCTTCACGGAAATATTCACGTGCGCGAGGCTTCTCAACACAGATAGTGCTTGCAGGGTTGGCGATCTTTCGAGATCGCCAACCCTTCGGAATTCTCCGAACGCATCCCGGCAAGAGCTGCTGTCCGGCTCTCGTCCATCCCTGAGGTGAAGAGTCATGCACAAGCAACGGCGTATGTGGGTGGTCTGTGGCGCATTGTTGATGTTTTCCGTTGCCTCCGCGGTGGCGCAACCGTCGGCTCAGGATTATCGCGACCAGCAGCAGCATCAGGACCAGGGTAAGGATCAGGGCAATCACGGTCGGAACCGGGGTAATCGCGGTCAGTATCAGGACCGGGGGAATCACGACCAGAATCGCGGTAATCGCGGCCATGCCCGGAACTATCGCGGCATGTACGACCGCGGTCGTCATGAAGGCTGGTACAAGCGGGGCGGCTATGTGCCGAGAGAGTACCGTGGCGGCTCCTATGTCGTGACCGACTGGCGCAGCCATCATTTGCGCCAGCCGCCGCGCGGCTATCGTTATGTGCGCAGCGACAACGGGGACTTCCTGCTGGTCGCGATCACTACCGGCATCATCGCGAGCATCCTTGCGAATCATTGATGCGCGAACGTGCGAGCTCGCCGGTACGGTAAGTGCTGACGACAGGCCCGCCAATGGCGGGCCTGTCCTTTTCGGGGGTCAACCCGGCTGAGCGCACAGCAAGCGCTGCAGCGCAATTGACTCGATCATTTTCGGGAAAGCTGTTATCGGTTGCGGCGGAGATGCCGCAGGCTGCAATTCCTTCTGCCATACGCCGACGTCCCACCATTGCCCGAGCTTGTAGCCGCACTGGCGCCACACGCCAGCGGCGCTGAAACCCATCGCTTCGTGCATAGCCACGCTGATCGTGCCGGGTAGAGTGATCACACCGACGGCCTGGTTGATGCCCTGCAATCGCATCGTGTCCAGCAGTACGCCGTAGAGCCGACGTGCGATGCCGCGACGATGTGCGTCGCCGCGTACATAGATCGAGGTTTCGGCAATCCAGTCGTAGGCGGCGCGTTCGCGGAAACGCCCGGCATAGGCATAGGCCAGCACGTCACCATCTTCTTCCCACACCAGCCATGGGTAATGCCGCAGGCGGGTGCGAATACGCTCTCGCATCGCCGCCACGCCGGGCAGCTCGGTCTCGAACGTGGCTACACCGTCGGTGATCGAGGGTGCGTAGATTGCATGAATGGCGGCGGCGTCTTCGTCGCGGGCGATGCGGATAGTGGGTTTCAGCACGTCAGGTATTTCCAGTTGCGCGGTTTGCCTTCGGCCAGCCATTCCAGCGTGGTGGCGATGCGCTTCTGGCGGGTGGCGTCAGTCTTCGCCTCGCCGATCCAGTCGACGTATTCGCGTTGCGCGCTGGGGCTGAAGCTCGTGTAGGTCTTGCGCGCGGCCGCATGCTTTTTCTGTGCGAGCAGGGCAGCCAGATCGTCCGGCAAGGTCGGTGCTGGCTTGGTTGAGGCTTTCGGGCGCGCCAGCTTCACGCCGGCTTCGTTCAACGTCATCGCTTTCTTGATGTGCGCAGCGAGTTCTTTTTGGGACGGCAGATCCTTCAGCGTAGTGAGTTTGCCGAACTGGCCCATGCCGTCCTCAGCCGTGCTGCCGACGACTTGTCTGGACAGCCAGAAGCCGAAGCCACAGTGCTGTTTGAACGCGGCCATCATGCACATCGGTGCGCCGTTGTAGCTGAAGAACGGCATGCTCCATTTCAGGCTTTCCTCGACACTCGGACAGGTGGCGTGCACCACGGCGCGCAGGTGTTCGAGGATCGGCAGGGCGAACTCGGCCGATTTGGCGATATAGGCGTCGACGCGTGGATCGTGGCGGCTCATGGCTTGCTCACAGGTCGCGGATGAAGAAGCGGTCGCAGCTGAAATGTCCGGTGCCGCCCATCGGTGCGCACAGCGCAGTGAAGCCGCTGCGCTTGTACAGCGCCTGGGCCGCATCCATGCCGGTCAGGGTTTCCAGATAGCAACGGGCGAAGCCAAGCGTACGCGCTGCGTCGAGGCAACGCTGCATCATCGCGGAGCCGGCACCGATGCCGCGCGCCTGCGGCAGGAAATACATCTTGCGCAGTTCGCACACGTCCGCTTCGGCGTTCTCCAGCGGTGCGACGCCGCCACCACCGATCACCATGCCGTCGCGCTCGACCACGAAGTAGCTGGATCGTGGCTGCGCATACGCCTCGTACATGGTGTCGACTTCGGCATCGTGGATCGCGAAACCGGGGCCGTCGGCGCCGAACTCGGGCATCACGCTGCGGATGATCGCGGCCATCGCTGTGTTGTCGCACGGTTCGATCGGACGGATATGGAATGTGTCGTTCATGGATTTGCTTCGGGAGTGCGATAGGAGATGCCGTCCTTCATCACGAAGACCGGATGCTGCAGAGCGTCGATCTGCGTGCTGGGGTCGCCACTGAACGCGGCGAGGTCAGCGTCCATGCCGGGAGCGATGCGGCCGAGACGTGGCGACTGGCGCAGAATCTTCGCCGCCACGTCGGTGGCGGCATGCAGCGCCTGTACGGGCGTCATGCCATAGGCCACCATCGCGGCCGGCTCGCGCCAGTTGTCGCCGTGCCGGAACACGCCGACATCGCTGCCGTTGCCGATCGTCACGCCGAGCTTCAACGCGGTGCGGAAAGCCTGCTCGGCTTCGCGCATGCGTTCGGTCGGCGCACTCTTGCCCGGTACGTAATGTTCGAAATATTCGGCGGTGGATTCGACCGCGGTCAGCGTCGGTTCGTAAGCCGTACCGTGTTGCTTGAGCAACTTGAAGGTGGTTTCGCTGGCGCCGTAGCCGTGCTCCACGCTGTCCACGCCGGCTTCTACCGCCATGCGCACGCCGGCGTCGCTGGCCGCATGTACGGCCACCGGACGGCCGAGTTGATGCGCGGTGTCGACCAGCGCTTTCAGCTCCGCGGGCGTGAAGGTGGGCACGGTGGTACCGCCGGGGCCGACGCGATAGTCGCCATAGATCTTGATCCAGTCGGCGCCGCGTGCCGCCTGTTCGCGCACCGCGGCCATCGCGGCATCGACGCCGCTGATTTCCTGCGCGCCACCGGGCAGATCGAGGTCGGGACGGAATCCGCGCGGGCCAGGCCCGTAGCTGGCGGTGGCGACGATCGCGCGGGTCGCCACGAACAGTCGCGGGCCGGGGATCAGCCCTTCGTCGATCGCGCGCTTCACCGATACATCGGCATAGCCGGCGCCTTCGGTGCCGAGGTCACGCAAGCTGGTGAAGCCGGCCAGCAAGGTGGCTTTCGCATGGGCGGCGGCCTCCAGCGTGCGGTAATCCTGCGGCTCGGTCAGCACCTGGTCGTTCCACAGCGTCTCGTTGTACGGATGCAGGAACAGGTGCGAGTGCAGATCGATCAGGCCAGGGATGAGCGTGGCGCCGGGCAGTTCCACGCGCCGGACTCCGGCGGGTACGGTGACGGAGGCGATCGGGCCCACCGCAGCGATGGAACCGTCGTGCACCAGCACGGCCCAGCCGCTATGCGCGGCATCGCCATCGCCGGTCCACACGCGATCGGGCAGCAACAGCCAGTCGCCCTTCGCCGTGGCAGCGCTCGCGGAAAGGCTGCACAACAGGACCAGCAGGGCAGTCGCCGTCCGCCACCAGATCATCAGGCTCGTGCGCATCGCTTCATCCCGTCGGCCGAAAACCGATGATAGCGAGCGGGGTCGGGATTTCGCGAGTGACTCAGGTCATGGCCGTGCGGGCGCGGGTGACCCGGCTGGCCGTGTCCTTGTGCAGCTGCGCGGCCAGCCAGGCGCCAGTAGCGACCAGCAGGTCCAGGTCGATCCCGGTGTTGATGCCCATGCCGTGCAGCATGTAGACCACGTCCTCGCTGGCTACATTGCCAGTAGCGCCCTTCGCGTACGGGCAGCCGCCGGTGCCGGAGACCGAGCTGTCGACCACGCGCACGCCTTCTTCGAGGCAGGCCAGGATATTGGCCAGCGCCTGACCGTAGGTGTCGTGAAAATGTACGGCCAGCGCCGCCATCGGCACTTCCTGCGCCACCGCGTGCAGCATCGCGCGCGCTTTCGCCGGGGTGCCGACGCCGATGGTGTCGCCCAGCGAGATTTCGTGGCAACCGAGTTCGTGCATGCGACGCGCCACGCGCACCACATCGCTGATCGGCACCTCGCCCTGATAGGGGCAGCCGAGCACGGTGGAGACATAGCCGCGCACCTGCACGCCGTCAGCCCGGGCTTGTTCCATCACGGGAAGGAAGCGCTCGATCGACTCGTCGATCGAGGCGTTGATGTTCTTGCGGTTGAATGCTTCGGACGCTGCGGTGAAGATTGCGATCTCGCCGGCGCCGACTTCACGCGCCCGCGCATAACCTTGCAGGTTGGGCACGAGTACTGGATAGCTCACGCCCGGTACCTTGCGGATACCGCGGAACACCTCGGCCGCGTCGGCCAGCTGCGGCACCCATTTCGGGCTGACGAAGCTGGTGGCCTCGATAGTTTGCAGGCCGGTCGAGGACAGCCGGTCGATCAGCGCGATCTTCACCTCGGCTGGCAGCAGGGTCTTCTCGTTCTGCAGGCCGTCGCGGGCGCCGACTTCGACGATGCGGACGTGGTTGGATGGGGTCATGAAGAAGCTCCGAAGAACATGAGGCCGGGAGAAGGTGCCCCGAAGGGGCGGATGAGGGTTCGGTCTTGCCCGAATGTGTCGCGCTGGCCGAACCCTCACCCCAACCCCTCTCGCCCGCAAGGGGACTCCCTCAGGTAGCCACGCGGAGAGAGGCTCAAAAGCTCAGTCGGCGAACCGTACCAGCACGGTGTCGGCCTCGACGAATTCGCCCTGCATGGCACTGATGCTCTCGATGGTGCCGGCGCGCGGGGCTTTCAATGCCAGTTCCATCTTCATTGCCTCCATCACCAGCAACTCCTGGCCTTGTTCGACGACGTCACCGGCCTTGGCTTTCACCAGCACGATGCGGCCGGGCATTGGCGCGATGATCTGGTTGCCGCCGGCGGCGTCCTTCGATTTCCATGCAAAGGCAGCGGCACGGGCGAAGCTGTAGCGCTGGCCGTTGGCATCGTGCAGCAGCACATGGGTGGTGTCGCTGCGCAGGAGCATACGCCGCGATTCGCCGTCGAAACGCGCACTCAGGCTGTCGTCGACAAGGCGCGCGCCGCGCACCTCGCAGGTCGCCTCACCGTGGCGCAGTTGATAGCTGCCGTCGTGTCCATGCGCCTCGATGTCATGGCGTTGTTCGCGCAAGGTCAGCGCGATGATCCGCTTGCCGGCATGGCCGATGCGCCAGGCGTCGGCGCGGGCCCATGGTGAATGAGGATCGGGCGAATGAGGATCGGTTGCGGCGCTGCTCACGCTCAGCTCGTCGTGGAGCAGGGCGGCCGTGGCGGCGGCAAACAGCACATCGTCTGTCGCTGCGACTTCGCCAACCAGGAACTCTTCCAGGTGGCGATCCAGATAGCCGGTGTCGATGCGGCCCTCGACGACGGCCGGATGTCGGGAGAGCCGTTCGAGAAAACCGATATTCGACTTGGGGCCGATGATCTCGCACGCCGCCAGCGCCTCGCGCAGCCGCTGCAGGGCTTGCGCGCGGGTGGCGTCGAACACGATCAGCTTGGCGATCATTGGGTCGTAGAAAATCGTCACCGTGTCGCCTTCGATCACGCCGCCATCGATGCGCACATGTGGCGACGGCGCGGGAAGACGCAGTGTCTGCAGCTTGCCGGAGCCGGGCAGGAAGTTCTGGTCCGGATCTTCCGCATACAGACGCACCTCGATCGCGTGGCCGTGCGCGTGGACCTGCTCCTGGCGCAACGGCAGCGGTTCGCCGGAGGCCACCCGCAGCTGCCATTCGACCAGATCCAGCCCAAGCGTGAGCTCGGTGACCGGATGCTCGACCTGCAGGCGTGTGTTCATCTCCATGAAGAAGAACTCGCCACTCTGCGCGACGATGAATTCCACCGTGCCGGCGCCGACATAGTCGACTGCTTTCGCGGCTGCGACGGCCGCTGCGCCCATGGTTTTGCGACGTGACTCGTCGAGGAATGGCGACGGCGTTTCTTCAAGCACCTTCTGGTAGCGGCGCTGTGCCGAGCATTCGCGCTCGTTGAGGTGGATCACGTTGCCCAGTGTGTCGCCGAATACCTGAAACTCGATATGCCGCGGATGCTCGACATAGCGTTCGAGGATCACCCGCGTGTCGCCGAACGAGCTGGCCGCCTCGCGTTGCGCCGAGGCAAGCGCGTCGGCGAATTCACTCGCGTTGTGCACGATGCGCATGCCCTTGCCGCCGCCGCCGGAGGCGGCCTTGATCATCAGCGGGAAACCGGTCTTGCCGGCCTGTTCGGCGAGGAAGCCGGCGTCCTGGCTTTTACCGTGGTAGCCGGGCACCAGCGGCACGGCATGTTGTTCCATCAGCGCCTTGGCGGCAGCCTTGGAACCCATCGCGTCGATACTCTCCGGCCGGGGGCCGATGAACGCGATGCCGGCGTCCGTGCAGGCGCGGGCAAAGCCGGTGTTCTCCGAAAGAAAGCCGTAACCCGGATGGATCGCCTGCGCACCGGTCTTTTTCGCGACATCGAGAATGACATCGCCACGCAAGTACGAATCGGCTGGACGTGGCCCGCCGATCGGCCACGCCTCGTCGGCCAGCCGCACATGCTGCGCATCCCGATCCGCTTCCGAGTACACCGCGACGGTGTGGATGCCGAGGCGCCGGCAGGTGCGGATCACGCGGCAGGCAATCTCGCCGCGGTTGGCTATCAGTACGCGTTCGAACATGCAGAATCCTTGAAGCCGTTCGTGTCGATGCAAAGCCAGTAAAACTAACAGATTGCGGTGTTGCCGCCGATGCGCGGCGCAGCATGACAACGCGTGTCGGGGCTATTCGCCATCCCAGTAATCGAGCGATTGGGCCTGCCGTCCGAGTACCCGGAATTTTCGCGGCTTGCCGTCCGCATCACGCAGGCTGTCGTCGAAAACGAGGTACTTGCCGGAGTCTGGGTACTCGCAGATGTCCGGGGTTTCGTTGGTGCCGACGGCGAGATAGCGCAGCTCGACGCTGCCGGTGTTGATGATCTGGTGCGCGGTTTCCGGGCCGCCGGGCGGGCAGGCGATGATGTCGCCGGCACGCAGCGGATGGCGCGAGTCGCCGTAGCGCAGCTCGCCGTTGCCTTCGAGGATGAAGAACATCTCTTCTTCCACGCGATGGTTGTGGAACGGGCAATTGCGCTTGCCCGGCGCCACCACGGTGAGGTTGTAGCCGAGCTTGCGCGCGCCGATACGGCTGGCGATTTCGCCCCAGCGGATGTCGTAGCTTTCCGCGTTGCTGCCGGTGGGTGTCATCGCGGGATCGACCGACTGCAATTCGATCTGGTCGAGGTTGATGATGTGTTCGGTCATGCGGTGCTCCCACCGACCCACGCAGGCGCACGCTTGTCGAGAAACGCGCCGAGGCCGTGCTGGCCTTCCTCGGAAATGCGCAGGCGGGCGATCAGCTCGGCGTTGGCCGCGTCGATGCGTTCGGCTTGCGCCAGATCGGCACCGCCGATGCGCAGGGCCAGCTGCTTCGCTTCGCGCTGGGCTTGCGGGCCGGCCTTTGCCAGCAGATACAACTGGCGTTCGATGCTTTCATTCAGTTCGCTGGCTGGCACGGCGGCATGCAGCAGGCCGATGCGCGCCGCGGTGGCGGCATCGAATACTTCGCCGGTGATGAACAGCCGGCGCGCCTCGCGCAGGCCGATCGCGGCGATCACATACGGCGAGATCACCGCCGGCACCAGTCCCAGCTTTACTTCCGACAGCGCGAACTTGGCGGTGTCGACACCGATCGCGATGTCGCAGCAGGCGACCAGGCCGACGCCACCGCCATAGGCGGCGCCATTGACCCGCGCGACGGTCGGCTTGGACAGGAATTGGAGATTGCGCATCAGCCGCGCCAGACGCAGCGAATCCTCGCGGTTTTCCTGCTCGCTGGCGCTGGCCATGCCGCGCATCCAGTTGAGGTCGGCGCCGGCGGAGAAGCAGCTGCCGTTGCCGCTGAGCACCACCGCACGCACGGCCGGGTCGGCGTCTGCCTGGGCGAGTGCTTCGGTGAGTGCGGCGATCAGTGCATCGTCGAACGCGTTGTGGATCTGCGGACGGTTCAGGGTGAGCCAGGCGACCGCACCACGACGTTCGCTGAGGATGGAATCGGTCATCGGTCGTCCCCGCAAAGATTTCCATGATAAACGCTGCCCATCAACGGGACGTGGCCCTGATGCAGCGGAATGGACAAAGGGCTACAATGCGAACAATTCTTATTTGAGAGGCCGCCCCGTGCGCCTGTCCGATTTGCCCAAAGGAGCTCCCGCCGTGGTTGACCGCGTGCACGATGCGCATGCGGATGATCCGATTGCGCAACGCCTGCGTGACCTCGGTTTCGTGGATGGCGAGCCGGTGCGGGTGGTGGCGATCGGACCGATGGGCGGTGATCCGGTGCTGATCCAGATCGGCTACACCCGTTTTGCCCTGCGTCGCGCCGAGGCAGCCCGGGTCAGCGTGCACAGCGAGGTGGCAGCATGAGTGCCTCGACCCTGCGCATCGCCCTGGTCGGCAACCCGAATTGCGGCAAGACCGCGCTGTTCAACCAGCTCACCGGCGGTCGGCAGAAGGTGGCGAACTACGCCGGCGTCACCGTCGAGCGCAAGGAAGGCCGCTTCACCGCGCCATCCGGTCGGGTGCTGCAGATTCTCGATCTGCCGGGTACCTACAGCTTCGAGGCGAACAGCCCGGACGAACAGATCACCCGCGACGTCTGCGCCGGCACCTACCCGGGTGAGGCGGCGCCGGATCTGATCATCTGCGTGGCCGACGCCACCAACCTGCGCCTGCATTTGCGCTTCGTGCTGGAGGTCAAACGCCTTGGCCGGCCGGTGGTGCTGGCGCTGAACATGATGGACACCGCGCGTCAGCGCGGCATCGTCATCGACGTGCCGGAGCTGCAGCGCCGGCTCGGTCTGCCGGTGGTGGAGACCATCGCGGTGAAGCGTGGCGGCGCGAAGGCGCTGATCGAACGGGTTGACGGCGAAGTGCCCACCGCGGCGCTGGCGCAGCCGGATGACGCGGCCAGCCGTGCCGACCTGCATGCGCAGGTGCGCGAAATCCTGACGGCGACCGTGGCGATGCCGCGCACCACGGCGGTGTTCGACGATGCACTCGATCGCTGGGCGTTGCACCCGGTGTTCGGGCTGCTGATTCTCGCGGTGGTGATGTTCCTGGTGTTCCAGGCGGTGTATGCCGCGGGCAAGCCGATGAGCGACCTGATAGGCGGCGGCTTCGGCTGGCTGGGTGAGCACGTCGCCGCGTTGATGCCGGCGGGGCCGTTGCAGAGCCTGGTCACCAACGGCCTGTTCGGCGGCATCGGCACCGTGCTCGGCTTCCTGCCGGTCATCCTGGTGCTGTTCCTCTTTATCCTGATACTGGAGGAATCCGGCTACCTGCCGCGTGCGGCGTTCCTGCTCGATCGCCTGATGCTGTCGGTGGGGCTGACCGGGCGCTCGTTCATCCCGCTGCTGTCGAGTTTCGCCTGCGCGATCCCCGGCATCATGGGCACGCGCAGCATCCAGGATCCGCGCGATCGCCTGGCGACCATCCTGATCGCGCCGCTGATGACCTGCTCGGCACGGCTGCCGGTGTATGCGCTGCTGATCGGTGCCTTCATTCCCATTCGCTACGTGTTCGGCGTGTTCAACCTGCAGGGCATCGTGCTGTTCTTGCTGTACCTGGCGGGCATTCTCGGCGCGATGGCGGTCGGTTGGGTGATGAAACACATCCGTCGCGACAAGAGCGAGCACGCGCTGATGATGGAGCTGCCGTCGTATCGGATGCCTAAGCTGCGCGACGTGGCGATCGGCCTGTACGAGCGCGGCGCGATTTTCCTCAAGCGCCTGACTGGCGTGATCCTGGGGCTGACCGTGCTGATGTGGTTCATTTCCACGTTCCCGTCGCCGCCGGCAGGTGCAACCGGGCCGGCCATCAACTACAGCTTCGCCGGTTACATCGGGCGCGGCCTGCAATACATCTTTGCGCCGATCGGTTTCAACTGGCAGATCAGCCTGGCGCTGATCCCGGCATTCGCCGCGCGCGAGACGGCGGTGGCGGCGCTGGCCACCGTCTATCTGGTCGGCGGTGAGGCGGGTGGTGGCCTGGGTCATGCGCTGGCCGGACAGATCTCGCTGGCCAGCGCGCTGTCGCTGCTGGTGTGGTTTGCGTATGCGCCGCAATGCATGTCCACGCTGGCGGTGATCCGCCGCGAGACCAACTCCTGGCGCAACGTGGCGATCTCGTTCGGCTACATGTTCGGCATGGCTTACGCGGCGTCGTTCATCGTCTACCAGGTGGCGAGGGTGCTGTCATGAGCACGAGCCTGCTGGTGCAGTACGCGGTGATCGGCGTGGTTGTGTTGGCCAGTGTGCTGATCGTATTCCGCAAGCTGGCGCCCAAGCTCACCAACCGTTGGCTGGCGGCAGCATCGATCCGCTTCAGCCGTCCGGAGCGTGCTGGCTGGGTACGTGCGCTGGGTCGCCAGTTGCAGCCCAAGCAGGCTACCGGCAATTGCAGCGACGGGTGCAGCACCTGTGGTGCCTGCGGCCCGAAACGGCCGGCCGCTGCGCAAACCGATGCGGTGCCGCTGGAGTTTCGCCTGCGACAATGACACCGCAGCGCGATTCGTGAAGCGGGCAGGGGCCTGTAAAACCTGAACAAGAAAAAAGCCGGCTTGCGCCGGCTTTTTCGTGCAACTCGAATCGCGCCCCTGGCTTACGCCAGTTCGCGGATCTTCGCGTTGAGACGGCTCTTGTGGCGGGCAGCCTTGTTCTTGTGGATCAGGCCACGGGCAGCGTAACGATCCATCACCGGCTGGGCGATGGTGAACGCGGCGATGGCGCCGGCCTTGTCCTTGGCCTCGATGGCCTTGACGACCTTCTTCAGGGCGGTGCGGACCATGGAGCGGGCGCTGATGTTGCGCAGGCGGCGCTGTTCGGACTGGCGCGCGCGCTTCTTCGCGGACTTGATGTTGGCCAAGGTAGAACTCCGGAATGCAGTGTTGGGGTTGGAAAAAGACGCCAATTATGCGGTCGATTCGCCGTTGCGTCAATCATTTAGGCGACGACTGGCGGCCTGCGGCTGGCTTGTGGTCGATCCGGCGGACTGCGGCATCTGGATTCTGCCACATCGCAGGCTGTCATCCTGCCCGCGGCGGCTGTCAAACTACGCGCCCTCGCCCGGCCGATGCAGAAGGTAACAGAAGGCACATGAAGTCCCCCAGCATGTTCCGCGGGCTGCTCTCGTTCAGCAGCATGACGATGATTTCGCGGGTGCTCGGCCTGGTGCGCGACATGTCGATCAATGCCGCGTTCGGCGCCAACGGCGCCACTGACGCATTCTGGGTGGCGTTCCGCATTCCCAATTTCATGCGCCGGCTGTTTGCCGAGGGCTCGTTTTCCACCGCGTTCGTGCCGGTATTCACCGAGGTGAAGGAAAAGGGCACGCATGCGGATCTGAAAAACCTGATGTCGCGGGTGTCTGGCACGCTCGGTGGCGTGCTGCTGGTGATCACTGCGCTGGGCATCATCTTTGCGCCGCAGGTGACCACGCTGTTTTCGCCCGGCGCGATCGATGAGCCGCGCAAGTTCGAACTCACCGTCGAGCTGCTGCGGCTGACCTTTCCGTTCCTGCTGTTCGTGTCGCTGACCGCGCTGTCCGGCGGCGCGCTGAACAGTTTTCACCGTTTCGGCCTGCCGGCACTGACGCCGGTGATCCTCAACCTGTGCATGATCGTCGGCGCGCTGTGGCTGTCCAAGCGGTTGCAGACGCCGATCCTGGCGATGGGCTGGGCGATCATGGTCGCCGGTGTCCTGCAACTGCTGTTCCAGTTGCCGGCGTTGCGCGGGCTGGATCTGCTGACCTTGCCGCGCTGGGGCTGGAGTCACCCGGACGTGCGGAAGATCATGCGGCTGATGGTGCCGACCTTGTTTGGCTCCTCGGTGGCGCAAATCAACCTGTTGTTCGATACGGTGATCGCCTCGTACCTGATCGTCGGCTCGCAGAGCTGGCTGTCGCAGGCGGATCGTTTCCTGGAGCTGCCGCTGGGCGTGTTCGGCGTGGCGCTGGGCACGGTGATCCTGCCGTCGCTGTCGCGCCATCACGTGACCACCGACAAGGCCGGATTTTCGCGTGCGCTGGACTGGGGCCTGCGGGTCACTCTGCTGATCGCGGTGCCGGCGATGTTCGGGTTGATGCTGCTGGCCGGGCCGCTGGTGGCTACGTTGTTCCAGCACGGCCACTGGACCGCGCACGACACCGATATGGCGACGTTGTCGATCACCGCCCTGAGTTTCGGGTTGCCGGCGTTTGCGCTGGTGAAGGTGCTGCTGCCGGCGTTCTATGCGCGCCAGGACACGCGCACGCCGGTACGCGCGGGTGTGGCGTCGATGCTCACCAATATGCTGCTTAACGTGCTGTTTCTGGTGTTGCTGTTCGAGTTGTGGGCGCCTCCTGCGCTGAGGCAGCTGCCGTGGCTGGACGGCCTGGCGCAGTTGCCCGGCCTGCACATGGCGCTGGGTCTGGCCAGTGCGGTGGCTTCGTACGTCAACCTGTACCTGCTGTGGCATTGGCTGAAGAAGGCCGGCGTGTACCAGCACCAGCCGGGTTGGTCGCGCCATCTGCTGCGCCTGGTGCTGGCGTGCACGGTGATGGTGGCGGTACTGCTGCTGGGACGCTGGTTGTGGCCGGACTGGACCAGCCTGCGTTGGCCGACCCGGCTGTGGCATCTGCTGGTGCTGGTGACGGCCGGTGGCGCGGCCTATGTCGGCATGCTGTTTGCCGGTGGCTTCCGGCTGCGCGACCTGCGTGCCGCATGAGGCCAGCGGGCAGTCTCAACAGTGCTCACGTGACCGTTATACTCAGGCGATGATGAGACTTTCCAGGGATGTTGCGGGCCCTTGTTTGGCGCCGCGCGGCAGCGTGATTGCGATCGGTGCGTTCGATGGTCTGCATCGCGGGCATCAAGCGCTGCTGGCGCAGGTATGCGAGCACGCGCAGGCGCTCGACTGCAGCCCGGTGGTGGTTAGCTTCGAGCCGCTGCCCCGCGCATTCTTTTCCGCCGAACCTGTGCCGCGCCTGTCCAGCGTGCGCGAAAAACTGCGCGGCTTCGCCGCCGCCGGTATGGAGCACACGTTGTTGTTGCGCTTCAACCAGGCGTTGACGGCAATGTCGGCCGAGGATTTCGTGCAGCGCGTGCTGGTCGAACGACTGGCCGCACGCGAAGTATGGGTGGGCGGCGATTTTCGTTTCGGGCACAAGCGTGGCGGCGATGTCGCGCTGCTGGAGCGGATGGGCGCGCAGCTCGGCTTTGCCGCCTGCACGATGCCGCCGGTGCAGCTCGACGGTGCACGCGTCTCGGCCAGCCGCGTACGTGCTTTGCTGGCCGCCGGTGAATTTGCCGGCGCCGAACCGCTGCTGGGCCGACCGTTCGTGATCGACGGCAAGGTGGAGTACGGCAATCAGCTTGGCCGCACGCTCGGCTATCCCACCGCCAACATCCATCTGCAGCAGCGGGTCAGCCCGGTGCACGGCATCTTCGCAGTGCGCGTGGGGCTGGGCGAGGGCGAGTGCAGCTGGCCGGGCGTGGCCAGTCTCGGCGTGCGCCCGACCGTGAACCAGGTCAGCCAGCCGCTGCTGGAAGTACACCTGTTCGACTTCGATGGCGATCTGTACGGCCAGCGCATGGCGGTTGAGTTCGTCGCCAAGCTGCGCGACGAGCAGAAGTTCGACGGGCTGGAGCCGCTCAAGGCGCAGATGGCACTGGACTCGCGCAAGGCGCGCGAGCTGCTGGGCATGAACCCGCGACTGGTCGAATCGTGAGCCGGCTTCCGGCGCGCACCCGTATCGTTTAACTTTGAACTCTTTGTCTGCCAGCTGGCAGACGGCAACATTTCAGTGATGGCACCCACGCAATGACCCACGATTACAAGAGCACGATCAACCTGCCGCAGACGGCGTTCCCGATGCGCGGCGATTTGCCGAAGCGCGAGCCGGGCTGGCTGGCCGAGTGGGAGCGGGTCGACCGTTATGCGCAGATCCAGCAGAAAACCGCCCACCGCGACAGCGTGTTCGTGCTGCACGACGGTCCGCCGTACGCGAACGGCTCGATCCATATCGGCCACGCGGTCAACAAGATCCTCAAGGACATGGTGGTCAAGTCCAAGCTGCTCGCCGGCCATCGCGCGCCGTACGTGCCGGGCTGGGACTGCCACGGCCTGCCGATCGAGATCGCGGTGGAAAAGAAGTTCGGCAAGCCGGGCGACAAGCTCGATGCCGCCGCTTTCCGGCAGAAATGCCGCGAGTACGCGGCCGAGCAGGTCGACACGCAGCGCACCGACTTCAAGCGACTCGGCGTGCTCGGCGACTGGCAAAAGCCGTATCGCACGATGGACTTCAGCTACGAGGCCGACATGCTGCGCGCGCTGGCGCGCATCGTGTCGAACGGTCACGTGGTGCGCGGCGCCAAGCCGGTGTACTGGTGCTTCGACTGCGCTTCGGCCCTGGCCGAGGCGGAGATCGAATATGGCGACAAGATCTCGCCCGCGGTCGACGTGGCCTACGACGCAGTCGACGCGGAGGCATTGGCGGCGAAGTTCGGTGTGGACGCCGGCGATGCGATCGTCGCCATCCCGATCTGGACCACCACGCCATGGACACTGCCGGAAAGCCAGGCGGTGTCGCTGGGTGCCGAGCTGGAATACGCACTGATCGAAGGTCTGCAGCGCGACGGCAAGCGTGTACTGCTGGTGATCGCCAGTGCACTGGTCGACAAGGCGGCGCAGCGTTATGGCCTTGAGCAGGCGAGCGTACTCGGTCATGCGTCGGGCAAGGCGATGGAAGGCCTGAAACTGCGTCACCCGTTCTATTCACGCGAAGTGCCGGTAATCCTCGGCGAACACGTCAGCGCCGAGGACGGCACCGGCGCCGTGCATACCTCGCCCGACCACGGCGTCGAGGATTTCGTGGTGGCGCGCGAGTACGGCATCGGCCTGCTCAACTACATCGAGCCGCGCGGCACCTATCGGGCCGATACGCCGGCCGCCGACCCGCTCGAGCTGGGCGGCATGCATATCTGGAAGGCGAACGACGCCATCGTCGACCTGCTGCGCCAGCGCGGTGTATTGCTGGCGTTCGCAAAGATCGAACACAGCTACCCGAATTGCTGGCGCCACAAGACACCGGTGATCTACCGCACCACGCCGCAGTGGTTCATCTCGATGGAGCAGGCGTCGCTGCGCGAGACCGCGCTCACTTCGATCAAGAACGTGCGCTGGGTGCCGGGCTGGGGCGAGGAGCGCATCGCCGGCATGATCGCCGGACGCCCAGACTGGTGCGTCTCGCGCCAGCGCACCTGGGGCGTGCCGATCGCGCTGTTCGTGCACAAGGCCACGCAGGAGCCGCATCCGGATTCCGTGGCGCTGCTGGAGCAGGTCGCGCAGAAGGTGGAGCAGGGCGGTATCGATGCGTGGTTCACGCTGGATGCGGCCGAGCTGCTGGGCGACCAGGCGAACGACTATGAGAAGGTCACCGACGTGCTGGATGTCTGGTTCGATTCCGGCGTCACCCATTTTGCGGTGATCGGCCAGCGTCCGGAACTGCAGCAGGGCACGGCGTCGCACTACAAGGTGATGTACCTGGAGGGTTCCGACCAGCATCGCGGCTGGTTCCAGTCGTCGCTGCTGACTTCGTCCGCAATCTTCGGCAGAGCGCCTTATCAGGAAGTGCTTACCCATGGCTTCGCAGTCGACGCGAACGGCCGCAAGATGTCCAAGTCGCTCGGCAACGTGGTGGCGCCGCAGAAGGTGATGGATACGCTCGGCGCCGACGTGCTGCGCCTGTGGGTGGCCTCGGCCGACTACCGCAACGAGATGACCGTCTCTGACGAGATTCTCAAGCGCGTCTCCGACACCTACCGCCGTATCCGCAATACGGCAAAGTTCCTGCTCGGCAACCTGGACGGTTTCGATCCGGCCAAACACCTGATCCCGGTTGAAGACAGCCTGCTGCTGGACCAATGGGCGATCCAGCAGGCATGCGACGTGCAGCAGGCCGTGCTGGCCGCGTACGAGCGTTATGACTTCCCGGAAGTGGTGGCGCGCATCCAGAACTTCTGCACCAACGAGCTCGGTGCGTTGTATCTGGATATCACCAAGGATCGGTTGTACACCATGCCGACCGACAGCCGTGGCCGGCGCAGTGCGCAGAGCGCGATGTACCGCATCGCCGAGGCGCTGGTGCGCTGGCTGGCGCCGGTGCTGAGCTTCACTGCCGAGGAAATCTGGCAACAGTTGCCGGGCGAGCGCGGCGACAGCGTGCTGTTTGAAACCTGGTACGACGGCCTGGCCGCCACGCAAGGCTCGCCGGAACAGCGGCGCTACTGGGCCGAACTGCTGGCGATCCGTGACAGCGCTTCGCGCGTGCTCGAAGGCATGCGCAAGGCCGAGCAGATCGGTGCGGGGCTGGAAGCGAAGTTGGTGATCCATGCCGATACCGCCACGCAGGCGCGTTACACCGTGGCTGCCGAGGAACTGCGCTTCTTCTTCATCACGTCCGATCTCGATCTTGTGTCGTTGACGCCACGTCCGGATGGTGCGGTGAAAGTGGAACTGGATGGTGCCGAAGTGTGGGTATCCGCCAGTGTCAGCAATGCCGCGAAATGCGTGCGTTGCTGGCATCGCCGCGACGATGTCGGCAGACATGTCGAGCATCCCGAGTTGTGCGGCCGCTGCGTCAGCAATATCGAAGGCTCAGGCGAGGATCGCCGCTGGTTCTGAGCTTGAAGCCCCTCTCCCCCCTGTGGGAGAGGGGCTGGGGTGAGGGTTCGGCCATGACTCAGCCTCCGCTTCACCCGAGCCCTCATCCGCCCCTTTGGGGCACCTTCTCACCCGCAAGGGGACTCCTTTCAGTCGCCGGAGGGAGAAGGAAGCAAGTACACGAGACCTCTACTCTTATGACCACCAAACCCAACGCACTCATCTGGCTATGGCTGTCCGCCCTCGTCATCGCGCTCGACCAGCTCAGCAAGTGGTGGGCGGTGCAGACGCTGCAGCCGATGGGCGTGCCGCATGCGGTGATTCCCGGCTTCCTCAACTGGACGCTGGCATTCAACAGCGGCGCGGCCTTCAGCTTTCTGGCCGATGGCGCCGGCTGGCAACGCTGGTTCTTCGTGGTGCTGGCACTGGCGATCAGTGCGGTGCTGGCGGTGTGGCTGGCGCGCACACCGCGGCGCGACTGGCGCACCGGCATGCCGCTGGGGTTGATCGTGGGGGGCGCCATTGGCAACCTGGTCGATCGCCTGCATGCAGCCCAGGTCACCGACTTCATCCATGTGTATTTCCGTCAGTGGAACTATCCAGTCTTCAATGTTGCCGATTGCGGCATCAGCGTCGGTGCGGTGCTGCTGATCGTGTTCGGCCTGTTCGCCGGCAAGTCTGCGGACAGCGTGCGATAATCAGCCGGGTCCCCGGCTCTTGTGGGAGCGGCTTCAGCCGCGATATCCCGCAACCGGAGCCTGATCGCGGCTGAAGCCGTTCCCAATGGATTCAACCACCGAGACTCCATGGATATCCTGCTCGCCAATCCCCGTGGCTTCTGCGCCGGCGTCGATCGCGCCATCGCGATCGTCGAGCGCGCGCTGGAGTCGTACGGCGCTCCGATCTATGTGCGCCACGAGGTGGTGCACAACCGTTATGTGGTGGACAAGCTGCGCGCCGATGGCGCGGTGTTCGTCGAAGAATTGAACGAAGTGCCTGACGGCGCCACGGTGATCTTCAGTGCGCACGGCGTGTCGCAGGCAGTGCGCGAGGAGGCCGAGCAGCGTCACCTCAAGGTGTTCGATGCCACTTGCCCGCTGGTCACCAAGGTGCATATGGAGGTCGCGCGACTTGGCCGCATCGGTCGCAGCGTGGTGCTGATCGGTCACGCCGGCCACCCGGAAGTCGAAGGCACGATGGGCCAGTGGAATCCGGCCAACGCCGGCGAGATCCTGCTGGTCGAATCGCTGGAATGCGTAAGCAGGCTCGCCCCGAAATTTCCGCACCTGTTGTCCTATGTCACCCAGACCACGCTGTCGGTGGACGACACCAAGGCGATCATCGAGGCATTGCGTGCGAAGTTTTCCGACGTCGAAGGTCCGCGCAAGGACGATATCTGCTACGCCACCCAGAACCGCCAGGATGCCGTGCGCCGCCTCGCCGACGCGGTGGACCTGATGCTGGTGGTCGGCTCGGTCAACAGTTCCAACTCCAACCGCCTGCGCGAGCTGGCGCAGAAGCAGGGTGTGCGCTCATTCCTGATCGATGGCGCCGAACATATCGAACGCAGTTGGCTCGACGGCGTCTCCCGCATCGGCCTCACCGCGGGTGCTTCCGCCCCGGAGAAACTGGTGCGTGACGTGATCGCACGCCTGCAGTCCTGGGGTGCGGGCGATGTGCGCGAACTTGACGGCGAGCCGGAGAACATCACGTTCGCCCTACCCAAGGAACTGCGCATCGTCGGCGGCAGCTCCGCCAGCCTCTAGGCTGCGCGCTTGCGCCATAGCGCCCCGCACCGTAAAATCTGCGGCTCTTTGCCGGAATAGCTCAGTTGGTAGAGCGGCGCATTCGTAATGCGTAGGTCGTAGGTTCGATTCCTATTTCCGGCACCAGAACTTCAAAGGCCCGCCAACGCGGGCCTTTGCTTTTTTGGATCCCGGGCCGTGCAATGTTTCGTCGTGCGCCCGCAAGACACTGTCGCCCCGATTGAATTTGCGCCCGGGCGTGACCGCGATCATGTTTCCTGTGCCGTTGTTGGCCGCTTGTCGGGCAATTCCTACCGCTTGTCGGCTGGGGGCTGGTCAGGGATAGCCCTCTCAGTACAGTGCATGCAGGGGTATCAGGGAGAATTCCATGCAAGTCTTGTCGCGTCAGCGGGGTGTCTCGCTGATAGAAGTGATGATGTCCGTGTTGATCTTCAGCATCGGATTGATTGGCCTGGCCGGTCTCATGGTCATGTCCACGCGTTCCAATCATTCCGCCTATCTGCGTACCCAGGTGACGTTTCTGGCCAACAACATGGCTGACCGCATGAGCGCCAACCCGCGGGGTGTCTGGGTAGGCAGCTATAACAGCAGTGCCTATCCCGTTGCGGCTGCCACGGTCGGATGTGGTGCGGGCTCGCCCTGCAATTCCGCCAACCTGGCGATTCACGATCAGCAGCTGTGGAGCAGCCAGTTGAGGACGTTCCTGCCTAACCCAAGCGCCAGCATCGACTGCACCGGCACCAGCGATGTCGGTTACGACCCCACCGCACAGCTCGATCTGCGACCGCCATATGGCGGCTTGTGCACGATGAAGATCAGCTGGAGCGAGCAGAACAATGGCAGCATTGAAGATCAGACGAGCAAGCCCTCGATCGCACAACATTTTGACTGGGAGTTCCAGCCGTGATGGTCTTCAAGTTCCCGGGACGGCAGCACGGCCTCACCCTGATCGAATTGATGGTAGCGATGGTGCTGGGTCTGCTGGTGGCCGCCGGCATCGTCACCGTATTCGCTTCCACCTCCAGCAGCAGCAAAGCGCAGAATCAGCTGGCACGGTTGCAGGAAGAAGGGCGTTTTGCGATCACCCGCATCAGTGATGACCTTCACATGGCCAACGGCCAGTACTGCACCAATACCGGTGGCGTTGCCAAGCCGGCAACGGGTGGCACCTACCTTGACCAGCTGCGGTCGCCCAAGGTGTATGCCAAGGATCTTTCCGGCGCGGCCGGTGCGGTGAGCGGCGCCCTGGCAGACGTGACCACGGTATGGGGGGCCGCCAGCGGGTCGGGCGGCACTTATCCCGTCAAGCCGACGGCGTCGTATACCATGCCGTCCTTTTTGTTCATGCGCGGCTACGAATGCGGGCTTACCACCTGCACACCGGTCAATCCCACCACGGCGGGGTTGCCGGCCATGGGCACGGGCAACGGCAACCGGGTCAAGGGTGCCGATGTCATCACGGTGCGTTACGTCAAGCCGGGCAGTGGCTGGGCGATTGGCGGCACGGGCAGCTCGATAGCGGTCAGCTCCAGCGCAGGCACCATCAACACGATCCAGCTGGTGCAAGGTACCGGTGAGCCGCCGGTAACCAATTTCGTGGCGACGGATCTGGCGATGCTGGCTGATTGCTCGAATGCGCAAATCTTCGCTGTCAGCAATGTTTCCTCCGGTGCCCTGTTGACCGTGCCGGGGGCAGCGAACTGGACCGACAGCAATCCCGCCGCGCAGCAGCCGGAATCCGCGCCGAAGCTGTTCAATGTCAATCGCGATTTCCAGACGGTCACGTATTACCTGAAGGTGGTCAGCGTCAATAACGACGGCAACGCGCCGTTCACTGGTGCTCTGATGCGCCGCGTCAATGGTGCCAGCGCGGCCCGGGGCGGAAGCGAGGATGAACTCCTGCGCGGCATCGAGCGGCTCGATTTTCGCTACGGCGTCCAGGATTCCGCCGGCAACACCAGCTTTCTCGATGCCAACGACGTCGACGCGTCCACCGATTGTCCCCCGGCGGAAATCAACGCACTGACTCCATCGACCGGCTGTCTGTGGCGGGGCATCAAGAGCATCGAGGTCAGCGTCCTGATGGACGGTCAGGTGCCGCTCTACACGCTCGGCAGCAACGATCTGAATTACAGCTACAGCGCCGATACCAATACGGGACTGTTGCCACCCAGCGGTCATGCCACCAGGCCCAGTGATCAAGGTTTCCCCGATCAATTGCTGCGACGCGAGTTCACCACGCTGGTGGCGATACGTAACTACAACCCGTGATGCAGCCGCTGGCTATCCGTTGCAGCCGTTGAGAGAGTCCATGGAGTCGAGCATGTCGATGTCGAACAAGTTGCCTTCCATCCAACGACCCGTCCACGCACAGCGCGGTGCGGTGCTGGTGGTGGCGTTGATTTTCCTGATGTTGCTGACCATCCTCGCGATCAGCGCGTCCGGCCGCTCGTTGCTGCAGGAGCGTATGGCCGGTGGTCTGCACAACGCACAGCAGGCCGAGATGAATGCCCAGACGGCGTTGCGCGGCGCCGAGTGGAAATTGTGGACCAGCACCAGCAACGTCGGCTCGCATCTCAACTGTGGCAGCGGCATCTTCACCGATTGCTACATCTTCGATCCGGCCAGCCCGATCACCAACGTTGTCAACTTCCGCACCAAGCCCGGCTGGGTCACGCCCGGGGCTACGACTTACATGGGCGTGGCTGGTGCCACCGACTTCACCACGGGCAACGGCAAGTTGGCGAAGAATCCGTTGTACGTGATCGAGGATATGGGCGTCGAACTCCCGCCAGGAATCAGCGGAACGCTGCATGAGTCCGGTGCCACCGGAGCCAGCAACGGCGGCGCGGGGAGCACCAGTCGCCACATCTACCGCATTACGGCACGCGCCAGCGGTGCCAACGAAAATACTGTGCGCGTGCTCGAAAGCACGTTTGCCGCCAAAAGCAATTGAGTCGGAGTATCCAGGCCATGCTTAGTCTTCATTTTCTTGCCAAGCGCATACCGTCAGCCGTGATGGGTGGCCTGCTTACCCTGACGGGTGGCTTGTCCGCACCGGTGCCGGTGCAGACCTCGCTGTCGGTCATGGCGCTGGTTGCCGCCGGCAGCACTTTTGCATCTGCGCCTGCATCCGCGGCCACGGTGGCCACATCCGGCATCGTGGAACTCAGCCCGACGCCGCCGAACGTGACCCAGGCGGTGTCGCCGAACATCGTGGTGACCTTCGACAACTCCGGGTCGATGGCAAGCAACTACATGGGCGATAACCGGCCGTTCGATGGTGGCAGCTGGAGTGGGCCATGGCGTTGCGCCGGTCTGATCGATCCCCGCGTCACCAGCGCCTCCGACATTCTTTCCCGCGCTATGAATGGCGTGTACTACAACCCGAATGTCGTTTATACGCCACCGGTGAAGGCGGATGGAACCCGCTTTCCGCAAGCAGGAACAGAAAGTACCGGGACCTTCGACATGTCGAAAGTCCCGCTGGACAGCATCGGCATCAATCGGCCGTATCTCCCGGTGCCGATCGACACCACGTCTAGCTATCGCAACAACCCAAATGGATCGCAAGATCCCACCGGTCTGACCAATCTTACCGGCACGGTCAAGATTACCTATCCCTCGACGAAGACCTTGTACGCCACGTTCGGCACATCATGCCCATCGAATGCCGACTCGGGTTCCTGCAATACGCACTCATCAGGGACCACCGGAAGCGGTAACCCCAAGACCAATGTCTATTACGTCAAAAGCTTCGACGGTAGTACGGGTAGTGGAATCAGTACTGTCTATTACGGTGCCAACCTGCAAACCAGGAACAGCTCTTCGAGCAGCTACACGACGGTCACTGGTGACAAGACTAGTGCTACCAGTCAGTACATCACCTGGACGGTCACCGTTACGAACACGTCGGGCACGCCCACTTTAAGCAACGACAATCGCTGGAAATGCGGTTACGGCAGCTCACCCATGGATGGCCTGACGGCGGGCCCGGACGGTGCGGTCTACCCTAACGGTGGCCCTTATTACTACCGTTACAAATCGACGGCGCCAACCATCACAGTTGATGCCTACGGCAACCCTGACGCCGCCGGCTTGGGCAATTTGTACACCACCGGCAACTGGGAAGCCGTGTCCGTCCCCAACACTACGGTCACCATCAATGGCCAGTCGGTGAACCAGTGGCAAAACTTCGCCAATTGGTATGCGTACTACCGCACACGCAACCTGATGACGCGGACAGCGTTGTCGCGGGTGTTCGGTTCGCTCGGCGCTGCGACCGATACCGGCGGCTTCGGCAACAGCATCCGTGTCGCATGGCAGGTGTTGAAGAACGACAATTATTTGTTGCCAAGCAACGCCATCATTACGAGCTTGCTGGATGCCAACGGCTGCGATGCCACTGCGACAAACCCGCTGACGACCCAGCAGCAGACGGGCACGGTGACCACGCCGCCGCCTTGCTATCGCAGCGCGTTCTTCAACTGGATATTCCAGGTCTATGGCAGCAACGACACGCCGAATCGCGCAGCCACCATCCGCGCCGGTGAATTCTTCAAGCGCGGCAACGGCAACACGGGCGGTGCCAATTCCGGCGACCTGCACGACCCGTATTGGGATCCACCCAAGGTCAGTGGTGCCGACGGCCTGGAGCTGGTGTGCCGGCAGAATTACCACATGCTGGTGACGGATGGTTACTGGAACGAGAGTTCGAACTACACGGTGAGCGGGCTCCAGCCGGCCAGTACGGCGATCACCCAGTTGCCCGATGGCACGCCGTATTCGGTGACCGCCGCCGAATCACGGGTGTTCTGGGACGTGCAGGGCGCGAGCGAGTACACGCCCTCGTTGGCCGATATCGCATTCAATTACTGGGCCACGAACCTGCGGCCGGATCTTTACCCGTCCAAGGGGATCGTGCCGCCGTATATGCCGGACACGACGACGGGCGTGATTACCAGCGCCACCTCGCCGACGTTGGAGCAATACTTCAACCCGAAGAATGATCCTGCCAACTGGCCGCACCTCGTGCAGTACATGGTGACTCTGGGAGTGCCCGGCAAGCTCACGTATTCAGCCGACGCGGATTGTGTGGATGCGACCAACGATCTGTGCAAGTTGCGCATGGGGCAGGCCAACTCCACGGGCAAGACGGGTTGGACGGCACCCCTGAACAATGATCCGACGGGCATCGACGATACCTGGCATGCAGCCATCAACAGCCGTGGCGACTATTTCAATGCGGCGAACCCGCAGAACCTGGTCGACCAGCTGACCAACATCCTCACCAACATCACCGCCCGCAACGTGCCCGCCACGACCAGCGCACTCAATACCAGCGTGCTGGTGCAGGGTGCATTGGGTTTCTCGGCGGGCTATAGCTCAGGTGACTGGAGTGGCGTCTTCAAGGCGCTTACCGCCAACGCGGACGGCTCGGTGTCGCTGACGCCGGCGTGGGATGCGGCTGCGGATCTTACTGATCGGACCATCACCGACCCGACCCTGCTTACGGGGGTGAAGTCGCGCCAGATTCTCACCGCCACGGAAAAGGCGGACGGCAGTTTCAATGCGGGCATAGCATTTAGGACATGCACCGATCTGGACAATCTCACCGCCAGCACGGGCAGCGCCTATCTGAGCGCGCAGACGTTGTTGAGCGGTTCTCTGACCTGTGCTGGCGGTACCGATAACGGCCAGGCCCGCCTGGATTATCTGCGCGGCGTGCGCGGGCTGGAAGGCAGTACGTATCGTTCACGCACCAATCTGCTTGGCGCGATCATCAATTCGCAGGCGGTGTTTGTAAGTGCGCCGTCCAGCGGCTATCGCAACACATGGCCGACTGGTTCGCCCGAGGCATTGGCCATGGCGGGGGATTCGACAACCTGTGCCACGACCACGCCGACCACGTGCCATAGCTACGAAAGCTTCGTCAAGGACAATTTGGACCGTCTTCCGGTCGTTTATGTGGGCGCCAACGACGGCATGCTGCATGCGTTCAACGCCAAGGAAGTCATGAATACGGCCACGCCGCCACAGGCGGTACCGGATGCCAACGCGGGCAGGGAGGTGTTCGCATACGTGCCGCGCACGGTGTATCCCAACCTCGCCAACCTGACCGCGAAGAGCAATTTCAAGTTCGCACCGACGGTGGACGCTACCCCGGTGACGCGCGACGTGTTTTTTGGTGGTGCCTGGCACACCATATTGGTCGGCGGTTTACGTTTAGGCGGTCGCGGTGTGTATGCGCTGGATATCACCGACCCGAGCCAGGTCACCGAGGCCAACGCCAGCAGCAAGGTGCTGTGGGAGTTCAGTTCCGATACCAAGCCCAGCACGGAAGGCAACCCGGCCAACCTCGGCTATACCTACGGCCAACCGAATATCGGGCGCCTCAAGAATGGCAAGTGGGTGGTGCTGGTGCCGGGTGGCTATTTCCCCGATTGCAGCAAGTCGGACAAACCCGTTAATTGCACCACTCTGGCGGCTGCGTCCAACGGCTACAGTTCGCTGTTCATCCTGGACGCCGAGACCGGCGCCATGATCAAGGAACTGAAGACCCTCACCACGATCACTGGCGTGACCAGCGGCGGCTTGTCCTCCGTCGTGCTGGGTGACTACAACAACGACCAGGTGGATGACGTGGCATTCGCCGGTGATCTCAACGGCAATCTGTGGCGCTTCGATCTCACTGATGCCGATCCTGCCAACTGGCAGTCGCATGTGACGCTGGCCTACCAACCGGTCACCCAGGGAGCGCAGCCGATCACCGTGATGCCGCGACTGTTCCCCGATCCGGCGACCAACCGCTTCATCGTGGTGTTCGGCACCGGCAAATATATTGGCGCCGCCGACAACACCAGCAACAGCGCGTCCACACAGTCGATCTACGGTATCCGCGACAAGCTCGATAGCAGCAGCGGTACACCCATCACGGCCGTGCACGCCGATCTGCAGCAGCAGACGTTGTATCAGGCAACCTCTGCCAATGGCGTCAATACGGTGCGCGGCCTGACTGACAACGCACTCGCCGTGACCCAGAATGGTTGGTATATCGATCTGAACCTCACCAGTTCACCGGGCGAGCGGGTGGTGGTGACAGCCGGTGCGTTGTTCGACACCAACCGCGCGATCGTCACCACCTTGATCCCGGGCAGCCAGGATCCCTGCACTGCCACCATCGCCGGCGCGCTGATGGTATTGAATGCTGCAACTGGTGGTTCGGGTGGAGGCCTTTCCGGTCCGCCGGCGCCCACCACATGGGGTACGGCGGTCACTGGTGTCAGCGTGGTCGGCGGTCTGGTCAACAATCCGCCAACCGGTGGCTCGGTACCGGTGGCCACGGTGATCGGTGGCGGCAAACTCCTGATTCCAGGCCTGCAACTGCAAGGTGGCGGCAACCTGAACATCGACGATGCCATCTGGCGTCGGCGCGCGTGGCGGGAATTGAACAATGACCAGTAATGCCGGCAGAGGGATACAGGCTATGGCACGTGTACGCGGTTTCACCTTGCTCGAACTGATGATCGTGGTGGTGATCATTGCGATACTCGCGGCTATCGCGATACCCACGTACAGCCGTTACGCGATTCGCGCACATCGGGTGGACGGGCAGGAGTGGTTGTTGCGCATTGCCAATGCGCAGGAGCGGTTCTACGCGACCAATAATCACTATGGTGCATTGACCGAGCTGGGCTACACCAATCCGTTGTCCGAGAAGGGTTATTACAGCGTCAGCATGGATCCCGCCGCGGCCAGCACCACGCAGGTGTTCACCGCAACGGCAGCACCGGTCGGGGGGCAGGCCAAGGACGATTGCCAGAGCCTCACGATCAACAATGCGGGCGTGAAGGCTTCCTTCGGCACCACCACCAACGGCAGCTGCTGGTGAACGCGATGACTCCTATGCCTAGCCACCAACGCGGTTTCAGCCTGCTCGAGCTGATGATCACGCTGGCCGTGGCGGCGATCCTGCTGGTGATCGCCGTGCCAAGCTTTCGTGATCTGATGCATCGAAGCCAGGTCAGTTCGGCCAGCAACGAACTGCTGGCAAGCCTGTCATATGCCCGCGCCGAGGCGATCAACCGCGGTCAGTTGGTGTCGATGTGTCCGAGCGCAAACGGTGCTGCAGCATGCGCCGGCGGCACGGCCTTTGACACGGGCTGGATCGTGTATACCTACCCGACGGGCGCGGCGTCTGCCAATGTGGCCTATGCGGCTTCGTCGATCCTGTTGCGTGCCACGACAGTGCGTACCGGCGTATCCGTGCAGTCGAATAATGCCGCGGTCATCACGTTCGGCCAGCAAGGGCAGCTCAGGCCCAGCAGTCCGGCACTGACCTTCGTGACCTGCTACCGCAACGGCAGCAGCGGTACCGGGCAAAGTACCGCGAAGGTTCCTGGGGCGCAGCTCGACGTGAATGGCTCCGGCAGCGTGACCACCAAGTCGTTGGCAGATGGGGATAGCTGCACGCCGTAATCGCCGCGCATGAGTGACGCAGCTTCCCGGCAAGCTCGGCTTGCCGGGAAGTGATCAACGGCAATCTGTCCAGAGGCAATGCGCCCAGTGCCCTCACTCGCTCACTCCGCTCAATCGCGTGCCAGCCGTTCGGCCAGCCCTGAATAGCGGCGGGTGCGCCGCTCGGTTGCGCCGTCAATGATGGCCGGACTGCCAAGCAGGCTGAACCAGTGGCGCGCGCGGGTAATTCCGGTGTACAGCAATTCGCGGGTCAGCACGTTGCTCGGCTCGGCGGGCAACACCAAGGCCGTATGTTCGAACTCGGAGCCCTGCGATTTGTGCACGGTCATCGCGTATACCGTGCTGACTTCGCCCAGGCGCGAGGGCAGCACGTGGCGGATGCGGGTGGTTGCGCCGGCGCCGGTGCTGGCCAGGAATGCCACCGACAGGCGCGGCTTGCCGCTGTCATCGGGCATGCGCAGGCAGATGCCGACGTCACCGTTGGCGAGGCCGAGACCGTAGTCGTTGCGGGTGACCATCACCGGACGTCCCTCGTACCAGCCAAGGCTGGTTTCGATCAGCCCCCGCGCGTGCAGCGCTTCGGCGATCAGCTGGTTGAGCCCTTCCACACCGTAGGGGCCGTGCCGCAAGGCGCAAAGCAACTGGAAGCGGTTGAACGCCTGCAGCACATCACGTGCCCAGTGATCGTGCGCGCTGGCATCCGCATCGGGTGCAGGACGATCGCACTGGAGCAGTTCCAGATAGTGGCGATAGCCCCGAGGTGCCGCAGCATTGCCAGGGTCGAGGAAATGTTCGTGGTTGCCATCGATGGCCATGCAGGCCAGCTGGGCGTGAGTGGCTGACGACGCCCATGCAAGATCGATTGAAGGCACGCCGAGCAACTCGCGTACCGCGCGAGTGTCCCCGCGGTTTACTGCGCGGGCGAGTTGACCGATGCCGCTGGCGTCGCCGAAACGGTGGCTGTGGCGCAACAGGGCCAGCTGCTGATCCAGCGGCTGTGCATCATCACGCATGAACGAGCGGATGTCGTCGCCGGTGGTCGCGCGCAACCAGTGAGCGGTGGCGTCGTCGTAATGGCCATCGTCGGCGCGGCGGCAAAGGTCGCCCAGCACGGCGCCGGCCTCCACTGAGGAAAGCTGATCCTTGTCACCGATCAGGATCAGTCGCGCTGCCGCAGGCAATGCGGCGAGCACGGCAGACATCATTTCCAGATCGATCATCGATGCTTCGTCGATGACCAGCACATCCAGATGCAGTGGATTGGCGCGGTCGTGGTGGAAGCGGCGCGTATCCGGTCGCGCACCGAGCAGGCGATGCAGAGTGTCGACCTCGGCGGGTATCGCGGCACGCACGATGTCGTCCACGTCCAGCTGGGCCAGTTGCGCGGCGATGGAGGCGTTCAATCGGGCGGCGGCCTTGCCGGTAGGTGCGGCAAGACGGATGCGCAGCGGCCGCGTGTGTTCGCGCAGATGCAGGGTCTGCAGCAGGCCAAGCAGACGCACCACCGTCGTGGTCTTGCCGGTGCCGGGACCGCCGGTGATGACGGTGAATGCACCGCGTGCCGCCAGTGCGCAGGCAATCTTTGGCCAGTTGGGCGCCGAATATGTGGGAGCGGCTTCAGTCGCGATGCTCTCCGGTCGGTTGGCAGCGAAAGCATCGCGACTGAAGTCGCTCCCGCCGGTGCCGGGGAACAATCGCGCCAATTCGTCAGGGAGTTGAGCGGGCACCTCCTGTGATCGGCTCAGCCGTTCGCGGATCGCCGTTGCCACCAGGCATTCGTGATCCCAGTAACGGCGCAGGTACAGCCGCGAGCCATCCAGCACCAGTGGCGCGGTGGCGGGGCGGCCGTCGCGACCGTCGGCGACTAATGGCGAATTCATCAGTGCGACTCGCTGATCGTCGAGACTGCGCAACCGGTTGCGCCAGCTCGATGGCCAATCCTGTTCATCGGCCTGTTCGGCGAGCGCATCAAGATCGAGGCACAGATGGCCGTCGGCCAGCTGGCGACTGAGCAGTGCGGTCAACCACAGCAGCGACGGCGAAGCATTGCTGTCGCGTTCGGCCATGAAGTGTGCCAGTGCAGCATCCAGCGGGCGCAGCCGATGCTGCTCGATGTCCAGGTCGAACATGCGCTCATGCGGCATCGTGCAACCCTCCGTGGCTGAACAGCTGATCCATCGCTTCGATAAGCGCGAACGGCAGGTGCTCGCGATGCACGCCATGTCCGGCATCGTCGACGCCGCGCAGGTACAGGTAAAGCACGCCACCGATGTGCCGCGCATAGTCATAGCCGGGCAGGCGCGCATGCAGTTGTCGGTGCAGCGCCAGCGTGTAGATCGCGTATTGCAGGTCGTAGCGGCTGTGCAGCACCGAGTCGCACATGGCTTCCACGGTATAGGCCGCGTTGTCGCTGCCGAGCCAGTTGGATTTGTAGTCGACGATGTAATAGCGGCCGTCGTGTTCGAGCACGAGATCGATGAATCCCTTGAGCATGCCGTTGAGGCGGTCGGGCAACAGCGGTGGGCGCGGTGCCCCGTTCAATGTGTGGCTGGTGACCAGGTGATCCAGCGCGCGGGTGTCGACCCGATGGGCCTCGAACCAGAATTCCAGCTCGGCGCGGACGGCTTCGGTATCGGTCAGTGCGGCCAGCGAAAGCGCGCCTCCATCGGGCAGCGGCAGCGCCGCGCCAAGGAAAGCCGGCAGCCATGTCGTCAGCGCTTCGCTCCAGGCCTGCCAGCCGTGACGCTGGCAACGATGGGCGATCAGTTCCCTCAGCGTGGATGGCGCGCCGGCAGTGCTGGCGAAGCCTTCATCGGCAGCCCACTCCAGCAGGCCATGCAGGAAGGTGCCGGGTTCGGCACCACGCGGGAAGGTGTGGATGCTGGGCGTGGCATCCGGCTTGATCGGCATGCGTGGCTCGACCCGTTCGGCGCTCACCTCAGCCAGCACATCCTGCTGTGCGGTTTCCGGCGCGGTTTGCCGCGGTGCGTGTTCGGTTTCGGCAACTTTGAGGGCACTGTAGCTGGCGATCCACCATGGCTCGACTGGCTGGCCGCGGTACTCGCGAGCGGACTGGTTCGGCGCGAGCTGGCTGGCGGGCTGATGGCGTGACGTATCCACGACAGCAGGCAAGGTATCGATATGGATGTCTGGATGTCCATTTCGAAGCTCTTCCAGTCGCGTGCGTAGCGCATCCTCGTCGATCGGTTCGCCGCCGGCGAGCACGTAGCCGAACGCGGACTTGTGCAGGCCGGAAGATTTCCGTTGACCGTCCTTGAGGTTGGCAATGCCCAGCCAGCAGGCGTGGCGGGCGCGGGTCAGCGCCACGTACAACAGGCGCAGATCCTCCTGCAGGCGCTCCCGTTCGGCCTGCTCCAGCGCGAACGCGGAGGGTTGCAGATCCAGTGCAGGGCGGTCATCGCGATCGTGCCAGACAAAACTGTCGCTGGACTTCACCTCGCGCAGGCTGCATGCGAACGGCAGCAGCACCAGTGGGTATTCCAGGCCTTTCGACTTGTGGATGGTGACCACCTTGATCAGTGCCGCCTCGCTTTCCAGCCGCACGATCTGCTCGTCGGCGGTGTCGGCCTGGGCATCATCGGCCTGGGCGATCTGGGTGGCGAGATGGCGGATCAGCGCGTGTTCGCCGTCCAGCGTGGCGGCGGCCTGCTGCAGCAGTTCGGCCAGGTGCAGCAGGTTGGTCAACGCACGCTCGCCATCGCTGCGCGCCAGCAGTTGCGCCGGCAAATCGAACAAGTGCAGCAGGTCGTGCAGCATGGCCAGCACGCCATGTCGCAGCCAGCTGTCGTGCAACTGCCGAAAGCGCTCGCTGCTGCGCTCCCAGTGCCGCTCGTCGAGGTTGAGCCGATCGAGTTCGGCATAGCTCTGGCCCAGGGTAGGGCTGGCCAGCGCGGCGCGCATGGCGCGATCGGAGCCGGGCTCGGCGCAGGCGTGCAGCCACAGCAGCAGGTCGCGCGCCTCGGCCGAGGCATACACCGAGTCGCGATCGGACAGGTACACGCTGGCCAGCCCGCGCGCCTGCAATGCGCGGCGCATGTCCGCTGCTTCGGCCCCCTTGCGGACCAGGATCGCGATGTCACCGGCGACCAGTGGAGTGAATATCCCATCCTCGGTGGCGAAGCCGCAGTGCCCTCGCAGGGCTGCATCGAGCCATAGCACCAGCGTGGCCGCGGCGTGTTCGGCCATCAGTTTCTGATAGGCGCCCTTGCTCATCAGTTCGGCATGGGGGGGCACCGCCAATTGCAGGGCAGGCATGGGCTGGCCGTGCAGCAGCAACTGCTCCTTGCGGCCCTGTGCGGTGACCGGCAGGAACGGCAGCCCCTGTTCGCCCTTGCCGAACAGGAACGCGCCTTGCGGATGCCGCTCGGCAAAGTCGAATACGCGATTGACCGCCTTCACCATCGAGCCGGTTGATCGGTAGTTGGTAGCCAGCGTCCAGGTCGGCTTGGCAGCGCTGCTGCGCGCCTGCAGATAGGTATGGATGTCCGCACCGCGAAAGCCGTAGATCGCCTGCTTGGGGTCGCCGATCAGCAGCAGGCCGGTGTCGGCCTGGCGGCCGTAGATGCGCTGGAAGATGCGCCACTGCAGCGGGTCGGTGTCCTGGAACTCGTCGATCAGCGCGACCGGATACTGGGTGGCGATGGTTTGCACCAGCCGTTCGCCGCTGTTGCCGTGCAGCGCGGTGTCGAGCCGCTTGAGCATATCGTCGAAGCCGAGCTGGGCGAGGCGTTGCTTGGTGGCTTCCAGGCGTGCGCTGACCCGCGGCACGGCGTGGGCGAGAATCAGCGCGCGCAGGTCGCCAAGCAGCGCGGCAGGTGCAGGCAGCTCACCGATGGCGGCAAACGCGGCGTGTTCGGGTGGGCTGAATTTTGACTTGGTGGCGCTGACGAGCTTGGCCTGCGCGTAGCGCGCCAGCACAGCCGTATCCACCTCGGCACCGGTGGCCCAGCCGCGCATCGCGAGCAGGTCGCCGGCGAAGTTTTCCGGCTTCATCATGTTGGCCTTGAAGGCGCCAGCCTGCATCGTTTTATCCAACAGCGCTTCGATCGCCTCGGCATCGGCCAGCCACAGCGCACGCGCCTGTTGCTGCGCTTGCCGCAGCGGCGACAGCTGCGCCTGCATCGCAGCAGCGAGATCGGCGACAACGGGCAGCGGATGGCCGTCCAGACGCAGGTTTTCCGCAGGCTGACGCAGCAGCGGGCGTAGCGATGCCTGCAGGTGCTGCGGGGTTTTCCACAGCGAGGTGATCTGCGCGGCATCCGCACTGTCGAGCGCAAAGAACTGCTGGCGCCAGTAGTCGCGCACGGCTTCGGCGAGCAGTTCGCTTTCGTCGCTGGTGGCGGTCTGCACGAAGGCGTGGCCGCTGTCGAAAGCATGCTGGCTGAGCATGCGCTGGCACCAGCCGTGGATGGTGTGCACCGCGGCCTCGTCCATCCATTGCGCAGCCAGCTCCAGCTGGCGCGCGGCGCGGGCGCGGGCATCGGCGTCGGGATATTCGGCGACCAGCGCAGTGAGGAAATCGTCTGCCGCGCCGCGTCCGCGAAATGCCTCGGCGGCCTCGCTCAATCGCGTGCGGATGCGTTCGCGCAGCTCGGCGGTGGCGGCCTTGGTGAAGGTGACCACCAGGATCTGGGGCGGCAGCAGCGCAGCGGCGTGTTCGCCGTGACCGAGTACCAGCCGCAGGTACAGTGCGGCGATGGTCCAGGTCTTGCCGGTGCCGGCGCTGGCCTCGATCAGCTGGATGCCGTGCAGCGGCAGCTGCAGCGGATCGAGTGGGGCGATGCGGCTCATGCGCCGACCTCCGTCGGCAGCACGGCGTCGGCCAGTGCCTGATACAGAGGCAGCCAGTGTTCGAAACCGCCGGCGTGCAACGCGCTGAAATCGGGCCACGCGCGGGCGAGGCAGGCATCCTCATCGCGCTCGCCCGGTATCGGCACGAAACTGTTGCCTTCGTAGCTGAGTGTGGCGGCGGCAACCGGGTTGCGCTCGACCGAGCGCAGCCACGCATAGGCGGTCTTGCGTGCGATCGGCAACGGTGCCTGCATGCCCGCCTGCAACGCCGCCAGCAGCCGATCGAGCCGCTCGGCGGCGTCTTCGCGCGACAGCGCACGCAGCACCGGCTGCGCATCCGCGCTGATCACGCGGGTCTGCATGGCCAGGCCATTGGCATTGGCCAGCAGGTGGATGATCCACGCCGGGATCAGCTTTTCATGGCGCAGCGCGCCGTCCTTCGTCAGCAGCGCGCCGTTGAGCAGTTCCAGCCGGCCATGGCGGCCGGCATCGTCGTGGCGCAGGTCGGTCAGCCAGTCCTCGATCAGCAGGCCTGCGCCGGCATGACGCAGCTCATGCTGTGCGTCGGTCAGCGGCCAGTGTCGGCAGGCCTCATGCCAGCTCGCGGCGAGCGCGCTGATCTGCTCGGTGATCTGCATCTGCACCAGGGCGCCGAAACCGGCCGGCGGCAAGCGGCCTTCGTCGTGCAGGCGCCGGGTGGCGCCGGCGATGCTGCGATCGACGTCGACCACGGCCGGATCGATCGCGGCATGCAGCACCGACTGGCTGGCGCCGTAACGCTGCAGGCCGTCGAGCGCAAACGGCTCGTCGTCGATGGCGTCGTCGCCGGCCTGGCTGAAATACACCTTCAGCCGCTGGTTGAAGAAATACGCCACCGGCTTGCTCAGGAAGCGTTGCAGCTGGCCGATGCCCAGCGCGGTATCGGGCTGCCATGGCGCGAGTGTGGCCGGCGCGGGTGAGGCGGTTGCGCCACGATGAACCTGCTGCCATTCGCGTGCATAGGTGAATACATGCGGCTCGTCGCCCGCGCTGAAATAGCGCCGGCTGAACGGTTGCAGCGGGTACTCGGTGGTGAGCGCGCCGAGCAGACGTGTGCCCGACTGGCCGTCATCCAGCGTGTCGCCCTCCCGATGCCAGCCGGCGGCCAGGTAATCGCGCAGCTGGCCGACCAGCACCGATGGCGGCAACACGCTGTTGTCGCGCGCACTGCGGCCGACCCAGCTCACGTGCAGCGCATCGCGGGCGGACAGCAGGGCTTCCAGAAAGAGATAGCGATCGTCCTCGCGCCGCGAGCGATCGCCGGGACGGCTGTGCCCGGGTTGCGCCATCAGATCGAAGTCGACCGGCGTCTGCTGTCGCGGGTAAGCGCCGTCGTCCATGCCGAGCAGGCAGACCACGCGAAAGGGAATGGCGCGCATCGGCATCAGCGTGCCGAAACTTACCGCGCCGCCCATGAATCGCTGCGACAGCCGGCTCTCGTCGATCGCCTGCAGCCAGTGCTCGCGCACGATGGTGAGCGGGATGGCATCGGCAAAGCCGGCCTCGGTACAGGCCTGTTGCCATTCGTCCAGCGCATCGTCGAGGCGGCCCAGCCGCAGCGCGTCCTGGTCGTCGCTGCGGTCGAAGAAATCGGTCAGCAGGGCGTGCAGGCGCGTGCTCCACCCGGTCGGTGTGGCTGGCGTGCGGAACTCTTGCCAGCAGTGTTCCAGCCGGTCCAGCAGCAGGCTCAACGGGCCGAGCAGAACGGCGTCGAGGCCACCGACTTCGGCGTACGGCGCGATGCCGTCCAGCGACTCGCCGTCACCGACGGCATAGCCGAGCAACATGCGGCGCAGGCCGAAACGCCAGCTGTTCTGCTCCAGCGCCGGCAGTTGCAGGCTGCGCTTCTGTTCGCCATCCAGCCCCCAGCGGATGCCGGTGTCCTCGATCCAGCGTCGCAGCGTGGGCAGGCCCGATTCGTCGAAACCGAAGCGCGCGCGCAGCGCAGGCACGTCGAGCAGATCCAGTATTTCGCTCACGGTGAAGCGCGATTCGGGCAGCGCCAGCAGATGCTCCAGCGCCACGATCAATGGCTCGCTGCCGCGCGCGGATTGATCGGCCACGCTGCAGGGCAGATGACGCGGGTCGCTGGCAGGCAGCCGCCCGAACACCGCCTGCACGTGCGGTGCGTAGGTCTGGATATCCGGCACCATCACCATCACGTCGCGCGGCACCAGCGGCTTGCCGTCGCGCGCGGCGCGCTCGAACATCGCCAGCAGCTGGTCGTGCAGCACCTCCACTTCGCGCTGCGGGCTGTGCGCGATGTGGAAGCGCAGCGAGGCATCGCCCTCGTGCCACGGCCTGCGCTGCGCAGCATCGGCCGGCAGCGGTTCAAGATCGAGAATGGCCTGCTGCACTTGCTGCAGCAGGCCATCGCCATCCACGTCCTGGAACAGGTCGATGCCGCGATCGATGGCGGCGAATTGCTGGCGATAGCGATCCGGCTGGTCGCAGGCATCGAGCAGGCGGATGTAGTCGCGGCCCTGCTTGCCCCAGGCGGCGAGCAGCGGATGGGCGTGCAGATGCAAGTCTTCGTAACGCGGCTGGGCGGGCAGGCCTGGCTTGTCGGGCTGCCGGCGCTGGCTGGCCTTGAGCAGTTCGCGTTCCTCGATGATGTCGGCCCAGTAGTGCCGGCACGGGTTGGCCACCACCAGCAACACCTGGCAGAAACGCGCCAGCGCGGTGAGTGCCTCCAGTGTCTGCTGCGGCAGCGAGGACAGGCCGAACACCACGATGCGCCGCGGCAGCGCCGCGGGTCGCACATCGAGCGACTGCACGCGTTCGACGAATGCCTGGTGCACGGCGGCGCGGTGACCATGGTGCTGCGCCAGGCCGACATCCTCCAGCAGCAGGCGCCACAGTCGCGGTTGCCAGCGCTGATCGGTGGCCAGCGGAGTGCGGCGGGCACGCAGTGCATCGTGCAGTTCGTCGCGACCGTGCTCCCAGTCGTCCAGCCAGTCGGCGCGATAGACCTGGTACTGGTCGAACAGGTCGGCGACGCGGGCAGCCAGCTGATGACGCTTCTGCCAGTCCGGATCGTCGCCGAGGAAATCGCGCAGCGGGGTGAAGTCATCCTCCTGCAGGTGTTGCGGGATCAGCCGCAGCAGTCGCCAGACGAGTCGCGACTTGTCGAACGGCGAGGTCGCCGGTACCGCGTCGCGGCCCAGCACCGCGCGATACGCCGCCCACAGGAACCGACCTGGCAGTTGCACGTCGATTGCTGCGCTGATGCCAAGCCCGCCGCTGGCGGGTGCGCGTGCCAGCGCCAGCTTCAGCCACTGCGCAATGCCGTTGCTCTGCACCAGCATCAGCTCGTTTTCCAGCGGCCGCAACGGCGCGCGCGCCAGCCACGCCGTGAGCAGGTCGCGCAGATCCTCCAGCCGGTTGCCGTGCAGCACCATCAGGCCCGGTTCGATCAGGACAGTGCGGTGAGGCGAAAGGGGCGGGGTCACAGCTGGCGGTGCTCGTCGTCGCTCATGCGGGGATTGTCTCCGAGTGTGTGCAGATTGTCGCCGCCAATGTGGCCGGCGGCCGTCTCAGCGTCTGCGCCGCCGGGCCGGAAAGATCCGGAATGTGAATTCACCCGCCTGTCGATCCGGCAGTCGCCCGTTCGTCGCATTGCAGAACACGGGAGTTCGGCGCGTGCATTCACCGAACTTCCGTGCCCGTCAACGCAAACCCACGGGAGAGACGACGATGCGATTCATGGTGATAGTCAAGGCGAACGAGGACTCGGAAGCCGGCGTGATGCCGAGCGAACAACTGCTGACCGAGATGAGCAAGTTCAACGAGGAGCTGGTGAAGGCCGGCATCATGCTGGCGGGCGAGGGCCTGCAGCCCAGCTCGAAGGGCGTGCGGGTGAAATTCTCCGGCCACCAGCGCACGGTGATCGACGGGCCGTTCGCCGAGACGAAGGAGCTGATCGCCGGTTTCTGGTTGTGGCAGGTGAAGTCGCAGCAGGAGGCGATCGAATGGCTCAAGCGCGCGCCGTTCGACGGCGGCACCGAGATCGAGCTGCGCCAGGTGTTCGAGGCGGAGGATTTCGGCGCCGAATTCACCCCCGAATTGCGCGAACAGGAAGAACGGTTGCGCGCGCAGGTGGCCGCCAAATCATGAGTCGGGCATCAGCCTGGCTTGACCGGAAGACCGACGGAGTATTCCCATGCAATTGACCAACTATCTCATCTTCAACGGCCAGGCCGAGGCCGCATTCAAGTTCTACGAGAAATGCCTGCGCGGCAAGATCGCCATGATGATGCGCTTCGGCGAAGGCCCTGGTTGCGAGCAGATGCCGGCGGAAAACCGTGACTGGCTCATGCATGTGCGACTGGAGATCGGCGACCAGGTGCTGATGGCTTCGGATTGTCCGCCTGACCGTCCTTACGACGGCATCAAGGGCTGCTCGGTGTCGATCCAGATTCACGACAAGGCGGAAGGCGAGCGCATCTTCAACGCGCTGAAGGAAAACGGCACGGTGCAGATGCTGTATGAGAAGACCTTCTGGGCCGAGCGCTTCGGCATGCTGGTCGATCAATTCGGCGTGCCGTGGATGGTCAATTGCGAGAAAGACCAGTAAGCCAGCGCTGGCTGGATCCCAGCGCCGGTTTCACCAGCCCCGGGACGATGGCAGCAAGGCGGGCAGCAAGGTTTCCGACCTTGCGTTCGCGCGATGCAGATGGTGTGATCGGTCGCCATGACTACCGACACCCATCGCACCATCGAAGCGGTCTGGCGAATCGAATCGGCGCGGCTCATTGCCAGCCTCGCGCGCATGCTGCGCGACGTCGGCCTGGCCGAGGAGCTGGCGCAGGACGCGCTGGTGGTGGCGCTGGAGCAATGGCCGCAATCGGGCGTGCCGGACAACCCCGGCGCCTGGCTGATGACCACCGCGAAACATCGCGCGATCGACCGGCTGCGCCGCAGCAAGTTGCTCGAACGCAAGCACGTCCAGCTGATGCACGAACTGGAGTCGGAACAGGAGCAGCAGGTGTCGGCGATCGAGACGAGCCTCGACGACCCCATCGGTGACGATCTGCTGCGGCTGATGTTCACCGCGTGCCATCCGGTGCTCACGGTCGAGGCCCGCGTGGCACTCACCTTGCGCCTGCTCGGCGGCCTCACCACCGAGGAGATCGCGCGGGCGTTCCTGGTGTCCGATTCGACGATCGCCCAGCGCATCGTTCGCGCCAAACGCAGTCTCGCCAAAGCCGAGGTTCCGTTCGAGGTGCCGCGGGGAGACGAGCTTGCCGCGCGGTTGTCATCGGTACTCGGCGTCATCTACCTGGTCTTCAACGAAGGCTATTCGGCCACCGCCGGTGACGACTGGATGCGTCCCGGGCTATGCGAGGAAGCATTGCGTCTGGGCCGCGTACTGGCCGGTTTGATGCCGCGTGAGCCGGAAGTGCATGGGCTGGTCGCGTTGATGGAAATCCAGGCGTCGCGCAGCAAGGCGCGGGTGCGTCCGACGGGCGAGCCCGTGCTGTTGCTGGAGCAGAATCGCGCGCAATGGGATCGCCTGTTGATCGGTCGTGGCCTGCTCGCGCTGGAGCGCGCCGAGAAGCTGGGCGGTGCAGGCGGGCCGTATGCGCTGCAGGCAGCGATCGCCGCCTGTCATGCGCGCGCGCTGACGGCAGATGCGACGGATTGGGCGCGCATCGCGACACTCTATGCGACGCTTGCGCAACTGGCACCATCTCCCGTGGTCGAACTGAACCGTGCCGTGGCCTTGTCGATGGCATTCGGCCCGGCCGCGGGTCTCGCACTGGTGGATACGCTCACCACCGAGCCCTCGCTGGCGAATTACCACCTGTTGCCGACCGTGCGGGGCGATCTGCTGACCAAGCTCGGTCGCTTCGACGAAGCCCACGTGGAGTTCGAGCGCGCCGCGGCGCTCACCCAGAACATGCGCGAGCGCGAACTGCTGCAGGAACGTGCGCGGGTGTGCGCAGCCAAGCCCGCCGTCTGAGTCGGGTGATGCGGGTAAAAGTTGAACGGTGCCGGGCCAAGCCCTTGATCCTTGGGCGAATGAAAATGCTGTTGTCATTCGGGCTTCATTTTCACCACAAAAGGTGAAAACATGGCGACATGAGCCTGCAGCTGACCACCCGCCAATCCAACATCCTGGACTTCATTCGCGATCGTCTTGAACACGCCGGCCAGGCGCCGACGCTGGAGGAGATCGGCCAGGCGATGGGTCTGGCCAACGTCAGCGCGGTGCTGAAGCATGTCCGTTCGCTGGAAGCGAAAGGGCGATTGCAGATCGAGCCGAACCGTTCGCGCGGCATCCGGCTGGTGGCCACGCTGGATCCGGCCGATGCCGACACCATGGAGCTGCCGTTGGTCGGCCGCATCGCGGCGGGCGAGCCGCTGTTTTCCGGCTCGCGGGTCGAGCGCACGCTGCGCGTATCGCGCTGGGTGTTTCCGCTGAAGCCGGATTACCTGGTGCGCGTGGTCGGCGATTCGATGCGCGACGAAGGCATCCTCGACCAGGACATCGTGGGCGTGCATGCCACGCCGGTGGCGCGGCACGGTCAGGTGGTCGCGGCGCGGATCGGCGGCGACCGTTTCACCATCAAGCGGCTGTACTGGCAGGGCGACGTGATCCGCCTGTTGCCGAACAGTCCGGGTTATCAGCCGATCACGCCCGACCCCAGCGACGACTTCGCCATCGAAGGCCTGTTTGCCGGCTTGCTGAGGGGCGCCTGATGGGCGCGCGCGTGGCCTTGTCGAACCTGCTCGATGCGCGCCAGATCTGGCGTGGCCGGGCCATGCCGGTGCCGGCCGGTGACCAGCCGACCGGATGGCTGGCGCTGGACGCCGCGCTTCCCGCCGGCGGCTGGCCCGATGCGGCATTGACGGAGATTCTGCTGCCGGTCGATGGCGTCGGCGAGTTGTCGCTGCTGCTGCCCACGCTGGCGCGGCTCAGCCAGGGCAAGCGTGCGGTGCTCATCGTGGCGCCGCCGTATGTGCCGTGCGTAGCCGGCTGGCAACAGCATGGGGTCGACATGCGGCGGGTGGAAATCGTGGCGGCGCCGCCAGCCGACGTGTTGTGGGCCACCGAGCAATGCCTGCGCTCGGGCAGCTGCGCCGCGGTGCTGGTGTGGCCACGTCAGGCCGACGATCGTGCCTTGCGCCGATTGCAGGTGGCGGCCGATGCGGGAAAAGCGCTGGGGTTTGCGTTTCGCGATCGCAAGCACTTGTCGGCGGCGTCGCCAGCGGCCTTGCGGCTGGAGATCGAAGCCGCGCCGCGCGCCCGGGTGTGGGTACGCAAGTGTCGCGGCGGCGCTGTGCCGCCGCAGCCTTTCGCGCTGTCCCGCTCCCTGCATTGATGGCCGCCGATCATGTTGTGGGCTTGTATACTGTTGCCGCATCTCGCGCTGGATGGCGTTCTGCGCCGCCGCGCGAATCACGATCCGCTGGTGCTGGTGGACGGCGCCGTCAATGCGCGCAGCATCGTGGCGGTCAATGCCTCGGCGCGCGAGGCAGGTCTGCGCGTGGGCCAGCGCCTGATCGCCGCCCGCGCGCTGCTCGTGAAATTCGAGGCGCTGCCCTGCGACCATCAGGCGGCTGATCGCTGGCAGCGATTCCTGGCGGCGGTGGCCTACCGCTACAGCTCAGAGGTGAGCTTGCTGCCGCATGCAATCGTGCTGGAGGTGAGCGGCAGCCTTGGCCTGTTCGGCCCGTGGCCGCGACTCGAGGCGACGCTGCGCAGCGACTTCAGCGCGCTGGGTTTTCGTCATCGCATCGCGGTGGCACCCACGCCGCAGGCGGCCTATGTGCTGGCCGGGGTCGAGGATGGCCAGGCGGTGTTGACGCCCGATCATCTGCATCGTGCATTGCAGTCCGTGTCGACACGCAAGAGCCGCTTGCCGGCGGCTTCGATCGAGGCGTTGTCGGGCATGGGCATCCGCACGCTGGGGCAGTTGCTGAAGTTGCCGCGTGATGGCCTGCGCCGCCGTTTCGGCGTCGAACTGCTGCAGGCGATCGATCGCCTGCTCGGCGATCTGCCGGCCGGGCTCGACACCTATCGTCCGCCGGATGTTTTCGATCTGCGCGTCGAGCTGAGCCACGAGGTGGAGAACATCGCCGCGCTGGTGTTTCCGCTGCGCCGCATGACGAGTGACCTGGCCGCCTACCTGGCGGGCAGGGACGGTGGCGTGCAGCGGTTCGTGTTGCGGCTGGAGCATCGCGAAGGCCGGCTGACCGAGGTGCCGGTGGGCCTGCTCTCGCCCGAGCGTGGCGAAGGCATGCTGTTCGAACTGGCTCGCGGCCGGCTGGAACAGGTGCAACTGCCCGAGCCCGTGCTGGCCCTGCGACTGATCGCGCGTGATCTGCCCGGCTTCGTGCCAGCTGGCCGCGATCTGTTCGACGAACGTCCCGCCAACGCCTTGCCGATCGAGCAATTGCGCGAACGCCTGCGCGCAAAGCTTGGCGATCAGGCCGTTTACCGATTGGGCAGCACCACCGACCCGCGACCCGAACGTGCGCAAGTCGTGTCGCGCGAGGCTTCGACTTCCTCGCTCCTCAAAGCCGCAACCGTCCCTGGTCGCTCCCCACGTGCGCGCCTTCGGCACTACGCTCAGCCCGAACGGAATCAAGTTCGAAGCGCGTCGGGATCAGGTGCGTTCCAGCCCGAATCCGCTGCCGTATACGCCGAGCCGCATCCCCGCCCGACCTGGCTGCTCGATCGCCCGATCCCACTGCGCGGCCCGGCGCCACGCATCCTGGCCGGCCCCGAGCGGCTGGAAACCGGCTGGTGGGATGGCGCCGAAGCGTGCCGCGACTACTACGTGGTCGAGACCTCACTGGGTCAGCACGCATGGGCGTTCTGCCAGCCCGGCGAACAGAGCGGCTGGATGCTGCAGGGCTGGTTCGCATGAACCATGCTTGTATGAGTTCGTACGCCGAGCTGCATTGTCTGTCCAATTTTTCCTTCGGGCGTGGGGCCTCCAGCGCGCGCGAATTGTTCGAGCGCGCCAAGGCGTGCGGCTACAGCGCGCTGGCGATCACCGACGAATGCTCGCTGGCCGGCATCGTGCGTGCGTTCGAGGCATCGCGCGACGCCGGCATGAAACTGATCGTGGGCGCCGAGTTTCAGCTCGACGATGGTCCGCAGCTGGTGCTGCTGTGCGAAAACCGGCAAGGCTATGCCGCGCTCTGCGGATTGATCACGCGTGGCCGGCGGGCGTCGAAAAAAGGCACGTATCGGCTCACCCGCGCCGACATGGTTGACGGCTTGCCGGGCACGCTGGCCTTGTGGATACCCGGGCCGCGGCCCGACATCGCGCACGGGCACTGGCTGCGCTCGACCTTTGGCGAGCGCGCGTGGCTGGCGGTGGAACTGCATCACGGCCCCGATGATGCGGCGCGCCTGCGCGAACTGCAGGCGCTCGGCCACGCACTCGATCTGCCGCTGCTGGCCAGCGGCGACGTACACATGCACGTGCGTCGCCGGCTGGCGTTGCAGCACACGCTCACTGCAATTCGCCATCGCGTGCCGATCGCCGAGGCTGGCGCGCTGATCTTCCGCAACGGCGAGCGCCACCTGCGCCGGCGCGATGCGCTGGCGGTGATCTATCCCGCGGCGCTGCTGCAGGAAAGCGTGCACATCGCCGCGCGCTGCACGTTCCAGCTGGGCGAACTTGAATACCGCTACCCGAAGGAACTGGTGCCCGAAGGCCATACGCCCACCAGCTGGCTACGCCACCTTGCCGGGCAGGGCATGCGCTGGCGCTGGCCGCAAGGTGCCAGCGACAAGGTGTGCCAACTGATCGATGACGAGCTGGCGCTGATCGCCTCGAAGAAGTACGAACCGTTCTTCCTCACCGTGCACGACATCGTCCGCTTCGCGCGCAGCCAGGGCATCCTCTGTCAGGGTCGCGGCTCGGCCGCCAACTCCGCCGTGTGTTTCGCGCTGGGCGTGACCGAGGTGGATCCGGAAATCAACAAGCTGCTGGTCGCGCGTTTCATCAGCGAGGACCGTGACGAGCCGCCCGACATCGACGTCGATTTCGAGCACGAGCGGCGCGAAGAGGTGATCCAGTACATCTACGGGAAGTACGGACGCGAGCGCGCCGCGCTGGCCGCCACGGTGATCTGCTATCGCGGGCGCAGCGCGGTGCGTGATGTGGCCAAGGCGCTCGGTCTTCCGCTGGATCAGGTGGATCAGCTCAGCGATATTTTCGCGCGCGGCTGGGGCGACAGTACGCCGGGCGAGCGGCTGCGCGAGTGCGGTTTCGATCCGGACAGCCCAGTTATCCGCCGCGTGTTGAAACTGACCGATGAACTGCGTGGCATGCCGAGACACCTGTCGCAGCACGTCGGCGGCTTCGTGATCTCCGATGCGTCGCTGAGCGAGATGGTGCCGGTGGAAAACGCGGCGATGCCGGATCGCACGATCATCCAGTGGGACAAGGACGACCTGGACAGCATGCGCATGCTGAAGGTCGATTGCCTGGCGCTCGGTATGCTCACCTGCGTACGCAAGTGCCTTGATCTGCTGCGTACGCACGCTGGCGTGGATCATGCGTTGGCGACGATCCCGCCGGACGACGGCACCACTTACGACATGATCCAGCGTGCCGACACGGTGGGCGTGTTCCAGATCGAAAGCCGTGCGCAAATGGCGATGCTGCCGCGGCATCGGCCGGCGAATTTCTACGACCTGGTGATCCAGGTGGCGATCGTGCGGCCCGGCCCGATCCAGGGCGACATGGTGCATCCCTACCTGCGCCGCCGAAACGGCGAAGAACCGGTGGTCTACCCGTCGCCGGCTTTCAGGGAAGTACTGGAACGCACGCTCGGCGTGCCGCTGTTCCAGGAGCAGGTGATGAAACTGGCCATGGTGGCCGCTGACTTCACTGCCGGCGAGGCCGACAAATTGCGCCGCTCGATGGCCGCATGGAAACGCCATGGCGGGCTGGAGCCGCATCGCGAAAAACTGATGCAGGGCATGCTCGGGAACGGTTATACGGCGGCCTTTGCCGAGCGCATCTTCGAGCAGATCAAAGGGTTTGGCTCCTATGGTTTTCCCGAATCGCACGCGGCGAGTTTTGCGAACATCGTCTACGCGTCGTGCTGGCTGAAATGCCATTACCCGGCAGCGTTCGCCTGCGCGCTGCTCAACGCGCAGCCGATGGGTTTCTACGCGCCGAGCCAGATCGTGCAGGACGTGCAACGTCATCGCGTGGTCGTGCGCCCGGTCGACGTGCGCTGCAGCGACTGGGATTGCACGCTGGAAACCGATCTGCGCCATGCGGCGGAACCGGCCATCCGGCTGGGCCTGCGCATGGTGCGGGGCTTTGCGGAAACCGCGGCGCGGCGGTTGATCGAGGCGCGCGCGAGTGAGGCTTTCGTCGACATTGCCGATCTGTGTGCCCGCGCCAACCTGGATCGGCGACAGCAGGATCAGCTGGCCGATGCGGCGGCGTTGCGCGGACTGGCCGGTCATCGCCATCGCGCCCGCTGGGCCGTCGCCGGTGTCGAGGCACAACTGCCGCTGTTCGGCAACGACAGCCCGGGCGAACCACCGGTCGTGCTGCCGCTTCCCACGCAGGCCGAGGATACGCTGGCCGATTACGCGCGCGTCGGGTTGAGTCTCGGCCCGCATCCGATGCGACAGGTGCGTTCGAGGTTGCGGGCGGCCCGCTGCATCGACGCGAAAGCGCTGCGCATACGACCGCACCACAGCCATGTGCGGGTGGCCGGCATTGTCACCTCACGGCAGCAACCGCAGACCGCCAGTGGCGTGACGTTCCTGACGCTCGAAGACGAATGCGGCCTGGTCAACGTCATCGTGTGGCGTCATGTCGCCGAGGCGCAACGGCGGGTGTTGCTCGAAGCGCGCCTGCTCGCCGTGGAAGGGCAATGGGAAAACGTGGAAGGCGTCAGCCATCTGATCGCGCATCGGCTGATGGATATGAGCCCCCTGCTCGGTGCGCTGGATGCCCGCTCACGCGACTTCCACTGATTTTCGCGATTGATTCGACGGGACGCGCTTCGTGGCGGGTGACGCCGGGATAGAACCCGATGATCAGGATCGCGATCAACCACGGCCACCAGAAACAGCAGGGCGAGCCAGCGGCTGCGCTTCATGGCGAGCACCCGGACGGTTAGTCACATGGACAGGTGCGTGGATGCAACCGCGCAGCCATCGGCCCGGCGACGCGAGAGGTCGCCAAGACGATGACTGGGGTCTTCACTGCCGGGATGGTCGGTGCTGGCCTCGTGATTTCGGTCGCGCCGCAACGTCCGGGGTCAGATTCTTCCCATCAACAGCAGCACCACGACGATGATGAGGATGATGCCGAGACCCCCCACGGGACGATAACCCCACGATCGGCTGTAACCCCAGGAGGGCAACGCACCGATCAGCAGAAGGACAAGCACGATGATCAGCAGTAATGAAAGCGACATGGCTGGTTCCTTGTCTTGAGCGAATACCTCAGGCCAGGTTCGCGGTGGACGGATCTTCGCGCTGAGTACGTGCCTGGCGCGACGCAGCCACCATCGCAGCTTGCCGGTGCAGGAACCGTCAACAGTTTGCATGGGGTCACGGGCGGCTCACGGCGAACTGACGTCGCCTGCATGTGCCCGGCGTGATGCTTGGGGTTCATCCCATCGGAGCGCGTCATGACATCACCCAGACTGAAAGGCCGCAGGATCGCCATACTGGCCACTGACGGCTTCGAGCAATCGGAGCTGACCGAACCGAAACGCCTGCTGGAGGAGGCTGGTGCCAGGACGGACGTGATCGCGCCCGGCGGTGCCGCGCAGATCAAGGGCTGGAGCAAGAAGGACTGGGGCGATTCGGTGAAGGTCGATGTGGCGCTGAAAGATGCGCGGGTCGACGACTACGACGCGCTGGTCCTGCCCGGCGGCGTGATGAATCCCGACTTGCTGCGGCTGGAGCCGGCCGCGATTGTGCTGATCAAGTCGTTCGGTGATGCCGGCAAGACCATCGCAGCCATCTGCCACGGGCCGTGGACGCTGATCGACGCCGGGCTGGTCAAGGATCGCAAGATCACCTCATGGCCGTCGCTTCGCAAGGACCTGGAGAACGCCGGTGCGCACTGGGAGGATCGCGAAGTGGTGTGTGATGGCCAGCTGATAACCAGCCGCAAGCCGGACGATATTCCCGCATTTGCCGAGGCCATCGTCGATGCGCTCGGTGGTGCTTTGGCGTAGTTGCCCTTCGACTTCGGCCCTGCGGGCCTACGCTCAGAGAGGTCGGGCTCTGAAGGATTCCGAACCCCTCACCGTTCACCCTGAGCGTAGCGCAGCGAAGTCGAAGGGCCAGCACCTGAATCAGCCCAGCTCCCCCATCAAGTCATCCAGCCCCTGCCGCAACTCATCCATGCCAGCCCACGGATCCGAGCGCTGTCGCGCCAGCCGTTTCGGTGCGGAGCGGATATCGAAATCATGCCCGCTCTTCAGCTTGCCCAGTTCGCTCCAGCGCAGCGGCATGGCCACTGGCGCGCCGCTGCGTGCACGCAGGGAATACGAAGCCACGCTGGTGGCGCCGCGGCTGTTGCGCAGGTAGTCAACGTAGATCAGGCCGTTGCGCTGCGACTTGCTGGCGGTGGCGATGAACTCCAGCGGGTGCGCCTGTGCCAGCGTGCTGGCAAAGGCGTGCGCGAAGTCCTTCACCTGCGGCCAGGAGCAGCCGGGATTGAGCGGCACCACCACGTGCAGCCCCTTGCCGCCGGTGGTGCGCAGGAACGATTCGAGACCCAGTTGCGCGAGCAGCTTGCGCACCCGTCGCGCGGCGGCCACCACGCGCGCCCACGCCACGTCGGTACCGGGATCGAGATCGAAGACCATCCGGTTGGCCAGGTCGGGCTGATCGATGTTCGCGCCCCAGGGATGAAATTCGAGCGCACCGAATTGCACCAGCTCGATCACCGAGCTGGCATCCAGCGGATAGATGTAGGTCGCCTGCGCGCCGGATTCCTCCTTGAGCTTGGCGCTGCCGACATGCTTCAGCCCCTGGATCAGATGTTTCTGGAAGAAGCACGCCTTGGCCGTGCCCTCCGGGCAACGAATCACCGAGGTCGGGCGATTTACCACGCCGGGCAGGAACCACTTCATCACGCTGGTGTAGTAGTCGGCCACGTCCTGCTTGGTGTAGCCGTCGTCGGGAAATACCACGCGGTCGGGATGGCTGATCACGATGGCGGCTGGCTTCGTCTTGGTAGATGATTTTGGGCGCGCCGCGGCAGACTTGCCGGCCGGCGTGGGCGCGGCACGATCCGAATCGGCGAGGTCGGCGGCGATCTTGTCGGTACGCATGGTCTTCAAGCTCGGTTGGCGCAACAGGTTCTTGTTGCCGATACCGCGGTAATACACCTCGGCCACGGCCGCTGGCTTGACCCAGCGCGCGTCGCGCAACAGCGGGTCGATCGCGGTCAGCTTCACGGTGGGTTTGCGGCTGCCTTTGCCAGCGATGGTCTCGCCCAGTTGCCGCAGCTGCTCGCCGGAAAAGCCGGTGCCGACACGGCCGACGTAAATCCAGCCAGAGGCCACATCCGGATCGGGCCGCGCCAGCAGCAGCGAGCCGAACCCGTTGCGGCTGCCCTTGGGCGGTGTGTAACCGACCACGGCGAACTCGTCGCTTTCCAGTCGCTTGATTTTCAGCCAGTCATCGCCGCGGCCGGCGTGATAGGCGGAGTCGACGCGCTTGGAGATGATCCCTTCCAGTTGCTGCTCGGTCGCCATCCGGAACGCGCCTTCGCCGTCGCCGATCGCATGGGTGCTGAAAGCGAGATGCCTCGGCGCATGCGCCAGCAACTGCTGCAGCAGCGCCTTGCGCTCCAGCAGGCTGACCCGCGACAGGTCGTTGCCTTCGAAGTAGGGCAGGTCGAACAGCATGTAGACCAGCGGCAGTTGCGCTTCGCCGGACAGGGTCTGCTGCAGCCCGTTGAAGTCGCTGTGACCGTGGCCATCCAGCGCGATCAGCTCCCCGTCCAGCCGCGCCGAGCGCAGACCGAGCGATGCCAGCGATTGCATGATGTCGGGCAGCCGGTCGTTCCATGGCAGCGCATTGCGCGACCACAGTTTCACTTCGCCGTCGGCGATCGCGGCGAGGATGCGGTAGCCGTCCCACTTGACCTCATGCAGCCATTGCTCACCGTCCGGCGGAAAATCGCGCAGGCGTGCCAGCTCCGGTTTGAAGAAGGCATTGTCGGCGGGCGCCGTGCGCGCACCGTCCAGCGCGGCGGCCGCCTTGGCCAGGCGCAGTCGCGGCGCCTTCCTTTCTTGGGGAATGGGCTTCTTGCGGGCGATGGACTTCTTCGCGGCGGCTTGGGTGGCAGCCGTCTTCGCAGCGGCGCGGGTACTGCGGATCATCGTCGCATCGAGCAGGTCATCGGCCTCGACGTCGCCGGCAAACGCATCCTTCGCCTTGATCAGAAACCACGCCGGCTGGCGTTCCTTGCGGCCGCTGCGGACCAGATGCCAGCCGCCCTTGAGCCGCGTGCCGAACAGTTCGAAGCGCAGGTGGCCTTTCTGCAACTGGGCTTCGGCATCGCCGGCGGTCGTCCATACGCCATGGTCGAACTGATCGACGTGGCCCTTGCCGTAGCCGTGTTCGATGTCACCCTCGAAGTCGGCGTACGAAACGGGATGATCCTCGACCTCGACCGCCAGACGTTTCACCTGCGGGTCGTAGCTCGGCCCTTTCGGCACCGCCCAGCTTTTCAGCACATCGCCTACCTGCAGTCGGAAATCGAAGTGCCGTCGGCTGGCGTGGTGCAGCTGCACCACGAAGATCGCACGCCGGTCCGACGCGGTGACGTCGTCGGCAGCAGGTTCGCGTGTCTTCGAGAAGTTACGCTTGCGCTGATAGTCCCGCAGGCTGTTCATCGTCATGCGCGCGACGCTAGCGGCTGGATCGTGCGCCCCAGGTGAAGCGTTCATCATGGGCTGGTGCCATTGACAGCATCTCCACAACGCCATGGGAATAGTTCGTCAAGCCCGCGCTGCGGCGGGATCGATCGCGCCGCCGCGGTGACCGGCGGTAGCGAAGAGCCGCGCAAACCATCGCCCTGATCGAAGTTCCACTACGGAGATTGCAAGCCATGGCACGTCCCATTTGGACCGGAACACTTTCGTTCGGGCTGCTCAACGTACCGGTATCGTTGATGTCGGGCGAGCGCAGTGTCGACCTGCATTTCCGCATGCTGGACAGCCGCAGTAACACGCCGGTGCGCTACGAGCGCGTCAACGCGGAAACCGGGGAGGAGGTGCCGTGGAAGGAAATCGTCAAGGCGTTCGAGTACGCCAAGGGCAGCTACGTCGTGCTGGAGCCGGCGGACATCAAATCGGCCTCATCCGAGGGCCGCGAGGTGGTCGAGGTTAAGGCCTTCGTCGATGCGGACTCGATCGGTCCGGAGTATTTCGAGAAGCCGTACATCCTGGTTCCCGGCAAGAAGGCGGAGAAGGGCTATGTGCTGTTGCGCGAAACGCTCAAGCGCACCGGCAGGATCGGCATCGCACGGGTGGTGATCCGCACGCGCGAATACCTGTCGGCGGTGATACCGCGCGACAACGCGTTGATGCTGGTGTTGTTGCGCTATCCGCAGGAACTGGTCGACGTGGAGGACTACAAGATCCCCCAGGGTGCGGCGTCGCAGTACCGGATATCGGCCAAGGAGATCCAGATGGCCGAGCAACTGATTGCGTCGATGAGCGATGAGTGGGCGCCCAACGATTACAAGGACGAGTTTCGCGACCGCTTGCGCAAGGTCATCGAAAAACGCATGAAGTCCAAGGGCGTGGTCACCGCGCCCTCCGACGAGGAAGCCGAGATACCGGAGAATGCCACCACCAACGTGGTGGATTTCATGGCCCTTCTGCAGCAGAGCCTGGCGAGCAAGAAGCGCACGCCGCCGAAGAAGGCGGCTGCAAAGACTGCACGCAAGGCCGCAGTCAAGAAAGGCGCCGTCGCTGCCAAGAAAAAGGTGCCGTCGAAAAAAGCGTCGAAGCGCGCAGCGATCCGCAAGGAGGGCTGAGCCCGGCGATCGAGACGCCGGACGCGTGGATCAGATCAGGTCTGATCCACGCGTCGCAATGCTTCCTCGACGATGCAGTCGGAATGGCCGCAGGCACACGCTCCATCGGCGGTAGGTTGCTGACGTTGCAGACGGCAGTCGTCGCTGCAGTATTGCTGCGGCTCGCTGACCTTGCAGCCGCATCCGGGGTGGGCACAGGGTTCGGTGGGAACTGGTGCATTCATGATTTCTGTCCTCTCGATGGGGCACGACGACATCGCCGCCGGGCAAGCCACATCCTGCCCGGCCGGGTCGTCAGCAGTGCGTGAACCCGGATCGGTCCCGCACGATCTTCCCTGCACGATATTTCCTGTGATCGCACGGGAAACGGGGCAACCCCGTCCCACTGAGCCCGCAAAAAGCGGCGGGCACCTGAAGTGCCCGCCCGCTCCACAAATTGCAGCTCAGCCTATTCGGCGTGGAATGCCTTCTTGATGTCGCGCATCTGGTCGTGGCCATGGCGCACCGTGGTGTAGACATCGGTGATCACCGACATGGTGCCCGGTGACATCTCCTTGTCCTTCATCGCGTCCTCGAACTTGGCCTTGATGTGATCCTCGCCGCGCTCGACTTCATCCACCACCGCCTTGTTGTCGGCCGAGGTGAGGCTGGTGCGCAGGTTCACGAACGTGCGATGGGCCGATGCCAGCACCGTGCCATCGTCCGCGGGCTCGCCACCGAGTGAGCGCACGCTCTGCTGCAGCGCCGATGCGGCAGTGCGACGTTCGCCCGAACGCGCGCGAAACAACGAAATCAGCTGCTCGCTTTTTGCATCCTTGGCTGCTTCGGCGTAACCATCGGCACTGTCGAGCGTGGTTTCGATCAGGCTGTTGAGTGTCTTGATGTCGTGCTTGTTGTTCATCTGATGCTCTCCTTGGGAATTCCGATGGGACCCGTGTCGATGGGGGAACCCGTGGTTGGCAGGGGAATCGCCGTGAAGCAGTGAACGGCATGGCACGTGATGGCTGCGACAGAGATTTGTTCAGGCGTGTTGCAGCTATTCATGTCGTGCTGGCGATGGAATGCGATGCGCCGTTCGCACGGCGACGAAACGCGCTGCCACCCTCACGCACTGGTCACTGCAGCGTCGCGAGAATTAGCGGGGTCAGCCATCGCAGCAGGAGCGGACATGAAGACGCGTCATGTATTCAGCACCCACGATATCGGCGCCGCCGAGTCCGCGGTTCGCGCGCTGCGCCAGGCCGGTCTGGCGGACGACTGCATCTCGCTGATCGCGCAGCACGATATCGAGAACCAGCAGATTCCCGAGGACCGGCAGGACGCCAGCGACGATTTCGGTCGCGGCGGCATCAAAGGTGTGCTGACCGGCGGCGGCAGTGGCTTGCTGGTGGGGCTTGTCGCCCTGGCGGTGCCACCGCTGGGACTCACCCTCGCCGGTGCCGCCGTGATGACCATCGCCGGTGCGGCGGTGGGGGGCTGGGTCGGCATGCTTACGGGCGCCTCCGAACCCGGCGCGGTGCGGCGCAAGTTCGAGGACGAAATCGCCGCCGGCCGCGTGCTTGTCATCATCGATGGGGACGCGGCGTCGCTGGCCGTCGCCGATGCGGCCCTGGTTGCCACGGGCGCCACCGCGCTGCCATTCGACGCTCCCACCGCCGTGTCCTGATCGGGGCAAGTCTGCGCAGCCGGCTGGCATCGTTTCACGCACCGCGTTGCTCGTCGACCGGCGAAGTCTCCTGAAGCACGATCCGTTCACGCCCATGCATGTCCACGCCGCGAAGACGGCAGCGGGATGACACTCGGGCAGCGCGGCCTGCGGCCGTCCATTTGGAGAAGAGCATGGGCAACACGAATATTCCCCAGTTCGGCGCCGCCGATGCCGACAACAGCAGGGACACCCTGACGGGCGAACATCAACTTACGGACGAGCAGCAGCATGCGGCGCACAAGCAGGGCGGCATCGGCCCCGCGCCGGGACGTCCGAAAAATGCGCCTGAGCGCATACCCGGCCAGCTGCGCGATCCCGCAGAGGCCGACGATGTGGAAGGCGGCGGCGACGAGCAGCAGCGGCGCGACGGCGATACCGATGTCGAGCGCCCCGGCAATACGGATGACCCGGAACACGTCAGCGTGGACACGGCAGCATTGGCAGGGCATGCCAACACGGGCCATTCTCCGTCCGATGCCACCTAGGCAGGTGGTGCGAACTGGGGCGCGAGCTTACCCGGGAACGGGATAGGGCCTGTCCCGCAACAGTGCCGCGAGATGTGCGGCGTTGCATGCCAGCGTTCTGATCGTGCTGGCGAGTTTCTTCGGCGTGCGCTTGAGATCCTCGTAGTTGACGCTGCCCGTCGCCTCGCCGACCCAGTAGGCGGAGCTGCCGCCGGGGATGGCATGTCTTTGCATGATTCGCGCCCTTGTTGCCTGATCGTCGGAGCAGGGAAACAATCGGACACGTCGTCACGTGACGAAGAAGGAAACGGCCGGTCGAAGGTGCTCCCGTGAACGAGGAAGCGATCTATCCGCGCTTCGCCAGTCGTGGACGCACGTTCGTCTACGTATTGCCCTGCCGCGACGAGGACATCCTGAAGGTCGGTTTCTCGCGTGACCCGCTGGACCGATTCCGTACGCTGCATCGGCGCTACTTCGAGTTCTTCGACCTGGAGCGCGGCCTGCTTGTCCACACCGACCATCTGCGCGATGCCCGGCGCATTGAGCGTCTGCTGATCACCACGTTCGCCGACTGCCGTGCACCGGCGCCGCTGGTGGTGCCGCCATCGGCGGCTGGACATACCGAGTGGTTTCGCGGCGTGTCGGCGCAAGTGGATGCGCTGGCGCGCCAAGTATGTGCGGAGCAGGGCTTCACCCTGCATGCGCCGCTGAGCTCATGGCTGCGTGACAGATTTGGCGACTGGAGCGAACTGCTGTTTGGCTGGTCCATGCGCATGCTTGAGATGATCGAGTACGAGCACTTCAATGTGCCGCCGGATCAAAGAAGCGGGCGCGCCGACACCGTGTTGCGCGACGTGCTTGATGCCTACGTGGCGCTGGGCATGGCCATGGAGAAGCTGGTCCCGGCGCCCGTGCTCGCCTGGTACCGCAGCGACGACTATTTCGGCAACCGTTGAGCGGGCTTGGTGGGCGCCGGCGTCTGCGCATCGGCACGCGCGCCAAAGCATGCCGCATGGCCGCACTGGCAACCCTCGGGTTGGTCGGATAACGGCGACTCCACCCGTTTTCGACAATGTTCGCTGCAGTAGGCATCGCCAGCGCGAACCGTGCAAACGCATGCAGGGTGGGCGCATTGCGGGTCGGTGGTATTCATGTCATGGCTGCGGCAACCGCGGGTGGTTGCGGCTGCCGTGCGCCGACGGCAGCTCGGGCAAAGGGTCGGCTGGACGTGGCGACATCCTGGGTTTCGGGTTCAGCAAGAAGAGCCGAAGTTGGGCGAATGCCACGTGATTTTCAGGCGCAACGGACCATGGCATCCCGCGGTGGCTGCTGCAGGACTACTCTATCCGGGAGGCCTTCACGGTGAATCGTCGACCCATGGTTGATTCAGGACTCGGATCCGCCGCCGATAACCAGCCTTGAGGCGTTTGCGAATTAGCGGCATCGTTCCTGCGTGGGGTTGGTACGTGCCATTCCCGGCCAGGGCTCGTTGGGGCGAATGTTGCGGGCAAGGCGGGAGCGGCGGCTGGCGCGCCGACACATCGAACGCAGGTGAGCAAATTCACCGACCACGCGACGGGTGCGCGGTCGCAGCGGCTGGGGAGGGTGATGACGAGTAGGAGACAGGCACGTGGCGAGCTTCGCGAGCGCTTCTACCGGAGCGTGGCAGAGACGTTGTCGCTGCTGCACACGGCGCCTGGCTATGACCGTCAGCTTGCGCTGGCCGAAGTGGCAAGGATTCTCGCCGCCACCATGGATCTGCCGCTGGTCTGGATCGGCCGGCGGGAGCCGGGTCAGGCTGCGCTCGATGTTTTGGCGGCGGCGGGTCCGGAGGCCGCCTACGCGGCGAACCTGAAGATCAGCGCCGATGAACGCGAGCCGGGCGGCGATGGTCCCATGGCCAGTGTATTGCGCGCGGGCAAGGCGCGCGCGGTCACCATCGAGGCACTGGAGTTTGCGCCTTGGCGCGAGGCCGCCCGGCAGCACGGGCTGGGATCGTGCATCGCGGCTACTGCCACCATTCGTGACAACGGCCAGCTCACGTTGGCGGCCTACGCTCGCGTTGGTGCCCCGCTGCTCAGCGATGAACTGCTCGACTGGGCCCAGCGGCTGGCCGACGAGCTCGCGCGGTTCTGGGATCACCAGGCGCTGCTTGAGCGCAATCTCAGGATGAATCGTTACCGCGACGCCCAGCGGACGATCCAGCGTGCACTGCTGGATCAGCCGGACCCCGCTGCGGTCTACCGCACACTGGCTGCGGCACTGGCCGATATTGCCGGCGCCGCTGCGGTCGAGGTATTCGCCGCGGAAGGTACTTGCGACCTGCTGCAGCGGATGGCACTGGTCGGCCCGATGGCCGAGGCCATGCAGTTGCTTCCGATGCCCACTCGGCACAGCGATGGACCGGTCATCTTTACCCCCACGCTCGCGTTCATGCAGGGCACGCCGGTGGTGCGGGTGCACCCCGCCGCCCATGCCGAGGCTGCGCCTGCGTGGAAGCTCGAACCGCTTGCGCAAATCGGTGCGGTGGGCTGCTGGCCGCTGTTCGCAGCAGCGGATGCAGCCGGAGCCGTTCGCGTGGCATCAGGCGTCTTCGCCGTGGTTACCACCGAAGCCGATGCTTTCGATGCGGAAATGTGCCTGCTGCTTGACGAGATCGCCGACGCTGCCGGGCTCGCGCTGCGCCAGCACCAGCAGCGCAGTGCGTTGTTGCAGAAGCAGGAGCTGCAGACCTATCTCGCGCTGCATGACGCGTTGACCGATGTTCCCAACCGGCGCGCGCTGGACCAGCACCTTGCCAGCGTGCTGGCTCGGGCCGAGCAGCACGGGCGCATCGTGGCGATCGGCTTGCTCGACCTGGATGACCTCAAGCCGATCAACGACCGCCACGGCCACGCCGCGGGCGACCAGATCCTGGTGGAGGTGGCCGCACGCCTGCGCGGGGCACTGCGTGCCGAAGACTACGTCGCGCGGCTGGGCGGCGACGAATTCGTGCTGGTGTTTGAGGACCTCGAGCGCGAGCAGGATCTGGATTTGCTGCTGGCCCGCGTCTGGCAGGCGTTGCAGCAGCCGCTGTTCATCGACGGAGTCACCTTTCAGCTTTCGGCGAGCCTGGGCGTGGCGCTGTATCCGATCCACGCGCAGGCAAACGGCGAGCAACTGCTCCGATGCGCCGATCAGGCGATGTACCAGGTCAAGGCACGCAAACGACAGCGCGACCGATGGTGGGCGTTGCCAGCCCGGCCGGCGGACGCCGATGCGTCCGTCGGGCATGACGGGCGCGGGCCACCGCCGTACGGGGAGCTGGCGGCAGAGTTGCTGGGGCCGTGGTTCATCGCACTGGAAGCACAACTGCCCCGCATGGCGGAAGGCTATTACGCCGAACTGCAGGCGCACGACGGGCTGGCCAGCCTGCTCGTTGCCTTGCCGCCGGCTGACGTGGCGACCGTCAAGCAGCGCCTGTGCTGGCACCTGTCGCTGCTGCTGCGTCCCGACCTCGACTCGGCCACGCACCAGACGGCGGCGATGCAGGCGGGGTTCTTCCATGCGGCCTGCGGGGTCGAAGAGGTGTGGCTGCTGGAGGCGATCGAGGCACTTCGCGACATCTTCGTCACCACGCTTGGCTCCGGCATCCATCGCGACCACCGGCCGTTGGCCATCGTGCTGCAGCGACTCGCGCTGGATCGGCAATGGCAGCTGGCGAGCATGCGCGAGACGCAGCGCCGCCGGGTTGCGCTACTGGCCAGGCTCAATGCCCTGGCATGGTCAGCCGACGGGTACCTGGAGCTTATCCAGGGTGCGGTCGATGCGCTGATGGCTCATGAGGAGATCATCGCCTGCGCGGTGGGGCGTCCGGATGCGACAGGCCGGCTGACCTACGAGGCTGTGGCGGGCGAGGCATTTGCCGACTACCTGCGCGCGCTGGGGCGTGGCGAGACGTCGCCGATCGGTGTGCAGGGCGGCTCGGCCGAAGGCGGTGGTCCGACTGGCCGCGCCTGGCGCACGGCCACGATCCAGCGGTGCGCGCACTACGGCAGCGACCCGGCCATGCTGAACTGGCGCGAGATCGCTGCCCGCGTAGGCATCGTCTCCAATGTCGCGGTGCCACTGTGTCCGCTGCCACGTACGCCAGCGGCCGTGCTCACCATCTACAGCGCCTATGCCGGCGGATTCCAGAGCGAGGACCAGCAAGCGTTCGTCGAGCAGATCAAGACGGTGCTGGATCTGGCCCTGGCAAGGCTGGCGCCGCCGCGGCCGGGAACCGAGCTGTTGCCGTTCTTCGTGCGCGAACGCTGGCGGGCGATGATCGCCACCGATGCGGTGCAGATGCATTACCAGCCAGTGGTCAGGCTGGCCGATGGCCGCGTCACCGAGCTCGAGGCGCTGGCGCGGTTGCGCGACGACGACGGCAGCATCCTGCCGCCGGCGAGATTCCTGCCGGCGCTGGGCGATGCCGACCTGATCGTGCTGTTCCGGCAGGGATTGCGGCAGGCAACGGCGTGCCGTCAGGCGCTGCTGCGGGCAGGCTATGCGCTGGACGTGTCGGTCAATGCGCCGGCCGCCGCGCTGACCGATCCGCGTTATGCCGAGACGGCGGCCGCCGTGCTGACCAACAATGCCTGCCCGGCCGAGGCGCTGCTGTTCGAAATTCTCGAATCGCCGATCGGCACCGAGCATACGGCGCCCGCCGGCATGGCCGGCATGCAGGCGCTCAAGGCACTCGGCGTGCGCCTGGTCGAGGATGACCTCGGTGCGGGCTACAGCACCCTGATCCGGCTGCGCCAGTGGCCGTTCGATCGGGTGAAGATCGATCAAGCCATCGTTCGCCAGATTGGCGACGATCCACTGCCTACCCTGCGCTTCATCAGGCAGCTGATCCGGCTCGGTCACGACCTCGGTCTGGAGGTCGTGGTGGAGGGTCTGGAAACCCTGGGCTCAGTGGAGGCCGCACTGATTCTGGGCGCGGATCTGGGGCAGGGCTATGTGCTGGCGCGGCCGATGCCGGGCGATGCGCTGGCAGGCTGGCTGGCCGGCTTCGAGGCGGCTTGGGATGCAACGCGTCCGGTCACTGCCGTGGGTGTGCTGGCTGGGGTATTGCTGTGGGAAGAGCAGTTTCTTGCCCTGCCGTCCGGGCCGTCGGCCTGGGCAGCGCATGCGGCGTTGAGCTGTGCGGCGGATGGTTACCTGCATCTCGACGGGCAAACGCCGACGGCATTGCACAGCAGTCATGTCGAGATGCATGCGGCAGCCATCGGCGGCCCGAGGGATCCTGCCTATCGTCAGGCACGCGAGACATTCCTTGCGCCGCTGATCGAGCGCGTACGCGTCGAAGAGCGTCGCCTTGAAACAGGAATGGTCGATACGGGCGCCGGAAACAACGAAGGGCCCGGCGTTGCCGAGCCCTTCGTTGTCGATCAGTGGTGGGCGGTACAAGGATCGAACTTGTGACACCTGCCGTGTGAAGGCAGTGCTCTACCGCTGAGCTAACCGCCCGCCGGGAACGCGAGATTTTAGGGGCAGCTGCGGTTTGGGTCAATGGCTGGCGCTGGCATTTCCTCCGAGGGGCGCGCACGGCGGACTGTTTGGCTGGCTGGGCGGTGGCGCGGATGGAGGGTTGTAAACTCGCCGCTCTTCCAACACCAAAGCGCCCGACCATGGACTTTCTCAGCACTCAACTCGCCCACATCTTGCACGCGCTGCAGAATTTCCAGCTGACGCCGTGGAAGACTGTCGGCCTGCTCGGCTCGGTGATGTTCACCAGCCGCTGGTTCGTGCAGCTGTACTACACCCGCAAGCACAAGCGGGTGGTGATGCCATTGTCGTTCTGGTGGTTGTCGGTGGTGGGCAGTGCGTTGTTGCTGGCCTATTTCACCATCGGAAAGAACGATTCAGTGGGCATCATCTCGAATTTCTTTCCGGCCTTCGTCTCGATCTACAACCTGATCGTGCATCTGCGCCATCACAAGAACAGCATCACCGGCGACACGATTGCGTGACTCGGCCGGGCAGGCATGCAAGCCTGCCCGGGATCGCGGCAGCACCTATTCGGTTTCGTAATCGAGGTTGGAGGAAAGCCAGCGTTCGGCTTCGGCCAGGGTCCAGCCCTTGCGGCGGGCATAGTCCTCGACCTGATCTTTCCCGAGTCGTCCGACCACGAAGTACTGGCTGTCCGGGTGCGAGTAGTACCAGCCGGAAACGGCGGCGGCGGGGTACATCGAGAAACCTTCGGTCAGTTCGATGCCGGTGTTGCGGGTGACATCGAGCAGTTCGAACAGGGTGGCCTTTTCGGTGTGTTCGGGGCAGGCCGGGTAGCCGGGTGCAGGGCGGATGCCGCGGTATTTTTCGGCGATCAGTTCGTCGTTGCCCAGTGTCTCGTCTGGCACGAACCCCCAGAACTCCCGCCGCACGCGCTCGTGCATGTGCTCGGCGAATGCCTCGGCGAGGCGATCGGCCAGCGCCTTGAGGATGATCGACGAATAGTCGTCGTAGTCAGCCTGGAAGCGCGCCAGGTGCTCCTCGATGCCGAGCCCGGCAGTGACCGCGAAACCGCCGATCCAGTCAGGCTTGTCGAACTCCTTCGGTGTGATGAAATCGGCCAGGCAGAGGTTCGGTCGCTCGATCGGCTTGTCGGCCTGCTGGCGCAGGCTGTGCAGGGTGGCGAGTCGTGTCGTGCGGGTGGTGTCGGTGTATACCTCGACGTCGTCGAGGATGTTGGCGGCCGGCCACAGGCCGATCACGGCGCGGGCGGTCAGCCATTTCTCGGCAATGATCCGGTCCATCATCGCCTGTGCGTCATTGAACAGTTCGCTGGCCTGGGTGCCGACCACGGCGTCGGTGAGGATCGCCGGGTAGTGGCCGGCCAGTTCCCAGGCCTGGAAGAACGGCGTCCAGTCGATGTACTGGCGAATGACGGCGAGGTCGTAATCGTCAAACACGGTGACGCCAGGCTGGTTCGGCTGTGGCGGTTCGTATGTCGCCCAGTCGCAGCGGAAACGCTGCGCACGGGCTTTTTCCAGCGGCACCAGTTTCTTGCCGGGGCCGCGGTTGCGATGGCGTTCGCGCACATCGGCGTAGTCGGCACGCACCTTGGCCAGGAAATCTTCGACCAGATCCTTGCTGACCAGCGACTGCGCCACGCCGACCGCGCGCGAGGCGTCCTTCACCCACACGGTGCCAGCCTTGTAGTGCGGCTCGATCTTCAGCGCGGTGTGCGCACGCGAGGTGGTGGCACCGCCGATCAGCAGCGGGATATGGAAATTCTGCCGCTGCATTTCGCGCGCGACCTGGCTCATTTCCTCCAGCGACGGCGTGATCAGCCCGGACAGGCCGATCATGTCGGCGTTCTCGGCGATCGCGGTTTCCAGGATCTTCTGCGCGGGCACCATCACGCCCAGATCGATCACCTCGAAGTTGTTGCAGCGGAGCACCACGCCGACGATGTTCTTGCCGATGTCGTGCACGTCGCCCTTGACCGTGGCCATGATGATCTTGCCGTTGTTCTTGCCCATGTCGCCGGTGCGCAGCTTTTCCGCCTCGATGTACGGCAGCAGGTAGGCCACCGCCTTCTTCATCACGCGGGCGGACTTCACTACCTGCGGCAGGAACATCTTGCCGGCACCGAACAGGTCGCCGACCACATTCATGCCGTCCATCAGCGGGCCCTCGATCACGTCGAGCGGACGCGTCGACATCTGGCGCGCTTCCTCGGTGTCCTCGACCACGTACTGGTCGACACCGTGCACCAAGGCATGACTGAGCCGCTCGCGCACGGGCTTCTCGCGCCAGGCCAGCGTCTCGACCACGGCTTCGCCGCGCTTGCCCTTGTAGTTGTCGGCGATCTCCAGCAGACGCTCGGTGGCGTCGTCGCGGCGGTTGAGCACCACGTCTTCGACGCGCTCGCGCAGCGGCGGGTCGATATCGTCCATGATCGTCAACGCCCCGGCGTTGACGATGCCCATGTCCATGCCGGCACGGATCGCGTGGTACAGGAACACCGAGTGGATCGCCTCGCGCACGATGTTGTTGCCGCGGAACGAGAACGACACGTTGGAGACGCCGCCGGAGATATGGCAGTCGGGAAAGCGCTTTTTAAGCTCGCGCGTGGCCTCGATGAAATCCACCGCGTAGTTGTTGTGCTCCTCGATGCCGGTGGCGATGGCGAAGATGTTGGGGTCGAAGATGATGTCTTCGGGTGCGAAGTCGAGCTTTTCGGTCAGCAGCTTGTAGGCCCGCGCGCTGATCTCCACCTTGCGCTCGCAGGTATCGGCCTGGCCCTGTTCGTCGAATGCCATCACCACGGCGGCAGCGCCGTATTGCTGCACCTTGCGCGCCTGTTCGAGGAACGCCGCCTCGCCTTCCTTCATCGAGATCGAGTTGACGATGCCCTTGCCCTGCAGGCAGCGCAGGCCAGCCTCGATCACCGTCCACTTCGACGAGTCGATCATGAATGGCACGCGGGCGATGTCCGGCTCGGCGGCGATCAGGTTGACGAAGCGGGTCATCGCTGCTTCGGAATCGATCAGCCCTTCGTCCATGTTGATGTCGATGATCTGCGCACCGTTGGCGACCTGCTGGCGGGCGACTTCCACCGCCTCGTCGTAACGGTCTTCCTTGATCAGCTTCTTGAACTGCGCCGAGCCGGTGACATTGGTGCGTTCGCCGACGTTGATGAACAGCAGGTCGGGTGTGATGACCAGCGGTTCAAGGCCGGACAGGCGAGTGTGACGCGACATGTTATGCGGCCTCCACTTGGGTGGTTGAAGGCAGCGCTCGTGGCGCGTGGCCGCGTACCGCTTCGGCAATCGCCTTGATATGTGCCGGGGTGGTGCCGCAGCAGCCGCCGACCAGGTTGAGCAGGCCATCGCTGGCAAAGCTGCCGATCACACTGGCCATGTGTTCGGGGGTCTCGTCGTATTCGCCGAACGCGTTCGGCAGGCCGGCATTCGGGTGCGTGCTGACGAAGCTGTCGGCGATGTTCGCCAGGGTCTGGATATGCGGGCGCAGGTCGTCCGCACCCAATGCGCAGTTGAAGCCGACCGAGAGCGGCTGCGCATGGCGCACCGAGTAGTAGAACGCCTCGGCCGTCTGGCCCGACAGGGTACGGCCGGAGCGGTCGGTGATGGTGCCGGAGATCATCACCGGCATGCGTGCGCCGCGCTGATGGAACAGCTCGCTCAGCGCGTACAGCGCGGCCTTGGCGTTCAGCGTGTCGAAGATCGTCTCGACCATGATCACGTCGGCACCGCCGTCGATCAGGCCGTTGGTGGATTCGGTGTAGTTCTCCGCCAGTTCCTCGAAGGTGACGTTGCGAAAGCCCGGGTCGTTGACGTCCGGCGACAGCGAGGCGGTGCGGCTGGTGGGGCCGAGCACGCCGATCACGAAACGCGGCCGGTCCGGCGTCTTTGCCGTCATCGCGTCACAGGCAGCGCGCGCCAGACGAGCGCCCTCGAGGTTCAACTCGTACGCCAGATGCTGCAGCTTGTAGTCGGCCTGACTGATGCGGGTGGAGTTGAAGGTATTGGTTTCGATCAGGTCGGCACCGGCTTCCAGATAGGCATCGTGCACGCCGCGGATGATCTCGGGCTTGGTCAGCGTCAGCAGGTCGTTGTTCCCCTTGAGGTCGCAACTGGGGTGGTCGTGGGCATGCGCATGACCATCGTGGCCGTGTTCGAAACGCTCGCCGCGAAAGCCGTGTTCGTCCAGTTCGTGCGCCTGCAGCATGGTGCCCATGCCGCCGTCGAGAATCAGGATGCGTTGGCGCAGCGCCTGCTCCAGCAGGGCGACGCGTTCGGGGTGGAGCCAGGGCAGAGTACTCATCAAACGTCCTTTCATGAAACATGGTTTGCGGCAGGCCGAATTCAGGCGGGCTTGCGCGCCAGCAGACTGATCACTTCGAAATGCGGCGCCTTGCGCTCGCGGCTGAGCCGGTTGCAGCTCAGTACGTCGAGGCCGGCGGCGCGGGCGTAGCTGTCGAGCTGTTCGCCGCTGAAGCCGAGATTGCGATGGTCGAACGGTTCGACGGCGGCACGATGGTCGTGCTGACCCAGCGTCACCGCGAGCAGACGGCCGCCAGGGCGCAGCAGTCGCGCCGCTTCGGCCACAGCCTTCGCCGGATGCTCGGCATAAGTCAGTGCGTGCAGCATCAGCACCAGGTCAAAGCGCTGTTCGCCGAGTTCCAGTGCATGCATGTCGCCCTGACGTACCTGCACGTTGGCGAATGACTTGAGCCGCTTTGCGGCGGCCTCGACCACGCGATCGCTTGAATCGACGCAAACGATGGAGTGCGCATGCGGCGCCAGCAGCTCGGCGGTGATGCCGTCGCCGGAGGCGATGTCGAGCACGTCGCCGGTGCCCAGCAACTGCAACAGCGAGCGCGCCAGCGTTTCCCAGGTGCGGCCGGGCGAGTAGTGGCGCTCCATGTCGCCGGCAACGGTGTCGGCCCAACCTTCCTCGCGGGCGCGATTGGCCAGGACGCCGGGCAGGCGCGCGCTGTCTTCGCGCAGCAGCGCATCGTCGATGCTTTCTCGCAGCGAGCCGAGCAGGCTGTGCTGGGCCTCGTCACCTTCGTTGTTGGCGCGGTAATACGCGGACACGCCGGCGCGGCGGTCGCGCACGAGTCCGGCCTCCTTCAATTTGGCCAGATGCGTGGACACACGCGGCTGCGCCAGATGCAGCACCGCGGCCAGCTCGGCGACGGTGAGTTCTTCATGTTCGAGCAGCGCCAGCAAGCGCACGCGGGTGGGGTCGGCCAGCAGCCGGAGCACGCTGGAGGCTGTCGCCAGATCCATCGGGCATCCTTGTATCGCGATAAAGAGATAACAAGTCTGGCCGCGGTTTGTCGGGGCGTCAAGCGGAAGCTGTCTTGAAGGGCAGGCACGACGTCGGCCACTTGGGTCGCTAGAATAGTCGGCTGGCCTGTGGCCTCGCATTCCCGTCTTGATCAGCTGCCTCTGGCGGCGCCAGGAGTAGTTCATGGATTTTCGTTTCACTGAAGACCAGCTGTCGATCCAGTCGATCGCCCGCGATTTTGCGCAGAAACGCATCGTGCCGGTGGCGGCGGAGCTGGATGCCAAGGCCGAGTTTCCGCTGGAGAACATCCGCGAGATGGGCCAGCTCGGCCTGATGGGCATCGAGGTGCCGGAGGAGTACGGCGGTGCCGGCATGGACCCGATTGCCTATGTGCTGGCGGTCATCGAGATCGCGGCAGCCGACGCGGCCACCTCGACCATCATGTCAGTGAACAATTCGCTGTTCTGCAACGGCATCCTCAAGCATGGCAACGAGGAGCAGAAGCAGAAGTACGTGCGCGCGATCGCCACCGGCGAGGCGATTGGCGCCTATGCGCTGACCGAGCCGCAGTCCGGTTCGGACGCTTCGGCCATGCACACCCGTGCCACCAGGAACGCGGACGGCGACTGGGTGATCAATGGCAAGAAGAGCTGGATCACCTCCGGCCCGGTGGCGCGCTACATCGTGCTGTTCGCGATATCGACTCCTGGTATCGGTGCGAAGGGCGTTTCGGCCTTCATCATTGACACCCGGCTGCCAGGCTTCCACGCCGGCAAGACCGAACCCAAGCTCGGCATCCGCGCCTCGGCGACGTGCGAGATCGAATTCGCCGACTACGTCTGCCCGAAGGAAAATCTGCTCGGCGACGAAGGCAAGGGTTTTTCGATCGCGATGGGCGTGCTCGACGCCGGCCGCATCGGCATCGCCTCGCAGGCTGTCGGCATCGCTCGCGCCGCGTACGAGGCGACCTTGCAGTGGTCGCGTGACCGCAAGGCGTTTGGCGCACCGATCGGCACGTTCCAGATGACCCAGTCGAAGATCGCCGACATGAAGTGCAAGCTGGATGCAGCGACGCTGCTGACCCTGCGTGCAGCATGGGCCAAGGGCGAAGCCGAAAAGAACGGTGGCCGTTTCGGCACCGAGGCTGCGGTGGCCAAGCTCACCGCGTCGGAAGCGGCGATGTGGATCAGCCATCAGGCCGTGCAGATCCATGGCGGCATGGGCTACTCGAAGGAGATGCCGCTGGAGCGCTATTTTCGCGACGCCAAGATCACCGAGATCTACGAAGGCACCAGCGAGATTCAGCGCCTGGTGATTGCGCGGGCAGAGACCGGTCTGCGCTGAGCCCGCGCCGCGCTCCAGCGCACCGCCTGCGGCGGTGCTCGCTGGAACGCTCAACCGTGACGCCAAGATCACCCCAGATCTACGAAGGCACCTGCGAAATCCGGCGGTTGGTGATCGCGCGCGCGGAAACAGGTTTGCGCTGAGCTGGAACGCCCCCTCTCCGACGAATGTCGGGGAGATGAAGCGATCTATCGTTCCGGCGGAACCACGGCTTTCACTAGCCGGTTTCGTGGGACTACTCCATCAGGCCGCGGCGTTGGGAAACCACCGGCGCAAACGATGTTTCAGCCGCAGCGAGGGTGCTTCGACAGCGTGCCAAGAGCACCACGCCACCATTACGGTCGCAAGAGTGGCAATGGTGACTGAAGCACCAAACGATGGCTGGCCAGGCCAGAGCCTCACGGTCAACTGTTGCAGGAAATAGGCATACAGATAGATGCCGTAGGAAAGATCGCCAAACCGGTTTGCCGAGCGGATGACCGGGGTGCTCAAGGAACCTAAGACCAGGGTCAGCGGCGCGATTACCGCCCACTCACCGAGGCGGGGCTGGTCGAATGCGACCGCAGTAACGATCACGACGGCAATCGCGCCCAGTAATGCCAGGCGATGGCGTTGAAGTTCTTCGATGTACTGCCGCGCACACACGCCCGTCATGAAGAACGCGGTGTAGAAGAACGAAATGTTGTCGAACGGGTCTGCCTTCGAGTGCCCCGGAAGAGTCTTGACGTACATCAGAGTGACCAGGCCCAGCACCACCACAGACAGCAGCCGGCGACGCATCCCGATGGCGCCGAGGACGGCCAGGTAGGCATAGCATCGTGCCTCGACGGGAATGGTCCACCAGCTGCCGTTGACGGCGGACAGCGAGGGATTGGCCGGCACGGTGTCGAAGACGCCGGGTAGCCGATAAATCGTCTCGAACTTGAAATTGGCAAGGATGAACTTGCGCGTGCCGCTGCCAAAATAATCATGCAGGGGAAGCACCGTGATGGCGGCTGACACCAAGGCTATCGCCACGGCGGCCGCAGCCAGCCCCGGCCATATCCGCAGCAATCGCCGCGAGGCAAAGCGCATCAGGTGCGGGTCGCGGTACCAGCTTTCCGAAACGAGATACCCGCTCATGACGAAAAACATCATGACCGCGACCATGCCCAGCGAGTCGCCGACGGGTGCCGGCTCGGTGCTGCCAAGGAATACGAACTGGTGGGAGAAGAGCACAAGCAGTGCCGCAAAAAGCCGCAGACCATCGAAATTATTGAGCTTATCGTGATCCGGGATCGGTTCACGCATGACGATGGGACGACGTTAGGCCGAAAGCTGACATGGTGCTACCACTGGCGATGTTGGGCGGGATTCTACGCGTTGAAGAGAGTCGCTTGCGACCGGGTGCCAGGGCACTTTTGTTCTGGCAACGTAGCGGGTCACCTGTCGCAAAGTTCGTCGACGCGCGATCAACGATTCTGATGACGTACAAAAAAGCCCCGCAATACCCGCGGGGCTTTCGTTGTCCTAGCGGATCGGATCATGCGCCGCGGCGCGGATCCGAGTCGAACGACTGTATTCCATGGCGTGTCTGCGTGCTCGCTGGCGTATCGCCGTCCAGCTTGTCGCCGAGCAGGCGGCGCACCACCACGTAGAACACCGGGATCAGCAGCACGCCGAGGAAGGTGGCGAACAGCATGCCACCGATCACGCCGGTGCCGATCGCATGACGCGCATTGGCGCCAGCGCCGCTGGAAATGAACAGCGGGAACACGCCGAGGATGAAGGCCAGCGAGGTCATCAGGATCGGCCGCAGTCGCAACCGGGACGCGGTGACCACTGCATCGCGCAAGGTCTTGCCGGCCTGTTGCTGCTCCACCGCGAACTCGACGATCAGGATCGCGTTCTTCGCGGCCAGGCCGATCACCGTGATCAGGCCGATCTTGAAGTAGATGTCATCGGGCAGGCCTCGCAGCAGGGTGAACACCACCGTGCCGAGCAGGCCCAGCGGCACCACCAGCAAGACCGCAACCGGGATCGACCAGCTTTCGTACAACGCGGCCAGCGCCAGGAACACGATCACGATCGACAGCACCATCAGCAGCGTGGCCGCATTGCCGGACAGGATTTCCTGATACGACTGGCCAGTCCAGTCGAAGCCGAAGCCCTTCGGCAGGTCGTTGTTGACGATCTTCTCCATCTCGCTCATCGCTTCGCCCGAGGCATGCCCCGGCGCCGGCGAACCGACGATCTCGACCGCCGAGTAGCCGTTGTAGCGGGTCAGCGACGGTGACGAGACGTCCCAGCGCGTGCGCACCACGTTGGACAACGGGATCATCTGCGGCGTGCTGCTGCCGCTGGCGGTCGGGCCGGGTGTGAAGATGTGCTGCAACGCTTCCGGGCCCATGCGGTACGGCGCGTCGGCCTGCATGATGACGCGCTTGACGCGGCCGCCATAGGTGAAGTCGTTGACGTATACCGGCGCCAGCATCAGGCCGATCGCGTTGTAGATGTCACCGATCGACAGCCCCATCGACTGCGCCTGCACGCGATCCACGTCCAGGTGCAGCTGCGGTGCATCTTCCAGCGAGTTCGGACGCACGCCGGTCAGCAGTTTGTCCTGGCTGGCCTTGCCGAGCAGGGTGTTGCGTGCCTGGGTGAGTGCATCGCGGCCAGCCCCGCCGCGATCCTGCAGGTACATGTCGAAGCCGCCGAACTGGCCCAGACCTTGCACCGTGGGGATATTGACCACGAAGATGCGTGCGTCGTGTACCTGCTGCATCGCACCGTTGGCGCGCTGGATGAACTGCGCAGCCGTCACATCGCGCTTGGCCCAGTCCTTGAGCTTGATGAAGGCCATGCCGGCGTTCTCGCCCGAGCCGATGAAGCTGAAGCCGGTGACCTGCAGCACACCCTCCACCGCGCTGTCCTTGTTGAGGATGTCGCGCATCTGCGCCATCACGGCACTGGTGCGCTGCTTGGTGGCGCCCGGTGGCAACTGGATCACCGATAGCGCATAACCCTGGTCTTCCTCCGGCAGGAAACTGCCGGGCAGGCGCGTGTACAGGAAGCCGCCGAGTACCGCGACCAGCACGAAGGCCAGCATCCAGCGCGGTGCATGCCGCACCGCGCCACCGACATGGCCGGTATAGGTGTGCGTGACCCAGTTGAAGAAATCGTTGAACTTGCGATAGACGATGTTCTTTTTCTTGTCGTGTTCCGGCTTCAGGAAGCTTGCGCACAGCGCCGGCGTGAACGACAGCGCGAGGAACGCGGAGAAACCCATCGACACTGCGATGGTCAGCGCGAACTGCTTGTAGATCACGCCGGTGGCGCCGGGCTGCAGCGACGACGGCACGAACACCGCCGCCAGTACCACGGTGATCGCCACCACCGCGCCGGTGATCTGGCCCATCGCCTTGCGCGTGGCGTCCTTCGGCGACAGACCTTCCTCGGTCATGATGCGTTCGACGTTCTCGATCACCACGATCGCGTCGTCCACCACGATGCCGATCGCCAGCACCATGCCGAACAGGGTCAGCTGGTTGATGCTGAAGCCGAGCACGAGCATGCCCAGGAACGTGCCGAGCAAGGCCACCGGAATCACCAGGGTCGGGATGATCGTGGCGCGGATGTTCTGCAGGAACAGCAGCATCACCAGGAACACCAGGATGATCGCCTCGATCAGGGTGTGCACCACCTCGTTGATCGAGATCTTGACGAAACTGGTGCTGTCGTACGGGCTGAACCAGCTCACACCCGGCGGAAAGCTGGGTGCCAGTTCGTCCATCTTGGCGCGTGCGGCGGTGGCCACGTCCAGCGCATTCGCGCCGGGCAGCAGTTGGATCGCGAACGCGCCGATCGGCTTGCCGTCCCACTGGGTGTCGAAGCCGTAGCCCGCCGCGCCGAAGCTGATCCTTGCCACGTCGCCGAGGGTGACCGTGGTGCCATCCGTATTCGCGCGCAGGATGATCCCGGCGAACTGCCCGGGCGTGGTGAAGCGACCTTCGGTCGACACGGTAGCGTTGAAGCCTTGGCCGGCAGGCGCCGGATCGGCGCCGAGCGAACCGGCGGCGAATTGCACGTTCTGTGCCTTGATCGCGGCCAGCACCTGGGTGGCCGACAGATTGTAGCCCTGCAGCTTGTCCGGGTTGAGCCAGATCCGCATCGCGTATTCGGCACCGAACTGCTGGGTGCTGCCGACGCCGGGCACGCGCGAGATCTGATCGAGCACCTGCGAGCCGACGATGTCGTTGAGGCGGTCGCGGTCGATGCTCGGGTTGTCCGATTTCAGCGCCAGCACCATCAGGAAGCCGGCGTTGGCCTTGGCCACCACCACGCCCTGCTGGGTCACATCGGACGGCAGCCGCGGCGTGGCCAGGGCAACCTTGTTCTGCACCTGCACCTGGGCGATGTCGGGATCGGTGCCGTTCTCGAAGGTGAGCGTGATGCTGGAGCGACCGCTGGCGCTGGACGACGAATTGAAATACAGCAGATGGTCGATGCCGGTGAGCTGCTGCTCGATCACCTGGGTGACGGTCTTCTCGGTGGTGTCGGCGCTGGCGCCCGGATAGCTGGCGGATACCGTGACCGATGGCGGGGCAATCGTGGGATACGACTCCACACCCAGGTTGAGGATGGCCAGTACGCCACCCAGGGAAATCAGGATGGCGACCACCCAGGCGAAGATCGGGCGGTCGATGAAGAAACTCGGCATGGTCTGCGCTCCGTTACTTGCGGCTCGGGGCGGTGCCCGGAGCGTTCGCTGCGGAGGCGGCGCCGGCGGGAGCGGCATGCCATGGGCTGGCCTTGGCCGGCGCACCGTCTTTCACGTTCTGGATACCCGATACCACCACCTGGTCGCCGGCTTTGAGGCCGTTCGTAACCACCCAGTTGCCGCCGCTCATGTCGGTCGTGGTGACGTCCTTGCGCGCGACCTTGCCGTCGCTGCCGACGGTCATCACATAGGCGCCTACTGTGTCGCGCAGCACTGCCGGTTGCGGGATCAGGAACACCTTGTGCTGCTGGCCGAGATTCGCCTTCAGCGTTACATACATGCCGGGCAGCAGGCTGTGCTTCGGGTTCGGAATGGTGGCGCGCAGATTGACCGAGCCGGTGGCAGGATTGACCGTGGTGTCGGAGAAGTCCAGCACGCCCGGCTCGCCGTATGCGCTGCCGTCGGGCAGGGTGACCTGCACGCTGGCCTTGTTCGGATCGGCGAGGGTGACGTTGCCGCTGCTCTGTGCGCTGCGCATCTGTTCCAGCGACGCCACGCTCATGGTGAAGTTCACGTACAGCGAATCGATCTGGTCGACGGTGGTGAGCAAGGTGGCTTCGGCGTTGCCGACCAGCGCGCCTTCGGTGACCTGTTGCTGGCCGGCGCGACCATCGATCGGCGATGTGACGTTGGCATACCCAAGGTTGATGCGGGCAGTCTGCACGTTGGCCTGGGCTGCCTGTACCGCGGCTGCCGAGTTGCGTTCGGCGGCCAGAGCATTGTCCAGGTCCGACTTGGAGACGTAGCCCTTGGGCGCCAGCTCACGCACGCGCTGCGCGGTGATCTTGTCATTGGTATGGGTTGCCTGGGCCTGGGCCAGCGCAGCGGAACTGGCGGCCAGCACGGCTTTCAGCGGAGCCGGATCGATCTGGAACAGCAGCTGGCCTTTCTTGACGTTGGTACCTTCGTCGTAAGTGCGCTTGAGTAGCACGCCGGGTACGCGGGCACGCACGTCGGCACTGCGGTACGGCGACAGTCGTCCAACGAGGTCGCGGGTCAGTGGCGAGCTTTGCGGCTGTGCCGTGAACACGCCCACTTCCGGTGGCGGCATCTGCGGCGGCCCCTGTTCCTTGCCTTTGCTGCAGGCGGCCAGCGCCAGCAGGCTCAGGCACAACAAGGGCGTGCTCAGTAACGAGGACTTCATGGGAGCTCCAGAACTTGCTTGATCGGGGGAATGGGTATGGCAAGGAGCGATGCAGCAATTCCGGAAACCAGATACTGCATCGCGACCTTCGTGTCTTGTGTCATAAGTTGGCCGGACGGTCAGGCGTCTGACCACCGGTGTGCTCACGTGCGGCCGCAGGCGCCATGTCCGGCGCCTTGGACGGCCAGACTATACCGGGCAGTTTACATTTTGTTGGCGGCGAGAATCCAGCCATTGACAGGCCTCGCTGCGATGTGGACAGCCTGACGACGACTCGCCTGTCTGCCCGGAGTCGGGTTACCCGTCACGCCATGGCGTGACGTTTGCTTCGTGGCAGCCGTGATCGCGCGGTCAATGGCCAGGGCGCCAGCCCACCTCGATCAGGATGCGGCCCGGTGCCATGCAGTAGAACATCCAGCCCCCGCGGATCGCCTGCGGTGCCTCCCACAGTTCTGCCTCGGCGGCTCGCAAGCGTTCGTACAGCCGGTCCACGTCGGCCTTGTCCGGCAGGATGAAGCCGATGTGGTAAGTGTTGGCACCGACGCTGCCTGCATCCGCACCACCAAATTTCGATGACGGATGACTGATGACCAGCTCCAGGCCGGCAGAATCGTGCAGGATCGCCAGCCCGTCGCGACCGCGGGTTTCGATGTGTCGAAAATCGAAATGGTGGACGAGGAAGTCGCGGGTTGCCGCGACGTCGGCGACGTGCAGGTCGAGATGATTCAAACGCATGGCAAAGGCTCCCGTTGGATTGAGCCCGCGTGAGAGCCAAGGACGAAGGCCTTGTCGAAACACCCACGCGAGCGCCCGGCATATCGCCGGATCGTCGCCGTGGGTACTCGCGCATGGCGCGGAACAGAGCTTCTCGCCTGAAGGGAGAAGGGGACGGGCTTACCAAAACCGTCCCTGCCTTTTTCGACCCGCGGAGCATAGGCGAGCGTCGGCAAAAAAGTCCAGAAAGCACGAACTGTCGTTTTGGGCGATGCCGTTTCGATCCGTGCCGCGGATGAGAGCGGCACGGATCGAGTTGATCTGCATCGCTGCCCGGGACAATGCAGTGACACACGCATGAACTCAGGCGCGCATTGCACGTGTGCAACCGCACACTCCGGTGCAGACAGCAGCGGTGGTTCACATGAACCCATGCGCATGGGCATGGTGCAAACCGCGCTGCGTGGGTGGATTCGCCATGTCACGCAGCGTATCCTTTCAAGGCTTTTTACCCACCATTCTCAATCCTTGTCTCCACTGACCAGTAGATGCCATGAATGCGACCCATGCGGCGAATGATCCCTCCCTTCCGTCTGTAGTACTTGCAGAGCTGAAAAAGGGCGGTCTGTCGCCCCAGCGTCTGAATGAGGCGCAGGTTTTCTGCCAGGCGTTCTTTGCGCGTATCGACGGCAGCGACGTGGCCCTGCACACACCGGCGCAATGGGCTGCCCTCGTGGGCGGCCTGCTCGAATTCATGCAGCAACGCCAGGGCGGTCGCGCGTCGATCCGCGTACTCAACTCCGCGGACATGCATGCCGGCCGCAGCCTGTTGCAGATCGTCACCGACGACATGCCGTTCCTGGTCGACACGGTAAGCATGATCGTGTCGGCGAAACTGCAGATCCACGCCGTGATCCATCCGGTGTTGAAGGTGACGCGCGATGCTTCCGGCAAGCTGCTGGGCCTCGGCGACGAGGCGGGCGCCGCCGAATCCATCATGCATTTCGAGATCGACCGGGTTGCCGATGACGCCGAGCAGGCACAGCTGAAGAGCTCGATCGAAGCCGCGCTGGATGATGTGCGTGCAGCGGTGAGCGACTGGGCGGCGATTCGCGACAAGGCGTTGGCGATCGCCAACGAGCTGCCGCAACGCCAGCTGCCGCTGGATGCCGCGTCGGTGCTTGAGGCCAGCGAGTTCCTGCGCTGGATCGCCGACGACAACTTCACCTTTCTCGGCTATCGCGAGTACGAAGTCGCCGACGCCGATGGCGACCGCGTGCTGCGTGCGATCGATTCGTCCGGCCTGGGCATCCTGCGCAACAACGAGCGCGTGATGGCGCCGCGTTCCCTGCGCACGCTGGCGGCCAGCGAACTGCCGCAGTCCGGTGCCACCGATGCGATCATCCTGACCAAGACCAACGCGCGCTCGCATGTGCACCGCGCCGGTTACATGGATTACATCGGCGTGCTGCAATTCGGTGCCGATGGCCGGGCGGTCGCCGAGCAGCGTTTCCTGGGCCTGTTCTCTTCCAATGCCTACATGGCGCGTCCGCAGGATGTGCCGCTGGTGCGGCACAAGGTGGAGGCGGTGCTGGCTCGTTCGGGCCTGAAGCGCGATTCGTATTCCGGCAAATCGCTGCGCCACATTCTGGAAATGCTGCCGCGCGAGGAGTTGCTGCAGAGCAGCGAGGACGAACTGTTCGCGACCGCCATGGGCATTCTCGAACTGCGCCAGCGGGCGCGCACGCGATTGTTCATGCGCCGCGACCGCTACGGTCGCTTCTTCACCTGCATGGTGTTCGTGCCGCGCGACCGCTTCAACACCTCGGTGCGCGAGCGCATCGAGGCACTGCTGGGTTCGGCGCTGCACGCCGAGCAGAGCGATTCCTCGGTGCAGATGGGCGAGGCTGCGCTGGCGCGGCTGACCATCGTGCTGCGCCCGAAGATCGGCGACCAGCCCACATACGACCTGGCCGCACTGGAGCAGGGCGTGGCCAGCATCGTGCGCAACTGGCACGACGAGGTGCGCGACGCACTGGTGCAGCAGCGCGGCGACCATGAAGGTGTGGTGCTGGCCAACCGATATGCCAAGTCGTTGCCGGCAGGTTACGTCGAGGATGTCAGCCCGGCAGTGGCTGCCGAAGACGTGTACCAGCTGTCGCTGCTGGATGGCGACAACGCGCTGCGGATGTCGTTCTACCATCCGCCGAAGGCGCCCGAGACGCTGCGCTTCAAGGTCTACCGCTCGGGCGGCGACATCGCCCTGTCCGAGGTGCTGCCGCAGCTGGAGAACCTCGGCCTGCGCGTGCTGACCGAACACGTCTACGACATGCCCGGTGATGCGCCGCGATCGATCCAGGATTTCGAAGTGCAGCCGGTGGGCAAGCTTACCTTCAGCGTCGAGCAGGTCGGTGCGCTGTTCGAGGATGCATTCGAGCAGATCTGGCGTGGCAACGCCGAGAACGACGGCTTCAACCGCCTGGTGCTGGGCGCCAAGCTCGGCTGGCGTCAGGTGGCGATGCTGCGCGGCTACTGCAAGTACCTGCTGCAGACCGGCGCGACGTTCTCGCAGGCGTACATGGAGGAAACCCTCAACCGCTATCCGGCGATCGCCGGCCTGCTGGTGGAACTGTTCCTGGCGAAATTCGACCCGCGCCGCGAGGCACTTTCCGCCGATGAACTGAAGGTGGCCGGCGCTACCCTGGCCACAGAGATGCAGGTGCTGATCCCGGCCAATGTTCAGAGCGCACATCCGGCGTTGATCCACGAACTGAGCGCGGCACTTTCAGCGCCGCGCGATGAACAGGTCCGCACCGTCGAGCACACCATCGGCGTGCTGCTGGAGAACGTCGCCAGTCTCGACGAGGATCGCATCCTGCGCAGCTTCGTGTCGCTGATCCGGGCCACCCTGCGCACCAGTTTCTTCCAGTTGTGGGACGGCGCGCATCGCGGCTACATCAGCTACAAGCTCGATTCGCACATGGTGCCCGAGCTGCCCAAGCCGGTGCCGTATCGCGAGATCTGGGTATGCGCACCGCGCGTCGAAGGCATCCATCTGCGCTTCGGCGCGGTGGCGCGCGGCGGCCTGCGCTGGTCCGACCGGCGCGAGGATTTCCGCACCGAGGTGCTGGGCCTGGTCAAGGCGCAGATGGTCAAGAACACGGTCATCGTGCCGGTCGGCTCCAAGGGCGGCTTTTTCGTCAAGAAGGCGCCTGTCGGCGGCGATCGCGACGCGCAGCTGGCCGAGGGCATTGCCTGCTACCGCCTGTTCATCAACGGCCTGCTCGACATCACCGACAACCTGGTCGAAGGCAAGGTGGTCAATCCGCACGACGTGGTGCGCCACGATGCGGACGATCCCTACCTGGTGGTGGCAGCCGACAAGGGCACCGCCACGTTCTCCGACATCGCCAACGCGATCTCGATCGAGCACAACTACTGGCTCGGTGATGCGTTTGCCTCCGGCGGTTCGTACGGCTACGACCACAAGGGCATGGGCATCACTGCGAAGGGTGCGTGGGAATCGGTCAAGCGCCACTTCCGCTCGCTCAACCGCGATTGCCAGACCCAGGACTTCACCTGCGTCGGCATCGGCGACATGTCCGGTGACGTGTTCGGCAACGGCATGATGCTGTCCGAGCACATCCGTCTGCTGGCCGCGTTCGATCACCGCCATGTGTTCCTCGATCCGAATCCGGATACCGCGCGCTCGTTCGCCGAGCGCCAGCGCATGTTCACGGTGCCGCGTTCGAGCTGGGACGATTACGACAAGTCGCTGATCTCCACTGGCGGCGGCATCTATCCGCGCAGCGCCAAGTCGATCCCGATCTCACCGGAAGTGCGCGCGGTGCTGGGCCTGAAGCCCGACGTCGAGCACATGGCGCCGACCGATCTGCTCAGTGCCATCCTCAAGGCGCCGGTCGACCTGCTGTGGAACGGCGGCATCGGCACCTATGTGAAGTCCTCCGCCGAGACGCATGCCGACGTAGGCGATCGCGCCAACAACGCGCTGCGCGTCAACGGCGCCGACCTGCGCTGCAAGATCGTGGGCGAGGGCGGCAACCTGGGCATGACCCAGAAAGGCCGCATCGAGGCGGCCCAGAAGGGCGTGTTGCTGAACACCGACTTCATCGACAACTCCGCCGGCGTGGACACTTCCGATCACGAGGTGAACATCAAGATCCTGCTCAACGATGCCGTGCAGCGTGGCGAACTGAGCTTCGATGCGCGCAATGCGCAGCTCGCCGCGATGACCGACGAAGTGGGCCAGCTGGTGCTGTGGGACAACTACCGCCAGAACCAGGCGATCACCCTGATGGAACATCAGTCGGTAAGCCGCATCGGCTCGATGGCGCACTTCATCCGTACGCTGGAAGCCGAAGGCACGCTGGATCGCCAGGTCGAGAACCTGCCGTCCGAGGCCGAGCTGACCGAGCGCAAGACGCGCGGGCTCGGGCTTACCCGACCGGAGCTGGCGGTGCTGCTCTCGTACGACAAGATCCGCCTGTTCCAGCAGATGCTGGATTCGGATGTACCGGAAGATCCGTATCTGTCCAAGGAGCTGGTGCGCTACTTCCCCGAGCCGCTGCACGTGAAGTATGCAGAGCACATGCAGCGCCATCGCCTGAAGCGCGAGATCATCGCCACCGCGGTGACCAACTCGACGATCAACCGCATGGGCGCCACCTTCATGATGCGCATGCAGGAAGACACCGGCCAGCGCCCGGCGGCGATTGCCAAGGCGTACACCGCGGCGCGCGAGATCCTCGAGGCGCGCGAGCTGTGGGCGCATATCGAGGCGCTCGACAGCAAGGTCGCCGAGGACACCCAGATCGACGCGATCAAGCAGATCTGGTCGCTGTTGCGGCACATGACGCGCTGGCTGCTCAATCGTCCAGGCGGTTCGCTGGATATCGCCGCGAATGTCGAGCGTTACCAGGCCAGCGTGTCGGCCCTGCGCAAGGCATTGCCGGAAGTGCTGACGCCGACCGGCAAGGGTGATTTCTCGTGCAGCCAGGAGAAATGGGAAGGCCTTGGCATGCCTGCCGAACTGGCCTTGCGGCTGGCCCGCATGCCGGAGCTGCGCGCGGCGCTGGACATGGTCGAGGTGGCGCAGCAGGGCGGTCAGCCGATCGAGAAGGTCGCCGGCGTGTTCTACGAACTGGGCGAGGCGCTGGATCTGGAATGGCTGCGTGACCAGATCGAGGCGCTGCCGGTGGAGGGCCACTGGCACGCACAGGCGCGTGGCTCGCTGCTGGACGAACTCAATCACCAGCATCGCGCGCTGGCGCTGCAGGTACTCGCGTTGTCCGGCGATCGCAAGGACATTTCGCCGGTGCAGGCGTGGTTGCAGCGCGACGACGCCACGCTGCAGTACACCCGCAGCATGCTGGCGGAAATCCTCACCCAGAACGCGGATTACCCGATCGCTTCGGTCGCCGTACGCCGCCTGGCCCAGCTGGCGCAGGTGCCGGTGAGCTGAGTTCGTACGGGCCGGCAGGTTGAATCACGAAGGCGCCGGATCAGACATGGTCTTGCGCCTTCATGCTGTGTAATCTCGGCTGACCTCCGCCACGGATTCTCGCGCATGCGTTTCGCCTTCGTCGCCAGCGACACCAGCATCGCCCAGCAGGCGCGACGCAAGCTGGTGGATCGTTATGGCGACGTGCCGCCCGAACAGGCCGAGCTGATCGTCGCGCTGGGCGGCGATGGATTCATGCTGCGCACCCTGCACGTGCATCGCGCGTTGGAGGTGCCGGTGTATGGCATGAAGCTGGGCCGGGTCGGTTTCCTGATGAACAAGCACAGGCTCGACGGCTTGCCGGAGCGGATCGCACGCGCGCATACGGCCTCGCTGTTCCCACTGCAGATGCAGGTGACCGATGCGGCCGGCAATGAACACACGGCGCTGGCGTTCAACGAGGTTTCGCTGTTGCGGCAGAGCAATCAGGCTGCCCATCTCGAAGTGCAACTCAACGACACCGTGAAACTGGCTGCGCTGGTGTGCGACGGCATCATGGTCGCCACTCCGGCCGGCTCCACCGCGTACAACCTTTCCGCACACGGGCCGATCCTTCCGCTGGACGCGAACGTGCTGGCGCTGACCCCGATCAGCCCGTTTCGACCACGTCGCTGGCGCGGCGCGATCCTGCCGCATCGCACCGAAGTCATTCTGCGCGTGCTCGATCCGGGCAAGCGGCCGGTCAGCGCCACTGCCGATTTTCACGAGGTGCGCGACGTGCGCACGGTGGCGATCCGGCAGTCCGGCGGGCAGGGCGTGCGGCTGCTGTTCGATCCGGAACACAATCTCGAACAACGCATCCTCGACGAACAGTTCGCTGCGGAGTGATACCGGTCGCGTGCTAGATTGATCGGCAACGACCCATCGTCGATCCGCATGTGCCGCCACCCGTGAACAAGCTGTCCTCGTCCACCGACGCCCACGATCCCGCCGCTGCCGGCGATCAGCGGTTGGTCGTCGCGATTTCCTCGCGCGCACTGTTCGATCTGGGCGACAGTCATGCGCTGTTCGAGCGCGACGGGCTAGATGCGTACCGCGAGTTTCAGATCGATCATGAGAACGAGATCCTGCAACCCGGCGTGGCGTTTCCGCTGGTGCAGAAACTGCTCGGCCTGAACAAGCTGGCCGGCGACGTGCCGCCGGTCGAGGTGATCCTGCTGTCGCGCAACTCCGGCGACACCGGCCTGCGCATCTTCAATGCGATCCAGCACTACGGCCTGGAAATCAGCCGCGCCGCGTTCACCAGCGGCGCCCCCACCTCCGACTACATCGCGCCGTTCAAGGCCGACCTGTTCCTGTCCGCCAACGCCGAAGATGTCGGGCGCGCGCTGGCCGCCGGCGTGGCGGCGGCAACGATCCTGCCCAGCACCGCGCCCCCGCGCGCCAGCGAGCAGCTGCGCATCGCGTTCGACGGCGACGCGGTGCTGTTCGGCGACGAAGGCGAGCGCGTGTCGCGCGAGGAAGGCCTGGAAGCGTTCCATCGCAGCGAAACCGAACACGCCGCCGAACCGTTGTCGGTCGGCCCGTTTCGCGGTTTCCTCACCGCACTGCATCGCCTGCAGATCGCGTTCCCGGCCGAAGACTCACCCATCCGCACCGCCCTGGTCACCGCCCGCTCCGCGCCTGCGCACAAGCGCGTGATCCTCACCTTGCGCAAGTGGGGCGTGCGCATCGACGAGGCGCTGTTCCTGGGCGGCCGCGACAAGGGGCCGTTCCTGGACGCGTTCGGCGCCGATATTTTCTTCGACGACTCGCCGGCCAACGTCGAGTCCGCACGCAAGCATGTGGCGACCGGCCATGTGCCGCATGGGGTCAGCAACCGCTGACGCCGTGCGTGCATGAACTTGAACAGGTCGCCTTCAGACGTGAAATACCCGGCTGTCTGATGGTGCCTGCCCGCGATCGTGCATGCCGTAATCGCGGCTGACGCTGGCCACGCGCAGCCGATAGTCGCTGAATGTCGTGGCGCGGCCGCGGGCTTGGGCGATCCTGTGCGGTTCCATGACCCGCCATCGCGCCACCGCTTCCTCGTCGTGCCAGAACGACAGCGACAGGATCTTTCCGGGCACCGTGAGGCTTTGAAAACGCTCGATCGAGATGAAGCCGTCGATGTCGTCGAGCAGGGGCCGAAGCCTCGCTGCCATGTCGAGGTACTCCTGCCGATGCCCATCCGTCGGTGTGAGTTCGAAGATCACGGCGATCATGGCTGCACCGTATTCGCCGCGCGGATGAACGCATCCACGCCTTGGTACAGCGAACGCCGGTTGTGTTCCAGGTGCATCACATGGGTGCCGTGGTCGATGCGCATGCGCCATCTGAGCGGGCTGGCGGTGAACTTCGCCAGGAATGCCGCAGCTCCGGCGTCGTTCGTTACGGTGTCGTAATCGCCGTACACCACAAAGATCGGCACCTTGATGGAGGCCGCGTTGTAGGGATAGTTGCCGCTGGCAGCCACTGCCTCGATGTCCGCCGCCGGGCCGGCGGGAATGCGCAGATCTCCCGGCTTGTCGCCTTCGATATGCGGAACGGAGGCGTCGAATCTGGCTGCCCATCGCTGCGCAACCGCCGGCTCCAGCAAGCTCTGTTCCGGCGGCAGGACGTCCTTGAATCGCAGTTGCTGGTAGCGTGCCTCGGCGGTGATGGTCCACCACGCGGCGTGAACCGGCTCGGCCTTCTCGCCCGGCTTCGGCACGACGGGGCCGAACAAGGTCAGTGAAGCCAGCGCGCCGGGATGGGTAGCAGCAAAGGCGGCGGCCGGGATGGTGCCCCAGGAATGGGCGACCAGATGGACGTGGCCCATCCCGCGTTCCCGTTGCAGATAATCGATCGCTGTGGCGATCTCCCGTGCGGCTTCGGCTGCCCGGGTCACCGGTGCCGCGCCTTCGGCCGCGCCGGCCATCGCTGCGGGGCGACTGGACGCGCCAAACCCCAGGAAGTCGAGGCCGCAGGCGAGAAAGCCCTGCCGCGCCATGAAATCCATCCATGAATCGCCCGGCGCAAATTCGAAGCCGAAGGCCAGCATGGTGGGGAAGCTCGCGCCATGCACGAACAGCACGCTCTGGCCGTTGGCATGGGCCGGGGCCACGCAATGCAGGGCAAGCCGTTGCCCGGGTTCCTGCGCAACCGGCAGGTAGGTGGTGCTTGTGGAAATTGCCGCGATCAATCCGAGTGCGAGTAATGCCGACATGCGTACAGCCTTCATGGTGGGGCGGGGCCGTCATCCTGACGCCCACGCGCCACCGAACGTTTCGCCGGCCGACGAAACATGCACGTGATCATCCGTGCCCGCGGCAGCCACAGCGACGTCAATGAATCCCGCGCCAGCCCTCGAAGCCGGTGAACATCGCTGCCGCCATCAGCAGCAGGCCCACGCAGCGGGTGGCCACGAGCCCCGCGGCAGGCTTGCCCTGCAACCAGAGCCGGGCTCGATCGGCCATCAAGGTCAGGCCGCCGTACACGCACAATTGAGTGAGCGCGATGATGAGCCACATGACCGCTGCCTGCACCCAGATCGCGCCGTACTCCGGGCGCAGGAACTGCGGAAAGATCGCCAGCATGAACAGGTACGCCTTGGGGTTGAGCAGACTGGTGAGCATGCCCTGGCGAAAGGTGGTCGCCCGGGAGCGCACGCTGTGGTCAGGCTGCACACCAAACGAGGACTCGCTGCGGATCAGCGACATGCCGATCCATGCGATGTACAGCGCGCCGCCCAGCAGCAGGGCGTTGAACGCGCCGGGAATCAGCCGGATCAGCACGCTGATGCCCAACGCGGTCATCAGTACGTGGCACACCCCGCCGGCGATGATGCCGGCGACCGCGGCCATTCCCCGGCTGCGGCCACCCGTCAATGCGCTGCCCATGACGAAGGCCATGTCGAGCCCCGGCAGCACGATGATGCCGAAGACCAGCACGAAGAACAGCCACAGTTGTTCGTAGTGGTTCATGGCGACGTACCCATGGTGGCGTCGGATAGCCAGCGCAGGCGCGAGCGCGGTGTCGGATCCATCACCACGCGTTCGGGCGCATTGCGCAGCAGGCCGGTGGCGAATAGCGATTGTTCGGCGGCAGTCAGCCGTGGTGCCAATTGCCTGTCGACGACGGCATCGTCCCTGACTACGCCCAGCCAGACCAGGAACGGTCCGTCCGTGCGGATCGGCAGTTGCGGAAAGTTGTTTGGCACATCCAGCGTCACCAGCACGCCGGCCGGATGCACGCCTTCGATGCGGTAGGTGGAAAACGCGGCCTCTGCCAGTTTCGCAAACGCTTCCTCGCTGCCTTTCTTCACCGTGAAAATCTGCGCCACCACGATGCCCTGCGCACCCTGATCTTCGATCACCGGATCGACTGCCGGCAGCACCGTGATGCCCTGGTCCGGATGCAACGGACGCAACAGCATCACGTTGTCGCTGTCCGGAAGGATCGCGTTTACCTTGACGCGATGTTCCTTCCACAGCGGCCCGTAATAGAAAGCCGCGTTGATGATCGGGCGCGCATTGATGTCCCTGAATCCGCGCAGCCAGGTGAAACGTTTCGGATTGCCCCGCTCGGTGAATTGCCCGAACACCATGGCGCCGAGTTGCTCGAACGCTTCGGGAAAATACGCGTCGAAGTACTTCACGAAGTTCGCCCGCTTGCCGTCTGCGGTGACGTAGCGACGGAACTCGACGACCTCGTAGTCCCGCAGGTGCTGCACGCTTTCCATGAGGGTGGCCTCGCTCGCTGGTTTGTCATGTGCGGCCATCGCCGCACCCGATGCCATGCACACGGCGATACCGAACAACAGCTGCTTGAAGTGCCGCATGAGGATTCTCCCGTTGTGCCGGATGGCTGCGCGTACGGTACGGGGCATACAGGTCAGATTTGGCCCTGATTTACCGATACCATGACCACATGGCCAAACCCACCACCCGCGTACTGGCTGTACTGGATCTGCTGCAGAGCCACGGCCGCATGAGCGGCCCGGAGCTGGCGCAGAGGGTCGGCGTCGATGTGCGTACGCTGCGGCGCTACATGGTGATGCTGGAGGATCTGGGCATTCCGCTCACCACCGAACGTGGCCGCCACGGTGCCTACATGCTGGTCGCCGGGTTCAAGCTGCCGCCGATGATGTTCACCAATGACGAGGCGGTGGCTCTTTCGGTGGGCATGGTGGCGGCGCGTGGCCTGGGGCTGGCCGACGCCGCGCCCGCAGTGGCCAGCGTGCAGGCCAAGCTGGCCCGCGTCATGCCTGACAGCTTGAAGCGCCACGTGAGCGCGATTGCCGATACGGTGAAGGTCGATCTGCAGACGTCGTCAACGACACCCGGCAGCAATGCGGCGTTGATGGCCCTGACCACGGCGGCGCAAAGCCAGCAGCGCGTGAGCATGAGCTACGACTCGGCGCAAGGCAGCCATACCGAGCGGCAGTTCGATCCTTATGGGCTGGTTTATCGGGCAGGTGGCTGGTACGCGCTGGGCATGTGCCATCTGCGCAACGGCTTGCGCTCATTCCGACTGGATCGGGTGGGCAAGGTCACTCTGCTGGATCGACACTTCAAGCGGCCAGCAAACTTCGATGCGCTGGATCAGCTGGTGCAGAGCATTGCGAGCATGCCGCGTGGCCGCACGATCGAGGTGCTGCTGCGTACCGAACTGCAGACTGCACAGAACTCGTTCTCGCTCGCTTTCGGTGTGTTCGAGCCGGTGAAGGACGGTGTGCTGCTGCATACCAGCGCCGATGACCTGGCCTGGTTCGCACGCCGGCTCGCTGCGCTGCCGTTCGATTTCGAGATACGCACTCCCGCCGAGCTGCGCACCGAACTCACGATCTGCGCCGTGCGGTTGCAGGCGCTGGCCGAGGATGGGTCGCGAGGCTGACTGTCGGCCAGCAGCCCGCAGACCGGCGTCGTGCAGGTCATTTTCTGGGCATCCAGATTGGGCTGCGGCGTCCGGGTGCCTTCGCATGAAATTGCGATGATCGGATGGATTGCCGAAAACATTATCGACCCATATGCTCGGGCTTCTCCGAGGGGCGTCGCGACAAGGCGTGTTGCGATGCGGAGAGAAATTCCGGCGAACATTGCGATCTGGTTGCGACAGGAACTGGCTCGTCGTATGTGCACCCGGTTCGAGAAAGTCAAACGATCTTTCTGGAGGGGAAATACATGCCATTTTCCAAACCCTGCGGCCTCAGCCTTGCGCTGTGTGTCGCCATCGGCCTCGCTGCCGCCAGCAGCGTGAATGCCACCGATACCACCGGCCCCGAGGTCACTCCGGCCGTCCAGCACGACACGTTGCATTCGTTGCGCGGCGTGATGCCGCGACCCGATGATTTCAGCAAGAACTCGCACGCCCACCCGGCTCACCCGCTGCCGTTCATCGATGGTCCGGGTAACCCGACCGACAGCGCCGTGCAGGGTTCCGTCACGGGCAGCTTCGCTCCCGCGCTTGGTGCCGGCTTCGACGGTGTGGGCCAGGGTTTCAGCGGGCCGCAGGGCACGTTCACCGTCAACAGCGCTCCACCGGATACCAACGGTGCCGTCGGTGCGACCCAGTACGTGCAGATCGTCAACAGCGCCTTCGCCGTATTCGACAAGTCGACCAAGGCGGTGAGCTACGGTCCGGTAACCACCAACACGCTGTGGGCCGGCTTCGGCGGCCCCTGCGAGGCGGACAACGACGGCGATGCCACCGTGGTCTACGACAAGGCGGCCGGCCGCTGGATCATCGCCCAGTTCGCGGTGACCGCGGCGCCGTACTACCAGTGCGTGGCGGTATCGGCGACCAGCGATGCCACCGGTGCCTACTACCGCTACGCGTTCCCGTACGGCAGCGTCTTTCCGGACTATCCGAAGATGGGCGTCTGGCCGGATGCTTACTACGAGACGTTCAACATGTTCAGCGGCAATACGTTCTCCGGCGCGAAGCTGTGCGCGTACGACCGCAACGCGATGTTGAGCGGCGCCGCGGCCACCCAGCAGTGCTTCCAGCTGTCGTCGAGTTACGGCGGTGTGCTGCCGGCGGATCTTGACGGTGCGACCGCGCCGCCGGCCGGCTCGCCGAACTACCTGATGAACTTCGGCAGCAGTTCGCTGAACCTGTGGAAGTTCCATGTCGACTGGGCCAATACCGCCAACACCACGCTGACGGGTCCGACCAACATTCCGGTGGCTTCGTTCGCCGCGGCCTGCGGTGGCGGTACCTGCATTCCGCAGTCCGGTACCCGTCAAAAACTCGATTCGCTGGCCGATCGCCTGATGCTGCGTCTGGCCTATCGCAACTTTGGCGATCACGAGTCGCTGGTGGTCAACCATTCGGTCAAGGTCGGTACCACACGCAAGAACCCGTACACCGGGGTGCGCTGGTACGAGATCCGCAGTCCGGGCGGCACGCCAGTGGTCTACCAGCAGTCCACCTTCTCGCCGGACACCAGCTACCGCTGGATGGGTTCGGTGGCGATGGACAAGGTGGGCGACATGGCGCTTGGCTACAGCGTGTCCAGCAGCACACTTCATCCGGCGATCCGTTACACCGCACGGCTGGCCAGTGACACGCTGAGCACGATGCAGTCCGAGAACAGCATCATCGAGGGACTCGGCTCGCAGAGCGGCAACAACCTTTCGCGTTGGGGCGATTACAGCGCGATGACCGTCGATCCGGTCGATGACTGCACGTTCTGGTACACCACCGAGTACTTGAAGAACACCGGCTCGTTCAACTGGAACACGCGCATCGCGTCGTTCAAGTTTCCGACCTGTCAGTAAGGGTGACGCGCCGTCCAGCCGCGCAGGCTGGACGGCTGTCGATGCATGACGATAAACGTGGCCACCTTCGGGTGGCCACGTTTATTCAGCGGCGTTGCCGGAAATACGGTCTGATGCGTTCGATGGATCGTCGTGCATACGCGCCGTCACACCATCCGCATGCGCTTCCACCAGCGCGTGACCTTGTCCTCGCGCACGAACGTGAACAGGCCGGCGCCAAGAATGATTGCGATGCCGACCGCCATTGGCCAGTCCAGCCGGTCGTCGAACAGCACATAACCGAGTACCACCGCCCATAGCATCTGGCTGTACTGGGTGGGCGCGACGTGGTTGGCCGGTGCCTTCTGCGTAGCCAGCATCAACAGCACGGAAGCGAGCGCCGCGAGCAGGCCGTAGCCAAGCAGCAGGCCGATCTGCGCAAGGGTCGGCCAGCGGAAATCGGCGAGCATCAACACGCCGGTGAACAGCATCGAGCCCACCATGCCGGCGCCGTACAGCGTGATGCGTTTTTCGTGTGGCCCGGACAGGCGCAGCGCGATCATCGAGATGGCGCCGGCCAGGCCGCAGATGATGGCGGCCAGGTGGCCGATGCCGAGTACCCGAAAGCCCGGGCGCAGCACCACCAGCACGCCGATGAAACCAGCCACCACGGCCGACCAGCGGCGCCAGCCGACATGCTCCTTGAGCACCAGTACCGACAGGATGGTGACGAAGATCGGCAACAGGAAGATCAGTGCGAATGCCTCGGCCATCGGCAGGGCGGTGAACGCGATGACCGCGGCGATGCTGCCGACCGCGCTGGCAACGGCACGCACCAGGTACAGGCCCCGACGCTGGGCGAACAGCACCTCATGCCAGCGGCCGCCGTTGCCTTTGATGAACGGCAACGCGGTCAGGCCCAGTGCGGCGCCGAAGAAGACCGCCTCGTAGGCCGGCAGCGAACCACGCAGCGATTTCACGAACGCATCGCTGAGCGCGTAGGCGGCAAAGGCCATGAAGCCGAGCAGTACACCTTTGAACATGGTTTTCCGGCGATGGGGTGGAAGAGGGGCCGGCCTGGCAGGGTCGGTTTTCGCCCCAGCCCGACTGGCTTCCGGGCGCCTGTGCGCAGCCGGGTCCCGCGCTACAATAACGGTTTTACGCGCCCGCCTCCGGAGCTTCCATGGCTGTCAGTCTGAATCCGCTCGATCTGTACGATGTCCGCTCGCTGCTCACCGACGAGGAGCGCATGGTGCAGGACACCGTTGGCCGTTTCGTCGACGAGCGCGTGCTGCCGATCATCGGCGACTGCTTCGACCAGGCGCGCTTTCCGAAGGAGCTGATCCCGGAGATCGCCGCGCTTGGCCTGCTCGGCGCGACCATTCCCGAGGCATACGGTGGCGCCGGCATGAACGGGGTCAGCTACGGTCTGATCTGCCAGGAGCTGGAGCGCGGCGATTCTGGTCTACGCAGCTTCGCCTCGGTGCAGAGCTCGCTGTGCATGTACCCGATCTACGCCTACGGCAGCGAGGAGCAGAAACAGCAGTACCTGCCGCGCATGTCGGCCGGCGAAGTGATCGGCTGTTTCGGCCTGACCGAGCCGCACGGTGGCTCCGATCCGGCCAACATGAAGACGCACGCGAAGAAGGACGGCGGCGACTGGGTGATCAACGGCGCCAAGATGTGGATCACCAACGGCAACCTGGCGCACATCGCGATCGTGTGGGCGCAGACCGATGACGGCATCCAGGGCTTCGTGGTGCCGACCGACACGGCGGGCTTCAAGGCACAGGAAATCCACAAGAAGATGAGCCTGCGCGCCTCGGTGACCTCGGCGCTGTTCTTCGACAACGTGCGCGTGCCGGACAGCGCGCGGCTGCCAAACGTGAAAGGTCTGAAGGGGCCGCTGGGTTGCCTCACCCAGGCGCGCTACGGCATCACCTGGGGCCCGATCGGCGCGGCGCAGGCCTGCCTCAAGGAAGTGCTCGATTACACCAGGGAGCGAATCCTGTTCGGCAAGCCGCTGGCCTCGAACCAGGCGGTGCAGCTGAAGCTGGCCGACATGGCCCGCCGCATCACCACCGCGCAGTTGCTGTCGTTGCAGCTCGGTCGCCTGAAGGACGCCGGCAAGATGCAGCCGACCCAGGTCTCGCTGGCGAAGTGGAACAACTGCCGCATGGCGATCGACATTGCGCGCCAGTGCCGCGACATCCTCGGCGGCGCCGGCATCACCACCGAGCATGGCGCGATCCGCCACGCGCTGAACCTGGAATCGGTGATCACCTATGAAGGCACCGAGACGGTGCACGAGCTGGTGGTCGGTCGCGAACTGACCGGCATCAACGCATTCTGAACCGGACAAGTTGCACATGGATTCCGATTCGCTGCGCATCGAAACCGAGCGGCTGATCCTCCGCCCCACCCGGGTGGAGGATTTCGACGCCTACGCAGCCAACATGGCGGATGCCGAGGCTGCGCGCTTCATCGGCGGCCAGCAAAGTCGCGCCGCCGCCTGGCGCGGGTTTCTCAGCATGGCCGGCGCCTGGTCGATGCAGGGTTTCGCGATGTTCTCGGTGATCGAGAAAAGCAGCGGCCAGTGGATCGGCCGCCTCGGGCCATGGCATCCGGTCGACTGGCCCGGTACGGAGGTGGGCTGGGGTTTGGCGCGCGCGGCATGGGGCAAGGGCTACGCGCTGGAAGGCTGCATCGCGGCCATCGACTGGACGTTCGACCAGTTGAACTGGGGCGAGATGATCCATTCGATCCATCCGGACAACCATGCCTCACAGGTGCTGGCGAAGCGGCTCGGCTCGACCTGCCGCGGCCCGGGCAAGCTGCCTGCGCCATACGAGGATTCCCCGACCGAAATCTGGGCGCAGACGCGCGAACAATGGCGCCGGCGTCGCGCGCAGTCATGAATGCATCCGCCCACGTCGATACCGCTGTGGTCGTGCGTGAGGTGCTCGCCCTGGCGGTGCCGGACCTGCATCGATGCTGCCGTGATCCCTGGTTCCTGATCGGCAGCGGCGCAGCCTGGCTGGCCGGTGCAAGCGTGACGGTGGCGGATCTGGACGTGCTGACCAGCCGCCGCGACGCTGAAACCCTGATCGGCCACTGGCAGGCGCGACTGCAGACTACGCAGGCATCGGCAGGCGCCGAACGCTTTCGTTCGCGCTTCGCCCGGTTCGGATTTCCTGGACTGGCGGTAGAGGTCATGGGTGGGCTCGAAGTGTCCGGCGAGGCGGGCTGGGAGCCGGTGGCGGTGGCTGAAATCGTCATGGTGGATGTCGCCGGACTGGACGTGTCCACGCCATCGGTGGCCGAACAGATCCGTGTGCTGGAAAGTTTTGGACGTCCAAAGGACCTGCAGCGTGCAGTGCTGTTGAAACGTCTGTGCGAGGAGCGGTTGTGATCACCATCTACGGCATGCGCGCCTCCGGCAACTGCTACAAGCTGCAACTGCTGCTGGACCAGCTGGGCCACGACTATCGCTGGGTGGACGTGGACAGCGCAGGTGGCGAAACACGCACACCCGCGTACCTGGCGAAGAACCCGAACGGCAAGGTGCCGCTGCTGGAGCTGGACGATGGCCGCCGGCTGGCCGAATCCGATGCGATCCTGTGTTACCTCGCCGAGGGCACGCCGTTCCTGCCGGACGATCGCTGGCTGCGCGCACAGACGCTGCAGTGGCTGTTCTTCGAGCAGTACAGTCACGAGCCTTGCATCGCGGTGGCGCGTTTCATCCGCGGCTGGCTGCCACAGGATCACCCGCGCCAGGCTGAAGTGCCGACGCTGTTGCAGAAAGGCGCGCAGGTGCTGGCGGTGATGGAGCAGCATCTCGCCGGACGCGAGTGGTTCGTCGGCGAGCGCTACGGCATCGCCGATATCGCGCTGTACGCGTATACCCATTGTGCCGGTGACGGCGGTTTTGAACTCGCGGATTTTCCAGATATCCGCGCCTGGCTCGCCCGCGTGCAGGCGCAGCCGGGCCACACCCCGATGCGGCGCTGAAAGCGGTCAGCAACACCCACCTTCCACTTTATCGATATCGAGCCCATGTCCATTCCGTTTGCCATCAGCGCCCGCCACAAGGGCTTCAACCGTGCCGAGATCGTCGACCAGAACTTCATCGAGTTCGTGCAGTTGTGGCATGGGGACGTGCGCGCGGTGCCGCGCGCCGATGAGGCGGTGTTGCCGGGCAGCGCGCTCGATGCGCGCGGCTTTCGCGAGCTGTTCGAATCGCAGCTGATCTCGCGCCATCTCGACCTGATGGCGCGCGTGCTGCGGGTGCAGAACAAGGTGTTCTACACGATCGGCTCCAGTGGTCATGAGGGTAACGCGATGGTGGCGCGGCTCGCGCGGCATACCGATCCGGCGTTCCTGCATTACCGCTCCGGCGGCTTCATGGCCGAACGCTTCCGCAAGTTGCCGGGGATGGACCCGGTAACGGATTCGGCACTGAGCTTTGCTGCCAGCAAGGACGATCCCGCTTCCGGCGGTCGCCACAAGGTGTGGGGCAGCAAGCCGTTGTGGGTATTGCCGCAGACGTCGACGATCGCCTCGCACCTGCCCAAGGCGCTGGGCACCGCGGTGGCGATCGAGCAGGCGCGGCGGATCGGCCACCAGCTGCCGATTCCCGATGACAGCATCACGATCTGCTCGTTTGGCGATGCCTCCAGCAACCACGCTACTGCACAGACCGCGTTCAACACGGCGGCATGGACGGCGTACCAGAAGCTGCCCGCGCCGGTGCTGTTCGTGTGCGAAGACAACGGCATCGGTATCTCGGTGAAGACCCCCAGCGGCTGGATCGCGAACAACTACCAGCATCGCTCCAACCTCGACTACTTTTTTGCCGACGGTCTCGATCTGGCCGAAGGTTACGCGCAGGTGCAGCGCGCGGTGGAACATTGCCGCGGCACGCGTCGGCCGACCTTCCTGCATCTCAAGACCACTCGCGTGATGGGCCATGCCGGCACCGATTTCGAGATCGAGTGGCGCAGCATCGAGGAATTGTTCGCGGTCGAAGCGACCGATCCGTTGCTGCGCTCGGCAGGCATCGCGCTGGAGTCCGGGCTGTACTCGAAGGACGAGTTGTTGAACCTGTATGAGGCTACCCGCAAGCGCTGCTTCGCCGCCGCCGAGGATGCGGACTCGCGCCATCGGCTGACCACGCTGGAAGATGTCATGAAACCGCTGGCGCCCTACACGCCGGCCGCAGTCAAGGCCGAGGCCACGCGTGCCGACTACGCCGAGAAACGCCTTGCGGTATTCGGCGGCGAAGCGAAGCTTCCAGAAAACCTGCCTCCGCGGCACATGGCGATCCAGATCGGCCAGGCGCTGCACGACCTGCTGGCGAAGTATCCGCAGGCACTGCTGTTCGGCGAGGACGTGGCGCAGAAAGGCGGCGTCTATACCGTCACCAAGGGTCTCAACAAGACCTTCAAGGGCAGCCGCGTGTTCAACACGTTGCTGGACGAGACGATGATTCTCGGCCTGGCCCAGGGCTACGCGAACATGGGGATGCTGCCGATCCCGGAGATCCAGTACCTGGCGTACTTCCACAACGCCTGCGACCAGATCCGCGGCGAGGCGGCGTCGCTGCAGTTCTTCTCCAACGACCAATACCGCAACCCGATGGTGATGCGGGTGGCTTCGCTCGGCTACCAGAAGGGTTTCGGCGGCCACTTCCACAACGACAACTCGATCACTCCGCTGCGCGACATTCCCGGCCTGATCGTGGGCTGTCCCAGCCGCGGCGACGACGCGGCCACGATGCTGCGCACATTGATGGCGCTGGCGAAAGTCGACGGTCGCGTCTGCGCGTTCCTCGAACCGATCGCGCTGTACATGACCAAGGATCTGTACGAGGCCGGCGACGGCCAGTGGCAGTTCGACTATCCGTCACTGGATCAGGCGATGACGCTGGGCGAGGGTCGCATCTACAACGAGACAGCGAATGATCTGGTGATCTTCACCTTCGGCAACGGCGTGCCGATGGCCTTGCGCGCCGCGCGAACGATCGAGAGCGAGCAAGGCTGGCAGGTTCGTGTCGTCGATCTGCGCTGGCTGGCTCCGCTCAACGATGCGTTTATCGCGGCACAGGCGCGGACGGCCAAACGCATCCTGGTGCTGGACGAAGGCCGCAAGAGTGCCGGCGTGGGTGAGGGCGTGATCACCGCGATCGTCGAGGGTGGCTGCGGTGCCACACCGATGCGGCGAGTGGTCGGTGCCGACACGTTCACCCCGCTGGCCGGTGCGGCCCTGCTGGTATTGCCAGGTGAGGCCGACGTGGCGGCGGCGGCGCGGGAGCTGGCCAAACGCTGAAGCCGTCAGCTGGCCCGGCCAGCGCTACTCGCGCTTTTCCACGACATGCAGGCGGGAGCTGGCCGGTGCGTTTGGCGACACGGTCTCCTCGTGCAGGCAAACGCGGTTGCGGCCGTTGAGCTTGGCGTCGTACATGGCCTGGTCGGCACGTTCGACCAGCGACTCCACATCGTCGCCCTCCCGCCGGATGGCGACGCCGATGCTGACGCTGAGCAGTAGCGGCTCGTCGCTGACCGGAATCTCCAGCCGGTGCACGCGCCGGCACAGGCGGATCGCCACGTGCATGGCCTGTTGCGGCATGGCGCCATCGAGCAAGGCGACGAACTCTTCTCCACCGTAACGGCCGAGCAGATCGGATGGTCTCAATTCGGCGGCCAGTGCCTTGGCCACGGCGACCAGGGCGCGATCGCCCGTGTTGTGGCCCTGGCGATCGTTGAGCAGCTTGAAATGATCCAGGTCGAGAAACAGCAAGGCGATCGGCTGCGGCGATCCGCTTGCCAGCAGGGCACTGGCGCGTTCCGTCCAGGCGCGACGATTGAGTACATTGGTGAGCGCGTCGCGGTCGGCCAGCACACGCACGATGTCACGGTCGTGGCGCAGGATGAGGGCACGGTCGGCCAGGCCCAGCGACAGCACGATCGCCTCGAATGCACCGCCGGCAAGGCTGGCATCGTTGAGCCAGTCCAGTTGGGGCAGGGCGCCGCTGACCTGGGCACTGGTCGACGCGGTAAGCAGCAGCAGCGGCGTCCATCCGATCAGGAAGAACCACGCCTGACGCGAGCCGCGTGCGACAGCGACGATGGCGGCGACCAGCAGTAGCACGGCGCCGATCATCAGCAGCGGATTGAGCAGGATCTGCGCCACTTCGACCAGCAGCGCGATGTGGCTGCAACGCATCAATACCAACTGGATCATGCCGACGGCCAGCGCCATGATCGGCACCCGCAACAGCGGCGCATGACGTTGCAATTCGCAGAACCGCATCATGAACAGCGACGCAAACGCCACCGACAGCGCGACGGCGGCCGGGCCGGCCATCAGGGCGACGCCGGATAACCAGCTCCACTCCAGCGGGTGAAACATGAAGCCGGTCTGGATGCCCTGGATCAACGTGTAGCAGAGGATGTAGCCGGCGTACCACGCATACGCGACGTCACGCAGCATCAGCGCGAAACACAGCGCCATCAGCACCATCGCCAGCATCACCGCAAAGCAGGCGCTGGCGAATACCAGCCACCGTGCATCCTGCCGCAGATATTCGCTCCAGGTCTGTATCTGGAACCGCACCGGTGCACTGAGCATCAGGTTCGGTTCGAACCTGAGCAGGATCAGCGCCGATGCCGCTTGCGTCGCTGGCACACGCCATGCCAGCCGGCCATGACCGTGAAGCGTCTCGCTGAAGTCGTCAAGCGCCAGGGACTGCGTCTCGCCCGTTCCAAGTACGGTGACGGTGCCCATCGGAGGTGGGTAAATCGTCAGCACGCGTTCGTCATTGTTCCATGGCGGCTGCGGCGCGATGACCACCCAGCTGCCGGTGCTGCTGCGCGGAAACTGCTGCAACAAGGATGGGTCGAAATTCTTCAGCAGGCCGGCACGGTATTCGTCCAGCACGGTCTGTGCCGTGTCATCGGTGCGGACTTCACGCCATGCGCCATTCAGCGGAGTCGCCGCATGCGACACGCCCAGACCCAGCAGCCACAGCAAGCCGAGCACAAGGCCGGGCCATGGCCGCCCATGGCGACTTCGTGCCGGTACTGTGATCAGCCTCTCCATTTGCCTCACTCCGTTCAGTCAATCTCTTGCGAGATTGCCAATGAACTTTGCGTACATTTGCCAGATCATTGGGACACGCCGGCGGGTTGTCCGCGCTTGCCGACCACCGGTTCAACTGCCCGCCGACAGGGCACGTCGTAATGGGTAATTGTTGAACCTGCATCACCCGCCGTACTCATGTCAAGCATGGGTCGTGCCAGTGCGCATCCGGGCGATGCAAGACATGACCATGCTCATTGCCAGGACGGACGCCGTGCCCGACGGCTTCGCTGCGCCACGGCTGGCCTGGCCGGCATGAGTCAATCCGGACGCGGAGGGTCACTTCGATAAGATGCGCACGGCGCAGGCCGCTGGTACATGGCGCTCGCGCATGGTCGTGGTTGCAGCCCAAATCGAGCAGAGCGACTGCAGGCGGCAACCGCCAGGCAGGTAGGCAACAACATGCCGAGTATCAGCCCGGCCGGCGCGCGCCCAGCAAGATCAGCACTTCCTGCGCGCTACGGATGCGTTCGGTGGCGCCGGGCAGGTCCAGCGTGATCTTCAGCTTGTCCTGGCCGTCCAGTTTGTATACACGCGGCAGTTGCTGGATCAGCTTGATGATCGCCATGGGATCGATTTCCGGTTTTTCGCGAAACACGATGCGCCCGCCGGTGGCGCCGAAGTCGAGTTTGCGGATACCCAGCGGGGTAGCCATCAGCTTCAGGCTGGCCACGACGAACAATTGCTTCGTGCTGTCCGGGAGCAGACCGAATCTATCGATCATCTCCACCTGCAGATCGCGCAGGTCGTCCTCGCTGCGCGCGCTGGCGATGCGCTTGTACAGGGTCAGGCGCGCGTGCACGTCGCCGAGGTAATCGTTGGGGATCAGCGCGGGCAGGTGCAGTTCGACTTCGGTTTCGTGTTCGCTGCTGAGGTCGAAGTCGGGGATCCTGCCGGACTTCAATGCGCGCACGGCGCGATCGAGCAGTTCGGTGTAGAGGCCGAAACCGATCTCCTGGATCTGGCCGGACTGTTCGTCGCCGAGCAGTTCGCCGGCACCCCGGATTTCCAGGTCGTGCGTGGCCAGGGTGAAGCCGGCGCCGAGTTCTTCCAGCGAGGCCAGCGCTTCCAGGCGCTTCTGCGCATCGGCGGTGATCGACTTGCGGTCGGGCACCACCAGATACGCATAGGCGCGGTGATGCGAACGGCCGACCCGGCCGCGCAGCTGATGCAGCTGCGCGAGGCCGAAACGATCGGCGCGGTCGATGATGATCGTGTTGGCGGTAGGTATGTCGATGCCGGTTTCGATGATCGTGGTGCACACGAGCACGTTGAAGCGCTGGCGATGGAAGTCCGCCATCACGCCTTCCAGTTCGCGCTCCGGCATCTGGCCGTGGGCGATGCGGATGCGCGCCTCGGGCACCAGTTCCTCCAGCTCACGCACGGTGCGCTCGATGCTCTGCACTTCGTTGTGCAGGAAATACACCTGGCCGCCGCGCGACAGCTCGCGTTGCAGCGCTTCGCGGATCGTCGCCGGATCCCATACCGAGATGAAGGTGCGCACGGCGCTGCGATGCGCCGGCGGCGTGGCGATCAGCGAGAGGTCGCGCAGGCCGGCCATCGCCATGTTCAGCGTGCGCGGGATCGGCGTGGCGGTCATCGTCAGCAAGTCGACTTCGGCGCGCAGCTTCTTCAGCTGTTCCTTCTGGCGCACGCCGAAGCGCTGTTCCTCGTCGACGATGACCAGGCCGAGATTCTTGAACTTGATGTCCGGCTGCAGCAGCTTGTGCGTGCCCACGATCACGTCGATCTGGCCGTCGGCGAGCCGCTTCAGCGCGTCGTTCACTTCCTTGCTCGACTTGAAGCGCGACAGCACATCCACGCGCACCGGCCAGTCGGCGAACCTATCGGCGAAGTTGCGGTAATGCTGCTGTGCGAGCAGGGTGGTGGGTACCAGTACGGCGACCTGTTTGCCGGCGGTGGCGGTAGCGAACGCGGCGCGCAACGCAACCTCGGTCTTGCCGAAACCGACGTCGCCGCAGATCACCCGGTCCATCGCGCGCGGTGCGGCCAGATCGTTGAGCACAGCCTCGATCGCGCTTTCCTGGTCGGGGGTTTCCTCGAACGGAAAGGTGCTGCCGAATTCTTCCACCAATTGGCGGTCGATCGGCATGGACTCGCCACCGCGCGCTTCGCGCTGGGCGTAGATCGCCAGCAGCTCGGCAGCGACGTCGCGGACCTTCTCGGCAGCCTTCCTGCGCGCGCGTTCCCACGCATCGCCGCCGAGCGAGTGCAGCGGTGCCAGCTCCGGTGCGGTACCGCTGTAACGGCTGACCAGGCCCAGTTGCGACACCGGCACGTACAGCTTGTCGCCCTTGGCATACTCGATGGTGAGGAACTCGCCATCCATGCCGCCGACGTCCATCGAAACCAGCCCCTGATAGCGGCCCACGCCATGATCGACGTGCACGATCGGTGCGCCGAGGGTGAGCTCGGTGAGATCGCGGATGATGCTTTCCGGATCGCGCGCGGTACCGCGGCGACGCTTGCGGTCGCGCTCGCTGCGCACCCGCTCGCCGTAAAGCTCACGCTCGGTGAGCACGGTGAGCGGTGGTTTGGTCAGCGCGAAACCCTGTTCCAGACCGGCGATGGTGATGGCGAAGCGTGGCGTATCGGTGGCGAGGAAGGACGTCCAGCCGTCCACGATGTCCGGCTTCATGCCGGCGCCGGCCAGCGTCTCGATCAACGCTTCGCGTCGCCCGGCCGAATCGGCGGCGATCAGCACGCGCCCCGGATAGCTGGCAAGGAAATGTCGCAGCGACGTGCCCGGTTCCTCGCCCTTGCGATTGAGCGGCAGTTCCGGCGCCGGCTGGGTGCCGACGGCGATGGCGTGCTCGTGGCCGGCGTCGACCACTTCCACGCGCAGCCGTTTGTTGAGCTGTTCGCGCAACTGCTCCGGCGGCAGGTAGAGCTCGGCCGGCGGCAGCACCGGGCGCTCGATATCGTGCGCGCGCTGGTCGTAGCGTTCGGCGGTCTGGCTCCAGAACTGGTCGGCCGCGTCGCCGGCGCCTTCGCCGAGCACGAACAGCGCATCGTCGGCGAGGTAGTCGAACAGTGTGGCGGTCTGCTTGAAGAACAGCGGCAGGTAGTATTCGATGCCGCCGGGCGTGACGCCTTCCTTCATGTCCTGGTACAGCGGGCAGCGGCGTACGTCGATCGGGAAGCGCTCGCGCAGGTTGCCGCGAAACTCCTTCGCTGCCTCATCAGTGAGCGGGAACTCGCGCGCGGGCAGCAGCTCGATCTTCTCCACCTGCTGCTGCGAGCGCTGGGTTTCCGGGTCGAAGCTGCGGATCGATTCCACCTCGTCGTCGAACAGCTCGATGCGGTACGGCTCGGCCGTGCCCATCGGGAAGATGTCGAGCAGCGCACCACGGACGGCGAAGTCGCCTGGCTCGGCCACTTGTGGCACGTTGCGATAACCGGAGGCTTCGAGCCGGCGTTGCTCGCTGGCGAGGTCGAGCTTCTGGCGCTTGGCCAGCACCAGCCCGGAGCCGGTGATGTGCGCACGCGGTGCGATCCGCTGCATCAGCGTGGCCACCGGCACCACCAGCACGCCGCGTTTCACGTTCGGCAACTGGTACAGCGTGGCGATGCGTTGCGAGACGATCTCCGGGTGCGGGCTGAACACGTCGTAGGGCAGCGTTTCCCAGTCCGGGAAATGCAGCACCGGCAGGCCACCGGCGAAGATCTTCAGCTCGGTTTCCAGTGCTTGCGCGCGCTGGGTGTCGCGCGTCACCGCCACCAGCAGGCCATCGTGCGTGCGCGCCGCCTCGGCAATCAGCAGCGCTCGCCCGGAGCCGTGCGGTGGCGTCCAGTAGCGGCGTTGCTTGGGGGTGGTCGGCAGGGGCGGGTGCTTGATCAGGCTGGACATAGGGGACGCGTGTTCAGGGCGCCGCCATCGAGCTGCGCCGGGGAAAGCGGGCAAGTGTAACGCGACAGCCCCGGCTGGCCGGGGCGGTTTCGGCCATTCGACGCGTTGTCGAAGCCCATGGCTCGGGAAACAGCCGTTCGCCCCAAGCGTGGCTCGCGTCAGCGGGCGTGCGCGGAGAGCAGCCACAGGTGGCCGTGGTTTTGAGGAACGAGGAAGTCGAAGTGCAGACCCGGAGCCCCTTCGACTTCGGCCCGTGGCCTGCGCCCATAGCCTGCTCCCGGGCTCGATCCGGGGGCGAGGCGAATGGGGTGTGGTGCGGGTTGTGCCGCGACTGTCAGAGCTTCAGCGTGATCAGCGCGGTGCCCGGCTCGTCCGGCATCATCCGCTGGACGAAGCCCAGTTCCCGGCACAACTGCAGCATCGGGCGGTTCTCCAGCAGCACATAGCCCCACAGCTCGCCCAGGCCGCGGCGACGGCTGTCGTCGACCAGTCGCTGCATCAGCAGCGCGCCCAGGCCGAGGCGACTCCAGTCCTGTTCCACCAGCACCGAGAACTCGGCGCTGTCGATGGCCTCGTCGACATAGATCCGGCCCACGCCGCGCATTTCCGCGGGCTGCACCGATTCGTCCATCAGCACATATGCAGTCTCCAGCGCCGGGTCGATCCGGCATAACCGCTGCGCCATCGGCGCGGGCAGTTCGGACATTGCATGCAGGAATCGGCGGCGGATGTCTTCCGGCGACAGCCGGGTAAAACAACGCTGCATCGCGGCCACGTCGCCCGCCTCGATCGGACGCAACACCAGCTCGCGGCCATCCTCGGTGCGCACCTGCTCGCCATGCGGCGACGGCGCCACGCGCGGACGGGCGAAGCGTTCGCTGCTGCGCGGGGGCAACGAGGCGAAGCGGGACGGCGCGGAGAAGTCGATGGCAGGGATCATGGCAGCTCCATACTTTTGCGTATTGTGTGCAACGCAACATGAATTTGCAATGACGATTCATTCATTTGACCAAGGCTTGAGCCCGGTACGGGCACGAGCCATGTTGCGGTACGGGATGCTGCTGGCTTGGCAGACAGTCATTGCGGCGCAACGCACAATGCGATCTGGATTTCGATGGAGCAAGGCATGACCCGCAAACAGGCCAGCGGCCTCACCGCTGCACAGCTGGAGACTTTGTGCGGCCATTGGCCCGGGGTGACGCGTGACATCAAATGGGGCGCCGCCCTGGTATTCAGTGTCGGCGGCAAGATGTTTGCGGTAACCCCGTCCGACGGCAGCGAGGGCGGCCGGCTGTCGTTCAAGGTGGCAGACGATCGCTTCCTCGAACTCACCGACCAGCCCGGCATCACCCCGGCGCCGTACATGGCGCGGGCGCACTGGATATCGATCGCCGAGCCGCAGCGCTTCGGCACTGTCGAGCTGGAGGCGTTCATCCTCGATGCGTACATGCTGGCGCGTGCGAAGCTGACGAAAAAACTGCAGGCGGAGTTGGGTCCGCAACCGACAATCAAGGCAAATAAGAAATGAAACAGCATCTCGGCGCATTGGCGCTACTGGTCGCCGACTACGACGAGGCGATTGCCTGGTACACCCGCGCACTCGGCTTCGAGCTGATCGAGGACACCGACATGGGCGGCGGCAAGCGCTGGGTGCTGCTGGCGCCGCCTGGTTCCAGCGAGACCCGTCTGCTGCTGGCCAAGGCGAAGGGCGACGAACAGGCTTCGCGCATCGGCAACCAGACCGGTGGCCGCGTGTTCCTGCTGCTCAACACCGATGATTTCCAGCGTGACTGGCAATGCATGCGCGCCGCCGGCGTGCACTTTCGCGAGGAACCGCGCTATGAGGCTTACGGTACCGTCGCGGTGTTCGAGGATCTGTACGGCAATGGCTGGGACCTGCTGGAACTGAAGCGCTGACGCACTACCAGATCAGGTCGTCCGGCACTTCAAACTGTTTGTAGTACTCGTCGTCCTCGCCGTTGCCACTACCAGCCTCGGCGCGGCCGTGATCAAGCACGATCATCGCCGCATCGCGCGCATACACCTTGTCGGCTGCTATCCGCGGCAACAATTCGTAGCCCTGGTCGTGACGCACGATCACCAGCGAACCACTGGCCAGCTGTGCCCGCAGTGCTTCGTTGACCAGTACGTCCTTGATCGTTTCGCCGTCGGTAAAGCGATAGGCAATCTCACCCTCACGCTTCACCTTGTGCGCCTCGACGATCTGCCGTACCTGCGCATGCGCCTCGTTGACACGCACCTGTGCATTGCGCTCCGCCGCCAATGCGCGATCGCGCTCAGCCTTCTCGGCCTGCAACCGCAGCGCATCAATATGCTCGGCGCTCGGCGTCGCCGGCCCCTTGCCTTTGTGTTTCTTCGCCTGCTCACGCACCACCTGCGCTGCCTTGGCCTTGTTGACCAGACCGGCCTTGAGCAGTTGTTCTTGCAGGGGATTGCGCATGGGATGGTAAGGGCTGGGTTATGTCAGGGGCAGGAATTGTAGCGCGGCGGTTCGTGTGCAACCGTCTGATGGATTGCGCAGGCAAGTCGATCGGTTACAAGTTCGTTTGTCATCGAACGCCATCGATATCAGGGCTCAATCGCCACGACTCAATCCGCAAAGTCCGGCTCGAAGAAACTCCAGCGCACATCAGCGAACTCCGCCTTCATCGCGGCCTCGACGGTGTTGATCGCCTCGATCAGTTGTTGGTCTCCGCTGGCTGGCTGCATGCGTGCCTTTACCGCCACCATCACGTCGGAGCCCATCTGCAGCGTGATCAGGTTCAGCACCTCGGCGACTTCCGGGCGGCTCTTCAGGAAGGCCATCAGTTCGTCGCGGCGGCGCGGCTCCATGCCCTGACCGATCAGCAATGCCTTGACCTCGATCGCGACCAGCACAGCCACCACGATCAGCAGCACGCCGATGGCGATGGTGCCGGCGGCATCGAACATCAGGTTGCCAGTGAGCATGGTCATGCCGACCGCCAGTGTGGCCAGGCACAAGCCGATCAGCGCAGCGAGGTCTTCGCCGAAGATCACCAGCAGTTCGCTGGAACGGGTTTCGCGGAACCACGTCCACAGGTTCTGATCGCCGCGAGCCTTGTTGACTTCCTGCATGCAGCCGCGCATCGAGATGCCTTCGACGACGATGCCGAACACCAACACGCCGAGCGCCAGCCACGGCCATTTCAGCGGCTCGGGATTCGTGAGTTTGTGGATGCCCTCGTAGATCGAGAACATGCCGCCCACGCTGAACAACAGGATCGCGACGAGGAACGACCAGAAGTACAGCGCGCGGCCCCAGCCCAGCGGGAATTCGTCGGAGGGCGGGCGCTTGGCCTGGCGGATGCCGAGCAGCAGCAAGCCCTGGTTGCCGCAGTCGGCCAGTGAGTGCACCGCCTCGGCCATCATCGCGCCGGAGCCGGTGACGATGGCGGCGAACAGCTTGGCCACGAAGATGGCGAAGTTGGCGCCCAGCGCGAGCAGGATGGCCTTGATGGGATTGGCGGCGTGGCCTGACATGTTCGGTTCCTTCGAGGTTGGCCCCGAAGTGTAGGCTACCGAGGGAAATTCCGGCCACCCCACTGGACACGTCGCGAGAGAGGCCGATACAAGGCGCAGCGCACGCGGCATGCTGGCGTTTTCATCCCTTCGAGGAGTTGCTCCATGGTGTTACCGGTTTGCCGCAAGGCCACGCCCGTGCTGTTTGTCGAAACGATTGCTCCGAGCCTCGCGTTCTGGCGCGACCGGCTGGGTTACGCGGTGACGGCGGAGGTGCCGGGCGAGGGCGGGCCGGCGTTCGTGATCCTCGTCGGCAACGGCATCGAGTTGATGCTGCAGACCATCGCTTCGCTGATGGCCGATCCGCATGTGGCGGGGATGCACTGGCGGAGTGATCGCAGCTGCCTGTTCGTCGAGGTGGACGACATCGACGTGCTGGCCGCGGCGCTGGAAGGCTGCGAGATCGTGGCGCCGCGGCACGACACGTTCTATGGCGCCACCGAGATCGGCTATCGCGAACCGGGTGGCCACTTCGTCACGTTCGCGCAATTCCAGGGCTGATTCGGTGGCGGGCTGGCGAAGCGCCCGCCCGCCAGAAGGATCAGTGAATACCGACGCCCACGCCCAGGCCGAAGCGCACGTTGTTGCGGCCCTTGTTCATTTCTTCGGCCGTCCAGACGTGCGATTGCGCCGCGCTGACCAGCGGGAACACATAGTCAGCCTGGCCGACCTTGCCGGCGCGGCTGCCGTTGAGCTTGCCGCTGACCGTCATCAGGGCGCCAGCCGGGTAATCGAGCGGTTCGGCGTAGCCGGGCAGTACCGCGATGAAGCGACCGCTGCCGCTGTCGTTCGCCTTCGGACGCTGCGAGGCATCCAGCGGATAGGAGAGCAGCTCGACCTCGCTGTGGTCGGTGAAATTCATCACCTGCACGATGCGGCCACCCCAGATCACGTCGCCGCCGGCATAGCGTTCGGGTGACTGTGCTACCTGCTGCGGAGTGGCGACAACAGCTTGGGGAGCCGCCTTGTAGATGGGTGCCGGGGCGCAGGCAGCCAGGGTCAGCAAAACCAGCAGGGCAGGCAGGCAGAGCAGGGCGCGGGCAGCGGTACGCATGGCAGACTCCAGTGGCGACGTGACGGGGGAACTCGGGTCAATGGTCGTTACGCTACAACAAGCCGTGTCGGCGCAGCGCGTGCCGACAGCATCAGCGCCTGCGTGGGGGCGGCGGCCCGGGACGCAGCAGCCGTGACGGTGGCAGCGGACTCGGCGCGGGAGGTTCGGCGCCTTCCTGCAGCAGCCAGTCCAGTCTTACTTCGGCCGGGCGCTCCTGCGACAGCAGGCTGGCCAGCGCGCGCAGCGGCTCACGCAGCACGTCATCGAAGTTCCATGGTGCGTTGAGGATCACCATGCCCGAGCCATTGAGGCGCAGCGGTGAATCGTCCGGATGCACCAGCAGTTCGACGCGCAGCACGCGTTTGGCGTCGCTGCGTTGCAGGCCGCGCAGGAACGGTTGCACCTGGCTGCGCAGCTTGATCGGATACCACACGGCATAGACGCCAGTGGGCCAACGCTGCAGCGCCTCCTTCAGCGCCTTTTCGATCAGTTTGTATTCGGCTTCCTGCGCTTCGTACGGCGGGTCGATCAGTACCAGGCCGCGTTTTTCCTTCGGCGGCAGCAGCGCCTTCAGCGCCTCGTAGCCATCGCGTTGATGCACGTGCACCTGCGGATTTCCGCGGAACAGATCGCGCAGCTTGGAGGCTTCCTCCGTGTGCAGCTCGCACAGTTGCGCGCTGTCGTCGGGGCGCAGCAGCCGGGCGACCTGCAGCGGCGAGCCGGGGTAATGCTTCAGTCCCTGCTCGTTGCCTTCGCCACCGAGGATGCTGGCGCGCCAGCGTTGCAGCAGCGGCGGCACCTTTTCGGCCGGATGCAGCCGGGTGATGCCATCCTTGTACTCACTGGTCTTTTTCGCCTCGAAACCGTCCAGCAGGTAGTTGCCACTGCCGGCGTGGGTGTCGATGTAGCAGAACGGCGTCGGCTTGGCCTGCATTGCCTCGATCAGCGCGAACAGCACGGTGTGTTTCAGGACGTCGGCGAAATTGCCGGCGTGATAGGCGTGGCGATAATTCATGGCGGTCACGGCGGGCGGGAAGGCCCAGTATAGATGCGCCGGCGCCCAGCTCCCGGTCATGCATCACACGGCGCATAACCTTTCCTGCACATCAGGCGGTGCAGGCTCGGCGTGTTGCACAGCTGCAACCGGTCAGGCATTCGGCCCGACTGCCCATCAAGCGGAGCACCCTCATGAAGTTCTCACCGAAAATCATTGTTGCGACGGCCGCGCTTGGCCTTTGCATGGCGGCCACCACCGTGTATGCCCAGGATGCCGGAAGCATGAGCCCGGCATCTGCTTCGAGCAGCATGGGGCACATGGACAAGGGCATGATGCACAAGATGCATCGCGACAAGAACGGCAGCATGCACAAGATGGCTGCCTCCGTGACTACGGTCGACGCCAAGACCGGCATGGTCGGCGTGGATGCCGGGGGCATGGCGCTGACCGTGCATTTCCCACCCAAGTCGATGGCGGATCTCAAGGTCGGCGACAAGATCACGCTGCATATGGGCTTCAGCAAGCCTTGAGTCATTTGAACCCATCTCCAGAGTTGAGGGCGTCAGGTCACACCGGTAAGCTCGTCAGATGATCTTCTCGCTGCGCCTGCTCGCCCGTTCACGTCGCCTTCGGGCGATGGGCGTGCTGGCGTGGCTAATGCTGGTCATCAACTCATTGGCCGCTGCACCGATGGGCATGTCGGGGGTGCCTCACTCCCACCCCATGCACGCAACGGTTGCGGCGGCCAGTGAACACGGTCATCACCATGTGGCCGTCAACAAGGCGTCCGGGTCCTGCTGCGACAATCAGGCCGGTTTGTGCGGCGGCATGACAGGTCATGCCTGCAGTTGTACTGCGATGTGCAGCACGACCTTGCTACCCGGGGGGGCTGTTGTTCCGACCCCGACTGCGATCGTCGCCAGCTACGCCATGCCGCTACCCGGCAGCGCGCCATCGTTGAATACCGCCCCTCCATTGCGACCGCCGGCGGTCTGACTCTCCCTCGTTTTTGATGAGCTTTGCTCGTGGTCGTCGCGTGTCGGCGATCGTGGCAATCGGCTGTGATCAGTACGAACGCTCGATATCGCTTGCCCTGGAGAGATTCCATGAACCTGTTTTCCCCGCCCCCGGCAGATCTGTCGCGGCGTCGCTTCGTGCAGGGTGTCGCCTTCGGCAGCGCCCTGGCCGGTTTGGGCCTGCTGCGCCCCTCGAACGTCTGGGCGCTGACCAGCCCCGGCCAGCCCACGGTGCTGAGCGGCACCGACTTCGCGCTCGACATCGCCGAAACACCCGTCAGCTACACCGGCGCCACGCGCCTGGCGACCACCGTCAACGGCGGTATTCCTGGTCCGATCCTGCGTTGGAAGGAAGGCACCACGGTGAACCTGCGCGTGACCAATCGGTTGCGCGTGCCGACCTCCATTCACTGGCACGGCATCATTCTGCCGACCGGCATGGATGGCGTGCCGGGTCTCAGCTTCGATGGCATTGCACCCGGCGAAACCTTTCTCTACCAGTTCCAGGTGCGTCAGGCGGGCACCTATTGGTACCACTCGCACTCGGGCTTCCAGGAGCAGACCGGGCTATACGGCCCATTGGTGATTGAGCCAGCCGGTCCGCATCGCCATCCGGCCGATCGCGACTATGTCGTGATGCTCAACGACTGGACCGACGAAAATCCCGAGCGCATCTACGCCAGGCTGAAGAAGCAGAGCGATTACTACAACTTCGCCCAGCCGACGGTGCCGGATTTCTTTCGCGATGTGCACGAGAAGGGTCTGAGTCAGGCGCTCGCCATGCGCAAGATGTGGAACGAGATGCGCATGAACCCGACCGATTTCGCCGACGTCTCCGGTTACACCTATACCTACCTGATGAACGGTGCGGCGCCGGCCGGCAACTGGACCGGCATCTTCAAACCCGGCGAAAAGATCCGCCTGCGTTTCATCAACGGTTCGGCGCAGACGATTTTCGACGTGCGGATTCCGGGGCTGAAGATGACGGTGATCTCGGCCGACGGCCAGGATGTCGAGCCGGTGTCGGTCGACGAATTCCGCATCTCCGTGGCCGAAACTTACGACGTGATCGTCGAGCCGCAGGACGAGCGCGCCTACACGCTGTTCGCCCAGTCGATCGACCGCTCGGGTTACGCCCGCGGCACCTTGGCACCACGCGCTGGGATGCAAGCGGAAGTGCCCAAGCCCGATCCCGTCCAGTGGCTGGGCATGCAGGACATGATGGGCGCGATGGTGATGGGTGATGCCGGTCACGGCAACATGCAAGGGATGTCGGGGGCTGGCATGGACCATGGTTCGATGCCCGGCATGCCATCCGCTGCTGCACCCGTGGTGCGCCACGCCCGCACCGAATACGGCCCCGGCGTGGACATGCATGTGGACATGCCACGCACCAGCCTCGACGACCCGGGTATCGGCCTGCGCGACAACGGCCGACGCGTGCTGACCTACGCCGACCTGCACACGATCGGTGGTCCGATCGACGTGCGCGAACCCAGCCGTGAAATCGAGCTGCACCTGACCGGCAACATGGAGCGCTTCATCTGGTCGTTCGATGGCGTGAAGTTCTCCGACGCCAAGCCGGTGCATTTCAACAGTGGTGAGCGTCTGCGCATCGTGCTGGTCAACGACACCATGATGAACCACCCGATCCATCTGCATGGCATGTGGAGCGAGCTGGAGAATCCGGACGGCCAGTTCCAGGTGCGCAAGCACACCATCAACGTGCAGCCGGCGCAGCGCATCACCTATGCCGTGTCGGCCGACAATCCCGGCCACTGGGCGTACCACTGCCATCTGATGTATCACATGGAGGCAGGCATGTTCCGCGAGGTGGTGGTGTCATGAAAATGAGTCGCTGTAACACCTCATTCGTTCCGCCGCATTCCGCGTTGCTGGTCGCGCTGCTGCTGGCATTGCCGCTGACGGCATCGGCCCAAAGCACACCTGCCTCGTCCACCGGCACGGTGCCGATGGACATGAGCGCCATGCCGGGCATGGCGGCCCCGACCCAGGTCGGCAGTACCACAAGACCGGCAACGAAAGCGCCCGGCGCGAAGGAGAGGAAGAAATACGCGCCTGCCGAATCCACCTCCTCGTCCCATGAAATGAAGAGCATGAGCGACATGGATCATGATTCGATGCCAGGCATGGACCACGCAGCCATGCCAGGCATGAACCACGCAGCCATGCCAGGCATGAACCATGACGCTGGGCGAGACATGGGTTCGATCCCAGGCATGACCATGGGGCCGATGCAGGGTGGCAGTGCGCCGGCGGATGCACGCAGTGACGATTATTCCGACGGCGTTGCGGGCGGCTCCGTGCACGGGTTACACATGCACGGCAGCGCGCCGTTCGGCATGCTGCTGATTGACCAACTCGAAGCGTTCCACGGCCGCGATGCCAACGGCCAGAGCTGGGAGGCCGAAGGTTGGTACGGTAACGACGAGAACAAATTGTGGGTACGCACCGAAGGCGAGCGCAGCCGCGGCAGGCTCGAAGACGGTGACCTCGAAGCGTTCTGGAACCACAACGTGGCCACGTTCTGGAGCACCCAGCTGGGCTTGCGCCACGATGCCGGATTCGGGCCGGCGCGCGAGTGGGCTGCATTCGGCATCCAGGGGCTGGCAACCTACTGGTTCGACATCGAGGCGACTGCTTATGTCGGTCCCTCCGGGCGTACCGCCGCACGCCTGCGTGCCGGCTACGAACTGCTGTTCACCCAGCGGCTGATCCTGCGGCCGGAGCTGGAAGTCAATCTCCATGGCAAGTCCGATGCCGCGCGCGGCATTGGAAGCGGTCTCACGGATGCGAAGCTGGGGTTGCGTCTGCGTTACGAGGTCCGGCGGGAATTCGCGCCGTACATCGGCGTAGTCTGGACACGCCGCTTCGCTGCCACGGCAGATTTCGTCCGCGACGAGCATCAGGCCGTTTTCGACCGGCAATGGGTGGCCGGCGTCCGTATCTGGTTCTGAGGAAAGGTCATGAAACGATTTATCGTCACCCTCGCGATTCTCTGCGTCATCGTTGTCGCCGTTGTCGGCGCATTCGTCGAGTCGGGCGTCTACAACATCGGTGCCGACGACCACCACACCAAGCCCGTGTACGCGCTGATGCAGACCTTGCGTGCGCGCTCGATCGCGCATCACGCGCGGGACATCAAGGTGCCGAACCTCGACGACCAGCAACTGATCCTCAAGGGTGCCGGCCAATACGCGGCGATGTGCACCGGCTGTCACCTCAAGCCGGGCATGGCCGATTCCGAGATCCGCCCGGGTCTGTACCCGCAGCCGCCGAATCTGTCGCGGGAGCGAATCGAGCCGCGCGAGGCGTTCTGGGTCATCAAGCACGGCATCAAGATGAGCGCGATGCCGGCGTGGGGTGCCAGCCATGACGACGCCACGATCTGGAGCATGGTGGCGTTCCTGCGGAAACTGCCCGGCATGACCCCGGAGCAATACAAGGACATCGTGGCCAGGGCGCCGCCGGATGAAGACATGGACATGGACGATGACAACCAGGGCGAGACGCATCCCCACGATGCGGCGGACATGAAAGGCATGCTCATGCCCGGCGACGCTGCGCACAACGCCAACCCGGAAAAAACACAACCATGATCGCGCTGCCGGGATCGACGTGTCGTTCATCCGGACATGGCCTGCGGCGCATGAACGACCATCAAAGCCAGGTCGTACGACGGGGTTTTCCATCGTTCCGGGACCACGCCGAATGACCCTGTCGAGCATAGCGCCGTGAACCGGCCGCCGTTTTGGATGGCGGCGGAGTCGTGCGCCGTCGACTGTGCCTCCGTCGCGTCGATCGAGGCATTCAATAGCGAGTGCTTCTGCATGGCGGTCGACCCGCAAGCGCTGCATGCATCGCTTGACGCCGTGCTTGCCGAGCACGGGCTGTCCGCAACGCTGGCCGAATCGCACCCGCATTTGTTCTCGGCGCTGCCTGTCTACGTCTCACGTCGGCAGATCGACCAGATGGCCAGAGTGGTCGCCGCCGTCGAGGAGACGACCGCGTTGCCGGTCTACCAGTCGGCCGTGCTGGCATGGGCGCCGGAAATCGCCCGCTTCGATCCGGGCTCGCCGGGTGGATTGCTGGGGCTGGATTTTCATCTGGGTACGGACGGCCCGCGGCTCATCGAAATCAACACCAATCCGGGCGGCGTGTTGCTCAACGCGCTGCTCGGGCAGGCGCAGCGTGTGTGCATGCCCAAGACGACCAAACCGCCTACCGACGCGGCGCGGGTGGACGATGCGGTGCGACGATGCATGCTGACCGAGTGGAAGCTGCAACGTGGCTCCGCGCCGATGGGCTTCGTGGCTATCGTCGATGAGTCGCCGAAACAGCAATACCTTTACGCGGAATTCGTGCTGTTCCGCGAACTCTTTCGCCGGCATGGCTACCGCGCCGAAATTTGCGCGCCCGAGGAACTGCGGCTCGAACGCGGCCACCTGCGGCTGGGCGACAACCGGGTCGATCTGATCTACAACCGGCTGACCGACTTCGCGTTGCAGCAGCCTGCGCACGCCGTCATGCGCACGGCTTATCTGACTGGCGCCGTGGCCGTCAGCCCGCATCCACGTGCGCATGCGCTGTACGCGGACAAACGCAATTTGAGCCTGCTCGGCAACCGCGATTTCCTGGAGTCTGCTGGCGCAAGTCCGACCTCGACAGCGACCTTGAGCGCGGCCGTCCCCGAGACTCGTCTGCTGACGGCACAGAACCGCGACAGCATGTGGGCCGAGCGGCGCCACTATTTCTTCAAGCCAGCTGCTGGTTTCGGCAGCAAGGCCTCCTACCGCGGCGACAAGCTCACGCGTCGGGTATGGGACGACATCGCCGGTGCCAACTACGTCGCACAGGAAGTCGTGGCACCCAGCGAACGGCTTGGCGGGGCAAATACGGCTGCATTCAAGGTCGACATCCGCTGCTATGCCTATCGTGGCGAGGCATTGCTCTACGCCGCACGCATCTATCAGGGGCAGACCACCAATTTCCGGCCTCCCGGTGGCGGTTTTGCGCCCGTGTTGACGGACAAGGACGGTTGAGCATGCCGGGCCTGCGGCCGATTCGGCCACGCAGCAGTCAATCCACCATGCTGTGGCTTTCTGTGGTGCCGAGCAGCTCCGGTTGCTTCGTGCCGCGTTGCTGGCGATTCAGCAGCGGATGCACGAACACCGCGGCGAGGATCACCGCCACGCCGACGTAGAACCAGCGATCCAGTTCGTGTTGCTCGCCGAGCAGCACGATCGCCAGCACGATGGCGTAGACCGGTTCCAGGTTAGTCACCATCTGCGTGCCGAACGCACTCATGTGGCGCAACGCCACCAGTGCCAGCGCAAACGGCAGCAGCGTGCAGCCGAACGACAGCGCCAGCAGCAGCAGCGCGTCGTGCAGGCTCGGCAGCACGAAGGCCGGCCCGGCGTGCGGCAGCAAGGGCGCGAGCAGGGTGAGAAACACGGTGCCGGTGCCCAGTTCGATGAAGGTCACTGTCAGCGGATCGCCGTGTTCCACCAGCCGCTTGTTGAGCGCGCCGAAGAACGCCACTAATAACGCGGACAACACACCGACCGCGATGCCAAGGCGCATGTCGTGCGGCACGCCACCGACCACCAGCACCACCCCGGGAACCACCGCCACGCCGATCATCAGCTCGCGTGGGTCGAACTTGCGCCTGGCGATCCACGGTTCGATGAAGGCCAGAAATACCGGGCCCAACGCAATACACGTTGCCCCGACGGAAGCATTCGACAGCTTGATCGCGGCATAGAAACTCAGCCAGTGCAGCGATACCAGCACGCCGATGCCGGCATAGGCCCAGCGCAGTCGGGCGGGCATCGCAAACAGGCCGCGCCACACCTTTGGTATCAGCAGCAAGGTCACCACCACCAGCAGCATGCGCCACCACACCAGCGGCAACGCCGGCAGCGTGATCAGCTTGCCGAGGATCGCGGTGAAGCCCCACAGCAACACGCAGAAGTGAATCTGCAGACGGGCCTGGCTGACGGGTTGCATGGGGAGTTCGCGCGAAGGGGATACCGGCATTCTAGCGCCGGCATCGGTTGTTCAACGCACGACGGATCGGTTACTTCTTTCGTGGTGCAGCGTTGCGTTTGGCCGAAGGCATCATCTTGCCGGAGCTGCGCAACTGCTGCAGCACGGTGCGGCAGGTATTGTCGGTGTCGTTGTCATGGCTGGGCGCGATCAGCGCGAGCAGGGCGACCGGCGCGGCCACCGCGCCGAGTGCGATGGCGCCGGCACCACGGATCAACAGCGGGCCCTTCTGCACGCCCACGTTCGGATTCTTCAGCGTGCCTTTGACGTACAGCGGCGAACGCAGCGAGAAAACGCGGAAGCCCTTGGTATGCGGTTGCACGTCGAGGTCGAGTTTTTCGCTGGCAAAATCGATCGTGCCGTCCACGTTGATCACTGCGTCGTCGGTGTCGAACACGAACAGGCGCATGTCGAACAACCCTTTGCTGGCGGCCATGTCGCTGGCGGCGCAGTTGATCTTCACCGTCTTGTCGCCGAACAGCTTGCCGATGACGATGTTGCCCACGTTGAGTCCGGCCGTTTCCAGCAGATTCTTGCTGATCGCACCGTCATTCATCAGCAACTTCAGCTCGCCGTTCGCGCTGCCCAGCAACGCGGCGACCGAATTGCCGCGTGCATCGAGCGCCACATCGCCATTGATCTCGCCGAAACTCGTACGCATCGGCGCAAAGGTGGGAAACAACTGCTTGAGCTTGAGATGCCGCGCATTGAGTTTCAGCAGGCCGCGCATCGGTGTCTGGCTGCCGTCAAGGGTGAGGTTGCTGCTGACCGAGCCGCCGGCGAGGCCGAAGCGCAGCGGATCCAGGTACAGCGCGCCATTGTTCATGACCAGGTGCGTACTGAGCGAATCGATCGGCAGCGCCTCGCCGTGCACGATACGGGCGCCGGTGAAGTTCACGTCGGCATCCATCGCCTGCCAGCGCTCCGTGCGGAACGGTTCGACCGGCAGCAGCTTGTCGGCAGGTTGTAGCGTGCCGTCGCCGCGTTGCTGTTTTTCGGTATTTGAATCGGCGCCGATCAATGGCGCCAGATCGGCGAATTGCAACAGGTTCGAATGCAGGTCGCCGCTCAGCTTCGGGCGCGCGCCGCCGGTGACGAACAACAGATTGCCGGCCAGGTCGCTGCCACCCACGCGGCCGCGGAAATCCTGGTAGTTGAAGCGGCTGCCATGGCGATGCAGCTCGGCCTTCAGATGACCCTCGGTGGCGTACGGCGGCGTGTCGGGCAGGGTGATGCCGGTGATCGGGTACAATTTGGCCATGCTGGAGCCGGAAAACCACAGCCGCACGTCGAGCGCGCCCAGCTGCATCGGGTCGGTCAGCGTGCCGACCAGCGCGACGTGGCTGTCGCCGATATGCACGTCGGCCTGCACGGGGAAGGGTTCAGTCGTTTTCTGCAGCGCCAGCATGGCACCGGTCTTGCCGTGGCCCTTGAACGGGCTGCCCTGGTAGCTGCCTTCGGCGTGCCAGCCGAACTGATAGGCCGTCGCCGCGCTGGCGTGGCCGACCTGGTCCTCGCGGTCTTTCCCGGCATCGCGGCCCGCCATGGTTTTCTTTGCCGCAGCGCCGGCGGTCTTGCCCGCCTGCTCGCGCGCATCGGCGGACTGCTGCACCACGATCTGGTCGTACGGGATCGCCTCCTGCAGCGGCTCCACCGTCACCTTGAGTTTCACGCGGCTGACCGCGTCGTCGAGTGTGATGAACCCTCGATCGAAACCGATCGTGCCCAGATTCAACGTCCACGCCGATGGCGTCTGGCCCTGCGGCAGCACAAACGTCCAGGTGGCGCGCGATGACTTGTCGCGCTCCAGGTCGACGGTGGGATGCACCAGCTGCAGTGACGGCACGTCGATGCGGTGAACCAGCAGCGCCAGTGGCGATAGCCAGAAGCGCAACGCATCCAGCTGGGCAAATTGCGGTTGCGCCGCCCAGGCCGGATTGCCGATGCTGACCTTGTTCGCGGTGAACTGCGGCCACGGCAGCAGGGAGGCAAACCAGCCGCCACTGCGGTCGCGCTGCCAGGCCACCGTGAGATCGCCATTGATCGCGAACGGCCGTCCGATCGCCTGGCTCACCTTGTCGCTGATGAACGGCCGCATGCGGTTCCAGTCGAAGGTGGCGATCACGATCACCAGCACCGCGATCAGTGCCAGCAGCACCCCTGCCATCCAGCTCAGCACTTTCCTGCTGCGTTTCATCCGGTCACTCCGCGCATCGACTTCAGACAAATCAACCCTCCGCGCATTTCAGGCGTTGCGGGCACTGCCCATACTCATAACCGGTGGGATGAAAAGGTTATGTGGTGATGCCGGGCTGCTTTCATGCAGTGTTCACGCCAGCGTGCTCGCAAAGGGTTTGGCCAGGGCGTGCTTCTCCGGCGCTGATCGAGCGGCAGCGAAGAAGAAATTGTCCGTGTTGCCCGATGGTGAAGTCCGCCGGTGGCTTGATCAGAAGCCGTGGGCGTCAGACGGCGACCTGGATGTCGACGCAGCGGGTGATCCGGTAGACGGCGGCGGGCGGCAGGTTCAACAGCGCGCTGCCGACACGTTGCGCCTGCAGGTTCAGTCGTTTCAGCAGTGCGGCTGGCAGCGGGCAACGCGGGCCGTAGGTGAACTGGTAGAACATGCCGTCGCTGCGCAGCTGGCGTTCGAACACGCCTTGCACGATGGCAGCAACCTGCAGCGCCGGCATCGACAGCAGTGGCAGTCCGCTGACCACGGCGCAGGCGCGCTCCTCGCCGAACAGTGACTCGGTATTCCCCAGCTGCGCGGCGTCCATGCGCAGGATCGTGGCCTTCGGATAACGCCGGGCCAGCGCATCGGCGAAATGCGGGTCGGCCTCGATCAGCGCCAGCCGATGCGGCGGCACACCACGAGCCAGCAACGCCCGGGTCAGCGCGCCGGTGCCGGGACCCAGCTCGATCACCGGGCCATCCAGCTGGCTGACGTGGGCAGTCATCAGCCGGGCCAACGCTGCACCGGATGGCGTGACCGCGCCGATCCCGCGCGGATCGCGCAGCCATGCACGCAGAAAGCTCAGGGTGTCGTTCAACGCCATGCCACGATTTCCGCAGTGGACCACATGGTTTGCAAGGTAACCGACGCGGCTGAACAGAATGTTTGCCGGGTCGCGCTTGCGGGCATCAGTGGGTCGTCTTGATCGCTGGCGTCGGCTCACGTACCGGAACGTCGATGCTGCACAGGTCGACCTTGCCGGCCGGCAAGGCATAGAACGCGTTGCGGCCATTGCGTTTGGCGTCGATCAGCGTCGCGAAGGTGGGGCTGTCGGTGCGCAGCACTTCAATCGCCGGGCGATCTTTGGCCGGGATATCGGCGGCAAGCCGGACCGACCCGATGGTGATGCGCTGCGCCGGCTTGGTGTAGAAGCCCATCGGCTCGGCACCGCGCGGCAGGCCGGACAGCAGCGGCATGCCTTCGAGCACGCGGCCGGCGATCGCGAGGTTGCGATCCAGCCGGCGCGGCGCCTGGCCGATCACCGCGTACAGCGAACTGCCGCTGCCAGTCTGTGGATCGACGTCGCGCGCCACGCCGACGGCGCCGTAGCAATGGGTCAGCCATTCCTGTCCACTGGCCGGATCGCGCGCGGCCGGGAAGCCCTCGGAGAAGCCGACCTCGGGCGCGTACACATCGCCATCCGGCAACGCGGTCCACGCCAGTTTCGGATCGATCGGGCGGGTATATTCCGGCGGCAGCGTCTTGCTGGCCTTGCCCAGCGAACGGATCTTGCTCTTGTCGCCATTGTCGTCATCGTTGGGATCGCCCCACTGGGTGACGAAATTGTCCTGCACCCGGATGATCGCCAGCCCGTCGAAGTAGTGCTCGCGCACCAGGGTGCGGATGTTCGCCGCATGCAGCGGAGTGAAATCCGGTGCCAGCTCGATCACCACGCGGCCCTGCGGCAGCTGCATGTAGATCAGGTTTTGCGGATCGGGCTTGCGCCACTCGGCCGGTGTGGACTTGGCGAGGATCTCCTTCGCCGTGGGCGTGACCTTGGTCTGTTCGGCGGTCAGGGCCGGAAACGCCAGCAGAGTGCTGGTCAGCGCGAGCAAGGCAACGAGAGGGCGGCGGAGCATGGTGTTTCCCCTGGGCAACGAATGGCAAGACAGGCAACTTAGCAGGACAGGCCCGGGCATGGCACCCAACTGGAGGCATGCGTGGATATTCGCGGCCATGGGGCTGGCATGTGCGTGGCGGGCTTGTGCATGAACGGCAAGGCGAGCCCATGCGCGGCTGGAGTTGGCCGCGACCGCAGCGCGTCGTCTCGAAAACCGGGAGAATCGGGTCTGGAAACAGTCCGCAGAAGGATAAGGTGACGCGCCGTGACCCCCAACGATCGAAAAATCGAAAAGCTGCGTCAGCGCATTCCTTCCTTCACCTGCGTCGTCGGCTGCCACGACTGCTGCGGCCCGGTGACCGCATCCGCGGAGGAGGTGGCAAGGCTGCCGGTCAAAACCGAAAGCGAACACACCGCTGCGCTGGACCGCCTGGACTGCGTCTACCTCGGCCAGCACGGTTGCGAGGTCTACGGCCAACGCCCGCTCATCTGCCGACTGTTCGGAACCACCCCGCGCCTCGCATGCCCCAACGGCAAGCGGCCGGTCTACATGATCGACCCGGGAACCGAGCGGGAAATCCACCATTTCCTGGCCAACACGCGGCAGGTATTGCTGTGAGGTCGAGGGCACCTTCGGCAGGATCACGCGCGACCACATTCGCCACCACTACCCGACTCTGGCCGAGGCACGGTCGGGTGTCTTTGATTACATCGAACGTCCCCCAAGCCCCGCGTACAACGCGGAATCGAGGTTCGGGGTCGGGCCCTCAAGGCCTTGACTCAACAGTCCGCGAAAACGGGGTAGAACCCGATCGGCCTCACCCACTGAAAAGGCAATGTGTTGATAGGAGCGTTGGGCCAGCGGCTCGCCCTCCATGGCCGCGATCCACACACCGCCAAGGAGAAAAAACTTCTCTCGGGACAGCGAGTGATTTTGGCCAGCACTGTCATAGATCTCTCGTGCACCAAGCCCTTGGCACAGAAAGGTGGCCATACGCTCAAGGTCTTTGACGATGAAGGTGATGTGGCTGATGCCTTCCATTGGGGCTAACGCCTGAATTAAGCCGACCCGCGAAGCGGGTTCGGCTTGAATGAATTGTTAGGTGTCTGGCTGCACAGCCGGACATGCCTGCTTGAGTGCAGAAAATGCCAGCGTGTGCATTGACTCATGCCACCTTACGGGATTGGCGCGCACATACTGGTCGAGTACTGCGACCAGTTGCGAATCTGGCATGCCCGTGACGCACGTCTCCAGCCAAGTGACCTTCACCTTTGGTGCTCCAAAGAACGGCGACAGGAACATGCCATCTACAACGCCCATGGCATAGGCAGAGCGCTGAGGTTGGGTCATCTGTAGATAGGCTTGGCCGGTGACGAAGCCAGTCTTGATCTCGTAGGTCTGAGCTGGGGCAGGACCTGTTATCGCGAGCAAAGCCAATAGAAGCAACACGCGTCTCATAACTTCCTCCAGATGCCTAACTACCTAATAGACCGACCTGGGTCGGGTTATACATCTCGCATCAAGCGATACCCGCAGGTGCCAACCCATTGCACCACTTGACGTTGCCGACCCTGCGTCGGGTTATACATCCATCGCAGACCCCGATGAGGATCGTCCCACAATGAGCCTCATCGTGTCTTCGTGACCGGCTGCTTCGGGTCGCATGGCGACCATCGGGGGACCCTACCTACCGGTCATTCGATGGTCACCGGGCAAGGGGCACCATCCGGCCAGGAGCTGTCGGTTGCGGCTTCCACAAAGTTGCCGAATAGCAGTCGTTGGAAGGTTGCTTATTTGGTGCTTGCGGCGCCGCGAGGAAGCCTCCTTCCAGCCTCAGCTTTGTCCGGCTATACCGCTTATGGTTAGCCGGACGCTGCTCCGCGACGTTCCTTCTACATCATGGGGTTGTGCTACCGTTCGCGGAGTCAAGCACAGGATGTATAACCGGACCAACGGGTCCGTATATTCAATAGTTAGGCGCCAAGGACAGGAATGCGCATCCCAACGCAACTACGTCAAACACTGGTCGGCACCACGGTAGTTGGCGCGTTCTTTGGTGTGCTCTGCGCGCTTGGTAGCTTCGCGTTCTACTCCGAGTACGGTCCACGTATCGCAGGTGCGCCGCACGATGCTTGGGCCAATACGCTCCACGCCATCGGTACTTTCTTCTGGGTTACAGTTGGCATCGTTGTCGCGTTCGGCCTCCTGCCATCAGCCATTTCGTACGCGCTTACCAGGCTCTCCCGCAAGGCGTCTAACTCATCGTCCAAGCGGACGCGCGAAAAGCCGCGCGCCGCTTAACTCAGGCGTTAACTCCCACTGCCCATGCGCGAAGCAACCGCTCTTTCCAATATCGTCAATCAATCCGGATTCCCACTGCAACTCGCCATCGATCGCATGATTGGAGAGCGGGCACAGGAAATCCGATGGTCAGTGCTGTATCGCGAGCACGGATGGAAGGCACCAAATGGCGAGTCAGGTTTCGCCGATCTAGTCTTGGAGAACGCGTACAAATCCTCGGTGCTCGTAGTTGAGTGCAAACGGGTCCTCGACTCGGACTGGCTTTTTCTTGAAGAGACTGGGAAGACAAACGAGACACTGCAGACTAGAGCTTGGGTAAATAACACCCCAGATCATGGTAAGGCGTACCACGGATACTTCGACCTTCTAGCAAAGCCCGCATCCCCCAGCTCTATGTATTGTGTTGTCGCAGGGCAAGACACAAAAAGCCGCCCTTTGCTGGAACGAGTCGCTGCCGATATCACAAGCGCTACCGAAGCCATCGCCATCGAAGAGCACCCTCACATGCTGGCGAGGAAATACGGCTTCCGTACCTATTTGGCAGCAATCGTAACCACAGCTAGGCTTTCGGTAACTTCCGTTGATTCATCAAAGATCTCACTAGAGACAGGCGAAGCGCTCGATCTGCAGCATCGCGAGGTACCTTGGATTCGCTTCCGTAAGCAATTGTCCGCAGACTATGCCATCCCCCCACAGGATCTTGATTGGAGTTTCTCGGATCTAGCAACCGCCCGAGAAAAATCTATATTCGTAATCAATGCTAGTCATCTTGCTGATTTTATTAAGTCCTGGGACATCATAGATCGCAGCTTGCGGACTGTAATGTGAGGGCTATCAATTCATTCAAGCCGAACGCGGTTCGCGTGTCGGCTTAACTCAGGTGATGCCCTATGGAGGCTCCAGCAGTTCTTGGCTACGGGGATTTTCATGTTGAACCGTTCATTGAATATGTTCTACGTTGGCCCACCGAGCTAGAAGCGTTTCCCCGCTGCCTCATCGAGAACTGGGTATATCGTCACTGGTCGCAATTTCGCGATGATTGGATGCCTCAAGGGGCTCTTGAATGGTTATACGAGAAGGAAACCTTATCAAACGACGAAATCATGCAGATAGCCCACTTTGAAAACGATCTAAGAACGATGGATTACTGGGGTGATCAATTGTTCGTCGATAAGATGCGCAGGGACACTTGGCTGGCTAATTTCATGCTTGGATATGGAACATCACCTGTACCAATTCTAGTACTGCGGGCCGGCACAGACGTACGTCATCCACGGGCATTAGATGGAGAGAAGATCCTGGAGCCGTTTCAAATCGTTGAAGGACACATGCGCCTGTCATACCTTCGCGGAATGATTCGGCACGACCACGAACTTATAAGAGAGGAACACGATGTATGGGTCGCAACAGCGGGCATCTAGTAAGTCCATCGAGTCCGACGTGCACCATGTGCGCGCGGTTCAATTCCAGCGGTAGATCTTCGCTCTATGACTGAAACTGGTTACTTCTTGGCCGCCGACGTTCTCGGCTTCGGTCGCATCGTTAGAAACTCGAACGAGGCCGCGTTGGAACAGCGTGTTCAACGCTGGTCTGATCTCGTGGAGATGTTGGCCGATCGCCACGAGATTGCCCGCTTCCAACTAATCTCCGACACCCTATTCATTGGAGAGACTTCAACAGAGGGCGGACTCGCCAGACTTCTGAGCTTCTCGCGAGAACTCTTGACTGCTAGCTTGGCGAAGTCGCTTCCTATTCGCGGCGGCATCGTGCACGGCAGGTTTATGTGGGGAAAGCTCACGTTCGGGCAAGCTGTCATTGCGGCGCATCAGCTTGAACAGTCGCAAAACTGGGTGGGCGTCTCTTGCGCAGGCAATCTCCCGCTTATCGAGCGCTTCTGGTCCGTCGATCGTGTGGTTTGCTATCCACCTCCTTTGAAACGGGCACCGATGCAACTGCACCCGGTTGTCGCCTGGGAGGTCCCTAACAGTAGCGAGCTATTGCGCCTTCTAGTAGGCGGCGGTCTCACGAATGAAGGTGAACATGTGACCTGGGAGCTTGGCGAGAAGGCGAACAACACGGCGATGTTTGCTATGTACATCTCACTTCTCCGTGCGCAGGGCCTCGACTGCTCGAATTTCTATGGGTCTCTACCGGTTCAAGCTGTCGAGGCGGAGCTCGCAAAGACTCTGCGATGACATGACGATCGAACCACTCCATCGGCTGGCCGTCATCCAGTCAACTTCACCGTTTGGGCGCCGCCGCTCTGTCAAACCTTGAAGACGGGCCTGCCTGAAAGCAGCCGTTCGCGACCGGCTGTCATGGGTCGACTACGGTCACTCCTGCCGACGCCCTCAAGGCCTACTGACCGCCGAAGGCAAAAGCCCACCAGATGCCTGCATAGCAATCCCAGCGATGCTAAAGCTCATTACTAGCCGAGCCGGATGAAACCAATGTCTGTACACCCGCTCGAAACCAATGTTTGTACAACGCGTACATACATTGGTTTCATGCCCACCAGTCACCTGCGCGCGCAGGCATGACTTCAGGCCCATACACTAGTGTCAAGTTCACACTATGATTCACTCAACGCCAAGTGGCATTGCAGGTGAGCGCCGTGGATGACAGCAGCAGTCAGCTGAAGAAGTTCCAGAAGGAGCTTTCCAGCGGCACCGTGTCGCTGGTGCTGCTGGCCGTGCTGGCCCAGTCGCGCCAGCCGATGTACGGCTACCAGATCGCCAAGCGGCTGGAGGAAGTGGGCGAGGGCGTGCTGGCCGGCAAGCAGAGCGCGTTGTATCCGGTGCTGCGCAATCTGGAAGGCGCCGGCCTGCTCGTCAGCGAGGTCGAGCCTTCCGTCAGCGGTCCGCCACGTCGCTATTACCGCATCACCAAGCCGGGGCGCGAGGTGCTGCGCGAGTGGGTCGCTGCCTGGACGGCTACCCGCGATTCCGTCGATAACGTCTTGCAAGGAGGAGTGTAATGAACGCACCACGCACCATCAATGATTATCTTGACCAGTTGCGCAGTGCCTTGCGTGGCGCCGATCCTGCCCTGGTCCAGGACGCGTTGTACGACGCCGAGGAGCATCTGCGCGCCGAACTGGCCGAACAGCCCGACCGCGATGAAGCGACGATGCTGGAACATGTCGTCGGCAGCTACGGCGCGCCGGACGAAGTGGCGGAGATCTATCGCGATCAGGAGATAAAGATCCAGCGCGCGATCCGCCCGCCGCCGGCGCCGCCACGTCGCTCGCTGGCAGGCCGATTCTTCGGCGTGGCGACCGATCCGCATACTTATGGCGCGCTGTTCTACATGGTGCTCGCACTGGCTACCGGGATCTTCTATTTCACCTGGGCGGTGACTGGTCTGTCACTGTCGGCCGGCCTGGCCGTGCTGATCATCGGCATCCCGTTCATGGTGCTGTTCCTGGGCAGCGTGCGCGGGTTGTCGCTGCTGGAAGGGCGCATCGTGGAAACCATGCTCGGCGTGCGCATGCCGCGCCGGCCGCCGTATCCGTCGCAGCAGGGGCTGCCGTTGATGAAGCGGATCGGTGCGATGTTCACTGATGGCCGTACCTGGGGCACGCTGTTCTACATGCTGCTGATGCTGCCGCTGGGCATCGTCTATTTCACGGTCACGGTGACCTTGCTCAGCGTGTCGCTCAGCTTCGTTGCGGCACCCATCCTGAGGTGGGTATCGGATCAGTTCCACTGGCAGACCGATACGTGCACCGGGGCACCCGCCGGGATCTGTGCCGGTGTCGAGTGGCTGAACAGCTGGAGCGGTTCCGTCACCCTGTGCATCCTCGGCGTCGCGTTGCTGTTCGCCACCCTGCATCTGGTGCGCGGCATGGGCCGGCTGCACGGGCAGATCGCGAAGCAGTTGCTGGTGCGCGGGAGCTGAGCGCCGTCACACCAGTTGCAGATCCTTCGGTTTTGACGCCGGAAAGACGGACTGCAACTGGCTGCCCGACAGGCCCCACACGCGACCGAGCACACCACCGAGCACGTCGCGGTAATTGTTGAGCGCGGGATAGTCGCGGTCCTGCAGCAGGTTCTGCTGGTTGACCACGATCTGTTCGCCGGCGATGCGGCCGCCGTTGACCTTGCCGCCAAGCACCCAGTGCACGGTGCCGTGGCCGTGATCGGTACCCTTGTCGCCGTTCTCGCGGAAGGTGCGCCCGAATTCGGAAATCACCACGACCACGGTGTTGTTCCACTCGTCACCCAACGCATCGGCATAGGCGGCCAGCCCGCCGCCGAGATTGCGCAGGTTGTTGGCGAGACCGCCGGTGACGCTGCCCTGGTTCACGTGGGTATCCCAGCCGCCGATGTCGATGAAGCCGAGCCGGTAGCGGTCGCGCATCAGCGTGGCGATGCGCTGCGTTTCGCTGGCAAAGCCTTTTGCGCTGGGCGCGCCGCGACTGGCGTGAACCATCTCGTCGCGCAGATCCTGCGAGACGGTGTTCGGCAGGGCCAGGCCATCCGCGGTGGCGGCGGCCAATGAGGTGCCCTGATACATCTGGCTGAGGATCGCCGACTGGCGCGCGTCGAAATGCGATTTGGTGTCGCCTTTCAGCGAGATGTTGGGAATGTCCGTGGTCGCGCCCTGAAAACTCAGCGGCAGCGATTTGGTGAACGCGATCGGCGGCGTGCCTGGCAAAGCTCCAGCCAGCCGGGCGAGAAAGCCGGAACGGAAGCCGCCGCGATTTGCGGTGGGTTCGCCGGATTCGATGTTGTCCTGGGTTTCGAAATGGCTGCGCGAAAGATCGTCGGTGCCGGCAAACGGCACGAAGGCGATCTGCTTGCGTTGCCACAGCGGGTAGATCGAATCGCGCAACACCGGGTTGAGTCCCCAGTTCGCATCCAGCGCGATCGCGCTATCGGGATTGCCCGGATCGGGTCGGGCAATCGCCAGCGTGGGTCGCGATGCGTAGTAGAAGTCGCTGCCGTGCGGCACCAGCAGGTTGTTGCAGTCATAGCCACCACGCAGGAACACCAGCAGAAAACGTGGCGCGTTGGCCGGTGTGGCGAACAGTTTCCCGGAGAACGACAGGGCCGGTAACACCGCAGCGGCACTGGCAGCGGCGAGCAGGAATTCACGGCGGTTCATGGCATGCCTCGATGAGGTGATTACGGTTGGCGCGTCAGCGGTAATTGAAATCGGGCGAGGACAGCAGGAACGTGTTCCATTCCGCCGGCGACTGCGCCTTGCCCAGCGCCGTGCGGGTGGCGTCGGACAGATGGGGCTCGATCGCAGCGCGATACAACGGTGTGTTCAACGTGGGTGCGCCGGGACGTGGTCCGGTAGCATCATCGTCACTCATGAACAGGCGATTCCTGCCGCTGCCGATCGCACGCGCCACATCGAAACGCTTGGCCATCTGGCCGGAGCCCGACCAGCTGGCACCGTCGAGTGGCCAGCCATCCGGCGTGATCCGGCCGAATACCGGTTCACCCATCTGGTTGAGCCAGTTGACCAGCGGTGCGGCGTTGCCGATCGGCTTGCCGTCATAGGTGAGCCGGATGGCCGAAACCAGGAACTGGGTCGGGTCCTTGAATTTCTTGCCGTGACTGGCCGCCAGCGCGGGCGAGTCGAACATCGTGCGCAGCACCGCGGCGATGTCGCCATCAGTGCGCTGGAATGTCTGTGTCATCGCCGCCACCAGTGCCGGCGGTGGCTGGTCGGCGACGAAATACTCAGCGAGCTGGCGCGAGACGAACCGCGCGCAGGCGGGCTGACGGGTGATCAGCGTCACTGCCTGTTCGATCTCGTCGTAGCCGCTGCCTTTGATCGTGTGGCCAAGCAAGGTCTTGTCGCTGAAGTCATGCCGGTTCGGGTTGAACACGAACAGGCCATCGCGCACGAAGCCGGCTCGCCCGCGTTCGCCGAAGCGGCCCGGTCGCCCCTCGCGCAGCGGCGCGATGCCGGCACCGGTGAGGATCAGCGCCAGCTGCTGCACGTCCTGCTGGGTATAACCGGCGCCCACGCCCAGCGTATGCAGCTCCATCAGCTCGCGTGCGTAGTTCTCGTTGGTCTTGCCCTTGATGTTCTGTGCGTTGTCGAGAAACTCCAGCATCGCCGGGCTTTTCAGCGTGGCCATCAGCAGCTCGCGGAACTTGCCCAGCGCATGCGGGCGGATCGCGTGCTCGGCGTAATCGGTGGCGACCAGTCGCACCCGTCCCTTGGCCGCGTACACGCTGAAGTGGTTGAGCCAGAACCACACCATCTGTTCCTTCAGCTGATCGCGGCCGTAGATGGCGTGCAGCAGTTCGACCTGTGCGTCCTGCTGATACAGCTTCTTCCGGTACTCCTGCAGGGTTTTCCTGGTGGCCTCCTTGTCGGTACCTTCGGCGGCGTTCTTGAATTGCTGCCGGTGGTCCCGGTAAGCCATCAACAGCTGTGCCGGCGGCGTGCGGACCACGTCGTAGCTGTTGATCAGCGCATCGATCGCCGGCGGCAAGGTGCTGTCGCGCGCAGCGAGCTCTTCGTCCAGGTAGCGGGCGCGGCCGAGCTGCTGATAACGCGCCACGCTGGCCGAGTCGATGCCGAAACCGACGCGCTGCAGCCACGCAACATCGTCATGGCTCAACGGCCTGTTGCTTTGCGCCGATACCGCCAGCGGCGCGAGACTGACCAGCGCAGCCGACAACCAGCGCAATACCCGGGTGATCCCTGAACGACGGATGGCATCTGACGGCATGTGGCATGTCCACGCTGGTTCGGGGCGACAGGCTGATGCCCGGTCCTTCGATTCAACGCAGGGAGGGCCATGTCGGATGACACGACCCGATTTTCCGCATGTTCTTGTCGAGCCGGTCAGAACTCGTCGACAAATTCGATACCGGCGTCGCGATCATTCGCGATCACCTCGGCACTCCCGCGCACGGTGTCGGCAAGCTGGTCATTGGGGGTGTCCACTTCAATGGAATAGACCTGGCCTTCGCTGTCGCTTACCGACTCGCTGGAACTGGAGTCGTCGCGCATGCCGGGGATCAGGTCGTCGATTTCCTCGACGTGCTCGATGCCGTCGATACCGTGCACGGTGGCGATGACAGCATCGGCGTCGGCGCGGTTGCCGATCAGGCGAAAACGGACCATGGGCATGGGGTGCTCCTCAATGCGATGTGCGGGAGGCCATGCTGGCAAGTGCAACGCATGCAGAAGGTGATGCCGTCACGGCAAGGCGGCATCATGGCAAGGGTGATTGACCCGCTATCATGCGACCTGGCCACCCAGACGAACTTCGACACCGATGCCCAAGACCTACGACCGCGACTATTTCGACAAGTGGTATCGCGATCCGCAGCACTCGATTGCCTCGCCGGCCGAGCTCAGGCGCAAGGTGGCGATGGTGGTGGCGCAGGCCGAGTACTACCTCGGCCGGCCGATTCGCAATGTGCTCGATGTCGGTTGCGGTGAGGCGCCATGGCGCGCGTCGCTGCGCGCGTTGCGCCCGGACATCGCCTATCGCGGGCTGGACGCCAGCGAGTATGCGGTGGCGCGCTACGGCCGCAGCCGCAATATCGGCCTGGCGCGTTTCGGCCAGCTGGAACAGCTGCGTTTCGACACGCGCTTCGACCTGATCGTGTGCACCGACGTGCTGCATTACCTGAAGCCGGCCGAGATCCGCGCGGGCCTGCAGGGCATCGGCGAGATGCTGGAGGGCGTCGCGTTTCTGGAGGTGTTCACCAGTCGCGACGATGTGGCCGGCGACCATCATGGTTTCCTGTCGCGCGCTCCGGTTTGGTATCTGCGCGAGTTCGGCAAGGTCGGGTTGCTGCCATGCGGTTCGCATTGTTACCTCGGGCCGAGACTGGAGCGTCACATCGCGGCGCTGGAACGGGCGCAACTGCCGGCCTGATCACGGGGCCAGTCAATTGGCGACGGTCTTGTCCTTGTAACGGCACAGGTCGCGGATCGCACAGTGCGGGCAATCCGGTTTGCGTGCCTTGCATACATAGCGGCCGTGCAGGATCAGCCAGTGGTGCGCGTCCTGCTTGAACTCGGCGGGGATCACCTTCTCCAGTTTGTCCTCGACCGCGCGCACGTCCTTGCCGGGTGCCAGCCCGGTGCGATTGGCGACGCGGAAGATATGCGTATCGACCGCAATGGTCGGCTCACCAAAGGCGGTGTTGAGCACCACGTTGGCAGTCTTGCGGCCGACACCAGGCAGCGCTTCCAGCGCCTCACGACTGTGCGGCACTTCGCCGTCGTGCTGCTCGATCAGCAGCCGGCACAGCGCGATCACGTTCTTCGCCTTCGCGTTGTACAGGCCGATCGTGCTGATGTAACGCTTCAGGCCTTCCTCGCCAACCTTGAGGATCGCCTGCGGCGTGTTCGCCACGGGATAGAGTTTCTTTGTTGCCTTGTTCACGCCGACATCGGTGGCTTGCGCCGACAACACCACCGCGACCAGCAGTTCGAACGGCGTGGTGTAGACGAGCTCGGTGGTCGGATGCGGATTGAGTTCGCGCAGGCGCGAGAACAGCTCGATGACATCGGCGCGCTTCAAGGCTTGGGCTCCTGCTGCCTGGCCTTGGCACGGGCCAGTGCGGCCAGCACGGGGTTGACCGGACCGGCAGCGGCATCGACTGCCGCCTTGCGTGCTGCCAGTTCCGTCTCGCGTTCGGCACGCAGGCGTTCCAGCCGTGCTTCGCGGCGCTGGAAATGCACACGCGCTGCATCGGCATGAGCGATGTCGATCTGCGCTTCCGGCATCGGCAGCAGCACGATGCAGTCGACCGGGCAGGCCGGCACGCACAGCTCGCAGCCGGTGCAGTCGTCGGCGATCACCGTATGCATCAACTTCGCCGCGCCAACGATCGCATCGACCGGACAGGCCTGGATGCATTTGGTGCAGCCGATGCAATCGGCCTCGACGATGCGCGCCAGCGTGCGCGGCTTTTCGGTGCCGTTCTCGGGATTCAGTCGCAGCACCGGTTGCTGCAACAGTGCGGCGAGCTTCTCGATGCCGATCACGCCGCCCGGCGGGCATTGATTGATCTTTGCTTCACCACGCGCGATCGCTTCGGCATACGGTCGGCAGCCGTGATAACCGCACTGCTCGCACTGCGTCTGCGGCAATAGCGCGTCGATACGGTCGGCCAGGGTCATGGCGATATCAGCGAACGGTGGCGCCCGGCTTCGCACCCTGGTCGGCGTCGAGCAGGAACAGGTCGCTGCCGCCGTCGCCGGCCGACAGGATCATGCCTTCGGAGAGGCCGAAGCGCATCTTGCGCGGGGCGAGGTTGGCGATGAACACCACGTTGCGGCCGACCAGTTTTTCCGGCTCGGCATAGGCGGCGCGAATGCCGGAGAAGATTTGCCGCGTGCCCAGCGGGCCGGCGTCCAGTTCGAAACGCAGCAGCTTGTCCGAGCCCTCGACGAACTCGCAGGCATTGACCTTGCCGATGCGCAGATCGAGCCGGGCGAAGTCGTCGATCGCGATCGTCGCTGGCACTGTGGCGGTTTCGTGGCTGGCGGGGACGTTCTCGCTCATGGGCTTGACCGGTTCCTTTGCTTTCTTGTGCTTAATCGGTGCGGCAACGGGCTCGGCGGGGCCGCCAAGCGAATCCTTCGAAGCCTCGACCATTGCCTCGATGCGCTTGGGATCGATGCGACCGAGCAACGGCTCGAAGGCGTGGATGGCGTGGTTGCGCAGCGCGGCGCGGGCGTCGTCGAAGTCGGCTATCGGCGCGGCCAGGAACTGTTCGGCCGCGGCCACGGTGGCCGGCAGCATCGGCTTGAGCATGCCGGCCAGCAGACGGAATGCGGTCAACGCGAACGAGCACACTTGATGCAGTTCATCGCGCAGGCTCTCGTCCCTGGCCATCGCCCATGGTGCCTTGGCCGCGATGTGGCCGTTGACGATGTCCGCCATCAACACGAAGCGGCGGGTGACCTCGGCGAAGTCACCGCTGTCGTACAGCGCAGCGATGCCGTCGTAGTGTTCAAGCAGGGTGTTCCACAACGCAGCTTCCTGGGTGCCGAACTGCGGTGCCAGGCGGCCGCCGAAAAACTTGTGCACGAAGCCGGCGGTGCGGCTGGCGATGTTCACCCACTTGCCGACCAGATGCGAGTTGACGCGTTCCTCGAACGCCTTGAGGTCGAGATCCACGTCGACCGGCGCTTCGCTGAGCATGGTGGCGAAGTAGTAGCGCAGGAACTCCGGATGGATGCCGGCATCGAGGTAGGTGCGCGCCTGGATGAAGGTGCCGCGCGACTTGGACATCTTGGCGCCGTTCACGGTCAGGTAGCCGTTGACGTGCAGCGCGGTGGGCGTGCGGAAGCCGGCGCCGTGCAGCATCGCCGGCCAGAACAGGCCGTGGAAGTTGATGATGTCCTTGCCGATGAAATGGTGCATCTCGGCGCTGCTGTCGGCGGCGAGGAAATCGTCGAACTTCAGACGGGTTTTGTCGCACAGCGCCTTGAAGCTGGCCAGGTAACCGACCGGTGCGTCCAGCCACACGTAGAGGAACTTGCCTGGCGCGTCGGGGATCGGGAAGCCGAAGTAGGGCGCATCGCGCGAGATATCCCAGTCCTTCAGGCCGCCGTCCAGCCATTCCTTCAACTTGGCCACCACGCCGCTGTTCGCCACCGGCATGCCATGCGTGAACTTGCCGGCGAACCAGTCGCGCAGCAGTGCCTCGAACTTGCCCAGTTCGAAGAAGTAGTGCTCGGAATCGCGCAGCACCGGCGTGGCGCCGGACATCACCGAGACCGGGTTGATCAGGTCGGTCGGCGCATAGGTGGCGCCGCAATGCTCGCAGTTGTCGCCGTACTGATCCGGTGTGCCGCAGTTCGGGCAGATGCCCTTGATGTAGCGGTCCGGCAGGAACATTTCTTTTTCGGGATCGAACAGCTGCTGGATGCTGCGCCTGGCGATGTAGCCGGCATCACGCAGGCGTGTGTAGATCAATGTCGACAGCTCGCGATTCTCTTCCGAATGAGTGGTGTGGTAGTGATCGAACGCCACGCCGAACGCGGCGAAGTCCGCCTCGTGGCCCTCGCGGATACCGGCGATGAAAGCCTCCGGCGTCATGCCGGCTTTTTCCGCGGCCAGCATGATCGGCGTGCCGTGCGCATCATCAGCGCAGACATAGACCACCTTGCTGCCGGCCATTCGCTGCGCGCGCACCCAGATATCGGCCTGGATGTAGCCCAGCAGATGGCCCATGTGCAGCGGGCCGTTGGCATAGGGCAGGGCGTTGGTGACGAGCAGGCGACGACTCATGGCAGGCAATCAATCAGGATGACTGCGCATTATGGCATGGCCGTCCAAATCCATGCCTGGTGCGGGCTGCCGCGCGCGTACAAAAACGGAGCGCGCCATCGGCGCGCTCCGGGTCGCACTGATGGAGTCAGCGATTATTCCTGACGTTCCCAGGTCTGGCTGCGGCCGAGCAGGGCGAAGCCGATGTAGCCGTGTACGTCGAGCTTCTGGCCACCGTCCGTCAATTTGAGTTTCACTTTGTAGATCTTGCCGCTCTTGGGATCGAGGATCTTGCCACCGTCCCACACGTCGTCGTCCTTGCTGACGCCCCACATGATGGTCATGCCCTCGATGGGCTTGTCCTTGCGCTCACCATCGCATTTGGTGCAGTTCGGGTGTTCGCCGTCCTTGGCCACGTCTTCGGGCGAGCGGTTCAGCAGCTTCACGATCCTGGCCTGGAACTCGCCGTTGTTCTCGGTGATCTGCACGATCGACTTCGGCTGGTGAGTGCTGTCGTCGATGGTTTTCCATGTGCCGGCCGGCGTGTCATTGGCAGCAATGGCAGTGCCGGCGGCCAGCAACAGGCTGGCGGCAAGGGTGAGGCGAAAAGCATGCTTCATGGTGTTCCTCCCGTACGAAAGCGTATGGATGCGAGACTGGCGAGGTTCCGCGGGGGCGTCAAGCTGCATTGCGCAAACGATCGCAGGCCGTGGCGCGGCGCGATCCGCGCCCTGATCCAAGTCAGCGGATCGCGCCCGGCGGGCTGGCATAATGGGCGCTTCCCGCACATACCCGAGCCGACATGACACAGGCGAATGAAGCCCTGGTTCGCCAGATCCTAGGCGACCTCATCGACACCCATACCGGCGCGCCGCTGGTCGAGGCCGTGCGCGCGATCGGCGTGGACGGCGCGAAGGTGTCGGTGGATCTGCAACTGGGCTATCCGGCGGCCGGTGCGATCGACGATCTCACTGCACGCGTGCGCCAGGCGCTGGAAGCCGATCCCGCGATCGACTCGGCCGCCGTGTCGATCACCAGCCGCATCCACGTGCACAAGGTGCAGGGCACGCTGGGTCCGTTGCCGAACGTGAAGAACATCATCGTGGTGGCATCCGGCAAGGGCGGGGTGGGCAAGTCCACGGTGTCGGCGAACCTGGCGCTGGCGTTGCAGGCCGAAGGTGCGAAGGTCGGCGTGATGGATGCGGACATCTACGGGCCCAGCCAGCCGACCATGCTGGGCGTGCACGGCAAGCCGGCCTCGCCCGACGGCAAGAGCATCACGCCGATGCAGGCGCACGGCATGCCGGTGATGTCGATCGGCTTCCTGGTGGAAGAGGACACGCCGATGATCTGGCGCGGCCCGATGGTGACCCAGGCGATGATGCAACTGCTCACAGACACCCGCTGGGAGCAGCTCGACTACCTGATCGTCGACCTGCCGCCGGGTACCGGCGACATCCAGCTCACGCTGTCGCAGAAGGTGCCGGTGGCCGGCGCGGTGATCGTCACCACGCCGCAGGACATCGCCCTGCTGGATGCGCGCAAAGCGCTGAAGATGTTCGAGAAGGTCGAGGTGCCGGTGCTCGGCGTGGTGGAGAATATGGCCACCCATATTTGCTCGAACTGCGGCCATGAGGAACACATCTTCGGCGAGGGCGGCGGCGAGAGGATGTCCTCGCAGTACGGCGTGCCGTACCTGGGTTCGCTGCCACTGGATATCCGCATCCGCGAGCAGGCCGACAGCGGCAATCCCACGGTGGCGGCGATGCCGGATTCCGACCTCGCCGCGCGCTATCGCGAAATCGCCCGCAACGCCGCCGGTCGGCTGTCGCGGCAGCCGCGCAACAAGTCGCTGGGGCTGGGCAAGATCGTGGTGCAGGGCGCGCCGGCGGCATGATGATGCGACGGGTGCTGTGCCTGTCGGGCAGCCTGCGCCGGATCTCGACGAATACGGCGGTGCTGCAGGCAGCGCGGCAGCTGGCTCCGGCCGGGCTCGATCTCATCTTGTACGAGGGGCTCGCGACGTTGCCGCTGTTCAATCCCGATGACGAGATCGAGCCATTGCCCGCTCCTGCGCAGGCGTTGCGGACTGCCGTCGGCGCCAGCGACGCCTTGCTGATCGCCTGCCCCGAATACGCCCACGGCGTGCCCGGTGCATTCAAGAACCTGCTCGACTGGCTGGTCGGCAGCCTGGAGTTTCCGGGCAAGCCGGTAGCCTTGCTGAATGCTTCCGGCCGCGGTTCGCACCACGCGCAGGACGCGCTGCGCGAGATCCTTCTTACCATGTCGGCACAGTTGCTGGACGAGGCCTGCGCCACCGTGCCGTTGCCGGGCGCCGGTTGCGAAGTGGCCGCGATATTGCGGGACGAAGCACGCTGCGCTGAATTGCGCGCAGTGCTGGCGGCACTCGCCGCGGAGCTGTCCGGCCTCTGAGGCTCGGGCCGTGGTATTTTGCGCATCTTTGGCCGGACGCCGTCCTGGCCGCAGCCGATTCGAGACTGGAGATCGCGTGAGCATCAAACCCGACAAGTGGATCCGTCGCATGGCCGAGCAGCACGGCATGATCGAGCCGTTCGAACCCGGCCAGGTCAAGTTGCGCGACGGCCAGAAGCTGGTGTCCTACGGCACCTCCAGCTACGGCTACGACGTGCGTTGCGCGCGCGAGTTCAAGATCTTCACCAACATCAACTCGACCATTGTCGATCCGAAGGCATTCGATCCATCCAGCTTCGTCGATGTGGAGGCGGACGTATGCATCATTCCGCCGAATTCATTTGCGCTGGCCCGTACCGTCGAATTCTTCCGTATCCCGCGCAAGGTGCTGACTATCTGCCTCGGCAAGAGCACGTACGCGCGCTGCGGCATCATCGTCAACGTGACGCCGCTGGAGCCGGAGTGGGAAGGCCATGTGACGCTGGAGTTCTCCAACACCACACCGCTGCCCGCAAAAATCTACGCCAACGAAGGCGTGGCGCAGATGTTGTTTCTGGAGTCCGACGAGGAGTGCGAGACCAGCTACAAGGACCGCGGCGGCAAGTACCAGGGCCAGCAGGGCGTGACTCTGCCGCGCACCTGAGCACCCGAGCTGAACGGCGTGCGCCCACGGCCCCGCCGTTGCCGCGACACGGCGTTACACTCCACCCGATACCACCCGAACGATTGCAAGGAGACCCGCATGATCCGAATTTCCACATTGCTGACGCGCGCCACGGCCGCGCTCATGCTGGGCAGCCTGCTCGTACTCGCCGGCTGCCATCGCGGCAGTACCAAGGATGAAGTCAGCGCGGCCTCGATGAAGGGGCAGTTTGACGCCACGATCAAGGCCTACAAGGGCGGCCAGTTCCTGATCGACGGTGCAGTGCTTTCTGCGCTGGATACCGGCAGCCATTTTGCCTACCTGAAGGACCAGGGCCAGCTGCCGAAGACCGTGCTGCTCGAACGCAGCGACGACTCGAAGATTCGCAAGCAGCATCTCGAATACATGGCGCGCATGCAGCTCGACTACGGTTTCATCGTGTATTACGACGATGACGGTACGTTGAAGAAGATCAACCCGGTAGCGATGAAGGCACGTCAGCTCGAGGACTATCACGCACCGGCCGCCATGCCTGACCAGATGAAGGGCAAGGACGCTGCCGGCAGCAGCCCTATGGAGCAGCAGCAACAACAGCAACAGCAGCAATACTGATTCCAGCCAAGGCCACAAACGGAAACGCCCGCGTCTCGCTCGCGGGCGTTTCCGTTTCCGGAGCATGGATCCTGGCTGTTACGGGGCGAACGCCTTGCGCAAACCGTCGATCAGCGCTTCTCGTGCCATCGGGCTATATGGCTCGGCGTCCCCGTACCCCCATACCGGTCCTGGCCAGGCTGCGTCGCCTTGATTGCGCGCGACCACATGGATATGCAACTGCCGAACGATGATGCCTAGAGCACCGATGTTGAGCTTCTCGCAGGGAGCAACCAGACGAAGTGCCGCTGCCGCGCGGTTGACCTCCGACCACAACGCGATCTGGTCTCCATCGCCCAAGTCGGCAATCTCGACCAGATCGGCCTGGCGCGGCACCAGAATCAGCCATGGGTAGCGCGCATCGTTCATCAGCAGCACGTCGCACAGGGGCAACGATGTGACCGGGCAGGTATCTTCGGTCAGTCGTGGGTCGAGCACGAAACCGGTGCCGCTCATGCACTGATCAGATGCTGGTCGAAGAAGGCCAGCGTGCGCTGTAGCGCCAGTTGCGCGCTCGCCTCGTGGTAGGGCTTGCTGCCATCGCGGTTGAACGCGTGGCCGGCCGGATAGGTGAAGGTCTCCATCTGCGGCAGCAGTTCGCGATGTTTCGCGACCGCCTCTGGCGGGATGCTGGAGTCCTTCTCGCCAAAGTGGAACATCACCGGCGCCTTCGGCTGCTCATGCAGGAACGGCAGGTTGCGCGCACCGTAATAGCTCACTGAAGGCAGGCCCAGCCGCAGTGCGGCGAGCAGCGCCACGGTACCGCCCCAGCAGTAGCCGACCGTGCCGATCCTGCCGGATGACGAAATGGCTTCGGCGGCGCTGGCGACATCTTCCAGCGCACGTTCCAGGCCCAGTTCGTTGACCAGTTGCTTGCCCTTGGCAGAGCCGGCCTCGTCGTAGCCCAACTCCACGCCGGTTTCCAGGTGATCGAAGAAAGCCGGCGCGATCGCGGTGTAGCCATGTTCGGCGAAGCGATCGACGACGCTGCGCATGTGTGCGTTGACGCCGAAGATTTCCTGGATCACCACGATGCCGCCTTTCGGTTTGCCCTGTGGCTGGGCCAGATAGGCGCCGATGCACTGGGTGCGCGTGGTGGGTAGGTTGATCTGTTGGCCCATGGTGGTTTCCACGTGGTTGAAGAGGCAGAGCTTAGCGGTCCGGCCACTTCGCCGATGCTGACGTATAATCGCCTGTTTCCCCAAACGTTTTCACGGTAACCCAAGCCCATGTCCCAGGCCGCACACAAGATCGGTTTCGTCAGCCTCGGCTGCCCCAAGGCGCTGGTCGATTCCGAGCGCATCCTGACCCAGTTGAAGGTTGAGGGTTACGAAATCGTGCCCAGCTACGGCGAGGCGGATGCCGTGGTGGTGAACACCTGCGGCTTCATCGACGCGGCCGTACAGGAGTCGCTGGATTCGATCGGCACGGCACTGAACGAGAACGGCAAGGTGATCGTCACCGGCTGCCTGGGCAAGCGCGAAGGGCTGATTCGCGAGGCGTATCCGGACGTGCTGTCGATCAGCGGACCGCAGGACTACGTCAGCGTGATGAATGCGGTGCACACTGCGCTGCCGCCGCAACGCAATCGTTTCCTCGATATCGTGCCGGACACCGGCGTCAAGCTGACCCCGAAGCATTACGCGTATCTGAAGATTTCCGAAGGCTGCAATCACCGCTGCAGCTTCTGCATCATCCCGTCGATGCGCGGCAACCTGGTCTCGCGGCCAGTCGACGAGGTATTGCTGGAAGCCGAGCGGCTGGTCAAGGGTGGCGTCAAGGAGTTGCTGGTGATCTCGCAGGACACCAGTGCCTACGGTGTCGACCTGAAGTACGCCGAGCGCGAATGGCGCGGCAAGTCATACCGCACGCGCATGACCGAACTGTGCGAGGGCCTGTCCGAACTGGGCGTGTGGACGCGGCTGCATTACGTCTACCCGTACCCGCACGTGGACGAGGTGATGCCGCTGATGGCGGAAGGGAAAATCCTGCCGTACCTGGACATCCCGTTCCAGCACGCCAGTCCCCGTATCCTGAAACTGATGAAGCGGCCCGGCAACATCGACCGGACGCTGGAGCGCATCAACAACTGGCGCAAGGTCGTGCCGGACCTGACCATCCGCAGCACCTTCATCGTGGGTTTCCCCGGCGAGACCGACGCCGAGTTCGCGGAACTGCTCGATTTCCTGCGCGAGGCAAAACTCGATCGTGTCGGCGCGTTTGCGTATTCGGCTGTCGATGGCGCCAGGGCGAACGAACTACCCGATCCGGTACCGGAAGAATTGAAGGAAGATCGCCTCGAACAGTTCATGGCGGTGCAGGCGGAAATCTCGGCCGCCAAGCTGCAGCACAAGATCGGTCGCACCATCAAGGTGCTGGTCGACGAGGCCGGTAGCGACGGTGCAGTCGCGCGCTCCGCAGCCGACGCGCCGGAGATCGACGGCACGGTGTTGATCGCCGATGGCCAGAGACTGAAGCCCGGTCAGTTCGTCGACGTCGTGGTCGAGGGTGCCAGCGAACACGACCTGCACGCGCGCCTCGCCGGCTGATCGCATGCGCTACCACGCGCCGTCGCGCGAGGCAGTCGATCCGGCGGTGTTCGGCCGGTTGCCGCTGGCGGCATGGCATGAATATGCCGCGCTGCTCGAGGGCGCCGAATGGCCGTCCATCGAGCTACTCAACCGTCGCCTGCCTGCAGGCGCGGCACATCGTTTCGTGGCACAGACGCCGGACTTGCTGGCCGATGGCCTGCACTACGAACAGCGCATCGCCGAGCATGGCGAGATCGCCACCCGCGAAGGCAACTGGCATGACCTGCTCAATGCGCTGGTGTGGCTGCGCTATCCGACGTTGAAGCAGGTGTTGAACCAGCGTCAGATGGCCGAGATCGCCTGCATGGGGCCGAAGCAGCGTTCGCGTGCCCAATACGCGATGACCCACTTCGACGAAGGTGGTGTCATCGTCGAAGTGCGTGATCCGGCGTTGCTGGCGCTGTGGGATGCACACGACTGGTACGACTTGTTCTGGCGCCACCGGCAGGCGTGGCTGGACGGTTCAATACGGCTGGAGCTGTTCGGGCATGCGTTGCTGGAACATGCGTTGAGCCCGGACAAGTTGCTGGTGGGCAAGGCGCTGGTGTTCGAGTCGACCGGCGACGTCGACGTCGATGTCGGAAGAGTGTCCGTCCATTGCGCCGAGGCGATTTTGTCGGGCCGATTGCTGCACGATCCACTGGAATTGCGCCCGCTGCCGCTGTCGGGGATTCCCGGTTGGCATGCTGACAACGCGGATGAGGCATTCCATCGCAGCACCGCCTGTTACCAGCCGCGCCGCGCCGGCCGCGAATATCCGCCAGCCTGTTCGCCATCTTGCTGAAACGTTCCCGACGCAGCTTGCCCCGATCGGCGTTCGCGACTATATACACAGAACAGGGAGCGGATCAGGGGAGCAAGGGCATTGAATATCGCAAGATCGTGGTTTCGCCCCGGATTCGGCAAAGGTTGCCTGCAGTGCATCGCTCTGGGGGTGCTGATGCTGGGTCTGTTGCTGTGCACTGACAGTGCGACGGCAGCTGGCAAGAGCGCTGCATCCGCGTCACCGATCCGCTTCGGCATCCTGCCGATCGGCAGTGCCGCCGAATCACTGGAACAATGGCGACCGCTGCTGGACGATCTGCAGAAGCGGCTGGGCCATCCAGTGACGACAGTATCGGTGGGCAGCTATGCCGGTCTTTCCGACGCGATCGGTGCGCAACGGGTGGATATCGCGTTTCTCTCCGGCAAGCTGGCGGTCGAGGCGGTGACGCATCAGCACATGCAGGTATTCGCCCAGTTTGTGCGCAGCGACGGCGCCAAGGGCAATGTCGCCATGCTGGTGGTACGTGCCGACAGTTCCATCCACAGTCTCGACGACCTGCTGGCCATGCCGGGAGACTGGCGTTACGCGCGCAGCGAGCACCTGTCGGTCACTGGCTATACCGCGCCGGAAGCCTATGTGTTCGCGCCGCACGGCCTCAACTCCGACACGTTTTTTGCCAGCGTGAGGATCGGCGATCATCAGAGCAATCTGCTGGCCGTGGCCAATCGCGAAGTGGACGTGGCCAGCAGCAACAACCCGGACATGGACTTGTTCCGGCGCAACTTTCCGCAGGAAGCGGCACAGCTCAAGGTGCTCTGGCGCTCGTCGCTGATTCCTTCCGGCGTGCTGGTGCTGCGCGATGGCATGCCCGCATCGCTGCGCCGGCAGTTGACCGACTTTCTGCTCGCCTATGGCAAGGGCAGCGGCGAAGCCGGTGTGCGCGAGCGCGCCAACCTGGCGCGCATCCCCGACCTTGGCGGCTTCGCGCCGGAGAACAACCACGTGCTGCAGCCGTTCGTCGACATGCAGTACACGCTGTTGCGGCAACAGGCCGAGCACGGCCAATGGGTCAGCCGGCAGGCGCAGCAGGCAAGGCTGGTGCAGATCGAGAAGGACTATCAGCGCGCTTTGCAGCCGCTGTTGTCGCATTAGGTGCGGACGTCCAAACGATTTCAGCGGGAGTGGATTCCCGCGCGGAAGTATTCGTTCTCGCAGCGCGCTAGTCGTAGTCCACCGCAATCACCGCAAACTCTGCAGGGCCGCCCGGCAGTTCGGCGAGGAACTCATCGTCGACACGCCTCTTCAAGGCGGCCCGGGCCAGCGGCGAGTCGATGCTGATCCAGCCGAGCTTGGCATCGGTCTCGTCGGGGCCGACGATGCGGTAATGGAGGATCTCGCCGGTGTCGGCGTTTTCCAGTTTGATTCGGGCACCGAAGAACACCATGCCGCGATCCCCTGGCGCACCTTCGGCCACCTTGAGTGAAGGGATCCGCTTGCTGAGGTAGCGGGCGCGGCGATCGATCTCGCCGAGCTGTTTCTTGCGATAGATGTATTCCGCGTTCTCCGAACGGTCGCCTTCGGCCGCTGCGGCCGCGAGCGCTTTCACCACTTCCGGGCGCAGCACGTGCCATAGATGATCGAGTTCGGCCTTGAGCCGCTCGAAACCTTCGCGGGTGATGATCGCGGTCGAGCCGGGTGAAGGTGGGCGCCAGCGACTCATGCGGGGCCGGCCAGCTGTCGTCGTTGCGCATCGATCTCGGCGCGCAGTGGATGATTGGGCCATGCGTCGGCAAGCCGATCCAGCAGCGCTGTCGCTTCGGCATGTTGATCGGGGTGTTCGGCGAGCTGGCGTGCGGCCAGCAGGCCGTAATGCGGCGCCTGTGGATCGCGCGGCCAGTGCGCGAGAAAGCCATTGCACAGATGCAGCGCGATCCGGTTGATGCCCAGCCGCGCCGCCAGATCGGCCAGCTCGCCACAGGTACGCGGGTCGTCCGGAACGAAGCCGGCATCAATGCCACAACATTCCTGCAGCAGGCCCAGCGCCCGACGCGATTCGCCCTGTGCGATCAGCGCGGCGATCCAGATCTGGCCGTGCATCAGCAGACCATCACGCAGGTTCTGTCGCTGCAGCAAGCGACGATAGGCCAGGTGCAACGATGCTGGCGCGACCCGATCCCGCATTCGTGCGACCAGCAGCGCGGTGGCGGCGGCCGGGTCGGTATGGGCGAGTGCATCGACTACAGCCAGCAAGGCCTCGTCGGCGTCCTGTCCACCGGCCTTGGCCAGTTTCGGTGCCTCAGGCTCCAGTCCGAAACGTTCGTGACGCTGGTGGATCATCACGCCCATCAGGTGGAACGCGAGCACGATCAGATAGGTATAGGCGAAGGCAAACAGCGGCAACGCCAGCAGCCGTGGCAGCAGCGCGGTGCCGATCGAGGCGAGCGCGATCAGCACACCGAGCAGCAGGTTGATCGCCACGGGTATCAGGTAAGCCGCACCGAAGCTGCCGATGACGCGGCCCCAGTTGAACGGGTTGAGCGCCAGCGCCAGGTTGCCGTCGAACGCCAGCGACATGTCGATCGCCGGCAATGCCAGTGCGGACACGATCAGCACCGGCCACAGCAGGCGCGGAAAGAACACGATGGCGATCACGCAGAAAGCGACAACCAACAGGTGAATTGCAGTGAGTCCCCAGCCACTGGAATCGTTGCCCTCGCTGCCGACATCGGGCGGATCGGCATAGCCGTTGGCGGTGTGCAGCATGCAGTCGGCGGCGTAACGCCAGGTGGCGGCCCATACGAGCGCGCTGGCCAGCGCGCCGACGTACGACGGCAACAAACCGACGTAGTGCAGCAATGCCATGACCACGCAGGTGGGTAGCGCTGCACCGCGAAGGGGATAGCTGAAGCCTGTTCTCAGGCGTTCCTCGAACGGCGTGTCGGCAGCGACTGTTTCAACGCGCGGCATGCCGTCGCGCGCTCAGCGCTTGCCGCCGAAGATGCCGCCCAGCACACCGCGCAGGATCTGCCGGCCAAGCTGGCTGCCGGCGGTGCGCACCATCTGCTTGCCCATGGTTTCGATCATGCCCTGCCGGCGTTTGGTACCGAACAGCGCATCGTGCACGGCGCCGCCCCATGCCGAACCTGCCGCGGGTTCGCCATCGGCCGCCTTGCCGGATGCGCCGGCGGCCACGGTGTCGGCATCGGCGGCCTTGTCGCTGGCACGCTTGGCCAGCATCTCGGCAGCGGATTCGCGATTGATGGTGGTGTCGTATTTCGTGCCAACCGGCGAGCGCTGGCGGATGGTGGCGCGTTCGGCGTCGGTGATCGCGCCGATGCGGCAGCACGGCGTGCTGACCAGCACCTGCTCCACCGGCGTCGGCACACCGCCATTGGCGAGCGTGGAAGCCAGCGCCTCACCGACGGCGAGCTTGGTGATTGCCTCGGTGACATCGAGTTTCGGGTTGGCGACGAAAGTTTCCGCCGCGGCCTTCACGGCCTTCTGGTCGCGTGGAGTGAAGGCGCGCAGTGCGTGCTGGATGCGATTGCCGAGCTGACCCAGGATCACGCCCGGCACGTCGTCCGGATTCTGCGAGCAGAAGTACACGCCGACGCCCTTGGAGCGGATCAGCCGCACGACCTGTTCGACCCGTTGTTGCAGCGCCGGCGAGGCGTCGTCGAACAGCAGGTGCGCCTCGTCGAAGAAGAACACCATCTTCGGCTGGTCGAGGTCGCCCACTTCCGGCAACTGCTCGAACAGTTCGGATAGCAGCCACAGCAGGAAGGTGGAGTACAGCCGCGGCTTCATGATCAGCTGGTCGGCGGCCAGCACGTTGATGATGCCGCGCCCGCTCATGTCCTGGCGCATCAGGTCGGCCAGTTCCAGCGCCGGCTCGCCGAAGAACTGGTCGGCGCCGTCGCCTTCGAGTTTCAGGATCGCGCGCTGGATCGCCGCGATGCTGGTGGTGCTGATCAGGCCGTAATGGGCCGAGATGTCCTTGGCGTTGTCGGCGGCATAGGTGAGCAGCGCGCGCAGGTCGGCCAGGTCCAGCAGCAGCCAGCCCTGGTCGTCGGCGGCCTTGAACACCACCTCCAGCACGCCCTCCTGGGTGTCGTTCAGTTCCAGCACGCGGCCGAGCAGGGTCGGGCCCATCTCGCTGATGGTGGCGCGCACCGGATGGCCGAGCTTGCCGTAGATGTCCCAGAACACCACCGGGTTGGCCTGCGCCTTCCAGTCCGTCAGCTTGAGTTTGTCCAGCCGCGCCTTGAGCTTGTCGCCCGGTTCGCCGGCGGCCATCGAGAGGCCAGCAAGGTCGCCCTTGGCGTCAGCCAGGAAGCACGGCACGCCAAGTCGCGAGAACCCTTCGGCCAACACCATCAGCGAGACCGATTTGCCGGTGCCGGTGGCGCCGGCGATCATGCCGTGGCGATTGCCGTAATGCGGGTCGAGGCTGACGCTGGCATTGTCGTTGCGGCCGATCAGGATGTCAGTCATGGCGTTCAGTCCGTTGGTGGTCGAGCGATTGTAGCCAACCCGGTGATGCCGTCGCGCGGTGACGTGGCCGCATTGAGTCGAAACGCCGCGCCCGCTATGGTGGGCGTTTTCCGCGGGTGAAGTTTCCGATGTCGTTGTGTTCCGTGGTTCGTTCCATGCGCATGGTGCCGTTTGGCGTGGCGCTCGGTCTGCTCGGCGCCTGCGCCAGTGCCGGCAACAGCAAACCCTCGGCTCCGGTCAACGCGCTCTACAGCCAGCTCGATCAGGCCGGCAAGGGCTATGAGACCGCCTTGCAACAGTCGCGCGAAGGCAACCTGGACGCTTCGCAATTGACGCTGACCCGGTCGCTTGACCAGCTGAAGGCCGCTGCGGCGCAATGTGGCAACACCGCGGGCTGCGATACCCAGCGATTCTTCTCGGTATTCGATCGGCTGTTGCGATTGAAGGACGGTGATTTCAGTGGCGACCTGGATCTCAACAGCGATGTGGATCCGGCGCAGAGGTCATTGGCGAGCGGCAAGGCTGGCGCGGCCACCCTGCCGCAAGCGCAGCGCAGCGTGACCCTGCTGCATGGGCAGAAACTGTCGGAACTGATTGCGATGAACGGCCCGGTCAAGGCGGCGCTGGAAATGTGGCTGACCCAGTGGCGCCCCCAGCTGATGGACGCCTACGTCAACTATCAGTACATGCGCTACCAGATGTGGCCCCAGTATGAAAAAGCGGACCTGCCCGAGGCGCTGCTGTTCGGCATCATGGCGAAGGAGTCCGGCGGCAAGGTGCATGCCGTTTCGCGTTCGGGCGCAGCCGGGCCACTGCAGTTCATGTATGCCACCGGCATGCGTTTTGGCCTGACCAGCGACGACGGTTTCGACATGCGCTTCGACCCGGCGGCATCGGCGCGAGCGAATGCCGAATACATCAACGAGCAGTTGAGAATATTCAACAACAATCTCGAGCTCACCATTGGCGCGTACAACGGCGGCGAAGGCCGCATGCGCCGCGCGGTCGGCGATAACACCTCGGTGAGCTTCTACGATCCGCGCATCTACAACCAGCTGTCGCCGGAAACCCGCGACTACGTGCCGTCCGTGCTCGCCGCAGCCTGGCTGTTCCTGCATCCGCAGAGTTACAACCTGCGGTTTCCGCGGATTGACGGTGCGCCCGGCAAGGTCACCCTGAAGCGCCCGGCGTCATTGTCCGAGCTGACCGTGTGCCTGGGCTCGGCTGGCGGCATGAACGATGGCTGGTTCCGTACCTTGCGCAACCTCAATCCCAGGCTCGATCCCCAGGTGATCCAGCCGGTGGGCACCGCGTTGCAATTGCCCAAACCGCTGGAGCAGGCCTACGCATCGCGCTGTGTCGATGGCCCGTGGCCGATTCTCGCCGGCGACCTGCATCGCGCCGTGGTGCCGGTGGTGCCGGCGCCGGTGGTCAGCGCGCCGGCGGCGCCCGAAACCAGCCGTTACAAGGTTCGTCGCGGCGATACCCTGGTCAGCATCGTGCGCAAGCTGCATTGCTCGAGCGTGCAGGAAGTGGCCGAGTTGAACGGGCTGAAGCACCATCGCATTGGCATCGGCCAGGCGCTGAAATTGCCGGTGTGCCGCTGAGTCAGTCAGGCGGTTGCCTGGCGTCAGGCAACCGCGCTTTCCTGCATCCAGCTGTCGACGGCATGGCCACTGCTGTGAACTTCCTTCAGCTCGCGCAACAGCTGCATCACCTGCCGATGCTGCGGCTGCAGGCTGGCGTGCGGAGAGTTCTTGGTTTCGTGGTAAGCCACCGCCAGCCATAACGCGATGCCACGCAGCGCCACCTCGGAGTTGTTCGAGCGGGCGCGCTCATAGCCGGCATCGGTGCCTTGGCCCCAAGGCAGATACCGTGCTTCGGGGGCGGTGCCGTACAGGTGTGGGAAGTCGCTGCGCGAAGCCTGGCCGATCTCGCGCAGGGTAAGCGAACTCAGACGCTCGCAATTGCGTTTGGGCAACGCGCGGACACTGCGCTCGATATCACGGAACTGGCGGCCAAGCTGGCGCGCCCGCATCATCACGAAGAATGGAGTGAGTAGTTGCATGAGTCCCCTCGACGCTTGAAGTCGGCGGCACGCAAGATGCGCGGCGAAGGTGCAAGCGTAGCGAAGCGATTCCCGGAATAGCGCCTAAAGCGTCACAAAAGGACGCGCAACGTCAGTTTTCCGGGTGCGTGGGATATGAAAGCCGTGATTTCTCAGCCGTGCCCGAGCCGCTGGCCGACGTGCACCGCTTGCTGCGGCTGCAGGGCATCCAGCTCGACCATGCCCGCGGGCAATAGCACGATCACGGTGGAACCCATGTTGAAGCGTGCCATCTCGGCGAAGCGCTCCAGTGTGATGTCCTGCCCGGCGAACGACTTGCGCCGGATCGACGAGGCATACGGCGGAATCACCAGCCCGTCCCATACCGTGGCCACCGACGAGACCAGGATCGCGCCGACCATCACCACCACGAACGGGCCGTGTTCGCCCTCGAAGTGACAGACCAGCCGCTCGTTGCGCGCGAACAGACGGGGGATCGCTGCCACCGCGAACGGCGCCACGCTGAAGATGCGCCCGGGCACATGCACGGTTTCCTTCAGCGTGCCTTTCAGCGGCATGTGCACGCGGTGGTAGTCGCGCGGCGACAGGTAGACGGTGACGAAGCGGCCGTCGCGATATGGCTCGGCGGCAGCCTGGTCGCCACCGAGCAGTTCGACCGCGGTGTACTCCTGTCCCTTGGCCTGGAAGATGCGGCCATCGATGATCGCGCCGGACTGGCTGATGCGCCCATCGGCGGGGCTCAGCAGCGCGACCGGATCTGTATCGGCGCGGCGTGCGTCGGCGCGCAGCTTGCGCGTAAAGAACGCATTGAAGTGCTGGTAGGCCAAAGGATCCGGCTGCACAGCCTCGGCCATGTTCACGTTGTAATTGCGCACGATGGTGCCGATCAGCCAGTTCTTCCACGGCGCGAACGTCCAGCGGGTGGCCCGGTAGACGATGCGCGACAGGAAGCGGTGCGGCAGGATGTACTGCAGGAATACGTTGAAAGTCATCGGCCCAGTATAAGGGGTGCCGACCGCTGCAGGCCTTATAATCGCCGGCCATTCCGTTGCACCCTGGATCGCCGTGACCGCCGAGCTTGCCACCATCATCGACTTCATCCGTTATGGCGCCAGCCGCTTCTCGGCCGCCGGGCTCACCTTCGGGCACAGCCACGACAACCCGATCGACGAGGCCACACACCTGATCCTCGCCAGCCTGCACCTGCCGCCGGACATCCCGCCGGCATACGGCGCCGGCCGGCTCACCGCAGCCGAGCGCGAAAACGTGTTGGCGCTGATCGAGCGCCGCGTCAATGAACGTCTGCCAGTGGCCTACCTGGTCGGTGAAACCTGGTTCGCCGGGCTGAAGTTCAAGAGCGACCGCCGCGCCCTGGTGCCGCGTTCGCCGATCGCCGAACTGATCGAGTCGGGCTTCGCGCCGTGGCTGGACGAACGCCATATCGAGCGTGTGCTGGACCTGTGCACCGGTTCGGGCTGCATCGGCATCGCGATGGCCGAGTACAACCCGGAGTGGCAGGTCGACATCGTCGACATCAGCGACGAGGCATTGTCACTGGCGCGCGAGAACATCGTGTTCCAGCACGTCGAGAAACGCGTCAATGCGATCCAGTCGGACCTGTTCGCCGGGGTGCGCGGGCAGCGATATGACCTGATCGTCTCCAACCCGCCGTACGTCACTGACGACGAATACGCGGCTTTGCCGGGCGAGTACGCTCACGAACCGAAGCTGGGCCTCACCTCCGGCGCCGATGGCCTGGACCTGTGCCTGCGCATGCTGGATGAGGCCGCGGACCAGCTCACCGACGATGGCCTGCTGATCGTCGAGGTCGGTGAGAGCGAACATGCGCTGGCCGCGCTGCTGCCGGAGGTCCCGTTCATATGGATCGAGTTCAAAGTGGGACAGATGGGTGTGTTTGCACTGGAACGACGCGACCTGATCGAACACGCCGCGTCCATCCATGCAGTGGCCGCTGCGCGTCGCGCCGGCTGACGAAATTCGTTGCATGGAAATGAATACACCGCGCCTGCGACTGGACGCATTGCATCCGGCAGATGCCGCGGCATTGTTCGGCTATCGCGCCGATCCGGACGTGTCCCGCTTCCAGGGCTGGCGTCCAACCAGCGTGGCCGAGGCTGCGGGCTTCATCGAACGCCAGGCCGGCGCTACGCTGGATACGCCGGACAACTGGTTCCAGCGCGCGATCCGCCTGCACGAGGACGAATCGCTGATCGGCGATCTCGGCATACACCTGCCTGGAGGGGTCGGCGGCTCGATCGAATTCGGGATCAGCATTGCGCCGGCGCATCAGGGCAACGGCTACGCCAGCGAAGCTGTGCGTGCGGTGTTCGACCTGGTGTTCGGTCGGCTCGGGAGGCATCGCACCCATGCCTCGGTCGATCCGCGCAATCTCGCCAGCATGGCCATGCTGCGCGGGCTCGGCATGCGCCAGGAGGCCCATCACCGCGAAAGCCTGTGGTTGCAGGGCGAATGGGTCGATGACGTGATTTTCGCCATGCTGGGCCGCGAATGGCTGGCGCAACAGGCAGCGGAGCGCCATCGCGGTTAAGCTGTGGCGGTTTCCCTATGGACGTCCAAACCTCGTGTCCAGCAACTCCTTCGGCAAACTCTTCACCGTCACCACCTTCGGCGAGAGCCATGGGCCTGCGATCGGCTGCGTGATCGACGGGTGTCCGCCGGGGCTGTCGATCAGCGCGGAGGAGTTTCGCGGCGACCTCGACCGGCGCGCCACCGGCAGGAGCCGCTACACCTCGCAACGGCATGAAGCCGACGAGGTCGAGATTCTCTCCGGCGTGTACGAGGGCAGGACCACCGGCACGCCGATCGCGCTGCTGATCCGCAATACGGATCAGCGCAGCAAGGATTACGGCGAGATCGTGCAGACCTTCCGTCCCGGTCATGCCGACTACACCTATTGGCAGAAATATGGCATCCGCGACCCGCGCGGCGGCGGACGTTCGTCGGCGCGCGAGACCACCATGCGCGTGGCTGCCGCGGTGATCGCCAAGAAGTGGCTGGCCGAGCGTTACGGCGTGCGGGTGCGCGGTTACCTGGCGCAGATCGGCGAGGTTACGCCGGATGCGTTCGACTGGGACGCGGTGGAACACAACCCGTTCTTCTGGCCCGACACGGCCCAGGTGCCGGCACTGGAAAGCTATATCAATGCATTGCGCAAATCCGGCGATTCGGTGGGCGCACGCGTCAACGTGGTGGCCGATGGCGTGCCGCCGGGCTGGGGCGAGCCGATCTACGGCAAGCTCGATGGCGACCTGGCCAGTGCGCTGATGTCGATCAATGCGGTCAAGGGCGTGGAGATCGGCGACGGGTTCGCGGCGGTCAGCCAGCGCGGCAGCCAGCATCGCGACGAGATGAGCATGGAGGGTTTCGCCTCCAACCACGCCGGCGGCATTCTCGGCGGCATCAGCAGCGGCCAGCCGGTGGCTGCCTCGATCGTGCTCAAGCCCACGTCGAGCATCCTGATTCCCGGCCACAGCGTGAACCTCGCCGGCGAGCCGACCGAGGTGGTGACCAAGGGCCGCCACGATCCCTGCGTCGGCATCCGCGCCACCCCGATCGCCGAGGCGATGATGGCGCTGGTGCTGGTCGATCACGCGCTGCGTCACCGTGCGCAATGCGGCGATGTGGGTCACGTGACACCGCGCATCCCGTGATGGGTCGAACACTGCAGCCGGAGCCGTGCCAATGAGCGACAAGCCGCGCGTATGGGTCTCGCGACCCACCTTTCCGGGCATCATCGCCCGGCTCGAACCGCATTTCGAAGTGGCGGTCGAGCCGGAGGAACGCAAGTTCAGTCCCTCCGAGCTGGCGGCCAGGCTGGCGACGCAGGATGCCGCGATCGTGGGCCTGAAGGACCGCATCGGCGCGGCGGAAATCGCCGGTGCGCATCGGCTGCGCATCGTCGCCAACCTCGGCGTCGGCTACGACAACCTCGATCTGGACGCGCTCAGCGCCGCCGGCATCACCGCTTCCAACACCGCCGACGTGCTCAACGAAAGCGTGGCCGACTATGCCTGGGCACTGCTGCTCGGCGCGGCGCGGCGCATGAATGCGGCCGAGCGCTGGCTGCGTGCCGGGCACTGGAAGGCCACCGAGTTCAAGGCGTGGCTGGGCACCGATGTGCGCGGCCGTACCCTGGGCATCCTCGGCATGGGCCGGATCGGCCAGGCCATCGCGCACCGCGCGGTCGGCTTCGGCATGCCGGTGCTGTACCACAACCGCTCGCCGCTGCCCGAGGCGACCGAACGGGCCTGCAACGCGCGCTTCGTCGACAAGCAGCAATTGCTGCGCGAATCCGATTTTCTGGTGCTGATACTGCCGCTGACGCCTCAGACCCGGCATGCGATCGGTGCGCCCGAGCTGGCGCAGATGAAGCCGACCGCGATGCTGGTGAACGTGGCTCGCGGCGGCATCGTGGACGACAAGGCGCTGGCTGTGGCGTTGCGCGAGCGGCGGCTGGCCGGTGCTGCGCTGGATGTGTTCGAGGGCGAGCCTGCGGTGCATCCGGCCTTGCTCGCACTGGACAACGTCGTGCTCAGCCCGCATATCGCCAGCGCCAGTCACGAAACGCGCCGCGCGATGACCGCCCTGGCGGTCGACAATGTACTGGCGTTGTTCGGACATGGCCCACATGCTGGGCGGCCACCGAGCATTCTCAATCCGAACGTGCTGGCTCAGTGACTGAGTCAGCAATCCGTCCTTAGAGCAAAGAGCCCCATCCATGAGTCAGAAGAGCAGTTACAAAGTTGCCATGGTCGGCGCCACCGGCGCGGTTGGCGAGACCTTGCTGGCGATCCTCGCCCAGCGCGATTTTCCGGTCAGCGAGCTGGTGCCGCTGGCGAGCGAGCGTTCGGCCGGAGGCAAGGTCACGTTTGGCGGACAGGACATCACCGTGCAGTTGCTGGACACCTACGATTTCGCGGGTGTCGACATCGCGTTCTTCTCGGCCGGTGGTTCAGTCAGCCGCGAGCACGCGCCGCGGGCGGCGGCGGCCGGCGCGGTGGTGATCGACAACACCTCGGAGTTCCGCTACCAGGACGACATCCCGCTGGTGATCAGCGAAGTCAACCCGCACGCCATCGCCCAGTACACCAATCGCGGCATCATCGCGAACCCGAACTGCTCGACGATGCAGATGCTGGTGGCGCTGGCACCGATCCATCGTGCGGTACAGATCGAGCGGATCAATGTGGCCACCTATCAGTCGGTATCCGGCGCCGGCCGTAGCGGCATGGAAGAGCTGGGCCGGCAGACCGCGGCGCTGCTGAACTTCCAAAGCGTGGAACCGGGCAAGAAATTTCCCGCGCAGATCGCGTTCAATGTGATTCCGCAGATCGACGATTTCCAACCGAACGGCTACACGAAAGAAGAGATGAAGCTGGTGTGGGAGACCCGCAAGATCCTTGAGGACGAGTCGATCCAGGTCAACCCGACCGCGGTGCGCGTACCGGTGTTTTATGGCCACTCCGAGGCCGTACACATCGAAACCAGCGACAAGATCACCGCCGAACAGGCCCGCGAGCTGCTGCGCCAGGCGCCGGGTGTGGTGCTGGTGGACGAGCGCAAGCCCGGTGGCTATCCGACCCCGGTGGGCGAGGCTGCGGGCAACGATGCGGTGTTTGTCGGGCGCATCCGTGAGGATATCTCGCACGAACGCGGGCTCGATCTGTGGATCGTGTCGGACAATATCCGCAAGGGCGCGGCATTGAATGCCGTGCAGATCGCCGAACTGTTGATCGAGGACTATCTCTGAAGATGCGTTGTCTGCAACTCATTGGTGTGATTGGTTTTGTGATGATCTCAGCCGCCTGGGCCAGCCCTGACCAGGCCGGACCGGCAGCATCGTCGCTGCCCTTGGTTCATCAGCGCGTGGTCCGAAGCCAGGCCGAAGTGAAACGACTGGAACGGGATCTGGCCAGGCAGGAATCGGACAGCAAGCAGGCCAGCAAGCGTCTGCAGCAGCAGGATCAGGCCATCGCCGAACTGCAGAAACAGCTGCATGAGCTGCAGGCCGGGTCGTCTGCTGGCCAGCATTGAACCTGTCGTTGCGGTGAGAACACACCGCAGCAATGCACTGCAAGTATTCGCCGCAGCTATTGTTGATTGGCCTGCATATAACTAAAGTGGCACCTCGTTTGCCGCTGTAGCCGCCACGGCGGCGACACCACAAGAGTTGCGCCAAGATCGTTCGGGGGAACACGCATGAATCGTTCGTTGAAGTTGTCGATGCTGATGACACTGGCACTGGGCAGCAGTCAGGCCATCGCATTGGACCTTGGCCAGATCCAGGTCAAGTCGGCGCTGGGACAGCCGCTGCTGGCGGAAATCCCACTCCACCCGGCCAATCCGGCGGAGTTGCAGAATCTCACCGTCCAGCTCGCCTCCAGCGAGGAGTTTGCCCGTGCCGGCATCGTCGGCGGTCGCACCACGATTCCGCTGCATTTCAGTGTGGCGAACATCGCTGGCGGCAAGGTCATTCGCATCACCAGCAGTCAGGCAGTGGACGATCCCTATCTCGATCTGCTGCTCGAAGTGAACAGCAACGCGGGCAGGAGCGTGCGCGAATTCGCCATCCTGCTTGACCCGTCCAGCGCACCGACCGCCGCTCCGGCCGCCGCCGCACCGACGCGGGCGCCAACGCCAGCTCGGTCCGCACAACCACGGGCGACGCAGGCACGCGCCGCGCCGGCCCCCAAAACCGCTGCAACGGTCAGCAACGGCCAGTATGGTCCGGTCGAGCGTGGCCAGACGCTGTCGTCGATCGCACGCAGCAGCGCACCGGCAGGTGTCGATATCCAGCAGATGATGCTGGCGTTGAAGCAGGCCAACCCGGATGCGTTCTACCGCGACAACATCAATGCGCTGAAGAGCGGCGCGGTCTTGCGCGTACCAACCTCCGCCGAGGCGCAGGCCATGACGATCGCCGCTGCGATGGCCGAAGTGCGCCGCCAGAACAGCGACTGGCGCGCCGGGACCCCGGGCAAGCCCGCGGTCGTGGCCGATACGGCGACGCGTGCGTCTGCCTCCAGTGCGCCCAGCAACACGGCCAGTGACGCGGGCGATCGCCTTGCCCTGGTGCAGGCGAAAGATGGTAACAACGCCGGCGCCCCGGGCAGCCAAGCTGCCGGCAAGGGCGACAAGGCTTCCGCCGGCATTCGTCAGGATCTTCTGCGCAGCCAGGAAAGCCTGGCCAGCCTGCAGCAGCAAAGCACCGAGCTGAAAACCCGCCTGAAGGATCTGGCGGACATCAACAGCAAGAATGAACACCTGTTGTCGCTGAAGGACAGCGAGATCGCCGACCTTCAGGCCAAACTGGCCGCCGCGCGCAAGTCCGGTGGCCTTCCGGCCGCCGCGCCGGAAACCGCGCCAACGCCATCGCCGGCAACCAGTGTGCAGAAGACGCCGCTGTCGGAAGCTCGTATGGAAACCGCCGCGGCCAGCACCTCGGCCAGCGCGAACACGGTGCCTGCCGTGACCAGTTCCAGCACCATGACGACGACTCCCGCTGTTGCATCCACGGCTGCCGTGGCCAGCAACACCTCCGCGCCGAGCACCGCCGCCGTCACCCCGGAGCCCGCCAAACCAGCCGCCAAGCCCGTCAGCAAACCCACTCCCGTGTCTGTGGTCGAGCAGCCCTGGTACATGCAGACATGGACCTGGGCCGCGGCTGCCGGTGCGATCGTGCTGCTGGTGCTGTTGGCGCTGCTCGGTCGTCGTCGCAAGCCTGCAACGGCGTCATCGAAGGGTGCATCGTCGCTGGCCGATCGTTTCGGTTCGGCATCGGTCGACCGCGACCTGGTCGACGGCGAGGACGTCGACCAGGAAGAACTGCTGGACCAGTTGGCCGAACATCCGGACGACATCGGCCTGCATCTGGAACTGGTCACGCTGTATTACTCACGGCGCGATATCGAGCATTTCGAGGCGGCTGCCGAAGCCATGCATGCCCACATCACCGATCCGCAGCAGGACGAGTGGCAGGACGTGATGCACATGGGTGAGGATCTGGTGCCCGCGCACCCGCTGTTCGACCACCATCCCGAATTGCCGGTGCATGACGAAACCGAGGCCCGACGCGAGTTTGATATCGATGACTACGCGGACGAAAGCGATGCGCCCACCGTCGTTTCGACGATGCCGCCATTGCCGTCCGGTGCGCCGAAGAAGGTCAGCGAATACAACTTCAACTTCGACCTGACCAAACCGGTTGGCGCCGAACCGCCGCATCCGCCGGCAGCAGGGGACGATGCCACCGTGGTGGCGCCGCTGGCAGCGAATACTCCCGCACCGGATACCCGTGCGGCACCCGCTGCCGAAGCGGCTTCGAGCTGGCATTTCGACGATTCGGACAGCGCGCACCAGACAGCCGGGCAGGGTCAGGATCCGGATGAGTTCAACGACGATCCGATCGACACCAAGCTCGACCTCGCCCGCGCCTATCTGGATATGGGCGACGCCGATGGCGCGCGCGCCATGCTGGGTGAAGTGATGAAGGAAGGCAGCCAGATGCAGCGGGACACCGCCAAGCGTTTGCTTGAGAACCTGCACTGATCGCGGCGGAACTCAGCCTGCAAGGAATCGTCGGGCCGGCCTTGCCGGCCCGATTTCGTTGCGGGCTGCTAATCTGCAGCATCCTTACATCGAGCTTTTGTACCACTTCATGCGTATCGCCCTGGGCATCGAATACGACGGCACCGATTTCTTCGGCTGGCAGCGGCTGACGCAGGGCCCCAGTGTGCAGGCGAAGCTGGAGCAGGCGTTGTCGCGGGTGGCCGCACATCCGGTCGAGGTCAGCTGTGCCGGGCGTACCGATGCCGGTGTGCATGGTCGATGCCAGGTTGTGCATTTCGACACCGAGGCCAGGCGGGACATGCGGGGCTGGATGCTCGGCGCCTGTTCCAACCTGCCTGCCAGCGTGGCAGTGCTGTGGGCGCAGCCGGTACTGGATAGTTTCCATGCGCGCTACGCGGCGCGCAGCCGGCGCTATCGTTATCACATCCTCAACCGGCCGGTGCGCGCGGCACTGGAGGCACGCTACGTCACCTGGGAACGCCTGCCGCTGGATGCCGAACGCATGCACGCTGCCGCGCAGGCGCTGCTCGGCGAGCATGACTTCAGCGCGTTCCGCGCGTTGTCGTGCCAGGCCGCGCATCCGCGCCGCACGATGTTGGCGGTGAGCGTGCGGCGCGAGGGCGAGCAGGTATTCGTCGACATCGAGGCGAATGCGTTCCTGCATCACATGGTGCGCAACATTGTTGGCTCCCTGTTGATGATCGGTCGTCACGAACAACCTATCGAATGGATGGCCGAATTGCTGGCCGGCTGCGATCGCCAGGTGGCCGGGCCCACGGCAGCAGCCTCGGGCCTGACCTTCGTTGGACCGCGCTACGAGACGCACTGGGGCTTGCCGCAGGAAGTGTGTCTGACAGGAGCAGGCCAATGACCCGCATCAAGTGTTGTGGCATGACTCGCGTGGAGGATGCGCTACTCGCCGCGCGCCTCGGTGCGGATGCGATCGGGCTGGTGTTCACTGCGCGCAGCAAGCGGCAGGTGACGCTTGCACGGGCGCGGGAGATCGTCGCGGTGCTGCCGCCGTTTGTCAGCACCGTCGCGTTGTTCATGGATGACGAGGCGAGCCTGGTGCGGCAGGTCATCGAGGAAGTGCGGCCGAGCCTGTTGCAGTTTCACGGCGGCGAACAGGACGAGTGGTGCGCGCAGTTCGGCCGTCCATTCCTGAAAGCCATCGCGATGGGCGAGGGTGCCGCCGCATTGCCACGGCTGCGCGATTACCCGCATGCCACCGGCCTGTTGCTCGATGGCCATGGTTTCGGCGAAGCCGGTGGCAGCGGCAAGGCCTTCGTCTGGTCGTTGCTGCCGGCGGGTCTGGCGCAACCGGTGATCCTGGCCGGCGGTCTGAATCCGGACAACGTCGCTGACGCGCTGCACGCAGTGCACCCATGGGCGGTGGATGTGGCCAGCGGGGTCGAGTCGGCGCCCGGCATCAAGGATCCGGACAAGCTGGCAGCCTTCATTCGTGCGGTGCGGACGACGGACGCGGCATGACCGATACGCCAGCCGCGATCGAGGAGCATGCCGATACGGGCCGGCCGATCGAACTCGGCGACATCATCGGGTTCGATCGGCCGCTGGTGATCCGCGGCCTGTGCCGGGACTGGCCGCTGGTGAAACTCGCCGCCCAGTCGGATACGACGTTTGCCCAGGGGCTGGCCGCGCTCGACAACGGCACCGAGGTCGATGCGTTGCTGATGCCACCAGGCGAAGACGGCATCATCGGCTACAACGCGAACTTCGACGGTTTCAACTACGAGCATCACCGCGTCTCGATCACCCAGGGCCTGCAGCGACTGGCACGGTACAGTCGCCAGGAGAATTCGCCAGGGCTGGCGATGCAGAGCGCACCGATTTCCGCCTGCCTGCCAGGGCTGCTGAACAACCACACCATCCCCTTTCTCGACCGCGCCATCCAGCCGCGCATATGGATCGGGAACAGGGTCACCACACCGGCCCACTTCGACGAATATCACAACGTCGCCTGCGTGATGTGCGGCAGCCGACGCTTCACGCTTTTCGCGCCGGATCAGGCGCCAAACCTGTATGTCGGACCACTGGATTTCGCACCGACCGGCGCGGCGATCAGCATCGCCCGGCTCGATCGCCCCGACGATCCCCGGTTTCCACGGCTGAAGCTGGCGCTGGCCCAGGCGCAGGTGGCCGAGCTGCGCCCGGGCGATGCGATCTATATCCCCCCGATGTGGTGGCATCACGTCGAGTCGCTGCAGCGGATCAACGCGCTGGTGAACTACTGGTGGAAGCACACACCGGCCAACGGCTATGTGCCGGAAACCGCGCTGGGATGCCTGCTTCATTGCATTCTCACGTTCAGGTCGCTGCCGCCGGCAGAACGCGCCGCATGGAAGGGGTTGCTGGACCACTACGTTTTTGACGAGGCAGATCCCGCCGCACACATTCCCGCCGAACGTCGCGGCATGCTCGGTGCTCTCACCCCCGAAATGGTTACGCAACTGAGGGAAACCATTCGCCGCTACTTGTGAGTGCAGCCCGGCCGACGTCGTTGCACATGCGGTCCCGCAGGCTCGGTTCCTGATTTCCCCGACACCGGGGATGCCGCTAAGATGGCTGCTTGCCGCAGTGCGGCATATGTCTTCGCAGGAGCGCACCTCCGCCGTTCCTGCCTTCCGGATCGAATGAGAGCATGAGCAAGATCGTGGATTTCAACGCTTACCCCGATGCGCAGGGTCGCTTCGGCAACTACGGCGGCAGCTACGTCGCCGAAACCCTGATGGCGCCGCTGGCCGAGTTGACCGAGGCGTATCTGCGCCTGCGTGATGACCCGGGGTTCATCGCCGAACTCGACCGCGACCTGAAGCATTACGTCGGCCGGCCCAGCCCGATCTATCACGCCGAGCGCCTGTCGCGGCACGTCGGCGGCGCGCGCATCCTGTTCAAGCGCGAGGACCTGAACCACACCGGCGCGCACAAGATCAACAACACCGTGGGCCAGGCCCTGGTCGCCAAACGCATGGGCAAGCCGCGCATCATCGCCGAGACCGGTGCCGGTCAGCACGGCGTGGCCAGCGCCACGGTGGCCGCGCGGCTGGGCCTGAAATGCGTGGTCTACATGGGCGCGGTCGACATCGAGCGACAGAAGATCAATGTCTACCGCATGAAGCTGCTCGGCGCGGAAGTCGTGCCGGTCACGTCGGGCTCGAAGACGTTGAAGGATGCGCTGAACGAGGCGATGCGCGACTGGGTGACCAACGTCGCCGACACCTTCTACATCATCGGCACGGTCGCCGGCCCGCATCCGTACCCGCTGATGGTTCGCGATTTCAACGCCATCGTCGGCCGCGAAGCGCGCGCGCAGATGCTGGAGGAATACGGCCGCCTGCCCGATGTGCTGACCGCCTGCGTCGGTGGCGGCTCCAACGCGATCGGCCTGTTTCATGCCTTCCTCAACGATGCGGATGTGCGCATCGTCGGCGCCGAGGCGGCAGGCTTGGGTCTGGCCACCGGGCATCACGCGGCGTCGCTGGCCGCCGGCCGGCCCGGCGTGCTGCACGGCAATCGCACCTACGTGTTGTGCGACGACAACGGTCAGATCACCGAGACACATTCAATCTCGGCCGGGCTCGATTATCCGGGGGTGGGCCCCGAACATGCGTTCCTGAAGGATGTCGGCCGCGCCGAGTACGTGGGTATCACCGATGACGAGGCGATGGAGGCATTCCATTTGCTGGCCCGGCAAGAGGGCATTCTCGCCGCGCTCGAATCGAGCCACGCAGTAGCCCAGGCGATCAAGCTGGCGCGCGAGATGCCGAAGGACGGCATAGTGTTGTGCAACCTGTCCGGCCGCGGCGACAAGGACGTGCACACCATCGCTGCACGCGAAGGAGTGCAGGTATGAGCCGCATCGATCGTCGTTTCGCCGCATTGAAAGCGACCCATCGCACCGGCCTGATTCCGTTCGTCACCGCCGGCGATCCGTCACCGCAACACATGGTGGCGTTGATGCATGCACTGGTCGATGCCGGCGCCGACCTGATCGAACTGGGCGTGCCGTTTTCCGATCCGATGGCCGATGGTCCGGTGATCCAGCACGCCAGCGAGCGGGCGATCGCAAAAGGTGTTGGCCTCAACGAAGTACTGGGCTGGGTCGCCGCGTTCCGCCAGCGTGATACGGACACACCGATCGTGCTGATGGGTTACCTGAATCCGGTCGAGATCCACGGCTATGCGCGCTTCGCGCTGGAAGCCGTGCAGGCCGGGGTCGATGGCGTGTTGCTGGTCGATTGCCCACTGGAAGAAGCGGCCGTCTTGAAGCCGCTGCGCGACGCCGGATTGCAGCAGATCCTGCTCGCCGCACCGACCACCGCACCCGCGCGTATGGCGCAGCTGTGCGGTTCCGCAGAGGGTTTCCTGTACTATGTCTCGTTTGCCGGCATCACTGGTGCGGCACACTTGAGTACCGGCGATATCGCTGTGCGTGTGGCGGATATCCGTGCTCGTGCGAGCGCGCCGGTGGCGGTGGGCTTCGGCATCCGCGATGCGACGAGTGCCAAGGCGATTGCCGGTTTCGCCGATGCGGTAGTGATTGGCAGCGCGCTGGTCGAACGGCTGGCCGGGGCGATGGACGCCGAAGAAATAACCGCGCGGACGCGTACTTTTCTCGCGCCGATCCGCGCAGCGCTCGACGCGCACTGAACAACAACGCTGCCCATGGCGGCGCGCACGAATGGCAGGGTGATGCGATGAATTGGCTGCAGAAAATCATGAACCCGCGCACCCGCCCGCAGAGTACGAACGGCGGCAAGGGTTCGGTGCCCGAAGGCGTGTGGGAGAAATGCGGTGGTTGCGGCACCGTGCTGTACCGGCCGGAGCTCGAGCGCAATCTGATGGTCTGCCCGAAGTGCGGGCATCATCACTACATCAGTGCGCGCATGCGACTGGACGCATTGCTCGATGAAGGCTCCGGTCAGGAATTGTGGGCCAGCCTGGAGCCCACCGATCCGCTGAAATTCCGTGACACCAAGAAGTACCGCGATCGCATCACCGCGACCCAGAAAAAGCTCGGCGAGAAGGACGCGATGGTCGCGATGAGCGGCAAGCTCAAGGGGCGCCCGCTGATGGCGGTGGCGTTCGAGTTTGCCTACATGGGTGGCTCGATGGGCTCGGTGGTCGGCGAGAAATTCGCCCGCGCCGCCGAGCGCGCGCTGGCCGATCACAGTGCACTGGTGTGCTTCTCCGCCACCGGCGGTGCACGCATGCAGGAGGCGCTGTTCTCGCTGATGCAGATGGCCAAGACTTCGGCTGCGCTGGCGCGTTTGCGTGATGCCGGCGTGCCGTATATCAGCGTGTTGACCAACCCGACCACCGGTGGCGTGTCCGCCAGTCTGGCGATGCTGGGCGATATCAATATCGGCGAGCCGAAGGCGCTGATCGGTTTTGCCGGCCCCCGCGTGATCGAGCAGACGGTACGCGAGACCTTGCCTGAAGGTTTCCAGCGTTCGGAATTCCTGGTCGACCACGGTGCGATCGACCTGATCGTCGATCGTCGCGAGATGCGCGACAAACTGGCCGATCTGTTCGGCGTTCTGATGAAGGCGCCGCGCGCGGCCTGATGCATGTCGGGTATTGCTGCGAAACGATGCCGCCGTCAGGCGGCATCGTTGTTTTCACCGTGAAGTTTTCCACAGCCACTGTGGACGCATCCCGGTAAAGCCTGTGGACAAGCTCTGTTTGCGGCTTGCCCATCAGGCACTTGCTACGGGCTGATCATGGATTGCGCACGACGAACCTGTCAGTGCCGGCGTGCCTGATTGCAGTTGGCCTGGCAGTTTTCCACAGCGTTTGTGCGCGCCTTCTGTACAAGCCTGTGGACAACACCAGCACGGCCCTTTGTCGACAACCACTTGCTACGCGCTGTCGATGTTTTGCCCAGCGGCGACGTGCTGATGCAAAGTTCTCCACAGCGTCTGTGGAGCACGGCCTGTAAAGCCTGTGGAGAAGTAGGCTATCTGCCTGACCGCAAAGGCGCTTGTGACGGCGTGCGCACGTGCTGCCCAATGCTGGCCCGGTTCGGCAAACTCAGATCAGCGGTGGCATCAGCCACAACGATGCCGTACCAAGGCCGCTGCCGATGGCGATGGCCGCCAGTACATCGCTGGGATAGTGCAGCCCGAGGATCACCCGCGAGGCTGCTACCAGCGCGGTGAAGCCCAGCAACAGCGGCGCAAGCGGCGGATACCACACCAGCGCCACGATGCTGAAACTCACCGCCTGCAGGGTGTGGCCCGAGGGAAAGCTGAATTCATCCAGTGGCGGCACGTGTGCGATCACACCCGGGCAGACGCGGTAGGGGCGCGGGCGCCGCGTCCAGCGCTTGAGCAATCGATAGAGCAGCAGCGCGGTGAGTCCGGTGGCGGCCATGTGTGCGGCGGCGAGCAGTCCGCGATGGCCGCCGAGCAACGCCATGACCACCATCAGCGCGTACCAGAACACGCCATCGCCAAGTCGGCTGATGGCACCGAAGAACAGGCCGACCAGTCGGCGGGTTCCCCAGCGATTGGCCATCACGCAGACACGCCCGTCAAGGGCGAACCGTGGCCCGGGCGAGAGCTCAGGCGTGGGCGACGGTACTCGCATGCTCATGTTGGTTCTCCTGGGCCATCTCGCGCAGCAGGGTTTCGAAATCGCGGATGACCGCCTCCGGCGAAAGTCCCGCCATCTGGACATGGGCTGCACGGCCCATGTGCCGGATCAGGCCCGGGTTGCTGGCCAGCCGGGCCGCCGCGTCGATGAATGCCGCCGCGTTGCCTGATTCGACGCAGTAGCCGTTGACGCCGTCCACGAGATGTTCGCGTGCGGCGCCTTCGGCATACGCCACTACCGGCAGGCCGGCGGCCATGGCTTCGATGATCACGTTGCCAAAGGTCTCGCTGAGGCTGGGGAACAGGAACAGGTCGGCGCTGGCGTAGTGTCGCGCCAGCGCCATGCCACGCTGCACGCCGGCGAAGATGAAATCCGGATGCGCAGCTTCCAGCGCCGCGCGTGCGGGGCCGTCACCCACCCACACATGGCGTGCCTGGGGAACGCGTTGCTGGATGACACGGTACGCCCGTACCGCGAGTTCGAGATTCTTTTCCGGCGCCAGGCGCCCCACGTAAAGCACCACCGGCGTGGCGGCGTCGACGCCCCAGGCGGCCCGCAGTTCGTCATCGCGACGGCATGGATGGAACAGCTGCGTATCAACCGCGCGACGCAACAGGCGCGCATTGGATATGCCCATGTCATGCAGCTCCCGTGCGAGTGCGTCGGTTGGCACGAGGGTTGCCGCCCCGCGCTGGTGGAACCGGCGCAGATAGCCGCGCACCAGCGGCGTGAGCAGGCCGATGCCATAGTGATCGGCATAACGGTCGAAGCGCGTATGGAACCCGCTGACGAGCGGGATGCCCAGTTGCCGGGCGACACGTACGGCGGACCAGCCCAACGGGCCCTCGGTGGCAACGTAGATGGCGTCGGGTCGCTGTTGTGACCAATGCCGGCGCAGCGTGCGAGCCGCAGGCAGGCCGAAGCGCAAGCCGGGATAACGGGGCAGGGCGCTACCGCGCACATGCAGCACGTCGATGCCGGGTTCGTCGAGGTGGGGTTGTGCCTGTCGTGGCCGGATCAGGTCCACGCTGTGGCCGCGACTGGCCAGGCCGGCGGCGAGGCTGTGCACGGTCAGTGCGACGCCGTTGATTTCCGGTGGATAGGTTTCGCTGACGATGCCGATGCGCATGACCTTACCCGTGCTGGCTTGGCCCAGCTTGGTCGGGCGGGGTTGCGGCGGCATGGCGGGTGCGTGACGTTGCGGTGACGTTGGGCAGATCCGATGGGTGGTCCATGTGCCGTGCGCGCGCCTACACTGGCGGGACCTTGTCCCAGTGGAGACTGTTGATGAAACGCATCCTGCTCGCTCTTGCACTGACCACGTTCGCCGCAGGCGCAATCGCCGCCCAGGCTCCCGCCCTGCCAACCACCAAGGCTACCGGCGGCGCCGAGGTCTACATCATTTCGCCCAGCGATGGGGCCACTGTGGGTCAGCATGTCGTCGTGCGCTTCGGCCTCAAAGGCATGGGCGTGGCGCCCGCCGGCATGGCGAAGGAGGGTACGGGTCACCATCACCTGCTGGTCGACGTGAAAGATCTGCCAGCCGCCGGCCAGCCGATCGCGAAGGACGACAACCACATCCATTTCGGTGGCGGCCAGACCGAGACAACGCTCACGTTGAAACCTGGCAAGCACACCTTGCAACTAGAACTTGGTGACGCGAACCATATCCCGTTCGACCCGGCCGTGGTGTCGAAGAAGATCACCATCCACGTGAAGTGAGATCGCGCGGTATGCGCGTGTCGGGATCGCGTAGGGAAGTCAGTGGCCGAGGTAGACCGATACGCCGAGATTGCTCTGCCATTCGGCAGCGGTTCCACCCAGGCGATGATCGAAGCCCGCGTCGACCTGCACGCGCGGGTTGACCATCCAGGTCAGGCCGGCACCCGCAACGGTGCCACTGGCCTGGTTCGCCGAATGCAGCAAGGCAGCTTCTGTGTAGAGCGTCAGTGTTCGGGTCAGCGTGTAGTTGTCGCTGAACGCCATCGTGGTGCTGTCCCGGCCACCGCTGCGCACTTCTTCAAGGTATGCGCCCAGTGAGTTGCGCTGGTTCGCCTGCAGATTGAACTGCGCGCCGAGCAGATACTGGCGCTCGTCGCTGCGGAAATCCTTCGCACCATCGGTGAATTCGACACTGCTCAGCAAGCCCCAGCTGAAGGCCTCGCCAGCCGAGGGCAGGGCGAGTTTCAGGCCCAGCCGGGTGTCACCGTGGCCGCGGCTGCGGGAGTGGATGCCATCGGCGTTTTGTCGAAGATAATTCCATGGCGAACTGCCCAGTTGCAGCTCCACTGGGCCTCCGATGCCGAGGCGTAGCAGGCTGTCGGTGCTGTACTGCGAGCTGACTGCTCCATCGCTGCGGTCGCGGCTCCAGTCTGGCAGCCCCTGTTCGATGGTCATCTCACCCGCTGCCAGCGCGACCGGCGTGAAGCCATAGCCGGGGCGATCATAGCCGGGGTTGTCCGCCAGCGCCGGCAGGGCGATGCCGAACCAGACCCACAGCAGCACGACAAACGAGCGCGATAAGCAACGTGCCGGTTTCGCCTTAGCTCGGTTGCTGCCACCGTATCGGCTAAAATCCATGACTTGCCCCGCACCTTTTGAAAAGACCCCATGACCGTCCGCACCCGCTTCGCTCCCAGCCCCACCGGTTTCCTGCATATCGGCGGCGCCCGCACCGCACTGTACTGCTGGCTGGAATCGCGCCGTCGCGGCGGCGAATTCATCCTGCGCATCGAGGATACCGATCGCGAGCGCTCGACCGATGCCGCGGTGCAGGCGATTCTCGACGCCATGCACTGGCTTGGTCTGGACGCCGATGAAGGCCCGTTTTACCAGACCCAGCGGCTGGATCGCTACAAGCAAGTGGCCGATGAACTGGTTGCCGCCGGCAAGGCGTACTACGCCTACGAGAGCAAGGCCGAGATCGAGGCCATGCGCGAGGCTGCGATGGCGAAGGGTGAGAAGCCGCGCTACAACGGTTACTACCGCGACCGCAACGAGCCTTTCCGTGAAGATCCCAATCGCGTGATCCGTTTCCGCAATCCGAGCGAAGGCTCGGTGGTGTTCGACGACAAGGTCAAGGGCCGTATCGAGTGGGCGAACAACGAGCTGGACGATCTGGTGATCTTCCGTTCCGACGGCTGGCCGACCTACAACTTCGCCGTGGTGGTCGACGATATCGACATGGGCATCACCGAAGTGATCCGCGGCGACGACCACGTCAATAACACCCCGCGGCAGATCAACATCTATCACGCGCTCGGTGCGAAGGTCCCGGAGTTCGCGCACCTGCCGATGATCCTCGACAAGGAAGGCAAGAAGCTGTCCAAGCGCACCAGTGCGGTCAGCGTGATGGAGTATCGCGACGACGGCTTCCTGCCGCATGCGCTGCTCAACTACCTGGTGCGGCTGGGCTGGTCGCACGGCGACCAGGAGATATTTTCGCGCGAGGAAATGATCGCGCTGTTCGACATCGCCGACGTCAACAAGGCCGCTTCGCGCTTCGATACCGAGAAGCTGGCGTGGCTCAACCAGCATTACCTGAAGACCGACGAGCCACAGTCGCTGGCGCCGGAGTTCGCCTGGCATCTGGCGCGCGCGGGCGTCGACACGTCGCATGGCCCGGCACCTGCCGACGTCATCGTGGCGCTGCGCGATCGCGTGCATACGTTCAAGGAAATGGTCGAGAAGGCCATGATCTGGTACGCGCCGATTGCCGAATGGGACGACAAGGCGGTCGCCAAGCATCTGAAGAACGACAGCGCGGTGGCCGTGCTCGAGGCGGCGAAACCGCTGCTGGCCGGGTGCGAGTGGCAGCCGGGGCCGATCCATCAGGTGATCGAGCAGGTGGCTGCCCAGCTCGAACTGGGTATGGGCAAGATCGCCCAGCCGCTACGTGTGGCGATGACCGGCACGCAGGTATCCCCGTCGATCGATCACACGATCTATCTGGCTGGCCGCGTCGAAGCGCTCAAGCGCATCGATGACGCGATCGTCATGGCGCGCGGTTGATCCTCATCATGTCGCTGACGAACTGACGTCGGCATGGACGAATGGCTGGCCAGGGCTACCCAGGGCGTCGATCTCGATGCGCCGGGTGCGTTCTGGCACGTATTCTTCAACCTGTTGAATATGGTGCCGTGGGCAGCCATGTTCTGGTGGAATCTGTTGTTCGTCGCAGTCGGCGCGTTGCTCGGCTGGTGGCGTGGCCGGTTGTCGGAAAGCATCATGTGGGCAGCGGTGCTGGGTCCGATCGGCTGGATCGTGATCCTGCTGAAGCCCCGCCAGCTGCCCCGCACGAAGCCGCCGCCGTTGCCCGCTGAGCGCCGCCGGGCTCGCTAAGGCGGCGGTGTATGATCGAAAAAAGAGGTATGACCCTTGAGCCGTGACGCCACCGACAATCTGCACGCGCACCCCAAGCATCACCACGATGCCAGGGGTTTCGTGCGCGCGGTGGAACATGCCAGCGAGGAGCGCGGCCTGCGGCTGACCCCGCTGCGCAAGGAAGTGTTGGAGCTGATCGCGGCCGCGCACAAACCGGTCAAGGCCTACGACCTCCTTGATCAGCTGCGCGAGAAGCACGGCAACGCGGCGCCGCCCACGGTCTATCGCGCGCTCGATTTCCTGCTCGAAAATGGCTTTATCCACAAGCTGGAATCGATCAATGCGTTCGTCTCCTGCCATCACCCGGCAGAGGCGCACCAGGTGCCATTCCTGATCTGCGATACCTGCTCCAGTGCGCAGGAAGTCTGCGATGAGCGGGTGGCCGAGCTGATCGAGGCACAGGCCAGGGCGCTTGGCTTTCGTCCGCAGGCGCAGACGCTGGAAGTGCACGGCACCTGCAAGCACTGCCACAAGGCCTGAAAGGCACGCTTCCCGGGTATGGCTTCGTGAAGTGTTATAAAGTAACATGGTCATCACCGGGCATAGAGTCACCACGTTTGGCGGCGCCGGGGCAGGCCGATGGATTCCGAGCAGGCGAACAAATCCCGTGCATGGCAGGTAGCTGATCGCATCGGCGCGACAGCTTCGTTCCTGTGCGCGATCCATTGCGCGCTGTTGCCGTTCGTGCTGGTGCTGTTGCCGGTCGTGGGGCTGGAGTTTCTGGCCGACCAGCGTTTTGAACGTGGCTTTGTGCTGTTTGCCTGCGCGTTGGCGCTGGTGGCGTTGATCCGCGGCTTCCGTCGCCATCAGCGACCGTTGCCGTTGTTGCTTGCCGTCCCGGGCCTGGCGTTGCTGCTGCTCGGCGTCACCTACGCCGAAGGCTATTCGGTGATGCTGCACAGCGTGCTGGTGACCTGCGGCGGCCTGTTGCTGGCCAGCGCGCATTTCGTCAACCTGCGCCGGGACAGCGGCCACAGCGATGACCACGTGCACGACGCGCAATGCGCGCACTGAAGGTTGCCGGCATGCGGTGCGTTCGGACAGCGGGTGATTGTGTAACGGCAAGCGCCGTTCCTAGCATGTGCGGATGAGCATGCCCGCCACACACCCGCACGACCATCCGCATTCACACGAACATGCCCGCTCCGGCGATGGGCGCAGTCGCAAGCTGCTGTTCGCATTTGTCCTGACTACCGTGATGATGGTGGTCGAAGTGGTCGGTGGCATGTGGTCCGGCTCGCTGGCCTTGCTGGCCGATGCCGGCCACATGATGGTCGATGCGCTGGCCCTGCTGCTGGCGGTGGTCGGTGCGTGGATGGCCACCAAGCCGGCGGATGCGCGACGCAGCTATGGCTACGGGCGGATGGAAGTGCTGGTCGGCTTCGTCAATGCGCTGAGCCAGTTCGTGCTGGTCGGCTGGATCGTCTACGAAGCGATCACCCGGTTGCTGCACCCAATGCAAATTCTGTCCGGGATGATGCTGGTGGTGGCTATCGTTGGCCTGCTGGTGAACCTTTTGGTGCTGCGCACGCTGCACGGACATGCGCATGACGATGTCAATCTGGCCGGCGCGAGCCTGCATGTGCTGGGCGACCTTCTGGGTTCGCTGGCCGCGGTACTGGCCGCGCTGGCCATCCGCTGGTTTGGCTGGCTGTGGGCCGATCCGCTACTGTCGCTGCTGGTGTCGCTGCTGATCCTCAGCAGCGCCTGGCGCTTGCTGCGGTTGTCCGCGCACATCCTGCTGGAAGGCGTGCCCGACGGCATGGACAGCGCGCTGGTGGAAGCGTCACTGCGCGGCGCCGATCCCTCGATCCGCGATATCCACCATCTACATGTGTGGCAGCTGGCGTCAGGTTCGCGCATGGCCACCCTGCATGCCGAACTGCACGAGCCTGCCAACAGCGCGCAAGCCCTGCAAGCGATCAAGCAGATGCTGCTTGATCGCTTCCACATCCAGCATGTGACAGTGCAGATTGACCCCGGCAAATGCCTGGACCAGATGCGGGACTGTTCGGGCCAAGGCCATCCCTGACTATGGCCGGTCGGGTTGACCTGCTATGATGTCCGATCATTCATCCCACGATTCAAGGAGTTCCCATGGGTAAGGGCGATCGCAAGACCCGTCGCGGCAAGACCTACCGCGGCAGCTATGGCAATACCCGTGCACATACCGTGTCGCCGGCAGTCGTTGGCGCCAAGCCGACCGTGACCAAGCCGGTTGCTGCGAAGAAGGCTGCGCCGAAAAAGAAATCGGCCTGAGCCTGTTGCTCGCGCCGGTTCGACAAGACCCCCCGCCTAGGCGGGGGTTTTTGTTGGTGGGTACGCCGAGGAAGTGTCGATCGCGGATCACGCGCAGCGGCCGTATTCCGTAAGGCCGCGAAACTGAATGCCGCTGCATGATGCATGGCGGCAGGTTTGTATCCATGCAAAACCATGTGTATGATGCGATCCATTGTATTAATGCGTTAACACATCATGAAGCGTCGTTCGCTGGATCCCGAGACCCCTGACGAGTCCGCCGAGCTCAGTCTCTGCGAGGCACTGTTGTCCCTGAAGAATGCCAATGAAATGGCCGCGTTCCTGCGCGACCTGTGCACTCCGGCGGAAATGGAGGTGCTGGTGGATCGCTGGCGGGTGGTGCCGTATCTGCTTGATGGCGTGGCCTATCGGGAGATACACGAGCGCACCGCGGTGAGCATCACCACGATCGGTCGGGTGGCGCGCTATCTCAATCAGGGCAACGGTGGCTATCTTGCCGCGGCGGCACATGCCTCGCGCCGCGGTGTCCCCGGCAAGAAGGCAAGGGCATGAAGGCCCGCGATCGGTTGCGCATCGCGATGCAGAAATCCGGCCGGCTCACCGAGCCGGCACTCGACCTTCTCAATCGTTGCGGGCTGAGCTTTCGCCAAAGCCGCGACAAGCTGTTCTGCTTCGGCGAGGGCGAGCCGGTCGACCTGCTGCTGGTGCGCGACGACGACATCCCCGGGTTGATCGCGCAGGGGGTATGCGACCTCGGCATCGTCGGACGCAATGTGCTGGGCGAATTCCAGCTCACCGCCGGACGCGAGGCCGAGCCGCTGGCCGAGCTTCGCCCGCTCGGCTTCGGGCGTTGCCGGCTGTCGATCGCGGTGCCACAGGAGCTGGATTACCACGAGCCGCAGCAACTGGAGGGCCGGCGCATTGCCACGTCCTATCCGGGCCTGCTCGGCGAATGGTTGCGCACGCATGGCGTGAACGCTGGCGTGGTGACCCTGACCGGCTCGGTCGAGATTGCGCCGAAGCTGGGTACCGCCGACGCGATCTGCGACCTGGTGCAGAGCGGCGGCACCCTGGTGGCGAACCAGCTGCGCGAAGCCGATGTGCTGCTTGAAAGCGAGGCCGTGCTGGCCGGCCCGCTGACCCTGCCGGTGGACGAGCGCGGCGACATGCTGGAGCTGCTGCTGAAGCGGCTGGATGGGGTGATCCAGGTGCGCGAGTCGCGCCTGCTGCTGTTGCAGACCTCACGCCACACGCTGGAAGCGGTCACCCGCCTGCTGCCGGGCGGTCCGCAGCCGACCCTGCTGGCGGTAGCTGGCCAGCCGGATCAGCTGATGCTGCAGGCGCTGTGCGCCGGCGAGGTGAGCTGGCGGCAGCTGGAGGAAATCAAGAAGGCCGGCGCGCGCGAGATGTTCGTGCTGCCGGTGGAGAAGATGCTGGCATGAAGCAGGTTGGCATGAATCGGGCTCGCATGAAGAACTGGCTGGCATGAAACTTCTGGACTGGAACACACTGGATGAAGCGGCACGCCGCGATGCGCTGGCACGGCCCGCGCAGTCGCGCGCGGATGAATTGCGCCGCGGTGTCGAGCGGATCATCGCCGCCGTGCGCGAGCACGGCGACACGGCACTGCGCGAACTCAGCGCGAAATACGACCGCTGCACACTGGACGCGATCGAAGTGGACGAGGCCGAGTTCGCGGCGGCCGAGGCCTTTCTCGATCCGGCCCTGAAGGCGGCGATCCGCGAAGCGGCCGCACGCATCGAACTGTTCCATCGCGCGGCGGCACCGCAACCGGTGGTGGTGGATACCGCGCCCGGCGTGCGGGTGGAGCGGATGTTGCGCCCGATCAGCCGGGTCGGCTTGTACGTGCCGGCCGGCAGCGCGCCGCTGCCGTCGACCGCCCTGATGCTGGGTGTGCCGGCGCAAATCGCCGGTTGCCGCCACGTGGTGCTGTGCTCGCCGGCGCGCGCCGATGGGCGTTGCGACGAGGCGGTGCTGTATGCCGCGCGTCTCACTGGCGTGCACAAAGTATTCAAGCTAGGCGGCGCGCAGGCGATCGCCGCGATGGCCTACGGCACCGCCAGCGTGCCGAAGTGCGACAAGCTGTTCGGCCCCGGCAATGCCTGGGTCACGGAGGCGAAGCTGCAGGTGTCGTCCGACCCGGACGGCGCCGCGATCGACATGCCGGCCGGCCCGTCGGAAGTGCTGGTGATCGCCGACGCCGACGCGAACCCGGTGTTCGTCGCCGCCGACCTGTTGTCGCAGGCCGAGCACGGACCGGATTCGCAGGTGATCCTGCTGAGCCCGTCCGCCGAATTGCTGGATCAGGCGGCCGCCGAGGTCGAGCGCCAATGTGCCGAATTGCCGCGCGGTGCGATCGCCAGCCAGGCGTTGGCGCAGAGCCGGCTGATTGCGGTCGATTCGCTGGCGCAGGCGGTCGAAGTGAGCAACCGCTACGCGCCCGAGCACCTGATCCTGCAAGTGGCCGCGCCGCGCGCCTTGCTCGACGGCATCGACAGCGCCGGCTCGATCTTCCTCGGCCAGTGGACGCCCGAATCGGTGGGCGACTACTGCAGCGGCAGCAACCACGTGCTGCCGACCTACGGTTATGCGCGCAGCTACAGCGGGGTGTCGGTGGCCAGTTACCAGAAGCAGATCAGCGTGCAGGAAGTCAGCGAAGAAGGGTTGCGCAACATCGGGCCCTGCACGGCGACGCTGGCGGCGGCCGAACAACTGGAGGCGCACCGCCGCGCGGTGACCTTGCGATTGGCCACATTGGAGGCACGATCATGAGCGTGCTCGATCTGGCCCGGCCGGAGATCCTCGCGATGCAGCCGTATTCCTCGGCACGGATGGAGGCCAGCGGCGGCGAGGTCTTCCTCAACGCGAACGAGTCGGCGTGGGCCCCGGTGGGCGACGACGGCCTCGGTTGCAACCGCTATCCCGAACCGCAGCCCGCGGCCCTGGTCGACGCGCTGGCGGCACTCTATGGCGTGCGGCGCGAACAGTTGCTGGTCGGCCGCGGCAGCGACGAGGCGATCGACCTGCTGGTGCGCGCGTTCTGCCGGGCTGGGCGTGACGCGATCCTGATCCAGCCGCCGACATTCGGCATGTACGCGGTGTGCGCACGGGTGCAGGATGCGGGCATCGTCGAGGTGCCGCTGGCGGCGGATTTCACCCTGGACGTGGACGCCGTGCTGACAGCACTGACCCCGGCGGTGAAGCTGGTCTTCATCTGCACCCCGAACAACCCCACCGGCCAGCCGGTGCCGCGCGCTGCGGTCGAGCGGCTGGCGCAGGCGCTGAGTGGTCGCGCCTTGCTGGTGGTGGACGAGGCCTATGTCGAGTTCAGCGACGCGGGCAGCGTGGCGGACCTGATCGACCGCTACGACAACCTTGCCGTGTTGCGCACCTTGTCCAAGGCCTGGGCGCTGGCCGGTGCGCGCATCGGCAGTTTGCTGGCGAATGCCGAGGTGATCGCGCTGCTGCGCCGGATCATGGCGCCGTACCCGTTGCCGCTGCCATGCGTGGAGGCAGCGCTTATGGCGCTGTCCGGCTGGGGCCAGGCGAACGCGCGTGAACGCATCGGCATCGTGCGCGAGCAACGCGTGCGCATGCAGACGGCGCTGCGTCGGTTGCCCGGGGTGCGCGAGGTGTTGCCATCGCAGGCGAACTTTCTGGCCGTGCGCTTCGACGAAGCCAGTGTCGTCTATCAAGGTCTGCTTGCCGCCGGCATCGTGGTGCGCGACGTGCGTCGTTACCCGAACCTCGGCGATGCACTGCGCATCACCATCGGCACGCCGGCAGAGAATGATCGGGTACTCGCCGTACTGAAAAGTCCGGCCATGGATGGACGGGGTGTTGCCGAGGGGGCGGCATGAACAAGCGCAAGATACTTTTCGTCGACCGCGACGGCTGTCTGATCGAGGAGCCGGCCGATGAGCAGATCGACAGCTACGAAAAGCTGGCCCTGCTGCCGGGCGTGATCGCCGCGCTGCAGCGTTTTGTCGCGGCCGGCTACGAACTGGTGATGGTGACGAACCAAGATGGCCTTGGTACGGACAGTTTCCCCGAGCCACATTTCAGCGGACCACATGAACTGTTGTTGCACATCCTCGCCTCGCAAGGCATTCGTTTTCGCGAGGTGCTGATCGACCGCAGCTTTCCGCATGAGGGCAGGGATACGCGCAAACCCGGTGTCGGCATGTTGCGGCATTACCTCGCCGACGACGGCTGGAGCCGCGCGGCGTCGGCGATGGTGGGCGATCGCGAGACCGACCTGCAGTTTGCCGCAAATCTCGGCGTGCGTGGCTTCCGCGTGGGCCCGCTCGGCCTCGACTGGGAAGTGCTGGCGCACCAACTGCTGGATGCGCCGCGCACGGCCACGGTGGTGCGCAACACGAAGGAAACCCGCATCATGGTCAGCGTCGACCTGGATCGGGTGGCCGAGCCGAAGGTGGGCACCGGCCTGGGTTTCTTCGACCACATGCTGGAGCAGATCGGCAAGCACGGCGGCTTCGCGCTGGAGCTGAGCTGCGAGGGCGACACGCATATCGACGAGCACCACACCATCGAGGACTGCGCGCTGGCGCTGGGCGGGGCCTTGAAGCAGGCGCTCGGCGACAAGCGCGGCATCGGCCGCTACGGCTTCACCCTGCCGATGGACGAGGCACAGGCCATCGCGGCACTGGACTTGTCCGGTCGGCCGTACTTCGTGTTCAAGGGCAGCTTCCCGCGCGAGCGTGTGGGCGAGGTGCCGACCGAACTGGTGCCGCATTTCTTCCGCTCGCTGTGCGAAAGCCTGGGCGCGAACCTGCATCTATCTGTGTACGGCGACAACGCGCATCACATGGTCGAGGCCTGCTTCAAGGTGGTCGCACGCACGCTGCGCCAGGCGATCCGCCGCGAGGGCAGCGAGCTGCCCAGCACCAAGGGTGCGCTGTGATGAGCGTCGTCCTGGTCGATGCCGGCGGCACCAATATCGGTTCGGTGCGTTATGCACTGCAGCGGCTTGGCGTGGATGCCGCGCTGACCGCGGACGCGGCGACGATCCGCGCCGCCGACAAGGTGATCCTGCCCGGCGTGGGCGCCGCTGGCCCTGGCATGGCACGGCTGCGCGAGCTGGGCCTGGTCGACGTGCTGCGTTCGCTGGAACAGCCCGTGCTCGGCGTGTGCCTGGGCATGCAACTGCTGTGCTCGCATTCGGAAGAGGGTGACACGGAGTGCCTCGGATTGATTCCGGCACCGGTGCGCCGTTTCGCCGAAGGCCCGGGTCTGCGCGTGCCGCACATGGGCTGGAACCGTCTATCCGTGCAGCGGCCGCATCCGCTGCTGGTCGGGCTGGGCGACGACGATCAGGCGTATTTCGTGCACAGCTATGCGGTGCCGGTGGATGATTTCACCCTGGCCAGCACCGATCATGCCGGTGAGTTTTCGGCGATCGTGGCCCGTGGAAATTTCCACGGCATGCAGTTTCACCCGGAGCGCTCGGCGGCCGTCGGCGCGCGCTTGTTGAAGAATTTCCTCAGCCTATGAGCTTTCACGTCATTCCCGCCATCGATCTGCGCGAAGGGCGCGTGGTGCGCCTGCGCCAGGGCGACTACGCCCAGCAGACCACCTATATGCCCGACCCGCGCGAGTTGGCCTTGCGCTACCTGCATGCCGGCGCGCACTGGCTGCATGTAGTCGATCTCGACGGTGCGCGTTCGGGCAACCTGGACAACCTGGCCGTGATCAAGGCGATTGCCGACCACGGCATTGATGTACAGGCCGGCGGCGGTGTGCGCGACGAGGCCGATCTGCGGCGACTGTATGACGTCGGCGTGCGCCGCGTGGTGCTGGGCAGCGTGGCCATCCGCGATCCGCAGCGGGTGGCCGGCTGGCTGGAGTCATTCGGCAGCGACCGCATCACCATCGCGCTGGACACCCGCCTCGTCGGCAACGACTGGTTGCTGCCGAGTGCGGGCTGGACCGAGATCGAAGCGACCACGCTGGACGAGCTGGCGCCCTGGTATGCCGAGCACGGTGCGCGCCACCTGTTGTGCACCGATATCGAGCGAGACGGCATGCTTGCGGGCTTCAACCTCGAACTGTATCGGCACCTGACCGACCGCGTGCCCGAGCTTGCCCTGCAGGCATCGGGAGGCGTGCGCTCGCTTGCCGATATTCGGGCGGCACGCGAAGCTGGCGCGAAGGCCGTGATCCTGGGACGCGCGCTGCTCGAGGGGCACTTCACGCTGGAAGACGCACTGGCATGTTGAGCCGACGCATCATTCCCTGCCTCGACGTGCGCGACGGCAAGGTGGTCAAGGGCGTGCGCTTCCGCGATCACGTGGTGATGGGCGAGATCGTCGATCTCGCGCTGCGCTACCGCGACGAGGGTGCCGACGAGCTGGTGTTCTACGACATCATCGCCAGTCCGGAAGGTCGCAGCGTGGATCGCGGCTGGGTCGAGAAGGTCGCCCGCGTGATCGACATTCCGTTCTGCGTGGCCGGCGGCATCCGCTCGGTGGACGAGGCGCGCGCGGTGCTGCATGCGGGCGCCGACAAGGTCTCGGTGAACTCGCCGGCGCTGGAGCGTCCTGCACTGATCGACGAACTGGCCGCCGCGTTCGGCGTGCAGTGCGTGGTGGTCGGCATCGACTCGCTGCGCGATGCCGACGGCGAATGGCGCGTGCGCCAGTACACCGGCGACCCCACGAAGACACAGGCACTGCCACGCCGAACGCTGGACTGGATGGTCGAGGCGCAGCAGCGTGGCGCCGGCGAGATCGTGCTCAACTGCATGGGCAGCGATGGCGTACGCCAAGGGTACGATCTGGAGCAGTTGTCGATGGCCCGCGCGATCTGCCAGGTGCCGCTGATTGCTTCCGGCGGTGCCGGTACGCCGGAGCATTTTCGCGACGCCTTCGTGCAGGCCGATGTGGATGGTGCGCTGGCCGCCAGCGTGTTCCATTCAGGCGCGATCGCGATCCACGAACTCAAGCATTATCTGCACGGGCAGGGCGTAGCGGTTCGCCTGTGAGCATCAAGGGACAACCAGCGATGAACGATTCCAATACCGACTTGAGCCGCCTCGACTGGACCAAGGGGGACGGCCTGCTGCCGGCGATCGTGCAGCACTGGCTCAGCGGCGAGGTACTGATGCTCGGCTACATGAATGCCGAAGCGCTGGCGCAGACGCAGGTCCGCGGCCAGGTCACGTTCTACAGCCGCAGCAAGCAGCGCCTGTGGACCAAGGGTGAAAGCTCCGGTCATGTGCTGGCGCTGAAATCGATCCGCATCGACTGCGATGCCGACACTCTGCTGGTGCAGGCCGAGCCGCACGGACCGACCTGCCATCGGGGCACGTCAAGTTGCTTCGGCGACCGAGCCGAGGCCGGTCCGCCGCTCGGCTTTCTTGCCGAGCTCAATGCGCTGGTAGCCAGCCGGCATGCCGAGCGTCCGCTGGGCAGTTACACCACCAGCCTGTTCGAGGGCGGTATCCGTCGCATGGCACAGAAGGTGGGCGAGGAAGGCGTCGAAACCGCACTGGCGGCGGTGGTGCAAGACGATGCCTCGCTGCTCGGCGAGGCGGCGGATCTGATCTTCCATCTGACCGTGATGCTGCGTGCGCGTGGCCTGTCACTGGCTGATGTTGCAGCGTTGCTGTCTGCGCGACACACAACGCGCAACCATCGCTGAATCAGTTCAGGGTGAGGCTGCGCGACGGGTTGTCGCGGGCGTGGCCGGCATGAACGGAACTGCCGGGCCGGCGCTGACTCCCTGGCGCCATAGCGCCAGTTGTGCGGCGATACCGCTGCCAATGTCGATCTGCGGCTCCGAGGGAGTGAGCTTGTCCAGCTTTTCCCATCGGCTGATCTCGCCGCTGGCCTGCTTGAACGCGTCGATGAAATCCGGCGTGCGGTTCAAGGCGTCGACCAGCCACGCCTTGCCGAAGTAGGTGATGTCCGAATCGCTGCCACAACCGAATGAGCTGCGATCGGCGCGGGCGGCGGTGAGCAACAGGGTGCCGGGGCCGCGCAGCGGTGGCACGAATCCGCCGGAATAGCAGGCGTTGACCACCACCACTTTCCACTTGAACCGATGCGCTGCCAGGATTCCCGCCAAGTCGTCGGCGCCGAGCTGATCCAGCGGCAGCGGATCCATGTCCACCAGCAGGGTGTGATCCTCACCGCCGTGGCTGGTGATGTACAGCAGCAGGATGTCCTGATCTGGCACCATTACCTTGTCCAGGCCGGCCAGGCCCGCATCCAGATTGCTCCAGCTGGCCAGTGGTCGGGTGGTCAATGTGGCCGGATTGTTCTCCAGCACCAGAGTATGCGTAGTGGCGCCGAAACGTTTCGCGAACAGCGGCGTGGCGTATTCGGCTTCATTGCGAAAGACGTCTTCACCACCATCGCCAGCAAATACCAGCACGTAGAGATTCGGTTTGCCAGCCACGCGCGGAGTCAGTTCGGCGAGCGCATCGTGCATCATCCGCGGTTGTGCGTAGAGCACTTGTTCCGGGGTCGGGCTCTGGACTGGCCAGTCATCGCCATTGCCGGCATTGCCGCCAGCGACCAATAAGGCATCCGCTGTGTCATTGACGGATGCGGCCGGAATGGCGGTTGCAGGTGCCGGGCGCGCGGTGACCGACGGTGCCACCGGATGGCTGGGCCACCACACCATCAACAGCACTCCGGCAGCGAACGCGAGCACGATGGTCAGGACACTACGCATGGTTGCATTCGCGGGTCAGGTCGAAGGTGTGATCGCGTTGAAGTCGCTGAACACGGGATGGCGGGGTGAATCGGGCAACGCCTGCGGCTCGCGGATCAGCCAGCCGGTATGGACGCCGGCCGACTGCGCGGCATCGAGTTCCTCCACGATGTCGGACAGGAACAGGATGTGCGCGGGCTGCTCGCCGATGGCCTCGGCGATGCGCCGATAGGATTCGGCTTCGCGTTTCGGGCCGGTTTCCGTGTCGAAGTAGCCGGCGAACAGCGGGCTCAGGTCGCCAGCTTCGCTGTAGCGGAAGAACAATTGCTGCGCAGGCACCGAACCGGAAGAGTAGACATACAGGCGCAATCCATCGGCACGCCAATCGCGCAGGCGGGCGGCGACCTCGGGGTACATGTGGGCGCGGTAATCGCCGGCGGCATAGCCGTCCTTCCAGATCATGCCCTGCAGCGCCTTCAGCGCGGTGGATTTGCGGTCCTGGTCGATCCACTGCAGCAGCAACTCGATGATGTCCTGGCGACTGGCCTCGACCAGCCCCGCTTCACGGGCCGTCTCGTGCAGCCAATGCTGCACTTCGGGTTGGTTGCCATGGGTTTCGACGAAGGCCGGCAGCCGCTTGCGTGCATACGGAAACAGCACGTCGCGTACGAAGCTGATCGAGCTGGTGGTGCCCTCGATGTCGGTGACGATGGCGCGGATTTCGGTCATGGCCGTTCGATCCGATGCGGCTGCATCCGCGGAAATTGCCCGGCGATATCGTCACCGGTGAACTGCGCAACCCAGCCGTCCTTGTTGGTGAACAGCCGAATCGCCACGAAGTAGGGTGACTCGCTCATGTCGAACCAGTGGCGGGTGCCATCGGGCACGCCGATCAGGTCGCCCTGCTCGCAGAGGATGTCGTAGACCTTGCCGTCGATGTGCAGGGTGAACTGACCGGAGCCGGCGACGAAGAAGCGCACCTCGTCCTCGCTGTGAGTGTGTTCGCTGAGGAACTTCTGCCGCAAAGTGGCACGCTCGGGATGGTCCGGTGCGAGGCTGATCACGTCGACCGCCTGATAACCTTTTTCGTCCATCAACCGGTCGATATCACGGCGATACGCCGCGATCACCTCATCCTGGCTGGCGCCTGGCGCAATCGGCTGGTTCGCCTCCCACTGTTCAAAGCGGACACCGACCTTGGCCAGTGCATCGGCAATCGCGGCGTGCTCGTGGTGCTCCGTCAGTGGCGATTGCGGTTTTGTCTCGTCGAAGATGCGCAGGTGGCTCATGATGCCCTCAACTTTCTCAGGTCCAGCTCGCAGCCCAGCAGAAACTCCAGCGCCTCCAGATGACGCTGGGTCTCGGCCATGTCGCGGCCCCAGGTATAGATGCCGTGGCCGTCGATCAGATAAGCATGCAGCGGCTTGCCGGCGTCCAGCCACGCATCCACCTGGGCAACCAGGTCGGGCATGTGCTGGGTATTCGGAAACACCGGGATCTCCAGCGTGCTCTCGTGCGTGAGATAGCCGGTGATCGCCTTCTGCAATTCCCAGCCCTGCAAACGGATGACGCCGTCGCTGGCGAACAGTCGCGAGGCGACACTCTGCGTGCGCGAATGGGTATGCAGTACCGCGCCCATATGCGGCCATCGCCGGTAGATCTGGGTATGCAGCGCCGTTTCGGCGCTGGGGCGTGCGTCGGTGCCGACGGCGTGGCCGTCGAGGTCGATCAGCATGATGTCTTCGCGCCCGAGCCGGCCCTTGTGCCGGCCGGAGACGGTAATCGCGGCATGATCCGCGTCGACCCGCATCGAGAAGTTGCTGCTGGTGGCTGGCGTCCAGCCGAGTGCCGCCAGCTCACGTGCAGTCTCCGCGATAGAGTCGGCGCATGCCTCGAACAGGCTGGCCGGGATCGTGCCTGGCAGGGTTTGGCTCATGGTGTTTGGACGTCCAAATGAACCTCAACTATACCATGCACCGGATGGGCTATTGCCTGGAATGAGAGCCATTCGCGCCAGTCAGGAAAAATTGAAGTGGCAGGCGTACCATCGGCGCGAGTCCAGTGCAGGGTGCGTTGGATAGATACGACGGAGGCTTGCCCATGTCGAACGAACAAGATATCGAATCGCGTCGCCGATTCCTCAAAGTGGCCGCCGGTACCACCGTGGCTGCCGTAGTCATCGGCGGACTGCCGCGCTTTGCACGTGCCGCCGATCTGCCGGCGCTGACCGAAGCGGACCCGACCGCGAAGGCACTGGGCTATGTCGAGGATGCCAGCAAGACGGCCGATGCGAAGCACAAGGCAGGCGACAATTGCGCCAACTGCCAGTTCTATACCGGCGCCGCTACCGGGCGCGGACCTTGCCAGTTGTTCCCGGGCAAATCAGTTAATGCGAAAGGCTGGTGTGTGTCACATACGCCGAAGAAAGCCTGACCGCATTCGTGGTTCGCGTAATTCAGGAAGGCCGGCGCATCGCCGGCCTTCTTGTTGCGCACGCAACGGCTGCACTCGGAGGCAGAGCGTCGGCGTACTTGCAGAGGGGAGGATGGTGCCGCGCGAGTTGCGGACAAAAGTGCGGCCCGGCGTGTCAGGCTGAGGAGCTTACCCACCTGACGCGTCGAGCCGCGATCCGGGGCCCACTGCCAAGTGATCAACCCGCGGACTGGAGATGATACTCCCGCGATTGAGGAATGGGCGACCCCTCGACCCGATTTGTCTGGACTTCGCTAACAAAGTTAGCGAAAACAAAGAGTTGTCATCGGCTTCGTGAGATTTTTGTGAGATTTGCCAAATTGTCAAGTTGACGGCAGATCGCGTAAATAACCCGTAATTAGCGGAAAATCGGCGAACTTCGACGAAATTCGCTTAGAGGGATTCCACACTCAGGAGGCCGACTGGCGCAGGTAGCTGTGGCGGCGGCCGTAGAGAAAATAGATGGCGAAGCCGAGTAGCGTCCAGATGCCCAGGATCGCCCAGTTGAACCAGTCCAGGCTGAAAAGCAGCGCGAAACAACTGCCGACACCCGCCAGGCAGGTAAACCAGACCCAGGGCACACGGAACGTACGCGGCAGATCCGGCATGGTGTGACGCAGGATCAACACGCCGGCGCAGACTGCCGAAAACGCGATCAACGTGCCCATCGAGGTGAGGTTGGCAAGCAGGTCGAGCGGGAATATCGCAGCCAGCAGCGCAATCACCGCGCCGGTGATCAGCGTGTTGATGTGCGGTGTGCGATATCGCGGATGCACCTTGCCGAAGACCTTCGGCAGCATGCCGTCACGCGCCATGATCATGAAGATTCGCGGTTGCGCGATGATCATGACCAGGATAACCGAGGACAGCCCGATCATGGCGCCGATCTCCACGATCAGCCGCAGCCAGTCGAGTTCCGGATGCGCTGCGACAGCGGTGACCACCGGCTCGGAGGTATCCAGCACGGTGTACGGCACCAGACCCGTCAACACGGCCGCCATCGCCAGGTAGAGCACGGTGCAGATCACCAGCGAGAACAGAATGCCGAAGGGCAGGTCACGTTGCGGATTCTTGCATTCCTGCGCCGCGGTCGAAGTAGCCTCGAAACCGATGTAGGCGAAGAACACCATGGCCGCCCCGCGCATGATGCCGGACCAGCCGTATTTGCCGTCACCCTGCGCTTCGGGGATGAACGGGTGCCAGTTTTCCGGGTTCACATAACGGTAGCCGGCGATCACCACGATCACGATCAGGCCCACCTTGACCAGCACCATCAGGGCATTCAGCCCTGACGATTCGCGAATGCCGATATAGCAAAGCCAGGTCAGCGCCATCACGATCGCCACCGCGGGCAAGTTGAACAGATGCCCGGTCGCGACCAGATGACCGTCGGTGAACGCCAGCGGTGCTTCGGTGAGCGCGATGGGTAGGTGAATGCCCATGTGATCGAGCAGGCTGGTGAAATAACCGGTCCAACTGGCAGCAACCGCGGACGCGGAGATGCCATATTCGGCCACCATGTTCCAGCCGATGAACCAGGCGGCCAGTTCTCCCAACGAGGCATAGGCGTACGAATACGAGCTGCCCGAAATAGGGATAAGTGTCGCGAATTCGGCGTAGCACAGAGCGCTGAAGCCGCTGCAGATCGCGGCAATGACAAACGAGAGCAACACCGCCGGACCTGCATGCTCGGCGGCGGCGGTACCCGTCACCACGAAAATGCCGGTGCCGATGACGGCGCCGATGCCCAGCGCAGTAATCCCCCATGGGCCCAAGGTGCGCCGCAAGGCCGGGCCGTGCGCACTATCGTCGTTGCTGAAATCGGTCTTGCGGGCGAGCAACTGCTTGAGCATGGGCTATCGTCTTCGGAAGCGGGGTGTCGAGATCTACGCGGGTGGCATCACAAACGCGGCGGCCGGCGTGTTGTGCGCCGGCCGTCGTTTGTCAGGGTGTGTTCTGGCGAAGTTTGCTGTGTTGGTAGCCGTAAAAACCGTAGATCAGGAAGCCGATGGCGGTCCAGCTGATCAGCAGTGGCCAGCGCACCGCAAACGCCTGCCAGAACAGGATCAGGCAGGCCGCTGCACCCAGCGGGCAGATGATCCACGGCAACGGCACACGGAACGCGCGCGGCAGCTCCGGACGGGTGCGGCGCAGCACCAGCACGCCGATGCACACCGTGGCGAATGCCAGCAGGGTACCCATCGAAACCAGGTCGCCCAGCACGTCCACCGGAAACAGGCCGGCCAGCGTGGCAGCGATCACGCCCACGATGATGGTGCCGACATAGGGCGTGCGATGCTTTGGATGCAGGCGGCCCAGCGCCTGCGGCATCAGGCCGTCGCGCGACATGGCGTAAAAGATGCGCGGCTGGCCCATCAGCATGACCAGCACCACCGAGCTCAGGCCCGCCAGTGCGGCAAACACCACCAGGATCTTCAGCGAACCCAGCACATAGCTCGCAGTGCCGCCGACAGCGACATTGCCCAGCACATAGTTAAGTGCGGTGGCGACCGGCTCGGGTGTGTTGAGCATGCGGAACGGGGCCACACCGGTCAGCGTGGCGGCCATGGCGATATACAGCAGGGTGCAGACGAACAGCGAGCCGAGAATGCCGATCGGCATGTCGCGCTGCGGATTCTTCGCTTCACCCGCGGCGGTGGAAACCGCGTCGAAACCGATGTACGCGAAGAACACCAGCGTGGCGCCGCGAATGACGCCGCTCCAGCCGAATTTCGAGCCGCCTTCATTCGCCGGCACGAACGGGTGCCAGAGGTCCGTATTGATGTAATTGAACATCACCACGAGGAACAACAGGATCACGACCACCTTGATCGCCACGATGATCGCGTTGACCGTCGCCGACTGGGTGATGCCGCGATAGCAGAGCCAGCTGATCGCCGCGACGATGGCGATCGCCGGAACGTTGATCAGCGTGCCGGTGGTGACCAGGTGCCCGGCCTCGTTGAAGGTGAACGGGGCGGAGGAAAGCGCCGCCGGCAACGTGAAATTCATCCCGGTCAACGAGCTGAGCATGCGTAGCATCTCGTTGAAATAACCGGACCAGCCGACCGCCACGGTGGAAGCCGCGAACAGATATTCCAGTACCAGGTTCCAGCCGACGAACCACGCGACGACTTCGCCCAGAGTCGCGTAGGAATAGGAATATGCACTGCCGGAAACCGGCAGCATCGCAGCGAATTCGGCGTAGCACAGGCCTGCCAGCGCGCAAGCGAAACCCGCCATCAGGAAGCTGATCACCAGCGCGGGGCCTGCAAACTGCGCAGCGGCGGTGCCGGTCAGGACAAAGATGCCGGCGCCGATCACCGCGCCGATGCCCAGCATCACCAGATGGCGTGCGGTCAACACACGTTTCAGCGTGACCTCGCCAGTCGAGCTGCCTTCGACAGGTTCGCCGGCGTCCACATGAGGCATCGCCTCGATGGTGTGAGTGGCAAACAGACCTTTTATCATCTAGCTCCCCTTCAGTGATGTTGCCCGCTTCCGCTCTGTGGCGGTGGATAGGACGGGCAGGGCAATGGCGGGCCAACATAGCCCAGCATTACGGGTTGCACAAGTTTCATTCAGCCGCGGCAAAAGCCGTCACGGCTTGCTTCCACACGATGCCAACGGAAATCCATGCAGCAACCGACTATGTTCATGATCGGGGCGCTTCAGCGCTACCGTGACCAATGGCAGGGTGAGGCGACAACCGTCACCCAGTTCGAAACATTTCTGCATACGCATGCGAATGCTTTCGAGCGTGGCAACACGATGGGTCACTTCACCGGTTCGTGCTGGCTGATCAGCGCCGATGGCGCGCGCGTGCTGCTGATGCATCACCGCAAGCTGGACAAGTGGCTGCAGCCGGGTGGGCATGCCGATGGCGATACCGATCTGGTCCGGGTCGCATTGCGCGAGGCACGGGAAGAAACCGGCGTGGCCGATCTGCGCGTCGAAGGCGACATCTTCGATCTCGATCGACATCGCATTGCGGCGCGCACGAGTGAACCGGAACACTGGCATTACGACGTGCGCTATGTGCTGCGCGCAGGCGCAGATGATCGCTTCGTGATCAATGAGGAATCACATGCGCTGGCATGGCGGCCGGTGGTCGACGTGGCGACCGACACCAGCTTCGACGCTTCGCTGCGGCGGATGGCGCACAAATGGCTGGCGCGGGATCGTCTCGGCGTTTAGCCGTATTTCGCCGGTGCCGGATTCAGATGGCCGCATGCATCGCAGGTGCGCGCTTCGCGTGAGCCGTAGAAGCGATCGAACACCGGCGGGAAATCGTGCTCGATGCTGTCGAGCACGAAGTATTCTTCGAACAGCTTGTGGTTGCAGCGTTCGCAGAACCACAGCAGGCCATCCCGCTCGCCGTCAATGCGGCGGCGTTCGATCACCAGTCCGATCGATGCCGGCATGCGCTGCGGCGAATGCGGCACCCGCGGCGGCAGGTAGAACATCTCGCCGGCGCGAATCGGAATGTCGCGGGCTTGTCCATCGTCCTGCACCTTCAGCACCATCTCGCCTTCGAGCTGGTAGAAGAACTCGGGGCCTTCGTCGTGGTGGTAATCGGTGCGTGCGTTGGGGCCGCCCACGATCATGATGATGAAGTCGCCATCGACGATGCACTTGTTGCCGACTGGCGGCTTCAGCAGGTGACGGTGCTCATCGATCCAGCGTTCGAGGTTGATGGGTGGCAGCAAGGCCATTGCGATGGTCCGAGGTAAAAGCAGCGATCACCTTAGCGCTGTCGTGGTCGCAAAAAAAGCCACGGTGGCTCAGACTTCCAGCGTCGCCAGGTCGCCTTTCTCTTCCAGCCATGCCTTGCGGTCGCCGGCGCGCTTCTTCGCCAGCAGCATGTCCATCAGTTTGGCCGTGCCGTCGTCGTCGCCGATGGTCAGCTGTACCAGCCGACGCGTGTCCGGGTGGATGGTCGATTCGCGCAGCTGCGGCGGGTTCATCTCACCCAGGCCCTTGAAGCGGGTGGTGCTGACCGCGCCCTTCATCTTCTCGCGCTCGATCCGCTGCAGCATCGCCAGCTTCTCGCTCTCGTCGAGGCAATAGAACACCTGCTTGCCCACGTCGACGCGGAACAGCGGCGGCATCGCCACGAACACGTGGCCTTCGCTCACCAGTTTCGGGAAGTGCCGCAGGAACAGCGCCGCCAGCAGGGTGGCGATGTGCAGGCCATCCGAATCCGCATCGGCAAGGATGATCACCTTACCGTAGCGCAGGCTGGACAGATCGTCCTTGCCCGGATCGCAACCGATCGCCACCGCGAGATTGTGTACCTCTTCAGAGGCCAGCACCGAGGTGGACTCCACTTCCCAGGTGTTGAGGATCTTGCCGCGCAGCGGCAGGATCGCCTGGAACTCCTTGTCGCGCGCCTGCTTGGCGCTGCCGCCGGCAGAGTCGCCCTCGACCAGGAACAGTTCGGTGCGGCTGAGGTCGGTGGCGGTGCAGTCGGCCAGCTTGCCAGGCAGTTGCGGGCCCTGGGTGATCTTCTTGCGGACGATCTGCTTGGCGGCTTTCAGCCGCGCGCTGGCGCGTTCGATCGCCAGTTGCGCGATGCGCTCGCCCATGTCGACGTTCTGGTTCAGCCACAGGCTGAAAGCATCGTGGATGACGTTCTCGACCATGCCGGCAGTCTGCCGCGAGGACAGCCGCTCCTTGGTCTGGCCAGCGAACTGCGGATCCTGCAGCCGGGCCGACAGCACGAAGGCGAGTCGCTCCCACACATCCTCGGGAGCGAGCTTCACGCCACGCGGCAGCAGGTTGCGGATGTCACAGAACTCGCGGATCGCGGTGGTCAGTCCGGTGCGCAGGCCGTTGACGTGGGTACCGCCTTGCGCGGTGGGAATCAGGTTGACGTAGCTCTCCTGCACCAGCTCGCCTTCCGGCAACCAGGCCAGTGCCACCTCCAGGCCTTCGACGTCGCGCGCCATGTGGTGCACGAACAGTTCGTTCGGCAGCGCCTCGCTGCCGTCGAGTTCGCCGCGCAAGTAATCGCGCAGGCCATCCTCGTAATGCCACTCGACGATTTCGCCGCTGGCCTCGTCGGTGAGCTTCACGTTCAACCCGGCGCACAGCACCGCCTTGGCGCGCAGCAGATGTTTGAGCTTGCCCAGCGAGATCTTCGGCGAATCGAAGTATTTTGCCTCGGGCCAGAAGTGCAACGTGGTTCCGCTGCGCTTCTTCGGAACCGTGCCGATGATTTCCAGCTCGCTGACCTTGTCGCCGTGCTCGAACGCCATGCGGTATTCGGAGCCGTCGCGGCGGATCGTCACCTCGACCCGGTCGGACAGCGCGTTGACCACCGACACGCCGACGCCATGCAGGCCACCGGAGAAGTTGTAGTTCTTGCCGCTGAATTTTCCGCCCGCGTGCAGCCGGGTCATGATCAGCTCGACGCCGGAGACGCCTTCCTCCGGGTGGATGTCGACCGGCATCCCGCGGCCGTCGTCGCTCACTTCCACCGAGCCGTCGTCGTGCAGCACTACCTCGATGGTTTTCGCGTGGCCAGCCAGCGCCTCATCTACTGAGTTGTCCACGACCTCCTGCACCAGATGGTTCGGGCGGGTGGTGTCGGTATACATGCCGGGGCGGCGTTTGACCGGATCCAGGCCGGAGAGGACTTCGATATCGGCGGCGTTGTAGCGACTGCTCATGCGTGTGTTTCGGATGGTTCAAGACAGCGAAGCATGGGGCGCGCAGGCGGGCAGGGTCAAGCCGATCAGGCTGGATCAGCGATAACCCTGCGCCTGCAATGAGAACAGGTGCGCGTAGTGGCCACCCAGCGCCATCAGCTGTTCGTGGCTGCCGTGTTCCACGATGCGGCCGTCCTGGATCACGATGATCTGGTCGGCCATGCGCACGGTGGAGAAGCGGTGCGAGATCAGGATCGCGATGCGGTTGCCGGCCAGTTCGCGGAAGTGCTCGAAGATGGTCGCCTCGGCGGCGGCGTCCATCGCCGCGGTGGGCTCGTCCAGCACCAGGATGTCGGCGCGCGAGCGCATGAAGGCACGCGCCAGCGCGATCTTCTGCCACTGGCCGCCGGACAGTTCGCGACCATCCTTGAACCACTTGCCGAGCTGGGTCTCGAAGCCGGCCGGCAGGCTGTCGATGAACTCGCTGGCCATGCCTTTATCGCTGGCTTCGCGCCAGCGCGCCGCATCCTCGAAGTGGCTGACATCGCCGGCGCCGACGTTCTCGCCCACGCGCATCTGGTAGCGCGCGAAATCCTGGAAGATCACGCCGATGCGCTGCAACAGGGTGCTTTCGTCCCAGTCGCGCAGGTCGGTGCCGTCGAGCAGGATGCGGCCGCTGTCCGGCGAATACAGCCGCGTCAGCAGCTTGATCAGGGTGGTCTTGCCGGAGCCGTTCTGGCCGACCAGGGCCAGCGATTCGCCGGGCCGGATATGCAGGTTGATGTCGTGCAGCGCCGGTTCTCCGGCGCCGGGATAGGTGAAGCTGACCTGTTCGAAGCGGATGCCGTCGTCGGGCTTCGCACCGCGTTGCGCGATACCGATCGATGGCGGCACCGGCGTTTCCAGATACTCGTACAGGGTCGACAGGTACAGGTTGTCCTCGTACATGCCGCCGATCGCCGACAGCATCGCCGACACCGCCGACTGGCCTTGCCGGAACAACATCAGGTACATCGTCATCTGGCCCAGCGTGATGCGCCCGACCACGGTGGTCGCGGCGATCCACGCATACGCGCCGTACAGCGTGATGGTACCGAGCAGGCCCAGCCCGAAACCCCAGCTTTCGCGACGCACGTGAGGTCGCGGTCGTCGCTGTAGAGCTTGTCGAAGATGCCGCGATAACGAGCCAGCAGGAGCGGACCGAGACCGTAAAGCTTCACTTCCTTGGCATGGTCCTCGCGCGCCAGCACGGTTTCCAGATACAGCTGCATGCGCGTTTCCGGCGAGCGCCAGCGGAACAAGCGGAACGCATCGCCGGAAAATTTCGTTTCGGCGAGGAACGACGGCAACCCGGCCAGCAGCAGCACGGCCACCGCCCAGGGCGAGAACTGGAACAGCAGGGTGCCGTAGCTGACCAGCGAGATCGCGTTCTGGCCCAGCCCGAACGTGCGCGTGACCAGCGACAGCGGCCGGCTCGATGCTTCGCGGCGGGCGCGGGTGAGCTTGTCGTAGAACTCGGAATCCTCGAAGTGCGCCAGCTCCAGGGTCAGCGCCTTCTCCAGGATCATCACGTTGACGCGTTGCCCGAGTTGCGCGCGCAACAGCGACTGGCACAGCGACAGCCCGCGCTGCGCACCAGCGAGTGCCGCCACCAACACGCCTTCCAGCGCCACCCACTCGAACACCGACCGCAGCGACGGGTGGCCGCTGGTTGTCCACAACCGACTGGCGTTCACCACGGCATCGACGATATGCGCACCAACGTATGCCACGCCGGCCGGCAGCAGGCCGGCGATCAAGGTCAGTGACGCCAGCGCGATCGTCAGCGCATGGCTGGTACTCCACACCAGTTCCAGCGCCCGCCCGCTGTAACGGAACACGCCCAGGAAACTGCGCGTGAGTTCGGTCGATTCGGCGGGCTCGGGGGACTGGTGGGGCGGCACGTGAGAAGAGTCGTCAGGTCATCGCGCAGCAGCGCAGAAGTCCTGAGATGGGGTCCATGCCGCTTCGCGCAAGGTGGGGGCGAGCTGCCCAGGCAAGGGTCAATGCAGCTGTACGTCGACGACCTGCTGGGCCGGCTGGTACAGCACCGGGAACAGTTGTTGCAGGTGCGCCACCTTCGGCGCGTCGTTGATGACGATGTAGGGATTGTATGGATGCTCGCTGAAGTAATGCTGGTGGTACGCCTCGGCCGGGTAGAACGCCTTCAGCGGAACCACCTGGGTAACGATCGGTGCCGGGAAGGCTTTAGCCGCGGTCAGCTGCGCGATATAGGAAGCAGCGATCGTCTTCTGCTCGTCGTTGCCGTAGAAGATCACCGAGCGGTACTGCGTGCCGCTGTCCGGCCCTTGTCGGTTGAGTTCGGTCGGATCGAGCGCGACCGAGAAGAACACCTGCAACAGGGTGCCGTAGCTGACCTGTTTCGGATCGAACTGGATGCGCACCGATTCGGCATGGCCGGTATCGCCGTCACTGACCTGCTCGTAGCTTGCCGTGCCGGCGTTTCCGCCGGAATAGCCGGCTACCACCTTGTGCACGCCCCTGACGTGTTCGAACACTGCCTCGATACCCCAGAAGCAGCCGCCGGCAAGGACCGCCGTCTCGTCACTCTGTGCAGTTTTCACAGCATCCGCGGTGGGCGCAGGCAATTTCACGACATCGCTCGCGGCCGCTGTGGGCGTGCATGCGGTCAACCCTGCCAGCATCAGGGCAGCGGTGAGGGGAAGGGCATGGAATACGATGCGACGGATCATGGCTGGCCTCGCTGGCGATGGGGACGCGTGAAGCGATATCGGGCTTGTGTAGTACGTGGGAGCGGTCGTGACGGATGCAACCTGATCCGGCGCGGGTGCTTACAGCTGATGTTTCGCTGCCGGACCAACCATGGTTACCTGCCGCCGGGTTCCCGGCCGGCTAAGATCATCTGTCTGATCTCGACAAGGCGTGACGATGCACGATGCAATCGACCTGCAGGCCTATCTCCGGCGCATCGGCCGGCAAGGCGCGGCCCGTCCCGACATGCCGACGCTGCAGGCCATCGTCGCCGCACATGTGGCGGCGATTCCGTTCGAGAACCTCAATCCACTGCTCGGCCTGCCGGTGAGCCTGGAGCTGGCCGCACTCGAGCGCAAGCTGGTCCGCGAGGGGCGCGGCGGCTATTGCTTCGAGCAGAACCTGCTGCTCGAAGCCGTATTGCGGGCGATCGGTTTCGAGGTGTCGGGGCTGATCGCGCGCGTGCTGTGGACGCGGCCCGAGGATGCGATCACGCCGCAGACCCACATGCTGCTGCGCGTCGAGCTGGCCGGCGAGAGTTGGCTGGTCGATGTCGGTTTCGGCCGACAGACCCTGGTCGGGGTGTTGCGGCTGCAGGCGGATATCGAGCAGGCGACCCCGCTGGAACCGTTCCGGCTGGTGCAGATGGATGGCGACTGGCGCATGCAGTCAATGGTGCGCGGACGGTGGTTGTCGCTGTATCGCTTCGACCTGCGCCCGGTACCGCCGATCGATTACGTCGTGGCCAATCACTATGTATCCACGCATCCAGACTCGAATTTCGTCAACCATCTGAATGTGGCGCGCACGACATCGGATTCCCGCCTGAGTTTGCACAATCGCGAGTTCACCATACGGCGTATTGGCCATGAACCCGACCGACGGATGCTGCACGGCAGCGCCGCGATACGTCGCGTGCTGGAGCAGGAATTCCTGATCACGCTGCCGGCGCACCTGCAGCTCGATCAGCGGCTGGACAACCTGCCGGACAACTTGCCGGTTTAGGCTTCGGGGTCCGCCAGCACGTGGATTTCCGCGTCATCGATGGTCACCACCTGGCCCGCATGGATCTTGCAGGTCTTGCGCAGCTCGATGACGCCATCGACTTTCACCGCGCCGGTGGCGACGATGGCCTTGCCGGCGCCGCCGCTGTCGCACAGGCCGGTCAGCTTCAACAGCATGTTGAGCTCGACGTAAGTGCCTTCCAGTTCAAAGTTGATGGTTTGCATGGGAATCCGTAAAAAAGGGGCGGACAAGGGTGACACGCTTTTCAGGCGGGCGTGTGGCCGTCGTCGAACGCACTGTCGGGCAGCGCCAGAAACGCGAACCACGGCATGTCGTTATCGTCGCCGAAGGTGGCCGCGTCATCGAGGATGCCGAGCAGGATGTTGAAGTCCGCCTCGGCGGCCTGGCGCAACTCGTCGGCGTGCTCGAACAGCAGCACGTAGCCCCAGGCGGGCATCCAGCCGAGGTCGCGCAGACAATCGGCCAACGCATCCCAGTTGTGGCCGAATGTGGCCGGCAGCTGCAGTGATATGGCGAGACGTCGCAGCAGTTCGTCCTTGTCGTGGCAACCGGCCAGGTCGGTGCGGCACACCTGCAGTTCGTCGCGGGCGGCGGTTCTGGCGAGGCGGTCGATATCGTCCACACCGACAAAATACACACCGCTCTGCGTCGGCTTGGTCAGGTCCAGGTCGAAACCGTGCGCGCTCATCGATTCATTCCGAAGCGGCGGAAGCGGCGGTAGTGATCTTCGGTGTAGTACCAGGCCACTGGCGGCGTTCCGCCGGTGATGATGCGTCGTGTACCACGGGTTCGCGCGCCGGGCGTTTCCACCGTGTACTCGTGGTAGTAGCCGCGCGGCTGCTTCGGCAGCAGGCCTTCGTAGTTGCCGAACACCACACCATCCTGGCTGTGCTCGAACGGGCCGCCGCGGGCGATCGCTTCCAGCGTGGCGCGTGCCTGCGCCGGCAGGAAGTCCGGCATCGCGGCCGATGTGTCCTGGCTGGTGGGAGTCGTTGCGACGGGATTGGTGGTGCCGGCCGGTGCAGGCGTGTGCTGCTGCCACAGCACCACGGCGAAGACCAGCGCCGCCAGCAGGATCACGTGATTGAGTCGGCGCATGTGGATTCGCAGAGGTGGGATGGGGTGAGCTTAGTGCGGTCGCGCTTGCCGATAAACCTGCAGATGACAGGCGTCAGCGATTGCGGGATGCTGGCGCACTACCACCCATCCAGCGCAGGAGCTCGCCATGATCGGCTACGTCACTCTGGGCACCAATGACTTGCCGCGCGCGGCGGTCTATTACGACGCCTTGCTGGACGAACTGGGCGCCAAGCGATTGATGGAGACCGAGCGCTATATCTTCTGGGGCGTCTCGATGCAGCAGCCGAGCCTGTGCGTGATCAAGCCGTTCGACGGCGAGCCGGCCGCGATCGGCAACGGCAACATGGTGGCACTGGTGGTGGATGCCCGCGACAAGGTCGACCGTCTGCACGCCAAGGCGCTGGCGCTGGGCGGCAGCGACGAAGGTGCACCGGGCGATCGCGGCGGTGGTTTCTACGCCGGCTATTTCCGCGACATCGAAGGACACAAGCTCAACGTGTTCTGCACCGGCTGAAGCGCGCGCCGGTGGTGCAAATCAATGTATGCCGTCGACGCGCGCCTGCAACGCCATCGCCGCCGCCGGGTTGCGATGCTTGGCGCTGCCGATGAAGAACACGAACACGTCGCGCGGTTTTCCTGCGGGCTGCAAGTCGGCGGCATGCGGCAGCTCGACGATGTCGTTGCCAGCGGCCCAGGTGTGCGCGTGACCGGCCCATCGATCCAGTGCGGCTGGCGCGTAGCCGGTGGGGATGTCATCGGCGCTGCGCATCAGTCGCGCATACGTGAAATCGCCGGTGAGGTCGGCCAGTGACGGATAGTCGGGCGAGTCGGTGAACACGGTCGGCACCGCACGCGCGCGAGCCAGTTCCACATAGCGCGCGCACTGGAAACCCGGGTGGCGGACTTCCAGTACATGCCGCAGCGGCTGGCCATCCAGTTCGCGCGGCAGCGCCTCCAGGAACGCGGCCAGATCATCCGCATCGAAGGGCCGTGACGGCGGCAGCTGCCACAGGATCGGCCCCAGCCGATCGCCCATCTCGGCCAGCCCGCCGTGCACGAAACTGTTTATGCCCTTGCCGGCCTCGGCCAGCCGCTTGCCTTCGGTGATGTAACGCGGCGCCTTCAGCGAAAACACGAAACCGTCGGGCGTTTCCGCCGCCCATTTGGCATAGGTGGCCGGCTTCTGTGCGCCGTAGTAGGTGCCGTTGATCTCGATCACGCGAAGCTGGCGGCTGGCGAACTCCAGCTCGCGCCGCTGCACCAGTCCGGCCGGGTAGAAGTTGTTGCGCCATGGCGCGTAGGTCCAGCCGCCGATGCCGACGCGGATGCTCGGGGTGGCGACGGCGGCATCGGCAAACAGATCGGCTGGCATGGGTTCGGGATCGTGCAGGGTGGTGTTCCATGTTAGGCGGACTTTGCCGGTTTCGTCATGGCCGCGCCCGCGTGCAGTCCGCCGGTGCGCATGACTTCCAGCGCTGGCCTTGCGCCCGGTTTGCCGCGATAGTTGGAAAATTGCCACCAGCGGAGCCTTCGATGTTCCAGCGTTTCCTTTCCCCGCGCCTGGCGGGTTGCTGCGCACTGTTCGTTTTCGCCACGGCTGCCTGGGCTCAGGCGCCCGCCGCCCGCCTGGCGCCGCCGGTGTCGATTCACGACAGCGCCAGGCCGTTGTTGCCACCGCAATTGCAGGACTTCGGCGCCTATGTCGACAGTGCCCGCAAGACTTTCGACGTGCCTGGCATCGCGGTGGCGATCGTCAAGGATGGGCACGTGGTGATGGAGCAGGGCTTTGGCCCGCGCGAGATCGGCAAGCCGGCCCAGGTCGATGCGCATACGTTGTTCGCGATCGCCTCCAACACCAAGGCGTTCACCGCCGCCGCGCTGCAGCAGCTGGACGAGCAGGGCAAGCTCAAGATGGACGACCGGGTGATCGATCACCTGCCATGGTTCCGCATGTCCGATCCCTACGTGACGCACGAGATGCGCATCCGCGACCTGCTGGCGCATCGCAGCGGCCTCAGTCTGGGCGCTGGTGACCTGCTGTACTGGCCGCCGACTTCCTACAGCACGAAGCAAGTGGTCGAGCGACTGCGTGACGTGCCGATCAAGAACGGCTTTCGCAGCGGCTATGCCTACGACAACATCCTGTTTGCGGTGGCGACACTGGTGATCGAACAGGCGTCGGGCCAGAGCTACGCCGACTACGTGCGCACGCACCTGTTCAAGCCGGTCGGCATGGACGAGTCGCTGATCGACAAGACCTACATCAGCGCGGGCATGAACGTGGCGACGGGCCACGCCAAGGCCGATTTCAAGGATCTGCAGCCGGTGCCGCCGATGGCGTGGCTGAATGATCCGGGCGCTGGCGGCATTTATTCCAGCGTGCACGACATGGCCAAGTGGATGAACGTGCAACTTGCCGCGGGCGCGTTGCCCACGAGCGGCGCCGATGGCAAGTCGGAGCGGCTGTTCTCCGAAGACAGCCAGCGCGAGATGTGGAGCGTGCTTACCCCGATCAAGGTGGGCAAGCCGCCGATTCCCGAGCTGGCGCCGTTGATGCCGAATTTCTCCGGCTACGGCGAAAGTTGGTTCCTGTCCGACTACCACGGCCAGAAGCTGGTTTGGCACACCGGCGGCTGGCCGGGCATGGTTTCGCGGGTGACCCTGGTGCCGGGGCAGCACCTGGGCGTGGTGGTGCTGACCAATGCCGAATCAGGTGCCGCGTTCAACGCAGTGACCTATCGCGTGCTGGATGCCTATCTGAACCCGGAAACGAAGACGGATTGGGTAGCCGTCTACGACAAGGCCGTGAAAAAAGCCGAGGCGAAATCCGACGACAGCTATGCCGGGCATCTGGCCGCGCGCGACAAGAACAGCAAGCCCTCGCTCGCGCTGGCGAAGTATGCGGGTACCTACCGTGACCCGTGGTATGGCGATGTCAGCGTGAGCCATGAGAACGGCAAGCTTCGCCTGCGCTTCAGCAAGACCGCGCAACTGGTCGGCACCATGACACCGTGGCAGCACGACACTTTTACCGTGCGCTGGGACGACCGTTCGCTCAATGCGGATGCATTCGTGACCTTCACGCTGGATATGGACGGCCATATCACCGAGGTGCGCATGCAGCCGATCTCGCCGCTGACCGATTTCAGTTTCGATTTCCAGGATCTGCGCATGGTGCCGGTGCAAGCCGGCACGAAAGGCACGCAGAACGATTGACAAGTGGGCTTGCGCCAGGGCTAGCCTGGCGCGTGGTTCACCATGTTTGCCGCCGTGAGGCCCGCGATCGGGATGCCATGGCACCATCTGAAGCAAGGGGAGAGTCATCATGCGCTACCGTTTTTACGCTACCGCCCTGCTTGTACTGGGCTTGCTCGCGGGTGCCGCGCAGGCTCGCACCGACACGGGCGTCACCCATCAGTTCTTCCATGTGCGTCTGGGCGCAACGGCGGTTCCACAGCCGACCTCGGGCCGGTTGTTGCTGTTTGCTATCGATGCCAGGACCGCCGTAGCCGCGGCGAAGGCGGCCTCCGATGGCAAGAGCGATGTGGTCGGAGAGGTCGACGCCAACCCGTTCCGTGCCACCGAAACCAGTGTGGCGGCGCGCGAGATCAGCGATTGGACGCCGGGACAGGCAGTAGACATCGACGCCGATCAGATGGTGTTCCCAGCCGCTTTTTCGCGGTTGCCGCCGGGCGACTATCTGCTGCAGGCAGTGCTCGACGTCAACCACGATTACAACTACCACGGCCGCAGTGGCGGTGATCTGTTGAGCAAGGTGGTAGCGGTGCACTTGCCGGCGACGTCGCCGGTGACGCTCGATCTGGTCGAAACCGTTCCCGCGCGCCAGCCCTGGCAGTTCCCCAGGCGAGCGATGAGCGAGCAATCGATGCGTCACCTGGCCGAGGCGCGTGCACACGCGCAGCCGATCGACTTCAACAGCGCCGGGCTCGGCGCGTTCTGGGGCAGGCCGATCACCATGCGCGGCTGGGTGCTCACGCCGCCTGGCTACGAGAACAACAAGCGGCGCTACCCAACGGTCTATGTCACGCACGGCTACGGCGGCGATGCCACGGTTTTGACCGGCAACGTGGCCATGGTCTACGCCTCGATGGCCGAACGCCAGATGCCGCCGATGATCTGGGTGTTTCTCGACGAGTCGAGCCCGACCGGCACGCACGAGTTCGCCGATTCGGTGAACAACGGTCCGTGGGGGCAGGCACTCACTGCCGAGCTGATTCCGCATCTGGAATCCCGGTACCGCATGGATGGCACCGCGAACGGCCGTTTCCTCAACGGCCATTCCTCGGGCGGCTGGGCCACGCTGTGGCTGCAGACGCGCTACCCGAAAATTTTTGGTGGCACCTGGTCGACCTCGCCGGACCCCAGCGACTTCCACGATTTCACCGGCGTCGACCTGTATTCGCCGAATGCGAACGTGTACCGCCGGGCGGACGGCTCGGCCTTTCCGCTGGTGCGCGATCACGCCAAGGTACTCGGCACGTTCGAGCAGTTTGCCCGGATGGAGCGCGTGCTCGGCCCTTACGGCGGCCAGCTGGCCTCGTTCGAGTGGGTGTTCTCGCCGCGCGGGGCCGACGGTCGGCCGATGCCGATGTTCGATCGCACCAGCGGCGCGGTCGACCCGGCGGTGGTCGCCTACTGGCGCGACCACTACGACATCGCCTGGCGCCTGCAGCATGAGTGGCCGAAGCTGAAACCCGACCTGGACGGCAAGATCCACCTGGTTGTCGGCACCGCCGATACGTTCTACCTGGACGGCGCCGCGCATCGGCTGAAAGCGGTGCTGGACGGTCTGCACGCCAAGGCCGACTTCCGTTTTCTCCCCGATCGTACCCACTTCGATTTGTACGCCGTGGGCAAGGATCGTCAGGGCCTGCTCAAACAGTTCAGCTGGGAGATGTATGCGCTCGCGCGGCCGGATTCGAAGCTGAAGCCGATGACCACGGCAAACGCCGGCGACGGAAAGCACGCTCGCTCACCCTGAGTGGCAGGCCGCAGGCGAGAGACGAGGGACCGCCGAGGTCCCTCGTCCCGCTTGGCAGGGCGGCGACGCCATGAGAGGGAGTCAAGCCTGCCCAGGCTGCCACGGATCGTAGCTGCCGAAATACCATAGGTGACCTTCCGGGTCGTGGCAGCTGTAACCGGCGCCGCCGTAATCCTTCTCGGCGTAATCATCGACGATCACCGCACCCGCCGCCTTCGCCTGCTGATAGTGCGATTTGCAGTTCGCCACGGTCACGCAGGCGCATTGCGTTTCGCGCCCGCCAATTTCGTCGGGCTGGGCGATGTGGCGGCCAAACTCGTTGTCGCGCACTTCGCCGAGCATGACCATGCCGTTGCCCCAGGTCAGCTGGGCATGCTCGATGCCGCCTTGCTCGTTTTCGTAAACGGCGTGCTTCGCGAAGCCGAACGCCTTGCACAGCCACTCGATCGCGGCGTGCGCGTCGCGGTAGCGCAAGCAGGGGATGATGGTGCTGCCGGACTGGTTTGCTGCGACCATGGCGATGACTCCGGGTAGGGGGAGGAGACAGGCTAACGTTGCGGTACATGGCCGTCTTGTAGATTTTCGCACTGCTTGCGGATCGCTCCGCGGCAGGTTCAGTCCAGTGGCAGATGGTTCGGATGCGGGCCACGGCGCGCCGTGAAAGCCGATGGCGACAGGCCGGCGAAGCGGCGGAACTCATGGTTCAGGTGGGCCTGGTCGGAAAAACCGCAGTCGGCTGCGACGGCGCTCCAGTCCACGGTGGCATGCGCGTGGGCGTGCCGCACCACCGCGCGGAAACGCATCAGTCGTGCGTAGTGTTTCGGAGTCATCCCCACCTGGCGGCGAAACAGCTGCAAGAGTCGTCGCTCGGACAGGCCGGTGGCGCGGGCTATCAACGGAATACTGGCCAGCTGCGGCACCCGGTCGAGCATGCTCACGGCGTGATGGACCGCCGCATGCACCGGCGTCATGCGCGCGCGCCGGTGCAGCCATGCTTCCAGCAGCGCCAGCCTTTGTGCCGGTGCCGGCGTGTCCAGCAGACGCTGGCGCAGTCCATCGGCGGACGCTCCGAACAGGTCATGCAGGTTGGTATCCCGCTCGGCCAGCGTGCTCACGTCTTCGCCGGTGAAGGCGTGCACGCCGCCCTGGCGAAATACCACGCCCATCACCCGAACCTGTTCGGAGGTGTCGATGATCTGGCTGCGCGATGACGGACCGCCCAGCACACAGGCTGACGAGCGAGTGCATTCGCGCGTCACGTCGTCGGCGTACACACGGGTCTCATCTTCGTGCAGGTTGATGATCAGCACGGCGCCCGGCTGCGGCAGCACACGCTCGAAGCGATGCGCCGCAACGGGCATGTCCCAGTCCCAGATCTTCTCGATCAGGTCACCGAGTGGTGCGACCGGCGTGCTGCAATGAAAGCCCATCGACATGCTCCTGACGATGCGCCGGAGTGTAGGGGCAGCGCCTCACAGGATGGCAAGTGCCGCTGGCACGGGGTGCGCGTCAATCGTGATCGTCGTGGTTGTCGCCCAGCGGCGGCAGTCTGCGCAGAACCATGCTTTGCGGACTGGTCATCGGCAGCTTGGCCACGCGCAGCCGCTCGAGCATCTCGAACAGCAGGTCGCTCTTCACGCTGCTGACTTCACGCGGGCTGTTGACGTAGGCGGTGCAGCTGAACAGCATCGAGCCGCCGTCGAGGTTTTCCAGCTGCACGGTCGGCGCCGGCATGGCGAGCGTGCCGGGGTGGGTACGCAGCACCTGCAGTATCAATTCGCGCGCCTTGCCCGCATCGGTGTCCAGTGGCATCGGCAACTTGATCTGCACACGGCCCTGCGCATTGGCCAGGGTCACGTTGCGCACTTTCTCGGTGATCAGCTGGGAGTTCGGCACGATCATGGTGGAGCGGTCGCCCATCTGGATTTCAGTGGCGCGCACGTTGATGCGGCGGATGTCGCCCTCGACACCGTTGAGGCTGACCCAATCGCCCACCTTCACCGGCCGCTCGACCAGCAAGATCAGGCCGGAGATGAAGTTCTGCACGATCGCCTGCAGGCCGAAACCGATCCCCAGCGACAGGGCGCTGACGATCCAGGTGATGCTCTTCAGATCCACGTGCAGTGCGGCCAGCGTCAGCACGAACACCAGCATGCCGCCGAGGTAGCCGAGCAGGGTGACGATGGAATCCTGCATGCCCGGTTCCATCGTGGACTTCGGCAGCAGTTGCTCGCGCAGCCAGCGCTTGAGCATGCGCAGCACGAACATGCCGGCAACTAGCACCAGCAGGGCGGTGAAGATGGTGCCCGGCTCGATGGCCAGGTCGCCGAGCTTGAGGCTGCTGAATGTCTGCCCGGCGCTGGTCAGCAGATCCTTCGGACCGGCGCCGAACGGTGTCAGCACGGTCGCCAGCGCCAGCAGGATCAACATCACCCGGCTCGCCCCCGAAAGCAGGGTGGCGGCCTGCTCCAGCGTATGCGGTGCCAGTTCGAACGTGGTCTGCAGCCGCTGGCCGCCGCGCCCGCGCGGCGACAGCAAGGTGTCGATCAGATCGGTCAGCAGATGGATCAACAGATACACGGTGGCCACGATCACGCCGACCCACAGCATCTGCACGGCGACAAAGAACGCCAGCGCGATGAAGCCGGTGATCACGCCCAGCCAGCTGACCACCACGCCCAGCATCGCCGCTGCGGTCAGCAGGCCGATCCATATCGGCCGCTGCTCCACCTCGACGCCGCTCACGACCAGCTCCCTGCGAGCTCGCCGCATGCGCAGCAGAGCCATGCAAATCAGCCCGCTGACGACCAGCGCCATCAGCGCGCGCGTTGCGACCGTGGCCGGAAGGCTGGTGCCGATCGTGCGACTGGTGCGCTCGAACAGCCCGAACAGCAGTGCTGCAGCACCCAGCAACCAGGGAAACGGGCGCAGTCGTTGCGCCACCAGATCCGACAATGCCGGCAAGCGCCACGATGGTCGTCGCACCGACAGCAGCGCGCGCCCCAGCCCGGTCACGTACGCCGCAAACCACACCAGTCGCACCGCCGATGCGGCCAGCGCATCGAGATCGGGGTCGAGGATGTCATTCCAGTTCAGGCCCAGATACACCAGCTGGGCGGCCAGCCCGGTGGTCAGGATGGCAGTCAACGCCACTGCCGTGGCCATTGCGCTGCGGCGCAGATGGCCGTCCGGCACGTGACGTGTGGCCAGCAGCAGCAACAGCCGCTCCAGCAACCAGCGACCGCCGCCCAGCAGCAACGCGGCGGCGATCAGACACAACAGCAACGGCCGGCGATTCGGTGGCTGCCATGCCTCGCGCCATGCTTCGACACCACGCGCGCCAAGTCGCCGCAACCGCACCATGTCGTCGGGGGCGCTGCGCGCCGTATCCACCCAGAACGCCGCGCTGAAGGGCGTTGCCGTGCGTGACGCAAGCCGTGCCTGGAACTGGTCGTTGCGCATGCCGGTGAGCTGCGCGGCCAGCTGCAACGCGTTCTGACTCAGCAGCTGCGCCTGCTTGATCTGTGCGTCAAGGTTGGCCTGCGTTTTTTCCAGCTGCCGGCGTTGGGCGGCGACTTCCGGCGCTTCGGCCGCGGCGCCCTTGGCGGGTGGCGGCCCCAGCACGGCGAGCTGCGCCTGCAAGGCCGCCATCTGCGGCGCCAGGCTGGTGGCCAGTTGGCGGGCCTGGTCCTGCACGCTCAATGCGGTGTTGCGCAGGTCGCCCAGCGGCACGTCGGTACTCTTGTCCTTCAGCGCCGCCTTGACCGTATCGAGTTGACCGCCCAGTTGATCCAGCGTTTGTGCCGGGGTTGCCGCAGGCGCAGTGGCCGCTGGTTGCGGGTCGCTGTTCTGGGCGAACAGCGTGGGACTGCCGAAGGTCAGCAGCAGAAGCAGAAGGTAGCGGAGCAGGGTCGTAGGCATCCGGGCATGATCGGAGCGTGGCTGCGGGCGGTCAATCGTGTCGGGTGAATGGAAGGCAGTCTCCGCGGCTGGCGTTCAGATTTTGGCCCCGCACTTCCCGTACATTGCCTGGCAGGTACAGGCGCGCTTGCTGCGCATGGCGAATCGTTGCATCAGCGAGGGATTGCCGGCGAAGCGCTTGTACGCGGGCGACTCGACCGTGCACAGCGCCACCTTGCCCTCGGCGTTGAAATACAGTCCCCAGCCGTAACGCTTCGGCAGCGGCGAGGCGCGCATGCAGGCGTGCGCTACGGAGAAGAATTCCCAAAATTGTCACAGCGCTCCGGTCGGGCTTCAAGCACAATGACGACACACGCAAGCCCGGAACACCTGATGATCTTCCGCTGGTTCGAATCCCTCATCGACGCGTTCAAGGAACCGGTCGACAGCATGCCGCCGCAGTCGGTGTGGCGCTTCTACGCGTTCTACCTGCGCCAGGTGTGGCCGGTGTTTGCCGCGGCGATCGTGGTGGGTTTTGCGGTGGCGATCGTCGAGGTGTCGCTGTTCGGCTTCATCGGCAGCATCGTCGACATGGCCAAGGGCGCGCCAGGTGCGGCGTTCTTCCACGAGCACGGGCGCACCCTGCTGTGGATGGGTTTCGTGGCGTTGATCGCACGACCGGTGCTGGGCAGCCTGCACGATCTGCTGGTGAACCAGGCGATCGTGCCCAGCCTGACCAACCGCATCCGCTGGCAGAACCATCGCTACGTGATCCGTCAGAGTCTGGGCTTCTTCCAGAACGACTACGCCGGGCGCATCGCCAACCGCATCATGCAGACTGGCGGTTCGCTGCGCGCCTCGGCGGTACAGATTGTCGATGCGATCTGGTACGTCACCATCTACACCGGCAGCGCGATCGTGCTGTTTGCCAAGGCGGATTTCTGGCTGGCGGCGCCGCTGGTCGTGTGGGTGTTCGCGTATGTCGGCCTGTTGGCGTTCTTCATTCCGCGCATCAAGCAGCGTTCGTGGAAGGCTTCGGAGGCGCGCTCGAAGCTGATGGGCCGCATCGTTGACGGCTACAGCAATGTGCTGACCCTGAAACTGTTTGCGCATACCCATCGCGAAGAAGCCTACGTGGCCGACGCAATGGCCGAGCAGACCGACAAGCTGCGCTGGATGACTCGCGTCACCACCGCGATGGACGCCAGCATCACCACGCTCAACGGCTTCCTGATCGTCGGCACCTCGGCGCTGGCACTGTGGCTGTGGAGCGAGGGCCGGGTGACGGTCGGCGCGATTGCGCTGTCGACCGGACTGGTGATCCGCATCAACAACATGTCCGGCTGGATCATGTGGGTGGTCAACGGCATCTTCGAGGACGTCGGCACCGTGCAGGACGGCATCACCACGATCTCGCAACCGCGCGCGGTGCAGGATCATGAAGGCGCGATGCCGCTGGAAGTGACCAACGGCGCGGTGCGCTTCGAGCACATTCATTTCCATTACGGCAAGCAGGGCGGGGTGATCGCCGGGCTTGACCTGGCCGTGCGCGCGGGCGAGAAGATCGGTGTGGTCGGCCCGTCCGGCGCCGGCAAGTCCACCCTGGTCAACGTGCTGCTGCGGCTGTACGACCTCGAAGACGGGCGCATCCTGATCGACGGCCAGGACATCGCACAAGTTACGCAGGAGAGCCTGCGCTCGCAGATCGGCGTGGTGACTCAGGACACCTCGCTGCTGCATCGTTCAATCCGCGACAATCTTCTATACGGCCGTCCGGACGCCAGCGAGGCGCAGATTCTCGAGGCCGTGCGCAAGGCGCGCGCCGACGAATTCATTCCACAACTGGTCGACGGCGAAGGCCGCATCGGCTACGAGGCGCTGGTCGGCGAGCGCGGCGTGAAGCTCAGTGGAGGCCAGCGCCAACGCATCGCGATCGCCCGCGTGCTGCTGAAAGACGCACCGATCCTTGTGCTCGACGAAGCCACTTCCGCACTCGACTCCGAAGCCGAAGCGGCGATCCAGGACAGCCTCGACATCCTGATGCAAGGCAAGACCGTGATCGCGATCGCGCACCGCCTGTCCACCATCGCCCGAATGGACCGACTGGTGGTGCTGGACAAGGGCCATATCGTGGAAACTGGCACGCACGCCGAACTGATCGCGCAAGAGGGCCTGTATGCGCGCTTGTGGAAGCGGCAGACCGGTGGCTTCGTGGCGGCGGAAGACGCGGCGGCATGAGATCGCGACCGTCGCTGAGCAATGACCATGGAAAATCCCAGGACAATCGCATGAACCAGCCCGTCGTGATCCGCCCGGTGCAGAGGGCAGACTTTCCTTCATGGAGGCTGCTCTGGGACGGCTACAACGCCTTCTACGGCCGCAGCGGACCGACCGCGCTGCCGGATGAAATCATCCAGACGACCTGGTCCCGGTTCTTCGACGTCGACGAACCGATGCACGCAATCGTGGCCGAGCACGACGGCAATCTGCTCGGGCTGGCGCACTTCCTCTATCACCGCAGCACCATCCAGCTCGGGCCGAGCTGCTATATGCAGGATCTGTTTACGGTCGAGGCAGCCAGAGGCATGGGAGTTGGCCGCGCACTGATCAACGCGGTATACGAGTGCGCGCGGCAGGCCGGTTCTCCGCGCGTCTACTGGCAAACCCACGAGACGAATACGGTAGCCATGCAGCTCTACGACAAGCTGGCCGGGAAGTCGGGGTTCATCGTGTACCGGAAATTTCTGTAAGACGTGTTGCTTGCACGGGCCGCGCAACAGGCTTTGCGCAGGCTGCGATTCGGCTATCTCAGATACACATCCTGAGCTTGCGCACACCGTCCTGGATCTCGCGCACACTGGCGCCGCTGTAGCCGAGGATCAGACCGCCCCTGCCTGGCGGGTTTGCATAGCAAAGGGACAACGGCCTGGCTGAAACGCCGTGATGGCCCGCCTTTATCGATACCGCCACGTCGTCAACGCCGGGCGGCAGCAACGCCGTCAGCTGCATGCCGGCCTCCGCGCCGACGACTTCAAGCCGGTCTCCCATGCACTTGTGGATCGCTTCCAGCAGCGCCGTTCGCCGTTCGAGATAGAGCATCCGCATGCGGCGGATGTGACGCGCAAAATGTCCCTCGCGGATGAAGTCGTTCATGACGGCCTGGTACAGCGTGGAAGAAAACGTGTCGACCGCGTTGCGTGCATCGAAGAAGGCGGGTACCAGATCCTTCGGCACCACCACGTAACCGAGGCGTAGCGCCGGAAACACGACCTTGCTGAAGGTGCCGACATAGATGACCCTGCCATCAGCGTCCAGCCCCTGCAGCGAGGCGATCGGGCCGCCGCCGAAACGGAACTCGCTGTCGTAGTCGTCCTCGATGATCCAGGCCCCGCTGCGCATCGCCCAGTTCAGCAGCTGCATGCGTCGCGCCGCACTCATGGCTGTGCCCAACGGAAACTGGTGTGACGGCGTGACATAGACGGCGCGTGCGCTGCGGCCACGGCGAATGCCTTCGGCCACGTTGAGGCCTTCGTGATCGACGGGCACCGGAATGAGTTTGGCGCCCACGGTCATCAGCGCCTGACGCGCGCCGGGGTAGCCCGGCTCCTCCACCCATGCGCGTTCCCCGGGATCCAGCAGCACATGCGCGCAAATCTGCAAGCCCTGTTGCGATCCGGTTGTCATCAGGATCTGCGAGGCATCGCAGCGCACGGCGCGCACGGTATTCAGGTACTCCGCGATCGCTTCGCGCAATGGCGGGTGTCCCATCGGATCGCCGTAGACCATCATGTCGATGGACGGCTTTCGCGCATGCCGGTTGACCAGCTTCGACCACGCACCCGTCGGGAAGTGCTCGAGTGCAGGCAGACCGATTCGAAAGGCACCCTGGCTGTCCAACCATGACTGTGCCGGCTCGCGCATCAACGCCGCCCGCTGCGAGATCCTGCGCGCAACCCTGTGCTCGGGGATCTGCAGCGGTGCATGTCGCGACTTCATGTTCGCCGGCTGCACTGTCTCTTCGGGGATCGATCGGGCGACGCACGTACCGGCGCCTACGAAAGTTTCCAGATAGCCTTCGGCGTACAGCTGTTCATACGCGCCCAGAACCGGTATTCGGGAAATCTTCAGCTCGCCGGCAAGACTTCTGCTTGATGGCACGCGCTGGCCCGGCCGCAACTGGCCGTCGACGATCGCGTGCCGGAACCAGTCGGACAGTTGGCGATGCATTGGTGTCCCGCTGTCGGTGTCGAGCGGGATTGGCGGCAGGAAACTGGCGGAGATGCGTTGCATCTTGGTACCTCGCAAAGTGGCTATATCGTATCTCGTCAAAGTGGATATTTAAGTAGACCACTATGCAGCTTAGCTTCTCGCTCATCCCATGTGATGCGCAGGAAAAACGAGTGATGCGGTCAGTCCCGAAGATGGTCCCGTTTCGACGGGTGATCTGCGCCCTGCTGATGTGCACGGCGGGAAGTTTTCTGAACCCTGTTCCGGCACTCGCCCAAGCCGTCGCGGCCGCCCCGTTGAGCGCGTCGGCGACGGCATCCGCGGACAACCAATCGCTGGACGATGCCTGGTGGACTGGCCCCCTGCTGGCGAATTCGGCAGGAACGTTGCCGCCGGGACATGTCCTGGTCGAGCCGTATCTGTACGACATCTCCAGCGCGCATTCGCATAGCTACGGTTCGCGCACGTACGTGCTCTATGGCCTCGCCAATCGACTCACGGTCGGGGTGATTCCGGTGTTCGGCTACAACACGATGAGCGGCGGCCCGCACAGCTCGCACGTGGGGCTGGGCGATTTCACCTTTCTCGCGCAGTACCAGCTCACGCAGTTTCATGAAGGCAGCTTGATGCCGACGGTTTCCTTCGAGGTGCAGGAAACCTTTCCCACCGGGAAATACGATCGACTCGGCGACCGGCCGGCCGATGGGCTCGGCAGCGGCGCCCATGTAACCACGTTGCAGGTCAACACCCAGACCTACTTCTGGTTGGCGAACGGCCGCATCCTGCGCGTGCGCTTCGATGTGTCGCAGGCGTTTTCCAGCCACGCGAATGTTGCCGACGTCAGTGTCTACGGAACCGGTCCGGGATTTCGCGGAACGGCCAGGCCCGGAAGTTCCTTCTTTGCCGACCTGGCCTGGGAATACAGCCTGACGCGCAGCTGGGTGCTGGCGCTCGACCTGACCTACAGCCACAGCCGTACTACTTCGGTGACCGGCTACGTGCAGGGGCTGGATTCGAGCAGCGTGCCCCCTCCACCGAGAATCCACCTGGACTCTGGCCCCAGCAAGGCGTTCGGTTTTGCACCGGCGGTGGAGTACAGCTGGAACGCGAACGTCGGTGCGATTTTTGGCGTTCGGGTGATCACCGGGGGTCACAACACGGCGACCACGGTCACGCCGGCCGTGGCGCTCAACGTCGTCTACTGAGGGAATTGCGATGAATGCATTCAGATCCATTCGTGCCGGCCTGGTGGCCTCGATCCTGGTCGCCGGTACGCTGCCGCTGCAGGGATTCGCCAGCCAGCCAGCCGCTGCACCGGCAACAAGTCGCAGCCCTGCGAATCGAGATGGGCAACACGATTTCGATTTCGAGATCGGCAACTGGAAAACCCACGTCTCACGCCTCCAGCACCCCTTGACCGGTTCCACCGTCTGGCTCGAGTACGACGGCACCAGCGTCATCCGCAAGATCTGGAACGGCCGCGCCAACCTGGTCGAGCTCGAAGTGGATGGTCGGGCAGGCCATATCGAACTGCTGTCCCTGCGCCTGTACGACCCCGCGTCGCGCCAGTGGAGCCTCAACGTTGCCAGCAGCAGGGGCGGTGGATTGGGCGTGCCCACGGTCGGCGGGTTCAAGAACGGACGTGGCGAGTTTTACGACAAGGAAACACTGGACGGCCGCGACATCCTGGTTCGATTCGTCATCTCGAAGGTCACGGCCGACGTGTACCGATTCGAACAGGCCTTCTCCGCGGATGGGGGCAAGACCTGGGAGGTGAACTGGATTGCGACGGACACACGGATCAAGGGTGAAGCCAGTCATGCGGGCTGAGCTTCAGCGCGCATGTCGAACAGGATCCTGACGGATCGAAATCTATTTTCTGGTTCACATGTCGCGCCGCTTGGCAGGCGCATTCGAGGAGTTTGCGACATGCGAAAAGGCGATGTGTACGGCACTCAAGCCGGGTGGGGTTCAAATCGTGCTCGACCACATCGCCACCAGGCACTCGCCTGCGGGCGTGACCGACACCTTGCACCGCATTGAGCCTTCGGTAGTATGCCGCGAAGTCGAAGCAGCAGGATTCAAGTTCGGAAGCGAGAGTGCGATCCTGACCAATCCCGCCGACCCGCACACTGTCACCGTGTTTGACAGGTCGATTCGCGGCCACACCGACCGGTTCATCTGCACGGCTCCCGATCAATCTCCTCAGAGAGCAGCGGTTCCCGCGTCGCCTGAGCGGGAGCCCGGATGCGATCACTTGAGCCGTGTCAAATAGGCTTTGAACGCGGTTGCCCATGTCAGGCCGCCGTCGCGGGAGTAAGAAATCTCATAGCGATCAGAGTCGGTCCTGATGTCTGACCAAACTCCGCGTACCAGTACCGTGCGACCTTTATAAACAGTCGTGCCGAACAGCTCGCCCCGGCCGTCTTTGAAGCCTCCGATGGTCGGGGCCTCAATCTCTCCCGAAGCGCTGTCGATGTAAGTCTGGCTCCATTGCCCGGCTTTTGAGTTGTAGACGAACAGCGAGGCGCCTTCCCAATGTCCACTTGGGCCGTCGGCCTCGATTTCCTCAAGCCACGCGCGGCCACCCCAAATCGGCCGCACTGTCTTGGTACCGTCCATGGTCACCGTGTGGGTCCCGCCATCGAACGGGTCGAGCACTTGCGTGACATGGGTATGCCAAGCCCCGCGAACAAAGTCGAAGTCATGTGAGCCGTCGCGAGGCGACGCGGCTCCTGCGTTCAAGGATGAGCAAGCAAGAACGCCTGCCATCATGACGCCACGTAACAGCTGTCTCCACATCATCGCGTTCTCCACATAAGCAACAAACCCTAGGGCAAGACTTTAGGGAAAACCCGCAGCGCCAGCAGGGCCAGTCGGAGAAATTTAGGGTGGTCCACTTCGCTGGACGCGACGTTGGGAGGCTTCGATGACGACGCGGGCATAAGCCACGCTGGAAAGCCCGGTCTCGTTAGTGCAGCCAGTTATCCAAAGCGCTGACTTTCCCGTCAAAGTGGCCCGCATGCTTTTCTGGGAAGTGGCGTCTATAAAACTGGGTGCAATTGAAATAATGCGATCCGCAGTCGATCCATTCATGGCAATACAACCTGGTTTATTCAACACTTCGGTGGACCTCTATGATCAAGCGTGAAAGAACATGGGCAATCTCGGTTTTATCGACGGCGATCCTCTTCGCGGCGGTCGGGCCGATAAAGGCGGCGGAACGGGATGGCCAGCATGACTTCGACTTCAATTTCGGTACGTGGAAGACCCACGTGTCCCGGCTTGTGCATCCGCTGACGGGCTCAACAACCTGGACCGAGTACGACGGCATGTCAGCCGTTCGCAAGGTTTGGAACGGTCGCGCCAGCCTCTTCGAACTCGAGGTGGAGGGGCCGGCCGGCCATATCGAAGGCGCTGGACTTCGCCTGTACAACCCGCAGGCCCATCAGTGGAATCTGAACTGGGCAAATAGCAGCGTCGGCATGCTGGACGGCGCCCCCATGATCGGGGAGTTCAAGGACGGGCGCGGAGAATTCTATGGCCCGGATACCTTCAAGGGACGACGTATCATGGTGCGAAACGGCTTCTCCGACATCAAGCCAAATTCGTCCCGCTTCGAGCAAGCGTTCTCCGTCGATGGAGGTAAAACCTGGGAGACGAACTGGGTCATGACCTTCACCCGCTAGAGCCGGGAAAGTTGGCGTTGGCAGGTCATAGTCGGCGACGACGACGCGGGCGTCGATAGTGACGCCCCACGTGGTTGCGTTGGATGCGGCAGAGCCGGCGTTTCCCCCTATCGGGCGCCGTCTGCGCCTAGAGCACGTCCCGTAACGCCTTCAGGCCTTGCTCGATATCCTTGAGGTCAGCGGCCCCGTAGCCAAAAACCAGGCCTTCCGATGTTGGTGCGCCGAAAAAATAGCGCTCGAACGAATGCAAATGCACGTTCAACTCCAGCAATCTGGCGGTGACACGTTCGAGGCGTTTGGGTAGCGTCGAGAACGCCGCCACATGCATCCCGTAATGCGACTGCATCGGCGACAGTTCTCCCGAAAAGTCCGACCGGAGTATCTCCTCTATGAGGTCCCGTCGCTTCCTGTATACGCCACGAAGCTTTCGCACGTGCCGCGCCAGATGCCCATCCGCGATGAAACGGGCAACCGCCATTTGCGTCAACGTCGGGCAATGCCAATCGAGACAGTTCTTCGCTGTGATCAGCGCCGGCATGGCCCATTGGGGTGCCACTATGAATCCCAGTCGCAATGCGGGGAGCATGCACTTGGAGAAGGTGCCGACGTAGAACACGTCATCCGCGGTCGCCGTGGACCGTAGCGCCTGAAGGGGAGTGCCGTCGTAGCGGAATTCTCCGTCGTAATCGTCCTCAACGATGACCGCCCCATGCTTGCGAGCAAAGCTGAGCAGTGCCGCCCGCCGCTGCACGGACATGGATACGCCGATCGGAAATTGGTGTGAAGGACATACGCAGACAACGTGTACGGGAATCGGCAGGGCGTCGACCACCAGCCCCTGCGCGTCGACCGGTACGGGCACGACCTTGGCGCCGGCGGCGAGAAATGCAGCACGCATCGGGGGGTAGCCTGGATCTTCAATGGCGACCGTCGTAACCCCGGGAGTTACCAGTACACGGGCGAGAATATCGAAAGCCTGCTGCGCGCCGGCGGTAACCAGCACATCGTTGGGCTCGCACACGACCGCGCGCGAGATGCCGATGTGCGTCGCGATGGCCGTCCTCAGTGGGAAATGCCCCTGATTGCCTTGCGGACTCTTGAATGCAGGAGGCTTCAATTCCATGCGCCGGAGCTGCTTGGCACTGACCCGACGAAATATTTCGAAAGGGAACAATCGCGGATCAACCAGCGCGGGCCGAAAATCCAGGGATGCAGCAGCCCTCGGCGCCTTTGTACGCTGACTGTCGTGCCAGAAGTTGAGTGCGCGGGCAAGTTCTGGCCGCGACCACAGCGAATTCAGACGCGGGTCGGGCGTTAGCTGCGTCGAGAGGAGCCCGCGCGGCGGATGACGCTGCTTCGACGCCACATACGTTCCCGACCCTTGCCGGGACCGTACCAACCCCTCGACTGCCAGCCTCGCATAAGCCCGGGCAACCGTGTTTCTCGATACACCGAAAAAGACAGCCGACTGACGCTGCCCCGGGAGTTTGGATCCGGGAACCAACCGACCATCAAGGATCGCGGCGCGCAACTGCGCACAGACGGATTCCGCAGATCGGCGGCTCCCTTTAGGCGGGGGGTCAAAAGCAATTTCGAACAGACTACTCATACCCGGCACATCGCTTGCCACGACTTGGTTCCTCCGGATTGGCTCGGCAGTGTGAGGACATGAAGAATCCACCTGCAGTTCTACGCATAGCTCGGGGCGCAAAGCTGGCCTTTGCAGCCGAGGGCACAACCTTACGGCAGAACAACGACCAGCATCTGTTTCATTTCCGCCTGCACGTGATTCCGCGATTTGAAGGAGATTCCGCCAGTTTCAATCGGGTGCCCGAATGGACAATGGAAAGTGTGCAGCGCGCGATGGCTGGTAAACCCTCCCAGGCACGGTCGCGTGTCATCTGGCCATTCCGCAAGAGACTCCCCGTCAACTCCACGCGTTTGATGCTCTTGCGCTGAGCTTTCGGGCCGATGCCGGTCCGTGTGTTGTCCGCTGTCTGGGCGGCCGGAATCGCCACGGCAGACGGAATCTTTTCAGCGCCGGGCTTCGGTCGCCATCCGCACCGCAAGTCCCGCCAGCACCGTACCCATCATCCAGCGCTGTACGGCGAGCCATACCGGGCGACCGGCGAGGAAGCCGGCGATGGTGCCGGCCATGATCGCGATCACTGCGTTGACCGACAGGCTGATTGTGATCTGGGTAAATCCGAGCACCAGCGACTGGCCAAGCACATTGCCGCGCTCTGGACTGATGAATTGCGGCAACAACGACAGGTACAACACCGCCGCCTTCGGATTCAGAAGATTGGTCAGGAAGCCCATGACTACGAGCTGCTTCGGGCTATCGGCCGGCAGGTTGCGCACCTGGAACGGCGACCGCCCACCGGGCTTGACCGCCTGCCAGGCGAGATACAACAGATACACCGCGCCAGCGAAGCGCAAGGCGTCATAAGCCAGCGGCACGGTCATCAGCAAAGCGGTAATGCCGAAGGCGGCGAACAACATGTAGACGATAAAGCCGAGCGCTACGCCCACGAGCGAAACCAGCCCCGCCTTGCGGCCCTGGGAAATCGAGCGGGAAACCAGGTAAAGCATGTTCGGGCCGGGCGTCAGCACGAGGCCGAGTGCAACCAGGGCGAAAGCAAACCAGTGATGAAATTCGGGCACGGCACCGCTCCATATGTGAAGTTGAATCGGACAGCGATTGGGGCGGTCGAGAGTTTACTGGTCGATCCGGCTGCCGGGGCTCCTCGATCCAGCGACGCAACGCTATCGACCAGACCAGCGCACGCGTGACCCGAGAGGGCATGGGGCCCAGATCGACGAACCATGTCCGGTCTCACGCTTTAACCCGCCGGCAAAACGTCGGGGTAGATGAGCGAAAGGACGCGATCGAGCTTGTCCGATAGCAGCGACCAGCCAGACCCCTCCGCCAAGGTCCCACCCTGCGATGGCCTGCGTACTCAGCTCAGCAGGTTTACGCGCGGCTCCTTTGGTCACCCGGCCAACCTGCCGTCGGCACAGAACAACAGCAACAAGCCCAAAGCAAACGCCTTCGGTGTGCGCAAAGAGCAAGCGCCACAATGCCGCTTGTTCTACTTGTTCCGTCGGCTCTGCATCAGCGCCGTTATGTGCAGCATGAGAAACAACGGCACTTGAAACGCCGGAATCAGCAGCAACGGCAGGGTTGCCATGGGCGCGGTGCTGATTTTCCCCGGAATTCCTCCAGCCAGCATGGCACTCAAGGCGCCCATACAGACGGCTATGACCAGATCCAGGATGCCGAGGACATTCCAACGGACGAACGCGGCGCTCGCGGCGAATCCAGGTTGACGTATGAGTCCAAGAATCATCCACGGCGCAGCAAAACCGATTGCCATGTCTCCGAGTCCAGCGGTTAGAGCGAACCCGGCAGGGAGCACGTGGTTGGCGTACAGGGAAAGGAAACCGAAACCCTCCCACCGCCACGCCTGCATACCCGTGATGAGACGCAGATCCAGCGAAAGAATCAATTCGCGGAACGATCGCGAGAGGCGCATCCATACAAAGAAGAGCAGCAAGGGAGCAGTGACACCTATCGCCATGGCAATGGGTGGTTTCCCTGGCGGGCCGACGAAAGCTCCTGTTGCGCCGAGCGATACAACCAGCAAGAACCATACGGACAAAGCGAGGATGACGCTTGCGCGAACGCTGCCGAGCCCCGCGGAAGGTGAGTTGGCCGGGGGCTGAAAGGCGGTGGTTTCCATGGATCCTCCAGTGACTTGCGTTTTGCAAGTGTCTACCCAACGTAGCACCATGACTTGCACTCTGCAAGTAACCCGCCCTTTGGGCCATGGAGTCCGACAAATGAGTACCCGCAAGACTTTTCTGCGCTCCCCCTGTGCGGTTGCCAATTCGCTCGACGTCGTTGGCGACAAGTGGTCGCTGCTCGTGGTGCGTGACTTGCTGCACGGCAAGCACACTTACGGGGAGCTCGCAGCTTCACCGGAAGGTATTCCAACCAACATCCTCGCTGATCGGCTCAAGCGCCTCGAAAGTGCCGGCATCATCGTCAGGACCCCTTATCACGAACGTCCCATCCGGTACTCCTATACGCTCACGCAGAAAGGAAAGGATCTGGGCGGAGTGCTGCTTGCATTTGTGCGATGGGGCAAACAGCACATCCCGGGTACGGTGGCACTGAGCGCAAGCCAGGCGAGTGACGGAGCGATGGCCTCGGCGAAGAACTCACGCCACACACCCGGTTAAAGCATTCAAGCCACACTCTCGCCACATCTACCTGCCAGCCAAAATTTGGCCGTGGACCATCGATTCGATCAATAGCCTCTGGCTCGACTCACGACGCCAGACATTCCCTGGCCCATACCCTCCGCATGGAAGGGCAGTTGGCGCGACTGCCGATTGATGAGCAGCACAAACGTCCGCTTCTGGCCGATCTCTGGCGGTCGCGCAGATCTTCGCGGTAGTTCTCACCAGCTTTGCCTCGATCGGTAGGTGCCGGCCGAGCGAGCGGTTCAATAGCCTGGGGCGGGCTTGTGCGCGCAGTCCCCGGGAGGCGCGCCCGCCGTCATGGTTGGAGGCCGATGACAAGATTGCGGGCAAGGAGACGGGATTGAGAGAAGCCGGCAAGAGGCGGCAAACGTGTCACACGAGCAGCTCCGGGTGCGGATTGCGCCCGAATGGCGCCGCTCCACCCAGACGCAAGGCAGCAGCGGCATAGGCCCACAACGCCTCGGGCGACGCGGCGTGTTCGGGTGGCGAACCATCGGGAAGTTGCCGTCCGGTCGTACCCGTCTTGACGTATTTGCCGATCACAGTGGCGGTGCCGCCTGGTGCATGATCCGCGCCTGGTAGCGTCCGGCTGAATTCGCCGACCAACAGCGTCACCACGTTGCGTTCGGGTAACGCCATTACACGGTCGAGAAATGTGATCAGCGAAGGCGTGATGGGCGTCATGATGTCGCGCGCCAGCGTTCCCGCGTCGTCGTGATGGGTATCGAACTGCCGGTCGGGTCGCCCGGTGTAGGCAGGCTGCGCGAAGATCACGCCGACGTCCGCGAGGATCAGCGATTCGATACTGGCGAAGGTCGCTCGCTGGTTGTCGATGGTGGTGCTTCCGGTGACCACGCCATAAGCATGGCGGATGTTGTCGAACTCCGCGGCGGGGAAATGCCGGTTCACGTCTTCGAACTGCACGATCCGTTCGAAGACGGTGCCGCGCTCCGCCGGAGGCGTCGTCGCGACTCCGACGGGCAGGCCGAGACTGTTGACGATGGCGCAACGGGCCGCCCCGCCGGGCATGGCTGCGGCCATCTGCAGCAGCAGGCTGTGCGAGTTTTTTTCCAGCATCGCCGTCCGTGCCTCCGTGTGCGGGTAGCGGCCATGCCTGAAACCGATCGAAGCCATGTGCGTCAATGCCGATTCCGGCAAGGCGCCAAGCGAACCGGCATCGACGCAAACACCGTTTGCCAGGACGCGGACATTGTCGGCGGTCACGCCGTAAGCCCCATTGGAGAGGAACGAGTCCGCACTGTTGAACAGGCCTGCCGGCCCGCCATTGAGCCAGAGCACGACCAGCGTCGGCCGCTCTCTGCCTCCACGGGTTTTGGCCCGCAGGCCCAGGCCGCCCAGCGCGAATGCTCCTGCCAGGGTGGCGCCTGCCTTGAGCACCGTACGTCGCGTGATGATCGGGTCGTTCATGGCTATCTCTCTTGTGCCGGTGTTTTCGCCGCGTGTGCGTCGATTGAATGCAGCGCGTTGTTGTGGGCTGACCGTTCGTCCAGAATCAGCCTACGGTGTCCGTATAGCGAAAGGAGGCCATTCTGTGTCGCGTTCCAGACAGCACGTTGGCTCGAAGCCGGCATGGCCGGTGACAGCGCTCGCCAAGGATTATCCAAAGGGGTGCCAGATACCGAGGCATCGGCATCGGCGTGGGCAGATCATTTATGCGGCGTCGGGCGTCATGCAGGTGACGACGCGCGAGGGCATCTGGATCGTGCCGCCGCAGCGCTCGCTATGGGTGCCCGCCGGGATGACGCACGAGATCCGCATGGAAGGCCACGTGGCCATACGCACGCTGTACCTCGATCGCGGCAGCAGCATGTCGCTCGGTACCCATTGCCGGGTTCTGACGGCAACGGGGCTGCTTCGCGAGCTCATGCTGGCGATGGTCCAGGCGCACCGGTCCAGAGACAGGGAGCGCATGCTGATGATGACGCCGTTGCTGCTACATGAACTGCGGGGCGCCGAAGAGATGGCCATCCACATCCCTTCGCCGTCCGATCCGCGCCTGAGGAAAGCATGCCAGCGCATGCTGGTCGACCCCTCGCGGACGGATACGCTCGATCAGCTGGCGCAGCATGTCGGCGCCAGCAGTCGAACGCTGGCGCGGTTATTCGAAAGCGAATTGAAGATGACCTTCGCGCGTTGGCGGCAACACGTGCGACTGGCCAGGGCGTTGAACCGGATGAGCGCCGGCTACCCCATCAAAAAAGTCGCGCGCGATGCCGGTTACGCAAGCTGCAGTGCATTCAGCGCGATGTTCCACCGAATCCTCGGCGTCACACCCACCGGCTACATGAAGCAGATGAGCGTTTGACTCAGCGATCCAGCAGATCCTGCACCTTCAGTCCATTCGCGCCGCAATATCGTTCGTACTCCGCCAGCTGGGTGCTGGCTGACGCGCGGGCGGTCACGATGCCGCCGGGGCCGAGGAATTCCACCGCACCCATCACGATTACCATCGCGATCATCGGTTCGTCGCCGACGATCTTCCACCAGTCGACATTGCCGGGCGGTTCGTACACATAGTCGCCCGGGCCGATCAGTTCACCGGTGCACAGCTTGCGTGTACCTGTGAGGTTGTAGGCATGGATCTCGCCGCTGTGGCGATGCAGCGGCATCACCACCCCAGGCTCCATGCGCAGCAACTCGACGAAGCCGCGATCGTCGGCGAAGAAGCGCAGCGGCCGCGACGATTTGCCGGGTGTCGCGGACGGTATCCATTGCTCCCCGGCGGCGCTGCTGAACCGCGCCGGCAGGTAGTCGTGCATGCGATGGGATGGACTGGTCATGCCGGTGTGCTCCTTCGATACGTGAGTGAACGTTTGTGCTCGTCTCTGCTGACGATCAGCCAGCCATCGCCGACAGGTAGCGTTCGAACGATTCGTCGACCGCGGCGCGAGCTTTGCCGATGATGTTGCGGCCCCAGGTGTAGCCAAACACGTCTTCGAATGCGTAACCCTCGAGGCGCGCCTGCATGCCCCGCACGGCGCCGGATTTCATCGGCATGTAGTTGGGGTAGCTGTGCATGAAGGAGACGTGGCGTCGGTCACTCACCACCTGCGGCGCGTCGCCCGAGAACAGGGCCCCGCCGGCGCGCGGGCCGTCCTTCCAGTGCAATACCGTGCTGCCGGGAAAATGGCCGCCGCTGCGGATCAGCGTCACGCCATCGGACAACCGGTGCGTGTCACCGCTCCAGAACCGGATGTTCGGCGATGGCCGGCGCACCCATTCCTTGTCCGCTTCGTGGAGCAGGATCGGGACGTTTCCCAGCGCTTCACTCCATTCCACCATCGACGAGTAGAAGTGCGGGTGCGAGATGGCGATCAGATCCACGCCGCCGCGCGCCTTGAGCACGCCGACCGCGTCATCGGTGACCAGGCTGAGGCATTCCCACAGGATGTTGCCCGCATCCGTGGGCAGGTAAAGCGCCCGCTGGTTGATCGCGAAATCCGGCGCAAGCCCGATGCCCAGCAGGCCCGCATCATCTTCGAGCCGCAGCGTGTAGCCGGACTTGAGTGCGTCATGCGTCGTCCATGTCTGTCCTTTCGGTCCGACATACTGGCGATCGTCTTCGCACACCGGACAGTGCATGGGCGCTGCGGGCGCATCCGCATACTGGGTACCGCAGGTCTCGCAGATGGACAGGGTCATGACAGGGCCTCCTCGGGTTGAGCTTCTGCAATGGGGCAGACATCGATTTCGTTCGAGGCTCATTCTGGGAGTAATCTGGTGCCTTGATTGATCCAGTTCATGGATATTCGATGGAACCAGTTTTCCCCTTTACCGTCGTGCTTCCATCACGCAGCCAGGGCACGCTCACCCACGCACTGCACCAGCAGCTGCGCTCTGCAATCCTTGACGGACGATTGCCCGCGGACTCGCCATTGCCTTCCACGCGACGGGTCGCCGAGGCGCTCGGCGTAGCTCGCAACACCGTGGTCACTGCCTACGACCTGCTGGTCGCCGAGGGCTATCTGATCCCGCAGAAGGGTGCGAAGCCGGTGGTCGCCGACCTCGCCCGACGACGTGCGACGAAGCCATCGAAATCAAAAGTCGATATCAAGGAATCACGTTTTGCGCCGATCTGGCGCGCGCCGTTCCTGCAACCTTCGCCTCCCCGAATGCTGCCCGAACGCAGCTTCCGGCTCGGTATCCCCGATCACCGCCATTTCCCGCACGCCATCTGGCGCCGGCTGATGGCGCAGACGCTGCGCAGGAGCTCGCGCGAACAGTCCGCCTATGCACCGTCGCAGGGTATTCCAGCGCTGCGTGAAGCCATCGCTCGGCACATTGCCTTTGCCCGCGCGGTGACCTGCACCGCCGATGACGTGATCGTGACTTCCGGCGCGCAGCAGGCGTTCGACCTTGTCGCCCGCCTGCTGGTCACGCCGGGGCAGACCAAGGTGGCGGTGGAAGAACCCGGCTATCCGCCGGTTCGCGCGGCGTTCGCAGCGGCCGGCGCGCAACTGGTGCCGCTGCCGGTGGACGACGAGGGGCTGTGTGTCGAGCGCCTGCCAGAAGATGTCCGCATCATCAGCGTCACTCCTTCGCACCAGTCGCCCACCGGCGTAGCGATGTCACTGCGCCGGCGCACCGCCTTGCTCGACTTCGCCCGCACCCACGACGCGGTGATCGTCGAGGACGACTACGACGGCGAATTCCGCTTTGGCGGCCGCCCGCTCGACGCGTTGCAGACGCTGGACCGCGACGCCCTGGTGTTCTACATCGGCACGTTTTCCAAAAGCATGTTTCCCTCACTGCGCAAGGGCTTCGTCGTCGCGCCGGCTTGGGCCCGCAGTGGCCTGATCACCGTCAAGCATTGCGCCGATTCGCATTGCGACACCATCACCCAGTCCGTGCTGGCGGCTTTCATCCGCGATGGCCACCTCGCGCGCCACGTCCGGCACATGCGGCCGATCTACGCCGAGCGGCGTGAAGCTTTGCTCGATGGCTTGCGGCGTGAGCTCGGCGAGTGGATGGAACCGATCCCCTCCGAGGCGGGCCTGCATCTGGCGGCTCGCATTCGCAAGCCCGAACTGGCGTCAGCGATCATGCCGAAAGCCCTGCGGTTTGCGGCTGGTGCCGAGTCGACGGCGGATTATGCGATGACGCGGGAGATCGAGCCGGCGGTGACGTTCGGGTACGGGGTGATCGACCCGGGCGAAATCACGGCTGCATTGATCGATCTCCGCCGTGCGCTGGAAAAGGAGCTGGGAGGTCGGACGAGCTGAGCGATGGGCAAGGCCGCGACTCGCGTTTTACGTCACATGTGCCAATAGTTCCTCGAACGCCGATGCCGGCATCGGCCGCCCGAGGAAATAGCCCTGCAGGACATCGCAGCGCAGCAGACGCAGCAGCTTGACCTGTTCCTCGTTCTCCACGCCTTCGGCGACCACGCGCAGCGACAGCGAGTGGGCGAGGTTGATGACGTTGGTGATCAGACCCATGGTCTCGGGGCTCTGTGCCAGCGTGGCGATGAACGACTGGTCGATCTTGATCTCGTCAGCCGGCAGACGCGTCAGGTAGTTGAGCGATGAGTAGCCCGTGCCAAAGTCGTCGATGGAAATGCGGCAACCCAGCCCGCGCAGCTTTTCGAGCAGCGGGATGTTGTGATCGATGTCGTCCATCAGCAGGCTTTCGGTGATCTCGATGTCGATGCCCTGGTCGGCCTGGCTGGGTTCGAGGATCGCGCGGCACTGTTCGAGGAAGCCGTTGTAACGCAGCTCGCGCGCGGACACGTTGACCGCGATCCGCAGGCCCGGCTGATAGCGGGCGCGCCATGCCATGACCTGGCCCAGCGCCTCGCGCATCACGTATTCCCCGACCGGCACGATCAGCCCGGTCTCTTCCAGCACGGGGATGAACTCGGCGGGCGAGACCGTTCCGCCTGCAGGGCGATGCCATCGCAACAGGGCCTCGGCGCCGATCAGGCGATTGCCGACGGTGTTGAATTTGGGTTGGTAAAACAGCTCGAACTCACGCTGGGCCAGAGCGCGGCGCAAGTCGTTCTCGAGCTTGAGGCGGCGTGAGGAACGACCTTGCAGTTCCTCGCTGAAGACATGCAGCAGCTCGTCGCGACGATCCGCCTCGGCCAGCGCGGACATGCCGTTGCGTTCGAGCATCTCTCCATCGTTGCCGTGCTGCGGAGCGATGGCGACGCCGCCCTGCGGATTAATGAAGATCTCTTCGCCGTCGATCGTGAATACCTGGTTCTCGAACCTGCGCAACTGTGCCTGCAGCCGCTCGATCTCCGTGTTCAGTGCGCTGGTGACCGGGTAGGCGAGCAGGAACGTGCAGCCCTCCGGATGTGCCACGAATCCGGGAGCGGGAAATATGCGGCGCAGCCGCTTGCCGATGTGGCGCAGGCACTGGTCGCCGAATGCGCGGCCGCGGGAATCATTGATGTAGGCAAAACGCCGAATGTCCAGTACGCAGACGATCATCGGCCCGCATGCCTGCATCGCCTGTACCTGTTCGCGGAACGCGTTGCGACTGGGCAGGCCTGTCACGGGATTGTGGTAGGCCAGGTATTCCAGCCGTTCGCTCTTGGCGATGAAGTCCGTGGCATGGTCGATTTCGCCGGCCAGCCGCTCGAGCAGCCCGATTTCTTCGTCGTCGTAGTCGCGCACTGATTCCGAGAACAGGGTCAGGAAGCCCCAAGGCCCGGTCCCCAGCGGCAGCACCACTTCCGACAGGATGCCGGCCCGCTCCATCTCCTCGCGCAGCGCTGCAGGAACATCCGCCTGGGTGAAGTCGCCGATGACGACCCTGCGTTTTTCGCGGAACGCTTGTGCTCCGGGGTGCTGATGATGGGGGCCAGGCAGTCTGACGGTCATCGGCTCACTGGGCGCTACCGCGCGCAGTACCGTCGCGTCGCCGTAGCTGGCGACGACACGCAGCGTGCCGTCGACGGCACCTTCGCCGATGGCGGCGGCCTTGAATCCGCCCTGATCGACGGCGACCCGGCAAGCATCGTGCAGCAATTCGTTGCGGTTCGACGCGCGCACCACGATGTTGCCGATGGCGCTAAGCACCGCATGGATGCGGGCGAGCCGGTGGATCCGCGCTTCCTGCGCGAGCCGCTCCGTATCGTCATGGTGAGCGCCGCGATAGCCGATGGCCTGGCCAGCGGCGTCCAGCACCGGGTTCGCCGTGCTTTCCAGGATATGCACGCTGCCATCGCGATGGCACCAGCGCAGTGGCTGCCTTCGCCACGGCCGCGGGTGCTCGAGAAAGGAGGGGATGCGTTCCGCGACCATGGCGCGATCTGCCGGGTGCATCAGCGCCATGACATTGCGGCCCAGCAATTCCTCGGCGCTGTAGCCGAGCATCTGCTGCACAGTGCTGTTGGTGTAGACCAGGCAGCCTTCGCGATCGACTTCCCAGATCCAGTCCTGGCTTGCCTCGATGATGCTGCGGAAGCGCTCCTCACTTTCTTGAAGTGCACGCTCGATGCGATCGCGCTCGGTGATGTCGCGGATGAACATCGTGTAGAGGCGACCTTGCGAGCTATCCAGCCACGAGATCGATGCCTCGATCGGGAATTCGCTGCCATTGTGCCGCAACGCGCGCAGCAGGCGCGGCGTCGATTGCTGCGTCAGCTCGGCCTGCCATGTCTGCTGAAAGTTTGCCGGGAAGAACCCAGCCGCGGGGCTGCGCAGGGCTGCTGTTCGCGTGCATCCGAACATTGCCTCGGCGGCGGCGTTGAAGAGGACGATCTTGCCCTCATCGTCGAAGGCGATGATGGCATCGAGCGCCGACTCGACCAGGCCGGACAGGCGCGCTTCGGTCTGCGCCAGCCCTTCGCATGCGCGATCGAGCTCGGCACTCTTGTCCTCGAGCTTGCGCACCAGCGTTTCGCTGTATTGGCGCAGCACGGGCGACTCGATTTCCTGTGGTGCCGGCGCCATGCCCCTGGTGCGCGGATTGGTGGCAGCCGCGTGCAGGGCGGCCATGATGACGTCGGTCGGCGCCGGTTTCGAGATATAGGCATCGGCACCGGCGCTGCGGGCCAGTTCGCGGTCGGTGGGCGAGTTGTAGGTGCTGGTGTAGAGCACCAGCGGCAAGTGGCTGAAGCGCGCGAGCTTCCTCACTTCCAGGCACAGGCGATAACCGTCCATGCGCGGCATCAGGATGTCGGACACCACGCCGTCGACCGCTTCGCGATCGAGCACCGCCAGGGCCTCGATGCCGTTGGTCGCGTCGAAGACGACATGACCTTCCGCCTCCAGTTGTGCCCGCAGCAACTTGAGGTTGATGGGCTGATCGTCGACGATCAGGATATTCATGGGCGATCGATTCCACGCAGGTAGCCCGCGACCTGTGCGGGAAACGCGCGGGTATCGATCGGCTTGGCGATGTAACCGTCGCAGCCGGCTTCACGGGCCCGTTCCTCATCGCCCTTCATGGCGAACGCGGTGAGCGCCACGATGGGTACATGTTTGAAGCGGTCCTGGTCCTTGAGCATGCGCGTGAGGGTCAACCCGTCCATGCCCGGCAGCGAGATGTCCATGAAAATCAGGTCGGGGACGATATCGCGGAGAAAGATCAGCGCCTGTTCGGCGTCGACCGCCTGGTCCACCCGATAGCCCTCCAGCTCGAGCACGCACATCGCCAGCTTGAGGTTGGTGGGATTGTCGTCGACCACGAGGATGCGCTGTGTCATGACATCCCCGTCTGCGACGGCAGCCGTACCGTCATGGTGGTGCCCCGGCCAGGCTCGCTATCCACGGTGATGGTGCCGTGCTGGATTTCGACCAGCTTGCGGGTCAGCGCAAGTCCGAGTCCGGTACCCTGGAAGCGTCCTGCCACGCCGCGCTCGACGCGCTGGAATTCGACGAACAGGCGGGCCAGGTCGTCGGCCGCGATGCCGATGCCGGTGTCGGTTACCTGCAGTTGCAACTGACCGTCTGGCGTGCATGTGGCGTCGATGTGTGCCCGCCCGCCGGAATCGGTGAATTTGACTGCGTTGGACAGCAGGTTGAGCAGGATCTGCTTGAACTTGTGACGGTCGAGCCGGACGTGATCCAGTCCGGGTGCGACGGTCGTGGTCACCGTGATGCGCTTCTCGTCGGCTTGCGGTGATAGCACCGCACAGACCTCATTGATGGCCGCCGGTAGCGCGAAGTCCTCCGTCTGCAGCTCCATCCGACCCGCCTCGATCTTGGCCATGTCGAGCAGGTCGTTCACCAGCTGCAGCAGATGACGGCCGCTGTTGAGGATGTCGCCCAGGAATTCCTTCTGCTTGTCCTGCAGCGGTCCGGCCTTGCCATCGGCCAGCAGTTGCGAGAAGCCGATGATGCCGTTCAGTGGTGTGCGCAACTCGTGCGACATGTTCGCCAGGAACTGGCTTTTCAGCCGGTTCGCCTGCTGCAGCGAAGCCTCGACCTGCTTGCGTTCGGTAACGTCGCGGATGGCGCTGGACACCAGCAGGCCCTCCTCGGTCTGCAATGGACTCAGGCTGATCTCCACCGGGAATTCGGTGCCGTCCTTGCGCAGGCCGTAGAGCTCCAGGCCTGCGCCCATGTTGCGTGCCCGCGGTTGCGCGAAAAAGTTGGCGCGATGATCCGGATGCCGATGGTGGAAACGGGTCGGCACCAGTACCTCAATCAACTGCCCGAGCAGTTCCTCGCGCTTCCAGCCGAACAGCTGCACTGCCTGCGAGTTGGCCAGCACGATCAGGCCCTGGCGGTTGACGATTACCATCGCGTCGGGTGCGGACTCCAGCAGATCCCTGAATTTTTCCTCGGCGCGCTTGCGCACCGTGATATCCCGCACCGCGCTCATGACCATCGTGCCTTCGTCCATCACGATCGGACTGAGGCTGATCTCGACCGGAAACTCCTCGCCATCGCGGCGCCGGCCATACAGTTCGAGATTGGCGCCCATCGAACGCGTGCGCGGCTGCGCAAAAAAGCCGCCACGATGACCGACATGCGCCGCGCGATAGCGTTCGGGCAGCAGCATCTGGATCGATTGTCCGATCAGTTCGGCGGGCGCGTAGCGGAAGACACGCTCGGCCTGGGAGTTGGCAAATACGATCATGCCGCTGGCATCGACCATGACGATGGCGTCCGGCATCGCTTCCAGCAAATCACGCAAGGGCCCGGCAAGATCGAACATGGCTATCTCCTATTGGCCACGAACTGAGCGCCAGCCCGGCGTTGAAGCCGTAGAGCCATGTTGGCACTTCGGCCACGCCGAATCCGATGCCATCGGGTTCGCATGACATCAGCACCGGTTTTCAGCAGGGAATGGTTACCACCTGAACCGAGCGCTGCTTGGGTTGGCCGGGAAGGGCAGCCTGTCGCGATTCCGGAGGACGCAGCCCCTGCCTGCTTCGAAGGACTATAGACCTAGTGGGGATGGTGAACCATCACCGTATCAGGGCCAAAAAGAGCCTCTGGCGCAAGGCATTGACTGATTCCCTCGCAGTCGCGGCGTCGCGATCATCGAGGACGGCCAGGACAGTGAACTACTCTTCGCCGACCGTCCGTCGGACGGTCGGCACATGCGGCCATTTTTGGAAGATCGCGCTCGACGGTGCATGGGGCAGGCTCGCCGCCGGGTGGCGCACTCCTGTCCCAGAACTCCCGAGCCGGGCTGCCGCAGGGATCGAGCACACCTGATTCGGCAGGGCTTGACTCTGGACCTAGATCAATGGTCTAGACTTTGGCCATGAACACACAAACTGCTCCGCTCACCATCGGTGCCGTCGCCAAGCGCGTCGGCGTGGCGATCGACACGATCCGTTATTACGAGCGCGAGGGCTTGCTGCCCGAGCCGCAGCGACGCGCGTCAGGCTATCGCAGTTACGGCGAGGGCACGGTCGCGCAGTTGCGCTTCATCCGACGCGCCAAGGATCTTGGCTTCACGCTGGAGGAGATCCGCGAGTTGCTGGCGTTGTCGGCCGATCGGCAGCGCGGGGTGAAGGCCGTGAAGCAGCGGGCGCAGCAGCGACTGGCGGCGATCGAGCAACGGATTATCGAATTGCAGCGCGTGCGCGATGGACTGGCACAGCTGGTCGAGTCGTGCCCGGGGCATGGCAAGCCGGAGGAATGTCCGATCCTGCGTGCGTTGAGCGATGACGAGGTGAAGTCATGAGTGCGCAGGATTCCTGCTGCGGGGGCAGCGGCAAGCCGGTCGACGACAAGGCGATCGATCCGGTCTGCGGCATGGCGGTTGATCCGGCTACGACTAAGCATGTCGGGACGCATGACGGGCAAACGTATTATTTCTGCAGCGCTGGCTGCAAGGCGAAGTTCGATGCCGCGCCGGCGACATATCCGGGCGCTGGCGAGAAGAGTGTGGCAGGCAGCTGTTGCGCCGCGAAGCCGGCGGCGCACGATCACGCGCATCACGATCATGGACAGCATGCGCATGTCCATCACGATCATGTGCACACGGTGAAGGATCCCGTGTGCGGCATGACGGTGGATCCGCAGACAGCGAAGTATCGCGCCGAGCATGACGGTCAGACTTACTACTTCTGCTCGGCACGTTGCCACGAGAAATTCGTGGCCGATCCGTCGGCGTATCTCGAAGCGCGTGCAGTCCCGCCAGCGCCGCCCGGCACGATCTACACCTGCCCGATGCACCCCGAGATCCGGCAGGTCGGTCCCGGCCATTGTCCGATCTGCGGCATGGCGCTGGAACCGATGATGCCGAGCCTGGACACGGACGACGGTGGCGAGCTGGTGTCGATGACGCGGCGCTTCTGGACGCTGCTGGCGCTTACCGTGCCGGTGTTCGTGCTGGCGATGGGACCGCACCTGTTCGGCTGGCATCTGCCGATGCCGTGGGATGGCGTGGCCAGCTGGGTCGAGGCGGTGCTGGCCAGCATCGTGGTGCTGTGGGGTGGCGCACCGTTTTTCGCGCGCGGCTGGCGTTCGCTGAAGCCGTGGCGTCCGAACATGTACACGCTGATCGCGCTGGGCACCGGCGTGGCATGGTTGTACAGCGCGGTGGCGTTCCTGCTGCCGGGAATATTCCCGGCCGGCTTCCGCGACATGCACGGTCGGGTCGCGGTGTATTTCGAATCGGCGGCGGTGATCGTCACCCTGGTCACCCTGGGCGACTTTCTGGAACTGCGTGCGCGCCGGCGTACCGGCGCGGCGCTGAAGGCGTTGCTCGGATTGGCACCGAAGACCGCGCGACGAATCGCCGCCGACGGCAGCGAGAGTGACGTGCCGCTGGACGCGGTGCATGCCGGCGACGTGTTGCGTGTGCGCCCCGGCGAGAAGGTGCCGGTCGACGGCGTGGTGCTGGACGGCGAGAGCCACGTCGACGAGTCGATGCTCACCGGCGAGCCGATGCCGGTCGCCAAGTCGAAGGACGATCCGCTCACCGGCGGCACGGTGAACCAGGATGGTGCGCTGACCATGCGCGCGCAGAAGGTCGGTGGCGAGACGATGCTGGCGCAGATCGTGGCACTGGTGGCGCAGGCGCAACGCAGCCGGGCACCACTGCAACGCGTGGCCGATCGGGTGGCCGCATGGTTCGTGCCCGCGGTGGTGGTGATCGCGCTGCTGGCGTTCGCGGCGTGGGCGGTCCTTGGGCCGGAGCCGCGGCTGACGCATGCGCTGATCGCCGCGGTGTCGGTGTTGATCATCGCTTGTCCGTGTGCACTGGGCCTGGCCACGCCAATCTCGATCATGGTCGCCAGTGGTCGCGGCGCGCAGCACGGCGTGCTGTTCAAGGATGCCAGCGCGATTGAATCGATGCGCGAGATCGATACCCTGGTGGTGGACAAGACCGGCACGCTGACCATGGGCAAGCCGGCGCTGACCGAACTGGTGGCCTTGAGTGGCCAGCCGCGCGAACGGCTGCTGGCACTGGCTGCTGCGCTGGAGCGGCCAAGCGAGCATCCGCTGGCGCGGGCGATCGTGACAGCCGCCGATGCCGAAGGTGTGGCCATGCTGGCGGCGACGGACTTCCATTCACTGACTGGTCGCGGTGTCAGCGCCAGGGTGGACGGCAACGAAATGGCATTGGGCAACGCGAAGCTGATGGTCGAGTCGCGCATCGCGATCGGCGATGACGCCAGCGCCCGCGCCGAACAGTTGCGCGGGCAGGGCGCTACGGTGATGTTCCTGGCCGTCGATGGCGCGCTCGCTGCCCTGCTGGCGGTGGCCGACCGGATCAAGCTGGACACGCCATCGGCGCTCAAGGCATTGCACGCGGCCGGTCTGCGCATCGTGATGCTGACCGGCGACAACGCCACCACCGCGCAGGCGGTGGCGCACGAGCTGGGCATCGACGAGGTGCAGGCCGACGTGTCGCCCGCCGACAAGGCCGCGGTCGTGAATCGGCTCAAGGCCGAAGGCCGCCGCGTGGCGATGGCGGGCGACGGCATCAACGACGCGCCCGCGCTGGCCGCCGCCGACATTGGCATCGCGATGGGCAGCGGCACCGACGTGGCGATGGAGAGCGCGCAGGTGACCCTGGTCAGGGGCGAACTGGGTGCGATCGTGCGCGCACGCAAGCTGTCGCAGGCGACGGTGCGCAACATCCACCAGAACCTGTTCTTCGCCTTCGTCTACAACGCGATCGGCGTGCCGCTGGCGGCTGGCGTGCTGTATCCGTGGTTCGGCATCACGCTGTCGCCGATGATCGCCGCGCTGGCGATGAGCCTGAGTTCGGTGTCGGTGGTGAGCAATGCGTTGCGGCTACGGCATGCGCCGTTGTGAGACCGCTGTGCTGGTGACGATTGTCACCGGCGATGCTTGACGACCGCATCTGCTTTCGCCGGCGCCATCGAAGGATCATTTCTCCCACACCAAGACGGTGCAGGGAGAACTGACATGAATACCTTCATCAAGTACGCGGCCATGGAAAAGTACATGCCGGCGCTGTTTGCCACGCTGGCCACCGCTTCGATCGTGTTTGGCTTCTGCTGGTCGATGCATGCCGGCGCGCCGTTGCACGGTTGAACGCGGATCTACGCAGCTGACACTCATCCATCACCCTTTGCGGCAGACGTGCCCTGCATCGCTTTCGCCGCCGGAGAATGCTCATGAACGTGGTCAATGACACCCGCAGTACGCTGGAAAAACACATGCCGTTGCTGCTTGGCCTGCTGGTCGTCTTTCTGGCCGGCAAGGCACTCAAGAAAACCTTGTGGACCGCGTTCGCCATGTACATGGCACTGCATTACAGCGGTATCCATCCGTTCGGCTGAGGCGATGCTCTAAACTTTGTGCCTTTCCGCCCGCATGCTGTCCGGATGCGGCTCGATTCATCAGCACAAAGTCACTGCATGACCCGCAATCTCGCCGAATGGCTGACGTATCAGGAACGCGTCAACGTGCACAGCATCGAGCTGGGGCTCGATCGCGTGCGCGAGGTATGGCAACGGATGGGTGCCCCGGCGCCGGCGCATCGGGTGATCACGGTGGGCGGCACCAACGGCAAGGGCTCGACCGTGGCCCTGCTCGAAGCGATGCTGACAGCAGCCGGCCTGCGTGTTGGCACGTTCACATCGCCGCATCTGCTCGAATACAACGAGCGCATTCGTATTGATGGCGCGAATGCCGATGACGCCATGCTGATCGCCTCGTTTGAGCGGATCGAGGCGACACGCGGCGCAACTCTAGATAACGCCATCCCGTTGACCTATTTCGAATTCGGCACGCTGGCGGCGCTGGATCTGTTTGCGCGTGCCGGACTGGACGTGGCCGTGCTGGAGGTGGGGCTGGGCGGGCGGCTGGACGCGGTCAACATCATCGACGCCGACGTGGCGATCGTGACCACGGTGGATCTGGATCACATGGACTGGCTGGGGCCGAACCGCGACAGCATCGGCCGCGAGAAGGCCGGCATCGCGCGGGCGGGGCGGCCGGTGATCGTCGGCCAGATGGATCCACCTGACGGACTGCTCGACGCGCTGGCGGCGTGCGGCGCCCGGGTCGAGCGCGCCGGGCGCGATTTCCACGTCGAACGGCATGCCGATGGCTGGCGTTGGCAACACCGCGATGGCAGCGCGATGGAACTGCCCAATCCCGCGCTGGCTGCGCCGGTGCAGTTTGCCAACGCGGCAGCGGCGATTGCCGCCTTGCATGCGCTATGGGTAGACGACATGTCGTTCGCGTCGAAGGATGTCTTTGCGGCGGTCAGCACCGGTCTGCATGAAGTGCGAGTGCCGGCGCGACTGCAATCGCTGGGTGGCGACCCGCTGTTGATCGTGGACGTGGGCCACAACCCCCAGGCCGCGCGCGCGCTCGCCGAATGGCTGGATGCGCAGCCGGCCACATGCGTGCATGCGGTATATGGCGCGCTGGCGGACAAGGATGTGGCTGGAGTGATCGGTGCGCTCGGTTCGCGCATCGCGCACTGGCATCTGGCCGGGCTGGATCGTGTCTCGCCGCGCGGATTGGTGGTGACGGCACTGGCCGCGATCCTGCGGCGGACCTTGCCGCAGGCGCCATTCGATGCGCACGACGACGTGGCCGCGGCGCTGGCCGCGGCCCGGGCGGCGGCGCAACCGGGTGAGTGCATCCTCGCATTCGGCTCGTTTTTCGTGGCCGCCGCGATCGTCGCTGAACGCACCGATTGAGCCGGAACCGAGGCCGAATCATGGCGCCCGTCGCAGGCAGGTATAATCACGGCGGTGCACACCGCGTTTGCAGCCTTGGAGCGAAGACTTGAATACACGCCTGCTGGGCGCCGCCGTCCTGATTGCCTTGGCGGTTCTGTTCGTGCCGATGTTCTTTTCCAGTACACCACCGGCTCCCGGTGGTGATCAGGCGGTAAGCCTGGCGATCCCGCCGGCACCGGATCGCGATCTGCAGACGAGGACGATGAGCCTGACCCCGGATGCCGCCGCCGGCGCATCGAGTGCCGGCACCGTGCCGAGCCAGACCGTGACGCCGGCATCGGGCGATCGGCTGGCCACAGTGGATATCGGCTCAAGCCGCCCGCGCGATGTGGAGACCGACCCCGAGGCCGGCAAGAAGCCGGTGCCGACGACGGTGACGACCGGCTCGGGCGCCTCGCCGAGCCAGCCGGTGATCGCGCAGCGATCCGCGACGAATCCCGCTGCACCACCCGCGACCAGGCCGCAGCCGACGACCGTCGTGCCGACCAGGCAGGAGCCGGTTGCTGCAACGCCGACCAGTCCTGCGCCGGCCACGCCGTCAACACCCGTGCCTACCGCGGGGCATGGCAGCTACACGCTCAACCTGAGCGCTTATGCCAGCGCGGCGGGCGCCGCGAACCTGGAACGCCGTGTGCGCTCGCTCGGTTATCCGGTGGCAGGCCATACCATCACCCAGGCCGGTCAACCGCGCACGCTGGTCATCGCCGGGCCATTCGAGACGCGTGCCGCAGCCGAAGCGGCGCGCCTGAAGATCACCCAGTCGATTCCCGGTGCGCCGGCACGGCTGGAGCAGGATGCCAGCCACGACAGCACGACAGCGGCCATCAGGCCTGCAGCATCGGCCGGCGACAAGGCCACCGTCAGCAAGGCAGGCGGTTGGGCCGTGCAGCTGGCGGCCATGAGCAGCCAGGCCGATGCCAATGCCCTGCGCGACAAGCTGCGCGCCAACGGTTTCGATGGCTTCGTCGATTCGGTGCAGGCTGGCGGCAAGAAGCTCTGGCGCGTGCGTGCCGGCCCGCAGACGCAGCGCGCCGATGCGCAACGCGTGCACGATCAGGTCAAGGCCAAGTTGGGCATCGACGGCAACGTCGTTTCGGTACCCTGACCTCGCCCATGTCCCATGCAGTCAGGCAAGCCGTCAGGAAGCAGGTGAAGGGATGAACGGAACCGACTGGGTCATTCTGGCGATCCTGGGCCTGTCGATCCTGATCGGGCTGTGGCGCGGGCTGGTTGCCGAGCTGCTGTCGCTGGTGATCTGGGTTGCGGCATTCTGGGTGGCCGCCGCATTCGGGCCGGCAGTGGCGGCGCAGCTGGAGCACGTGATTTCCGTGCCCATCGCGCGGATCGGGCTGGGCTACGCACTCTGTTTCATCGCCGTATTGATCGTCGGGGCCTTGTTGCGTTTCGCGACGCGGCGGCTGATCTGGAGCACAGGCCTGTCCGGTATCGATCGTCTGTTCGGCATGTTGTTCGGCTTCGTGCGTGGCGCGCTGCTGGTCACCCTGCTGGTGTTTCTGGTCGGCCTCACCATGTTCACTCGTGAGCCGTGGTGGCAGCAATCGGTGCTGCTCCCGCAGTTTCAGGGCCTGGCGGCATGGCTGGGGCAGAACATACCGGCCAACGTGCGCGATCATCTTCACCCCGCGGACGTGCTCGACAAGATCCACCCCTCGGCGGTACTCGATCATCTGCCCAGCTTGTCGGGCACGCTGGCTGCCCCCATGTCGGGCGCGACATCGGCACCTGCCGCACCACGCACAACCTCGGCACCGGCCACTGCCAGCAGTGCCGCCAGCCGTCCCAGACACCCTTAGAACACGACTACTGAAGCAGGCAACAAACCATGTGCGGAATCATCGGCATTGTCGGTACCACCGAGGTGGCATCGTCGCTCTATGACGGACTGACGGTGCTGCAGCATCGCGGCCAGGACGCTGCCGGCATCGCCACGGTGGACGGCTCGCGGCTGCGCCTGCACAAGGGCAACGGACTGGTGCGCGACGTGTTCAGCCAGGCCGCGATGAGCGGCTTGCGCGGGCGCATCGGCATCGGCCATTGCCGTTATCCGACCGCCGGTTCGGAAGGTTCGGCCGAGGCACAGCCGTTGTACGTGAATTCGCCTTATGGCATTGCGATTGCGCACAACGGCAATCTCGTCAACACCGAAGCGCTGCGCCGCGAGATGTTCGAGGACGACCGCCGCCACATCAACACAGATTCCGATTCGGAGGTGCTGTTGAACGTGCTGGCACACGAGCTACAGATCCAGGACCGGATGGAGTTGACCCCGGACCACATCTTCAAGGCGGTGGCCGGTGTGCATGCGCGCGCCCGCGGCGGCTATGCCTGCATCGCCCTGCTGCTGGGCTACGGCCTGATCGCGTTCCGCGATCCGCACGGAATCCGCCCGCTGGTGCTGGGCGAGCGGGTCACCGCGGAAGGCCACGAGTACGCGGTGGCATCGGAGTCGGTGGCGCTGGATATCCTGGGCTTCAAGCGCATCCGCGACGTGGCGCCGGGCGAGGCGGTGATCATCACCGACAACGGCCAGCTGTACAGTCGTCGTTGCGCCGAGGGCGCGCTGCATACGCCGTGCATCTTCGAATACGTCTATCTGGCACGGCCCGATTCGATGATCGAGGACGTCTCGGTGTACAAGGCGCGCCTGCGCATGGGCGAGAAACTGGCCGAGAAGATCCTGCGTGAGCGGCCCGACCATGGCATCGATGCGGTGATCCCGATCCCCGATACCGCGCGCACCGCCGCCAGCGCGCTGGCCGGCGCGCTTGGCGTGCCGTTCCGCGAAGGCCTCGTCAAGAATCGCTACATCGGCCGCACCTTCATCATGCCGGGACAGGGCGAGCGGGTGAAATCGGTGCGCCGCAAGCTCAATCCGATCGACCTGGAGTTCCGCAAGAAGAACGTGCTGCTGGTCGACGACTCGATCGTGCGCGGCACCACTTCGAAGCAGATCATCCAGATGGCCCGCGACGCCGGAGCGAAAAACGTCTATTTCGCGTCGGCCGCGCCGCCGGTGCGCTATCCGAATGTCTACGGCATCGACATGCCATCCACCTCGGAGCTGATCGCCGCCGGCCACACCGAGCAGGAAGTGGAGACGATGCTCGGTGCCGACTGGCTGATCTATCAGGATCTCAAGGACCTGATCTGGGCGGTGCAGGACGGCAACGAAAACCTGAAGCAGTTCGACACCTCATGCTTCTCCGGCGAATACGTCACCGGCCTGGACCAGAGCTATCTGAAACAGGTGCAGATGCTGCGTTCGGACGACGCCAAGGCCGCGCGCCGCGGCGTGTGACCGTATGGCCTCCTCTCCCCTGCGGGGAGAGGATCGAGGTGAGGGGCGGCGCTCGCAAAAAAACCACATGACCGATCTCCACGCTGCCGCCAAACATTGTCTCGACGCCACCGACCCGGCAGAGAAACTGCGCCTGACCCACGAAACCTGGCAGGGTTTTCTTGCCGGTGAGCTGCGCGCCGACCCCGCCTCACCGCCGCCCGAGCCGATCGGCGCACCCGGGCGTCCAGTGAAACCTCACCTGGTCAACGCACGCCAGGTGCCGCAACGCGGGCTCGGCAGTGCAGAAGGCCGCGCTGCGCTGGTGCACGCGGTGGCACACATCGAGTTCAACGCGATCAACCTTGCATGGGACGCGGTCTACCGCTATCGCGGCAAGCCTGATGCGTATTACCTCGATTGGGCCAGTTGCGCTCACGACGAGGCACGCCACTTCGCGATGCTGTCCGCGCGACTGGTCGAACTCGGCCACGCCTACGGCGACTTCGATGCCCACGATGGCCTGTGGGCGATGGCCGAGAAAACCGCACATCACGATACCGCCCGCATGGCGCTGGTGCCGCGCGTGCTGGAAGCGCGCGGGCTGGATGTCACGCCGGGCATGATCGAACGCCTGCGCCACCTCGGCGACAGCGACACGGTGGCGATTCTCGAAGTGATCCTGCGCGAGGAAGTTGCCCACGTCGCCGCCGGAACCCGCTGGTATCGGCATTGCTGCGAGCGCGATGGGGTCGAGCCGATCGACACGTTCTTCGCGCTGCTGCGCGAGTACATGGGCGTCAGCCTGCGCGGGCCGTTCAATCGACCGGCGCGGCTGGAGGCGGGTTTCGTCGGGGCCGAGCTCGACCGGCTCGCGGCCCTGGCAGCCGCTGGTTGAGTTTGCCCGGAGATCAATGCGGGCACAAAAAAGCCGGCGCTGGGCCGGCTTTTTCATCGAATTTTTGGTCGGGGAGACAGGATTCGAACCTGCGACTTCTACGTCCCGAACGTAGCGCTCTACCAGGCTGAGCTACACCCCGTGGGAAGCCGCGTATCTTAATCGTCGCGGGAGGGCTTGGCAACAGGTTCAATGCGCCTGATGGATGGAAAGGCTGCGGAAGGCCGATGGCGTTCTGTTAATCTTGACGGCTGCCGTCGCGCGGCCTGCCGCGAGACGGAATGTCCCCCATCGTCAGTAGAGGATTCCATGGCGCTTACCCCGGCCCGCACCATGCCTGGCGTGCTCGAGTTGTTGCCGCTCGACCAGATCGCGTTCCAGCGCATGCTCGACGTGATCCGTCGCAATTACGAGCGCTTCGGCTTCCTGCCGATCGAAACGCCGGTGATCGAATACTCCGACGTGCTGCTGACCAAGACCGGCGGCGAGACCGAGCGGCAGGTGTACTTCGTGCAGTCGACCGGTGCGCTGAACGCGGCCGACAAGGATGCCGCCGGCACGCCCGAGCTGGCGCTGCGCTTCGACCTCACGGTGCCGCTGGCGCGCTATGTCGCCGAGCACGAGCGCGACCTCAGCTTCCCGTTCCGCCGCTACCAGATGCAGAAGGTGTACCGCGGCGAGCGCGCCCAGCGTGGTCGTTTCCGCGAGTTCTACCAGTGCGATATCGACGTGATCGGCAAGGATGCGCTGTCGGTGCGCTACGACGCCGAGATCCCGGCAGTGATCTACAGCGTGTTCCGCGAACTGAACATTGGCCCATTCACCATCCAGCTGAACAACCGCAAGCTGATGCGCGGTTACTTCGAAAGCCTCGGCATCGTCGACGGCGAGCAACAGATGCTGGTGCTGCGTGAGGTGGACAAGCTGGACAAGCGTGGCGCCGATTACGTGCGCGACACGCTGACCGGCGAGGCGTTCGGCCTCGGCATCGAGGTTGCGCAGAAAATCCTGGCCTTCGTGCAGGTGCGCTCTACCTCGCTGCAGGACGCGCTCGACAAACTCGATGCGCTCGGCGCCGGCCCGGAGGCGATGGAGCAGGGCCGCCATGAACTGAAGGAAGTACTGGACCTGATCCACGCGTTCGGCGTGCCGGAGACGCACTACGCGCTCAACCTGTCGATCGCCCGTGGTCTCGACTACTACACCGGCACGGTCTACGAGACCACGCTGAACGATCATCCGCAGATCGGTTCGATCTGCTCGGGTGGCCGTTACGAGAACCTGGCCGGCCAGTACACCAAATCGCACCTGCCGGGTGTCGGCATCTCGATCGGACTCACCCGTCTGTACTGGCAGCTGCGCGATGCGGGGCTGATCAGCACCGCAACCAGCACAGTCGACGTGCTGGTGACCCAGATGGACGTGGCGCAACTGCCGGCCTATCTCGCGCTGGCCAGTGAGCTGCGCGGCGCCGGCATCGCCACCGAGGTGGTGCTGGAAGGCGGCAAACTCGGCAAGCAGTTCAAGTACGCCGACCGCGCCGGCATCCGCTTCGTGATCGTGCTTGGCGAGGATGAGATAGCCAAGGGCGTGGTGACGGTGAAGGATCTGCGCCGCGAGGATCAGTTCGAGGTGGCGCGAGGCGAGTTGATCAAGACGCTGCGGGTGGAGCTGGAGCAGGCCGCGGCGATGGGCTGAATGTTTTCTCTGGCGACTCGGTAATTGACGACGCAATTCATCAGTGAGGCAGTAGTGGGCACAACTGACACCATCGTTCTTGACGGCAACAGCCTCACCCGTGCCCAGCTGGTGGCGGTCGCACGCCATGGCAACAGGGTTTCACTGGCGCCGGCGGGACTCGAGCGGGTGCAGCGCGCCGCCGATTTTCTTGCCGAGAAAGTCAGCTGCGGCGAGCCTACCTACGGCGTCACCACTGGCTTCGGCAGCAATGCTGACAAGCTGCTGGGTGCACATCGTCTGCGCGACGAATTGCCAGGTGGAAATCCACACAAAACCGAAGGCACCTTGCTGGAAGAGCTGCAGCACAACCTGATCATTACCCATGCGGTATGTGTGGGTAAGCCGTTTGGCGAGGACGTGGTGCGGGCGATGCTGTTGATCCGCATCAACACGTTGATGCGCGGCCACTCGGGTATTCGCGTCAGCACGCTCGAAGCGCTGACGGCGATGCTCAACGCCGGCGTGGTGCCGGTAGTGCCGGAGAAGGGCTCGGTCGGCGCCAGCGGTGATCTCGCGCCACTGTCGCATCTGGCGATCGTGTTGCTCGGTGGTGGCGAGGCGTTTTATGAGGGCGAGCGCGTATCCGGTGCAGAGGCGCTGAAGCGCGCCGGACTCTCGCCGATCAGGCTGTCGTTCAAGGAAGGCCTGGCGCTCAACAACGGCACCGCGCAGATGCTGGCGACGGGTGTGCTGGCGCTGGATACGCTGGAACAATTGCTGGATACCGCCGACCTCGCCGCTTCGATGACACTGGACGCGTTCGCCGGTCGCAGCGGCGCGTTGCGGCCGGAAGTGCACGCGCTGCGACCGCATCCGGGTCAGGTCGAAACCGCCGCGCATGTGTGTGAACTGCTGGCGGGTTCCACCCTGATCGACATTCCGTATCACCTGGTGCCGCGCTTCAAGTCGTGGAGCGCCGAGGCCTGGAGCGAGCCGGACGATCAGGCGCTCAGCTTCGACATCGGCTGGGACTGGGTGCCAGCCAACCAGCGGCACGGTCGTGAGGCGTTCTACAGCCGCTTCCTGCCGTTCAAGGGCGGCAAGAAACATCAGCCGCAGGATGCCTACAGTCTGCGCTGCATGCCGCAGGTGCATGGCGCGGTGCGTGATGCGTGGGCACAGGCGTGCCGGGTGTTCGATATCGAACTGAACTCGGTCACCGACAACCCGCTGATCTTCCCGGACAACGAGGACGCGCAGTTCATCGAGGAACAGGTGATCTCGGCCGGCCATTTCCACGGCATGCCGCTGGCGCTGGCGATGAGCTACGTGAAAGCGGCGATCCCGGTGCTGGCCTCGATCTCCGAACGACGTCTCAACAAGCTGGTGGATTCGGCCACGAACGATGGCCTGCCGGCGTTCCTCACCGGCAACGAGGACGGCACCGATTCGGGTTTCATGATCGTGCAGTACACCGCCGCCGCGCTGGTCAACGACCTGGCCACCCGTGCGCATCCGGCCAGTGTGTATTCGGTGCCGACCAGCGCCAATGCCGAGGATCACGTGTCGATGGGTGCCAACGAGGCGCGCCATGTGCTGGAGATGACCGAGGATCTTTCCCACGTGCTGGCGCTGGAGTTGTATACCGCCGCACAGGCGCTGGACTATCGCCAGGCAATGTTGAATGCGGCTCGTCGTCTGGCCAGTCGCGGTGGCTGGCAGGCGCTGGCCGCGAAGATCAGCAACGCACCGCGCGAGGGCCAGTCGCACTACGCGCAATTTGTGGCCGAGGTGCAGCAGCTCGCCACCGCGCTGGCCAACGCCAGTGATTTCCATGCCGGAGCCAGTGTGCGCGATGCCCACGCGATCCTGCGCCAGCACATCGGCTTCATGCATCGCGATCGCGCGATGGACGGCGACGTGCGCACGGTCTGCGCACTGGTGCAGCAGGGCGCGTTTTGCCAGCCGGCGTGATGAACCATCATTTTTGAGGGAAGCAAGACCATGAGCCTGATCCAGACCCCGGTGTCCTACGGCGAGCTGATCGACAAGATCACCATCCTGGAGATCAAGTCGCGACGCATCGCCGACGAGGCCAAGCTGGCCAACGTGCGCAACGAGCTGGATCTTCTCAACGCGACGTGGGGCAACAGCACGGCCTCGCAGACCGATATCGCCGACGAGCGCGCACGCCTGCGGGCGGTCAACGAACTGCTGTGGGACATCGAGGACAAGATCCGCCTGAAGGAGCGCGCACAGGCGTTTGATCAGGAGTTCATCGAACTGGCGCGTGCGGTGTACTTCCGCAATGACGAGCGCGCTGCGTTCAAGCGCGAGATCAACCTCAAGCTCGGCTCGCAGCTGGTCGAGGAAAAGTCGTACCAGGATTACCGCGCGGTGTAACGCTTAACTTGTGGGAGCGACTTCAGTCGCGATGCTCTTCTCTCATGGCGTAGAAGCATCGCGACTGAAGTCGCTCCCACATGAGTTCTAGGGTAAATTTAGCTCGTGCGCCGCGGCTTCGTAGCACTCGATCACTTCGTCGACACCGATCAAATCCATCACGCCGGGCTTTTCGATCTTGCTGCCCCACGGAATCTCGCTGGCCGGCTTGCCCAGATACTTGCGCGCAGCCTCGTCGTACTTGTTCACGCACCAGCGGCGATCGGAGTACGGGCCGGAGCGGTCCGGATTGCTCGCCGCGTGCAGGCCCAGCACCTTGGCGCCAACCGCGTTGGCCATGTGCATCGGGCCGGAGTCCGGGGTCAGCAGCAACTGCGCGCGACTGAGCAAGGCCAGCAGTTTCTTCAGGGTGTCCTTGCCAGTGAGGTCGAACGGCGCGCGCCGGCATTGCGCCAACACCGAGTCGGCCATCGCGCGCTCGTCGGGGGAAGGGCCGCCGACCAGCGCTACACGCCAGCCGCGCGCAGCGACATGATCCATCACCGCGGCATAGCGCTCCGGCCGCCAGTTGCGCAGCGCATGGCTGGAGGTGGGGCTGACCAGCAGGGTCGGCTTGTCGCCGGGCAATTGTTCGGCGGCCCAGGCGTGGGCTTCGTCGGGGATCGGAATGTCCCAGCGCACTTGCGTCTGTTTCAATCCGAGCGGTTCACAGAAGCTGCCGATTGCATCCAGCACATGTTCGCCGCTGCGCGCCGGAATACGCTCGTTGATGACCAGACCGTGCAAATCTTTCGAGCGTGCGCGGTCGTAACCAACCCGTCGCTCGGCCTTGATACCCAGGCTCAGCAGGTTCGAGCGCATCGCCACCTGCATCTGCAGTAACGCATCGAAGCGTTGTCTGCGCAGTGCCGCATGTACCGCGCGCATGCCGGCCCAGCCCGCTGCCTTGTCGAACGTGACGAACTCCACGCCGGGCAGGTCGCCGACCAGCTTGCGTTCGAGCTTGCCAACGATCCAGGTCAGCGCAGTATCCGGCCACGCCTGCTGCAGGGTGCGCACGAGCGGCACCACATGGGTGACGTCGCCAATGGCGGAGGTGCGCAGCAGGCAGATCGTGGCAGGAGTCGTCATGGAGCCTGAGTTAGAATCGAGAGGAAGTGATCGGTGACAAGGGCCGCGCACCATTGGGCATGATGATGCAGGAAAGAACGTACAAAGACGCCACCGGCACGATTTTGTTCGACGCCGAGCTGTCGGCACAAGTCGGGCACGACTGGTTTGCGCTGGAGTACTGGCGCGAGCGGGATGCGTTGCGCACGCAGGCCGGTGGTCGTGGTGGCGTGGCAATCATTGTCACGCCGATCGGCGAATGCGTGTTGCGGCATTACCGCCGCGGCGGTCTGGTGGCTGCCTTGATGGGTGACCGCTACTTGTGGACCGGCGCGGACCGCACTCGTCCTTTTGCAGAATTCCGCCTGCTGGCCGAGATTGCCCGGCTTGGTTTGCCGGCGCCGGCCGTGGCAGCTGCGCGCTATTGCAGGCATGGATTGTTCTACAGCGCCGACCTGATCACACGCCGCATTGCCGACGCACCGACGCTGGCCGAATGTCTGGCGGCAGGGAGGCTGGATGGCGAGTTGGCCGAGGAAGTCGGTGCGCTGGTTGCGCGTTTTCATCGTGCCGGCATCTGGCATGCGGACCTGAATGCACACAACGTGCTGGTGACCTCCGGCGAGCTGTATCTGATCGACTTCGATCGGGGCCGTCTGCGTGCGCCAGCGGTTGCGTGGCAGCAGGCCAACCTGCGGCGCCTGCGTCGTTCGCTGCTCAAGCTCGGCGCTGCCAACCAGGGTAATGCCGCGTTCGATGAAGGCATCTGGCAGCCCCTGCTTCATCGCTACCAGCGTACATTGGCCGCATGAACTGGCATCTGCATTTTCTGGGCGTGGGCGCGGCACACGCCGTGGAGCTTGGCTCCTCCGCCGTGGTGTTGGAACGCAGCGGCGAGCCCTTGCTGCTGATCGATTGCGGCCCCGACACGCTCGACCGCTATCTGGCAGCCTACGGCACCTTGCCGCGTGCGCTGTTCATCACGCACACCCATATGGATCATGTGGCCGGTCTGGAGCAGCTGTTCATCAGGCTATGGTTCGACCAGCGCCTGCGCGGCAATACAAAAGTGTTTGTCCACGCCGGCCTGATCCCCTGGTTACAGGCGAGGGTGGCCGACTACCCTGGCGCGCTGGCCGAAGGCGGGGTCAATTTCTGGGAGGCGTTCCGGCTGTTGCCATGCACGCGTGGTTTCTGGCTGGATGGATGGTGGTTCGACGTGTTCGCCACGCGTCACCATGTCCCCGGCACGTCGTATGGCCTCGCGCTGGATGGCAGCTTCGTCTACACCGGCGACACCCGGCCGATTCCCGAGATGCTTGCACGCCATGCCGGCGTGAGCGGTGTGATCGCGCATGACTGCAGTCTGGTCGGCAACCCGTCGCATACCGGTATCGACGATATCGAACGCGAATACCCCGACGCACTGCGTTCGCGACTGTTGCTGTACCACTACGGCAGCGCGGCCGATGGCACCGCATTGGCTGCGCGCGGCTATCGCATTGCGGCCGCTGGTGAACGGTTTGCGCTGGATGAACCGTCCGCGCCACGGGCAGACGCCGGCTGAACCTGGAGCGCGTTCGCTTGCCTGTATCCGGCCCTGCCGCTATCCTTCCGCTTCTTTGCCGGGTGGGATGCCCGACAAAGAGAGTTTCCTGCGGAGAGGTGTCCGAGTGGTTGAAGGAGCACGCCTGGAAAGTGTGTATACGGTCAAACGTATCGCGGGTTCGAATCCCGCTCTCTCCGCCAACTTGCAGGTTTCACACAGTTTCAGGGCTCAACAGCCCACGTCCATGGTGGCCCCGTCGGTCCCCCCGCGACGATAGTTCGCAAACTCCGCCAGGTCCGGAAGGAAGCAACGGTAGCGAATGATTCGGGTGCCGGGGTGTGGCTGGCGGGGCCGCCGCCATTTTGGGTGACTGATTCCCCATCCCCGTTTACTGACTTAGCCCCGCCGACTTGGCACAATCACCTTTCGCCCCAAGGTAGTCAGGCATGTCTTATCAGGTACTCGCCCGCAAGTGGCGCCCGCGCAAGTTCGCCGAGCTGGTCGGGCAGGAACATGTGGTACGCGCGCTGACCAACGCGCTCGAGACCGGGCGCATGCACCATGCCTACCTGTTCACCGGCACGCGCGGCGTGGGCAAGACCACCATTGCGCGCATCTTCGCCAAGTCGCTGAACTGCGAACGCGGGCAGTCGGCCGATCCCTGTGGCGAGTGTTCGGTGTGCACGGCGGTGGACGAGGGACGCTTCGTCGACCTGCTGGAGATCGATGCGGCCAGTAACACCGGCGTGGACGACGTGCGCGAGGTGATCGAGAACGCGCAGTACGCACCATCACGCGGCCGCTTCAAGGTGTACCTGGTCGACGAGGTGCACATGCTGTCGAAGAACGCGTTCAACGCGTTGCTGAAGACACTGGAAGAGCCGCCGCCGCACGTGAAGTTCCTGCTTGCCACCACCGATCCGCAGAAACTGCCGGTGACAGTGCTGTCGCGCTGCCTGAAATTCAATCTGAAGCGGCTGCTGCCCGACCAGATCTCCGGCCAGATGCGACATATCCTTGGTGCGGAAAACATCGCCTACGAAGACAGCGCGATCGGCGAGCTGGCCCGTGCTGCCGATGGTTCGCTGCGCGACGGCCTGTCGCTGCTCGATCAGGCAATTGCCTACGGCGGCGGCGCGCTGCATGCCGACGACGTGCGCACCATGCTGGGCAGCGTGGCGCGCGGGCAGGTGCTGGGCGTGCTCGATGCGCTGGCTGCCGGCAATGGCGAACGGCTGCTGGTCGAATGCACGCAGATTGCCTCGTACTCGCCGGACTTCGGGGGCGTGCTCGACGATATCGCCAGCGTGCTGCATCGACTGCAGCTGATCCAGCTGATTCCCGGCTATCGGCCGGACGAAGACAGCGACGACGACAACGCATTGACCGCCCTGGCCGAGCGGATGACGCCGGAAGACGTGCAGCTGTATTACCAGATCGCCACCTCGGGACGGCGTGATCTCGCGCTGGCGCCGGATGCGCGCACCGGTTTCGAGATGGCGCTGTTACGCATGCTGGCGTTCCGTCCGGGTGATGCTGCGCCGACCGCGCGCATCGAACGCCCGGTTGCGGGCAGCCAGGTATCGGCGCCGGCGCCGCGTCCTGTTGCTGCGGCGCCGGTTCGCCCTGCAGCCGTACCGGAACGCCAGCACGAGCCCCCGTCGCCGCCTCGCGCGGTGTCCGCGCCGGCACCGGTGGTTGCCACCGCTCCGGTGGCGCGGGATGCCAACGGCTTGCCGGACTGGGAGGCGCTGATCGAACGCGCCGGCTTGCGCGGTCCGTTCGGTCTGCTGGCGCAGAATGCGGTGTTGCGTGAGCGTGACGGCCAGACCCTGGTGCTGGCGTTGCAACCGGCGCACATGAGCCTGGCGGTGGAGCCGATGGTGAGCCAGATGGAGGAGCGCATCGGCCAGGCGCTGGGTGAGCGCATCCGCCTGCGCTTCGTCAACAGCAGCTTGGATGCGATCACGCAGACCCCGGCAGCGCGAGCCGCGCAGGTGCGCGACGCGGCACAAGCCGCCGCCGAGCAGGCGATCGAGGGCGATCCACTGGTGCAGTCGATGAAGCGCGAGTTCGGCGCGCGGGTCGTGCCGCAATCCATCAAACCCTTTGACAATGAATCCGGAGCAGTGTGATGAGAGGACAGATCGGTCAGCTGATGCAGCAGGCGCAGCGCATGCAGGAAGACATGAAGCGCGCGCAGGAAGAAATCGCCAAGCTCGAGGTCACCGGCAGTGCTGGCGGTGGCCTCGTCAGCGTGGTGATGACTGGCGCACATGAAGTGCGTCGCGTGCAGATCGACCGGCAGACGTTTGCCGACGACCCCGAGATGGCCGAGGATCTGGTCGCCGCCGCGATCAACGACGCGGTGAACAAGGTGGCCGAAGTCAGCAAGGGCAAGCTCGGCGGCGTCACTGCCGGGATGAACCTTCCAGCCGGCTTCAAGATGCCGTTCTGAGGCTGGGAATCGGGAGTCGGGAATGCGCAGTCGCAAGATCCAAGCGACGGGTTCCGTGCTTCGGCTTCACCATTCCAGACTCTCCATTCCAGATTCCCGGATATCGAATGAGCGGTTCACCACTACTCGCCGAACTGATCGACGCGCTGCGCTGCCTGCCCGGCGTGGGCGGCAAGAGTGCGCAGCGGATGGCCTTCCATTTGCTGGAGCGCGAGCGGGAGCGGGGACTGAAGCTGGCTTCCGTGATGGAGCAGGCGATGCAACGCATCGGCCATTGCAGCCAGTGCCGCAATTTCAGCGAAGACCCGCTGTGCTCGCTGTGTTCCAGTTCCAGTCGCGAACGCCAGGTGCTGTGCGTGGTGGAATCGCCCACCGACCTGGCGGCGATCGAGCAGGCCACCGGCTATCGCGGCCAATACTTCGTGTTGATGGGCCGCTTGTCGCCGCTGGACGGGCTGGGTCCGGAAGAGCTGGGACTGGCCCAGTTGAGCCAGCGACTGGGCGAGGGCGAGATCGAGGAACTGATCATTGCCACCAATCCCACCGTGGAAGGCGAGGCGACAGCCCATTACCTGGCCCAACTCGCGCGTGCCGGCGGCGTGCGGCCAACGCGGCTGGCTCACGGCGTGCCGCTTGGAGGCGAACTGGAATACGTCGACCGCAGCACCCTGGCGCATGCATTCGGCAGCCGTCAGTTGCTTGATTGATTCATTACCGGGGATTGGCGATGGGCGACACGATTTTCAGCAAGATCATCCGCCGCGAGATTCCGGCCGATATCGTCTACGAGAACGACGATGTGCTGGCGTTCCGTGATCTGAACCCGCAGGCGCCGGTGCATGTGCTGTTCATCCCGAAACAGCCGCTGGCGACACTCAACGATGCGGTTGCGGGGGATGCCGAACTGCTTGGCAAGCTGCTGCTGGCGACCGTCGACTATGCGAAGCAGGAAGGGTTTGCCGAACAGGGTTACCGCACGGTGATCAACACCAACGAGGATGGCGGGCAGACCGTCTACCACCTGCACGTCCATCTGCTGGCGGGGCGCCGCATGCACTGGCCGCCGGGGTGAATGCGGTGGTGTCAGACTCCGCACACGAAAACGCCGGCTTCGGGCCGGCGTTTTCGTGTGCGCTTACTTCTTCGGCGGAGGCGGCGGCCGCACCACGATCACCCGGCGAGGATAGTAGCCGCCGTAGTAGGGATAACCGCCCCAGTACGGGCCGAAGCCCGGACCCCAGAACGGGTCGTAGAAACCCGGCGGGTAATTGACGATGACCGGACGTTTCGGCCACAGGTAGACCACGTCGGCTTCGACGCGCGGGTAGGCGTAATCGAACTCGCCCACCTTCTGCGACACCGTGCCGTGCAGCGTGCCGGTGACGGTCAGTTCGCGGCCGCGCACGAACACTTCCGGATCGTAGAAGCCGTCGCGGCAGGCGACGAAGCGGCCCAGGTTCTCGCCGGTGTTGCCGGCTTTCGGGCGCGCCTGGCTGTCCAGCGGACGCGACAGCAGGTAGAAGCAAGTCTGCTGCGGGCCCGGTTCGGTCTTGATGATCTCGCCACCCCAGCGCACGCGGGTACCACCTGCACCGCCTTGCTGGGCGCTGGCGGTGGAGACGTCGGTGTAGGTGCCTTCCAGCGGTTTCGGAATCGTCGCGCACCCGGCCAGCAGGGCGAGCGCGGCGGCGAGGGTCAATGGGCGGTACAGGGACATGGGGATCTCTCCATACATGGGCGACGGCCTGCGCCGTCGTGTCGACTCTTATTTGACCACGTTGCCGATACGGAAATCCCGCACGGCGTGCAGGAACGCGCGCAATGGTTCAGTCGGCGGTTCGTCATGGGCATAACGCAGTTCCAGGTAACTCCTCATCAACCTTGCCAGTTCACCGCGTTGACCCGGCAGCGCACGGGCGGCGCGGCTCAGGTAATGCTGCGGGCCTTCGGCGGGGCGGCGCGCAATGCCTTTGCGTGCCAGCTTCCGCTCCAGCTCGCGCAGCGCGCCGCGCAACGGATCGCGCGGCTGCCGCCGCAACAATGCCCACGCCAGGCCGATCGCGATGAACAGCACGCTGCTGATCGCCAGTAACACGCCCAACGTTGCGGTGTCGGTGTCGCGGATGCCGAAGGGGGTCAGCAGGCCGCGTTGGCGTAGCGCATCGAAACCGATAACGCCTTGGTCCCACCAGCGGTTGACAATGTCCCAGCGATTGCGCAGGCCCTGCAGCCAGTCGTTGCGATACCAGGCCAGCTGATCACCCGCCGCCGCAGCCGCCCCCAACGAGATCCGCTCCGGGCGAACCGCACCGGTGGGGTCGATGCGCACCCAGCCGCGGCCGGTCAGCCACACTTCGCTCCACGCATGGGCGTCGGAATAGCGCACCAGCAAGTAGTCGGCGTACTTGTTCCAGTAGCCGCCCTGGTAGCCGGTGACCACCCGCGCCGGGATGCCGGCAGCTCGCATCAGCACGGTGAATGCCGATGAATAGTGCTCGCAGAAACCTTCGCGGGTATCGAACAGGAAATCGTCCACCGCGTTGCGGCCCAGCGGTGCCGGTGCCAGCGTGTAGCGGAAGCCGCCGTCATGAAACAGGTTCAGCGCGGCTTGCACGATGGCGGCATTGTCGCTGCCGTAGCGCTCACGCCATTGCGCAGCCAGCGCCAGCGTGCGCGGATTGAAACCGGTAGGCAGGCGCAGGCCCAGCCTTTGCGAACGTTCATCCAGCACCGGTTGCAGCCGATATTGCAACGCGGAGCGCAGCTGGTAGCTGAGTTGATCATTCACCGGCTTGTCGGCCATCACCTCGCGATCAGGCTGCAGGCGGGCCTGCGCCGGCGCCTGCAACGGCACATCCAGCGTGGGTAGCACGCGTTGCTGCGTGGGTTGCAGGCTGATCTGGTACTGGATCGAGCTGCCAACCTCGATCGCTGCCGTTTCGCGCGCCTGGACATGCCGGGCATCGACGTAACGCCAGCTGCGACCATCGTAATTCCACATCACGTAGGCACGGAAATAACGCAGGTCTGCCGGCGGTGGCGCGCCCTCGAAGTTGACCCGCATGGCCGGATGATCGTCGGTGAGCAAGTCGGTGAAATTGCCCGGCGACATGCTGTCGCTCAGGCCGGTGCGCGCCTGATTCGGCGAGGGTGCTCCCCACAGCGGGGAACTCAAGCGCGGTACCAGCAGGAATGCCAGCAAAGCCAGCGGCAATGCCGCGGTCGACAAGGCCAGTGCCGGCAGCAGGCTGCGTGGCAGGCTGGTTGGCAGCTGCCCGGGTTCCAGTGCCCGCAAGGTCGCCAGTGCTGGCAGCAGACCCAGCGCAACCACGACGGTGGCGATCAGCCCCTGATCGAACAGCAACGCCGTCATCAGGGCGAAACAGGCAAAGCTGATGCCGACGCGGACGTCGCGGACGGTTTCGGTTTCCAGCAGTTTCAGGATCAGCAGGCCGACTGCCAACGCGGCGCCGGGCTCGCGTCCGAAAATGCCGCCGTACTGCACGATCACCGCCAGTGTCAGCAAGGCCAGCAACGGCAGCTTGAGCCATCGCGGTACGCGACCGGACTGCCGGCGCCGTTGCCACCAGCGCCAGCCGAGCGTCAATGCCAGCGCGATGCTGAGCCACCAAGGCAGATGCGTTGAATGCAGGCCGAGCACGAGCGCCATGGTCAGGCTCAGCAGGTCGAACGCGCGGGCGTCGATGGGCAGCTCCGCCAGTTTCCTGCGTGGCGACGACATCATGGCAGTTGCGCCAGCGCGTTCATGCAGCGCGCGTAATGCAGTGGGCCGCTGCCGCCGGCGATTTCGTCGCCGGGCAGCCACAGACTGTAATTGCAGCGCTGGGCCTGTGCCTCGTTCAGCCAGCGCGCGAGCCGGGCGATGCGTGCCTCGTTGTCCAGCCCGCCCAGCTGGCGCCAGTCCAGCTGCCATTGCGGGCGGCTTTGCGGCTGCTCGAAATCCTTCACCATCAGATTGTCGTGACGGGCGCTGGCTTTCCAGGCGATGTGTCGCTGCGGATCACCAACCCGGTAGTCGCGCAACGCGGCCAGTTCATCGCCGCGATGCAGGCGCATGTGGCGGGCATCGTTGGCCGGTGCGTGGGGCGACGGGCCGACAGCTTCCGGACGTGGCCACACAAGCACCGATTGGTCGGGGTGCAGCCAGCTCCATGCGCGGAACAAACCCAGCGGCCAGCTGCTCCACAGTCGCAAACGCGGCAGTGGTTGCCAGCCGCGCTGCATGGTGGGCAGCGTCAGTTTCACCTGCGCGGAGGCGTTGGCCTCAAGCGCGAATGCGATGTGGCTGTCTGCCAGATCAAGGCGGATGGCGTTGCGCGCTCGACTGGAATCAAACGCGAGAGTGAGCTCGATGGACTGGCCGGCGATGGCGTGGCCGGAGCGAATATGGCTCAGGCGCACGCCATCGAGCGTGCGAAATGCCACCAGCATGCTGGCTGCGCTGGATGCGCCAAGCAGGCAGGTAAGCAGCAGTGCGGCATTGTTGGCGTAATTCAGCGCGCCGACCAGCATCACCGCCAACAGCGCCGAAAAGCCGATGCCGAAGCCGCTAGGCACGATATAGATGCGCCGTCGATGCAGTTCGATCGGCAGGCTTTCGGGTCGACGGTAACGGGTGAGCGCAGGCAGCCGGCGCTCGGCCCATCGCTGGATGCGCTGAAGCATGCCGCGCATCAGTCCACCGCGACCTCGGCGAGCAGCTGACGCGCGAGTATGTCGCCGTTGGCACCTCGTGCAGGCAGCAGGCGGTGTGCGGCCAGCGGTACGAACAAAGCCTGGACGTCTTCCGGCAGCACATGCCCGCGACCGCTGAGCAGCGCCCACGCGCGCGCGGCGCCAAGCAGCGCCAGGCCGGCGCGGGGCGACAGTCCCACGCGGATGTCGGCATGGCGGCGGCTGGCGGCGAGCAACGCCTGCAGATAATCGAGCAGGGCAGGGCTGGCGGTGATCGTCTGCGCCTGGCGGTGCAGCGCGGTCAACGAGATGCCGTCGAGTTGCGGCGTGAGCTGGGCCAGCAGGTCGCGGCGGTCGCTGCCAGTGAGCAGGGCGCGCTCGGCGGTGGCATCCGGGTAGTCCAGCGACAGCCGCAGCATGAAGCGGTCGAGCTGCGAATCGGGCAGCGGGAAGGTGCCGTTGAGATCCAGCGGATTCTGCGTGGCGACCACAAAGAATGGCTGCGCCAGCGCATGGGTCTGGCCGTCCACGGTGACCTGGTCCTCGGCCATCGCTTCCAGCAGCGCGCTCTGCGTCTTCGGACTGGCTCGGTTGATTTCATCGGCCAGCAGCAGGCCGGTGAAGATCGGGCCGGGATGGAAGCGAAACTGGCCGGTCTCGCGCTCGTACACGCTGACCCCGATGATGTCCGACGGCAGCAGGTCGCTGGTGAACTGCACGCGCTGGAACTCCAGCGCGAAAGTGGCCGCCAGCGCGTGCGCCAGGGTGGTCTTGCCCACGCCCGGCACGTCCTCGAGCAGCAGGTGACCACCCGCGATCAGGCAAGTGAACGCCAACTTCACCTGCCGCGGCTTGCCCAGCAACACGCGATTGACCTGCGCCATCGCCGCGTCCAGTCGCTGCTGCAGGGGTTCGTCGTTTGGCTGGGTCATGCAGGTGGGTTCTTTGGTAGCAAAGGGGCAAGATCACGCATCACGCATGACGCGCGCGGGTCGAGCCAGTGTAACTGGCGCTGATGCACCCGTGGATGCCTACGGCAACGCGACGCCTGCTTCGCGCAACATTCGCGCCAGTGCAATCAGCGGCAGCCCGATCAGCGCGCTGGGGTCACGATTGTCGATCGACTCGAACAGGCTGATGCCAAGACCTTCGCATTTGAAACTGCCGGCGCAATCCAGCGGCTGTTCGCGTTCGATATAACGGGCGATTTCCGCTGCCGTCAGTTCTCGAAAGCGCACGCAGGTGTGATCGACATGGGTATGCCGGCGACCGTTGCGCGTATCGAGCAGGCATAACGCCGTGTGGAAATGCACTTCGCGGCCGGAACTGGCGGCGAGCTGGGCGCGGGCGCGTTCGGTCGTGCCAGGCTTGTCGAGGATCCGCCCGTCCAGTTCGGCTACCTGATCAGAGCCGATCACCAGCGCGTCGCGCCAAACGCCGGCGGTTGCTTCGGCCTTGGCGATGGCCAGGCGCAGGGCGCGCTGGGCAGGCGCTTCACCGATCAGCGGGGTCTCGTCGGTGCCTGGAGCGGATTGCTCGAAATCCGGGACCAGTCGGCGCAGCAGGTCGGCACGGTAGCGCGAAGTCGAGCCCAGCACGATCCGGGGCTGCATCAGGTCGGTCAAGCTCATGTATCCGATTCGCGCCGGATGTGTTCGCGCATGGCGCTGTTCAGGTCGCTCTGGGCCTTGTTGAGCGCCTGCAACAGCGGTTGCAGGCGGTCACGCGTGCCGCGCATCGAAGCGGCGGCTTCATCCAGTTCCTGCTGGCTGGCGCGGGGCGAACGATCGCGGATCCACAGCCGTTGCTGAAGTAGCGCGCGCAGGCCGGCATCGATCGCGTGCTGTGCGTCCTGTTCGCTGGCGGCGGGCAGGTCGGGGTTGAGCGACATCACGGCGTGCGCCTGTTGCAGGCCGGACCGGCAGGTCTTGAGATCAGCCTCCAGCCGGTCGGCCAGGTCGAGCAGAGTCTTGAGGCTGGCGCCGCGCTGGAACTGGCGCCGGCGCAGCAGCAGGGCGGTGGCCACCAGGGCAATCAGCAGCACCAGCAATACGGTGGTACCGAGCGTCAGATAAGAGTTCAAGGGAAGCGGCTCAGGCGGCAAAGGGAATCAGTCTGCCGTATCGGGACCGAATCAGGCAAAATAGGCGAAAATCGGAGTGGGTTTGCGCCGTTCCGGTGTCGCGGCAGTTGACTTCGGGCGGCTTCGAACCTAACATTTCACGATTATGTCCGTGACACTGCCAGAGTCCGTGGACGCTTGGCGCATGGTCTCGGCGCGGCGTTCGTTCGAGGGAACGCTACCCATCGCGACCATGTCACGCCTGTGCGAGGTGCTGGCAGGTACCGATGGCATGGTGAAGTTCGAGCTGGATTTCGGGCGCGACAGCTTTGGCATCAGCTACATCGATGTTCGCGCGCAGGCCTCGTTGAGCGTGGTTTGCCAGCGTACGCTGGAGCCATTTGTACTGCCGATCGCCGTGAACACCCGGCTCGGCCTGATCAAACTGGAGCGCGATGAGGCTGGCTTGCCGCCTGATTGCGAACCGCTGCTGGTGGCCGAGGATGGCCGATTGAATCCGGCGGATGTGATTGAAGACGAATTGCTGTTGGCGCTGCCGCTGGTTCCGGTCAACCCGGACAGCAGCCTGCCCGACGAAGTGACAGGTCATGAGCCGGAAGACGATTCTGTCGGCGAGGGGCGCTCCGAAAATCCGTTCGCGGTACTGCGCGAACTGAAGAAGTAACCACCGACCCGATCATCCGATCCGGGTCATGTCGCAACAGATCATCAAGTTTCCGTTGGAGAATTACCATGGCAGTTGCCAAGAGCCGCCGTACCCCGTCCACCCGCGGCATGCGTCGTTCGCACGACGCACTGAAGACCGTGCAGCTGTCCACCGATCCGACCAGTGGCGAAGTGCATCTGCGCCATCACGTCACCAAGGACGGCTACTACCGCGGCAAGAAAGTGATCGAAACCAAGGGTGCGGTGTCGGTCGAGGATTGATCCGGTTTCGCGGATCCCGACGGATTCCGGAATGTGATCATGCGAAACGGCGCGGCGACGCGCCGTTTCGCGTTCAGGGACACCGGAACGTAATGTCCGGTGTTCGATCCACTGTTTTCGCTGATGGATAGTTGAATGGCCCAGATCTACGCCCGCATCATCGCCACCGGCAGCGCGCTGCCCGAGCGCGTGGTAACCAATGCCGATCTGGAAAAGATCGTCGACACCAGTGACGAGTGGATCCGTACCCGCACCGGCATCCGCCAGCGCCATATCGCCGCCGACGGCGAGACCACCGGCGATCTGGCATTTCTTGCCGCGCAGCGTGCGCTGGAAGCGGCGGGCGTCAAGGCGTCCGAACTCGATCTGATCATTCTCGGCACGACCACGCCGGACATCATCTTCCCGTCGACGGCCTGCCTGGTGCAGCACCGCCTCGGCGCGAACGGCTGTGCCGCGTTCGACGTCAATGCGGCGTGTTCGGGCTTCGTCTATGCGCTGGGCATCGCCGACAAGTTCATCAGGAGCGGGCAGTCGAAGAAGGTGCTGGTGATCGGCGCCGAGACGCTGACCCGGATGGTCGACTGGACCGAGCGCGAGAGCTGCGTGCTGTTCGGCGATGGCGCCGGTGCCGTCGTGCTGGAGGCCTCCAGCGAGCCCGGCATCTACGCCACCTGCCTGCACGCCGATGGCGGCTACAAGCATCTGCTGTACAACCCGGTCGGTGTTTCCGTCGGCTTCAAGGACGAGCCCAATCACGGTGTTCGCATCAACATGGCCGGCCGCGAGGTGTTCAAGGTGGCGGTGAAGACGCTCGACGCGCTGGTTGGCGAGACCCTGGATGCCGCCGGCATGGTCGAGTCGCAGATCGACTGGCTGATTCCGCACCAGGCCAACCTGCGCATTATCGAGGCCACGGCCAAGCGCCTGAACATGTCGATGGAGCGGGTCATCGTGACGGTCGACAAGCATGCCAATACCTCGTCCGGCTCGGTGCCGCTGGCGCTGGACTATGCGGTGCGCTCGGGCAAGGTGCAGCGTGGCCAGAACCTGCTGCTGGAGGCGTTTGGCGGTGGTTTCACCTGGGCGTCGGCGCTGCTGCGTTACTGAGCCTGCGCACCTCACGTTTCTCCGCTATGCCGCCCTCCCGGGCGGCATAGCGTTTTCGGGACCGGAAACGCAAATACAGCTGCGTATGGGCACCGATGCTGGCACCATGGCAGTTTTCGTCGACGGGATCTGCGCATCCATGAGTTCAACTTCTGCTTCGCTTGCTTTCGTTTTCCCTGGTCAGGGTTCGCAGTCGGTCGGCATGCTGACCGAGCTGGCCGCCGCGCATGCCGAAGTGCAGACGACGTTCGAGGAAGCTTCGCAAGGTGCCGGTATCGATCTGTGGAGCCTGAGCGCACGGGGGCCGGAGGATCAGCTTAACCGCACCGAAAACACCCAGCCGGCACTACTGGCGGCGAGCGTGGCAGTGTGGCGGGTGTGGCAGAAGTTGGGTGGCGCGCAGCCGGCACAGTTGTCCGGCCACAGCCTGGGTGAATACAGCGCACTGGTCTGCGCCGGTGCGCTGTCGTTGCATGAGGCGGCGGCACTGGTGGCCGAGCGTGGTCGCCTGATGCAGGCGGCGGTACCGCCCGGGGTCGGCGCGATGGCGGCGATTCTCGGTGGCGACGATGCACAGATAGCCACCGTGTGCGAGCAGGTGGCACAAGGGCAGGTGGTGTCACCGGCCAACTTCAACTCGCCCGGCCAGTTGGTGATAGCCGGCAACGCTGAGGCCGTGGATCGCGCGCTGGCTGCGCTCGCCGAACTGGGCGTGAAGAAAGCAATCAAGCTGGCTGTCTCGGTGCCGTCGCACTGTGCCCTGATGCGCGAGGCGGCCGACCGCCTGGGCGAGCGAATGGCGTCGATCGACTGGCAGTTGCCGTCGATCCCGGTGGTGCAGAACGCCGAAGCCCGCAGTTACGGCACCATTGACGATATCCGAGGTGCACTGCAGCGCCAGCTGTATCTGCCGGTGCGCTGGACCGAATGCGTGCAGGCATTGGCCGCTGGCGGCGCTGCACGTATTGCCGAATGCGGTCCAGGCAAGGTCTTGAGCGGCTTGATCAAGCGCATCGACAAGACGATCGAGGCGCGCGCGATCGGCGCCCCCGGTGATATGGAAGCCGCTCGCCACGAGTGGGCGTGATCCGTACGCGGCTCGCACGATCTCCTTTATTGATAGTCAGGAACCTCTACAAATGAGCCACACACTGCAAGGTGAAATTGCGCTGGTCACCGGTGCCAGCCGCGGCATCGGCGCGGCGATTGCCGACGAGCTGGCGACGATGGGTGCCATCGTGATCGGCACGGCGACCAGCGAGAGCGGCGCGGCGGCGATCGGCGAGCGGCTGGCCGGGCATGGCGGCCATGGCCGTGTACTGGATGTCACCGACACGGCTGCGGTTGATGCTTTGATCGACGGCATCAGCAAGGAATTTGGCGCGATCTCGATCCTGGTCAATAACGCCGGCATCACCCGCGACCAGTTGCTGATGCGGATGCGGGAGGAGGACTGGAACATCATCCTCGACACCAATCTCAGCTCGGTCTACCGCACCTCCAAGGCAGTGATGCGCGGCATGATGAAGGCGCGCAAGGGCCGCATCATCTCGATCGCCTCGGTGATCGGCCTCACCGGCAACCCGGGTCAAGCCAATTACGCGGCCGCCAAGGCCGGCGTCATCGCGTTCTCCAAGTCGCTGGCACGCGAGATCGGCAGCCGCGGCATCACCGTCAACGTGGTGGCGCCGGGCTTCATCGACACCGACATGACCCGTTCGCTGCCGGAAGAGTCGAAGCAGGCGTTGCTCGGTCAGATCGCGCTGGGGCGGCTTGGCGAGGTGTCAGACATCGCCAAGGCGGTGGGTTTCCTGGCCTCGCCGGCGGCGGTGTACATTACCGGCGAAACCCTCCACGTCAATGGCGGCATGTACATGCCGTAGGCCGTGCAGCGGCAGCTGTCGCCAGCGGGCTCGTTTTAGGCGACAATTGCGCTTTCGCGCCGGCCCACAGGGACTGCGTCCTGGTATCACCGGCGGATCGTGGCGGCCTCGCGGTTTAACCACTACAATGCGCCGGCCTTTTGCAGGCATTACGCCGGCACAGACAAACTAATTACTCCTTGAGAGGTATGGGCAACATGAGCACCATCGAAGAGCGCGTAAAGAAAATCGTCATCGAGCAGTTGGGCGTGAAAGAGGATGAAGTCACGGCGAACGCTTCGTTCGTGGACGATCTGGGCGCAGATTCGCTGGACACGGTGGAACTGGTGATGGCGCTCGAGGAAGAGTTCGAGACAGAGATTCCGGATGAAGATGCCGAGAAGATCACCACCGTGCAGCAGGCCGTTGATTACATCAAGGCCCACTCCAAGGATTGATCGGTACGGTATAGATTGATCCGGAATTGATCGCCGCACATCGGACTGGCACGCATTCCGTTGACCAGTCCGTCCATGGGGTGATACCGAACGCTGCGCCTTCCCGGCGCAGTTTTCGTTTCTGCATTTTGTAACGTCCGACTCCGTATGGTGCGCTGCCGCGATGGGGGACGTATCTACGATCAGTATCGCGAAGTATCCGCCGACGGTGGTTTGACGGAATCACGAAGGAAGACAGCATGAGCAAGCGTCGAGTAGTAGTGACCGGCATGGGTATCATCTCGCCGGTCGGCAACGACATCGCCACCGCCTGGGAGCGCGTCCTCAAGGGCGTCAGCGGGATCGGCCCGGTCACCCATTTCGATACTTCCGCTTATTCCACGCGCATCGCTGGCCAGGTCAGCGGTTTCGATCCGGCACAGTGGATGCCGGTCAAGGACGTCAAGAAGATGGACCCGTTCATCCACTACGGTGTGGCGGCGGGTACCCAGGCGCTGCGGGACTCCGGGCTCGAAGTGACAGAAGCGAATGCCCCGCGCATCGGCGTGGCGGTAGGCGCCGGCATCGGTGGCCTGTACACGATCGAAGCCACCACACTCGAACTGGCCGCCAAGGGCCCGCGCCGGGTCTCGCCGTTCTACGTGCCCAGCTCGATCATCAACATGGTCTCGGGCCAGCTCTCGATCATGTTCGGTCTGAAGGGGCCGAACATCGCCTGCGTTACGGCCTGCACCACGGCCACCCACAACATCGGCCTGGCCGCGCGCATGATCCAGTACGGCGATGCCGATGCGATGATCGCCGGTGGTACCGAATTCGCCACCACCGGCACTGCGATGGCCGGCTTCTGTTCGGCCAAGGCGATGTCTACCCGCAACGACGAGCCGACCAAGGCCAGCCGCCCATGGGACAAGGACCGCGACGGTTTCGTGCTGTCCGATGGCGCCGGCGTGCTGATGCTGGAAGAGTACGAACACGCCAAGGCCCGTGGCGCCCGGATCTATGCCGAACTGGTCGGGTTCGGCATGAGCGGCGACGCGTTCCACATGACCGCACCGAGCGAGGGCGGCGAAGGCGCGGCGCGTTGCATGCAGACTGCGCTGAACGATGCCGGCCTCAATCCTGCCGAAGTGCAGTACGTCAATGCGCACGGCACCTCCACGCCGCTGGGCGATCTGGGCGAAGTGATGGCGGCGAAGAAGGTGTTCGGCGACCACGCCTACAAGCTGGCGATGAGCTCGACCAAGTCGACTACGGGACACCTGCTGGGTGCGGCCGGTGGCGTCGAGGCCATTTTCACCATCCTCGCGCTGCGCGATCAGGTGCTGCCACCGACCATCAATCTGGACGAGCCGAGCGAAGGCTGCGATCTGGACTTCGTGCCGCATACCGCACGCGAAGCGACGTTCGACGTGGCGATCTCCAACTCGTTCGGCTTTGGCGGTACCAACGGCACGCTGGCATTCCGCCGCGTCTGAGCGTGACCTGCCATCGTCGTATTCTGGCCGGCCGGCGCGACTTGCTCGCGCCGGCCGCTTCGTTTCCGCCGCGCTATCCATGCCTGCTGGAAAGCGTGGTGCGCGGCACTGCGCAATCGCGTTACGACATCCTGTTCGCGTTTCCGGGTGACCGGCTCACGCTGCATGCGGACGGTCGGCTTTGCGATGGTGCGGGCAACGCACGTGCAGGGCGTTTCCTCGATGCGCTGGACGCGGTCTGGCAAGCCGAACAATCGTCGCCGGACGACGATGAGCTGCCATTTCATGGCGGCTGGGTTCTGCTGCTGGCGTACGAACTGGCCGGCGAAATCGAGCCAAGGCTGAAGTTGCGGCCGCCATCGGCGTTGCCGATGGCACTTGCCGTGCGCTGCCCGGCGGCGGTGATCGTCGATCACGCGCGGGACTGCACGATCCTGCTTGCCGAAGCTGGTCATGAAGATTTGCTCGATACACTGGAGTCCGATCTCTCTGCCGCACCGCTGATCCCGTCTTTGCCGGCGCTCGTTGCCTGGGATGAGGACGTGCCGCAACGCTTTCTTGACGGCGTGGCGCGCATACACGATCACTTGTACGCCGGCGACATTTTTCAGGTGAACCTGTCGCGGGCATGGCGCGCGCGTTACGCGCAACCACCCACACCGGCATCGCTGTATGCGGTGTTGCGCCAAGCCAATCCGGCGCCGTTCGCCGGTCTGTTGCAGCAGCCGGGATGGGCCGTGGTGAGCTCATCACCGGAGCGGCTGGTGGAGGTGCGCCGCGGCGTGGCGCAGACCCGGCCGATCGCCGGCACCCGGCCGCGGCTGCCTGGCGACGACGAGCTGGCACGCATCCGCGAACTGAGCGCACATCCGAAGGAACGCGCCGAACACGTGATGCTGATCGACCTGGAGCGCAACGACCTGGGGCGTGTCTGCGTCCCAGGCACGGTCGAGGTCGACGAGTTGATGGTGGTGGAGAGTTACGCCCACGTTCACCACATTGTCTCCAATGTACGGGGCCGCCTGCGTGCCGACGTGACGCCCGGTGAGGTGATCGCCGCCACCTTCCCAGGTGGCACCATCACCGGTTGTCCCAAGGTGCGCTGCATGGAAATCATTGCCGCACTGGAGGATGCGCCACGTGGCGCCTATACCGGCGCGCTGGGTTATCTCGATCGCAACGGTGAGCTCGACTTGAACATCCTGATCCGCACCCTGACGCTGACCGGCAATGAAGTCGGCCTGCGTGCTGGCGCAGGCATCGTGGCCGATTCGGTGGCCGAGAGCGAGCTGGATGAAACCCGCGCCAAGGCCCGTGGTTTGCTGCGTGCGCTGGGAGTGCCGGACTGATGACCGCGCGCATGCTGGTCAATGGCGTGGCGGCTGAGCAGGTGTCGGCAATGGATCGCGGCCTCGCGTATGGCGATGGCCTGTTCGAAAGCATTCGCCTGGTCGGCACCGTGGCGCCGCTGTGGTCGCGCCACATGCATCGGCTCGCGGCAAGCTGTGAACGCTTGCGGATGCCTGCGCCGGATACGACACAGCTGTGGCGTGAGGCGCAGGAAGTCACGCGCGACATGCCGCACTCTGTGGTACGCATTACGCTGACCCGCGGCATTGGCGAGCGCGGTTACGCACTGCCCGTGGCGCCGCGACCGACGCGCGTGGTGGTTGCGTTCGCGCCGCCGCAGACACCGCGTCAAATTTACGCACAGGGCGCGCGCATGCGCGTATGCGATATTCGCTTGGCAGAGCAGCCACTGCTGGCCGGCATGAAACACCTGAACCGGCTGGAACAGGTGCTGGCGCGCGCCGAGTGGAGCGATCCGGTGATCGCCGAAGGCGTGCTGTGCGATAGCCACGATCGGGTGATTTCAGCGACCATGGCCAACCTGTTTGCCGTCGTCGATGGCGAGTTGCTGACGCCGGCACTGGATCGTTGCGGTGTGGCCGGGGTAGCCCGCGCCGAAGTGCTGGCGACGTATACACAAATACAGGTCGACGAGCTGACGCTGGATGCCCTGCTGGGTGCCAGCGAGGTCTTTCTCAGTTCGAGCGTGCGCGGCATCCTGCCGGTACGTTCACTGGGCGAACGGGATTATCCAGTGGGCGAAATCACCCGCCAGCTGCAGCAGCATTGGCGCAATCTGGGATTCACGATGGAGCAGGGCGGATGAGCGACAAACCGATGCGCGGGCGCGCATGGCCACGTGTGCTGCTGATCGTGCTATTGGCGCTGGTCGGTGCGCTGGCCTATGGCTGGAATGATTTCAACCGTTTCAGCAGCGCACCGCTGAATGTGACGGCGCAGGGCGACAGCATCGACGTCGGTCGCGGCAGCAGCTTCAGAAACATCGTCGGCGAACTGCGCCAGCGCAACCTGAGTAACGCAAACCCGTTGTACTGGCGGCTGCTGGCCGAGCAGATGCGCGTGGCCGGCAAGCTGCACGCCGGAGAGTACGCCCTGGGTGTCGGCATCACGCCGCGCCAGCTGCTCGCCAACATGGCCGTTGGCAAGGTGCTGCAACGCAATTTCACCATCGTCGACGGCTGGACGTTTGGCGAGTTGCGCCAGGCATTGGCCCGGGCGGAGAAGTTGAACCACGACAGCGCCGGACTCGACGATGCCACGATCATGCAGAAGCTTGGCGTTGCCGGGGAAGTGCCGGAAGGGCGTTTTCTGCCGGAGACCTACGCCTATGTGAAAGGCGACAGTGACCTGGACATCCTCAAGCGTGCCCATGGCGCGATGGTCAAGACGCTTGCTGCGCTGTGGTCGACGCGCGCCGCGGACCTGCCGCTGGGCACGCCATACGATGCGTTGATCCTCGCCTCAATCGTGGAAAAGGAAACCGGCCGACCCGATGAACGCGCACAGATCGCCGGCGTGTTCGTGCGGCGCTTGCAGAACCACATGCTGCTGCAGACCGATCCCAGCGTGATCTACGGCATGGGCGCGAACTACGCGGGCAATATCCGCAAGAGCGACCTGACCACAGACACGCCGTACAACACCTATACCCGTGCCGGTCTGCCGCCGACGCCGATCGCGTTGCCGGGCAAGCCGGCGCTGGAAGCAGCGCTGCATCCGGCTGCTGGCAACGCTCTGTATTTCGTGGCCCGTGGCGATGGCGGCCATGTATTTGCCGGCACGCTGGAGGAACACAATCGCAACGTCGACTGCTATCAGCGGAAACATTGCCAATGAGTGCGGCCCGCGGAAAGTTCATCAGCCTCGAAGGTGGCGAAGGTGCCGGCAAGAGCACCTTGCTGGCCGGCCTGCGCGAGTGCATCGAGCAGCGCGGCATCGCACTGGTGCAGACGCGCGAACCTGGCGGCACCAGTGTCGGTGAAGCCGTGCGTGCCATCGTGCTCGATCCGGGCCAGCGTGGGCTGGCGGCCGAGACGGAATTGCTGCTGATGTTCGCCTCGCGTGCGCAACTGGTGCGTGAGGTGATCGAGCCGGCACTGCGCGCCGGGCAATGGGTGCTGTGCGATCGTTATGCCGATGCCAGCTACGCCTATCAGGGCGGTGGCCGCGGTCAGCCGGTATCGCGCATAGCCGAACTGGAACGCTGGGCGTGTGCCGGTGTGACGCCCGACCTGACGTTGCTGCTTGATCTGCCGGTAGCGATCGGACGCGCTCGCGCAGCAGGCCGCAGCGACGCCGACCGGATCGAGGTCGAAGCCGATGCATTCTTCGAGCGTGTGCGTGTGGCGTATCGCGAACGCGCCGCGACGGAGCCGGACCGCTTCCGGGTCATCGATGCCAGCCAGTCGCCGACCGCGGTGCTGCAGGCGGCCACACTGGCGCTGGGCGCGTTGATCGGGAAATCGAAACCATGAACCAGTTGCCCTGGCATGCCGAACACTGGGCGCGGCTGCAGGCACGTCGCCAGCGCGATGCGCTGCCACACGCCTTGTTGCTGTGCGGGGCAGCAGGTCTGGGCAAACGCGCATTTGCCGAGCGCTTCATGCAGGGACTGTTGTGCAAGGCCCCTGCAGGGGGCGATCCCTGTGGCCATTGCCGCAGTTGCCTGCTGGTTGCCGCAGGCACACATCCCGACGTGATTTCGCTGAGCTTCGGCTTGCGCAAGGATGGCGTGCAGCGCAGCGAGATCGTGGTCGATCAGATTCGCGAGCTGTCGGCACGACTGGCCATGAGCAGCCAGTTTGGCGGTTGGCAGGTGGCCACCATCGATCCGGCCGACGCGATGAATCCGGCCGCCGCCAACGCCTTGCTGAAAACGCTGGAAGAGCCGTCTGCACAGACCATGCTGCTCCTGCTGGCCGATGCACCCTGGCGCCTGCCGCAGACCATCCGCAGCCGCTGCCAGCGAATCGAGTTTCATTTGCCCGCTGCCGTCGACGCACTCGCGTGGCTGCAGGCCGAAGGCGTGCGCGATGCGGCAGCCGCGCTCACTGCCGCCGGCGGCAATCCCGGGCTGGCTCGCGCGTGGGCGCTGGAAGGGGCGCTCGACCGGCGGCTGGAGGTACGCAAGGATCTGGCCGCGTTGGCGGCGGGCCGAGGTCAGCCGGTGGACGTGGTCAAGCGCTGGCTGGACAACGAACCGGCACAGCGGCTGTGGTTTGCCGCCCAGGCCGTTGCCGACGAGGTCAAGGCGCGCTCGGGGGAAAGCACCGGGCCGCTGGCCAGTGCGATGGATGTCGAGGGGCTCGGACATTGGTACAGCGCGGTCAATCGCACTCGTGAGAGTCTGCGTGGACCGTTGCGCGGAGACCTGCTGCTGCTGGAACTATTGGCGCAGTGGCGTTGAACGGGAACGCCGCGAGCCTGCTGTCGACAGCGCCGCCAGGCGAATTGCCGGGGCTTTCCGCGCAGACCCGTCTGATGGTCGTGGCGCCGCATCCAGACGACGAAACCATCGCTACGGGCATGCTGATCCAGCAGGTTCGGGCGGTCGGCGGGGAGGTACGAGTCCTGCTGCTGACAGCCGGCGACAACAATCCATGGCCCCAACGCTGGCTGGAGCGACGCGCGTGGATCAAGACCGCCGATCGGCAGCGCTGGGGTCGTCGCCGGCACGCGGAAATGCTGCAGGCGCTGCAATGCCTCGGGGTGCCGACACAAGCCCTGCAGTCTCTGGGCTGGCCGGACATGGGCGTCACCGATGGCCTGTTGCAGTCGAGTGATACGGCAGTGGCCGAGCTGGCCGCGGCGGTCGCTCAGTTTCGCCCCAGCCTGATCGCGATGCCTGCGTTGGGGGATCGTCACCCCGACCATGGCTCGGCGCACGTACTTGTGCGGCTGGCTCTGGCCGAACAGCTGGATCCGCCGCACCAACTGGCTTATCTGGTGCACGGGCATGCGCCGGACAGCGGGGTCATCGAGATCGCGGGCACCGCCGCGCAGGCGACGAACAAGCGCGCGGCACTAGCGGCACACCGCAGCCAGATGGCCTTGAGCGGCCCCCGCATGCGTCGCCTGGCGGAAAGACCCGAGCGTTATGTCGACGTGGCAGTCACACCGGCTGGGTCGCCATCGCCCCTGCCATGGCAACCGCCCGCATGGTTGTGGCCATGGCTGCGACTGAGTGTGGTCAGCTCGACAGGAACGCAGAGCTGGCGCTGGCGGGACGCCCCGCTTCAACGCGACAGCCAGGGCGCCTACCAGCTGTCTTTGCCGGCTGTGGCGGCGGGCCCGCGGTTTGCCAGACTGGCGTCGAATCTGCCTTCGCTGTGGATATTCGATCACTGGGGCTGGTGCGAACTCTGAACCGGGTTTCGCCGATGCTGCTGCTCTTGCATAGATCGGTTGACAGGGCTAGCTTCTGACTGGGGGAAAGATGATGTGGTCGCGGCCGCGGGGTTATGCCATCCGTGTAACACCATCGAAGCCGGTTGCCGATCCAGTCTCGTGTTATCGAAGCAAGCTGCCGACACCGGTTGGTCAACTGAATGCAAAATCCGGATCTGAACTCGTTGGATGTCAATGCGGCGCCGGCGCCGGCGCCGGCGTCCAGCGAGCATTTCTACGCCGCACTTTTCGACATCGGCCAATTGCTGGTTCGCTCGCTCGACCCGCCCGCTCTCTACGAAGCGGTGATCGAGGTTCTTGAGCGCCGCATCGGGGCGTTGAGGGTGATGATCGGCGAGGTGGATCACACCACCGGATGGTTTCGCCGAATTGCTCCGGCCCGTGTCGCCGCAGGCATGGAGGATATCTTTCCGGACCGGCTGCCGTTTTCAGTCGCGCGCCTGCCGTTCTGGGAGGGCACGCCGCAGCTGGAAAGTGATATCCGCCATGCGCCGGGTTTCGAGATGTTCCACCAGGCCTATGTGCGCCATGGCATAGCTTCCGCCGTTGCGGTGCCAGTGATGAAGTTTGGCGAAGTGCGAGCAGGGCTGGTTGTACGGTCATCGCACATCAGTTTCTTTTCTCCCCGGATGATCGAGTTGCTGCAACAGGCCGCGGCAAGCATCGGGCTGGGACTGGAAGCGCACGAGCAGCGCATGCTTCTGCTGCAATCGGTGCGCGAGGAAGCTTGCCAGCGACGTGCACTGCGTCTGCTCAGCGAGATGGTCAAGGTCGTCACGCACAGCCCCGATGAGCAGACGTTGTTGGCCGATGCCTGCCGTGTGGCGCGGCGAATGGGTGGCTATCTGGTGACCTGGCTCGCGCTGCTGGACGGCTGCGACGGGCAGACACTGCGCTTGTGCGCACACGATGGCCTTGCCGACGGATTCGAAACCAGCCCCAGGCTCAGCCTGGGCGATGCCGCGCATCGCCACAATCCAGCCGTCATCGCCATGCTGACCGGCCAACCCCAGGTCAGACATCCACCGTCACCCGGTCACCCCGACTGGCCGCTTGCCGGCGATCTGCCGCACCCACGTGCCTTGTTGGCTCTTCCTTTGTTGGTCGAAGGAGCCATGGTGGGTGTCTTTGTCATGGCGGCACCCGATGCCGAGGCCTTCGCGCTGAGCGAGGTTCAGGTCTTTTCGGAAATGGCGGTCGAGTTGGGGCTGGGTATCCAGATGCAGCGGGCACAAGCCGCACGTGTTGCCGCCGAGCAGAATCTGCGGTTCAACCTGCAGCATTTCCGCACGGTTCTGTCGAACCAGTACTCCGGCATCCTGGTGATGTCCGAAGACAACCGGGTGAAGTTCGTCAACGAGGCTTTCTGCACGCTGTACGGGCTACCCGAGGCACCCTCCGAACTGGAGAATCTGGCCTCGTCGGCGATTTACGAACGCTTGAAAAAAGCACTCGAGGATCCGGAACGCGAGTGGCAGCGGGTGCAGGACATTCTGGCCAGAAACGAAACAGTCAAGGGCGACGAAGTCTCCATCAAGGGTGGCCGCACCTTCCTGCGCGATTTCACGCCGATCACCATCGATGGTGTGTCGCGAGGCCAGCTGTGGCACCAGCGCGACATCACCGAACAGAAAATGCACGAAGCGCGGGTCGAACGGCTGGCCTTCTACGATGTGGTCACCGGCCTGCCGAATCGTCGCCTGCTGTTCCAGTTGCTGGAAAAGACGCGGACGCGGGCCATGGAACAGCGCTCTTTGATGGCCGTTGGCGTGCTCGACCTCGACCGCTTCAAAAGCGTCAATGACACGATCGGCCACGGTGGCGGCGACCACGTGTTGCTGGAAGCCTCGACACGGATTCTCGGCATATTGCGCGAGGAGGACGTTTTGGCTCGTTTTGGCGGCGATGAGTTCGCCCTGGTGATCTCCGGTTTCGATAGCCGGGAGCAGCTCGATGTCATCAGTCGCTGCATCCTGCAGGCATTGCGGGCGCCGTTCCATGTGATGGGCGAACAGTTATATCTGTCTGCCAGCATTGGCTGGACCTTGTTTCCGCTGGACGAGTCCGATGCTGAAGGTCTGATCCGGCATGCCGATCTGGCGATGTATGCAGCCAAGGAGGAGGGCAAGGATCGGGGGGCTCTGTATGAGCCGGCGATGGAGCTGGAGCAACTGCGCCTGCAGGCCATGCGCGAGCGAATCGCGCAGGCACTGCAGCAATCCCGTCTGCAGCTGTTGTTCCAGCCGATCGTGTACATCGACGGTTTGCCCGGCCTGCATGGAGTGGCTGGCATGGAGGCGCTGTTGCGCCTGGATGACACCGGACAGGGACTGATCGAGCCGGCGCGGTTCATGCACGTGCTGGACGATCCCCAGCTGGCACGGCCGATCGGCCGCTATGTGCTGGATGAGGCGTTGAAGCGATGCCAGTCCTGGATGCAGGAGGGCATATCGATTCCGGTCTCGATCAACATCAGTACCCGCCATCTGCTGCATCCGGCGTTTTTCACCGACATCGACGCCGCGCTGGAAATGTATCCGGGCGTGATGGACGTGGGCTTCGGCATCGAGGTGACCGAAACCGGCCCGTCGATGGATCACGCCCGCGCGAAGGTGGTCATCGAGGAGTGTCGCCGGCGCGGCATCCGGGTCGGGCTGGACGACTTCGGTACCGGCAGTGCCTCGCTGAGCCACATCCAGCAGCTGGATATCGAACACATCAAGCTCGATCAGAGTTTCGTGCGCGACATCCTCAACGACGAACGTAACATGGCGATCGCGGCGGGCGTCATCACCACCGCACGCATGCTGGCCAAGACGGTGATCGCCGAAGGTGTCGAGACATCGGCGCAAGGCGACCTGCTGGCCTCGCTGGGATGTCACCAATTGCAGGGTTTCTCGATCTCGCGGCCGATGCCCGCCGAGGCGGTGGCGGGCTGGGTCGCCGGATGGGTGCCCCCCTCGACATGGGGAACCCTCGTCAACGAACGCCAGTCCCTCCTGGCCGGACAGCCCGACGGCGGATGAGGATGCCGCCAGAGTGGTGCTGTTGCGACACAGCAACTAAGATCAGCGTCAACGATCGGGCGCTTCGGGCGCTCGGCAGGAGCCCCGCATGAAACCCACGGTTGCCCGTCAAGGCATCATTTCACTGAAAATCAAGGACGCGGCCTCCCTGTACAACGCGTACATGCCGTTCCTGAAGCACGGCGGCCTGTTTGCAGCGACCGCGCAGACGTACTCGCTCGGTGACGAAGTGGTGCTGCTGGTGACCCTGGCCGAGGAAACCGAACGATTGTCCGTGGTCGGCAAGGTGGTCTGGATCAGCCCGGTCGGCGCGCAGGGCAATCGCACTGCCGGCATCGGCATCCATTTCAACGAATCGGGTGACGCGGAGGCCGCCCGTAGCCGGATCGAGAACATCCTCGCCGGCACGCTGACCTCGGAACGGGCCACTCACACCATGTGAACCTGTTCGCTGTGGCGTCACGGTGATGGCGGGTGTCGCTATTGCGCATCGTATCGGCCGTCAAGGCTTGTTGTACCCACATGCACTGATACAATGCCGCGATTCGCGAACTCATCTCGCGAAACATCGGGCGCTTGCGGTTTCAGACTTGCGAGCGTGGGCGAGCAGCCCATGGCCATATCGGCCTGCCGAATCGAAGTCGCCGGACCGTGAGTTACTGGATCATTCCCCGCGGTCACTGATGCGCCTGATGGCGCGGAGGTATGTTGCATCGTGCTTGCCGAATACTGGCCTGTTCTGTTGTTCATCGGCGTTGCCACCGGCCTCGGCCTGGTGTTGCTGGCCGTCGGCCTGCTGGCCGGCCCGCGCCGTCCCGAGGCGGAAAAACTTGCGCCCTACGAGTGCGGTTTCGAGGCGTTCGAAGATGCCCGCATGCGCTTCGATGTGCGCTACTACCTGCTTGCCATCCTGTTCATCATTTTCGATCTGGAAATCGCCTTCCTGTTTCCGTGGGCGGTGGTATTCCAGCAGATCGGCATGATCGCGCTGATCGAGATGGCGCTGTTCCTGTTGCTGCTGGTCATCGGTTTTGCCTACGTGTGGAAAAAGGGAGCGCTCGAATGGGAGTGATGACCAGCATCGACAAGGTGATGCATAACCCGCAGCCCTTGAACCTTGTCGACGATATCCTGCGTCCGGCCGGCGACAACCCGGTGGTGCAGCGCGGTTTCGCCACCACCAGCGTCGATGCGCTGATGAACTGGGCGCGCACCGGCTCGATGTGGCCGATGACGTTCGGTCTGGCCTGCTGCGCGGTCGAGATGATGCATGCCGGCGCGGCGCGGCTGGATCTGGATCGCTACGGCGTGATCTTCCGTCCCAGCCCGCGCCAGTCCGACGTGATGATCGTGGCCGGCACCCTGGTCAACAAGATGGCCCCGGCGCTGCGCAAGGTCTATGACCAGATGCCCGAGCCGAAATGGGTGATCTCGATGGGCAGTTGCGCCAACGGCGGTGGTTATTACCACTACTCCTATTCGGTGGTGCGCGGTTGCGATCGCATCGTGCCGGTGGACATCTACGTGCCGGGCTGTCCGCCCACGGCCGAGGCGTTGATCCACGGCATCCTGCAGTTGCAGAAGAAAATCCGCCGCACCAGCACCATCGCGCGCTCTTGAACGGCACACTCTGAAGGCGCAGCCCATGACTGACACGCAAAAGACCTCGCTGGCCGGGCAGCTCGCCGCGCGATTCGGCGACATGCTGACCATCAGCACGGTGCGCAACGAGACCACCGCCGAGCTGGCTGCTGCCGATCTGATCGCGGTGGCTACGGCGTTGCGCGACGAACCGGCGTTCCGCTTCAGTGAGCTGATCGATCTGTGTGGCATCGATTACCTCGGCTACGGCCAGACCGAGTGGGATACCGAGACCATTTCCGGTACCGGGTTCTCGCGTGGTGTGGAAGGTGAGGCGATGGGTCGCTTCGACTGGGCCGGACGCCCACGTGGGGCGAATGAGCCGCGCCGGTTCGCTGCGGTGATCCAGCTGCTGTCGATCGAGCACAACCGTCGCCTGCGCTTGCGTGTGTTCTGCGCCGACGACAGCATGCCGGTGGTGCCGTCGCTGACCCTGGTGTGGCCGGGCGTGAACTGGTTCGAGCGCGAGGCGTTCGATCTGTACGGAATCATCTTCGATGGTCATCCCGATCTGCGCCGCATCCTCACCGATTACGGTTTCGTCGGCCATCCGTTCCGCAAGGATTTTCCGCTGATCGGCAACGTCGAGGTGCGCTACGACCCCGAGCAGAAGCGTGTGATCTATGAACCGGTGTCGATCGAGCCGCGCGTGCTGGTACCGCGCACCATCCGCGACGACGCCGACCTGATGCAGGCCAAGGCCGAGGCCGCCGACCACTGGCGGGAGAATTGAGCATGCAGGAAATCCGCAATTACACGATGAACTTCGGCCCGCAGCATCCGGCTGCGCACGGCGTGCTGCGCCTGATCATGGAGATGGACGGCGAGACCATCGTGCGCGCCGATCCGCACATCGGCCTGCTGCACCGTGGCACCGAGAAGCTGGCCGAGTCCAAGCCGTTCAACCAGTCGATCGGCTACATGGACCGGCTCGATTACGTCTCGATGATGTGCAACGAGCACGCCTACGTGAAAGCGATCGAGACCCTGCTGGGCATCGAGGCGCCGGAGCGCGCGCAGTACATCCGCACCATGTTCGACGAGATCACCCGCATTCTGAACCACCTGATGTGGATCGGCTCGAACGCACTCGATCTCGGTGCGATGGCAGTGTTCCTGTACGCGTTCCGCGAGCGCGAAGAGCTGATGGACGTCTACGAGGCAGTGTCGGGTGCGCGCATGCACGCGACCTATTACCGTCCCGGCGGCGTCTACCGCGATCTGCCGGCGCAGATGTCGCAGTACCGCGAGTCGCCGTGGCACAAGGGCAAGGACCTGAAGCGCATCAACAGCTGGCGCGAAGGTTCGATGCTGGATTACCTCGAAGCGTTCGCCGCCGATTTTCCGTCGAAGGTGGACGAGTACGAGGATCTGCTCACCACCAACCGCATCTGGAAACAGCGTACCGTCGGCATCGGCGTGATCTCGCCGGAAATGGCCCAGCAGTGGGGCATGACCGGTGTGATGCTGCGCGGCTCGGGCATCGCCTGGGATCTGCGCAAGAAGCAGCCGTACGCTAAGTACGCCGAGATGGATTTCGACATCCCGGTCGGTGTTGGCGGCGACTGCTACGACCGTTACCTGGTGCGCGTGGAAGAAATGCGCCAGTCAAACCGGATCATCCAGCAGTGCGTGAAGTGGCTGAAGGCCAATCCCGGCCCGGTGATGGTGCAGAACTTCAAGGTCGCGCCACCATCGCGGGTCGAGATGAAGGAGGACATGGAAGCCATGATCCATCACTTCAAGTTGTTCACCGAAGGCTACTGCGTGCCGGCCGGCGAGACCTATTGTGCGGTCGAGGCGCCGAAGGGCGAGTTCGGCTGCTACCTGGTTTCCGACGGCGCCAACAAGCCGTTCCGCGTGCATCTGCGCGCACCGGGCTTTGCCCACCTGTCATCCATGGACACCATCGTGCGCGGCCACATGCTCGCCGACGTGGTGGCCATGATCGGTACTTATGACCTCGTGTTCGGCGAAGTCGATCGCTGAGCCCGGAGCAAAAACACCATGAAAGCCACCGGACATTTCGAGCAGGTCAGGCACGTCGATCCGCTCACCGTACTCACCGACCATACCCGCCATCACATCGATGAGTGGGTGGCCAAGTTTCCCCCTGATCGCAAGCGCTCGGCGCTGATCCAGGCGCTGTTCGGCGCGCAGGAGCAGAACCGGGGTTTCCTCACCGACGAGCTGATCACGGCGGTGGCGAAGTATCTCGACCTGCCTTCGGTATGGGCGTACGAGGTGGCCAGCTTCTATTCGATGCTGGAAACCAAGCCGGTCGGGCGCAACAACGTGGCGATCTGCACCAACATCTCGTGCTGGCTCAACGGCGCCGAAGGCCTGGTGCGCCACTGCGAGAAGAAGCTCGGCATCAAGCTCGGCGAAAGCACGCCGGATGGCCGCATCTATCTGAAGCAGGAAGAGGAGTGCATCGCCGCCTGCGTATATGCGCCGGCGATGACGGTGAATGGGCATTATCACGAGCATCTCACCACCGAGAAACTCGATGCGATCCTCGACGGACTGACCCTCGACGGTCCAGTCGCGCACGACCATGATGCCGGGGAGAGCCACTGATGGCCGTCGGACCCGCCCCGCTGGAACACCAGGTCGTCTACACCACGCTGCATTTCGACAAGCCGTGGGCGATGGACAGCTATGTGCAAATGGACGGCTACAAGGCATGGAGAAAAATCCTCGCCGAGAAGCCCGATCCAGCCTCGTTGATCGAGGAAATCAAGAAGAGCAGTCTGCGCGGTCGTGGCGGCGCGGGCTTCCCGACCGGCCTGAAGTGGTCGTTCATGCCGAAAGGCAACATGCAGAAATACATCCTGTGCAACTCGGACGAGTCCGAGCCGGGTACGGCGAAGGACCGCGACATCCTGCGCTACAACCCGCATGCGGTGATCGAAGGCCTGGCCATAGCGTGCTATTGCACCGGCTCCACCGTGGCCTACAACTACCTGCGCGGCGAGTTTCACCACGAGCCGTTCGAGCACCTGGAAGAGGCGCTGAAGGAAGCCTACGCGGCTGGCCTGCTGGGCAAGAACGTGCAGGGCAGCGGTATCGATGTGGACATCTACAATGCGCTGGGCGCCGGTGCCTACATCTGCGGTGAGGAAACCGCGCTGATGGAATCGCTGGAAGGCAAGAAGGGCCAGCCGCGCTTCAAGCCGCCGTTCCCGGCCGGTTTCGGCCTGTATGGCAAGCCGACCACGATCAACAACACCGAAACCTATGCTTCGGTACCGGCGATCCTGCGCAACGGCGCGGACTGGTTCCTCAGCCTGGGCAAGCCGAACAACGGTGGCCCGAAGATCTTCTCAGTTTCCGGTCACGTCAACAAACCGGGCAACTTCGAGATCCGCCTGGGTACTCCGTTCAAGGACCTGCTGGAGATGGCCGGTGGCGTGCGCAACGGCCACAAGCTGAAGGCAGTGATCCCGGGCGGCTCTTCGATGAAGGTGCTGCCGGCTGACATCATGCTCGACAGCACGATGGACTACGACTGCCTGCAGAAGGCCGGCTCGGGCCTGGGCTCCGGCGCGGTCATCGTGATGGACGAGACCACCTGCATGGTCAAGGTCTGCCATCGCATCTCGCGCTTCTACATGGCCGAGTCCTGCGGTCAGTGCACGCCGTGCCGCGAAGGCACCGGCTGGATGTATCGCGTGCTGTCGCGCATCGTCGAGGGCAAGGGCACCGAGGAAGACCTGCACCGCCTGAAGGCGATTGCCGGCCAGATCGAGGGTCACACCATCTGCGCGTTCGGCGAAGCCGCGGCGTGGCCGGTGCAGGGTTTCCTCGCGCGTTTCTGGAACGAGTTCGAATACTTCGTGCAGCACGGCCGTTCGATGGTCGATGACCAGCTGGCCGAATCCCATCCCGATTCAAATCAGCGGGGAGTTGCCGCATGAGTGCGCAGCCCAGCAACAACGCCGCGCCGGACCTGATCAACATCGAGGTCGACGGCAAGCCTACGCAGATCCGCAAGGGCGCGATGATCATCGAAGCGGCTGACGCAATCGGCGTCGCGATCCCGCGTTTCTGCTACCACCGCAAGTTGCCGATCGCCGCGAACTGTCGCATGTGCCTGGTCGACGTGGAGATGGGCGGCAAGCTGATGCCCAAGCCGCAGCCGGCCTGTGCCACGCCGGTGGCCGAGGGCATGAAGGTGATGACGCGTTCGGACAAGGCGCTGAAATTCCAGAAAGACGTGATGGAGTTTTTGCTGATCAACCACCCACTGGACTGCCCGATCTGCGATCAGGGCGGCGAGTGCGAACTGCAGGATGTGGCGTTGGGCTATGGCCGCAGCGTGTCACGCTTTACCGAGCGCAAGCGCACCGTGGCTGACGAGAACATCGGCCCGCTGGTCGCCACCGAGATGACCCGCTGCATCCAGTGCACGCGCTGCGTGCGTTTCACCAGCGAGATCGCCGGCACCCACGAACTGGGTGGCATGAACCGTGGTGAGAACCTGCAGATCGGCACCTACATCGGCAAGACGGTCGAGACCGAACTGTCCGGCAACATCATCGATGTCTGCCCGGTCGGCGCACTGACCAACAAGCCGTTCCAGTTCAAGGCCCGTGCATGGGAACTGATCGCCAAGCCGTCGATCGGTTATCACGATGCGCTCGGCTCCAATCTGTGGCTGCATACGCGCCGCGGTGAGGTGCTGCGCACGGTGCCGCGCGACAACGAAACGATCAACGAGTGCTGGCTGTCCGATCGTGATCGCTACAGCCACCAGGGCCTGTACGCGGCCGATCGCATCGGCACGCCGGAAGTGAAGCGCAACGGCCAGTGGCAGGTGACCACCTGGGAAGATGCGCTGCAGTTTGCCGGTGAGGCATTGAAGAAGGCGCCGGGCAGCGAGCTGGGCATCCTGGTGCATCCGGCCAGCTCGAACGAGGAGGGCGACCTGCTTATGCGTCTGGCCCGCGGTCTGGGCAGCGCACATGTCGATCATCGTTTGCGTCAGCTCGATTTTGCCGACAACGCTGCGGCCGCCAGTTTCGCGCTGCCGGTAGCCGACGTGGATCAGGTCAAGGCCGCGTTGCTGGTCGGCTCCGACCTGCGCCATGAGATGCCGTTGCTCAACCACCGTTTGCATCAGGCGGTGAAGAAGGGCGCGAAGGTGTACACGGTCAATCCGGCCAGCTTCGATTTCAATTACGGCCTCGCCGGAGAATCGATTGCCGCACCGCAGGCGCTGGTCGATGCGCTGCTGGCACTGGCCAGGGCTGCGGTCGCGGCTGGGACAAGTGCGCCGGCTGCGCTGGCCGATGCGATCAACGGCGTACACAGTGATCAGGGTGACAGCGATGCGATCGCTGCATTGAAGTCGGGTAGCGCAGTGGTGATTCTCGGCGAAGCCGCGGTCACTCACCCGCAAGCCTCGTGGCTGCGCGCGATTGCGCGTTTCATCGCCGATGCCACCGGCGCCAGCTACAACGAGCTGCCGGTGGGTGCGAATGCCGTCGGCCTGGCCAGGCTTGGCGTGCTGCCCGGCAATGGTGGACTGGATGCGCAGGCGATGCTGGCGCAGCCGCGCAAGAGCTACGTGTTGTATGGCGTGGAGCCGCCGCATGATTTCGCCGATGGCAGCGCGGCGCTGGAAGCGTTGCGCGGTGCGGAGCAGGTGGTGGCATTCAGCGCCTACGCCAGCGCCGCGTTGCGCGAAGTTGCCGATGTGATTCTGCCAATCGGATTGCTGCCGGAGATCGACGCCACCCTGGTCAATGTTGATGGTCTGGCGCAGGGCGTTTCTGCCGGCGCCAAGGCACCCGGTCAGACACGTCCTGGCTGGAAGGTGTTGCGTGCGCTGGGCGGTGCCATCCAGCTGGCCGGCTTCGAGTTCGACGACCTTGCCGGCTTGCGCGATGGGATCAGCGAACGCGCCGCGGCACCGCGCAGCGGTCTGGCCACGCGTGCGGCTGTCAGTGACCTGACCCGCCTCGCCACCTGGCCGATCTATCGGGGCGATGCCGTGCTGCGGCGCGCTACCGCGCTGAATGCGCATCCGCTCAATCGTGCGCCGGCGGTACGCCTGAATGCGACTGAGGCCCGGCGGCTCGGTCTCGCTGATATTGCGCAAGTGCACCTGGGCGACGTGGTTCTGCCGCTGGTGATCGATGTGGCTGTGCCCGATGGCTCGGCATGGATCGAGGCTGCCCAGGATCTCACTGCCACGCTGCCGCCGTATGGCGCGGCCATCACCTTGAGCAAGGCATAAGCATCATGGCTGATCAACTTATCAACCAGCTCGTGTGGCCGATCATCTTCATCCTGTGCATCACGGTGCCGCTGATCATCGCGGTGGCGATGTTCGTGTACTGGGAGCGCAAGGTCATCGGCTGGATGCACGTGCGCCTGGGGCCGAGCAAGATCGGCCCGTTCGGCCTGCTGCAGGCATTCGCCGACGTGGTCAAGCTGCTGATCAAGGAAGTGATCCTGCCGACCAAGGCGAACCGCTTCCTGTATTTCATGGCGCCGTTGCTGGCGCTGATCCCAGCGCTGGCGGCGTGGGCGGTGATTCCGTTCAGCAGCAAGATGGTGCTGTCGAACGCGAATGCCGGTGTTCTCTACCTGCTGGCGATGACCTCGCTCGGTGTGTACGGCATCATCATCGCCGGCTGGGCGTCCAACTCGCGTTACGCGTTGCTTGGTGCGATGCGTTCGGCCGCGCAGGTGATCTCCTACGAGCTGGCGATGGGCCTGTGCCTGGTCTGCGTGCTGGTACTGGCGGGCAGTCTCAATCTCACCGACATCGTCAATGCGCAGGCCGGCGGCAAGGGCTTGTTCGACTGGTTCTGGCTGCCGCTGCTGCCGGTGTTCGTGATCTATTTCATCTCCGGTGTGGCCGAGACCAACCGCGCACCGTTCGACGTGGCGGAGGGTGAATCGGAAATCGTCGCCGGTTTTCACGTGGAATATTCGGGCTCGGCCTTCGCGATCTTCTTCCTGGCCGAATACGCCAACATGATCCTGGTCAGCTTCCTGGCCTCGATCCTGTTCCTGGGTGGCTGGCTCAGTCCGCTGCAGGGCTGGATCCATGCCGATGCACCAGGCTGGATCAACTGGATCTGGACCGGCAGCTGGGTCTGGCTGTTCATCAAGGCGTTCGTGATGAGCTTCCTGTTCCTGTGGTTCCGCGCCACGTTCCCGCGCTATCGCTATGACCAGATCATGCGGCTGGGCTGGAAGGTGCTTATCCCGATCGCCATCGTCTGGGTGATGGTTGCCGGCTGCATGAAATTTTTCGGCTGGGTCAGCATCGGCGTGGGGGCCTGACCAATGAAACGCATTACCGGTTATTTCAAGAGTCTGTTGCTGATCGAGCTGTTCCAGGGCATGGGGTTGACCATGCGCTACATGTTCAAGCCGAAGTACACCGTGCGCTACCCGATGGAGCACATTCCGAAGTCGAACCGCTTCCGTGGTCTGCATGCGCTGCGTCGCTACGCGAACGGCGAAGAGCGCTGCATCGCGTGCAAGCTGTGCGAGGCGGTGTGCCCGGCGCTGGCGATCACGATCGACTCCGCACCGCGCGAGAGCGACGGTCAGCGTCGTACCACGCGCTACGACATCGACCTGTTCAAGTGCATCTTCTGCGGCTTCTGCGAGGAGAGCTGCCCGGTCGATTCGATCGTCGAGACGTCGATCCACGAATATCACTTCGAACACCGTGGCGAAAACGTGGTGACCAAGCAGCAACTGCTGGCCATCGGTGATCGCTTCGAGCAGCAGATTGCCGCCGATCGCGCCCAAGACGCGGCGTACCGCTGAGGCCAACGATGAATCCCCAACTGTTCCAACTCATCTGTTTCTACGCCTTCGGCTTCGTCACCGTAGCCGCTGCGCTGTCGGTGATCACTTTGAAGAACACGGTGCATGCGGTGCTGGCGTTGGTGCTGACGTTCTTCAGTGCCGCCTGCCTGTGGATGCTCATCGATGCCGAGTTCCTGGCGCTGGCGCTGATCGTGGTCTATGTCGGTGCGGTGATGGTGCTGTTCCTGTTCGTGGTGATGATGCTCGACATCGATCAGGAAAAGATGCGCGAGGGCTTCGTGAAATTCCTGCCGGTCGGCCTGATCGTGGCGGCGGCGATGCTGGTGGAGATGCTGGGCCTGATCGGCGTGCGCGCGATGCATGCGCAGGTCATGGGCGCCAACCCGGCCACCGCCGCCGGCCTGTCCAACACGGCGTGGCTGGGGCAGGCGTTGTACACGAAATTCCTGCTGCCGTTCGAGATCGCCGCGCTGATTCTTACCGTAGGTGTGGTCGCAGCGGTGGCGCTGACCCTGCGCGAGCGCGGCGATGCGCGCTACGAGTCGGCCAGCCAGCAGGTCAAGGTCAACCCGCGTGACCGCGTCCGCATCGTGAAGATGGCGGCCGAGCGCCCCGTCGACGAAACGCCGGCACCACCGCAGGAGTCCACCCCATGATCACGCTGTCGCATTACATCGTGCTCGGCGCGGTGCTGTTCTGCATCGCCGTCGCCGGTCTGTTCATCAACCGCAAGAACGTGATCGTGCTGCTGATGTCGATCGAGTTGATGCTGCTCGCGGTGAACATGAACTTCGTGGCGTTCTCGCGTTTTCTCGGCGATGTGTCGGGGCAGGTATTCGTGTTCTTCATCCTCACCGTGGCCGCGGCAGAAGCTGCCATCGGCCTGGCGATCCTGGTGCTGCTGTTCCGCAATCGCAGCACGATCAATATCGCCGACATCGACAGCATGAAGGGTTGACCCGATGCAGCTTTCGACATCCATTCTGCTGACGATCGCGCTGGCGCCCCTGGTTGGTTGCCTGCTGGCCGGTTTCCTCGGCAAGTTCCTCGGCCGCGCCGGTTCGCATACCGTCACCATCCTCGGCGTGGCGATCTCCTGCGCACTGTCGTTCCATGTGCTCTACCAGCTCACCCTGGGTGGCGCCGAAACGTACAACCAGAACATCTACACCTGGTTCCAGATCGGCCATTTCAACGCCAGCGTCGGGTTCCTGGTCGACCGCCTGACCGCGATGATGCTGGTGGTGGTGAGCTTCGTGTCGCTGCTGGTGCACGTCTACACCATCGGCTACATGGCCGACGACGAGGGTTACAAGCGCTTCTTCAGCTACATCTCGCTGTTCACCTTCTCGATGTTCATGCTGGTGATGAGCAACAACTTCATGCAGCTGTTCTTCGGCTGGGAAGCGGTGGGCCTGGTGTCGTACCTGCTGATCGGCTTCTGGTACAAGCGGCCGACCGCGATCTTCGCGAACCTGAAGGCATTCCTGGTCAACCGCGTGGGTGATTTCGGCTTCCTGCTCGGCATCGCGGCGGTGCTTTATTTCCTCGGTACGCTGGATTACGCCACCGCGTTCGGTTCGGCGCCGTCGCTGATCGGCAAGACCCTGCAGATCACCGCGGGCACACAGTGGGATGCCGCCACGGTGATCTGCATCTGCCTGTTCATCGGCGCGATGGGCAAGTCGGCGCAGGTGCCGCTGCACGTGTGGCTCCCCGACTCGATGGAAGGCCCGACCCCGATCTCCGCGCTGATCCATGCGGCGACGATGGTGACCGCCGGCATCTTCATGGTGGCGCGCATGTCACCGCTGTTCGAGCTGTCCTCGACCGCGCTCAGCTTCGTGCTGGTGATCGGTGCCACCACGGCGCTGTTCACCGGCTTGATCGGTATCGTGCAGAACGACATCAAGCGGGTGATCGCGTACTCGACGCTGTCGCAGCTGGGCTACATGACGGTGGCGCTGGGTGTGTCGATGTACAGCGGCGCGGTGTTCCACCTGATGACGCATGCGTTCTTCAAGGCGCTGCTGTTCCTCGGCGCCGGCTCGGTGATCATCGCGATGCATCATGAGCAGGACATGCGTTACATGGGTGGCCTGCGCAAGTACATGCCGATCACCTGGATCACCATGTGGATCGGTTCGCTGGCGCTGGTGGCGGTGCCGTTCACCTCGGGCTTTTACTCGAAGGACGCGATCATCGAGGCGGTCGGCGAATCGCATCGCTGGGGCGCGCACTACGCCTACTTCTGCGTGATGGTCGGTGCACTGGTGACCGGGCTGTACACGTTCCGCCAGATGTATCTGACCTTCCATGGCAAGGAGCGCTTCACCATCGTCGCGCATCATGGACACGGCCATCACGATGACCACCACGATCATGGTCACCATGAGCCAGGCGTGCTGGAACATGCGCCGAAGGAATCGCCGTGGGTGGTGACGCTCCCGCTGGTGCTGCTGGCGATCCCATCGCTGCTGGTCGGTTTCTTCACGGTCGGGCCGGTGCTGTTCGGCAACTGGTTCGGCAGTGCGATCCATGTGGACGAGGCGAACAACGTGCTGGCCGAACTGGGCCAGGAGTTCCACGGCTCGCTGGCGATGGCGCTGCATGGGTTCACCCAGCTGCCGTTCTTCCTGGTGCTGACGGCATTCGTGATCACCACCTACATCTATCTGTTCAACCCGGCCATGGCCGGCAAGATCAAGTCGGCGTTGAAGCCGTTGTGGACCGTGCTCGACCGCAAATACTGGGTCGACGACGTCTACTTCGCCGTGTTTGCCCGCGGCGGCGTCAAGCTCGGCCGCCTGTTCTGGAAGGCCGGTGACACGGCGGTGATCGACGACGCGATGGTCAACGGCTCGGTGAGCATGATTCACCGTATCGCTGCCACGATGCGCCGCTTGCAGTCGGGTTATCTCTATCACTACGCCTTCGCGATGATTCTTGGCCTGATCCTGCTGCTAGGCGGGTACTGGTTCTTTGGTTCTGGGCTGATCGGTCCCGGACTGGCCGGGCAATAAGGGAAGCAAGCACACATGTTCAATCACTTGCTCAGCCTGCTGATCTGGCTCCCCGTCGCCGGTGCGATTCCGGTGCTGCTTGCCGGCTCCGCCCGACCCAACCTGGCCCGCTGGCTGTCGCTGCTGGTGGCGGTGCTCACCTTCGTGGTCAGCCTGTTCCTGTTGGTGCAATACCACCCCGATGCGGGTGGCATGCAGTTGACCGAAAGCTATTTGTGGATCGCCTCGTGGGGTGTCCATTACGGCTTGGCCGTCGATGGCATCTCGGTGGCACTGATCCTGATGACCAGCTTCGTCGGCATCCTGGTGATCGCCGGCGCGTGGGAAGTCATCCAGGACAAGCCGCACCAGTACATGGCCGCGATGCTGATGCTGGAAGGCCTGCTGATCGGCGTGTTCTGTGCCACCGACGCGCTGCTGTTCTACGCGCTGTTCGAGGCGATCCTGATTCCGATGTTCATCCTGATCGGCATCTGGGGTGGACCACGGCGGGTGTATGCGACGCTGAAGTTCTTCATCTACACGTTCTTCGGCTCGGTCTTCATGCTGATCGCGCTGTTGTACCTGTACCAGAAGGCGCACACGTTCGATCTCGCCACGCTGGCCGCGCTGCCGCTGACGATGAAGGAGCAGAGCTGGATCTTCTTCGCGTTCCTGATCGCATTTGCGATCAAGGTGCCGATGGTGCCGGTGCACACCTGGCTGCCGGACGCCCACGTCGAGGCGCCGACCGGCGGCTCGGTGGTGCTGGCGGCGGTGATGCTGAAGGTCGGTACTTACGGAATGCTGCGCTTCATCCTGCCGATCGTGCCGGACGCGGGTGCGCATTACGCCTGGCTGATCATCGTGATGAGCCTGATCGCGATCGTCTACATCGGCTATGTCGCGCTGGTGCAGGAGGACATGAAGAAGCTGGTGGCATATTCGTCCGTGGCGCACATGGGCTTCGTCACGCTGGGTATCTTCATCGCGTTCCTGCTGGTGCGCGAGTCGGGCAATACCGACATGGCGCTGCTCGGCATGCAGGGCGCGATGGTGCAGATGATCTCGCACGGCTTTGTGTCCGGCGCGATGTTTACCTGCATCGGCGTGATGTACGACCGCACGCATACGCGCCAGATCAAGGATTATGGCGGCGTCATCAACGTGATGCCGTGGTTCGGTTTCTTCTACGTGCTGTTCGCGATGGCCAACTGCGGTCTGCCGGGCACCAGCGGATTCGTGGGCGAGTTCATGGTGATCCTGGCCAGCTTCGCGGCCAATCCGTGGATCGCGTTGTTTGCCGCGTTCACCCTGATCATCGGTGCGGCCTACACGCTGTGGCTCGTCAAGCGCGTGCTGTGGGGTGAGATCACCAATCCCCATGTGGCCGAGATGAAGGAGATCAATGGTCGCGAGACGTTCGTGCTGGTCGCCTTCGCCGCCTCGGTGCTGGCGCTGGGCATCTGGCCGCAGCCGTTGGTCCACTTGATGGACAGCTCGGTATCGCAGCTGGTGCAGCAGCTCGCCATTCACAAGATTTGAGCAGGATCGACCATGCCGACTTTCAATGACATCCTGATCCTGCTACCGGAATTCTATCTGGTGGCGGCAGCGTGCCTGCTGTTGCTGCTGGACGCCTTCATGAAGCCAGCGCAGCGCCCGCTGTTGCACTGGATCTCCATCGTTGTGCTGCTGGTGGCCATCTATCTGGTGGTTGCTGGCCAGCCGGAGCAGGCGGTCACCGCGTTCGGCGGCATGTTCGTGCGCGACGACGTGGCGGAGATCCTCAAGGTCTTCGCGCTGGGTACCACTGCGATGGTGTTCGTCTATGCACGGCCCTATCTGATCGACCGCAAGCTGCTCAGCGGCGAGTTCTACACGCTGATGATCTTCGCGGTGATCGGCATCATGCTGCTGGTCTCGGCCGGCAACCTGATCACCGTGTACCTGGGACTGGAGTTGCTGTCGCTGTCGTCGTACGCGCTGGTCGCGCTGAACCGGGACGCCAAGCTGCCACCGGAAGCGGCAATCAAGTATTTTGTGTTGGGTGCGCTGGCCTCGGGCATGCTGCTGTACGGCATGTCGATGGTCTACGGTGCCTCCGGCATGGGCGGCACGCCAAGCCTGGATCTGGCGCAACTGCACAACGTGATGAGCTACACCACGGCGCCGACCCTGCTGCTGTTCGGTCTGATCTTCATGATCGTCGGCATCGGCTTCAAGCTGGGTGCCGCGCCGTTCCACATGTGGATCCCCGACGTCTACCAGGGTGCACCGACTCCGGTCACCACCTTTATCGCGTCGGGTTCCAAGCTCGCTGCATTCGGTATGGCCTACCGCCTGCTCGATGCGGGCATGGGCGACTTGTCGCATCATTGGCAGCTGATGCTGGCGGTACTGGCGGTGCTGTCGCTGGCGATCGGCAACCTGGTCGCGATCGTACAGACCAATCTCAAGCGCATGCTGGCGTATTCCACCATCTCGCACATGGGTTACCTGTTGCTGGGCCTTGCCGCCGCCGGCCCGGAAGGCTATGCCGCCGCGATGTTCTACGCGATCTGCTATGCGTTGATGGGCGTGGCCGCGTTCGGCGTGATGCTGGCGCTGACCCGCGCCGGCTTCGAGTGCGAGGAAATCGCCGATCTGAAGGGGCTCAACCAGAAGTCGCCGTGGATGGCATTCCTCATGCTGTTGGCGATGTTCTCGCTGGCTGGCGTGCCGCCGCTGTTCGGATTCTGGGCCAAGGTGCTGGTGCTGGAGGCGGCGATCCACGCGAACATGCTGTGGCTGGCCATCGTCGGTATCGTGTTCGCCATCATCGGCCTGTACTACTACTTGTACGTGATCAAGGTGATGTATTTCGACAAGCCGGCCGAGGGCAGCACGCTGCAGGTGCAGTCGGACAAGCCGTTGCGCGTGGTGTTGTCGTTGAATGCATTGTCATTGCTGGTGCTGGGCCTGTACTGGGGCCCGCTGCTTGGCTGGTGCCGTCGCGCGTTCGGGCTTTGATCTTTGTGCCGACGCACGGGTTCTGATGCGGGCGTCGATCAACTTTATGCGGGATTGTGAATGTTGATGCTTGCAAGAAACCGGCCACCCCGCTAAACTCTTCGGACTCTGATGCGGGGTGGAGCAGTCTGGCAGCTCGTCGGGCTCATAACCCGAAGGTCGCAGGTTCGAATCCTGCCCCCGCTACCAGATCTTTCTTGGTGCAAGAAAGCCTCCTCGTGAGGCTTTTTTGTTGGGCGCAAGGATGCGTCACGCCAGATCGCGGTTTGGTTCTGGCGGCAGAAGGATCTGTACGGAGAGGTACATCGGCGAGATAAGGAAATGGGCCGTTGGAGCCCTTTTTTTGTTTCCGCTGTTCTGAAAACGATCCGGGAAGGCGAACCCATGGATACACAGGTACTGGCGCAACGCTTCACCGAGGTACTGGCCGATCTGGGTCTGGAATGCCTTGGCGTGGAGTTCAACCCTTCGCAAGGGCAGAGTACCCTGCGTATTTACCTGGACTTGCTGGACAAGACCGGACCTGACGGCGAGCGTCGTGAGGTCGGCATCGAGGATTGCGAGACTGCCAGTCGCGAGTTGTCCGCATTGCTGGATGTCGAGGATCCGATCCCCGGCAATTATGTGCTGGAGGTTTCTTCGCCGGGCATCGATCGACCGCTGTTCACTGCCGCACAGTTTGCGAAGGTCAGCGGACAGGAAGTGAAGTTGCTGCTGAAGGCGCCGCTGGAAGGGCGTCGTCGCCTGCGCGGCAAGCTGGTTTCGGTGGAAGGCGAGCAGATCGTGCTGGAAGCTGAAGGCAAGACATTCGAATTCGATCATGCGTTGGTGGAAAGTGCGCGTGTGGTGCCGGATTGGGAGGCACTCGGTTATGCGCCGCAGCCCAAGCGCGGTGGCAAGACAGCGGCTCCCAAGGCCCCGAAGTAATCAGTACGGATAATTCATCAAGATCGATTGGCCGCCGATGGGCGCCTATGGAGTTGCTGCAATGAGCAAAGAACTTTTGCTGGTCGTCGACGCGGTTGCCAATGAAAAAGGCGTGCCGCTGGAAGTGATTTTCGAAGCGATGGAGGCTGCACTGGCCTCGGCCGCCAAGAAGCGCTACCCGGAAGAGGAACCCGACATCCGCGTGTCGATCGATCAGGATACCGGCGAATACCAGACGTTCCGCCGCTGGGAAGTCATTGCCGACGATGGCGAGATGGAATCGCCGTCCTACCAGTTGCGCCTGATGGACGCGCTGGACGAGCGCGCCGACGCCGAAGTGGGCCAGTACATCGAGCAGCAGGTCGAGAATGCCGAATTCGGCCGCATCGCGGCGCAGGCCGCCAAGCAGGTGATCGTGCAGCGCGTACGCGAAGCCGAGCGCCAGCAGGTGGTGGATGCGTTCGCCGATCGCATCGGCGAACTTGTCACCGGTATCGTCAAGCGCGTCGAACGCGGCAACATCTATCTGGATCTGGGCAGCAATGCCGAGGCGTTCATTCCGCGCGACAAGACGATTCCGCGTGAATCGGCCCGCGTCGGCGACCGCGTGCGTGGGTACCTTTATGAAGTGCGCTCCGAGGCCCGTGGCCCGCAGTTGTTCGTGTCGCGTGCCGCGCCGGAATTCATGATCGAGCTGTTCAAGCTGGAAGTGCCGGAAGTCGGCCAGGGCCTGGTCGAGATCAAGGGCTGTGCCCGCGATCCGGGTGATCGCGCCAAGATCGCCGTGCTGGCGCATGACAGCCGCACCGATCCGATCGGTGCCTGCATCGGCATGCGCGGTTCGCGCGTGCAGGCGGTCTCCAACGATCTCAACGGCGAGCGCGTCGACATCATCCTGTGGCACGAGAACCAGGCACAGTTCGTCATCAACGCGATGGCGCCGGCCGAAGTGCAGTCGATCATCATGGACGAGGAAAAGCACTCGATGGACATCGCGGTGGCCGAGGACAAGTTGTCCCAGGCGATCGGTCGCGGTGGCCAGAACGTGCGTCTGGCCAGCAAGCTGACCGGCTGGCAGCTCAACGTGATGACCCAGGACCAGGTCACCGCCAAAAGCGAGTCCGAGCAGGAGGCCGCGCGCCAGCTGTTCATGGACAAGCTCGAAGTGGATCAGGAGATCGCGGTCATCCTGGTGCAGGAGGGCTTTTCCAGCGTCGAGGAAATTGCCTACGTGCCCAGCGCCGAGCTACTCGCGGTGGAGGGTTTCGACGAGGATATCGTCGAGGAACTGCGCGCCCGCGCCCGCGATGCGCTGCTGACCGAGGCACTGGCGGTGGAGGAGGGCGTCGACGAACATCAGCCGTCCGGCGAACTGCTGGCGCTGGAAGGCATGGATGAGACGACGGCCTTCGCATTGGCCGCTCGTGAAGTGAACACGGTCGACGATCTGGCGGATCTTGCGGTGGATGACCTGATCGATATCGAAGGGATGAACGAGGAACGCGCTGCAGCACTGATCATGGCGGCACGTGCGCCGATGATCGCGCGGCTGGAGAAAGGCGGCTAACCGCGGACGGCGGCACCCTGGACGGGTGTGCCGAGAAAGGCTTTAAGAAGCCTTTCACCATGGATGGAGGTGGCGGCATGGATAATGTCGCACTGACGATAAGCGCGGGAACGGCGGAGCAAAGAACACGATGTCGGACGTCACGATCAAACAACTCGCCCAGGTACTGGGCATGCCGGTCGACCGGCTGCTTACGCAGCTGGGCGAGGCAGGCATGAAATTCTCCGATCAGGAGCAAGTCATCAGCAGCACCGAAAAGGTGAAGTTGCTGGGCTTCCTGCGGCGCACGCACGGCAAGAGCGAAGCCGCCGCGGAGGTCGACGACAGTGCGCCACGCCAGATCACCCTCAAGCGCCGCACGGTCGGCGAGCTGAAGGTGGCCACGCCAGGCGCGCGCGGTGCTGCAGGTACGGCCAAGACGGTCAACGTCGAGGTTCGTGCCAAGCGCACTTACGTCAAGCGCAGCGTGATCGCCGAGGAAGCCAGCGTCGAGCCCGAGCGCGAGGACGCCGTGCGCAAGCTGCATGAATCGCAGCAGCAGCGCGAGCAGGAAGAACAGGATCGTCTCGACGCTGAGCATCGCCGTCAGGAGGAAGCGCAGCAACGCGCCCTTGACGAGAAACAGCGGCAGGACGAAAAAGAACAGCGTCAGACCGAGGCAGTCAGTGCAGCCGAGCCGATGGCCGGCAGTCACGTCGAGGTGGCGCCGGTGCCGGCAGCCGAGACGGCGTCCCCGGACGTCGGCGAAGACGCAGCGGGATCCGTCCAGCGCATGGATCAGCGTGACCTGGGCATGATCCTGCCGCGGATCCATGAGCCGCGCAAACGCGAGAAACTGGTCAAGCCGGTGCCCGCACCTGCGCCCGCGCCGGTGGTGGCTGCGGCAAAGCCTGCCGTTCGCGCCGCCGCGACCGATGCTGCCGCATCGCCGACGGCTGCCGGCGATGCCAGCCGCAACAAACCCAAGCATCCCCGCGAGCGTAACGACAATGCGGGTAGTGGGGCGGGCAGCAAGGAAGGTCGGGACAGCACCGGCAAGCGTTTCGCCGGTGGCCAGATGCACCTGAGCGAAGCCGATCGTGCCCGCCGCTCCTCCTCAAGCAACAAGCGCGGCAAGCCGGGTCGCAGCAGCGGTCGCGAAATGATGTCCCGCGGCAACAGCAATCCGCCCAGTGGCCCGCATGGTTTCTCGCGACCCACTGCCCCGGTGGTGCGCGAAGTGGTCGTTGGCGACACCAATGTCGTCGCCGAGCTGGCGCAGAAGATGGCGGTCAAGGGTTCCGAGGTGGTCAAGGCGCTGTTCAAGATGGGCGTGATGGCGACCATCAACCAGACCATCGATCACGACACCGCGGTGTTGGTGGTGGAGGAACTCGGCCATGTACCGGTTGCCGACAACCAGAACAACGCCGAGGACACGCTGGCGGCGCACACCCAGAACGTCGAACTGGAAGGCGAGAAGATCACGCGCCCGCCGGTGGTGACGATCATGGGCCATGTCGATCACGGCAAGACCTCGCTGCTGGATTACATCCGCCGCACCAAGGTCGCTTCCGGCGAAGCCGGCGGCATCACCCAGCACATCGGCGCGTATCACGTGGAAACGTCCAAGGGCGTGATCACGTTCCTGGATACGCCCGGCCATGCCGCGTTCACCTCGATGCGTGCCCGTGGCGCGCAGTCGACCGACATCGTGATCCTGGTGGTGGCAGCCGATGACGGCGTGATGCCGCAGACGGTGGAAGCGGTGAAGCATGCGCGCGCCGCCAAGGTGCCGCTGATCGTCGCGGTCAACAAGATGGACAAGGATGGCGCCAACCCGGACAACGTCAAGCAGGGTCTGGTGCAGTACGAAGTGGTGCCGGAAGACTGGGGCGGCGACGTCCAGTTCATACCGGTGTCGGCCAAGACCGGCGCTGGCATCGAGGATCTGCTCGACGCCATCTCGGTGCAGGCCGAAGTGATGGAGCTGAAGGCGGTGGCCGATGGTCGTGCCTCTGGCGTGGTGATCGAATCCAGCCTGGATCGTGGTCGTGGCCCTGTGGCGACGGTGCTGGTGCAGCAGGGCACGTTGCGCAAGGGCGATTTCATCGTCTGCGGCATCGAATACGGTCGCATGCGTGCACTGATCGATGAAAACGGCAAGCAGGTGCAGGAAGCCGGTCCATCGATTCCGGTGCAGGTGCTTGGTCTGTCCGGCGTGCCGGAAACCGGCGACGATTTCGTCTGCGTCGAGGACGAGCGCCTGGCCCGCGAGGTTGCGCAGGAACGTGAGCTCAAGCGCCGCGAAACGCGCATGGTCAGCAAGAGCAACCGGCTTGAGGACATCATTGCCAAGATGGGTCAGGGCGTGGAGCAGCAGACGCTCAACATCCTGGTCAAGGGTGACGTGCAGGGTTCGGTCGAAGCATTGCGTGAATCGCTGACCCAGATCGGCAACGAGCGGGTTCGGGTCAACGTGGTCTCGTCCGGCGTCGGTGGCATCAACGAATCCGATGCCACCCTGGCGGCGGCCTCGAAGGCGCTGGTCATCGGCTTCAACGTGCGTGCCGATGCATCGGCACGCAAGGTGATCGAGACTGCGGGTCTGGACGTGCGCTACTTCTCGATCATCTATGACGTGATCGATCAGGTCACCCAGGCGGCCACCGGCCTGCTCGGCATGGAAGTGCGCGAGGACATCATCGGCACCGCCGAGGTCCGCGACGTGTTCCGCAGCTCCAAGTTCGGCGCCGTGGCCGGCTGCATGGTCACCGAAGGTACGGTCAAGCGCAGCAAGCCGATCCGCGTGCTGCGCGACAACGTGGTGATCTTCGAAGGCGAGCTGGAATCGCTGCGTCGCTTCAAGGAGCTGGTCGACGAAGTGCGCAACGGCATGGAGTGCGGCATCGCCGTGAAGCAGTACAACGACGTCAAGCCGGGCGACCAGATCGAGTGCTTCGAACGCACCGAAGTGGCGCGCACGCTTTGACCTTGAGCCCCTCTCCCCTTTGGGAGAGGGTTGGGGTGAGGATTCACGACTTGCGTGAGATTCATGCAGAGTCGCGAACCCTCATCCGCCCCTTGCAGGGCACCGTCTCCCGTGGGGAGAAGGGAAATTGTCCTCGGAGTTCTTTATGCCATCCCGTGACTTCAAACGTACCGACCGCATCGGTGCCGAACTGCGCCGCGAGCTTGGCTTGCTGGTGCATGCGGCTGTGCGCGATCACGGTTTGCCGTCGGTCAGTGTGTCGGATGTGGAAATTACCCGCGATCTGGATTGGGCCACGGTATGGGTTACCGCACTGATGCCCGAGCAGGGGCTGCCTGCGGTGAAGGCACTGAACGAGATCGGTCACGAGATCCGCCATTCACTGGCGCACAGCGGCATGCGCATGCGTCGGGTGCCGGAACTGAAGTTCAAGTACGACGACTCGGTCGACAAGGGCGAGCGCATTGAATCGCTGCTGCGTGAGCAGGCGCGTGACCTCGCTCCACCACCTGGCGACAAGCAGGATTGAACCGCAACATTGGGCATTGCTGAACCGATGAGCCGCCTGCCGCGTATCCAGCACCGTGACCTGCATGGCATCGTATTGCTGGACAAGCCGTTGGGCCTGAGTTCCAACCAGGCGCTGCAATCCGTGCGACGCCTGCTGCGCGCGGCCAAGGGCGGCCATACCGGCGCGCTCGATCCCCTGGCTACTGGCCTGCTGCCGCTGTGTTTCGGCGAGGCGACCAAGCTCGCGGGCAGCTTGCTCGGTGCGCGCAAGGCGTATCTCGCCGAGTGCCGGCTCGGCATCACCACCGATACTGCCGACAGCGAAGGCGAGATCGTGCAGCAACGCGTGGTACCAGAACTGGATGAAGTCACCATCGAAACGGCGCTGGCCAGACTGCGCGGCCATATCCTGCAGGTACCACCGATGTACTCGGCGCTGAAACAGGACGGCGAGCGGTTGTACGCGAAGGCGCGTCGCGGCGAAATCGTCGAGGTGGCGCCGCGCGAAGTGGACGTGTACCGACTCGACTTGCTGGCGCGCAACAGCGATACGCTGAAGTTGCTGGTGGAGTGCGGCTCCGGTACTTACGTGCGCTCGCTGGCGGTGGACCTGGGCGAGGATCTGGGTTGCGGCGCGCATCTGACCGCGCTGCGCCGGATCTGGGTCGAGCCGTTCCGTGAGCCGCGTATGGTGACGCTTGAGCAGTTGGAGCAGGCCGCGGAACAGGGCGACGAGGCGCTGCTGGCATGGTTGCTGCCGGTGGCGGCGGGTTTGTCCGATCTGCCGGAAGTACAACTCGACGAGTCGCAGAGCATGGCCATTTCGCGTGGCCAGCCGATCCAGTTGGATCCGCCACCGCCGGCGGGCCGCTGCGCGGCTTTTGCCAGCGACGGCGCGCTGCTGGCACTGCTGGAACTCGATGCAGAAGGGCGTACGCGCATCCTGCGCGGCTTCAACCTGCCGCCGGACTGAAGAAAATGTGCCTGATAACCCGCTTCGCACTTGTTGTAACACCACTCCCATCAGTAGAATAGACAAGTTATTTCAACGCTTTCATTCATCTAGGCGAAGCTTGCGCTTGCGTCATCGCGATGATGCAAGCGCAAGCTTCGCATCGCCTTTCCAAGGAAACGTATACCCATGTCTCTTAACGCAGAACAGACCGGCAAGATCATTGCTGATTTCGGCCGCGTGCCGAACGACACCGGTTCGACCGAAGTCCAGGTGGCCCTGTTGTCCGCCCGCATCGACCACCTCACCGGCCACTTCAAGGAACACAAGCAGGATCATCATTCCCGCCGTGGTCTGTTGAAGCTGGTCAACCAGCGCAAGCGCCTGCTCAGCTATCTGAAGGATCGCGATCTTGCGCGCTACCAGACCCTGATTGAACGCCTCGGCCTGCGCCGTTAATCCACCGGACGAGGAGTAGAACAAAGTGGCAAAAGTAACCAAGTCATTCCAGTACGGTAGTCACGAAGTCACGCTGGAGACGGGCGAAATTGCCCGCCAGGCGTCCGGCGCGGTCATGGCCAGCATGGGCGGCACCGTGGTGCTGGTCACCGCGGTAGCTGCGACCAAGCAGAAGGAAGGGCAGGATTTCTTCCCGCTCACCGTCGATTACGTCGAAAAGTTCTACTCCGCCGGCCGCATCCCGGGCGGCTTCTTCAAGCGTGAAGGCCGTCCGACCGAGAAGGAAACGCTGACCTCGCGTCTGATCGATCGTCCGGTGCGCCCGCTGTTCCCGGAAGACTTCAAGAACGAAGTGCAGGTCATCGCGCAGGTCGTCTCGCTGAACCCGGAAGTTGACGGCGATATCGTCGCGCTGCTTGGCGCCTCCGCTGCATTGTCGCTGGCCGGTATCCCGTTCAAGGGCCCGATCGGCGCTGCCCGTGTCGGTTACGCGAACGGCAAGTACCTGCTGAACCCGTCGGCCACCGAGTTGAAGACCTCCGAGCTGGATCTGGTCGTCGCCGGTACCGCTGGCGCGGTGCTGATGGTGGAATCCGAAGCGAAGCTGCTGTCCGAAGATGTGATGCTCGGTGCGGTGATGTTCGGTCACCAGCAGATGCAGGTCGCGATCCGTGCGATCGCCGAACTGGCTACCGAAGCCGGCAAGCCGTCGTGGGACTGGCAGGCACCGACCCGCAGCGAATCGCTGGTTGCTGCCCTCAAGGGCGCCGTCGGCAGCAAGCTGGACGAAGCGTTCCAGGTGCGCGACAAACTGCAGCGTCGCGACGCGATTTCCGCGATCAAGGCTGACGTGCTGGCTGAGCTGAAGGCGCAGGCCGAAGCGAACGGCTGGGCGTCTGCCGAGCTGTCGAAGGAATTCGGCGAGCTCGAATACCACACCATGCGCGACAGCGTATTGAAGACCAAGGTGCGCATCGACGGCCGTCAGCTCGACGATGTGCGCGCGATCACCGCCCGCGTCGGCGTGCTGCCGCGGACTCACGGCTCGGCCCTGTTCACCCGTGGCGAGACGCAGGCCCTCGTCGTCATCACGCTGGGCACCACGCGCGACGCGCAGATCATCGATGCGCCGGGTGGCGAGTCGAAGGATCCGTTCCTGTTCCATTACAACTTTCCTCCGTTCTCGGTGGGTGAGGCCGGTCGTTTCGGCGCGCCGAAGCGTCGCGAGATCGGCCACGGCCGTCTCGCCAAGCGTGGCGTGCAGGCGGTCAAGCCGACGATCGAGGAATTCCCGTACGTGGTGCGCGTGGTCTCGGAAATCACCGAGTCCAACGGTTCCTCGTCGATGGCCTCGGTGTGCGGTTCCTCGCTGGCGATGATGGACGCGGGCGTGCCGCTGAAGGCGCCGGTGGCCGGTATCGCGATGGGTCTGGTCAAGGAAGGCAGCGACTTCGTGGTGCTGTCCGACATCCTTGGCGACGAGGATCACCTCGGCGACATGGATTTCAAGGTGGCCGGTAGCGCCGACGGCATCTCCGCTCTGCAGATGGACATCAAGATCGACGGCATCACCGAAGAGATCATGAAGGTGGCGCTGGAGCAGGCCAAGCGTGGTCGTCTGCACATCCTCGGCGAGATGGCCAAGGCGCTCACCACCGCCCGCTCGGAAATGAGCGAGTACGCGCCGCGCCTGATCACCATCAAGATCCACCCGGACAAGATCCGCGAAGTGATCGGCAAGGGCGGCGCCACGATCCGTTCGATCACCGAAGAGACCGGCACCACGATCGACATCAGTGACGACGGCACCATCATCGTTGGCTCCGTCAATCGCGAGGCAGGTGAAGCGGCACGCAAGCGTATCGAGCAGATCGTCTCTGACGTCGAGCCGGGCCGCATCTACGAGGGCAAGGTCGCCAAGCTGATGGACTTCGGTGCATTCGTGACGATCATGCCGGGCAAGGATGGTCTGGTGCACGTGTCGCAGATCTCCGATGAGCGGGTCGAGAAGGTCTCCGACAAGCTCAAGGAAGGCGACATCGTCAAGGTCAAGGTGCTGGAAGTGGACAAGCAGGGCCGCATCCGCCTGTCGATGAAGGCAGTCACCGAAGACGAGCGCGCCGGCGGCGCCACCGCCTGAGTTTCAAGATAAGGTAATCCCGCAAGGCCCGGCTCATGTCGGGCCTTGCGCGTTTTGGTGTTGATGATTTTGTGCAACAGGCTTTTGCTAGGATGCTCAGGAACCTTGGGCGAGGATGCATCGATGGCTGATCCGGCAAATGATTTCATCAGGGATTATCAGGCTCTGGCACAGCAGTCCTGGGACGCCTGGACGCGCCAGCTGCAACAGCAGCAACAGCCGGCCACCAATTCGTTCTTCACGCCACCACCGACAGCTGTTTCCGGCAACGACACGCTTGAGCGCACGCTGTCCGGCCTGAAGGGATATTTCGACTGGATACAGGCAGCAGCTGCGGGTGGTGCGGCGCCCCAGTCCGGCGACTGGCGCCAGCAGTTGCAGCAGATGTTCGGCGGAGCCAGCCAGCCGTTTGCGCAGGCATTTGGCGGTATCGACAGCGCCGGCGCGGAAGGCTTTACGCGGCAATGGCAATCCTGGATGCAGGCGGCGCAGCACAGCGGCTTCGGCGATCTGCCGGGTGCGCATGGGCCGATGCCGGCCTTTGGCCAGAATCGCGAGCAGCAGATGCAGCAGCAGGCCATAACTGCTGCCGTGCTGGAATCGTTGCAGGCTTCGGCTCGCTATCAGGGCTTGATCCAGCGTGCCAATGCTCAGGGCATGCAACGTTTGCAGGACAAGCTGGCCGAGCATGCCGAGCCGGGTCGCCAGATCGATTCGCTCAAGGCGTTGTACGACCTGTGGGTGGACGCCGCCGAAGAGGCTTATGCCGAGATCGCATTGTCCGACGAGTTCCGCGAGGTCTACGGCGAGATGGTCAATACCCAGATGCGCGTGCGCCAGATGCAGCAGCAGCAAACCGAGCAGATGTGCCAGCAGCTTGGTATGCCCACGCGCAGCGAGGTATCGAGTCTGGGCGAACGGCTGCAGGCCTTGCGTCGCGAGTTTCGTGCCAGCCAGACGTCATCGTCCGAAGGCCATGCCGATGAGATCATGGCGTTGCGCCGTGAGCTGGTCGCATTGAAACGTCAAGTTGCCGGTGGCGCGGCACCGGTTTCTTCAACGAGAAAGGTTGCTGCCGCCAGAACGGCCGTCGCGGAGAAGGCTCCGGCAAAGCCGACGCGCAAGGCGGCTGTCGGCAAGGCCAAGGTCACCGCTGCATCCAGATCCCGCCCCAGTCCGCCGCGCAAGCGCAAGTAAGGAGACGTCGCCATGTACACGCCATTGCGCATCGACCCGACCAAAGCCCTGGGCGATATCGCCACGTTCCAGCGCAAGCTCGCCGCCGGCATGGGCCACTTGCGCGGCATGCGTGAACCCGAGTACGCGAATACCCCGCGCGAGCTGGTCTACAGCGAAGACAAACTGAAGGTGTGGCATTTCACCGGCCACGGCAAGGCCACCTCGAAGACGCCATTGCTGATCGTCTACGCGCTGGTCAACACGGTGTGGATGACCGACCTGCAGGCCGACCGTTCGATGGTGCGCAACCTGCTAGAGCAGGGCGAGGACGTCTACCTGATCGACTGGGGTTATCCCGATGGTGCCGATCGCTGGTTGACCCTGGACGATTACATCAACGGCTATCTCGACCGCTGCGTCGACGCGGTTCGAAAACGGCACGATCTCGATGCGATCAACCTGCTCGGCATCTGCCAGGGCGGCGCGTTCTCGCTGTGCTACACCGCACTGCACGCGGACAAGGTGAAGAACCTGATCACCATGGTCACGCCGGTGGATTTCCACACGCCGGACAACATGCTGTCGAGCTGGTGCCGCAGCATGGACGTGGACCTGTTCGTCGACACCATGGGCAACATCCCCGCCGGGCTGATGAACTACGTCTACCTCACGCTGAAGCCGGTACGGCTGAACCAGCAGAAATACATCGGCATGGTCGACATCCTCGACAACCCGACCGAGCTGGAAAATTTCCTGCGCATGGAGCGCTGGATCTTCGATTCGCCGGATCAGGCTGGCGAGGCATTCCGCCAGTTCATCAAGGATTTCTACCAGGGCAACAAGCTGGTCAAGGGTACGCTGGAGATCGGCGGCAAACCGGTGGATCTGGGCATGGTGACCCAGCCGGTGCTGAACATCTTCGCCGAGCAGGATCACCTCGTGCCGCCGGATGCATCGCGCGCGCTGGGCAAGCATGTCGGCACCACCGACTACACCCAGCTCGCGTTCAAGGGTGGCCATATCGGTATCTATGTGTCCGGCCGCGCGCAGCGCGAGGTGCCACCGGCGATCCATCAATGGTTGCAGCAGCGCGCGTGATTGGCGGCTCGTGCAGCATCGCCAGTCGTGCGCAATCCGCGTGCGGCAGGCGATAATGCACCGATGATCACGCCCAACGAAACCCACGATTCCATTCGCGCCGTGCAGTGGCAAGGCGACCATCTCCGCCTGCTCGATCAGCGCCGGCTGCCGGGCGAAGAGTGCTGGATCGATTGCCGCGATGCCGCGCAAGTGACGCAGGCCATCCGCGATCTGGCCGTCCGCGGTGCGCCGGCGATCGGCATCGCCGCAGCATGGGGTGTGGCGATGGCGGCACAGCAGCACGTGCCGCTCGAACCGGTGCTGGCATCGCTGCGTGCCACCCGGCCCACCGCAGTCAACCTGATGTGGGCGCTGGACCGTATGAAGAAACGCATCGCGGCCGGCGCTGATGCCACTGCGCTGGTACGCGAAGCGCAGGCGATCCAGGATGAGGATCTGGCTGCCAACCGGCACATGGGCCAGTTCGGTGCCTCGCTGATCACGCCAGGGTCGGGCGTGCTGACCCATTGCAACACCGGTTCACTGGCTACCGCCGGTTACGGCACCGCGCTGGGCGTGATCCGCGCTGGCGTGGCCGCGGGCCGGATTGCGCGGGTATACGCTGGCGAAACCCGGCCCTGGCAGCAGGGCGCACGGCTGACCATGTGGGAGCTGGTGCGTGATGGCATCTCCGCACAATTGATTGCTGACTCGGCCGCGGCGCATTTGATGAAGTCCGGCGCGGTGCAATGGGTGATCGTGGGCGCCGACCGCATCGCCGCGAATGGCGATACGGCGAACAAGATCGGCACCTACCAGTTGGCCATCGCGGCGAAATACCACGGCGTGAAATTCATGGTGGTGGCACCGTCCTCGACAGTCGACATGGCCACTGGTACGGGCGAGGAGATCGAGATCGAGCTGCGCGACCCTGCCGAATTGCTGTGCACCGCCGGGAGGCGCACCGTGATCGAGGGTGCGCAGGCATGGAATCCGGTATTCGACGTGGCACCGGCGGAACTGATCGACGCCATCGTGACCGAGCGCGGCGTGATCGAACGGCCCAACAGTATCGCGATGCAGGCGATGTTCGGGTGGTGACGCGTTTGCGTGGTATCGCCCCCTAGCCTTCATCGTGGGCCCGTTTGCGCGGCTGACCGGTGAGGCAGCAGGACATTGCCTCGAGGCTCCGTTGCCGCAGTCCGGTTCGCGTGCTATCGCGCTACTTCTGATGGATTCCGGAGGCCTGCACCGGCCTCCGATCCAGGCTGTTGCCGACTGTTCGACGCAGCTATGTCGGTCAATTTTTCGACAACGTGCGGGATGCTTTTCACATACTCCCGGGCGGCGCTGTAAGTTATTGATTATCAATAGATAAATACTGTAGTTTTGAGGCCGTTCGTGCTACACTCCGCGGGTTGATTTCGGGTCGCTCGCGCATGCGCTGGAGGCGCGGCGCCAGCGTCCTTTTTTTGTTATCAAGGAAGCCGATTCATGGCAGAACTCGCCAAAGAAATCATTCGCGTCAACATCGAAGACGAGATGCGCCAGAGCTACCTCGATTACGCCATGAGCGTGATCGTGGGTCGCGCGCTCCCGGATGTCCGCGATGGTCTGAAACCCGTGCATCGCCGCGTGCTGTTCGCGATGAATGAACTGGGCAACGTCTGGAACAAACCGTACAAAAAGTCGGCCCGCGTGGTCGGCGACGTGATCGGTAAATACCATCCACATGGCGACCAATCGGTCTACGATGCCATCGTGCGCATGGCGCAGCCATTTTCGCTGCGCTACATGCTGGTCGACGGCCAGGGCAACTTCGGCTCGGTTGACGGCGATAACGCCGCGGCCATGCGATACACCGAAGTGCGCATGTCGCGGCTCACGCATGAATTGCTCGCGGACATCGACAAGGATACCGTCGATTTCGGCTTCAACTATGACGAGAGCGAGCGCGAACCGCTGGTGCTGCCGGCGCGCGTACCGAGCCTGCTGATCAATGGCTCGGCCGGCATCGCCGTCGGCATGGCGACCAATATTCCGCCGCACAACCTCAACGAGGTGATCGCGGCAACGATGGCGCTGATCGACGATCCGTCGCTCGGCATCGACGAGTTGATGCACCATATCCCGGGGCCGGATTTCCCGACCTACGGCATCATCAACGGTTCGTCAGGCATCATCGAAGCGTATCGCACCGGTCGCGGCCGCATCCTGGTGCGTTCCAGGGCCGAAGTGGAAACCGAGGCGAACGGTCGCGAGACGATCATCGTCCACGAACTGCCCTATCAGGTGAACAAGGCGCGGCTGATCGAGAAGATCGCCGAGCTGGTCAAGGAAAAGAAACTCGAAGGCATCAGCGAACTGCGCGATGAGTCCGACAAGGACGGCATGCGCATCGTGATCGAGATCCGTCGCGATGCGATGGGCGATGTGGTTCTGAATAACCTGTTCCAGCAGACCCAGATGCAGGTGACGTTTGGCATCAACATGGTTGCGCTGCTGGATGGTCAGCCGAAACTGCTGAACCTCAAGGACATCCTCGAGGCGTTCATCCGCCATCGCCGTGAGGTGGTCACCCGCCGCACGATCTTCGAGTTGCGCAAGGCCCGTGCCCGCGCGCACATCCTCGAAGGCCTGACCGTTGCGCTGGCCAACATCGACGACATGATCGAGCTGATCAAGACCTCGGCTTCGCCGGCAGAAGCGCGCGAGCGCATGGTCTCGCGGCGTTGGGAAGCCGGCCTGGTACGTGCACTGCTTTCGGCCACGGGCGCCGAGGCGTCGCGGCCCGAAGAGATGGATCCGCGCGATGGCCTGAAGGACGACGGCTACCAGTTGTCCGAGGCGCAGGCGCTGGAAATCCTGGCGATGCGCCTGCATCGCCTGACTGGCCTGGAGCAGGAAAAGCTTTCCGACGAATACAGGCAGATTCTGGAAACCATCCGCGGCCTGATCGAGATCCTCGAAAATCCCGAGCGTCTGCTCGAGGTGATTCGCGGCGAACTCGAAGCGGTCAAGGAAGAATTCGGCGACGCCCGTCGCACCGAGATCCAGCATTCGCAGGAAGACCTCAACGTACTCGATCTGATTGCGTCGGAAGACATGGTGGTGACCTTGTCGCATACCGGTTATATCAAGCGTCAGCCGGCCAGCACCTATCGCGCGCAGAAGCGCGGCGGCAAGGGGCGTTCGGCATCGGCACTGAAGGACGAGGATGTCGTCGAGCAGTTGTGGGTGGTCAACACGCACGACACCTTGCTGACCTTCACCAGCACAGGTCGTGTGTACTGGCTCAAGGTCTACCAGATACCCGAGGCAGGTCCGGGTGCACGTGGCAAGCCGATCATCAACCTGCTGCCGCTGGGCGAGGGCGAGAAAGTCCAGGCGGTGTTGCCGATCCGCGAGTACAGCGAGGACAGCTTTGTGTTCTTCGCGACGAAACACGGCACGGTGAAGAAGACTCCGCTGACCGAGTTCGCGTTCCAGCTGCAGAAGGGCAAGCTGGCGATCAAGCTGCATGACGGCGATGCGCTGGTCAATGTCGAAATGACTGACGGCAACAGCGACATCCTGTTGTTCGCTTCCAACGGCAAGGTGAACCGTTTCGACGAGAACACCGTGCGTTCGATGGGCCGCACTGCGGCGGGCGTGCGCGGCATGAAACTGGCCAAGGACGCACATGTTGTTTCTCTGATCGTGGCAGCAGAGGGCGACATCCTCACTGCAACGGAACGCGGCTACGGCAAACGTACCCAACTGGTCGAGTTCACCAAGAAAGGTCGCGGCACCCAGGGCGTGATCGGTATCCAGTGCTCCGAGCGCAATGGCGCGTTGGTCGGTGCGGTACAGGTCACCGAGGCGCACGAGCTGATGCTGATCTCCAACCAGGGCACGCTAGTGCGTACCCGTGTGGCGGAAGTCTCGCAGCTCGGCCGCAACACCCAGGGCGTCACCCTGATCCGCCTGCCTGCCGATGAAACGCTGGTCAGCGTAATGCGGCTGGAAGCGGAAGAGGACAACGGCGAGGACGCAGAGAACGTCGATGCCAATGCGCCGACAGGCGACGCCGGTTCTGCTGCTACCGAGTCGGCAGCTGGCGAGGAATGAACCCGGCCTGAGGATGGTTGAATGAAAAACCCCGGTCATGCCGGGGTTTTTTCTTGCTGCCTTGAAGGCGTTTCGACCAGTCAGTGATGCTCACGACGGGTGAAGTTCCATATGTCCAGCGTGGCAATCACACCGAAGCACTCGATGCTGATCGTGACCGCAGGTATCAGCTTCACTTGACCGAGCAGTTCGATACAGCCGTGCTGTGGGCGCAACAGTCCCAGCAGAAGCCTGATCGTGGTGGTCTTGCCAGCGCCGTTGGAGCCGAGGAAACCGTAGACGCTGCCACGCGGCACCTGCAGCGACACATTCTGGATGCCTATGTCTGTGTTTTTGTCGAAACGTCGCGTGCCGTGACAGCGGCTAATGCTGACGGCTGATGGCAGCCAGCATCGCCTCGGCGGTGGAGACGCGCAGTTCGCCGGGCGCTTCGACCTGCACCAGGCGCGCCATCCCATTTTCCGCATACAGCGCGAAGCGGCGCGTGCGCAGACCCATGCCGAACGCGCTGCCGTCCAGTTCCAGTCCGAGCGCGCGGGTGAAACTGGCATTGCCGTCGGCCAACATCAGCAACCCCGCTGGCACTTCCTGCGACGCGGCCCAGGCTTGCATCACATAACCATCGTTGACCGCCAGGCACATCACGCTGATGCCTAGCCGCTGGAATTCGGCGAAGTGCGCCGAGTAGCCGGGCAGGTGTTTGTTCGAACAGGTTGGAGTGAATGCACCGGGTACGCCGAACAGCAGCGCCTTTCGTCCGGCGAACAACGTGGCGGTCTGGCATGGTTGCAGGTCGCCATCGATGAGTTGAATGGTGGCGTCGGGAATCGTGTCGCCGGGCTGAATGGACATGCGGATCTCGGGCTGGGAAAGGGGCTGCGTCATGCTAAATCGCCCGGTGCAGGTCTGTCGCCTTGAATCGCTCCTGACAGCACCTATTTTCCTGGTCAGGCGGTAATTCACCGCAAACCTCTGAGGAGACACACGATGAATCTGGGTCGTCATGGCATCTGGAACGCAGGCAACGGGCTGCCCGAGGGAATCCGGCAGGCGTTCGACCGCTTTCTGCAACCGGAGGACAGCGATGCCTCCAACGTCGTCACCAGCCAGTGGGCGCCGCGGGTCGACATACGCGAGGACGAGCAGCGCTTCGTGATCCTGGCCGATATTCCAGGCATGGATCCAGCGCAGATCGACGTGAGCATGGACAAAGGCATCCTCACCATCAAGGGTGAGCGCGACGCCGGCAGCAGCGCGCAGGGTGGCAAGTTCACCCGGGTCGAGCGCGCGCGCGGAGCCTTCCACCGCCGCTTTGCGTTGCCGGACAGCGCCGATGCCGAGGGCATTACCGCGAACGGCAAGTTCGGCGTGCTGGAAATCGTGATACCGAAGAAGGCGCAGGCAACGCCGCGACGCATTACCATCAACGCCAGCCACTGAGGCAAGGCAGGTTGTGGAATATCCCGTGGCGGAGTCGATCCGCCGCGGGTTTTGTGTGAGTCGGGGAGTGGCGAGTGGAATTCAAAGACTATTACGAGATCCTGGGTGTGAAGCCCGACGCGAGCGAGGCCGAGATCAAGGCGGCATATCGCAAGCTGGCGCGCAAATTCCATCCGGACAAGAACAAGGAAGCTGGCGCCGAGGAGAAGTTCAAGGCGGTCAACGAGGCCAATGAGGTGCTCAAGGACGCCGAGAAACGGCGCTCCTACGATCAGCTGCGCGCCGGCGGTTATCGGCAGGGCGAGCAGTTCCGTCCACCGCCAGGTTGGCATGGCCAAGGCCAGGGTGATGGCGGCGACGGCGACTTCAGTGACTTCTTCGAGAGCCTGTTCGGCCGGGGCGCGGCGGGTGGTCAGCGCGGCCAGCCACGTCCACGGCGCGGGCGCGATGTGCAGGCGTCCGTGCAGATCGAACTGCAGACAGCGTTCGACGGAGGTCGCACACGACTGGCGATGCAGGACCCGGCTGGCGGCGAGCGCGTGCTGGAAGTGAAGATTCCTGCCGGCATCCAGCCGGGGCAGGTGATCCGGCTGTCCGGTCAGGGTCAGGCCGGCATGGCCGGCGGACCGAACGGGGATCTGCTGCTGGAAGTGGGCATACGCGATGACGCACGTTTCCGACTGGACGGCCGCAATGTCGTGCACGTGCTGCCGATCACCCCGTGGGAAGCCGCGCTCGGCGCCACCGTACCGGTGCCGACCCTGGCTGGCACGGTCGATCTGCGCATACCGGCCGGTTCGCAATCGGGCCGCAAGCTGCGCCTGAAGGGGCGTGGCATGCCTGGTGCGCATCCGGGCGACCAATTGGTGGAATTGTCGATCCGCGTACCAGTGCTAGACGATGACGAGCAGCGCGCGGCCTTCAAGGCGCTGCAGGAGCAATTCGCCGACTATGATCCGCGCCGTTGAGGGGCGAAGGCGGTTCACGAATGAAAACGGCGCCCGAAGGCGCCGTTTTCATTCGTGAACCCGGAAAGAAACGGTTCAGCTCGGCAGGAACTCGTTCAATGCCTTGACCAGTTCCTCTTCCTTGATCGGCTTGGTCACATAGGCCTTGGCACCCTGGCGCATGCCCCACACCTTGTCGGTTTCCTGATCCTTGGTGGTCACCAGAATGATCGGGATGTGTGCCGTTTCGGCATTCTTGCTGATCGTGCGGGTGGCCTGGAAACCGTTGAGATTAGGCATCACCACGTCCATCAGGATCAGGTCGGGCAGTTCCTGCTTGGCCACCTCTACGCCGGCGGCACCGTCTTCCGCAGTAAGGGTTTCATGCCCGAGTTTTTCGACGATCCGCTTGATGCCCAGTAACTGTGACGGGGAGTCGTCGACGATCAGGATGCGTGCCATAAAGTAAAAGTCCCCTGCGAGTTTCGTTGATTCTAAGCCGTGGTGATCGTACTTCCAAGCGCGGTTTCGTCAAACCGTGTTGTCGATGCGCACCAGCGTACGCCCGAACGAGTCGCCTGCGAGCATGCGTGTGAATATTCCGGACAGCCCGTCGAGGCCGATTTCGCGAGTGGCGATGCGATCCAGGTGCCGCGGTTTCCAATCATTCGCCAGATGTCGCCAGATGCGGTCACGCAGGTCGCGCGCGGTACCGGCCGAGGCGATCCCGAGCAGGCTGGCGCCGCGGATGATGAAGGGCATCACGGTGCTGTCGAAGGCGACACCGCCGGCGTTGCCGCAGAGCGCCACGTTGCCGTATGGATGAATCAGCGGCAGCAGGCCACTCAGCATGGCGCCGCCGACGTTGTCCAGCGCGCCGCCGAAACGGGCCGTATCCATCGGCTTGCCGCTGAAGACGAGCTGGTGGCGGTCGATGCACTCACTGGCGCCGAGGCCGCGCAGGAAATCGAAGTGATCGGCCTTGCCGCTGATCGCATGCACCTCGTAGCCGGCGCGGCTGAAAATGTCGATCGCCAGCATGCCGACGCCGCCGCTGGCGCCGTTTACCGCGATCGGCCCCAGTGCCGGCCTCTGTCGGTTGTCCTGCATGCGCAGCAGGGCCAACGCGGCGGTGAATCCGGCGGTGCCGATGATCATGCTCTCACGCAGGCTCAGGCCTGCCGGCAGCGGGATCGTCCAGCGCGCGTCGAGGCGCGCGTATTCGCCGTAGCCGCCGTCACGCGTTTCGGACAGGCCGCTGCCAGTGCACAGCACTGCATCGCCTTCCCTGAATGCGGGATCGGTCGAGGCGACCACGTGACCGGCCACGTCGATGCCGCCGTTGAGCGGGTAGGTGCGCAGGATCCGGCCCTTGCCGGTGCCGGCCAGCGCGTCCTTGTAGTTGACCGAGGAATACGCAACCTTGACCAGCACTTCGCCGGACGACAGCGCACCGGTTTCCATGCTTTCGATGCCAGCGCGGTGGCCGGCGTCGTCATGGTGGATGCGGAAGGCACGAAAGGCGGTCATCTCGGTGTCCTTTGGCAAGTGTTTCAGGCGCTGACGCTGCTGGTGTCGATCCACTTGGGAATGTAGCTTCCCTGGTAGACCTCCATCCAGTCGAACAGGGCAGTCATGTCCTCGCCGAACCAGATATTGTCGCGCTGCTCGGGACGCACGAAGCTCTCATCGACCATGTGCTCCATCATCGTGCGCAGGTCGCGGTAATAGCCGCGTACGTCGAGGAAGGCGCAGGGATAGCGGTGCAGGCCCAGTTGCGCCCAAGTCAGCATCTCGAACATCTCGTCCATCGTGCCGAAGCCACCGGGCAGGGCGACGAAGGCGTCGGACAGTTCGTACATGCGCGTCTTGCGCTGGTGCATGGTATCCACCACCACCAGTTCGCTCAGGCCGGGGTGGGCCACCTCAAGCTCCACCAGCTGACGTGGAATCACGCCGATGACTTTGCCGTCGCCTGCCAGCACGGCATCCGCCACGGTACCCATCAGGCCAACTTTGCCGCCGCCGTAGACCAGCGCGATGCCTCGTTTGGCCATTTCGGTGCCAAAGGCACGCGCCTGTTCGGCGTATTCGGGATGCCTGCCGCTGCTGGAACCGCAGTAGACACAAAGGGCGCTGGGTTGGGGCATGGGCTTACCTGAGTGGAGAGTGGATAGGGGTGAGAATCCAGAGCGCGCTGTGGTCCACTCTTTATCACTATTCTCCACTCGTTTTTGAACGGAAAGGCCCGCCCATGTCGCCACGAGCGGGCCATTGTGGATCGGTCTGATCGATCAATTGCCCTTGTGGATGGCGCGCTTGTCGACTGCCAGCGCAGCCTCGTGCACGGCCTCGGAGAGGGTCGGGTGAGCGTGGACGATCCGCGCGAGATCCTCGGATGAGCCCTTGAATTCCATCGCCACCACGCACTCGGCGATCAGCTCGGATACGCCCGGGCCGACCATGTGCACGCCGAGGATGCGGTCGGTTTCGGCGTGGGCAATCATCTTCACCTGGCCGATGGCTTCGTTCATCGCGACGGCGCGACCGATCGCGGCGAACGGAAAGCTGCCGGTCTTGTATGGCACGCCTTCGTCCTTCAGCTGCTTTTCGGTCTTGCCGGCCCAGGCGATTTCCGGTTCGGTATAGATCACCCACGGAATCGTGTCGTAGTTGACGTGGCCTGCCTTGCCGGCAATCCACTCGGCTACCGCCATGCCTTCCTCGAAGCCCTTGTGGGCGAGCATCGGGCCACGTACGGCATCACCGACGGCCCAGACGCCGTCCACGCCGGTATGGCAATGCTCGTCGACGATGATGCGGCCGCGGTCGTCCAGCTTCACGCCAGTGTCGTCGGCCAGCAGGCCATCGGTGTAGGCACGACGACCCACCGCGACCAGCAGCTTGTCGACCACCAGCTTCTGCTCGCCGTCCTTGTCGGTGTAGACCAGGTGCACGCCGTCCTTCTTCACCTCGGCCTTGCCGAGCTTGGCGCCGAGCTTGATGTCCAGGCCCTGCTTCTTGAACTCACGCTGGGCGACCTTGGCGATGTCGGCGTCGGCGGTGCCGAGGAAATCGGGCAGCGCTTCGAGGATCGTCACCTGGGCGCCGAGCCGGTTCCAGACGCTGCCCAGTTCGAGGCCGATCACACCGGCGCCGATCACGCCCAGCGTTTTCGGTACCTTGTCGATGTCCAGCGCGCCGGCGTTGTCGATGATGTTCTTGCCGTCGAACTTGGCGAACGGCAACTCGATCGGTACGGAACCGGAAGCCAGGATCACGTTGGTGGCGGAAATGGTCTGTTTCTTTCCATCGTTGCCGGTGATCTCGACCTCATTGCCCTTGAGGAGTTTGCCCTTGCCGAAGAAGCTGACGATCTTGTTGACCTTGAACAACTGATCGACGCCGCCGGTGAACTGCTTGACGATCTTGTCCTTGCGGCCGATGAAGGTCGTCATGTCGACCTTGGCATTCTCCACACTGATGCCGTGTGCCGGCAGGTTGTGCGACAGGTTGAAGAACTGCTTGGACGAATCGAGCAGCGCCTTGGACGGGATGCAACCCACGTTGAGGCAGGTGCCACCCAGCGCGGCCTTGCCATCCTTGCCGATGAACGCGTCGACCACGGCACTCTTCAGGCCCAGCTGCGCGGCGCGAATCGCGGCGTGATAACCGGCCGGGCCGCCGCCGATGACGATGACATCGAATTTGTCGCTCATGAAAGTCTTCCTTTTCGGCGAGTCAGTTCACTCGCGGATGTAGCGGAGATGGGCATCAAGATTGAAGACGCAACACTTGAAAACGGCGCGTAGCAAGATTCAGATACCAGAACTTCGTTATCGATTTGCTTTGATCGCCGAGGCGATCAAAGCGGGACGGCGATCAAAGACCAAGAAGCATGCGCTGCGGATTTTCCAGCTGGTTCTTGATGTCGACCAGGAACAGCACCGCATCCTTGCCGTCGATGATGCGGTGGTCGTAGGAGATCGCGATGTACATCATCGGCGCGGCGATGATCTGGCCGTTCTCGACGATGGCGCGGTCCTTGATCGTGTGCATGCCGAGGATCGCGCTCTGCGGCGGGTTGACGATCGGCGTGGACAGCAGCGAGCCGAACGTGCCGCCATTGGTGATGGTGAAGGTTCCACCTTGCAGGTCGTCCAGCGACAGCTTGTTCGCGCGCGCCTTGGTGGCGTAGTCAGCGATGCCCTTCTCGACGTCGGCGAAGCTCATGTCCTGCACGTCGCGCAGCACCGGCGTGACCAGGCCCTTGTCGGTGGACACCGCGATCGAGATGTCCTGGTAGCCGTGGTAGATCACGTCGTTGCCGTCGACTGACGCGTTGACGTACGGGTAGCGCTTCAGCGCCTCGGCGGCGGCCTTGACGAAGAAGCTCATGAAGCCGAGCTTGACGCCGTGTTCCTTCTGGAACGCGTCGCCAAGCGCCTTGCGCATCTTTACCACTTCGCTCAGGTTCACTTCGTTGAACGAGGTGAGCATGGCGATCGAGTTCTTCGACTGCATCAGGCGCTCGGCAATGCGCGCACGCATGCGCGTCATCGGCACGCGTTCTTCCGGACGCGCGCCCGGGGTCGGCTTCGCGGCCGGTGCGGCGGCGGCCGGGGTGCTGCCACCCTTGCCGTAGTTGACCAGGTCTTCCTTGGTCACGCGGCCGTCGCGGCCGGTGCCGGCGACCTTGGACGGGTCGATCTTCTCCTCGGTGGCGACGCGCAGGCCGGCCGGGGACAGCTCTTCAGTACTTTTGGCGGATGCCGTCGGCGCGACCGGTGCCGGAGCGGCGACAGGCGCAGGCGCGGCAGCAGCAGGTGCCGGCACAGCCGCCGCGGCGCCTTCCTCGATGATCGCGATGATCTGCTCGCTGTTCACCGTGTCACCGACCTGGTGGCGGATTTCCTTCAGCACGCCATCGACCGGCGCGGGCACTTCCAGTACCACCTTGTCGGTTTCGAGATCGACCAGGTTCTCGTCACGCTTCACTGCGTCACCGGCTTTCTTGTGCCAGGTGGCGATGGTGGCGTCGGAGACGGACTCGGGCAGGACGGGGACTTTGAGTTCGATGGACATGCTGTTTCCTTCGGTGAGGCGCTCATCCATGAGCGCGAAGATCGAGCGGTCATCCTGACCGCACTCATCAATATTATTCCGCGGATTGGTCGGTGCCGACCGGTGCAGCCAGCGCCTGTTCGACCAGTGCTGCCTGTTCGGCGACATGCGTATTGTGATGACCTGCTGCCGGCGCCGGCGAGCGCGCGCGCCCGGCATACGAGAGGCTGTGGCTGGTTCCCGCGCAGGCCTGCAGGTGGTGACGGATCTGGAACCAGGCACCCTGGTTCATGGGCTCTTCCTGGCACCAGATCACTTCCTTCGCGGAAGGGTACTTGTCCAGTTCGGCGGTGACTTCGGCGCGCGGGAAGGGATACAGCTGCTCGACACGCACGATCGCCACATCCTTCAGCCCGCGCTTGTCGGCTTCCTCCAGCAGGTCGTAATAGACCTTGCCCGAGCACAGCACGACGCGCTTGACCTTCTTCGGCGGCAGCGCGCGATGCTCGCCAATCACCAGCTGGAAGCTGCCGCTGGCCAGCTCGTCCAACGTGGACACGGCCAGCTTGTGGCGCAGCAGCGACTTCGGCGTCATCACGATCAGTGGCTTGCGTGCGGCACGCAGCATCTGCCGGCGGATCATGTGGAAATCCTGCGCCGGTGTGGTTGGCACGCAGACCTGCATGTTGTCGAACGCGCACAGCTGCAGAAAGCGCTCGAGGCGCGCGGAGGAATGCTCCGGGCCCTGGCCTTCGTAGCCGTGCGGCAGCAGCAGCACCAAGCCGCACAGACGATTCCACTTTGCTTCACCGGAGCTGATGAACTGGTCGATCACCACCTGCGCGCCGTTGGCGAAATCGCCGAACTGGGCCTCCCAGATGTTGAGCGTGTCCGGATCGGTGGTGGAGTGGCCGTACTCGAATGCCATCACTGCTTCCTCGCTGAGCAACGAGTCGATCACTTCGACATCGGCGCCCGCGCGGACGGTCGCCAGCGGCAGATAGGTGTGGCCGTCCTTCTGGTCATGCAGCACGGCATGGCGATGGAAGAACGTACCGCGCCCGGAATCCTGGCCAACCAGGCGCATGTCGTAACCGGCGTCGATCACCGTGGCGTAGGCCAGGTTCTCGGCGAAGCCCCAGTCGGCCGGCAGTTCGCCGGAGGCCATCTTGCGCCGATCGTCGTAGATCTTCGCCACGCGCGCCTGCAGTGTGATATCGGCGGGCAGGGTGAGGAGGTTGCTGGCCAGTTCCTGCAGCTTCTGTTTCGGCACGCTGGTGTCGGTGGGCGTCGACAGCTTGCCGCCGATGAAGCGTGCCCAGTCGACATGGCCATCGCGTACGGGCGAAGCATCCAGCTCGGTCATCGGTGCACCGGCTTCGAGCCGGTCGCGGTACGCCTCGAACTGCTTCTGCGCGTCGCCCTCGGCCAGCACGCCTTCCTTGACCAGCTGCTGCTGGTACAGGTCGCGGGCGGTCGGGCGCTTGCGGATGATCTGGTACATCACCGGCTGCGTGGCGGCGGGCTCGTCGGCTTCGTTGTGGCCGTGGCGGCGGTAGCAGACCAGGTCGATCACCACGTCACGGCGGAACTGCTTGCGGAAATCGTAGGCAAGCCGGGTCACCGCGATCACCGCTTCCGGGTCATCACCATTCACGTGCAGCACCGGCGCGTTGACCATCTTGGCCAGGTCGGTGCAGTACATCGTGGAACGGGCGTCCTGCGGATTGGAGGTGGTAAAGCCGACCTGGTTGTTGATGACGATGTGCAGGCTGCCGCCGATCTTGAAGCCGCGGGCCTGCGACATGTTCAGCAGTTCCATGTTCACGCCCTGGCCGGCGAACGCGGCGTCGCCATGGATCAGCACGGCCATCGACTGCGTGTGCATGGTGTCGCGGCGACGGGTCTGGCGAGCATGCACCGAACCGCACACCACCGGGTTGACGATCTCCAGATGCGACGGGTTGAACGCCAGCGCCACGTGCACGCCGCCCTTGGGCGTCCTGACGTCGGCAGAGAAACCCATGTGGTACTTCACATCACCCGAATGCGCCGGGTCGTCCGGATGCTCGAACTTGCCCTCGAACTCGTCGAACAGGGTCTTCGGCGGCTTGCCCAGGATATTGACCAGCACGTTGAGGCGGCCGCGATGGGCCATGCCGATCACCAGCTCCTTGATGCCGTTGTCGCCGGCTTCGCGCACGACATCGTCGAGCATCGGGATCAGGCTGTCGCCGCCCTCCAGCGAGAAGCGCTTCTGGCCCACGTATTTCGTGTGCAGGTAGCGCTCCAGTCCCTCGGCGGCGGTGAGGCCATCCAGCACGCGCTGCTTGCCGGTCTTGTCCAGGCCGCTCTGGCCGGCCTGCTGTTCGAGGCGGCTGTAGAGCCAGTTGCGCTGCTCGTGGTTGCTGATATGCATGAACTCGGCGCCGATCGTGCTGGCGTAGGTCTTCTGCAATCGGGCCAGCAGTTCGCGCAGCTTCAGGCGCTGGCCGCCGCCGGCGTAGTTGCCGGTGTCGAATTCGGTGTCGAGATCGGCATCGTTCAAGCCGTGGAACACGAGGCCCAGATCCGGTGCGGCCATCTTCTCGGTCAGGCCGAGCGGGTCGAGATCGGCGGCGAGGTGGCCGCGCGAGCGGTAGGCAGTCAACAGGCGCAGCACACCCGCCTGCTTGCGCGCGTGCTCGTCGCTCATCGGAACGGTCGCGACACCGGCGTGACGCTGCTTTTGTGCGGCCTCGATACGAGCGATGGCCGGAACATGGGAGACATCCCCCGATTCGCGGCCCTTGAAGGTTTCGAAATAGCTGGCCCATTCGGCGGACACTGACGAAGTGTCGGCCAACCAGGCATCGTAGAGCGATTCGACGTAGTCGGCGTTGCCGCCAGCGAGTTGGGAAGATTCGGAGAACTCGCGGATCAGGTTTGTAGTCACGTCACCACCGGCAGGGAAAGGATGCTTGCAGCCATCCGTGTGACCAAGGAAGTCGCGGTTTTCCATCGGTTTTCAAGCCCGACAGGCCGCATGAACGGATGACTGGGGAGAATCCCGACAATTATAGCCTTTGGCTGCTGCAACGCGGCAACCCGCACGCTGCCGGAAACGGGCCGTCGGTACGCATTTGCGACGATGGTCTAACGGGTCTCCCGCCACGGGCAGCGGTTTCATGCGATTTGTCGTGGCCGTCGGCGAATCGTCATGGCCGGTCACAGGCCAGCCGGTGTTCAGCCGTGGCCGACGCAGTGCTCAGATATCCAGCTTCTGCAACACGCTGGCGCGCTCGGCACGTTCCCACACCGCGTCGAAATGCTGTTGCAAGGGTGCCTGCGATGCGCGGTCGTGCAGAGCTGCACGGCCCTGCGGTTGGTCCGCTTCGGGCAGGAACAGGTAGCCGCCGGCGTCGTTGAGCAGATAGGCCGAGATATAGGCCAGGTCGGCCTCTTCCACCGGCATGCGGATCTGGATAGCGCTTGGCAGGCGCTGCGCCAGCGCGATCAGCCGATGGTCGTTGCGCAAGGCTGCGGCCGGGTCGTGCAGCAGGATGCGGATCTGTGCACCGCGACCGGAGATCGCGATGCGTCGCAACTGGGCGAGCTCTTCCGCGCTGGCATAGGCGTCGTTGCCCAGCAGCGGCATGTGGATGGATAGCCGATGGCGCGTATCGGCCAGTAGCTGCAGGCGCGCATCGGTGGTCTCGGCGCGCGTACCTGTAGGCAGCACACCGGTGTCACGCAGCGGAGGCTGTTCCTCAGTGTTCGCGGGCAGGGCCAGGCGCATGGCCCGGTGCGCCAGGCCGGCGTCCTCGAACTCCTCGCCGTACGCGACGAAGCCCTCGCGCTCGTAAAAGCCTATGGCGCTGACCTGGGCGTCCAGCGCCACTTCCGGCCAGCCCTGTGCATGGGCGCGGGCGACCAGCTCACGCAACAGCGCCAAACCGACACCGTGGCCGCGCCACTCCTGCAGCACCGCCATGCGGCCGATCTTGTGTGCCGGCGTGAGTCGGCCGCAACCGATCGGCTGGCCGGCGTCGTCGCGTGCCAGCACATGCCAGCAATCGACATCCAGGCCGTCGCGTTCGCGTTGTTCGGGTATGCCCTGTTCCTGAATGAATACGACGTCGCGCAGGTCGAGCAGGGCCGCGCGTTGATCTTCGCGCGACCATTCGGCGATCTCGACGTGGAAGTTCTGCAGCTTCATCGGCGACGGGATTTTCTCGGTAACAGGTGACCGTCGTTGACCAGCGCCAGCAGCAACGCGCGCTCGGAGGCGGTCGGTTTGCGGGAAAGGCTGAGCGCGCGCTGTTCGCACAACTGCTGCGCCAGTGCAGGCGTGGCCGGGTAGGCTTGACCGCTGACATATAGCGTACAACTGGATTTGCCGCGACTCCAGGCCAGCCGCGACCAGGGGTGGCGCAGCAGTTGCGCGCCGGCATCGAGCTGCTTCGCCAACGCGGCGTCGGTCAGCGGCTTTTCCAGCGGTGCCGGCACCTGCGCGTTGCGGTAGCGGGTGATGAAGCAGCCAAACCAGTCGCGCAGCATGTCATCGCTCAATGCGGCGGCAAATGGCAACGCGGTCTTCAGGCGATCGATCGCGGCACGGTCGATCTCGCCGGCAGCCTTGGCCGGCTTCAGGTCCGGGTCGGCGTAGCGCAGTTCTTCCGGCAGGTGCTCGGCGATATGGTCGGCCAGATCGCCGGTCAGTTCGGCCTGCGACGGTGCGCGCATGCCGATCGAGAACGTCATGCATGGGCCGCCGAATGCGACGCCATCGTGCGGCACGCCCGGCGGCAGGTACAGCATGTCGCCCGCTTCCAGCAGCCACTCGTGGGTCGGCTCGAAACGGGTGAGTTGCTTCAGTTCGACATCGTGACGAAATTCCTTCGGTGCCATCAGGTCATCGCTGATCGCCCAATGGCGCTGGCCCAGGCCCTGCAGCAGGAAGACGTCGTACTGGTCGACATGTGCGCCGACGCCGCCGCCCGGCTCGGCGTAGGAGACCATCACGTCATCCACGCGCCAGCTCGGCAGGAAATCGAAATGCTGCAGCAGTGCGGCGACGTCCGCATCCCACTTGTCCACATCCTGCACCAACAGGGTCCAGTTGGTGCTGGGCGTTCTCGCGAAATCGGCCTCGCTCAACGGGCCGGGATTGACGTTCCAGCGGTCGCGCTTCTCGTCATGCACGATCAGCCGGGCCAGGACTCCTTCCTCGCAGGCCAGCCCGGCCAGGTCGTCCGGTTGCAGCGGGGGCTGGAAATCGGCGAACGCATGGCGGATCAGCAATGGTCGCTTCTGCCAGTAGTCGCGCAGGAATCGGGCGGGCGACATGCCCAGCGGCTGGACGGCAGAGCCGCGGACTTCGATCGGAAAGGAGGCAGATTTGGTCATTCGCGCATTGTAGCGGCGACTATGGCGGGAAGGTGAGGGATTCGGAGGATGACGGCAGGGGTGGGAGGGGTGCGTCTGCGGCGCGGAAGGTGTTCCAGGTGTCGAAGGCCATTCTGCACCTGGAAATAAGGCCTCGGCATAAGCACATGCCGACACATCCTTTCCCCTTCGCAGCGTTAAAAAATAATTTGGACGTCGAGAAGTATAGACGTCCAAATGGAGTAGCCGTGAATTCTGTCGTAGTGCCGAACCTTTCCGCGGCCAGCCTGGATGCGGAAAAACTTGCCCTGCTGGCACGGGGCATGGAAGGCCTTTCTGCAGCGCAGCTGTACTGGGTGGCCGCATGGAGCGCTGAACAGGCAGTGCAGGCGCAGCGCAGTGGTTCGGCCGTTGTCGCCGTGGCGGGCAAGACGCCCGATCGAATGACCATTGTCTACGGCAGCCAGACCGGTAACGCGAAGCGCATCGCCGAGCAGCTGGCCAGGCGCAGCGAGGCTGCCGGTTTGCCGGTGCGGTTGCTGCGTGCCGATGCCTATCCGCAGCGCGAGCTGGCGCTGGAGCGTCATCTGGTCATCGTAATCAGCACCCAGGGCGACGGCGAGCCACCGGACGATGCCCGCGGCCTGTTCGAGTTCATCGCCGGCAAGCGCGCGCCGAAGCTGCCGGCCTTGCGGTTTGCCGTGCTGGGGCTGGGCGATTCGAGCTACCCGCAGTTCTGCGTGATCGGTCGCCAGCTCGATGCGCGGCTGGCCGAGCTGGGCGGCAGCCGTTTCGCCGCACTGGGCGAAGCGGACGTGGAGGTCGAGGCGGTGGCCACGCCCTGGGCGGAACAGACGCTAGAACAGGTGCGCGAATTGCTGAAGCAGGCCGGCACGCCCGCGCGGGTCACTCCGCTGCACGCGGTGCCAAGCCGCAGCAGTCAATCGCGCGAGCAGCCGTTCATGGCCACAGTGCTGGCCAACCAGCGCATCGTGGCACGCGACAGCGAACGCGACGTGCGCCATATCGAGTTGTCGCTGGAAGGTTCCGGGCTGCGTTACGAGCCCGGTGACGCGCTGGGCGTGTGGCCGCGCAATCCGCCGGCGCTGGTGGAGCAATGGCTGGATGCGTTGCGATTCGATGGCGCGCTTAAGGTCACACACCAGGACCGCACGCTGGCGTTGCGGCAATGGCTGGGACAGGAACGCGAGATCACCCGGCTCAATCGCCCCTTCATCGCGGCGCTGGCCGCCGCAAGCGGCGACGGCGGCCTGACGCGCGTGCTGCAACCGGAACACGCCGCAGAGTTCGCGGCGCTGCTGGCTGTCGACCAGCCGATCGACCTGCTGCATCGCCACCCGGCGACGTGGCAGCCGGAAATGCTGGTGGCAGCATTGCGACCGTTGGCGCCGCGGCTGTACTCGATCGCCTCCAGTCCGAAGGCGGTGGGCGAGGAAGTGCACCTCACGGTCGCGGTGGTCGATTACGAAGCGCACGGCAGCGCACATTGGGGAGCGGCATCCGACCTGCTCGCCGCGACCGACGAGGACGGCAGGTTGCCTGTCTTCATCGAGCCGAACGAACGCTTCCGCCTGCCCGCCGATGGCTCGCGCGACATCATCATGATCGGCCCGGGCACCGGCGTGGCGCCGTTCCGCGCCTTCGTGCAGGAACGCCGGGAGAGCGGCGCCAGCGGCCGCAACTGGCTGTTCTTCGGCAACCGCCATTTCACCAGTGACTTCCTCTATCAGGTCGAGTGGCAGCAGGCGCTGAAGGACGGTTCGCTGCACCGGCTGGATCTGGCGTTCTCGCGCGATTCCACCGATAAGACTTATGTCCAGCAACGCCTGCGCGAACAGGGCGCCGAGTTGCATGCGTGGCTGAAAGCCGGCGCGAATATCTACGTCTGCGGTGATTCCAGCCACATGGCTCGCGATGTCCATGCGGCGCTGATCGACGTGATCGCCACCTACGGCAGCCAATCGCCCGACGTGGCGAAGGCCTGGCTCGGCGAACTCCTGCAACAGGGCCGCTACGCTCGCGACGTGTACTGACATGACCACGAAACTTTCCGATCTGGAACATATCAAGGCCGCCAGTCGTTTCCTGCGTGGCGGCATCGTCGAAGGCTTGGCCGACCCGGTCACCGGTGCGATCGGCGAGGACGACAACAAGCTGCTGAAATTTCACGGCAGCTACCTGCAGGACGACCGCGACCTGCGCGAGGAGCGCCGCCGGCAGAAGCTTGAACCGGCCTACGCCTTCATGCTGCGCGCGCGGCTGCCCAGCGGCGTGGTGACGCCGGCGCAATGGCTGGTGTTCGACCGCATCGCGCGCGACTACGCCAACGGTTCGCTGCGCATCACCACGCGGCAGACGTTCCAGTGGCACGGCATCATCAAGCACAAGCTCAAGCCGACCATCGCGGCGATCCATGATGCGCTGGCGACCACCATCGCCGCCTGCGGCGACGTGGTGCGCAACGTGGTGAGCACGGCCAATCCTATCGAATCGTCTGCGCATGCCGAGGCCTATGCCTGGGCCACGCGGTTGTCCACCGAACTGGCACCGAAGACGCGGGCGTACCATGAGATCTGGCTGGATGGTGAGCAGCTCGTGGGCGAAGACCATCCCGTTGAGGAGCGGGAGCCGCTGTACGGGGCCACCTATCTGCCGCGCAAGTTCAAGATCGGACTGGCGATTCCGCCGCTCAACGACATCGACGTGTTCGCGCAGGACCTGGGTCTGATCGCCATCGTCGAGCAGGGCGTGCTGTGCGGCTTCAATATCGCCATTGGCGGCGGCATGGGGGCCAGCCATGGCGATGCCGACACCTATCCGCGGCTGGCCAGCGTGATCGGCTTCGTCACGCCGGAGCAGCTGTTCGGCGTGGCCGAGGCGGTGATCGGCGTGCAGCGCGACTGGGGCGACCGCGTCGAGCGCAAGCATGCGCGATTGAAATACACGCTCGACCATCGCGGCCTGGATGTGTTCAAGGTGGAGCTGGAGTCGCGCCTCGGCTACACGCTGGCGCCCGCGCGCGACTACCGCTTCGAACACAATGGCGACCGCTACGGCTGGGTCGAGGGTCACGACGGCCACTGGCATCTTACCTTGCATATCGAGTCCGGCCGGCTGGCCGACGTGGGCGAGCGACGCTGGCTCAGCGGCTTGCGCGAGCTGGCGCAAGTGCACACTGGCGACTTCCGGCTGACCTGCAACCAGAACGTGATCGCGGCGAACGTCGCTGCACACGAGCGCGCCCGCATCGACGCCATCGTTCGCGCGCACGGTCTGGACGTCTATGAGAAGCAGAGTGGCATCCGCCGTCACGCGATCGCCTGCGTCGCGCTGCCGACCTGCGGCCTGGCCATGGCCGAGAGCGAACGCTACCTGCCGACGCTGCTGCCGAAGCTGGAGGCGCTGCTCGCACGCCACGGACTCGCCCACGCGCCGATCCTGCTGCGCCTGTCCGGCTGCCCCAACGGTTGCTCGCGGCCTTACCTGGGCGAGATCGCGCTGGTCGGGCGCGGGCCTGGCCGCTACGACCTGCGCCTCGGCGCCGATTTCACAGGCCAGCGGCTGAACCAGGTGCATCGCGAGAATGTGGACGAGGCGGCGATCCTCGACACGCTCGATCCGCTGTTGGCGCGTTATGCCGCCGAACGCGGCGAGGGCGAAGGCTTCGGCGATTTCCTGTTGCGCGCCGGCATCCTCACGCCGATCCCCTCGCGACGCATTCCAGCCGAGGTGGTCGCATGAGCGCCACGCTGGTCGAGCAAACGCTGCACGAACCGCAGGCCTTGGCCGAGCTGAATGTCGCGCTGGCCCGACTCACCGCCGAACAACGTGTGGCCTGGGCATTGGAACATGTCCGCGGCGAGCATGTGCTGTCGTCGAGCTTCGGTGCGCAGGCGGCGGTGTCGCTGCACATGGTGACGCGGCAGCGGTCGCAGATGCCGGTGGTGCTGATCGATACCGGTTACCTGTTTCCGGAGACCTATCGTTTCGTCGACGAGTTGACCGAACGGCTCGGGCTGAACCTCAAGATCTATCGCCCGCTCATCGGCATCAGCTGGATGGAAGCGCGTCATGGTCGGCTGTGGGAGCAGGGCATCGAGGGGCTGGATCGCTACAACCAGCTGCGCAAGGTCGAGCCGATGCAGCGCGCCTTGCGCGAACTCGACGCCGCTGGCTGGTTCGCCGGGTTGCGTCGGAGCCAGGCACGCAGTCGCGCCGAGATCGACTTCGTCGAACGCAGAAACGGTCGCTGGAAATTCCACCCGCTGGCCGACTGGAGCGATCGCGACGTCGGCAACTACCTCGCGCGCCACAGCCTGCCGTACCACCCGTTGTGGCAACAGGGCTATGTATCGATCGGCGACATCCACACCAGCCATCGCTGGGAGCCGGGCATGGACGCCGAGGACACCCGCTTCTTCGGACTCAAACGCGAATGCGGACTGCACAGCATCGCATGACCCGCCAGCCATCGCGCAGCGACGGCCTTCTTACCCCGACTGGAATCTCGCCACCATGAGTCACACCGCGCTTGCCCCGAACCCCGAGCTTGTTCCCGAGGAAACCCTGATCGCTCCGCACGGCGGCGTGCTGAAGGAGCTGTATCTGTCGCCCGCCGAAGCGGAGGCGCTGAAGCAGCGCAGTGCCCAATTGCCTTGGGTCGATCTCAACACTCGCCAGCTGTGCGATCTGGAGTTGCTGTTAAGCGGCGCGTTCTCGCCGTTGGAAGGTTTCCTCGGCCGGCGCGACTACGACCGCGTGGTGGAAGAACTGCGCCTCGCCGACGGTACGCTGTGGCCGATCCCGATCACCCTGGACGTGAGCGAAGATTTTGCCGCGCAATTGTCCACCGGCAGCGAGGTCGCGCTGCGCGACAGCCAGGGCGTGCCGTTGGCGGTGCTGGAAGTGCACGACGTCTACTGGCCCGATCGCCTGCACGAGGCGAAACGCGTATTCGGCACGACTGATCGCCTGCATCCCGGCGTGGCCGAATTGCTCGATCGCACCAAGCCGGTGGCATTGGGCGGCCGCGTGCGCGGCATCCAGCAACCCGCGCACTACGATTTCGGCGAGCTGCGCGACACCCCGCGCAGCCTGCGCGACTGGTTCGTGGCGAATGACTGGAGCCGCATCGTGGCGTTCCAGACACGCAACCCGATGCATCGCGCGCATCGCGAGCTGACCCAGCGCGCCGCGCAGCTGGTCGGTGCCAAGCTGCTGATCCAGCCCTCGGTGGGGCGCACCAAGCCGGGCGATGTCGATCATTACACCCGTGTGCGCTGCATCCGCGCGCTGCTGCCGCACTATCCGGCGGACAGCGTAAAACTGTCGCTGCTGCCGCTGGCGATGCGCATGGGTGGCCCGCGCGAGGCGCTGTGGCACGCAATCATCCGCAAGAACTACGGCGCCAGCCATTTCATCGTGGGGCGCGACCATGCCGGCCCCGGCAAGGATTCGAACGGCCAGCCGTTCTATGGGCCGTTCGATGCGCAGACGCTGCTGGAGCAGCATCAGAACGAACTCGGCATCCAGATCGTGCCGTTCCCGGCGATGGTCTATGCGGCCAATCGCGACAGCTATCTGCCATCGACCGAGGTCGCGGCCGACGACGAAGTGCGCGACATTTCCGGCACACAGTTGCGCCAGCACTTGCATGAGGGTAGCGAGATCCCGTCGTGGTTCAGCTTCCCGGACGTGGTGAAGATCCTGCGCGAGCGCCACCCGGTTCACGCGCCACGCGGCTTCGCGCTGTTCTTCACCGGTCTGTCCGGCGCCGGCAAGTCGACCATCGCGCAGGCGGTGATCGCGCAGCTGCTGGAGCACACCAGCCGGCCGGTGACCGTGCTCGACGGCGACGAGGTGCGCAAGCACCTGTCGCGCGGGCTGGGTTTCTCGCGCGAGGATCGCGCCGCCAACGTCACTCGCATCGGTTACGTCGCCAGCGAGATCGTGCGTCACGGCGGCATCGTGGTGTGCGCGCCGATCGCCCCGTATGCCGACGCCCGCGCGGAATCCCGCGCGCTGGTCGAGGCGCACGGTGATTTCATCGAAATCCATGTCGCCACCACGCTGGAGGTATGCGAGGCACGCGACCGCAAAGGTCTCTATGCACAGGCGCGCGCCGGCAAGATCACCCAGTTCACCGGCATCAGCGATCCCTACGAAGCACCCGAACAACCGGAACTGCGCATCGATGGCAATGCCGCCGAGCCGACGGCGCTGGCCCGCCAGGTACTGGCGCTGTTGCGCAACAAGGGACTGATAGAGGGTTGAGCATTGAAGCGTCGCCGGGATCTCTAAAGCTCCCGGCGACGCGATTTTCACGAGGCGCTTTCAACTGCGAAGCCGGCCAAGCGGGAATCCCCCATATCGTCATTCCGGCGCAGGCCGGAATCGCATTGGCTTGGCACGTTGGCGGCGGCACCGGTCACGCGACTTGAAGTCGCGATAACCGCCTTCGCTGCTGAAAAGCGATTCCGGCCTGCGACGGAATGACGATGCGGGGGAGTGTGTGCGGCGGTAGGGTCGGTCAGGCCGCGTCGGGCAGCGAAACCGTTGGCCGTTCCCGCCAATGCGGCACGGTCGACCACTCGGCCGGCACTGTGTCGGCAGCCAGTGCGCGCACCACGTCGCGGCGGTCCAGATGTGGTGCGAACTGGGCGATGAACTCCAGCACGTACTCGCGCAGCACGCTTTCCCGGCGCAGCACGATCCAGGTCGTGCACTGGGGAAACAGGTGGTCGGCCGGCAGCGTGTCCAGGTCGGTGTCGCTGTCGAGCATGGCCATCTCGGCCAGTACGCCGATGCCCAGGCCGGCGCGTACATAGGTCTTGATCAGGTCGGCATCGCCGGCGGTCATCGCGATGTGCGGACGCAGATCGACGGCTTCGAACGCCCGGCGCAGCGACGAGTCGGCCTTCAGCGAGGATTCGTAGCTGACCAGCGGCAGCGCCGCCAGTTCATCGAGCGACGGTGGCTGGCCGCTGCTCGTCAGCGGGTGGCCTTGCGGCGCGACGATGACCCGATGCCAGCGATAGGCCGGCAGCGCGATGCCCGTGTTCGGCGGGGCGCCGGCACTGCTGATCACCGCGAGGTCGACGCGGCCAGCCTCCAGTTGCGCCAGCACTTCCGCGTCGCGGCTCGGTTGCAGATGCACGCTGACTTGCGGATAGCGCAGGCTCAGCGCGCCGATCGCGGCGGGCAGGGCGAAACGGGCCTGGGTATGCGTGGTGGCGATGCGCAGTTCGCCGCGCGCCTCGTTGCGCAGATTGGCGGCGATGGAACGGATATTGGCGGCCTCAGCGAGGATCGTGCGGGCGCGTTCGAGCACGTGCCGGCCGGCGTGGGTCACCGAGTCGAGGCTCTTGCCCTTGCGCACGAACAGCTGGAAGCCCAGCTCGTCCTCAAGCTGCCTGAGCTGCTTGCTCAGGCCGGGCTGGGTGGCGTGGACGCGCTCGGCCGCCAGCGTGATGTTGAGGCCGGAGTCGGCGATGGCAATCAGGTAGCGCAACTGGATCAGCGTCATGGCGATGGGCTCGTGAGCGGTCGGGATCGTTGGATTGAGGCGCGAGCGGAACACGATTACATCGCATCGAACGAACCGTAATCATGTCTGACGCATGCGTGTGGACGGCTGAATGGATGCCGTCATGGAGCTCGCCGAAACGAATGATGTCAATCATGATCAGACGTCTATACGTCCATTTGTTCGCAAGGTCAAGACCTGTGTTGTTTTGGCCGTCCATAACGTGACGGCATATGCGCGATGACGCAAATCATTTGCCGGGGTGGAATGCGTTGCGTAGCGTGGCTTCGTCTCCACTGCCTGCGAAGCCGGACCCGCCCGAATGAAGCTCTATCCGCTGTTCGCCGATCTGTCCCGTCGCGCCGTGCTGGTTGTAGGTGGCGGGCCGGTGGCCGAGCGCAAGATCGCTGCCTTGCTCGGCGCGCAGGCGCAGGTCACGGTGAACGCGCCCACGCTGACGCCGCAACTGCAGCGATGGACGACGGAGGGCCGCATCGCCCATCGCCCGGATGCATTCCAGGAAAGTTGGCTGGATCGGGTCTGGCTGGTGGTGGCGGCCACGTCCGACATCGAACTGAACCGGCTGATCGCCACCTTCGCCGAGCTGCGGCGGATCTTCGTCAACGTGGTCGACGATGCGGTGCTGTCGAGTTTCCACGTACCGGCGGTGGTGGACCGGTCGCCGCTGATCATCGCGATCTCCAGCGGTGGCGAGGCGCCGATGCTGGCGCGGCTGCTGCGCGAGCGGCTGGAGACGCTGCTAGATCATTCGCTGGGCGCGCTGGCCACGCTGGCGGCGCGCCTGCGCAAGCGCATCCGCGTGCGGCATCCGGACATGGCGGCACGGCGACGCTTCTACGAGAGCCTGTTCGCCGGCCCGGTCGCCTCACTGCTGCGCCAGGGCCGGCCGGATGCGGCGCGGCAGACGGCAGAACAGGCGCTGGCGTCGTCGCCGGTCGCATCGGCCGGATCGGTCGTGCTGGTCGGCGCCGGCCCCGGCGATCCGGGCCTGCTTACCTTGCGCGCCTTGCGCGCGCTGAACGAGGCCGACGTGATCCTGCACGACCGGCTGGTCAGCGCCGAGGTGCTTGACCTGGCGCGCCGCGACGCCGAGCGCATCGAGGTCGGCAAGCAGGCTGGCTATCACCACACTACCCAGGACGGCATCCACGCATTGCTGCTGCGACACGCGCAGGCCGGGCGGCGGGTGGTACGACTGAAGGGAGGCGATCCATTCGTGTTCGGCCGCGGCGGTGAGGAGCTCGAGTTTCTGCGCGAGCAGGGGATTCCGTACGAGGTGGTGCCCGGCATCACCGCCGCCGTGGCCTGCGCGGCCTATGCCGGTGTGCCGCTGACCCATCGCGATCACGCGCAGTCGGTGCGTTTCGTCACCGCCCACTGCCAGTCCTCGCGCGATACCCTGGACTGGACCGCACTGGCGCAGGAACGGCAGACGCTGGCGGTGTACATGGGCGTGGCCGAACTGGGCGGGCTGCGGGCACGGCTGATCGAACATGGCCGTGCGCCATCGACCCCGTTCGCGCTGATCGAGAACGGCTCACGCCCGGACCAGCGCGTCATCACCGGCACCCTGGCCAACCTGGCCGAGCGGGCGGCTTTCCATGCGGTGCACTCACCAGCCCTGCTGATCCTGGGCGAAGTGGCCGCGCTGGCGACGTCGCTGGCCTGGTTCGGGCAGCCGCCACTGGGGGCTACGGTGCACGCCATCCGCACCCTGCCGGCGGGGCATCCGATCGCTTCCGATGTGCTGGCGGCGGTCCACCGTGCCTGACGAAAATATTTACCTGCGCGGGAGCATGATCGCGCGACGATTTCCCCAGTCTGCCGGAGCACGCACATGATTTACGACAGCATCCTCGACACCATCGGCAATACACCGATCGTCAAACTGCACCGCCTTGCGCCGAAACACGTCGAACTCTACGTAAAGGTGGAGGCGTTCAATCCGGCCGGCTCAGTGAAGGACCGGCTCGCCCTGGCGATCATTCTCGATGCCGAACAGCGCGGCACGCTGAAACCCGGCCAGACCGTGATCGAAGCCACCTCTGGCAACACCGGTGTGGCGCTGGCCGCGATCTGCGCCGCTCGCGGCTATCCGTTCGTGGCCGTGATGGCCGAGACCTTCTCGATCGAGCGGCGCAAGCTGATCCGCGCCTACGGCGGCAAGGTGGTGTTGACGCCAGCCGCCGCGCGCGGCACCGGCATGGTGGAGAAGGCGGTGGAACTGGCGAAGAAACATGGCTGGTTCTTCACCAACCAGTTCGAGAACCCGGCCAACCCGGCGTATCACCGGCAGACCACCGCACCGGAAATCCTGCGCGACTTCGCCGGCCGCCGACTGGATTACTTCGTCACCGGCTGGGGCACCGGTGGCACGTTGACCGGTGTCGGCGAGGTGCTGAAAGTGGCGCGCCCGGAAGTGCAGATCATCGCCACCGAACCGGCCGGCGCGGCGCTGCTCTCCGGCAAGGAATGGCAGCCACACAAGATCCAGGGCTGGACGCCGGACTTTGTGCCGGCAGTGCTCAATCGCAAGGTGGTCGACCAAATCGTGCTGATCGACGACGTGCTGGCGCGCGACACCTCACGCCAGCTGGCACAGCAGGAAGGCATCTTCACCGGCATCTCGTCCGGCGCCACCCTGGCCGCCGCGTTGCAGGTGGCGGCAGATGCGCCGCAAGGCTCGGTGCTGCTGGCGATGTTGCCGGACACCGGCGAGCGCTACCTGTCGACGTTCCTGTTCGAGGGTGTCAACGAGGGTTCGGACGAGGTCTGAGCGTGGTCACGAGCCGGTGGTGGCCGGTTGCGACCGTTTCGCGCGCACGGCTCCGGACGCGCGTTTCGACGCGCCCGCTTCCCATTCCGCGATCAGCTTCCGGCCCACGCTGGCGAGTGCCTGGATCGCCGGCAGCAGTTCGTGGCCGAGCGGCGTGAGCGCGTACTCGGCCGATGGCGGCGAGGTGTCCAGCACGCGCCGCGTCACCAGCCCGCGCAGCCGCGCGCTCAGCACGCGCGCGGAGATGCGAGGGATGTCGTGGCGCAGTTCGCCGAAACGGCGCGGTTCGGCGCTCAGGTACCAGACCACGTTCGGCGCCCACGCGCCGCGCAGCAGCGCCAGGCTTTCGGTGAGCGGGCAGGCCGGTGGTGCAGCGACCTTGCTCTTGCGTACGGGCAGGCCCATCGGAATTCCATCGGGAGAGTTCGGTAACCGGGCGGATACTACATTTTTCCGCTAACCGATGGTTAGGTGGTATCCATCAGTAACCATGATGGCTAGCATGCCACCATCGTTGCGGCACGCGCAGGCAGTCACCTTGCGTGGCCGCGGTGGTAGTTCTTCCCCACATACCCATCACGGAGAAAACGCATGAAGCTCTATTACTCGCCGGGTGCCTGCTCGCTGTCGCCGCACATCGTGGCGCTGGAAGCCGGCATCGCGCTGGCGCTGGAAAAGGTCGACGGCAAGGCCAAGCGCACCGAGGGCGGCGCGGATTTCTGGCAGATCAATCCGAAGGGCTACGTGCCGGCGCTGGCACTGGACAACGGCGAACTACTGACCGAGGGCCCGGCGATCGTGCAGTACCTGGCCGACCTCAAACCCGAAAGCGGCCTGGCGCCCGCCAACGGCACGCTGGCGCGCTACCGCCTGCAGGAAATGCTGGGCTACATCAACTCCGAGATCCACAAGACCTACAGCCCGCTGTTCAAGCCGGATACGCCGGAGCCCGCCCGCAGCGAGCGCAAGGCATACCTGCTCAAGCGCTACCAATTGATCGAGGACGCGCTGGCGAAGCAGCCGTGGCTGCTGGGCGACCATTTCAGCGCGGCCGACGCCTACCTGTTCACCGTCACCAACTGGGCGAAGCACGTCGACCTGGACCTGTCCGGCTTCCCCGCGTTGCTGACCTTCCAGAAGCGCGTGGCGGAGCGGCCGGCGGTGCAGAAGGCGATGGAGGAAGAGGGGCTGATCAAGACGGTCGCCTGATCGGTAGTTGCTCGAATGCAAGCGGCCGGCATCGCGAGGTGCCGGCCATTTGTGCTTGATGGGGTGGGGCAGGTTGTGCGGGTGAGCTTTTCGCGAATAGGGTTCGTTTCACTTCCGGTGCAAGCCTTCCGTTACGCAGTAGCAGTAAGTGAACCTGACTCCGTTTTGGCCTCGGCTACGAGGACATCAGACCATTTCGAAGGCGGCTAACACCGGTCGCTTGACCTGGTCCAGGAGCAGAGCAAAAACCATGGCTGCCGCGAGTACGACGGCCAGCAGCCGCCATGGCATGGGTGCCATCAAGGTGCCTGTCAATGACAATGCCGATGCAATGCCGATGTCTACGACGGACGACGCCAGAATCCAGATGCTCGGTCTGGATGACCAGAGGCGGCGCCGCTCCCGCACCACATACATGCAGGCCTGGGCGCCGATGACCAGTGTGACGAAAGCCAGCGTCTGAAGCTGTGCGCTCCCCAGACCGAAGCCGTACTTGCCCAGCATCAGCATCGCCGTCGAGAAAGCCAGCTTGCATAAGCCGAAAACGAATGCGATGGCCATGATGTTTCGCATATGCCAACGGATCGGGACGGGTGACAGGCTGGCGTGATCCGTCGTGAGCGACATGGCCAGGAAATCATTGGTCATCAGCATCAACACCATGAGCACCGGCGTCATGATCACCTCACCGGTCAGGACCAGCCCCACGGCCAGGAACAGAATGATCTCGATCTTCTTGAGCAGCATGTTGAGGCTGTAGGTCAGCAATCGTCCGAAGGCGACTCGACCTTCGCGCACGGCAAACACGATGCCGCCGAGGCCAGGCTCGGTCAGCACCATGCCGGCTGCCGCCTTGGCGACATCCGTAGCGGTAGAGACGGCAATGCCGATCTGCGCCTGTCGAAGTGCCGGCGCGTCGTTGGTGCCGTCACCGCACATGCCCACGACATGGCCTCCACGCTGCAACGCCTGGACCAGTTGGTACTTCTGCTCGGGAACGACGCGCGCAAAGACGCCAAAGCGATCGGCGCTGTCGGCATCGGCGAGGTGATCAGTCGGACAAAGGCCGGCGGTGATGCCCACCTTGCGGGCGATGGCCTCGGCGGTTGTGGCGGAGTCGCCCGTCATCATGAGGGTGCGCACGCCCAGTCGATCGAGTGTGGCGATCAGCCCCCTGGACTCTTTCCGCGGTGGATCACTGAGGGCGAGCAACCCGGCCAGCATCAGCGTGCCGCCTGATCCGGTCGCGACGGCAAGCACACGGTGACCCGCACCGGCCAGCTTGTCCACCTGCGCGCGGGTATCTCCCGGTGCCTGCACCATGCCGGCGATCTCCTGGAACGCGCCTTTGACGATGCGTCGTTCAACCCCCTCTGCGTCTCGTATCCATGCCTCGGCGATCCGGGTAGCCGGGTCGAACGGAACAAAGCGCACGAGCGATGCCGATGAAACGGGATAGTCGCTTGCGGACGCCGCTTTACGCACGGCAGCGTCAATCGGGTCCTGATCCGCCTCGGAGCTGGCCCATGCCGCCATGGTCAGCACCTGGTCCCGGTCGAAGCCATGCATCGCGCACACCTCGGCTACTTCCAGCCGGTTCTGCGTCAATGTTCCTGTCTTGTCCGCGCACAGCACGTCCATGGCTGCGGCCTCGTGGGCGGCGGACAACCTCGTCAACAGCACACCGCGCGCGGCGAGCGTGCGGGCGCTGAGTGCGGCAGAGAGCGTGAAGGTGGCTGGCAGCGCGGCCGGAATCGAAGCCAGCACCGCCGTGATCGCCAGCCGAATCACATCAATGGGCGGAAGATCCGACGCATAGGCGTAGATGAGAAGAAATGCCGCGATCGTGCCGTTGACGAGCATCAGGTTGCGCGTTACGCCAAAGATGGCCTTCTGCTCGGTGCTGACCGAGTGGGCAATGCGCACCAGTTCGGCCGCCTTGCCGAATGCGGTGCGCGCGCCCGTGGCGGTCACTTCGGCAACGGCCTGGCCACGTCGCACCAGTGCACCCGCGTAGATCATGGCCCCGGCATCGGCATCGACCGGCACCGACTCGCCGGTGAGCATGGATTGGTCGACCTGCAACGTCCCGGACAGGATGCGTGCGTCGGCGGGCACGAGCGCTCCAAGGGCAAGTCGGACGACATCCCCGGGCACGACTTCCACGGCCGCAAGCCGAACCCACTCGCCGTCGCGCAAAACCAACGCCATCGGTGCAAGGCGCGTCTTCAGCGCGGCGAGTGCTGCACTGGCGCGCCCCTCCTGGACGAAGCCGAGCACGGCGTTGAACAGGAGCAGGGCACCAATCATGGCCGCATCGCCATAGGCGCCGCGCACAATCCGAAACGCCATCGCCAATTCGAGCATCCAGGCAATAGGCGAGCCGAACTCGGTCAGAAAAAGTCGCCAGCGCGATGGTGTTTTCTCATCGATCGCATTGGCCCCATATTCGGCCAGACGACGATGCGCTTCGGCGCTGCTCAGACCGCTAGTGGTGGGCATGAAGGCCTCACGAGACAAGATGAAAGTCGATCTTGCTGCTCGAATGATGACTATTCCGTGTGGCGAACTCTCGTCGGATCCCGCGGACGTCCAGGCAAATTGAAGCAATTGGGGAAGTCAGGTCGGTGGCTGCCTGCCCGGGCCATGCAGCAGTGTATCTTGGACATGCGTGGGTCTATCGGCAGACCAGCACCGGAACATGGCTATGAACCAGGACTTTCTGTGTCTCGCTTCCAATGAACAGCGCTTTTAGGCTCTTTCGACTATGCGAGGCCATGACAATCAGATCGCAACGGAGCTCCCCGGCGACCCTCATGATTTCCTCAGACGGAGAATCCCCACGCGTCAGCATAGCGTCGCAGTCGACGCCATTGCCGCTTGCAACGAGCTTGACGAAAAGAAGATGGCTATTGAGACTCGTCGGAGTGCCCGACTCCCCTTCCAATTCTTCCTCACCGGAATGATGGTGCTTGGGAATGACCGTCAAACCGGTGACTTTGGCTCCAAGCGCCTTGGCGAGATGGACGCCTGTCTTAATCGCCGACTCCGACAACTCGGACCCATCGGTAGGTAAGAGAATGTGCTTGAACATGAGCTACTCCTCGATGGTGAGCGTAGAGAGGGGCAAACCGGGTCTCCCAATGAAATGAGTCCAGAACGGGTCACCATTTCGCCGCCGGGGTCAATAGGCAAGCAAAGCCCGTCTCCGATTCGTATCGGAGATCATGATGTCCCGTCTTGCCGCTGACCACCAGCCGCTGTGTTTCATGCGGCGCCAAGATCGCGCCAGTCACCATTCTGGTCAGGGCCGCGCTAGCGGCCCTTGCTGCTTGCCAAACACTCATCGGTCAACACGGATGCCGTCCAAGTGCGCGTCATGCGTCGCACAGAGTCTCGGACTGGAAGCCCACCCCTTGATGGCTCGGTCCGCATGCGGTCCTGCGTCCAACACGGGTGCCGACGATCGCGATCTTTCAGAATGACTGGCTCAAAGCCAAAGCCCGTTTCCGGCCTGCGACCGTCAGCGTGATCAGCGGAAGGCGTGCCTGAGATCGAACGTCGTGCCCTCGTGCAGCATGTGGCAGCAGGCACGTGCCAGCTCGTGCGCGACGGCCTTGATGGCCACCACGCGAGATGCTTGCGTGCCCGTTTGCGCTCGTACCAGCGCCGGATCAGCGGATCGAAGCGCACCGCGTAGCTGGCCGCTTCGACGCACGCCCAGCACAGATGGCGGTTGCCACACTTGCCCTCGCCATCCATGACGGCCAACACGCTGTTGCTGGAGTGCAGATCGATGGCTGCGTAAAGCGACATGGCTGCCTCCTGTCGCGGGGCGACGTCCGACGTTGTGGTGACATCGAACGTACCGCCACGCGCGGGAGGCGGCGACATGGGTTTTCAGGGTTCACTTACCGCTATTGGGAACCTCGAACAACCTTCAAAGGTCCATCATTCCAGCTTTCACTGCGATGACGAGCTTGAAGCGTGGATATTCGATGGCCCCATGGAGGGCCGGGCGCCAGACAGACAATCGCGCTCAGATGTCCTTCGCCAGCGTCTCGGCCAGCCCGATGTAGCCGCCCGGCGTCAGCTCAAACAGGCGCTGCTTCGCCTCCGCCGGCAGGTCGAGGCCAGCGATGAACTCGCGCATCGAATCCTTGGTGATGCCGTGGCCGCGGGTCAGGGCCTTGAGCTGCTCGTACGGCTCGGGCAGGCCGTAGCGGCGCATCACGGTCTGCACGGCTTCGGCCAGCACTTCCCAGCTGTTGTCGAGGTCGGCGGCGATGCGTTCGGCATTGACGTTGAGTTTGCCCAGGCCTTTCTTCAGCGACTCCAGCGCGACCAGGCCATGGCCGAACGCGGTGCCGAGCGCGCGCAGCACGGTGGAGTCGGTGAGGTCGCGCTGCCAGCGGCTGATCGGCAGCTTCTCGGCGAAGTGGCCGAGCAAGGCATTGGCGAGGCCGAAGTTGCCTTCGGCGTTCTCGAAGTCGATCGGGTTGACCTTGTGCGGCATGGTCGATGAACCGACTTCGCCAGCCTTCAGCGTCTGCTTGAAGTAGCCCAGCGAAATGTAGCCCCAGATGTCGCGGGCCAGGTCGATCAGGATGATGTTGGCGCGGCGCACCGCGTCGCAGTATTCGGCAACGCCGTCGTGCGGTTCGATCTGGGTGGTGTAGGCGTTGTAGTCGAGCCCGAGGCCTTCCACGAAGCGCTGCGAGAACGCGCGCCAGTCCACTTCCGGATAAGTGATGGCGTGGGCGTTGTAGTTGCCGACGGCGCCATTGATCTTGCCGGAAATCTCCACTGCGGCGAGTTGCTGGCGCTGGCGTTGCAGGCGCGCCACCACGTTGGCGACTTCTTTTCCGAGGGTGCTGGGCGAGGCGGTCTGGCCGTGGGTGCGCGAGAGCAGCGGCAACGCAGCGTTGGCGTGTGCCAGTTCACGCAGTTGGGCAATCACCGCGTCGAACTGCGGCAGCAGCACCTGTTTGCGCGCGTCGCGCAGCATCAGTGCATAGGAAAGGTTGTTGATGTCCTCGCTGGTGCAGGCGAAGTGCACGAATTCCTTCGCCTGCGCCAGGGTGGCGTCGGCGCCGATTTTTTCCTTGATGAAATACTCGACTGCCTTCACGTCGTGATTGGTGGTCGCCTCGATCGCCTTGATCCGCTCGCCGTCGACCACGCTGAAGTTTTGCGCGATGGCTTTCAGCGTATTGATCTGGCCTGCGCTGAAGGCTGGCAGTTCGGCGATCTTTGGATCGGCGGCCAGCGCCAGCAGCCATTCGATTTCCACGTGCACGCGACGGTGCATCAGGCCGTACTCGCTGAAGATCGGGCGCAGCGCTTCGATCTTGCCGGCATAACGGCCGTCCAGTGGCGACAGGGCGGTCAGGGCATGAGAGGACATCGGGGCATTCCGGCGGGGTCAAACGGCTATTTTACATGCGCAAGGCCTTTCCCTGTTTTTGACCGGCTTGTCGCGCCACCGACGGGCGGCGGCCTATAGTTGGACATTGGTCAACTTCAGGAATCCAGTCATGAGTGGTTTTCGCATCGAGCGCGACAGCATGGGGGAATTGCAGGTGCCTGCCGACGCGCTGTATGGCGCGCAGACTCAGCGCGCCATAGACAATTTCCCGATCTCCGGCCTGCACCTGCCGCGCCAGTTCATCCGCGCGCTGGGATTGATCAAGGCCGCGGCGGCCGAGGTCAATCTGTCGATGGGGCATCTGAAAAAAAATCAGGCCGCGGCGATCTGCAAGGCGGCGCTGGCGGTGGCGAATGGTCAGCACGATGCGCAGTTCCCGATCGACATCTTCCAGACCGGCTCGGGCACCAGCACCAACATGAATGCGAACGAGGTGATCGCGCATCTGGCAGTGGAAGGCGGTACCAAGGTGCATCCGAACGATCACGTCAACTACGGACAGAGTTCGAACGACGTGATTCCCACCGCGATCCACGTCAGCGCCACGCTCACCGCCAGCGAACAGTTGTTGCCGGCGTTGAAGCACTTGAAAAAGGCGATCGACAAGCGCGCGAGCGAGTTGAAGAACACGCCCAAGACCGGCCGCACCCATCTGATGGACGCGATGCCGATCACGTTCGGTCAGGAGCTGTCCGGCTGGGCGGCGCAGATCGGTTCGGCGATCGAACGCATCGAAGACTCATTGAAGCGCATGCGCCGGTTGCCGCAGGGTGGCACGGCGGTCGGCACCGGCATCAATGCCGATCCTAAGTTCGGCCCGGCGATGGCGGCACAGTTGAAGAAACTGACCGGCGTGAAGTTCGAGTCGGCGGAAAATTATTTCGAGGGGATGGCGTCGCAGGATGCCGCGGTGGAACTGTCCGGTCAGCTGAAGACGTTGGCGGTGGCGCTGATGAAGATCGCCAACGACCTGCGCTGGATGAACTCCGGCCCGTTGGCGGGTCTGGGCGAAATCGAACTGCCAGCGCTGCAGCCGGGCTCGTCGATCATGCCGGGGAAGGTCAACCCGGTGATTCCCGAGGCCACCGCGATGGTCGCCGCGCAGGTGATCGGCAACGACGCCTCGATCACCATCGCCGGCCAGTCCGGCAACTTCCAGCTCAACGTGATGCTGCCGCTGATCGCGCACAACCTGCTGCAGTCGATCGGGATTCTGAGCAACGTCAGCGTGCTGCTGGCCGACAAGTCGATCGCCGGTTTCAAGGTCAACACCGCGCGGGTCAATCAGGCGCTGGCGATGAACCCGATCCTGGTCACTGCGCTGAATCCGGTGATCGGCTATGAGAAGGGTGCAGCTGCCGCCAAGCAGGCTTACAAGGAACATCGCCCGATCATGGATGTGGCGCTGGAGACCACCGGGTTGTCGAAGGATGAGCTGAAGAAGCTGCTCGATCCGATGGCGTTGACCAGGGGTGGCATTCACGGCGATGGCTGAGTGTGCGATGGAGCGGGATGGCATGGTGAATTTGTAACTTCGTTGCCAAGGCCGTTGCGAAGTCCGATTGCTCGGCGGCGAGTCCAGTTCTGCACCGGAACAACGGCGCTGGACTGATCGTGTTGGCCGACGACAGTAGTCAGTGGTTTTGGGGCGAACACGCGGGATGTTCGTTCACAACGGCTTTTGCCGTACGCCATTCCGGATGGTCATAGGGAATGTAGTTTTCCCAGTACCAGGGGAAGCATGTCTTGCCGAGGACATCGTCGATCAGGTACGCGAAGATGGATTCCGCGTTGGAGCTGTTGCTCATCAACAGCACGCAGTTCCTTGACGACTCGATGCAGACCGCCACGTTGTTCGTTCCATCGTCGTGGCCTCCCTTGAAGAAGGCTGGACCCTGCGGGGAAGTGAACGTGCCAACGCCGAGTGCATAGCCAAGCGAGATGCCGTCGTTGTCGTTTGAGTCGGGCAGACCGATGGTGGGGAACTGTTGCACGGAGCGAATGCGTACGACAGGCGTCAGCCAGCGTTTGTGCGTTGCGGCGCTCAGGCCATCGCCGCGCACCATGGCCGCCAGCAGATTCGCATAATCGCCGATGGTGGTGTCCATCGATCCGGCGGCGCGTGCCGACTGGCGTTGCTTGTGTCCGAGCGGCTTGCCGTTCTCGTCGTAGCCGATGGCCAGATCGTCGGCAAAGTCATCGCGCCATGTCATGGCGGTTCGCGGCATACGGAAGGGCGTGAAGAGGCGCTCGCGCATCAGCGTCTCCACGTCGATGCCCTTGCCGTGCTCGAGGACGAACTGTGCCAGGTTGATGCCTTCGCCTGAATAGGCATAACGGGTCCCCGGGGCGAAATAGAACGCAAGCTTGCCTTCGGGATCGTAGTCTTTGCCCGGCTGCCAGAAGCGGAAGTTCGCGAAGCCCGAGCGGTGGCTGAGCAGGATGCCGGGAGTAAGTGCCTTCCATCGGGTGTCGCCCGCGAGATCCGCGTATTTCTCATACTCCGGAAGCGGCTTGGGCAAGTCGCTGGCGATGCTGGCATCCAGGTCGAGGCGGCCGTCATCCACCAGCGTCATCGTCGCGTACGAAAACGCAGCCTTGGTCAGCGACGCAGCGTACATGACCGTGTCGGTTGTCAGGGGCAGCTGCTTTGCCGTGTCGCGCATCCCGTATGCCTTGACGCTGACGACGTGACCGTTTTCGATGATGGCGACGGCGAGCCCTGGAACTTTCGCCGCGCTCATCAAACTGGTCACGCGTCGATCGAGGTTTGCGCCGCCCAGGTGTGTGTTGTGGCGTGTGGCGGGTAAGGTTGTGCAACCAGCTGTGATGATGCAGGCAAGGACGGAGAGGGGACGAGAAAACATGGCGCACTCCTTACATGATTGTGCGAAATCATGTAGCCGGATTTAAGGACGACTTCCGAAGGAGCCGTCCTTGTCCTTCATGTCCTTGCCGCAATCATCGACGTCCTTTTGCTGCATGGTTGCGTAGGGCCTGAACTCGGGCATCGCCGCAGCGAGTTTCTGCTGGGTGGACAGCAGGTCGGGCATCCGCAGGCACAACCTGGCAGCGGCGGCCTCGATCTTGTCGGTTTGGGGCTTGATGGCCGCTTCGATGTCCTTGTCGCTTTTGCCGGTGAGTGCGCCCCATACCCCTTCCTTGGCGGCATTGAGGCCCAGGTCGGCACCTTGTGCGCCGATGTCCATGCCGGTTTCGGCGATACCGACGATCTGCTGGCGGTAGTCCATCAGCAGCGTCTGCTGCGCCGGCGTGGCCGCCACCTTCTTGCCTGCGATCAGCAAGTCGCCCTGCGGGGTGATCTCGGCCTTGGGGCGTGAATCCTTGTCGTTGTGGTGGTTATCGTTGATGTGAACGCTGTTCACCTCGATGTTCTTGGTGGCCAACTCCTGCTTGGCATCCTGCATCGCCTTGTGGATTTCTCCGGAAATCCCCGACGGGGAGGTTTTCTCGCCAGCGTCCTTTATCGCCTGTGCCATGTTGTCGGAGGCACCCGGCTGGGAGTCGGCCTGCTTGGATTGGCCGCAAGCGGCCAGCGGCAGCAGAAGGACCAGTGCGAGCACACTGAAAGTGATGGGCTTCATGGGTGTTCTCCTTAATCTAGAATTCGATCGGAAGTCAGCTGTCGTCACGCCAGCGGCGGAACCAGATGGCGGTGGCAATCAGACCTACGCCGATTAGCGCGCCGATCCATAAGTTGGTGGAGCCCAGTGTCTGGTAAGTCTGATTCAAGTCCATGAAGCCTAGCCAATTGTCGTGTGCGCCATTTTCAAAGAAGGTCATATTCCCTCTGCCCAGAATAATCCCTGTCCCAAAAAACACACTAAGCAGACCGCGCAGGACGACTTCCATCCAGAACCATGAAGCAGGCAGGTTGAATAGCCCCATGATGCCGAACCAGGTGATCAACAGGCCGGTCGCTATTGGTAATGCAACGGCCCACAGGAAGGGCTTGTTGCGAGCCCAGGCCGAGCAGAGCAGTAGCCAGCCCACCGAGGGCAAGGCCCAGAGCACGTACAGAGGGATATAGCCGATCAGGTTGAACATCACCCGGAACGGATGGGCCAGCACGAGCAACTGCCACACATTCACGCCGTGGAAGGACAGTGTGATCGCGAGGATCAGCAACTGCGCTATGCCCACGATGATACCGACGATTACCGCAATGACCGGAGCGAGCACGGTGGCGCTGACGACCTTGGACAGCACCGTACTACTATCGGAAATCGGCAGGGATTTCCAGAACAGGATGCTGCGATCTCGTCGGTCATCGAACAGTGCGCCGACGCAGTAAAAAAACACTACGAAAGTAAGAACCACCACAAGCAGTGCAGTCATTCCGTACATTCCAAGATCAAGAAACGTACCGACATTGTGAAGATTGCCCGCATCCATTTCGGCAATGATTTGCTGCAGCTTGCCGCTCATGCCGATTTGAATACCGTGCTGGGCACCCAGCACCTCAGCAGCGATGATGCCCATGATGTTCAGCAGCAAAAATACGCCGCCGGTGATGATCGGGGCCCAGAAAAAGCCGCCCCGGTGTTCCCAGAATTCGCGCTTTACAAGCCAGTAGAAGGTTTTCATGCGTAGGTTCCCTTCATGGTGGCGACGAACAGGTCGCTGATGGACGGCCGGCGGGTTTCGCCCAGCTGCTCCAGCACCGCGCGGTTCGCGCCGTCAAACAGAAAAATGCTCTTGCCGAAGACCTGGCGTTCGTCCAGCGGTTTCAGCTGGCGGGCGGCGTCGGCCTGATCGGCGTTGACCATCACTTCGATGAAACGCTCGCCGACCGCGTCCATGTCGGCATCCAGCACGATCTTGCCGTCGCGGATGAACATCAGGTCGGTGAGGATGTGTTCGACTTCCTCGACTTGATGGGTTGTCACGATGATCGTCTTGTTCTCGTCGAAGTAGTCTTCCAGCAGGTTCTGGTAGAACTGCTTGCGATAGAGGATGTCCAGGCCCAGCGTAGGCTCGTCCAGGATCAGCAGCTTGGCGTCGATCGCCATCACCAAGGCCAGGTGCAGTTGCACGATCATGCCCTTGGACATCTGTTTCACGCGCTGGCCGGGCGTGAGCTTGGTGCGGGCCAGAAACGCCTCGCACTTCTTGCGATCGAAACGCGGATGCACATTGGCGACGAAGTCGACCGCTTCACGTACGCGGATCCAGCGTGGCAGCACCGCGACATCGGCGATGAAGCAGACCTCGCCCATCAACTTGTCGCGTTGCTTGCGCGGATCGAAGCCAAGTACGTTGAGCGTGCCGGTGAAATCGGTGAGTCCGAGTATCGCCTTCAGCGCGGTGGTCTTGCCGGCACCGTTGGGGCCGATCAGGCCGACGATGCGACCGGGCGCGATCTGGAAACTGACGTTGTCCAGCGCCAGCGACGACTTGTACCGCTTGCTCAGGCCGCTGGCCGTGATCACCGCGCTCATGATTGCTCTCCCTTTGCAGACTCGGCCTCACGCAGCAACGTCTTGAGATCCAGCCCCAGCCGTTGCAGCCGTGCGAACAGCACCGGCCACTCTTCGCGCAGAAACCGCTCGCGTTCGGATTTCAGCAGCGCCTCACGAGCGCCTTCGATGACGAACATGCCCAGACCCCTCCGTTTTTCAACCAGTTGTTCGTCGACCAGTTCCTGATACGCCTTCGATACGGTCAGTGGATTGATCTGATAATCCGCTGCCACCTGGCGTACCGACGGCAGCGGGTCGCCCTCGTTCAAGGCGCCGTCCAGGATCATCGCCACCACGCGTTGCTGCAGTTGGCGATAGATCGGGACGCTGTCGTTCCAGGTAATGGTCATGTTTTATTCCTTGGTGATGCGGCCGAACTTGTTGCCAAATGAATAGTAGGGCATGGCCAATTGCGAACCGAGCAAGCTGAACTGCCCTGCGCTGCCAGCGTTATCCATGCGGCCCATGGCCGGAATCAGGGTGATGCCCGTGGTGCCGGCGTCGGCCAGCAGTACAGCGGCACGCAATTCAGCGGCGCTGGGATGTACATGGACAGGTGCCAGGTCGGTGACCTTGACGGCGCGGGTCTGGTTGGCCGCTGCTGGCTGGGTGTCGACGTTGTAGTTGACGGCGCTCAGGCTGGCAAAGGTGAGCAGGACGGCGGCGAAGCTGGCGATCAGGTTCTGCGCTTTCATGACGGGCCTCCTTGGTGACCTCGTTGGGTGGTGTTGTAGTGAACTATAACACTGAGTTTCGAGGCGTCAATAGGCAAAGCGCCATTTCACAACATGACTGATGACCTATACGGGGCGCAGGCCCTCAACGGCGGCGACGGCACCGCGCCATTGCCGCTTTGGGGCACGCCAAGGGCCGGCCGTGGAGGTGTTCGATATGTCGACATCGGTCGACCTGAGGCCTGATTCGATTTGCCTGGCCGGGTAGGGCAGGCGGTGTGTCGTATGGGCCGCCTTCGACTTCGCCGCGCTCAGGCCGAATGGATCAGACGGCCCCAGGCTTTCAGTCCACTCAGCCCGTTTGCCCCGGGTCGAGTTCGGGCCGATCTCTGGGCGTAGCCGCCCGGCGATGAAGTCGAAGGGCTCACACCGCAACTTCCATCAACACAAAGGCCGGCTTCGCAGCCGGCCTCGATTTTGTTTTGCACTGTCCAGTCAATCCTTGGCGGCATACACCTGCTTGCCGCCGACCCAAGTCTGCAACACCTTGGTGCTCCAGATCTTGCTCGCGGAATCCTTGAAAATGTCGTGATCGATCAGGATGAAGTCGGCCCACTTCCCGGGCTCGAGTGTGCCCAGCGTCTTTTCCGCATGCTCGGCGTAGGCCGCATCGAGGGTGAATGCGCGCAGCGCCTCGGCCGGCGTCATGTCCTGGTCGGGGTACCAGCCGCCGGGTGGCTGGCCGTCATGGTCCTCGCGGGTTATCGCTGAGTACAGGCCATAGAACGGGTTCGGCGACTCCACCGGGAAATCCGAGCCGCCGGCGACGACCGTACCCTGCTTCAGGAGCCGCTGCCAGGCATAAGCGCCCTTGATGCGCTGGGGACCGATGCGGTCCTCAGCCATGTTCATGTCGGAGGTGGCGTGGGTCGGCTGCATCGAGGCGATCAGCTGCAGTGGCACAAAGCGCGGGATGTCTTCCAGCGAGATGATCTGCGCATGCTCGACACGATTGCGCAGTGCGACGCCGTCGGGATGTGTCTTGTAGGCCGCCGTGTAACTGTCGAGCACCTCGCGGTTGGCGCGGTCGCCGATCGCGTGGATGGCAACCTGATAGCCCTTGCCCAGCGCCTTGCCGATATCCGCGGTCAGCTCGTCGGGCTTCAGGAACAGCAGGCCATGGTTATGCGGGTCATCGGAGTAGGGCGCGAGCATCGCCGCGCCGCGGCTGCCTAGCGCACCGTCGGCAAATAGCTTGACCGTGCGCACGGTGAGGAAGTCGTTGCCGTAGCCGATCAGCGGGCCATTCTTGCTGATGACGTCGAAGTCGTCGCCGGTGCCCAGGATCATCGCGTAGATGCGTGCGGTGAGCTTGCTCGCGTCGGCGTATTGCCGGTACAGCTGGTAGTTGGCCAGGTCGATGCCCGCGTCAGCAACACCGGTGAGGCCAACACTCGCCATCTCGGCCAGCGCGGTATCCAGCGCCGCGACTTTCTGTTGCGCTGTCGGCGCAGGAATCTTGCTGCCGATCAGCACCGTGGCACCATCGACGAAGACGCCGGTGGGGTTGCCATGGCTGTCGCGCTCGATGCGCCCACCGCTGGGATCTTTCGTGGCCTTGCTGACCCTGGCCAGTTTGATGGCTGCGCTGTTGGCCCAGCCGGCATGTCCGTCAACGCGGCTCAGCCATACCGGACGATCGGGAACCGCTGCGTCGAGCTCCTTCGCGGTGGGAAAGCGGCCGAGCTTCCAGATTTCCTGATTCCAGCCGCCACCGGTGATCCACTTCGCCTCGGGATGCGCCGCGGCGTACGCCTTCACCTTTGCCAGCGCCTCGTCCAGCGACTTCGTGCCGGTGAGGTCGGCCTGGTTGCGCGCATAGCCCAGTTCAAGCACGTGGCCGTGGGCATCGATCAGACCCGGCAGCAAGGTCTGGCCGTGGCCATCGACGACTCGGGCGCTACCGGCACGCGCAATCAGATCGGCATGGCTTCCAGTGGCGACCACCTTGCCATGGTCGATCAACAGGGCCTGGAAATGTTGCAGCTTGCCGTGGCTGTCCAGCGTGTAGCCGTTGACGTTGTTCATCAGCAGATCGGCAGCCTGGACGGCCGGCGCCAATGCCAGCAGTGCAAGCAGCGACAGACGTAACGAGCGATTCATGCGCGGGGCCCCGTGACAAGAGTGAACCTGCAGTGTGTCGGCCCGCGCCCGATTTTTCCACTGCTCCCGCCGCGTGCGTCGTGTGGAGCGGACGCGGTGCCGCTCGCACAACGGCAAACGCCCCCGTCGCCAGGACGAGGGCGTTTGCAGGGCGTCGGGTGAATCAGGCTGCCTTGGCGACCAGTGTTCCAATGGTGGCTTGCGCCGATTTGAGCGCATGGGCTTTTTGCTCGTCACTGACTGCGACGCCCTCGGCACGCACAAATTCGACGTCGTTGATGCCGATGAAGGCGAGTGCGGCACGCAGGTAGGGCTCCTGGAAATCCATCGCCGCGGCGGCAGAATCCTTGCTGTAGATGCCGCCGCGACTGGAGGCGATGATCACCCGTTTGCCACCGGCCAGGCCTTCGGGCCCATTCGCGGTGTAGTGAAAGGTCTTGCCCGCGACGAGGATACGATCGAGCCACGCCTTGAGCTGGCTGGAGATCGCGAAGTTGTACATCGGCGCGCCGATCACCACGACGTCGGCGGCCAGGAATTCTTCCAGCATCCGGGTACCCAGCACGGCGGCGGGGTCGCTGGCATCGGCTACCGGCGTCCAGTGCGGCAACGGCTGTGCTGCGAGATCGTGGTAATGGATGGCGAGGTTGGGCGTAGCGCGCGTCAGCTCCGCTACGATGTCGGCGGTCAGCTGGCGCGATACGGAATAACCACCCAAGGCGCTGGAGTCGATGTGCAACAGTTTCATGATGAGAGTCCTGGTTGAGCCGGTCTATCGGCGACGCAATCAGGATATATTTGGAACAATGTTGCGATAAGATAGGCATTATCGGACTTATCGTTCTTTATTGGAAACGATCATGACAGTATTGGGCGGCGCCCTGCAGGATCTCAACGATTTGTACTTTTTTGCCGCCGTGGTCGACCACGGTGGCTTTTCTGCCGCGGGTCGGGCACTGGGCGTGCCGAAATCGCGGCTGAGCAAACGCGTGGCCCAGCTGGAGGAGCGTCTCGGCGTGCGCCTCTTGCAGCGGACCACACGGCGTTTCGTGGTCACCGAAGTGGGCGAGCGTTTCTATGCGCACTGTCGCGCCGTGCTGGAAGAGGCGCAGGCGGCGCAGGATGCAGTCGATGAACTGCGTGCCGAACCCCGTGGCGTGGTGCGCCTGAGTTGTCCGGTCTCGCTGGCGCAGACCGTGCTGGCCTATCTGTTGCCCGACTTTTTGCTGCTCTACCCGAAAATGCAGGTACGGCTGTTGTCCGGCGATCGCCGCGTCGATGTGATCGGCGAGGGCTACGATCTGGCGATCCGGGTGCGCAACAAGCTCGATACCGATGCGAACCTCGTGATCCGCAGTTTCGGCCAGTCACGCACCAAGCTGGTGGCCAGTCCGGCGCTGCTCGATGCGCAAGGCCGACCGAGCGAGCCGGATGAACTGGCGAAGCTGCCGGCGCTGTCGATGCGCGAGCACGAAGGTGCGCAGGTGTGGGAGCTGATCGATGCGGCTGGCAAGCAGGTCAACGTGGAAGTGCAGGCGCGTCTGATTACCGGTGATTTCGCCGTGCTGCTCGAATCTGCCCGCCGCGGCATGGGCGTGGCTTTGCTGCCTGAATTCGTCTGTGCCCCCGCGATCACCCGCGGAGAGCTCGAAGTGGTTCTGCCGGAATGGAGCGTGCCCGAAGGCACCATGCATTTCGTCTATCCCAGCCGGCGCGGCATGCTGCCAGGCGTGCGCGCGCTGGTCGATTTCCTGGCCGAACGGCTGCCAGCCACCACCTTGCTGAAGCACGAGCAATGCAAGCAGCGTCCGCTGGACGATCTGCCCCGACCATGATCGGCGCGTGGTGATGCGCGCAATGCAGGCGATGCGTTACGCTTGAACCTTTATGGACATCCAGACGGCTGAATGATGATGATCGAAACCAAGCTTCCGAAAGTAGGCACCACCATCTTCAGCGTGATGAGCCAACTGGCGCTGGAACACAAGGCAGTCAACCTGGGTCAGGGTTTTCCCGATTTCGAGCCACCGCAGGGGCTGCGCGACGCGCTGACCCGTGCCATGAACGATGGCCGCAACCAGTACGCGCCGATGCACGGCACGGCGGCTTTGCGCGGGCAGATCGTGTTGAAGGTCGCGCAGCTGTACGGTCGTAAGCTCAATGTCGATACCGACATCACGGTCACCTCCGGCGCCACCGAAGCGATCTTCGCAGCGATTGCCGCGGTGGTGCGGACGGGCGAGGAGGTGATCGTGTTCGATCCAGCCTACGACTGCTACGAGCCGGCGATCGAACTGCAGGGCGCACGCGCGGTGCACATCCCGCTGACCTTGCCGACATTCGCCATCGACTGGCAGCGCGTACGTGACGCGGTGACGCCGAAGACACGGATGATCATGATCAACAGCCCGCACAATCCGTCCGGCGCCGTGCTGTCGGCGGCCGATCTGGAGGAGCTGGCCGCGATCGTGCGCCATACCGATATCGTGGTGCTGTCCGACGAGGTGTACGAACACATCGTGTACGACGGCGCACAGCACGAGAGTGTGCTGCGCCATCCGGAGCTGGCCGAGCGCAGCATCGTGGTTTCCTCGTTCGGCAAGACCTATCACTGCACCGGCTGGAAGGTCGGCTATGCGGTGGCACCGGCCGCGTTGTCGGCCGAGTTCCGCAAGGTGCATCAGTACCTCACGTTCTGCACGTTTCACCCGGCACAGGTGGCGTTCGGCGAATTCATGGCCAGCAACCCCGAACACTATCTGGAGCTGCCGGCGTTCTACCAGGCCAAACGCGATCGTTTCCGGGCACTGCTGGCACCTTCGCGATTGAAGCTGCTCGATGTGCCGGGTGGCTATTTCCAGTTGGTCGACTACACGGCGATCCGCGACGAGGATGATCTCGCCTTCAGCAGGTGGCTGGTGCAGCACGGCGGTGTGGCGGCCATTCCCTTGACGCCATTCTACGAGCGCGCGCCGGCCACGCGTCTGCTGCGCCTTTGCTTTGCCAAGAGCGACGCCACGATGGAAGCCGCCGCGGAGCGGCTGTGCGGGCTATGAACATGCATGCCCTGAGAATTTCGCTGGTGCAGGGGGCCACCCGTTGGCACGACGCGCCAGCCAATCGCGACTACTACGGCGCGTTGGTGCGCCAGGCGGTCGGCAGCGACCTGATCGTGTTGCCGGAGACGTTCCTGTCCGGCTTCAGCAACGACACGCGCGCCAGCGCCGACACGATGGACGGCGAGGGCGTGGCGTGGCTGCGTGCACTGGCGATCGAGCTGGGCGCGGTGATCTGCGGCAGCCTGGCGATCCGTGAAAACGATGTCGTCTACAACCGCCTGCTCTGGGTGCAACCGGACGGCAGCTTCGCCCAGTACGACAAACGGCACCTGTTCCGCATGGCCGGCGAGCACACCCGCTATGGTGGTGGCAACGAGCGACTGATCGTGGAGTTGAAAGGTTGGCGAATCCTGCCGCAGGTCTGCTACGACCTGCGTTTCCCGGTATGGCTGCGCAATCGCCGGCTGGCCTCCGCCAATGGCGGCATGGATTACGACCTCGCGTTGTTTGTAGCGAACTGGCCGGCACCGCGCCGTGGTCCGTGGCGCACGTTGCTGCGCGCACGCGCGATCGAGAACCTCAGCTATGTGGCCGGGGTGAATCGGATCGGTGTAGACGGCAACGAGATTCCGTATGCCGGCGACAGCGCCGTGATCGATCCGGTCGGCGAGCCACTGGTCGAGTTGGGCGCACAGGAGCAGGTGGTGACGGTCACGCTTGATCCGGCGCCGTTGCTGGCGCACCGCGAACGATTCCCGGCGTGGATGGACGCCGACGCGTTCTCGCTCGATCCGGGTTGATTCCCATGAGCTCTCGAAAACAAAAAGCCGCCTGTCAGGCGGCTTTTTGTTTTCGATTCGCAACAGCTCAGAGTATCGCCAGCACCGCTTCCGGTGGCCGTCCGAGTGCAGCCTTGCCGTTGGCGACAACGATCGGGCGCTCGATCAGTTTCGGGTGCGCCACCATCGCAGCGATCAAGGTCGCATCATCGAGCGCGGGGTCGCCCAGGCCGAGTGATTGATAGTCCGCTTCATCGCTGCGCAACAGTTCGCGCGGCGTCATGCCAAGCTGCTTCAGCAGCACGGCCAGCTCGCTTGCGTTTGGCGGCGTGTCGAGATAATTGATCACCTCGACCTTGCTGCCGTGCTCCTCCAGCAACGCCAGCGTGGCGCGCGATTTGGAGCAGCGGTTGTTGTGATAGATGCGCACCATGGCTCAACGGCCTTGATTGATCGTGCTGGCCAAAGGCTCAGCGATTGCCCGATCGATTGCCGCCGCGACCCGGCGGGCGCCCACCCGCAGGGCCACCGTGACCCTGTGGTCTGGAGTTGCCGTGTGGGCGATTACCACCCTGGCCCTGCGGCCGGCCGGCACTCTGCGGACGATTGCCGCCTTGGCCTTGCGGTCGCGCACCACCCTGACCTTGCGGGCGCGCGTTGCCGTGCGCGGGACTGCCCGCTGCACGATTACCCTGGCCCTGGCCTTGCGGGCGACCGCCATGCGCGGGGCGCGCACCCGGCGCACGGTTGCCGTTGCCGCCGGCAGCACCGCGTGATTCGCCGCCGAAACCGCTGTAAGGGTTGCCGACAGCACGACCTTCGCCACCCGTGCGTGCACCGAATGGCTTGCCGCCAGCCGGGCGACGATTGCCCGCGGCACCGCCGGCAGCATTGCCGCGCGGCGCGCCGGGACGGCTGCTGCCATCGCGGTTTTCGCCGGCAAACCAGGTACGCACCGACGGCAGTTCCTGACCCGGCGCCACGCGCCGACTCTTGCCGCCACGATTGGCACCACCGGCACCGCGTTCGGGACGGACGACGTTGCCGTTGACTTCCTTGCCGTCGCGACGCGGCGGCTTGCGGCCACGGATTGGCTCCTCACGGATGCGGTCATACGCACGCAGCTCGCGCGCCTCGTCCTGACCACCGGTCCATGCGGTGCCGGCACCGCGTTCGGGGCGGTATTCGGTAACGCTGCGGTTCGCGCGGCGCTGATGCAGCACCGGGCTCAGGGTCAGTACCGGTTGCGGTACGCCCAGGCCGGTGGTCTGGCGCAGCTGCTTGATGCTTTCCGCGTCGAGCGCTTCGCATTCGCCGCGGCGCAGGTTGCGCGGCAACTCGATGTTGCCGTAGCGGATGCGCTTGAGGCGGCTGACCAGGAAACCCTGCGAGTCCCACAGGCGCCGCACTTCGCGATTTCGGCCCTCGCGGATCACCACACGGAACCAGCTGTGGCTGCCGCCGCGGCTGATCACCGCAATCTCGTCGAAGCGGGCGGGGCCGTCATCCAGCTCCACGCCGGCTTTCAGCCGTTCGATGATCTCGTCCGGCACTTCGCCATGCACGCGGCACAGGTATTCGCGCTCCAGGCCGCTCTTCGGGTGCATCAGGCCGTTGGCCAGTTCACCGTCGGTGGTCAGCAGCAGCAGACCGGTGGTGTTGATGTCGAGCCGGCCCACGGCGACCCAGCGCGCGCCTTTCAGTCGCGGCAGCTGTTCGAACACGGTGGGACGGCCATCGGGGTCGTCGCGGGTGGTCAGCACGCCCTCGGGCTTGTGGTAGATCAGCACCTCGGTGTCGTCGCGGCTGTCGGTGGCGACGACGAACTGCTTGCCGTCGATCACCACGCGGTCGCCGGCATGCACGCTCATGCCGATTTCGGCGGGGCTGCCATTCAATTCGACTTCGCCGGACTGGATGCGCACTTCAAGCATGCGGCGCGAACCGAGGCCCGCGTTGGCCAGCACCTTGTGCAGGCGCTCTTCCAGTGCGGGGGCGTCGGTGTCGATGCGCGGTTCGCGCTTCAGGGATAGAACGGATTTTTGCGGCGCAGTCATGCGCGGTACTCCTCGGTATCTTGCTCGGCGGCGTCGGGTTCGACGTCTGCGGCGGGGTTCGCTGCCTCATCGGCAGTGGCTATCGGGTTCTCGGCGGATGAGCTCGTGTCGGAGCCAGGTTCGTCGGACTCGGATGAAGCGGCAGACGCGTGGGCGTCGGCCGTGATGTCGGTGTCTTCTGCATCCGCGGTATTTACGGGTGCATGGATTTCGGTATTGCTGTCGGCTGCGGATTCCGCGTCGACCTGGCCACTCTCGCCCAGCACTTCCTCATCCGGATCGACCGGCAGGTCGCGCACGATGCGGGCAGGGAAGGGCTCGGGTTCGAAGCGCAACTGCGGATCTTCCATGTCGCGGATTTCAGACAGCGGCGGCAACTGGTCGAGCGATTTCAGGTTGAAGTAGTCGAGGAAGGCGCGGGTGGTGCCGAACAGCGCCGGCTTGCCGGGCACGTCGCGATAGCCGACCACGCGGATCCACTCGCGCTCCTCCATTGTCTTGATGATGTTGGAGGACACCACCACGCCGCGGATCTGCTCGATCTCGGGGCGAGTGATCGGCTGGCGATAGGCGATCAGCGCCAGCGTTTCCAGCAGCGCTCGCGAATAACGGCTGGGCCGTTCCGTCCACATCCGCGAAATCCAAGGATGCACGTCCTGGCGCACCTGGTAGCGGAAGCCGGAAGCGACTTCCTTCAGCTCGATGCCGCGGCCGTCGCAATCGCCAGCCAGCGCCTCCAGCGACCTGGCGATCTGTTCGTGGCCGATGTCGTCGGCTTCGTTGAACAGGTCGCCCAGTTGATGGACAGTCATCGGCTGGCTGGAGGCCAGCAGGGCGGCCTCGATGATGGGTTTGAGTTGCTCGATCTGCATAACCTTGGTTCGGATGCCGATTCAGTGGATGTCGTTCATTTGCCGGACGATTCGATCAATGCCGGTTCGCCCGACTGCGCATCGTCCGCCGGGATGTCGGCGATTTCTTCGGAGTGGCTGATCTTTGCCTTTATGTAGATCGGCGCCAGCGGCTCTTCCTGAACGATCTCGACCAGCATTTCCTTGGCCAGCTCCAGCATCGCCAGAAAAGTCACCACGATGCCCGGACGTCCTTCGCTGATGTCGAACAGGCTCTCGAAGCGGTGAAAACTGCTGTCGTCGAGCCGGCTCAGCAGTTCGCCCATGCGTTGGCGAACGCTCAGTGCCTCGCGCTTGATCGCGTGATGGCCGAACAATTCGGCCCGGTGCATCACGTCCTTGAGCGCCAGCAGCAGCTCGGTCAGTTCCAGTGGCGGCGGCAACTTGATCACGTTGCGTTCGCCCACTTCGGCATGCACCACCACGCTGTCGCGTTCGATTCGCGGCAGGGCCTCGATATCCTCGGCCGCCCGCTTGAACCGTTCGTACTCCTGCAATCGCCGCACCAGCTCGGCGCGGGGATCCTCTTCCAGCCCTTCCTCGACCGGTGGTCGCGGCAACAGCAACCGCGACTTGATCTCGGCCAGGATCGCGGCCATCAGCAGATATTCGGCAGCCAGCTCCAGCCGCATCACATCCCGCATCAGCTCGATGTAGGTCATGTACTGCCGGGTGATCTCGGCCACCGGGATATCCAGGATGTCCAGGTTCTGCCGGCGAATCAGGTATAGCAGCAGATCCAGCGGACCCTCGAACGACTCCAGGATGACCTCGAGCGCATCCGGCGGGATGTACAGATCCTGCGGCATCTGCAGCATCGGCTGGCCGCGCACGATGGCCAACGGCATTTCCTGCTGTTGCGGTACCGACGCAAACGCATCCTGCGGTGCGGCGGCCAGGCTCTGTGGCTCGACTGGCTCAGTGCTCATCAATGCATGTCATGGGGCCGCCTTCAGCGGCTGGCAGTGCGTTCAACGTGATCGGAATCATTCATACATCGGCACAACTTGTGGAATGTCCGTGCTCGGAATACGGCGGCGAGGCGGTATTCCCCGGGTACTGCGATCTTTCACATCTTCAGCCGCGGCGCGGCAGGCGCCATGGTCGCGACGGGCAAGATGAAGCCACGCGATGGTGGTTCGGTCAGGCAGGTCGCAATCGGCCGTTGCACGCCAACCCCGGGTTGTCAGCCACGGCAAGGGCGCAAGTCAAAGGTGGCGAAGAGTGACGCCACTGACTGTTTACTGGTCGGTTCGAGAGCATCGGGTGGAAGCCAGGGTCGCCGGAGGTGATCGGCAAACGTATTCCATGGAGCCACGCGTTGGTCACAGAGTAGCCGCTAGGCGAGCGCAAGTCCAGCAAGGTGCACGTCAGTCTCGATGGGTGCCCCGGGGTCACTCCGCTCGGGCTTCCGGCTCTGCAGTGACGGGCTTCATCGAGGCGGTCGTGACAGGCACAATATCGGATGCTGGCGTTGCCTGCTGCCGATGAAAGGACCTGTCGGCGATGCAGGGCCGCATGTGACCCAATGTGACGATAAGCGGCAGGGCCGCGGGTTACGCCGATGAAGCGGCGAGTAGCGGCAAACCCTGTGTTGCGGTCGGTCCTGGCCATGACGCGCGGGATATCGATTCAATACGGCATGGTCCGGGCGAGGCATCGCCGGTTGTGGGTGAGTGGCATGACGATTGCTTAGATACGCTTGACCATCGCAGCCAACCAATGCACCGGCGTCATGCAGGCAATGCGAGGTCAGGCTGCGGCGTCAGTAAATGATGCGGCAGAAAGATTTCAGGATGATGTTGTACACCGCGTCACTCCGGCGGCAGACGCCAGCGCAAAATGGACGGTATAACTGATGGCGATCGACAAGAATGTACAAGGTGGCGGCGAACCGGAACAGCTGCGTCCGGCGCGCATGCAGATCGAGACGACGGTGCTGATGAGTCGCCACGGTGAATCTCATCCGACCGAACTGGTCGATATATCGGCTACTGGCGCATTGTTGCGCCGCCCGTTGGGCTGGGCTGGAGAGACGGGACAAAGCTGGGTGCTCGACATGATCTTCGGGCACAACCTGCACATTCATCTCGAAGCCGTCGTCGCACGCATCTCCGATCACCACATCGGTTTTTCGTACAGCCGCATTCCCGAAGACAAACAAGTCCCGTTGTGGAATCTGCTGGGCGGCTACGCCGACATTCTCGAATACTGGAAAGACGGCTGAACGAAACGCTGTCGCCGCAACCGAAACGCCCGCCTCGCGCGGGCGTTTCCGATTCTGCAAGCCTGGGTCAGGCGGGGACTTTGCTTTCGTCGCGCAGTTCGCGGCGAAGGATCTTGCCGACGTTGCTCTTTGGCAGACTGTCGCGGAACTCGATCAGCTTGGGGCGCTTGTAACCGGTGAGATTCTCGCGGCAGAACTGCCTGAGCGCCTCTTCGGTGAGGTTCGGATCCCTGCGTACCACGAACAGCTTCACCACTTCGCCGGAATGCTCGTCAGGCACACCGACCGCAGCCACTTCGAGCACGCCGGGATGTTCCATCACTGCGTCCTCGACCTCGTTCGGATACACATTGAAGCCGGACACCAGGATCATGTCCTTCTTGCGGTCGACGATGTAGAAGTAGCCATTCTCGTCCATCCGGGCGATGTCGCCGGTGTGCAGCCAGCCATCGGCGCCGAGCACTTTGGCGGTTTCGTCCTGGCGCTGCCAGTAACCCTTCATCACCTGCGGGCCTTGCACCATCAGTTCGCCGACTTCACCGAGCGGCAGCGGCTGGCCGTCTTCCGACCAGATCGCCACGTTGGTTGATGGCACCGGCAGGCCGATCGAACCATTGTAGGCAGTCAGGTTCAGCGGATTGATGCATACCGCGGGCGAGGTTTCGGTCAGTCCGTACGCTTCGGCGAGAGTGCATCCGGTGATTTTCTTCCAGCGTTCGGCGACCGCGCGCTGCACTGCCATGCCGCCGCCAAGGGTGAGGTGCAGGCGTGAGAAATCCAGCTCGGCAAAACCGGGCGTATTGAGCAGGCCGTTGAACAGCGTGTTGACGCCGGTCAGCGCGGTGAAGCCGGACTTGGCCAGTTCCTTGACGAAGCCAGGCATGTCGCGCGGGTTGGTGATCAGCCAGTTCAAGCCACCCAGGCGCATGAACACCAGGCCGTTCGCGGTCAGCGAAAAGATGTGATACAGCGGCAGCGCAGTGATGATCACCTCTTCGCCCGGCTTGGCATTGTTGCCGATCCAGGCGCCGGCCTGCAGCATGTTCGCGATCATGTTGCCATGGCTCAGCATGGCGCCCTTGGCCACGCCGGTGGTTCCACCGGTGTATTGCAGGAAGGCGATGTCGTCGTGGTTCAGCGTGACCGGCTGCAGCGGGTGTGCCGCACCACGCGCCAGCGCATCGCGGAAGCGCACCGCGTGCGGCATGCTGAACGCCGGCACCATCTTCTTGACGTGCTTGAGCGCGAAGTTGATCAGCGCACCCTTCGGAAAACCCAGCAGGTCGCCGAGACCGGTGGTGATGACGTGCTGCACCTGGGTTTCGGCCACCACGTGTTGCAGGGTCGCGGCAAAATTGTCCAGCACCACGATAGCCTTGGCGCCGGAATCCTCCAACTGGTGCCTGAGTTCGCGTGCGGTGTACATCGGGTTGGTGTTGACCATCACCAGCCCGGCGCGCAGCGCGCCGAACAAGGCGATCGGGTACTGCAACACGTTCGGCATCATGATCGCGATGCGGTCGCCCTTGCCGAGCTTGAGCACGCCGGTGAGATAGCCGGCAAACTGGCGGCTCATCTCGTCGATCTGGCCGTAGCTGAGTTGACGTCCGAAACTGGCAAACGCCGGGCGCCCGCTGAAACGTCCAAAAGCCTCTTCCAACATCGCCGGCACCGAGGCGTACTCGTTGACGTCAATCTGTTCGGGCACGCCTGCCGGATAGTGATCCAGCCATGGACGTTCATTGCTCATGCTTGGGTTCCCTGTGTTGTCGATGATCACGGATCAGATGATGGAATCAGGATGGCGGTAGCATCCATCATGGACCATGCGCCAGTTGATTGGAGCATACGCACGCGTATAGCGGCAAGCCGCACTGCAGCGAGTTCCGTCGATGATTGCACCGAGAAAAACTGCCTGTCTGTTGATCGTTTTCGCGCTGTTCGCGCTGACTCTGTCGAGCTGCCGACGCACGCCCAATGAAGCGCAGGTACGCGCGGCGATTGCATCGGTCGCGCAGGCGGCCGAAGCGGGTTCGGCCAGCGATGTGGGGGCCCGGCTGAGCGAGGACTTCGACGGCAATGCCGGCCAGCTGGACCGACGTGGACTGACCAGCATGATCAGGCTCCTCGCGCTGCGTGGCGAGCATGTCGGCGTGACGATGGGGCCGGTGTCGATCGAGCATCGCAGCGAACGGATGGTGGCGACATTCACGGTCACGCTGACCAGCGGCGGTCGCCTGCTGCCCGACCAGTTGGGCATTTACCAGGTTGAATCGGCGTGGCGCAAGGAGGATGGCGAATGGCACTGCTATACGGCCAGTTGGAAGCATTCGCTGTAACGAGCCGCTGGGACCGTCATGGAAAACCGCCCCGAAGTCCGGGGCGGTTTTTTTTACCGCATGGAATCACGCTGAAACTCAGGCAGCCTTCTTGCCGGCCAGTTGACGCAGCACGTACTGCAGGATGCCGCCGTGGCGGAAGAACTCGCGCTCCTTCGGGGTCAGCAGCATCACGTTCACGCTGAACTGTTTCCTGCTGCCGTCTGTGGCGATGGCGATGACCGTGGCCTCCTTCGAGTTGCCGTCGTTCAGACCGGTAATGTCGAAGGTTTCCTTGCCGGTCAGGCCCAGCGTCTGCGCGTTCTGGCCGTCCTTGAAGGTGCACGGCAGCACGCCCATGCCGACCAGGTTGGAGCGGTGGATGCGCTCGAAGCTTTCGGCGATCACTGCCTTCACGCCCAGCAGCAAGGTGCCTTTGGCCGCCCAGTCACGCGATGAGCCCGTGCCGTATTCCTTGCCCGCCAACACCACCAGCGGAGTCTTCGCCGCCTTGTACTTCATTGCCGCGTCGTAGATCGCCAGCTGTTCACCGCTGGGCACGTGCATCGTGTAGCCGCCTTCCACGCCATCCAGCATCAGGTTCTTGATGCGGATATTGGCGAAGGTGCCACGTACCATCACGTCATCGTTGCCGCGGCGCGAACCGTAGGAGTTGAAGTCGATCGGCTGCACGCCGCGCTCGATCAGGAAGCGTCCGGCCGGTGAGTCTTTCTTGATCGCGCCGGCGGGCGAGATGTGGTCGGTGGTGATCGAGTCGCCGAACAGGCCCAGGCAGCGCGCAGCGTGGATGTCCTCGACCGCGGTCAGCGCCATGGTCATGCCGTCGAAGTAGGGTGGGTTCTTGATGTAGGTGGATGCTTCGTCCCACGCGTACAGGTCGCCATCCGGCGAGTCGATCGAACTCCAGCGCTCGTCGCCCTTGAATACGTCGGCGTAGTTCTTGCGGAACATGTCCGAGGTGACTGCACCAGCCATCAGGTCGCTGATTTCCTGGTTGGTCGGCCAGATGTCCTTGAGGAAAACATCCTTGCCGTCGGCGCCCTGGCCCAGTGGATCGGTGCTCAGGTTCACGTCGAGCGAACCGGCCAGCGCATAGGCCACCACCAGCGGCGGCGAGGCGAGGTAGTTCATCTTCACTTCGGCGTGCACGCGGCCTTCGAAGTTGCGGTTGCCGGAGATCACCGCGCCGACGGTGAGGTCACCATCGCTGATCGCCTTGCTGATCTCCTGCGGTAGCGGGCCGGAGTTGCCGATGCAGGTGGTGCAGCCGTAGCCGACCAGGTAGAAGCCGAGCTTGTCCAGTTCGGTGAGCAGGCCGGTCTTTTCCAGATAGTCGGTGACCACCTTGGAGCCTGGCGCCAGCGAGGTCTTCACCCACGGCTTGGTTTTCAGGCCCTTGGCGGCGGCTTTCTTCGCCACCAGACCGGCGGCCAGCATCACCGCCGGGTTGGAGGTGTTGGTGCACGAGGTGATCGCGGCGATCACCACGGAGCCATCGTTGACGTGAAAGTTCTGACCATTCATCGACACATGCTGACCGAGTGCAGCCTCGCTCTTGTCATGACCCACGGCGGTGCCACCACCCTCGTTGGCGAAGCGTGCTTCGGCGCCGTTGCGCTTGGCGGTGGTGCTGCCGAGATTGTCGCGGTAGTTCTGCTTGACGTCGGTCAGCAGCACGCGATCCTGCGGGCGCTTCGGGCCGGCCATCGATGGCTTGACGTCGGCCAGGTCCAGTTCCAGCGTGATGGTGAATTCGGCGTGCGCGCTGTTTTCGTCGTGCCACAGGCCCTGCGCCTTGGCATACGCCTCGACCAGCGCGACCTGCTCATCGCTGCGGCCGGACAGGCGCAGGTACTTCAGCGACTCGGCATCGATCGGGAAGATGCCGCAGGTGGCGCCATACTCCGGCGCCATGTTGCCGATGGTGGCGCGATCGGCCAGCGGCAGATGCTGCAGGCCCGGGCCGAAGAACTCGACGAACTTGCCGACCACACCCTGCTTGCGCAGCATCTGGGTGACCGTGAGCACGAGGTCGGTAGCGGTGGCGCCTTCCGGCAGACGGCCGGACAGCTTGAAGCCGACCACCTGCGGAATCAGCATGGAGGAGGGCTGGCCGAGCATGGCCGCCTCGGCCTCGATGCCGCCCACGCCCCAGCCCAGCACGCCGAGGCCGTTGATCATGGTGGTATGCGAATCGGTGCCGAAGACGGTGTCCGGGTATGCCCACAGCTGACCGTCGACTTCGCTGCCCATGACCACGCGGGCCAGATGCTCCAGGTTCACCTGGTGCACGATGCCGGTGCGTGGCGGCACCACCTTGAAGTCGGCCAGCGCTTTCTGGCCCCAGCGCAGGAAGCTGTAGCGCGCCTGGTTGCGCTTGAATTCGATATCGACGTTGCGCTCCAGCGCGTCGGCGGTGCCGAACACATCCACCTGCACCGAGTGGTCGATCACCAACTCCGCCGGCGACAGCGGGTTGATCAGGGTGGGATCGCCGCCCAGTGCCTTCATCGCGTCGCGCATCGCGGCCAGGTCGACCACGCACGGTACACCGGTGAAATCCTGCAGCAGCACGCGCGCCGGCATGAAGGAGATTTCGGTATCCGGTTCCTTCTTCGAATTCCAGGTGGCGACGGCCTCGATTTCCTTCGCGGTGACGTCGACGCCATCTTCGTGGCGCAGCAGGTTTTCCAGCAGGATCTTCATCGAGTACGGCAGCCGCTTCAGGTCGAAGCGCTGGCCCAGTTTGGTCAGGCTGGCATAGGCGTAGCTCTTGCCGTTGACCTCGAGGGTGTCGCGTACGGAAAAGGTGTCTTTCATGGGGACGTGCTCCTGGCTGAATCCTGCGGCTGGGATAATTGAACGATGGCGAGGGGTGCTCGCCGGCCCGGCAAAACGCAATTATCGCCCAAACACCGTGCGGCGGCGAACCGGGCTACCCCGCCGACGGTGCCATGGCGAGGTCGCGAAGGGTGCGCGGGATGCGTGTTCCGGTCGGCGCGGCGAGTAAACTGCGCCAACGCTTGTGGCTGACAACGCCGCACAGGATGAGCCCGATGCCCCCCGCACACAAACGCCTTTGATGACATGCAGCGTTCGATGATTTCGACCACCCTTGCGGCTGTCTCCCTGCGCGACCTTGCGTTGGTGCAGGCGGTGCATCGCCATGGCAGTTTCAACAGCGCGGCGCGCGCCATGCACATCAGTCCGTCCGGTCTGTCCCATCAGGTGCAGAAGGTGGAGCAGGCGCTGGGTGCGCCGCTGTTCGAACGTGGCGGGCGCAGTATCGTGCCTACTGCCGGTGGCCAGCGACTGCTGCAGCAGATCGATGCGGTGCTGGCAGCCGCCGAGCACCTGCAACAGCTTGCGCGCGCCGGTGAGGTGGCCTTCGGTGGCGAGTTGCGCCTGGGTGTTCCAGCCTCGTTGGGGCCATACCTGTTGCCGCACCTGATCGCACCGTTCCCACAGCATTTTCCGGGCGCGCGATTGGGCATCTCGGAAGGCAAACCGCGTGGCCTGCTGCGCCGATTGCACGAAGGCGAGCTCGACGCGGTGCTGGCCCCGCCGACGCCAGCCGTCAGCGGCATCGCGATGCGGCCGCTGTTCGCCGAGCCGTGGGAACTGATGTTGCGCGCAGATCATCCGCTGGCCGGGCAGCACAGCATCGCGCTGGACCAGCTGGATCCGGCCGAAGCCACGCTGATGGCCGAAAGCCATGCTGACGGTCTCGATGGCGATGGCAGCGAGCACGGCCACGTGCAGGACGTCAGCCTCGAAAGTCTCGCCGCCCTGGTCAGCCTGCGCGGTGGCTACTCGCTGGTGCCGGCGCTGGCGCACGAGCGGCTGGCGTCGATGCCGAACATCGTGCTGGCGAAACTCAAGGGGCAGGCGTCAGGTCGCGAGATCGCGTTGTACTGGCGCGATGCCTCGCCCTGGCACGACGACCTGCAGGGCTTCGCCGAGCTGCTGCGCAAGCTGGCACGGCAGCGGCCCGGCCTGCGCGTGGTGGGCGCGAGGGCGAAGGCGACTTCGTCCTGACCCTGCACAGCAGAAGGCCGCCTTGCGGCGGCCTTCTGCTCGATCACATGTGGCGACAACTCAACCGCGCGAAGAACGCTTGCGGTCGCTCTCGGTGAGGTGACGCTTGCGCAGGCGGATCTCCTTCGGGGTGACTTCGACCAGCTCGTCGTCCTCGATGAATTCCAGCGCCTGTTCCAGCGAGAACTTGATCGCCGGGGTCAGCTGGATCGCGTCGTCCTTGCCCGAGGCGCGCATGTTGGTCAGCGGCTTGGGCTTGATCGCGTTGACCGTCAGGTCATTGTCCTTGGAGTGGATGCCGACCAGTTGGCCCTCATACACTTCGTCGCCTTCGGCGGCCAGCAGCTTGCCGCGCTCCTGCAGCGGCCCGAGCGAATAGGCAGGCGTGGAGCCGGCGGCATTGGCGATCATCACGCCGTTCTGGCGCTTGGCGATCGCGCCCTCGGCCTTCGGACCGTAATGGTCGAACACGTGGAACAGCAGGCCCGAGCCCTGGGTGAGGGTGCGGAACTCGGTCTGGAAGCCGATCAGGCCACGCGCCGGAATTTCATAGTCCAGACGCACGCGACCGCGGCCGTCCGATTCCATGTTCTTCAGCTGCCCCTTGCGCATGCCCAGGCGTTCCATCACGCCGCCCTGGTGGATCTCCTCGACGTCGACCACCAGCTGCTCGATCGGCTCCATCGGCTTGCCGTCGATTTCCTTGATGATGACTTCCGGGCGCGATACGGCCAGCTCGTAGCCCTCGCGGCGCATGTTCTCGATCAGCACCGACAGGTGCAGCTCGCCGCGGCCGGAGACCAGGAACTTGTCCGGATCGGAACCTTCCTCGACCTTCAGCGCCACGTTGTGCAGCGTCTCGCGCTCGAGGCGCTCGCGCAGCTGGCGGCTGGTGATGAACTTGCCGCCGCTCTTGTCCTTGTTGCCGGCGAACGGCGAGTTGTTGACCTGGAAGGTCATGCTGATGGTCGGCTCGTCGACGGTCAGCGCTTCCAGCGCTTCGGGCGTATCGAGCGCGCACACGGTGTCGGAGATGGAAAGATCCTGAATGCCCGAGATGGCGACGATGTCGCCGGCCTCGGCTTCTTCCACTTCGCGCCGCTCCAGACCCATGAAGCCGAGCACCTGCAGCACCTTGCCGGTGCGCTTCTTGCCGTGGCGATCGACGATGGAGACCTGCTGGTTGGTCTTGACCTTGCCGCGCTGGATGCGGCCGATGCCGATCAGGCCGACATAGCTGTTGTAGTCGAGCTGGCTGATGCGCATCTGGAACGGACCATCCGGATCGACGTCGGGCGCGCTCACGTGCTGCATGATCGCTTCGTACAGCGGCGTCATGTCGCCTTCGCGCACGGTGCTGTCGAGGCTGGCGTAGCCGTGCAGTGCGGAGGCGTAGACCACCGGGAAGTCGAGCTGTTCATTGGTCGCGCCGATGCGGTCGAACAGGTCGAAGGTCTGGTCCAGCACCCAGTCCGGGCGCGCGCCCGGACGGTCGACCTTGTTGATCACCACGATCGGCTTGAAGCCCATGTCGAACGCCTTCTGCGTCACGAAGCGGGTCTGCGGCATCGGGCCGTCCATCGCGTCGACCAGGATCAGCACCGAGTCGACCATCGACAGCACGCGCTCCACTTCGCCGCCGAAGTCAGCATGTCCCGGCGTGTCGACGATGTTGATGCGGTTGCCGTTCCACTCGATCGCGGTGTTCTTGGCCAGGATGGTAATGCCGCGTTCCTTCTCCTGGTCGTTCGAGTCCATCACGCGCTCGGCCAGCACGGTACGTTCGGAGAACGTGCCGGACTGCTTGAGCAGGCAATCGACCAGGGTGGTCTTGCCGTGATCGACGTGGGCGACGATGGCGATGTTGCGCAGTTTTTCGATGGACATAGAAAGCACTCGGGTGGCGCTAGTAGCCACCACGTGGGTTATCAGAAGGATTAACCCGTCAATTATACGGATTTATGTGACAACTTGCTGCGCTGCCGCGTCGGCCGTTCACGGTGGCTGATACGGGGCTCCGGCCCGGAGGCCCTGGTTGCCGTGGCCGGCTGCAAGGAATGGGCATCGGTGGACGCTGGGCCGCCCATCGTTGCGGCGGGTCGAAGCCGCGTCCAGCTGATCAGAGACAAGCAGGTGCGCGGACTTCGCCGCGCACCTGGCAGAAGCCTTATTGCAGCAGGCTCACCTGGTCGGCGGCGGTAAGCCACAGCAACTGGTAATGGCCATAGGGATAGTCGAAGCTGTAATCCTCGCCGGGTATCGTCGAGGTATGCACGCCGTAAACGAAGCAGCTGGCGTAGCAGTTGATCTCGTCGTTCCACGATTTCATCGAGTACATGTGCGTGCCGAAACGATGCCCGGCGATGCCCAGCAGGAACGGGTTGCTTACCGACAGGCCGTACGAGCCGCAGGTGGCGGTCGCGACGTTGAACGGATACATCCCGCACGACCACAGCCCGTGCACGGCACCGGCGATGCCGATGAACACGTCGACCTTGCCGGCTACGCCGAGCCTGTCGATCTCGCGCATCGCAAGGGTGACGCCCATCGAATGGCCGATCACGTCGATGTGCCCGCTGCACGAGCTGGTGATCGCGCTGCTGATCGCGTTCTTCAACGGCGTTTCCTCGCTGCCGTTGTGGTCGTTGCAGGCAGCGCAGAGTGAATTGCCCCAGGCGGGTGCGACGATCTGTGCATCGCTCCAGCCCCGCTGGCGCAGCAGGTTGTAGGTGTTCTGGAAATCAGCGGGACTGCCGGTGTTACCATGCACCAGCACCACGGTGTCATGACAGGTGGCCCGCGCCGATAGCGCCGGCATGAACAGCAGCAGGGCCAGCAGCCCCAGCATGTACGTCTTGATCGACATCGCTCATATCTCCCTTCGCTTCACGACAGTTCCGCTTGCGCGGAACAGGAGGATCCGCGCGCCATCGCGCGGATCCGGATCGGTCGGGCGTCGGCAACCGGCAGGCGGCCGGTCGGGGGAGCGACGTCGTTGTGGTGGCCCGCATTAACAGGGTGTTGAAAAACACCCTGTTAATGCGGGCCACGAATGGCTCGCCGCGAATCAGGCATGCCAAATGCCTGATTCAGCGTAGCCAGATACGGACATGTGCCGGATCTGGCGCGTTGTAGAGGGCAGGAAAGCCCTCTACAACAATCTGTTAGACCACGCCGGTGAAGTAGTACGCGGCGATCACCACCAGCACCGCCAGCGTCTTGATCACGGTGATCGCGAAGATGTCCTTGTACGCCTGCCGATGGGTCAGCCCGGTCACCGCGAGCAGTGTGATCACGGCGCCGTTGTGCGGCAGCGTGTCCATGCCACCGGAGGCCATCGCGGCGATCCGGTGCAGCACTTCCATCGGAATGCCGGCGGCCTGCGCGTTGGCGATGAAGGTCTCGGCCATCGCGCCCAGCGCGATGCTCATGCCGCCGGATGCCGAGCCGGTGATGCCGGCCAGCGCGGTGACGGTGACGGCCTCGTTGACCAACGGGTTGGGAATCGTGTGCAGCGCATCGGCGACCAGCTTGAAGCCGGGCAGCGCAGCGATCACCGCGCCAAAACCATATTCCGAGGCGGTGTTCATCGAAGCCAGCAGCGCACCGCCGACCGCGGCCTGGCTGCCCACGGCGAGGCGCGTGGTCACCGCGCGCCGGGCGAACACCAGCACGCACAGGATGCCGACCAGCAGCGCGCCCTCAACCGCCCAGATCGCGGCGACCTTGGACACTTCCTGCACCACCGGCTTGGCGTCGCCCACGACGCTGGGCAGGAACGACTGCGTCTCCCCATAGACGCGCGGGATCAGGTCGGTGAACAGCTTGTTGCATGCGCCGACCAGCACCAATGGCAACAAGGCGACCAACGGATGCGCCAGCTTGCCGCCTTCGAACGGGGCTGGCTCGTTGACCAGGTTGTCGCCATAGCCTTCGCCGGCCGCGGCGGCCTTGCGCCGGCGCCAGTCCAGGTAAGTCAGGCCGATAACCAGGATGAATACCGCGCCGATCGTGCCCAGCCACGGCGCCGCCCAGGTGTTGGTGCCGAAAAACGCGGTGGGAATGATGTTCTGGATCTGCGGCGTGCCCGGCAGCGAGTCCATGGTGAAGGTGAACGCGCCCAGTGCGATGGTGCCGGGGATCAAGCGTTTCGGAATATCCGATTGGCGGAACAGTTCGGCGGCGAACGGATACACCGCAAACACCACCACGAACAGCGACACGCCACCGTAGGTCAGCAGCGCGCACACCAGCACGATGGAGAGAATCGCGCGGCTGCGTCCGACCAGGCCGATGGTGGCGGCGACGATCGCCTTGGAGAAGCCGGACAGTTCGATCAGCTTGCCGAACACCGCGCCAAGCATGAACACCGGAAAATACAGCTTGAGGAAACCGACCATCCTGTCCATGAACAGGCCGGTGAACATCGGCGCCACCAGCGCCGGCTCGGTCAGCAGCACCGCGCCCAGCGCGGCGATCGGCGCGAACAGGATCACGCTGTAACCGCGATACGCCGCGAACATCAGGAAACACAGCGCGGCCAACACGATGAAGAATGCCATTCCGCCAGGCTCCCGGACGCTCGGCGCCCATACGATGGACTGCGAGTATCCATAGCTTCCATCGATGCGTGCACTGTACGAAGGTACAAGTGTCCGGGGTCGCTCGGCCTGTCTATGCTCGCTTGCATCAGCATCCATCACCGATGGCTGCGTCACCTGCGAGGGGAAGGTCATGAAGCGCACGCATCTGAGTCTGGCGATGGGTCTTACGTTCGGTCTGTTCTGTGTTGCGCCACTGAGTGCGCAACAGCAGGCTGCGGGCGAGACGGATACCGGCGCCACCAAACCGGCCAATGCCAAGCAACTGGGGCAGGTGACGGTGACTGCCCGCAAGCGCGAGGAGACCCTGCAGGATGTCCCGATCGCGGTCAGCGCATTCACCGCCGCCTCGCTGTTCAAGCAGAATGTGCAGAACCTGGCCGACCTGCAGGGCAAGGTGCCGTCGCTGCAGATATATGCCGCCCGCGGCTCCAACACCACGCTCACCGCCTACATCCGCGGCGTCGGCCAGGCCGACCCGACCTGGGGCTTCGATCCGGGCGTCGGCATCTATCTCGACGATGTGTATCTGGCGCGTCCGCAAGGCGCAGTACTCGACGTGTTCGACGTCAACCGGATCGAAGTGCTGCGCGGGCCGCAAGGCACGCTGTACGGCAAGAACACCATCGGCGGCGCGATCAAGTACGTCTCCAATCCGCTGCCGGTGAAGAGCGAAGGCTCGGTCGACGTGACGGTCGGCACGCGCGGCGAGAAGGACGTCAAGGCCAGCCTCGGCGGCGCCAGCGCCGACCACGTGTGGCGCGCGCGGGCGGCGGTGGCCAGCGAGCACAACGATGGCTTCGGCAAGAACCAGCTCACCGGCAGCCGCAATGGCAACAAGAACACGAACGCGGCACGCGCCACGCTCGGGTTCTTCCCGACCAGCAGCTTCAACGCGCAACTGTCGGTCGATGGCGTGCGCGACAACTCCAACCCGCGCGGCGCCAAGATGCTGATCGCCAACAAGCTCGACCCGGCCTACGCGCCGCTGTCGAGCGACTTCGACACCCGCGGCGGCATGGCACAGGTCAACCACACCAAGCTCTATGGCACGGCGTTGACCCTGAACTGGATCGCCAGCCAGGACTGGTCGTTCAAATCGGTCACCGCGCTGCGTGGATCGTCGACCCTGACCAACATCGACTTCGACACGCTCCCGCAAAAGATCGCCGACGTCAGCGCGATCTACAAGGACCACCAGTTCAGCCAGGAATTGCAGGCCAACTACGACGCCGGCGGCAGCGTGCATGGCGTTGCCGGCCTGTATTACTTCGACGGTTCAGCCACCGGGCAGATCCACAACATCTTCCTCGGCTCGCCGCCGTACAGCACGCTGGGCCTGTCGCAATACGGCAGCACCGGCGGGCGCATGGGCACCAAGAGCTACGCCGGCTACGGCGATTTCACCTGGGACCTCAGCCCGGCCTGGAGCCTGGACGTCGGCCTGCGCTACACGCACGAGACCAAGACCGCGCTGATCCAGAACTTCGGTTTCTCCGATGCAACCTTCAGCACGAGGGTCTCCACCGTCGCGAACTTCAGCGGATCGCACGCGACCAACAATGTCTCGCCGAAGGTTTCGCTCGACTGGAGCGCCAACGCGCAGATCAAGCTCTACGCCAGCTACAGCGAGGGCTTCCATTCGGGCGGCTACAACATCCGCGCCAACTGCGTCGCCGTGCCGGATTCGTGCCGCCCGATCGACGACGAGAAAGTGCAGTCGTTCGAGCTGGGCAGCAAGATGACCTTCCTCGACGACCGCCTGATGATGAATACCGCGGCGTTTCACAATGTCTACTCGAACATCCAGTTGTCGGTATTCAGTTCGTACACCTTGCCGAACGGCAGCCAGGGTTTCTTCGGCGATTTCACCAATGCCGGCAAGGGGCACATCGACGGACTGGAAGAGGAGTTCGCCTGGAAGCCGACCGAGGAGTGGACCTTCAGCGGCAACTTTGCGTACCTGCATACCAAGTACACCCAGTACCTGACCAAGGGCGTGAACGTCGCCGACCAGCAGAAGTTCACCAACGCACCGAAATGGTCGGGCGGGCTCTCGCTGGAAAACACCCACGCTCTGGCCAACGGTGGCAGCCTCACCGCGCGAGTCAATTACACCTATCAGAGCCTGGTGTATCCGGAGACCACGCTGTCGCCGCTGATCGCGCAGCCGGCCTACGGCCTGTGGAATGCGGGCGTGATCTGGCAGGTCAGCCAGCCGTGGACGCTGAGCCTGCAGGGCACCAACCTGGCCAACAAGTCGTACCGCACCACCGGCTACAACATCGGTTCGCTGGGCATTTTCACCGGCTTCTATGGCGCCCCGCGGATGGTCACCCTCAGTGCGCGCTATACGTTCTGATCGCGGCTGTTCGCGCCTGCGTTCGGCCTCATGCATGGGCGTTCCGAGCAGCTTTGCCGCATACATTTCGCGAAGCCTGACGGCCTGCGTTTTGCCAACGTCCCGCCCTAGTTGCAGGCGTGTGTCACGACGACTTGCAGCCGTCCCTGTCAAAGCCAGTACCTCTTCAGGAGTAGGACACATGGGCAATCGATGGATCCGGCAAGTCTTCGGTACGGTGCTGGCAGTCGGCGTCGGCATCGCCAGTGCGAAAGATGCCGGTGGGCCATTGCCGAGATTCAAGATCGATCGCGCGCGCGTGGCGGTGGTCGGTTTGTCCTCCGGTGCCTACATGGCCACCCAGGCGCAGCTGGCGTATCCGGAGCTGTTTCCGAATGCGGCACTGGTGGCTGGTGGCCCGTTCGGTTGCGCCGGCGGCAAGCTGGACGTCGCGCTCGGCAGCTGCATGAAGGGCGTGCCGGCACCGGATGTTGCCACGCTGCTGGCGAGCGCCGCGAAGCGTTCCGCCGCTGGCGAGATCGGAGCGCTGAAGGATCTCGCGCACGCGCATGTCTACCTGCTGCACGGCAGCGCCGACGCACTTGTGGCTCCGGCGGTGGCGGAGGCTGGTGCACATTTCTACGAGCAGTTGCGCGATGGCACGCCGGGGCTGAAGGGCATGCAGGTGCATGACGATGGCCAACGTGCATTCGCGCACAACTTGCCGGTGGCTGCCGCTGGCGACGATTGCGACAAATCGGTCGCGCCGTATCTCGGCCACTGCGGTTTCGATGCGGCGGGCGAGATTTTCGCGCAGATGTTCGGCAAGCCGGCGCATGCGGCGACCGCAGCGCACGGCCAGCTGCGCACGTTCGACCAGGACGCGCTGCGCCCCGATGGCGCCGATGCCTTCATGGCCAGCACCGGCTACGTCTACCTGCCACCGGCCTGCCTCGCCGGTAAACCGTGCGGCGTGGTGGTCGCGTACCACGGCTGCAAGCAGAACGCAGAAGCCGTGGGCGAGTCGTTCGTCAAGGACGCCGGCTTCAACCGCTGGGCCGACGTCTACAACGTGGCCGTGCTATATCCTCAAACCCGCGCAAGTTTCGCGCCCTTGAATCCGCAAGCATGCTGGGACTGGTGGGGATATTCCGGAGCCGACTACGACAGCCGCCACGGCGTGCAGTTGCGCTGGCTGGTGAACGCGGTACGCGCGCTGGGGTTGCCACCTACGTACTGATCGACGGCATGCGAAGCCGATCATGCTGAGCGCCGGCGTCATCGCCTTCGCCGCGCTGTGCTGGCTCGGTCTGCTGTTCGGTGTCGCTTTGCTCGGTGAGCGGCGTCCGCACATCTTCGAAAAACGCTGGGCGATCGTCTACGCGCTGTCGCTGGCGATCCACTGCACCTCGTGGACGTTCTACGGCACCGTCACCCAGGCCAGCCGCTCGGGCTGGTGGTTGCCGCCGACGTTTGTCGGGGCGATCCTGGTCTACCTGTTCGCGCTGAAATTCCTTGGCCGGCTGGTGCAGCTGGTGCGCGAGTACAACGCCGGTTCGCTGGCCGATCTGATCGCGGTGCGGCTGGGGCGACACTCGGGACTGGCGGCGCTGGTCACCGCGGTGGTGGTGATCGGTATCGTGCCGTACATCGCGTTGCAACTGAAGGCTGTGGCGATGAGCTACGGCATTCTCAGCCACGGCCAGTTGTCCGAATCCGATCCATGGCAGGACAGTGCGTTGTACGTGGCGCTGCTGATGGCGCTGTTCGCGATGCTGTTCGGCACGCGGCGCGCGTCGACCATGGCGCACAACCGCGGGCTGGTGCTGGCGATGGCGTTCGAGTCGCTGTTCAAACTCGGCGCGATGCTGGCGCTGGGCACCCTGCTGTTCACCGCGCTGCCGCCGGGCCTGCCGGTAAACGTGCCGCCGCCACCGGACAGCGGCGGCTTCCCGGCGTTGATCCTGCTCGGTGCACTGGCGATGTTCACCATGCCGCACCAGTTCTATGCGGGCATCGTGGAGTGCCGCAGCGACGGCAATCTGCGCACGGCGCGCTGGCTGTTTCCGCTGTACCTGTTGCTGATCTCGCTGCCGATCCTGCCGCTGGCGCGGATGGGCGACGCGTGGCTGGGATCGAGCGGCGTGTCGTCGGACATGTATGTGCTGGCGCTGCCGCTGGCGCGCGGCGAACACGGGCTGGCGCTGATCGCGTTTCTCGGCGGCCTCAGTGCCGCCACCAGCATGGTGGTGATCGCCACACTGACGTTGAGCCTGATGGTGGTCAACCACTTCATCGCTCCATTGCGCGTGCGCGCCGGCTGGGGCCGCGACGAACATGGCGACCTGCGCGGCGAGCTGCTGAACCATCGGCGCGTGGCGATCCTGGTGGTGATCCTGCTGGCGTGGGCGTACAGCCGCGCACTGGCGCGCAACGAAGCGCTCGCCGATATCGGCGCGATCTCGTTTTCCGCGCTGGCAGGATTGACGCCGGCGCTGCTGGCCGCGGTGTATCGCCCGCAACTGGGTTCGCGCGCAGTGATGGCCGGACTCGCCATGGGCACGCTGGTATGGATGTATGCGGTGCTGCCCGCCTTGCTGCCATCCGCGCCGTCGTGGCTGCATGCCGGCCCGTTCGGCCTGCACTGGCTGGCGCCGGATGGCCTGCTCGGGCTGGCCGACTGGAACCGGCTCGGTCGTGCGGTGGTGGTGAGCCTGCTGGTCAACATCGTGGTGATGCTCGCGGTGGCCGGATCGCGTTATGGCCGTGCTGCGCGCGCGGTCAGCGTGGGCGATGTCGGCCTGGTCGAACTGCGCGCGCTGGCGGCGCGCTTCCTGCCGCCCGAGCGGGTCGAGCATCTGTTCGACAGCGCACCCACGACCGGCCCCTCCGGCAGTGTGCGAGTCGCCCAGGTCGAGCATGAACTGGCCGCCGTGATTGGCGCCGCCTCGGCGCGCCTGCTGCTGGAAGTGGTGCACCGGCAGGGTCGCGACGATCTGGACACAGTGGTCGCCATCGTCGGCGAAGCGGCGCAGGACCTGCGCTTCAACCAGCGCGTGCAGGAAGCGGCGCTGGAGAACATGAGCCAGGGCATCTGCGTGGTCGATGCCGAGCTGCACCTGGTGGCATGGAACACGCCATACGCACGCCTGTTCAATTATCCGCCGGAGCTGCTGCAAGTCGGTCGTCCGGTCGCCGAGCTGACCCGTTACAACATCGACGCCGGCATGCTCGGCCCCGGGGAGGCGGAGCAGCGCGTGCAGCGCCGGCTAACCCACATGCGCGCCGGCACGCGACACTTGTCCGAGCGACGCTTTCCCGACGGCACCATCGTCGAGATCCGCGGCAACCCGATGCCCGGCGGCGGCTTCGTCGCCACCTTCACCGACGTTACCGCGTTTCGTCAGGCCGAGGACTCGCTCAAGCGCGTCAACGAAACGCTGGAACTGCGCGTGGAGGAGCGCACTCGTGCACTCGCCGCGGCCTCGGCCGAGGCGCAGGCCGCGAACGATGCGAAGAGCCGCTTCCTCGCCGCCGTCACCCACGACTTGATGCAGCCGCTGCACGCAGCGCAATTGTTTGCCCATTCGCTGACCGAGCACGGCAACGACGCCGCCACTGCGCAACATCTCAACGGCGCGCTTGCGGCCACCGAAGGCCTGCTCACCGGTCTGCTCGACGTGGCCCGGCTCGAAGGCGGCCGCCTGCATCCACAGCCGCGAGCATTTCCACTGGCCGAGGTACTCGATCCACTCGCCGCCGAATTCCGCGCCATCGCACTCGATCGCGGCGTGCAACTGGACGTGGTCGGCACGCGTGCATGGGTACGCTCCGATCCGCAGCTGCTGCGCCGCGTACTGCAGAACTTTCTGTCGAACGCGTTGCGTTATGCGGAACACGGACGCGTGCTGCTGGGCGTGCGCCGATCAGGCCAGCAATTGCGCGTGGAAGTGTGGGATACCGGGCCGGGCATCGCCCCGGGCGAGCAGCAGCTGATCTTCCAGGAATTCCGTCGCGGCAATGCTGCAGGCGGGCAGGGACTCGGCTTGGGTCTGTCCATCGCACAACGCATGGCCGGATTGCTCGGACATCCGCTCGGGTTGCGCTCATGGCTTGGCCGCGGCAGCGTGTTTGATCTCAGCATGCCGATGGCGCGTGCCGCGATACGGCTGCCGCCCATCGCCGATGCGCAGCAGTCATTGCCGGCAGGCCGTGCTCTGGTGCTCGACAACGAACCGGCTGCACTCGCCGCACTGAGCAGTCTGCTGACCAGCTGGGGTTGGCATGTGCATGCCGCGCGCAATGCCGAGCAGGCGCTGGCGGCGCCGTGGCGGCCGGATCTGCATATTCTCGATTTCCACCTCGACGGCGGCGACACCGGTTTCGATGTGTGGCATCAGCTGCGCGAGTTACACGCCGATGTGCCGACCGTGATGCTCACAGCGGATCGCGATGGGGAGTTGCGCCAGCGTTTGCTCGATGCAGGGCTGGGGGTGTTGTACAAGCCGTTGAAGCCGCTGGCGTTGCGGCAGGTGTTGCAGAGGGTGGTGGTGGGAGCGATACGGGCGTGATGCGGGGTTTTCACTACAACGGCAATTAGATTGGAGTAATGCGACGTTCGCTATCGGCCGATACGATAGTGTTGAAAAACTCGCTTCGAAACACCGGCTGAGCGGTTTCACCAAGCTGTTGCATCGACCGGTTGAGACCGCCGTCGAAAGCGGACATTACTAATCACAGCCGATACCCATCATCGGGTAGTACTCGAAAGTACAAGCGTTTGGGTATCGACACGGTCCATGTGATCCGCTCAACCAACTCGAGCTGGCTCACCCAAATCCAGCGACCGCAACAACATCCCCGCTTGCGTCCGGTTCCTTACCCTCAGCTTCTCGAAGATCGCCGTGACATGCGCCTTTACCGTGCGCTCCTGGATCGTCAGCCGATCGGCGATCTGCTTGTTGAGCAGGCCTTCGGCGAGCAATGCGAGCACGCGGGATTGCTGTTCGGTGAGGCGGGCGAGGCGACTGGCGAGATCGGTGTCGGCGGGATCGGCAGGCAATGCCGCGACGGCGTCGGCGAGGCCGGGTGGCAGCCAGTTGCCGCAGTCGAGCACGCTGCGGATCGCTTCGCCGATCTCGGTCGTGCTGGCGCTCTTGGGGATGAAGCCGGCGGCGCCGTGATCGATTACGCGGCGCACGATGCGCGGTTCGTCGTGGGCGGAGACCACCAGCACGGCGACACCGGGATGTTGGCCGCGCAGCGCGGCAAGTCCGGACAAGCCCTGGCTGCCGGGCATGTGCAGGTCGAGCAGCACGAGGTCGATGTCCGGTTCGGCGGCCAGCGCGGCGAGTACGCCGGGCAGGTCCGCAGCCTCGCGCACTACGCAATCGGGCAGGCTTTCGCTGGCAGCGAGGCGTAGTGCGGCGCGGAACAGCGGATGGTCGTCGGCGATCAGCAGGTTGGGCATGCCGTTGAAGTTAGCCGGCGGCGGCAGTCACGTCGAGTTCGGGGCGCGATATGGCATGGTCCCGGACTGGACTTTCGTACGATGGCGGGCGGCGATCGGCTTGTTATGGTGGCGGGATGAAGAAATCCGCCTGCCTTTCGACGCTGCTGTTCTTGCCGGTGCTGGCATCAGTCATGCTGTCGGCTTGTGTCCGCAGCCCGGTAACCAAGGAACCTGCCATGCGTGAGGTGGATTACGGCGAAGTACGGGTGACCGATCATCGCGGTCGCGACGACTTGCTGAGTGCAGGGCTGGGGCTGGCCGGCCTGGCCGGTTTGCCGCTGCCGTTTGTGAACCCGCTGGATCCCACCGCTGAAGAGCTGCGCCAACGGGCGATCCAGACCAACTGGAAAGGCATCGCCGATCTCGGCCCGCTGGGCGGCTATGGCACGGTGTATGGCGGCGTACCCGATGTGCCGGGTCGCGAATACCAGGCGTTTGCGCGCATCCCGGGCGCACGTGCACCGCATCGCGTGCTGCTGCAGTTGCCCGACCACTTCGACAAGCAGAAGCGTTGCCTTGTTGTCGCGCCGTCGTCGGGTTCGCGCGGCATCTACGGCGCGATCGCGCTGGCCGGTGCGTGGGGTCTGCCGCGCGGCTGCGCGGTGGCTTACACCGACAAGGGCACCGGTACCGGTTATTTCGACTACGCCGACAACAGCGGCGTGGCGCTGGACGGTCGCCATGCGAAACGCGGCGAGGCGGAGCTGGAGTTCCAGCCATCGCCGGCACCGCCGAGCGCGGGTATCGCGGTGAAACACATGCACTCGGGCGACAACCCGGAGGCCGACTGGGGCCGCCATGTGATCCAGGCGGCGCAGTTCGGGCTGGCCATGCTCGATCGCGCGTTTCCGGATCAGGCGCCGTTTACGCCGCAGAACACGAAGATCATCGCGACCGGCCTGTCCAATGGTGGTGGTGCCGTGCTGCAGGCGGCTGGTCTGGACAACGAGCATTTCTTCGCGGGCGTGGTGGCGCTGGAACCGAACGTCTACGCGACCGGGCACGGACGTGCGATGTACGACTACGCCACCGAGGCAGCGATCTGGTTGCCATGTGCATTGAGCAGCGCGCGCTTCGCCGGCGTACCGTTTGCCCGCATGCCGAACGGCATGCCGCCGCCGGCGTGGCTGCTGCGCTGTGCCAGCCTGCGCGCGCAGGGCAAATTGCGGGGTGACACGGTCGCCGAACAGGCGGAACAGGGCTACCAGTATCTGCAGGCCAGGGGCTGGACGGATGAGGCGATCAGCACGGCGGCCAGTACCACCGCGTTCGACCTGTGGCGGGTGATTGCTGCGGGTTACGCCTCGTCCTATCTGCGCCGGGGTGCCACCGACATGCCATGCGGCTTCCGCTATGCCGCGCTCGGCGTCGGCGGCCTGCCAGGCGCGACCGACCCTTTCGCCCGTGCCGGATGGTGGGCGGATGGCGCGGGCATTCCACCCGACAAGAGCATCGGCCTGTTCGGCGGCACCCAGGTCTCGACCGATCCCACCCTGATCGGCATGGAGTGCCTGCGTGCATTGTGGACTGGCGGCGATCACGAAGCGCAGGCGTTGCATGCTTCGATAGCCGCCGCTGCGGCCAGGTTGCCGCGCAGCGACCTGCCGCTGTGGATCGTGCATGGCGCCGGCGACGGGCTGCTGCCCACCGCATTCAGTTCCGAGCCGTATGTGGCGTGGCTGCGTGGGGAAGGACGCGAGCCGAATTATTGGCGAGTGCCGTACGCGCAACACTTCGATGCGTTCCTGGCCCTGCCCGGTTTCGGTGAACACCACGTGCCGCTGCTGCCGTTTGGCTATGCGGCACTGGATCGGTTGTGGTCATACCTGTACGAGGGCGCGACGTGGCCGACCGACGTGCCGACGCCGGCGGCACAGCCGCGTGGCGCGGGTGCGCTGGCGCGCAGCATGCTGGGCTTGCCGTAGGGAGCGGTGCTGCAAAAGTTCAGTGGGAGCGGCTTCAGCCGCGATGCCTTTGACATCAGTTCGGTAGCGCCGCGGCTGAAGCCGCTCCCACCACGGTGCATGCCTTGGGTGCTGCCGCTGGGGTATTCTTGGCAACCCTCGTGTCCGTGTCGTGGCACGGCGCAGCTTTTGAACCCAAGGATTTGCGATGACCATCAATGTCACCTTCACCACCAACCGCGGCCCGATCCACCTGCGCCTGCATGAAGACAAGGCGCCGGTCACGGTCGCCAACTTCGTCAACCTGGCCAAGCGCGGCTACTACGACGGGCTGTCGTTCCATCGCGTGATCGCCGACTTCATGGTCCAGGGCGGTTGCCCCGAGGGCAGTGGCCGCGGCGGCCCGGGCTACAAGTTCGAAGACGAGTTCAACGCCTCGCTGCGTCACGACAAGCCCGGCGTTCTGTCGATGGCCAACGCCGGCCCGCGTACAAACGGCAGCCAGTTCTTCATCACCCATGGCGCCACGCCGTGGCTGGACGGCAAGCACAGCGTGTTCGGCGAAGTGGTCGATGCGGCTGACATGGCCGTGGTCAACACGATCCAGCAGGGCGACACGATCGAGAAGGTCACCGTCGAAGGTGACGTCGATGCGCTGCTGAATGCGCAGTCCGATCGCGTGAAAGAGTGGAATGCGGTGCTCGACGAGCGCGGCTGAGTTTCCAGCCCTGGATTCGCAAGAAACCGCCGGTTTGCAGCCGGCGGTTTTTTTGTGCGCCGATGTCACGACAGGGCTGCTGGCGCAGGCCTATGATCGACGGGCGATACCTTCATTCACATCTTCCAGGGAGAACGATCATGTCATTCCTCAATGATTTGCTCGGTGATCAGGGACAGCAGGCGGGTAGTGGCTCGCTGATTGGCGTTGCTGGTCAGTTGATCGAGAAGGCTGGCGGTGTCCAGGGCCTGATCAGCATGCTGCAGCAGCACGGGCTCGGTGGCGCGGTGCAGTCGTGGGTCGGTACCGGCGCGAACCAGCCGGTATCGGGCGACCAACTGGGTCAGGCGCTGCAGAGCGGCGGTATGGGGTCGCTGGTGCAGGAGGCAGCCGGCAAGCTCGGCGTCGACCCGAACGAGTTGCTCGGCAAGCTTTCGCAGGTGTTGCCGCATGCGGTTGATCACCTGACGCCGGATGGCCAGGTGCCGGCTGACGGGCAGGGCGGCGGCGGTTTCAATCTGGGCATGCTCGAAGGCCTGGCCGGCGAGTTGCTCGGTGGCACGTCGCGAAGCTGATCCAGCCTGCAATGAAAACCCCGGCGAAGTTTCGCTTCGCCGGAATAGCTGCTCAAGCCGATTTGCGCCTGAGCAGGTGATAGATAAGCAGCAACACGATCGCGCCAACCACCGACGCGATGAACCCGGCCGATTGTCCTTCCTGATACCAGCCAAACACGTTCTGGCCTATCCAGGTCGCCAGCAGCGAGCCGGCGATGCCGATGATGGCGGTGATGATGAAGCCGCCCGGGTCCTTGCCCGGCATCAGCAGTTTGGCCACCAGGCCGACAATCAATCCAATCACGAATACCCAAAGCCAATGCATGCGGATCTCCTTCGGTCGTGAAGTTGCGATGTCCGCTGTGCAGACGTGGGCATCATGCCGTGATCGCCGCGGCATTGCAGCGAGCTGCCACAGCCAGCGCGAGGGTCTTGCTGGCGTGATAAAATCACCGCCTTTGCTTCCTCCCCCGCGTGAGATACCCATGCCCCAGCTCGCCCAGCGCGTCGGCCGCGCCAAACCCAGCGCGATCATGGTGATTGCCGAAAAGGCCCGGCAGCTCAAGGCTGCCGGCCGCGACATCATCAGTTTCTCGATCGGTGTGCCGAACTTCCTGCCGGGCGAGCATGTGTACGCCGCCGCGCGCGAAGCCTTGTCGCACGACTCGGGTCAGTACGGCAGCAACCGTGGCGCCGATGCGCTGCTGGACGCGTTCCTGAAGCACATCGAGGCACTCGGCTTCGACGGCTACACGCGGATGAACCTGTCGATCGGCATTGGCGCCAAGCAGGTGTTGTACAACCTGGCCGAGGCACTGCTCGACGAGGGCGACGAGATCTGCTTCGCGGCGCCGTACTGGACCAGCTACCGCGACATCGCCGATATCGTCGGCGCGAAGATCAATGTGATGCATTGCGGTGCGGAGCAGAACTACAAGCTCACCCCGGCGCAGCTTGATGCCGCGTTGGCGCGCAAGCCGAAGGTGTTCCTGTTCAACAACCCGTCCAATCCGACCGGCATGGTCTACACGGGCGAGGAGATTGCCGCGCTGGCCGAAGTGTTGGTGAAGCATCCGGATACCTGGGTGATCACCGACGACATCTACAACTCGATGGTGTTCGATGGCCTTGGCTACCATAACTTCGTGTTCGCGAAGCCCGAGTTGCGCGAGCGGGTGATCTTCGTCGATTCGGTGTCCAAGACCTATGGCATGCCGGGCTGGCGCGTTGGCCTGATCGCCGGACCGGAGTCGGTGGCGAAAGCGATCACCACGCTCAACTCCAATCACATCACCAGCCTGCCTGAAGTGATCACGGCAGCAGCGGTGGCGGCGCTCAGCGGTCCGCAGGATATTCCCAAGGCCAAGTGCGCCGAGTTCGCCGGCAAGCGCGACACCGTGTTCGCTGCGCTCAGCGCGATTCCCGGCGTCGTCTGCCCGCGGCCGCAGGGCGCGTTCTATGCGTTTCCGGATATTTCGGTGGCGTTTGGCAAGAGCCACAACGGCATCAAGATCGGCAATGACGTGGAGTTCTGCGCCGCGCTGCTGGAAGCCAAGGGCGTGGCCTGCGTGCCGGGCTCGGCGTTCGGCGAGCCGCGTGCGTTGCGCATTTCCTACACCTGCCCGACCGCACAGCTGGAGCCGGGACTCGCACGCATCGCCGAGTTCTTCGCCGAATTGAGCTGACTGCATTGACTGTGGGAACGGCTTCAGCCGCGATGGCTCTTTCGTGCAACATCAAATGCATCGCGGCTGAAGCCGCGCCCACGAAGAACTGAACATTCAACTGAGGAGTCACCGTCCATGAAAGCCCCCGTTCGAGTTGCCGTTACCGGCGCCGCCGGCCAGATCGGTTATGCCTTGCTGTTCCGCATTGCCGCTGGCGACATGCTGGGTCCGGATCAGCCGGTGATCCTGCACCTGCTGGAAATCACCCCGGCGCTGCCATCGCTGCAGGGCGTGGTGATGGAACTCAATGACTGCGCGTTCCCGACGCTGGCCGGCGTGGTCGCCACCGATGATGTCAACGTCGCGTTCAAGGACGTCGACTACGCACTGCTGGTCGGCGCGCGTCCGCGCGGTCCGGGCATGGAGCGCAAGGATCTGCTGGAAGCGAACGGCGCGATCTTCGGCCCGCAGGGCAAGGCGCTGAACGCGCACGCCAAGCGTGACGTAAAGGTGCTGGTGGTCGGCAACCCGGCCAACACCAATGCGCTGATCGCGCAGCAGAACGCGCCGGATCTGGATCCGAACTGCTTCACCGCGATGGTCCGCCTCGACCACAACCGCGCGCTGAGCCAGCTGGCCGAGAAGGCCGGCGCGCATACCACCGACATCCGCAAGATGACGATCTGGGGCAACCACAGCTCGACCCAGTACCCGGACATCCACCACGCCACCGTCAACGGCAAGGCCGCGATGTCGCTGATCGACCAGGCTTGGTACGAGAACGACTTCATCCCGACCGTGCAGCAGCGCGGCGCGGCGATCATCAAGGCGCGCGGCGCCTCGTCAGCAGCTTCCGCGGCATCGGCGGCGATCGACCACATGCGCTACTGGGCACAGGGCACCGCCGAGGGCGACTGGGTCTCGATGGGCATCCCGTCCGATGGTTCCTACGGTATCGCGCCGGGTGTGATCTACGGCTACCCGGTGACCGTGAAGGACGGCAAGTACACGATCGTGCAGGGTCTGGCGATCAACGACTTCTCGCGCGGCCGCATGGATGCCACCGACAAGGAACTGCGCGAAGAGCGTGCGGGTGTCGAGCACCTGTTCGCGAAGAAGTAAGCGAGTCTCTCAGCAGTCAAGTAGGGAAGGGCGGCTCCGGCCGTCCTTCCTTTTATGGGTTGGTCTGTCGTCCACAGCACTTCAGTGTGCCGTCGGCGCCAGACTGGCGAGCGCGTCTCGCACATAGCCCAGCAGCGCATCGTCCACCGAACTGCCACTGCGCAGGTCGGGTTCTTTCGCATACGCCTCACGGATGCGTGCGTGGGTGGCAGGGGCGTCGCCAGCGTAGGCGCGGAACAATTCCATCCAGCGCCGGGCCATCTGCTGCACCTTCGGGTCATCTGCGGGCGTGTTTTCATCCATGGCCTTGCGCAGATCGGCGATCAGCATCGGCCAGGCGTACATCTGCTTGCCGTAGTTGGCGCGCATGCGCTCCATGTCGTGCGCGTCCAGGTAGCGCGCGAAGATCGCCAGCCGCGCGGCGACGACCGATGCTTCCACGAAGGCCTGCAGTGCTTGCGTGATGCCGCTCTGCGCGCGGGCAGCGGGTTCGTTCTCGTTCATGGCGTGCAAGCGCATGAGGAACTCGGGGTTGTTCCCGGTGCCGCGTTCGATCATCGTCATCCAGCGCAGCGCGAGCATCTGCACGTCCGCGTATTCCGGGGTTGCGCCACGGTCCATCGCTGATTGCACGGCGCCGATCAGCGCACTCCATTCCACCTGCACATCCGGGTTGGTGTGCAGTGGCAGGGCCTTCAGTTCCTCGGGGGAAAAATACTTCTCGTACATCGTCATCAACTCCAGCGTGTCCAGCCAGTCGGCCAGGTCAGGGGACTGTCCGTTCGCCAGTTGCGTGCGCAGGTACACCAGCCGCTCACGCAGGTTTGCGGCCTCGGTCAGTTCGCGGTCGATCTGCGCGATCTGGCGGTCGACCACGTCAGCCAGTGGCTGTTGTGGTCCGGACAGGGCAGTGCCGATGTCGGTCAGCGACAGGCCAAGTTGGCGCAGGGCCTGGATGCGATGCAGACGTTCAATGTCCGCTCGCGCATAAAGCCGGTAGCCGGCACCGGACCGCGATGCGGGCTGGAGCAGGCCGATGGCGTCGTAGTGATGCAATGCGCGCACGGTCATTCCGCAGCGCCTGGCCAGTTCGCCCACAGTCAGCAACATCGTCCTCACTCCTTCCGCATCGCGTGCCGCATAGGCTGAGGGCTCACGTTACGTGAGGGTCAAGCGTTGCGGAAGCCGTCCCCGGCATTGGGCTAAGACTATGGTCGCGCTGATGTCATGCGCTGGCTTGGTCTAGGCTGGAGTACAGCGATAACCCGGAGGCTGGCATGCGCTACGAGGAGTTCTATCGACAGTCGATCGACGAGCCGGAGCAATTCTGGGCCGAGCAGGCGCGGCGGATCCACTGGGAGTCGCCGCCACAGCAGATCCTCGACCAGTCGAATCCGCCGTTCCGCCGCTGGTTCGTCGGTGGCACCACTAGCCTCTGCTACAACGCGGTCGACCGACACCTGGCCGAGCGTGCCGAGCAGCTGGCACTGGTGGCGATTTCCAGCGAAACGGGTGTCACCCGCGAGTTCACCTATCGCGAGCTGTACTGGGAAGTGAATGCGTTCGCCGCCGTGCTGCGGTCGCTGGACGTGGGTAAGGGCGACCGGGTGGTGATCTACTTGCCGAACATGGCCGAGGCGGTGTTCGCGATGCTGGCGTGCGCACGGATCGGTGCGATCCACTCTGTGGTGTTCGGCGGTTTTGCCGCGCACAACCTGGCGCTGCGCATCGACGACGCGCAGCCGAAGCTGCTGATCGCTGCCGATGCGGGCATGCGTGGCGGCAAGGTGATTCCGTACAAGCCGCTGGTGGATGCGGCATTGAACGAGTCCTCGGCGCCGCCACCGCATGTGCTGATTGTCGATCGTGGACTCGATCCGCAGATGACCCGCATGGCCGGGCGCGATCTCGATTTCGCCGAACTGCGCAGGGCGCACGAAGGCGTCGAAGTGCCGGTAACCTGGCTGGAATCGAACGAGCCGAGCTACCTGCTGTACACCTCCGGCACCACCGGCAGGCCGAAAGGCGTGCAGCGCGACGTGGGCGGCTATGCGGTGGCGATGGCATTGTCGATCCGCACCGTGTTCGACATCGCACCAGGACAGGTGATGTTTTCCACGTCGGACGTGGGTTGGGCGGTGGGGCATTCGTACAACGTCTATGGCCCGCTGATCGGCGGCGCCACTTCGCTGCTGTACGAGGGTATGCCAACGCGGCCGGACCCGGGCATCTGGTGGCAGCTCTGCGAGCGTTACGGTGTGCACACGATGTTCTCCTCGCCCACGGCGATCCGTGTGCTGAAGAAGCAGGACGAGAGCTGGCTGAAGAAGTACGACCTGTCGAAACTGAAGTGGTTGTTTCTCGCCGGCGAACCGCTGGACGAGCCGACCGCGCAGTGGATCACCGAGGCACTTGGGGTGCCAGTGATCGACAACTACTGGCAGACCGAGACCGGCTGGCCGGCGATCACGCTGATGCCGGGGCTGGAGTTGAAACCGACCAGGTTCGGCTCACCCGGGCTGCCGGCGCCGGGCTACAAGATGAAGGTGATCGACGAGAACACCGGCAAGGAAGTCGCCGCCGGCGTGAAAGGGGTACTGGTGTTCAAGCCGCCTTTGCCGCCGGGTTGCCTGACCACGGTATGGCGCGACGACGACCGTTACGTGTACAGCTATTTCAGCCACTTCAAGGAACTGCTGTACAGCTCGCTCGACTGGGCGGTACGCGACGAGGACGGCTATACGTTCATCCTCGGTCGCACCGACGACGTGATCAACGTGGCCGGCCATCGGTTGGGCACGCGCGAGATCGAGGAGGCGGTGGCCAGCCATCCGGCGGTGGCCGAGGCGGCGGTGGTCGGCATCAAGGACGAGCTGAAGGGGCAGGTGCCCATCGTGTTTGTCACGCTGAAGCAGGACGCGGGCGACGGCACCGGTGCGGTGACGCAGGCGATGCAGCAGTGCGTGGTGGATCAACTGGGTGGCCTGGCGAAACCGTCACGGGTTTACCTGGTGAATGCCTTGCCGAAGACCCGATCCGGCAAGTTGCTGCGCCGCTCGCTGCAAGCGCTGGCGGAACATCGCGATCCAGGCGACTTGTCGACGCTGGACGATCCGGGTGCGCTTGACGATATTCGCCGCGCGCTGGAGCGTGGGCCCGATCAAGGCAGTTGAGGGCCATCGAAACGAAGGGGACGGCTTGTGCCGTCCCCTTCGTTCCAGCTCAGGTGATCAAGCAGCTACTGCTTCTTTTTCCGTCTCCGCGACTAGAAGCGGGCTGCGGATCAGGTGATCGAACGCACTGAGCGCGGCAGTCGAGCCGGCCCCCATCGCGATCACGATCTGCTTGTACGGCACCGTGGTGGCGTCGCCCGCGGCGAACACGCCGGGCAGCGAAGTCTGGCCGCGTTCGTCGATGACGATCTCGCCGCGTGGCGACAGTTCCAGCGTGCCCTTCAGCCACTCGGTATTCGGCAGCAGGCCGATCTGCACGAAGATGCCTTCCAGTTCGAGCGTGTGCATCACGCCGTCGACGCGGTCCTTGTAGACCAGGCCGCTGACCTTCTGGCCATCGCCCAGCACCTCGGTACTCAGCGCACTGACGATGATGTCGACGTTGGGCAGGCTGCGCAGCTTGCGTTGCAGAACATCGTCCGCACGCAGCTTGCTGTCGAACTCGACCAGGGTGACGTGGCTGGTGATGCCGGCCAGGTCGATCGCCGCCTCGACGCCGGAGTTGCCGCCGCCGATCACCGCCACGCGCTTGCCCTTGAACAGCGGGCCGTCGCAGTGCGGGCAGTAGGCCACGCCCTTGTTGCGGTATTCGTCTTCGCCGGGTACGCCCATTTGCCGCCAGCGCGCACCGGTGGAGAGGATCACGGTTTTCGACTTCAGCGTGGCGCCGTTGGCCAGCTGCAGTTCGATCAGGCCGCCAGCCTCGGTTGCCGGCAGCAGTTTCTCGGCGCGTTGCAGGTTCATGATGTCGACGTCATAATCCTTGACGTGCTGTTCCAGTGCCGTAGCCAGCTTCGGGCCTTCGGTATAGCCGACCGAGACGAAGTTCTCGATCGCCATGGTGTCCAGTACCTGGCCGCCGAAACGCTCGGCCGCCACGCCGGTACGGATGCCCTTGCGCGCGGCGTAGATCGCCGCGGCCGAGCCGGCCGGGCCACCGCCGACGACGAGTACGTCGAATGCATCCTTGGTCTTGATCTTCTCGGCTTCGCGCTGGGCGGCGCCGGTGTCGAGTCTGGCCAGGATCTGCTCCAGGCTCATGCGACCCTGATCGAACACTTCGCCGTTGAGGTAGACGGTCGGCACCGACATCACCTGGCGTGCGTCGACCTCATCCTGGTACAGCGCGCCATCAATGGCGACGTGCTGGATCTTCGGATTCAGCACGCTCATCAGGTTCAGTGCCTGCACCACGTCCGGGCAGTTCTGGCAGGACAGCGAGAAATAGGTTTCGAAGCGGAGCACTCCGTCGGGAGCGGGGCCATTGAGATTCTTCACTTGCTCGATCACGTCCGCCGCAGTCTTGGACGGATGGCCGCCGACCTGCAGCAGGGCGAGCACGAGTGACGTGAATTCATGGCCCATCGGAATACCGGCGAAGCGCACGCCGATGTCGCTGCCGACACGGTTGATCGCAAACGAGGGCTTGCGCTCGTTGTCGTCGCGGCGAACCAGGGTGATCTGATCGGACAGCGCGGTGATTTCCTCGAGCAGTTCGTTCAGCTCAGCGGATTTGGCGCTGTCATCCAGGGACGCAACGATCTCGATCGGCTGCGTGACCTTTTCGAGATAGGCCTTCAACTGGGCTTTGAGATGGGCATCCAACATGACGGACTCCGTGGGTTTCTTCGGGATGTGCGTGGCGAGCACCCGGGCGGACCCGGGCATCGTGGTTGCACTATGTTTCGGTGGTTCGGACCCGGAAGAACTCCGGGTCCGTGGCGCATAACGCGCAGTACTGCTTAGATCTTGCCGACCAGGTCCAGCGACGGTGCCAGGGTCTTCTCGCCTTCCTTCCACTTGGCCGGGCAGACTTCGCCCGGATGGGAGGCGACGTACTGCGCGGCCTTGACCTTGCGCAGCAGCTCGGTTGCGTCACGGCCAATGCCGCCGGCGGTGATCTCGACGATCTGGATCTTGCCCGACGGATCGATCACGAAGGTGCCGCGATCGGCGATGCCAGCGTTTTCGATCAGCACCTCGAAGTTCTTCGAGATCTGATGGGTCGGGTCGCCAACCATCGTGTAGTTGATCTTCTTCACCGCGTCGGAGGTGTCGTGCCAGGCCTTGTGGGCGAAATGGGTGTCGGTTGAGACCGAGTAAATCTCGACGCCCAGCTTCTGGAACTCGGCATAGTTGTCGGCCAGGTCCTCGAGCTCCGTCGGGCAGACGAAGGTGAAGTCGGCCGGGTAGAAAAACATGACGGACCACTTGCCCTTCAGATCGGCATCGGAAACTTCAATGAACTGACCATTCTTGAGAGCCTGTGCCTTGAACGGTTTGATTTCGGTATTGATCAGGGACATCGTTGGTTTTCCCGTGGTGGTTGAAAGTGAGTATGAGGATATGGCGTTCAATCCGATTAATCTAATTGATTGTCAGCATCGCCTCGATTGGCACTGGCTATGACAACGATCCGTTGCGAACACGCCCGGGCCAGCCTTCAACCACGCCGGGCGTGACTTGATCTAGCTGGTGGCTGCCAGTCGATTTCGCAACTGCCTGTCGACAACGGTGGCGGTGACGATGTCGCTGCCGACGTTCACCGTGGTACGCATCATGTCGAGGATGCGGTCCACGCCGATGATGATGCCGAGGCCTTCGGGCGGAATGCCGAAGGTCGCGAGCAAGCCGGCGATCATCGGCAACGAGCCACCGGGAATACCCGCGACCGCCACTGCGCTCAGCACTGACAGCAGCATCAGCACAGCCTGCTGGCCCAACGCCAGCTCCACGCCGAACGCTTGCGCCACGAACAGCACTACGCAGCCCTCGAACAGGGCCGTGCCGCTCATGTTCATGGTCGCACCCAGCGGCAGCACGAAGCCGGCGGTGCTGGGCGCGAGCTTCAGCTCGTCGCGCGCCACCGCCAGCGAGGCGGGCAGGCAGGCGTTGCTGGAGCTGGTCGAGAACGCGGTGATCAGCAGCGGCCGGATCTGCCGGAAGTAAGCCAGCGGCGAGCGTCCGGCCAGGAAGCGCAGCCACAGCGACATGGTGCCGAACAGGTGCAGGGCCAGCGCCACGGTGCAGCCGACCACGAACACCGACAGCGCCAGCAGTACGTCCAGACCCACCTTGACGATCACGCTGTAGATCATCGCCGGCACCGCGAACGGCGCCAGCTGCAGGGCGAAGCCGACAATCCGTGTCATCAGGTCGGTGACCGTGTCGAGCGCGACCTGTACCCGCTTGCGCTCCTTCTCCCTGAGCTGGGTGGCGGCAGCACCCAGCAGGATCGCGAACACGATCAACGGCAGCACGTCGCCCAGCGTATCCCGGCTGGGTCCGGCCACAGCGCCGAGCAGGTTGCGGGCATGAACATCTCCACCAGCGTGGCGAAGCTCATGCTCGGCTGCGCGGCCTCCCTCTCGATGGTCTGTTGTGCGCGGCTGCCGTATTCCTGCATCAGCTCGGTGCGGGCCTGCTCGTCCAGGTGGTGCCCTGGCTGCACCGTATTCATCATCACCAGGCCGATCGCCACGGCGATGCCCATGTTGAGGAAGAACAACAGAAACGTGCGACCGGCCAACGGACCGAGCCGATCCAGCCGGCCGAGCTGGGCCACACCGGAAGCCAGCGAGGTGAACACCAGCGGGATCACCACGAAGAACAGCATGCGCAGGAAGATCTGCCCGAGCGGATCGAACACGGCGCCGGAGATCTTCTGCATCACGCTCAGCGTCGCCGGGTGCAGTCGACCAATGCCCAGGGTAACCACGGCAGCGACGATGCCAATCACCAGGCCCCACAGGATGCGCTTTGCCAAGGGAGTTGATGTGCTCATGCGGTTGAATGTACGGGCTGGCCGCGGCTTCGTCACGCAGGATTTTGCGAAGATGCCGCCCATGCCGGGGTCTGCCCGACCGACCTGCCGAAGGCCGGACGTCGTACTGCGCTAAAATGACCGTTTTAACGGAGGCGACATGACTCATCCAGCATCCCCCGGAGCGCGTTTCCGCGCCGCCGTTGCCGAGGAACAGCCGCTGCAGGTCGTCGGCGCGATCACCGCCTATGCCGCACGGATGGCCAAGCGCAGCGGCTTCAAGGCGATCTACCTGTCCGGCGGTGGCGTCGCAGCCAACTCGCTGGGCATGCCGGATCTGGGCATCAGCTCGATGGAAGATGTGCTCACCGACATCCGCCGCATCACCGATGTCTGCGACCTGCCGTTGCTGGTCGACGTCGATACTGGCTGGGGCGGCGCGTTCAACATCGCACGCACGGTACGTTCGCTGATCAAGGCTGGCGCTGGCGCGCTGCATATCGAGGATCAGGTCGCCGCGAAGCGCTGCGGTCATCGTCCGGGCAAGGCGATCGTGTCGAAGGATGAGATGGTCGATCGGGTCAAGGCCGCGGTGGACGCCCGCAGCGACGAGCAATTCGTGATCATGGCGCGGACTGATTCGATCGCGGTGGAAGGTTTGGAATCAGCGATCGAACGGGCGCAGGCCTGTGTCGAGGCTGGTGCCGACATGATCTTCCCCGAGGCGATCTACACGCTGGAGCAGTACCGTCAGTTCAAGGCGGCGGTGAAGGTGCCGATCCTGGCCAACATCACCGAGTTCGGTCAGACCCCGCTGTTCACTCGCGACGAGCTGGCCAGCGCGAATGTCGACATCATCCTGTACTGCTGTGGTGCGTATCGGGCAATGAACAAGGCGGCGCTGAATTTCTACGAGACGGTGCGTCGCGATGGCACCCAGAAAGCGGCCGTGCCGACCATGCAGACGCGCGAGGAGCTGTACGACTACCTCGACTACCACGCCTATGAGCGCAAGCTCGACGAATTGTTTGCCGACGGCAAATCCGACTGATCGACGCGTTCCTTCACCAAGCCGTGCCGGCCTGCCGGCATGTCTCCATTGATCGAGGTTCCATCCATGAGCGAAACCACGCAAACGTTGCCCAAGGCCAAGAAATCCGTCGCGTTGTCCGGTGTTGCCGCCGGCAACACAGCGCTGTGCACGGTCGGCCGCAGCGGCAACGACCTGCATTATCGCGGCTACGACATCCATGACCTGGCCGCCAAGGGCTGCTTCGAGGAAGTGGCTTATCTGCTGGTGCACGGCGTGCTGCCGAATTGGACCGAGCTGAACAACTACCGCGCGCGCCTGAAGCGCCTGCGCGGATTGCCGGCGCCGGTGAAGGCCTCGCTGGAGTTGCTGCCGGCCGCGACGCATCCGATGGACGTGATGCGCACCGGCTGCTCGGTGCTCGGCACCGTGCTGCCGGAAAAGGACGACCACAACGTCACCGGCGCGCGCGAAATCGCCGACCGCCTGATGGCCAGCTTCGGTTCAATGCTGCTGTACTGGTACCACTTCAGCCACAACGGCAAGCGCATCGAGACGCAGACCGACGACGACTCGATCGCCGCGCACTTCCTGCACCTGCTGCACGGCAAGAAACCGAGCGAGCTGCACGCACAGGCGCTGGACAAGTCGCTGGTGCTGTACGCCGAGCATGAGTTCAATGCCTCGACGTTCGCCGCACGCGTGATTGCAGGCACCGGTTCGGACATGTACTCGGCGCTCACCGGTGCGATCGGTGCGCTGCGCGGCCCCAAGCACGGCGGCGCGAACGAAGTGGCGATGGAAATCATCGCGCGCTACCGCAGCGCCAATGATGCGGAGGCCGATATCCGCGCCCGCGTCGAGCGCAAGGAAATCATCATCGGCTTCGGTCACCCGGTATATACGGTGTCCGATCCGCGCAACGAGATCATCAAGGAGATCTCGCGCAAGCTGTGCATCGACGGTGGCAATCCGGCTCTGTTTGATGTCTCCGAGCGCATCGAGAAGGTGATGGCCGAGGTCAAGAAGATGTTCCCCAATCTCGACTGGTTCTCCGCCAGCGCGTACCACATGATGGGCGTACCCACCGCGATGTTCACGCCGCTGTTCGTGATCGCCCGCACCTCCGGCTGGAGCGCGCACGTGATCGAGCAGCGCGAGGACGGCAAGATCATCCGCCCCAGCGCGAATTACACTGGTCCGGAAGATCAGGCTTACATGCCGATCGACAAGCGCTGAGCAAGGGCGCATTGACAAGAAAAAGGGAGCCTCGTGGCTCCCTTTTTCTTGTCTGGGAAATGATGAAATCGGTTGCGCAAGGCGTTCCGGATGATTCGAGTCGTTCCCGCGACCATTCAGCTGTATCAATTTTGTTACATGTTGCGTAAGGCGCTGCGGGGTCGGTATCTGTGCCGGATTCCCGATTCCACGTGGATAGGCGAGTCAGCGGCGACGCCGATGTGTTGCGGAACTGATTCAGTTCGCGGTTTTCGCCACCGGGCTTGCGGTATGCCTTCCAGTACGCAGGACACTCCAATAAATTGATTTATAAGCAAATTAACCGCAGTCGGAAAAAGCTTTCCGGGCTGGCGCGAAGATTGCTCCAGCTGCTTGCTTCACGGCAAAAACAGGGGGTTCACCGCATCGTTCCAGGAGAGCAAACATGCGAAAGACTCTACTTATGACAGCGATATGCATTGGCTTGGGACTCACTCTTCCGGCCATGGCGGATACCACGCAGACCGGCGGCGCCGGACCATCGGCCCAGAAAGATTCCACTGCAGTGCAGACCAGTGACAGCTCGACACATTCGAACAGCTCCACGCATTCGTATTCGAACAGCTCTACACATTCGTATTCGGACAGCTCCACGCATTCGAATCAGCACAACAACAACGGCGACGCGTATGCCGATGGTTTGGGCAGCGCAGCAGCCAACAACGGAGGCACGGCCACCTCATCGGTAGCCAACTCGTTCAATAGCAGCAAGGCAGTCGCGATCAGCCGGCTCGATGGCACCGTAACCGACATCCGCGCGCACGACATTGGCAATGTCGCCAGCAACTGGGGTAATGCCAATGGTGGTCGTGGCGGATCCGGTGGCGATGGCTACGGTGGCATTGCGCTTGGTGGTCGTGGCGGATCCGGTGGTAACGGTGGAAATGCCCGTTCGCACAGCGGCTATGCCGGCGGATCCGGAGCTGATAGCGGCGAAGTCGGCGCGCTCAGTGCTGCATCCGGTGGCGACAGCAGCGGCGACAACTACGGCAACGCCCATGCCCGCTCACGCGGCTCCAGCACTGCAACGGCGACCGGCGGAGCCGGCGGCACTTGGGCAGCCGGAGCAGGCACCGGTGGCGCGTCGACCGCAAGCAGCGGCGCAGCGACTTCGACCGGTGGCAGCAGTGGTGCAGCTGACAGCACTGGTGGCATGGGTGGTGCGGGCGGCGCCGGTGCTTCCGGCACGGGCGGCGAAGGTATCGCTGGAGCCGGCGGTTCCGGCGGAGCCGGTGGATCGAACTCGGTGGATGCTGGCACGTTCGACATGTCCAACAACATGTCAGGCGCAGCTGCTGCAGCTGCTGGCGTTACGGTCATGGCGCAGAACAGTGGTGTCGGCTCGCTGATCCAGCAGAGCGTGAATGTCCAGGCCAATCTCAACGTTGGTCCATAGGTAGAACCAGACACTGTGGGGTGCCTCGCGCTCCACAGTGTTTTCTGGTGGTTGTGTCCGGGCTGCTGGATATGCGCAGAGCTCGCTGCCCGCACCTGTGATGGAGGTAGAACCATGCGAACAGTCAGACCGATGTCCTGGCTCATCGCGGTGTTGCTCACTGCAACGGTGTGGAATGTGATGGCAGCAGAGCCTGCTGCACCGTCACCCATGATCACGGCAGCATCGTCATCATCGTCCAGGCATGAAGTCGCGCCACCACGTGACGTCGCGGGATGGGGTCCGAGCATCGATTCCGCAGCACTGGCGAAGTTCAGTGGTGGCACCGATGTCACCGAAACCATGACGCTCAATGGTACGGTGGCAAACAACCGCGTCGATCATGTGGTGAACGGAGCCAACGTGATCAGCTCCGGCTCGTTCACGGGCGCCATGGGTTTACCGATGGTGATCCAGAACAGCGGCAACGCCGTATTGATTCAGAACGCCACCATCGTCAACGTGCAGTTCCAGCCATGATTTGCCGGCCGCCTTGCTTTTTCTGGCAGGTCGCGACGTTCGTCGCCGGCCTGCTTCCCGTGATGCAGCTGGCAGCAGCTGCACCGGTCGTGTTGCCGGGCGTGCAGGGCGGCAGTTACAGCCTGCACATGACCAGCCTCAAGGAAATTCGCTACCGGAACACGATCCGTCAGAAATACGATTTCAGCTGCGGCTCTGCAGCCGTGGCGACTTTGCTCACCTACCAGTACGGCTATCCGGTGAACGAACAGGAAGCGTTTGGGCAGATGTATGCGCATGGCAATCAGCCGAAGATCAACCGCGAGGGCTTCTCGCTGCTCGACATCAAGAGGTTCCTGCAGGCCAACGGTTTCGAGGCCGATGGTTTCCAGGTGTCGCTGGACAAATTGCGCGAGGAAGGGATTCCCGCGATCGCGCTGATCGACGAAAAGGGCTACCACCATTTCGTGGTGATCAAGGGCCTGCTCGCAGGCCGCGTCCTGTTGGGCGATCCGGCCCGCGGCACGCGTTCGATCCCGCGTGCGCAGTTCGAGGCGGCATGGAAGAACGGCCTGGTCTTCGTGATCCACAACCGGCGTGCACTGGCGGTATTCAACAGCAGCGACGACTGGCGTGCTGCGCCGATGGCACCCATTCATTCCGCCATCGACCGTACCGGCCTGGGCAACATCACGTTGCCCAAGCGCGGCCCGGGGGACATCTGAGTGCCACCATGAGCCATGCCTGGGCCAAGTTCCCCTGTTTTTGCGCGCTGGCTGGCTTGTCGATTGCCGCGAGCCTGGTGCATGCGCAGGATTCGCCGATGGCGACGCAGCTCGCGTGCTGGCCGACCGCGGCCAGCGACCACCGCCTCGATGACACCCGTGGCGGTTTCGACCTCGGCAACGGGCTGCTGGCGTCCTTTGGTATCGACCGCGTCGTCTACATCAATGGCAGCCTGGTCTCCAGCACCAGCGTGTACGTTCCGGACGTCGGCCGCATGACGCTTGGCCAGGCCAGTGCACTCGCTGCCGCCGCGAGGACGGTCAACCTCGTCCAGAACGGCACCGGCAACAGCATCGCCCCGACCACGTTCGACCATGCGACGGCTGCGACGGTGATCCAGAACAGCCTCGACAACCAGGACATCCGCAGTCTGACGACGATCAATGCCGCGGTGAACAGCCAGGCTGCATTCCGCAACCTGGGCCTGCAGGAAGCCCTGCAGGCAGGCTTGGTCGGCTCGCTGGGACACTGATTACTGACCCCGAACGGAGCCGGCATGCGCCGCCGCAGCAGGGTGCCCTCCGATCAATGAGGAAACGCGATGTCCCGCAAATCATGGCGAAGCAGGTGCTCGACCGGTTGCACGGGGCTGCTGTTGCTTGGCGGGGTGGCCCACGCGCAGAATCCGGTGCCGCCAACGGACCATCCGTCGCCGACGAGTTCGGCTGAACTGTCGGCAGTGATCCGCAAGAGCATGCTCGAGCAGGACGCGCGCATCGAGACCATGCGAGGCCAGCTCGCCGCGCAGAGTGCGCAGATCGAGGCCATGAAACGTGCACTCGCAACGCAGCAGGCCGACTACCGCGCGTTGCGCCATGCGGTTGGTCTGGACGTACTCGAGCAGCAGCGTGCCGGCAACGTCAGGGCCGGCGGCTCGATGGCCAGCGCGCTGCCGATGCCCACGGGCAACGCGATTGCCGACAACGTCGTCCCCGCAGGGCAGGCGCCGGAGCGTACGGTGGGGCAGGCGCCTGAACACGATGAGCGCCCGCCGGCCGTGGCACCGATCTTCAACCAGCCTGGCGTGCTGACCCCACGCGGCAAGCTGGTGGTGGAGCCGTCCTATCAGTTTGGATATTCATCGGCCGACCGGGTCGCCCTGATCGGCTATACGGTGATACCGGCCATCCTGATCGGCCTGATCGACGCGCGACAAGTCAAGACGACGACGCAGACGGGGGCAGTCGCGTTGCGCTACGGGCTCACCAACCGGCTGGAGATGGAACTGCGGATCCCGTACGTCTACGGCCACACCGACACGATCAGCCGCGAGATTTTCACTGGCAGTGCCACCGACAAGGTATTCACCTCCAGTGGTCATGGCATCGGCGATATCGAGGCTACCGCGCGTTACCAGATCAACGACGGTGGTGCCGACCGGCCGTATTACGTGGGCTGGCTGCGCTTCAAGTCGCGCACCGGGCGGGATCCGTTCGAGGTCACCACCGATTGTGTCAACCGCTGCGTGCAGAATGCGACCGGTACCGGTCTGCCGCTACAGCTGCCAACCGGCTCGGGTTTCTATTCGCTGCAGCCGGGCATTACCTGGTTGTACCCCTCCGACCCGGTGGTGTTCTTCGGCAACCTCAGCTACCTGCACAATTTCCCGCGTCACGACGTCAGCCGCACTGTACTGCTCGGGGGCAAGGAGCAGCTTGGCACGGTGCGGGTGGGCGACATTGCCGATGTCAGCGTCGGCATGGGGCTTGCGTTGAATGACAAGGCGTCGATCAGCATCGGCTACGACCAGAGCTTTGTCGGTATCACCAAACAGAACGGCAAGACCGTGGCCGGCTCGGCCAAGAGCGTGTTGGGCACCCTGCTGATCGGCGGGTCCTATCGTTTCAACGACAGGCGCACCATGAACTTCACACTCGGCGTCGGCGTGACCCGCGACACGCCGGATGCCACCGTGACGGTCAGGGTGCCGATGATGTACTGACCAGTGACTCTGGAGGTCTTTGACATCGGCCGGGGTGGTCAATCCATTCAGTTCGATGTAATTGGCAAATGAGCAGGCGCCGGGCATGCAGCAAAGCTTCATGCGCGACTCCAAAGCCTTGCAGCTTCACGCTCGGATACGTCGTCATCTGGCGAGGGCCTTCAGCCGCTCGCGTCGTCGCTGCATCAGCCAGCCCCCACCGCAAACACCGATCACCAGCAGCGCGTCCAGGGCGTACTTCACCCAACTGTGCGCGTCGAACCAGACACTCAACCAGCGATCGTGCGAAATCATCCGGCCAGCGGTGAACGCGATCGCGCCGGCACCGATGTACATGATTATCGGGAAGCGGTCGATCAACTTCAGGATCAGGGTTGAGCCCCATACGACCAGTGGCACGCTGATCAACAGGCCGATGATGACCAGGCCCAGATGCCCCTTTGATGCACCGGCGATCGCCAGTACGTTGTCCATGCCCATCAACGCATCGGCAACGATGATCGTGCGCAAGGCGTTCCAGAACGATTCGGCAGCGCTGATGTTGGGATCGTCGTCGATATCATGGCGCAGCAGTTTCCACGCGATCGGCAGCAAAAGGACACCACCAACCAGCATCAGTCCTGGCAGCTTGAGCAGGTAGACAACTACAGCGGTGAGTGAAAAACGAACTGCGACGGCGCCGAACGTGCCCCAGAACACAGCCTTCTTTTGCAGGGCCTTCGGCAGTCGGCTGGCTGCCATGGCGATGACGATGGCATTGTCGCCAGCCAGCACGAGGTCAAGCAGAATGATGGCCAGCAGGCCGGAGAAGAAATCGGTACCAGTGAATTCCATGCGGGTTTCCATGCGCGTCGGACAATGCAGTGAACACGGACGCGCGCGGCCCGTATCCACCACAAAAGTCTCGTTCGCAGCATGGCTGCCGAGGTGACCGGAGCGAAGCGTCGCTCGTGTTGACGATCACCACACCGGAGCAGATGAACCTGCGCCGGGAACTACTCCCTTCTGGGATGTGTTTGATTGATTGTCCGGGCGTGCGGTGTCGCGGTCAAGCAACGAACCATGCGCCAGTCAGCTAAAATGGCGGTTTCCCCTGTTGCGAGATCCGTCATGAGTGCGCACGACATCCGTTCCGCCGTCCGTCCCGATCCCGACCAACCGCTGGTCGATATCGCCGATTACGTGGTCGACTACAAGATCGATTCGAAGGAGGCTTACGACACCGCGCGCTACATGCTGCTCGATTCGCTTGGCACTGCGATGCTGGCGATGAAGTTTCCCGAATGCGTGAAGCACCTTGGCCCGTTAGTGCCTGGTGCCACGCTGCCGGGCGGTGCCCGCGTGCCGGGCACCAGCCATGAGCTCGATCCGGCGCAGGCTGCGTTCGCGATTGGCGCGCAGATCCGCTGGCTGGACTTCAATGACACCTGGCTGGCGGCCGAGTGGGGGCACCCGTCGGACAACCTCGGCAGCATCCTCGCCGTGGCCGATTACCTCAGCCGCAAGGCGGAACGCGAGGGTGGTCAGCCGTTGACCGTGCGCGACGTGCTCGACTATGCGATCAAGGCGCACGAGATTCAGGGCTGCTACGCGCTGCTGAACAGCTTCAACCGGGTTGGCCAGGATCATGTGATCCTGGTGCGGCTGGCCTCCACTGCGGTTGCCACCGCGATGCTCGGCGGTGACAAGGAGCAGATAATCACGGCTGTTTCACACAGCTGGATCGACAACGGTGCGCTGCGCACCTATCGTCACGCGCCGAACACCGGTCCCCGCAAGAGCTGGGCTGCCGGCGATGCCTGCCGCCGCGCGGTGACCCACGCGATCAATGCTGTCCATCGTGGCGTGGCGGGTTATCCTTCAGCGCTCAGCGCGAAGACATGGGGCTTCTACGACGTGGCGTTCAAGGGCAAGCCGTTCGAGTTCGAGCGCCCGTTTGGCAGCTACGTGATGGAGAACGTACTGTTCAAGATCAGTTACCCGGCCGAGTTCCATGCGCAGACGGCGGTGGAATGCGCGATGCAGCTGCACAGCATGGTCGCCGACAAGATTGACCACATAGACAAGATCGTCATCGAGACGCAGGAAGCCGGTTGCCGCATCATCGACAAGACCGGCCCGCTGGCCAACTATGCCGACCGCGACCACTGCATCCAGTACATGGTGGCAGTACCGTTGATCTACGGTCGGCTGGTGGCCAGCGACTACAACGACGACATCGCCGCCGATCCGCGTATCGATGCTTTGCGGGACAAGATGACGGTTGTCGAAAATCCCCAGTTCACGCGGGACTATTTCGATCCTGCCAAACGCTATATCGGCAATTCAGTGCAGGTGTTCTTCAAGGACGGCAGCAGCACCGAAAAGGTCTCGATCGATTATCCGATCGGACACCGCAAGCGCCGGGTCGAGGGCATCCCGGTATTGCTGCAGAAATTCGAGGCGGCGATGCGCGGCCATTTGCCGGCGCATCGGGTCAAGGCGATCATGGCAGCGACGAAGGACCCGGCAACCCTCGATGCAATGCCCGTGCAGCACTTCATGGCGCTCTTCACGTTGTAAAGACGATGTGAGTGGAAGATTAAGGCAGGGCGGAAGCACATGGTGGCTACCGCCCCTGCCAATTCTGTTTCGCTCAACCGTCGAACACGTGCCAAACAGCGTGTGCCAGCTAGAAAGCTTGATCACCCGCATCCCAATAAACTTTCCTGAACGAAGTCTCACCGGGATTTAGTTGCAAAGGTGTTAAAGCGCCAACCACTTAACGATTTTGCTACACTCCCCGCCGCTTGTCGCATAAACGCCAAGCAGGGGCTTTAAAAGCTCTGAATGACGTAGTTCAGTTCTGACGCGCGACTTCCGGTTGGGGTTGAACGGACGCGAAAACCTAATAAATGAGGAGACACCTGATGAAACGTAAGGGCTTGTACTTTCTGATTGCGCTGGCCCTGGGCGGCGTAGGTGCCGTTCATGCGCAGGACACCACTGCCGCTCCCGCCGATGCCGCGACCACCGACATGGCTACCTCGACCTATGATGGTCGCTGGTATATCGCCCCGACCGTGGGCGGTTATTACAACGACACCGATCGCAACACCAACAGCCGTCAGATCTATTACGGGTTGGGCGTGGGTCGTTTCATTTCACCGAACGCGTCGATCGACTTGTTTGTTGACCGTACCAAGCGCAAGGTTGATAACAGCGTCGTGAACGGCGGTAGTGGCCATTCCCATAATGCCTGGTCCAACAATAGCGTTGGTGCCGCGGTGCGTTTCTATGCGGGTGACTGGAACGCATGGCGCCCTTACCTGCTGGCCGGCGTCATGGGCAGCCATCATCAGTCGTCTGGCGACAGCGGCTGGTCACCGGCGGCTGAGCTGGGTGGCGGTGTATCCAAGACGGTCACAGACAGCTCCGACATCCGCATCGAAGGCGGCTACCGTTATGACTGGGACAACAAGACCCAGCCGGCGCAAGACGGTTATGGTGATTGGTTCCTGGGCTTCAGCATCGTCTCGCGCTTCGGCGCTCCGGCAGCGGCAGCGGCACCTGTGGCGGCCACTCCGCCCCCGGCCGATTGCTCGACCAAGGATAGTGACGGCGACAGCGTGAACGACTGCGACGACAAGTGCCCGGGTACTGCTTCCGGTACGATCGTTGGTCCCGATGGTTGCCCGCAGAAGGTCGTGATCGACCTGCGCGGCGTGAACTTCAAGTTCGATCGCCCGAAGAAGGGTGAAACCGACATCTCCAAGTCGCTGGCTGAGCCGAGCGCCGACTCGATCGCGGTTCTGAACCAGGCCGTTGACACCCTGCAGCGTTACCCGCAGGTGCATGTGACGGTTGCCGGTTACACCGACTCGAAGGGCACGGACGAGTACAACCAGAGCCTGTCCGAGCGTCGCGCCTCGATCGTCTACAACTACCTGACCGGTCACGGCATCGACGCCAGCCGTCTGGAAGGCCCGATTGGCCACGGCGAGACCAACCCGATCGGCGACAATGCAACCGACTCCGGTCGTGCGCAGAACCGTCGTACGGAGCTGCAGGTTCAGCAGTAATCGAACCTCGGTAAAGCAACACGAAAAACCCGGCTTCGGCCGGGTTTTTTTATTTGGCTACCACTACCAGTACGCGTGCTGCCTGGGGATCCACCACAGGGTCGACATGTTATGCCACGATGATCCTTGTCGTGCCGTGGCTCCGGCTTATACGCTAGTGGAATGTCTCTCCCACCTTTTCGTTCCACGCGTTCCGCTGCACCTGCGACATCCTCGCCAAGGCACGGACTCGCACGCGTCTTGTCCAAGCGCGGCACATGCTCGCGCAGCCAGGCAGAGCAGTGGATACGCGCTGGTCGGGTCAGTGTCGATGGGCGTATCGTGCGCGACCCGTATCACCCGACGCTGATCGATCAACATCGCATCGTGGTTGATGGGCATGCCGTTGAATCCGTGGAAAGTGTCTATGTTGCGTTCAATAAGCCGCGTGGGCTGGTGGTGAGCGCGGCCGACGAGCAGGGCCGCGACACGGTCTACACCGCACTGGCTGCGGCCGGACTGCCGTGGGTCGGACCGGTGGGCCGACTGGACAAGGCCAGCGAGGGTTTGCTGCTGCTTAGCAACGACACCACCTGGGCGGCAGGCATCACTGCTCCGTCCGCGCATCTGGACAAGACCTACCACGTCCAGGTTGCGGGCCTGCCGGATGCGGCGGTGCTGGCGGCGATGCAGACAGGCATCAACGATGCAGGCGATCTGCTGAAGGCACGAAGAGCGACGCTGCTGCGTGTCGGCGAGAAGAACGCATGGCTGGAAGTGGTGCTGGATGAAGGCCGCAACCGGCACATCCGTCGCCTGCTGGCGGCGTTGGGTTTCGACGTGTTGCGCCTGATCCGGGTGGCGATCGGGCCATTGACGTTGGGCGAATTGGCGAAGGGTCAGTGGCGGCGGCTGAGTGCCGACGAGGTCAATGCACTCGATACCCGCAGCAGATGAGGGAGGTAGGAACGGCTCCAGCCGCGATGCTCTTGAACCAACTTTGTCAAAACCGAGAGCATCGCGGCTGAAGCCGCTCCCACAGGGGTTCGGCAGGATCAGGCGCCGATCACGCCCAGCTGCCGACCGACCTTGGTGAACGCGGCAATTGCGTGATCGAGATGTTCGCGGGTATGTGCCGCACTCATCTGCGTGCGTATCCGTGCCTGACCCTGCGGTACCACCGGATAGAAGAAACCGGTGACGTAGATGCCTTCCTCCAGCAAGCCGGCAGCCATCGCCTGTGCCTGTTTCGCGTCGTAGATCATCACCGGCACGATCGGGTGCACGCCCGGCTTGATGTCGAAGCCGGCCGCGCTCATCTGCTCGCGGAAATAGCGGGTGTTTTCCTTGAGCACGTTGCGCAGGTCGCCAGCGCTGCTCAGCATGTCGAACACCTTGATGGCGGCGGCAACCACGTGCGGCGGCAGCGAGTTGGAGAACAGGTACGGGCGTGAGCGCTGGCGAAGCAGCTCGATCACTTCCTTGCGGCCGGTGGTGAAGCCGCCAAGCGCACCACCGAGTGCCTTGCCCAGCGTGCCGGTGAAGATGTCGATCTTGTCCATCACCCCGTGCACTTCGGCTGCGCCACGGCCGGTATCGCCGAGGAAGCCGGTGCAGTGGCATTCGTCGATATGCACCATGGCATTGTACTTGGCTGCCAGCGTGGTGATCTGGTCCAGTTTCGCAATGAAGCCATCCATCGAAAACGTGCCGTCGGTGCTGATCAGCTTGGTGCGCGCGCCGGCGTCATCGGCTGCCTGCAGCTGTTTTTCCAGGTCGGCCATGTCACTGTTTGCATAGCGGAAGCGTTTGGCCTTGCACAGGCGGATGCCGTCGATGATTGAAGCGTGGTTCAGCGCATCGGAGATCACCGCATCTTCCTCGCCCAGCAGCGGCTCGAACAGGCCGCCGTTGGCGTCGAAGCATGCGGCGTAGAGGATGGTGTCTTCGGTGCCGAAGAAGTCGGCGATTTTCGCCTCCAGCTGCTTGTGCAGATCCTGGGTTCCGCAGATGAAACGCACGCTGGCCATGCCGAAGCCGTGCGTGTCCAGCGCGTCCTTCGCGGCCTGGATCACTTCCGCGTTGTCGGCCAGGCCGAGGTAATTGTTGGCGCAGAAGTTCAGCACCTTGCGTCCGCCTTCCAGCTCGATCTCGGCGGACTGTGGCGAGGTGATGATGCGCTCGGCCTTGAACAGGCCCTGTTCGCGGATGGATTGAAGTTCGCTGGCGTAGCGTGCCTTGGCGGTGTAGGTCATGGGGAGGATTCCGGCTGGGGAAAGCGCCCATTGTGAAGCCTCTTGGCCCTGCCGTGAATCGACCAGCCCGTTATGCGGCGCGTACGCACCCGCATGTCGCCGGCCTCTTCTTATCTGCGGGCTCAATGCAGGCCGAAGTCCACCCGGGTGGTCTTGCCTTTGTCCTCGATGCCCTTGGCGTCCAGCTTGGGCGGCCGCTTGGTCATGCGCTTGTCGTCGAGCTTGCCCTTCAGCCAGGCCTGCACTGCCTGGGCGCGGCGCTCGGCGAGCTGCCGCAACGCGGTCGCGTCAACCGGCATATTTGCCTCCAGCAGCTGGTGCATTTCCTCCGGAGGTTGCGACTTGGTCAGGCCGATCATGTTCTTCGGCTTGGGAAACTTGGTGTGCTTGTAGACGTGTTCCAGATAGTGCTCATACTCGTCGGGAGTGAGCTTGAGCGTGGCTGGATCTGCTTTCTTGCCATCGTCGTCGGCCTTGGCCTGGTGTATCAGGTCGTCGACCATCACCTTGCGCAGTCCGCTCTCATCCACACCGGGGTCGATGCGGCCGGTGATGTCGAGAGTCAGCGAGGGCTTGCTCTGCAACAGCTTCACCAGCTGGTCCAGGCGTGCCTGGGCCCCGGCATCCAGCACGGCCGAGCCCGGCACGAACTCCACATAGCCCAGATCGGGGTGGCTGCCGCCGCCGATCGAGGCGAGCAGGCGGAACGGTGAAGTCACCGCTCGGGCCAGCAGGTTGCCGAGGGCGTGCCAGATCAGGCCGCCCATGCTGAACTGAGGATCGTCCAGCGAGCCGGAGACCGGCAGGTTGACGTCGATGTTGCCGTCGGCATCCTTCAGCAAGGCCACTGCCAGCTTGACCGGCAGGTGGCTCACGCCCGGTCCCTCGATGCGGTCGCCGAAGGTCAGCTGGGTAATGAAGATGTGGTTGTCGGCAGTCAGCTTGCGCTGATCGAGCTGGTAGTGCACGTCGACATTGAGCTGGCCGTTGGTGATCGGGTAGCCGGCGTATTTGCCGGAATAGGGCGAGAGATGGGTGAGCTCGACGCCGTTTGCCTTCGCCTTGATGTCAAGAAAGGCCACGGGAGTCAGCGGGTTGATGATGCCGCCGATATCCACCGGCGAGTTCTCGTCCAGCTTCCCTTGCAGCACCAGTTCGGCAGGGGGCGTGCCATCGGCGGTACCGAACGCACCCACCTTGCCGCCCAGGTCGGTGACGTTGGCGGTGTAGTTCGGCTTGATGAAGTTGTCGGTGTAATTCAGCTGACCGCGGGCCACGGTGATCTGGCCGATCCGGATTTCCGGCCGGGGGCCTTCTTCCACTGCGACCGGTTTGGCTGCCGCCGCAGTTGCCGCGGCGGCGGCTTGCGGCGCGCTTTGTTCACGTGTCACCGATACCGGCGCGGTTTCCGGACTGGCCACCACATCCTGCAGGTTGATGCGACCAGTCGGGTTGACGATCACGCGTGCATAGAAATCGCTCAGGACCATGCCACCGATATCGGCATGCGGCGCACCCTGGCCCAAGCGCACCGTAAGGCCGCTTGCGCTCAACGAGTGCCAGCGCAGGAAGTCGTCGCCGGTCAGCTTGTCCTGCACCTTGACCCTGCCCAGGGTGGCCTGGCCACGGTAGTCGATGCGTGCCGGCGCGCTGCCGCGGTCGCTGTAGCGCACATGGCCGTCCAGACTGAGCAGGGCGCTGCCGATGCGCACGTTGAGCGGCACGCTGATCATCGACTGCAGCGGCGCGATGTCCATGCCGTGCGTGTTCAGGCGCAGGTCGGCTTCCATCGGCTGCGGTTTCACGCTGCCGCTGACGTCGTAGTCGCCCTTGCCGAGCTTGCCGGTCAACGCCAGTTTCAGCGGCCGGTGCATGTCGTCGGACAGGCCCTGGATGCCGTAGTGCTCGACGTGCACCGCCAGCGGCATCGGCTTGTCGGCGGCAAGATCCTTGTAGTTGATATCGCTGTCTTCGACCTGCAGCTGGGCCAGGCTCCAGTGCCAACCTGGCGAGGCGGCGGGGGCAGGCCTGGTCTTGTTCCTGGCCGTGGCACCGCGAGGCGTCACCTTGCCTGGCGTCGACGGCCCCATCAGCGCAGCCAGATCGAAGCTGCCGTTGCGCTGGCGCTGCACATCCAGCTTCAGACCGCGCGCGACGAGGCTGTCCAGGCGGGCCTCGCTGCCGGCCAGGTCGAGCCTGGCGATCTTCAGTTCCAGGGAGTCCCAGGCTATCGGAGCAAGCTTGCTGTCAGCGCGCTTCAGCTCAAGCGAATTGACGCGGATCGTAGCCGGCTCCAGGTGCACGTTGACGCGCGTGCCCCATTCGGCCACCAGCTGGCCTTCGGCATCCATCGTGCCGCTGCTGATGTCGGCCTGCAGCTGAGGCAGGGCAAGCGCCTGCAGTGGCGCCAGCCTGGCGTCTTTCAGATTGAACCTGCCGCTGTAGTGCGTGTTGGCGAGATCGAGCTTGCCGCTGCTGGCGATGTTGCCACCGGCCAGCTGACCTGCCACGTCGAGCACGGCAGCAGGCGCTGCCACGGTGGACAGGCCGCGCAGTGTGCCGTGCAGGTTTTGCAGGTCAAGCGTGCCCGGCTGCGCGCCGCGGGAACCCAGGTCGACATAATCGAAGCGACTGCCGTTCAAGCTCAGCACATCGATCTTCACTTCAGTCGGCGGTCCGGCCGGTTTGGCGGGATTGCTGGCGGTCAACGCGTCGAAGTTGCTGCGGCCATCGGCATCGCGGTGGTAGTGCAGGGTCAGTTTGTCTACACCCACCGCGCCCAGGTGGTAGCGCGACAGCAGAGGCTGCACATCGGCGAGTCTGGCGCTGCCGTGGCCCAGTTCCACCAGTACGTTGCCGCCGGGCGTGGTGAGCGTGAAGTCATCCAGCGCGAGGTCACCATCGAGGCGCAGCTGGTTGCCGTTCCTGCCCGTTGTGAAATGCAGCTCCAGCTTGCCGGACAGCTGGCCGTGCGGTACCGCGATCGGCAGCGGTTCCGGTGCGTAGGCCAGATAGCGGGGCAAGTCCAGCCGATTCAGATGGAAGGCCATCACCGACTCGCGACTGTCGGCGAACGGTTTGGTCTGCCCATCGATGCGCAACGAGCTGCCGTCCACGCGCATCGCCAGCAACGGCTGCACGAACAGATCGGTATCGGATGGCAGGTTGGCCAGGAACGGGATGCCCAGCTCGATCTGGTCGACCCGGTGGCTGCCCTTCAGCACCTGGTCATCGAACCGGATATCGCCGTTATGCACGCTGATATTGGCCAGCGCGAAACGGGCCGGCTTGGCATGGGGATCGGCCGGGCCGGAGAAGCGTTCGATCAGGTCGGAGAAATTGAAGCGCTGGGGCCCGTTGCGCGTGATGTGCAACTGCGGATGTTGCAGGGACAACTCGTCCAGTACCGGCGCGAGCCGGAACAGCGAGGTCCAGGAAGCATTGATGACGAGTTGATCCACGTCGACGAACGGCGAATGGCCGTCCGCATCGCCGATATGCAGCTGATCCAGTTGCAGCCGCAACGTATACGGATTCAAATGCGCCGCGCCGATGCTGACAGGTCGGCGCAGCTTGGCGCTGAGACGGCTCTGCAACTGCGCACGGATGATCGGCGGCCCGGCGAAGAAACCCAGCAGACCGAACGCCACCAGCACGATGCCGAGGATGAGCACGGCCTTGCGCAGCCGGTGCGAGCGGTACAGACGGTCGGCATGTGCGCGTAGCTGGGCCAGGCGCAAGTCATCGAGAAGATGACGACGATCAACCATGATGGGAACTCTCCGTCAGCGCTGGTCCGGCGGCGCGGGGTGCAACACGCCGGTCATCCAATATCCGCCGGCACCCCGGCCGAGTGGATCCAGTGTACGGAGAAGCCGGCCTGCCGGTGAAGGGTAGGCTCCCTGTGTTTCAGCCGTGGTCAGGGAGCGTGGACTCGTATCCCAGGTCGAACCGCAAGGCTCAATTCCAGGAGCAGACGACCTTGCCGCAGGTGCCGGCATCCATCAGGTCGAAGCCCTTCTGGAAATCGTCGATATGGATCTGGTGAGTCAGCACCTTCTGCAGCGGGAAGCCGGTCAACACCATCTGGGTCATCTTGTACCAGGTCTCGTACATGCGCCGGCCATAGATGCCCTGCAGGGTGAGGCCCTTGAAGATCACCTTGTCCCAGTCGATACCGGCGCCCTTGGGCTGGATGCCGAGCAGGGCGATCTTGCCACCGTGGTACATGCAATCGAGCATGTCGTTGAACGCGCGCGGGTTGCCGCTCATCTCCAGGCCCACGTCGAAGCCCTCCATGTGCAGGTCCTTCATCACGTCCTTCAGCGACTGCTTGGAAACGTTGACCACGCGCGTCGCGCCCATGTCGGCGGCGAGCTTGAGGCGGTAGTCGTTGACGTCGGTGACCACCACGTTGCGCGCGCCGATGTGCTTGGCGATGCCGGCGGCGATGATGCCGATCGGGCCGGCGCCGGTGATCAGCACGTCCTCGCCGATCATGTCGAATTCGAGTGCGCAATGCGCGGCGTTGCCGTACGGGTCGAAGAATGCGGCCAGCTCGGACGGGATCTGGTCCGGGATCGGCCACAGGTTCGAGGCCGGCATCGTCATGTACTCGGCGAACGCACCGTTGCGGTTCACGCCGATGCCGATCGTGTTCGGGCACAGGTGCTGACGGCCGGCGCGGCAGTTGCGGCAATGGCCGCAGACGATGTGGCCTTCGGCGGAAACGCGGTCGCCGATCTTGTAACCGGTCACGCCCGGGCCGATCTCGACAATGCGGCCGACGAATTCATGGCCGATGGTGAGCCCCGGCTTGATCGTGCGCTGACTCCACTCGTCCCACTTGTAGATGTGCAGGTCGGTGCCGCAGATCGCGGTCTTCTCGATCTTGATCAGCACCTCGTTCGGGCCAACCACCGGCAGCGGCACTTCTTCCATCCAGATGCCCTGTTCGGGTTTGCGCTTGACCAGGGCCTTCATCGTCTGCGACATGGGAATCCATTGGTTGGCCCGAACAGCGGGCGGGGAAGCGGCAATTATAGAACCAGCCGGGCGCCTGGCTGTGGTGTGGTTGCCAGACCAGGCACGTTGCTGGCTGCCCAGCAGCCTGGCCCCTACACTTTCACGATGCCCATCGATACACGTCCATTGGCCATCTTCCTGATGGGTCCCACCGCCTCGGGCAAGACCGCGCTGGCGTGCGAGCTGAGTGAGCGCTTCGCGCTGGACCTGGTCAGCGTCGATTCGGCGCTGGTCTATCGCGGCATGGACATCGGCACGGCCAAGCCCGATGCGGCGACCCTGGCGCGCTATCCGCACGCGTTGATCGACATCCGCGATCCTGGCCAGCCGTATTCAGCGGCAGACTTCCGTGCCGATGCGTTGCCGGTGATACGGCAGATCAGCGCGCGGGGCAGGGTGCCGTTGCTGGTTGGTGGCACCGGGCTGTATTTCCGCGCGTTGCAGCACGGGTTGTCCGATTTGCCGGAGGCTGATCCCGCGATCCGGGCGCGACTTTCCGCGGAAGCCGAACGGATTGGCTGGCCCGCCATGCACGCGCGACTGGCGCAGCGGGATCCGCTGGCGGCGACACGGATCGGCTGCAACGACGCGCAGCGTGTGCAGCGCGCGCTGGAAGTGATCGAGCTGACTGGCCGGCCGTTGTCCGAATTGCAGCGTGGCGGCGCGACGGCACATTTCCCGTGGCGCGTACTCAAGCTGGCGCTGTTGCCGGCGGACCGACGCGTCCTGCACGAACGCATCGCGCTGCGTTTCGACACGATGCTGGCGGCGGGTTTTCTCGATGAGGTTCGCGCATTGCGCGCACGTGGCGACCTGCACGCCGAGCTGCCGGCGATCCGCGCGGTAGGCTACCGGCAGGCTTGGGAGCATCTGGACGGCCTGACCGATCCCGCCGAATTCCGCGACCGCGCCATCTTCGCCACTCGCCAGCTGGCCAAGCGGCAGATCACCTGGCTGCGCAGCGACTACGGCGCACGCCTGTTCGATCCGGATCGACCCTCGCTGGGCGCCCGCGCCGCCGACGCCGTGCAGCTCTTTCTGGGTACCCCGGCTCGGCTGGCTGGACGCTGACCGCCGGTTCGTGCTGCCACCGTGACCCAATGCACTTGCACGGCGCAAAAATGTCCTTTCATCAAGCATTTGAAAGCAGCTAACATCCCCGTCATGTTGGGCCGGGGCGCCATTGGCGTTTTTTCCCGGACCTGTCCGTGGCAAGGGGAGAACAAGAAATGTCCAAGGGGCAATCGTTGCAGGATCCGTTTTTGAATGCGCTTCGGCGCGAACGCGTGCCGGTAGCCATCTATCTGGTCAACGGCATCAAGCTGCAGGGGACGGTCGAGTCGTTCGACCAGTTCGTGGTGTTGCTGCGCAACCAGGTGAGCCAGATGGTCTACAAGCATGCCATCTCCACCGTGGTACCGAGCCGCAATGTGCGTATCGGCAATGGCCACGACGGCCATGAAGGCCATGAGGGTCACGACAATCATTCCGACGCATCGGCATCCGCCGACGCGGACGCTTGATAGACGGGGCTTCCGCCCGCATGAAGTGGGTCTGCTCCTGAAGGATCGTGCCCACTAGTGTTTGACAGAAAAGAGAAAGGCGATCGTGCCGTCCTGGTCCTGCCGCATTCCCGTGGCGAAGGCGATACGGCGCGACGTGCCGAGGAATTCGCCGAACTGGTGAAGTCCGCCGGCGCCGAGGTGCTGGGCGTGGTCGCAGCCCGCGTCGAGGATCCCAATCCGCGCTACTACATCGGCAGCGGCAAGGCGGACGAAGTCGCCGAGGCGGCGCGCGCGCTGGAGGCCGACGTGGTGCTGGTCGACCACGTGCTCACCCCGGTACAGGAACGCAACCTCGAGAAGCATCTCGGCATTCGCGTGGTCGACCGTGCCGGCCTGATCCTGGATATCTTCGCCCAGCGTGCGCGTTCGCATGAGGGCAAGCTGGAAGTGGAGCTGGCCCAGCTCAAGCATCTGGCCACCCGGCTGGTGCGCGGCTGGACCCATCTGGATGCCCAGCGCGGCGGTGCCATCGGCAACCGCGGCCCTGGTGAAACCCAGCTGGAAACCGATCGCCGCCTGATCGGCGTGCGCGTGAAGATGCTCACCAAGCGGCTGGAGAAGGTGCAGGTCCAGCGTGGCCAGCAGCGTCGCTCGCGCCTGCGCAACACAGTGCCGCAGGTGGCTCTGGTCGGTTACACCAACGCAGGCAAGTCGACCCTGTTCAATGCGCTGACCACCGGCGACGTCTACGCCGCCAACCTGCTGTTCGCCACGCTCGACCCGACCGTGCGCAAGCTGGAGGACCTCAGCTGCGGCCCGGCCGTGCTGGCCGACACCGTCGGCTTCATCCGCGAGTTGCCGCACGATCTGGTCGCCGCGTTCCGCGCCACCCTGGCCGAGGCACGCGATGCGGATCTGCTGCTGCACGTCAGCGATGCCGCCGACGAGGAGCGCGAGCGCCTGCACCGCGTGGTCGACAACGTGCTGGAAGAGATCGACGCCGGTGACGTGCCGCAGCTGCACATCATGAACAAGATCGACCTTGCCGGCAGCGAGCCGCGCATCGACCGCGATGCCGCGGGCAAGCCCGTGCGCGTCTGGTTGTCCGCGGCCACCGGCGTCGGCCTCGACTTGTTGCGCCAGGCGCTGGGCGAACTGCTCGGCGGCGAACGGGTGCAGTCGGCGTTGCTGTTGCCGTTGACGGCCGGGCGGCTGCATGCGCGGCTGAAGGCGGCTGGCGCGATCAGCGGCGAGACGGTGGACGAACACGGCTGGCAGTTGCGCATCGACGCGCCGCGCAGCGTGATCGCGCCGCTCAGCGGTGGCGATCCCACCGAGACTCAGCTGCTGCGCGAGCTGCTGGCTGTGGCGGAATGACTTCCGGACAGCGGACGAGCCGATCGGGCTCTGCTAGAATATCCAGTGTTTGTGCGGCCCTCCCCAACAGGTCGCGCACCCCATCGACAGCTTTGGCTGAATCTCATGTGTAACCCCGGTTCAACGCGTGTTCCGGCCGTGGTTGCCGGCCTCCCGACGGCTTCAAGGAGACTGACTCGTGGCATGGAATGAACCCGGTAACAACGGGCAACGTGATCCCTGGAACAGGAAGCGCTCCTCCGGCAAATCGCCCGTGGACGACCTGCTCAACCAGCTGAAGAACCGCATGGGCAAACTGGGGCAGGGCCCCGGCAGCATCCTCACCGCCGTACTGGTGCTGCTGGTGGTCGGCTTGCTGTTCAGCAGCTACACCATCATCGGTGCGCGCGAGGCCGGTGTGGTGCTGCGCTTCGGCCAGTACTCGCGCACGCTGACGCCGGGCTTCCACCTGAAGCTGCCGCAGCCGATCGAGTCGGTCAACAAGGTCGAGGCCACGCGGATCCGCTCGGTCACCGACAAGGTGGCCATGCTCACCCGCGACGAAAACATCATCACCATCGATTTCACCGTGCAGTATCAGGTGGACGATTCGCGCAAATACCTGTTCTCGCTGAACGACCCGGACGGAACCATCGGCGCCGCCGCCGAAGCTGCCGTGCGCTCGGTGATCGGCGGCAGCGACATGGACCAGATCCTGTCCGCCGCCGGCGCCAGCCTGGTCAGCGAGGCCCAGGTGACCTTGCAGAAGACGCTGGACGGCTACGATTCCGGCCTGCGCGTCACCGAGGTCAGCTTCCAGAACGTGTCCCCGCCGAACGAAGTGAAGGACGCCTTCGACGACGTCAACAACGCCCGCGAAGACAAGCAGAGCATCGAGAACGCCGCCCTGGCATACGCCAGCAAGGTGGTGCCGGTGGCCCGTGGCGACGCCGCGCGCATCGCCGCCGAAGCTTCCGGCTACAAGGCCGAGCGCATCGCCCGCGCGCAAGGCGATTCCGCGCGCTTCGATTTGCTGCTGACCCAGTACAAGGCCGCTCCCGAAGTCACCCGCAAGCGGTTGTGGCTGGAAACGATGGAACAGGTGATGGCCAACAACCCCAAGGTGATCGACGGCTCCAACGGCCGCAACATCATCACCCTGCCGCCGCTGCAGGGCGCCCCGGCGGCGCCTGAAACCGGCTCGGCCACGGTAGGCGCGATCGTGCCGACCACGTCGCCTGCCAACAGCGGCAGCGCAGCCGACAAGGGAACCCAGCCATGATGAAGATCAGTTCCGTCGTCGTCGCGATCCTGGTGCTCCTGCTCGGCCTCAACAGCATGTTCGTGGTCGGCGAAGGGCACAGCGCCTTGCTGCTGCAGTTCGGCCGCATCGTGCACACCGACTACCAGCCGGGCCTCCATTTCAAGCTGCCGGTGATCCAGCAGGTGATGCATTTCGACAAGCGCATCCTGTCGCTGGACGCGCCGCCCGAGCGCTACTTCACCTCCGAGAAGAAGAGCGTCAACGTCGACTTCTACGTGAAGTGGCGCGTCGCCGACAACGCCGCCTATTACCGCGCCACCGGCGGCGATCAGCTGCAGGCCGCGCAGCGGCTCACCCCGATCGTCAAGGACGCGCTGCGCTTCGAATTCAATGCGCGCACCTTGCCCGACCTGATCTCCGGTGGCCGCAAGGACATCACCGAGCGGGTGCGTGCGCAGACCGACGCCTCGGCGCGCAAGAACCTCGGCATCGCCGTGGTCGACGTGCGCATCAAGCGCATCGACCTGCCCAACGAAGTCAGTGAATCGGTGTACAAGCGCATGCGCGCCGAACGCCTGCAACTGGCCAACGAACTGCGCTTCACCGGCCAGGAATCGGCCGAGACGATCCAGGCCGATGCCGACCGCCAGGGCCAGGTGCTGCGTGCCGATGCCCAGCGCGATGCGGCCAAGATCCGTGGCGATGGCGACGCCCAAGCCGCCGCCATCTACGCGCAGGCGTATAACCAGGATCCGGAGTTCTTCACCTTCTATCGCAGCCTCGCCGCCTATCGGAAATCGTTCGAGGACGGCAAGGGCGTGATGATCATGAAGCCGGACGACGAGTTCCTGCGCTACTTCGGCCAGCCCGCCGCAAAACGCTGAGCCGGCGGATTTCGGCACGTTGTTTCGAACCATCCGTCATTCCGGCCTGCGCCGGAATGACGAGCAAACATTTGACGACGCCCGTCTACGGGCACGACCAGCGAAGCGAGAACATCATGGGTAAGTCAGTAGTCATTCTTGGTGCCCAGTGGGGCGACGAAGGCAAGGGCAAGATCGTCGACCTGCTGACCGAGCGCGTCAGCGCCGTGGCGCGTTTCCAGGGCGGCCACAACGCCGGCCACACGCTGGTGATCAAGGGCAAGAAGACCGTGCTGCACCTGATCCCCTCCGGCATCCTGCGCGACGACGCGCTGTGCCTGATCGGCAACGGCGTGGTGCTGTCGCCCGAGGCGCTGATCCAGGAAATCGCCGAGCTCGAGGCCAACGGCGTCGAAGTGCGCTCGCGCCTCAAGATCAGCCCGGCCACGCCACTGATCATGCCGTACCACATCGCCGTCGATAAGGCGCGCGAGATCGCCGCCGGCGGCAAGGCCATCGGCACCACCGGCCGCGGCATCGGCCCGGCGTACGAGGACAAGGTCGCCCGCCGCAGCGTGCGCGTGGCCGACCTGATGTACCCGCACGAACTGCCGGCGCTGATCAAGACCGCCGTCGACTACCACAACTTCATCCTCACCCAGTGGCTGAAGGTCGAGCCGGTCGATTACGACACTGTGTTGAAAGACGCACTGGCCTGGGGCGAGTACATCCGCCCGATGGTCGACGACGTCGCCACCATCCTGCACGACGTGCGCAAGGACGGCGGCAACATCCTGTTCGAGGGCGCGCAGGGCGCGCTGCTCGACATCGACCATGGCACCTATCCCTACGTCACCTCCAGCAACACCACCATCGGCGGCGCACTGGCCGGCACCGGCGTGGGCGCGCGCGACATCGACTATGTGCTCGGCATCTGCAAGGCCTATGCAACGCGCGTCGGCAGTGGCCCGTTCCCGACCGAACTGAACGACGAGATGGGCGAGCGCCTGCGCAAGGTCGGCAACGAGTTCGGCGCCAGCACCGGCCGCCCGCGTCGCTGCGGCTGGATCGACCTGGTCGCACTCAAGCGCGCCACCCAGATCAACGGCATCAACGGCCTGGCCATCACCAAGCTCGACGTGCTCGACGGCCTGGAAACCGTCAAGGTCTGCATCGCCTACGAATACCGCGGCAAGCGCCGCGAACTGGCCCCGCTCGACGCCGACGGCTGGGACGAGTGCAAGCCGGTCTACCTGGAATTCCCCGGCTGGCAGGAATCCACCGCCGGCATCCGCGACTGGAACCAGCTTCCGCCCGCCGCCCGCGCGTATCTGCGCGCGGTGGAAGAACTCTCCGGTTGCAAGCTGGCGCTGGTCGCTACCGGTGCGGATCGTGATGACACCATCGTGCTGGATGATCCGTTCGCCTGATCCTGCTGCAGGCGACGCGCTATGCAAAAAGCCCCGCATGACGGGGCTTTTTGCTGTCGGTGCCGAAGCCAGGCATCTGCCCGGCGTGCGGCACGCCAATGCCGACTATGCCGCCGAGTCGATGATCTCCTTCAGCGTCTGCTCCACCGCGCGCGCCGCCTCGGCGATCCGCGGATCATCGGAGATCAGCGACAACTGCGCGGTCGGCGGCACCATGCCGATCCAGGTCTTGCCGTGATCCTCGTAGATCGAGATGCGGCAGGGCAGCGCCATGTTCAGCGACATGTCCATGCCCAGCACCTCCGCCGCCTGCCGCGGGTTGCAGACCTCCAGCACCAGACACTCGTTGGGCAGTTCGAAGCCCTTGTCGGCCAGCGTCTTGCGGAAATCGTAGTAATGCAGCATGCCAAAGCTGTGCCCCTTCACCGACGCCTGCACGTCCTCGAACGCGCGATCGACCGATTTCAATGTCTGTTTCTTGTACAGCATGGGAATACTCCTGCTCTGACGTGCCCGGGTCTGGTGATGGTACGGCCGGGCGTGCATGGCGTGTGTGCACGGCGCTGGGCGAGGGTAGACCGAACCATCGCCGTGCCACGCCAGCCACGCAGCGACGGGCAACTCCGCGACATTGCGTTGCGTTAAACCGGCGCACTCAATGCCGTTCTGAAGTAGTTCAGCGTTTCATCATCAACGCAGTATATGTAGGCTCCTTTCATGCCCCGAGTCATGAGCGTCTTGTAGGTGTTACGGATGATTCGATCGACTCGCCCTTGCGTGCCCTCGGGATCGACCTCCATCTTTTTTTTCCAACCTCGTATAGAGCGATCCTTGTTGGAGCGGGCTTTTGGTACGGTAATAAGCTTTCCATCTCGCGCGACCAGGTCGGGGCCGATGATCACGCCGATGTAATCAAGCTCAAGTCCTTGGCACGTGTGGATACAGCCGACTTCCTCAATGGAGTTCGGCGCCATGATCCAAAGACTGCCATCTTTGTCGAGGTTCCAGCGTTTGGCGTAGCCGTGCTCCGGGATCACAACATCGAATTGATCAGGATTCTTTTTGCTGACCCAGTCCCAACAGTAGCCCGCTACGACGCGAGACTTGTTGTTGACGGCATTTCGCTCGGCGATCAGCTGATGAAGTTCATTGGGAGAGTCAACAACTCGAAAATCGAACTCGTTAGGCTCGAGCATGCTGTTGGCGGTTTCACGTATGCCAAGAGTGTTATCCAGCCATGCCATGTAGCCGTCCGAGCCACCGCACCGGAACTGCGAAGCCAGCTGTAGATGCGTAACTTCGGCACCGAGTGAATGCGCCCAATTTTCGAGCGCAGCAGTGTGCCCAATATCAGACAGAGTCACGATCTGGTCGTCATCGACAAAGAAGATCGTGCACTTGCTGCCTTGGATGATCTCCTTGATCTGATTCTCGCCTAGGTTTCCATATAGCCCCGACTTCTCATTGAGCCGGTGCGCTTCGTCGACGATGAGAGCATCAAATGCGTTGACCTCAGTCTCAAAGAAGGACCCAGAGCCCGAGAACAGGTTGCCGATGACGGTTTGCTTGAAAGTGCCTGTCAGCTTGGCTTTGAAGACTGCTCGTGGTGCGGCGTTCTTGGAGACGTATTTGCTGACGAGACCTAATTTTGATAGATGAGCAAGCAGGTTGACTGCAATAACCGATTTCCCGGTGCCCGGGCCACCTTGAATGATGGCAACTTGTTTCTTCTCTTCCGATGCACGCGTAGCTAGCAATACCGCGTTCTCAAAGGCCACCTTTTGATCGTCGATGAGGACGAACTCGCGGTTGCCCTTCATCATCCCGACCAGACTATCCACCAGCATCTTGGATGGCCGGATGCGGCCATTCTCGATCTCGAAGATCAGTTCGGCATTGTCACCATACTTCACATGCTGTTTGATGAAGTTCCGAAGGCGTTGACGCTCGACTTCACCTTTCAGAAACAGTGGTGCTTTCCGAATGTAGTCGCCGTAATACGCAGGGTGGTCGATAATGCCATCTTGGACATAGTTGTGGAGATACGCACAAGGACTGAGTACCACGCTGCGCTTGTAAACGGCTTCATTGAAGCCTTCAAGCAGCGCCGCATACGACCACGCCTGATAACAGGGATGCGCGCCTTCGCGCTCGGCTGACGGACCGCCGCGACGCGCGATGATGAGGCCGTCCTTTTCGGTGAGCTTGGCCTCGGACCACTGTTTGAGTTCGACAATGATGAGGTTCGGGCCATCATCGGTTCGCCCCGAAAGAATGAAATCGATGCGCTTGGAGGTCTGAGGGATGCCGAACTCGACGCCTACGCCGACATCGCCAGGAATGCCGGGGTCGCGTAGCACCTTGGCCATTTCGCCCAGCGAGTTCTTCCAGGAACGGAACTCCGCTTCAGGCGCGTAGCGACCAGTTTGCTGCAGATACTTGGTGGAGATGACGTTCTCGATGTCCCGATTGTCGTGATCGTCCAAAAACTTGTTTTTATTCGCCTGATAGACAATCACGCTTCGGCCCCCTGTGGCCTTGCATCAAAACTCAGAGTACTTCTTGCTAGTCCCTTTGGCGCGTTCAACGGGATACTTGATGGTGTTTGTCTGCATCTTCTTCTGCGCTGCTTGCACAGGATCGATGCCCAGCTTGTCTGCCAACTGAAGCAGATACAGGAACACATCAGCGACTTCTTCCGCGATAGCCTCCCGTTTGTCATCGGGTACGGAGCGGCTCTGATCTTCTGTGAGCCATTGGAAATGTTCCAAAAGTTCGGCAGCTTCGACGGACAGTGCTGCAGCTAGGTTTTTGGGGGAATGGAACTGATCCCACTCCCGTTCACTGGCAAAGGCACGTAACGATGCCTGAAGTTCAAGGATCTCCGCGCTCATCATGCCCTCTGGATTCCGATATCGCCGTGCGAGTGACTTCCAGCTTAGGCGGCTTTTGACGTTGGCGCCAACGCTCGCGAGAGCTGAGTAGATCGAACTGGCGCATGCGGCTTTGCAGGTCGCTACAGGACCACTTTGTCACCTCGTTATACGTGCAATGCACTTCGGCGATTCAGGCCACGCTTCCGATTCGGGTAGCCAAGCAGAAGAGCCAAGCGTGGCTCGCCCGAGTCCCACGCGTCACACCCAAAGAGCCAAGCGCCACTCTTTCAGAGTCACGCGTGGGACTAAAAGACCCACGCTTAGCACCCAGGAGAGCCACGCTTGGCTCTTTTTCATCGGAACGTGGCTCTTTTCACTGACGCGTGGGACTCGGTAGAGCCGGGCATGGCTCTCTTTCATCGGCGCTTGGGTCTTTTCCGGTCAAGCGTGGGTCTTTTGGATCGGCGATCGGCTCTTTTGGGGTGGAGCGACTCTCTTCAGCGTCCCGATCAAGGACGGTCACGTTGGCCGCCAGCATTCACGCGCCGGGAAACGCGGTTCTCGTCTACACCGCAGTGCTTTTTTGACCTACGAGCGAGGCGTCGGTTGGGGCTTGCCTCCACGTTACGCTTCGGCGCCGGCCAAACGGGCCGGCTTTCCTGACATCACATCTAAGGAGTGGACATGAGCCAGAATCTGGTCGATATCGACCTCAACACCGACACGCTTGCTGCCATCGACGGCGCCCTCACGGCGCTGGAAACGGGGCTGGCCTCGCTGATTGCGCTGACGCCGGACCAGCGGCACGAGCTGACCAAGATGGGCGACAAGTCCGAGGCGTTCTGCCGGCAGGCTGGTCATGTGTTCGGCGACAACCCGGGGGTGCTGCCGGGCAATTTCGATCTGGCCGGCTACCAGCGCGACCTGGCCACGCTGGATGCGTTGCGCCCGCGTCTGCTGCGCATGGGCAAGTTGCATCACCGCGGCACCGATACCGAAATGGCGATCGGCAGCGACCTGATGACCAACGCGCTGGAGGGATACGCGGTGTTCAAGGTCGCCGGCAAGGGACAGGGGCTGGACGACGCGCGCAAGGCGCTGGCTGCCCGTTTTGCCCGTGGACCGCGCACGCCCACGCCGCCGACCGATCCGGCGCCGACCGGCCAGTGACGGCTTGAGCGCGGGATTCACCTGTCGCGAAACGGAGAGGCCCCGCTTGCGGGGCCTCTTTCTTTCTGCGCTACGAAAGTCATTCCAGGACGGGTGTGAGCGCGCTGGCGGATTTGACCAGATCGATAGCCGACTGGCAGTCGCCCTTGTTGACGTAACCTTCGCCCGAATCGGCAATCTTGCGACCGTTCACTGCGAAAAGAGTCCAGCGCCAATAGCCTGCAGTGTCCTTGTAGAGCTTGAAATACATGTCGCTCGCCTTGCAGATAACGCCGTATTGGCGCATGGGCAGTCCACCATCTGCCTGTCTCATATCCAGCGACGCGCCTGGATGTGCGCCTGTGCTGATCAGCAGTCATCACGATGCGCCACTTGCCAGACGTTGACTCCCACTTCGCATCGCCAGCGCTACGGTCGACCCCCATACGTTCTGCCGGCAGCCGGCATCGCGGCGAACGATCGAATGACCGCCACGTATTTCGCCAAGAGGAACCATCCATGTCCGACGAACATGCCAAAACCCCCGCCGACCATATCGGCAATACGGTGGTGCAGCTCAAGGAGATGCGGCACTACTCGAAGAACAACGTGGAAACGCTGACGGCGGAGTGGCTGCTATTCGACGGCGAGTTGTCCAAGCTGAAGCTGGCCGACAAGATCGCCGACCTGATGGATCGGCAGGGGCAACTGCACGAGGCGCTGGAAACGGCGATCACCGATCTGGAAGAGGTGCTGGAGAAGATGAAGCCCGAGCCAGAGGCAGGGGCATAGCGGAGACGCGATGCCGGTGATGGCATCGCCAGCGTGATGAAGAGGCCCCGGTATCGGGGCCTTTTTTCGTACACGGTCGGTCGATGGCGCTGGCGATGGATGGCGCAGCAGTTGCGATTCTCGGCGCGGTTGCTGTGGTGGGTTTGGCCCTTCATTGCGTGCGCGACATGCCATCGCCGATGCCGAGACAGAGGCGGCGGGCGAGTTGTTGCAGCAGGGGCATCGGGGTTGCGGCGGGATGGGGCGGGTCCGGCCCGGTCGGCGGGGGAGGGGGAAGCAGGCGGCGAGCAAGTTGGGGATCGGTGATGTGGCCGTGCAGGAACAGCAGGTCGGTCCAGAGGGAGCTCATGGGTGTATCCGGTCGATGGGGTGGAAGTGGAGAAGTGCGCTTAATCGAGTGTGTCGCCGGCAAGCGTGGTGGCCTGCATCGACGGGCGCTGGCTGAAGCGTGCGTACCAGGCGGACAGGCGCGGGCGGCCGTCGGCGAACGGGTAGACGTCGCGGAAGGCGATCCAGCTGAGCGCGGTGGCCAGTGCGATGTCGCCAACGTCGGGGAGGGTTTCCGTGCGCGGTGCGTCGCCGATCTCCTGTTCGAGGAAGTCGCAGGCGGCAGCGATCTTGTCCAGCTGGCCCTGCAGCATCGGTGGCCAGCGCGACGGTGCGGGCCGCCGCTCGGCTTCCCAGCGCGCGGCGATGCCGGCATCGGCCATGCCCTGGGCCAGCGCCTGCCTGCGCAAGGCACGGAAGCGCGCGCCGTGTTCATGCGGGATGAGTTTCGCGCCCGCGTGCAGGCCGTCGAGGTATTCGCAGATCACGTTGGAGTCGAACAACGCCAGGCCGTCGTCGACGATCAGCACCGGCACCTTGCCGAGCGGGTTGAGCGCGAATACCTCGTCGTTGCGGCGGGTGGGGCTGGTGTCGTGATGAATCACCTCGATGCGCTGCTGCAGACCGAGTTCGTGGGCGGCGACGAGCACCTTGCGCGCGTAGGGCGAGTGCGTCTGGTAGAGAAGTTTCATCTGTGTGCGAGTCCCGAGGAAAAGAGTGCGCTCAAGCCGCCAGCAGGCGCTCGCGCATGACCGGCGACAGGTTGCCGCCGCAGAGGATCGTCGCCACGCGGCGGCCGGCGAAGCGTTCCGGGTCGTCGAGGAGGGCCGCGACGCCGACGGCGCCGGATGGCTCTACCGCGACACCGAGGTGGTGATGGATGAGGCGCATCGCCTCGAAGATCCGCGCGTCGGATACGGCGACCACGTCGTCGCAGCACGCGCGCAGATGCGCCAGCGTGGCGGCGATCGGCACGCGCACGGCGATGCCGTCGGCGATGGTGTCGGCGTGGTCGGTCTCGATGACTTGGCCGGCGTCGATCGACAGCTTCATTGCCGGTGCACCGGCTGCCACCACCGCGATGATCTCCGCGTGCGGTGCGACATGCCGGATCGCGGTGCCCACGCCGGCCAGCAGCGCTCCGTTGCCCAGCTGCACCACGGTGACGTCGATCGCCGTCGAGCCGGCGAGTTCCAGCGCGAGGGTGCCGGCGCCTTCGGCGAACTCGGCTTCGAGGCCGTCCTCGACGAAACGCCGGCCGCTGGCTGCCGCATGGCGGCGCGCGGCGTCCTTGGCCGCGTCGAAATCGCTGCCGGCCAGCCGGATTTCCGCACCCAGCCTTCGCATCGCCGCGACCTTCACCGGGTTGGCGGTTTCCGCGGCGAACACGGTGCAGGCATGACCACGCCGGATCGCCGCGCGGGCCAGGCCCTGGCCGAAATTGCCGGCGGACGCACAGACCACGGATTCACCCGGCTGCAGCGCCAGCGCGGCGAACAGCTCGGTGCCGCGGCCCTTGAACGAGCCGATCGGGTTGGCGGTTTCGTCCTTGGCGATCAGCCGGCAGCGCAGCGCTGCGTCCAGGGCATCGTTGGTGAGCATCGGCGAATCCAGGAACACCGGATCGATTTGGCGCGATGCGGCGAGGATCCGGTCGAGGCGGGTCAGCGTGGGCATGGATGAGGTCTCGCAATGGCGTGGAAGGCGACGACCTATGCTAGGTTTCCGCGGCGCGGCGAAGTGGCGTTGTTCGCCGGCAAAACAGGTTTTCTCCCCGTCCACGAGGTGTTTGCGCCCGATGCCCGCCGAACTCGACAAATTCGACCGCCGGATTCTCGCGATCGTGCAGCGCGACGCGCGACGCTCCGCCGAGATGATCGGCACGGACATCGGCTTGTCGGCGTCGGCGGTGCAGCGGCGCATGGCGCGGCTGCGCGAGGACGGGGTGATCGTGGCGGAAGTGACGTTGATCGATCCGCGCAGCGTGGACCAGCGGCTCACCGTGATCGCCGATCTCGAAGTCGAGCGCGAGCGGCCCGAACTGCTGGCCAGCCTGCGGCAGTGGATCGCCGCCGAGCCGGCGATCCAGCAGGCGTGGTACGTGACCGGCGACAGCGACTACGTGCTGGTGGTGACGGCGCGCGACGTCGGCGACTACGACGCGCTGATGCAGCGGCTGGTGGCTGCCAACGCCAACGTGAAACGCTTCCGCACGCGCGTGGCGCTGGACACGCTCAAGCGCAGCCTGGCCGTGCCGGTGAACACGCCCGACTGAGAGTGGCGCACCGGGTCGCTACGGCGGCATTCGCAACTTCATAGCCTCGCCCGAGCAACAAAAAAAGGCCCCGGCATCAGGGCCTCTTTTGTACGCAACCGATCAATGACGCTGACGGTGGATGGCGCGGCTGTTGCGGTTTTCGGCACGGTTGAGACGGCGGGTTTCGGCCTTGGTCAGGTGGCCGTTGTGCTTCGCCTCGTCGGCGCTTTGGCGCTGGGCGATATTGGCGTCGTGCTTTTCGTCGCGGGCAGCCTGCTTGCCGGTGATGGTGCCGTTGGCAATGCCTTTGGCGGTGCGCGCCTGCTGGTTGTCGATGCGCTTGCTCACCTCATTGACGCGCGGGTGACCAGGTACGGTCGTGTCCGAGGCCATCGCACTGGCGCTGGCGAACGCGGTGCAGGCGAACAGGCTGAGCAGGCCGAGGCGGATCATCGAAGCATTGTTCATGGCGGTGTCCTTCAGGGTGGGATGCCGGCGTCTGAGTAGTGCCATGCCGTGCCGGTCGAGCGGCGGCATGCAAGACAGGGAACGCCGCGCATGGCGCCGCGTTGACCAACTGCGTGCCGGGCCTCGCAGCGAAAGCCAAGCCATGAGTCATGCGCAACCCCGTGCCGGCTCCCTGCATCAATAACTCTATGAGCCGCGCAAGCGTTTGCTGGTGTTCTCACCGCGCGGATCGCGAATGGATTTGCTGATGGATCGGATGGCGCCGTTGCGGCGGCGCCAGGCGGTCTCTTTTGTCTGAATGCTTGCGAGGTATTTTTTATGCGCGCACTACTGGGTGTGGTTCTGTTCGGCGGCAGTGTTCCTCGGTGACGATGCATTTGTCGCTGGTGCGCACCAGCGGGCTGCGCGGCGGCCGGACGACATCAACATTCCGCGTGCGCAGCGCCGATCTCCAGCAATCGCTGGATGCGATTACGAAAGCCCACCCGAATCGCGATACCACCATGAGGGCGGCATGGCGACCGGCGAGTACAGCTATACGCAGATTGCCGCTCACTTCGGGGTTCATTTCACCGCGGTCGGACGATCCGCCCGCAGGGTCCGGATGTTTGAATGCGACGATGCTGGACCTGGCCCGAGCTGCGTGCATGTTGCGAAGCGTCGAAATCCTTTACGGAACCGCTTTCCGCAACCCCAAGGGTGAAACCCAAGTCCTTGTTACTACGGAGGTATACAGCATGGCATTGAATCTGCTTACTCAACTTAGATCTCTCGCGAGATCTGGGCTTGAACCAGCAATCAACAACACTAGCAACAACACTAGTGAAACTCTGGAGAAAAACACTTATGTCAATCAAAAATCTCCTCCTACTAGCGGCTACGCTTTCTGCAGCCTGCATGTCTGCGCAAGCAACGCCTGTCGTCTACTCAGCGTCGGACAACAACGTCAGTTCGCTGGCACAGATGGTTAATTCCAGCGCGAAGGCCGCGGCTTTTGACGCGGTTGCTGGCGCCATTTCCATCGTTGACTTTGAGTCCGCGTTGCCCGCCAACGTGACCATTACCGGCGGCAGCACAACCAACAACTCAGGCTGCGGCGCGTTATGCGGGTTCAATACCACCGCCGGCGGTGCTTTCTTCCGCTCTGTTTTTGGCGGTGCAGTGACATTCAGCTTTACGAGCCCAGTGGATTCGTTTGGCTTCTATGTAAACGGCTTGCAAACGGATGCCGTGCCGCAGCAAACCATCGTGTACACGGATGGATCGTCCGTTACCTATACGCTCAATATGCCGCCGGCCATCGGCGGGGGCGGCGCGTTCTTCGGCTTCATCGATTTTGGAAACCAGATTTCCAGCGTCACGTTCAACGCCACCAACGACATTCTGGGCTTTGACGATTTGCGCTTCGGCCGCGCGGAGCATAACCCGAATTCGGTGCCCGAGCCGGGGACTTTCGGCCTATTGGGATTTGGTCTCCTGGGCGTTTGGATGGCTGCGAAAAAGCGCAACGCTTATCGAGTCGCGGTATAGATCAACAGGGCCATCAGGAAGCGCTGAGGAGCGAAGATCATCATTCGCGTTACTCGATGCCTGAACCCATCGGGAGTTCGCCCGGCTCTGCCGGGGAGACAGTAGAAGTTTGACGTTTACCGAAGTCCATCGGGAAACTCCACTCGTGAGCCGCCAAGCCCACGAGTGGAGAATCGCCGATAGACGAGTATCAAAGCTAAAACCACACGCAGTGGGAATGCCTGTACACGTGGTGTTGCTTGAGCTTGCCCGGGTACTACCCCGTTTTTGTGGCCATTGGATTGGCCAACTCCTGTCTCGCACCCGAGTGCCCGCATGACGGCCCGTCGAGGGCCAACAACGCGCCTCAAGGCGCGAAACGGATGAAACCCAAGAGCAGAAAACCGTGATCTACCCGTCTGATCAGGTGCAAGACTGATCAGATGCGAAGGCAGATTGATTGCGACCGATTATTCAGCGTTGCCTTAAGCCAACGTGCGCAGCTTCGCCTCGCGTGCCCACTGCCGTGTCTTGGCAGCCTTGATGAAGCCGGCAGTATCGCTGGCGTCGACCACGCCGGCGTCCTTCCTGATGCCGCCGGCTTTCAGTACGGCTTGCGCGCCGGCATCGGCGGCGATGGCCTTGAGGTGGCCGAAGGCGTCGCGCACGAAGTCGACCGCGGCGGCTTCCTTCGCCAGCAGCTTGCCGGCGTCGTCGGACAGCACCAGCGCCACGGCGTCGAACACCACCGACGGCGTGCCGGCAAGCTGGCCGTCGGCGGACTGCTGCTTGCCATCGCTGAGCTTGGCACCACCGACCTTGAGGCAGACGATCTTGACACTGGCGCCGGCGGATTCCGCCGCCTTGCGCACCGCCCTGATCGCGGCGGCGTCGGAGCCGTCGTGGATCAGGATGCCGACGGCGCGGCCTTTGAGCGTGTCCTTCATCTTGCCGATGATCTGCAGTGGCGGCGACATCGGCTGGTCTTTCGTGGGCACTGCCTTCGATTGCGCCGGCGGGAAGCTGGGCAGGGCGAGGCCGTCGGCGACGCGATGGGCGAGGTCTTCGTCGACGTTGCGCAGGTGGCCGATCATCGCCTCGCGCACGTGCAGCGTCTCGACCTTGGACAGCTCGAACACGAACGCGGAGGCGATGTGCGCCTGCTCGAAGCCGGTCTGGCTGCGGTAGAACTGGCGTGCCTGGCTGTAGTGATCGGCAAAGCTCTCGGCGCGGATGCGGCCCTTGCTGCCGTCGCCGGCCGGCTCGGCGAAGCTGCGGAAGCCCGTGTTGGTGGCGCGTGCTGAGGCAGGGTCGAGCGAGCTCGGCTCGTAGTTCACGCGGCCCTTGGGCACCTCCATCTGCATGTGGCCGTCGCGCTGCTGGTTGACGAACGGGCACTTCGGCGCATTGATCGGCAACTGGTGGAAGTTCGGCGAGCCCAGCCGCGAGAGCTGCGTGTCGAGGTAAGAGAACAGCCGGCCCTGCAGCAGTGGATCGTTGGAGAAATCGATGCCGGGCGGAACGTGCGAGGGGCAGAACGCCACCTGTTCGGTCTCGGCGAAGAAGTTGTCGGGCCAGCGGTTCAGCACCATGCGGCCGATCACGGTCAGCGGCACCAGCTCCTCGGGAATGATCTTGGTGGCGTCGAGATGGTCGAACGGGAAGCCGTCGGCCTGGGCCTGGGTGAACAGCTGCACGGCCAGCTCCCACTCCGGGAAGTTGCCGGCCTGGATCGCCTCGAACAAGTCGCGCCGGTGATAGTCCGGATCGGCACCGGCCACCTTCACCGCCTCGTCCCATACGTGCGACTGCAGGCCGAGCTTCGGCCGCCAGTGGAACTTCACGAAGGTGCTGTCGCCGTTCTCGTTGACCAGGCGGAAGCTGTGGATGCCGAAGCCCTCGATCATGCGCAGCGAGCGCGGGATCGCGCGGTCGCTCATCGCCCACATGATCACGTGCATCGCTTCGGGCGTCAGCGAGATGAAATCCCAGAATGTGTCGTGTGCGCTGGCCGCTTGCGGAAAGCCGCGGTCCGGTTCCATCTTTACCGCGTGCACCAGGTCGGGGAACTTCATCGCGTCCTGGATGAAGAACACCGGGATGTTGTTGCCGACCAGGTCCCAGTTGCCTTCCTTCGTATAGAACTTCACCGCGAAGCCGCGGATGTCGCGCGGCGTGTCGATCGATCCCGCGCCACCGGCCACGGTGGAAATGCGGGTGAACAACGGGGTCTTCTCGCCGACTTCGGTGAGGATCTTCGCGGTGGTGTATTTCTTCAGCGATTTGGTCAGCTCGAAGTAGCCGTGGGCGGCCGAGCCACGCGCATGCACGATGCGCTCGGGGATGCGTTCGTGGTCGAAGTGGGTGATCTTCTCGCGCAGCACGAAGTCTTCGAGCAGGGTCGGCCCGCGCGGGCTGGTGCGCAGCGAGTTCTGGTTGTCGCTGAGCGGCACGCCCTGGTTGGTGGTCAGCGACGGGTGTCTTCCGCCTGCCATCTGCTGCAGTTCGTCGCCGTGGCCACGGCGGTCATCGACGGGCCGGTCGGCGGATGGTTTGGCGGACTGGGCGGACGGTTTCTTCGTGGCCATGGCGGGCGCTCCTGCTTGGGATCGTTGTCGCGGCGCACGGCGTCGCGGTCGAACCCGCATCCTGCGGCGGGCGCCGTCAACGTGCCGTCGTTCTGCGCCTGTCCCGGCCCAGCCATGACTTCCGGCCGTGTCCGGATACGCTGGCGGCCGGCACTATCGCGACAGGCAGGCTGGCCGCTTTCATCCGCCCGGCGTTTCACTGTCGCAACCGAGGACGGCGTGCCCAGATGGCCGCCGCATCACCACACCTGAAGGGAATGTCATGCGTACTTACCTGGTTTCCGCGATTGCCCTGGCGCTTGCCGGCGCCTCAATGACCGGCATGGCGGCGACGCCGGCCATGACGTCCACGGCGAACCTCGCCACCACCCAGCTGCCGCGCAACGTACGGCCCAGCCATTACGACGTGGCGGTGACGCCGCATGCGGACAAGCTGACTTTCGATGGCAAGGTGACGGTGACCGTCGATGTGCTGCAGCCGACCACCAGCATCACGCTCAATGCGATCGATATGGCGTTCTCGTCGGTGAGCCTGACGCCGACCCGGCTGAAGATCGCCATCGCGGCGCCGAAGGTGACGGTGGATGCCAAGGCGCAGACCGCCACGTTCACGTTCGCCCAGCCGCTTCCGGCCGGCGAGTACAAGCTGGCGATGGCCTACACCGGCAAGATCGGCACCCAGGCCAACGGCCTGTTCGCGATCGACTACGCCACCAAGGCCGGCAAGAAGCGCGCGCTGTACACGCAGTTCGAGAACTCCGACGCGCGCCGCTTCATCCCGTCGTGGGATGAACCGGCGTACAAGGCCACGTTCAACCTCGAAGCCACCGTGCCGAGCGCCGACATGGCGGTGAACAACATGCCGATCGCGTCGAAGAAGGATCTGGGCAACGGCTTGACGCGAGTGACATTCCAGCAGTCGCCGAAGATGTCGACGTATCTGCTGTTCTTCGGCGTGGGCGAGTTCGAGCGCGCCACCACCACGGCCGACGGCACCGAGATCGGCGTAATAACGCAGATCGGCAAGAAGTCGCAGGCCGGTTTCACCTTGAAGTCGGCCAGCGACGTGCTGCACGAGTACAACGATTATTTCGGCGTGCCGTATCCGCTGCCGAAGCTGGACAACATCGCCTCGCCGGGCAGCAGCCAGTTCTTCTCCGCGATGGAGAACTGGGGCGCGATCTACACCTTCGAATATGCCTTGCTGCTGGATCCGAGCTTCTCGACCCAGTCGGACAAGCAGCAGGTGTTCAACACCGCCGCGCACGAGATGGCGCACCAGTGGTTCGGTGACCTGGTGACCATGCGCTGGTGGGACGACCTGTGGCTCAACGAGGGCTTTGCCTCGTGGATGGCCGCGCGCACCACCGAGAAGCTGCACCCGGAATGGCACACCGACCTCGACGCCGTCGGCACCCGCGAGGGCGCGATGTCGCGCGATGCCGTGGTCACCACGCACCCGGTGGTGCAGCACGTGGAGACGGTGGAGCAGGCCAGCCAGGCGTTCGACGCGATCACCTATGCCAAGGGCGAGGCGGTGATCAACATGCTGGAGGCCTATGTCGGCCCCGACGCCTGGCGCGACGGCGTGCGCAGCTACATCAAGGCCCACGCCTACGGCAACACCGTGTCGGACGACCTGTGGAAGGCGGTGCAGGGCGCGGCCGGCAAGCCGGTGACGCAGATCGCGCATGATTTCACGCTGCAGCCGGGCATCCCGCTGATCCGCGTGGCGTCGTCCGCGTGCAGCAACGGCAAGACCACGCTGACCCTGACCCAGGGCGAGTTCACCAAGGATCGCCCGGGCAAGAAAGCGCTGAAGTGGCACGTGCCGGTGATCGCCAAGGCCGTCGGCGGCACCGAGGCCGCGCGCACGGTGGTGGACGGCAAGGCCACGCTGGACGTGTCCGGCTGCGGTCCGGTGCTGGTGAACGCGGGGCAGAGCGGCTATTACCGCACGCTGTACACGCCGGCCGAATTTGCGGCGGTCAAGGCCGATTTCGCCAAGCTGGCCCCGATCGACCAGATGGGCCTGATGGGCGACACCTGGGCGCTGGGCATGGCCGGGCTGCAGCCGGCCTCCAGCTACCTCGACCTGGCCCAGGCGACCCCGGCCGATGCCGACCCGCAGATCTGGGGCGACATCGCCGGCAGCTTCTCGGGCCTTCACCAGTACTACCGCGGCGACAAGGCGCGGCAGGCACGTTTCGACGCCTTCGCGATCAAGCAGCTCAAGCCGGTGTTCGCCCGGGTGGGCTGGGAAGCGAAGGCGGACGAGGGCGATCCGACCACGATCCTGCGCACGCAGCTGATCGGCGTGCTGGCCGACCTTGGCGACACCGACGTGATCAAGGAAGTGCAGCGTCGCTACGCGGCGCAGGCGACCGATCCGAAAGCCGTGCCGCCGGCACTGCGCAAGACCATTCTTGCGGTGGTGGCGCGCAAGGCAGACGCCGCGACCTGGGACAAGCTGCATGCGATGGCCAAGGCCGAAACCACGCCGCTGATCAAGGATCGCCTGTACCTGCTGCTGTCGATCGCCGAAGACGACGCACTGGCCCAGCGCGCACTGGACCTGGCGCTGACCGACGAGCCGGGCGCCACCAACAGCGCCGGCATGATCCGCGCGGCCGGTTATCAGCATCCGGACATGGCATGGGCATTCGCCATGGCGCACCGTCCGCAGATCGACAAGCTGGTCGACTCCACGTCCAGCAGTCGCTACTACCCGGGCATCGGCGCCAGTTCGAACGATCCGGCGATGATCGGCAAGATCAAGGCCTACGCCGACGCGCATATCGCCAAGAGCTCGCGCCGCGCCGCCGACACCGTCATTGCCGACATCCAGTATCGCCAGATGGTCCGCAAGGATCGCCTGCCGGCCATCGATGCGTGGCTGGCGAAGAACGGCGGCTGAGCCGGGAAGCTGCCTGAATGGAAGAGGCCCCGCATCGCGGGGCCTCTTTTTTTTCACAACTGAGCGCTCGCGCCGCAGCCGGCTGACAGTGTATTTTCGAACCTGGGCAGAGCAACCGGGCCACGGCATCCCGGGCTGCCTTTTCACCAATCGAGCCCGCAACGATGGTCGACAATGAGAGCACGCTGGAATCCGACGGCGCCGTCTATAAGACGCTGCTGGAATCGACCAAGGCCATTCCCTGGAAGATCGACTGGGCCACCAAGCAGTTTGCCTATATCGGGCCGCAGATCGAGGCCCTGCTGGGCTGGGCACCGTCCAGCTGGGTGACCGTGGGGGACTGGGCCAGCCGCATGCATCCGGAGGATCGCGAGTGGGTGGTGAACTATTGCGTGGCGCAATCGCTGGCGGGCGTGGACCACGAGGCCGACTATCGCGCGCTGACTCGCGACGATCGCTACGTATGGATTCGCGACGTGGTGCACGTGGTGCGCAACGACGACGGCACGGTCGCTTCGCTGATCGGCTTCATGTTCGACATCAGCGAGCGCAAGCGGACCGAGCAGCAGCTGATCAGCCTGCAGAAAGAGCTGGAGGAGCTTTCGTTTCGCGACGGCCTGACCGGGGTAGCCAACCGCCGCCGTTTCGACGCGATCATGGAACTGGAGTGGGGCAACGCGCAGCGCAATCAGCAACCGCTGTCGCTGATCATGCTGGATATCGATTATTTCAAGCAGTACAACGATCACTACGGCCATCTCGAAGGCGACCTGAGCCTCAAGCGCGTGGCCTGGGTGCTGAGCTCGGCCGCGACACGGGCGCGCGACCTGCTGGCTCGCTTCGGCGGCGAGGAGTTCGTGCTGGTACTGCCGGAAACGGACGCCACGGCCGCACACGCGCTGGCCGAACGCTGCAGCCGACTGGTCAGCGACGAGCGCATTGCGCATGAGCCGTCGCCGATTGGCCACATGCTGACGATCAGCCTGGGTGTGGGCACGGCAATCCCCGGCCCCGCTGACGAGCTGCTTACGTTCATCGACACGGTCGACAAGCGGTTGTATCGGGCCAAGCAGCGGGGCAGGGACTGCATCGTTGCCGGCTAATGGAAAGGTTCGGCGTTGCCACTCACCGAGCCAGGCAGGCACCACACTCTCGTCGACACGAGCTGACTGAACCTTTCGCGGAGTTCGAACGCTCGGGATGCTTGTACAAGACCGCGCCCGGCCCTGACCAGCAATGGAATGAAAAGGCCCCGCAAGCGGGGCCTTTTCGATATGCGGACTGGCCGCGACCTACGCCTCGACGTCATCCTTGTACGCATCCACCGGAATGCACGCGCACATGATGTTCTTGTCGCCGTAGATATTGTCGACGCGGGCGACCGGTGACCAGTACTTCTGCAGCTTGAGGCTGGCCAGCGGGAATGCGGCCAGTTCGCGCGGGTAGGCGTGGGTCCACTCGCTGGCGGAGACCATGGTGGCGGTGTGCGGCGCGTTCTTCAGCGGGTTGTCCTCGCGGTCGAGCTTGCCGTCTTCGATCGCGCGGATCTCGTCGCGGATCTGGATCATCGCGTCGATGAAGCGGTCAAGCTCGACCTGCGATTCGCTCTCGGTCGGTTCGACCATCAGCGTGCCGGAAACCGGGAAGCTCAGCGTGGGCGCGTGGAAGCCGAAGTCGATCAGCCGCTTGGCCACGTCCTCGGCGCCAATGCCGGTGGCGTCCTTCAGCGGGCGCAGGTCGAGAATGCACTCGTGCGCAACCAGGCCGTTGCGGCCGGTGTACAGGGTCGGGTAGTGCGCTTCGAGCCGCCTGGCGATGTAATTGGCGTTGAGCAAGGCAACCTGGGTCGCCTTGCGCAGGCCCTGCTGGCCCATCATCGTGATGTACATCCACGAGATCGGCAGGATGCTGGCGCTGCCGTAGCTGGCCGCGCTGACCATGCCGACCGCGCCGTGCTCGCCGAGCTTGCCGGGCAGGAACGGCGCCAGGTGCGACTTCACCGCACACGGACCGACGCCCGGGCCACCGCCGCCGTGCGGGATGCAGAAGGTCTTGTGCAGATTCAGATGCGACACGTCCGAGCCCCACTTGCCGGGCTTGGCCACGCCGACCAGTGCATTCATGTTGGCGCCGTCGGTGTACACCTGCCCGCCGTGCGCATGCACGATGTCGCAGATCGCGACGATGTCTTCCTCGAACACGCCGTGGGTGGATGGGTAGGTGATCATCAGCGCGGCGAGGCGGTCCGAGTACTTCTCGGCGGCGCGGCGGATGTCTTCCACATCGACATTGCCATTGGCATCGCACTTGGTCACCACCACGGTCATGCCGCACAGGTGCGCGGAGGCCGGGTTGGTGCCGTGGGCGGATTCGGGGATCAGGCAGATATCGCGATGGGCTTCGTTGCGCGAGCGGTGGTACGCGCGGATCGCCAGCAAGCCGGCGTATTCACCCTGCGCGCCGGAGTTCGGCTGCAGGCTCACCGCGTCGTAGCCGGTGCATTCGACCAGCATCGCTTCGAGGCCGTCGATCAGTTCCTTGTAGCCGGCCGTCTGCGTGGCCGGTGCCAGCGGGTGGATGTTGCCGAACTCGGGCCAGGTGATCGGGATCATCTCGGCGGTGGCGTTGAGTTTCATGGTGCAGCTGCCCAGCGGGATCATGGTGCGATCCATCGCCAGATCCTTGTCGGCCAGCGCGCGCATGTAGCGCAGCAGTTCATGCTCGCTGTGATGCGAGTTGAACACCGGGTGGGTAAGGAACGCGCTCTTGCGACGCAGCGCCGTCGGCAACGCGTCGGCGGTGATCGCGTCCAGTTCGTCGATGTCGTCGATCTCGGCGCCGAACAGGCCAGCCAGCGCGATCACCTCGGCGCGAGTGGTGGTCTCGTCGAGGCTGATGCCGATGCAGGTGCCGTGGATCTGGCGCAGGTTGATGTGCAGCGCTTCGGCGCGGGCATGCACGGCGTCGGCGTCGACATCGGTGATGTGCAAGGTGTCGAAGAAGTCCGTACCCACGTTGACGCTCGCCTGGCGCAGCGCGCTGGCGAGAATCGCACTGAGGCGATGCGTGCGGCGTGCGATGCGGGTGAGGCCTTCCGGACCGTGATACACGGCGTACATGCTCGCCATCACGGCCAGCAGTACCTGCGCCGTGCAGATGTTGGATGTGGCCTTCTCGCGGCGGATGTGCTGCTCGCGGGTCTGCAGGGTGAGGCGGTAGGCCGGCTTGCCTTCGGCGTCGATCGACACGCCGATCAGACGACCTGGCATCGAGCGCTTGTACGCGTCGCGGCAGGCCATGAACGCGGCATGCGGGCCGCCGTTGCCGAACGGCACGCCAAAACGCTGGCTGTTGCCGACCACGATGTCCGCGCCCCATTCACCAGGTGCGGCGATCAGGGTCAGTGCGAGCAGATCGGTGGCGACCGCGACCAGTGCGCCACGCGCATGTGCGGCGTCGGCGATGGCTTTGTAGTCGTTGATGGTGCCGAAGGTGTTCGGGTATTGCAGCAGAACGCCGAAGCTGTCGACCGTGCTGCCCTCGGCGTCATCGCCGATATGCAGTTCGAGACCCAGCGCCTCGGCGCGGGTCCTGACCACTTCCAGCGTCTGCGGATGCACGCCGTTCGACACGAAGAATACGTTGCTCTTGGACTTGCACGAACGCTTGGCCAGCGTCATCGCCTCGGCGGCGGCGGTGGCTTCGTCCAGCAGCGAGGCGTTGGCGATCTCCATCCCGGTGAGGTCGGCGCACAGCGTCTGGAAATTGATCAGCGCTTCCATGCGGCCTTGCGAGATCTCCGCCTGATACGGTGTGTACGCCGTGTACCAGGCCGGGTTTTCCAGGATGTTGCGCAGGATGACGTTCGGCGTGAGCGTGCCGTAATAGCCCTGACCGATGAAGCTGCGGAACACTTTGTTCTTGTCCGCGATGGTGCGGATCTTCGCCAGCGCCTCGACTTCGGTGATCGCCTTCGGCAGCGCCAGCGGGGTCGGCGACTTGATCTTGCCCGGCACGATCGCGTCGGTCATCGCTTCCAGCGAATCGTGGCCGATGACGCGCAGCATCTGCGCGATTTCCGCATCGTTGGGTCCGATGTGGCGCTCGATGAAGGCGTGGTGGTGCTCGAGGTCGCGCAGGGAGGGCGTATTGGTCTGGGTCATGACGGGCGTCCGGTAGTGGCCGATAAGAACCGGCCGATAAGGGCCGGCCGATAAAGGCCGGACGTGCGTGCCGCACGTGGGGCGCCCCTCTGTCCTTTTGCCTGAGAGTTTAGAGGCGGAAGCCTCGTGCCCCTTCGGCGGCGGCTTGCACCGATAAAGGCTGCCGCTCTCTCCAGAGTGTTTACGCGTGATGGTACGGGGCCTGAGCGATTACGGGCGTTGCGTCTTCGGCAGCGGACAGGCCCTGTGCAAGAGCTGGCCCGCTTCTCCCACCAAGCGTTACCACGCTGATTATACAGGCCCCACGGACTGGTGACGATCATCAGAATCCATACGGTTTATGCTTGGCAACCCGGCCGTATCCGCGAGAACGCACGATGATCCGCATCGCTGAAATCGATCACGTGGTATTGCGCGCCATCGACATAGTGGCGATGCAGCGCTTCTACTGCGAGGTGCTGGGCTGCCGCGAGGAACGGCGGCAGGACGAGATCGGTCTGGTGCAGCTGCGCGCGGGCAGCTCGCTGATCGATCTGGTGCCAGTCAACGGCAAGCTCGGTCGTCACGGTGGTGCCGCGCCGGGCAGCGAGGGCCACAACATGGATCACCTGTGCCTGCGCGTGGAGGATTACGACGAAGCGGCGATCCTCGCGCATCTAAAGGCACACGACGTGCGCATCGGCGAGCTGGGCTCGCGCTATGGCGCGCAGGGCGAGGGACCGTCGATCTATCTGTATGACCCGCAGGGCAACATGGTCGAGTTGAAGGGACCGCCCGCTGTCTGATGTTGTCAGGCGCTGGTCGAGGCGATCTTCCGGTCCGCGTTACCTGAACCCTGAAAAGACGAAAGCCGCCTTGAGAGGCGGCCTTCGTTTACAATTGGTGCCCAGGAGAGGACTCGAACCTCCACGGAGTTGCCCCCGCTAGCACCTGAAGCTAGTGCGTCTACCAATTCCGCCACCTGGGCAGGTGTCACGTCGCTCAGCAAGCTGCGTGAGCCGCGTAATTTAGGCATCTGCCGGCGGCTTGTCAACACTTTTCACATCCATTCACTGCGACGTGGCATTCTCCGCGGCGCAAACATCACAAGGACATTGAGTGACCAGAAAAACTCCCCCCCATTCCGATAATCCCCATGCCGACAGCCCGCAGGGCCCGCGCTCGCCGAAGGGCCCCGCCAAGCGGGCGCCGCGCGCCGCTTCCACGCCAGACAAGCGCACCAAGGCTGCCGCAGGCGCCGTGCGTGATCCGCATGCCGATCGCGAGGCGCAGCGTTATGCGCGCCCGATCCCCAGCCGCGAAGCGATCCTCGCCCTGCTCGAACAACGCGCTGAACTGCTGACCGAGGCACGTATTGCCGAGGCGTTGGAGATTCATGACGAAGCCGACCTCGACGCGTTGCGCAAGCGACTCGGTGCGATGGTGCGCGATGGCCAGCTGCTGCTGGGCCGGCGCGGCGGCTACGCACCCACCCAGAAGCTGGACCTGATCGCCGGTCGCGTGCTGGCCAATGCCGAGGGTTACGGCTTCCTGCGCCCGGACGAAGGTGGCGAAGACCTGTATCTCTCGCCGCAGCAGATGCGCGCCGTCATGCATGGCGATCGCGTGCTCGCCAGCGTTGTCGGCATCGACCGCCGCGGTCGCAAGCAGGGCGCGATCGCCGAAGTGCTGGAGCGTCGCTCGCCGCGGCTGGTCGGCAGGGTCGTGGTCGAAAATGGCGTCACCCTGGTGACACCGGATGATCGGCGCCTGAGCCAGGACGTGATGATCAAGCCGGGCCAGGAGCAGGGCGCGCGTTCGGGCCAGATCGTGGTGGTCGAGATCACCGCACCACCGACCATGCAGCGCGGGCCGATGGGCGAGATCCGCGCGGTGCTGGGCGAACGGCTGCAACCTTCGCTGGTGGTGGAGATGGCCATTGCCAGCCACGACCTGCCGCACGAATGGCCGCCTGAAGTGCTGCGCGATGCGGCGCAGGTGGAATCGGTGGTGACCGCCGCCGAGCGCGAAGGTCGTACTGATATCCGCCAGCTGCCGCTGGTGACGATCGACGGCGCAGACGCGCGCGACTTCGATGACGCGGTGTACGCCGAACCGAAACGCGGTGGTGGCTGGCGACTGATTGTGGCGATTGCCGACGTGTCGCATTACGTGCAGGTCGGCAATGCGCTGGATCGCGAGGCCTACGAGCGCAGCACCTCGACCTACTTCCCCGGCTTCGTGGTGCCGATGTTGCCGGAGACGCTGTCCAACGGCATCTGCTCGCTGATGCCGAAGGTCGAGCGGATGTGCATGGTCTGCGACATGCTGATCGATGCCGAAGGCAACGTGACCAAGTCGAAGTTCTATGACGCGGTGATGCTGTCGCATGCGCGGCTCACCTACGACAAGGTATGGGAAGCGGTGGGCCTGAATGACGCTGACGCCCGGCACGAAGTGGCCGACGTGCTGCCGCAACTTGAAAACCTGCACGCGCTGTACAAGGCAATGGCGCAACAGCGCAAGCGTCGCGGCGCGATCGACTTCGAGACGCCGGAAGTGAAGTTCCGCCTCGACCAGACCGGCAGCGTCGAGTCGATGGGTGCGACCGAGCGCAATGATGCGCACAAGCTGATCGAGGAATGCATGATCGCCGCCAACGTGCAGGCGGCGCTGTTCCTTGAGAAAAAGAAGATCCCCGCGCTGTTCCGCGCACATGAGCCGCCGCCGGCCGAGAAGTACGAGGATCTGCAGCAGTTCCTGCGTGAGTTCAAGCTGCGCATGCCGCCGGTGGAAGATGTCACGCCGGGCGATTTCTCCGAGATTCTTCGCATGGTCAAGGATCGTCCCGAACGCGAATTGATCCAGAACGTGCTGCTGCGCTCGCAGAGCATGGCTGCGTACCAGCAGGACAATCGCGGCCACTTTGGCCTCTCGCTGCAGGCCTACGCACACTTCACCTCGCCGATCCGGCGCTATCCGGACTTGCTGGTGCATCGTGCAATCCGTTTTGCACTGACCGGCGGCAAGCCGACCGACTACAGCTACACCCCTGCCGAAATGGCCGCCATGGCGATCCATTGCTCGCAGCGCGAGCGCCGTGCCGAGGAAGCCGAGCGCGATGTCGATGAGCGCTTCAAGTGTGCGTGGATGGAAAAGCACATCGGCAGCGAGTTCGAAGGCGTGGTCACCGGTGTCACCTCGTTCGGTCTGTTCGTGGAGCTGGACGAATCGAAAGTGTCCGGCCTGGTGCACATCAGTCAGCTTGCCAACGACTATTACCACTTCGACGCGACCCGCAAGCTGCTCAAGGGCGAACGCACTGGCGCGCAATTTCGCCTCGGCGACCACGTACGCATCCAGGTGCTGCGCGCCAGCCTGGAGGATCGCAAGATCGATTTCCGCCTGGTCTCGCCACGCACGCCGGTAACGCCGCCCACCGGCACCGCCAAGGCCTACGACTATGCCGCCAGTGGCGAGCGCTATTCGTTGCCGAAGAAGGCTGCCGCCACGGCCAAGACGACGAGCATGTTCGGCCGTGCGGCCAAGGCAATCGGGCGTGCGTTTGGCCGCAAGGAAACCGCAGTCGCCGCACCGGATACAACCTCGCGCAAGGCCGCAACGCACGATACTCCGCTGCCGCGCGCGCACGCCTCCACCCGTCAACCTGCCGGCGAGCAGCGCCCGGGACGTGCGCCTGCCACCGGAAAGGCGGCCCAGTCGACTGATCGCCGTCCGCGCAAGGACGATGCCGGCGGCGGCAACAGGCCCGCCAGGCGCGGGACAGCACCAGCAGCCGCTGCGGGTGCACCGAAGAAGAACAGCCGGCGTCGATCGAAACCGAAACCGAAAGGCCAGTCATGAGCGAAAGTTGGATCGTCGGGATCAACCCGGTCGAAGGTGCATTGAGCAACGATGCCGAACGTGTGCGTGAGGTGCTGGTCGAGAATGGCCAGCGCAACGCACGTGTGCTGGATCTGGCCGAACGCGCGAAAAAGCTGAATATCCCGGTGCAGCATCGTCCGCGCGACGAGCTGGACAAGCTTGCCGGCGAAGCGCGTCACCAGGGCGTGGTGGCACGTTACGAAGCGGCCCCGGCCGCACATGAAAACGACCTGGCCGGCCTGCTCGAACGCGACGGCAGCGACACGCTGATCCTGGTACTCGACGGCGTCACCGACCCGCACAACCTCGGCGCCTGCCTGCGCAGTGCAGCGGCGGCCAAGGCCACCGCGGTGATCGTGCCGAAGGATCGCGCGGTCGGGCTGACCCCCGTGGTGCGCCGCGCCTCCGCCGGCGGTGCCGACCGGGTGCCGCTGATCGCGGTGACCAATCTCGCACGCACGCTGCGCGAACTGAAGGATGCCGGTGTGTGGATCACCGGCCTGGCCGGCGATACCGGGACCTCGGTCTACGGCCTCGACTTCAAGGGGCCGGTGGCCATCGTGCTGGGCAGCGAAGGCGAGGGCATCCGCCGGCTCACCCGTGAGCTCTGCGATTTCGTGGCGAAGATCCCGATGCCGGGCACGATGGAGAGCCTCAATGTCTCGGTTGCAACCGGCGTGGTGCTGTTCGAGGCCTTGCGTCAGCGGAGTGCGAAACGATGAACCTGTTCTGGTATGACTGGGCTGGATACTTCGGCGTGGCGCTGGTGCTGCTGGCGTTCTTCCTGTTGCAGGAACGCAAGTTGCAGGGCAACGGCCTGACCTACCAGCTGATGAACATTCTCGGTGCCGTCGGGGTGATGCTGTCGCTGGGCTTCGGCAGCTTCAATCTGGCTGCCTTCATCATGCAGGTGGCGTGGTTGCTGATCGGCAGCTACGGCATGGTGCGTGGAGTGAAGCGCCGCCGCGAAATTCGCGATCTGCCCTGACGGCAGCTCGCGCTGGCGTGGGGACGACCCCACGCGTCTTTCACCGCGGGGACGGCCCTGCCACACAGAGGAGCGTCGACATGGCGTGGATCTATCTGCTGCTGGCCGGCCTGTTCGAAGTGGTCTGGGCGATCGGCCTGAAGTACACCGACGGTTTTACCCGGCTATGGCCCACGCTCGGCACGCTGGTGGCGATGGCGGTGAGCATCGTGTTGCTGGCGATGGCGGTGAAGACGTTGCCGATCGGCACTGCCTATGCGATCTGGACCGGTATCGGTGCGGTCGGTGCGGTGGCGCTCGGCATCGCATTGTTCGGCGATCCGGCAACGCTGCCACGACTGGCGTATGTCGCGCTGATCGTGGTCGGGATCATCGGGCTCAAGCTCACCGCGACCTAGCGATCCTTGTGCGGGAGCCCGCAGGCGGGCTCCCGCGAGAGCTCACTCGGGCTTGTCGCCCAACCGGCTCATGTCAGGGCTGGAAGTAAGGTCGCGCTTGCTGCGCTGTTTGTTCAGCTGTTCGCCGGTGACCTGGAACCACACGTTTTCGGCGATGTTGGTGGCGTGATCGCCGATCCGCTCGATGTTCTTGGCCATGAACAGCAGATGCGTGCACGGCGTGATGTTGCGCGGATCTTCCATCATGTAGGTGAGCAGCTGACGGAAGTAGCCGGTATAGGCCTCGTCCAGCACCACGTCGTCCTTCCATACCTGGTAGGCGCGCTCGGCATCGCGGTCGCGATAGGCAAGCAGGACTTCGCGCACCCCGGTTGCAGCCAGCTCGGCGAGGTACCCCAGGCCGCCGACCGGCCCGACCGGCGCCACCATCGACAGCGGGATCGATCGCTTGGCTACGTTGGCGGCGTAATCGCCGATGCGCTCGATGTCGGCGGCGATGCGCAGCGCGGCGAATACGTTGCGCAGGTCGCCAGCCATCGGTGCGCGCAGCGCCAGCAGACGCACCACGTCATGACTGATCTCCTGTTCGAGCTGGTCGATCGCATCGTCGTTGCCGACCACGCGCTGCGCGGCGCGCTCGTCGCGCCGGTCGAGTACGTCGATCGCCGCTTCCAGCTGGGTCACCGACAGTTCGCCCATGCGCACGATTTCGCCGGTGAGGCGAGCCAGCTCGCTGTCGTAGCTTTTGATGATGTGGTCTTTGTCGGTACCGCTCATGTCGTGATTCTCGCGCTTGAGATGGGAGTATGTGGCCGCGTGGCAGTTCTCTCCCGGCAGGAGAGGAAGCCGCTCAGCCAAATCGACCAGTGATGTAGTCCTCGGTCTGCTTCTTGTCCGGCTTGGTGAAGATCTTTTCCGTGTTGCCGAATTCGATCAGCTCGCCGATGTACATGAAAGCGGTGTAATCGGACACGCGCGCGGCCTGCTGCATGTTGTGGGTGACGATCACGATGGTGAACTCGCTCTTCAGCTCTTCCACCAGCTGCTCGATGCGGCTGGTGGCGATTGGATCGAGCGCGGAAGTGGGCTCGTCCAGCAGCAGCACCTCGGGCTTCAAGGCGATCGCACGGGCGATGCACAGGCGTTGCTGCTGGCCGCCGGACAGGCCGAGCGCGTTCTGCTTGAGCTTGTCCTTCACCTCGTCCCACAACGCCGAACTGCGCAGCGCCTGCTCGACGCGGGATTCCATGTCCGACTTCGACAGCTTTTCGTGATGGCGGATGCCGTAGGCGACATTCTCGAAGATCGTCATCGGGAACGGCACCGGCTTCTGGAACACCATGCCGACCTTGCTGCGCAGGCGGTTCATCGAATAGCCCGGGTCGAGGATGTTCTCGCCGTCCAGCTCGATCGAACCCTTGGCCTCCAGCTTCGGATAGATCGCGTAGATGCGGTTGAAGATCCGCAGCAGGGTCGACTTGCCGCAACCGGAGGGACCGATGATTGCGGTGACCTGCTTCTCCGGTATGTCCATGCTGACGCCTTTCAGCGCATGGAAGCCGTTGTAATAGAAGTGCACGTCGCGCACCTTGATCTTGGTGCGCCCATCGACGCTGGCCAACGGGGCCGCGACGGCGGCGGCGAGGTCATTCATAGCTCACCTTCTTGCGCGAAAACAGCAGACGTGTCAGCAGGCTGAGTGCCAGCACGAACAGGGTAATCAACAATGCACCGGCCCAGGCAATGGAGTGCATGGCTGGGCTCGGATCGTTGGTGTACTGGTAGATGGCCACCGGCAGACTGGCCATCTTGTCCAGCGGATGCACCGTCATGAAGTTGTTGCCAAAGGCGGTGAACAGCAGCGGCGCGGTTTCGCCAGCCAGCCGCGCCAGCGCCAGCAGCACGCCGGTGAGGATTCCCGAACTGGCGGCGCGGATCAGCACCTGCACGGTCAGTTTCCACTGTGGCACGCCCAGCGACAGCGCCGCTTCGCGCAATGTGCCAGGTACCAGTTGCAGCATCTCGTCGGTAGTGCGCACGATCACCGGCAGACCGATCAGCGCCAGTGCCACTGCTCCGGCGAAGCCGGAGAACGAAATGTTGCCATGGGTCAGGTTTGACATCGGCAGCACGATGATCACGTACACGAACAGGCCCATCACGATTGACGGCGCCGACAGCAGGATGTCATTGAGAAAGCGTATCGAAGCACCCAGCTTGGAGCGGTTGGCATACTCGGCCAGATAGGTGCCTGCCAGCACGCCGATCGGTGCGCAGATCAGCAAGGCCATCATATCCATCAGCAGGCTGCCGACGATCGCATTGGCGAGGCCGCCCTGATCGGCATAAGCGGTGATCTTCGTGAACAAGCGCGGATGAATCGCGCTCAGACCGTTGCTGATCGTCACCCACAGGATCCATACCAGGAAGATCAACCCGAGCACGGTGGCGAAGCCGCCAAAGAGCAGGGCGATCACGTTGACGAGACGGCGGCGGAGGTAGATGCCGGCATTCGACATTACTTGCCCTCCCGCTTGGCCAGCTGATGCAGCATCAGCCGGGCGATCAGCAGCACGACGAAGGTCACCACGAATAGCAGGAAGCCCAGCGCGATCAGCGCTGACCGGTGCACTCCTACCGCTTCGTTGAATTCATTGGCGATGCTCGAGGAGATCGACGTCCCGGGCATCAGCAGGGACGCGGTGATGTTGTACGAGTTGCCCAGCACGAAGGTGACCGCCATGGTCTCGCCGAGCGCGCGGCCCAGGCCCAGAAAGATGCCGCCGATGACCGCCGAGCGTGTATAGGGCAGCACGATGTCCCACAACACCTCCCAGGTCGTCGAGCCAAGCGCATAGGAGGATTCCTTCAGGCGTGTGGGAACGGTCTGGAACACTTCACGCATCACCGAGGAGATGAACGGCAGGATCATCACGGCCAGCACGATGCCGGCGGTCAGCAGGCCCAGTCCCAGCGGCGGGCCCTGGAACAGCTTGCCGATCAGCGGCAGATTGCCCAGCGTGTCACTGAGGGCTGGCTCGATGTTCGCCATGAACGGCACGAACACGAACAGGCCCCACATGCCGTAGATGATTGAAGGGATGCCGGCCAGCAGTTCGATCGCTGCACTCACCGGCCCGCGCATCCAGGTCGGTGCGATCTCGGTGAGGAAGATCGCGACGCCGAAGCTGATCGGCACGGCGATCACCAGCGCGATCAGCGAGGTGACCAGGGTACCGAAGATCGGCGCGAGCGCGCCGTAGTCGTCCTCGACTGGATTCCACGAATCACTGGTCAGGAAATGCAGGCCATGTCCGAACAGCACTTCGCGCCCACCCCACAGGGTCGACAGCGCCGCACCGAGCAGTGTGGCCAGTACCAACAGGGCGCAGAACTTCAATACCCGGTGGAAAATGCGGTCATGCCGGGCGTCGGCACGCGCGCGCCGGTCGATGTCTCGGGCAAGCGGTACGGCGCTGGTCACTTGCATGCGGGCACGTTATCCATGGCAGGGTGGTTCAACAGAAAACTGCGCGCAACCCGGGTTGCGCGCAGTGATTTCATGCCATCGGTTGCAGTGAGGCAACTTCGGCCAGTTACAGCTTGTACTCGGTCTTCCAGTAGTTCTCGATCTGCTCAACCAGGCTGGGCGGCAGCGGCACGTAGTCGAGCGAGCGGGCCTGATCCTGGCCATGCTCGTAAGCCCACTTGAAGAAATCGAAGGTCACCTTCGCATTGGTGAGGTTCTTCGGCTGCTTGTACATGATCACCCACGAGGTGGCGGTGATCGGCCACGCCTTGGCGCCAGGAGCGTTGGTCATGACCAGGTTGAAGTTCTTCGAGTTCTTCCAATCCGCAGTGTCGGCAGCGGCCTGGAAGTTCGCGATGGTCGGCTCGACCACGTTGCCGGCGGCGTTCTTCATGAGCGCATAGCCGATGTGGTTCTGCAGCGCGAATGCGTATTCCACGTAGCCGATCGAGTTCTTGATCTGCTTGACGTAGGCGGATACGCCTTCGTTGCCCTTGCCACCCACGCCGACCGGCCACTGCACGGCGGTGCCTTCACCAACCTTGGTTTTCCACTCGGGACTGACCTTGGCCAGATAGTCGCTGAAGTTGAAGGTGGTGCCGGAACCATCCGAGCGATGCACCACCGTGATGGTGGCGGCCGGCAGCGTGAGAGAGGGGTTCAATTTGGCGATGGCGGGATCGTTCCACTTGGTGACCTTGCCCAGGTAGATGTCGGCCAGTGTGGTGCCATCTAGAACCATCTTGCCAGGCGCGATGCCCTCGACGTTGAAGGCCGGCACGATACCGCCGATCACGTCGGGAAACTGGCCCAGGCCGAACTTGCTCAGGGTGGCCTCGTCCAGTGGCATGTCGGAAGCGCCGAAGTCGACCGTGCCTGCCTTGATCTGGGCGATGCCGCCGCCTGAGCCGATCGACTGGTAGTTGACATGGTTGCCGGTCTTCTCGGCGTAGGCAGCCGACCACTTGGAGACAACCGGATAGACAAAGCTGGAACCGGCGCCGGTGATATCTGTGGCCTGTGCGGCCACGCCGAAGGTCGAGGCCACGGCGATTGCGACGATGGCGGCGAATCGGGTGGACCGAATGAGGTATTTGCGTGAGGTCAGCACGGTAGCTCCTTGGAGGGATGGTCGGATGAGACCCCGCCATTTCAGGCCCTTTGTGTTGCCATTGGATGTTATGAATGTTTCAGACAGATGACAGTGAGCGACGGACTGTCACAAGTTGCCGCGAAAGCCGTTCCGTCATGAGCCCGAAAGCAGCGCCCGGCGGCGGTTTCAGGCGGCATCCAGCCCAGGCAGCACCTGTTCGAGCAGTTCGAACTGGCGCCAGCGATTGACCACATTGCAGAACAGTTCGGCAGTACGTTCGGCGTCGTACACTGCCGAATGGGCCTCGCGACTGTCGAACGACAGACCCGCGGCGAGCACGGCCTTGCTCAGGACGGTCTGGCCATAGGCGAGTCCACCCAGGCTGACCGTGTCGAAGCAGCTGAAGGGATGAAACGGATTGCGCTTGTGTCCGCAGCGGCGCACCGCCTGATTGAGAAAACCCAGATCGAACGCAGCGTTGTGACCAACCAGGATGGCCCGCTGGCAGCCGGCCTCGCGCACCGCCTCGCGCACCACATGAAAGATATGGTCCAGCGCCAGCCGTTCGGCCAGCGCGCCACGCAGCGGGTTGGTCGGGTCGATGCCGGTGATCTCCAGCGAACGCGGATCGAGGTTCGCACCGGGGAATGGCTCCACATGGGTCGATACGGTCGGCCGCAGGCACAGGAAACCATCCGCGCCGATTGCCAGCGGTATCGCGGCGATTTCCAGCAGAGCGTCATGTACGGCATCGAAGCCGCCGGTTTCCACGTCGACCACCACCGGCAGGAAGCCACGGAATCGTTCGGCCATGCGTGGCGCGGTGCTGTTGCTCAGTATTTCCATCGGCAAAGCATATCAGCCGTCCCGCGTGACATGAGATGCGCTGTCGATCGGAAAGCAATCTCCAACGTGTCGATACGTTGTCTTGAATGTGTCATCAAAGATGCATCCAACCGTAAAATTCACTCGCCACACTTGTTAACTAATCGCTAGCCGGCTATCGGATCGAGGGGGCGGTTGAGATGTTTCCCACCAACTTGCGGAGAATGACATGCGTTCCAAACTGATTGCTGTGGCAATTGCTGCCGGCCTTGGCCTTACCAGTTTCACGGTCGCCGCGGCGCCGGCGAAACAAAAGACGACAACGACACAGGCCACCAGCAACGCTGAAATCGAGCTGTTGAAGGCGCAGCTGGCCGCGTTGCAGGCCAAGGTGGATTCGCTGGAACAGCGCACCGACGCGCAGTCCGACATCAACGTCAGCAATGGTCAGGCAGTTGAGAAGGCCACCACGGTAACGGCTGCCTCCGACACCAAGATTGCCGCGCTGGAGAAGGCAATCAACAATACGTCCCTGTCGGGCAAGATGTACTTCGATTTCACCAACATCAGCCAGAAGAACAGCGACTCCGGCAAGACCGACGCCTCGGGCACCGGCCTCGACGTCAAGCGCTTCTACCTGAGCGTTGACCATAAGTTCAACGATATCTGGTCGGCCAACCTGACCACCGACTTCAACTACGTCAGCAGCGACGGTGAGACCAATCTGTTCGTCAAGAAGGCCTACGTGCAGGGCAAGTTCGACCAGGCAGCGGTATTCCGCGTCGGTTCGGCCGACATGCCCTGGATTCCCTTCGTCGAAAACGTCTACGGCTTCCGTTATGTCGAAAATACGCTTACGGACCGTCTGCATTACGGCAACTCGGCCGACTGGGGCCTGCATCTGGGTGGCGACATCGGTGCGAGCAAGTCGCTCAATTACGCTGTGTCTGTCGTCAATGGCAACGGTTACAAGAACCCGGGTCGCAGCAAGGGCGTGGACGTGGAAGGTCGCGTCGGCTTCGTACCGTTCGAGGGCATGATTGTGGCGGTGGGCGGTTACAGTGGCCATCTGGGCAAGGAAACTCAGAACATCAGCGCGCAGAACACCGCGCAGCGTGGTGATCTGATGGTGGCCTATGCGAGCAAGGCGTTCCGTCTCGGTGCGGAATATTTCACCGCCAAGAACTGGAACAACGTGCTTAGCCCGCTCGCTGACAAGGCCGACGGTTACTCATTTTGGGGCAGCGTGCCGGTGGCGGACACGGTCAGTCTGTTTGCACGCTATGACTCAGCCAAGTTGAGCAAGGATCTGGATCGCAATGCGAAAGACACCTATTACAACGCTGGCGTCCAGTTTGACATCACCAAGGGTTTCCAGTTGGCGGTTGTATACAAGCATGAGAAGGGCGACAAGTCGGTGAACTCCCCGATCCCGCCCCATGTCCAGAACGTGAAGACCGACGAAATCGGCGTTTTCGGCCAGGTAGCGTTCTAAGACTGTCACATGCCTGGGACACACTTCAGTCAGTTGGAGACGGGCTACTGAAGAAGGTTATCGCAAGGGAGTTCCACCCATGGACGGAAAACGGCGGGCATAATGCCCGCCGTTTGCTTTTTCAGCCAGCCGAAAAAACGGCCGTCAGCGATTGTCCAGCGTCGCCCCGGTCAGCAGGCCACGCGCCAGCATGCTGCACTGGCGCCGGTACAGCAGCAGTTGCCACTGGCGTCCGCCGACCTGCCGCCACAGCACCGCCGAACGCACGGCGGCGAGCAGGTTGGCACGCACCTTTTCCACCACCGCAGGCAACTGCAGCTGTTGTGGGTTGCCGCTGACCATCACGCGCGGCTTGAGGATCGACAGTGTGGATGCGTAGACCTCGGCCAATCGGCTGCTGACCTGGCTGGAGCCCTGCCCGAAATGCTCGACCTGTCGTTGCGCAGCGATGATGCCCTGCTGCAGTTTATCGAGCAGGTCCGGTCGCCCCGACAGGCTGCGTTCCAGCCGCATCACTGTGACCACCATGCGCGTCACCGACATGTCGCGGTCGCTTTCATCCAGTTGGGCGATCAGGCTGCGCAGGCCGATCCGCACGTTGGAGACATTGCCGTACACGCCGACCACCGAGGGTGCGTCGATACGGAACACGCTGGCCACGCTGGCCTCCATTGCGCCTTCGTCACAACGCCCCTCGTTGGCCAGCTGCTGCGCCAGTGCACAGGCCTGGAACAGGCCGGCGAGGGCGAGCACGCGTTCTTCATTCATGGAAAAAGTTTCAAACACGAGTTTGCGATTCTCTTGCGGTGGACGTGGGGGAGAGAGTGGGCGTCGGCAGCAGGCCGCCGTAAGGCGCATCGGTGGCGGCCATCACCGCGCCGCCGAGGCAGGCTTCGCCAGCGTAGAGAACCACCGACTGTCCCGGGGTGACGGCGCGCTGTGGCTCATCGAAGCGTACCTCAAGACCGTCGTCGACCACTCTGACGACGCAGGCCTGGTCGGACTGCCGATAGCGGGTGCGGGCGGTACAGCGAAAATGTTCCGCCGGCGCTGCGCCGGCAACCCAGCTCGGCGCTTCCGTTTGCAGCCGCTGCGAATACAGCCAGTGGTTTTCGCCACCTTGGGCGACATACAGCACGTTCGCCGCCACATCCTTGCCGACCACATACCAGGCCTCGCCACTGGCGCCGTGGCGACCGCCGATGCCCAGCCCGTTGCGCTGGCCGAGGGTGTAGTACATCGCGCCCTGGTGTTCGCCGATCAGTTCGCCGTCGGGTGTGCGCATCTCGCCGGGGCGGGCCGGGATGTACTGGGAGAGGAAGCCGCGAAAATCACGCTCGCCGATGAAGCAGATGCCGGTGGAGTCCTTCTTGGCATGGGTTGGAAGCGCCGCCTCGCGCGCAAGTTCGCGCACGTGTGATTTCTCCATCCCACCCAGCGGAAACAGTGTGGCAGCCAATTGCCGCTGACCCAGTGCATGCAAGAAATAGGTTTGGTCCTTGGCCGCATCCACCGCGCGCAGCAGGCGGTAGCGGTCTTCGTGGAAGTCGACGCGGGCGTAGTGGCCGGTGGCGATCTTGTCGGCGCCCAGTGCATGGGCCTCGTCCAGGAAGGTCTTGAACTTGATCTCGCGATTGCACAGCACGTCAGGGTTCGGCGTGCGCCCGGCGCGGTACTCGGCCAGGAAGTGCTCGAACACGCCGTCCCAGTATTCGGCGGCAAAGTTGCGCGCGTGAAACGGGATGCCTAGCCGGCCGCATACCGCCACGGCGTCCTTGCGGTCGGCATCGGTGGTGCATGGGCCGGAGCGGCCATCCTCTTCCCAATTCTGCATGAACAGGCCTTCCACCTGGTGGCCAGCCTGTTGCAGCAGCAGCGCCGCGACCGAGGAATCGACACCGCCGGAAATACCCAGCATCACCTTCACGTCGTGACACCTTCGGGCAGGTAGCTGAGCGTATCCAGCGGCAGCCGCTGGCCGGCCAGCCAGGCGTCGATGCTCAGCAGCACCATCGGGCTGCGCAGGCGCTCGCCGAGGCTGGCGATCTCGGCACGGGACATCCATAGCGCGCGCCGGATGTCGGTATCCAGCGGACGATCCGGGTCATGGCTGATCGTGCGGGCGGCAAAGCTGAAGCGCACCACCGCGTCGCCGTGCTCGGTGCTGCGCCACTGGTGCACTCCGATCAGGTGCTGCAGCTGCACCGTCCAGCCGGTTTCCTCCAGGGTTTCGCGCAGCGCGGCAGCGACCAGGCTTTCGCCATCGTCCAGGTGGCCTGCCGGCTGGTTGTAGGCAAGCCGCCCATTCACTTCTTCCTCCACCATCAGATAGCGGTCGCCATCGGCCACCACGCAGGCGACGGTGACGTGAGGGCGCCAGATCTCGACAGTGCTGCTGGAATCGGTCATGGGGGAGGCGGGGACTGGAAAAAGGGACATTGTGCCATCACCTCTGCTGACGCACCGCCGCGGCAGAGCTGCATCCATCGCGGCGTATACTTCGTATCAGAGATCTCACCCCAAGAAATCATGGCCCACGAACCAGAACATGAGCACGACAGCGGCCGCGGCCTGGCGCTGGAAACCGCCAAACCGGAGGTGGCGCGACCCCCGTTATTCCAGGTGCTGCTGCTGAACGACGACTTCACCCCGATGGATTTCGTGGTGGAGGTATTGCGCAACTTCTTCAGCCTGGACCAGGAGCAGGCGGTGCAGGTGATGTTGCACGTACACACCCGCGGACGGGGCGTGTGCGGCGTTTTCACGAGGGAGGTGGCGGAAACCAAGGTTACCCACGTCAACGAATATTCACGTTCCCATCAGCACCCATTGTTGTGCACTATGGAAAAGCTCTGAGCGCCCCCATTTTGTGCTCATCGCGGCGCTGAAGGCCGCTCAACTTTTCAAGCGGAGACGATCCGAATGTTCAGCAAGGATCTGGAAGTCACCATCGGCCATTGCTACAAGCAGGCCCGCGAACAACGCCACGAGTTCATGACGGTGGAGCACCTGCTGCTGGCGCTGACCGAGAACCAGTCGGCCCTGGGTGCCTTGCGCGCCTGCGGCGCGGATCTGCCGCGGCTGTCGGCCGAACTGGCGCGCATCATCAACGAAACCGTGCCGGTCTTGCCGCAGGGCGACGAACGCGACACGCAACCCACGCTGGGCTTCCAGCGGGTGCTGCAGCGCGCCGTGTACCACGTGCAATCCTCGGGTCGAAAGGAGGTCACCGGCGCGAACGTACTGGTGGCGATCTTCGGCGAGAAGGATTCGCATGCGGTGTATTTCATGCACCAGCAGGAAATCACCCGGCTCGACGTGGTCAATTACATCTCGCACGGCATCGCCAAGATCGGCGACGAGCCGGCCGCTGGCGTGTCCGGCGGCGAGCGTGAGGGCGAGGAGGGCGGCGAACCGAAAGGCAACCCGCTGCACGAGTTCGCCAGCAATCTCAACGAGCTCGCGCTGGAAGGCAAGATCGACCCGCTGATCGGCCGCGCCGACGAGATCGAACGCACGATCCAGGTGCTGTGCCGCCGCCGCAAGAACAACCCTCTCTACGTGGGCGAGGCCGGCGTGGGCAAGACCGCGCTGGCCGAAGGTCTGGCCAAGCGTATCGTCGATGGCGAAGTACCGGAGGTGCTGGAAAGCGCCACGATCTGGTCGCTGGACCTCGGCGCCCTGGTGGCCGGCACCAAGTACCGCGGCGACTTCGAGAAGCGCCTGAAGGGCGTCATCGCGCAGCTGAAGAAGCAGCCGGGTGCGATCCTGTTCATCGACGAGATCCATACCATCATCGGCGCCGGCTCGGCGTCGGGCGGCACCATGGACGCGTCGAACCTGATCAAGCCGATGCTCGCATCGGGCGAGTTGCGCTGCATCGGCTCGACCACATTCCAGGAATACCGCGGCGTGTTCGAGAAGGATCGCGCGCTGGCTCGCCGGTTCCAGAAGATCGACGTGGTCGAGCCCACCGTGGCCGACAGCATCGAGATTCTGAAGGGCCTGCGCTCGCGCTTCGAGGAACACCACCACGTTGCCTATACCAACGAGGCGTTGAAGGCGGCGGTGGATCTGTCGGTCAAGCACATTCCCGACCGGCTGCTGCCGGACAAGGCGATCGACGTGATCGACGAGGCGGGCGCGCGGCAGCGGCTGCTGCCGGAAGATCAGCGTACCGGCACCGTCGACGTGACCGAGGTCGAATACATCGTCGCCAAGATGGCTCGCATTCCGGCCAAGCAGGTCTCCGCGTCGGATCGCGACGTGCTGCGCAACCTTGAACGCAACCTCAAGATGGTCGTGTTCGGCCAGGATCAGGCGATCGAGGCGCTGGCCGCATCGATCAAGATGGCCCGCTCAGGCCTGGCTGATCCGTCCAAGCCGATCGGCTGCTTCCTGCTCGCGGGTCCGACGGGAGTTGGCAAGACCGAGGTGACCAAGCAGCTGGCGATGCAGCTGGGCATCGAGATGATCCGCTTCGACATGTCCGAGTACATGGAAGGGCATTCGGTGTCGCGGCTGGTCGGTGCACCTCCGGGCTATGTCGGTTTCGACCAGGGTGGCCTGTTGACCGAGGCGGTGACCAAGCATCCGCATGCGGTTCTGCTGCTGGACGAGATCGAGAAGGCGCACCCGGACGTGTTCAATATCCTGCTGCAGGTGATGGATCGCGGCGTGCTGACCGACACCAACGGTCGCGAGGCGAACTTCAAGAACGTGGTGGTGGTGATGACCACCAATGCGGGTGCGGCGATCGCTGCGAGGCGCAGCATGGGCTTCGTCGAGCAGAAGCACGAGTCGGACGCGATGGAAGTGATCCGCCGCATCTTCACGCCGGAATTCCGCAACCGGCTGGATGCGGTCATCCAGTTCGGCGCGCTCGACTTCGAGCACATTCTGCGCGTGGTCGACAAGTTCCTGATCGAACTGGAAAGCCAGCTGACCGAGAAGCGCGTGAGCCTGGACGTGGACGCCGATGCTCGCCGTTGGCTGGCCGAGCATGGATTCGATCCGCAGATGGGTGCCCGGCCGATGGCGCGGGTAATCCAGGAGAAGGTGAAGCGTGCGCTGGCTGACGAACTGCTGTTCGGCAAGCTGGCCGAGGGCGGCGTGGTTCGCCTGAGCGTGCAGGGCGGCGAGCTGAAGGTGGATTGCGAGGCCGCTGAGAAGCTGCCGGCCGTGGTCGAGTAGGTTCTTCAATCGCCAAACGCGAGGCAAAGCAAAGGCGGCGCAATGCGCCGCCTTTGCTTTTCTGACACCATCATCCCGCTACCTGTTCGCTGCGCGCAGGCGCGTCAGCCGCCGGCCAACCGCATTACTTCATGCGGTAGGTAATGCGTCCCTTGCTCAGGTCGTACGGGGTCATTTCGATCTTGACCTTGTCGCCTGTGAGGATGCGGATGTAGTGCTTGCGCATGCGGCCGGAGATGTGGGCGATGATGACGTGCCCGTTCTCCAGTTGCACACGAAACATGGTGTTGGGCAGGGTCTCCTGGACCGTGCCTTCCATTTCGATGACGTCGTCTTTGGCCATGTGTTCCGGGGTTCACGCACGGCCGTCATGGCCGCGTAAGCCGGCGAGTATGCCATGGATAGGCGTTTGGTTAAAGAATCATCAAGGATGATCAGGCGAAATGTTCATCCAGCTTGCGCCGGATTTCCTGCTCGACCATGCCTTTCAACGGCGCCAGCATCATGCCCAGCTCGGCCTTGACCTGGATGGCGTCGCTGCCGACAGCGATCGTGCCGCTCACGCCCGGGCGTGAAAACTGCAGGGTGTCGCCCTGCCATTGCCCATCCATGCCGAACTTTTCACGCATCCGCGCGGCCACCTTGTCGACCACCACACGGGCCTCCGCGATCGAGAGCTGATGCGGGCGGCGAATATCGATTTTCGGCATGGCGGGCTCCGGGTAAAAACGGTGCATCTTAATCCCAGCGATGTACTGGAGCGTGACGGACCGCATGCTAGAGTTTCGCGGCCCTCGACTGGTTCACACATGCGTATCGAATTTCCCAATGCGGCCCGCGAGGATTTCCATTGGGCACAGACGCAACTGCGTATCGGCAGCGCGCCCGACAACGACCTTGTGCTGGCTGCCAGCCAGGCGGCACCCCAGCACTTGCGAATCCAGCAGGATCGCCGTGGCTGGGTGTTGCAGGTGGTGCCGTCGGCCGATCGCATCTACGTCAATGCGCGACCCGTGCGCGAACGTGCCTTGCTGCGCGCGGGTGACGTGGTCAGCGTCGGCGATTGCCGCATGCTGCTGCGCGACGATCGCGATCCAACCGCTCGCCCGCCCCTGATCGTGCCGGAGCAGGGGCGCTGCACGGTGGCCTTGCGTGCCGTGGCCGGCCCGCTCTCCGGCCGCGTATTGCCGCTGCAGGACAGTCTCGAGCTCGGTCCGCAAGGGGGCTACCCGCTGGAGTTGCCGCAGGGCGACGTTGCCACGTTGCGCATTTTCTGGGACGACGGCCAGTTGCTGCTGCAGGCCGCCCAGACATCCGAGCGCCATCCCTTGCGGGTCAATGGTGCCGTCGTGTCGAGGTTGGCGTTGCAACCTGGCGATCAGATTGGCCTGGCCATGCATCGTTTCGTGGTCGAGGCGCCGGGGATGGAGCCGGAACCGGAGATCGTCATGCCCGCACCATTGCCGACGCATTTGCCGGAAGAGGTGGCTGGCCCGTCGGGCGAAGTGTGGTGGTTGATCGTCACTGCTGCCGTGCTGGCGCTGGGCATCGCACTGGTGCTGCTGATCCGTTTCTGACGTCACGCAGCCGATCGCCCGACGGGCAGTTGACCGTCATATGCTGCGCCGCGCCATAATGCGTGAACCACCTCGACGGGATGCACGCGCACGTGAGCAGAGTCTGGAATTTCAGCGCCGGTCCGGCGGCGTTGCCGCAAGCGGTACTCGAACGTGCCCAGCACGAGATGCTGGACTGGAACGGCAGCGGCGCCTCGGTGATGGAACAATCCCACCGCGGCAAACGCTTCATCGAGATGGCTGCGCGTACCGAGGCCGACCTGCGCAGCCTGTTGACGGTTTCGGCCGATTACGCGGTGCTGTTCCTGCAGGGCGGCGCCACCCAGCAGTTCGCGCAGATCCCGATGAACCTGGCCGGTGACGGCGACAGCGCCGACTACATCGTCAGCGGACACTGGAGCGCAAAGGCGGTCGCTGAAGCTGCGCCGTACGTGCAGGTCAACACGGCCGCCAGCAGCCAGAAGGACGACTTCCTGAAACTGCCCCCCCGCGACGGCTGGCAACTGGACCCGCGCGCCGCCTACGTGCACTACACGCCCAACGAGACGATCCACGGCGTGGAATTCCACGACATCCCCGACGTCGGCACGGTGCCGCTGGTGGCGGACATGTCCTCGAACATCCTGTCCGAGCCACTGGATGTGTCGCGTTTCGGCCTGATCTATGTCGGCGCGCAGAAGAACATCGGTCCGTCCGGGCTGGTAGTGATGATCATTCGCCGCGACCTGTTGCAACGCGCGGGCCGGCCGATGGCGAAGATCTTCCGCTATGCCGAACAGGCTGCGAACGATTCCATGCTCAACACGCCGAATACCTGGGGCTGGTATGTGGCCGGTCTGACCTTCCAGTGGTTGCATGCGCAAGGTGGGCTCACGGTGATGGCAGAGCGCAATCGCGCCAAGGCCGCGCTGCTTTATCAGGCCATTGATGGCTCGGACGGGTACTACAGCAACCCCATCGAACTGTCCGCCCGCTCGCGCATGAATGTCCGTTTCACCCTGCACGACAGCGCGCTGGATGCCGCCTTCCTCGCGGAATCGGAAGCCGCCGGCCTGATGGCGCTGAAGGGCCACAAGGCGCTGGGTGGCATGCGCGCATCGCTGTATAACGCGGTACCGCTGGAAGCAGTGCAGGCTTTGACGGCATTCATGCAGGACTTCGCGCGACGGCATGGCTGATTGGCCACACACGGCACTATCAGGCAAGATGCAAGCTATTCATTTGGACTTCTATCCATCCAGGCGGCTAAAGCATGACTGATACCAAGACACCGCTGAGCGAGATGCGCGAGCGCATCGACAGCATCGACCGGCAGATTCAGCAGCTGATTTCCGAGCGTGCGAATCATGCGCAGACGGTAGCGAAGGTGAAGGGAGCAGGGCTTTCGGCCATCGACTATTACCGTCCCGAGCGCGAAGCGCATGTGCTGCGCATGGTGGTGGACCGCAACGACGGCCCGCTGTCCGACACCGAGATGGTGCGGCTGTTCCGCGAGATCATGTCGTCCTGCCTGGCGCAGGAAGACCCGCTGAAGATCGGTTTCCTCGGCCCGGAGGGCACCTTCAGCGAGCAGGCAGTGCGCAAGCATTTCGGCCATGCCGCCTACGGCCTGCCGCTGGGCAGCATCGAGGAGGTTTTTCAGGAGGTCGCCGCCGGGCACGCCGACTTCGGCGTGGTGCCGGTGGAGAACTCGGGGCAGGGCATGATCCAGGTCACGCTGGACATGTTCCTCACCTCCGATGCCACCATCTGCGGCGAAGTGGAGCTGCGCGTACACCAATGCCTGCATTCGCAGGCCGGCAAGCTGGAAGACATCAAGCGCGTCTACGCGCATGCGCAATCATTGCAGCAGTGCAAGACCTGGTTGCGCATCAATCTGCCGGGCGTGGAATGCATTGCAGTCGGCAGCAACGCCGAGGCGGCGCGGCTGGCCCGGCATGCCGATGACGCGGCGGCGATCGCCGGCGAAACTGCGGGGAAAATCTACGGCCTCAAGATCGTGGCACAGGGCATCGAGGATCGTGCCGACAACACCACCCGCTTCCTGGTCATCGGTCGTTCGCTGTTCCCACCGTCCGGCAACGACCGGACGTCGCTGCTGATCACGGTGAATGACAAGCCCGGCGCGCTATATGACGTACTCAGTCCATTCGCCAAGCATGGCATCAGCCTGAACCGGATCGAGTCGCGGCCGGCGCATACCGGCAAGTGGCAGTACGCATTCTTCATCGACGTCTCCGGCCATATCGATGGCGACGCGTTGCAGGCGGCTGTGCATGACATCGGTGAATCGGCGGCGACGATACGCGTGCTGGGTTCCTACCCGGTGGCACTGCCCTGAGCCGCATGGAGACATCGGATTGAATCGCCTCGACTGGAGCAGCCGACCGGGCCAGCCCCTGCACGGCAGCGTGCGCGTGCCCGGCGACAAGTCGGTATCGCACCGCGCGTTGATGCTGGCGGCCATCGCCGAAGGGGATTCGCGCATACGCGGCTTCCTTGAAGGTGAGGACACCCGCGCCACCGCCGCCGTACTCGCGCAACTGGGCGTGCACATCGAAACACCATCTGCCGGCGAGCGCGTGGTGCATGGCGTCGGCCTGCATGGATTGCGCGGCTCGTCGCAGCCGCTCGATTGCGGCAACGCCGGCACCGGCATGCGCCTGCTGACGGGTTTGCTGGCCGGACAGGCTTTCGACAGCAAGCTGATCGGTGACGCCTCGCTGTCGAAGCGGCCGATGCGGCGGGTCACCGATCCGCTGGCCTCGATGGGTGCGCGCATCGACACGCACGACGGCCTGCCACCGCTGCAGGTGCGCGGTCGCCAGCCACTGCATGGCATTCGCTACGAATTACCGGTAGCCAGTGCGCAAGTGAAGTCCGCGCTGTTGCTGGCAGGCCTGTATGCCGCCGGCGAGACAGAAATCATCGAGCCGCACCCGACGCGCGACTACACCGAGCGCATGCTGGCCGCATTCGGCTGGCCGATCACGTTCGAGCCGGGCCGCGCGAAACTGGAAGGCGGCCATTCGCTGCGCGCTACCGATGTGGACGTGCCGGCCGACTTCTCCTCGGCGGCATTCTTTCTGGTCGCCGCCAGTATCGTGCCCGGTTCCGAATTGAAGTTACCCGCGGTCGGCCTCAACCCGCGCCGCACGGGGCTGCTGCAGGCACTGCGCCTGATGGGTGCGGACATCACGATCGAAAACCCGCGCGAAAGCGGCGGCGAACCGGTCGGCGACCTGGTCGTGCGTTATGCGCCACTGCATGGCATCGAATTGCCCGAGTCGCTGGTGCCCGACATGATCGACGAGTTTCCCGCGTTGTTCATCGCCGCGGCCGTGGCCAGCGGCAGCACCCTCATTCGCGGTGCGGCCGAGCTGCGGGTGAAGGAGTCTGATCGGATCGCCACGATGGCCGTCGGCCTGCGCACGCTCGGCGCGGCGATCGAGGAAACGCCGGACGGCGCGCTCATCCACGGCGGCAAGCTCGGCACCGGCAGCGTGGAAAGCCATCTCGACCATCGCATCGCGATGAGCTTTGCAGTCGCCGGGCTGGTTGCTGCTGGCCCCGTGCGGATCAACGATTGCAGTCATGTCGCCACGTCCTTCCCCGGCTTCCTCGAGCTGGTCAACGGTTGTGGCTTCGCCTTGCGTACCGTTGCTTGAACACCGCCACCTGGTGGTGTTGCGGTAGGCTTGTCGCCTGGTAAAAGGAACCCCATGTCCAACGCTGTGCCGCCTTTCATCGTCGCCATTCCCGCCCGCTATGGCTCCACCCGCCTGCCAGCCAAGCCGCTGCGCGACATCGACGGCGTACCGATGGTGGTGCGGGTGGCGCAGCGTGCGCTGCAGGCCGGAGCCAGCCAGGTCGTGGTGGCGGTGGACGACCAGCGCATAGCCGACGCTCTGGTCGGGCAAGGGGTGGAGATATGCATGACCCGCAGCGACCATGCCTCGGGCAGCGACCGGCTGGCCGAATGTGCCACCCGCTACGGTTGGGCCGACGACACCATCGTGGTGAACCTGCAGGGCGACGAACCGTTCGCACCGGCGGCCGGCATTCGTGCGGTGGCGCAGGCGCTGGCCGGTGACGATGCACCGATGGCGACACTGGCCACCCCGATCATCGACGCCGAGGAACTGTTCGACCCGAACGTGGTGAAACTGGTACGCACGGCCAACGGCCGCGCGCTGTATTTCAGCCGCGCGCCGCTGCCGTGGGCGCGTGACGCATTCGCCGCCGACCGGCACACCCTGCCATCGGGCTCGCCATTCCTGCGACACATCGGCATCTATGCATACCGGGCCGGCTTTCTGGATCGCTACAGTCGCCTGCCGCGCACGCCGCTGGAGCAGACTGAATCGCTGGAGCAGCTGCGCGTGCTGGAACATGGCTACGCGATTGCGGTGCGGCTGACCCCGGAACCGTTCCCGCCGGGCATTGATACCGAAGCTGACCTCGAACGCGCCGAACTATGGTTGCGCACGCAGCATTGAGCCACCACTTCTGACGGCAACGCGCCGGCGCGTCCGGCCACCTCCCACCCGTTAGAATGCCCCCATGCAGTCCGCGCAACCACCCCCCTTCGACGGCAAGGCCTTCGTCCGCACGCTCACTTCCTCGCCCGGCGTCTACCGTCATTTCGACGCGTCCGGCGAGCTGCTGTACGTCGGCAAGGCCGGCAACCTCAAGAAGCGGGTCGGCAGCTATTTCCTGAAGCCGCGGATGGAACCGCGCATCGCCGCGATGGTGGCGCAGATCGCCCGCGTCGAGATCACCGTGACGCGCACCGAGGGTGAAGCGCTGCTGCTGGAATCGCAGCTGATCAAGTCGCTCAAACCACGCTACAACATCCTGCTGCGCGATGACAAAAGCTACCCGTACATTTACCTGTCCAGCGGCGAGGATTACCCGCGACTGGCCTTCCATCGTGGTGCACGCAACCTGCCGGGTCGCTACTTCGGCCCGTACCCGAGCACTTATGCGGTACGCGAAAGCCTCAGCCTCATGCAGAAGCTGTTCAAGGTACGCCAATGCGAGGACAGCTATTTCCGCAACCGTTCGCGGCCCTGCCTGCAATACCAGATCGGTCGCTGCAGCGCGCCGTGCGTGGGGCTGATCAGCGTAGAGGATTACCGCAGCGACGTGCGTCACGCGGAGATGTTTCTGGAGGGGCGCAGCAACGCGGTGATCGACGAGCTGGCCGAGGCGATGGAGCAGGCCAGCACGGCGCTGCAGTTCGAGCGTGCGGCCAAGCTACGCGACCAGGTAGCCGCTTTGCGCCAGCTGCAGGCGCAACATCATGTGCAGGGTGCCAGCGCCGACATGGACGTGATCGCCTGCCGCATCGAGGCGGGCATGGCCTGCGTCAGCGTACTGTTCTTCCGCAACGGCATCAGCCTGGGCACGCGCGATTTCTTTCCACGACTGCCGCTGGATGCCGAGCCGGCCGATGTGCTGGCGCAGTTCATCGCGCAGTACTACCTGGATCGTCCCGTGCCGCGCGAGCTGATCCTTGGCGAGACGCTGGTCGACCAGGCCATCCTGACCGAACTGCTGACCCAGCATGCCGGTCGTGCAATCGAATTGAAATCCAGCGTGCGCGGCGATCGCGCGCAGTTCCTGCAGATGGCCGAGCGCAATGCACAGGCCTCGCTGACCGCGCGACTGGCCAGTCGGCAGACGCTCGGTGCGCGTTTCGATGATCTGCAGAAGGTGCTTGAACTCGCTGCGCCACCGCGGCGCATCGAGTGCTTCGACATCAGTCACACGATGGGCGAGCTGACCGTTGCTTCCTGCGTGGTATTCGGGCCGGAAGGTCCGGAGAAGTCGCATTACCGGCGCTTCAATATCGCCGGCATCACGCCAGGTGACGACTACGCGGCCATGCATCAGGCGTTGACCCGGCGCTTTCGCAAGGTCGTTGAAGGCGAGGGTGCGCGTCCTGATGTGTTGCTGATCGACGGCGGCAGTGGCCAAGTGGCACAGGCATTGGACGTGCTGAAGGACCTCGGCGTCAGCGGCATCGAAGTGGTCGGCGTGGCGAAGGGGCCGGGCCGGCGTGCCGGCGAGGAAACCCTTGTGCTCGCGCGGATGGCTTCGGGAAGCCCGGGGCGCGAGTTGCATCCAGGCTCGTCGTCGCCCGCACTGCATCTGGTTGCCGCCGTACGCGACGAGGCCCATCGTTTTGCGATCAGTGGCCATCGCAAGCGACGCGAGAAGGCGCGCGAGCGCAGCGTGCTGGAGGATGTGCCGGGCATCGGTGCGCGCCGCCGCTCGGCACTGCTCAAGGCCTTCGGCGGCATGCAGGGCGTGGAGAGTGCCGGCATCGAGGAACTGATGCAGGTGAAGGGCATCGACCGCGGCCTGGCCGAACGCATCTATGCCAGCCTGCATGGCTGAACATCGACCAGCGCCTTCGCTCGGCAGTGGCCCGTCGACGTGCGAAACTGCAACAAATCACTGGATCGAATCATGCGCATCAACCTGCCGACCTGGCTGACCCTTTTCCGCGTCGCATTGCTGCCGGTCATGGTGGTGGCGTTCTACCTGCCGTTCCCCGGCCACAACATCACGGCGGCGATCGTGTTCGTGCTGGCGGCATTCACCGACTGGCTGGACGGCTATCTGGCGCGGCGGATGAATCTCACCTCGGCATTCGGCGCCTTTCTCGATCCGGTCGCCGACAAGCTGATGGTGGCGGTGACCTTGTTCCTGCTGGTGGAGTCGCACCGTGGCGGCTGGCCGGGCATCCTGATGGCGGTGACTGCGGCGGTGATCGTCGGCCGCGAGATCAGTGTGTCGGCGTTGCGCGAATGGATGGCCGAGATCGGCATGCGTGCCACCGTCAAGGTCGCCTTCATAGGCAAACTCAAGACCGTCATGCAGATGGTCGCGCTGGTGGTGTTGATCGTGCAGCACGAGAAAGCCGCCGAGGCGTTGCGGCTGTATCACATCGGCGAGGCCCTGCTGGTGATTGCCGGCGTGCTCACGATCTGGTCCGGCCTGTACTACCTGCGCGCGGCATGGCCGATCTTGCGTGGCGACACACCGCCGCAACCGACCAGTGGAAATGATCACGCATGATCGCCATGACGCCCGCCCGATCATTACGGGCTTGACGATCTGCATTCACGTATTAGAATGCGCGGCTCCAATGCGGGAATAGCTCAGTTGGTAGAGCACGACCTTGCCAAGGTCGGGGTCGCGAGTTCGAGTCTCGTTTCCCGCTCCAGTTTGCAGACAAAGCCCCGATCCGATCGGGGCTTTGTCGTTTTTGCCGGAGTGTCTGGCGGCATGTCACGCGGCGTGCAGATACGGATCGAATAGTGGCGTCATGGCTATTCACAAGCGACTGCGTTCTGCTATGATTCGCGGCTCCGATGCGGGAATAGCTCAGTTGGTAGAGCACGACCTTGCCAAGGTCGGGGTCGCGAGTTCGAGTCTCGTTTCCCGCTCCAGTTTTCCGCAAAACCTCGGTTCACCGGGGTTTTGTTTTTTGAAGCAACTGCGATCATCACGGTCGCACTGCACCAAGCAATGGCCAGGTGGCAGAGTGGTCATGCAGCGGCCTGCAAAGCCGCGTACGCCGGTTCGATTCCGACCTTGGCCTCCATTGCGCAACAGGCTGCGACCCAGCCCTCAAAACCCGCCACTGGCGGGTTTTTTGTTGCCTGATGCGTGTTCAAAATCCGCTGAAGCTGGCTACAACAGCGCAACGAATACCTGTCGGAACGAAGCCATTGCGGCACCACAGGCGACATCGATTGATCCAGCTCGCCTGATTTGACGACCAGAATGCACTTGTTGCCACTCAAACCCGTTGGCTACAACGCAGAATTCCCCTACATTCACCCTGCCGAGAGGCAATGCAAACATTCCATCATTTATTGACGACGGGGAAATCCATGGCAAAGACGCAGAAGGCAGTCAAGAACAAAACAGTATCCAAGGCGAAGGCCGCACCCGCCGCTCCCAAACCGATCAAGGAAGTCTTGAGCAAATCCGGTCTGGTGACGCATATCGTCGAGGCGAGCGGTGTCATTGCCAAGGACGTGCGCGCCGTGCTCGCTGCGCTGGAAGGCGCTGTAGCCGGATCGGTGCACAAGAAGGGTGCAGGCTCGTTCATGCTGCCTGGCTTGCTGAAGATTTCCGCGGTCAGCGTACCGGCCAAGCCCAAGCGCAAGGGCATCAATCCGTTCACCAAGGAAGAGCAGTGGTTCGCCGCCAAGCCGGCATCGGTCAAGGTCAAGATCCGCCCGCTGAAGAAGCTGAAAGACGCTGCTGCCTGATCCCGTCGTACCTGACGACAGTCGATCACCGGAGTGCGGCGGCGTTGTCCGCCGCACTCCTCGAATCAAGACCGGAAAGCCACGAAGCATGCGCGACATGCGGCTGTTGGTGCCCGGGCCCGGAATCGAACCGGGATACCCGTGAGGGTGAGGGATTTTAAGTCCCTTGCGTCTACCAGTTTCGCCACCCGGGCAAGAGTGTTCGAGTGCGCTGCGAACAGGCCACAGGCGGCGCGAATCGTAGCATGGGCCGTGCTGACAACTGCCGTGAGACCACCGGCTGTAACGCTCAGATCAGGCTTTTGAAGATGTGGATCCCGGCGCTGTACTCGCCGATGATCGTGCCCACGCTGACCAGGAAGAAGTTGAGCAGGGTGCGCGCGACGCGGTTTTTCCACCAGCCGCTCCAGTGCACGATGTCATCGCGCAAGGTGTCGAAATCCACCACGCGTGGTCGGCGCACCCAGGCTTCGGCCATCGCGCTGATGCCACCGGCAGGAATGCCGGGACGGAACGGCTTGATCGGTGCGGCGATGAAGGCCGCGAGGATGCTGAGCGGGTGTCCACCCGCCGCCAATGCGCCGATGGCAGCGAAGCCACCGGTGAACAGCACCCAGGCCATCAGTGCCTGCGTACCCAGCGCCGCATTGCGGTGGAATGCCCAGGCGATCGCCGCGAATACCAGCAACACGAGTGCTGCTGCCAGCCATTTGGGCCAGCGTGCCTTCGCAGGCGTGGCCGCCAGTTCGGCTACCTTGCCGGCAGGATCCTCCTGCTGTTCACGCAGCAACGTGCACAGACCCTTGAGGTGGCCGGCGCCGATCACCACCAGCACGCGGCGATTTTGCGTGCCTGCCGATTCGACCGGAACTGACTGGGCCACCTCCTGGCGCAGGCGTGCCGCCATGAAAGCGTCGCGCTCGCCGATAAGGCTTTCATACAGCGGTTTCGATTCGCTGGCGAACTCGCTGAACGCGCTCTCCAGCAGATCGCCTTGCTTGAGTTTCTCGATCTCGGCCTGTTCGATTTCCTCACGTTCGAACACGCTGGCCAGCAGCCCGCCGAGCAGGCCGAAGCGCTGCCAGAAGCCGACGCTGCGCCAGGCCCGCTTCAACGTGGTACCCACTTCGCGGTCGATCAGCCACAACGGCAGATTGCGCTGTGTGGCGCCGTCCATCGCGGCCTTCATCTCGGCCCCGGGTTGGATGCCGGACTTGTCGGCCAGGCGTTTCTGGAAGGTCGACAGCACCAGACTGGCGGCCACCATGCCGGCCTTGCCCTGGCGGATCACCTTGAACAGGTCCATCTGCTTGAACGCTTCCGGATCGCGCATGCTCTGGGCCCGGCTCTCGCACAGCTCCACCGCAACGGCATCGAAGGGTTCGTGTGCCAGCAGTGCGTCGACGGCTTCCATGCTGCTGCGCGAGACGTGCGCCGTGCCCAGCACCACATACTCCACGCCATCACGCTGCACGCGCTCGATCGGCTGCCCCTGCAAGGCGGGCAACAGGGTGACTTCGGTTTCGGAAACACTCATGCGGTCAGCACGCCGTTCACTGGGGAAAATTCAAGGATGGGGACGGCCACTGTGCGGAACAAGCAGCGTGGGTAGCTGTAGACGCCGCTTCAGTCACGAAAGCGCCTGAGCAGATCGGCGTAGGCGTCGATGCGGCGGTCGCGCAGGAACGGCCAGATCCGCCGCACGTGTTCGCTGCGCGCCAGATCGACTTCGGCTACCAGCAACTCGCGCGCATTGGTGCCGGCCTGGGCCAGGAACTCGCCTTGCGGCCCGGCGACGAAACTTGAGCCCCAGAACTGGATGCCTGCACCAACCTGGCTCGGGTCGGCTTCATAACCGGTGCGGTTGCACGAGAGCAACGGCAAGCCATTGGCGACCGCATGGCCGCGCTGAACGGTGATCCAGGCGTCGCGCTGGCGATCCTTCTCGGCCTGCTCGTCGTTGGGATCCCAGCCGATCGCGGTGGGATAGAGCAGCAGTTCGGCGCCGGCCAGCGCCATCAGGCGCGCCGCTTCCGGATACCACTGGTCCCAGCACACCAGCACGCCGAGCCGGCCGACTGAAGTGTCGATCGGCTCGAAACCGAGATCACCCGGTGTGAAATAGAACTTCTCGTAGAACGCTGGATCGTCCGGGATGTGCATCTTGCGATACTTGCCGGCGATCGCGGCCGAGCGGTCGAACACCACCGCGGTGTTGTGATACAGCCCGGCGGCGCGACGTTCGAACAACGAGGCGACGACGACAAGCTTCAGCTCTTCGGCCAGCTTGCCGATGCGTGCGGTGCCGGGGCCCGGGATGCTCTCGGCCTGATCGAATACCTCGACCGATTCGTGCTGGCAGAAGTACGAGCCGTTGTGCAGCTCCTGCAGCAGCACCAGCTCGACGCCGGCCGCGGCCGCTTCGCGCAGACCGGCTTCGATCGCATCCAGGTTGGCATCGCGGCTGCCGCGATCGGTTTCCTGCAGCAGCGCGACCTTGAGGGTCTTGCGGGTCATCGGTGTGAATCCTCGGCGTTTGCCAGACTTGCCAGTTTAGCCGATGCGACTCAGGCGATGCCTGCCGGCAGCTGCATGGTGATGCAGTGCAGGCTGCCGTTCTGCCAGATCAGTGGACGGCAGGGCACCTGCACGATCTCGCGGCCCGGATGCGCCATGCCGATGCCGCGGGCGGCCTCGTCGTCGGCCGGATCGCCGTAGGCGGGCACCAGCACGGCGCCATTGACGATCAGGTAATTCGCATACGAGGCGGCCAGACGACGGCCCTGGTCGAGGATCGGCTGTGGCCACGGCAAGGGATGGAGCTGATAGGGACGGCCATCCGGCGTGCGCAATGCGGCGAGCTCGGTTGCCATCCGCTGCAGTTCGTCGTGATGCGGATCAGTGACGTCGGAGCAGGCCTGGAACACGATGCGCTGGCCCGGCGCGAAGCGGGCGAGGGTGTCGATGTGCGCGTCGGTGTCGTCGCCTTCGAGGTAGCCGTAGTCCAGCCAGAGCACGCGATCAGCGTGCAGGCTATCGCGCAGGATCGCGCTCATTTCCTCGCGTGACTGTTCCGGATGCCGTTGCACCAGGCAGCGCCAGGTGGTGAGCACGCTGCCTTGGCCGTCGCTCTCGATGCCGCCGCCTTCCAGCGCCCAGTCGATGCGCTTGTGCGCGGCATGGCCGAATACGCCCGCGTCGACCAGCCCGGCGACCAGCGCGTCGTCCTGCTCGGCGCCAAACTTGCCGCCCCAGCCGGTGAAGCGGAAATCGGTGAGCTGGAAATATCGTTGGGAATCGGCATCGCCGCCGCCCTGCAGGGTGATCGGGCCGGAGTCGCGCAACCAGGTGTCGTCATACGGCAGTTCGACGAAGCGGACCTTCGACAGATCCACGCCCGCGTCACGCAATTGTGACTGCACGTGGGCATGCAGCCCGGCATCGCCTACCACGATGATCAGACGCTGGAATCGGGTCACCGCAGCGGCCAAAGCCACGTAGGTGGTTTCCACCGAGGCCAGCCGATCGGCCCAATCGGTGCCTGCATGCGGCCATGCGATCAGCACCGCGGCCTGCGGTTCCCATTCGGCCGGCAGGCGCAAGGAGGGGTCGGTCATGCTGGGCTGTCTCATGCGATGGAAGAGGGTGCCGCTGGAGGCGTCAGGCGGCAAAGTGTACGACGAGGTGATCGCTGCACACACGAAAACGCGGCCTGTGTCGCCACAGGCCGCGCCGTCGGAAGGGTTGATCAGTTGACGCTGGCCGGATTGGTGTTGTTGCCGGCCGGCGTGTTCAGCACTGAGTGGATCACGTGGCTGTGTTCGAAATACACGATGAAATTCGCATACTCCCAGCGGTTGATCTGCGGGTGCTTGCTGGTGTCACCACCGCGTGGCGACAGCTTGCGCTGCGGGGTGCCCCAGGTTTTTTCCACCTGCCCCATGCTCATGCCGCGACTGGGCAGGTTCATGCCCTTTTCCTGCTGCACGCGATGAATCAGCAGATTGTCCCCGTGCTGGCGTGCCTGGGCGACCTGTGGCACGGCAAAACCGGCGGTGACCGCCAACATGACGATGAGCGGCAAACTGCTTGTGAACTTGACCATGGCTCCCCTCTCCATACAAGGCTGTATGCGGCGTCGTTGTAGCAGAACTGTCTATGCTACGCCATGCCGGTTTGTGCCGATTGCGATGGGCTCGGCATTCAGCCTTGTGCGGCATAACCGGCCGGTTCGTCGAGAATAGCGCCATCACCGCTATCATGGGCGGCTGCAGATGATTGCCTGCCCCGGTTCGGACACCTGTTATTCCATGATTTCCTTTCGACACTTTGCTTTGCGCCGCGGCACCCGCCTGCTGCTTTCCGATATCGACCTGGTGATCCAGAGCGGCTGGCGCCTGGGCGTGATCGGCCGCAACGGCTGTGGCAAATCCAGTCTGTTCGCGGCCCTGCAGGGCAAGCTGGAGAGCGATGCCGGCGAGCTGGACATGCCGGCCAAGCTGCGGCTGGCCTCGGTGGCGCAGGAAACCCCGGCGTTGCCGGATGCGGCGATTGACTACGTGCTGGGCGGCGACGAGGAACTGGCCGCAGCCATGCGCGACGAAGCCGACGCCGGCGAGCGTGGCGACATGGATGCGATGGCCAGAGCGCATCACCGCATCGAAGAGTTGAACGGCTACGACGGCCGCGCCCGCGCGGGCCGCTTGCTGCACGGCCTGGGCTTTCCGCCGGAAACGCACGAGCGCGCCGTGAAGGAGTTCTCCGGCGGCTGGCGCGGGCGCCTGAACCTGGCACGAGCGCTGATGTGTCCGTCGGATTTGCTGCTGCTCGATGAGCCGACCAACCATCTCGATCTCGATGCCGTGCTGTGGCTGGAGGAGTGGCTGCGCCGCTATCAGGGCACCTTGCTGATCATCTCGCACGATCGCGAATTCCTCGACGGCGTGATCACCCACACGCTGCATCTCAACGACGGCAAGGCGACCCTGTACACCGGCAACTACAGCGCATTCGAACGCCTGCGTGCCGAACAGTTGCGCCAGCAGCAGATCTCGCATGAGCGGGCGCAGGCCGAGCGGGCGCACCTGCAGTCGTTCGTCGACCGTTTCAAGGCGAAAGCCAGCAAGGCCAAGCAGGCGCAATCGCGCATGAAGCGGCTGGAGAAGATGGCCGGCACCGAAGCGGTGCGCGCCGAACGTCCTTTCAGCTTCCAGTTCCCGGTGCCTGGACGGCTGCCCGATTCGATGCTGCAGCTGGAAGACATCACGGCGGGTTATCCGACTGCGGATGGCGAGGATCTCAACATCATCCTGCGCGATGTCCGCTTCAGCCTGGAGGCGGGTGAGCGGATCGGTTTGCTCGGCCCCAACGGCGCCGGCAAATCGACCCTGGTGAAGACCCTGGTCGGCGAGCTCGATCCATTCAGTGGCGAGCGCAAGGCGCACAAGGATCTGAAGATCGGCTATTTCGCCCAGCACACGGTCGAGAGCCTGCGCGCAGGCACCAGCGCGCTCGATCATCTGCAGGACAAGGCACCGGGCGTGGCCACGCAGGTCATGCGCGATTTCCTCGGTACCTGGAATTTCGCCGGCGAACGCGCATTCGAATCGGTCGACGGTTTCTCCGGCGGCGAGCGGGCGCGCCTCGCGCTGGCGCTGATCGCGTGGGACAAGCCGAACCTGTTGCTGCTCGACGAGCCGACCAACCATCTCGACCTGGACATGCGCGAAGCGTTGGCTGACGCACTGGCCGACTTCGACGGCGCGCTGGTGCTGGTCTCGCATGACCGCCATCTGCTCGGCATGGTCTGCGACAGTTTCTGGCGCGTCGCCGATGGCGACGTAGAAAGCTTCGACGGCGATCTGGATGACTACGCCAAGTGGTTGCGCACACGCGGTGCGACCAGCAAGAAGGCGGCCAAGGCTGGAGCGGCCTCGGCGGCGGCCAAACCGGTGCTCAAGATCGTGCCGGACGAATCGCCCGAGGAACGCCGCCGCCATGCAGCCGTCCAGCGCGAGAATGAAAAAACCTCACGCCAGCGCGTGAAGCGGATCGAAACCCGCAACGCCACGATCGACATCGAACTGGCCACCCTGGAAATCCAGCTGGCTGATCCAGCCACCTACAACGGCCCGACCCAGGAAATGATGCGGCTGGGACAGCGTCAGACCGAACTGCGCCGCGAGAAGGAAGCGCTGGAAGCGGAATGGCTGGAACTGTATGAACAGCTGGAAGCGTAGGGGATAGCGGTGAGCGCGAAGCCGGAACGATCGTTGCAACTGTGGCTGCCCGCGCGGGCACACTTCGAGCCCGACCATCCGTTGCGTGAATGGCTGGTTCGTGCCGATCGACTGGCTGACGGAAGCACAGGTTATCTGGACGGCCTCGACGATTATTTCCAGGGCATCGATGCCGATGTGCCTGCGGCAGCCATCACCCGCGAGTTTCTCGCCGGCGATGCCGCCGGCGCCACCTGGCTGTCGGCCGACCCTGCCTGGGTGCAGCCCGACATGAATGGCGTGCGGCTGCTGGCCTGCGGGCGGTTGCAATTGGGAATGGACGAGGCACACGCACTGGCTGCGCCGCTGCGCCCTGTATTCGACGAGGCCGGCATTCAACTGGAAATTTCCACGCCGGACCGCTGGCATCTGAAGCTGCCAGCCAACACCCCGCTGCCCGGCTTCGCGGCACCGGAACAGGCATTGGGCGAAGACCTTTCGCAGCATCTGCCACAGGGTGCGGAAGGGCGGCGCTGGCGCTTGCTGCTCAACGAGATCCAGGTGCTGCTGCATCAGCATCCGTTGAATGCCGAACGGCGTAGCCGGGGGCTGGCCCCGGTCAACAGCCTGTGGTTGTGGGGCGGCGGCAACCTGCCTGGTCACCTGAAAAGCAACCTGCATGGCGTGATCAGCGACGACCTGCTGCTTCGCGCCCTGGCCGCGCATGCCGGCATGATCCAGCACACGCGTACGCCCGATTCCGTCGCCGCAGCCACCCCGGGCTGGCTGATTGACCTGCAGGATCTGCCGGCCGGCGAGATCGCCGCGCACTGGTGGTCCACGCTGCAGCCGCTGCTCAACCGCCAGTCCACCGTGCTGCATTTCGCCAGCGCCGAACGCTGGCAGCGCAAGCCGTGGCACCGCTGGCGACTGTGGCGTGGGGCAGGGCGTTGAGCATGCTGCAGTTGCGCCTGCGCGAAAGCAGCGGTGTGCCCAGCGGCTGGCCCGCTTCGGTGCATCCGGTGCTGCAACATATCTACGCGGCGCGTGGCGTGCTGGGTCCGGCAGAGATCGAACATCGACTGGCTCGCCTGCTATCGCCACAGATGCTCGGCGGCATGCCGCAAGCGGTCCATCTATTGACCGAGGCGATTCGCGGCGACTGGACGATCTTGATCGCCGGCGACTACGACTGCGATGGCGCCACCGGTACAGCCGTGGCCGTGCGCGGCTTGCGGCTGCTTGGCGCGAAGCGGGTGAGCTACGCCATCCCGAATCGCTTCACCCATGGCTATGGCTTGAGTCCGGCGCTGGTCGCATCGCTGCAGCCGTCGCCACAACTGATCGTCACTGTCGACAACGGCGTCGCCAGCGTGGCCGGCGTGGCCGCGGCCAAGGCACGCGGTATCCGGGTCATCGTCACCGACCATCATCTGCCCGGCGAGCAATTGCCGGATGTCGATGCGATGGTCAACCCGAACCTCGCCGGCGATCCTTTCCCGAGCAAGATGCTGGCCGGTGTGGGCGTGATGTTCTATCTGCTGCTGGCCTTGCGCGCGCAGTTGCGCGAGCAAGGTACATTCAATGGCGCTGAGCCGGATCTGTCCGTCTTGCTCGACCTGGTGGCACTGGGCACCGTGGCTGATTTGGTGCCGCTGGATTTCAATAACCGCGTGCTGGTCGAGGCCGGGCTGCAACGCATCCGCAGCGGTCGCGGCTGCGCCGGCATCACCGCACTGGTCGAAGCCGGCAAGCGCAGCGTGGCGACATTGTGTTCCAGCGATCTCGGCTTCGCCGTCGGCCCGCGATTGAATGCGGCGGGCCGGCTGGAGGACATGCGCCTGGGCGTTGAGTGCCTGCTCACCGACGACGTGGCGCAGGCACGCGGCTACGCCGAGCAGCTCAGCGCGATCAACCAGGAGCGCCGCGACCTGCAAGCCTCGATGGTGGCCGAGGCCGAACAGATGGTAGTCGGCCTGACCGACATCGACGCAGTGGGCGTGGCGTTGTATGAGCCGTCGTGGCATGCCGGGATCGTCGGTCTGGTCGCATCCAAGCTGAAGGATCGCCTGCATCGCCCAGTGATCGCCTTCGCTCCCGCCAGCGAGGACGACGTCGACAATCTGCGCGGTTCGGCGCGCTCGATCGCCGGCTTCCACATCCGCGATGCGCTGGCCGCGATTGATGCCCGCCAGCCGGGCCTGATCGAACGCTTCGGCGGCCATGCGATGGCGGCGGGGCTGAGCCTGAAGGCCTGCGATTACCCGCGTTTCAAGGCGGCATTCGATGCGATCGCCCGCGAGCTGATCGACGCCGAGCGCCTGCAAGCCGTGCTGTACACCGATGGCGAGCTGCCGCCGGGTGCCGCCACGCTGATGCTGGCGCGGCAACTGCGGCATGCCGGCCCGTGGGGGCAGGCCTTCCCCGAGCCGTTGTTCGACAATCGTTTCGAGTGCGCCAGCTGGAAGGTGATGGGTGAACGGCACCTGCGCCTGCAATTGCGCGATCCGCGCGACGGCGCCATGCACGATGCAGTGATGTTCAACGCGTATCACGGCCAGCCGCCACCATCGTCTTTGCGCGCCGCCTACGTGCTGACCATCAATGACTGGCAAGGTCGCGAAAGCCCGCGTCTGCTGTTGCGGCACATCGAGCCGGCCTGAACCAGCGGGCTGATCCACTAGCGAGTTTTTCACGCGGCCTGATCCAAGCTGACGTGAACACCGCCCATGGAGAACGCCAGTGATCGCACAGATCGAAGGATTGCCTGCAGGCACGCTGGGCTTTCGCGCCCACGGCCAGGTTACGGCTGCCGATTACGAGAACATCATCGTGCCGGATGTCGAGGCGGCGTTCGCACTCAACCGCAAGCTGCGCCTGTTGTATGTCACCGCCGAGGACTTCACCGGCTTCGACCCCGGTGCCATGTGGGACGACGCCAAGCTGGGCATGCGCCATTTCAGCAGCTGGGAGCGGATCGCCCTGGTTACTGATGTGGGCTGGTTGCGCACGGCGGCCACGGCATTCGGTTTCGCCGTGCCTGCGCAGTTTCGACTGTTCCATGGCGCTGAACTGGTCGAGGCGACGCAGTGGGTGACCGGGAACCAGCCCGCATAGCGCGCGTCCGACCGCCCCAGCACTTGCCAAGGCCGGAGCAATCTGCTCAAGTTGACCCATGTACTCCATCACGACCAGCTTCCTGAACCTCACCGCGCCTGTTGCGCGGGGCTTCTCGCTGGGCAGCAACAATAATCGCGCGAACAACAATAACGCCAACTTCTGGCGGGCCCGCGCGTAGCACCAAGTCTCCACGAAACCATACGCGACGAAGGCCCGCCCAGTGCGGGCCTTCGGCTTTTTGTTCCACACGAATCCGTCCACGAAAACAAGAACCAGCCATCCATGGCCGGACTTTTCAACCAAGGAAACATCCAACCCAAAGGACAGCAATCATGTGTGCGATCTTCGGAATGTTCGATCTGCAGCCGGGTGACGACCTGGCCGCGTTGCGCCGGCAGGCGCTGGAGCTGTCGCAGCGCCAGCGTCATCGCGGACCGGACTGGAGTGGGGTGTTCGTCGACGCCGGGGTAATCCTGGTGCATGAGCGTCTGGCCATCGTCGATCCGGCCAGCGGCGCGCAACCACTGCGTTCGCGCGATGGTGCGCTGGCGCTGGCGGTGAACGGCGAGATCTACAACCATCGCGAGCTGCGCGGTGCCAGCACGTATGACTTCACCACGGGTTCGGATTGCGAAGTGATCAACGCGCTGTATCGCGAGCACGGCGCCGCCGAATTTATCGAGCATGGCCTGCCGCGGCTCAACGGCATCTTCGCTTTCGCGCTATGGGACGGCGCAGCGCAGCGCTATCTGATCGCCCGCGATCCGATCGGCGTCTGCCCGCTCTACTGGGGCCACGACGCGCATGGCCGTTTGTGTGTGGCCTCGGAGATGAAGGCGCTGGTTGGCGTATGTGCCGACGTCGCGCCGTTTCCACCTGGCCATGTGTACGACAGCGTCAGCGGCGAGTTGCAGTGCTATTACGACAAACCCTGGCGCGACTACACCCACACTCGTGGCCATGAAGTTGCGGCGCCCGCCCTGCGCCAGGCGTTCGAGCAGGCCGTGCATCGCCAGCTGATGACGGACGTGCCGTATGGCGTGCTGCTCTCCGGTGGGCTGGATTCGTCGCTGGTCGCTGCCTGCGCCGCGCAGTTCGCACGCGAGCGGGTCGAGGACGACGATCGCAGCGAGGCATGGTGGCCACGACTGCATTCGTTCGCGATCGGACTCGATGGCTCGCCCGACCTGGCTGCCGCGCAGATCGCCGCCGACGCATTGGGTACTGTGCACCATGGCTTCGTCTACACGTTCTGGGAAGGACTGGACGCACTGCCCGAGGTGATCCGCCACATCGAGACCTACGACGTCACCACCATCCGGGCCGCCACGCCGATGTATCTGCTGGCGCGGCGGATCAAGGCGATGGGGGTGAAGATGGTGCTGTCCGGCGAAGGTTCGGACGAGCTGTTCGGCGGTTATCTGTACTTCCACAAGGCACCGTCGGCGGAGGCGTTTCACGAGGAAACCGTGCGCAAGCTCGACGCGTTGCACAGCTACGACTGCCTGCGCGCGAACAAGGCGATGATGGCCTGGGGCGTCGAAGCTCGCGTGCCGTTCCTTGATCTCGAGTTCATCGATGTCGCCATGGGCATGGACGCGACATACAAGATGGCAGGGCAGGGACGCATCGAGAAAGCGGTGCTGCGCGAGGCGTTCGCTGGTGCGCTGCCCGACGCGATCCTGTGGCGGCAGAAGGAACAATTCAGCGATGGCGTCGGCTACGGCTGGATCGACGGACTGAAGGCACATGCGGAGCAAGCGGTCAGCGATCGCGAATTCGCCGCGGCCGCAGCGCGCTATCCATTCAACACGCCGGCGACGAAGGAGGCGTATTTCTACCGGCGCATCTTCGAGCAGCATTTTCCCGGCGAAGCCTGCGCAGCAACGGTGCCAGGCGGCAAATCGATCGCCTGCTCGTCGCCCGCCGCGCTGGCCTGGGATCCGGCGTTCGCGAACGCGGCCGATCCGTCGGGCCGCGCGGTCAAGGGAGTGCACGACCACGCGCTGGCCTGAGCCATCAAAACAGTACCGTGAGCAGCGAAGCCGTCACGCACCATCCGGTGATGGCAAGCGCCGGCCATCGTGCCCAGGCGAGCAAGGCGAAGGCACTCAGCGCGATGATGACATCGAGCGGGCGATGCACGGCACTGATCCACACCGGGTTGTACAGCGCGGCGGCGAGCAAGCCGACCACCGCAGCGTTGACGCCAGCGAGCACGCGTGCGGCATCATCCCTCGCGGCCAGCGCCTGCCAGAACGGCAGCGCTGCGGAAACCAGCAGCAACCCCGGCAGAAAGATCGCAAGCAGGCAGACTGTGGCGCCAAGCGCGCCACTATGTCCGACGCCGATGCGTTCACCGAGAAACGCCGCGAGGCTGAACATCGGGCCGGGCACCGCCTGGGCCGCACCGTAGCCGGCGAGGAAGCTGTTGCCATCGAGCCAGCCCGGATCGACCACGGTCTGCTTCAGCAAAGGCAGCACCACATGGCCGCCGCCGAATACCAGCGCGCCAGCACGGTAGAACCCCGCCGTTAGCTGAGCCCATGCTGGCGCGCCAGGCCACGGCGCCAGGGAGAGCAGCAGCAAGATGGCGAACACGGCCAGCAATGCGATGCCGCCGCGGCGCCCATGCTGCAGAACCAGACGATCGCCCGGATGGGCCATTACCGTGCGGCACAGCCAGGGACCCAGTACTGCACCGAAGGCGATCACCAGCAATTGCATCCATGCGTTGCCAACGATCACGATCAGCACGGCAGCGAGCGCGGCGAGTAGCAGACGCGGTACGTCCGGTGTGAGCCGGCGTACCATGCCGAGCAGACCATGGGCGACCATCGCCACGGCTACTAGTTTCAGTCCGTGGATCGCCGCCTGGCCCAGCGCACCGGACAAATGGGTACTCAGCACGGCGAAGGCAAACATCAGCAGGGCCGAGGGCAGGGTGAATCCGACGAAAGCGGCGAGGCCGCCCCATCCGCCCGCCTGCAGCAGGCCGATGGAAAACCCCAGCTGGCTGCTCGCCGGTCCCGGCAGGAACTGGCACAACGCCAGCAGCTGGCCGAAACGCTCGTCATCCAGCCAGCGTCGCCGTTCGACAAACTCGCGATGGAAATAGCCCAGATGCGCGATCGGTCCGCCGAATGAGGACATGCCCAGCTTGAGAAATACGGCCAGTACCTCCCATGCGGACCCGGAGGTGGCCAGGGCAGATGTGCGTGCTGCGTGGTTCATGCGCAATCGAACAACGTCATGAAACCGAAATCCATGTGCAGCTGCATGTGGCAGTGGAACAGCGAGAGCCCACGCTGCTCGGCCGTGAAATCGACATCCATGCTCTGGTAGCCACCCAGCATCGCCACGTCTTTGATCACGCCGGCGACAGGCTGGCCGGCGATGCGGGTGATCTCGAAGCTGTGTCGGTGCAGGTGCATCGGGTGGATGTCGTCGCTGGCGTTGTGCATGCGCAGCCGGTAGCGCTTGCCGTACTGCAGTCGGTAAGTGGGTTGCATCGTGCGCATGTCGAACGGCTGGCCGTTGATCGTCCACTGGTTGAAGCCATGGACGGCCGCGTTGCGCTTGGCGAAGGTCAGCTTGATGGTTTCATCGGGGGTGGCCGGCGACGGCGCATTCGGCACGGCGAAACGGCGATAGTCCCACTGGAACGGTGGCGGCTTGACCCATTGCGGCTTGCCGCCGTATCCGGCGTACTCGACCACGATGCCCATGCCGCGTGTACGGTCGTCATCGGCCAGGTCGCCGAGTATCCACACCCCCGGATGCGTCATCTCGACGATGGCTGAAATGCGCTCGGCGGTGCCCAGCCACAACACCGGCACCGTTGCCGGATGCGGCACCGGATTGCCGTCCAGCGCCACCACCGTGAACGTGTGGCCGGGCAGGGCGAGGCTGCGGATCTCGGTGGCGCTGGCGTTGACGATGTGCAGCAATACGCGCTCGCCGGCGCGCACGCGGACAGGTTCGCCGTGGCCGAGCATGCGGCCGTTGATCGAGAACGACTGATAGCCGACTTCGTATCCGTGCGACATGCCACCGGCCAGCGAGGCTTTCATCGTCTTTTCGCCGCGCTGCTGCAAGGTCGGATCGCGTTCGCCCGGCCGCAGGAAATCCATCGCCATGTCGCCGCCCTTGCTGAAGAACGGATCGAACTCCTTCAGCACCAGGAACACCTCGCGATCATGGGCGCCCGGCTCATGCCGCGGCTCGATATACACCGGTCCGGCCAGGCCGCTGTACTGGCCAAGGTCGAGATCGGCACCGGCGCGCAGATGCGTGTGATAAAAGCGCAGCCCCGCCGGCCCCGGCGTGAAGGCGATCCGACGCATGCCGTAAGCCGGAATGTACGGAGTCCCTTCTTCGACTGCGCCATCCACCGCTACGGGCAGGAACTGTCCGTGCCAGTGCAGTTGCTCCGGCCTGTCAGTGTCGTTGAAGATGTCCACCATCACCGAACGGCCTTGTTTCAGTCGCAGCAGCGGCCCGGGAAACCGACCGTTGTAGGTTCGGGTGGAAACGATGTGATCGGGCGCAAGCTCCACCAGGCTCCGACCGATGCGCAGCGTGTAGTCGGCATTGCCATGCGGCCCGGATGACCGCATGGCCACCACATCATCGGCCTGCAACAGTCCCGGCATGGCACCACCCAAAGTGGCCAGGCCACTCAGCTTCAGGAACTTTCGACGGTCGATCGGCATGGCGAGCTCCGTTCGGAAGTGGGTATGGCTAGTGTAGTTGCAGTGCGTTGTACAGCGAAGGCAGCGTCTCCTCTGGTATTCTTGTGCGCTTGCATTCTGGACCGCCATCACATGATCGAGACCAATCCGATCCTTGCGCAGATCGCCGACCTCCGGGGCCGCGTCGAGTCGCTTAGGGGGTATCTTTGACTACGCCACAAAAAGCGAACGCCTGGAAGAAGTAAGCCGCGAACTGGAGAACCCGAACGTCTGGGACGATCCGGCGCGCGCGCAGGAGCTGGGCCGCGAACGCGCCCGCCTGCATACCATCGTCAATGGCATCGACACGCTGACCGCCAGTCTCACCGACGCCAGCGAGTTGCTGGAAATGGCCATGGCCGACGGCGACGACGAAACTGTCAGCTCGGTGATCGAGGACCTGGCCAGACTGGATGCGCAGGTCAGCAAGCTGGAGTTCCAGCGCATGTTTTCCGGCAAGATGGACGCGACCAACGCGTTCGTCGACATCCAGGCCGGCGCCGGCGGCACCGAGGCGCAGGACTGGGCTGAAATGCTGCTGCGCATGTACCTGCGCTGGTGCGAATCGCGTGGCTGGACGACCGAGTTGATGGAAGTCAGCGGCGGTGATGTGGCTGGCATCAAATCCGCCACGTTCCGTGTCGAAGGCGACTACGCCTACGGCTGGCTGAAGACCGAGATCGGCGTGCACCGACTGGTGCGCAAGAGCCCGTTCGATTCGGACAACCGCCGGCACACCAGTTTCACTTCGGTGTTCGTGTCGCCGGAGGTCGAGGACGATATCGATATCGACATCAACCCGGCCGATCTGCGCACCGATGTATACCGTTCGTCCGGCGCCGGTGGTCAGCACGTCAACAAGACCGAATCGGCGGTGCGCATCACGCATATCCCGACCAATACTGTGGTGGCCTGCCAGACCGGCCGCAGCCAGCACGCGAACCGCGCCACCGCGATGAAGATGTTGGCGGCCAAGCTGTACGAGCTGGAAGTGCAGAAGCGCAACGTCGAGCGCGATGCGCTGGAAGCGACCAAGTCCGACATCGGCTGGGGCAGCCAGATCCGCAACTACGTGCTCGACCAGAGCCGCATCAAGGATCTGCGTACCGGCATCGAACGCACCGACACGCAGAAAGTTCTGGATGGCGACCTGGACGAGTTCATCGAGGCCAGTCTGAAATCTGGCCTCGAGGCGGGTTCGAAGCGCAGCGACGCGTGAGTACTGATCCGTTGAATCGGCCCGATCGCCTGCAAGGAGTCCCGGCATGAACAGCAAGAAAATCTGCGGAATCCTTGTCGCACTCGCCGCACTTGCGGCGTTCGACGGCACGGCTGGAGCGCAGCAAAGCTCATCCGGCCAGGGCGTCAAGCAGGATGCCAAGGCCGTCGGCCATGGCATCGGCAACGGCGCCCGCGACATCGGCCACGCAACCAAGCACGTCGCCGTCTCGGTCGGGCATGGCGCGAAGGAGGCTGGCGTCGGCATCGGGCACGGCGCAAAGAAGGCCGGTATCGCCGTCGGACACGGCGCGCGCGATGGCTGGAATGCGACCCGACACGCGGTCAAGCACGTGTTTCACAAGGACGATTGACGGGCGACGCTGTTCCGAAGGAAAACCTCCCCTGTTGTTTGCGACCCAACCATAGACAAAAGAACGTCCGCCGCTCCGCGCGAGCGCCGACAGTAACGGAATCCCCATGAGTGAACCGACCGACACCCTGCCCATCGACGAGAACAAGCTGATTGCCGAGCGACGCGAGAAACTGACGGCGCTGCGCGGGCAGGGCATCGCGTTTCCGAACGACTTCAAGGTCGACAGCTTCGCCGGTGACCTGCAGGCCGAATTCGCCGACAAGGATGTGCAGACAGCCGAAGTGATCGAGGCCGCAGCGCGACGCGTGAAGATGGCCGGTCGCATCGTGCTCAAGCGGGTACAGGGCAAGGTCAGCTTCGTGCAGTTGCAGGATTTCAGCGGTCGCATCCAGCTGTTCATCCACCAGGGCACGGTCGGCGAAACCTACGACGCGTTCAAGGGCTGGGACGTGGGCGACATCGCGGGTGCCGAAGGTGTGCTGATGCGCACCAAGACCGGCGAGTTGTCGGTTCGTGTGGATAACCTGCGCCTGCTGACCAAGAGCCTGCGCCCGCTGCCGGACAAGTTTCACGGACTGGCCGATGTGGAGCAGCGCTATCGTCAACGTTACGTCGACCTGATCGTCACCGAAGAGGCACGCCGCACCTTCATGCAGCGCTCGCGAATCATCGGCTACATGCGCCAGTGGCTGGAGGCGCCGTCACGTCGCTTCATGGAAGTGGAAACGCCGATGATGCACGTGATTCCCGGCGGCGCCACGGCGCGACCGTTCGTGACGCACCACAACGCATTGGACATGGATCTGTACCTGCGCGTAGCGCCCGAACTTTACCTCAAGCGCCTCGTGGTCGGCGGCTTCGATCGCGTCTACGAGATCAACCGCAACTTCCGCAACGAGGGCGTGTCGACGCGGCACAACCCCGAATTCACGATGCTGGAGCTGTACCAGGCGTACGCGACCTACCACGAGATCATGGATCTTACCGAAGGCCTGATCCGCGACACCGCGCAGAGCGTGCTCGGCACCACCGAACTCGGCTGGGACGGCGCGGCGATCGACGTTGGCCCGGCGTTCCGTCGCTGGCGCATGGAAGACGCCGTGCTGGAACACAATCCTGAAATCGGGCGCGAGGAACTGCGTGATCGCGAGGCAATGGCCGCGCACGCGAAGCGCCTGCATGTGCAGGTCAAGCCCGGCTACGGCTGGGGCAAGCTGCTGCTGGAAATTTTCGAGAAGACCGTCGAGCACACGCTGATCCAGCCCACCTTCATCACCGACCATCCGGTCGAGGTATCCCCGCTGGCGCGCGAGAGCGATACCGACAAGGGCATCACCGATCGCTTCGAGCTGTTCGTCAACGGCAAGGAACTGGCCAACGGCTTCTCCGAGTTGAACGATCCGGAAGACCAGGCCGCACGCTTCCAGGCCCAGGTCGACGCCAAGGACGCCGGCGACGACGAGGCGATGCATTTCGACGCCGACTACATCCGCGCACTGGAAGTGGGCCTGCCGCCCACTGGCGGCCTCGGCATCGGCATCGACCGGTTGGTGATGCTGCTGACCGACTCGGCCTCGATCCGTGATGTGCTGCTGTTTCCCTATATGCGCCCGGAGGCTTGAACCATGTGGTACGCGATCATCGGCACCGACAATGCAAACTCGCTGGAAGCGCGCAAGTCCGCGCGTCCGGCACACTTGTCCCGCCTGCAGCAGTTGCAGGACGAAGGCCGCATGCTGCTGGCCGGGCCGTTTCCGGCGATCGACGCGGAAGATCCGGGCCCGGCCGGTTTCAGCGGCAGCCTGATCGTGGCCGAGTTCGCTTCGTTGGCCGAGGCGGAAGCCTGGGCAGCTGCAGATCCCTACATCGCCGCTGGCGTGTATCGCGAAACCTCGGTCAAGCCATTCCGCAAAGTGCTGCCGTGACCGCGGGCGTGGCGATGACCGGGCAACCCGTCATTGAGCAGATCCGCGCGCGCTTGCAGGTCGCATTCGCACCGAATGAACTGGAAGTACTGGACGAAGGCCACAAGCACGCCGGCCATGCAGGTGAGGGCAAGGGACACTTTCACGTGCGCATCGTCAGCGCCGCGTTCGCCGGCCAGGCGCCGATCAAACGCCATCGGATGGTTTACGCGGCGCTCGACGAGCTGATGGATAACGGCATCCATGCGCTATCGATCGACGCCGTTCAAGACAAATAACAATTGGCAACATGTAGTTATGTTTCACTGTTGAAGTGAAACTTCATACGAACCCGCATTGCAGCGCCGCCCCGCGTTTGGCACAGTGCCCTGTCGCCCCACCAGCGGGCGTTACCTGACTGACCCACTGATGACCGCATGCGCCTGAGCACGATCAAACTCGCCGGTTTCAAGTCCTTCGTGGACCCGACCACCCTGCATCTGCCGAGCAACATGATCGGCGTGGTAGGCCCGAATGGCTGCGGCAAATCCAACATCATCGACGCGATCCGCTGGGTGATGGGCGAGAGCGCGGCCAGCCGCCTGCGCGGCGATTCGCTGACCGACGTGATCTTCTCCGGCTCCAACACGCGCAAGCCCGTGGGGCAGGCCACCGTCGAGCTGATCTTCGACAACGCTGACGGCTCGATCCAGGGCGAGTATGGGCAGTACGCCGAGATCTCGGTGAAGCGCCAGGTCACCCGCGACGGCCAATCCGCGTATTTCCTCAACGGTGCGCGTTGCCGTCGCCGCGACATCACCGATCTGTTCCTCGGCACCGGCCTGGGCCCGCGCAGCTACTCGATCATCGAGCAGGGCATGATCAGCCAGATCATCGACGCGCACCCGGAAGAGTTGCGCATGCACCTGGAAGAGGCCGCCGGCATCTCCAAGTACAAGGAGCGCCGCAAGGAAACCGAGAGCCGCATCAAGGCCACCCGCGAAAACCTCGACCGCGTGCGCGACGTGCGCGATGAAGTCGACAAGCAGCTCGACCACCTCAATCGCCAGGCCCGCGCGGCCGAGCGCTGGAAGGCACTGAAGGAAGAGCAGACGCGCAAGGAAGCCGAACTGCGCGCATTGGAATACCGCGGATTGAAGAGCCAGCACGACGGTGAAGGCGCCGACCTTTCCGCAGCCGAGATCGAGATCGAAAAGCAGCTGGCTGGCCAACGCCAGATCGAGGCACAACTGGAAAGTGTGCGCGAACGTCACACCGACGCCAGCGAACATCTGAACGCGGTGCAGGCTGATGTTTACAAGGTCGGTGCCGAGATAGCGCGGGTCGAGCAGCAGGTCCGCCACAATCGCGAAACCGCCGATCGCCTGCAGCGCGCCCATGGCGACGCCGAGCGTGAACATGCCGAGCTGGCCGCACATATCGCCACCGACAACGCTCAAATCGAAACGTTGCGCATGGCGTTGGCCGAAGGCGAGCCGAAACTCGAAGCATTGCAGCAGTTGCAGGACGACACCGCCGAGGCCCAGCGCAGCACCGAAGCGAAACTGGCCGATTGGCAGCAGCGCTGGGATAGTCACACCCGCAACGCCGGCGAATCCAATCGTGCGGCCGAGGTGGAACGTACCAAGCTCAACTATCTGGATCGCCAGGGCATCGATCTGGCGCGCCGCCGCGAAGTGCTGGAGACCGAACAGAAAGCCACCGACGTGGCCGCACTGGATGCTGCCGGCGAACAGTTGCACAACGAACACGACACCCAGCGCGAGCGTGTGGAAACGCTGGGCAGTCTGCTCGACCAGCACAAGTCCAGCCACGAAAAGGTGTTGGAGGAAGAACGTCAGGTCCAGTCGGCGTTGAACGAGGCGCGCCAGCAATTGCAGACCGCACGTGGCCGGCACGCCTCGCTCGAAGCGCTGCAACACGCTGCACTTGGTCAGGAAGAGAGTGCCGCCAGCGGCTGGCTGGCTCGTCTGGGACTGAACAAATCGCGTCGCCTCGGCGAATCGCTGCAGGTCGAAGCGGGTTGGGAAACTGCGGTGGAAACCGCCCTGACCGGTTTTCTGGACAGCGTGCTGGTGGACGGATCGCATGCGTTGGCCACGGAATTCGGTGCGCTCGACAACGCCGACGTCGCGCTGCTCGATGCCGCCGAGGGTGGCGCCAACACCGCTGGCACACTCGCCGCACACGTGCGCGGGCCGGCGGCGGCGATGGCCATTCTCGGCCACGTGCTGACGGCTGAATCGCTTGCCGACGCCCATCAACGTGTGGCCTCGCTGTCTGCACTAACGCCATATCAGTCAGTGATCACCCGCGGTGGCGAATGGCTTGGTCCAGGCTGGGCAAGAGTGCGCCGGGCGCAGGGCAGCCAGGTCGGCGTGCTGGCACGCGAGCGTGACCTGCGTTTGCTCGGCGAGCAGATCGCCACACTCGAAGCACAGCTTGAGGAAGCCAGCGAACAACTCGACAACTTGCGCACCAGCAAGTTCGAGACCGAGCGCGCGCGGGACGACGCGCAACGCGAGTTGTACAACGCGCATCGGCGCCAGTCCGAATTGGCCGGACAGTTGCAGAGTCATCGCGGCAAGCTGGAAACCGCCCGCGCGCGCGCCGACAAGGTCAATGGCGAGCTGGCGGATCTGGCCACGCAGATCGACGAATTGCAGGGCCAGACCCGTGAAGCGCGGGCCCGGCTGGATGAGTCGGTCGGCCTGATGGGCGACTTGGAAGACCAGCGTCGCGAGCTGGAAAACGAACGCCGCGCGTTGCTCGAATCCCGCGAGGAAGCACGCATGAATGCGCGCGAGGCAGCCGACCAGTCGCATTCGTTGGCACTGTCGCTGGAATCGAAACGCTCGTCGCTGGCTTCGCTGGAACAGGCATTGGGGCGCATGGATGCCCAGTTGCGCCAGATCGAATCACGCCGTACCGAGATCACCGAACAACTCGCAGCCGGCTCCGACCCCATCGCGGAACTGGAGGCTGAGCGACAGGCTTATCTGGATCAGCGCCTGCTGGTCGACAAGCAGCTGGTCGACGCGCGTCGTGCGCTGGAAGATTGCGACCTTGAATTCCGCAAGCTGGAACAGCAGCGCCATGTGGCGGAGCAGGGGCTTTCGAACTTGCGCGAAAGCCTGTCGGAGAAACGCCTAGCTGCGCAAGCGCTGCATCTGCGTGCCGAGCAGCTGGCCGAGGCGATCACTGCCTCCGGCCTTGAACTGGAAACCCTGCTGGCAGAACTCGCTGACGACATCGACGCAAATCAATGGCGCCTGCAGTTGGGCGACATCGGCCAGAAGATCGCCCGGCTGGAGCCGGTCAACCTCGCTGCGATCCAGGAACATGCCGAGCAAAGCGAGCGCAAGACCTATCTGGACAACCAGCTGGCCGACCTGGTCAGCGCGATGGATACACTGGAAGGCGCGATCAAGAAGATCGACCGCGAAACCCGTCAGCGTTTCAAGGATACCTTCGACAAGGTCAACGCTGGGGTGCAGGAGCTGTTCCCGCGCCTGTTCGGTGGCGGCCATGCATACCTGGAGCTGACCGGCGACGATCTGCTCAGCACTGGCGTGTCGATCATGGCGCGTCCGCCGGGCAAGCGGGTTTCCAACATCACCCTGCTATCCGGCGGCGAGAAGGCCCTTACCGCGGTATCGTTGGTGTTCGCGATCTTCGGGCTCAACCCCGCACCGTTCTGCCTGCTCGACGAGGTCGATGCGCCGCTGGACGAGGCGAACGTTGGACGCTTCTCCAGTTTGGTTCGCGAGATGAGCGAGAAAGTACAATTCATCTTCATCAGCCACAACAAGGCCACCATGGAAGCGGCCACCCAGCTGTGCGGCGTGACCATGCGCGAGCCGGGCGTGTCACGACTGGTACAGGTTGATCTGGCCGAAGCGGCTAAACTGGCAGGCGCTGCCTGAGGAACCCATGATGACGCTGCAACCCGTGATTGCCTTTGCCTGGAATCCTGCCGTCGGCATTCCGCTGCTGATCGTCGGCGTGATCGTGCTGGCGCTGATATGGCTGTTCGGCCAGCCGAAGAAAGAGCAGGGCAAGCGTCGAATCGTGCCCACCCAGCATGGCGGTGATCGCCGCGAACCCACGCTGGGCGAGCGGGCTGTCGACGAAGAACCGTCGTTCACCGGGTTCGACGCGGTCATCGACGATCCGTTGGCCGGCGGCGCAAAACCCCAGCAGGGTGAACTTGAAGTTGGCCTGCGCGAAGAGCTGGAGCGTCTGGGTGCCACGCTTTCCGGTGAGCGCAGTCAGCCATCGGCTCCCGCCGCGGCGGCCAAGGTCAAGCCACCGCAACTCAAGCTCGCGGATCACGTGTCATCGATCATTGACGCCTTGCGTGCCCCCAGCTCCAGGGAACCGGCTCCACAGGACGCCCCGGCGATGGCACCCGTGGCAATGCCGCCATCGCCGACGACAGCGGCTACGTCGACCGGTACGCCACCGCGTTCGGATCTCGGTCGGCGACCGGCGCAGCTGCCGGTCGAGCGCATCGTCACGTTGTTCGTGGTTGCGCGCGAAGGAGGGCACTTCAATGGGCCGGACCTGGTGGTTGCCGCCGAGAAGGCCGGGCTCGAATTCGGCGACATGGGCATCTATCACCGCTTGGTCGATGGCAAGCGCGAACTCGGTCCGATCTTCAGCGTCGCCAACATGCTCAAGCCAGGCAACTTTGACCTGAGTCGTCTAGACACACTGCATACGCCCGGTGTGAGCTTCTTCATGACCTTGCCGGCACCGTTGCCGGCACTCGACGCATGGGACGCCATGCTTCCCACCGCACAGCGTCTGGCCGAACTGCTGGATGGCCAGGTCCTCGACGAAGAGCGCAACGCGCTCGGTCGCCAGCGCATCGCCCACATCCGCGACCAGCTGCGCGGCTGGGATCGCGATCATGAAGGCAAGGAAATCATCTTCGGGCGCTGAGCCAATCCCAACCGAGGGTCGGCAGTGGTCGTTGTCTAACAACAAGGAATTGCCTCAATTATAAGTAATTGAATTTGCATATTATATTGAAATCGATGTGGTGATTTTTGAGCAGATGTCTAGTCCAACAAGCCGCCCTCAATTTCGCCGAGATCGAAGAAACTGCCCCCAATTAGCCGAAAAAGCCGATAAATCGCCCTGAATTCAGAAAGCCAACCATCGTGCGTGTTCCGGCAGCAGCGAATGAGCAGCCGATTGGGTTAGCGTGCTTGACGCTTTCGCGGCGCTTGGTTCGGTGAGGGTGGTTTACGGCCCCGTCGGCGAAGTCTTTTACGAGATGCCTTGCCGCCTTTTTGGGGCCGCGGACTTGACTCGACAGTTGGCGGTTTTACGGGGATCCAACAGACTCTAATGCTCTCTAGATGTCCTTTTTGTCCGCGTATTTCAATCACGGGCACCCGCCATGCTCGAATGCGCGTGCGTTGTTGTAAATGAACGCGACACAAGGCGTCGAGTCCTTGGGCGAATCCTCTCGCTAGCATTTCCTCGAGTGCCTGAGCCAAGCGCCATCGTCCATTGACGCGGTCCAAAGCGTCGGACTGCTGGACGTGGGGTGATCGCAATGCATCCCCTTGCGCGGGTTCTCCGAGGAGTTGGTACACCGATTCTGCCAGCCGCGCGCACATCTGAAGTGCACAAGGATCAACAGCCGACAAGTGGAGCCAAACGGTGTCGGCTCCTATGCTGCCATGGGGCAGGATGAACCTCTCCATTTGACTGTATTGCTCGCTGCGATCGGTCAAGCCGCCCGAGGGCTGGTCAGGCATATCGTCGGCGCCAGAGAGTGTCGCGGTGGGGGCGGTTAGGCGCGCTCGTGTTACGGCAGCCAAGCGGTGATGAACCGAAGCCGGCAAGGGGGCAATAGTCAATGACCTGTCTGACCCGAGCAGACTCCATCCCCAGAAGGTACGAGCCGATGGCTCTCGCCTTCCCTCCATGGGTTCTAACAGGGTGCGTTGATGTGGAGGGTCTCTAATGGCGGGCTGCCAAGCCATGGGGGCACGGGCTAAGTTTGCGAAGCCCTCACGAGATACACGGTCGTGGGATGGAGCGATGAAGTGGCGGTGAGTGCGTTCGCGCTCGGCCCAGGCAAGATATTGGGTGAGTGTTTCCTCTGCGGTTTGGTGTGGGAAGGTCCACATGGCTGTACTGGCGATATCACTGTCGAAACTATCGTGACCGCAGGCACAGCAACCGAGCTCAAGATCGAGATGTGAACGGACGGAATATGGAGCACCACATTGTGGGCAGCTATCGCGAATTGGCTGCTCATGCCACGGGCAGTGTGTAATAGATGGAAGCTGAAACAATCCGCAGTGATAGCCAAAGCGTGCGCACTCAGGGCAGTGGCGAATAGGTAGATCCTCATCGCTCCAAAGTCCATGCAGGTCGAGTGGACTCCACGACTGAGCATTCCAGTACGCCGGTACCTGCGTGCCATCCAAGCCGCAGATGGCTTCGAACCGGGTGCGCGAGGCACCCGGTCGATGGCAAGCTTTCATCAGGTTCAGGTCGGCGGGTGCTCGGATCCCGAGCACCGAAAACAAGTTCTTGGATTCGAGGCAATTAAGCCGATAGACGCGCCAGGCAATGCCATACCCGGAGATAAACGGGAAGGGCTCGAGCTCCAATCCAAGCAGGCCGGGTTGCGGTATGCGTAAGGCAAGCAGATTCCTCCAGTGACTCATGCGACAGCCTCCCGCATAAGAAGATTGGCTCGCACATATTCGAGGCGCAGGTAACCGCTAACGGAGAGAGCGTCAGCGATCTGTTCGGTCGTGAATTCCCGAAAGCCAGGTACTTTGGCGGCAACATTGGCGAGGAGGTAGCGTACTGTCCCCGTGAATGTCGCCATCGGCCAAGCATTGCTAGGAGGAAGGTTGGCCTGACTACGGATAGCATTGACGACATCCACGATCAAAGCAGCTTGGCTGGCCAGCCGCCAACCATCATCGAATGCTGCCCTGGCGAAGTAGCGCGTGAACGGCATGTCGGGAGTCGGCCAGAACGCTGACCCATCAAAGCGATCGAGGGCATGGGTGACCTCATCCAATCCAGTGAGCGGCAGAAAGGGATGCGAACCCATGAACCATCGGCGGAGCATGTGCGATGGGTAGTCGGACCAATCGTCGGCGACCTCTACACCCGAGGCGTCGCTTTGACGCATGAACACCACAAACAACCGGAGCTTTGCGTCAGTGATTTGCTCGTCGATGTCAGCGAGATAGTCGTACTCTGCTCGCGTGATCCGCTGTGCGTTATCAATGAACATCACCATGAGTGTTTGTTGGGCTTGGCCGCAACGCGTCTTGATGAAGTTCACCAGGCGTTCTTTGCCTTTCTGCGGCGTAAGTCGGTCCGCGTTGGTAAGCCGGAGACTATTGGCCACGGCGGTATAGAAGGCACCATCGCTGCGCCGCGCGCCGCTAGGCATGATCAGGCGAGAAGCCACGCCGATGGGGGCGTCACTCTCATCCACCAGCCAGCGTGAGGCATGGTCGGTCATAAATTGCTGTGCACTGGTTTTTCCAAGCCCACCGCCTCCGTAGAAGGCGGTGCCGTGATGGTCGTTTTCGATGTGCTGCAGAACGAAGTTGGCCGCGGCTTCAGTAGGCTTGGTGTAGATCTGAAAGCCATTCGGAATGAAGATCGGATGCTTGTCCATGCGGGTGCTCCGAGATCAAAAGGGATGATCTCCGGGCGGACCCACGTGGTCCGCCCGGAGGGCGCCATGGCAGATGAAGTTAGGCGTCGCGCATCTTGTCCAGGCTGACCCAGCCACGACGCGGCGCGCGAATGGGTGTGTCCATGAGCGAGTGCCGTGCGGGAGGGACCGGCATCGTTGGATGCTGCTGCTGGATGCGAGCCAACTGGTCCACGGCCTGTTGGGACTGCTTGGCGGATTGACGCAAGAAGTTGATATAGGCGCTGACCGCGCAGTCCGCTCCGGCGAGTGACAGGCCGCCCGGTTGCCGCGACCACTGATAAATCAACTTCCGTGTGGTTTCGTCGTGTCGGGTGTGTGACCACGGGCCAGTGGCCCGCAGGATGCCTACAGGTTGTGTGGCGGTGCGGTACAAGGCGATGGTGCGCAAGTCCTGTCGAAGGACGCGTGCAGTGAGAGTCTTGCCGATCAGCTCCCAACTATTGTCGAGCTCGGGACTCCGATAACGCACGTAGGCATAGTTGATGTGAGGCATGACGCCGGTCTTGCGATTGCCCAACACTTTGACCGGAACCAACACGCTGCTCATATCAACCGCGCAGGCGTCGGCATCGCTTGGCTCATAGAACCAATGACGCTCATGCGAGCGCTGCTGTAGGTATTGCAGGGGGCTCATATTGCCCAAGGCCGGGTGGGGCGTGGCGTTGTAGTTGGCAACAATGACGTCCAGCAGTTCTTCCAGCAGATGAAGTTGGATGGGGTGATCTTCCGGTGCAAAGTTGCTGATGCGCAACTTGTGCTCGCCCAACTTGGTCGCGGGTTCGAAGCCACCTGCGATGTCGCGAAAAGCGCCTTTCTCCAGACGTGAGAAGAGCTGTTCAATGATGGGGCGCGTGCGGGGTTGATGCGGCAGGCCAAAGGTGAGGATCCCGTCATGGGCGCGACAGAAGGCCTGTTCCACGTCATGCGCGTGGTGCGCCTTGTGGTTGTCGAGAGCCAACATCCGCCCGCGGCGGAATTGAATCGGCGGAGGCAAGCCAGAGGGCATGCCCGCACCAGGCGCGTAGGCAAGATTGGGGATTGTCAGGTCGCGTGGAACCCATGATTGCAAACTGCTCGCAATGCACTCTGTCACATCCAGACTGTTGTAGTTGCGTCCCACGCGCAGGGTCCAAGATGTGATCGCGCGCGACTCACACTCGACTTCGGCCAGGAACCACAACGCCGTCAGATTGCGGGTGGCCAATCCCCCCTTGGGCATCTTGATCTGCATGGCCGCCTCGATGTCGATGCGGTGACCATCGAGCTCCATCCGGTCAAACGGGTGCCCACGAAAGATTTCTGCCAAAGCGGTGGGCTGGACGGCGTCCAGTTCGTCCATGCCAGGCATGGGAGCCGTTTCGATACGACGCGTGCGGATGTACCGGAGTAACGCCCGTTTGCCCTTATCGGGCTGGTTCAGGGGGTAATACGCGTGGAGATCCAGGCGTTTGAGTTCCTTGACGATCTTGTCGTGCAGGCGAATAAAGCTGCGCGGCGCCCTGCCGGGCGGCAGCGGTCGGCTGTAGGCACCTACCCAAGTGCCGATTTGCGGCTGTGCCAGCAATAGGGTTGCGATCGCATGGGGCACCGCCCGCGTGGGCATGCTCACCTCGATAGACGTCTCAGCCTTGCAATACCCGCCCCACGGAACACAGACACGAAAGCCATAGGGCTGACCATCCGGTGCGAGGCGAAGGGCGCGTTCGATCATGGACCGAAGCCGCTTGCGACAAAGACTGTGATCTTTGGCGGCAGCACTGAGATTGGTCTCACCAATCAGAACGGCATGAAGGGCGGCGCACCGAGCGTTGTAGCGAGCCCGATACTTCTCCGCAACCGTATCTTGAGGCGGGCGGTACCACTTGCTCAGCTCTTCCTCGCTATGGATCGCATTTCGTTCACGCAGCATGGGTCACCTCCAGCATCGTGTGCAAAGACAGGGGCGCAGAGTCGACAAGCCGAAGGCCTCCTTCGTGAACCATGGCGGCTGCCACGGCGACGACATGGTCGGGGCTGAAGTTGTCGAAGGCGGCGGTTAGCTGTTGGAAGCTAGCCCGCGGCATGGTGTTGAAATACGCCAGCAACCCTTGGCGGATGGTGGTACGTGCCAGCACGCGACGGGCGGATTGCACATGCGGCAAGAGCAGGAAGTGCGTCCGCAGTTGCGTGCTTGCGGCCAGGAGCTCCTGCTCGACGATGTACGTCAAATGGATGCCATGGCGTTCGGCGGCACCTTCCATGCGTGCGCGGTCACGAAGAGCAGTGCTGTCGCGAGCATTGCCTACCGTACCGGCCTTCGGGATGGCCAGCAGGAAACGTTCCTGCCCAGTTTTCCCACTTTCTCCACTTTTGTCTCGGGTCCAAAAGGCGACATCAATGGTTTGCTTGGGTCCCAGAGCGAGTCGGCATGGACGCTCCACATAGGTCGTCAGCGTAGGCGTGAATTCCAGTTGCATCGCCAGTGCCAGATGCAGGTATTCACAGACGGTGACGATGCGCTGGTTGCGTGGTGAGTAGAAGACGAAAATCTCGCGACTCGTGGCTTCTCCACGGGATAGCGCGCGAGGCTTGTAGGGCAGCTCAGGCGTCACATAGTGACCCGTGCCCGGCGTGGGTGTGGCGGTCGCACTCGTTCCAGCACTCATAGAAAATGCTCCTCTTCACGAATTCAAGGCGTCGACGTCCCCGCAAGGGGCATCGAAATGGGCCGCCGCTGTAAGGCGACGATTCGGATGAAATTCAATAGAGCTTCGCCCGGGGCGCTCTAGTCCCCGGGGAAGGTCGTTGGGTCAGCCGGTCCGCTACTAGAACGAGGGGCAGGTGGGAGCGAGGCGAAGCCGATATCAGGATGTGGGTCCGCAAACCCAGAATTGGGCCTGCAAGGACGCGCTCCATCACCTTTCTTGATGCACTCCCTGGAAGGGCATCGTGGGTGGATAAGTGTGGCTGCGAATAGATCGGCGAAACGGTCGTAGGTCATGACAGATATCCTCTTGTTCGGCAAAACCTGCCCGTCGCGTACCCGGTGACGGGACGCGAAAAGGGCTTGACCTGGAAAAAGGAAAATGGGAACCTACAGACGTGTGATCAGTAAGTCCAAGTCCCCGCCGCCAAGCGGGGATTTTCTTTTTTTCAGGACTAAAAGTGCGATTGAGCTGCCTGGGCTCATGCGGCCGGCGCGGCCACCGCAGCCAGACAATATGGCGTGCGCGGCGATAGCCGCAGAAAGTTCTCCTCGTCGTACGCACCATTGCGCACGGCCGAAGCTATAACCGTGTGTTGCGTCCGGTCAATAGAAATTTCATTTACGAAACAATGTGGTATGACGTCATACCGTATGGTATGACACCATGCAGGCTGGCCCGTGTAGGGCTTCCACCTAGATGGTACAAACCATGTCTAGGACCGCAGCATCTCCTCCATCTCTCGGAGCAGAGCATCTTGCTTTTCCCTTGAAAGCCGCGAAAAGGCAATGATTGCGCGGGCGAGGCGCTCATCCCCAGAATAGAGATAGGCAAGCGGTACCGTCAAAACTCGTGCAAGGCGCTCAGCCGTCTGCACATCAGCCTTGTGAATGCCTTTCTCGTAGCGGTTGATTCGCGTGCTCGCCACAAACCGATCCAGTCCGGCGAGTATGCCTAGCTCTTTCTGTGAGAGTCCCGCCGCTTCGCGCGCTTGCTTGAGGCGAGCACAAAAAACGGCCCGAGGATCTACTTTCGGCGGCATTGAGACGAATCGGAAGCTTGGGGCTACGAGATTCGTAACTTTGCCTTGCCACCGATACTACGAATTACGTAGCATAGGAGCAAGCAGAGCCCGGGCGGCCGCCTTTCAGCGAGAAGTATCTGTGACACGCCAGTCTTATTCGGACGATGTGTGGGTCATTCCGATCGCCGCCGATGCCTACATTCGGGAGGCTTGGGAGGCACAGCAGTCGAGGGCGGCCAGCAAGGGGACGTCGGGAGACCTAATGCTTCGTCTTGCGGAATGCTTGGCGGCTTCCGTGACAGAGTGTCTCGACCCGGATCTCAAGCCGCCGACTCCCGCCCAGATCGTGTATGCGACGGACATTGCCCGAGTGTTGGGGCTGGCGATTCCGCCAGCGGCCATTCGCTATCGCGGTGCCATGGCGGTCTTCATTGAAAGTCACGTGGACGGTTTCAATTTGAAGCGAAGACCTCGTTTCCTTGGCACTCAAAGAACGATGTCATGTGGCTCCCGAAAGGTTCGGGACTCAACCCAGTAGTGCCGCCCCATAAACGTACACCCATAGAGAAATTGAAGCTGGTAGCCTTGGCCCATGAGCAAGCCTCTCTGCCACTGCGAACGAATACCACGAACCCGCATTTGAGCGAGTTCTCAAGCGTATTTCTTCGCCCCCGTGGCCGAGAGGTTAAGGCGACCGGCTTATACCCGGTTGAGGCAGCGGCCAGATAAGCCGCTCACGTAGGTTCGAATCCTACCGGGGGCACCAATTCTAGGTGCCCGTATGAACTCTGAAAATTCTCAACGACTACAGTCAGCCTTCCCGCAGCTATACCGATTGCAAAGGCTTGACCCCGTTCGTCAGGATAGCCCCACCCTGATCGCGCTCTGGGGCTTCGAGTGCGGGGATGGATGGACGGACTTGATCCATCGCCTTAGTCAGGCGATTTCCACACATATCGAATCCATTGGGTTGGACATCGTTGCGACGCAGGTCAAAGAGAAGTTCGGCACGCTACGGTTCTATGTCGATGGTGGGGACGAGGAAGTTTTCCGGCTAATCGATGCCGCGGAACAGGAGTCAGCAACGATTTGCGAGCTATGTGGCGCACCCGGAGCGCTTGTCATGAAGGGGTGGTGTTCAACGCGATGTTCGTCATGCAGGCAGAAGTGCTAACGGGCTTTTTCCACCCTGACTTTTTGTGCATCAACGCGACAGCGTGTCGAGGAGGTTCGATGTGACAGACCACCAGGGTTCCTATTCCGATTGGCGAACCATCGCCCCGGTAGGCCGTTGCCCTCAATGCAGCGGAACGCATCTACGATCACGAGACTGCCCAGTAGGCATGGAGGTCGAATGCGCCAGCGGCTGTAGCTATCGCGAAGTTCTCACGGATTTCACTGGCAAGGACTTTGAACTATGGATGGGACGCATGCGCTCGCAAGGCCGTTCGTGACTTTCCGGCACTCGTGTCTATGCCCGCCCTTTTCAACTATGGGATAGACAGCAGGGCGGATGATTAGGGTGCGTTATCGAGGGTAGAGGAGGGTAATCTCGCGCCGAACCGTCGTCCTGCTCGATGGGGCCCTTGGGCGCTGACTGTTGCTGAGCCACTTCGCCAGATCCCAAGAGCCTGCATACGTTCGCTCCGAAATGAACTCGACTGAATCCGATCAGGGTGGTTGCTGGATCTAAGGGATCAATACCGCCATGTCGGCTGGTGACCCAGAGAGCATCCTCCATGATCGATGCGCACCTCGTCCTGTCTGAATGTGCCTCGCCAATCTGATCTACGCGAGGTAATCGCGAGGTTCTGGCTGCGCAGGTTCGTGGCCACTTCGATATCCTGGAACAGGTCGGGCTGGTCCTTCAGGTGCCATACGGCACCGCCGATATCGAGCACCGCCGAAGCGGAGCGGAACCTTGCCCGGTTGGCGGGACGGCGCGCCACAACGCACTGGGCGTACGCGCGCGAGATGCAGAAGCGCTTTCCGGACATTCGCGTGGAAGAAGACCGCATCTACATTGTCGACGGTTCGGTCTGGACTTCCGCCGGCATGACGGCCGGCCTGGACCTCGCGCTTGCGATGGTGGAAAAAGATCTTGGCGGGGACACGGCCCGTTCGGTGGCGCATGGCCTGGTCATGCATCAGCGCCGGGCGGGCGACCAGTCGCAGCATTCCGAGATGCTGGACCTGGCACCGAAGTCCGATCGCATCCAGAACGCGTTGAACTATGCGCGCCAGAACCTGAGCCGCGCGCTGACCGTCGAGGAGTTGGCCGAAGCGGCCCACTTGAGTCCGCGTCAGTTCAGTCGTGTCTTCACGCTCGAAACGGGACAGTCCCCTGCGAAAGCCGTGGAAAGGCTACGACTGGAGGCTGCGCGGCTGATGATCGAGCAGAGCCGGCATCCGTTTGACGTGATCGCCAAAGAGACCGGCTTTCGCGATCGCCGCCACTTGCGCGACGCCTTCATGCGGGGGTTTGGTATTCCGCCTCAAGCGGTCAGGCGCGACGCGCATCTGGAAGTCCAAAGGACCTTCTAGGCATCGAACTCAGAGCGGCTTATCCGGTTGAGCGAGGTGATGGTCATCCAGCGTGGATGACCATCACCAAATCATGGTGGAAAATGAAAGAAAGCTTCACCTGGCGTAGGCGTGAGTGCTTCCTGCTCTTCATGACAGAGAATCAAACGAACTCACGCCAGATCGAAGCGGTCAAGATTCATCGCCTTGACCCAAGCCGCCACGAAGTCCTTCACGAACTTCTCCTTGGCATCGGAGCAGGCATATACCTCGGCCAGCGCGCGCAGTTCGGAGTTGGAACCGAACACCAGATCGGCACGCGTTCCGGTCCATTTGGTAACGCCAGTCCTGCGATCCTTGCCTTCGTAGGTACCATCGGTGGCCTGTTTCCACTCCGTACCCATATCGAGCAGATTGACGAAGAAGTCATTGCTCAATGTGCCAGGCTTGCTAGTGAACACACCATGCTTGCTGTTGCCGGCATTGATGTTTATCGCGCGTAGGCCACCGATTAGTACGATGAGCTCCGACGCAGTAAGGGTGAGCAACTGGGCCTTGTCGATCAGCAGGGCTTCGGCCGGGATGCTGTATTTAGCTTTCTCATAGTTTCGGAAACCATCGGCGAGGGGCTCCAGTACCGCGAAGGATTCGACATCGGTCTGCTCCTGCATGGCATCGGCGCGTCCAGGTGCGAAAGACACTTCTACGCTTACGCCTGCTGCCTTGGCGGCTTGCTCGATGCCCACGCCACCGGCCAAAACAATCAGGTCGGCGAGCGACAGTTTGCCGGAAGCTTTCTGGATTTCTGCCAGCTTGGCCAGCACCTTGGCCAGCTTGGCCGGTTCGTTTGCGGCCCAGTCCTTCTGCGGAGCGAGGCGGATACGTGCGCCGTTGGCGCCGCCACGCTTGTCGCTGCCACGAAAGGTGGATGCGGAGGCCCATGCCGTGGATACCAGTTCGGACACCGTGAGGCCAGAGGCGATGATCTTCGCTTTCAGGTCAGCGATATCCGAGGAACTTGGCGACGGCAAGGTTGCCTTGGGGAGCGGGTCCTGCCAGATCAGATCTTCGTTGGGCACTTCCGGGCCGAGGTAGCGCGCCTTCGGGCCCATGTCGCGATGGGTTAGCTTGAACCACGCGCGGGCAAAGGCGTCAGCAAAGGCCTGCGGATTATTGAGGAACTTACGCGAGATCTTCTCGTAGGCTGGGTCATAGCGCAGCGAGAGGTCGGTGGTGAGCATGGTCGGCAAGCGTTTCTTTGACTTGTCATGCGCGTCCGGGATCACTGCTTTGGCGCCCTTGGCGACCCACTGGATGGCCCCGGCCGGGCTCCTGGTCTGCTCCCACTCGTACTTGAACAGGTTCTCGAAGAAGTGATTGCTCCATTGCACTGGAGTTTGCGTCCAGGTCACTTCAATGCCCGAAGTGATCGCGTCGCCAGCCTTGCCGCTGCCGAACTTGCTCTTCCAGCCCAAGCCCTGTTCTTCCAATGAAGCGGCTTCCGGTTCGGGACCGACGTTATCGGCTGGGCCGGCACCGTGGGTCTTGCCGAAGGTATGGCCGCCGGCGATTAGCGCGACGGTTTCCTCGTCGTCCATCGCCATGCGGGCGAAGGTTTCACGTATATCCCTGGCAGCGGAGATCGGATCGCCATTCCCGTCCGGGCCTTCCGGGTTCACGTAGATCAGGCCCATCTGCACGGCGGCCAGCGGATTTTCCAAGTCGCGGTCACCGGAGTAGCGGCTGTTGGGGTTGTCGGTCGGCGCAAGCCACACTTTTTCGCTGCCCCAATAGATATCCTCATCTGGCTCCCAAGTGTCCTCGCGCCCTGCGCCGAAGCCAAAGGTACGAAAGCCCATGGATTCCAGCGCGACGTTGCCTGTGAGAACCAGGAGGTCCGCCCAGGAAATCTTCTGGCCGTATTTCTGCTTGATTGGCCAGAGTAGGCGATGTGACTTGTCGATGTTCACATTGTCCGGCCAGCTGTTGAGCGGGGCGAAACGTTGCTGGCCGCGGCCGGCACCTCCGCGGCCATCTCCAGTGCGATAGGTGCCAGCGGCGTGCCATGCCATGCGGATGAACTGCGGGCCGTAATGGCCGAAGTCGGCGGGCCACCAATCCTGCGAATCGGTCAGCAGTGTCAGCAGATCCCTTTTAAGCGCTGCGTAATCGAGTTTCTTGAACTTCTCGGCGTAATTGAAGGTTTCACCCAGCGGGTTCGACTTGTTCGAGTGCTGGCGCAGAAGCTTAGCGTTGAGTTTGTTCGGCCACCAGTCGGTATTCGATGCGCCGCCGCATGTCACGGTGTGGTTAAAAAGGCACTTCGCTTCGGTTGACATGTAACTTCTCCTTCGAATGGGCTACAAGTGCAGGACTGATAAGTGGACCAAAGCATCAGGAACATCTGCATAGGGCAGTGCCCAACTCTGTGGAGCTTGTGCGCTCGACTGGAGAATGCACTGACGAGAGAGCTGATCCGATGTATCTACGACAAGGAACGCGCTTGATCGTCCAGCCTGCGACGAAATAGCACAAATCGTTTTTCTATAGTTTCGATAGTTAATATCGATTGTCAGTGTCGATGACTTCTGTCAATAAGGGCGATTGAGTACGGTTATAAGGTAGTGCCTAGCGTGGTCGTGCCATAGGCACCGAGGTCCGGGTCGATGGCCTGATCATGTCCCGTTGCGGCCAGGGCGCGACGCATAGCGCTGCGCGCTGGCACTCATACGCACCACCGCAGTGCGCGTCGTTTGCCCAATCCTCGAGTCGTCTTCTGCCGCACCAGCTGTCGTCGTGCAGGTGCGGTCACCGCTTTTTTTTCGAAGCGCTTCCCGGGTGATCGCGCTCTCCAGCATCGACTCGGCCAGTAGCTTCTTCAGCCATGTGTTCTCGGCCTCCAGCTCCTTCAGTCGTTTGGTTTAGGAAATCATCATCCCACCGAACTTGCTACGTCATATTTTCAGCATTTCGATCGAAATTCATTGAAGCCAGATCTGGTCACCCTGGTCACATTCGTGATCCAGGAAGGTCTCGGTGAGCGATTAGAGATTAAGGGCGAATCCTACTAGCGCCATCGTTTCCCCACGATTGGGTTTGTGAAGCGCACCGTTGGAGATATGACGAATCTGAAAACTGAAGTGCTGCCCCTGCCAACCGACTGTGCTGACGAATTCATAAGCGCTGCTCAAAGCCTGCGTTCGCCCGCTATGAAGCGCTGGCTGAAAGCTGACGAACAGTGACCGGTACCAATCGCCAGCGTCGCCGTAGTGGACTCGTACTCCGCATGCGACCAGTCCGATGGGGTTCTTCGTCGTGTAGCGGCCGTATTGGAAGCGCTGAATTTCGCGACCCTCGATCCAGCCCAGCGAGACTTCCGGTGACCAAGTAAAGCGACTTGAGCCGATGCTCTTCTCGTTGAATATGCTCTCGACGAATACAGCGGTCGTGCTGGTGGAGTCCATATAACTTGGACCACTCTGGATCTCCCAGCGGGTTGCCGCCATGGCGGGATGGATAGGGGCTGCAATGCTAAACGCGAGGAGGCCACGAAGGCACATGACATTGCGGTGGCGTATGGGCGACGCGCCGGCGAGATCGGAGGGGAGGTGGTTGCAGTCAGCTTGATAACTCGTCTCACCGTTTTGGATCATGGTGTCTGTCCCGACGTGTTGCTGTCAGGTACATCTTCCCTTCGAACAATCGCAGCTGTATTTCACGAATTGGCTGTGCATTGGATCAATGTGCTTTCCGGCGACGGATGGGCCAACTTCAGGTTCAAAGTGTTCGAAAATTGGGGCGACGACGTCTCCCCCAATCTGAGTAGCACGAAGCTTTAGAGTCCGATCCCATGTGACCCACCCCGATTCCAGGGCCATCAGCCGGTAGAGATTTCGACCTTGGATGTTGATCGCTTTGGTTTTGATCTCGCAGCGCACTTGAGCCCCTCAACGAATACTCAGGGCACGATGCTTGACTGTCTCTCAATATTGACTTCGCCGAGCTTTGGGTACACACGTCTCGTAGGTAGCACACGAGGCGAGGTGAATGTGTAAATCAACAACCAAGTTGTCATTTATTCCAATTCTTTATTAAGTGGTTCGGTGATAAAAGTTTGCGGATGATTTCAGTGGCAATGGCCTCGCCGATGCCTCACACACATTAGTCGTTCCGAAGGCAAGCCATGCCGCAGCACGCAAATATCGTTTCGGTTCTAAAAGTCGCTGATTTGGCCGGTCACATCGCGGGACCTGCCGCAACGACCATCCTCTCCGACTTCGGCCAAAACTTCGGAAGTCGCCGAACATGCCATTGAAACGAATCATCATTCTTGGTGGCGGCTTCGGTGGTGTCGCGGCTGTTCGCGCGCTGAAGGGATGCGATGCAGAGGTCCTACTGCTGGATCGTCGAAACCATCACATATTCCAGCCACTACTGTATCAAGTGGCAACTGCTGTGTTGGCCCCATCAGAAGTGGCTGCGCCGCTACGGCAGCTCTCCCAAGAGCAACCCAATCTGTCGGTGATGATGGGCGAAGTCACTGGTGTGGATCTTGCCTCCAAGATCGTGCGCCTTAAAGCCCCTGGGCTGCCAGAGCGAAGGCTGGCCTTCGACTATTTGGTAGTTGCCACAGGAGTGCACCCGACCTACTTCGGGCACGACGAATTTGCGGCCTACGCACCTAGTCTTAAAACACTGGCGGATGCAGAAGTAATTCGTGCACGGGTGCTCAGCGCTTACGAATTAGCCGAGCAGACAGACGATCTTGAGGAACGCTCCCGGGCCCTCACTTTCGTTCTGGTAGGCGGAGGTGCGACCGGTGTGGAACTCGCCGCTTCAATCGCGCAGATGGCTCGCATTACGCTGCGTCGCAACTTTCGACGCATTGACGCTGTCGACACTACGATTCTCCTTCTTGAAGGCGGCAAGCGCATTCTCGCCAATTTCGACGAATCACTTTCTCACAAGGCAGCTCGGCGGCTCGAGAAACTAGGGGTAACTGTCCGCACCGGCGTCGTAGTTGAAGTTGTCGACGAACGAGGTGTGTTCACTTCCGGTGAGAGAATCGAAAGCGCAACAGTTTTGTGGACGGCGGGTGTCCAGGCATCTCCGATTGTCAAAATGCTGGACACGACGACAGATCGTGCAGGCCGTGCTTGTGTTGGACCTTTTCTTTCTCTGGCAGATCACCCGAACGTATTCGTGGTGGGGGATGCCGCTGCGTTCATTCAGGCAGATCGGCCACTGCCTGGCGTTGCACAGGTGGCGATCCAGCAAGGTCGCTACGTTGGCAAACGGATTGCCGGAGAAATTCGGAAGCGCCGGTCAGATTCGAAACCCTTTGAGTATTTCGACCGAGGCAACATGGCCGTGGTTGGAAAGAATTTTGCTGTCTTGGAGCGCGGCCGCATCCGCACAAGCGGCTTCGCAACCTGGCTCCTCTGGGCGTTCCTTCACGTGATGTTCCTGCCGCAGCTGCAAAACCGTCTACGGGTTCAAATGCAGTGGCTCTGGTCCTATTTCAGTGGGCAACGCAGCTCGCGTTTGATACCCGAACCTCTGAGCGAAAAACCTGAGAGGGTCGTGCCGCCAGTGGGCACTCGCTAGTGGAATCACGCTGCTACCATTCTCGTGCGAGCCATTCGTTTTGCGTTGAAGCTAGCCAGGAGGCCGTGGTGCCGCGGCCATAGGCGGACTTGGTGCGGCCTGCCTGCCACGATATCTATGTCGTCGGGCGTTGTCGTCCGGCGAACTGATCGAACTCTTCGACACGGAGAGCACCTGGGCACCCCATGCAGGGAAGTTGTATGCCTTGCTGCCTACTCGCCGTTGTAACACGCTGGCCGTGAAAGTGTTCCTTGAATTTGTGCTGCCTTGTCTTGGCGAAGTGCTCTGAGAAGTTGACTGGAAGCAGCGATGACTCGAAAGAGTAGAAAAATTTTACCGAAAGTGAGGTTGGCTATTGGAAGGGCTTCGTAGAAAGTAGTAACAATCATCAAAACTCATGTCATTACGAGAGGTGCGGTGGCGACATGAGTAAAGAGGTGCACATTCATCCCGATCTCATGCTCTGCGAGCAGTGCGATGAGGTCTACGACCGACAGACCATGGCGCAAGGCGCCAGTTGTTTCTGCAGGCGCTGCGGTTCACGGCTTGGAAAGGGGGCGCTGCTTTCGATCGGTGCGTGGCTAGCATGGACGATCACAGCCGGATGCTTGTTCATTTTTGCCAATACGTTCCCAATGGCGACCATCAGTCTCGACGGTTTGCAAAGCGAAGCGACCGTGTGGCAATCCATCTCGGCGTTGGCGCAAGGGCCTGGGACGCCTACGGCAATCGCCGCAGGAATCGTCATCATTGGAATACCGGGATTTCAGATCGTACTCCTATTGTGGCTGCTGTCATTTGCCGTTGCTGGAAGAGCGTGTCCTTACTTCGTCAACATCTTGCGCTTTCTTCATGTCAGCCGCCCCTGGGGCATGACCGAAGTTTTCTTGCTCGGCGTGTTGGTGGCCATCGTTAAGTTGTCCAGCTACTTACATGTGGTGGCCGGGGCAGGGGTGGTCTGCGTCGCGTTGCTTGCGCCACTTATGGTGGTTATTACAGCGCACGACACTGACGAGCTGTGGCGCCTGTATGAGAGGCATTTGCCATGTCGAATGGTGTGAGGGCGTGCGAACTCGATTTGGTCTCCTGTCACCTCTGCGGAATGGTTCGCGACGGTCGATCCCGCTGTGAGATTGAGACGCTCTATTGCGGGCGATGTGGAAGCGCCTTGCGTGTTCGGAAGCACAATTCACATGCGCGATCAACCGCCTATCTCATCGCGGCATTGGCGTTGTATATCCCCGCGAATATCTATCCGGTGATGTATACGAAGATGCTGGGTGATGAAGCTGATAGCACGATCGTCGGCGGCATCATGGAGTTTTGGGAATCCGGCTCGTGGGATATCGCTCTGCTGATTTTTCTGGCCAGCGTCGCCGTGCCATGCACGAAGTTCATCGCCATGAGTTTTCTATTGTGGAATGGATCGACCACGGAACACGCGATGGCAGGCAAGACTCGACTTCTGAAGTTCGTCGAAGGGATTGGCTATTGGTCGATGCTCGATGTCCTTGTCGTAGCCATTGTTGCCGCGCTTATTCAATTTAATGCGCTTGGTGTCGCCGAGCCGCGGCTCGGTATCGTTTTCTTTGGTGCTGTGGTGGTGCTGACCATGATGTCTGCGCTTAGCTTTGATGGGCGCTTAACGTGGGATCGAAAGGTGGATCATGGCTGAGCCTACAACCTCTCCTCCAGGCCCATTTCGCGATCCCCGTATTCAACCTCGAAGGCACCGCACACCGATCGTGTGGGTCATTCCTATCATCGCGATCGCGATCGGCATTGGCCTGCTGGTCCATGCAAAGCTTCAACAGGGCCCCTCGGTCGTGGTGACCTTCGACTCAGCCTCCGGTTTGCAGGCGGGCAAGACCCTCGTCAAATATAAAGAAGTCGTTGTCGGCACAGTCAGTTCGGTTGCACTGAATGACGACGACCGCGTTCTGGCGACGGTGCAATTTGAGAAGAGCGCGCAGCGCCTGCTCCACGCCAATACGCAATTTTGGATGGTGCGTCCACAAATTGGTCCTGGGGGGATATCGGGAATCGATACATTGCTTTCCGGGGCCTATATCGCACTTGATCAAGGCACCTCAGGAAAGTCAAAGAAATCCTACGTCGCGCTTGAGAACCCTCCGATGGTTACCAGCGGAGAGCAGGGGCGTAGTTTTGTATTGAAGACGGATGACCTGAATTCGATCAATGTGGGTTCGCCCTTGTATTTTCGACACATCGAAGTGGGAAGAGTATCGGCATACTCACTCGACGGTGCGACGAAGACCGTTGCAATTAGTGTCTTCGTTCGCGCGCCTTACGATCAGTTTGTCAGTGACGCCACGCGATTCTGGAATGCCAGCGGGCTGGATGTATCGCTCACCTCCACCGGACTCAAGATGCGAACTCAGTCGTTGGCGACGATTGTGTCCGGAGGCATCGCATTTGATAACGCCTCCGAAGCGAAAGACTTGACCGAGGTTGCACCGGACACGGTATTTCCGTTGACGGTCGACCAGGACACGGCGATGTCCGATCGCGAGGGCACGCCTATCTTTTTTCAGCTTCGCTTTCCGGAGGCCCTTCGAGGTTTAGAGAAAGGGGCTGCGGTTGAGTTCTTCGGAGTCAACGTGGGAGACGTGCGCAAGGTCGCCCTCGATTACGACCCACCTACACGAAAGTTTAGCGTGGTCGTCGATCTGGTTGTTTACGCACATCGATTGGGGCCGGTGCTAGCCAAGTTTCCGTCAAGCGAGGGCAATGAAGCGCAAGTGGCCAGCTTTGTCGGATCCATGGTGAAAGATGGATTGAGAGCACAAGCGCGCTCGGGAAATTTGCTCACTGGGCAGCTCTACATATCGTTCGACTTTGTCCCCCATGCATCTACCGTATCGTTTGACGAGCAGCGCAGGCCTCTGTCGATACCCACCGTTCCGGGCAGTTTGAGCCAATTGCCAGAACAACTGGCCGGCATGGTCAATAAAATCCAGAAAATTCCTTTCGATTCGATCGGAAAAGGGGTCGATCACGACGTCGCTGAACTGGGTAAGACACTCCATCTCCTCAATACGCAGACCATTCCTACTGCGCATGCGACCCTGGGGCAGGCGACATTGACCCTCCAGACAGCCAACGGCGCGCTGCAACCCGAGTCGTCTCTACAAACGAACCTCAACCAACTCCTCGTCGAGTTGACCCGACTGAGTTACTCCCTGCGAGGTTTGTCGGATATGTTGAACGAACATCCGGAATCCTTGATCCGCGGTCGTCCGAATGCTTCGTCTTCCGACCACTCTTCGGGCGGCGAAGCACCGCAAGGCGGTCATCCATGAAGATCTATGCGATGGTGATCGTGTTGGCGCTTCTTGTGGGATGTGCTTCCACTGGTTTCCGATTTCACACCCTGCAACCGGGGACCAGCAATCCAGAGACTTCGGCCTCGAAGTTCAAGGCACGCTTGACAACGGTGCAAATCCCCGCAGAAGTGGATGCCGCGGAATTGGTGGTTCGCGATAGCGGCAACACCTTGATCCGAGAGCCAGCAGATCGATGGGCCGCGCCTTTAACAGATGAAATCAGGGCTGCCTTGGGGGATGCCTGGCGGCAGGACTACGGTTTGGATGATGTTCAAGGCGTCGACAGTACGGGGGCCTCCATCCCGCAAGTAGGCGTCAAAATTCAAAAGCTCGATGCGACGATGGGATCTCATGTTGAGCTTGTGGCCAGCTGGTGGGTTTCTCTGGACCAAGGGGAAAAGATGAAGTCATCGTCATGTCAGCGTGTTTTCTTCGAGCATGCGACCGGCGGTATCGATGAATTGGTCGACGCCGAGCAACGCGTCTTCCGCTCCCTTGCTGGGGACATGGCCTCGTCTGTGATTGCCATGACCAACCGCCAGCCTCCCTTCTGCCCTGAGCATTAAATCGATTCGCGCCAAGACCTACATGTCGCCACTCATCTTAGCGGCGACATATAGCAACGTCTCTAAATTCCAATGTTTTCTATCGAGCCTGAGCATAGGCGTCAAGCAACTCTCGGAAGAGGAGCCAGCCGCCACAGCGGCTGACTAGGCCACGAATTCGATCGATCTCGACCACGTGTCCGGTTCGTCTCTGGCTACGGTGTTATCTGACATGCCCAGGCCTAAGCGGTGATGTCCGCCTTCCGACACGAAACGAACTGCTCTGACATGTCGACATACACTTTTGAGCCATTCGAATTATTCCTTTGGGTCAAGAATTCTACCCTGATGGAGGCATCGGGCAGCTCTGAATGCGCGTAACGTTTAGATGAGCGCAGGTGTACATATCAGGTTGAGAGAGACGGCTATGTATGAAGGTGCATATGGTGAAAGGTTAGGACGTTCGTTTCAGATAAGTAGTCCGCCTACGCTTCAGAGTCAGACAAAGGAAGGAAGCCGACTCGCTGTTACAGAGCTGAGTATCGACAAAGTCGGCTACGGAATGACCTCGCCGATAGGAAACGATGATGCCTATCTAATCTGCTTGAACTTCATGCAGCAGACCGCGCACGAGTTGTGGTGCGATGGTCGATCGGTATGTTCGACGGCATATGAGGCGGGCACCACATATCTCCTAGATTTACGCAGAGATCCTTTTATATACATTGGCGATCCGCTTCATTCGTTGTATTTCTACATGCCGCGAAGCGCGATCGGCGAAGTAAACGGAGAATTCGATGATCCGAGTGCCGGGGACATTGCTTTGCAGCCTGGCGAATGCGTCAAGGATTCAACCATCCTGTGCATTGGCCAAACGCTGTTGACTATCCTTCGTAATCCACAGGGTTTTCATCAGCCGCTCGTAGACCACCTCCTTCAGGGCGTATGTGCTTACTTCGCTTCAAACTACGCCGGGTCTTCGTCTACTAGCACCATCGTCAAAGGTACGCTCGCCCCATGGCAACAGCGGCTAGTCATGCAGATGATGCGTGATCGACTATTTGAGGGCATTTCGATCTCTGAGCTCGCGGAAGCCTGTGGCCTGTCCGCCGGGGCGCTAGTGAGAGGATTTAAGAGGAGTACCGGGGTGTCGCCACATCAGTGGCTACTCAACCGTCGCATCGACCTGGCGATCGAACTCATGTCGAGCACCGATGCGTCCTTGGCACAAATTGCCTTTAATGCTGGCTTTTCGGATCAAAGTCACTTTAGCCGCGTCTTTGCGCAAAAATCGGGTGTGACCCCCGGTGTATGGCGCAAGTCCCAAGCCTCCTCCAGAAGAGCGGAAAGTGCGTAGTTGGTTAGGGCGCCAGCTCGCTAGGGTAACGAATCCAGGAAGCCACGCTTGACGGCGATCATCACGGCGTGAGTGCGGTCCTCAGCGCCCAGTTTGGCCATGATGCTCTTCATGCGTGCCTTGACCGTATCTTCGGTGACATTCAGTGCCTCAGCGATATCGCGATTACTGCGTCCTTGAGCCACAAGAGAAAGAACGACAACCTCACGATCAGTCAGTCTCTCTCGTCCCGTATGGCTTGCAATTTCTTGAGCTACCTCAGGGGCCACGATATGGCGACCAGCGAGTGCACCACGTATCGCCTTAATGATTTCGTCACGACGAGCGGTCTTCAGAAGGTAGGACGTGGCGCCGAGCGTAAAGGCTCGAACCACTCGCGCGTCTCCAGGGAAGGTCGTTAGCACGATGATGATCGCGTCGGGAAATTCGGCACGAATGGCGGTAATGGCCTGCAACCCGTCCATGACAGGCATCTGGAGGTCGATCAACATGACGTCGGGAAGCAGCTTTCGAAACTGATCGATCGCTTCCTTGCCATCGGCGGCTTCGCCGGCTAATTCCATATCGGATTCTTGTTCGATGACTGCCCGCAACCCGTCTCGCATGACGGGATGGTCATCCACAACGAGGATCCCGAATCGTTCTTTGGTCTCGCTCAAAAGAGTCACCTGTTCTCCACCACACGCACCAAAAATCCGGATGTGAGCGGGATCCCCACTTTGTCCTCAAGCGTAGCGACTATGCGCTGACGTATGGGGCAATTCAATGCTCAAAAGTGTATTTTTCTTCGTTACCTAGCACGGCCTATTGCTCCCCGCATACGGCGGTGCCAACCGGCGTGGATTCCAGCGGGCGATTTGGAAAAACCCACATTCCAGTGCAAAAACCTACAAGAAGAAGATCGGCATTGTGCGTACTGTAGCCTGCACTGGCCCGTGATGAGGATTGCACGATGGCGACACACCTTTTGGCGGCCACATGGCAGAAGGCTCCCACAACCAATGCCGCTCACAATGGTGTATTGGATAAGGACTTCGAGGCTGTGCTGCGATTGGCTAGAGAAATCGACCATGAAGAAGAACGCTTACGCGATTGGTACCTGACGGCGAAGATAAGTGAACTCGGCGGCAAGACGGCTAAGGAATTGGTCCAGGCGGGTGATGTCGGCCTCGTTATAGGTTTTTTGAGATCGATTGGGCGTGGCTATCGCGACTGATTTTTGGGGTCACGCACATGAGAGAGAGAAATCCATTCGAGACGGTGAGCGCGCAACTCGAAGAGGCCTATTCCATGAAGGAGAAGACAGCCTTTGTCGCGTTCTCGATCCTTGAGGAGCACCTCAGCGATTTCTCCAATACGCTGATAAGCGGGCTTGGCGACCGGGCGCGCGCGGTGCGATGGATGTGCATGCATCACAGGGTGTTTGAAGGTAGAAACGCCTATCAAGTCATCGCCGATGGCGAGACTGATCGGCTTTGGGAGGAAGTGACCCGTGCTTGCGGCCTGGCTGACTGAGTTCGTTAGGTATCTGCGAAGGAGTGATTTTTCATCCTTCGTCGTCAACTTTGTCCAAGAACGGAGTGGTTTCGGGTGCCATAGTCACCTTGATTGAGTCCGCATCGCAACACGCTTCGTTTCATGAAGCATCTATCTACTTCTCACGAAAAACTCGCCAAGCTCGTAAAGAACGCTTAGTGCGCTGAGTGCGGAGGAATTCACCATGACAAATATTTCGTCGATCATCAGCTGTCTTTTCGCGGCCCTCTCCGGGGCGGCGTTGACGTGGCTCGTGATCCGTATACCGGGTGAATACGCCTATGCGAGCGTGTGGCTCATGCCAACGGTAGCCGCCTTCTCTGCGTGCGCGACGGGGTTTGTGGTTATGTATCGCAGCATGGAACATAAAGTGGCTTTAGCCGGGAAGCCATCTAGCTCTCCTCAACTACTCTCGGGCCACCTACGCATGGCCGGCGTGTTCGATTCCGTCGGTAGGGTATGCATCGGTACAGGCGTCTTGAGTGCATTGATTCAAACAATTTCCAGTCCGGCTCATTGCAGTTGGGAATTGCCGTTCGCCATGGGTGTGGGCATCTTGGTCGGCGTCAAAGTCTTGAGAAAAATATCCGTTCAGCGTGTTGAAACAGGGTCCGGGCCTTTTTCAGGATTTACTGTCAGTTGAGCATGTTGCTTACCGTTGAGTGTTCGGTCGAATGACCGATGGCGAAAAAGATCGTCTCTGGCAAATGCTGGAGGAGCTGTTCGGGACACAATAACTCTGATCAGCATTCACGTCGCGGCGTAAGTTTTCTGCTTTTGTAGTCATATTTGTTCATGACCCGTCGAGCTGTGAATGTCATCGTATTCGCCCGGGCCATAGTCGTGTCGACGGGCCGCTCTTGTCTGACGTTCATCCAGGAGATGCCATATGAAACGCAATTTTTTCGTTCCCCTGACACCCCGCGGTCTCTCCAACATCTCTCCGCCTCCGCCTTGGCACTACGCCGGCGATTTCCTCGTCATTGACTTCTGGGCGCGTCCAGACGCTGTTGCGTCTCTTCTGCCTGCGGAGCTGCAGGAAGATACCAAGGCGGAAGGACACGCGCAGGCGTACTTCATTGATTGGCAATTCACCGGCGAGCATGACGAGTTACTGAATCCGGCACGATATCAGTACCGGGAATTCTTCATACTCGTTGATGCGTTGTTCGACGGTAAACCGGTTGCATTCTGTCCTTATATCTTCGTTGATAACGACGCGGCGATTGCGCGCGGTTTGGCGCAGGGTTTCCCAAAGCGCCTAGGCTCGGTTTTCCAGACGCGCACGTTTAGTGCGAAAGGCCCCGCTGCCACCAAGCTCGCAGCCGGAAGTCGATTTGGCGCGAGTGCGTCAACGAACGGGCAGCGCATAGCGAAGGGTATCGTTACCCTTGAAAAGCCTGTAACGGACCCTGCTGCCCTGGGTTCTCGTCCTACTATCAATATGCGTCATTTCCCCAGACTCGCAGCTGGACAGTGGGAGCGTCCTGCTGTGCACGAATTGGTGGAATCCATCATGGATAATTTCACGGTGGCTGATGCATGGATGGGTAAGGGCGAGCTGACGCTGCCGGAGTGCGAGAACGAGGAGATTTCGGACCTTTCACCCGTGCGATGCGGCAACGGTTATCGGATGTGTGTCTCGTATTCCGTGACTGATCTCAAGACGCTGGTCGATCATTCGGTGAAGTGACGCCTGTTGCGCTGCGCTGGTGCCATCAAGCATTAGGGATAGATAAACTTATGCCTCTCTACACGCTAGTGACACAGAAAGGAACGCTCGATGGTCACGCCAAAAATCGCTTGGCGAAACAATTGACATCGTTTCACTCCGAATATGCTGGTGTACCGCAAAACTGGGTGCATGTAGTGTTTCAGGACTTTGAGCCGGGCGATGGTTTTAGTGCGGGCGAAGAGGCGCCTACTGCTGCGCTTACCGTGCTCATTCGGTCGGGGAGGTCGGCGGAATACAAAAGGAAATTTCTCACCGAGTTGTGGGCCATGTTTCAGGCAGCAACCGCTGCGCCTGACGAACAAATCGTCATCGGAATACAAGAGGTGTCTCCAAGTCAGGCTATGGAAATGGGGAAGGTCATGCCTGACGTCGCAGGAGAAGAGTAAAGCGGATGCCCATGTACGGTGTTAGTCCATGGCTTCCTCTTGGTCACACTGTTAGGCGGCCTATCAATCTGGAGGCGTCGCGGTGGATCTGGGAATCACAGGAAAGACCGCCTTGGTTTGTGGTGCCAGTCAGGGACTGGGGCGGGCATGTGCCGAAGCGCTAGCTGCAGAGGGTATCAACGTGGTCTTGCTGGCGCACACACACTAGCGACGCTTGAAAGCGCTCCGGATGAAATACGTCAGCGCTACCAGGTAAACGTCTCAGCACTACCTTGCGGCGTCACCACGGAGCAGGGGCGCCGCGAAGCTACCCGCGCAGACAGTCAATTGGCCGGTCAAGGCTGCCTCGCAGCCGGCGGCGAAGGCACCTGCTGCTTCATGGCGAACATGCACCCATTCAATGGTGCTCTTGTCGAGATGTTCGGCGATCAGATTAAGGGTATCGCCGACGATGCCGTAGCAGCGTTTGACACCCGCTTGTTCGAGGACTTCCACGATGATTTCGGCGACTTTCTTGCTCATGGCACACTCCACTGCTTGGATGATGCAAGAGATGGATGGCAGGCGTTATGGCGATACCGGTTGACGACCGAGTGCAAGATCGAGCGCGGCCTTGGCAATTTGCACATCGGCATCTGCGTCTTCCTGATCCGCCTGCGCTTGCGCGAGAACCGCCTCGTTATTCATGAGATCGGTAATGCTGCTGAGACCGCGTCGATAGGAATCCAAGGTCGCTTGATAGGCGACGTCTGAGGCCTTTGTGTAGGCAAGCGACTGCGCGCGGTTATCGAGGCTGGTTTTGAGATTGTTATAGGCCTGCACGACTTGCTGTGAAGCACCGTTCTTGGTGGCTGCCAGGGAATCTTCGGCAGCGGATTTCTCGGAAAGGGCGACTGACACGTTGGTCGCGCGCGCGCCGCCATCGAATAGTGCCCATTCGAACGAAACGAACACGGCATTGCCGGTACGGTTAATCGACGAATAAGGGCTGCCGTCGCTGCTGATTTCGCCAATGTTCTGAAACATCTGTGCAGCCAAACTGATCGTGGGACGATAGGCCGCCCTCGTTGTGTCGACTTTGGCTTCTGACGCTGCCACCTTGTCCTTGGCAGCGAGAATGTCCGGTCTTGATTCAAGCGCATCATCGATCAGCACGTTAAGCGGCCTCAAGGAAGCCGACGTTGCGACGTCCGATGGTGTGGCGACTTGAAAGTGACTTTCGGGTGGTAAACCGACTGTCGCGACAAGGCCTGCAAACGCGATATCGGCGGCACCGGATGCTTTGGTGAGCGCCAAATGCATGGCAGCTGTCTGACGCTGAGCTTCGGCCAACTGCACTACCGTGGCGCGTCCATGATTGCGTTGGTCGAGGACGGCCTGTTCGGCAAGTCCGGCAGCGTCGAGGGCTTTCTGCGCGGCACGAATGCGTCCTTGCGCGGAGACGGTATCGAAGTAGGCTTCCGACACTTCGTAGATCAGCTTTTCCTGCGTCCCCAAGACCGCCGACTGCGCGGCATCGGCGTTGTGTCGGGCCTCTTCGACTTCACCTTTGCGCCGACCGAAATCGAACAGGAGCCACTTCATTTCGAGGGTTGGAAAAACCTCACGCGTCGACGAAACGAAGTAACCCTTCGCCGAGACGGTCGGTGGAATGGCTAGCGGCGTGCGTTGGATACCACCTAGCGCCTTGAGGCTAACCTGCGGCGCGTATTGGCTCTTGGCCAATCGCGTCGCCAGGTCCGCCTGGTACGCCTGTTCTTCAACTTCGCGCGTTTGCGGGTTGATCGACAACGCCAATTTCAACAGTTCAGCCAGCGAATAGGCTCGGTTTTCGACCGCGGGGGTATCCGCTGCCGCCGGCGCGGCGGTGGTTGTCGACGCCTGTGCCCACGAAACGGGCGCGTCGTTCGCGAATGCAGGCGTGGAGTGAGCCCAAAGCGCGATGGTAACGCCACAGCCGACAAGGAGCGACGATCTATAGCAAGCGCGATGCATGATCGATCTCTTCGTTCAGGCGCAGACGGGCACGGCCGGCAAGTGACGTCGGATCCGGCAGGTCAAGGAGTAGCGAAGCGGGAGCAGCTCCTTTGGAAAGCGCGAGCAGGCGCTGCGACATGTGAAGATCGGCGGCAGCTGGGGAGGGAACCGAAGACTGCAGGCGTCGTAGGACAAAGGTCGAATTGGCCAACCGTTCCATGGCAGATGCTTCGAGTTCGGCGGTATGAGCTGGCCGACGGCGCTGAATCCATGATCCTTCGAATACCGAGCGCGACTTCAGCAACTCCGCTTGTTGGGCATTGGTGTTGATGTCGATCCGCAGGTCTGCGGCAGCTTGTGCCGACGGGGCGACAAGGAGTGCGCTTAGTTTCTCCAGCGACGACAACCAAAGGTTGCGTGCGTGCTGAAGCGCGCTGACGGGCCAAAGACTTGTGAAAAAGACACTAATCCAGATGTTTCCGATCACGATGCCGACAACGCGATCCCGAAGTACCGTCAAGTCGCTTGCCGGTGCGTACCCTTGTAACACCCCTAGAAAAAACGCAAACGCCATTTGCATGCCGGCGTATGAAATGTTTTCGCTGCTCGTGGAGATGCATGCGCAAAATGCGGAGACGGTAGCGACAAGCAGGCATAACTGACCGATATCTGTCAGCAACGGGATGACGAAGACCAGGCACAGGCCGCCGAGGATACCTCCCAAAACGGCGCCAGAAATTCGTAGTGTCAGCTTATGCACACTTTCGCCGAAGGTGGTCAGAGAAACGAAGAAGCATGTCGTGACGGCGGTACTGATGCCTGGCCAATCCAGCAGCGAGTAGGTGGCGTAGGCGGCCAAAACGGCAAAAGTCACTTTGAGCGAGTAGCGCACGTATGCCGGGTTGTGAAAGGCATCGGGCACAAACAGCCGACGAGCAGCGGTGGCGTGAGCATTTGAAGTGCCCACCTGGGCGTGCCCGCTGGCTTCCCTACGCAACTCCCAAAGCGCCAGACGAAGGGCTGCATACACGGGGTCGGAGTCGGATTTTACGCCCCCTTGAGCCATCGGAACGGCCGCGTCGTCGATTCCTCTGCGCTCGAGAAAGAGCGCCCGGCTTTGGCGAACGCTCGAAGCCAATCCATGCCGGGAGGTCGCTGGAAGCTGCGGCGGCAAAGCCCGGGCGATCTGAAGTATCTCGAGCATGAGCCCCAACAACCGTTGATCTTCTCCCGCGAATGCCTTGAGCTTTTTGTCCCACAAAAGGGCTTTCCCTTTTAGCTGGTTAAGCGCTACAAGCTTTTCGCGCAGCAAGGACGGGTCCTGGGAAAGCGGCAGTTCGATGTAGTCCGCGACGGCGTCCATCAACGCCGCGGCTCGTTGACGGGAAAGCGAAACGGGGCTTTGTCCGGTCAAAAGATTGAGCACGATGACGGTAAAGACAGGTATGGCGACCACGACCCAAAGCCACAGCACGATGTGCGTAACCGCCTCGGTATTGGGTGCGTTATCGACAAGTGTTTGCGAAAGCACCAGGACGAAGCCAGAGAGAAAGGCGATGGGGCCCAGCGTGCTCGTCCGCGACAGGAACATGCCCAAGAACGTACTCAGGGCCAGCAACGGAATCCGTAGCGCGGGTTCCGACGCGTCGAACACGTAGAACAGCAGCGAGAGCGCGGCCGCAAGCGTTACGGCGACCAGTCCACCGATCGCGCCGATAATCGTTGAAGCCGTGTCTTCCTGACTAAGAAGAAAGATCAGGTACGCCACGTAAGCGGGCAGGGGTATTTGAAATACCATGGCGACCGTAACCGCGATGGCCGTGCCTGTCGCGATGCGCGCGATGGAGCGAATCCGCACTGCATCAAGCTGTAGCTCACGGCGCAGTAGCGTTGGTAGTCGTGCAGGGGAGGCGCTGTCGCTTACGGCAGTCATTTCGCCACCTTGACCGAAGCGGTGGCGCCGATGCGCAAGAAGCTCGTTTCGGCATGATCCAAGCGCACCCATACCGGGAAGCGCTGCGCAACGACGACCCAGTTGAGGTTTCGATCGACCTCGGGCAATCCAGGGCCAGCCTGTCCCTCCGGTTGTACGCCTGCTCCAAGGCTTTCCACCGCGCCTTGAAGCGGATGCTCGTCGTAGCCCATTACCCAGACCGTGGCACGATCGCCTACCTTAAGGTGATGCAGATCCGTTTCACGGAAATTGGCGATCGCATACCAATGGTTGTTGTCGATCAGCGTGAAAAGCGGATGGCCCACGACAGCGAACGAGCCGATCGACAAATTGAATCCGGCGATTCGGCCATCGACCGGCGCCCGAATCACCGTCTCACGGACGTCACGCGCGGCCAGGTCCCGGGCTGCTTGGGCTCCGAGCAGCTGCGCCTTGAGGCTCTCCACGTCGCCGATGGCTTCCTGGGCTTGCGAGGCCTGTTGAATCGTTGCTGCCAACTGTGCGTTGGCCGTGCGCTCGCTCGTACGCGCTTCGTCCATTTGCTGTGCTGTCACGAAGCCTTTCGCCAACAGAGGCGCCATGCGCTCGACCGTGTTGTGCTCTAGCGCAAGTTGTTGGCGTGCGCGATCGACTTCGCGAGCAGCTGCTTGCGCACCCGAACCTTGCGCTGTTACCTGACGACTGGTCAGGTCTATTTCGGCCTCCAGGGCCGCGACCTGCGCATTCGCCTGACGAAGCTTCATCTCAAACGGTTCGGGATCGATGCGAAGCAGCACGTCGCCCTGGTGGACAAATTGGTCGTTCTTGATGTCGGACTCGACGATGCGACCGCTCACCTCCGGCGTAATGCCTGCGCTGTAGGCAAACACGTAGGAGTCATGTGTGCGAGGGCGCTGGTCCAGGACAATCATCGTCGTGATCAGCATCACTACTGCGCTGGCAATCGCAACAAATGCGATGATTCGACCCAGAGTTGTCTTTTCGGACATGCGTGGTGTCTCCTTCATCCCAGCCATAGCAGCCAGATCGCCAGGGTGACGGCCACCCACGTGCACAAGTAGACGACCACCGGAATCGGTAGCCCCGCGTCGATGCCAGTTTTTCCAAACACGGCGCGCAGAACCACTACGCCGGCCAGTCCAAGCAATGCGCAAATCATCCAGGTCGGAAAATAAGATCCCAAGATATTTCGAGAAGGGGACGCGCTACACGCAGCCAACGCGGCGACCGAGGTCAGGGCTAGCGCGGCACGCCACCAGGCTCTTGCTTGCAGTAATGAAACCCGTGGCTTCGAGCATCGACGTGAATTCATGGTGCGTTATTTCCTGGTATCAGCGTCATTTGCGCGAGAGTCATAGGTGGATTTGGCGGCCAGTAGCGGAGCAAGTACTTTTCGAAGATGCGCGACTTGTCCGGCGTCCACGGTCGTTTGTTGATCTCCCCAACCGGTCCTGACGAAACTCGGAATGTCCGCAATATCGTGATCCGAGAGGTGGTCTGCGAAAGGCGGCATTGTGAACTGAGCGGGAGTCCTGACCCCTCGGTGCAAACGCGTGATGCGATTCTCCTGGTCAGCGAAGTAGGTTAACTTTCGCCAAGTCGACCAACTGGCTTCCTCGGCCATCGAGAACCGCCTTGATCATGAAGAGACCGAATTTGTAGGCTTCATCGAACGTTGTCGTCGGCGGCATTGCCAATTCCTGGCGCGCGCTAACAACGTCCACTAGCGCGGGGCCGTCGTGGTTGAACGCTTCAACGAGCGCCGCGCGAAGGTATTGTGGATCTTCAACGCGAATGCCTCTGACACCCGCGGCGTTCGCCATGTCTGCGAAATTGGGATTGACTAGGTCGCAGCCGGTATCCACAAAACCGTTGGCCTTCATCTCCATCTCAACGAAGCCCAAGGTTCCATTATTGAGCAGGATGATCTTGACCGGGAGCTTAAGTTGTACGAGCGAAAGGAAATCGCCCATCATCATGGAGAAGCCGCCGTCGCCAGACATTGAGATCACTTGGCGTTGGGGGAAGGTGACCTGCGCGCCTATTGCGTGCAGCATCGCGTTCGCCATGGAGCCGTGGTTGAACGAGCCGACGATACGGCGCTTACCGTTGACTTTGAGGTAGCGCGCCGTCCAAAGAACGGGGGTACCGACGTCGCATGTAAAAATCGCATCCTCAGCAGCTAACTCGCTGACGAGTTGAGTTACGTATTGCGGATGGATTAACTTGCTGCCTTCCCTGGGTTCGGCCAGTTTATCAAGGCCTTTCCGCGCCTCTTTGTAGTGAGCGAGAGCCGCGTCCAAATGGCTGGAGTCGACCTTTTCGGGAATCGAGGGAAGCAGGCTCTGAAGTGTTTCCCTCACGTCACCAATGAGGCCAAGCTCAAGTGAGCAGCGATTGCCCAGTGCTTCGGGGCGAATATCGATCTGCGCGATCTTGGCGTGTGTTGGAAAGAATTGGCGGTATGGAAAGTCGGTGCCTAGCAGCAACAATGCGTCGCAGTCCTTCATGGCGGCATAACCCGACGAGAAGCCCACGAGTCCAGTCATGCCGACATCGTACGGATTGTCATACTCAATGAATTCCTTGCCGCGCAAGGTGTGAACGATCGGTGCTTTCAATCGCTTGGCGAGCTCGATCACTTCGTCGTGCGCTCCGGCGCAGCCTGCACCACAGAAAATGGTGACGCGTGTCGCATCCCTCAGCAGGTTCGCCAGTCGTTTGAGATCCTTCAAGGAGGGGTGAATGATCGGCCTGGTCGGCACCACCCAGCGTGGCGGCTCAGCAACCGCGTCCTTAAGTGCGACGTCGCCAGGTATGACGATAACCGCCACGCCGCGTCGAGCGACAGCAGCGCGGATGGCGCGCCCAAGAATCTGTGGGAGCTGGCTTGGATTCGATACCAACTCCACGTAATGGCTGCATTCCTTAAAGAGTGATTCCGGGTGCGTCGACTGAAAGTAATCGATGCCAATTTCGCTACTTGGAATGTGCGCCGCGATAGCGAGAACGGGAACACCGCTGCGATGACAGTCGAAAAGACCGTTGATGAGGTGAAGATTGCCCGGACCACAACTGCCAGCACAAATAGCCAGTTGACCCGTCAAATGCGCTTCTGCACCGGCGGCGAACGCAGCGCTTTCTTCGTGACGTGTGTGGATCCATTCGATGGCGCCGGACTTGCGGAAAGCATCTGTCAGGCCGTTGAGCGAATCTCCAACGACGCCGTAAACGTGTTTGATGCCCGCTAGCTCGAGTACGCGGGCAATGTATTCGGCAGACGTCATGGCCATACCTGCGATCTCCTTACAATGAAAGTCAACGCACACCTGGGTGCCAATCATGCGAATCGAACGAATCCGAAGGTAGTTGGACAGCCTGAATCGGCTGATGTCCGTGCAGTTCTTTCTTGAAAGAACCAAGCTCTAACCGAAGACGACGTTAGCGCCAACGTAACCCGATAGGCTTGTACGCGATTGACCGGATATGTACGAAAACCACGTGACTTGTTTGGTCTACGACTTTGTCGAGTAAATCGACACTTTTGAGTCAGGGTGTGCGCCACTCTATTTGCAACGATCACGACGACAGGTCTCATCTGTTCCTTGCGGGGCAGTTTTGTCCAAGACCGCGTTGGTGGTTGCGACCTAACGTCTCCGCATTGTTATGTCGCGCAGTGGACGAATTGTGGCCACCCATCGGGCCGCCGATCGCGGAGACCAATCATGATGCTTAGAAATACGATCTCGTCGTCCTTGGTTCGTTTGACGACGGTGGCGGTCTGTACGTCTTTGGGCGCCTGCAGCGAAGGCGTGCTTTTACCTAAGGGACCTGTTGGGGCGCAAGAAAAACAGCTTCTGCTGGAAGCGCTCATTCCGATGCTGATGGTAGTTACACCCATCATCATTCTTACGCTTTGGTTCGCCTGGTGGTTCCGCGCATCCAATGCAAGGGCGAAATATCGGCCGCAGTGGGAATACTCCGGGGCCATCGAGTTTTCCATTTGGATGATTCCCATGCTCGTCATCCTGTTTCTCGGAAGCTTGGCTTGGGTCGGTGCACACCAACTCGACCCGTATCGGCCACTGGCGTCAAAGCAAAAGCCGCTTGTCGTCCAAGTCGTCGCCATGGACTGGCGCTGGCTGTTCATCTATCCGGAGCAGGGCGTTGCCAGTGTCAATGAGTTGGCCATACCGATCGACACGCCGGTCGCCTTCAAGCTGACATCGGCGACCGTGATGAATTCGTTCTTCATCCCCTCATTGGGCGGTCAGGTCTACGCCATGCCAGGCATGCAGACGCAGTTGCAACTGCAGGCGAACGAGGCGGGCAACTACCGTGGCCTATCCGCGCAGTTCAGCGGCGATGGATTCTCCGACATGCATTTCCAAGTGCTTGCGACCGATGCGGCAGGCTTCGAAGCGTGGGTCGCGCGGACGAAGTCGGCGGCGACACAACTGGATGCGACGGCCTATGACCGTTTAGTGGCGGATCACAAGGTCGGCGAGGTCACGTACTACTTCCCGGTATCAGGCGATCTGTTCGACCACGCCATCGACCACGCCACGGAACGTCCGGAATCGACGTTGGCCGTCTCTGCAAGCGCCCCTGGCGCCGCGCACATACCCGCACGATCGGAGCACTGACATGTTCGGAAAGCTTACGTTAAGTGCGATCCCCTTCGACCAGCCTATCGTCATGATCACGTGTTCCGTGCTCATTGTCGGCATCCTGGCGATCCTTGCTCTGATCACCTACATGCACAAATGGACATGGCTTTGGACCGAGTGGATCACGACCGTCGACCACAAGCGCATCGGCATCATGTACACGTTGTTGGCGACGGTGATGCTTCTTCGCGGATTCAGCGATGCGATCATGATGCGTTCGCAGCAGGCGTTGGCAAGCAGCAACGCCCACGGCTTCTTGCCACCTGAGCACTACGATCAGATCTTTTCCGCGCATGGCACGATCATGATTTTCTTCATGGCGATGCCGTTCGTGGTGGGCTTGATGAATTTCGTCGTGCCGCTGCAGATTGGTGCGCGCGACGTGGCGTTTCCTGTACTGAATTCCGTCAGTTTTTGGCTAACCGCAGCCGGGGCACTCCTGATCAACCTTTCCCTTGGTATTGGTGAATTTGCGCGCACTGGCTGGTTGGCCTACCCACCTCTATCCGAGTTGCCTTTCAGTCCTGGCGTAGGAGTCGACTACTACCTTTGGTCGTTGCAAATATCGGGAGTCGGAACGCTCCTCTCGGGCGTAAATCTGGTGACGACGATCCTGAAGATGCGTGCTCCCGGCATGCGCTTGTCGATGATGCCTATTTTCACGTGGACGGCGCTTGCGTCAAACATGCTCATTGTCGCAGCGTTTCCGATCTTGACGGCAACGTTTGCGATGTTGCTGTTGGATCGCTATCTAGGAATGCACTTTTTTACCAACGATGGCGGTGGGAACCCCATGATGTATATCAACCTCATATGGACATGGGGTCATCCAGAGGTATACATCCTCATTCTTCCGCCATTTGGCGTGTTTTCGGAGGTCATAGCAACGTTCTCCCGCAAGCCGTTGTTCGGATACCGGTCGATGGTCATAGCAACAATGGTCATCACCCTTTTGGCGTTCACCACGTGGCTGCATCACTTTTTCACGATGGGCTCGGGCGCGGACGTCAATGGATTCTTTGGCATCACCACCATGGTGATTGCCATACCGACAGGCGTGAAGATCTTCAATTGGCTCTTTACGATGTATGGCGGGCGCGTGCGTTTTGCCTCGCCGGTACTATGGACCATCGGATTCATGGTGACGTTCACAATCGGCGGCATGACCGGTGTTTTGATGGCGGTGCCTCCGGCGGACTTTGTACTGCACAACAGCCTGTTTCTCGTCGCGCACTTCCACAACGTGATCATCGGCGGTGTTGTTTTCGGCTGCTTTGCAGGTTTCACCTATTGGTTTCCGAAAGCTTTTGGATTTCGACTTCACGAAGGTTTGGGCAAAGCCGCGTTTTGGTGTTGGTTCTTCGGCTTCTATCTTGCCTTTATGCCGCTCTACATTCTTGGCTTCATGGGCATGACACGTCGTATGAACCATTACGACGATCCGGCATGGCTGCCATACCTGCTCTTCGCCGAGGGCGGAGCCGTGTTGATCCTGATCGGCATCCTGCTTCAGGTCACCCAATTGGTATGGAGCATCAGGCACCGCGAGACGTTGCGTGGCGGCGCGGCGGACCCGTGGGATGGACGCACCCTGGAGTGGTCAACGACCTCGCCGCCTCCCGCTTATAACTTTGCGCGAGTACCGAAGGTGAGTGGTCTCGACGCGTACTGGGGAGCAAAGCAGGAGGTCATGCCTGCCTCAAGCGAATCTTTCGAGGCTATTGAGATACCAAAGAACTCGGGGCTTGGATTTTTCATGAGTTTCTTCGCCGTCATCGGCGGGTTCGGCATGATCTGGCACATCTGGTGGATGGGTGTCCTGGCGATCATTGCGTTTATCGCGTTGATCGCGTGGTCGTCCTGGGACGAAAACGATGAATTCGAGCTTTCGGCCGCTGAAGTAGGCCGGCTCGAGCGCACACAACCTCACGTCGTCTGATCAGGAAGGGACAGACTTATGTCTAGCAATGTTGCATCGTTGGATATTCCCGTAGAGGGCTCGGATGAGCAGTTGTCCTCCAGACAACATATCACTGGCTTTGGCTTCTACATCTACCTTTTGAGCGATGGCATCCTCTTTGCTGCGCTGTTCGCCGTGTTCGCCGTATTGAGGACTGCGACGGACGGTGGTCCTGATGGACACATGCTCTTCAGTGCGCACAACGCATTTATCGAAACGGCTTGCCTTCTTACAAGCAGCTTTACATGCGGTATCGCCATGCTGGCGTGCGATCGGCGAAACAAGTTCGTGGCGCTAATCGGATTTCTTGTTACGGCTGCGCTTGGCCTGACATTTCTAGCGCTAGAGGTTCATGAGTTTGCCGACCTCATATCGAGGGGCGACGGCCCCGATCGCAGCGCGTTCCTATCCTCGTTTTTTACGCTCGTCAGTACGCATGGTTTGCATGTGACATGCGGGCTCCTATGGCTCGGCGTTCTCCTTGTCCAATTCCTTGGACGCGGATTTACGCCAGCAATGGTGCGTCGCTTCCTATGCTTCAGCCTTTTCTGGCACGTCCTCGACGTGGTTTGGATTGGCGTCTTCACATTTGTCTATTTGGTCGGAGGCTATCTATGACGACACATCTACGGCACGCCCCCCACCGCGGGGATTCACATACCCCTGGATTGGTGACTCGAGAGGCCCACGGAGGCCTACGCGGCTACATTGTTGGCTACGTTTTGGCGGTCATGCTCACGGTCGCCGCATTCAGTGTGGCACGCAGCACGAATATGGCTCCGTTCAGCGTCGAGGCCGGATTGGCTGTTTTGGCGATCGCTCAGATGCTTGTTCATCTCATCTTCTTTCTGCACATCAACACTGCTCCCGCGCAGAAGATCAATGTCATAGCGTTCGCAACGACAATGCTGATCATCTTGATCGTCGTCGTCGGATCCATGTGGATCATGGGTCACCTCAATCACAACATGGTCCCTATGGATCATCTGATGCAAATGCAACGCTAAGGTCCTCAGCACGAAGTGACACCATCGACGGATAGCGGGTGAGGCTCTGATATTCACGAAGACCGCGATTTCGTCGACATCGCGTGGTGGTATCGAAGGCATCAGCCTGGGACTTTCCGCAGGCAGGGCATCGATTATCAAGCGCAGATTCTGAAATTTCGAGAACAAAGGGCGCCGCACGGCGCCCTTTGTTCTGTTGTGCTCCGGTTGAAAGGCTAGACTGGAAACCGGCAGCCTTTTGAGTTCTCGCATAAGTCTTCTACCCAGCTGTGGGCTTGGGAACGATCACTACCTAATTGTGTCGGTGCAAAGATGAAAATTCCAAAAGTAACGGGAAAACTTCGCGAAGTGACTGCGGAATATGCGAGAGATCCGAGCATGATTGTCGAGAGGTCCTATCGGGCGATCTCGCAAAGTGACGGGACTTACAACAACCTGTCATCGAGCACCAAGAGCGATGTCATGGAGTCGATTCGGCTCTCAGCAGCGCTTTGGTTCAACTCCATGTTGACGGGACAAAGTCCTTCCGATGAAGACATGGAGATATTTCGAAATCTTGGGCGAAGACGTGTTCATCAAGGTGTTGACCTCGCGTCACTCCTAAGAGCCTATCGAGTCGGCTCAAAAGAGCTGTGGAACGCTTACCTGGAGCTCGCGTCAAAGCACCAGGGAGTACAGAACGAGCTTCTTTTCACCGTATCACCGTATCTTCTCGATCATTTCGACGAAATGGCACAGTCGATCGCAATCGCCTATATGGAGGAGCAACACGGGCAGTCAAGGTGGAAGGACGCACTGCGATACGAACTCTGCAATCTGATCTTTAGCCCACCCGGCGATATAGACGAGTTCAATCGAGTCTCGGAGGCCATTGGCATCGATCCGACCATCGCGAGGGTCGCGTTGGCGTTCGATACGAATGCGATAGATACGATGCCATCCCGCATGGAAGCCGAGCTAGACCGAGTGCAATTGGTTGTCACGCGCATGGCCAAGATTAGCGGGTCGGATCTTGTGAGGGTGATGTATCGCGGGCGATTGATTTTTTGGATGCCCTGCATTCGAGGTGATTCGCTTCTCGCTAGTGATCGAAGAATGGGAGAGTTGGCTGCGCGATTAGTCGAGACCGTCCCCGAGTTCAAACAGGTAGGTGTCGGGATGATGGGATTGGGCCCATCCGGTTGGTCCGGTTCCGTGGACGAAGCGGTCAAGGCACTGGAAGTCGGTGAGCGCGATGAGAGCGGCAATCGTGTGTATAGGTATTCAGACATCGCGCTGAACGAAGGCGCGAGACGTTCAGATAACGTTCTTCGCTACTTAGAGTCCCTCATTGAGCGGCTGTCGCATGAACCGGATCTATTGAGAACCTTGGAGTGCTATCTGGATCAGTTCCAAAAGCGCAAGCAAACGGCTGACATCTTGGGGATCCACCCCAATACGCTGAACTATAGGCTTGAGCGGATCCAAGAGGTTACTGGAGGGACTATTCAAGATCCTGCATGGCTGGCGAAGCTGCATGTGGCGATACGGCTTCGCAAAGGGAGCTTGTGAAAGCAGCTTGGGCCCGCGACGTCACCTGTCGCGTCGGACTTACCTCAGATACCTCGGCATTTCTTTGCCGCGGCTGCCCATTTGCGCTTAGAAAAAGTTCGTAGCTAGCGAGCCGTCAAATGCGAGTTGCCTACACGCTTTCCCGCCAGGCGTTGTGGGTTTCTACAAAAGAGATCAGGAATCTTCCAATTTCTATCAAGAAGGCATGCAGATATACAGGTGGCCGAAGGCAAGTGTGCCGGCTACTGAGGCTGTATCTGTGTGGAGCGGGCTATCCATTTCTTCCTCGAGCTGGATGTGGCTGCTGGGGAGTGGCGCGACACTGGTCTTCGCGCGTTGGAACTTAAACAGATTACGGCCTGGATGCACAGAACAAGGGAATCTTCCTCTGGAAGATGAGAGGCGTGCCGAGCGCAAGCGCATAGCGCGAGAACTGCACGATACCTTGTTGCAGGGGCTGCAGGGAATCCTGCTTGAGATTGAAGTTCTTTCCTCCAGGCTTCCGGAAGAAGAGCGCGAGCGCGCGACAACGATTGAGAAAAAGCTTCGTCATATCGTCGTGGACGGGCGCAACGCAATCAATGCGCTTCGCTTGCCCGACGACGACGAAAAAGATTGGGTGGCCACGACCCTGGAAATGGGAGAACGCGCTGCCTCAGATTCGAAGGCCAAATTCACTTTAAAGATCAAGGGTTCGCCCTGGAAACTGCGGCCAAAGGTACGAGTCGAGGTGTTAGCTGTTGTTCGCGAGGGTTTGCGAAATGCTTTTGAGCATTCGCTTGCAAAAAACATCTCTGTTGTCGTGATCTACGCGAAACGCGGATTGAAGATTTCGATTCAAGACAACGGTATCGGTGTCAGCGAGCAGCGCCTTGAGTTATGCCAGAAAGAAGGCCACTGGGGAATCGCTGGTATGCGCGAGCGAGCCGAGAAATTGGGAGGAAGGTTGATCATCAAGAGCCGACTCTCCAGAGGAACGACGGCCAGTCTAGTCATGCCAAGGGAGCCTGTGCTTATGGGGCATCGCCTCACATGTATGCCTGAGGCAACGGTGGCCATTGAGTGACAGTAAACGCCAAGGGAAGTTCTCTCTGCCACGGTGGTAACCGCGTCAATCTTGCAGCAGGTGGAGTGAGAAACGGACGAACAAGCGGTAGGCACCTCGTGCGCAGATATCGTTCATCCCGACGATTTCCGTGAGCATCGACGATGCGCTCGTGTTTGCAATCGTTGGCGTGGGAAGTCGGATCCAGCCGATTTTCATAGTTGTCTTGGTTCTCTCATTTAGATGAAACAAAAATGAAATAACAACCATTTGAAACGCAATTAGTGACTCGAAGCTCGCCTGAAATCGAATTAGTAAAAATCACAATCGTCCCTATGGTGGCGGTTTCATTCAATACCAGAAGCGTCACTCGCGGCACTGTAGCGCTTTGGATCTGACCAATTTCGTGTCAGATCGATAGATAGGTATCCCATGTCTGAAACTATCAAAGGAAACAATCGAGACGTTGACGTCAAAGCCACCGTCTCTCGTCTTTTTGTGCTTGAGTTGAACGCTGGGCGCATTCATTCCATGAATCCGGATGGTTCGGACCGTAAAACCATCGTAACGGATTGCCGGTTGCCGGATGGCATCGCGGTTGACGTAGATGCGGGTCACATCTATTGGACCAACATGGGTGTGCCGAGTCTCAACGATGGCTCGGTCGAACGCGCGGACATTGACGGCAAGAATCGGAAGACGATCATCGCGCAGGGAGAAACCCACACGCCGAAGCAGATCATCCTTGATAAGCGAGACGGCAAGCTCTATTGGTGCGATCGCGAAGGAATGCGTGTCATGCGCTGCAACCGTGATGGCTCGCAGCTGGAGACACTGGTCGAGACTGGCCATGGCGACACCGATCGCCACGATCAAAGGCGCTGGTGTGTCGGACTGGCGATCGATGGGAAATACGAACGGATCTACTGGACGCAAAAAGGACCCGATGATGCCGGGCTCGGCCGCATCTTGCGCGCTAATCTCAACATTCCAGCGGGTCAAACGGCAGCAACCAGAACCGACATCGAAATCTTTTTCGATGACCTGCCGGAACCGATCGACCTTGAACTCGACGTCCATAGCCGTGTGCTCTACTGGACCGACCGCGGCGATCCTCCGCGTGGCAATACCGTCAATCGCGCCTCTATCGACGACAAGCCGGCCGAGCCGGAGATCCTGATACACCATCTGATGGAAGGCATCGGCATCGCCCTGAATGTAGCCGGCGATCGCATGTTCGTGACCGATCTTGGCGGATCGATTTACTCCGCACGGCTCGATGGCTCCCATAGACAAAATGTTCTTTACGCACAGGGCAACCTGGCCGGTGTCGCCTACGCCGAAATCCCGCAGGAGCAATGACGATGTCGCAAAACAAACCCATTCGCCGGATTGCGATTATTGGCACAGGCGTCATCGGCGCCAGTTGGGCCGCCCTCTTCCTTGCCAAAGGTCTTGATGTAGTCGCCACCGACGTTGCGCCGGACGCGGAAGCAGCGTTGAGGCGCTTTGTAGCCAATGCCTGGCCGGCACTGCAGCGGCTCGGTCTCGCAGCTGGAACCTCACAGGATAGGTTGTCGTTCACGGCGTCCCTTCCCGATGCCATTAAAGATGCCGATCTCGTGCAGGAAAATGGGCCCGAGAAAATCGATTTCAAAAAGACGCTCTACCGTCAACTCGATGAGCTATTGCATGCCGACGTGATCATCGCTTCCAGCTCGTCAGGCTTGACGATGAGCGAGATCCAGTCGGCATGTGCCTTGCACCCCGAGCGCTGCGTCATCGCTCATCCCTTCAATCCGCCGCATCTGGTGCCCTTGGTCGAGATCGTCGGTGGTGCCAAGACCTCAGAAAAAACCATCGAACGTACCGCTGAATTTTATACCGGCCTCGGCAAGCGGACCGTCCGCTTGAACAAGGAAGTACCTGGGCATGTGGCGAACCGTTTGCAGGCCGCGCTGGCACGCGAGGTCTACCATCTCGTCGCCGACGGCGTCGTCAGCGTCGCCGATGTCGATACCGCGCTGTGCTGGGGGCCTGGTTTGCGCTGGGGCATCATGGGCCAGGTGATGCTCAATCATCTCGGTGGCGGCCAAGGCGGCATCGAGCACTTCTTCCAGCAATTCATCGGGCCGATGACCGCTTGGTGGCATGTGCTGGGCAATCCGCAGCTGACGCCCGAAGTCCAACAAAAACTGATCGATGGCGTGCATGCCGAGGTCGGTTCGCGCTCGATCGATGAACTGGCGGCGGAGCGCGATGAAGTTCTGCTCGGACTGATTGAGCTGCGCAACAAAGCCGACAAGTTCCGCTCAACTACATCGAACTGAAATCAGGCATCAGCGCCAAGATCGATCACACCTTTTCAAATCCTCCGGCTTTCCAGCCGCAGGAATAGGAACTCTACATGTCCACAGCGACCGAAACGAACAGGGCCGCCGGGCCGAAGCCTGTGCCAGTACCGAATGGCGATTTCTATCTGCTCGTCGAGCTTCTCACGCCCGAGGAGAGAGCGGTCGTCAAAAAAGTGCGGACCTACATGGAAACCAAGGTCCAGCCAGTTATCAACAAATACTGGTCCGATGACGCGTTTCCGTTCGAACTGCTGCCTTCGTTCAAGGAACTTGGCATCGGCGGGCTTGGCTATGAGGGTTATGGTTGCGCCGGCGGTAGCCAGAAACTGTTCGGCTACGTCACGATGGAGATGGCGCGCACCGATGCATCCATGTGTACGTTCTTCGGTGTACACAGCGGCTTGGCCATGGGCTCGATTTTTCTCGACGGCTCTGAAGAACAGCGCCAGAAGTGGCTGCCGCCGATGGCGCGCTTTGAAAAGATCGGTTGTTTCGGGCTGACCGAACCGCTGGTCGGTTCGGGATCCAGCGGCGGTCTGAATACGACGGCCAAGCGCGAAGGCGATACCTGGGTTATCAACGGCCAGAAGCGCTGGATCGGCAACTCGCCATGGTGCGATATTTCGATCATCTGGGCACGCGATCTGGATGACAATCAGGTCAAAGGCTTCATCATCGAGAACAAGACCACGCCCGGTTTCGTCGTCGAAAAGATGGAGCACAAGATCGCGCTGAAGGTCGTTCAGAACGGCCAGATCACGCTGACCAACGTCCGGGTGCCGGAGGAGAATCGCCTGCAGGGCGGCAACTCGTTCCGCGACACCGCACGCGTACTGCGGATGACGCGCTACATGGTGGGCTGGGCTTCCACCGGCATCCAGATGGGCGCGTTCGAGGCCACGCTCAAATACACGCAGGAGCGCTCGCAATTCGGCAAGCCGATTGCCTCATTCCAGTTGGTGCAGGACATCCTGGCCAAGATGCTCGCCAATGTGACCGCGTGCCAGTGCATGATGCTTCGGCTTGCGCAACTCGATGACGAAGGGAAACTCAGCGATCACCAGGCCGCGCTCGCGAAAGCATTTTGCACGGCCAAGTCGCGCGAAACCGTCGCCTGGGGGCGCGAGCTGCTAGGAGGCAACGGCATCCTCGCCGACTACAACGTCGGGCGTTTCTTTGCCGATGCCGAGGCGCTCTATTCCTACGAAGGCACGTATCAGATGCAGAATCTGATCGTCGGTAAAGCCATCACCGGTCATGGCGCCTTCGTTTGACGCGCGTCGCGGCGACCAACCAGAAAATCTAAGGAGATGGAAATGCCTGAGATCGTGACCGAGCGCTTCGAGAACATACTTCGAATCCAGTTCAATCGACCGGAAAAGAAGAACGCAATGACCTCCAACATGTACTCGACAGTAGCCGAGCTGCTCAATGCCGCTGCCAAGGACGACGAAACGCGGGTTGTGCTCCTGCACGGAGCCGACGATGCATTCTGCGCGGGCAATGACCTCGAGGATTTTCTCCATAACCCCCCCAAGAGTGACGACAGCCCGCAGGCCCGCTTCTTCGCTGCGTTAATCGAGTTCGACAAGCCACTTATCGCCGCGGTGCATGGCGTCGCCATCGGCGGGGGCACGACCATGCTCACGCACTTCGACTTCGTGTATGCCGCGGAGCATACGAGATTCCAGATGCCTTTCGTGAATCTCGCCCTGGTACCGGAGCTTGGAACGAGCTATTGGCTTCCCGCCCAGATCGGCTACCTCGCCGCAGCGGAATTGGTTTTACTAGCGCTGCAGTTCGATGCACGCCGTGCGGCGGAGCTGGGGTTCATCACGCGCATCGTGGCCGAGGCAGACCTCATGGCAACAGCTCTGGGCACGGCACACAAATTGACACGACAGCCGGCTGGGGCCGTTCGCGCGAGCAAGCGGCTAATGAGGCGCACCTTGACCGCTCAAATGACGGCTGCCGCGGAACTCGAATTCCGGGAGTACGCATCGCGTTTGCAGTCGGGTGATGCTAGGGAAGCCATCACGGCATTCTTCGAAAAGCGCCAGCCTGACTTCACAAAGTCGAAGGCTACAGTTGGAGGGTCCTTACAATGACCTCGCCCATAACCACTTCGGCACTCGAACCATCTTCAACGACGGGGCCGAACCTCGAGAACGTTCTATACGAGAAAAAGGGTTTGATTGCCTACGTGACAGTCGATCGACCCAAGGTGCTCAACGCTCTGAATACGTCGACATGGGCAGATCTGAAAGCTGCATTCGAGGATGCGAAAGCCGATACCTCCGTGCGCGGCGTGATCCTCACCGGTACGGGTGACAAGGCATTCATTGCTGGCGCCGATATCGGTGAACTCGCGCATTTGAACGCCTACGAAGCGGAGGAGTCCAGCCGGTTCGGGCAAGGTGTGCTGGACCTTATAGAAAATCTCGGCAAGCCGGTGATCGCTGCGATCAATGGTTTTGCACTTGGTGGAGGCTGCGAGACGGCCATGGCCTGCACCATGCGAATCTCTGTGGAACATGCCAGATTCGGACAGCCCGAAGTGAAATTAGGCCTGTTGCCCGGCGGGGGTGGAACGCAACGTTTGCCGCGTCTTGTAGGAAAAGGGCGTGCGTTGCAACTGATCCTCACCGGCGAAACTATTTCCGCGCAAGAAGCCTACCGCATTGGCCTTGTCAACGAAGTCGTTTCTGCGGACAGCCTGATTGGTCGTGCCGAAACCATCCTGAAGCAGGTCGCGGCCAACGCGCCCATCGCTGTGAAGTTTTCCTTGGATGCGGCGAACAAAGGCATGGAGACCAGCCAAAGCGCAGGGCTCGCACTGGAAGCTGCCTACTTCGGCATTTGCGCCGCCAGCGAAGACAAGATGGAAGGTACCTCTGCTTTCCTCGAAAAGCGTGCACCTGAGTTTCGGGGGCGTTGAAGTCACTGCCGCACACTGCGAATTAAAGAGAATAAACATGGCAAGCGAAAATATTTTTTCGGGGCTGAAGGTAGTCGACTTGGCGAGCTTCATCGCAGGCCCGAGTGCTGCGGTAATTTTGTCCGACTTCGGCGCTGACGTCATCAAAGTGGAGCCGCCGAGCGGCGAACTTTGGCGGCATGCGCACAACGTCCCACCACAACCGAGCGCCGAGGATGCATACCCCTGGCACTTGGCCAATCGCAACAAGCGAGGCATGGCGCTTGATCTCAAATCCCCGCGCGCACAGGAGGTTCTGGAAAGGCTCGTCAAATGGGCAGATGTTCTTATCGTCAATACGCCGCATCCGGCACGCGCACGACTCAAGCTTGAATATCAAGATGTTGTTCGATGGAACTCGCGCTTGATCTATGCAGACATCACAGGATTCGGCGAAAAAGGGCCTGACGCTGATCTCCCTGGCTTTGACATTACGTCGTATTGGGCTCGCAGCGGGTTGTTGTCGATGACGCGGGATGCTGGGGCGCCGCCCACTTGGCCGGTGGCGGGCAGCGGCGACAATGCAACCGCCGTCAGCCTCTATTCTGCGATAGTTACCGCGCTGTATCGTCGAGAGCGAACGGGGGAAGGCGCACATGTCACCACCTCGCTACTTGCGGGAGGCATCTGGTCTGCAAGCGTGTCTATCCAGGCCGCGCTATGCGACGCGAAGTTCTTTGGGTTGCACGATCGCAAAAACCCCGCGAATGCAGCGATGAATGTCTATCGCGCCGCGGATGACACATGGTTTGTTCTTGTCGTCACATCCGACAAGTTGGCGGCTGTGGCGACAGCAATTGGACGCCCCGACCTCCTGACCGACCCGAGATTTTCCGTGCCGGCGAAGCTGATGGCGAACATGCCCCAGCTCACTGCCATCCTCGATGAAGTTTTCGGCACACAGCCGATGGAGTATTGGTACAAGGTATTCCAAGGTATTCATGTGACGTTCGGCGCTGTGCGAGATCCGAGAGAGGTCATTAGCGATCCACAGCTTCTGGCAAATAACATCATTGTTCCGCTTGAAGGTGCGGGTGGAAAGCTGACCTCCACCATCAGTAGCCCACTTCAGGTGCATGGTGTCGATAAAGTGTCCGCCAGGCGCGCTCCGAAGATCGGAGAGCACAATGACGAAATTCTCCTGCAATTGGGATTCGGCGTAGCCGAAATAGAAGGGCTGCGCGCAAGTGGGGCTGTTCCGGTAACGAAGGAACATGCAGGCTAGTACAATAGAACGGCCGCATGATCATGAGGGGCGCCGGTACCCAGCCCTTTCTAGCTGCCAGCTAATTGTCGAGTGGCGGAAAAGGTACATGATGTCGTGACAATAAAGCGTATGGGAGCTGGATAAGCGTCCCTACATCATCTCGACCCTAATCTCGTAAGAGTGCTTATGGAAACGGCATTGATTGGCACATTGTCTGCTCTCACTGGCTCTGCTATCGGCGCGCTCGCGCCAGTTCTAAGTAACGTCATTTTGCAGAGGAGCACGACTCGCAGAGAATTCCTGACCAGGAGCGTGGCGTCCAGGGAATCCCTATATTCTGAATTTATTAACCAGGCGTCGCACTTGTACGTCAGTTCGTTAACGCGTGACATAGAGGACTTCGAGAACTTGCTGCAAGTCCACGCGCTGGTAGGCCGAATGAGGCTTACATCTTCCAGCGAAGTCGTGAAGGAAGCTGAGGCACTTATGCGCAAGATAACGGCTAATTTTTCTAAAAAAAATATGACGCTGAATGAAATACAGAAGCTCTCGCTGAGCGCTGGAAAGTCGCCCATTGAGCCATTTAGCCTGGCCTGCCGCATTGAACTGAATACCATCGTACAAACCATGCATCTTCCTCGATACAAATTGGATCATGCGTAGCAGTGAGCAACGTCGCATCATGCATGTGAGTGCGGCCAATCTTTAGTCGGGGTTATTTTGCAGGCGAGAGTCTGCCTATAAAATCCATCTCCAACTCGCCTTCATACGTTTCGGCGCCGACCGTCAATGCTTCCTTCACGAGCGCCTGCGACACCTCGCTAGCGACACTCAAATCGGACTCATGGGCTTCCACCAGAAGCCCCTCTGCCAAGGAGCCAAATGCTCCAATGTCCACCGCCGCCTTGACATGAGCGATGGTATGCGCAGGAAATGCAGCGATACGGTGAGCCAGTTTCTCGACAAAGGGCGTCAACTCATCCGCCGGCAACGCTCGATTGATATAACCGTAAAGTTCTGCCAGCTCCGCCGAGAGATCATTGCAACTCAGCAGCACCTCCAAGGCGCGCGCGCGCCCCATGACCCGTGGCAATCGTTGCGTAGCGCCGCCACCCGGAACAAGCCCAACCGCAACCTCTGGATGGCCAAAGATCGCTTTGCCTATGGCACCAAAACACATGTCAGCGGCTAGCGCGATCTCACTCCCGCCGCCCCGACACCGTCCTTCGATTTTGGCAATGGTGACCTTGGGCATGTTTCTGAAGCGCTCGCCGATCATCTGTGTAAGACGGAAGCTGCGCGTATGCGATACCAATTTGGAAGCGGCTCCAACCCGGCCCAAACCAGAGTGGGCAATAAAGAAATCAGGAAGAGCGCTCTGCAAGACGATCACGCGGACACTCTCATCGAATTCGAGTTCTCTGCCGAGTTTGTCGAATTCCGGCGACAGAACTTCATCAAGAAGATTTATCGGCGGATGATTGATGCTAACGAATGCGACTCCGGATTCGAACTTTATGTGGAAACATTTGTAGTCAGAATATGGCATGGGTGGCTCCTATTCGGTGATCGTTTTAGTGAGGCCCGATTTCAGCGGGATCCAAGTTTTTGCTTGCGTGGCCTTATGCGGCATTTGGCAACTCGCGAGCAGCGGCGAACGAGGCCGAGTTGGATGTGGTGAGGCATAGCGCAACAGTTCTGCTGGCCACTATTCGCAATTTACCGAAGCGTTCATGGGGGCGATCTGTCGGTAAGAAAACAAAACGTCTCGATGCGCTCGGGTCGTTCGTCAGCGCGCCTCCGGACGACTCAACTCTTCGAGCAGGAAAACAAACGACTCATACGGTCGCCCGGTCGCATGCCGAAGTCCCATCTCACAGGTTCGGTTCGCTGAAATGTAGGCCTCAGCCGGGTGAGCATCCAGAACGGCTTTGACCTCGCGGGTCGACGAGACGACGAGTTCGGGATGTAGGAGGCCTCTATCTCCGGCTGTGCCACAACAGGTCGTACCAATCGGCACCTCGACATCATCGGCCAAATGCGTCGCGATTTGCTTGAGCGCCCCAGCTAATTCCAAATGCGTGATCGAGCACGTTGGATGTACGGCGATCCGTCCGAGTTTCCGCCGGATCGTCAACTTCGGAAGCAGGTCGCGACACCACGCAATCGAGTCGATGATGGTCAGACTCTCGTACTTGGCCTTGGTTTCGGCGTCGAGTATTGAAGCAATATCCTGGCTGAGTGCGAGGGTGCACGATGCTGCATCAACGACGATCGGGAGCTTACCGCCGTCGCTCCACCGCAGCATGGCGTCGGCGATGGATTTGGCCATGAACTCGTGGCCTTTGGGATAGCCTTTCGACTTCCAAGGGGTGGAGCAACATAGACCGGCGACATCAGGCGGAATCCACAACGGCTTTCCGGCTCGTTCGGACAGTGTGACGAAAGCCTCCGGCAAGGAAGGCGAAGCCGGACCATCCGGATCGCGGCCAAACATCCGATTGATGCAGGCGGGAAAGTAGACGGCTGCGGCACCGTTCTTTTTGGTCGACGACGGAGCCCGAGCTGCCCGAGGCATAGGACCCGGCACACTGGGTATCAGATCGGGACTCACGACTGCTCGCGCAATCCCGGTCAACGCCTTCAGCGGCTTGACTCCGAATAGAGTGTAGAAAGCATGCGTGGCGGACAGACTGCCTCGGGCTAGCGTCTCGACCGCGCTCCAGTTCTTGGCAAGTCGCAATGCGACGCTGTCGGCCGCCGACGTGGTCTCCTTCGCACGGAATTCACGAATCAGAGCACCGGTATTGATTCCGATCGGGCAGGGAATGGCGCATGTACCATCACCGGCGCAGGTCTCGATGCCGTCGTATTGATACTCCTCCTGCAGTTTGGCAAGCATCGGTGATTCGGGCGATTGACGGGCCATTTCGCGCCTAGTCACGATCCGCTGCCTTGGCGTCATGGTGACATTACGGCTGGGACAAACCGGTTCGCAAAATCCACACTCAATGCATTGCGTGGAGTCCGTGACGTTCTCGATCAACGGCACCGATTTCATATTCTCCAGGTGGATTTTTGCGTTGCGGGTCAGGATCACATTCGGCCCAAGAATGCCCTTAGGGTCGGCGAGTTCCTTGATTCGCCACATCATGGCGGTGGCCTTTGCGCCCCATTCGGCCTCGACGAAGGGCGCCATGTTGAGACCGGTACCGTGCTCGGCTTTTAGCGAGCCGTCATGTTTGTGGATGACGAGATCGACGAGTTCTTTCATGAAGACCTCGTACCGTGTGTGATCCTTTGGATCGCCAAAGTCCGCGACCAGCGTGAAGTGAAGATTTCCGTGGGCTGCGTGGCCCGCAACTCCTGGGATAAAACCGTGCTTACTGAGCAATTCCTGGACGTCCCTAGCCCCTTGCGCCAGTCGTTCTGGCGGAAAGCACACGTCCTCGGTTATGAGCGTCGAGCCCTTCGGACGCAGCTTGCCGATCAGTCCGAGCAGTCCTTCGCGTACGTGCCACGCCAGCTCAACGGCTTCCTCCATGCTAGTGAACTCTACGGAGTGGAGTAGATTGGCGTGGGAGGTCAATTCGAAGACTTTGTTCTGCAAGGCTTCAAGCGCTGGCACGTCCTCGGCACCAAACTCCACGAGCAGGGCAGCCGCTTTTGGATCGAGTGTTTTCCAATAGCAGGGGGTCTTCGCGAAGGCGTTGCCGGCAGCAGTGAGAGCGGGGGCGACCATCAACTCAACGGCAGTGGCTCCGAGACCGACGAGGCTTGGGACAAGGCTGACCGCTTCGTCGATGGTTGGGACCGGTATCCAGGCGACGCTGGTCACGTTAGGAGCAGGAAGTGTGCCGATCACAGCCTCGGCGACGAACGCCAGTGTGCCCTCGGATCCCACAAGAAGACGACGAAAGATTTCGAGTGGCGTCTCGCCGTCGAGCAGCGCGCAGAGCCGGTAGCCATGGGTGTTCCGTATCGAATACTTTCGTCGCACGCGATCGGCTAGTTCCCGATCGGCGAGCAGCTCTTCGCGAAGTGCCAGCAGCCCTCTTGCTAGGTCCGGTTCGGCTCTTTCGAACGCTGCCTCCGCGTCGGACGCCGAGGTGTCGATTACAGCGCCGGAAGCCATTACGAATGTCATCGCCGAGACGGTCTGATAAGCGTCGTTCTTGACGGTGCAGCGCATCCCACCGGAATTGTTGGCTATCACGCCACCGATGGTGCACGCTTTCGAACTTGCCGGATCCGGCCCGAGCCGTCGGCCGTATCGCCCGAGCATTGCGTTGATGTGCGCTAGGATCATTCCTGGGCGCGTGCGCACTCGGTAGCCATCGTCCTCCACTTTGGCGCCGTACCAATGCCGGCGCACGTCGATGAGTAGATCGTCCGATAGGGATTGACCGTTCAGGCTAGTTCCCGCGGCGCGGAGCGTCGCGTGCCTCCCGTTCTCTCGGCAATAGCGGAAGAGCTTGACGATGTCATCGGTGTTTTGAGGCTGCACGACAACCTGAGGGATGAGCCGATACGGGCTCGCATCGGAGGCAAACCGGACGAGATCGATCGCTCTGTGGAGGACGTTCTGTTTTCCCAGGAGAGCGATGAGATCCGTCTTCAGATCAGTTGGTGTCCCATCGACCAGAGAGGCGGGGACTGCATCGTTCTCTGATGGCCCATTGCCTCGTCCTATGCGTGCAGGGGTCGCGGAAAATAGCTTTCTCATCGCGGCGTCTCCTCTTGTGATTCGCGCTGGACAGGGTTGCTCAAGATACCCATCCCCTCGATCTCAACTTCGAAGACATCGCCTGGCTGCATGTAAACAGGTGGTTTGCGCGCAGCCCCAACGCCACCGGGTGTTCCAGTGATGATCACGTCACCCGGCTCAAGAGTGATCGCGACGCTGATCATTTCAATCAGCGTGGGGACGCTGAAAATGAGCTTGTCGATAGACGAATCCTGCATCACCTGGCCATTCAAGCGACCTTGAATATGCAACCCGTGAGCGCCAGGTGGCAGTGCATCGGGAGTCATCAGCCAGGGGCCGAACGCCCCTGTGCCATCGAAATTCTTGCCCATCGTCCATTGCGGCGTGCGCAGTTGAAAATCGCGGATCGTCGCATCGTTGAAGAGGGAGTAGCCCGCAACGTGGTCGAGGGCTCTGTCGTGGTTGATACGGCGTCCGCCCCGGCCGATCACCACAGCGAGTTCTGCCTCATAGTCAAGCGCGAGCGATTCGCGTGGCAGACGGATCGGCTCACTGTGGGCGATAAGACTCGTCGCGAACCGCGCGAAGATTTCGGGATAGACCGGCTTTTTGAGTCCGCTTTCCTCGAGGTGATCATCGTAGTTGAGACCAACGCAGAGGATTTTCGGCGGCTTGGGCACCGGTGGCATCAACCGTACTGAGCTCAGGTCGATTGAGTGCATGGGAAGAAGGTCTCTGCCTGTGCGCAACAGATCTGCACCTTGTGCAATCAATTCGGGGAGAGTTCCTGGAAATCCGGCTTCGCGCTCTGTAAGGCCGTACCAGCCCGAACCGTCATCCGCCGCAATGCCGGGGACGCCGCCCTTGTCGAAATTGACGATGCGCATGGGTTTCTCCTTCAGTGGTCTGCGGACCCGCGCCTCAGCCCATAGATTCGTTCTGGCCAAAGAGAATTTCTAAAATCAAAAAAGCGCTTCCGGCGGGCCCATTGGTCAAGCGGCTTCGCAATGCTCACGTTGATACCAAAGCTAGCGCAGCGCAGTCTCCATCGCTTGTACGAGGTTGATTGGGAATGTATAAAAGCTACGTGCGTTAGAAGAGATTGAGCGAAGGCTAGCCGCGCTGACAACCTGCCTGGAATCATCCCGCATGACGATCCGTAGTCATTTTGCGCAGGAAGAGATGGGGGTCTTTGATTTCGTGATGCGCCACAAATGGAACGCGACTCGGGCATTCTGTGGATGGGTCCTGGTCGCCGTCATCCTTTTGCTGTCATGCCAGATCCACGCCGAGTCGCGACCATGGACACTTGATCGTTACCAGCATGTTGCATGGACGGGCAAAAGCGGCGCGCCCACCGGAGTAGCCGCATTAGCGCAAACGTCGGATGGCTATTTGTGGATCGGCACCGATCACGGTCTATACCGCTTTGACGGAGTGCACTTCGAGCGCTTTGAAGAACTGCCGGGAGAATTGTCTTCGGGACGCCCCGTCTACGGCTTGTATGCCAGTACCGATGGCGGCCTATGGATCTGTTACGAATTCGGCGGCGTAGGTTTTCTCAAAGATGGTCACATCACTCAGTACGGCTCAAAGGCCGGGCTTCCTGAGCATGGCCAAATTGAAGGGTTTGCTGAGGATCAGCATGCTGCGATTTGGCTTTACGGTGCTGGAGGTCTCTACACCCTCGTCGGAGGGCATTGGGAAAACATTGGTGGCGATGTGGGATTCAAGGGTAACTACGCGACATTCCTGTTGATTGCGCGTGACGATGCTTTTTGGGTGGGCACTCCAGCGGGGCTGTTTTACCGTGCCGCGAATGCCAAGCAATTTGTGCCCCTGGAACGAGAGGGGTCCGTGCACCACATCGTAGAAACCTCCAACGGCAGCATATGGGTCGCGCATTTGCGCGGCACCATTGAACGCTGGACAACCGGCACCTCGACGCCAGTCCGGGTTCCCGGAAACATAGCGACGAACTCTGCAGATCGCATGCTATTCGATCGTCAGGGTGGGCTTTGGATCAATGGATTGGGCGACGGCATACGCCATATCGCGTCAAATGCGATCAATGAACAGACGAATCTGTCTGCGCTGAACGAAAAAGTGGAGCTGTTTAACAGCTCCAACGGACTTAGTGGCGACTACGCGTGGCCACTGCTGCTCGATCGAGAAGACAATATCTGGGTCGGTACCGGCGCTGGTGTGGATCGATTCAGTCGCAGCAATTTCACGCCAGCCCCGTTTCCGGCAGGCGCACACGATTTCGCATTGGCTGCCGGAGCGGATGGATCGATCTGGACAGGAAGTTCCTCGAAACCGGTCATGGAACTCAAAGACTCGAAGGTCAAGACGTTTGACGTTCCGCCTTACACGCTTGCCGCATACGCTGACCGCGACGGTGTGGTGTATATCGGAGGCGTAAGCGGCATCTGGAAGATGAGCGATGCAGGTGCCGAGCATCTCGCAAGTCGCCCCAATGCTAAAGCGGCGGCATTTGCGCTTGTCTTGGCAATAACCAAAGACTTGCACGACACGTTATGGGTGTCGGTCGGCGGCACATCAGAGGCGGGCCTGTATACATGGGCAAATGGTCAGTGGAAGAAATCGTCTATCAGCGGCACGCCGCGCGTCGACTTCACCGACACCGCCGGGAGGATCTGGCTGGGCTACAGGGACAATCGAATTGTCATCGTTGACGGGGATAACGTCACGGTGTTGGGGTCCAATCAAGGCGTGGCAATCGGCGATGCGAAAGCCTTTCAACAGGATGGTCATAGCTTATGGCTAGGAGGTAGCGACGGACTGGGCTACATGGATGGGCTGCGGTTGAAGATGGTGGGGCTGGCCGATGGCGGTTCGCTGAAAAACGTCACGGGAATTGTGTTCTCGGCGCAGGGCGATTTGTGGTTCCACACGCTGGACGGCGTCTTCCAGGTGCAAGCAAAAGACGTGCGCCAAGCTGAAATGAATCCGTCCTATCCGATGCATTTCCGAAAGTTCGACACACTGGATGGACTACCTGGCTCACCAGCACTGCAATTTCCGCTCCCATCGATCATCAGAAGTACCGATGGAAGACTCTGGTTCGCGACAAGTAACGGGGTCGTTTGGCTCGACCCTGCGCAGTTGATCTCCAATCCCTTACCACCTCAAGTGGTCATCGATTCTGTTGAGGCGGATGGCAAGACCTATACGCCACAAGACGGGATTACATTGCCGGCGCATACCGAGAATGTTCGGATCACCTTTTCCGTGCTGAGCATGACCATGCCGGAACGTGTGGACGCAAAAATTCGTATGCGTGGCCTAGACAACGAATGGCGAGACGTGGGCTTGCAGCGAGAGGTGAGCTATTCAAATCTTAGGCCAGGTCAACACCACTTCGATGTCATCGGGTCCAATGGGGATGGTGTCTGGAACAACGCGGGCGCCCACGTAGGGTTCAGCATAAAGCCTGCGTTTTATCAGACGCTCTGGTTTATGGTGCTCTGCGCATGCATGGTGGCTCTCGTACTTTGGCAAGTTTTTGCATTTCGTGTGCGTCAGGTAAATCGCCGACTGCGCCTTCGCTTAGAAGCACGTCATGCGGAGAGGGAACGGATCGCGCGTGATTTGCACGACACGTTGCTTCAGAGCTTTCCGGGACTGCTGATGAAAATGCAGGCTGGTGTAAACAGGCTTCCACTTCCGGAAGGGGCTGCCGAGCGACAATTTCTAAATCAAACACTTGAGCAAGCTCGTGGGATCATTGTGGAAAGTAGGGATCAAGTGTCCCGGTTGCGGTCCGATGACTACGGCAACCTCGCTGAGGCTATATCAGCCTTTGCCAACGATCATGCAAGTCGCTCTGGAATGGTGTTGAAGGTGTCGGTTGAAGGCGTCGAACGAGATCTGAAGAAGGAGATTCTTGAAGAGGCGTCATTCATCCTGAAGGAAGCCATGTTCAACGCCTATAAGCATTCTGGTGGAAATCTACTGGACGTTCACCTGGATTATTGTCCCGACGCACTGATTTTGGAGGTGCAAGACAATGGCAGCGGCATCGACCCGGCCATCCTAGATTCAGGTGAGAAGCCGGGACACTGGGGCTTGACGGGTATGCGCGAGCGCGCCAAACAGATGTCGGCGAAGTTCTCTATCGAGTCGTCACCGGACAATGGGACTCGTGTCGCGCTCTGCATTCCCGGGCGCATCGCTTATACAACGCTCCCGAAAGTACGCAATTTTTTTGGTCGAGGCGTCACGTAGCTGAAGGCAACGCAACGCGAGGCAACGAGTAACGAGAAGGCGGCCGACAAGGCGTTGTGGAGCTCCAGGAGCAACCGATCGCCGGCCTCAACACCGACCCCGCAGCCACTCGGCTAAATGCGAGTGGTCTCATCAAGCGTGGTGTCGGGGCGAACAAAAGCCCTCCAAAGCTCGGTGATTAGATCGGGTTATCGAGGGTAGGGGACGGCCGCTTTCGACTGCGGATTCCGGCCGGTGGCCTCGCGCCGGTGAGGATGCAGATGCGCTGATCATGATCGATCGGTGCTACTGGTCACCTTCATCGGTGTGCGCAAACGGATGTACGCAGTGTCGTCCGGAAGTCGGCGCCATGTAGTGATTTTTCACGTTGCCAGCGATGGCGATATCCAAGCTGGCAGGCATGCGTTTCCGATGGCTGCGGTCCGGGAGCATCAGGTTTCCGGCTTCGCCAGTTGATGCTCATAGAACGGACGCACACGCCGGTCGAGAATGGCGTAAAGGGTTGGGAGGTCATTTGGGTCTGGATCGAGCCACGCATCGATGTCGTCTTCGTGTAACGGAACGGGACACCGGTCGTGACCGGCCTCGACGACCTCCAAGGGCGGGTCGTCTGTGATCACCGCAAACGTGTAGAAGCCGGGATCGTCGCCGGCAGCCTCGACGTATGTCCAGAGACAGGCCACAAAGAGATTCTCACCGGTCGCTGGCGTGAATAGGATTTCAACGCTCTGCTCGCGCTCCCCTGGCACCAACTGCCGCTGCTGCAAGTTGTGGAGATAGACACTTTCGTAGAATCGGTCGACAACCATGATGCCGTGGTGGTGGCCGAATACCCTCCGCCACACCGTAGAAAGCTTGTCTCGTCGTGCGTTGTAGGTGCCGGGCTTCTCGATCTCGTCGGCTTCCGTCCAGCCAGGTAAGCGACACCGGTAGCGCATGGGCACCACCGAGCGCTCGCCTGTTTCCGGGTTGCGAATCATCACCGGGGCAAAGTAACCCGGCCAGATCCGGTCAATACCATCGGCCGGCGCGGGTGAGGCCATGTCGTCGAGCTTCTTCTTTCCGGCGTCAATCTTGTTGGTCGCAACGCGGCGATCGTTCTCGGCCTTCTTGGTCGGTTTCGCTGATGCAAGCTTGGCGTTGGCCTCGACCAAGCGCGCTTCCTGGACACCGATCTCCGAGGCGATCAGGGCGATCGCCTCCGCGTCTGCCTCGCGCGCCAACTCGACCGTGCCGATGTCCAGCACGCCGCTCGTAGCATCGGACATGGCGCGGCGCATGGCCTTGGGCACGACCTTCACCCAGTTGCCCTTTTTCTTCGTCCAGCCGGCGAGCTTGGTGAATTCCTTGATATCTAGGTTGCCGCCGAAGCGTTCGTATTTCCGGAAGTCAGCCCAGATCTGCGCGCTGTAGCACATGGAATTCTCCATTGGTTGGCGGACAGGATACCGGCGACGAGTCTTGCAGACGCCATGTGACGTGCCCATGCAACGTCATCGCGACAACGCCGCCAAGTGAAGCAAGAATCCCGCCACGCTTTTGAGATCTTGGCTGTTGTGCGTGAGCACGCGCCGGAGGTTCACTGCGGAGCCACCACGCAGATAGTTCAACCATGCCGCAGGTGCTTCGGAACCAGGTAGATCGTCCTCTCTGATCACACCCAGCAGCTCACGCTCTGCGGTCGCCAGCCGGCAGTTTTCCCACACTCCTTTCCAATGTCGACGCACGGGATGCAGCAGATCGAGGTGACCTAGGCCTGTGAGCGGGCAAGGCAAGCGGGCCAGCCGATAGCGCGTTTTCAGCAGCGGTGAGTCATAGCTCTTGCCGTTGTAGCTCACGAGAACGGTATCCGAACGTAGCCAAGTGGCGAACATCCGCAGCATGTCGGTTTCGGCGCCCATGCGCGTGATCGTCAGCTGACGCAGCCTGAAATGCCCATCATCAAGCCAGTCGGCGGCGCCGATCATCCAGGCACGCGTGCCGGTGCCGCCGGCAAGGCCCGTGGTCTCGGTATCGAAGTGCAGCAACCGATGGTAAGCGACCGGCTCTTCCCACCGCGCGAATGTGGTGTCGATCATTGGTGTTGGCCGGCCCCAGTCCACAATAGCTTGGGTGAGGAACAGACCCGGCGAAACTTCAGTCCCTGGCACAGTACGATCGGCCGAGGTGAGCGGCTGTCTGACACCTTGCAGGCGGGAACGGCCCTGGATCAGCCGCAACACATCGGATGACAGGGAGGGTTTGGTGGGAGCAACGGGCAACGCCTGTCCCGATTGCGTGCGCAGTTGCCGCAGCTTCGCAGCAAAGGCGCTCACAGGGCCACCAGCAGCGCCAGCACGCGCAGGGCCAACGCCTTCGGTGTTGTGGCCGCGTCTTCATCGGCGGCCAGCGCCGGCCCCACGCAGCCCGGACACCCACCGCGGCAATCACAGCGCTCGATGAGGGTCACCGATCGCGCCACCAGGTCTTCGCGCCGGTTGAACAAGGGTTCGCTCTGGCCGATCCCGCCGGGAAAGGCATCGTAGAGATAGACCGTCGGGGTGAAGGGAGTGTCGGCCGCCAGAGCAGCAGGCTGGCCGTCGGTGCCTCGGATCTGGCCGCGACCGCTGATGTCGGCACTGACAAACCACGCCCCGTCGCCACTGCCCACGGACTTTTGCAGGTCGCGTGCTTCGGCCATCACGGCGACAGTCGCCACGATGTGCAGTGCGTAGGCCGCGCCGAGAAAACCGTCGAGCGCCTGCTGGCGCTGTTCGAACGCGGCATCCAGCACGGCCTGTGGCAACTGCCACCACACAGCGGTGGTGTGCAGTTCCTGGTCGGGCAGGTTGACCGGACCGAAGCCGATGTTCTCGTGCGAGTAGAACCGGATCTTCTTGTAACCGGGCACGCGCCGCACGACATGCACTTCGCCGTGGTGGGCCTGCCCACATCCGGCGTTGGACGTGTCGAAGCAATCGAGCACCTTGAGTTTCGTGTAGTCGATGGCGTCGGTGTAATAGTCCACGTGGGTGCGCGTGACGTAGGCCTTGCGGCCTTCCCAGTCGAGCCGTTCCACTTGGTAGGGCACGGACTGAATCATGTGGATGGCGCCCTCGTAGAGCGTTACTGGCGCTGCGGTGTAATCGACCTCCGCGATGATCGTTTGCCGACCGTTCGTGCGATCGACCACCACGAAGTTGCCATCGGCCACAGACCGGAGCGACACAGCAATGGCCGGGTAGCTGTCGGCGATCCACTCCCAACGATCGCCTTCGCGATGCAGCACGCCCTCCTCGCCCAGCACGTCGAGCCAGGGCGTCGCCACTTCGGTGCCGAACATCTCGTCACCGATGAAGGGCAACTCGAAGGCAGCGCAACGGATATGGTCGAGCAGGATCAGCGGTTGATCAGGCTGGATGCGTGCGTGTTCCGGCGTGGCACCCTGGAAGAACTCCGGGTGCCGCACGAGGTATTGATCGAGCGGATCAGAGCTGGCTACCAGCACACCCAGCGCCGACTGCTGCCGGCGACCGGCGCGGCCGAACCGCTGCCAGGTAGCGGCGACGGAACCGGGATAGCCGTTGAGCACGACAGCGTCGAGGCTGCCGATGTCCACACCCAATTCTAAGGCCGACGTACTCACGATCCCGTCGATGGTGCCGGCGCGCATCTCGCGCTCGGCGGCGCGCCGTTCCTTGGGAAGATAACCGCCGCGGTAGGCGCGGATCCGCGCGGGCTTGCGTGGATCGCTGTCGAACACGTCTTTCAGATACTTGGTCAGCACTTCGACCATCGTGCGCGACTGCGCAAACACCAGCGTCTTCATCCCCGACTTGATCGCCAGCCGGGCGATCCGGTTGGTCTGCGATCGCGCCGAGGCGCGCAGACCGAGATCGGGGTTCACCACGGGCGGGTTCCACAGCAGCACGTGCTTGTCGCCGGTCGGCGCGCCACTTTCCGTGATCGCCGTGACGGCATCTTCAATAAGTGCTTCGGCGTGCTCCTTCGGGTTGCCGATCGTGGCCGAGCAGAGGACGAATTGCGGCGTCACGCCATAGAATGCGCACACGCGTTTGAGCCGGCGAATGACATTGGCGACGTGCGAACCGAACACGCCGCGATAGGTATGCACCTCGTCGATCACTACGTAGCGCAGGTTCTCGAAGAACTGCGCCCACTTGGTGTGATGCGGCAGGATGGCCTGGTGCAGCATGTCCGGGTTGCTGACCACGATGTCGCCATGTAACCGGATGGCTTGGCGCGCATCACCGGGTGTGTCGCCATCGAAGGTGAAGGCTTTGACGCCCAGATCGCCGGCTTGGTTGAGTTCGAGCAGGTCGGCCACCTGATCCTGCGCCAGCGCCTTGGTCGGGAACAAATAAAGCGCCTTGGCATGCTGCGTCATCGCAGCGGTGATGACAGGCAGCGTGTAGCAGAGCGACTTGCCGGAGGCGGTAGGCGTGACGATGGCGACATGCGCACCGGATTGCGTCGCCGCCCATGCCTCGGCCTGGTGGCTATAGAGCTGGTCGATGCCACGCGAGCGCAAGGCGTGTGCGAGCGCTGGGGGCAAATCTTCCGGCAACGGTGCAAACGACCCCTCACGGCCGGGCACCACGAAAGCACCGGTGATCCTCGCCGCATACCGCTTAGAGAGACGCAGTGCCAACGTGCGGCCGTCACCCGGTTCCCGCAGGACCAGTTCATCGGAAGCGTAGCGGTCGGGAAGAGCGTTCATGCGGCGGCCTAGTCGAGTAGTGGCTGCAGTGAATCGCGGCGCCATCTCATGCCGTGAGACCTCGACCCGCGAGGCTGAGTCCGAAGCCGGTCATCGAATACGGATACGGTTGATGTCGTAAGCCGTTGATCCGTCGTAATTGCCGAACGCAGCGAGTTCCTTTTGCCGCCATTTTCGCCTAAATAGGCGAAACTGATACTTCCATTTTCGCCCATTTAGGCGAAAACTCGTGACCTATGACTATTCAGATCACTTCCCGTCAATCGAACATTCTTGCATTCATCCGTGCGTCGATCGAACGCGATGGCGAAGCGCCCACGCTCGAAGAAATTGGCGCGGGTTTGGAGATCGGGCAGGTGAGCTCCGTGCTGAAGCATCTGCGTTCGCTGGAAGCCAAAGGTCGTCTGATCATCGAGCCCAACCGACCGCGTGGCATCCGACTGGTGCGTGAAGTCGACCCCCTGGATGCAGACACGCTGGATCTGCCGCTGATCGGTCGCATTGCGGCCGGTGAGCCATTGTTTTCGGAGTCACGGGTCGATCGCAGCGTGCGCGTGTCTCGTTCGTTTTTCCGGTTGCGACCGGACTTCTTGGTGAAGGTGGTGGGCGATTCGATGAGCGGGGAAGGCATCTTGAATGGCGATCTGGTGGCGGTGCACGCCACGCCGGTGGCCCGCCACGGCCAAGTGGTGGCTGCGCGTGTGGACGGCGACCGTTTCACGATCAAGCGTCTTCACTGGAAAGGCGATGTGATCCGGTTGATGCCCAACAGTCCGGGCTTCAAACCCATCGACGTGGATCCCACCGAAGACTTCGCGATTGAAGGTCTGTTTGCAGGCCTGCTGCGGGGCAGCTGATGAACGCCGTGGTTCCACTTTCCGCCTTGCTCGATGCCCGTCAGGTCTGGCGTGGTCGAGCTCCCGAGGTGCCAGTCGGTGACCAACCCACCGGTTGGCGTGCACTCGATGCCATGCTGCCTGCAGGCGGTTGGCCCGAGGCTTCGCTGTCCGAGATCCTGTTGCCCGTCGATGGGGTGGGCGAACTTCGCCTCGTACTGCCCACACTCGCACGGTTGACCCAAGGCCAGCGCAACGTCGTGATCGTGTCGCCGCCGTATGCGCCTTGTGTCGCCGGCTGGCGCCAGCAAGGCCTCGATATGCGTCGCGTAGAAATCGTGGATGCCGGCGAGAAGGATGTGCTCTGGGCCACTGAGCAGTGCCTGCGATCGGGAAGCTGCGCCGCCGTGTTGGCGTGGCCGCATCACGCCGACGATCGCGCCTTGCGTCGCCTGCAGGTGGCCGCAGTCACAGGCCAGGCCCTCGCTTTCGTGTTCCGTGATCGCTCCCACCTTTCTAACGCATCGCCGGCCGCGCTGCGTCTAGAATTGGAAGCCCCGCCACGTCCGCAAATCTGGGTGCGCAAATGCCGAGGCGGCGCCGTGCCTGCCCAGGCGATCCCGTTGCCACGTGTCGTCCATTGATGGCGTGCAGACATGCTTTGGGCCTGCATCACTTTGCCAAGTCTGGCGCTGGACGGGATTCTCCGACGCCGGCCCACGGACGATCCGTTGGTGCTCATCGACGGACCGGTCAACGCACGGACGATCGTTTCTGCCAATGATGCCGCCCGAGCGGCAGGCTTGCATGTCGGGCAGCGGCTGAGCGCGGCGCAAGCGCTGCTGTCGCACTTCGAAGCCATCCCGTATGACCGCGAGTCGGTAGCGCGGTGGCTCCGGTTCCTGGCTGCTGTGGCATACCGCTACAGCTCCGAAGTCAGCTTGCTGCCGCATGCGATCGTGCTGGAAGTCAGCAAGAGCATGGGCCTGTTCGGACCGTGGCCGCGGCTTGAATCCATGTTGCGCGCCGACTTCACCGACCTGGGATTCCGTCACCGCATGGCGGCAGCGCCGACGGCCCATGCCGCGCATGTGCTGACCACGGTTTCCGACGGGCAAGCAGTGCTCTCCATCGACACGTTGCGCAACGCCTTGCAGCGGGTGCCGATCGCGAAGAGCCGCTTGCCCGCAAATGCCATCGCCGCGTTGCCGAGCATGGGCATCCGCACGTTAGGCCAAGTCCTGGCGTTGCCACGCGATGGGTTGCGTCGACGCTTCGGTGCAGAACTGCTGGCGTCGCTAGATCGCCTGACCGGCGACCTGCCCTCAGGCTTGGAACTGTATCGGCCGCCGGACACGTTCGACCTTCGCATCGAGTTGCTCCATGAAGTCGAGAACCAATCCGCGCTGATCTTCCCCGTGAGGCGCATGGTCGATGATTTGGCGGCGTATCTCGCCGGACGCGATGGCGGCGTGCAGCGCTTCCTGCTGCGCCTGGAGCATCGCGAGGGTCGCTTCACGGATGTGTCGGTCGGGCTGCTGGCATCGGAGCGCGATGGCGCCCTGTTGTTCGAGTTCGCACGGGGCCGGCTGGAACACGTGACGCTGCCTGAGCCGGTGCTGGCATTGCGCCTGATCGCCCGCGATCTGCCGGCGTTCGTGCCCGCGGGGCGGGATCTGTTCGATGAGCGACCGGCGAATGCGTTGCCGATCGAGCAGCTGCGCGAACGACTGCGCGCGCGATTAGGCGATGGCGCGGTCTATCGGCTGGGGAGCACGCAGGATCCCCGGCCCGAACGTGCGCAGCGCGAGGCCACGCATGATGAAGTGCCGATCGAGCCGCACCCGCGCCCCACGTGGCTGCTTCAAAGGCCCATTCCGTTGCGCGGTGGCAACCCGATCATTCTGGCCGGTCCAGAGCGCGTGGAAACCGGCTGGTGGGATGGGGGCGAAGTCTGTCGTGACTACTACGTCATCGAAACTTCCTTGGGGCAGGAGGCCTGGGCGTTTTGCGCGCCCGATGAGCAGACCGGCTGGATGATCCACGGGTGGTTCGCATGACGGCCTATGCGGAGCTCCATTGCCTCTCGAACTTCTCCTTCGGCCGTGGGTCATCCAGTGCGCGCGAACTGTTTGAGCGTGCGAAGACCTGTGGATACGCGGCCCTGGCGGTCACCGACGAATGCTCACTGGCCGGCATCGTCCGCGCGCTGGAAGCCTCACGTGAAACAGGCGTGCCGTTGATCGTCGGATCGGAGATCCAGCTCGCCGACGGCCCGAAGATCGTCGTGCTGTGCGAAACGAAGGCCGGCTACACGTCGTTGTGTGGCCTCATCACCACGGGGCGCCGTGCCTCAGAAAAGGGCACCTACCGCCTGACGCGTGCCGACCTGGCCACCGGCTTGCCGGGCACGTTGGTCCTATGGGCTCCCGACCTGACTGTCGACATGGCTCACGGTCGCTGGGTGCAGCAGACATTCGGCGATCGCGCCTGGCTAGCCGTCGAGCTGCATCGCGGACCGAACGATGCTCGGCGAGTGCGTGAGTTGGAGGCAATCGGCCGGGAGGTCGGCCTGCCTCTGGTAGCAGCGGGCGACGTGCATATGCACATCCGACGCAGGCTGGCCTTGCAGCACATCCTTACTGCGATCCGACACCGCGTACCCATCGCCGAGGCTGGCGGATTGATTGCGCGCAATGGTGAGCGGCACCTGCGCCGCCGCCATGTGCTGGCCAAACTCTACCCCGAGACCTTGCTCGAAGAGAGCGCACGGATCGCTGCAAGATGCACCTTCACGCTCGACGAGCTGCGCTATCGCTATCCGGCTGAGCTCGTGCCGGATGGCCACACCGCAACCAGCTGGTTGCGTCAGCTGACAGAGGACGGCGCGCGGTGGCGCTGGCCCGAGGGTGTGCCGGAGAAAGTGCACAAGCAGATCGAGCACGAACTGGGGCTAATCGAGGCGCTTCGCTACGAATCCTATTTCCTCACCGTGCACGACATCGTGCGCTTCGCGCGTAGCCAGAACATCCTGTGTCAGGGCAGGGGATCCGCTGCGAACTCGTCGGTGTGCTTCGCCCTCGGCGTGACCGAGGTCGACCCGATGAAGATGAGCCTGCTCGTCGAACGGTTCATCTCGAAAGAGCGCAACGAGCCGCCGGACATCGACATCGACTTCGAGCACGAGCGTCGTGAAGAGGTCATTCAATACATCTATCGCAAATACGGGCGGGAGCGTGCTGCCCTGGCGGCTACCGTCATCTGCTACCGCGGCAAGAGCGCCGTGCGTGACGTGGCCAAGGCCATGGGACTGCCGCTGGATCAAGTCGATCAGTTGAGCCAGGTGTTCGCTTGGTGGGACGGTGAGGAGTCACTCGCCGAGCGGTTGCGCGAGCGTGGTTTCGATCCCGAGAGTGCGGTCATCCGACGCATCCTCAAACTGACGGCGGAGATCCTGGATATGCCGCGACACCTGTCGCAGCACGTTGGTGGATTCGTGATCGCCGATGCGCCCCTGAGCGAATTGGTACCGGTGGAGAACGCCGCGATGCCCGATCGCACGATCATCCAGTGGGACAAGGATGACCTCGACACGATGAACCTGTTAAAGGTCGATTGTCTGGCCCTGGGCATGCTCACGTGTGTGCAGAAATGTCTGAACATGCTGCGCAACCAGCGAGGACAGGACTACTCGATGGCCACCTTGCCATCGGAAGATCCCGTCACCTACGCCATGATCCAGCGGGCGGACACGGTGGGTGTGTTCCAGATCGAGTCACGCGCCCAGATGGCCATGCTGCCGCGGCACCGCCCGGAGAACTTCTTCGACCTGGTGGTGCAAGTGGCGATCGTTCGGCCAGGTCCTATCCAGGGCGACATGGTGCACCCGTATCTTCGGCGACGAAGGAAAGAAGAGCCCGTCGACTATCCGTCCGAAGAATTGAAGGAGGTGTTCGAGCGCACGCTGGGTGTGCCGCTGTTCCAAGAGCAGGTGATGAAGCTGGCGATGATCGCCGCTGGTTACACGGCAGGCGAAGCGGATGGACTTCGGCGCGACATGGCCGCATGGAAGCGGCGTGGTGGATTGGAGAAGCACCGCGAACGCATCCTGACCGGCATGACCGATCGCGGCTACACCACGGCCTTTGCCGAGAAGCTGTTCGAGCAGATCAAAGGCTTCGGAAGCTATGGTTTTCCTGAGAGCCATGCAGCCAGTTTCGCCGGCATCGTCTATGCAAGCTGCTGGTTGAAGTGTCACGAGCCGGCAGCCTTCGCCTGCGCGTTGTTGAACAGCCAGCCCATGGGCTTCTATGCGCCGAGCCAGATCGTGCAGGATGCCCGACGTCATGACATCGACGTTTTTCCGATCGACGTTCAGTGCAGCGATTGGGACAACACGCTCATTACCCGGGAAGAAGAAGCGCCGGCGATCCAGCTTGGTTTGCGCCAGGTGCGCGGCTTCAGTGAAGAGGCCGCACAGCGGATCATGGCAGCCCGCGCGCAATGCCCGTTCGCCGACATCGCGGACCTCTGCGCGCGAGCGGCCGTGGACAAGCGCCATCAAGACTTGCTGGCGCAGGCCAGCGCGTTACGGGGACTGTCGCGGCACCGATATCACGCACACTGGGAGATCGCCGGTGTGGAGAAGCAGCTGCCGCTCTTCGGCAACGTCAGTCCAGTAGAGATCGAGGTGACGTTGCCGAAACCGACGCAGGCCGAGGACACGCTCGCGGACTACGCACGGACGGGCCTCACGCTAGGGGCCCATCCCATGGCCCAGATCAGAGATCGATTACGCGCAGCGCGATGCACCGATTCACGGACTCTGCGCAAACGGCCGCATAACAGCTATGCGCGTGTGGCTGGCATGGTCACAATGCGTCAGCGGCCGCAAACGGCCAGCGGGGTGACGTTTCTGACGATGGAAGACGAACACGGCATGATCAACGTCATCATCTGGTGCGATGTCGCCGAAACCCACCGGCGCGTGTTGCTGGAATCGGAGCTGCTGGGAATCGACGGACGTTGGGAGGCTGTCGATGGCGTATGTCATTTGATTGCCAGTCGCCTGCTCGACATGAGCGAGCTACTCGGTGGGCTGGACGTGCGGTCGCGCGATTTTCATTGATACATCCCGGGCTTGGCTGTTGATAACAGCCAAGAACGATCCACAACCCACAAAAAAGGCACCCCGAAGGGTGCCCTGGTTTCTCAAATTCGGTATTTCTTAGGCCTTCTTGGCGGGAGCCTTCTTGGCCTTTTTCACCGCTGCCTTTTTGGCCGGCACAGCTTTCTTTGCCACAGCACCACCAATCAGCAGGCTCTGAGCAGTGACGGCGCGTTTCTTGAGCGCTTCAGAGAACCACGCCGGCTGTCGACCACGGCCAGACCAAGTCTCACCGCTGACGGGGTTGCGGTACTTCGGAGCAACCACGCCTTTCTTCCCAGTAGGCTTCTTGCCACCGCGGGTCGGATAGACCTCATTGATAGACAGGCCAGCAGACTTGAGCACTGCATCAATCTTTTCGCGAACTGAGCGAACTTGATTCGAGTACGCTTCTTGCATCTGCGCGTTCGCGCCAGCGATCAGGGCTTGGAGTTCTTTTGGCAGACAGTGCTTTCAGATCGATTGCCATTGATTGGCCTCTTCATAATTGGTCAGATTAATTAGGATAACACCTTACTTCTTAACGAGTTTGGCCTTTTCAGCTTTGGCTGAAGTCAAGTCGCGCAAATATCTAAGCCTGTCGATCTGTCGATTTATTCCATCCGATCATTAAAGCTTGCGACCGTTCGTTGAGCTTGGTGTGGGGGGTACCTCGACGGGTTTGAGATACGTCGTGTTGCGCAAGCGTCCTAGCCACTGCCAGCCCATCGCCTCGACGACTCGGAACCAAGGCCCATGGAAGCCGGCATCGGTCACCAGAATCGGGCGCACGTCCCATCCGCACCGTTTACGCGGTGCCTAGTCCGCACCGAGCGTGGCGCCGCGTTTCACCTCGGCAGCGGTCAGCAGATCCAGTGCACCGTCGCGTTCACCGGTGCCGCTGGCGTGGCGCACGTCCACGGCCACCAACAGGCCGTTACGGTTTTCCATCAGGGCATTGGCCAGATAGCTCAGCTTGGCCTCCTTGCCTTTGCCCTTGCGGATCAGGCGTGCGTCCGGGTCGGTGACCGCGACGATGCGTCGTAGTTTCTCAACAGCCTGTTAGACGCATTCAGAATGAAGGGGCGCCTTTGTCTTGGTCTGGCTCCGAAAGGTGTTTCTCCTGTTGTTCGGCAGCGAGCTCAATTCCCCAACTCGCACCAAGCACCGTTGCGAGACCTACTTCCGTGGCCGTGGCACTCCGTGCAAGCCCGTTAACCCACTCACCGATCACTTGCCTGGTGTCATCCGAACTGCCTTTGAAGAGCGGTGCAAGTGCAGCGGCCTGCGTCATCAAGTAGGTTTCTGCTTCAGGCTGCGCTTTGAATACCGCATAGATCCGCCGAATGAAGTCGTCAGCTTTGTCGACGAAGCGCCCATCTTCAATCAACGCGGGGCCGCCTGCCGTGAGCACGGGCTGCAATGGCGTCGCGGGGTCGACTGTCAGAATGCGGTCGCGAAGGGTCTTGAGAAGCGTTCGGCGGTTCGCGTCAGGCAGGAGAAAAGCCAGGAAAAACCACCGTGCAAGCCATTCTGGCGAGGGTGATGCAAAGGTTGTTTCCATGGTCCGGGTCAGCGGGACTGCGAGCGCGGGAAGCTCAAGGCGACCGAGGTCGTGGAGCTTGTAAAGCTCAATGGCAGCGGTGGCATCGTTCGGGCCCGCAATGGCAGCTGTCCAGGTCTCTTCAGGTACCTTGCCAAGGATAGAAGCCAAAGTTGTGAACGCCTGCGGGGCGAACGTTGGATCCGCGCTCAGCTGACGGAGAAGAGTGACCGAGACGCTGTCCACAGGACGTGCCGCAATGGCTGTCCAGAACGAGGCTTGTTCGGCCATCAAGCGCGACAGTGCAGTGGACTCCTGCTCAGCGAACACCGACACCAGCAAGGCAAATTTGGCGAAGTGGTCGTCAACGGTAAAGTCTGAAACTTCGCCAGTTTCGATGGATCTCGCAAGGGTCGGGTGGAGGACGAAGCGAGTGGCTGATGCCGCATGGACAATGTTCAAGAGCGCGCCAAAAGTCATCCGCTCCGGTCCGGCAAAGTCAGCGAGGGCCTGCGTGACAAGGAGTGAAAACTGGTCAGGGGAGGGCAGTTTGAGCGCCGGGCGCGCTGACGGGAACATGCCCGGGTTGTTCAAGAGCAGCAACACGCTGGCCCTTGCATAAATGAGCAGGGTGTCTAGGGTCCAGGCATCATTGACGATCTCGAGCAGGCGATTGCTCGACACAAGCTGGCTGATATGTTCAATAGCCGCCTTGTTGCCCGCGCGAGCTGCCAGGCCAAGCGCGAGGAGCGCTGTCTCAGAACCAGGCCCGACCGGGTTTCCAAGACGTGTGGCAACTGCGTCAATGTAGGCCCTGTCTTGTTCACCATAACGCGTCTGAAGGACAGCCCTAAATCTGGCTTCAGTTCGCTCTGCGTCGAGAAGGTTAAGATCGGTGGCGAGCACGCCAAAGATGGCGCCGCTTTCCGCATCAGTCGATAGCCGCGCCAAGACCTGTGGATGTGAACTGCAAAGCTCGGCCACCCGGGCGAGCGTTTCCGGCGGGTTGGGAATGACTAGGGAGTCAACGCCCTCCACAAGGTCCGGGAAGCGCGCATCGATTTCGTTGAAAAACACCCCAAGGGATTCGGCATTGGATGCCTCGGCAGCAGTGACGGCATCGATAGTGTGCGAAAGAGTCGACACGAGTACTTTTTTCTTCTGTTCGAGCAGCTCTCCGCGCTCAATCAGGTGCAGGCTGGCCGAGCGCAATGGCTCGCCAAACATGTTCCACCGGCTTGTCTTGATGAACGCTTGCTGCAGCAGCGCCCACTCCTCCGCATGGTGACTCTTCAAGGCCGGCGAAGCGTCCTGGAGGTGGTTGATACAGGCAACCACACCTTCAGTGGCAACACTGTCTGGGCTTTGCAGCTGTTGCACGAAACGACGAAAAACAGGGTCAAAGCCTGGAGACTCCATCAGCTTGCCAAGTTCTCCCTTCTTTTCGCTGGCCAGGGCTGCCCGGATGGGGCCCTCAAGCAACACCTGGTAGGCGACCTTTGGCGGAACCCCAAAGTGCAGCGCCGCAATGGACCGCTGCCAGTTTGCATCATGCTGGTCAATGGACGCCTGGGGTGTCGCGATTTGCATCATCAAACCATCATCGATACGCCTTTGGAAAACGCAGTAATAGGCCACCGAAACGAAGCTGACGTCTTCCATTTTCCACTGCCGCCAGGTCACCGCAATCGTGTTGAGGATGGAGTTGATGCGACGCGGTGTAACGGGAATACCTGTTGGAATGAAATAAGCGTCCAGAAAATCAGTCGTGCGACGAGTCCAGCTGTCTTCGAGATCGGTCCCAAAAAGATGGACCATCTGTGACTTGACGTAATCCTGCCATCCGGTGAGCACAGGACGGGTCACCCGGAAGGTCAAATCAAAGGTCTTTTCCATGAACGCGGCCGTCCGGCTCATCTCGCCTGATTCCTCCACACCGTCCTTGTAGATGTTGCGCAGTGCCGTCTCGTCAAAAGGTAGCACCACGGTCGGCAGCTCGTACAAGGGAGGGTCGCCAGCAGACGATTTACCGAGGAAAAAGCTCCGGATAGTCGCCCACATTTCCAGAGCATCCTCGGCTGGGAGCCGGTCGAGGTTGTCGATGACAAAGACAAATCTCCGCGCTGGCTTGCCGACCTCGTGCATGATGGTGCGAAGCAGGTTCTGGAACTCGATCGCCGTCGGAATCGGGTCCCGCGTGATGCGATTGAGATGGTTGGTAACATCTTTACTCATGAACATCGCAAGGACCGACTTGCCCTTCATCTCATCACGGTGCTCCGTGAGGTTTTCCTTGTTCCAGAACTTCTGGCTGAACACTTTTTTCCAGGGTCGCCAGCTCAGATAAATCCGTCCAGCAACCACCAGGGGTGCGGCAAGAAACGCGAGTCCGAATAGCGAAATGATGCCTGTTGACAAGGATGGCCAGAATCCTTCCAGTTTCAGTGCACTTTCAATGGTGGACTTCATCAGCAGGGATAGGCCGATGGGGGCCAGAAGCAATGAGATAAAGACGCTGGCCCCTTCCTTGGTCAATAAGGGTGTCTTGGTGATTTCCGTCACTTCGATGCGGCCATTGAGGCGGTCGAGTTCTTCCTTCCAGCTTTTTTCGGTACCAAGTTTCGAATCAATCAGGAAGTGGATAAAGCCCTCGGGGAAGGCCCTGCGCGGTGGGTCGCTCTGGTGAAGCCACGCGTCGTAGGTAAACACGTAGCTTTCAATGTCCTTATGATCTTTGAGGTTGCGCTCGAAAAAGCGCACCACCGTCGACTTACCGCTGCCCCAGGGCCCAACCAACCCGATGACGCCGAGGGCTGGATTGATGAGCACAGCGTCGGCCATGCCCCGGGCAATCCGGTCGTGACTGCCAAACTGGTCCGCGTCTGCAGGCAGATCGCGGAGGTAGGTGTAGGTACCCGGTGTTGCCGGTGGCGTCCCTGCGCTCATGGTTAAGTCCCCTTGTTGGTGGCCTGAGCCTACGCGCCATCGCCCCCTCGTGCCAGCGCCCACAACCATCCAAGTGGCGCGCTCGAGCCTTGACGAACAAGGCTGGAATGCTGATCGCGGTGCCTATGCTTATCCTAACGCTCAATCGATTCTGGCTAAGAAGCAGATGACAATGAATAGCCCGTGTTATCGGGGGGTAGGGTGTCGACTACCGACCCAAGCGGTCGTCCTCGTAATGCAAACTGAGAAGCCGACTATTTTCACTCTTCCGGCAGCTATCCCGTATCGTGGGTAGGTTGGCAATGGGGCAGTGAAGTCGCGTCGGAGGCGCAAACCCATGGTTCGAGGCATCCGTCCGTCGTGCTCACCTCAAGGTCCGTCGCGCCAGAACCACTACGTGCCCGAATGGTACCAAGCCGGGTTTGGTGTCAATGGTGCCGATAACTGGCTGCTCAATCTCTTGCCGTCCGGCCGTCGGCCCGACGGCCGCCCAATCGTATTCGTGCCGCGCCAGCGACCGCCCAAGGCGTGCTTTTGGGAGCGGGACCTGTACATCACGCGCTTCGGCGAACAGCTCAACGACCAGATCGAAACGGTGCTGTTCCAGGACATCGACGACTTCGGCGCGGCGGCGGTGCGCGCCTTTCTCAGTGGCGATCCGGTTCAGGTGCACAGACAGTACGAGGCGCTTTTCGCGTACCTCGGGGCGCAGAAGTTGCGCACCCCAAAGGGCCTAGACTGGATCCGAAGCCGGTATCCAGCGTTGTCGCAGGTCGAACTCATGGTGGAGTTGCAACACCTTCGCCAGATGTTCGGCACCTTGTGGGCAGAGTCCGTTCGCGAGATCGTGTCGGCAGAGGACGCCGGGGTGAAATTCCTCGTGACGGATCACCCGCTCACAACTTTCAATGTCGCCTTGTCCGACAAGGCGCCGCAACTGGCCTATCCGCACGACGCGCCAATCGCATGGAACGGCACCCAAACTCTGTTCCCGCTCGACGCCAACCATTTGTTGATCCTGACGCATGTTTCTTATGCCAAGGCGCCGGACGACGTCGTGCTCGCGGCCAGGCGCGTCAATGCACGCCACTTCGGCGACACCTTGATGCGCACCGACGCCCTGATTCGATCGCGCCGCCTGGACACCGGCCAAGTGACGGCCATCAACGCTTGGCTCAAATCACGGGCCAGCCGCTACATCGCGGCAGGGCGTGCCGAGTGGCTATATCCCGAACGGAAGCATCCGGTCGAACGCGCGGAGCTCGCAAAAATGCTGCGGCCGCCCGAGGGCGAATTGTGGCATTTCGGCGGCGAAATCCACATCGGCTACGCGGACGGCACTTTCGGCTATCGGGACGAATTCGGGCGCACGTCGAAAGACCACGAGTTTGTCGCCAAGGACGCGCCGGCCGCCCCGCCGGCCGCGGAGGCCCCCTGTCCTTGCGGCAGTGGCGAGTCGTACCGCGCGTGCTGCCTGGACCGCGCCGCATGGGAGCGCCCACCTTGGGATGTGATGAGTCTGCGCGAACGCAACCTGGCGTTCGTTCGCGCGCTGACGGGCGTGCTCGGCTTGGACCAGGCGACCCCATGGGTCTCGGTGCAGCGCGGGCTTTCGGAGGAACAAGTCGCGCGCCTCCATCGCATTGCGCAGTATCTATGGCCAGAAAGCACAGACTTGGCAGAACTGCTTCCCCGCCCGGCGGCGGGTCGAACGCGCGCTGTGTACATGGGGCCGTCTGATCCAAGGACCGTTGCCATGAGCGTAATTAGCCTAGTGCCGCTATTCGATCAGGTCCTGGTGATGGACCCATTCCTGACCCCACGCAACCTGCGTCCAGAGTACAGCCCCGTCACAACCCCCGGTGCGCATAAGCAGCAGCTGTTGAAGAACGCGATATTTTGGCTCACGCTCGCGCCGCTGATCGACGCGGGCAAGGTTGTGGTATTCCCCGATCCGGGCGATGTAAGCCCGCAGTTTCAGAATGCGATGCGCACCATGGCGGAGCAACGGACCGCTGAGTGGCAGATGGACCCGAAGGACCTCGACGAGCTTCGTTGGCTTGGGCGCGACGACTTCGAGCGATCATTGCTGGTGTTGCACGACGAAGCGCTTCGGTCGATGTTCAAGGACGCATCGCCGGGGCTGTCCGATGTGCAGGTGCAGGGCGTCATCGATGAAGTACGCCAGCAAGGCGAACGAGACCCCTTCGCACTTCTGCAGATCCTGGCCTTTGGTGAGCGCGGTGCGCAGCACCATGTCATGCGCTGTACCAACCTGGAGTTGGCACTATTCATCGCGCAACTGACAGAAGCGGTGATCGTGACCGATGTTCGCGCGCTCTGGACCCATTTACACCTGCACACTCGGGCGACGCTCGCCTCGGGTGAAGCCACCCAAGCATCCCATGAACCCCTGCGCTTTCGCACGTCCTTATACCCCTTGGATGCACTGACTATCGCCGCGCAATCACCCGCCCAGGCAGTCCATGACGCCATGCGCGACCTGAAGATGGCAGCCGAGAAGCGCGCGGATGATGCGACGACACGTGCTCGTACCGAGGTGCTCCAGGCAACTTTGGGGGAACTGTGTCCAGATTCGGACTGCTTGGTGCACCCCGAGCTGCAAACGACGATGACCTTGACCCCGTCGATCCCGCCTTATGGCTTTGAGTCGCCGACAGCGCAGCGGTTGGTCGTAGGCTTTGGGCGTGATGACGTGCCGGTGTCCCTCGGGCTGGCATTTTTCCGCCAGACCGACAAGTGTGATGTTGCTGAGGCGCCGGAGGCTGCGACGGAATAGAACGCTGTTGAACGGCCATCGCAAGGATTGGTATGAAATTAGTCATACTCTGTCGACAGCGGGGGCGGGCGCGCAGTGAGATCACGAGGAAACGTAGTTGAAACTGGGTGCGCCACAGGATTCGGAAAGATGCATCTGGCTGCCCGAGTGTCTACAAAACTCGGGCAAATCCACGCGACGCCCTGCGGTTAGCCTGTGTTATCGGGGAAAGGGGCGGGGCCGATTCCACCCATTACTGCCGGTCGTCGTGGATGGATGTCAGCTGGATCTTCGCCGTCTACCAGGCTGAGACTTCTCAAATCGAGGCTCAGATTGGCGCGATGATCGAGCGATAAGGTCGGTAGTCGGCCTATTCAGCCGGCCCCGGAGCCCTTCTACGGTTTTGCCTTCCAGCGGTCATATAGAATGCAAACCTGTCGTTGCAGCTGCTGGAACGTGGGGGACATGGGCAGAAAGGGAAATCTGCGGCGCTGGAAGGCGAAGCGCATCGGGGCGAAGCGACTTCGCAAGAGTCTCAAGCGGCTCCGAGTGTCACGGCGGACGCCTGAGACTCTGGGAAGAGTCTTCGTGAGCACCGACGGTGTCTCGGGCATCTACATGCCAGAGTTGATTTCACTTTCGGATCAAGCCCTGCATGAGACGCTTGCTTGGGCCATGGCTAGCCTCCGCTCGGCGTTCACTTCTGGCGCCCGCGAAGTCCGAGTGGATTTTGGCTACACCACCGGACTGCACGCTGAGGGCATGCTCCTCGTTTACGCGGAGCTGACGAGGCTCATCGACGCATTTCCGGAGATACAAGTCTCGTGCGTTCCGAGTAGGGTGGCAAAAGTCGATCAAGCGCTACAACATCTTGGGGTCTATGGCATGTTGGGACACAAGAGCCCAGTTGCTCCAGAGCTTCCGGATGCTGTGAACTGGCGCGTGGCGCAGGGTGCTAACGTGGACGGCCCGAAAATGGGTGAGCTGATCGAGGAGATTGGGCGACTATCCAGTGAAACGGCGAGCAGGTTGTTTCGGAGCGTCACTGAAGCCGTGACCAACGTAACCCACCACAGCGATCTCGCGAAGCGCTTGGATGGGTTAGAATTGGAGCCCACCAAGGAATGGTGGATGTTCTGCCGGCCTGAAAAACACTCTCTCTATGTGGCGGTTTGCGACCTGGGCATCGGTATCCCCAGGTCATTGCCACGTACTCATCCTGAGATCTGGGCGGATGTCCTATATCGGATGTTTGGCGACCGGCGTATGACAGATGGCCGAATGATCAAGGCGGCGCTTCGAATGCGCCGGACGAGGACTGAGGAAGAGCACCGCGGCATGGGATTCTCCGACATTACGCGGGTGTTGGAGGAGGTTGATGGAAGTCGACTTCGCGTATACAGCAATCGCGGTAGCCTCCAGTACTCAAACCCTTCATTGATGCCGGCGATACACATCCACAACTTTAAGTATTCGATACTCGGCACAATATTGGTGTGGAGCTTCCCATTTCGGGACGATCAACATGTCAGGTGAGAAAGTCGTGGACGTTGCCAGAGACTTCAGCAGGTTCCCAGCTGGTCGCTTTAAGGAAGATGGTCCTTTCAGCGGGCAAGCGTTTAGGGATGAGGTGCTTCTACCTCGCCTGCGACAGAACCAAGAGGCCCTAACCATTGAGCTAGATGGCGCGCTTGGCTACGGCTCGTCGTTTTTGGAGGAGGCTTTTGGTGGCCTCGTGCGTCTTTGTGGCTTCAAGGCCGCCGACCTCCTGCAACGCCTGAATCTGCGCTCGGTCGATGACTCCCTTGTCCGCGAGATTCGCAGTTACATCACGCGAGCTGTCTGAGGGTGTGGTCCACATTAGGGTGGCTCATAGCTTGGCTCACCGTAATTATCGGCTGGGTCGTCGTAAGCGACCAACAAAATCACCGGGAACTGAGGAAGGATAGATCGACGCGACTGACGGATCTGAGGGCGGAGATCGCGGGCGTTGAACAAGATGCGATCGCTTTCCACACCGCGGACACATGCGATCGCGAAAAGGCCCTCGCTTTGATCCGCCGTCTGTCACATCTCACGCGCGAGATCGCTCTGCTTCGCCGCTGCGAGTACTTGAACGACGACTGCGGTGAAGCCAGAGTCCTGTTTCGGCAAGCGTGCACGGGCGAGAACTTCGACCTCAATGACGCTACCTTCGTGAAGCAGCATACGGAGTCGCCGGTTGTGGGCTCCATCATGGCTGCGCGTGATGGATTGGAGGAATTGGTTATTGATTCTCTTACGCACACGCTGACGGTGAACAAGTCGGTCTGGGCGTCGGTGGGAACCGGCTATGACTATGTGAGGAGTCGGACCGTGCCCTTGTGGCGTCGACTGGTCGGTCCACCCGCATATCGCGGCGAAGAAAGCGAAGAGGACACGTGAGAGGAGGAGGGTGGTTCGAGTCCTCAAGGGGGAATCGTGCCTTGGCTTTCCGCTATGCTGCCAGCTGGATTCGGGGGAATCATGCGAGCAGGGACGTACTACGCTATTGCCGTGTTGCTCGTGCTCGCGACGGTGCCGATGTATCGCTACATCTTCGCTCACGCTCGTGACGGGACGGCCGGCATGGAGGCTGCTCGATCGAGTGAACCGCTCCCTTCGCCTCGGATCGACGTTGCTTCTCTTCGCCGGCCCGTGGAGTTGCCCGGGTTTAAGGTTCATTACCTGTACGGCGAAGCATTGCCCGATGGCTATAAGTGTTCCGGCGCAGGCGGTACCGTCTATCGAATGAGTGCACGTGACGGCGTGACCGAGCTGGAAGTGCTCAAGGTTGGCGGTGTCGTGGTCACCTGCAACGGCGATCGACGTTCCAGCATTCGGTAATCGGCTGCTAAAACTGCGTGAGTTGTCGGCGGCTTGTTTCGCGGCGTTCCCAGTCGCATGCCTGCACCAGGTTACGCATGGTGTGTTCCGGGACCCTGATGGACCGAAATAGGCTTTGTCATGGACCAGTGGCCAAAAGCCATAGGCGTAGACTGGGGCCTGCCGTCACGGTCAATTGGCGCTTTGCGGCATGTTGATCGCGAGCATGCATTGCAGGCTGGCAGGCATGATAGGGGCGACCATTTCTCGCCCACAAGGAAGCCCTTAAAGATGTCCATCGAGATGCCGCATGCCGACCGTTGCGCCTTTTGCGACTACCTCAGCGGCAAGCGGCCATACACAATTCTTCTCACCACCTCTCTTTCGGCGGTGCTCGTGACCCGGGAGCAGCGAGGCGTCGGACACTCGCTGGTGATTCCCCGCGCGCACCGGGATACCATCTTGAACGTGACCGAGGAAGAGGCGGCGGACCTCGGGGTTCTAGTCATGCGTATGGCGCGGGTCATTGATGCTACGTATAACCGGCCAGGCATCACGGTATGGCAAAACAACGGAATGCCGGCACATCAGTCGATTGGTCATGCGCACTTTCACGTGGCCGGTACAGTAGCCGGCGGCGGGACAAGGTGGGGCAGAGTCGATGAGCTATCGATAGCGCAGACCGATGCCATCGCTCGGGAGTTGCGGCACGGCCTCAAGAACATTTGAATCAGAAAACTCTAGGGAGCCTGGGAAGACGACTGAAACGGAGTAGTGTTGTTCCTACGTTAGAATCATCCGCAGCTCGCGCCGTCATAGGGCACGATTCATCATCATCAGTGGGGGGAAGCCGAGCATAAGCTGACAATGTATGTTCCGCTGGCACGGAAGGGCGCGCCTCCGCGGTCGGTGGAGCAGCGGCAATGCCAGTGCCTTATCGCGAATCCTGCCCGGCCGGCAAATAGGTCAAGCAGCGGAGTCAGCCGGGATACCCAAAGTTGCGGTACGCCTCCGTGTTGTAGATGCCTAAGCCGCCTCCTCGTGGGAGGGCGTCGTGGCCGAACTGGCCGATGGCGTCGAGCAACGCCTTTTTGTTGAACGGGATGTGGATGACGTGGGCCGTGTTGTTCCTGATACGGCTTTCGAGCGCGGGCGGCCAGTATTGGCTGAAACTGGTGGGCATATATATTGGCGCCGTGACCTTGGTGTAGGTAGCGATGATGGGAATTCGATAGTCATCAACCGCCTTTACAATCTCGAATGGCACCCAGTCGGTGTCGGCCTTGGTCGTGGGTCCGAGGATAAGGACCATGTTCTTCGAGTTTCGCAGGCGCTCAAGGAGAGAGCGGCGCAGAGTCTCCTTGGCGCTCGTATCCCGGATCTGACCGGTCTTCTCGTGGCTGTTGACGAGGGGAAATTCCCTGTTGAGCTCTGCCCACGCCTTCATCAGGTTGTAGTAATCAATGTCGGAATTCCCGCCCGGAATGTTCGTGCCGTTGGCGTGAAAGGCGATGTAGGTGCCGTTGCGGTAGGCCATTACTGCACGCTCCAGTATTTCTTGACGTCACGAAGATCCACCGCGTCCTTGCGGTCGTCGTAAAGAACAATGCGGATGCGGCCTGCAACCCGCTTTGCCTTTGTCGCGGTAATGATGGACAAGATGAGTGCGTTCAATGCTTCCCGGGTCGGAAGATCGACCCCCGACTGACCGGTGCCAACGAGAGGAACATTGACGGTCTCGCCGTTTGATTCAGCGCGCGCACGATGCCAGGCGGCAGCAAGTGCGACAAACATTTGCGGGACGTCGGCGGTCGCCTTGTGGTCGATGGGGTCCGATTTAGCTAGGGCAAAGAGGAGGTACCGCTCTTTGGCAGCCTCGACCATCGCGGTGGTGCCGACGGGATACACCTTGTCCTTGCCCTGTGCTGTGGTGATGACCGAAAAGGATGTCTTTGCAAGTTCGGCGTCTACGCTTCGGTCGAACGCGTCCGGGTGACCACCGAACCCGCGTTCGATAAGTTGGCCGTGGAGGGATTTCGGAGCAACCGGTTTGCCAAGTTTGCTGTCGAAGTAATCGTTGACCGGGATGAGGCGAATGCCGTCCTGGTCGAAGAGGTTTCCGAAACACACCTCGATAGTGGAATCCGTGGTGGCGACCTTCCATGAGACACTGGTGGGCTTTCTTAATCGCCACAGCCCGATAAGCAGACCGATAACACCGATGGCGATACTGACCGAGACGTTATCCAGCCAAGTCTTGGTGAACGGCAGGACAAACGTGACCGTCTTGCTGATGCCGAACAACGAACTGTATGCGGTGAAAACAATGCCACCCCTCTTCGTCCACTTTCCCATCCCGCCTCGCCCCTATCGATGTTGTTGTTCCCAAGGGTTGTTGTGCCTCGCGCGCAACGCCCCCCTGACGCATGACCCGCTCCTATCAGCTCGCAAGATGCGTGTTGCCTAGAAAGTTCTCAAGTCATAAGGACCGCTTTTTTGGATCAACGACCGCCCAAGAGTCTGGGGTTAGGATCGGGAACCCGCTCATAGAGGATGTCGAGTGCCATGGCGCCGACCAGGGAGTCTCCCAGAGTCTCGCGAGCCTTGCGCACGTCGACCTGCCACGCGCCAAGGTCGACAACGCCTATGCTGGCGAGGTGGGCCACGGGCGCTTTGTAATTGACGTGCATTTCAAGGCTCGCGCTATCCATCGTGATGTGCTCACGCTGTGCCGTTTTCTTTGCGAAACGCGGTCGTGACAAAGGGTTGCGGCGAATCAGGCGACTGGTGTTGAGCTCGTGGTAAATCCAGGGCGAGGCTGTTTTCTCCTCAGCCCTCTCCTTAGCATCCTTGACCTCGATGGACTCAGGCGTATTGAGAAAAATGATGCACTCGCAGCGATCGATGACCTCACTCAGCGACGCGGCGAGCATCATATGCACGTGACTGGTTGAGTAGTTCCGCTTTTTGTACTCGTATCGATAATCGCTGCCAAGTTCGGACCGGCAATAAAGCTCGTCGAATTCCTTGAGGAGGCCATCGGCGCTGCTCCACACGAAAGAGTCGACGAACGGCGTGAGGCCAAGCTCCTTGTGCAGATAGCCCGCGAAGCCATGCGCGAGCCCAAGGTCATTGTGTGAGTGCGAAATAAACACGTTGGCGTCGACCTGCTGGAACCAGTCCTGCATTATCTTGTCGCCATCAATGGCGTCACTGCCGCTCAACTTGGCGAGGCTTGGCTCAAGCTTTGGCCAGCGCTTCTTCATGAATTGCTCGCCCGTGGCGCGGTATGCCTCGAACTGCGTCAGTTCGCGGTCGAGAGAAAGGTTGAATCCCCTGTACATGTACGCTCCCTAGCAATCAATTTGGACGGCTCAGAATCCGTCGACCCGTCAGAATGGCGCGCACGCGCTTGCACGCCCATTCTCCCGGTGTGTATCCGCTTATCGGTTCTTCAAGCAAAACACTCGACCGGGTGCGCCGGACAGAGTGCCGGCACTACTCCTCTCAAAATTCAGCGGAAATAGTACTAGGCACAATTCAATCATGACCGATATATGCGACGGCTACTGCTTTTGGTCATGAAGGCCCTGGGACGACGGAATAGCCAAGACCGATAGAATGCAGACAATATTGCGTTCGGGCTATGGAGGAGATCGCTTCATCCGGGACCCGCGCTCTAATGCTTCACCTAAGATTCGTCGAGGAGGTGCGCTGCCGGGTTGTCCGCCGCGCTGCCCGTGTGAAAATACCCCATGACGCTGGACACTGCTCGGTGCTCCGTCATCGCCATGATCGCCGGCAACGAGACGCCCTGGCGGCTGGCCTCGGTCACGAACCCCGAACGCAGGCTGTGCCCGCCAAAGTCCCCCTCCAGACCCGCGAGCCTCGCCCGGCGCTGCACGATCTCGCCTACCGCAGCTGGGGAGAGTGCAGGGCCGACCCGCTGCTTCCACAGCCGCCGAAACATCGACCCCTCGGTGATCCCCGCGGCACTCAGCCAGGCCTCCAAGGCTTGCGCGGCCCGATCGAGAATGGGCTTGTCCGGCGTCGAGGAGGCGGTCACGCCGGCCTGCTGCGTCTTGCTGTGCTCCAGCCGGTAGATATAACCCTGCGGGCCGATCCGGCGCAGATCGCGCAGATCCGCCGCGGCGATCTCGCTGCGCCGGCGGCCACCGCTGGCGAAGCCGAAGCAGAGCAGGGCGCGGTCACGAATCCCTTCGAGGGTGTCATCGCAGGTCGCCAGCATCGTCTCGAGTTCCGCCAGGGTGATCGCGGTCTTCTTGCGCGGCCGCACGCCGCGTTTCACGGCCGCCCGGGCGGCGCGGCTGAGCACCGTGCGGATTGCCGGCTGCTCGCACGGGTTCGGCACCTGCTTGAGCCGATGCGCGGTCGACAGCACCGCGACCCGATGACGGACCGTCGCCAGCGTCCAAGGGCCGAGCTTGGCCTTGAGGCCGGCGGCCACCAGCGTCCGATCGACCGCCGGCGGCAGCTCCCAGGCGAGTTCGCCTTCGGCCGAGCGACGGACGACGTGGTCGACAACGAACTGCAGCACGGTCGCTTCCGGCACCGGCAGGTTGAATTCCACGCCGTAACGCGCCGCGTGCCAGCCGGCCCAGTAGCGAAGGGCGCTGGCGTAGCTGCGGGTGGTGTTGGCGGCGGCGGCTTCCGCCAGCAGTTCGCGCACGGCATCGGCGGCTTGCTGCGCCAGCTGGATCGGCAGAGTCAGGCTGGAACCCGGCTGGGCGAGGGTAGGAATCAGAGAATTATCTTTCATAGTATGTAATGTATACTACAGAATAGGGCGCCTAGCCACGATAATCATCACTTATCACCAGTACGTCAACCAGCGGGCAGGGCGCCAATCAGGGAGACACCAGCAATGGCCAGAGGCATCACCCAAGACCAGGTCAGCGCCGCGGCCGACGCGCTCGTGACCGCCGGCGAGCGGCCGACGGTCGAGAAAATTCGGGCGCAGCTCGGCACGGGCTCGCCCAATACGGTGACCCGCATGTTGGACACCTGGCGTGGCGCGCTCGCCACACGACTGAGCCAAGTGCTCGTGTTGCCCGAGCTGCCGGCCGACGTGGGGCAGGCGTTTACCGAGGTTTGGCGCCTCGCCATGGCCCAGGCGGGTTCGCTGGCTCAGACTGCACTCGCTCACGAGCAGAACGCCCTGCTGGCCGCGCAATCGTCGCTCACGCAAGAACGCAAGCTCTGGGACATCGCGCTCGCCGAAGCCCAGGGGCAGGCACAGAGCGCGGATCAGGCCCGTGAGGTGGCTGAAACGCGACTGGCGGATATCCAACGTCTCGTCGAGCAACAGGCCGGCCAACTGGCGGAGCTCCTGCAACAACGCGATGGGTTGCAACAGCGTGTGGAGCAACTCGGCGAGGCGTTCGAGGCGCACAAAAGTGCGGTGACCTCCGAACGGGAAGCCCAAGCGACCCATGTCCGCGCCGTCGAGGATCGCGCGCACACGGAAATCGATCGGGCCCGGGAAGAAACCAAGACGCTCCGGGCGACGCTGCGACAGAAGGAACGCGAAGCCTCGGCAGTCGCCGCACGGCTGGAAACGGCCGTGGCGTCGGCCCGTGCCGCCGAGCACTTGGCCACCGAACACCGAGCTCGCGCAAACGCCCTGGAGCAGCAACTGACACGAATGGACGGTCTTCCCGCCGCCTTGCTCGCGGCTCAGCAGGCGCTGCAGGCGGCAACCCTGCGTGAAGCGGCGTTACGCACTAAATTGGAGAGCCCCAAGGTGAAGCCATCGGGTACTAGAAAGAAACGAGATCCGCCTGGAGCCCGCCGGTAGCCTATCGCCGTCCAGCAGGAATTAGCACGCTTTTGCTCTTCTTGCTAATTTTAGCTAGGTTCAGCTAATTCTTCAGAACCAATCACTTATGATTGGTTGTCGATGAAAGGCTTGAGGCCAAGTCACCGAGCGAGTGCCCACTTATTTGCGCGACTTTGCTTGAGCACACGATATGACCACCGGATTTCCGAGGCGGTTTGTTAGATGTACATCGTTGGTTGGTCAGCGACTATTAGGCTGGTACCGCTGACCCTCAATGTCACGGTCAGACCGCGCCATGGCCGCCATTTTGCTAGCGAGCTCGATCACGGCCTGTGGGTCCTCAGCAAAAACGTCGGCCGGGTTACGGGCCTGTGCATCCCGGCGCGTCGCGGTCTCGATCCACTGACTGATCATTGCCAATGCGCCTTCAGGGCTGCCATGCAGGGCATGATCGACGCCGAGAGGGTACGCCGTTGCGAACGCGTTCGCTCTACGACTCAACGAGCGGAAAGGCTGGTACAACCAATAAGTGCGTCGCCAACCGTTAGGGTCGGACCGGGGTGTCCAATCCGGATGCTCGGCCATCACGGCGAGCAGCTCTTGCACCTCGGGGCGGATGGAACCGTCGGCAGCAAACTGAAAGTCAGGATGACGGTATGTATGCTGGACGTCGTCCCAGACCCCAAGCAAGCGCCCACCTTCCCGGGCATCCTTCGCCCACTGACCGGCGTTGCTGGGGTTCTTGGTGGCGCGCTTCCCAGCCTCGATTGACGTGGGCCAGCCGAAGGCAAGCAGCCTGACTCGGCGAGCTTCGGCCGGGTTCCCCCGTGAATCAGTAGCAGCGAGCTCGGTCATAGCTGTGTACTTCTAGGGTCAGCAACCAAGTGTATTCAAGGTGGGCGACGGCAAATCGATTCGTTGAGGCTCCAAGATAAAGCCTACGCCCGGGAAGAAAAAGCGAGTCGCGGCTGGAACGTCCCATATTGTCAATCAATTTGGCCCAGATTTCGTGGCCACATTCAGCAACTGAAAATGATATTCGGTCGGAGAGCGGGCAAAGTGTGACGGAGTAACAAAGCCAGTTGGCGCCACATAACGGAAACAGTTGTTCCGGCTTAATTCGCGGCGGTTTGTTAGCGACGACGGCGAGAATGAGGCACATCGTTGGTCGATCAGCGACTATGCGGCAGTTTGTTGGCTGCTAGGAGGCGGGTTTTTAGTTGCTGCTGGGGCAGTTCGTCGTCGTTAGACAGTCGTCAGCAGGGCGAGAGTGTTCTAGTTATTTGCGCAGCTACCGATCCTCTATAATTTCGCATAATGTATATTATGTAAAATGTTAGGTTCTACATTAAGAACATCACATAACAGTTTGATTTATCGGCAACAAACCGGCTTGTTGTGGGTCCACTACTGGACCCCATGTGTGATACCACGCCGTTACGGTCAAATAAAGCGCCAAACTGGTGAAAGCGTGGCGCTGCATGTGGACCTGCAGGATGCGCTGGCGCGGTTTGCGCGCATCCTGATGGGAAGTCGGTCGCCGACGACGGTACGGCTGTACGTCGGCGTGGTTCGTCGCTGGTTGGCCTACGGCGGCGCAGCTGACCGGCTCGATGCCGATCTGCTGCAGCGCTGGCTGGCCGATCGCCGCCGGCAGCGCGCTGCGCCGGCCACGATCAATGTGGATTTGAAGGCCCTGCGATCGTTCTACGACACGATGGCGTTGATCGGTGCCTGTCCGCAAGCAGAATCGAATAACTGTCCGTCCAATCGTCGCGTGCCGCCCAAGCTGGTGCGCTCGTTCGATGACGGCCAGGTGCTGGCCATGCTGGCCGCCCCGGACGTGGCCACCTTTATCGGCTACCGCGACAGCGTGCTGATGCGCACGCTGTGGGAAACCGGCCTGCTCGCCAGCGAGTTGATCGGCCTGGGCCTGGGTGATGTGCTGCCCGATGCCGTCTATGTCGCCCACGGCAAAGGCGGGCGAACGCGCTGGGTGCCGATCAGCGACGAGCTGTACCAGCTGCTGCTGGGATATATGGAGCTGCGCGCCACCACCCGGCCCGGCAAACGCGCCGCGCTGTGGGTGTCGCAGCGTGGGCAGGCCCTGCGCAGCCGTCGCAGCGTGTGGGCCATCGTCAGTCATTGGGCACGCGTCACGTTGGGTGGCGCCGTCGGCTATGAGAACGTGCGTCGCGCGGCACGCAGCAGGCCATGGACAGGGCAGTACCCGCACCTGCTGCGCGCCAGCATGGCCACCACCCTGCTCCGCCACGGCTGCCCGCTCACCGCGATCATGCAGATGCTTGGGCACACCAGCCTGGAAAGCACGGCGCGCTACCTGGAAGCGGATATAACCCACCTGCGGGTAGCGATCGCGAAGCTGCCAAGGTTTCATCGGTCACCCAGCCTTAGCGAGTCGGCCGCGCCGGCCGGCGTGGCGGGATCCGGCGATCCACCGCGGCGAGTCCGGCAGCGCACGAAGCCCCACCAGTAACTGGTGTAACTGATCGCGGCCCAGCTTCAGCGAGGTGCTGACACCCACGGCGGCCAGGCGCAGCCGGTACTCCTCGTCGGTGAGCCCTTTGCGCGCCCTGGCCAGCACGTGGATCATGCGCACCCGGTCGTGCGTCATCCGCCAGCGCTTGCGTGCCAGCAGGTCGATGCCGCAGCACCAGCGCTCGGCGGTCAGTTGGGCGCAGCGTGGACAGGTGTGTTTTATCATGGGGCCGCGTCCCTCTCTTCGTTGTAGAGGCCGTCCTGCCGCTCTTCGAAGCCGCTGACAGGCGTAAACCAGTGCGCATCGATCCAGCCGCCCAGGTCCGGCAGCACCCGGTACATCACGCCGGATTCGCAATGGGCATCGAGCTTGCGCGCCACGATCGCGTGGATGGATTCGCGGCCATGATTGAAAGTGGTCGACACGTGGGCGCCGGCTTCTAGATCAATAGGCGCATTGCTCATGGCTTCACCCACTCGATCAGTGGCGTGTCATAGGCCAGCATCAGCGGGTGCAGCGGGTCGCCTGACCTGGCGAGTCCGAACACGCGCACTGGGCGGCCGGAGCAGTTCATTAAGTCACGCATCCAATCAAGCCGACCATGCAAGCGTTTCGGCAGCTTGTTGCGAGTGCCCCAGCATGGAACTAGCACGTCTGCCTCGGCGATGATGCATGCCAGATGGTTGTAATTATCCGGCCCGATGGCCTCATGCGATGGCATGTCCGCAAGGCGTTTCACATCGGTGGAACGATAGGCGAACGCATTGCCAACGATGAACCGGCTGGCACCAAGGCGCTGGCTGAAGCCCCGCCACTTGCGCACCGTGGCATCGTCAATATCGGCATCAGCGCGCGACGGATTCACGCCGAAAAAAGCGATCACTGGGCCGGCATGGCTGATGCTGCGCTCCAGCCGATAGCGGTACTGGCCGCAGTTGGAAATGACCGCGCTGTTGGTGTTCGGCTGCTCGGATCGTTCGGTCATGGCGCGTTGTCTCCGCCGCACTTGGGGCATGCGGTGTACTGCTGGCGCTCGCTCAGATAGCCGCCGCAGTGAATGCAATGGCTCACCTCGCGCCGGCGCAGCGCTGGCTTGATAAGCACGATGCCGGTACCGGCCAGCGCTTCAGCTCGCTTGCAGGTCTGCATGTCGACCACCGGGCGAAGCCGCGCGTCGATGTAGGCCACGGGCCACGGGATGTCTGTCTCGCGCGACTGGTGGTGTTTGATCGCCTCGGCCTGGGTGAACTTCGCTGCCAGCCGAAGATCAGTGGTGTATCCCCGCCCTTCGACGCACCAGAACTGCATGTCGTTTCCCACGTATTGGCGACTGTCCTGCAGGTAGAACATCGGGTGTTCGGTCGCAGTGTTATCAGCCATAACGCCTCCCTTCGCGTGGAACACCAATCCATTCGGCGAAGCTGTAGCCTGGATCAGCGCGAAGCCATTCCCGGTACCGCTTCTGCGATTGCGTCAGCTTCGGTTCCGGCTGTGGTGCCGGACTATGTAGGGCGACGTACTCAATGCCCGCTGGCGTGACGCGGAAGAGGTCATCGCCGCCGGTGAGCGTGTGGCCACAGGTACGCGTCATCAGTCCGGCATCGACCAGTCGCATGCATACGGGATGGTCGATGGAGCCCTCACCCGTCACGAAGTGATTGCGGTATTGATCGCCCTGGCCGTACTTATCGACACCGAGGGCGTGCTGAAGGATGTGGAGATCGTCAGCCATTCGCCTTCTCCATCTCCATCAGCACCCGGCGCCGCTTGTCGGCGCACGCCTGGCACACCTTGCGACCGCGGATGATCACGGGCGTGCCAATGGCGCGGTGCGCTGACGACGAACAGTAGAACTTGCCGGTGGCGCGGTCGGCGACAGCGGTCAGGCGGCGGTCCTCGACCTTCCTTGCAGCGTAGCTGAGCTGTCGGCTGCTCATGGCTGCGGCGCTCCCGGCGCTGAAGTGGCGGCGAAGACATTGAAGCCGGCCGCATTTTTGGCAGCGTTTCGGGCTGCAAAATGCGCCAAGGGTTTCGACAGGATGCGTTCGATCTCTTTTGTTTCCGATGCATCAGCATCGAGACCGGCGGCCTGAGCTAATGCCAGCATGGTCACGCCGACACCACCAAGCTCCTGTGATAGGTCACCCGTGGGCTTGCCATAGATGTGATCGACCAGGCGATGCACCATGTCTGGCTGGCATCCGCATGCCTGTCCGGCTTCGATCGCTTCCTCAACGAGACGTATGCCGCGCTGCTCGATCGATGCCGCGTGGTCGTCGCCGAATGCAGCGACGCACCAGGCGTGGACGACGCGTTGACGATCCAACCGACCATTCAGCGACTCACGCGGCTGGGCGCAGTGTTCTTCAAGCCGCTCGCGCAAGCATGCATGAAAACTTCCCAGCGCATCCTCATCGTTGCTAAGGTCGTATCCACCGTGGTCGGTCATGACGTCGCTGACGATCGACAGGATCGTGCCCACACCGTCACCCTGCGCTATCGGCTCGACAGCGATGCTCGCGCGTCGAATCCCATCAGCGATCAGTCCGCGAAAATCGAATGAATACCTCGGAACACGATCGCCCCACGCTTGCATGGTTTCTTCGGCGATGCGACCAGCATCCACCTGCGCCGGTAATGGCTTGGCAGTGGGTGCGGTCGATTCGCCGTGGTGCCATAGGAACGCGCAGTACGCCGCCACATCGCGCGGATCACCCTTGGCGATGTGCTGCATGAGGTGATTGCGGCACTCGTCCATCCAGTCCGGACGCATCCAGTTATTGCTGTAGCCGTATTTCTTCTCAGCGGCCGCTAGCTTGCAGGCGAGCGCGTAGGCGAACCGCTGGATCAGCAACAGCGTGTCGCGGTGCAAGCCGTAAAACCCGTCGATGCCGCAGTCCAGGTCGCCATCCACCTGCGCCGCCCGTACTGGCGGTTTCATTGAATCCGTCATCGTGAAACCCTCAAGGTAAGTTGTCGCCCTTCCAGCTCGTGGCTGTAGCGCCGCCGCACACCGGTAAGCGATGCGAGCCACGGCTGGCGTGCGAGAATGTGTTGCTGCAGCCGCCAGCTGTTGGCGTGCCGCAGGTGGCCCTGCTGGCTGGCCCAGCGCGAGCTGAGCAGCCGCAGGTCGTCCGGCGTGGCTGTCGCTACGCCATCGCGAATGTGGTCGTGCTTCCACTCGGCCAGCGCCTGCTGCGCATGCCGCAGCACCCGTGGCCGCACGCGGGTATGGGTGGGGAAAACCACGTAGCCAAGGAAATCGCAGCCGGCAGTCAGCGGCCGCAGGCGAATGTCCGCCTTGAACTTCAGGTGCAGGCGTTCGGCGAGAAACTGCTCGATCTGTGCCTGCCAGCGTTCCAGCTGCGCGCGGTCGTGGTGCACCAGCACGAAGTCATCCACATAGCGCAGGTAACGGGGCACCTTCAGCACGTGCTTAACGAACTGGTCCAGTGCGTCCAGATAGACGTTGGCAAAGAACTGCGACGACAGGTTGCCGATCGGCAAGCCACAACCAGGCGCCGCGTTCTCCAGCCGCTTGTGCGGCGGCACCTGTGCCCGCTCGTCGGCGTTCGAGCGATGCACCACGCCCTGCCGGCTCACCGGATACCGCAACAGTGCATGCACCGACCGCAGCACCCGCTCCGGTACGCCCGCGCGTTGTAGCCGCGGCTTGAGCATGCCGTACAGCGTCGGCCGATGGATGCTGTTGAAGAAATTGTGCACATCGAGCTGCAGGTACCAGCCGCCGCCCTGCCCGCTTTGCACCTGCCGCACGAACTGCTGCAGCCGCTGCACCGCGGCGTGGGTGCCCTTGCCCTTGCGGTTGGCGTAGCTGTCGTGGATGAACCCCGGCTCGTACAACGCCTCCAGCTGCGGCACCAGCCAGTGATGCACCACGCGGTCGCCAAAGTCCGGCGCGTGGATCTGCCTGGCTTTGGGCCGCTGGGCGATGAAACATGTCGCGCGCGCCGGCTCCCACCGTTGCGCATTCAGGCGCTGCTGAATGCTCAGCAGGCCGTCGATCCAGTTCGATTCGAACGCCAGCTGGTTGCTGCTGGGCTTCTTGCATCGGCGCGCTGCCCGCCAGGCGCGGTACAGCGCTTTCAGTTCCACCTCACCCTGACACTCACCGGACGGCGACACGGAACGCACCGCCCGGCACCAGCACCGGTTGTTGCGGTTGTTGTTGTTCACGTTGCCGTTGTTGAAATTGACGATCCACACGTAGCCCGAAGAGCCCGCGTCCCCACGCACTTGCGATCCGGCCACACATCCAACGGGGTAGCGTGGCGTCGTCATGAATTGACCTCACACGTCGAGGCGGCATGGGTACTCAGTGTCATGGCACGCTTCTCCGCCGCTCGCGGCGGGGAATTCTGGCCTTTGGGGTTCAGCTGTTTGTTCCACCCACCGACCTGCCGGCCGAGGTTGGAAAGGTCCCGCGATAACGCTTCAAACTCCGCAAAGCTGCCGAACGCATGCAGCTCCTTGGCCAACTGCATCGTCAGCCGCAACTTGTCTACCCGCTTCACCAGCTTGCGCACCAGGTGCGCCTGCCGATCGCGTTCGATCCACGCCTGCTGCGCCGTCTCCCACACCTTCATCGCCCGGCGCCGCAGCTGCGCGCCGATGACGTATTTCTGCGAATGCGCAAACCGTGTCACAGCCTTCTCGATGTCACGAGTCAGGCCGCTGGCAAGGCGAACGATGGGAGGGAGTGCGTTCATGGAGTTAAGAGCCCAAAAGCCCGATCACTGACCGGACGGCGACACGGAACGCACCGCCCGGCACCAGCACCGGCCGTTGCGGTAGTTGCCGTTCACGCTGCCGTCGCTGAAACGGACGAACCACACGTAGCCCGAAGAGCCCGTGATGGCATGCTTGGTCCGGTACCAGTCGTTCTTCACGTTGCGGAAAAATCGCTCGTCGATGGCCGGGCCATACTTCGACAGGTCGAGGATCGCCTCCAGTTCGAAACGGTGGCTGGGCTGCGCCCAGTCGGTAAAGCCGCCAAGCGTCAATGCGCTGCAGGCGGCGTCGGCATCCTCTTCATCGAGCCTCTTGCCGCCCACGTTGTCGGCGCTATACATCAGGCCCAGCTCGGGCACGTGCACGGCGTCCCATTCAGTCGCCTCGATGGGCAAGGCCTCGCCGGTGGCGCCGATCTTGATGAAGGTCAAATTCTGGAGGAGTGACATAGAGATTCCTTAGGTGGGGTAGATGGCCAAAAAGCCAATCACTGACCGGACGGCGACACGGAACGCACCGCCCGGCACCAGCACCGGTTGTTGCGGCCGTCGTCGCCCACGCCGCCGTGGTGGAAATGGACGATCCACACGTAGCCCGAAGAGCCCGCCGGCTTGTCCTTGTCGAGCTTGTAAGGCGTCGACGTGAGCAACCAGCCGCCCTTGCTTTTGAAGATCGGATGACACGCCGGTTCACGCAGCGATCGATCGACGATCGTCTGCATTTCCATGTCATCGGCGATGCGCCAGCGGAAGCCGCCGAGGTTCATCTTGGCCACGTACTTCTCGGCCGCGTCCGCATTCGGGAACTCGCGCTCCTCCGCGTCCCACGTCAGGCCGGTTTCGTGGTCGGTGATCATCGTGCCGTCGCTGGACAGCTCGTAGCGCTCTTTGTTGTCATCTGCCGGCCTGATCAGCGAGCTGAGATCAAGGGGCTCGGCCGACAACAGCAGGCGCGATGACGGGCTGTGGATATGGACAACGCAGTGGTTGAAAACAGCGGGTTTCATGGTCGGTTCCTTGCCGGCGTGTCCGGCGTCTTAAGATCGAATAGATGGAGGTTTAGAGATCGGCCGGCCGCGGCAGACCGAACACGTCCACCAGCTTGTCCAGCATCCGGCGCAGCTCGGCGGTCATCAGCCACCACGTGGCGGTGGCTTCGGTCTCGGCGTCCTGCATGTCGTCGCCGAGTTGATCCATCACCACATCCAGAAACCGCAGCTTGCGCACGCTCAGGTCCTCGCCCAGCACGAAGCTGATGCGGCCATCGAACACCAGGCCCAGCGCGAAAACCTGCTTGCCGTTGCGCAGGTGTTCCTTCACCTCCTCCGCGTCCAGATCCTGCCGGCGGGCGCGCACGATGGCGCCGGTGGCGGTGGCCGGGTCGCGCAGTTCGCACTCGTCGCCCAGCGCGAAGCCGGCCGGCAGGTTGCCGTTGGCCAGCCAGTCGGTCATCAGCACGCGCGGGCCCTCCTCCGGCGCCAGCGGCACGGCGGGGAAACTGCCCAGCGCCTCGCGCCATTGCGTCAGCACGCTCTCGGCCTGCTTGCGGCTGGCGGTGTCGATCACCATCCAGCCGTCTTTGGTGTCGACGTAGGCCGGCGTGATCGAGCGCCGCACAAAAGCACGCGGCAACAGCTCGGTCAGCAGATCCTCTCGAATGCGCTTGCGCTCGCGCCCGCCGACCTTACGGCCCTCCTCCTCGGCGATCTGTTGCACCTTGCGGCGCAAGGCATCGTTGAGCACCGCCGCAGGCAGCAGCTTGTCCTCGCCGGCCACGGTGGCGAACAGGCAGCTGTTGATGTCGGCGGTCATGGGCGCGTTGGCGTCGCCGACCGGCGGCACAAAGCCCTTGGTGTACATCTCCAGCGGGCCGCAGGCGCGCAGCGGGTGCTCGGCGATACCCTCGGCCAGGCGCTGCACTAGGTCAGCGGCTACGGCCGGGGAGAATCGCATCAGGGTGAGGTGGCGATAGAACATGTTGCGATGCTCCTAAGCGGTAGTGGTCAGGCGCGCTTGGCAGCGCGGCGTTTGATCAAGCTGTATTCGGCTACGCGCACCACGTGCCGGCGGCGATCGCGCACGGTCACCATCTGCATGCCGATCTGGTAGCCGTGGCGGGTTTTAAGCTCGTGCATGCGGGCGCTGACACAGATCACGCCGCAGCGCAGGATCAGCTGCATGGTGGTCATCGGTCCGCGGCGAAGCTCGGCGAGGATGGCCTGGTGCTGGGGGCTCAAGTGGTTGTTCATGCGGCCGCGGCCTCCGGTGTTCCTACGGGGATAAGTCGCAGCGTCGGGTGCCGCTCCCTGCCGCATTCCTTGGCGGTGAACAAGCCGGCCTTCTGGCGCTCCCGCGTATAGCCGCGTGCCTCCGGTCGCCAGTACAACTGGTGTTCGTTCGACCAGATCAGGTACATCGGCTCTTTCGAGTGCGCGGCCAGCGCGTCGCGGATGGCGGCGGCACGTTCGAACTGCTCGCTGGCGATCGCCTTCGCTTTGGCATCCACCAGCCGTGCGCGCACGCGCGCCGGTTCGAACCAGCGGCCCTTCATGGGCGTGAGCGGGCGCGAGGCGTACAGCTCGAACGAAGCCATGTGCTCGACCACGCCACCAGCCACCAGCACCATCCACATGTTGTTGGCGCAGTGCCAGGCCTCACCATGCCGCAGCCGTCCATCGCGGCCGCGAACCCACACCGCCTGCCCATCGCTGAGGCTCACTCCGTCGGCGCTGCCGGCGTTGTACGCGGGGATCGGTTGGCCGTACATCTTCGGCCCATGTGACTTCACCCATTCCGCACGCCGTTGCTCGATGTAGGCGCGTCCGCGTAATGGCATCGGCTCGCGATTCAGCGTCACGTCCAGCTCCGTGAGCATCCGTTGCAACGACAGCACGGTATGGTCGTAGCGCAGCCGGATCAGGTAGGGCATCTTCGATCGCCTGTCGAAGTCGTACGCGCCACCGTTACGGTTGACGGTGACCAGGTTCTGGTAGAACTTCAGTTCCACGACCCGGCCACGCTGCTCGATCGCAACGCGCAAATGACCATGAAATCCCAGACGGGTGCGAGCGCTCAACGAGGGGTAGTACTTTTTAACGCGTGGATCTGGGCCCACCTTGAACCCGATACGGCGCAGGTGTCGGATCACTGCCCCATATGTCTCCGCGACTTGGGGATCGTCCGGCGATTCGTACCAAATGCCGATCTGTGTGTCGTGCTCGCGCGCTTCCATGCTCACTCCTCCCACCCAATACAACCGGGCGTGCGGCACTGGCCCTTGCTGTGCACCACCTTGGCGCCGTCGTACTGCACCTCCACCTCGCAGCGCGTGCCGCAGGCCTTGCAGCGGTAGCTGCCGCGGGTGGCCATGAAGCGGGTCGCCTGGTTCAGCACGAACGCCTTGGCGGACAGGCCCAGCGGGGTCTGCATGATGTCGGGCAGTGCGGCGGTTTCAGCGCTGGCGTGCATGGGTCATGGACTCCGCAGTGGTGCGGTTGAGGGCGTCGAGCAGCGCGTCGGCGTAGCGCACCGCGCTGCGGGCGTACTGCTCGGTGTTGCTCGCGGCTTGCGTGGTGGCGGGCGTGGCGGCGAGCAGACCGGTCAGGGCTGCCTTTGCCGCTTCGAAGCGGCGCGCCTCGTGTTCCGCCTGGCCTAGACGTTCGGCCGCGATTCGCACGGGTGAGGGCGGCGCCGGTGGCGCCGGCGGGCGGGCGGTCGTCGGCGCTGGATTGGAGCCATTTCTCAAGCTCATCCCTGCACCCTCCCCTTTGCCCGCAGCGGCCGCACATTGGTGGGCGCCACCAGCGGAAGCGGCAAGGTTTCGCCCAGCAAGCCCCACGCCCGCTCGGCCTCGGCCAGCGACGGCTGCCACCCGGTGCAGCGGCGGCACAGGCATTCCAGCTGGTGCCGCTCGGGGATGGCGGCAAACGTCACGCCCTCGCGCGTGGTGCTGCCAGTGGCCGCGTAATGCCGTGGCTCTTTGCTGCAAGTCGCGCAGGCGGAAAACGTGCCGGGCGCGTGGGTAATCTGACGCTGTTTCATAAGCGCAACTCCTTGGTCTCGTCGCCGGCATCGAGCATCACCACCAGGGCGGTGCCGATGTCCGACAGCCGCAGGCAACGGTCGCCTGCCTCGCAATAGCAGCCCTCGCCACAGCCTCGGGCCGGGCATTCGAAGGATTCGATCAGCTCCGCATCGCTGGCAAAATCCTGCAGGTCGCCGCCATCCACGCCACTCACGTCGCCGGGCATATCGCCGCGGTGCGCGTGCAGCACCCGGGCGGCAAACATCGCCACGCCTTCGCTGTAGGGAATGTCCAGCGCGGTCGCCAGCTGGGTGAACAGCGACAGCGCCGCCTCGCGCGGCAGGTAGGAGTACGTGCTGGCGATGTAGACGGCTATGCGGCCGTTCTCGTGCTTGCTGGCGATGGGGTTGATCTTCTGCACGGCGTTCATGCGTCACCGCCGTCAGCTGGCAGAATCGCCAGCCCTTCATTCACCAATCCGGCAAGCACCCGCCCCGCCTTGGTTAGATAGACACCCTCGCCAGCCCGCTTCTCGCAGATCCATTTTCGGAATTTGCGATGCCCGCAGCACCAGCCTTCAAGGTGGTCGTAGTAGTCGTCGGCAGACATGGCACCGAGCACGGCGCCATCGAAGTTTTCAGCGCCGTCATCGCCCTGCTGCTCCAGCAGCGTGATGATGAATGCACACAATGGCCCGGCAACGTCGTCGGCCACGCCGTTGCGCGTCAGAATCTCGCGTGCCTTGGTATCCCTGAGCGCGTTCATACCCCACCCACCCGCGCCCGCGGCGCATCCAGATCGGCGTGCTCGCGCAGCACGTGGCGTACCACCGCAGCCGCCTGGGCGCCGTACACGTTGGCCGTGGTGCTTTTCTTGGCATGGCGCGCCAGGTGCTGGCCGGCTTCCAGCCCCAGCGTTTCCACCACGTCGCCCACGCGGCGGTGGCGCAGCAGCTGAAAGTGCAGGCCCGGCAAGCCGAACTGCGCGCCCCAGTATTTGATGCGGTTGTGTGCCTGCTGCCGGGTGATGCGCGTGCCGCGGTTGCTCACGAACATGGCCGGCTCACCGCCACGCGCCACGTCGGCCCGCACCGCCAGCCACGCCTCCAGCCACTGCACTGTGCGCTGGTTGATCGGCACACAGGCCGGCTTGCCGCCCTTGCCCACGGTGTGAATCTCGCGACGCTGCAGGTCGACGCTGTGGCGCGCCCGCATCACCGGCTGCTGCACGTCCAGCCCGATCACGTCGCCGATGCGCAGCGCACCGTCCAGCGCCAGGCGAAACATCGCCCGATCGCGCAGATCCTGCGCGGTGGCCACCGGCACCTGGTCCAGCATGGCCAGCAGCGGCGCCAGCTCCGGCGCGATCACCGGCAGCGTGTTGAAGCGCACGCCGCAATCCTTGGTGGGGTCGTGCTGCAGCCAGCCCTCGCGCTGGGCGTGGCGCACCAGCTGGCGCAACACCACCAGCTTGCGGCCCTGCGTGCGCAGCGACAGCCCGCGATGGCCCAGCATGTCCAGCCAGCGATCCACCAGGTGCTCACCCAGCAGCCCGATCAGGCCCACGCCCTGCAACTCGGCGAACGCGGCGAAGTCGTGCAGGTCGCCGCCGTAGGCCACCAGCGTGTTGAGCGCGGCGCCGCGCAGCCGTTTGCGCTGCAGGTAGTGCGCGATCGCCTGATCCATCGACACGGGCACCACGTTGTGGCCGGCGATGGTGATGATGTTGGCGGTCATGCTGCACCGCCGTTGCGCTGGAACGCGCATCGCGCTTGGAGCTCACGAGCTGCCCGAAAAGCCGTTAGAGCATTGAGCTCAACGCCGGACAAAATGCAGTAAGCCGCGCCCGGCTTCCCAGCGTCTGAAAGATCAATCGCATGCTTGCGCCAGCGCTCTACCTTTTCGGCCTCAAATAGAATCGTTCGAACAAGCTGCTGACCACCCTTGACGCGCTTCATGCCGCCACCTCGCGTAGCTGCTTCTGCAGTGCATCCCACTGCACCTTCACTGCCTCGATCGCGCGCTCCTGTGTCGGCAGCAGGTGGCTGGTGCGCGCCTTCACGCTGCCGTCGTTGCCGATCACCTGGCCACGCCAGTCGGCGCCCTCGCGCACACCGTGAAAATAGACGTCCATGGGCTTTTTCATGCGGCACCCCCGGTGTACCAGTCTGGCCGGTGCTGCTTGCCGGCGAGGTCGCCCGCCATCAGCCACAGCGACGGCACGTTGAGCGCGCGGGCAAGGGCGCCGATCAACTCGGGCGACGGCGGCGCGCTTCCGCCCATCTCCATCGAGGTCATGCGCTTGGCGGTGATCTTGACGGTGCCGGCCAGCGCCTCCTGCGTCATCCGGGCGCGTTCGCGCGAGGCGCGCAGGCGCAGGGCAAAGCTGTCGCCGTGTGCCGAGTGTCGAAGTTCCAAGGCGCGCATCAGGCAGCCCTCCGCTGCGGGGCTGCTTCGTCGCGTACGGCGTGCAGCTGGAAGCGTTGATCGCCCACCAGCAGATACCAGCCGGGAAGCTCCAGGCCTTTCAGCGTGCCTGGGTATTCGCGGAACGCAGCCACGGCTGCAGCCATCGCACCCTTGGGCGTGATGACATGGCATACCGCCATGGGCGCCGCACCGTCGCGAGCCAGTTTCACCTGATACTCGCGCATGGCTTTGTGCGCCTCGACCATCCGCCGCAAGGTGCCACGCGATACGCCCAGATCCACCGCAATCTCTTTCAACGTGTCCTTGTTGGTCTTGGCCGCCGCCACGGCTTCCGCCGCCTGTGCGCAGCGGGCCGGCGAGCTTGGCCCAACGTAAATGGGGGGGGGCGTGTTCATCGCGCCGGCCCCTGCGCCGCCTTGTCGCCCGCCATCAGCGGGTAGCCGGGGCGGTGCAGGCGGATCGCATCGATCAGCCGCAGCGGCATGGCCGGGTACCAGCGCATGAGCGCGGCGCGAGCCGCAGCCATCTGGCGCGGCGGTAGTGCCTGGGTTACGATGTTCATGTCTTCCGTTCTCCAAAGCGCGGTGGGACAACCTGAACGCCTGGGGTAGCCGCCCCGGGCGTTCTTCATTTCGGGTAGCGGGTGCTGCGCTGATGGCCCGGCCGGTGCCGGCGTTCTCGGGGGGAGAGGCGAAGCCACCTGCGTGGCGGCCAGGCCATCAGCGAAACAACCGCTCGTTACTGCATACGTCGCAGCCGACAGGCGCTGCGCAGATGGCCGTGCCGTCTCCTGACAGGCCGAGCGCGCACCATGCGAGCCCGCCACGTCACGGCCATCTGCAAAACGCCCGCTTATCACTTCACGCTCCGCAGGCAACCGCCCTGTTTCAGAACGTTCTGGCGTATGCCATCGCACAAGGTGGCGGCGCGTGCCTGCAGCGCTTCCAGCCCGCGTAGCGCGGCCTCGGCATAGACGGCATCGCGTTCATCCAGCACGCCGTCGTCCAGCATCGGCGACAGCCGGTCCAGCGCTTTGCCCACGTCGCTGATCAGGTCGCCCACCTGGTGCTGCTGGCCGGCCGGGTTGGCGCTGGGCAGCTCGGCGGCCATCAGGCCAAGGCGCTCGGCCAGCTCCGCCTGCAGATGCTGCTGGTAGGGTTGCGGCAGCGCGAGGATCAGCGACTCCTCCAGATCCACCGGCATGCGCACGCGGCCGTCCAGCAGGCGTTTCACGATCTGGCCATTGCGCCGCGCGTCGTCGTAGGGATCGCGGCTGCTGTGAAACTCCAGCGTGCGTGCATGCAGCGGCGTGCGTTCGTGATAGATGTCCACCACGGCCTGCGCGTAGACCCGCTCGATCATCGAGCAACGGCTCAACGCCAGCGCCACGTGGGCGGCAATGATCTGGCTGCGGCACTCACGCATGGCGCACCTGCTTGCCCAGCAGGGCCGTGTCCAGCAGGCGATCGACCGCCGCCGCTTCGTGCGCATCGCTCACCAGGTCGGGATCTATGCTGATGCGCCGCGCGCGCTCGGCCAGCATCTCGCCCACCAATGCATGTACCTGCTCCACCGTCGTCAGCCCACGGCTACGGATGCGCGCATTCAACGTGCGCAGCGTCATCGCCTCGTGTGCCGTGGCGTGGGTCAGCCGCGCAAAAGCGGCGCGCGCCTCGGGCGTCATGGCCGGCATGCCGTCGGCCTCCATCTGCAACTCAGACATGAGCAGAAACTCCAGCTTCAGTTGCCGCGGTGGAAATCGTGGCAACGTGGTCAACGTCAGCCATGGGGAGGGATGCAAGGGAGGCGTGATGCGTACGCAATTCGCGCAGGGTGTTGAGGCTCCACACACGTCGGCCGGTGGGGCTGGGGATGCCGCGTTCCAGAAGCTCGGCGCGCAGCGTGCGCAGGGATACGCCCGCGGCCAGATCCTCGACGATCGTGCGGCGCCAGCCCCACGTGAACGGCTGCCGCATGAGTCGGCGTGCATCGCCCTCGCCCACCGCGATGCAGCCATAGGGCACGGTGCCGTACACCCTGCCCGACTCGCGCATGCTCACGCTGCACTCGGTGGCACGCTGCACGGCCAGATCGCGCTCGTACTGCGCGGCAGCCAGTTGAATGGTCAGGCTCAGCTTGCCGGCGGGCGTGCTGCTGTCGATCAGCTCGCTGATGCTGTGCACGGTGGCGCCGGTGCGATCGGCGTGGCGAAAGAACGTGAGGCCGTCCAGCGCATCGCGAAACAGGCGGTCCAGCCGCACCACCACCACGCCCTGCACGTCCTTGCCCTTCAATGCCTCCAGCATCAGCCGGCCGCCCGGGCGTTTGGCCACTGGCATGCTGGCGCTCACGCCTTCATCGCTGTAGCCGTCCACCAGTACGTGGCCGTGCAGCGCGCAATAGGCTTTCAGCCGCTCAGTCTGCTGGCCCAGGCTCACGCCCTCGCGGGCCTGCTCCTCGGTCGACACGCGCACGTAACCGACGAGGTTCATGCGGCCGCCCTGCTCTGCGGATAGATATGTTCGAACTTCAGGCCCGGCAGCAACGTGGTCAGAAGCATGGCGCGCGCCGGGTCTGGCCGGGTGCCCTTGACCATCTCCCATTGCGCGACGGCGCCGCGCGAGACGTTCATGTGGTCGGCGAGTTCCGACTGGGTCCAGCCCTTAGCTTTACGAGCGGTCTTGATGTCCATGACGCATAGTATAGCTAGCAATTTATGGATTGCAAGCGATACGAGCGGCATGGAATTGTTCGCGCAGCTATACAGCGCGCACAGGGGGCAATTCCATCGGGAGACACATGTTTTGGGCGATATGCATGCGCGTATTCGCGAGGCTAGAAGCCGCGTTGGCGTATCTCAGGAAGAGTTCGCGGCACGGCTCGGCGTAAGCCGTGGCGCCGTGGCGCAATGGGAGATGGAGAAAGGCACATCACCCAGCGTCAAGAATCTTGAACAGGTCGCAATTCATAGCGGCTTTGCCTTCGAATGGCTGGCAACAGGACGTGGCCCGCGCGTTTTCGGCGAGCCGATGATCAAGGAGCCGACCGCAACGTATGGTGTTGCACTGTCAGTCGACGAACACTTGGTCGTGGCAGCGATGCGGCGAATGGAGCCAGCGCGGCGTTCCGGATTGGTAAGCTTGCTAGCGCCGCCAAAGTGACGGGAACTTTGAACTGATCTGCACACGAACAGGGCTTGCGAATGAAAATGATCTTGGGAACATTGCTCATGCTTGCATTGCTTTCTGTGGGTGGCCGCGTAGCGGCCGCGTCACAAGATTCAGTGCAAGGCCTTGCCACCGTTTTGGCGAGCGCGCGCGATGCCTGTGCACAGCAAGCGCAGCAGGCCGCCGAGGGTGCCAGCACCGCAAACTACAAGGCCGCACTTGACCTGCAGACGGCACAAACACAAGCCGAGATGGATGCGCAGGTGTACGGCGTTGGACATGGCCACCGCGAGACGCGTGATTTCCTGTCGAGTCGACTGCAGCAAGCCAGCGATGCGTCCGTGGCTGAATCTCAGCGCATCGCGGACAAACTGAGCTCCGACAAACAGGCGGTCGCGGCATGCGTAACCCAGGCTCAAATGCAGGGCAAAGCCGACTACAGCGCTTTCAAGGCAGATAAGCGGCATAAGCGCGCCATGCCGGAAGCCGAATCGCTGATGACGGCATGGCTCACGAACCTTGGTGAAATTGATACCGGGCATCCGCAGGGCAGCGATGCATCACTGGCCGCGTGGCGTTCTGCGAAAACTCACACTGAGCTTTCGGCGCTGTAATCCTTGCGCCTACGGGTGTGCCGGCTCCGCCGGCTGCGCCGCCCGTATAGCCGCCTTGTCGGCATTGCACTTCTGCAGCGCCAGTTTGCGGGCATTGGCGACCGCGACCGCCTCGTACACGGACCGGTTCGCCGGTTCCGCGATCGGGCAATCATCCAGCAGGGTGGGATCGAGCGGGACAAACTTGTCCACCTCGACATACACGGTCTTTGGCAGCTGCGGCTGCGGCCTCACGTCGCCCGGGCAGCCCGTCAGCACGAACGGAACGGCGAGGATCAATAACCCATGGCGGATTCGCATATCTGCTCCTGCAGGGTTTCGCACCCCTTCGCGCCCTGTGCCGCCTTGAACTTGGCTTGCCATGCGGCGTTGGCGTTGGCCAGCGCTTGCTTGGCTTCATCTGCGTGCTTAGCGGCGGTGGCGGCGATGGCGCGCGCAGCCGCGGCGGCGTCACGATTGGCGATGGTCGCGGCGCTGGCGGCGCGCAGTGCGGCGGCAGCGTTGGCCAGCGATTCGCCGGCAGCGCTCAGTGCCAGGGTCTTCTGCGTGATCACGGTGGCATCGACCGCCTGCTGCGATACCGCGCCGCGATGGTGCGCCCAGGCATAGGCGCCGAGCAGCAGCAGCACGACGGCACCGAGCGCGATCAACTTGGATTCGAGGGTGGCCAGCATCACGCATGCTCCGCATTGTCGTCACTTTCCGACGGCTCGCGCAGCTTGGGTTGCGGGATGCCGCGCGACAGGATGCTGGCGAAAGTGCACAACACGGCAGCCAGCACCAGGACGCCAACGGCCTGTTCGGGCACCCATCGAACCAGCGCGGCATCCATGGCCTTGAAGCCTTCGTAGGCAGCAACCGCGCCAGAACAGGCGCCTGAGATGACGCCCCACCGAACCGACCAGAATTTCCACAGCTTGAGCAGCTTGCCATCGAGTTCGTCAATCAGTTTCATTTCAGCCGCCTCGTCTGCTGCAGCTCGCGAATGTCGGAGGTGTTGCGTTCGATCTGCACCTTGGCCTCGGCCATGGCGCGCGTCAGGCCGGGCACGTCGGCGAGCTGCTGGCTCAGGGTCTGCAGCTGCGCGTTGGTCACGGCTTGTTGGGTCACGACGGTTTGCATCGTGGAGCCCTGCGCTTCGGCCCGCATCGAAGCTGTGGAACACGTAACCGAGCAGGAACACCAGCAAACCGAAAGCGCCAGCGATCACCCAACGCTCCACCGGTCCGAGCTTGAATTGCATGTGATCGTTGTCCAAACGGGTAATGTCCATCGAGCTCTCCGTCATGCAGCGAGCGATGCAGCGGCGAGATACGTTTTCACGGTGATCGCAGGCGCGGCCGGCAGGGTGACCTGCTGATCCATGGCCATGCTCCAGGCGCGATCGATCACGCCGGTGTCGGTCATCTGGTGGCCGGGCATGCTGCCCATGACGCGACGCGTCCAGCCGGCACCAAACGTGATGTAGGTCGGCAGGCTGCGCAGAAACTGGTCGCGCGCCGTACACAGCGAGTCGATGAGCGCGGTGGCGCCATATTGGTTGGCGTAGCGCTGCACACTTGCCAGTGTGGCGGGGCCCATCGCCCCGTCTGCGGTGGCGCCAGTCACCTGCTGCAGCGTGGTCACGGCCCGGCCCACGCCGCTGTTCACCGCAAAGTCGAATACCGCGTAGTCGACGCCGGGCGACAGATCATCGCAACGGGCAAGGTTCCAGTAGCGCTTGTGATAGATCGCTTCGCGCTCGGCCTGCGTACTCAGCCGCACCGGCTGGCGCGGCAATCGCCGCGCATCGCGGTCCTCGTCATACACGCGCTGGGTGATGCCGCACATGGTGGCGCCGCCGGGGTCTTTGGGGTTGTTGGAGAACAACCCCTCATAGACCAGGGTCAGGGCCAGGCTCGCGGCAAAGTTGCCGGCACTCACCGTCAACCGCCCTGAGTATCGTTGTCAGCCATGCCCTGCCCCGCTGCGTGAGTCTGCATGCAGCATCGGCGGCTGGCGCGCGGCGCTTCAAGGCCATGGGCGCCGCAATCAGGCGGTGATCGAGCGGCTCCTGCGCCGGCTCAAGGAGACATAGCGCCCATCACCTCGCCACGCCAATGGCCGCCCGTACTGCCGCCTCCCACCGCTCGCGCGCACCAAACGCCAGCACATCCGCGTCATAGGCCGCGGATGCCGCCTGCAACGCCGCCAACGCCACGGCCTGTTGCTTCGCCACTGCCAGCTTGGGTCGCACAACACGCCACCAATACAGCCCGGCCGCCACCGCAACGATCGCTGCCGCGATCATGGCAGCGGATCCCGTGACAAGGTAACCCGCTCGCGCGCCAGCTGCGCGACGTAGCCGGCCGCCTGCGGCGCCACCAGCCCAGTAAACGACTGCTGCAACACGCCGCCCACATCCTGATAAATGCGGTGCAGATTGGTCAGCAGGCCGGAGCTGTAAAGCCGCTGTGCCTGCACGAACAGCGCGTCGGCCTCGGCAGCTGTTGAAGATTGCACGCTCACGCCGACAATGAATGTGGTGAGCATCGCCAGGTCGCTGGTGTTGACGTTGGCGAGAAAGGTGGGGTAGTCGACAGGTTGCGGCATGGTGTGTCTCCGGTTAGAGGCCGAGGGCGGCCAGTTTTGACGCGTTGTCGATTTGCGCATCGAGTGCATCGGCAAAGCTCTGCGCGGCTTTGTTGAGGCAGCCCTGCTGATACGTATAAGGCTGATCGGCCGCGGTGTCGTAGTAGCCACTGCCGTAAGCGGGAGTTGTGCTGGGTGCGCCGCTACCGCTAGTCCAGCCTTCCGGCAGCGTGGTGGCGTTGATCGTGGTCTGCGAAGCCGGCACGTACTTGCACCAGCCGTCGTACAGGCTGCGCGTGCCGGCCAGCACGCCCGACAACACCACGGTGCGCTGGCTGTCCGTGGTGGCAATCGGCGCTGCGGTGGTGGCATCGAGCACCGGCACACCGGCCTCGTCGATCTGGTAAGCCCAGCCGGTCATCACCAGGTTCTGCCCATCGTTGCTCACCGTGCCGAGTACCACGCGGCAGTAGCCGGGAGCGATGGTGAAATCAAAAACGGGCTTGCCAGCGGGGCGGTTCGCAATGGTGGTGATAGGTGTGCTCATGGTGTCCTCAAGGTTTCAGGTTGTGGTGCGAGAACAGGCACTCCGGATCGTCACCGACCCAGAAGAAATCGTCTTCGCAGGTGATGTGCTGTACCCAGCGATCGCCAATGTCATCGATGGCATTGATGCGGATGCCGTCGATCCAGTGGCCCGCGCGCGACATGACGTACTCGTCGAGCGCTTCGGGTGCGAGGACAGGTGCGCCCTCTTCCAGTCCGAGCGGTGCCGTGCGTGAGCAGCACAGCGAATAGCCCACGGTATTGGTCACCCGAACGCACGGCACCAGCTTCGGCGCCGATTGCGTCACCAGCCCCCATCGACCCGAAGTCAGCAGCAAGTAATCGCCGACAACTACATCGCCAGCCCGCACCTGCTCATGCTCACCGTTCGGGCCGCGACGAAGCACCCACGCCTCACGCACCGGGCATCCGCCCGAGCCGCCACCACCCGACGAACCGGTGCTTGGGATAGTGACCTGGCCGCCCAGCACCACGTCATCGCCCTGCTGCATCGCGGCCTGCACGCTCGTTGCCGCAAACCACGTTTTCGTTCCGCCTGTCGGTGGCGAGGGGTCGTGGCAGTAAATCTGGTATGTCGACCCCACCGTGAGGCCAGTGACAGCGTTGCTCACGGCGCTATAGCTGACAGACGCGCCGCCGAGATATGCCGTAAATGCACTGACGCTCACCGCGCCGGCAGACGTAGCCGTCAGCGCCGTCGTGCTGCGCACTGAGCCATAAGCCATCGTGAGCGAGTTGGGGGCATTGAACTGGTTGCCGAGCGTACTGCCGCTGTTGGCGATGGCCAGTGCGTTGTCATAGCTACTGCAGCGGGCCATGAATAGGGCGTCGAACTCGACAGCCACGGAGCCGGGATTGAAGTTCGCCATGATGAGCTTGGCGTAAACAGCCGTGGCGGGCACTTTCCCGGTGTTGGTTTTATAGGCCCATCCCGACGTGTTGCTGGCGATGGCAATGTTGCCCACCTGCACGTTTGCCGCATTGAAGAAATAAAGTGCATAGACGGCCGCCCCGCTGGCGCCGACCACAGCGCCACCGATGGCGTAATAGTCGCCCGGGTTGACCTGATACGATCGGATCGACTCCACGCCGTTGTACTGCGTGGCAGTGAATCCATAGGCCCGCGTGCCTGCATACATGCTGATAGTGTCGTAGCTTTGAGATACGACGCTGCTGCCAACGATCAGCGTGCCGAGCGCCCATCCAGGCGGAGGAAACACCCCCGCCGCACCGACCTCGAAATCACCGTTCTCTACTAGGCCTTGAGCTCGCGCCAGAGACTTGAGATAGGTGGCGCTGTTCGGTACTTCGTCCAGGCTATTCGGCTGATAGTTCCAATCGGCCGCCGTGTAGGTGTAGTACCCGACGGTGTGGCTGTAGGCGCCTACCTCGATGTGCGCGTAGACCGCACCAGCCGGCGCCGTACCCGTGACGCGCGACATGCCGGTGCCGGTGGCATTCGTGATCTGGTTGCCTCGATCAACGCGGATTTCCGCTTGCGACGAGTTGCGCCACGAGATACGCACGTCAGCCGTACCATCGGGTCCGCCTGACGGGCGGATCAACACCGATGCGCTGATGATGTGACCGGGATTCACTACACCGAACCCGGTGTTGCGCAGCGCTGTCGTCGCGATGTGGTTGGTATTGACCGCAACGGTCGATCCGGCATGCACAGCATAGGTGCCGATCAACGGGCTGGGCGAAACACCACCAGTCTCGCCGTACCAGCCACCGGGGAAATAATCGACGGCCCAGTAGTTGATCCCGCTGATGAAATTGGGGTCGATGATGTAGAGGTTCGACTGGGCGATATTCGCCGTCGCCTGCGCCGCATCCGCCTTCGCCTTCGCCGCCGCATAGATCGCATTGAGCAGCGTCTGCCGCGTGGTATAGACATCCGCGAACTTGCTGCGGAACGTCGCCCCGACAATCGTGGTGTTGCCGGTCAGGTTGCTCCACAGCACCGGTGCTGTGAGCGTGGCCAAATACGTGGTCAGCGCACTGACGGCGGTGTCGTAGGCGGTTTTCTCGGTGGTGATGGCATAGGCCGTGGCCTGCGCATCGATGCCGGCCTGCTCGGTGGTGATCACGTTGTAGTCGCGAATCACCACCGGCTTTTCGCCGGGCGTCAGCAGGTTGTCGCTGGCAATGTCGGCCAGCGCGGCATTGGCCGCATCGGCATCGGCCTGGGCGGTGGTGACCTCGTTGGCGATGTCGGCCAGCACCAGCGTGCCCGGGGGCGCTATCGGTACGGTATTCGATGCCGTGCCCCAGGCGCTGCGCGCACCGCAGGCCGATACCGCACGCACTTCGAAATCGTATGGCTTGGTGCGGTCCAGGCCTTCCACCACGATCTCGCCCACCGGTGAGCAGGGCGCGATGTCGCTCCATTGTTCGGTGCCGGTGACGCGCCAGCGCACCTCATATTTTACCGCGGCAGAAGCGGTCATCGGTTGTCCTGCAGTCGCGCGCGTTTGTTATGGTGCAGCAGGTAGCCGGCGCTGCCGGCGGCGCCTGCCCAGAAACAGCTGTCCTCGCAGGTGATGTGCTGCACCATGCGCGCGCCGAGGGTGCGCAGGTGGGTCACCCGATCCCATCCGGCCACGCCATCGATCAGCACGGCCACGCGGCGGCCGGCAAGGTTGGGCGCCGTGATGCACCCGCGATCCGTGGCGATGGGTGCGCTGATCGAGCAGCGCAGCACCACGCCGCGTTCCGTCACGATCTCCACGCAAGGCTGCAACGTGGGCTGGCTGTAACTGACGGTGCCGGTGCGGCCTGCCAGCGTGGACTCGTCCGCCAGCTGCATCGTGTCGCCCACGGCGATCGTGCCGGCTTCGCGGCCGTCAGGCAGCACGCTCTCCACCACCACGCAGCCGCCGCCACCGTAGATCGGTACGCGCAGAATGCCGGGGGTAGGCGCGCCCGAGACGCCCTGCACAGCATGGATCACGCCGGCATCGTCGGGCGCGCTGTCGCCGCTGCGGATGGACACCACCGGCACCGCTGGGGCGGAGCACCATGGCGTGCCCGTGATGGCCGACACGAACGGCGGCGGCGTGCCGGTACCGGCAGCGGGCACGGTGGGCTCTGCATCCACGCCGGTAAGCCGCGCGGTCAGATCCTGCATCGGCTCGATCATCTGCACGATGATGTCGCGCGTGCCCAGGCTGCGCTCGCCGATCACGCACAGGTCACCAGGCAGGATGGTCGAGGGGATCGCGCTGGCAAACACGAAAGTCTGCACGTCGCCATTGCCGGTGGTGGTGGTGTTGATCACCTGTTGCACGCCATCGTTCTGGCGTACCTCGATGGCGTACAGCTGCCCGGTCACCAGCGGCATCGCGCCATCCAGCGTCACGCTGAGCCGGTCGCCGCTGATCGACTTGATGCGCCCGCTGCCCACGCCCCACTCCACCACGTCATGCGCCACTCGCACCAGGTCGCCGCGCTCGCACACCAGGTTCTCCACATCAGCCATCCAGGTGTAGGTGTTGGGTCGTTTCTTGGCCGCTTCGAGGTGGTAGTTACCGATGCGCCACACCGGCAGTGGATCGGTGCACATGCGCAGATCCATCACCTCGTAGAGCGTGGCAAGGGTGGTGCCACCACTGCCGTCGGCGCTGTAGCCGTCGGCATACACCACCAGTTCGTCCTGCTGGTTGCTGGCCGTGGGGTTGATCCATTGGCAGCGCAGCGCATGCGGTGCGTTGTAGAACGCGCGCTGGCCGGCGAACTGCCAGCTGTTGTAGGGGGTAAACATCTGCACTGGCGTGGTTTGCACCACGTCGCGCACGCAGGCGTATTTGCCGTTGCGCATGCCGAACGTTGCCCGCCCGCTGGCCAGCACATCGCCCAGCAGCGCAAACAGCGTGCGGCCGGATTGCTCCAGCTGGTTGTAGGTGTAGCCCATGGCATCGCAGTCGGCTGCCCACGCCACGATGGCGTCGATATCCACCCGCGATGTATCGATCAGGCGCGCCACGCCCGGGCACGCGGTGAGCAGCCAGTGATAGACCCATGCGTTGTTGCTGGTGGCCACGCTGCTGGTCCACAGCCCGGTACCGGGGTCGTAGGTGCGAATGCGCTGGCTACCCAGCACGCTGACCGTGCTGACCACGCTGTTCAATTGGTCGGTGGCCTTGATGCGTATGCACAGCTTCAGCGTGCCGGTGGTGCTGGGGTTCTGCGCGCTGATCGAGCGCAGCACCGTCCAGGTCATGTCGGCGTAGTTGGTCGAGGTAGTGGCATCCCACGTGGTGCTGCCGCGCGTGATCTGTACGTCGTACTGGCCGGGAGGAACCTGCCAGCGCACGCCGACACGCACCGCCTTGCGCACTGAGCTGCTGATCGTGAACGCACTGACGCCGTCCGATACGATCTGCCCCGACGAGGGCGACAACCCAGTGGCCACGGCGGCATTCGACCAGGTGGGGCTGCCGGTGAGCCGATACTGGATTGTCACGCCGACATGACCGGTGATGTCGTTGCCCTTGTTGTCCACTCCGAACAGGCCGGAGGGAAACTGCACGTCGACTGACAGCTCGCTGCTGTTGGTCTGGCTGGTACGCAGGCCATTGTTGCCGGCTGCATTCAACGCAGCGCCCACCTGCAGCTCATAGATGTCATTGGTGTACAGCGTGGGGGTGTGCGTCACCTCCCACTGCACATCGCTGTAGCTGCCGATGGGCGTGCTGCCGATCTGGATGTCGCTGATATCCAGATCGCCCGGACCCAGATCCAGCATCATGCGCAGCCATTGGTCGTTGCCGCTGATCTCGGTGTACGGCAGTGCCGCATGGGTGGGGAAAAACCGCACCGTGCCTATCACCATGGGGATCGGGCTATAGATCGCCGCGTTGTTCTGCGTGCCGGTCAGCGACAGCAGCGGGTCAAACGCGGCACCCGGGCCGGGCAGCTTGGGCTGCGGCGGCGGTACCAGGATGTTCACGGCGGTGAAGCCGTAAGCAACGATCTGCGCCGCGCCCTGAAAGTCCCACGTGTAGTACAGATAGACGGCGGCCACGACCAATACCACCAGCTTCAGCAGCTTGTTGTTATTGCCACCGCCCTGCGGAAACGCCGTGATGGTCAACCGCTGGCCAGCCTTGGGCCGCACGTGATGCCATAGCGTGGCGGGCACCTCGATGCCGCCCACCTCCACGCGCAGGCTGTGCGAGGCGCCTTTGCCGAGCAGCTGCGCGATGGTCTGCCCGGCTTCTGCCTCCGCGTACACCGTATCGGTGTCGAACGGATGCGGGCGGGCCACCAGGGTCACCATGCCGGTGTTGCGGGCGCCGTCAGTCATGCCGGTATATCCCCTCGATGCGCCGCGCCCAGCGCGGCGTGTCCAGTCGCTCGATCACCGTGCTGTCACCCGGTGCCGCATGCAGAAAATGCAGGCCGCTGAGCATCAGTCCGCAATGCCACGGCCGCATGGCGATCGTGAGTATCAGCAGGTCGCCTGCCCGCGGTTGCTCGGTGCGCTGCCAGCCATCGGCCAGGCCGGCGCGTACAGCGGCACCGATCGCTTCCCAGTCCTCGCCGTCACGGTAGGTGTCCAGATAGTCGGGCGTGTCCACGTGGAACACCTCGGCCAGCACCAGTCGGCAGACACCCCAGCAGTCAACGCCATGGCGGTCACGCCCCTTGTCGACATAGCGGATGCCCACATAGGGCTCGGCAAAGGCAGGAATGATGCTCACAGGAAAAGTCCCGGGCTGTTCGTTGGCGTGTATTCCATCGCCGGCACTTTTTGATTCAGCACATCGTCGGCGTAGCCGATCGTGCCGGTCAGCACCATCACGTCGTAGGCGGCCACGAGCAGCGAAAAATCGAACGGGCCAGCCTCCACTACATCCGGGCTGCTGGCCAGCACTACCTCCATGGTTACCTGCGGTATGCCGGCCACCGTGCGGATCTGCTCGAGCACCGTGCGATCGACGTTGTCGATCACCAGGTTCACCTGCGGTATCTGGTCACTGCGCTGCGCTGGCAGTGTCATTTGCATGGGGCATGGCGTATAGGTGCCCGCCGAGCGTACGAGCGCCTGCGGATTGTTCACCAGTCGCTGGGTGACGATCGCCGGATGCGTGATGGTGATGCAGCACAGGAAAACCTCGGCGGTTTCCTGTGCCAGCATGGCGCGCAGCGCATTGACGCTGACCACCCTCATGGCAGCAGCTCCAGCGGCAACGTCACGAGCCAGCGATCGATGCTGCCGGCGACATAGCTACCAGCTGGCCGCTTAATGAAGCGATACGTGGCCACTGCGCCGGTGCGGAAGTCGAGCCAGTCGAACGGCAGAACGTCCAGCAAGGTCGTGGTGTAGAACGCCATCAGCGTGGCGTACTGCGTTTGGGTCAGCTTCACCGTGCAGGTGAACGGCGTCGCCACGGCCGTGAAGCGGCGGCGTACCTTGTTCACGCCGGCCTCGGTGTTGCTGCGCACGGCGTTGTCCACCGCATCGAAAGCGGCGGTGGTGTCGGCGAGCGGTGCCGGCAGGGTGCTGGGCCAGGTGGGGTTTGGCATGCTCAGCCCCCCGCCGTCGCATAGCTGCGCGCTTGGCGTTGCACGCCGAATGCGCTGCTCATGGCCTGCCCTAGCCGACCGCCGCGTGCCACGTCCTGCGCAGCGGCGTTGATGAACACATCGATATAACGCAAGCCATCTCCGCCGTCGCGCTGCTCCACACGGGCGCCGTCCTGCGCGCCGTAGATGTTGACCGTGATGGGCTGGCTGGCGACAGCCCCGCCAGCGCCCGCCGACGATCCCACCGGACCACCCTGCGCGAAGCGTGGCAGGCGCATGTTGTTCACATCGTCCATGAATTTCTGGCCGTAATAGCTGGTGGCTTTCTCGGTGATCACGTTCTCGCCGTTGGACAGGCGGGCGAGAATGCTGTCGCTGGTGCCGGTACCGGGGCCGTTGATGCGGCCGCCGTCCGCATGACCGGCGCCAAGCGTGCCGTAGCTGCCGCCGCCCACGCTCGCCATGTCACTGCCGAAGCTGCCGCTATTGCCACCCAGGTCAGCTATCGCACCGCCGCCACCGCCGGCAAACATGTTGAGCAGCGCTGTCTCGGCCTGGGCAATCAGCGCCTTGGCCACCATGTGCGCCAGCATGTTGTCGAAGTCCTTTTCAAACGTGTCCATCGACTGCTTGCCGCTAGTACCCCACGTCGCCAACGCGTCCTCCATATCGGTGGACATGCCAGTGAAAGCCTGCTTGGTTTGATCGGCGACATCCTTGGCCTGGTCAACGTAATTTTGCAGTGCCGACTTTGCGCCGTTCGTCCAGTCGGCCTGCGCGGCATCCATCGCCGCATAGCCAGTGCGCATGATCTGGACTTTCTGGGCAGTGGCTGTACGCAACGCCGCCACGTCGGCCTCGTAGGCTGACTGCGACAAGCCGCCCGACTGCCCATTGATGCCCGCCTGGCGCTGCAACGCCAGCTTCTCCAATGCATCGGCTTCGTCCTGATAGGCCTTGGCGATCTGCTGGGTCTGCTGGTATTCCTTGTCGCCCATGCCGATGCGGGCGATCTCGTTATTCACCCGCAGCTGCAGGGCGGCATTGCTCTTGTTCAACGCCTCGGCGTACTGCTGCTCCGCCAGCTGTTCCTTTACATGATTGGCATCCAGCGTCTTCTGCAGATCCTGCTGGCCGCGGTTGAACAGGTCTGCGGCCTTGGTGGCATCGCCACCCTTGGACATATAGATGGCCATCTGATCGGCCAGCTTCGCAATGCCCTGCTCATACTGTGTCAGTGCGGCACTGTCGGCGCTGATAGATTTGACATCGAGCGCATCCACCTGCGAGGAGAACGTGTCGTAGGCTGATATCTCGGGGGCGCGCTTTGCTTTTTTGGGCGGGTTGAGCTTTTTGACGATCGCATCCCAGCCCGCACCCTGCGGCAGGTCGGCGGCCGATCCGTTGAAATTTACGCCGGGAAAATTGACGCCGGCCAGGTGGGCCTTGTACAGCGCCGCGGCGGCGTCGTTGACTTTCTCCTGCTTCGTTTTCAATCCGTCCAGCGTGATGCCGAGCTTGGCAAGGGTCTGGGTGGCTTCCACGCCATCGTCCTGCACGCCCTGCACCACGGCGGATATCTGTTTCTGGTCGCGCTCTTTCTGGAAATCCGGGCTGTTCCAGATATCCATCACGTTGTTGTAGGCGCTCTGCGCCGACGACACGTTGAGATCGTGCGCAAGACCGGTCCGGCCGTTGGCCCGATCCATTTCCAGTTGCTTCACCGCCTCGTTGTATTTCTTGACGGCATCGGTGTACTGATCGATCTCGGTTTTCTTGCCGCCCAGCGTCAGGATGTCGCCGACGCCGGCACCAATGTTGGAAACGCCCTGCTTCCAGTTGTTGAACGCCGTGGTGAACCATGGCGCATCCTCTTTGGCCTGCATGGCGCGCGCATGCATCACGGCGCCAAGCGCATCAAAGGCCACCTTGGCGGCATCGGCCTTGTTGCCAGATGCCTCCAGACTGATGATCTGCTCGTTCTGAGCCGCCGTCAGAAAATGGAATTCATCATTCAATGCCGCCGCTGCCGTGACTGGGTCCTGCCCAAGCCGCACTACCGCCGATACAGCGCTGTCCATGCTCTGGCCGGTGAGCGTCGCCATGTCCACGGCGGCCTGACCGGCCGTCAGCAAACTGTCGCCGGCCACCTTGCCAGACGCCGCCAGCTTGCCCAGCACGTCGATGGACTGGCCGTAGCTGGCGCCACTGGATTGCAGCTGCGATGCCATGCCCTGCAATTGATGCACGGTCACATCGGCATAGTTGCCAGTAGCCACAATCGCGCGGCTGAGCTCGTCCTCCTGATTCACCGCGTGCACGCCGGCAGCTACCAGCAAACCGATCGTTCCCACCACGCCAGCGATCGCCAGGCCGGTGCTGGTGAACACTTCCTGCAGCAGGCCGGTGCGGTTGGCCAGGGTGATCGTGGAGCCTTCCAGCCGCGTGTAGTTTCCGCGTGCGACTTCGCCCACCAGCACGCCCATTTCGCGTGCCACACCGCCGTTGATTGCCGTGGCTTCGGTGTTGGCGATCTTGGCCGCGGTATCGCGCGTCGTGGCGGCGGTGGCCTCGGCCTCGGCGGCTGCAAACGCTTTCATGCTGACCATCTGCGCGTCCTGCGCAGCGACAGCGGCACGCGTAGCCGCTACCTCGGCGGCGGTGGCTTCCGTGCGCAAGCCGGCCCGCTCGACAATGCTGGCCTCGCTCTCGGCGATGCCGCTATTGGCCGCCTGCTGTTCCAGCGACAGGGCAATGGCAGCTTTGATGCGTGCCGTTTGCTGATCGTAGGATTCGCCCGTCACGGCGGTGGCGGATACGATGGCCGCCGCCGACTCCTGCGCAGCGAGGCCGGCCGCCGCCGCCGCGGCGGCATTCTCGTGCAACGCCGCCGTGGCCTTGCCGGCCGTCTCGGCCTGCGCCTGCTGCGCCTTGTCGACAGCGATAACGCTCTGCTCTGCACCGACCAGCGACGCCTTCAGTGAACCGTCGTCGGCACCTTCGATCTTGACCCGCAGGGTGTTTTCGGTGATCACTCGTGGCCTTCGCTTTCGCGTTGTTGGCGTTCTTTCTCGGCTTTCTCGGCCATGCCGGTGAGCATGGCCTGCTCGATCGTGCGCAGATCGTCCAGCAACTCCGGCACGGTCAGGTCAGCGGTCGGCAGTTCCTTGTTCCAGCGCGGCAGGTACAGCGTCAGCGTGGCAATGCAGGCGGTGTAATCGAGGCCGACCGCACCGCCGGCACCCACCCGCCATTGCGTTTCGCAGGTGTCGTAGGCGCGCAGCGCGGGCAGGTTTTCCGGCAGCAGATGCGGGCGCGGGCATATCTCCCCTTTCGTCGCATCGCAGCCACCGGCGATGCGACATTGGCGGCAATACGCCGGCAGATCGGTATCGGGGTATTGCTGCTCCGCATCCCATAGCTGCTCCTCGACACCGTGGATGTTTACGCCTGGGCTGGCACCGGCAAGCCAGCGAGCCCAGGCAATGAGTTTTTTGTTTGCGCACCCGCGCTGGCATCAAGCAAGCCGCGCAGCAAGGTGGTACGCAGCAGCTCGTCGTTGATGAAGGCATCCAGCGCTGCCGTGCTGAACGGCAAGGCGTTGCCGTCCTGGTCGGCGATGTTCGCCCAGCCCTTGACGCGGGCGCGCAGCAGCTCGTCATCAGCCGCGATGCGGGCATCACTCAGTGCGGCGCGCTTGGCGGTCAGCTCGGCGGTATCGTCGGCGCCATCCGTGGGAAGCGCGGCGCGAAACTGCTGGGTGAACGCCAGCACCTCGGCGTCGCGCTGTTTCTTCTCGGCGCGCGTCAGCCGTTCATAGGTGACGATGAACGACTGCTCCGCGGCGCTGCCGTCGTCCTGCATCTGCTGCAGGGTGACCGGCCAGCGTACGCAGCCATCTTTGGCGAATCGGAACATGGTGTCTCCTTACTGGATCGTCGCCAGCGGCGTTTTCAGCGTGAAGGTCACGCCGGTTTCGCCGGTGGTGCGGTGGCTGTCGAACGTGCCAGTGAGCAGCAGGCCCTTGGGACCGGGCACGGTCGGCGAGGTAGCGGCGAACACGAGCGCCGGGATGTTGATGGCCAGCGATTCATTGCCGGCCGTGCCATCGCCCGTGCCGCGCGTCAGCGTCAACAGCAGGCTGGTGTCGGCATCGGTCAGCGCCAGTTGCAGCAGGCTGTCATCCTTCAGCAGCGTCTCGATGCTGCCGGTGACGGCGATCAAACCTTCAGGCAGATCGCCCAGGCGCCCGTTGCCACCGACCACATACCCGGTGGCATCCAGGTTGTTGTTGATAGCCAGATCCACCTTGGTGCTGTCCAGCGTCACGCTGCCGCCACCAAAGACGAGCGCGGTGGTGAGCGTGCTGAAAGCGGCATGACCGGTGTCGGTGGGTGCGGCATCCAGCACCGTGGCGCCGGCCACGAAATCCGCGCCACTGATGGTGGGGTTGAACTGCATGAAGCCTGACGGGGTGATGCTGATGGCGGCCGACGCAATGCGGCAGCCGAGGTAACGCATATAGCGCGAGGCCGAGGTAAACCCGGCACCCATGTCCTCCTCCATCGTGAAGCTGGGCGGCAATGCGTTGGCACCGCTGGCGGCCGGGGAGAACACGTGCGTGGTGACGCCGGTGGCCGTGGTGCTGGTGGGCGCGCCGATCAGGTGCTTCAGCCAGAAACCGATCGTCTGCGGCGCCGCATTGATCTGCAGCGCGCCGCTGACCTTGCGGGCACCGGCAACGCTGCGTACCATGCCGCGAAATCCGCTGATGGTCTGGTCCTGATCGCGGGTCTGATCCGCTTTCACGTTGTTCTGCACATACGGCAGGATCAGGCTGCTTGGCGTGACCGGCGGCGTGCCGAACGTGGTGTCGGTGACACCGATCAGGCGAACAAGGGAACCACGTACCTGCTTGGCCATGATCAGTGCTCCTCGGAGGATTGTTCAAATGTGGAATCGGCAGATGCTTCGTCGGATCGATCCGGATGCAACTCCGCGTTGCGTTGCTTCACTTCGGCTGGGTCGAAGTCACTCCCTCGAGAGAACCAGTTCGGATCACGGCCCATGATCAGAGCTCCTCTTCATGGGTAGGACTTTCATCGCTATGCGGCAGCGGCGGCGGCTGGGGTGCGGCGAGCTCGGCGCGCGCCTCGGCATCGCTGTCGGCACTGGCAAAGGCCAGGCCTTTCACGTCGACCAGTCGCACCGCCTCGGCGGCCTCGACGGTGGCGCTCTGTCCACGGCGGATGCTGCCGATGGCGAAGACGCCGGGCAATGCATCCGTACCGAAAACCACTTCGTAGGTCTTGTTCATGGCGTCCTCTCGATCATGTATTCGGCGTGGATGCGGGCCATCCAGCATTGCCGCGGATGCAGCACGCCCTGGTCGGGCACCCACTGCTGCAGCCACGCGCCGTCGACATCGCCGGGTTGCGGGTTGCGCATCATCAGTTGGGCAAAAAGGTCGGGTAGTTGCGCGCGCTGGTCGGCGGCGGCCTCGCGGCTTGGCTCGTTCCACAGCACGCACACATCGAGGTCACTGGCAAAAGCCTGCGAGGTCTGGCCGATGGTCAGCCCGCTGGCATCGCTGTTGCCATGCGGCGAGGTCTGCCCATCGCCCTGCTCGATCACAAAGCACGGCAGCTGACTGGCGGCGATCTGCGCCCACGGCGTGTTGGCCTTCAGCACGGTGACCACGGTGGTGCCGATCAGCGCTTCCAGCTCGGCCACAAACGGCTGCTCGGTGGTCAGCAGCACGCGCAGCGCATCGGTAAAGGTCTTCACGCCCATGCGTTGAGTGCCTCCACCACTTCGTTCTGAATCACCATCAGCGGCTGCGCGGCTTCCACCGCGTCATCGAGGTAAGGGCGTGGAAATGCCTTCATGCGCATGCTGTGCTTGCCGCGCCCGGCCCACTGGCTGACGTAGCCGTTGTGGATGGCCGCCGCATAGGCGGCGGTGTTGAACACGTAGGCGCTGGTCGGCGACTCGATTTGCATCTGTTGCTGCGCGCGCAGGCCGCCTGGCGTGCGTACCGGTACCGGGTACGTCCATGGCTCGGCCTTGCGATTGCCGCTGAGGTTGTCGATAGCAGCACGGTTGGTCACGGTTGCCGCTTTTTTCACACCACGGCTGAGCGCTTTATCCAGCGCCGCGATCACCGCCCGCACCTTGGTGCCGAATTCCTGTGGCGTATACATGCTCATGCCGTACCACCGGGTGCGGTGCTGAGCGGGTAACGGCCGGTTTCCACGAAACCGCTGGTGACGCCGGTGCCGTCATACAACCCGGATTCGTCGACGCCCATGGCGCGCATCGCCTCGCCCAGCCAGTAGGTGGCGTCCTGCAGGCGCATATCGGCATGCTTGCGCAGCTCGGCCAGCACCATGGCCTCGTCCTTGTTGTTGCCGCTGGCCGCGTTGCTTTCGTAGAACACGACACGGCGCCGAAACAGCACGGCGCTGGCATAGTTCACTTCGGCCTTTTGCGCGCAGTCGCCGGCATAGGTGCTCAGGGTGGCTGCCGCATAGGCCGCCGCCGTGCACTTCTGCTCCACCCACAGGCTCGCCGACTGCAGTACCTTGCCCAGATAGATGACGAAATCGGAGTCGCTCAAGCCACCAAACTGGATGGCGATGAACCCCTCGTCTTTCAGGTCGTCGGTGGTGGCCTTGGGAGTGCTCATGCTGCCTCGTTGAAAAAATGCCGCACGGTGTCGCCGCGCGGCATTTTTGGGTGCCTACGGTGTCGGGATCAGGTGAACAGCACGCGGGCGACCTGGTCGGTGTCGCCGATGGCGGCATTGGTCTGGAAGGTGCCGACGTAGTCGTTGGCGCGCACGTAGATGTTGCGCTCGCTTTCGACGGTGAGGTCTTTCCAGTCGCCGCGCTTCATCTTGCGACCCGGCAGGCACAGGTAGTAACCGCCGATGTTGGCCGGGATATAGGTGCTTGCCACCACCTGGCTCACGTGCACGTTCACCGGCTGCACGTTGGCGTTGTAGGCCACGATCAAGGTGCCGGCGGTCGCCGTCAGCATCTTGGTGATGCGGCCCACATCCTCCGGCGCGCAGACGATCACGAAGCCGGCGTTCTGGCCGGCGCCGTAACCCTTGGCGCGCACCGCACGCAGGATCTTGGCCGCTGCCTTGTTGAGCGTCTTGGTGTCGTCCGTGTCGAACGCCACGTTCACACTGGACGAAAGTGCGGTGAGCAGCGCGTAATGCCACGACGCCTTCTGGTCCCACGCCTTGGCGTTGAACTCGGACACGGTGTCGCTGACCTGCCACCACTTCTGGAAGCGCAGCCAGTCGTCCTCGATGCCCACGCCGTCGGCGAAGGTGCACACCGGCACGCTCATCTTGCTGTCGGTCACCGCGCGGCGGATCTTGACGCTCTCGCCGGACTTGATCTGACCGAACGTGATGCCCTGGTTCGCATCGAGGATATCGAAGCTGTCCAGGATCGAGCTGCGCATGTCCACCATGTCGAAGATGGCGGTGTACCCCGTGTCCATGTCCGGCATGTTGGTGTGGAAGAACTGCACCACGCGGTTGGTCGGGTCGACCAGGTTGGGGTTGTCGCCCGGCACCGACCATTTGACGGACAGTGCCGCCTTGACCTGATCGACGCTGGGCACCTGCACGTGGCTGTGCTTGCCGCCGATGACCTTGATGCCGCCCTCGGTGGTCGACACGCTGCCGCCCAGGTCGCGGAACATCGCCGGCAGCGAGAATTCCATGTCGATGCACTGGGCCAGCGCCTTGAGCTTCGCTTTCCCGTCGGCGATCGCCCCGAGCTTTTCGAACTTGCTGAAAGTTTGCATGGGGTGGGCTCCTTAAGCCGCGAAAGCGTTGAAGGCCACAAGGCCCGTGATGGCGTCACCGCTCAGGGCATCCTGCAGCGCGTAGCCGATCAGCGTGTTGCTGGTGGCCACGTTGGTGATCACCTTGGCGGTGTTGTCCCAGTACAACTTGTCCAGCGCCGACCAGGCCACGGCGGCCTTCGGTGCGTCGCTGATCTCCGACTGGTAGACGAAGCCGTTGATCGCGTTGGCCAGCGCGTAATCGGTGGGGATCAGCAGGTGCCCGTTCTGCAGCACCGGCACATGAGCATTGGTCGCACCCGCCAGCGTGAGTTGTACGGTTTTGATCTGGTCGAACGAGGAGCGAAGTTGCAGCGACATGGTGATATCTCCTGGTGCCGTAGCGGCGGGTTAGGCCGCGATGGCCGGGTTGGCGAGCACGGAGCCTTCGGCCGGCGCTGCCGAACCGGCGGCTGCACGGTTCGCATCAGCGCCCTTGATCTGGTGCTGGGTCGGCAGGCGCGCCTCCAGGCCTTTCTGCATCGCCTTCAGGCGATCTACCGGCATCTCGGACAGGAACGTCTTGGCGGCGGCCACGTCGCCCTCGGCATCGCCGGTGATCTTCAGCTGGCGCTCCATGCCCACGATGTCGTCAACCAGCGACGACTTGTAGGTCTTGGCATCGGTGATGTGGGCTTTCAGCGTGGCCGGGTTGTCGAGCAGCGCGGCATCTTCGCCGAGCGCCGTCTTGATGGCAGCCAGCTGCGTGGTGGACTTGTCGCCGTTGGCAGCCTTGGTCTGCAGCGCGGTGATTTCTTCGTTCGTCAGGCTCATGGTCTGCTCCGGTTCGGGATTCGTTTTTGCGTTTTTCACAGCCCGCGCGCCCTGCTGCGCGCCGAGCCATATGAGGGACATTTCCAGCGCTTCGCCCGGCGCCATCCAACGGCGTGCCGTCAGCTCGCGGCCATCCACGTCTTTGATCGGCACAGGGCCGACCGCGTTGAAACCCACGCTGACATCACCAGCGATGCCGGCATCCTGTTTGATCAGCAACGCGGTGTTGTCAGGCGTCTTGGCGTAGTACGCGCTGGCAAAAAGAACCTTCACCTGGTTGCGATCGGGCGGCAGCATCAGGTTGGGTTCGCGCAGCAATGCGCGAGCGGCATCCAGCGTCATCGACTCAGTGCGCGAGGCATACACCTTGCCTTCGGCCGGTCCGCCATCACTCTTCCAACTGGTCGGGTGAACGATGTGAACACCCTGGCCGGTCAACGTCGTGGCGAAGTTGTCCAGCAATGCCTCGTCGAAAACTTCGTTATCGCGGTCAATGCAGTTGTGCGCCAGCACATACTCGCGCAACTGCAGTTCGTCGGCAGCGAAGGGGCGGAGCGTGAAGCTGTTGACGAGCGCCAATGCTGCATCGTCGGCGGCCGGAGCCGCCTTGACGTTGAGCATCAGCGCCTTGGTGTGGCTCACTTGGTGCGCACCTTCTCGACCGGCTTGATGTTCGCCACGCGCCAGTTGGCCTGCTCGCCATTCAGCGGGCCGGCATAGTCGGGGTGACGGAAATCATCCTTGGTGATCTTGGCCGGCGGCTTGGGTGCCTCGGCGGCCTTGGCGGTGGCTTCCGCTTCCTCGGCCGCTGCTTTCTCGGCTGCTGTCGGCGCTGCGCCGGCAGCATCGTCGCCACCAGCATTGCCGCCCTCTTCCGCAGCATCCAGTGCAGCCAGCTGCTTGTCGATTGCCGTCTGCAGCGTGGTGCGTGGCGCAGTGCTCGCGGCCTCCTGCGCAGCCAGCTCGATCAGCGATACGCGATCCAGCGTGGGCAACTGCTCGGTGATGTTCGGCACCGACTGTTGCTGCAGGTTGGTGATTGCTGCCTTGTCCATCACATGATCCGCCCCATGAGGTCTGATGCCCGCTGTAGGCTGCATCAAACCGTTGCACGGGGCGGCGCATCAAGGCCGCGGGCGCCGCCTCTTCAACCCGTTTCGATGGGTGCGCCGATCCAGAACTGGAAGCTGGGCGGATCATTCGGGAACAACAATGGGCGCAGGGTCCCCTCCACGTGATGCAGCACCGTCATGACGTATTCCATCGGTGCCCACTTCGTGGCGACCAGCAAGCCACCGGATTCGTCGTCGACGTTTCCGACCCATAGGGGCACGCCGAAATACTTGCCGTGATGCGTGAAGCCCGCGGCGAGCGCATCGGCGATCGTGATATAGCCAGGCATCTTCATGAAACGTGCCCGTTGATCACGCAGAAGCACCCCGGGTGCGAGTCGCGTACCGGCATCGGCCCGCTGCCCACGGTGTAGGGGCCAGCCTCGGCGATCTTGGTGCAGATCGGGCAGGCATCGGGGGCGAGGATCCAGTCGTATTGCGCAATGCCCATGCCCTTGAGCGCATCGGCATTGCCCTGTGCGTGCGCGGCCGCCATTTCCGACTCGGCCAGGCGCTGGAAATCGTAGTCGTGGCCGTCGAACTTCTTGCGCAGCTGCGCCGCCACTTCGCGCGGGTTGGTGCCGTTGTAGACGCCATCGGTAAGCGACTGCACGATGTCGTCCTGATAGACGCGCATCGTGGTTTTCTGCAGCGACGCGCGCAGCCCGGTTTCCACGTTGGCGGCATGCAGGGCGCGGGCGTTAGCGATGACCTGCGCGGCCTCGGCTTCGCGATCCACGCCGGCGGCGGCGTTCTCGATGCCGCGCGCCCAGATTTCCAGCGCCAGTTGCACCAGTACTGCATCGGCCGACGTGCTGGTGGCGACAAATTGCGCCTGCAGCTGCGTCAGCTGTTGCAGCTGGCTGCTGATGTCGAACGTGAACACCTCGCCTTGCGCCTTGGTCACGGGCAGCTCCAGTGCCTGCAGGGTCTGGTTGGCCAGCACCTTCCATGCCGATTGTAGCGCCGCGATGGCCGCGGTCTGGATCCGCGGCAGGTTGGGGTCGTCGATGGCCCATGCTTCCTTGCCGGCGCCCTTGGCGTGGGTGTGCCCAGGCTGCTTGTGCACAAGCGACAGCAGCGCGGCGCGCACGATGGGGTCATCGAAGGTGCTTGCGGCGATCTCGATCGCCGATTTGCTGGGTCGTGGCAGCGCCTCCACAGCTTGCGGCCCGATGGTCACCGGGTCGCTGTTCTGCGCTGGCACGCCGGCACTGGACAGCATCATCTGGGTTTGCGCCTCGAGGAACTTGGCCTGCGCCCGCTTGAGCTCGTCGCGCAGGTTGGGCAGGCGTTGCACCAGCTGCCAGTCGCCAGGCTTCCACGTTTTGCCGCGGCCGCGCAGCCAGTTCGTCACCAGCACCTGAAGTGCAGGGACACGCGACTCGAAGCGGGTTTTACTATCCTGCAGCATCATTTCCGCCTGGTTGTCGGCCAGCCCGGCGGGAGCGCGACCCAACTGCACGCCAAGCACCCATGACGCCAGCCCGGTCTTGGCGAGGATCTGCTCGAACATCTGCTGCGCCGGCATTTCGATGCTGAGCGCCTTGCCATCACCCCCAATGATGTTGATCACGATGTCATCGTCGGCGCCCACGGCGGTAACGAAGTCCGCACTGTTGCCCTGCCGCTTGGCATTCAGCGTGGTGCCGAAATTACTGGCGATCTCCAAGCGGCGTGCCTCCAGCGTGGGACCCTTCAACATGCGGTTCTTGGTCTTGTAATTGACGTGGAACGAGGGGTCACCGAACCGGTCCCATGCCTGCGAGGTTGCGTTATGCATGCGCAGCAGGATCTGGCTGACAAACTCGATGCCGCGGAACAGGCTCACGCCATAGGGCAGATCGTTCTCGGGGTTGAATACGCTGTAAACCAGCGTGTCCGGGTTCAGAAACTCGTAGCCGCGCCCCTGGATCAGGTTGACGTTCAATTGCCGCGGGCTGTTGCGCAGCACGTTCTGCACGCTGTCGGTGCCATCGCGGCGGCCCAGCGCGTTGGGCATGGGCGGCAGGTACCAGCTTTCCATCACGCCGGTGTCGAGATTGCGGTGGAACAGCACGCCCTTGCTGTCGGCTACGCGCAGCGCGACGATTTCGCGGCCGCGCCGGTCGTACACCATTTCACCCAGCGAGAAACCTTGCTCGTACTGTTCCTGACCCATACCGGTGTAGAACGCCTGCAGGCCGGCGTTTTTGTCGCCCACCGGGATGGCCCCGATCAGCTCACGCTGGATCAACTGCACCAGCGCATCGTTGCCGCCCTCCACGTCGATGATGCCGTCGATCGTCACCATGCGATTCACCGCGCCATCAAGGATGCCCAGCGATTCGCGCAGCGCCTCCAGAAACCACGGGTTCACCTCGCGCGGGATGAACATGCCGAGCGCCTGCTGCCATGGGCCCATGGCCATCTGCGCGCGCACCAGCGCGCTGGAGCTGACGGGGTTGGAGGTGCCTTTGCTGCCGGCGAACCAGGTGCGGGGGTTGATGTTCATTGCGTCAGTCCTGATCAGAATGGGAGGTGATCGATAGCATCGTCATGCCGACCAAACCGCTGGCCGCACTCCTCGCACCGATGGAAAAGGAAAAATCGGACGCCGACCGCCAAGCGCACAACCCACCGTGCGGCGAGCACCGCGCGCACCTTGGTCCGCGCGATCGGAAATCGCCCGCAGCCGAACTCACGGCCGCAGTGCTCGCACTGATCAATGCCGTAGTAGTACGACGCGTCGACGTGGAAGCAGTGGCCGAGCCAGCGGCAGCGGAGAGGGATGCGGATCACGTGGCCAGCGGCTCGGTGTATGGCGCAAGCCCATCGACCCACTCCAGGACATCCCTGAGGCTATCGAACTGATTGAATTCCAGTTCGCCGAACGAATCGGCTACTTCTGCCGATAGCTGGATGTTCCATGCAGGCACTGATTCGCCGGGCGTTGGCTCCCACTCATAGGAAATTCTCTCCACCTGAATGCCCTTGCGCTTCATCGCGCTCAATATCTTTCGCTTGCTCATGCCGCCCTCGCCTCCGACCCGCAACTGAAAACATCGACCTCGCCGCCCACGTCGTCGTACAGCTTGCGCAGCATCTGCATGCGGCGAGCGTCGATGTCGTGGTCGTCTTTCTTGGCGTAGATCGGCCATTTGGTGCCCTGCCGGGCGGTGTGGTTGGTCATGTGGTTGAGCACTTCCACGTCATACGCCAGCGCGTAGCCGATGGCCTGGGCGCGCTGGGTGATGCATTGGGTGGCCCAGTGCTTGGCCGGCGCCCGCACGATGGCTTCGCCGCTGCCATCGTCTTTCGACTTGTCCACCAGTGGCTCGCCGTCCTCGCCCACGCAATCGACGGCGTTGGAAAACTGCAGGCCGGTCATGACTTCGTCGAAGCGCATGTCGGCATAGGCCTCCATGGTCTGCAGATCCTTCACCACGACGGTGCCGGCGCTGCCCAGATCGACGCCCCAGTGCGGCAGGCCGCCGAACAGCTCCTGCAGGCAATAGATCAGCTCGCGCTGGATGTAGTAATCCACGCCGCGCGCGTTGATGCGCAGCACATCCTGCAGCACGGGCCCGCGCTGCTCGCTCAGGATGATCTCGGTGGGATCGTTGGTTTCGCCCAGATCGGCGCCGGCCCAGTACACCCCAGCGGTGGCGCCGGTGAGGTGTTCGCGCAGCAGTGCGCGCATCGCTTCGCGCCGCTCGCTGTCGTCGCGACTGGAAAACGGGGCCAGCGGCAGCGTGATGTCGCACAGCCAGTCGTAGCTGCCACTCTTGCGGCCTTGTTCCACGTGGAGAACAACGCGTTTCACGGCCACGTGCAGCTCGCCGCGCGCCCGGTCGATGTTGAGCGCAAGCACGCGATAATCGGGCAGGTCGTGCACGTTGGGCAGCAGCAGATCCCAGCTCCACACCGGGTTCTCGGCCTCGCCCCACTCGCCCAGCACGTTGCGCTTGTAGCCCGGCGTGTGCCGGCCGCCGAAGTCGCGGATGAACTGCGCATCGCGCTCAGGGGTCCAGAACGGTGCCGGCATGATGGTCTTGGGCCACAGGAACAACCGGCGTCCCGGCTTGCCTTCCGGCAGGTTCACCACGGCGTCGTTGCACATGGCGAAATACTGGGTGCTGCGATCGCCGTCCGGCACGCTGTAGGTCTTTTTGATGCAGCCCGGCTCGCACGATCGCCAGAACTCCGACCACTGCACCGCGCGCTTGAGCTTGGCCGCCTCGTCCACCAGCGCCATGGCGTTGACGTGCACACCGCGGAATGCTTCGCCGTCGAACCCGGCGGGGCGGTAATACACGCGGCCGATGCCGGGCTTTTCGTTCTCGCCCAGCGGGATGGTGAGAAACCGCTGCATCATGTGCGGCGTACGTTTCGGCCGCATCCAGAACTGGCTGAGCAGTGAGCCGGTGGCCTTGTCGCCGCCCTCCTGCGCGCCCACCTGCGTTTCGATCGCCAGGATGATCTCGTCCAGGTGTGTTTGCTGCGGGGCGCCCACCAGCATCCACGGCCGGCGTACCGTAAACCCCATCGACGTGCACATGCCCCACAGGATCAGCACGGTGATTTCGCGGGTCTTGCCGACCTCGGCGCCGTCCTGGTGCACCACGTCCTGCCGCCAGGCGCGCACGCTCTCGCGCTGGTAATCGAAAAACTGCCACGGCTCGCCTGTGCGTGGTTCCACGAGAAACGTCTCGGCCCAGCGCACCGGATCTTCGAACACGAACAGGAACATGGCCTGCTCCAGCGTGATGCCATAATCGCCACGGTCCAGTGCCTGCCACGCCCAGCCCTGCTGGCACAGCCACGCATCGAACTCCTCCGGCGCAAACACTTCGCGCTCCGCCATCTGGCGCAGCACGTCGTGGTTGCTGTCGGGGCGGCGCAGCTTGGCCATCAGTCGTCAGCCTGTGGTGCGGGCAGCTGCTTGCGCTTGGCGCGATTGAAAATAGCACCCATCAGCTGCTGCAGGCCTTGCGCGGCATCATCGTCGTCCTTGAGTTTTTCGCGGGCGCGCGGTGTTGCCATCAGCTCGGCGAAGTTGATGCCGAGCGATTCGTTGAACTTGATCAGGTGGCCCATGATCGGGTTGACCTGCATCGCGGCGATGTAGGGCTTGCCGCTCCTCTCGTCGATGATCACCTTGCCTTCCTTGGTGACCATCGGAACCTCAATCATCAGACCCTTGTTCGCAACTTCCTCGCGAATCTGCCGCAGCAGTTGCAGGTTGCTGGCCATCTCGGTGGCGAGCAGACCGTGCATGCCGTCCATGTCGCCGTCGGCAAATACGCGCATCAGCGCATCGAGCGCATGCACGTAAACGGTTTTGTCCAGACAGCTGCCGCCGGCATGCGTGAGGCCATCCAGCACCAGGCTGCAGGGTGACTCGGTGCGGTTCGGATTGTCGGGATGGAACGGGCATGTGGTGACGCACGGCTTGCCGAACATCTTGGCCATGCTGGTGGCGCCCAGTCCGAACTGCGCGCGATTCACTGCGCTGTAGCGGCCGTGTTCCCACCCATTGCGGCTGCTGGCTGCCTTGCCCTCGATCGTGACCGGCCCGGTGGCTGCTGCCGCCGCCGCCGGCAGATTTGCCCGGCGCTGCTCGATCGCGGCCGGGCTCATCGTGTAGGGGCGCTTGGGTTTGTCGGTCATGCGCGCTGTTTCGCATGGATCGGGGCGGCGCTTACAGGCCGGCGATGGACAACCCGGCGGACGGTTCGCGGCTTTACGCCCAACCGCAGGCAGATTTCGTTGGTGGTGAGGTGCTGTTCATCGCGCAGCCGCTGGATCTCGCGATCGCGGATGGCCAGCCATACGCGCCGCACCAGCTGTTCGCGCGTCGGCACCCACAATTTCAGGCTGCCAAGCTCATCCAGCACCACCAGCAGGTTCTCGGCGCCGATGCGTTTGCCGAGCATCAGCCACAGGTCGTCGTCGGTTCGTGGCGCGAGCGTGGCGTGATTCGCCAGCAACTCGCGCTCGAACGACGTGGGGTGCTCACCGCGGCGGGAGAATGCCGGATCCATCGCGTTTCCTCTCGATGTCTTGCGCCCACAAGGGCAGATCGTCCGGCACGGTGCCCAGGGCGGCGTGCTGACGGTGGGCTTTCAGGCTGTGGCGGTTCATGCGGCTGCTGACGGCGAGATAGCGGCGGGTGGTCTCGATGGATTCGTGGCCCATCAGCACGCGGATGCGCTCGATGTCGGTGCCGTCGTCGTAGAGCATCGTGGCGAACGTCACGCGGAACCGGTGCACGCCCCAGCTGCCGAGGCCAGCGCGGCGGGCGGTGCGCTTCACGGTGTTCTCGACACCCTTCACGCCGAGCCCGGCGCCCTTGTCGCCGGATCGCGACAGGTTCACGAACACGGCATCGGTGTGCAGTTCCTCGATGCGGCTGCGCGCCTCCAGCCACTTCACCAGCTCGCGCACCACCGGGCCGACGATCGGCACGGTGCGCTCTTTCGCACCCTTGCCGAACACATGCACCTGACCCTTGCGGTCGCTCACCAGGTCCAGCTGGTCGACGCGCAGCGTCGAAATTTCCTCGCGCCGCAGGCCGGCGGCCAGCAACAGCAGCAGCATGGCGCGGTCGCGCTGCACGATCAGCTCGCTGTCGCCCTCGTGCACCACGGCAAACAGCGCCTTGAGCTGGACGGTGCTGTACTTTTTCGCCTGCGTGGTGACGCGTTTTGGACCCTTGTAGCCCTTCGTCACGTCAGTGCCTTCGCCACGTGAGTCGAGGTAGCTGTACAGGCTGCGCACCGCCATCAGCGCCTGCCGGCGCGACGATGCCGACAGCCGCCGCCGGGTGTACAGCCACCGCTGCCAGCCGTCGAGCTCGCTGATCGTCAGCTGGCGAAAGTCCAGGCCAGCCTCCTCCGCCCAGCCGATGAACCGCGCCACCGCCTCCACGTAGTCGGCCACCGTCGTGGCGTTGCGAAACCCGCGCACCACCACCAGGCACTGCACCCACAGCCAGCACGTGGTCAGCCATCCGGCACTGCGCCACTCCCGCGCCTCGACCGCCCGCATCGAAGCCGCCAGCGGGCCACCCTGCCCGAGCAGCTGCGCCCGAATCTGCAGCTCCTGCGCCGGCAACGCGAGCCCAGCCGGTGCGGTCGGCACGTCAACCACGAGCCACCCCCGCAAAAGCTGAAAACCCTTCCCATTTTTCGAGGGGCAACCAGGTAAGGCGTGCTGCGCCGCAGCATGGGGTTTTGGGTAGGGGGTGGGTGCGAATCACTCGCATCCGTCCTGTCCCGACCCCGACCGCCTGCCCGCAGACCGCGCCACCGTTGGGCTGCCAGCTTTCGGCTTTCGGCTTCAGTTCAGTCTCACGAAGGTATGAGACGGTAAGAGAGCGCGCAGCGGGATAGACCGCACCACGTAGCCATCCACAGCCCTGCATCGCGGCTGGTTGGATGGTGCAATGAACAACGGTAAGGCGAGCAGTCATGGTGCGAGCCCGAGCTGGCGAGCCAACTTCACACGCTGTTCCGTGATGTGCGCGGGCTCGGCGCCCAGCGGAATCGGCGTTCCGATCTCCGCTGGCAACGCACGTGGAATGGGCATATCCAGCGACTCGCCACGCGCCAGGCGCTGCAGCGCTGTGGCATATGCAGCACCAAACACCCGCCGCAACTCCCGCTCATCCAGCGAGCGAAGACTCCACTGCCCAACCGACCTCGCGGCCGCACCGATCGCCGCGTGACTGAACTCGTGCGATGCCGCGCGGCTCCAGGCCTGTGCTTCGCGCAGGGCAGTATCGACAGTCGGCGCGCTCAGCACGCACAACTCGATGAACTCCTCGTCACTCGGCGGCCAGCCTGCATTCCCCGGTGCGCGAGCGCCCGGCACTGACAGCTTCGCCAGTCCCCGTTTCACCATTGCCGCCGTCACACCAGCAGCGCGCAGTGAGGCAAACCACGTCGGGCGGGCTGCCGGATCCTCGAAGCGATCACGCCAACGAGGCCCGTACTTGCGCTGGAACACGCTGAACAGTTCCGCCACCGCCATCTTCAACTCCTGCTGCTCAGCGAACGTCGGCGAATTCACGGCTGAGCTGATCTCCGCGCTCATGGCCACCTCCTGTCGTGGTTTTCATGGGTGCACCGCTCAACACCTCGTCGGCGAGACAGGCGAGGAAACCGAGATTCACTGGTGCAGTGCTGTTGTCATCCGCCCGCCGCTTCTGGGCGCGCTTCATCGCTTCGGCCAGGTGCTGGTCCGTCAAGCCTTGCTGCAACCAGCCCGCTATGCGTTGGCGGTTGAAGGTGCGAGTACCGATGTTGGCTGGGATTCCTGCAGCGGCGATCCACGCCCAGATTTCACCGACATTGATGAACGCACGCGCCTGCTCGCGCACGCTGCGCGGGGTATCTAACTTTAGCGAGGAGTTTGTATCTTGCTCAGAGCTATCGGAGAACGAGCACTTGCTGTGCTCTTTCTCCTCTGTGGTCGTTACTGTCGTTACGTCGTTACCAGTAACGTCAGTAACGCCGTTACTGTTAGTCATCGATTGAGGTTGGCGGCTCTCGTCCTGAAGCTTCTTGGCCTTTGCGCGATGGCGCTTCTGGCGGTCTGCGTTGGTCGCATCCAGCTTCACCGGCTGCTTTTCCAGCCAGTCAACGATCACGCCATCAACGATCAACCCGCGGGCGCATATGGCATCAACTGTGCCTGTGATCTGCTCCAGTGGCCAGCCGGTAAAATCAGCGAGGGCGCTGGCGTCGAACCTGGTGATGATGCCGCGCGGCGATGCCCTGGACGCGGATTCTTTCAGGTAGCTCCAGACGACATACACATGTCCTGGGGTAACACCGTTACCAGCTTCCCGGGCAATGCCCAGCCAGCGCGGATCGCACACCTCGCCGTGGTAGTGGCGCAGCCAATCCATCAGCCACACCTCGCCAATGAAAGTCCCGCGTCATGCACGAAAGCCACGGACGTGGCAGGCTCACACTGCGGGTTCAAATGCCCCGCAAAGCCTTGCTCTACAACAGTCTGTTCCACCATGGCCCATCCCGGGCCGGCGCGTCAGCTGATACTGTCAAACTGTATATTATGTCAACTTGCATTGTTGGCCTCATGGCGGTTGGCACTGTCGTCACTCAGTTAACCCTGTCTGTACTTCTGCCACAACGTCGATGGGCGCATGGCACGCCGCATCAATCAGATGTCAGGTGCGACCATGTGTTAGTGGCGTAAGCACACAAGTTTGATGGAGGCCTATGATAGATGTGCCGGACATCCAGATGGCTCTTGGTCGGCATTGGGCTGCATCTGCTGCAGGTGATCAAATTGCCGAGCATGAGATCTATCACGATGATGCCGTTTGCGAGTACCCACAGTCAGGCGAAATCATTCACGGCCGACATAACCTTCATTTGTTGCGTAGCCATCACCCAGGCAAGCCGTCGGGGTTCGTTGTGCGGCGTATCGTAGGCGCGGGCAATCTCTGGGTTACCGAGTATGTGATTACCTATGAGGACAAGCCCGCCTACACCGTGAGCATCATGGAGTTTCGGGATGGAAAGGTGGCGCGCGAGACCCAATACTTCGCCGATCCGTTCACAGCTCCCGCTTGGCGCGCTCAGTGGGTCGGTCGAGGGGCGTGATCAACGGCGCGGATCAGTTGCAAAACTCGCGACGAGAGGTGGTGTATGAGCCATAGGTCCAACCTGTCCTGGGTTCAGCCATGACTCGCGCTTTTGATGCAATCGTCATTGGCGCCGGGCAAGCCGGGCCACCCCTGGCGGGTCGCCTGACGGCTGCTGGGCTGACTGTGGCGCTGGTGGAGCGTCATTTCTTCGGCGGCACCTGCGTCAATACCGGGTGCATGCCCACCAAGACCCTGGTGGCCAGTGCGCGCGTTGCGCATCAGGCACGGCGCGCTGCGGATTATGGTGTCGTGTTAAATGATGGCGTTAGCATCGACCTTCCGCGCGTCATGGGCCGGGCGCACAAGGTGACAGAGACATCCCGCGGCAACGTGGAAGCTTGGCTCAACGGCATGGAACACCTCACCGTGTTGCGTGGACATGCCCGCTTCGAACGTTCCGATACACTGTTGGTCAACGGCGAAGCCATCACCGCGTCACGCATTTTCGTCAACGTTGGCGGCCGTGCGCGAATACCAGATGACATGCCTGGTATCGACGATATCAACTATCTAACGAATACGTCGATACTCCAGCTTTCCGAGCTTCCGCGACATCTCGCTGTGATCGGCGGAAGCTACATCGGCCTTGAGTACGCGCAAATGTTTCGCCGCTTTGGCAGCAATGTCACGGTAGTGGAACGTCAGTCGCGGTTGATTGCCCGTGAAGATGAAGACGTCTCGGAAACGCTCCGAAGCATTCTTGAGGCCGAGGGCGTTGCCGTACGCACAGACGCTGAATGTATTGCATTTGCATCGCGTGCCGAAGGCTCGATAGTAAAAGTCGATTGCACCTCCGGCGATAGTGAAGTCGTCGCCAGTCATGTGCTACTGGCGGTGGGCCGCTACCCGAATACAGACGATCTTGGACTAGAGCATGCTGGTGTCAAAACTGACCAACATGGTTACATCGTCGTTGACGATATGCTCGCCACGAACGTACCAGGCATCTGGGCCATGGGCGACTGCAACGGCAGAGGGGCCTTCACGCATACGGCCTACAACGATTTTGAAATCATTGCCGCGAATCTGCTCGATGGTGAGCAGCGGCGTGTTTCATCGCGCATTCCCGGCTACGCGCTGTTTACCGACCCGCCATTAGGACGGGTTGGCGCAACTGATGCGCAGGCGCGTGCCAGCGGCAAGCGACTGCTGATGTCCAAACGCCCCATGACACGTGTCGGCCGTGCTGTTGAGCGCGGCGAAACTCAAGGCTTCATGAAAGTGGTCGCTGACGCTGATACGAGGCGCATCCTTGGCGCCGCGATTTTAGGCGTGGGCGGTGACGAAGCTATTCATGGCCTGCTCGATTTGATGAGTGCCGATCAGCCTTTTGACGCGATGAAATGGGCCGTACCGATTCATCCCACCGTGTCGGAGCTATTGCCCACCCTTATTGGCGACCTCAAGCTTATTTAATGCCACGTGGGTTCTACCCCCTATCGCGCAGCGATCCGAGTCGCCTGGGCACGTTTGATCTGGTGCAACCAGTCATAGCCATCTCTTGTTTCAAGACTCGCGATGTCGGCTACACCCTGGGATTTCGAGATTCGGCGGGTGTCATGGATGCTTTCGATCTCGACGCGCTTGCGTTGCAACAAGGAAGTGAGGTGACTTTTCATCTTGCGGACCCTGGGGTAATTGGACGATGACCGGATCAATCACGCGGTATCAGTAACGCCGGCCGGCCTGCTGGCGTGTACAGAACATCGGGGTTTCGGCAGCTCGGATAAACGGCCTGAATGTGATCTATCTGTTCCTGTGGACGAACAACGAGTTGATGCTGGCTGCAAGCCTGAGGTTCCCGATTGATTGTTCATGCAGGGAAACTCATTGGCGCACGGCGAAGACTTTCATCGGGAGTTGAGCAGACCCATGTTTGCGGCAACAAAAGTCCTGGTGCTGAGTCATGTACAGATCATTGCTGTCGCTGCTGACAATCGCGCTGCTGAGTGTTGTCGCTGTCACGATGCCTTTGAACAGCCGCGCGGCCACACTCAACGATAACGACTACGTGAGAATCGGCGTACCGAACCTGCCGCAAGCTGTGAGCTTTTTCCAGGATGTCCTGGATTGCCAACTGGTCGGTCCGATATCCACTGCATCGAACACGTTGAAAGACACGAGCGAATCACGACTTCTGGCCTGCGAATCCGGCTCGATCGTGGAGCTGTTCGACAATCATGCAGCTGCCTCGCCTTCCCCGCTGCGACGTGCGACCCAATCCGGCAACGAGCCCGTTCAATTCATTTCAGGAAACGTTGCCAACGCAGATCAGTGGCTACGGCGTGCGGGCGTTCGTGTTGTCGGCTCGCCGCAGAAGCTGAAATCAGGCCCGTTTACGGGCATGACGGTGGTGAATTTCATATCACCGTGGGGATTGCAGCTGCAGCTGGTGGGCTTGGACACGAATGTAGCCACAACGGGGCATTGACCTCGCTGGCACTCAGCGACGCGCGCGGAAAAAGTCACGCAGCAGGCGGGCGGATGCCTCGGCGAGCAGGCCGCCGGCAACTTCGATGCGGTGGTTGTGGCGCGCATCAACGAGCGTGTCGAATACGCTGCCCGCAGCTCCCGTCTTGGGGTCGGCAGCGGCATAGACCAACCGACCGATACGTGCATGAATCATCGCCATCGCGCACATCGAGCACGGTTCCAGGGTCACGTAAAGCGTGGCACCTGACAGCCGATGGTTCGAAAGCTTTTCGCCGGCCGCGCGCAGCGCCATGATTTCGGCGTGGGCGGTGGGGTCGTGCAAGATGATGTTGCGGTTCCAGCCCAGACCCACGATCTTGCCGCCCTGCACCAGCACTGCGCCCACCGGCACTTCATCCTCGGCATCACGCGCATGCACGGCGAGCTGCAATGCACGCTGCATGTATTGCACATCCTCGGCCGAGAATGCCCCGGCTGGGTTGGAAACCTCGTCAGTCATTTCGGTACATCGCTACGGCGGACGCCCTATTCCCACTCGATCGTGGCAGGTGGCTTGCCGCTGATGTCGTAGACGACCCGCGAGACGCCACGCAGCTCGTTGATGATCCGGTTGGAAACCTTGCCGAGGAATTCGTACGGCAGATGTGCCCAGTGCGCCGTCATGAAGTCGATCGTCTCCACCGCGCGCAGCGCGATCACCCATTCGTAGGCGCGTGCATCGCCAACCACGCCGACGGACTTCACCGGTAGAAACACTGCGAACGCCTGGCTGGTCCTGTCATACAGATCCGCCTTGCGCAACTCGTCGATGAAGATGGCGTCAGCCTGCGCAAGCAGCTCGGCATACTCGCGCTTCACTTCACCGAGTATGCGCACGCCCAAGCCTGGGCCCGGGAACGGGTGGCGATAGACCATCGCGCGCGGCAGACCCAGTTCCACACCGATGCGGCGTACCTCATCCTTGAACAACTCGCGCAGCGGTTCGACCAGCTTGAGCTTCATGTGCGCCGGCAGGCCACCGACATTGTGGTGGCTCTTGATGACGTGAGCCTTGCCGGTCTTGCTGCCGGCCGACTCGATCACGTCGGGATAGATAGTGCCCTGTGCCAGCCACTTGACCTTGCCACCGGCGGCGATCAGCTTTTCCGACTCCTCGTCGAAAATCTCCACGAACAGTCCGCCGATGATCTTGCGCTTGGCTTCTGGATCGGCCACGCCAGCCAGCGCGTCGAAATAGCGATCGGCGGCGTTGACGCGGATCACCTTGACGCCCATGTGTTCGGCCATGGTGGCCATCACCTGGTCACCTTCCTGCCAGCGCAGCAGGCCGGTGTCGACGAACACGCAGGTCAGCCGATCACCGATCGCCTTGTGCAGCAGCGCGGCGACTACCGAGGAATCGACGCCACCGGACAGACCGAGCAGGACATGGTCGTCTCCGATCTTTTCACGCACACGGGCTATCTGGTCGTCGATGATGTTGGCGGCGGTCCACAACGTGGCGCAGCCGCAGATCTCGGCGATGAAACGCTTCAGCAGCACCCCGCCCTGCTTCGTGTGCGTCACTTCCGGGTGGAACTGCACGCCGTACCAGTGTTTGGCCTCGTTCTCCATCACCGCGACCGGAATGCGGTCGGTGGTACCGGTGATCGCGAAACCTGGCGGTGCCTTGGCGACGTGGTCGCCGTGGCTCATCCAGACGTCAAGCTTGTGTGCGCCGGCATGATCACTGAGGCTGTCAAACAACCGACTCGGTGCCACGATATCGACCTCGGCGTGACCGAACTCGCGCGCATCGGCGGCCTCGGTGGCACCACCCAGTTGGGCGGCCATCGTCTGCATGCCGTAGCAGATGCCTAGGATCGGCACGCCGGAGTCGAACACCTGCCGTGGTGCTTTCGGCGCACCTTCGAGCGTGGTCGATTCCGGACCACCCGACAGGATGATGCCCTTCGCACCGAACGCGGCGATCTCGGCCGGCTCGTGATCCCATGCCCAGATTTCGCAATACACGCCGAGCTCGCGGATGCGTCGCGCGATCAATTGCGTGTACTGCGCGCCGAAATCGAGGATCAGGATCTTGTCGCTGTGGATGTTGGTCATCGTCCGGTTCCGTCATGTGGCAGCGGGGCCACGTCGACGCCTTTGATCTTGAAAGTCGCGCAGCGCCGGGTCGGCCCCGTCGCTGCCTGCAAAGCAAGGCGCCGGCCCTCGGGCCGGCGCTTCAATCACGAGTTGAGCCGGTAGTTTGGCGCTTCCTTGGTGATCTGGATGTCGTGCGGATGTGCTTCGGTGACACCAGCCGAGGTCACCTTGACGAATTGTGCGTTGTGACGCACGTCCTCGATGGTGGCCGCGCCCAGGTAACCCATCGACGCGCGCAGACCGCCAATCAGTTGATGGATGATATTGCGCAGCGGACCGCGGTACGGGACGCGGCCTTCGATACCTTCAGGCACCAGCTTGTCGGCGTCGGCTTCTTCCTGGAAATAGCGATCTTTCGAGCCCAGCTGCATCGCGCCGATCGAGCCCATGCCGCGGTAGCTCTTGTACGAGCGGCCCTGGAACAGCTCCACTTCACCGGGCGATTCCTCGGTGCCGGCGAACATCGAGCCGAGCATCACCGTGGATGCGCCGGCGGCCAGCGCCTTGGGGATATCGCCGGAATAGCGAATGCCGCCATCGGCGATCAGCGGAATCTCGTCCTTCAGTGCAGTGGCCACCAGATCGATCGCGGTGATCTGCGGCACGCCGACGCCGGCCACCACGCGGGTGGTGCAGATCGAACCGGGACCCACGCCGACCTTGACCGCGTCCACGCCCACGTCGAGCAGTGCGCGCGCCGCTTCGCCGGTAACGATATTGCCGGCGATCACCTGTACCTGTGGATAGTGTTTCTTGACCCAGCCGGCGCGTTCGATCACACCTTGCGAATGGCCGTGAGCCGTATCCACCACCAGTACGTCGACGCCGGCATCGACCAGCGCGGCGATGCGCTGCTCGGTATCGCCGCCCACACCGACGGCGGCACCAACCAGCAGGGCCTCGTGACGATCCTTCGCCGCGTGCGGATTGTCGCGCGCCTTCTGGATGTCCTTGACGGTGATCAGTCCGCGCAACTGGAAATCATCGTTGACCACCAGCACCTTCTCGATACGATGCTTGTGCAACAGCAGCAGCACGTCGTCCTGGCTGGCCCCCTCGCGTACCGTCACGAGCTTGTCCTGCCGCGTCATGATGTTGCGCACCGGATCGTCGTGCTTGCGCTCGAAGCGCAGGTCGCGACTGGTGACGATGCCGACCAGCTTGGCACCATCCACCACCGGCACGCCGGAGATGTTGTGCGCATGGGTCAGCCGAAGCACTTCGCGGATCGAGGTATCCGGGCCAACGGTGATCGGACTGCGGATCACGCCAGCCTCGAACTTCTTCACCAGGCGCACTTCGGCGGCCTGCTGTTCGGCCGTCATGTTCTTGTGGATGATGCCGATGCCGCCGTTCTGCGCCATCGTGATGGCGAGTCGTGCTTCGGTGACGGTATCCATGGCGGCAGATACGATCGGAATGTTCAGGCGCAGGTCGCGGGTGAACCGCGTTGACGTATTCACATCACGCGGCAGCACGATGGAATGGCCTGGAACAAGGTAGACGTCGTCGTAGGTCAGGGCCTCGGCGAGGATGCGCATGCGAAAAGTCCCGCTGCAAAGAGGGAATTATACGCGCCTGGCCGTGAGGCTCGCCAGCCGTGCAGCCGAATGCAACGTCTGTCAGCGGGCCTTTCGGGATGCTGCATGGGCCTCGGCGGCTTCCAGCGTGTTTTCCATCAGCGTGGCTACGGTCATCGGACCGACTCCGCCGGGTACCGGAGTGATCCAGCTGGCGCGCGCCGCCGCAGCATCGAATTCCACGTCTCCGACCAACCGGCCATCGTCGAGCCGGTTGATGCCGACGTCGATCACCACGGCACCGGGCTTGATCCACTCACCCTTGACCAGGCCGGGCTTGCCGACCGCCACGATCACGATGTCGGCTTGGCGCACGAAGCCTGCCAGATCACGCGTGAAGCGATGGCAGGAGGTGGTGGTGCACCCGGCAATCATCAGTTCCAGCGCCAATGGTCGGCCCACATGATTGGACACGCCCACCACTACCGCATGCTGGCCGCGCACCGGACGATCGGTGTGGCCGAGCAGGGTCATCACACCTTTCGGTGTGCATGGGCGCAGGCCGAACCGGCGCAATGCGAGGCGACCCACGTTCACCGCCTGGAAACCATCCACGTCCTTGTCGGGGTCGATGCGGTCGACCAGTGCATCCTCGTCGATATGTTCAGGTAACGGTGATTGCACCAGGATGCCATGCACGTCCGGATCGGCATTCAGCTGATCGATCAGCGCGAACAACTCGTCCTGAGTGGTGTCGGGTGGCAGATCGTAGTCGAACGAACGAAAACCGACCTGATGGCAGGCCTTGCGCTTGTTGCGCACATACACTGACGACGCGGCATCGCTGCCAACCAGCACCACCGCCAGCCCCGGCGCAGCCAAGCCTTGCGCCACCCGCTCGGCGACGCGCAAGCCCACGCGCCCCAGCAGTTCCTGCGCGATGCGTTTGCCGTCGAGAATGCGTGCGCTCATGTTGATGCCTGGCTGGAAGTTGCTCATTATCGCGACTGACAGACATGCATACAAACGAAAGGACGGCTGATGTCCACCGAACCAGCCTTGCCAGCGCCGGAACTTGTCGAGGGACCTCTGCGGCTGCGTCCATGGCAGACGCAGGATGCTGAAGACTTGTTCGATGCCGTGCGTTCGTCAGTAGCCCACGTGGGGCGCTGGCTGCCTTGGTGCCATGCCGATTACCAGCTGGGCGACGCAAACGCATGGATAAGCCACTGCCAGGACGGCTGGTCACGTGGCGAACACTTTGCCTTCCCGATTTTCGACCGGCGAACCGGCGAGCTGCTGGGCGGGGTCGGACTCAACCAGCGCAATCGTCAGCATCGCAGCGCCAACCTTGGCTATTGGATACGCCAGTCGCGTCATGGCGAAGGCATTGCTGCACGCGCCGCCAGCTTGGTCGCGCGTTTCGGCTTCGAGCAGCTGGGACTGATCCGCATCGAGATCATCACCATGCCTGACAATCATGCAAGCCGACGCACCGCCGAAAAAACAGGTGCGCGCTTCGAAGCGATTGCGCGGCAACGCCTGTGGGCGAACGGGCTGGCCCATGACGCTGCAGTGTACGGTCTGACTCCGGCGGATCTGCGCGGTGCGCGCCATGAGCCCGCTCATTCGCTGTAGCCAGGCACGCGTGTGGCGGAGAATCAGCGTGTGCGCTTGATCAGATCGCTGACCCTGCGCCGGGCCTTTTGTTCCTGCTCCTTGGTCAGCACTTTCTTGCGCCCCGCGAACGGGTTCTCACCCTCGCGGAAAGCAATCCGGATCGGCGTGCCCTCCAGCTTGTAGCGCTTGCGGAAAAAGTTTTCCAGATAGCGCTGATACGCCGGTGCAATGTGCTTGGTGCGAGTGCCATGGATCACGATGGTCGGCGGATTGTTGCCGCCCGGATGCGCAAAACGCAGCTTCGGCGAGTGGCCATGCACCAGCGGCGGCTGGTAGCCCTCGTAGGCTTTCTCAAGTGTCTTGGTGAGATCGGACGACACCAGCACCTTGGTTGCCGACGCATGTGCACGCACGACCGCGCGCATCAGTTCGCGCAGGCCCGATCCGTGCAGCGCCGAGATGTGCACCTGCTTGGCCCAGTCGACGAACACCAATCGGCGGTCCAGCGCACGCATGCACTCGTCACGCTGATACTGGTCCAGGCCATCCCACTTGTTGATGGCGATCACCAGCGCCCTACCCTCGTCCATCGCGTAGCCGATCAGGGTGAGATCCTGGTCGGCCAGATTTTCTCGCGCGTCGATCATCACCACCACGACCTGGGCAGCGGCGATCGACTGCAGTGTCTTGATGACGCTGAATTTCTCGACGGCCTCCTCAACGCGCGCCTTGCGCCTGATGCCGGCGGTGTCGATCAGCGTGTAGCGCTTGCCGTCGCGTTCCAGCGGAACGCGGATTGGATCGCGGGTGGTGCCAGCGACATCGGAGACGATCAGCCGATCCTCGCCCAGCAGGCGATTGATCAGGGTCGACTTGCCGGCGTTCGGACGGCCGACGATGGCGACGCGAATGCTGCCGCCCTCGCCTTCCGCCTCGATTGTGCTTTCCTCATCGACCGGCAGCAATGGCAGGATCAGCTCGATCAGATCGCCAGTGCCGCGATTGTGCGCAGCGGACAGCGGCAGAATTTTGCCGACGCCGAAGGCAGCAAACTCTGCCAGCACGGCTTCCTCTTCCAGTCCGTCGGTCTTGTTGACCGCCGCGATGATGGTTTTGCCGCTACGACGCAGCTCGCCCAGAATCACGTAATCCTGTGGCAACAGGCCCTCGCGCGCATCGACCACGAACACCAATACGTTCGCTTCCTCGATCGCCAGGCGCACCTGTTTCGCGGTCAGCACATCCATGGCCTCCTCGACACCGGACAAACCACCGGTATCGACTACCACGAAGGGCCGCTCGCCTGTGCGGCAGACGCCGTAATGACGATCGCGGGTAACGCCCGGCATGTCGGCCACCAAGGCGTCACGGCTGCGCGTCAGTACATTGAAAAGGGTCGATTTACCGACATTCGGACGACCAACCAGCGCGACGACGGGCAGCATGATGTGTACTTCGTTCCAGCGATCAGTGCGCAGACAGACGGTAGGCGCCGATACGGCCCTCCACGTCCTCGACGTAGACGATGTCACCCACTACCAGCGGCTGGGCGCGGATCGCCTTCTTCGACAACCGCTCGCGTGCAGCCAGCGCGCCGTCACCAGTCTGCAACCAATGCACATAGCCTTCCATGTCGCCGACGACAACATAGTTGCCCTGCACGGCCGGGCCAGTGAGCCAGCGATACTTCAGGGCATCGTTCTTCCACATGTCGGCGCCGCCGTTCTTGTCGAACGCCCACACCTGCGACTGGTCATTGACGCCGAAAATCGCATTGCCGCCAACTGCCAGCGAGCCGAAACTGGAGAAAGGATGCGACCATAACGGCCGACCGCTGGGGCCATCCACGGCCGCCAGATTGCCGTGGTAGGCGGCGCCGTAAAGCGTGGCGCCATCGAGCAGGATCGCGCCGTCGACGTCATTCAGACGGTCGATCTCGGTACGGCCCTCACCGCTGGACAGTTTCTGCTCCCACAGCTTCGAGCCATTATCCAGACGCAATGCGACAAGCTTGCCGTCGTCACTGCCGAAAAACAGCACGCCATTGGCTACCAGCAACTGGCCGTTGCCGCGAAGGCTCAATAACGGCACGCTGCCTTGGTCATACACCCAGCGACGCTGGCCGGTCGCGCTATCCAGCGCATAAACCCGACCGTCGCCGGTACGCACCACTACCTGGTCACCGACAATCACCGGTGACACCAGTACTTCGGCATTCAATTCGGCTTCCCAGCGCGGGCTGCCATCTTTTGCATTCACGCCATAGACATGGCCATCCAGCGTTCCCACCGCCAGCAGATCACCCGTGACAGCTGGCCCGCCGGCATACAGGGCGTCCTTGCGTTTCTTGTCGCCCCAGCCGAACCAGCCGTGCGTGCGCGAGCTTTTCGACCAGAGGGTCTTGCCGCTGGTGGCGTCGATTGCGACCAGCTTGCCGTCCGTGCTGTCGGCATAGAGCACGCCATCGACCACGGCTGGGCGCAGGGGCGCGCCACTGACGCCAGCGCCATCACCGACGCTGGTGCGCCACAGGCGGGTTACCTGCAAGGTGGGTTTGAAATCCTTGGCCAGCGGAGTCGGTGGCTGGACGTTTTCCTTCTTGAACGAATGGCAACCGGCGAGGGCCACCAATGAAGTCAGCGTGATCAGTAGAAATCTTTTCATGCACCCTGCTTCCCGGCCACAGCCAAATCATCGAGTTTCATCTGCAAGGCGCCGCGTTGCGGCGCTTCCCCGCTCAACGTCGACAAGGCCGTCTGATAGGCCTTGCGCGCTTCGTCGGAACGTCCAAGCTTGACCAGCACATCACCGCGGAGTTCCTGGGCGAGTCCCTTGTAGGCATCGGCCGGGATGCGATCCAGCGTGGTCAGCGCGGCCTTGCCGTTGTCGCGAGCCACTTCAACCTGCGCTATCCGCAACAGCGTCAACGACTTCAACGCCGGATCCGCAGCATGGCTTTCGGCCCATTCCAGCGAGGTCTCGGCCTTGTCCAGCTGTCTGGCCTGCACCTGTTGCCTGGCCCGATCGCTGACCGCGAATACGGCGTACGGCGACTTGGCGTAATCCTTCATCAGCTGATCTGTCAGCTGTGTTGCAATATCCGGCTTGCCCGATGCCTGCGCGATCTGCACCTGCTGATAGAGCTGCGAGGCTTCGCCCGCGTAGCGCGCCTGGTGATTGCGCCATTGCTGCCAGCCGAAAATGCCGACCAGGCCGATCGCGATGCCGACGATGATCGACACGCCATTCTCGCGCAGCCATTTCTGAACCAGCTCGCTTTGTTCGTACTTGTCGTATTCTTCAAATGCCATGCAATCACCATTCAAAAGGCTGCGCACCCGCAAGCGCGTGCACTGGCCTGCGCGGTAAACAAGGGGAAACACTGTTTATGTCCGGCGCCGATTGCACCCGGCCGCTCGCGTTCGCCAGTTGCCGGGCGAACAATGGGCAAGCATAACCGAAATGGACCGCCCGGAGCGGTCCGGGGCGGCGATCAGAGGCTCGCTGCGGAGGCCTTGCCGTCCTGCATTTGCACGCGGAAACGCGCCACATTGGCATGACGGAAATCATCCAGCCCCACCGGCTGGCCATCGATGCTGATCTGCGCGCCACTGGCGTTGCCGATGCGCACATCCAGCGGCTGATCGCTGTGATAGGTCTTGCTGCTGCCGGCCGGCAGCAGACCGTACTCCAGCCGCGCGCCACCTGATCCGATTACTTCGACCCAGCTGGCTGCGCTGAGGCTGAGCGTCAGGCTGTGGCCACCGGTGCCGGCATCGACAGCGGCGGAATTGGAATTGGGAGGCGACAAACTGCCGCTCTCCAGGTTCGGGAACGGCGCCATCGACGCCATCAGCGGCTCATCCTGCGCCTGCGGCAGCATTACCTTCGGCGGCACTACCGGCGCCAGTTGGGTGCTCGGGCCGTTGTTGACCGCAACCCCGGTTGCCGGCGCATCCATCTGCGCCACCGGTGCCGCATCCAGCGGCGCGAGATGACTGAGGTCGCGATCCAGTGTGCCGCGCACGCCAAGCCAGATCATCGGCACCACAATCACCGCCGTCAGCACCACATAGGTAGCCGCCGTGGCATAGCGGTCCAACAGGAAACGCGAATGCGAGATACCACCCGTGGCCACCAGCGGCGGCTCGATCTGCCGGATGCGGTCCACCTCGACCTGGATCGATGCCTCGTTGATGCCGAGGTAGCGCCCGTACTTGCCGATATAGCTGCCCAGATAAACCTTCGAGTCGATATCATCGTACTGGTCACGTTCCAGTTGACGCAGCACGCGAGCGGGCAGTTTCAACGTATGCGCGCAGGTTTCCAGGTCCACTCCGCGGGCTTCACGCGCCGCATGCAGGCGACTACCGAAACTGACGCCGTGGGGCTCTGTCGAGGGCACATCCATATTGGCCAAATGAATGCCGAACAAATCGGATTTGCTCGACCCCTGTTCGTTCGGATTAGGCTGCATGGATGTCATGGGCGGGCGGCGGTTTCAAGAGTGTGCGCCTGCTCCGAGTCCGGGAACTGGCTGAGCAATCGCTTGCTGTAAACGAGGGCACCTTCCGGGTTGCCCAGACGAGATTCGATATCGTGACCAAGCTTGAGTGAGGCAGCCGTGGGCTGGCCCAAGGCATCAAATCGTTGAATGAAGGCCCTGGCGCGAAACATATCCTTATTCAGATAGAGCATGTTGGCAAGCTGAAAGAGTGCCTCTGCATTATTGGGATTTCGCGCGATGGCGTCACGAAAACTCGCTTCGGCCCCTTTCGCGTCGCTGGCTTGCAGCTGGCATACGCCCTCGTTCGTCAGTGCCACGTCGGGCGTCTGGTAGAACGGATCGGCAACCGCCTTCTGAAAATATCCGGTCGCCTCGGCGACCTTACCGGTGTGGCACAGGAACACGCCAAGATTGTTGTTCGGCGCGCCTTTGCCGGGTTCCAGAGCCACCGCCTTGCGGTAATGCTCCTCGGCTTCGGGCAGCTTGTGGATGCGCTCGTACAAGACCGCGATCACGGTATGCGCCGGCGCGTAGTTGGGATCGAACTGCAACGCCTTGGTCAGCTTGCCCAGCGCCGTCTCGAGGTCGCCGGCGGCCATGTAGCGCTGACCCAGCTCGGTATGAATGCGCGCGGCATCCGACGCCTGATCGGCCTTGCTGCTCTGCGGCATGCTCTTGCCGAGGCTGCTGCTGTCGGTATGCGTGGTGACACAACCCGCCAATGGCAGCAACAGGCTGAAGATCAGTACCCGGTCAAATCGCATGCAATGCCCCCTCATCCTGCCGCTTGCGAAGATCGGCGCTACGTCGGGTGCGATCGGTGACCTGCCCGGCCAACTGACCGCAGGCAGCATCGATATCGTCACCACGGGTACGCCGCAACATGGTCAACACACCGGCATTGAGGAGCTGCGTCTGGAAGTCGTGAATGTCATTCGCGTCCGAGCGCTCGTAGCGGGTGCCAGGGAATGGGTTGAACGGAATCAGGTTGACCTTGCAGGTCGGCAGCTTGCGCATCAGCTTGATCAGCTGGCGCGCGTGCTCGGGCTGGTCATTGATACCCTTCATCAAGGTGTATTCGAACGTGATCGAAGTGCGCGGCTTGCGCGCAACCCAGCGCTGGCAGGCGGCCAGCAGCTCGGCGATCGGATAGCGCTTGTTGATCGGCACCAGTTCGGTGCGCAGGTCATCGTTCGCCGCATGCAGAGACACCGCCAGCGATACGTCGATGGCGTCGGACAGCTGGTCGATCAGTGGCACCATGCCGGCGGTGGACAGCGTGACGCGCTTGGCAGCCAGGCCAAAGCCGAGGTCGTCGCGCATCAGGCGCATCGCCCGCACCACATTGTCGAAGTTCGCCAGCGGCTCACCCATGCCCATCATCACCACATTAGTGATGCGACGGTTCTGGTGAGTGATGTTGCCCAGGTACTTCGCCGCCACCCACACCTGGCCGATGATCTCGGCGGTGGACAGGTTGCGGTTGAAGCCCTGTGCGCCGGTGGAGCAGAAGCTGCAGTTGAGCGCGCAGCCGATCTGCGATGACACGCACAGCGTGCCACGGGTCGGCTCGGGGATGTACACCGTCTCGATCGCGTTGCCGCTGTCCATGCCCAGCAGCCACTTGTGGGTGCCGTCAGTGGCGGCCTTGTCCAGCAGCGTCTTCGGCGCGCCGATGTAGCAGACCTCGGTGAGCTTGGCGCGCAGCGCCTTGCCCACGTCGGTCATGTTTTCGAAGTTGTCTTCCAGGTCGTGGTAGATCCACTTCATCACCTGCTCGGCGCGATAAGGCTTCTCGCCGGTCTGCGTGAAAAAATCACGCAGACCCTGACGATCGAAATCGAGCAAGTTGACCTTGGCGGGCGGATTCACAACAACCTGGTTCACAACTCATGCCTCACAACATTGATGCCTCAGCGCGACAACACATCCGTCGCGGCGAAGAAGTAAGCGATTTCCACCTTGGCGGTATCCACCGCATCGGAACCATGCACGGCATTGGCGTCGATGGAATCGGCGAAGTCGGCGCGGATCGTGCCCGGCGCGGCTTCCTTCGGATTGGTGGCGCCCATCAGATCGCGATGGGCCAGCACGGCGTTTTCACCCTCGAGCGCGGTGATCATCACCGGACCGGAGATCATGAAGTCGACCAGTGCCTTGAAGAACGGACGCTCGCGGTGCACCGCGTAGAAGCCTTCGGCCTCCTTGCGCGACAGCTGCTTCATCTTCGCGGCAACGATCTTGAGACCAGCCTTTTCAAAGCGGGCGTAGATTTCGCCGATGACGTTCTTGGCAACGGCATCGGGCTTGATGATGGAAAGGGTGCGCTCCAGCGCCATACGGGTCTGCTCCGGGAAAACGGATTGAGGAAAGGGGTGGTGGCCAGCCTGGGCCGGCAGATGAGCTAAACCTGACAAGGATTGAGGCCTTAGCTCACGAAAGTTTGACAGATTCTAACTCATACGCAAATAACCTGCGGTTTGCAACCGCCAATGGTTTGACGGCTGCGGAGCCCTCCGCGTATCCTCAAACGATCGTTTGAACCGACCGTCTGGTCGATGGGTGCTCCGCAGTGAACAGCTCTGGCTCAACCAAGGAACGCATACTCGGTGCCGCCGAGGTGCTGTTTGCCCAGCGCGGCTTCGACGGCGCCTCGCTACGTCAGCTGACGACCGCCGCCGGAGTCAATCTGGCCGCGGTCAATTACCACTTCGGATCCAAGGACAAGCTGGTCGAGCAGGTATTTCGCCGCCGGCTTGACGCACTGAATGCCAGCCGACTGACTGCCCTGGCCAAGGTCGCCGGCGCCGCCGACACCACCCTCGAAGACGTGCTGGATGCCTATATCCGCCCGGCACTGGACCTCTCACACGACGGCAGTGGTTCGTTGTTCATGCGCGTGCTGGCCCGCGCGTTCGCCGAACACGACGACACTCTGCGCCAGTTCCTGTCCGCCAACTACGGCCACGTGATGCGCCAGTTCACCGCCGAATTCGCCCGCCTGCTGCCGCAGCTGAGCAAGCCGGAGCTTTACTGGCGCATCGATCTGGTCACCGGCGCGCTGACCCACGCAATGTCCGGCTTCGGCATGATCCAGCGCCAGAAAGACGTCAGCGAAAACGCGCATCGCGAAGAAACCGCGCGGCACCTGATCCGCTTTGCCGTTGCCGGCCTCAGCCACCCCTGATTTCCCGTCTCAACCGCCTCATTCCTGTTTGTACCTCGGAGAAGCCAATGACCGCTGCATCGTCAACCCATCCCGCACTGCGCATCCGCAAGGCCGCCGTGCTGGGCGCCGGTGTCATGGGCGCGCAGATCGCCGCGCACCTGACCAACGCCGGCGTCGAAACCGTGCTGTTCGACCTGCCCGCCAAGGAAGGCCCGAAGAGCGGCATCGCGCTCAAGGCCATTGCCAACCTCGCCAAGCTCTCGCCTGCCCCGCTGGCCGACAAGAACCTTGCCGCCGCGATCATCCCCGCGAACTATGACGAGGACATGGCGCACCTGAAAGATGTCGACCTGGTGATCGAGGCGATCGCCGAGCGGATGGACTGGAAGCTGGACCTGTACAAGAAGATCGCGCCGCATCTGTCGAAGACCGCGATCCTTGCCTCCAATACCTCGGGCCTGTCGATCAACGGCCTCGCCGAGGCGCTGCCGGAAGAAATGCGCCACCGCTTCACCGGCGTGCACTTCTTCAACCCGCCGCGCTACATGCACCTGGTCGAGCTGATCCCGACCAAGCTCACCGACCCGGCCGTGATCGCTGGCCTCGAAGCCTTCCTGGTCACCACCGTCGGCAAGGGCGTGGTGATCGCCAAGGACACCCCGAACTTCATCGGCAACCGCATCGGCGTGTTCTCGATGCTGTCGGCGATGTACCACACCGACCAGTTCAAGCTCGGCTTCGACACCGTCGACGCGCTGACCGGCCCGGCGCTGGGCCGTCCGAAGAGTGCCACCTACCGCACCGCCGACGTGGTCGGCCTGGACACCATGGCGCATGTGATCAAGACCATGGCCGACACCCTGCCCGACGACCCGTGGCACCAGTACTTCAAGGCGCCGGCGTGGCTGCAGGGCCTGATCGACCAGGGCGCGCTGGGCCAGAAGACTGGTGCCGGCTTCTACAAGAAGGCCGGCAAGGACATCGTGGTGCTCGACCCGGCCGCGAAGGATTACCGTCCGTCCGAACAGAAACCCTCCAATGAAGTCGCCGCGATCCTGGCGATCAAGGACCCGACCGAGAAGTTCGGCAAGCTGCGCGCGTCCAGCGATCCGCAGGCGCAGTTCCTGTGGGCCAGCTTCCGCGACCTGTTCCACTACACCGCCTATCACCTGGCCGACATCGCCGACACCGCGCGCGACGTCGATTTCGCGATCCGCTGGGGCTACGGCTGGAAACTCGGCCCGTTCGAGACCTGGCAGGCCGCCGGCTGGCAGCAGATCGCCGGCTGGATCAACGAAGACATCGCCGCCGGCGAGGCGATGAGCAAGGCGCCGCTGCCGGCGTGGGTCACCGATGGCCGTAAAGGCGTCCATGGCAAGGACGGCTCGTACTCGGCCAGCGCCAACGCCGACAAGCCGCGTTCGCAGCATCCGGTCTACAAGCGCCAGCTGTTCCCCGATCCGCTGATCGGCGAGAAGTTCGACCAGGGCACCACCGTGTGGGAGAACGACGGCGTGCGCCTGTGGACGCTGGGCGACGACGGCGTCGGTATCCTCTCGTTCAAGACCAAGATGAACACGGTCAACGACTTCGTGCTCGACGGCGTGCAGCACGCGATCAAGCTGGCCGAGGAAAAGCTCAAGGCCGTGGTGATCTGGCAGACCGGCGAGCCGTTCTCCGCCGGCGCGGATCTCAAGGGCGCGCTCGGCCTGCTCAAGGAAGGCAAGATCGCCGACTTCGAGAAGATGGTGGAGAACTTCCAGCGCACCAGCATGGCGATCAAGTACTCGCTGGTGCCGGTGGTGTCCGCCGTGCGCGGCATGGCCTTCGGCGGCGGCTGCGAGTTCCAGATGCATTCGGCACGCACCGTTGCGGCGCTTGAGAGCTATATCGGCCTGGTCGAAGCCGGCGTCGGCCTGCTGCCGGCCGGTGGCGGCCTGCATGAACTGGCCGTGCGTGCCGCCAAGGCAAACCCGGGCGACCCGTTCGAGGAACTGAAGAAGGTGTTCGAGACCGTGGCGATGGCCAAGGTTTCCGCCAGCGCCTTCGAAGCGAAGCAGCTCGGCCTGCTGCGCGACAGCGACGTGGTGGTGTTCAACGCCTACGAGCTGCTCTACGTGGCCAAGCAGGTGGCGAGCGCACTGGCCGAAAGCGGCTACCGTCCGCCGCTGCCAGCACGCGCCATTCCGGTCGCCGGCGACGTCGGTACCGCCACCTTCAAGGCCTCGCTGGCGAACCTGCAGGCGGGCTACTTTGCCTCCGAGCACGACGTGAACATCGCCACGCGCATCGCCGATACCTTGTGCGGCGGCGTGATCGAGCGTGGTTCGACGGTCGACGAGGAATGGCTGCTGGCGCTGGAGCGCAAGCATTTCGTGGAACTGGCGCAGACCGAGAAAACCCAGGCCCGCATCGCCCACACCATGACCACCGGCAAACCGCTGCGTAATTAATCGAAGGCTCGTCATTCCGGCGAAGACCGGGATGACGACAAAGAAAATCACAGCGCGTCGCCGCGAACCGCGCGACGCAACGGAGCAAAGATCATGACCAAGCAAGTGCAAGACGCCTACATCGTCGCCACCACCCGCACGCCGGTCGGCAAGGCGCCGCGCGGCGTATTCCGCAACACCCGTCCGGACGACATGCTCGCCCACGTGATCCGTGCGGTGATGGCGCAGGCACCCGGTATCGACCCGCACCGCATCGGCGACGCCATCATCGGCTGCGCCATGCCCGAGGCCGAGCAAGGCATGAACGTGGCGCGCATCGGCGTGCTGCTGGCTGGCCTGCCCGACACCGTGCCCGGCGTCACCATCAACCGCTTCTGCTCGTCCGGCCTGCAGGCCGTGGCGATGGCGGCCGACCGCATCCGTCTCGGCGAGGATGATCTGATGCTCGCCGGCGGCACCGAGAGCATGAGCATGGTGCCGATGATGGGCCACAAGATCGCCATGAACCCGGCGATCTTCAGCAACGAACACATCGGCATCGCCTACGGCATGGGCATCACCGCCGAGAACGTGGCCAAGCAGTGGAAGGTCAGCCGCGAGCAGCAGGATGCGTTCTCGGTGGAAAGCCACCGCCGCGCGCTTGCCGCCCAGGCCGCCGGCGAGTTCAACGACGAGATCAGCCCGTTCCTGCTTGATGACCATTACCCCAACCTCGCCACCCGCGGCATCATCACCGACAGCCGCAGCATCGGCACCGACGAAGGCCCGCGCGCCGGCACCACACTGGAAGTGCTGAGCAAGCTCAAGACGGTGTTCCGCAACGGCCAGTTCGGCGGCAGCGTCACCGCCGGCAACTCCTCGCAGATGTCCGACGGCGCCGGCGCCGTGCTGCTCGCCAGCGAAAAGGCGATCAAGGAATACAACCTGCAGCCGCTGGCCCGCTTCGTCGGCTTCTCCGTCGCCGGCGTACGCCCGGAGATCATGGGCATCGGCCCGAAGGAAGCGATCCCCAAGGCGCTCAAGCAGACCGGCATCACCCAGGATCAGCTGGACTGGATCGAGCTCAACGAAGCGTTCGCGGCCCAGGCCTTGGCCGTGATGGGCGACCTCGGCCTCGACCCGAGCAAGGTCAACCCGCTCGGCGGCGCCATCGCACTCGGACACCCGCTCGGCGCCACCGGCGCAGTGCGCATCGCCACGCTGCTGCACGGCATGCGCCGTCGCAAGCAGAAGTACGGCATGGTGACCATGTGCATCGGCACCGGCATGGGCGCGGCGGGTATCTTCGAAGCGCTGTAATCGAGCTTTACCGAAAACCAGGAACGGCGCCGCTGCAAGACGGCGCCGTTTCTTTTTGGACGATGCTCTCCAACCTGATATCAGGCGGTTGAGTGATCTGTCACCGCCCGGCGACATCGCGATGTCAGCCACCTGCGCGGCCGGCAAACTGCACCTGACCTGCCACCGACGTTCCAACCGTCCGAACGGAAGCACTCTTTTTTTGCCGGGCGGCTCGCTATAGTGCGCCGAGCATGCCGGGTACCCTGCCCGGCCACAAATCACGGAGAGATGTCATGGGTCTTTTTCAGGCAGTGGCGGGTTCGGTGGGTGGTGTGCTGGCCGACCAGTGGAAGGACTTCTACACGGTTCCGGAGGGTTTGCCCGCGACGGTAGCGCTGTTCGCCGCTGTGCCGCATGGGAGCAACGCCGGACGCGGTTCGAATACCAAGGGTTCCTCGAACATCATCACCAATGGTTCGAAGATCGTCGTCCCCGAAGGCTACGGGCTGCTGCTGTTCCAGGATGGCAAGATCACCGGCTTCGCCGCCGAGCCGGGCGGCTATGAATGGCGCTCGGACGACCTCAACTCGAAGTCGATCTTCTCCGGCGACGGCATCGTCGATTCGCTGGTCAAGCAGAGCTGGGAGCGCTTCAAATTCGGCGGTCAACCAGGTTCCCAGCAGGCCGCCTTCTTCGTCTCGCTGAAGGAGCTGCCGGACAACCGCTTCGGCACGCAATCGGAAATCTACTGGGACGACGCGTTCCTCAACACCCAGGTCGGCGCGGTGACGCGCGGCTCCTACACGTTGAAGATCGTCGACCCGATCCTGTTCGTGAAGAACTTCGTGCCGGCCGCCTATCTGCAGCCGGGCCAGGTCTTCGATTTCACCGACATCGACAATGCCGCCGCCAGCCAGCTCTTCAACGAAGTGGTGGGCTCGCTCGCACCCGCCTTCAGCCTGTACTCGAATGACGCCGACAAGGGCCATCGCATCACCAAGCTGCAGCAGGATTCGATCGGTTTCGCCAAGAGCCTGTCCGATGCAGTGGAAAATGCCTACCAGTGGAAGTCCGATCGCGGACTGGTCATCGTCAAGACCGCGATCGTTTCCATCGAATACGACCCGAACACGCGCGAATTGCTCAAGACCGTGCAGCGCGCCGACGCGCTTTCCGGTGCACGCGGCAATGCCAATCTGCAGGCAAGCGTCGCGGCGGGCATGCAGTCGGCCGGCGAAAACGGCGGTGCGGCCGGCATGGTGGGCCTGGGCATGGCCTCGGGCATGATGGGCGGCATCGGCGCCTTGCAGCAGCCGGTGGCACCGGCCGCGCCGGCTGCCGACGACCCGCTGGCCAAACTGAAGAAGGCCAAGGAGATGCTCGATCTCGGCCTGATCACGCAGGCCGACTACGACGCGGCAAAAGCCAAAGCCCTCGGTCTGTAAGTCGCAAACGGCGCCCCCACCATGTCGAACGCCACCAATCCGCCGCTGCCGCCCACCGGCCCCGGGTCACCGCAGGATGTGCCGCCGCCACCCGGCAGTTTTCCGATCGACCCGACCACCCTGCCACCGCCGATCCGCGACGAAGTGCAGGCGCCCGACCCGGCCGCCATCGACACATCGGCCGCTGAACTCCAGGACGGCCTCAACCGCTGCCCGAAATGCGGCTCGACCGAGATCCGCCAGAAACCCGGCACCGACCTGCTGATCTGTCTGTACTGCCGCAACGAATGGCATGGCGAGGGAGTCGAAGAGGAATTCGGTCTCGGCGAGGGCATCGACCAGCTCCAGGGCACCGTCATCGCTTCCGGTGCCAGGGATATCGCCGCCGATGCGGCCAGCGTGATGACCTTCAAGTGCCCCGGCTGCGGCGCCGAGGTGACGGTCAATACCGCAAACGCCATGACGGCGCGCTGCCACTGGTGCCGCCACGTCTTCGGCGTCAACGAGCAGATCCCGAACGGCGCCGTGCCCGACGCGGTGCTGCCCTTCCACATCAAGAAGGACGACGCGGTCGCGCGCATCCGCCAGTTCGTGGACAAGCGGCGCTTGTTCGCGCTGAAGGAATTCAAGGAACAGTTCACGCCCGAGAACGTCGTCGCCGTCTACCTGCCCTACATGATCGTCGACGGCAATGTCAGCGCAAGCGTCGCCGGCCAGGGCGAGATCAAGACGCGCGAATACACGCAAGGTAGCGGTGACGACAAGAAGACCTACTACGACGCCGACGTCTACTCGGTGGATCGGCAGGTGGACTTCACCGTCGACGACCTGCCGCTGGAATCCTCCGCCCAGCGTGGCAACCTGGACACGCGCAGCAACACCAACAACATCATCAACACGATCCTGCCGTTCGATACCAAGAACGCGGTGAAGTGGAACGCGTCCTACCTTGCGGGCATCACCTCGGAAAAGCGCGACCTCGACGTGGAAAAACTGCGTCCGCACCTGGAAGACGAGTTGCTGTCGATTGCCCGCGCCCAGGTCGAAAAATCGGTGGCCCGCTACGATCGCGGCGTGCGCTGGGAACAGGAACGACTCAGCGTGCACGGCACGCGCTGGGTCTCGATGTACCTGCCGGTATGGCTCTACTCGTACCACCAGCCGGGCCCCAACGGCGGCATGCTGCACTACATCGCCGTGAACGGTCGCACCGGCGAGACCATGGGCAGCGTGCCCGTCCAGCAGTGGAAACTCCTCATGACCGCGCTCACCGTCGGTACCTTTCTCGAAGCCATTGCACTCTTTCTCGTGGGGCACTCGTCATGAGCGGCGATGGCGGAACATGGCTGCTCCTGCTCGGCCCAGCCGGTGCAACCGGGCTTTACTGGGCCTTGTACCGGTATTACCGCAACACCGACAAATCCCACGACTTCGAACACGAAACCACCGTCGTGGCCAAGCCGGTCACCGGCTCGGAGCAGAAGGTCGACGAGGTGAAGGGCACGCGGGAAACGCGCATACGGGGCGACAATGTGCGCGAGTACCGCAGGCGCGTGCAGCGCATCCAGGGCGACACCAGTTAAGCGGCGCGCATCCATCGCTTCACCACAGCAACGGCGCCGCAGCGATGCGGCGCCGTTGTTCGTTGCGGCAAGCCCATGGCACTACCATCTGCATCGGCGTGCTGTATCGGCGTGACCCGCTCCGCCATGCGGGCGTCAACGCGACATTCATTACCGGGGACCCTGATGCGTGCCGAGACATTGCTCGTCGTGAGCGTCATGTTGCTGCTGTTGCTGTCGCTGCCGTTCTACCTGCGCTGGTACTTCCGGCAACAGGACGCGATGCTTTCGTCGTGGGCGGCGGCGAACGGGCTGAAGATCCTCCAGGCCCGCCGCAAACTCTTTCCGCCGTTGAATCAATGGCTGACCTCGAGCAACCAGCAGAGCTTCATGGACGTCACCGTGCTTGATCTCTCGACGCAGCGGATCCGCCATGCGCGGATCCGTCTGGGCGGCTACTGGCTCGGCGTGCTGAACACCGACGCCATCGATGTCACCTGGCAGCCGGACTGAGCGGGAGCCGTCTGCCCTCCCAGTGCTGACGGCCCCGCAAGTCGGGCGCGTCGCGCCACGGACCGATGACGCCGAGCTTCGAGGACGGCGCAGCCATCTCACACGATGAGACGTGCCCGCGGCCTAATGCCCCGACTCATTCGGGACATGCCATGAACGCCTTGCCAGACCGCTACGCCACCGACGAACTCGTGCTGCGCGATCCCGGCGATGGGCGCTCGCTGGCGCAGCGCCTGTCTAAACGTTATGCCGCGCGGATCACCGGTGCCTTCGTGGTGCCCGGTCGGGACGGCAGCTACGCGCCCCTGCCGGATGACCTTCCGCCTGCACTCGCGCAGGCCCTGCGCTCGCGCGGCATCGACCAGCTCTACAGCCACCAGGCCGAAGCATGGAAGGCCACGCAGGCGGGCGCGCACGTGGCCATCGTCACGCCCACTGCCTCGGGCAAATCGCTGTGCTACACCCTGCCCGTCATCACCGCAGCGATGACGAACCATGCCAAGGCGCTGTACCTGTTCCCGACCAAGGCGCTGGCACAGGATCAGGTCGCCGAGTTGCTGGAGCTGAACCAGGCCGGTGCGCTGGGCGTCAAGGCGTTCACCTTCGACGGCGACACGCCCGGCGATGCGCGCCAGGCGATCCGCCTGCATGGCGACATCGTGGTCAGCAACCCGGACATGCTGCACCAGGCGATCCTGCCGCATCACACCAAGTGGGCGCAGTTCTTCGAGAACCTGCGCTACGTGGTGATCGACGAGGTGCACACCTATCGCGGCGTGTTCGGCTCGCACGTGGCCAACGTGATCCGCCGGCTGAAACGCGTTTGCGCGTTCTACGGCGTGACCCCGCAGTTCATCCTGTGCTCGGCGACCATCGGCAATCCGCAGGAGCACGCCGAGGCGCTGATCGAGGACGCCGTCACCGCGGTCACCGAAAGCGGCGCGCCCACCGGCGACAAGCACGTGCTGCTGTGGAATCCGCCGGTGGTGAATCCGGATCTTGGCCTGCGCGCCTCGGCCCGCTCGCAGACCAACCGCATCGCGCGGCTGGCGATCAAGTCGGGGATGAAGACGCTGGTGTTCGCGCAGAGCCGCACGATGGTCGAGGTGCTGACCAAGTACCTCAAGGACGTGTTCGACCACGACCCGCGCAAGCCGCCACGCATCCGCGCCTACCGCGGCGGCTATCTGCCGAAGGAGCGCCGCGCCGCCGAGCGCGAGATGCGCGCCGGCACCATCGACGGCATCGTCAGCACCTCGGCGCTGGAGCTGGGCGTGGACATCGGCAGCCTCGACGTGGTCGTGCTCAACGGCTATCCCGGCTCGGTGGCCGGCACCTGGCAGCGCTTCGGACGCGCCGGCCGGCGCCAGCAATCCTCGCTCGGCGTGCTGGTGGCCAGCTCCGATCCGCTCGATCAATACCTCGTGCGTCATCCGGAGTTTTTCCAGGGCGCCACGCCGGAACACGCGCGCATCCAGCCAGATCAACCGTTGATCCTGCTCGACCACATCCGCTGCGCCGCATTCGAGCTGCCCTTCATCGGCGACGAGATGTTCGGCACCGAAGTCGCCACGCCGTGGCTCGACCTGCTCGGCGAGGAAGGCGTAATGCATCGCGAAGGCGATCGCTGGGAATGGATCGCCGACAGTTATCCGGCCATCGCGGTGTCGCTGCGTTCGGTCGCCGACGGCAACTTCGTGGTGGTCGATCGCACCAACGGACGTCAGACCATCATCGCCGAGGTCGATTACTCCGCCGCTGCCGTGACCCTGTACGAAGGCGCCATCCACATGATCCAGTCCACGCCCTACCAGGTCGAGCGGCTGGACTGGGAAGGCCGCAAGGCTTACGTCACCCGCACCACCGTCGACTACTACACCGACGCCATCGACTACACGAAACTCAAGGTGCTCGACTGCTTCGACAGCTCGCACGCCGGCTGCGGTCACGCGCACCACGGCGAAGTGCACGTGGTGCGCCGCGTGCCCGGCTACAAGAAGATCCGTTTCTACTCGCACGAGAACATCGGCTACGGCCCGGTCAACCTGCCCGATCAGGAGCTGCACACCACCGCGGTGTGGTGGCAGCTGCCACAGGCGGTGCTGGAGTCAGCGTTCGAGCAGCGCCAGCAGGCGCTGGACGGTTTCCTCGGCGCCGCCAACGCGCTGCATCTGGTCGCCACCGTGGCGGTGATGGCCGAAGCACGCGACCTGCAGAAATCCGTCGGCAGCGGCGACGGCGCTTGGTTCGTCAGTGCCGACATCAGCGGACGCGGCCAGCTGCGCGGCAGCGATGGCCAGCCCACTGCGCTGGCAGCGGATGCGCCGTTCACCCCCACCGTCTATCTCTACGACGCGTTTCCCGGCGGCATCGGCCACAGCGAGCCACTGTTCCAGCGGCGCGAGGATCTGATCGCGCAGTCGGTCAGCCTGATCGAACGCTGCGACTGCCGCGCCGGTTGCCCTGCCTGCGTCGGCCCGATACTCGCCGCCGACGAACAGGCTGGCGACAACGTTGCCGACACCACACCCAAGGCGCTGGCCCTGCGCGTGCTCGCCCTGCTGGTGGCACTGTGAGCGCACTGATCGCGCGCATGCGCCAGCTGCGCGCAGAGGCAGGACAAGCAGCACCCGCGCTCGCCGACGTTCGTCCCCGGCGCAACGAAGCACCCGCAAGGAACGACCTGCCCTCCCCGCGCCCGCCGATACGTTCCAGCAAAGCCGGCGTCGCCCCGCCCAGCCGGGCGATCTCGGCCGATCTTCGCCGGCTGCTGCAGCGGCATGCGCAAATGAAGCACGCGCCGGCGGCGCTGCCGTCCAGCGATCGCGACGTATCCGGCATCGAGATCGCGGCGGGCCTGCGCTACACCGAAGTGATCGTCGACTGGCTCACGCCGCCGCCGATCATCGACGCCGCCTTCGCACGCATGGAACCCGTCCATCACGATCGCCTGCTGCACTTCGACACCGAAACCACCGGCCTGGCTGGCGGCACCGGCACGCGCGCCTTCATGATCGGCGCCGCCGACTGGATCGACGGCCGCTTTCGCATCCGCCAGCTCACCATCACCAGCATGGCCGCCGAAACCGCGATGCTGCGCACCTTCGCTGGCTGGCTCGACCACGACACCGTCCTCGTCAGCTACAACGGCAAGTGCTACGACGCACCGCTGCTGGCCACCCGCTACCGCCTCGCGCGACTGCCGAATCCGCTGCTCGGCCTGGGCCATCTCGACCTGCTGCACCCGGTGCGCCGCCACTGGAAACACCAGTGGGAAAACTGCCGCCTCGCCACCGCCGAACGACAACTGCTCGGCGTGGTGCGCGAAGACGACCTGCCCGGCGCCGAAGCACCGGCCGCGTGGCTCACCTATCTGCGCGGCGGCTCGGCAAGAAACCTGCGCCGGGTCGCGCAACACAACGCGCAGGACCTGAAGAGCCTGGCCGGTGTGCTGGTGCACATGGCGATGATGGAAGGTGAGTTGGTGACGTCCGTCACCGCTACACAATGATCAATGTCAAAGCCATCGATGTTCGCGCGCTATGCTGAATGATCGGCGATCGGGTTCGCCGAAAACAGGGGAAAACATGAAGCACGTGATTACAGCTCTATCGGTGTTGGCGCTTGCCGCCTGCACCAGCGTCAAAGTGAAACCCGTCGATGCCAGCGTCGCTATGAAGCACGTCTGCATCCACAATAACCCGGCAGTGGCCGTCGACGACTTCGTCATGGTCATGCAGGACGGCTTTCAGCGGCACGGCATTGCAGCGGAAGTTTACGACCGGGACGTGCCTGCATCCTGCGAATACGTCGTGGACTACACCGCGCTGCGCTCTTGGGATTTCAAACCCTACCTGTCGCATGCCGAGATCCGCATCACCGAACATGGCCGACTCGTCGCCTCGGCCACCTACCATCTCAACGGCAAGGGTGGATTCGACATGGGCAAGTGGCGAGGCACCAAGGCCAAGATGGATCCGGTGATGGATGAGTTGCTGGTCGGGTTTCATTGATCGCTTAGGATCAGTCCAGAGCACTTGAGCGGCGCCGTGGAAACGCGGCGCCGCTCTTTTTAGCTAGTGAGACTGGTTCAAGTAATTTGCACTACTGGCGTTTCTAGAATCGCTTCGATAGGCGGAAGTGGTACATAGTCTTCCCGCATCATCAGTTGGTAGTGCGACTCTTGACCCGAGCGGAAGAAGATTTCGTGGAAAGCCCTCAGGTAGACGTCCACTGTGCCTTGGTCCGCTGCTACGTAGATATCGTCATGTACACCATGCGAGCCATCGTTGACCCAGGACAATAGGGACGCGCAAACCGTTTTTTTGATGCCCTCAAACTTGCCGAGCAAATTGTCTTTATCAATGCCACCCAGAATCTTGAAATAGCTCTCCATGATTCTCCGCAATGTATTCTGTATGCTCAAGCCGACATTTTCGGGCTTTCTCACATCTTGCCAAAGAAGCTCATACGAGGTCTTAATAGGGTTGCCGTCATGGCGGACTAGCTCAGAAACATCTTCGCGCTTTCGAACGGTCCAAAACGTCTCCTCGTTCATTGAGCCGGTGCCCCGATTTGAAGCAAAAGTCACTTCCTTGTGAAAATAGACGTTATGGGTCAATACGAAGACCTGTTTAATGAGCCCTTTACCATGCCTAACTTCGTTGATGGTGTCACGGATTAAACTAGAGACGATAAAGAGGATGTCGCTGTCAAGGCTCGACACTGGATCATCAAAAACAACGATCCGATTGGTTGTTATCCCACTGTCGGAGTCGCTGCCTTTCAGCAGCTGGTAGAAATACAAAAAAGTTACAAAGGTCCTCTCGCCTTCGCTTAAGGATTTTCTGGCATCGAGACCATTCGCCCGTACTAGCCGATATGTGTGGCTGTCAGCCGGCACAATCTTGAAGCTTGAGAAATTGAAGGATTTCAAGATTGAATTGATGGCATCTACCGCAGGTTGTGTGCTTGTGGTCTGCTTCTCGAGCTCACGAATCTCGATGTCCTTTTCGGTAATCGCATTGTTGGCGGTCGCAATCCCGCCCTGCAGCCCTGTGATGGCTTTCTCCACCCCAGCGGATTTTGCTGTGTAGTCTGCCAAGGGCTGTTTGAGCTCGACATCCAATATGTATCGCCAGACCCGATCGGTCAGTTTTTTCTTTTCCTTTACCAGATCCGCAACCATCTGATTATGTCTACCGATTTGCTCATTTGTCCCTGCAATGAGGTCATTTGTATCAGTCAGCACATCCATCAATGATTCAAGTGAAACGGAACTACTCGGCTCCCTGACCTTTTCCGCGATTCGCTGAAGGTTTACCGTCGTTCTGGCTTCAAGGAGCTCTTTCTTCGCAAAAATCTTTGCTGTATCCAAGAACAGCGACGGGCTTATCAGCAGAATGTCGAGTACTTGCAGCACCGTCTGTACTGCGCCTTTGTAGTTAATCTGCAGTTCATTAATAGCCTTAGTGTCGTTGATGAACGCCTCGTCAAAGTACTCGGTAAGACTCTGCTCCAGAGTATGAGGTGCGATTTGCTGGCAAAACGGACAACTTCCATCGTTGGCTTCAAAAAATACACGACCCTCTTTTACCCAGTCGGAATTGCTTAGCTTTTTAATCATCGCTGCTATATCAACGTCCTCACGCCCGACAATTTTTCTAGTCAGAATTGGATCTATCTCGCAGGAAAGCAGTGATGCTGTTGCAATGCTGGATAGTAACTGTTCGGCAACGGGAGCCTTTCCAAATACTGTTTCCGCTTTAACCGCCAACACATCCAATGTTTCGAGTGGAGCTTTATTTGATTTGCTTTCAAGAAGTACTTGACCAAGAAATTTTTCAGAGTCACCACGTACGCCGTGGGCCGCAAAGGCATGCTGGAACTGAGCGTCGTGCTTCTTTTTTTGCTCCCAGCACTTTTCCTTTAGCGCCAGTCGCAGCGCGCTAAGCTCACCCATTTTTCCCCCAGCACCATTATTGCCTTGAAGCGTTTCAGTTAAGCCCGCAATCTTTTCGGCCCAAGTATCCCGAATTTCTTTTGCCGCTTCGATCGCCTGAATTGTCGCGATGTTTTTATGGCCAAGGGTGAAAATACCTTTTATCGAGGTAGACGGATCGAGGTTTGTATCAACAAAGTCACGGTTGTAGACCAGAGCCTGCAGCGGTATTCCGCCTTTCCATCCGATGTTGCAGCCCTTGTACTCGTCGTCAGATGGGCCGTTTATCAGCTTCGACAAAGTGGTCTTTCCAGCTCCGTTTGGCCCGTAGATATAGTTGAACGCGGAAAGGTTGGCCATTTCCCCCTTGTCCGGGCCATACGTCGCCACGTTGGCAATGCGGATTGTCTCAATCATCCGTCGACTCCTTCGAATTTCCCATGTTCCAAATACAAGTAACGGGCCAACCTGTAGGAGCAGAGCTACCTATCGCACACCCTGCTGCGCCCGAAACGCCCGCCTCACCTCCGGGTCCAGGACATCCACCTGCCGCTTCTGCTGAAACATCGCCCGCTCCCCTGCCCCGAGCTGGCAATTCCGCGACAACGTATCCGAGCCTTCCGACGTGGTCGCCATCACGTCCTGCACGTTGACGACGACGCTCAGCGTGTCGCCCAACGGTTCCAGCGCGAGGCAGACGTTGTCGATGGTGGTCATGTTGCGGTACTGGCTGCCGCCGACCATCACCAGCAGGTTGGCATTGTCGATCCACACGCTGGATTGCACGCCTTGCACTGGGCGCACGGCGGCGCGGGCGGCTTCGTGGTCGATGCGGCGCGACGGGTCGGCCAGATGCATGGAGCGCATCGTGTCCTTCTGCATCGCTTCGATGTGGCTGCGCATGGCTTGCTGGTCGCCGGTCAGGCCTGCGGCTTCGACGCCGGCCAGGTGGGCAGCGGTGACGAGTGGATGGGTCGGGCCAGCCTGCGGCTGGCGTTCGGTTTGCGTCGTCGTTCCTTGTGGCGCTTCGCTACAGCCTGTAGCGGCGACGCAGGTCACGGCGGTGGCTATCAGCCAGCGCTGCATGGTCATCCATTCCCCCCGGAATATGTCGGCCGAGCATAGCGCGATGACCGCCGCCACGCAGGCTGTCGAACGCTGCCGCCGGCAAGGCGCCGCTTCCTGCCACCCGGAGTGCCGCCGCAGCTCTGCAACGCCCAGCCGCCCGGACCGGCGGCGTGCCATGCGGGACGCGGGGCCTGACATGGCCAGATGGTCTCGCCAAACGAGGGGACTGCCACCCGGCCATCCGGGCTTTTTACCAGGCTTGCCGAGCTTTTTGCCTGACTCGCCGAGCTTCGTACTCGACGCTTGCAGCTTTTTGGCTGGCACGCCGAGCACATCCACTCGACGTGTCGAGCTTCTGGCTCGGCGCTTCGGGCTTTTTGCTCCGCGTTCCGAGCTTTTTGCTCGACGCCCCGAGTTATTTGCTCGGCGTTCCGGGTTATTTGCCTGACGCGTCGAGCTCATCAGCTCGGCGCTCCGGGCTTTTTGCTCGGCACGCCGAGCTTCTTGCCCGGCTTGCCAGGCTCCGGCCCGCGAAGCGGCACGTTTTATGGGCGTGGCTGGAGCATCGGACTTGGCGTGTGGGGAGTGTCAGGAATCGTGTGTGCACACCATGGACTGCCCAACAGGCGGGGGCCATGTCGCAAGACCTTCGGCGTCACCGGCGGGACGTTCAGTCCGTCGGCCACGGCGCCGCTTTCCAGCACGCGCTGAAATACTTCTTCAAGTCCTCCCTGACCGGGTCGAGCTCGAACACGAAGCCGTTGCGGAACGACTTGTTCTTGCCGTCGACCCAGGCGCCGATGGTGCGCGCCAGCAGCAGGTGGCCGATCTGGGTGGGCGGATAGGTGTGCATCATCGTCAGCGAATCGTTGACGACGCGGGCGCCGCCGGGCGGCTGCAGCAGCGTCTCCTGCCGGTTGATCTCGATATAGGCGCGCGTGCCGCGGCGCAGGATCTCCCGCGCAGCGGCGGCGCCGACCATGTCGAACGAGGTGATCGTGAGCTGGCCGGGCCGGCACTGGATGACCAGCCGGTGGCGGCCGTTGCGGTCTACCTGGTCGAGCGTCACCGAAGGCGCCGGCGACACCAGCAACGACCGTACCGTGAGCGGGAGACGCGCGTTGTTGGCCAGCCCCGCCGAGATCAGCTGGTCGGTGGTCAGCCACAGCACCGGATCGCGGGCTGTCGCCAGGCTCGCGGTGAAGGCACCGAGGTCGATACCCATCTCCTTCAGGTAGGCGGCGACATCGTCCGCGCCTTGCACGTCCACCGCATGCGACGAAGGCAGGCCGAAACGGTCGCTGCCGGTGGGCGCCCAGCGGTAGAGCCCACCGAAGTACGCATAGCTGCACGCACCGGCGCAGGTGGCCGTCTTGCTGACCTTCGCGGCAAGCCGGCTGCGCCGTGGCGTGCCCAGGTGGGTGACCATCGCGTCCTTGCGGAACAGCCGCCCCAGCGCCATGCCGGCGCGCAGGTCGCCGCTGGAGGCATTGAGGTAGATGTCGGAGCCGCGCGGGATCTTGCCCTCCGCCACCATCGACTCGAACCGCTGCGGCGCGTCGGCGTCGATGACGCCATAGAGATAGACCTGCGGCACCTTGGTGATCGCCAGCGTCATGCGGTCGTTGTTGAGCTGGATGGACAACCGTCCGGCCGCCTGCCCTTGCGCACTTGCCGGGGCTGGCGCACTTGCAGTGGATGGCGTGCCGGCGCCATGTGCATGCGAGCCCATCGCCACCAGGCAGCCGACCAGCCACAGGCTGCATGGCGTCAGGTATCGGCGCAATCCGCGCCGGCTGGAAGAACGTTCAATCGCATGGCCGTGATGCACTGCAGCTCCCGTGGTTCAAACCATGAAGTCTCTGTCGTTGCAGATGTCCTGCGAGTGAACGCGGTATGTCGCGGATGCGCGGCAGGTGTGCCCTGCACGCCCGCATCACGCGGGCCAGTGCCTAGTGGATGAGAGCACTTCAACATTTTTCGCGAAATGATGCGGCCAGGGCAGCAGGACAGAGCCGGCTACTTTTCGCACCCACCCACCTGACGCAAGGCATTCGCGGTCGCACAGCCGGCCGCACACAGTGCGCTGTGTCGGTCGTCATCCAGAGCCACAGCATCGACTGCGCGGGCACTACGTCCGTCGTGGCGAGGAAAGTTGTTCTCGTTTTCAAGTCACACGTTGACCTCCGGGGTGATACGCCAAACGGGGACTGACGAGCGTTCCGCACCTGCTGACCCAGTGGGCCAAGCACTACCGCGAGCTTCGTTCGCACACCCTGCAGGACATCCCCGTGAAAAAAACACTCCTCATTCCCCTCCTCGGCTCGGCCATGGTGGCCTGGTTGCCCATGACCGTGGCGCGCGAAGTCGTCGTGCTGCCCGGTGTGGTCAATCCGGTCGGCGTGGCCAGTGGCGTCGATACGCAAGGCCCCGGTTTGCTCACCGTGGGCGCGCAGGACATCAACACGGGCAATGACCCCGGTGGCGCGATCACCACCGATGCCGCCAATACCGCGAGTGTCCTGTTCAGCAACAGCTCGACGGTAACCGGCTTCGTCGGCTCGACCGGCAACACCTTCCTCAACATTTCCGCCGGCACCAATGCCAGCACGGTTACCTTCAACGGCCCGGTCTACTCGACGACGTTCTCGGTGGCCGGCACCGGCACGGTCAATTTCAACGGCGGCTTCATCAGCAACACCGGATCGACGATGGATTTTGCCGGTGACGGCTTCATCAATGTCGGCGCGGGCCAGACCGTCAAGGCCGCCATCACCAATACGGCGGGCGCCAGTACCGGCACGCTGACGCTGCAGGCCAACAGCATTCTGGATGGTGCCGTGGGTGCCGCCAGCGGGCTCAAGCAGATCAACGTGGTCGGCGGCAATGCGCTGATTACCGGCCAGGCGAATTCCGCCGCCTACACGCTCGATACCAACACGCTCAATGTGGCAGGCGCCTTCAAGATTCCGGTGGCCGGCACCATCAACACCACGATCTTCAGTCCATCGCTATACGGCAAGATCGTGCCGGTCGGCGCGGCTACCATCGGCAACGCGCTGCAGGTCAACGTGACGGTCACCGGGCCAATCCCGGTGGGCAGCATTTTCAACATCGTCGATGCCACCAGCGGCACCAATGGCAGCACCGTGACCGCGACCAGCAACACCACGCGCTATCTGTTTTCGGCCGCTCCCACCACGAACGGCCAGGTGCAGATCATCGCGACGCAGATTCCGCTGGCGACGGTGGTAGCCCCGGTAACCAATCCGACCGCCCCGATCATCGCCCCGGTCATCGACGCACTGCCGCTGACACCGGGCACCGCGCCGCTGCTGACGGCGATCACGCTGCTGCCGGATGCCGCCGGCGTTGCCGATGCGCTGGCGCAGCTTCAGCCAAGTGCCGTCAGCCTCGCCTCGCCGCAGGCGAGCTATCGCGTCACCCAGCAGTTCCAGGGGCTGTGGGCCGAGCATATGGAAGCCATCCAGCCATCGTGCGACCAGCGCGACCAAACCGATGAGCGGAACCGGCCGCGTCAAGATGACGCCGCGGCATGCCAGTCCGACAAGCGACGTCCACAGGTGTGGGGCGCGGCGTTCGGCTATGCAGGCACGCAGCGCGGCAAGCAGGGCTACGAGGGCTATACCGACAACAGCTATGGCGCGATGCTCAGTGTGGATTTCCCGCTGAGCCAGGCGACCACGGCCGGTGTCGGCGTCAGATACGCCCGCTCCACGCTCGACGGCCTCGACTCGGCCAGCCGCGGCCATATCCGTTCCTACCAGGCCACCGCCTATCTGGGTTATGCGCCGGGCCCGTGGTTCGTCAACGGGGCTCTGGTCTATGGACTGGATGATTATTCCAGCTCGCGCCGGGTCGCGTTCCCGGGGATCGACGAGACGGCACGCGCCGACTACAGCGGTCATCAGTACACCGCGTTTGGTGCTACCGGTTACCACTTTTACGTCGGTGATGGGCGCAGTGTGATCACGCCGACCGCCACTGTGCAGTACACCCGCATGAACATGCCAAGCTACCGCGAGTTCGGCGGCAACTCGGTCAATCTGGCAGTCGATGCGCAGACGTACCATTTCCTGCAGTCCGGCCTGGGCGTGAAATTCTCCCGCGACCTGGCCACCTCCGGTGACCTGACCGTGCGCCCCGAGATGCATGTCAACTGGCTGCATTCGTTCAGCGGCCGCAGCGTGAGCGAGAGCGCGCAGTTCGCCAGCGGCGGGCCGTCGTTCACCGCCACCGGGGTCAAGCCGGGCCGCGATCTGGCCGAGCTGGGCGCGGGCCTGCTGATCGCCGGCGGCAATCGCTGGTCGCTGGCCGGCACCTACGACTACCAGTTCAACCACAGCTACAAGGCAGGCCAGGTCATGGTGAAGTTCGCCGTGGCACTCTGAGAGCAACTCCTGTCCGAGATGGCAGGCGCTGATGGGTTGACACGGTGCTCGCACGGGTCCGGGTTAAACGGCAAAAAGGGAGGCCCCGCGATGCGGGGCCTCTCGCGTTGCGACTTCCCTCACAGCGCCGACAGGAAAGCCACCAGATCGCGTTTCTGCTGCGCGGTGATGTTGATGTTGAAGCGGGTGTTGTAGAAATCGACCACGTCGCCCAGCGTCGCCGCCGAGCCGTTGTGGAAGTACGGCGCGCGCGCCACCACGCCGCGCAGGATCGGCCCCTTGAACTTGCCGATGTCGGCCCACTTGCCGGTCCGCAACGCCAGGCCGGGATCGGTGGTCTGCACGGTCTGGCCGGTGCTGTAGTTGGTCAGCGTATACAGCGGCATGTCCAAGGTACGCCGGCTGGCGTCGGCGACGCCGATGTTGATCGGCAAGGCTACCGAGTGGTTGCCGATGTTGGGCGAGTTGTGACAGGTGGTGCAGGTTCCATGGATGACCGGCAGGCCGGTCGCGTCGTTGAGGCCGCCCACGCCGCTGATGGCGATCGGCAGGGTGTTGAACAACTGCTCGCCGCGGGCGATGGCGGCACGCGCGCGGCCGCGGGCGTCGTGGCTGAACTGCGCATTGGGATCATTCCAGTCATCGAACAGGCGCATGGATTTTTCATCGAACAACTCGCCGGTGGGATCGTTGCCGAGGGTGTCGTTGATGCCAATCCAGAAGCGTTGCTGGGCGACGATGTTGGCGCCACCCATGCCATTGTCGTTGTTGAGCCGGCCGGCATCCTGGTCGGCGAGCTGGGCGGTGAACAAATGCGATTCGAAATCGACGATCTGGTCGATGACGGCGGCGCTGGGTGCGGCGCCGGCCTGTTCATGGCCGACGATCGCATCGCGCGCCTGCGTGGCGAGGCTTTCGAGCAGGTCTTCGTGATTGATGCCGGCATCCATCGGCGGCTTGAACGGCGCGGCGGTCTCGCGACCGTCCCACATCACCGCGGTGAGCCAGATCAGGTTGGTGGAAGGCAGCGGACGGCGGAACAGCGACAGCTCGCGTGCGCTGGCGTAGCCGTAGGGGTCGTCGACGCGGGTTAGGCGGAATTCGGCATTCGCCGGCAACGGCATGCCGACGCGTATCAGACCGCGGCTGAGCAGCATGGAATACGCATTGCGCCGCGCGTAGACGCTGGAGACATCCGCCAGCGGCGAGTTCGCACCATCGACCAGGGCGAAGATCGGATCGTTGCCGTTGGTCCTGGTAAAGCGCTGGCGCAACTCATCCGGCGTGATCGACCAGCCCTGCGCCTGGCGATGGCAGGAGTCGCACGAGCGGCCGTTGGTGCCGAAACTCTGGAAGAACGGGTTGCTGTTGTCGATGCTGTCGCCGGGTGCATGGGTCTGCAGCGTGCCGGAGGGATCGGTGGTGATCAGCGGGCTGGCGTGCGGCGACTGGTTATTCGCCGCCTGGACCGGCGTGACGCTGGCACCCGCCAACAGAAGGAGCACGGCAGCAGCAGTCAGTCGCTGGCGTACGGCGGATCGGTTAATGCGGTAAAGCTCCATGACGATGTCTCCCCTCGGTTTGTCGTTGCGCGGCCCCTGCCCCTGCCTCCGACCTTTGCGGACGTGGCATGACGAGAAACACCGCTTGGCGGCAAACTGCGACATGCGCCCGCGCGCACGGCTCCGGCCATGAAACAAGGCGGATCCGGCAGGTCATGCTCAGGTGGCGCCCCGCCTGGCGGGGCCTCGGGGCACTGGCTACTTTCCCGACGCCAGCTGCGTGAGTTCCTCGACGAGCTGTGCATCCCGCGTCGCCGGCGTTGCCTTGATGGCGAGCGCGTCACGCGCGGCAACCGCAGCCTCGCCGGTGCGATGGGCACGCGCCAGCGCGCGCGCCTCCAGGGCCGTGATGTCGAAACGCGAGTTTCCGGTGGGAAACATCGCCGCGTACTTCGGCGCGATATCGAGCAGCTCGGTCAATGCCTCGGCGTTGCGCCCGAGGGCGAACAACGCCTGCGCCCGCACCAGGCGGGTGCCCAGTTCGCGCTGGATCATGCCGCCCTTGGCCGCGCGATAGATCGCCAGCACGCGGTCGGTGGTGGCGATTGCCTCGGCGTAGCGTTGCTGACGCAGCTGCAGATTGGCTTGCTGTTCGAGCACATACGCGTAGTTCGGGTTGTTGTCGCCGCCAAAGGCACGCTGCGCGTCGAGCGCGGCGTGGATGTCCGCCTCGGCTTTGACGAACTGCCCCGCCGCGCCGTAGGCAAGCCCGCGCAGGCCCAGCAAACGCGGACATACCAGCTTGTGCAGCGCGACGCGCCGGCAGGTGTCGATACCCTGGGTGTACCAGTCGGCCGCGTCCTGGTAGCGCCCCTGGCCATAACGCAACTTGCCCATGCCGGCCACTGCGTAGAGCGTGCGCGGATCATCGCCACCAAACACACGGCGGCGTAGCTCAAGCCCGCGCGTGGCGTAGGGTTCGGCCTCGGCAAAACGGCCCTGGGCAATCAGGAACGAGCCGTACATGCCCACGTTCCACGCCTGTCCGGGATTGGGTTTGTCGAAGAAGCGATCGCCGAGCGTGATCGCCTGGCGATAGGCGTTCTCCGCACGCACCATGTCGCCGCCGGCCTCGGCACCCAGCGCGATGCTCTCGTACAGATCAAGAATGCGCGGATTGGCCCGTGCGCCGCTGGATTGCCACAGGGCGAGCGCCGCATCGGCCCGTGCCAGCCCGGCCCGGAAGTGCTCGGCATCGAGCAGCGCGGTCGCCTCGTCGATCGAGGCCGACAGCTGGGCATCGGGCAGTTGCGCATGCGCGGCGGTCTCGCGGGCCTGATCCAGCAGCGCCAGGCCCTCATCGATACGGCCGTTGTGCAGCAGCGCATTGCCCAACGCGCGCAGGCCCTCGATGCCGATCGTGTCTCGGCGGGTGAGCAGCTCGGCGCGCAGGGGCTGCAGCAGGCGGATGACGTCGATGTCGTGCGCCCCGTCCTCAAGCACGCGGGCGCGCAGGACGCGGGCATCCCACCATGGTGTATCGCGCGGACCATACAGCTGGTCGATGATCGGCTCGCCGCGGTCGAGCAGCGCCAGCGCCTGGTCGGTCGAGCCGACGCTGCGCGCGACCTTGGCCAGAGTCAGCAACAGATCCACGCGCACGGCCTCGGGCACATTGTTTCTTGTCATCAGGCGCGAAGCCGCCTGTTTGACCAGATCCTCCGGCGTGGGTCGCTGGTCCTTCGGCAGGTCGGCCCCGGCCGACTGGAACACCGACACCAGGAAATCACGCACCGTGTTCGCGCGTGCAGCCTGCTCGCGTGCCACGCCCGTCTGCCACAGCGCGATACCCAGCGCGGCGAGCACCGCGAGCAGAAACACGCCCGTGACGACGACGCCACCGCGATGCCGCGCCACGAACTTGCCGGCGCGATACCAGCGCGACGGCGGATGCGCCAGCACCGGCTGGCGGTCCAGATGGCGCTCGATGTCTTCGGCCAGCGCACCGGCCGAGGCGTAGCGACGCTCCGGTTCGGTGGCGGTGGCCTTCAGCACGATGTTGTCGAGGTCGCCGCGCAGCTTGCGCCGTATCGAGGCCACCGATGCCAGCGCCTGCCCCGGACCATAAGCAGTGACGATGGACGGCGGCGTGATGCGCGACGATGGCGTGCCGGTATCGCCGGCGGCGCGTCGGCACCCGGTGATCAGCTCGTCCAGCAGGATGCCCAGCGCATACACATCGGTGGCGGTGGTGATCGGCTGCTGCGCGAACTGCTCCGGCGCGGCATAGGCCGGCGTGAGTGCGCGATGCTGGGTGCGGATGGCATCGGTCGCGTCCTCGTCGAGCAGTTTGGCGATGCCGAAGTCGAGCAGCTTGACGTGGCCGCCGGCGGTGACCAGCACGTTGGACGGCTTCAGATCGCGATGCACGATCAGTGCGCGGTGCGCCGTCTCGACCGCACGGCAGACCATCAGGAACAGTACCAGCCGCTGGCGCAGATCCAGGCCGTGCTCGCTCGCGTAGCGCGTGATGGGCAAGCCATCGACCAGCTCCAGCGCTATATAGGCGTGGCCGCTATCGGTGATCCCGCCCTCGATCAGGCGCGCGATGCCCGGATGGCGCAGCCGCGCCAGCGCCTCGCGTTCGCGGCGGAACTGGCGCTGGGCATCGGCGGTATACAGGCCACGCGCCAGCAGCTTGATGGCGACTTCCTGGCGCACGCTGTCGGCATCGCGAAACGCGCGGAACACCGTCGACGAACCGCCCTCGCCGAGCACCTCGACCAGTTCGAACGGACCGATGTAGCTGCCGGCAGGCATCGCTTCGACGACGCTGGTATCGCCGATGACGCGCGCGGCGTTGACGGCATCGCCGGTCGACAGCAACTCGCCTTCGACAGCATCGGCAGCCAGCATGCGTTCGATCTCGGCCCGCCGCACAGGATCCGGGCAGCGCTCGGCCAGCAGGCGCGCGTGCGCCGCAGCGGGCAGCGTGAGTGCTTCCTCGAACAGGTCGCGCAGTGACGGTGTGGATTCCACGACAGACTCTCCCCGCGATGCCCTGCCTTCGATAAACCCCAACTGCGCGCCAACTGCGACCTTGCCCCGGCAAGGCACCCCGTTCTATTCCATGCGTGCCTTGATGTACGCGCGGGCAAAACGCCAGTCCCGGTCGATGGTGCGCCGGGCCAGTCCGAGGGTTTCACCGACCTGCTCCAGGCTGAGCCCGGCGAAGAAACGCAACTCCACCACTTGCGCGGCACGCGCATCGGTCTGCTCGAGCGTATCCAGCGCGGCATCCAGGGCCAGTGCCTGCTCGGCGGTGTCGAGCGCGAGTTTCAGGTCGCGATCGTCCAGCGTCACCCGCATCCACTGCCCGCCAGCGCAAAGGCGTAGGCGATCGCGCGCGCGATTGATCAGCAGGTGGCGCATGGCGCGCGCGGCGTAGCTGAAAAACTGGGCCGGATGCTCGAACTGCAGCGACTGCCGCTGACCCATGCGCAGGTACAACTCGTGCACCAGCTCGGTGGTGTCCAGGGTGGCGTTGCGGCGACAGGCCAGTTGCCGCGCAGCCATCGCCTTGAGACGCGCATAGACCGCGATAAACAGCACATCCGTCGACTCGACGGTGGGCACCTGCCGGGTATCGGGCATAGCGGAACCCCTCCATGCAGATGCATGCATCCACCGCTGCATGGTACGCCGCTGTCGACATGTCGGAGTGCTGTCGAGGAAAGCTGCGGCGACAACGTTCGCCGACTTCGGAGCGGAAGCTATCGCAGCGCCCGCTGATTCCCGTGACCGGCGTTCAGCCGAACGCGGTGAACACCGGTGCAGCCGCTGCGACACTTGAGTCGCCACGCCGCCAGCCGTGCACGAATGTGCGCAGCCGGCCGCCCACGACGGCGATCACAGGGCGCACAGTCAGGTTCAGTTCGGGGAATACCTTCGGCGACATGGCCAGCCCGATCTGGTGTTCGGCCCGCATGCGCGCGGCCTTGGCGGCGAACCATGCCTTGGGACCGGTCAGCAGGACGCCCGAGGCGGACTCCGCCTGGCGCGAATTCTCGATGGTCTGGCGCAAATGACCGAGATGGCATTCGGTGAAGGCCTGCGCCAGGGCGTCGACCGTGAAAGGCGAGGCAACGTATTCGTCCAGCAGGCTGCCCAGCATCGCCGCGACGCGCAATGCGATCTGGCGATTCGCGTGCTCGCCATGCGATGCACCGGCGCAAGCGTGCCAGACCCCATCGATGGCGTTGACCAGGATGTGGAACTCGGCCTGATTGAGCGGACGCTGCTGCAGCGGGGTGTGGCGTCGATCGATCAGCCACGCCTGATCGGCAGCCGGCAGCGCATGCGAGCGACGGGCGGCGCGATGCCGCGCCTCCTCCATCGACAGGCCTTCGGTGGCAGTCAACTGTGCAGCGAGAGCTTCCTGGGTCAGCGGTTGCGCACGCGCGGTGCCGTCCGCGTGGTACCAGCGGCGGTACTCCAGCGTGGCGGCATGGAACAGCCCGTGCGGCGGCCGCACCATCGCACGCGCCTCGGCGGCATGGTCGAGTGCCGGAACCATCGGGCGAAGCCCGGCCGCATGGGCGGCCAGCACGCGATCAAGCAGCACTTCGGCTGTGACCAGATGCTGATGACAGGCCGTCCAGCGATCGTTGCCGTCGGTCGTCGGGAAGTAGACAAAGCGGATGCGGGGCGCGCGCGGAACTGCGGTGGAGCCTGCCGTGCCGGAAAACTTTCTCGCGCCATGGCAGCCCTGCCCGGCAATCCGGCGCCCGATCGGTGGAGCACGATGCGCGGTGGGCAGATCCCCAAGCATGAGGTCGATGGCCGGGGTTGAAACAACGACAGACGGGGCCGGTACGGCCGCTTGCTCATTCACAGCAACTGCTACTTGCACACTCACGAAACAACCTTCGCCGCTGTGGGTGGTCATGGCGCGCAACTCCGCTGGCGCCATGTCCCCCGGGGATATTCATGCCGTCCCGCCTGGACAGCCACGCCGCCACTTTTGCATGAGCCATGCCATCGAAGTGTGCGGTGGCCTGCAGTATCGGCACCCCGCGGTTGCGGCGGGTGCGACTATATGGCTGCAGCGGCTCCGGGCCGCATGACCCGTTTCCCCCGAAATCCGGCCGGAACAGGCAAAATACGCGGTTGGCGGCCGGCGATGCCGCCCCGCTGCCTGTAACGAAGGCGCCCTGTGCGCCACCCCACTCGACGACGGATGACACTCTTGACGATCACGACGGCCACCACACCTCCGCCGGATGACACGGATACGGCCCTGCTCGAGCGTCTGCGCGCCGCCGCGGAACTGCTGGAATCGGTGGCGGCCGATCGGCAACTGCTGGACCGGCTGCCGGCGGATGACCGCCAGCGGCTGCACCAGGCGGTGGCAAAGGCCTATCACCCCGATCCGGTCGCCCGCCGGATCCAGCTGAAGGCGGCCGAGAAAGCACGGCATGCGTCGAAGATCCAGGCCGAGGACAACGTGCTCAACCAGACCGGCATCCGCGCACTGCGCCGCAAGCCGGTGTTCACCACGCCGAACGTGTTTGTACCGCTGGGCTTCGACGCACACGACGTCGACCCCGCGGTTGACGCCACGCAACCGCGCGAATCGATCGAGCCGAAGCATTGCTACGTGTGCAAGCAGAAGTACTCGATGATCCACTTCTTCTATGACCAGCTGTGTCCTGCCTGTGCTGCGTTCAATTACGCCAAGCGCACCGAGCTGGTCGACCTGCGCGGTCGCGTGGCGCTGCTGACGGGCGGCCGCGTGAAGATCGGCTACCAGGCCGGCCTGAAGCTGTTGCGCGCCGGCGCCGAGTTGATCGTCACCACGCGCTTCCCGCGCGATTCGGCCGCGCGCTACGCCGAGGAGCCTGACTTCGCCGAGTGGGGCCACCGCCTGCAGGTCTACGGCCTCGACCTGCGCCACACGCCCAGCGTGGAAGCGTTCTGCCAGGAACTGGTCGCCACACGGCCGCGGCTGGACTTCATCATCAACAATGCCTGTCAGACCGTGCGCCGTCCGCCGGATTTCTACGCGCACATGATGGACGGCGAGACGGCTGCGCTGCATGACATGCCCGAACATGTGCGCAAGCTGGTCGGCCACTACGAAGGCCTGCGCGGCTCGAACATCCTGCCCGAAGCCGGCGCATCGTCGAGCACGCTCGCCGGTCGCGAATCGAGCATTCCCGGCCTGACCCGCGCTGCCGAACTGTCGCAATTGCCGCTGTTGCCGGAGGAGCTGCTGGCGCAAAGCCACCTGTTCCCCGAGGGCCGGCTCGATCAGGACTTGCAGCAGATCGACCTGCGCGAGCGCAATTCATGGCGGCTGCTGATGGCCGAGGTGCCGTCGGTGGAATTGCTGGAGGTGCAATTGGTGAATGCGATCGCGCCGTTCATCATCAACGCGCGGCTGAAGCCGCTGATGCTGCGCACGCCCGAACGCGACAAGCACATCGTCAACGTGTCGGCGATGGAAGGCCAGTTCTACCGCAGCTTCAAGACCACCCGCCACCCGCATACCAACATGGCCAAGGCCGCGCTGAACATGATGACGCGCACCTCAGCCACCGATTACCACAACGACGGCATCCACATGAACAGCGTCGACACCGGCTGGGTGACCGACGAGGATCCCGCCGAGCTGGCCGCGAAGAAGGTGCTGGAGGAACGCTTCCACCCGCCGCTGGACATCGTCGACGGCGCCGCGCGCATCGTCGACCCGATCATCAGCGGCATCAACACCGGCGAGCACGTGTGGGGGCAGTTCCTGAAGAACTACAAGCCGACGGACTGGTGAGGTCATGTCCGCTCGCGGACCGAGCGGATAGCGACGTGTCCGGCGCCTTTCAACGCTGGACACGTCGCGGCGCGACAAGCGCTACTGCGTGGCTAGTCGTTTGCCGGTGCTGCGCATTGGTCGTGAGGACAGGCAAAATCAACCTCGGCGCCACCGCCCACGGTGAGCTTGATGTTCGAGCGCGTGTCGACGGCTTTCCCGTCCTTCTCCAGCGTTACCGCGTAAACCCCCATCGGCAACGCGCCGATGGTGTAGCGGCCCTTGTCATTTGCCTTGGCATGACGACGGGCACCGGATGTGCTGTGCGCCGTGATGGTTTCGCCCGCCGGGGCCCAACCAAAGACCCTGCCGACGGTGGCCTGCGCGTGAACCGCAACGGACCCCGCTGCGCCATAGACGCCAATGGTGACGGCAATGAGCAGGCTCCACGCAGGGAAACCCGCGCGACGCCTGAGATGGTTTATCCCGATATACCTGCTGCTTTCCATGGAACCCCCTGATTTCATCGGTGACAACTCCGACATTAAATGTTCCAAACGATCGATGATCGATTCGCCTGCCAGATGATTTTATTTACGACACTTCTGTTCCGCCTATCGTTCGACAGCCTGCCTCATGACGTCGCCGTGTACGGCCAGGCGAGCCGCGGTCAGCCTAAGCTGGCCAGGGGTGTTTGCCGAAGGGTCAAAGGTCATGGCGCGACGCGATCATTCGGCCGTCGCGGCAGCGGTGTCTTCAGCTTCACGACTGGATGACCGAAAAGGACCCGTCCGAACTGGACGCGAAGAAAGTGCTGGAGGAACGCCTCCCTCCAACGCTGGATATCGTCAGCGGTGCCGCGCGCATCGTTGACCGGTTCATCAGCAGTATCGACATGGCGAGCACGCCGGGCAGTTCCTGGAGGACCACCAGCCAGCGAATGGGGCCCGCATGGCCGAGTCGCATAACAAGATGCCCGACGCCTTTCGGCACCGGGCATCCTGATATCGACGTGACTTCAGGCTGACTGGCTGCAGCCAGGCTGCGTGTTTACCTGCCTCCCTGGTAGTGCACAGAAAGCTGACCCGGTCAGGGCCCGTTCGGCGCTTTACTGATTGCCTGCCGATTCCGTGCACTGGCCTTGGGAACAGGGAAAGTCGACCTTGATGCCGCGACCCACGGTGAGCTGGACGTTGTTGTGCTGCAGAACGGGAGTGCCATCCTTCTCCAGCGTTACCGTATACACGCCAACCGGCAGCGCGCCGATGTTGTAGCGACCCTTGGCGTCTGCCTGGACATGACGGCTGAGTCCCGTCGTGGTGCTTTTCGCGGTGATGGTCTGGCCTGCCGGCGCGATGCCAAAGACATTGCCCGCGGTAGATTGTGCATTGACTGCAGCGGAACCGACCACGCCACCGATACCGATGATGACCGCCATTGCCAGACTCCACACGGAGAAGGCGCGGCGACGCATGGGATGGTTGTGTTTGATGTGCATGCTGTTGTTCATGTGACTTCCTTATTTCATTACGACCATGGGGATACGAGCCTGCAGAACTCACTTTCGGCGATTGGCTCATGGGGAATACCGGACGGTTCTATCTGCCTGCCATGCATACAACTGAACACTGCACGCGGCTTCATTTCGCTCGCCGTCCACAGCCATCTGGCGAATGGCTAACGCCAAATACCAGCTGGCCGAGCGCAGCCTATGCCGACCCATATCTTTGTCGAAGGGTCAAAGGTCATGCATCAACGCAACGCGCTTGAGAGAACAATCGGCATGCCATATCCGGCGTCGTGGCAGCGGTGTCCTCACACCCCGCTTTCCCTCTCTCAGATCAATGTGGCCCGCTTTTTTGCAGGTCAGCCTGATCGACGTGACGTGTCCTTGAAAAGCGTGCGACGGATGGCCGAGATCGCGCCACACGCAGCGTTGCAAGGCGCGGGGAAGAACACGCCGCGACCGGGAAAGCGCATGCAAATCCGCAATCCGGTGACAGTCCGTTTCTCAAATGATCATTTCAAGTTGATGTGCACAGCTCTATGTTGTCCGCCATGCGCCATGGCGGCGCCATGGCACCCGGAGAATCACCATGATTGAACGCAGACCCTTCGACAGTCTGGGCGGAGCCGACCACGGCTGGCTCAAGGCCAAACATCATTTCTCGTTCGCCAGCTACAACGATCCCGGCCGCATGGGCTGGGGCGCGCTGCGCGTGTGGAACGACGACACCATCGCGCCGCAGACGGGCTTTCCGCCGCATCCGCACGCGGACATGGAGATCATCACCTACGTGCGCGAGGGGGCGATCACCCACCGCGACAACCTCGGCAACGAAGGCCGCACCGAGGCGGGCGACGTGCAGGTGATGAGCGCCGGCAGCGGCATCACCCATTCGGAATACAACGTGGAGCCGGGCACCACTCGTATCTTCCAGATCTGGATCATTCCCGACGAAAGCGGCAAGCCGCCGTCGTGGGGCGCACGGCCGTTTCCGAAGGGCGAACGTTCGGGCCGTTTCGTGGCACTCGCCAGCGGCTTCAAGGAGGACACCGAGGCCCTGCCCTTGCGCACCGACGCCCGCGTGCTCGGCGCCACGCTGAAGGCCGGCGACACCGTCGACTACACGCTGGAGTCCAGCCGCTACGCGTATCTGGTGCCGTCCACCGGCGCCGTGGAAATCAACGGCACCCGGCTCGACGCGCGCGATGGCGCGGCGATTCGCGACGAGTCCGTACTGCGCATCACTGCCATCGAGGATGCCGAGCTGGTGCTGGTCGACACCGCGGCCTGACCAGTGGTTGTTGAGGGCTGTCCAGCCCTCAACAACGCGCCACGGTACCTGGCTAACCGGCCGCTTTGCCGAACGACGGCGGCCGATCCGCCGGAGCCGCGCCGAACTCGATATTCGGCGTGCTGCCCATCTGGAACACCAGGGTTCCGCCGGCGGCCAGCTCGGCATGGCTGATCCAGCTGCGGCTCCACGGCTGGCCGTTCCAGCTGACCGACTGGATGTACGGACTCTCCGGTCCGTTGCCCGGCGCCAGCACCATCAGCTTGCGCCGACCGGCCAGCTCGATCTCTGCACGATCGACCAGTGGGCTGCCGAACACGTAGTTCGCACTGACCGGATCGACCGCATACAGGCCCAGCGCACTGAGCACGTACCAGGCGCTGGTCTGGCCGCAGTCCTCGTTGCCGGCGAGTCCGTCCGGCTGCGCCTCGTACATGCTTTCAAGCAGCATGCGCACACGCGCCTGCGTCTTGTGGTGCGCGCCGGTGTACGCGTACAGGTAGGCCACGTGGTGGCTGGGTTCGTTGCCGTGCGCGTATTGGCCGACCATGCCGGCGATGTCCGGCGGCGCGTCGGCCGGCAACGCCGAGCTGGTGTTGAACAGTGCATCCAGCTTGCGCTCGAAGGCCCGCTCGCCACCGAACAGCTTCATGTATTCGTACAGATCGTGCTGGTTGAGGAAGCTCGCCTGCCACGCGTTCGACTCGGTGAAGTCGCGCCATTTCGCGGCGTGGCCCATGCCGCGCGGATCGAATGGTTCCAGCCAGCGGCCGTCGCTGGCGCGTGGCCGCACGAAGCCCAGCTTGCGGTCGAACACGTGCCGGTAATTGCGCGATCGGTGACGCAGCCGGGTGGCGTCGGCGTGCGCGCCGGCAGCATCGGCGATATGCGCGACGGCCCAGTCGTCGTAGGCGTATTCGAGCGTCTTGCTGACCGCCTCGCCTTCCCTGTCGCTGGGGATGTAGCCCAGCTTGCGGTAGAACGTCAGGCCACGATAATCGTCGTCCATCGCGCGCTTGCGGAACAGCGGCCACGCCTTCGCGTAGTCGATGCCGGTGAAGCCTTTCGCATGCGCCTCGGCTACCACCACCGCCGAGTGGTAACCGATCATGCAGCCGGTCTCCACGCCCTGCAGCGGCCATACCGGCGGGCCGTCGGGACTCTCGCCGGCCATCCGCACCAGGCCGTTGACCAGATCCGGCACGCGATCGGGCTGGTACAGGGTGAGCAGCGGATGCTGCGCCCGGTAGGTGTCCCACAGCGAGTAGGTGCTGTAGTTGTTGGCACCCTGCGGCAACTGGTGCACCGCCAGGTCCATGCCGCGATAGCGGCCGTCCACATCGCTGAACAGGGTCGGCGCCAGCATGGTGTGATACAGCGAGGTGTAGAAAATGCTGCGCACGTCTTCGGACACCGTGTCGATGCGGATGCGGCCGAGCTCGCGTTCCCATGCCGCGGCGGCGGCGCCACGCACCTGCTCGAAATCCCAGCCCGGAATCTCCGCATCGAGATTGCGCAGCGCGCCCGCCACGTCGACGCCGGAAATGCCGACCTTCACCAGCAGTGGTGCGCTGGCGATGTTGTCGACATGCAGCGCAGCCTTCAGGTGTGTGCCGTGCGCTTCGCCGGTGCCCGCGGGTAGCGGGGCATCCTCGACGTACAACGTGGCCTGGGCGATGGGCCGCGACAGCTTCATCGCGAAATAAATGTGCCGGCCGCCGGCCCACTGATGCACACGACGCTCGCCGACCAGGGTGTCGTTGCCGACCAGTTTCAGCCGCGCGTCGCTGACCTTGCACGGCACCGCGGCATCGTCGTGATAGCCGTGCGCGAGGTCGACCAGCAGGTGGCCGCCGCCCTCGCCCCGGAACGTGTAGCGATGCAGCCCCGCGCGCAGCGTCGTGGTCAGCTCGGCGAGGATGTCGTGATCCTTCAGGTGCACCTGGTAGTAGCCGGGCTGCGCCTGCTCGCGGTCGTAGCGCGAACGGTAGCCCGGCCCGGGCTGCACCTCGCTGTCGGCGGCAAGCCCGGCACCAGCGGCCGCGCCATCGTGGCGTGAATGGTAGTTCTGCTCCGGCAAGCCGCGCGCGCCGGGCTGCAGCAGCACCGGCCCCTGCGCCGGCATCACCAGCACGTCGAGCATGTCGCTGGCGCCGGTGCCGCTCAGATGCGTGTGCGAGAAACCCATGATCGAGCCGTCGCCCTGGTGATAGCCCGAGCAGGCATCCCAGTTCGCGTCGTTGGTATCCGGGCTCAGCTGCACCATGCCGAACGGCAGCGAGGCGCCGGGATAGACGTGGCCGTGGCCGCCGGTACCGATGAAGACATCGACATGCCGCGCAAAGCCATCCGGCGCGGGTGCCGGCGACATCGCACTGCCACTGCGGGGCGCCGCGAATGCAGCCAGCGGTTCAAGCCGGCTGCCGAGCAGGCTCAGTGCGGCTGCGCCTTGCAGGAAACGTCTGCGTGTCACCATGGTGCGTTCTCCATTGCGTATTCGGGATGGCTCGGGGTATTCATGCGCGCCGCAACAGCTCCGGTCGCTGCGCCGCCAGTTGCACGATCAGTTCGCCGAACAGGGTATTGGCCCAGGCGAACCACGTGCGGGTGAAGTGTGCCGGATCGTCCTGATCGAAGGCCTCGTGCATGAAGCCGGTGCCGGCGTGGGTGGTCTTCAGCCAGTGCAGGCATTGGCGGATCTCGCCGTCGTCGTCACTGGTCAATCCGCGCATGATGATCGACATCGGCCAGATCATGCGCAAGCCCTCATGCGGACCGCCGATGCCCTGCGCTGCGCTGCCGTGGAAGAAATACGGGTTGCGCGAACTCCATGCCAGCTCGCGACTGCGCCGGTAGCGCGCATCGTCGCTGCGGCAACAGCGGAGGTAGGCCAGGCTTGACAAGCCCGGTGCGTTGGCGTCGTCCATGAACAACTGATTGCCATAGCCATCGACTTCGTAGGCCCAGAACTCGTTGCCGTGCTCGTCGTGCATCACGCCGAACTCCTGCAGCGCACGCTCGATCTCGTCGGCCAGTGCGTTGCACTCGGTGGCGAAGGCGCGGTCGTCGTGCAGCGCCGTTGCCAGTTGCGCCAGCTGTCGCAACGAGCTCACCGCGAACAGGTTGCCGGGGATCGACAGCAGATAGATGCAGGCGTCGTCCGACGGACGGAACATCGCATGGATCAGCCCGACGGCACGGGTCGGATTGCCGTAGCCGCCGAGGAACTGGGTATCGGTCGGGTTGGCCGAAGGTCGCTGGAAGTGGTATGGACCGGGACCGTGCTTGCGCTGCTGTTCGCGGAAGGTCGCCAGCACCGCATGCATCGCGGCGCGCCAGTCATCATCGAACGGCCGACGGTCGCCGGTGGCCTGCCAGTAGGCATGCGCGAGCCGGATCGGATAGCACAGCGAGTCGATCTCCCATTTGCGTTCGGCCACGCCCGCATGCATCTCGGTGAGGTCCTGTTGCGCCCACGACAGCGGTGTCTTCGCCTGCGGGTCGGGCAGGAACGCATTGGCGTACGGGTCGATCGAGATGCACAGCGCATGGCGCCGGATCAGGCCGCGAAACAGCCGGCGCAGTGATTCGTCGTGCGCCGCCAGCGGCACGTATGGCCACACTTGCGCGGAGGAATCACGCAGCCACATCGCATCGATATCGCCGGTGACGATGAAGGTGTCCGGCTTGCCATGCAGGCTGCCCAGCTGCACCGTGGTGTCCAGCGTGTTCGGGTAGCAGTTCTCGAACAGCCACGCCAGTTCGGGGTCGCCGATCTTCGCCTTGGTGCGGGCGATTAGCGCTTCCACGGCCGGACTGACGAACTTGCGCTGGCCGATCGGCGGGCGATGACTGATATAGCGCGGCGCAGCCTGTGCCATCGGCATGCGTCCCAGCATCACGCCACCGGCGGCGCCGGCCATCAACTTCAGCAGGGAGCGGCGCGAAGTAATCATGGTCGTGCCGTCTCCGGGGTGGTTGGTGCGCTTTCGCGCATGGTGGCACCGAACAGCGAACGCACATGCAGTGCATCGCGCAACGATGCAATGCCAGCCGTGCCGGTGACCTGCAGTTCGACATGCTCACCGGGCAACAGGTCGAACGCATTGTCGGAGACCTGCGCATCGAGCGTACCGAAATCGATCCAGACCTCGCGCGCAAGGCGCTCCGCACGCACCTTCAGCACGATGCCGTGGCCGCTGTCGACGAGCTCGGCGTGCAGCCCCGGATCGGGCAGCTGCAATCTGAGTGCAGGCTCGAAGTAGAGCAGATGACGCGATAGCAGCCTGCCCTGCCCGACCAGTTCGAACACGGCGAAGCTGCGCTGCGGATCGGTGCCCTGCAGCAGCGCCGCATCGGTCAGCTCGGCGGCACGGCTGCTGGCCAGCACAGGCACATGCACCGTGTCGACATGCTCGTGCAGCAGCCGTCCATCCATGTCCATCACGCGCGTGCGCAACTGCGCATCCAGCGGCGTGGTTCGATCGGAAACCAGAAACACTTCGGTGCGCCCGTCGCGGCGGATCGGCGCCACCCGCAGCGGCGCGTAGAAACGGCGCGCATGGAATTGCAGCGCCTTCCAGCGCCCGAAATAATCGATGCTGGACCACGATGCCCCGGGCCATACGTCGTTGAGCTGCCAGTACAGCGAGCCCATGCTTTGCGGTCGCGCGCTGCGCAGATGATCCGCGGCCAGCTCGATGCCCTCGGCCTGCATCACCTGGCTGAGGTAGATGAAGGAGGCGAAATCCTTCGGCTCGCCGTAGTACTTGCGGATGTAGAGCAGCAGGCGCTGGTTGCCATTGCCGCCGTCGAATTTCTGGTGCGCGCGCATCACCGGCGAATCCGGCGACAGGTCGGCCGGCGCGGCGAAGGTCTGGATCGTCGCCAGCGCCGGCAACGACTGCAGGCCGTACTCGGACTGGAACCGCGGCGTGGTCTTCAGATAGTCCTCGATCGGTGCGGAGCCGGCCCAGACATCCCATACATGCATGTCGCCGTCATCCGGCACGTTGGCGGGTCCGTCGAAATCCGTGCTCGGCGAACTGGCCCAGTACGGCACGTCCGGCGCGTAGCGCTGCACCACACCGCGCAAGGTTTCGCCGAACAGAGTGCGCATGCCGCGCTCGACGCGCGCGCGTTCGGCCGGTCCGATCGCCTGTGCGAACGCCTTCCGATCCGGCCAGGACTCCCAGCCCGTCTGCACTTCGTTGTTGCCGCACCACAACACGATGCTGGGATGGTCGCGCAGGCGCATGACCTGCTCGGTCGCCTCGATCCGCGTGTTCTCGCGGAACGCGTCGTCATACGGCGGAACCGCGCCGCCGAACATGAAGTCCTGCCAGATCATCAGGCCTAGCCGGTCGGCCATCGCGTAGAACGCATCGCTCTGGTAGTAGCCGCCTCCCCACACGCGCAGCATGTTCATGTTGGCGTCGCGCGCGGACTGCAGGATCTGCTGCATGCGCGCCTCGGTGACGCGCTCGGGAAAGCTGTCGAACGGAATCAGGTTGGCGCCCTTGGCGAAGATCGGCACGCCGTTGACCACGAAGGCGAAGCTGCGCCCCCAGCGATCACGCTGCCGCCGCAGTTCCACACTGCGCAGTCCGGTGTCGCGCTCGCTGCTGGCGACGATCTTTCCGTCGACGACGACATCGGCGTGGAAGTGATACAGATTCGGCGCACCGTAGCCGGCCGGCCACCAGCGTTGCGGGTGTTCGATGCGCACGGGCAGATCGAGATGGTTGTCGCCCGCCTCCAGCGATTTCTCCAGCGTCGTGCTGTGAGGAATGCCGTCGGGCGCACTCCACGTCAGCTGCAGCCGGGCTTTGCCAGCATGGTCGGCACGGATATCGAACTGCGCCAGCAACTGCGCGACATCCGCATCGACATGCTGCTGCGCGATATGGAAATCCGCCAGCCGCAGATCGTCCCAGCTTTCCAGATGCACCGGCTGCCAGATGCCCTCGGTGACGTAGCGCGGACCCCAGTCCCAGCCGTACTGGTAATTGGCCTTGCGCACGTAGTTGGACGTCTGCCGGCCTTTCGGCTCGTCGCCGAACGCGGAATCGAATTCGCCCGGCAACGCATGGGGCTGCCGCAGCAGCCATGGCTGCAGCCGGGTGATCGGCGAATGCAGCGTGACCAGCAGCGTGTTGCCACCTGCGTGCAGCACGTCCTTCACCGGCACCCGCCAGCGTCGGAACATGTTGTCGGCGGCCAGCAGCTCGCGGCCATTGAGCGAGACATCGGCAAAGGTATCCAGCCCATCGAAGACCAGGTCCACGTGATCGCGCCGCAGCGTCGCTTCATCGACCGTCAGCGGCAATTGATACTGCCAGTCCGCCAGGCCGATCCATCGCAGCCGGGCCTCGTTGTCCCGATCGAACGGGCCGCCGATCGCACCGGCGGCCAGCAGGTCGGTCTGCACGCTGCCCGGCACGCGGGCGGTGCGCCATGCTGCCGCTTCCGGATGCGCCTGCACGGCTGCCGAGCCGGGCAGCAGGCGAAAGCGCCAACCTGTAGCGAGCGTCTGCGTGGCCGCCATGACCGTGCCCACGCTGCATGCCCATGCGAACAGGACCAGGATCGCCATGCGCCCACGCAGGAAGACCGCGGCGGTTGAGGAGACATCCCTGCCCTGTCGCATCCCATGCTTCGTCATGCGCGAGCCTTTGGCCAGATGATATGGCGCCGTTGCGGATTTTCCATGCAACGACTCCATGAAGGTATACGCGATCAGGCGCGCGGTAAATCTGACTTTCCGCACGGGTCGAGCCTCCCGTGCCGTGCAATGCGGACACTTGATATATCGCGCATCGGCGCCAGTGTCTGATTACTGATTCACCAGGCGAAACCGTCATGACCATGCGAGCCATCGAGATCACCCGCTTCGGCGCACCGGACGTCCTGCAGCTGGCGCGGCGCCCGATCCCGCAAGCCGGGCCGGGCGAGGTGCTGATCAAGGTAGCGGCATCCGGCGTGAACCGGCCGGACGTGTTCCAGCGACAGGGGCATTACGCACCGCCACCGGATGCGTCCGACCTGCCCGGCCTGGAGGTGGCCGGCGAACTGGTGGATGGCGACTTCGATGGGGACAACCCGTTCGGCCTCAGACGTGGCAATGCCGTGTGCGCCCTGCTCGCCGGCGGCGGCTACGCGGAATACGTGGTGGCGCCGCTGGCGCAGTGCCTGCCGGTGCCGGGCGGACTGTCGCTGATCGAGGCGGCCGCGTTGCCGGAGAATTACTTCACCGTGTGGAGCAACGTGTTCGATCGCGGCCAGCTCGGTCATGGCGAAGGCGGCATCCACGAAACCCTGCTGGTGCAGGGTGGTTCCAGCGGCATCGGCGTCACTGCGATCCAGCTGGCGCATGCGTTCGGTCATCGCGTATTCGCCACCGCCGGCAGCGCGGAGAAGTGCGCGGCGTGCGTGCAGCTCGGTGCAGAGCTCGCGATCAACTACCGCGACGAGGATTTTGTCGCGGTGGTGAAACAGGTCACCGATGGCCGCGGCGTGGACGTGATCCTCGACATGGTCGCTGGCGATTACATTCCGCGCGAAATCGACGCATTGGCCGAAGGCGGCCGGTTGGTCTTGATCGCCACGCTGGGCGGCAGCAAGGCCGGCATCGACGCGGCGACGATCATGCGCCGCCGGCTCACCCTCACCGGTTCGACGCTGCGGGTGCGCCCGGTCGCGTTCAAGGGCGCGCTTGCCCGCCAGCTGCACGACAAGGTCTGGCCGTTGCTCGAGGCTGGCAAGCTGCGGCCGGTGATCCATCAGGTGTTCCCGGCTGCCGAGGCGGCCCAGGCGCATGCGCTGATGGAAAGCAGCGCGCATATCGGCAAGCTCGTGCTGCAATGGTGAATCACACGAATTCAAGCGCAAGACCCGGAGTGTCGCAGGCACCACCGATCCGTAGATTGGGCAGCACGCGATAATCTATCGGAGAGAACTCCCATGAAAACGTCTGACAAACATGCCTCACTTGCCGCCACCACACAGGCTGACCCGCGCTGGGCCGCGGTGCAGGCGCGCGATGCACGCGCCGACGGCACGTTCTTCTATTCCGTCAGGACCACCCGCGTGTACTGCCGTCCTTCCTGCGGCGCTCGCCCGGCCCGACCCGAAAACGTGGCGTTTCACGATACCGCTGCCGCGGCGGAGCGCGCCGGCTTTCGTCCATGCAAGCGCTGCAAGCCGGACCAGCTGTCGTTGCCGGAACAGCACGCCGCCATGGTCACCGAAGCCTGCCGGCTGATCGAGAACGCTGAGACACCGCCCACGCTCGAACAGCTGACGAAACCGAGTGGCCTGAGCCCGTTCCATTTCCACCGCGTGTTCAAGGCTGTCACCGGATTGACGCCAAAGCAGTACGCCACAGCCCATCGCGCCAGCCGCGTGCGCAGCGAACTGGATCGGGGCGGCAGCGTGACCGAAGCGATCTTCGACGCCGGCTACAACGCCAGCAGCCGATTCTACGAGTCGTCGAACCAGATGCTCGGCATGACGCCGTCCAGCTATCGCGCTGGCGGTGTCGACCACGACATCCGCTTCGCGATCGGTGAATGCTCGCTGGGCGCCATCCTGGTCGCGCAGAGCGGGCGCGGCGTCTGCGCAATCCTGTTCGGCGACGATCCGGATGCGCTGGCCCGCGACCTGCAGGATCGCTTTCCCAAGGCTAACCTGATCGGGGGCGATCACGCGTTCGAGCAGTTGGTGGCGCGGGTGGTCGGTTTCGTCGAAGCGCCGGCGCTCGGCCTCGACCTGCCACTGGATGTGCGCGGTACCGCGTTCCAGCAGCGTGTATGGCAGGCGCTGCGCGACATACCAGCTGGCGTCACCGTCAGTTACAGCGACATTGCTCGACGCATCGGCTCGCCCAAAGCCGTGCGTGCGGTAGCCGGAGCCTGTGCAGCGAACATGCTGGCGGTGGCGATCCCCTGCCATCGTGTGGTGCGCAATGACGGCGGCCTGTCCGGCTATCGCTGGGGCGTGGAACGCAAGCGCGTCCTGCTCGCACGCGAGGCGCAGGCATGAGCGCACAGCTGCGCGCGATGCCCGTCGCGACGACGGATGACGCCGGTATGCGGTTGCAGGTTTTCGACTGGGCCGGCATCGCAGACGACCTCGACGCACAGGGTTGCGCGATGCTCGAAGCCCTGCTGTCGCCGCAGGAATGCCGCGCCTTGGCCGCCCTCTACGCGGACGACAGGCTCTTCCGCAGTCGTGTCGTGATGGGCCGGCACGGCTTCGGACGCGGTGAGTACAAGTACTTCGGCTATCCGTTGCCGGACACGGTGGCCGCCCTGCGCACCGCAATCTATCCGCGACTGGCGCCGATCGCGAACCGCTGGAATGCAGCGATGGGGATCGACGTGCGATACCCGGACACGCACACCGAGTTCATCGAGCGCTGCCACGTCGCCGGCCAGCAGCGCCCCACGCTGCTGCTGCTGCAATACGGTGCGGATGACTACAACTGCCTGCATCAGGATTTGTACGGCGAACATGTATTCCCGCTGCAGCTCGCGATCCTGCTGTCCGAACCGGAACGCGATTTCAGTGGCGGCGAGTTCGTGCTGACCGAGCAGCGCCCGCGCATGCAGTCGCGGCCGCAAGTGGTGCCGCTGCGCCAAGGTGATGCCGTGGTATTCGCGGTGCACCAGCGTCCAGTGCAGGGTACGCGCGGTAGCTACCGGGTGAATCTGCGGCATGGCGTGAGCAGGATACGCAGCGGTCATCGGCATACGCTGGGCATCATCTTTCACGACGCCACATGATCACGACCGATCTGTTTCCCGCTGTGCCCGATCCCTCGCGCCGGGACGAACCACTGTGCGATGGCGCCGCAGTGCTGCGCGGGTTTGCGCTGGCGAACGAGCCGCCGCTGCTGCAGGCGATCGACACCATCGCGGCGCAGGCGCCGTTCCGTCACCTGATCACGCCGGGCGGCTTCCGCATGTCGGTGGGCATGACCAATGCCGGCCCGCTGGGCTGGGTCAGCGACCGGCGCGGTTATCGCTACGACCCGATCGATCCGGATAGCGGCCAACCGTGGCCGCCAATGCCTGATGTCTTTCTGGAACTGGCTGGAGCCGCCGCCGCACAAGCCGGCTTTTCCGGTTTCGTGCCGGATGCCTGCCTGATCAACCGCTACGAACCGGGCACCCGGCTGACCCTGCATCAGGATCGCAACGAGCGCGACTTCGAGCAGCCGATCGTTTCCGTATCGCTGGGCATTCCGGCCGTGTTCCTGTTCGGCGGCATGCAGCGCACGGATCGCGCGATGCGCGTGCCACTGGCCCATGGCGATGTGGTCGTATGGGGCGGCCCGGCGCGGCTGCGTTACCACGGCGTGCTGCCGCTCAAGCCGAATCTTCACCAGGCGTTCGGCGAATGCCGCATCAACCTGACGTTTCGTCGTGCCGGTTAGCAAGGGAAGTCCCGCTCCGATGAAAAGCCGCAAGCCATCATCCGCCGATGCGTCGAAGTATCTGGCATCGATCGACGCCGACTGGGCGCGGCTGGTGGCGCAGCTCGGCCCCTGCGGCCACGAACCGAAACCCGCGCGCGAACCATTCGAGGCACTGGTACGCGCGGTGGCGTATCAACAGTTGCACGTCAAGGCAGGCGACGCGATTCTCGCTCGCCTGCTGGCGCTTTATCCGCAGCAACCGTTTCCGCCGCCGTCGCAATTGCTCGATACCGGTTTCGACGCCATGCGTGCCTGCGGTTTCTCGGCGCGCAAGATCGAAACGATCCACGGCATCGCCGCCGCCACGTTGAGCGGCGTGGTACCGGATCTCGCCGCAGCACAACTGCTGCCGGACGACGAACTCATCGCACGGCTGAGCGCGCTGAAAGGCATCGGCCGCTGGACGGTGGAAATGTTCCTGATCTACAGCCTGGCCCGGCCCGACATCCTGCCGGTGGACGATTTCGGTGTGCGTGAAGGCTACCGGCTGCTGAAGTCGCTCGACCTGGCGCCCGCGCCGAAGGCGATGGCGCTGATCGGCCAGGCCTGGAGCCCGCATCGCACCGCTGCCGCCTGGTATCTGTGGCGCGTGCCGCGACCGACAAAGGCGAAAGGCTGAACCCGCTACGGCGGACTGACGCCTAGCCGATGCCCATACACCAGCTTGCCGCCGAGCCAACCCGCCGCGGCCAGAAACAGGAAACCCAGCACGCTCATTCCGATCGCAAGGAGGCCCGGTTCGATGAGATGAGTACCTTGCAGACGCAGGAACAGACTGGCCGTATAGAAGGCCAGCGCGCACATCACCACGATCATGTGCCGGTTGACATCCTTGATCGCCGGGTTGTCTTCGGCAACCTTGGCCAGTTCGAGAAAACCGGCCAGCATGGCGGGGATCGAGAAACCGATCCCCGCCACCAGTAACACGCCGGCAAGGCGCCACGCCGGTTCACCCCAGACCAGGCTGGCAAGATCCGCCACTGTCGCCAGCGACCAGCAGGCGATCGGAAAATGAACCAGCGCGGGATGGAGTGGATGGCGCATGGCTCAACCCAGCAGGAGGCTGAGCAGGGTCAGGAAACCGGCCACCGCGACACCGGCATGCACGAACACCACAGCCTTCGGCGCGACCTGCTTGCGCAGGTGGAACGAGGCAAGGAAGAAACCACCCAGCGCGGCGACCACCAGCAGACCCAGCGCCGCGGTGAGGCGACCGGGCGCGGCGCCCTTGAGCACCTCGATGATCAGCAACACCAGGCCGCTGGCACCCAGCAGCGCGTGCAATACCGAGATCGCCCACGGCGCCAGCTTGCCACGCAGAACGCTGGAAGCCAGCACCAGACCGCCGATGGCGGCGATCGCAAAAATCAGAACTGCATAGAGCAACATGTCGTCTTCCCCTGGTTGCATCGCATTGATGAAATGGAATCGCTACAGATCGGATGCGCCAGCGCACAGGAGGTTCCCGTGTCGCGCAAGGATGTCCTTCGCCGGTCGCTCAATAGATCAACCGTATGCCCAGCTGTATCTGGGTAATCGCTGACGCCGCCGGCAATCCGGCATCCACGCGCTGCGTCCGCACGCTGTCGATACGCAGCACTTCGGCGGTCAACCGCAGCCATTCGCGGGGACGCCAGTTGAGTGCCGCCGTGATGGCATTGCCGTGCTCACCCTGGGCGATCCCCGGATCGGAATGGGGGGCGCGTGTACTGAAGTGCTCGATGCGAAGCGTGGGACGCCAGGCGCCGCGATTCCATCCGGCCAGCAGGAAAGCCGAGCCGAAGTGTGTCTCGAACTGGAGTCCGTGCAGCGGTTCGATCACCGTGCCGCCATCCATCGCCTGGGTGATCCAGGTGACCGGGCCGGTGTCGGCGGTGGCGCCCAGGGTCCAGAAGTACGTGTGCCAGGCAAACACGCCGCTATCGCTGTGTGCTGCTGGATCGGCGCGATTGTCATAGCGCATCAGGCTCACGCTGCCGCGGCCCGGCGCACGCCAGCTCAGGTCGGCGTACCAGCCATTGCGGTTGCCGATGTTCTGGAACGGATCGTAGCGGCCGGGTGGTTGCCGGCCGTCTTGGCGCACCATTGCATCGGGTTCGCGCAGGCGGCTGCCCAGGCCATAGGTGAGATCGCTGAGCGACCAGCCCCGGATGGCCAGCAGGTTGCCGGCCGGATCGTTGTGCCGGAACAGCGCGCTGCGCAGCTCCCAGGTATCGGCGTCGCCACGCCACTCGACATGCCCCTCCGCACCGACCGCGCGCAATTCTTCGCCCACCCAGCTGTTGATGGCCGACGGCGTGAGCGTCCATGGGCTGGTCCAGCCGATCGCCTCGTTCTCCAATGAGATCGGCGGAATGAAGGCGCCGGCCTGCACCGACCAGCGCCAGCGCGAGAGCGATACCGGGCGGTAGCGCAGGTACGCCTCGACCACACTCATGCTGGGGTAATCGGTGTTCTGGAACTGCACCTCGGCCAACGCCAGCAGCGCCGGCGTGAACTGGGCGGCGCCGACGAGGCCGGCACCACCGAAACGGACATCGACACCGCCATTGCCAAAGCGTGTCTTGCCAAGGCCGCCATGCGTCCAGCTGGATTCATCGGGTGCAGCGACCAGCCGTCCGTCCAGCCAGGCATGCAGCTTGAAATCCTGTGCGCAGGCAGCGGACGAGGACAGCCCCAGCAGGCACAACAGCCATGCGCAGCGCATCACCGCAACAATCCTGCGGATACGTGACCGGCCTGCCCGGCAACGAATGCAGCGAAGGCATCGACCGGCATCGGCCGGGCAACGAAAAAGCCTTGTGCATGATCGCAGCCGATCGAAGCCAGATAATCCTGCGCGCCCTGGTCCTCCACGCCTTCCGCAGTGACGCGGTAACCCAGCCGGTGGCTCAGGTCGACGATGGAACGCACGATGATCTGGTCGTTCGTATCGGTGGCCAGATGCTTCACGAACATCTGATCGATCTTCAATTCACTGACCGGCAGGTGCCGCAGGTAGGCGAAGGTGGATTGCCCCACGCCGAAATCATCGATGGCGATGCCGATGCCCTGCCCGGCCAGCCGGCGCAGGATCCGGATCGCGGTATCCGACTCGCCGATCACCGCGCGCTCGGTCACCTCGACCGTGAGATGGCTGGCCGGTATCTGGTGGATCGACAGCAGCCGGCCAATCCGCTCCGGCAGCTCGGCCTCCTCCAGGTCGCGGGCCGACAGGTTCACCGCGATATGCAATGGCAAACCCTGCTCGATCCACTGCTGCGCCTGCGCCAGTGCGCTTGCCAACACCCAGCGTGTCACCCGGTGGATATTGCCGGTGTCCTCGGCCATGCCGATGAACGCCTCGGGCGATACCCAGCCGCGCCGGGGATGATTCCAGCGCAGCAACGCCTCGGCACCACCGAACCGACCGCTGGCGAGGTCCAGTTTGGGCTGGTAGTACAGCGACAGCCCGTTGCAGTCGAGTGCCTCGCGCAGGTCGCCCATCAGTGACAGACGCTCCGGACGATGCGGATCGGTGGCGGCGTCGTAGAAACTCAATGCGCTGGCCGAGCCACTGGCAGCGAACTGCGCCACCTCGGCATGACGCAGCAAGGTGCTGGCCTGCACGCTGCTCAACGGCGCCATCGCGATGCCTACCGAGGGCAGCCGGTCGATGCTGAGGTCGGTTTCCTGGTAAGGCTCGTTGAGTACATCGAGGATGCGCAGGGCCACCGCGACAGCGGCTGCCTGGTCGGCCGACGACAGCCACAGCATGAACTGCGTGTCGCTGGCGCGCGCAAGATAGGCGCCGGCCGCAACCCGCTGGATCCGCTCACTGGTATCACGCATCAGGCGATCGCACAGCGCGTGCCCCATCGTCTTGACGATCTCCGGCACGCGGGTGAGGCCGATCATCAGCAGCGCACCCCGATTGCCATCATCGGCGGCGAGGGCATGGTCGATGATGGTTTCGGCCGCCACGCGATTGGGCAGGTCCGTGACGCTGTCATGCATGGCCTGGTGGCGGATGCGCAGCTCGCGCTGGCGGACTGCCTCGGTCATGCTGCCGAAGGCGCTGGCCAGCTGCCCGATCTCGTCGTGCCGCTGCATGCCCGGCGCTGCGCGATAGTCGCCGGCCGCGATGCGTCGCACGGTGGTGGCGAGCAATTCGATCGGGCGCGATACGCTGCGCGCGGTGAACCATGCACCGAGCAAGCCCACGCCCAGACCCAACGCCAGCAGCGTGGCCCAGGCGATCGCCACGGAGCGGAACGGGCTCAGCGCGTCGTCCAGCGAATAGCCCAATACGGCCACCACCGGAGTGCCCTGCTTCGGCTGCTTGAGGCGCTGCGCGAGCACCATGTACTCCTTGCCACCAACCTTGGTCAGCAGTGGCTTCCACGGCAAGGCATGGTGTGCGGCGGAGAGGCTGTCGACCAGCCCGGATCGGCGGTCGCCGCGCGCTACGACCGTCCAGCGGCCGGATGCCGACTGCGCTGCCAGCTCGATGTCGCGCGGCAGCGCGGAAAGTTGCTGCATGTGGGTCAGCAAGGCGTCGTCCAACGGCACGTTCACCACCACCAGACCCACCGGCTGAGGTGCGTAGATCGGCACCACCACCATCCACGAAGCCTGGCCATCCAGCGCCACCACCGCGGCGGTGCGGCGGTTGTAGGCACTGTCGATCAGGTCGGGAAAGGGAAAGCGCCCTGGCGCGGTGGCGACTGCGCCGGTGTCGGCCTCCACCGTTCCGTCCAGATCGATCAGCAGCATGCGCGACGCTCCCACCCGGCGACCATGGTTGCGCAGCACCGACAGCACCGTGCCACGATCGCGTTCGGCGATGGCCGAGCGCAGGGCGTAATCGAGCGAGAGCACTTCAACGTTGCCGGCTACCCGCGCCGAGATGTCGTCCATCTGCGCCACGAACGCCTGGGCATTGGCAGTCAGCTGGCGCTCGCCTTCCGTCACCAGTGCGCGCCGGGTCACCTCGTAGACAAGCCCTGCGGTCAGCAGCTGCACTGCCACCAGGGTAGCCACGAAGAACAGCGCGAGACGAAGCCGGAAGCCCATGGTTCGCATGGCAGACTCAGTAGTCCAGATGCTCGCGATCCATGGACATGCGCGGATCGGGCATCAGCGACAACGTGAAAGCCAGATGCAGCACATCCGCATCACTTGCGATGGTCACCTTCTGGATAGGCTCCGGATGCCCGGGGTGCAATTGCGGATGCCATACATGTGCCGTGTAGTGGCCCGGGGCAAGATGGCTGAGCATGGCATCGCCGCCATGGCTGGACATGGTCGTCGCCGGCACCGCTGACACAAACAGGTAGGCGATCATGTGGTCGTGGATGTTGCATCCGACTGCGGCGATGCCGGTCTTGTCCATGCTGAGTTCCGGCGAGCTTTCACCGGGGCGCAGCACGAACTCGAACGTCCTGATGGCCGCGAATGAATACACGTGGTGGCGCGTGGTGTCGCTGTTGCGAAATACAACCTTGTCACCGGGTCTAAGCACCTGCACGTACGGAATGAAGGTCTCGTTGCGCTGGTCAATGATGTGCGTAACCGGACGTTCGGGCACAGGAGCCGTGGCTGGCGCTGCGTCCGTCGTCAACATGACCACGGCATCGTTCACCGCATGGCCCTGGCCATCGCTGAGGTGAACGGTGACTTCCGCTGCCATGGATGACCAGGCAGACCCGAGCAGGAGCGACGCGACAACGAGCAGGCAACGCATTGACGGATTCCCCGATTCCCCATCGGCAACTAGCCTACCGCAGTTTTGTCCGCGCGCCGGGCGCGGTGACTGCGCCAACGTCACTTTGCCCGACCAAGGTGCAAGTGCCGGCTGCGTGGCGACTTGCTACCCTCATGGATCGGCCAACCACGAGGCAGGCATGATTTCCGTCCACGGCATCCACACCATCGATACCGGTTTTGTGCGGCCGCGGTTCGACGCGGCATATCTGATCGTTGAGAAGGGACGCGGCGCGTTCATCGACTGCGGCACCAACCTTGCCGTACCACGCCTGCTGGCGGCACTGCACGACGCCGGGATCACAGCCGCCGATGTGGACTGGCTGATCCTCACCCACGTGCATCTGGATCATGCCGGCGGCGCTGGCGAGTTGATCGCGCGCTTGCCGAACGCGCGACTGGTGGTGCATCCGCGCGGGGCACGGCACATGATCGATCCATCGGTATTGTGGGCCGGCGCCAGTGCGGTATATGGCGAGGCGGTGATGGAAGAGACCTACGGCCGACTGCGCCCGATCCCGGTCGAACGCGTGATCGAGGCCGCGGACGGTCACGTGGTGGAGCTGGCGGGTCGACCGCTGTTGTGCATCGACACGCCCGGCCATGCGAAGCATCACCTCACTGTCCATGACAAGCGCGCCAACGTGTGTTTCACCGGCGACGTGTTCGGGCTGTCGTACCGCGATTTCGACACCGCCAGCGGGGCATTCATCCTGCCCACCACCTCGCCGGTGCAGTTCGATCCAGCGGCGCTGCACGCGTCCATCGACCGCCTGGTCGCGCTGAAGCCCGCCGCGATGTACCTCACCCACTATGGTCGGGTGGAGCACGTGGAGAAGCTCGCAGCCGACCTGCACGCACAGATCGACGCGATGGTTGAGCTTGCCCGCACCGCGCACGGCAAACCCGATCGGCATGTCGTGCTGATGGAATCGCTCACTGACCTCTACCTTGCCCGTGCGGAAGCCCACGGCTGGAACCGGGGGCGCGACGTGTTGCGCCAGCTGCTGGGCATGGACATCGAGCTGAATGCGCAGGGGCTGGAGGTGTGGCTGGACCGCTGACCATTGCGCAAGCCGGCGACGGATCACTTGCCGGTTGCGTGCGCGTCCTGCCGCTCCGTCACCAGCCGTTCCTCGAAGCGTGGGCGCGCCGCCGCGGCATACGCGCGGCAGGCACCGGCGTCGATCAAGGGCGCCGGCGAACGGCTGCGATCACGTGCGGCGATCTTCTGCATGAAGCCGCTGGCGTCCGGATGCGGGGTGATCAGGATGTCGCAGGGCAAGGCGGCGACGGTCGCGAACGACTGGCGAAAGCTCGCGACCCGCGCCGCATCATCGCTGTAACGAAAGCCGTCGCGGCCGAGTGCGGTGAGGCTGTCGACGTAGGCCAGGGTCAGGCAATTTGCCTTTTCGCAGGAACGCCAGGTCCACGAGGTACTGCCTGGCGTGTGACCCGGCGTGTAGTGCGCGACGATCGTGATCGGCCCCACTCGCTCGGTTCCTCCATCAGCAACCACCTTGACCTTGCTGACCGCTGGATAGCGTGTCGCCATGCCGTATTGCGGATCATCCGGATCATCGCCGCCCGAACGCAGCTCTTTGGCGCCCGCCACACTCGCCGCCACGGTGGCGCCGCTGTCGCGCGCCAGCTGCGCAATCGCCCCGGCATGATCGGAGTGGGCGTGCGAATTGAGGATCAGCTTGATGTCGCGCAGCCGGAAGCCGAGTGCGCGGATATTCGCCTCGATCTGCGCCGCATTCTCTTCCAGCGTGCCGTCGATCAGCACATGTCCCTGCGGCGAGGTGACCAGGATCGCGCTCAGCCCCTGGGTGCCCACGTACCAGCTGTTGCCGTAGATGCGAAACGGCTGCCGCGACTGGCTCCAGCTGGCATCGTGCGCATGCGTCAGGCTTGTCGCGAACAGGGCGGCGCCGATCCACAGCGTGCGGAGGATGGGATTCATGCTGGACTCCATGGCGGGGAAAGGCGTCATGGTGGTCAACGATGGTGCGCACGTGCTGGCACGTTGCTGGCAAATCGCGGGCAACGCAAATCCGCCTCAGGCCAGCCGCGTGCCGTTCGGCACGGGTCGCTCGATCGCCGTGACCACCACGCCTGCATCGGTGTGGAACCCGGTCAGCAGGAATTGCGAGCGGAACGGGCCGATCTGTTTCTCCGGGAAGTTGATCACGCCGAGGATCTGCCGGCCGACCAACTCCTCAGCGCTGTACAACGCGGCGATTTGCGCGCTGGTCTTCTTCTCGCCATGCGGGCCGAAATCCACCCACACTTTCCACGCCGGCTTGCGCGCTTCGGGGAATGCTTCCACCCGCGTCACCGTGCCGGCGACAATCAACACCTTCTCGAAATCGGCCCAGCTGATTTCTGCGGAATCTGCTTCAGTCATCCTTCCAGCCTCGCCTTCAACCAGTCACGGCCCTGTTGCCACCAGTACGTGGCTTGCGCGCCAAGATAACCGAACGGCCGGTGCGTGCTGCTCAGGCCATAGTCGGTAAATTGTTTCCAGCGATCATCGCCTTCGGCAATCGCCGCCGCCAGCAGTTCGCCGGCGGCACAGGTCGGCGCCAGCCCGTGGCCACCGAACGCCTGCGCCCACCATAGGCCATTGTCGATGCCACCGATCTGTGGCATCTGATGCCTGGCGTAGCTCATCAGACCTGACCATGCATAGTCGACTTTGACGTCCTGCAATTGCGGGAATACCAGTAGCAGGTCTTTCGTCAGCAACCGCTGCACCGCTTGCGGCGAACGGTTGAGGATCGAGATGCGGCCGCCCCACAGCAGCCGCGTATCCGGCAAAGCGCGGTAGTAGTCGAACGCGAAACGACTGTCGTAGACAGCCGCACGGGTATGCAGGCAATCATCCATACGATGACCCAGCGGCTCGGTCACCATCACGTAGGTCGCGATCGGCAGGATCGCCCGATCGATGGATTTCTGCAGGCCAGCCAGATAACCGCCGCACGCCAGTACGACCTGATCGACCAGCAAATCGCCTTGCGTGGTGCGCACACGCCATTGCAGGCCATCGCGCGTGAGGCTGCGGACGCCACTGTTCTCATGGATGCGCACGCCGTGCCCGACTGCCGCCGCGGCAAGACCAATCGCGTAATTGAGCGGATGCAGATGCAAGGCGTCACGCTCGTAAAGGCCGTCGTGGTAACGCTCGCTGCGGACGCGCTCGCGCAGTTCGGCCTTGGGCAGCCATTGCCACTGCACGCCGTAATGCTCGGCCAGCAGTTGCTGGCGCTGGCGCAACACGGCAGGGTCGCGGAACCAGTTGGCCCAGATGACGCCCTCGTCGACTACATCGCACGCAATGGCATAGTCGGTGATGCGCTGGCGGATGCGTTGCACCGCCTCGGTGGTGAGCTTGAACAAGGCCTGCGCATGCGCTTCGCCCAGTTGATCCAGCAGCGATTGCTCACCCAGCGAATACCCGGCAAACACGAAGCCGCCATTGCGACCGGACGCGCCGAAGCCGATCTGTTCGCGCTCCAGCAACACCACGTCGCGCACGCCGCGCTCGGCCAGTCCCAGCGCCGTGTTCAATCCCGCAAAACCGCCGCCGATGATGGCCACTCGCGCATGCTGCCTGCCTTGCAATGGAGCAAAACTTTCGTACGGCACGGCCGTGGCACGGTAATAGGATGTGGCCTGGGATGGCGACATGGGGCGGCGGACATCTTGGGTGTGGTGCTGAGACAGCAAGCATAGCGCAGCGTTCCAGGCGCCACCCGTGCGGCTACTCAACCAATCCAACAGTCAGCGGTCGCTGGTCGCTGCGACCGTGATCGTCGACCACCCGCACGTTGTAGCTGCCAGCCGTCTGCGGTTGCCAGAACAGCGATTCGCCCGGTGCACTGCGGCCAACATAGGCATCGTCGACGAACCAGTACAACGCATGCGCGTCGGCATCCGTCGTGGCCACGAAGGCGATGCGCTCCTGCCCGAGCTGGGCCAGCCGCATCGCATAGGTGCTGCCACGCAGCGGCGAGGTGATCTGCGGCGGATCGCCATCGGGCATGCCGGCATTTCTGCAATAGACGTTCTGCGGTGGTTTGCGACGCGGAATGCCGGCCTGCGCAAACACGTGCTGCAGGTCGGACGGCCAGAACTCGTAGACCTCGACATGGGTACGCTTGCCGGCATACGGCGGGCACGCCGGCTGGCCGCTGGCGTCGTCGATCACCACCGGTCGATGCACGTTGCTGACGCGGATCGGCGACTTGCCTGGAATGAACCAAGTCATGCCCTTCTGCGGACACCACTGGTTCGGCAGATCGCCGCTGGCGAGACATATCTGCACGCGCTTGAGGTTGGCCGGCATGTGCCGGATCGGCTCGGACAACTGCGGGCGTTCGGCGCGCAAGGCGTCGATGATCTGGAAGAACAGCGGCGCCGCGGCCTCCGCACCGACGAAGGCGGGATTGCCGGTGCTGTCGAAATTGCCCACCCACACCACCAACACGTAAGGGCCGAAGCTGCCGGCCGTCCACGCATCACGAAACGCCCAGGACGTGCCGGTCTTCCAGTACACCGGCAGGTGCGAGGGTTGCGCGCCAGTGGTCTCGTCCGGACGCGGGTTTTTCCGCAGCATGTCCATCACCATGAAGCTGGCTTCCTCGCTGAGCATGCGCGTGCCGGCGACCTGTGGTTCGTCGGCGAGCAGGCGCAGCGGCTTCAGTTCGCCGCGGTTGGCCAGCATCGCGTACAGGCCGGCGAGCTCCTGCATGGTCACCTCGCCTCCGCCAAGTACCAGGGCCAGCCCGTAATGCTTCTCGCTGGCCATGCGGCTGATCCCGGCGTCGCGCAGGAACTGGTAGAGGCTCGGCTGCCGCAACTGCGAGGCCACCCACACGGCGGGAATGTTGCGGCTGCGGATCAACGCATCGGTGGCAGTGATCGGACCGAAGAAATGGCCATCGAAGTTCTCCGGCGTATACGGGCCGAACGAGGTCGGCACATCGCGCAGCACGGTCTGCGGATGCAGCACGCCCTGGTCGAAACCCAGCGCGTAGATGAAGGGCTTGAGGGTGGAACCGGGCGAACGCTTGGCCAGCGTGCCGTTGACCTGGCCCTGGATCGTGCGGTCGAAATAATCCGCCGAACCCACCATCGCCTTGACGCCCATGTCACGCGTGTCGACCAGGATCGCCGTCGCGTTGCGGATGCCGCGCGACCCGTTGTGGGCGACGTATTGCGTGATCTGGCGTTCCAGCGTGTGCTGCAGGTCCAGATCGAGCGTGCTGACCACACGCTGGTCGCCAGCGTCGCCCTCGATCTGCCGTTTCGCCAGGATCTGCTCCACCGCGTGCGGCGCCTCGAACGGCAATTGCGACAGCGGGCGAAGATTCAGCGGCAGCGCGAACAGCGGCTTCAGCGCAGCGTCCTTCGGATGATTGCGCAGCCAGCTGGCGTAGAGCCGGTTGCGCGATGCCGCCAGTCGCGGATTGATCAGGTTGTCGGCGGCAGCGCTTTGCAGTCGTCGCGTCGGATCCTGCGGAATCACCGCGAGGGTCAACGCCTCGGGCAGGCTCAGCGCACTTGCCTGCTTGTTGAAATACGCCAGGCTCGCCGTGCCCACGCCCTCGACATTGCGGCCATAGGGCGCGGCATTGAGGTACGCCTCGAGGATCTGTCGCTTGGAATAGAACAGCTCCAGCTGGACGGCCCGCGCGATCTGCCGCAGCTTGCCCAGTGGCGAGCGTGTATTGAGCTGCCACAGCAACCGCGCCAGCTGCATGGTGACGGTCGAGCCGCCTTGCGGATTGCCGTTACGCACGTAGGTGATCCATGCGCCGCGTGCCAGCCCATACGGATTGATGCCGGGATGCAGCCAGTACCAGCGATCCTCGTGCAGCAGTACGCCATCGACCAGTTGTGGCGAGATTTCTGCCAGTGGAACCCACAGCCGATAACGGTCGTCGCTGGCTAGGGTCAACCGCAGCAGTTGGCCATGGTCGTCGTAAACAGCGGTGGAGGAAGGTTGCCAGTCGCGCAGCGACGGATGCGGCCACAGCCGGCACCCTACCAGCACGGCGACGATCAGCAAGATACCGACCAGCCAGTTCTGCCAGCGGCGCAACCACTCCAGCATGCCGCGCGACAGGCGATTGAGCGAAATGGACGGGTTCATGGCTGGCTTTCGTGGGCGCCGGTTCGACATCGGCATGCTCCCCTTGGGAAGCATGCCGGCGCAAGTTACGGCTTGCTCACCACGGTCAACGTGCCACCGCCCGGCGAGCGCGCCTGCACGCTGCGGTCGTACATCGACTCGCCATAAGCCGGTGGCACGATGAACGTGCCGGCATTGCTGGCCTTGATGCGATAGACGAACTCGCGCACGTCCGGCGTGGCCGTGCCGTAGATCACCACGCGATCCTCGCGGATGTCGGCGTAGTCGGGCTGCCAGGTGGACGTGGACAGGCCGATCGGCGAACGCCATGTCGCAGGCTTCACTTCGCTGTCGCCGCCCTCGTCGGCCCCGCTTCCATCAGCGCCGTTGTCGGCATCGGCCGTCTGCTGATCGGTGACCGGCGCTGGCGGTTCGATGACCGGTTCGAAACCACCCGGCAGCAGGTCGACGATCGCCACGTTGCCGACACCCTGATCGCCGGTGGCGCGGATCTTCACATGGACGTCTATTTCCTCGCCGACGTCGATCTTGTCGAGCGGTTTGCCCTTGCTGTCGGTGTACTCGCGCACGATCTCGATGCCGTCCTTGATCGCTTTCGCTGGAGCATCGCGGTCGTAACCGCCCTGGCTGGTGACGCGCCACGCCGGCAGGCTGCTGCCGTTGGTGAAGCGTACGCGTGCCGCCGCAGCATCCCAGCTGCCGGCCTGCACCAGGTTGGCCTGCATCGCGGCGATCGACCTCGCGCTGCCATCCGCACGCACTTCGTCGATACCCAGCTTGTCCAGCCCGCCGGCATTCTGCGCAGCATAGGCATCCAGCGCCAGGATTGTCATCGACGAGGACAGGGTGTTGAACTGGTTGTGCGCCAGCGGCCACACGATGTTCTCCATCACCTGCGGCGAGAGCGCCTTGGCACGGTCCGGGAAATACTTCGACAGCAGGTACAGCACGCTGGCGTCGCGCGTCAGCGGATCGTAGTAGTAGCTGTAGACGTAGCTCTCCTTCGCCAATTTGCGCTCGAGCGCCTTCTGCGGCCCGGCGATCAGCTGGTTCGCTTCCTTGTCCTGCTTGAGCAGTTCGTACGAAGCAGCCAGCCATGCGGCGGCGAGGTCGTTCTTCCAGTCGTTCGGGAACGCATCCTGCAGACGCTTCTGCACCGCCGCCAGGTCGTTGGTGGTGACATTGCCCTGCCGCGTCAGCAGATACACCGCGTAGGCGCGCTGGCGCAGCTCGTCGAGCGAATCCAGGCTCTCGTCGGCGGCGAGCTGATGCAGGTATTTGTTGCCGGCATCCAGCATGTCTTTCGGCACCGCGACACCACGGTCATGCGCCTCGAGCAGGAAGTGCATCGCGTAAGCCGACACGAACGGCTCGGCATCCGGCGTTGCCGTCCATACCCCGAAGCCGCCCTGCCCGTTCTGGCGCGAATGCAGCACGTCGAGGAACTGCGCCAGCGCCTCGTCATTGCCCAGCTTCTTTTCGCTGAAGGCTGGTTGCAGGGCCTTCGCGAACATCGGTGCTGCCGGCCACTTTGCCACCACCAGCCGCGGCATCGCGGCGCTGACCAGCTGCTCGCTGCAGTAGTTCTGATAGTTGATCAGATAGGTGGTCAGACCCTGCGCCAGCACGATCGGCACGGTGGAGAAGGCAGCATCGCGGGAGGCGTAGGCATCGTAAAGCTTGCGCAGGTTCGGCAGATCTTCCTGACTGCCTGGCGCGACACGGCCGACATCGATCTGGGTGCGATAGGCCGAGGCTGGTCGCACTGAAAGATCCACCGCCTGCTTCGCTGTTTTGCCACCATAGCCGGCACTGAAAGTGAGATTGCCCGAGCCCAGTACATCGGTGGCCTTGACGTGGAACACTGCCACGCCTTCGCGCAGCTCGCCCAGGGTCAGGCTTTGCGTTGCGCTGCCGACGACCTGCAATTGCGGTCCGGTCTTCAGCGTGACCGCCACCGGCACCTGCTTGCCGTTCAGACCCGTGAGGTTGTTGGCCACGCCGACGCTGATCTGGGCCTGATCGCCCGGTGCCAACGTGGTCGGCACGTTGGACGACAGCACAAAATCGCCGCGTACGGTGGTCGAACCTTCGTACGTGCCGATGCGATCCGACGATACCGACATCGCCATCACCCGCAGCTTGCCGTTGAAGTAGTCCGGCACGGTGTAGCTGAAGTCCTTGTCGCCATTCACGTCGATGATGCCGGACCAGTACACCACCGGCTTGTCGCGCTTGCGCTTGAACGGATTCAGCTGGCGGCCGATCGCGCCGTCAGCGTCGCCGCCGGGTGCCGCCATCGCCATCAGTTTCTCGAAGTCCGGCAGGATCAGATCGAGAATCTGCGAGGTACCCACTTCCAGCATGCGCTTGCGGAAGAAGAACTTCAGCGGGTCGCCCAGCTTGTAGCGCGCCACCTGCAGGATGCCTTCGTCCACCGCGAAAACCACTGCCCGCGTCGGCTGGGTCGAATGCAGCCTGAAGGTCACGGTTTCTCCCGGCTTCACCAGCGCCGGAGCATCGACGGTGATCGGGTTGCGGCGCGCGTCGAGGTTCACCGAGAACGGCACCACGCCGTAGCTGAGCGGACTCATGAACACCTCGTCCGAGGACGGGTCGCGGATGTACTGCACGTTGATGTAGCCGTTGCCCTCGAAATCCGCTGGCACCGTGATGTGCTGCACCGAGCTGGTGGTGTCGGCATGGAACCACGCATGCGCATAGACCTTGTCGCGCTCGATGGTGATCAGGCCGCTGCCCGCATACGGCGCGCGGATCGCGATCTCCACCGGCTCGCCCTGCGCGTAGTCCGGCTTGCTGAGGTTGAGCTGCAGTTCGGCATTGCGGTCGAGCGAACGGGTGACGTTGGCATTGCCGGCCACGGCGTATTCGATGCGGTTGACCTCGGTGCGATCGGCACGGCGGATCACCAACGCGTAGTTGCCCGGCCTGTCAGTCGGCAGCGGGTAATCCATGCCGGCGGCGGGAATCGCCAGCGGCTGCTCGCTGATCGGGATCTCCTTGAGCTTGGACTCGTACTTGTAGACGCCCGAATCCTGCTTGGTCAGCACCGAGACGTAGCGCCGCTCGATCAATTGTGCCTTCAGGTCGTTCAAGGCAAACGCCCTGGCCTGCGGATTGATCGCGACCAGGCGTACCGTGCGCGGGCTGTCGCGGGTGATGTAGTCGAGGTTGTCGACGGCCTTGTAACCGACCAGCCAGTCGTTACTCGATACCAGCGTCTGCACCGCAGCAGCGACACTGCGCCCACCTTCGGCTTCGTACGCCTTGCTGAGGAAGTACAGCTGGTAGGTGGCGTCGGCGTACTTCTTCAGGTCCAGGTCGAATTCGGCGTGGCCCTTGTCGTCGGTCTTGCCATCCTGCAGCGACTCTTCGTAGCCGTCCCTGGCGCGGCGCACGTCGTAGAAGTGGTAGTCCGGCCAGCTGTGGAAAGCCGGCCATGCCGGTCGCAGAGTCAGCGAAGCTTCGACACGACGATCCGCGGCCGGCGTGCCAAACAGATTCTGCACATCGACGATGCCCTTCAACTGCTCGGGCTTCACCCAGCCTTCGGGCACCTGTTGCGACAGCTTCGCCTCGACCTTCATACGGTCAGGCAGGAATTCCTTCACTTGTATGGTGGTGGTACCAATCTGTGCGTCCGCCTTGCCGTCCCTGACGATGTAGAGATTCACCGTCCAGGTGCCGGTGGGCGCGGTTTCGGTGGGGGTGTAATCCAGCTCGCCGAAGCCTGACGCGTCCATGGTCAGGGCCTGCTGTTTCACCGTGACGCCGCGCGGGTCGACGATCTCGGCCTGCAACGGGATGCCTGCCACGTTGCGCGACCAACTGGCCGCACGCACGATCAGGCCGATGTGGAACAGGTCGCCGGGGCGGTAGATGCCGCGATCGGAAAACAGATACGCGGAGAGTTGACCCTGGCTCGCCGCATTGGGTTCGCCGCCGATGTCGAAGCGCGAATAGTCGAGCTGACGGTCGCTTCCCTCGATCGGCAGGAAGGAAAGATCATCACCCTTCTTCACCACGTACATCACCGGCTTCTTCTCGCGCTGCAAGCCCTTGAAGGTCGGGAAATGCACCACGCCATCGGCGCTGCTGGACTGTGTGTAGAGCGTCGCTCCGTTGACCGCGAGCACCGAGACGCTGGCGTCGGCCACCGGCTGGCCGGTATGGATGGACTGCACGAACACATCCTGGCTGCCGTCGAGCGAGCGTTTGACCAGCATGCCCAGATCGGTGACCACGATCAGTCGCGTATCGGTCGGCATCGGGGTTTCAGCAGACTCGTCGCTGTCGTTGTCATTCCTTGAATTCGCGGCGTCATCGCCAGCGCTGCTGTCACTGCTCGTGACGGCATCCGCTGTGCTGGTCGTGACTGCGCTTGCCGGCTCGTCGCCTGCTGCGGGCGCGGTACCTTGCAGCGCCTTTGCCCTGGCCTTCGCTGCCGCCGCCGCTTTCTTCGCTTCGACCACCGGGTCGTAACCGGAGAGGTGCAGCAGGAACACGCCGCGCTTGCCTTCCTTCAGATACTGGCCAAGGTCGACGCCCTCGTAATGTGCCTTGCCCGGATCGGCTTTCGGGAATGCCGACTTCTGCTCAAAGCGCTCGACGATATGGTCTTCGCTGAAACCGTAGACAAGTTCGGGATGGGTGTAGGTGCCCTGATTGAGGCTGACCAGGTGCTGCAGTTGATCGGGCAGCACACGGCCGATCTCCAGTTGCATGCCGGGCATGTTGCGCGACACCACCGAAATCCGCTTGCTGCCGCTCAGCGACAGCAGCGAACCATCGGCCATGAAACGCAGCAGCTTTGGATAATCCGGCACGCTGAAGGTCTGCCCTGTGGGCTTGCCCAGCACGTAGCCGCCAAAGGACTTGAGTCCGGCGCCGATGCGCACATAGACCTGCTGACCGGGTGTGGCGTGGTACTTGAAACTCTGTAGTTCCGCGTAGTCGTTCTCGGTGGGCACCAGTGCCAGCGACAACGGCTGCGACTGACGCAGGACAGCTTCGCTGACTTCGGAAACGTCCCAGGCATAGGGTGCGTCGCCGCCGGACTGGTCCGCACCCACTTTGCGCGTGGGCAGGATCCAGGCCTTGGTCAACCCGGCCACATCGCTGCCGCGCACGCTGCCGCTGACATTCGCCACCAGCACCTGCTCGGGTTCGTACTTGTCGTTGTCGACCAGGGTCGGGCTGATGTCCTGGATCGTCAGGCTGTAGAGGCCCGGAACATGCACACTGGTCTGTAACGGATCGCGGGTTCCGTCGCCACCGCGCGAACTGCGTACGCCATCGCGCAACTTCAACAACACCGCGCTATCGTCCCGTGGCAGATCCAGCGGCTGCGAATGCACCCAGGCGTTGAGCTTGAATGCGTCATAGGTGACGGTGAATTTCAGCGGTGTGCCGAACTTTCCATCCTTGTCGGCCAGCGCGATCGCGATGCGCTTCTCGAATTGCGCGGCGTCCACCGGATAGTTGAAATTGACCGGAACGATCGTCTTCTTCGCCGTGGCGTCCTGCGGATCCTGATAGAACTCGCCGTTACCGAATGTCGCCGCGAACTTCGGCAAATCGAAAGTCAGATGATCATCGGCCATCAGCACATGTGGTGCGAAAGTCTGCGTCACATCGAACTGCACCTTGACGTGCACGCCAACCGGCCAGTCCTCGGCCGGCACGAAGCGCAAGGTGTGATCGTCGAGCCAGTTCCATTCGCCCTTGAGCGCAGGCTGCATCGCGATGCCCTTGCCCACCACTTTGCCGACCAGCTCGATCGGCGCCGCCGAGCGGGAAAAGTCGATCTCCAGCGGATGAATGGTGATTTTCGGATTGCCGTCGGCCTGCGCCGCGTATTCGGTAATGGCCGGTGCCTTAACTTCGAAGGTAATCCGTTCGGGCTCGACCGGCCGCGGCCGATGCTGGTACCACTGCCAGCCGAACCAGCCGCCGACCAACAGGATCAGCGCTGCAAGCAGCCCACCGGCAAACTGACGCGGTCGCCGGCGGATCGCTGCGCCAGTGGCGGGAGCCCATCCAGGTGCAGCCCAGGAAACATTGCCGATGAGCGGCCGCAGGATCGACCCGAGCAGGTGAAACAGGCTACGCACCAGGCGCACCGGCAACATCAGCAGAAAACGCAGCAAATCCATGATGCTCCCCAACCTTCATCCATTGACGAACCCGACGACGCCGGATCCGGACACGACTCGCCGCAACACTGCATGACGCAGGCTCGACGATACCGAAAGATTTCCCCAGACCATCCTGCGCGCCAGCCATGGCAAAACGCGGCGCTGATTCTGACATGTCACGGGTAATCGAGGCAGCCTGACCTGGAAAAGAGAAAGCCGGCATCTGACTGATGCCGGCTTCTTTGGCCGCAAGTGAACCTGAAACTATCTTCGGACGATCAACCGGTCAGAGTCCGGCTGCGAATTCGCGTACCACTGTGGCCAGCTTCGGATCCTGCATCGCCATGTGCATGGTGGCTCGTACCAGGCCGGCTTTGTTGCCGCAATCGAAGCGGGTGCCTTCGAAGCGATAAGCCAGCACCTTGCCCTGCTCTTTCAGCAATGCCTCGATCGCATCGGTGAGCTGGATCTCACCACCAGCACCCGGCGTGGTCTGCTCCAGCAACTGGAAGATGCGGCTGGGCAACACGTAACGACCGACCACCGCCAGGTTCGACGGCGCGTCGGCCGGCTTCGGCTTTTCCACCATGTGCCGAATCAAGGCACTACGCTCGTCGACCGGCGTGGCATCGACGATGCCGTACTTGTCGGTTTCGTTGTGCGGCACTTCCTCCACCGCGATCACGCCGGCCTGCTGCGCATCGGCCAGCTCGGCCATCTGCCGCAGCGCGCCCTTGCCAGTGCCGACTGCCCCGTTCCAGATCAGGTCATCGGGCAGCACCACGCCGAACGGCTCGTCGCCAACCACCGGCTTCGCGCACAGCACGGCGTGGCCAAGGCCAAACGCCTCGGGCTGGGTCACAAAGATCGCCCGCACGTGTCGCGGCAGTGTGCCCTGCACCAGTGCCAGCAATTCGTCCCTGCCTTTTTCCTGCAGCTTCGCTTCCAGCTCATAGGCCTTGTCGAAGTAGTCGGCAATGGCGTGCTTGTAACGGTTGGTGACGAAAATCAGGGTGTCGGCGCCGGCGTCCACCGCCTCATCGACGGCGTACTGGATCAGCGGCTTGTCGAGAACCGGTAGCATCTCCTTGGCGACGACCTTGGTCGCCGGCAGAAAGCGTGTGCCGAGTCCGGCTACGGGAAACACCACCTTGCGCAGGGGTTTGCTCACTCACTGATCTCCGGGTTGGCACGACGGATCGACACAACATTGTCCGGCTGTGCCGATTCGCTCCAGCGGAACGAAGGCAGCAGGCTGGACACGCAGCGGCGAAGTTCTTCCTCATTGAAAACATCAACCGCTTCGGCAGCCTTGTGCAGCAGCGCCTGCAACAGCTCCCACGATACTTCGCGATGTTGCGCGAGAAAGATCTTGGCGTGCGCGGTGGCGCTGTAGTTTTCCAGCGGATGAAACAGTTCCTCGAACAGCTTTTCACCGGCACGCAGGCCGGTGTACACGATTGGGATCTCGCTGCCCGGCTTCTTGCCGGCGAGGCGGATCATCTGTTCGGCCAGATCGCGGATCTTCACCGGCTCGCCCATGTCGAGCGCAAAAATCTCGCCGCCTTTGCCGATGCTCGCGGTCTGCAGGATCAGCTGACAGGCCTCCGGGATCGTCATGAAATAGCGGGAAATTTCCGGGTGGGTCACGGTGACCGGACCGCCGTCGCGGATCTGCCGCCGGAACAGCGGAACCACCGAGCCGGCCGAATCCAGCACATTGCCGAAACGTACCGTCATGAAACGGGTGTCGGCATGGGCGTTGAGGTTCTGGCAATAGATCTCGGCAACGCGTTTGCACGCACCCATCACGCTAGTCGGGTTGACCGCCTTGTCGGTGGAGATCAGCACGAAACACTCGACCCCGAACTCGCGGGCCACGTCGGCCACCGTGCGCGTGCCCAGCACGTTGTTGCGGAATGCCGCGCGCAGTTGTCCCTGCAGCATCGGCACATGCTTGTAAGCCGCTGCATGGAACACCACCTGCGGCATGACCTCGGCGAATGCCTTCTGCATCGCCGGGAGATCGCCGCAATTGGCAAGAATGCCTTCGAGGATCAGTTCCGGAAAATCTGCGCGAAGTTCCTGAGTGATCCGGTAGAGGTTGTATTCGCTCTGCTCCACCACGGTGAGCGACTGCGCACCCAGCCGCGCCACCTGCCGGCACAACTCTGAACCGATCGAGCCACCGCCGCCGGTCACCAGCACGCGACGTGCGCTGAGGGTTTCGCGGATCGCGGTCCAGTCCAGTTCCACGGTGTCGCGGCCGAGCAGGTCCTCGATCGCCACCTCCTTGATCTGGTTGAACTGGGCCCTGCCGGCGACCACGTCTTCGAGCCGCGGTACCGTCCGGTAAGGCAGGTCGGTTTCATCGCATAGCGATACCACGCGCCGCATCTCGACAGTCGACGCCCCCGGCAGCGCGATCAGCAGCATGTCTACCGCCGCTTCGCGCGCCACCTCGGGCAACTGATCGAAACGACCCAGCACCGGGTGACCGTTGATGCTGGCGCCGCGCAGGCTGGTCTTGTCGTCGACGAAGCCGACCACGGCATAGCGACTGTCGTGACGAAGATCGCGCGAGAGGACCTCGCCAGCGCGATCCGCGCCGACGATGAGGACGCGTTTCACGGTCTGGTTGTGCAACAGGTCATTGCGGCTGTCTTTCCAGTACCTATAAGCCAGCCTCGGCGCCCCCAGCAACACCGCGAGCAGGACCGGATAGAGCAGCAGCACCGAGCGCGGCACGCCTTCGAGGCGGTTGTACAGGAACAAGCCGACGTAGATCGCCACCGCTCCCGTGAGCGACGCACGCAGGATGTTCCACAGGTCCGGCAAGCTGGCAAAACGCCAGACGCTCTTGTACAGCCCGGTCCAGCGGAAGATCAGACTCTGCACCAGCAATACGATCGGGAATTCCAACAGCTGGAAGCTGACGATCTCGTCCTGGTTCAAGGCATAGCGCAGCAACTTGGCGATCCACCAGGCGATCGCGGTCACCGCCAGGTCGTGAAGCACGACCGCGATGCGAGGATGGATTATGCCGACGAATTTACGCAGTGACATGGGGTGCCTTGGGCCGGTGTCGTCGCAGGCAGCGACGTTTCAGTGACAGCCAGGTTGCTGCCGCCCCCAGATAGATGACCATGGTAACCGGCAGCGCCATTCGCAGATGACTGCAGGCCAACCAAGCCGACGGTGCCGCAATCAGCAGATTCCAGCTCAGATAGGCGACATCCACCCGCGCATGGGTTGCACCGCGACGCACCAGCCACTGGTACAGATGCTCGCGATGCGCAGTGTACCAGCGACGTCCGCTGCATATGCGCGTCAACAAGGTCAGGCTGGCATCGACCACGAACGCCGATGACAGGATCAGTGCTGGCCACAGCAAGGCATGATCCACCCGCCACAGCATCGCGCTGAACGCAAAGATCAGCAGGCCGATGCTGCCACTGCCAACATCACCCATGAAGATGCTCGCCGGGGGGCGGTTGTAGTAGCCGAAGCCCAGTGCTGCAGCCGCCAGGCTGGCCGCAGCGATCGCCAGCGCCGGTTGCGCAGCTGCCCACGCCAGCCATGCCAGACCGCAACCGACGAAGATGGCCTGCTGTGCCAACAACCCGTCTATGCCGTCCATGAAGTTGTGCAGGTTGATGCTCCACACCCCGCCAACCAGCAACACCGGCAACCACCACCACGACAAGTCGGTCATTACCAGGGTGAACGAAAACACACCAGCACCCAGCAGCTGTGCGCTTAGCCGCGGCAATATTGGCAAGGCGCGATGGTCGTCCCACCAGCCCGCCAGCGCCACCAGGAAAAGTGCAACGAACAGGCCCGCGATGACGCTGGACGGCCATGCCGCGGGCAGTCCCCACAGCGTCCCGGGCAGGCAGGCCAGCATCGCGATGACGATGCCGATACCACCGCCACGCGGAGTCGGCAGACGATGCGAACGGCGCTGGCCGGGTTGATCAAGCATGCCGCGTCGATGCGCGTAGCCGATGGCTCCACGCACCAGCAACCAGGTGATCAGAAACGCTGCGGGCAACCATCCGATGGCCATGTACATCCTCATGCCTCGGTCACTCGCTGGCGACGCCGTGGATCGGACGGATCGTACTCCAGCTCTTGCAGCTGGGGCACTGCCAGTGATGTGCCTTGGCACCGAAGCCGCAGCGGCTGCAGCGGTACATCGCCTGGCCTTCCAGCAGCTTGTGGGTGAGGTCGCGCAGGATCAGGAAATTTTCGCGCGCCTCGCCCTCGATCTTGTCCATGGTCGCGTCGATCAGCGCCATCAGGCCGCGTACCGATGGTCGCTGGCGCAACTGCGCGGTGAGGAAGTCGATTGCCGCCCGCTCGCCATCGCGCTGCCGATACAGGTGGGTCAGCGCAAGCACCGGTGAAACGCCGTGGTATCGCCCCAGCATGTCACGCAGGAAACTTTCGGCGCGCTCCATTTGCTGTGAACGGGCGTAGCTGTTGAGCAACGGCGGCAGGATTTCCGGAGTGAACGCGATGTCGGCATTCACCGCGGCTTCGTAAGCGGTCACCGCCTCGTCATGATGACCGTCCTCGGATTGCAAGCGACCGGTCAGCATGAACGCACGCACGCAATCGAGCTGGCACTCGAACGCCTGATGCAGATAGTCGCGGGCTTCGGCGCGAGCACCATGCTGGCGCGAACGGTCGGCCAGTTCGCAGTAGAACTGGGCGATCATCGGCGCCTCGTCTTCGCCGGTCATCACCTCCAGCCGGCGCGCATGCTCGATCGCCTTGTGCCAGTCGCGTTCATGCTGGTAAATCGCAATCAGATGGCGCAACGCCGATGGCGCATGGGCGTCCATCGCAACCAGGTCGGAGAACAGCGCTTCGGCGCGATCGAGCAGGCCGGCGCGCATGTAATCCTCGCCGAGCTCCAGCAAGGCCACGGTCTTCATCGCATCGGACAGGCCCGGCCGTGAAACCAGATGCTGATGCAGGCGGATCGCTCGATCCACTTCACCGCGACGGCGAAACAGGTTGCCCAGCGCCAGGTGCGTCTCGACCGTATCGCGGTTGTATTCGGCCAGCTTGAGGAAGACTTCGATCGCCTTGTCCTGCTCTTCGTTGAGCAGGTAATTCAGACCGCGAAAATAGTCCGAGGAAAGTTCGCTGACTTCAGCACCGGAACGACGTGCGCCGGCCTGACGAGAGGCCCACCAGCCCAGGACAAACGCTACTGGAACCAATGGCACCAGCACATAAAGGAGATTCATAGCTTGGCCAGCGGCTTCTTGTCCGCATGCAGTTGCTGGCGGCGCTGACGGCGCTGTCTTGAGCTGACCCCGAACCACGCGGTAAGGCCGCCAAGCAGCCAGCCGACAACCACCGCACCCAGCAAGGCAGCGCCCTTGGGTAGCTGCATCTGGGTGAACGAGAAATCGTAGCCGACCATGTCGGCATTGAGCGCGCCCAATACGACGCCGGCGGCGATGAAAATAAGCAGGATGATGATGGCGAGCAATCGCATGTCGCGACTTTACCCGATTGGCTGTGACAGGCACAGGCAACAGGGGCGATCCATGCGGCCATGATTCAGGGCGATATCCGGATCTTGCTGTATTGCAGGCAAAAAAGAAGGCAGAACCGACTTGCGTCGCCTGCCTTCTGACAACTTTCCTGCGATGTCTATCTGCTTGGTCAGATAGCTTGCTGGTCCAGATCCAGGTTCACGCGTTCGCGCAGTTCCTTGCCCGGCTTGAAATGCGGAACGTGCTTGCCAGGCAACGCCACGGCTTCGCCCGTTTTGGGATTGCGGCCCATGCGCGGTGGTCGGTAGTGCAGCGCAAAACTGCCGAAACCACGCACTTCGATGCGTTCGCCATGAGCCAAGGCATGACTCATCTGCTCGATCACGCTCTTGACAGCCATTTCGACGTCGGCAAACGCAAGGTGAGTCTGGCGTCTGGCCAGCGCCTCGATCAATTCGGATTTGGTCATGGGACCCCAATGTCCGTGACATGAAACAACGGGGCGGCGATGTGCCGCCCCGCGTCAGGCTCGTGCTTGCGATTAGTCAGCCTTGTTGAACTGCTCTTTGAGCAACGCACCAAGCTTGGTTGTACCGCTGGCTGCGGACGCATAGTCGACCGCCGCTGCCTCCGGCACATCTTCCTCGTCCTTCGCGCGGATCGAGAGCGCCAGCTGGCGACCCTTGCGGTCCATACCGGTGAACTTGGCCTCGACCTTGTCGCCCACCTTCAGATGCAGCGTGGCATCCTCGATGCGCTCCTTGGCGATGTCGTTGGCGCGCAGGTAACCCTCGACGCCCTCGCCCAGATCGATCACCGCACCCTTCGCATCGACTTCCTTGACGGTGCCGTTGACGATGGTGCCGCGCGGATTCGCTGCCATGAACTGGCCGAACGGGTCCTGCTCCATCTGCTTGATGCCCAGCGAGATGCGCTCACGCTCCGGATCAACCGCCAGCACCACGGCTTCGATTTCGTCACCCTTCTTGAAGTTGCGAACCAGGTCTTCGCCGGACATCTGCCAGGAGATGTCGGACAGGTGCACCAGACCGTCGATGCCGCCGTCCAGGCCGATGAACACGCCGAAATCGGTGATCGACTTGATCTGGCCGGAGACCTTGTCGCCCTTCTTGTGCATCGCGGCGAAGGCTTCCCACGGGTTCGAGCGGGTCTGCTTGATACCCAGCGAGATGCGGCGACGCTCCTCGTCGACGTCCAGCACGGTCACTTCGGTCTCGTCACCGACCTGAACCACCTTGGCCGGGTTGACGTTCTTGTTGGTCCAGTCCATTTCGGACACGTGCACCAGGCCTTCCACGCCCGGCTCGATCTCGACGAAGCAGCCGTAATCGGTGACGTTGGAGACCTTGCCGAACAGGCGGCTGCCGACCGGGTAACGACGGGCGATGGCGACCCACGGGTCGTCGCCCAGCTGCTTCAGACCCAGCGAAACGCGGTTGCGCTCCTTGTCGTACTTCAGCACGCGCACGTCCAGCTCGTCGCCGACGTTGACCACTTCGGACGGATGACGCACACGCTTCCACGCCATGTCGGTGATGTGCAGCAGGCCGTCGATGCCACCCAGATCCACGAACGCGCCGTAGTCGGTGAGGTTCTTGACGGTGCCCTTGACCACAGCGCCCTCGGTCAGACGCTCAAGCAGCTTCTCGCGCTCCTCGGAGAACTCGGTCTCGACGACGGCGCGGCGGCTGACCACCACGTTGTTGCGTTTGCGGTCCAGCTTGATGATCTTGAACTCGAGTTCCTTGCCCTCGAGGTAGGTCGGCTCGCGCACCGGGCGCACATCGACCAACGAACCTGGCAGGAACGCACGGACATCCTTGATGTCGACGGTGAAACCACCCTTGACCTTGCCCGAGATCATGCCCTTGATCGTCTCTTCCTTGTCGAACGCCTGCTCCAGGTCGTCCCACACCATCGAGCGCTTGGCCTTCTCGCGCGACAGCTTGGTCTCGCCGAAACCGTCTTCCAAAGCTTCGAGGGCTACCTTCACCTCGTCGCCTACCTGCACCTCCAGCACGCCGTCCTCGCTCTTGAACTGCTCGATCGGGACGATGCCTTCGCTCTTCAGGCCAGCATTGATCACGACGACGTCATTGCGGATTTCCACAACGATGCCGGTGACGATGGCGCCGGGCTTCAGCTTGGAGATAGCCTGTTGGCTCTGTTCAAACAGTTCGGCAAAACTTTCAGTCATGTTGATTCCATAGTGGGAAAAGACCGTGATCCGTTGCGCTCTGGTGTGTTGCGCACGAACTTTCCGGTCCACCGGTTGAGGGTGCGTTCGGGTGGTTCATCAAAGAACCGACCGTCGTCACCGTTGACCAAAACCTCCTGCCGTAGCAGGAGCGCAGAAACCGTCGCGTAGCCGGTTCATGGCTGCACGACGGCAAGTACTTTCGCGACCACCTCGTCGATCCCCATGCCAGTGGTATCCACCAGCAAGGCATCCTCGGCAGGCTTGAGTGGCGCGACCGCGCGCGATGCATCGCGACTGTCACGCGCCTCAATTTCACGCTGAAGGCCGCCAAGTGTAACGCTGAGTCCCTTTTCCTTCAACTGCTTATAGCGTCTTTTCGCGCGCTCGGCAGCGCTCGCCGTGAGGAAAACCTTGTACGCCGCATCGGGAAAGATCACCGTGCCCATGTCGCGCCCGTCGGCTACCAGACCGGGCGCCTTGCGGAAACCCAGCTGCAACGCCACCAGGGCCTCGCGCACCGAGGGCATCGAGGCGATGGCCGAAGCCGCGGCGCCGGCAGTTTCGGTGCGCAGCTCGTCGGTGGCGTCGTGCCCGTTGACGACCACTCGTGTCTCGCCGGCATCCATCGCCGGCCGGAACTGGATCTTCGTGCCATGCGCACAGCGGGTCATCGCTTCCACGTCCGACAGGTCCAGTCCGGCCATGCCAGCGGCGTAGCCCACCGCACGGTACAAGGCCCCTGAATCCAGCAGCCGCCAGCCCAGCCGTTCGGCCACCAGCGCGCTGATGGTGCCCTTGCCCGATCCCGACGGCCCGTCGATTGTGAGTACGGGGACGGCGGATGGGGCATGGCTCATGACGATTCCTGGCTGAACGGGAAAAGCGGGAGTTTAACGCGTTGACCCCGCCCCGGACGCGTGCTATCTACCCGGTCTCCTTGGTAAACAAGCCATGTCCGATCCACCCCATGACTGATCTTCGCCGCGAGTTCGAGCAGGCCGCCAAGGACATCCAGCAACTGGGCACGCGCCCTGACAACGATACCCTGCTGAAGCTCTATGCTCTCTACAAGCAGGGTTCGGAGGGCGATCTGCGTCGCACCCAACCGGGCTTCTTCGATTTTGTGGGCACCGCCAAGCATGAGGCGTGGGCGCAATTGAACAGCGTGCCCGAAGAGGAAGCCATGCGCCGCTATATCGCTCTGGTGCATCAGCTGCTGGCCTGAAACCGCCCTGGCATACGAAACACTTGCTTTCAAACACCCAACACCGGCACATTCATACGATCGTTTGAGCCTCGTGTGGGTCGCATGAATTATCCAAAACTGTTCACCCCACTCGATCTGGGTCACGTCACCCTGCCCAACCGGATCCTCATGGGCTCGATGCATACCGGGCTGGAGGACAAAGCCGGCGATTACGACAAGCTGGCCGTGTATTTCGCCGAACGTGCCCGCGGCGGTGTGGGACTGATGGTCACCGGCGGCATCTCGCCAAGCATCGAGGGCTGGCTGAAGCCTTTCGGCGGACTATTAAGCATGCCCTGGCACAAGCCACGGCACCGCAAGCTCACCGACGCCGTCCATGCAGAGGGGGGGCGGATCTGCATGCAGATCCTGCATGCAGGACGCTACGGCTACCACCCGCTGTCGGTCGCGCCTTCGAGGATCAAGTCGCCAATCACCCCATTCACGCCACGTGCGTTGTCCCCGAAAGGAGTGAAGCGCACCATCGAGGACTTCGCGCATTGCGCGAAGTTGGCGCAGGACGCCGGCTATGACGGCGTCGAAGTGATGGGTTCGGAAGGCTACCTGATCAACGAGTTCATCTCCGCACGCACCAACCAGCGCAACGATGCCTGGGGCGGCGATGCAACTCGCCGCATGCGCTTTGCCGTCGAAATCGTGCAACGCACCCGCGAAATCGTTGGCCGCAACTTCATCATCATCTACCGGTTGTCGATGCTCGATCTGGTCGAAGGCGGCCAGGACTGGAGCGAGATCGTGGCCTTGGCCAAGGCCATCGAGACGGCTGGCGCCAGCATCATCAACACGGGCATTGGCTGGCATGAGGCGCGCATACCGACCATCGTCACCAGCGTGCCGCGCGCCGGCTTTGCCTGGGTCACGCACAAGCTCAAGGGCGAGGTGGGGATTCCGCTGATCGCAACCAACCGCATCAACATGCCCGACGTGGCCGAGCGCATCCTTGCCGAGGGCGAGGCCGACATGGTTTCGATGGCGCGTCCGTTGCTGGCTGATCCCGACTGGGTCAACAAGGCCAGGACCGGCCACAGTGAACGCATCAACACGTGCATCGCCTGCAACCAGGCTTGCCTTGATCATGTATTCCAGAACAAGCGTGCAAGCTGCCTGGTCAATCCGCGCGCCTGCCACGAAACCGAGCTGAAGATCGAACCAGCCAATGCGCGCAAACGCATCGCCGTGATTGGCGCCGGGCCAGCGGGAATGGCTTGTGCCAGTACGCTCGCCGAACGCGGCCATGCGGTCACCCTGATCGACCGTGCCAGTGAAATCGGCGGGCAGTTCAACTACGCCAAGCAGATTCCAGGCAAAGAGGAATTCCACGAGACATTGCGCTATTTCCGCCATCGACTGAAGGACAGCGGCGTCGATCTCCAACTGGGCCAGACCGCCGATGCCGCCTTGCTGCGCGCCAGCGGCCATGACGAAGTGGTGATCGCTACCGGCATCACACCGCGTCAGGTGAGCTTTCCCGGCAGCGACGATCCGCGCGTATTGAGCTATATCGATGTGCTGGCCCACCACCAGAGCGTCGGCGCAAAGGTGGCGATCATCGGTGCCGGCGGCATCGGCTTCGATGTGGCCGAATTTCTGGTGGAACGGGCACCCTCAGCCACTACCGACGTGGCTCGCTGGACCCGCGAGTGGGGAGTGGACATGCAGCTTGCCGAACGTGGCGGCCTGCAGCTGCCTCACCCGGAAGCGCCGGCCCGGCAGGTCTGGCTGTTGCAACGCAGCGAGGGCCGTCTCGGGGCACGCCTCAACAAGACTACCGGCTGGGTGCACCGGGCCACGCTCAAGGCCAAGCAGGTAATCATGCTGGGTAACGTCCGTTATCAGCGCTTCGACGATCGAGGCCTGCATGTGACGGTCAACGGCAGCGCCCAGATCCTGCCTGTCGACAATGTGGTGGTCTGTGCCGGTCAGGAACCGAACCGCCGGCTGGCCGATGAGCTGATTGAGGCGGGCCTCAAGGTGCATGTCATTGGGGGTGCCGACGTAGCCACCGAACTTGACGCCAAGCGTGCCATCGCCCAAGGCACCCAACTAGCCAGCCAGATCTGATTCCATCGACCAGACACACCGGCGCCGCTGTCTGAAAGGCAGCGGCGCCGGAACACAAAAGAAAGCGCCCCGCAGGGGAGACGCATCGATATGGGCTCAGGGGGGGAGTTGAACCAGATATCGTATTTAGCGTCGCTGCGGGGCGAGGGCCGCCGCCACTAGGGGGAGGGGAAGTGGCGGGACGAGAGAGAGTTTATGATCGACGCAATAAAGTATCTAATATATATTTAGCGCCTGATTAATTCGATATGGCTATATGTTCGATTTCCGCCAGCTGCGCTATTTTGTGGCCGTCGCCGAAGAGCTGAGCTTTACCCGTGCGGCCCTGCGTCTGCATCTTTCGCAGCCACCTCTGTCGCAACAGATCCAGTCGCTTGAGCAGGATCTTGGCGTGCGTCTGCTGGAACGCACCAAGCGCCATGTGGCGCTGACCGAACCGGGCCGGGTGTTCCTGGAACAGGCCCGACAGATCCTGACCAAGGCTGATGAGGCGCGTAGCCAGGTAACCGCCGCCGCTGCCGGTTACAGCGGTCAGCTGCGCCTGGCGTACACGGTCTCTGTCTCATTTCATCCGGCACTGCCGCAAGCCTTGCTGCGTTACGGCCAGATCGCGCCCAATGTCCGCCTGAAACTCAGCGAGATGTATACCGAGCCCCAGTTCGCCGCACTGCTGGCTGGCGAGATCGACGTCGGTTTTGTTCGCGACGAACCGCTTCATGCGCAGGATGCCCGACGTTTGCGGCTGAGCGTGATTGATCGCGAGCCGCTGTTGCTTGCCCTGCCCGCTGGTCACCCGCTGGCGGGCCGCAGCAGCTTGCGTCTGGCTGAAGTCGCCGACGATGCCTTTGTTTCGCAACCACGTGAACTGGCCGCCACTCTTTACGATCGACTGGTGAAGCTGGCGACCCGAGCCGGCTTTCAGCCAACGATCGCCCAGCATGCGCAGCAGATCAATGGTTTGCTGGCGCTCGTCGCCGCAGGTCTGGGACTGGCTCTTGTACCGGCCAGCATGCGGACGGTGCGACTGGCCGGGGTCAGCTACGTACCGCTGGAAGACTCTGATGCGTACCTGTTGCTGGCGGTGGCCTGCCGCGCCGACGATCCTGCCCCTGCCTTGCAGCAGTTTCTGTCCACAGTGGCCGAAACTGCAGTCGCAGCGGGCTTGTGATAAGCCATTGGAGTCGTTACACTTGCACGCTTACATTTTCGTTTAGTGTCAGGAGCTGGCCGTGAAGGTGCTTAACTCTTTGAAGTCCGCCAAGGCGCGGCATCGCGACTGCAAGATCGTGCGTCGTCGCGGCAAGGTGTTCGTGATCTGCAAGAGCAATCCCCGTTTCAAGGCTCGTCAGCGCTGAGTCCAGTCGGGCTCGTCGCAACGAAGTCGTGAAAAAGGCCGCGCAAGCGGCCTTTTTTGTGGGCGTCCGGTTCTCAGCAGCCGGACGCCCAGCTGTCGGCATCACTCGTAACGAACGCCGATGATCTCGTAATGCTTGACGCCATTCGGCGCAGTGAATTCGAAACTGTCGCCAGCACTTTTGCCGATCAGTGCCCGCGCAATCGGCGAAGACACCGCAATCATGCGGAGCTTGATGTCCGCCTCCAGGTCGCCAACGATCTGATAGGTCACGGCGGTGCCGCTGTCCTCGTCTTCAAGATCGACGATGGCGCCGAACACCACGCGGTTGCCCGGATTGAGTTGGGTAACGTCGATCACTTCGGCGTTCGACAGCAAGGACTCCAGCTGACCGATGCGGCCCTCGGCGAAGCTCTGTTGTTCACGTGCAGCGTGATACTCGGCATTCTCCTTGAGGTCGCCGTGCGCGCGCGCCTCGGCAATCGCCGCGATGATGCGCGGCCGATCAACGAATTTCAGTTTCTCAAGCTCGGCGCGCAGGCGCTCGGAGCCCGCTTTGGTGATCGGGGGGCGGCTCATGCGCTTAGCTCCTGATGCAGTTCCTGCAGACTGTGCACCTCGCCATCGCCGCGGAAATCCAGCGAATGCACGAGCGCGCGGGCGCCTGCCACGGTGGTGGAATACGTGACGCGATGCTGCAGTGCCTCGCGCCGGATCGAGAACGAATCGGCGATCGCCTGCTTGCCCTCGGTGGTGTTGACGATATAGACGATCTCGCCGTTCTTGATCAAATCAACGATGTGCGGGCGGCCTTCGAGCACCTTGTTGATGCGTTCACAAACCACGCCGTGTTCGGCCAGGTAGCTGGCGGTGCCAGCGGTCGCCACCAGGTTGAAGCCGCGGGCGATGACCTCTTTGGCTACTGGCAGCAAGCGGTCCTTGTCCGCATCGCGCACCGACAGGAACACCTTGCCGACCGTCGGCGGCCTGATCCCGGCGGCCTCGTGACCGCGGGCGAAAGCGGCGCCGAAACTGCGGCCCACGCCCATCACCTCGCCAGTGGAGCGCATTTCCGGGCCGAGGATCGGATCGACGTTCTGGAACTTCAGGAACGGGAAGATCGCTTCCTTCACCGAGTAGTACGCCGGAATCACCTCGCGCGTCGCACCGAGGCTGGCCAGCGAACGACCGGCCATCACCCGCGCCGCGATCTTGGCCAGCGGCACGCCAGTCGCCTTGGACACGAACGGTACGGTACGCGAGGCGCGCGGATTTACTTCCAGAATGAATACGATGTCGCCCTGGATCGCGAACTGGGTGTTCATCAGACCGATGACCTTCAACTCCTTTGCCATCGCGGTGACCTGGCGACGCATCTCGTCCTGAATTTCGGCGGTCAACGAATACGGTGGCAGCGAGCAGGACGAATCGCCCGAATGCACGCCAGCCTCCTCGATGTGCTCCATGATGCCGCCGATCAATACGTTGCCTTCGGCATCGGCGATCACATCCACGTCAACCTCGACTGCATGGTCGAGGAAGCGGTCCAGCAGCACCGGCGAATCGTTCGACACCTTTACCGCATCGCGGATGTAGCGCGACAGGTCGGCGTCGTCATGCACCACTTCCATCGCACGGCCGCCGAGCACGTAGCTCGGCCGCACCACCAGCGGATAACCGATCTCACGGGCCAGCGCCAGAGCTTCATCGGCATTGCGCGCGGTGCGATTCGGCGGCTGCTTCAGACCGATCTTCTCGATCATCTGCTGGAAGCGCTCGCGATCCTCAGCCAGATCGATGCTGTCCGGGCTGGTGCCGATGATCGGCACACCAGCCGCCTCCAGCGCACGCGCCAACTTCAGTGGAGTCTGGCCGCCGTACTGCACGATCACTCCCTTCGGCTTTTCCAGATGGACGATTTCCAGCACGTCCTCCAGCGTCAACGGCTCGAAGTACAGGCGGTCGGACGTGTCGTAATCGGTCGAGACGGTTTCCGGGTTGCAGTTGACCATGATGGTTTCGTAACCATCCTCGCGCAGCGCCAACGAGGCGTGCACGCAGCAGTAGTCGAACTCGATGCCCTGCCCGATCCGGTTCGGACCGCCGCCGAGCACGATGATCTTGTCGCGATCGGTCGGATTCGCCTCGCACTCTTCCTCATAGGTCGAATACATGTAGGCGGTACTGGTGGCGAACTCGGCCGCGCAGGAATCCACCCGCTTGTAGACCGGACGCACGCCGAGCGTATGGCGCAGGTGGCGCACAGCGGCCTCGTCCGTATTGAGCAGTTCGGCCACTCGCGCATCGGCAAAGCCGAGCCGCTTGAGTTCACGCATGCGCGGCTCGTTCAGCGCGGTCAACCCTTGCTTGATGACGTCCGCCTCGGTCAGCACGATGTCCTCGAACGCAGCGAGGAACCATGGATCGACCCGGCTCAGGCTGTGCACTTCTTCCAGTGACATACCGGCGCGGAACGCATCGGCCAGATGGAACACACGATCCGGTCGCGGCTCACGCAGTTCGCGCTTGAGCACGGCCAGGCCATCCTCGGTGCTGATGTCCAGCCCGGTCGGATTGAGTCCGGTCTTGCCGATCTCCAAGCCGCGCAGCGCCTTCTGCAGCGATTCGTGGAAGCTTCGACCAATCGCCATCACTTCGCCGACGGACTTCATCTGGGTGGTCAGGCGGGCATCGGCGGCCGGGAATTTCTCGAATGCAAAACGCGGAATCTTGGTGACCACGTAATCGATCGACGGCTCGAACGACGCCGGCGTGAGGCCGCCGGTGATGTCGTTCTTCAATTCGTCCAGCGTGTAACCCACCGCCAGCTTGGCGGCGATCTTGGCAATCGGAAAGCCGGTCGCCTTCGACGCCAACGCCGACGAACGCGACACGCGAGGATTCATCTCGATGACGACAACGCGGCCATTCTCGGCATTGATGCCGAACTGCACATTGGAACCGCCGGTGTCCACGCCAATCTTGCGCAGCACGGCGATCGAGGCGTCGCGCAGGCGCTGGTATTCCTTGTCGGTGAGCGTCTGCGCCGGCGCCACGGTGATCGAGTCACCGGTGTGCACCCCCATCGGGTCGAGATTCTCGATCGAGCAGACGATGATGCAGTTGTCCGCGGTGTCGCGGACCACTTCCATCTCGAACTCCTTCCACCCCAATACCGACTCCTCGACCAGCACCTCGCCCACCGGCGACAGTTCCAGGCCGCGCTTGACGATCTCCTCGAACTCCTCGCGGTTGTAGGCAATGCCACCGCCGGAGCCGCCCAGCGTGAAGCTCGGGCGGATCACGGTCGGATAGCCGACCTTGGCCTGGGTCAACAGCGCCTGCTCGAACGTGCGTACCACCTCGGCTTTCGGACAATCCAGCCCGATCTCGGCCATCGCCACACGGAACAGCTCGCGGTCCTCGGCCATGCGGATCGCTTCGCGCGAGGCGCCGATCAGCTCGACGTTGTACTTCTCCAGCACGCCATGGTCGGCCAGATCGAGCGCGCAGTTCAGGCCGGTCTGACCACCCATCGTGGGCAGCACGGCGTCAGGCCGTTCCTTGGCGATGATGCGCTCCACCGTCTGCCAGTTGATCGGCTCGATGTAGACCGCGTCGGCGGTTTCCGGGTCGGTCATGATCGTGGCGGGATTCGAGTTCACCAGGATCACCCGGTAGCCCTCTTCTTTCAACGCCTTGCATGCCTGCGCACCGGAGTAGTCGAACTCGCAGGCCTGGCCGATCACGATCGGACCGGCACCGATGATGAGGATGCTCTTGATATCGGTACGCTTAGGCATGCGTGCGGGCCTCCTGCATCAGGGTCGCGAAACGGTTGAACAGATAGCCCATGTCGAGCGGGCCCGGGCTCGCCTCGGGGTGACCCTGGAAGCAGAACGCGGGCCGGTCGGTCAGCGCGAAACCCTGCAGCGAGCCGTCGAACAGCGAGGTATGCGTGACCCGCACATTCGCCGGCAACGTGGCCGGATCGACCGCGAAACCATGGTTCTGCGAGGTGATCAGCACGCGACCATCATCGTGATCCTTGACCGGGTGATTGGCACCGTGATGGCCGAACTTCATCTTCAGCGTCTTGCCGCCCAGCGCCAGGCCCATCAGCTGATGGCCAAGGCAGATGCCGAACAGCGGGATCTTCGCGTCGAGAAACGCGCGGGTGGCGTCAATGGCGTAATCGCAGGCCGCTGGATCGCCCGGGCCGTTGGACAGGAACACGCCATCCGGTTGCATCGCCAGCACCTCGGCGGCGGCGGTCTGTGCCGGCACCACGGTCACCTCGCAACCTTGCTCGGCAAGCAATCGCAGGATGTTGAGCTTGGTCCCGAAATCGTACGCGACCACCTTGAAACGCATCGCCGGTTGATTGAACGCCGTGCGATCGAGGTCGTACACACCCTGATTCCACACATACGGCCTGGACGTGCTGACCACCTTGGCCAGGTCCATGCCGTTCAGGCCGGGGAACGCGCGTGCCTTGGCCAGTGCACTCTCGGCGTCAACCTGCTCACCCGCCATGATGCAGCCGGCCAGTGCGCCCTTGTCGCGCAGGATGCGGGTCAATCGCCGCGTATCGATACCGGCAATGGCGACGGTGCCGTGACGTTTGAGATAGTCGGGCAGGCTTTCGGTGCTGCGCCAGCTGCTGGCGCGGCGCGGCACATCGCGCACGATTAGTCCGGCAGCATGTACGGCAGTGGATTCGACGTCCTCGGCGTTGACACCGGTATTGCCGATATGTGGATAGGTCAGCGTGACGATCTGGCGCGCATAGGAGGGATCGGTGAGGATCTCCTGGTAACCGGTCATCGCGGTATTGAAGACCACTTCGCCAACGGTATCCCCCGATGCGCCGACGGCATGACCATGAAACACGCTGCCGTCTTCGAGGGCCAGCAGAGCAGGATGAGGCATACGAATAACCGCCTTTTAGATGCAGCAAAGTCCGCAAGCCGCTGGATTGCTGGCTTGTGGAGCTTGGAAAGGAAAGGATCAGGGCGGGTTGAAATGATAGGCGGCGACGGCGTTTCTGTCCACCTTACGAAGGCTGAATCGTAGGTTTCAGCCTCCATCGCCGCCATGCGGTCAGCGCTACACTAGGCCACATTTCAATGGAGTTGAATGTCCCATGAGTGCTGCCGTACTGCTCGATCCCGCCCGACTTGATCGCCCGGATACCACGGTGCAGCAGCAACCCTTCCCGTTCATGGTTGCGCACGGCCAGCTGCCCGATGAAGTACGCAGCGACCTGGATCGCGACTTTCCGCGCTATGCCAGCGCCGGTTTTTTTCCGTACGACCCGAGCGACTGCGGCCCGTCCGTCAATGCGCTGATCGAAGACATGACCACTCCGGCGTTCGCCAGCGCCGTCGGCCAGCGGCTTGGTATCGACAACCTTGGTCAATACCCGACCCTGGTGACGCTGTGCCGCCTGCTGAACAAGCGCCACGGCACCATCCATACCGACAGCAAGTCCAAGGTGGCCACGGCGCTGATCTACCTCAACGCGCAATGGCCGGATACCAGCGACGGCTGCCTTCGCTTCCTGCACCGGATCGATGACATCGACAGCATGGTGACAGCGGAACTGACTCCTCTTTACGGCGAGTTTGCAGTATTCAAACGTTGCGAGAACTCCTTCCACGGCCATCTGCCCTACGAGGGCGAACGGCGGGTCATCCAGGTGGCATGGCTTACCAGCGAAGAGGAAAAGTTGCGCAAGACGAAACGCGGCAAATTCTCGCGTGCGTTCAAGAAACTGTTCGGCCGCCTCGATACCAAGCTGGGCGCAGGACGCGACCGCAGCGCATCCCATCCCGACTGATCCAGCACAGCTGATGACCCCGGTCGCGCTGCATACCGTCTTCGAAGCGCTGGCTTACATGGTCGGGTTCCGTACGTTCCTGTGGACGCGTCGCCGGCTCGCCCCGTCCGCTTTCCAGCACGATGACCATGTGGTGTGGGTCGGTGTCGGCGCCATCGTCGGTGCGGCATTGGGCGCCAAGCTGGCGTTCTGGATCGACGATCCGATCGCCGCCTTCGCCAGCTTCCCCGACCTGCGCCATCTGCTCGAGGGCAAGTCGATCGTCGGTGCGTTGCTCGGTGGGTTGATCGGGGTGGAGCTGGCCAAGAAAATTGCGAAGGTACCCCGCTCGACTGGCGATGCGTTCGTGCTGCCTCTCACCGTGGGCATGTGCATCGGCCGCGTGGGATGTTTCCTGGCCGGCCTGGGCGATCACACGTACGGCGTACTCACCTCGCTGCCGTGGGGCGTGGATTTCGGCGATGGCGTGCCACGCCATCCGACCCAGCTCTACGAGATCGCGTTTCTGCTCGCGCAATACGCCGTGATTCACTGGCGGCATGACGTCTTTGCCAAACCCGGTGACCGCTTCCGCGCCTTCATGATCGGCTACCTGATGTTCCGCCTGCTGGTCGAATTCATCAAACCCGTTTTCTACAACTGGCCCGGCGGGCTCTCGGGCATTCAATGGTTGTGCGTGGCGGGGCTGGCATACTACGGACGCGACATCCCGCGTATCCTGCGGGCGTTGTTCGCCAGGGGAAGCGGTGCATGGGAGCCAAGGTAAGGCCATACCTGTTCTACGACAGCGCGGTGTCGATCTGCACCAGCTGCCTGCGCCGGGTCGAGGCTAAAATCCTGATCAAGGACGAGCGTGTCTACCTGGAAAAATGGTGCCCGCATCACGGGCGTGAGCGCGTGCTGATTTCGGATGACGCTGCGTATTATCGCCAGTGCCGCGAGTTGTACATCAAGCCGCCGGAGCTGCCACAGCGCTTCAACACACCACAGCATTACGGCTGTCCGTACGACTGTGGCCTTTGTCCGGAGCACATGCAGCACTCGTGCCTCACCCTGATCGAGATTACCGATCACTGCAACCTGCATTGTCCGATCTGCTACGCCGAAAGCGGTCCGCACCGTCCTGGCTTTCGCGATCTGGCGACGGTGGAACGCATGCTCGACGCGGTGGTGGCCAACGAGGGCGAGCCCGACGTGGTACAGATTTCCGGCGGCGAGCCGACCCTGCACCCGGATTTCTTCGCGATCCTCGATGCGGCAAAGCAGCGACCGATTCGCCATCTGATGGTCAACACCAACGGCTTGCGCATTGCCAAAGAGCCCGAGTTCGCCGCGCGCCTTGCCAGCTATCAGCCTGGCTTCGAGCTGTACCTTCAGTTCGACTCGCTGCGCGACGAGGTGCACAAGGATTTGCGCGGCGCCAAGCTGCGTGACGTTCGCCTGAAGGCGCTGGAGCACCTGAACAGGCACGACATCTCCACGACCCTTGTCGTCACCGTAAAGAAGGGACTCAACGACAGTGAGCTGGGCGAGATCATCGACTTCGCGCTGACCCAGCCATGCGTGCGAGGCGTCACGTTCCAGCCCATACAGGCCGCTGGCCGTCTGGATGGCTACGATCCGGAACACAACCGCCTGACCCTCAGCGAAGTTCGTCGGCGCATCCTCGAACAAAGCCCGCTGTTCCAGCCCGATGATCTGATCCCGGTGCCCTGCAATCCCGATTGCCTGGCCATGGCATACGCATTGAAGGTCGGCGATCAGGTCGTTCCGCTTACCCGCTTCGTGTCACCTGAAGCCCTGGTCAGCAAGGGGCGCAACACAATCGTGGTGGAGCGCGACGAAGAGCTGCGCGCCCATGTATTCGAGCTGTTCGCGACCAATCATTCACCGGAATCCCAGGCCTGTTCCCTGTCCGACCTGCTGTGCTGCCTGCCGCAGGTACAGGCGCCCAGCGAGCTGGGGTATCGCCATGTATTCCGCGTACTCATCATGCAGTTCATCGACGCCCACGGTTTCGACTTGCGTGCAGTCAAGAAATCCTGCGTACATATCGCACAGCCCGATGGCAGGATCATCCCGTTCGACACCTTCAATCTGTTCTACCGCGACGACAAGGCGACCACGCTGGCCAAGCTGCGGCGTGAGATCGACCAGAGCCGGACCTACGAGGAGCAACCGCATGAATGAAATGCGCCTGGAGCCACCCACCTCCGTAGCCTCGCCCCCGCAGGCACCGACGCCGATGCCAGGCAACATCCCCGAACCATCCACCGGATCGCTTGCTGCCGGCGTCGGTCTGGCATGGCTGGTGATGGTGGTCGGCGAAGCACTGGTGTTGTTCACCGGCAGCCTCGCCGCCATCCTCGGTGGGATCTGGCTGCCACCGTTGGCAGTCATCGTGTGGGCTGTGGTACTGCTCAACCGGGGCAAGTCACGCACCGGCAAAGGCATGTTCCTCGGCCTGCTGTCGATCGTGGCCGTGCTGCTCCTGCTAGTTGCTGCGTGCTTCGGTCTGATGAGCAATTACCACTGAGCAATCATCGAACAAAGTGCCATGCCACGAATGCGGCGAACACGCCGTGCAACAGGCCGATCGGCAACAGCCAGCGCGCATCAACATTGCCGCGACGGAACACACTCCACAGGTAGACGATGGCGATGGCGGTCAGCACGCCGGCCACGATCAATGGCGTATCGAACAGCCACGGCGTGGCGAACAGGGCCAGTGAACTGGGAATTGTCGCCTGGATCATCATGGCCTCGGAGATGTTCGCCAGTGCCAGCCGCTCCTTGCCCTGACGTACCCAGATAATCGCGTTGATGCTGGGTCCGGCGAGCGAGTGACCGTTGGACAAAGGTCTCGCCGGGCATGTCCACCACCGGATGGTGACGGTTGCTGTTCGCACCATGGCGCGGAAACCACCGCGACCAAGTATGTTGATGCGAACGCCTCTGGGAACGAGGCTGGCTACTCCCCAATGACGAAGTTGCGCATGCCAGCGGCAGCGGCTGCACCGCACAAGCCGATATCTATCAGCCCATGTTCAGACTGGCGACGCGATCACGTCGTCGAGCTGCCACTGTCCAGGCGCCCGACCTGCCAGCCAATGCGCCGCCTGCAATGCACCCCGCGCAAAAATCGAGCGATCGGTGGCACGATGCACCAGCTCCAGGCGTTCGCCCTGGCCGATCAGCATGGCGGTATGTTCGCCGACGATGTCGCCGCCACGCACTACCGTGAAGCCGATGCTGCCATCGATGCGTTCGCCCGTCTGGCCTTCACGGCTATACACCGCGGCGGCTTCCAGCGTGGTGTGGCGCGCCGCGGCGGCAGCTTTGCCGAGTGCCAATGCGGTGCCGGACGGCGCGTCCTGTTTGCGGCTGTGGTGCACTTCGACGATCTCCAGATCCCAGCCCGGCAACGCCGTGGCAGCCTCGCGCAGCAGTCGCGTCAATACCGCCACACCGAGACTGAAATTGGCCGCGCGCAGTATCGCGATGCTCTTGCCAGAGTCGACAAGCCGCGCTTCCAGCGCCGCGTCGATGCCGGTGGTACCACTCACCAATGCCTTGCCATGCGCCAGGCAATGATCGAGTGCCAACACCAGGCCAGCCGGGCCGCTGAAGTCGACGACGACATCGAGTGCCGGCGCATGCGTCCAGTCATGCGCGTAACGCAATGAGTCCGTACCTCCGGCAAACACCGGTTGGCCAGCGTGGGCCGAACCCGGCGCCACTACTGCATGCACCAGCTCGAAGCGAGCGTCATCGCCAAGCAAGCTGAGCAACGCGCAGCCCATGCGGCCGGAGGCGCCACTGATGGCGAGGCGAACAGGTCGGGTCATCGGCACATTCCAGTCAAAACCGTCGATCGGCACATGCTACTGTGTGTGCCGTTGTGTCACGCGGTGACTTTCGACCAGAACTGCTTCACGCCGTCGACCCAGCCTTTCGCGCGTGGCGTGTGCTTGCCGGCGTCGTTGCTGTCGAACGTGGCCTCGAGCGATTCCAGCAATTCACGCTGCTGCTTGGTCAGGCGCACCGGCGTTTCAACCACCACGCGGCAGATCAGATCGCCGTGACGGCTGCTGCGCACCGATTTGACCCCACGGCCGCGCAAGCGGAACTGCGTGCCGGTCTGCGTCTCGGGCGGAATGCTGATCGGCACCTCGCCTTCCAGCGTCGGTACCGGCAACTCGGCGCCCAGCGCAGCCTGCGAGAAACGGATCGGCAGTTCACAATAAAGATCGCTGCCTTCGCGCTGGAAGATCGCGTGCTCGCGCACGTGCACTTCCACATACAGATCGCCCGCCGGGGCACCGGACGGGCCCGCCTCGCCCTGCCCGGTCAGGCGGATGCGGTCGCCGTTGTCGACGCCCTCGGGAATCTGTACCGACAACGTGCGGGTTTCCTCGATACGGCCTTCGCCGTGGCACTTCTTGCATGGCTTCTCGATCGCCTGGCCGGTACCGCCGCAATGCGGGCAGGCCTGCTGGATCGAGAAGATGCCGTTTTGCATGCGCACCTGGCCGTGACCATGACAGGTCTTGCACTTGCTGACCTTGCCATCTTCCGAGCCGCTGCCGTTGCAATGGTGGCAGTTGACCTGGGTCGGCACCTCGATCTGCCGGCTGACGCCGAACACGGCCTCCTCCAGATCCAGCTCCATGATGTAACGCAGGTCGGAGCCACGCCGCGGACGTCCGTGACCACCACCGTTCCGGCCGAAAATGTCGCCGAAGATATCGCCGAAGATATCGCCGACGTCACCGAAGCCGGCGCCGCCGCGACCACCCATGCCATGCTCGAACGCAGCATGACCATGCTGGTCGTACATCGCGCGCTTCTGCGCGTCGGACAGCACTTCGTAGGCCTCCTTGGCCTCCTTGAACTTCTCCTGCGCATGCGGATCGTCCGGGCAGCGGTCCGGGTGGAACTTCATTGCCAGCCGACGGAAGGATTTCTTCAGCTCGACTTCGGTGACGCTGCGCTCGACGCCCAGCACTTCGTAGTAATCACGCTTGCTCATTCATGCATCCACACTGCTCTTCGCGCCCCAGGATGGAAACCGACGGTTCCGCACCCTGCATTCAGCAGACAGCCCACGCCAGGATAATTCCCGGCGCGGGCTGCTGATTTCGACCGTGCCGATAGCGGCTGCCGATTACTTCTTGTCGTCTTTCACTTCGGTGAACTCGGCATCGACCACGTCGTCCGGCTGGGCTGAGCCGCCGCCCGGCGCGGACTGCGCACCGGCATCGGCCGGGCCGCCATCGCCCTGTGCCGCCGCCTGCAGCGCCTGCGCAACCTGCTCCAGCTTCTCCACTTTGGACTCGATGGCCGCCTTGTCCTCGCCATCCTTGACCTTTTCCAGATCGGACAGCGCGCCCTCGATCGCGGAAAGCTGATCAGGCGGCACTTTGCCGCCGTGCTCCTTCAGTGCGCTGCGGGTAGCGTGCACCAACTGATCGGCCTTGTTGCGGGTGGCGACCAGCTCGTGGAACTTCTTGTCCTCTTCCTTGTTCGCCTCGGCATCGGCCACCATGCGCTGGATCTCGTCCTCGGACAAACCCGAACCGGCCTTGATCTCGATCTTCTGCTCCTTGCCGGTCTTCTTGTCCTTGGCCGACACGTGCAGGATGCCGTTCGCGTCGATATCGAACGTGACTTCGACCTGTGGCATGCCGCGCGGCGCCGGATCGATGCCGGACAGATCGAACTTGCCCAGAGATTTGTTGGCGCTGGCGCGCTCGCGCTCGCCCTGCAGCACGTGCACGGTCACCGCAGTCTGGTTGTCGTCGGCGGTCGAGAACGTCTGCGCGGCCTTGGTCGGCACCGTGGTGTTCTTCTCGATCAGCTTGGTCATCACGCCGCCCATCGTCTCGATACCGAGCGACAGCGGGGTAACGTCCAGCAGCAGCACATCCTTGACCGTACCGCCCAGCACGCCGCCCTGAATCGCTGCACCGACGGCGACGGCTTCGTCCGGGTTGACGTCCTTGCGCGGATCCTTGCCAAAGAAGTCCTTCACCGACTCCTGCACCTTGGGCATGCGGGTCTGGCCACCGACCAGGATCACATCGTCGATGTCGGACACGCGCAGGCCGGCGTCATTCAACGCGGTGCGGCACGGTTCGATGGTGCGCTTGATCAGTTCTTCCACCAGCGCTTCGAGCTTGGCCCGGGTCAACTTGATGTTCAGATGCTTCGGGCCGGACGCGTCTGCCGTCACGTAAGGCAGGTTCACGTCGGTCTGATGGTTCGAGGACAGCTCGATCTTGGCGCGCTCGGCAGCATCCTTCAGGCGCTGCAGCGCCAACGGATCCTTGCGCAGGTCGATGCCCTGCTCCTTGTTGAATTCGTCAACGAGGTAGTCGATGACACGCATGTCGAAGTCTTCGCCGCCGAGGAACGTATCGCCGTTCGTCGCCAGCACTTCGAACTGCTTCTCGCCGTCGACTTCGGCGATCTCGATGATCGACACGTCGAACGTGCCACCGCCCAGGTCGTACACCGCGATCTTGCGATCGCCGCCCTTCTTGTCCATGCCATAGGCCAGCGCAGCCGCAGTCGGCTCGTTGATGATGCGCTTGACGTCGAGGCCGGCGATCTTGCCCGCGTCCTTGGTCGCCTGGCGCTGGCTGTCGTTGAAGTACGCCGGCACGGTGATCACCGCTTCGGTGATCGTCTCGCCGAGATAATCCTCGGCGGTCTTCTTCATCTTCATCAGCACTTTGGCGGCAATCTCCTGCGGCGCCATCTTCTTGCCGTCGGAGGTCTCGACCCAGGCGTCGCCGTTGTCGTGCGCGACAATCTTGTACGGAACGATGTGCAGGTCTTTCTGCACTTCGGCGTCGGTGAACTTGCGGCCGATCAGGCGCTTCACTGCGTAGAAGGTGTTCTTCGGATTGGTCACGCTCTGGCGCTTGGCCGAGGCACCCACGAGTACTTCGCCATCCTTGTTGAAGGCGACGATGGACGGTGTGGTGCGGTCACCTTCCGAATTCTCGATGACCTTGGTGGTACTGCCATCCATCACGGACACGCAGGAGTTGGTGGTGCCCAGGTCGATACCGATGATCTTGCCCATGTGTGTGCTCTCCAAATTTGCTTGCGGCCCCCGCGGCCGCGATGGTTTCCAGATGGGGGTCTGCTCTGGCGATTCAATGCCGGCAAGGCCCCGGATGCGATTTCGTCGTGTTCGCCGCTGCGCCGTTCAGGGAGGCGCCAGCGACAGGAACGCTCAGTCCCTCGCCACCGCGACCAGTGCGGGGCGAAGCAGGCGATCATTCAACACGTAGCCTTTCTGCAGCACGGTGACCACGGTGCCCGGCGCGGCGCCTGGGGCATCCACCATGCTCACGGCGTGATGGCGTTCCGGGTCCAGCGGCTGCCCGAGTGGATCGATCTGCGACATGCCATGGTTCTCGGCCACCTTCAGCAAAGCCTTCAAGGTCAGATTGATGCCTTCGCGCATCGAGGCGATGTCGCCGCCCTCGACCGCAAGGCCACTCTCCAAGCCGTCGTAAACCGGCAGCAATTCGTTCAGCAGTTTCTCGTTGGCGAAGCGGCGGGCCTGTTCGAGGTCCCGGTGCAGGCGGCGACGCTGATTCTCCAGCTCGGCCTTTTCGCGCAGTACGGTTTCGAGCAATTCGGCATTGCTTGCCTCCAGCTCAGCCACGCGTACCTGCAGGCTTTCCAGTTCCGTGGTCGAAGACTCACCCGACTGACCCTGTGGTGACGTATCACCAGGCGACTGCGGATCGTTGTTCTGCATGCATCACTCCAAACGATTGTCATGGCCGACATGCATGCCGACCGTCCAAATTGCGAGAAACCCCGCCTCCCGCAGCGGTTATAGGGTCGTGGCGGCGCGATTCAAGGCGTCACTGAGCAATCCGGCGGTGGCCTGCACCACCGGAATCACCCGCTCGTACGCCATCCGCGTCGGTCCGATCACTCCGACCGCGCCCAGCACGCGCCCCTGCGCACCGTAACTGGCAGTGACCACACTGCAGCCATCGAGTGCGGCGAAGCCGGATTCCTCGCCGATGAACAGCCGCACGCCAGGTGCCTTGGCACACACTTCCATCAACTGCAGCAGTTCGTTCTTCTGCTGGAATGCATCGAACAGCTCGCGCAGACGCTGCAGGTCGGCCAGTTCCGAGTACGCCATCAGATTGGTCTGGCCACTGACCAGTACATCGGTGCCGCCCGCCTGTGGCGCGAACGAGGCGGTGGCCAGCTCCACCGTGCTGGCCAGCAGCCGGTTGAGCTCGCTGCCGGTTTCGCGCAACTCGGCCAGCAGGTGCGTACGGATGTCATCCACGCGCAAGCCGGCAAAATGGGTGTTGAGATAGTTTGCCGCCTGCTCCAGTTCGTGACTGTGCAGTGGCTTTGCCAACTGAACGATGCGGTTCTGCACCTGGTTGTCGGTGAATACCAGGATCACCAGCACCCGCGCATCCGGCAGTGGCACGAAATCGATGTGACGCAGCGGAAAGTCCACCTGGCGCGGCACCGTGACCACACCGGCAAAATGGGTCATCGCCGACAGCAGGATCGAGGCATTGCCAAGCAAATCGCGGGCGGTGGTCGGCCCCGGAGGCAGTTCGCGCTGCAGACGTGCCATCTCGTCATGGGGCACCGGCTGCAACTCGATCAGGCTGTCGACAAACAAGCGCAATCCGCGCGGCGTCGGCACGCGACCGGCCGAAGTATGCGGTGAGGAAACCAGGCCGGCGTCCTCGAGGTCGGCCATGATGTTGCGGATCGTCGCCGGGCTTACGTCCAGCCCGGACGAACGCGACAGCGTACGCGAGCCCACCGGCTCGCCGTCGACCAGATACTGGGCGATCAGCGTACGCAACAGTCGGCGAGCGCGGGCATCGAGGTCGTGGCCATGCGGGTTGATCATGTGCTGTAGCAGTCCTTGAGACCCGACACAAATGAGGTCTGCACGCGTTGCTTGCAAGTGGAAGCGGTGACTAGATGTGCTCTCTCAGTAGGTTGTTCATCCATAGTGAACCCGGATGGGGGTGCGGCCCACCCAAATCTCCGGGAGCCCCGGATGAACCTGCATAAAGGTGCCCGTTTGACGCCCTATAGTCGAGCCCTTCTCGTTGAACGCATGGCGCAGCAAGGCATGTGTTCCGAAGAAGCGGCCAAGGCGGCCGGGTCAGTGTACGCACCGCCTACAAGTGGCTTCGACGGTTTCGCGAAGTAGGCGCTGCCGACCTGATGGACCGATCGTCGCGCCCGCCAGTCCTATCGCACCATCGCTCACAACCTGGTGTTGGCGCCGAGTACCGTGGGCCGTCTGCTGCAGCGAGCCGGACTCAACCGCCTGTCCGTGCTGGAGCCTGCCGAATCGATCCGATGCTACGAACACGAAGCACCCGGTGACCTGCTGCATCTGGATATCAAGAAACTCGGCCGTTTCCGGTGTCCCGGACATCGGGTCACCGGCGACCGCCAGATCACCTCCGGGGTGCTCTGGCTGGGAGTACCTATCGACGACCATTCACGGGTCGCCTTCAGCAGCATCGAGCCCAACGAGCAGGCATTGAGTGCCTGCAGGGCATTGCTGAAGGCTGTGCGCTACTACCGTGCAGTGAGCGTGCGCTTCACCCGCGTTCTCACCGATAACGGGGCATCCTATCTCTCACGCTCTTTTGCCCGCTTCCTGCGACGCCTCGGGCTACGTCACAAACGCACGCGACCTTACACACCACGTACCAAGGACAAGCCGAACGCTTCATCCAGACGGCACTGCGCGAGTGGGCATACGCACGCAGCTAAGACCACTCTGACCAACGCGACGCCCACACGAACCCTTGGCTGCATGAATACAACCGGCATCGTCTCCACACCAGCCTCGACTGCCAGCCACCCATCTCTCGTATCCCTGACGTCATGAACAACCTGCTGGATTTACACAGCTAGACGCTCCGCCCACCCGATTGTGTTCTTCGCCCGCTTGTTTGTGCGTGCAACGCTTACTGGCGCATGAAACGGCGGCGCGCCAGGAACAGAAGCAGTCGTTGCAGCGGATTGTTGTTTCCCCCCGGTCGCCACGTGCGTACGAGCTTGTTGCGGTAGGCATCGAAGTGCAGGCCGTGCGGTACCGCGAGCACCTTGCCCCGGCCAAGCAGGATCTTCAACGCCTGGGTACCGGCTATCCCGGCGCAGATTTCACATGCCATGGGCGTCGACGGTCCCCGCTGGTGGACCAGGTCCACCGCGGACGGATCGACCAGATAGCCTTGATGGAGCACGGCTGGTGCCAATCCCACCATGAAGCGCAGCAACTGCTCGTTGGTCGTCTTTCCTTCCAGCCGGAAATACTCTTCGAATGTCATCTGACCCGGCAGGAACGCCAGCACCGCGGCACCCATGCCCAACGGCGCCGCGGTAATCGCCGGAATGCCGCGTTCGGCGCAAAGGGCGAACAGCCTGGCACGGATATCGAGTACGAAAAAGTCCAGCCCGTCGACGTACAGATCCACCCCTGACAGAAATTGCTCCATGTTGTCGAGGGTGACGCCGCCGGGAAATTTGTTGATGTCCAGATCCGGATTGATGTCCCGCGCCATCCGGGACACCACGTCGATCTTGGGCTGGCCGATGGTCGATTGAAACGCCCCGGCCTGCCGGTTGAAATTTTCCGTGCCGAAACGGTCGAAATCGGCCAGGTTGAACGACTGGATGCCGAGTCGGGTCAGGGTCAGCAGATGGCTGCCGCCAACCCCGCCAAGCCCGGCAATCGCCACGCGCTTGGAACGAAGCGCCGCCTGCTCGGTCGTGGTGATCCAGCCGATCGTCCGGCTAAATGCCGTTGCGTAGTCGAACGGCGCAGTCGTGGCCGGTGCATCAGACATCATGAGACATCTACTCTCGGCATTATTGCGTAAAGCTGTTGCCTAGCCGGCACGGTAACACCGGCTTGCGGCGGTACCGATCCCACCATTGCGCCCCGGAGTCCGCGATTGATCGGGTGCATGCATGGGAAAATCCCGCGGGGTGCAGTGGGTCGGGGCGTGCCGGGTGCGAGGTGACCGCGACCGGCCAGCGAACCCGTTCAACGCAAACAAAATGGCGCCGCATCGGAAGCGGCGCCATCAATCGCCAAACCGCATGCATGAGGTGCCTGCCCTATGCGCGCCCTTCACCCTCTTTGCGGCGCCGCCGGATAAGCAAGCCCAAGAAGGTCAAGCCAAGGCCCAGCAGACCCATCTCACCCGGCTCGGGTACTGTTCTGCCGATCAACGTGGCCGTTCCCGTAATCGGATAGTGGCAAATATTGGTCGGATCCGGTGAGGGCGTACTCGAACACCCTCTGACTATCGAAAACAGGAATTCCGAATTAAGCGTAAAGTCCGCGAATCCACCCAGCCCGTCGGCTTGTGTATGGGTCTGGAAGTAGGACGCCGCAGGGCCTCCGGTCGCGTCCAAAAACCCGATTCCGGTGGATCCAGTCAGGGGTTGGGTAACCGTGCCATTGATCGTGGAAAAAAGCTGCGCGGTGCCCCCAAAGCCAAGAAACGAACCCGTATGGCCGGACAACGTGAGCCACGGCGTACCGACGCCGGCCGTAGTCGGATCCAGCACATTGAAGCCACTGGTGTTGTCAACGAAAAAGCTGATGGATCCAGGACTGAACTCGACCTGATTACCGGTGATGTTCGACACCGTGTACTGGAAGGTGAAGTTGAGGTCACAACCCGGACAAAACGTTGCCTGATTTGTCCCGTTGAACGAGGCAATCTGCCCGTAGCCCGTCAGCACGTTGCCAACGCTCGAAACGCTCGATTCGCGGAAGTTGATTGCCTGGACAGTCAGGTCCAACGGACTGCTGGGATCCCACACGACGCCGCCTACGTTTATGGGAGTTGCAAGCGTCGATCCACTCCACGCACCCAGCGCCAGCGCGCATGCGAGTGCGACTCCGATGCTTTTCTTCATCAACATGTTTTTCTCCTGATAACCGATCAAAAGAGCCGCGACCGGCAATGGCTCGCGAGTGACCCTGCGCTGTAATCGAGCAAGTCGCGTGCCATGTATATAACATGCTATTTTTCCTATGATTTTTCGCTATCCGCTGTCGAAATCACCCAGTATTTGTACGGTATTCCGACACTCTGCCGCGATAAGATGACTGACCTCACCACGTCGTAATGCATGCAACAGATTGTTTTAGCTACAGTTTTACGACGACGACGAAGGCAAGCCGCGTTTGTAAAGAACCCCGACACAAGGATGGAAAACTCATGTCCTTCGCCCTCGCAGTCTGAAACCGCAAGAGCGACCCAGGGCGATTGCGGCACGACTTTACGCTTGCGACGCGTCCGGCCGCGGCAGGTGGGCGAAGATCAAGGTCGCGCAGTGCCTGAAGGGCCCGCGCACAAACGAATATCATGCGGCCCTATGGGAAAGTGCCGAAACTTGCAGGCACTCGTCGCCCGCTGCGACCGTGCGGTGCGGACCGCGCATAGCCAAGCCGTAAAAACACCAGCCCATATCCCGGCGCACACAGGTCGCCCAAGGCCGTACCCAGACGCGAGAGCTGCCGCCGAAAGGCCGGCTCGACGGGTACGAACCCCAGGCTGAAAACTCCCGCCGCCGCATATGGCTGGACCGACAGCCCGTCCAGGGTGGCCTGAAGCCACACGCGCTGCAAAGCGCGGCCACCCGCGAGCACATCGGATCGCGCCGTGGAAGGAATGACGAGCAGACAGAGTCCCGGCGACAGCCGGATTGGCAGCCAGGCCGAGCGCCACCCCAGAATCGACGCCGCGCCCAGCCGGTTGACCATGGTCATCACCACGGGACGACGCAGCGCCTGAAAGACCGGGCGCATCGGCGGCTCCACGGCCAGCGTCACCGGGGCCAGACCTTCCTCGCAAGCGGTGTGCCAGCCAGCGGCAAAGCGGATACTCGAAAACAGCTCCGCGTGCAGCGTCGGGCTCCTGAAACGCAGCGTCTCGGCCTGCCTGATGACGCTCAGTGCGGCTTTTCTCTCACGCGGTGTCTGTGGCCAATAAAGCCGCTGCCCGGGCATCAGCTTGGCCTGGGCATTCAGGCGCGCCTGCGTATCGGGGGTGACTGGACCGCTCCAGGGGAAGCGGCGGTCGGTGTGACGCTGCTCGATCGCACCAGCCAGCGGCTCGGGTTGGTCGCACTCTGGATCGCGGCGCCAACGGATACGGGCGGCCCACAGCTCGTCGTCGGGGCGCGGAAAAGTCTGCACGTCCGCCGCATAACCGAGCGAGCGAGCGTGGATAACCATGTTTTCCAGGCATGCACCGGCGGACAGGTCGCTCAGGACATATCGGGTATCGGATACGCGGCCGCTACGGCCCTCATCGATTCGAAGGTCCAGGTCGTCGCCGCGCCATTCAAACAGCCACGGCTGCGAATTGTCCGCCGAGGGCGCGGCTACGCCTGCGCGCAGAATGGCTGCTTTGATATCCCGGTTCACGGCCTGCGCCCGTTCATATATACAGCTGTGTCATTTGACGCAAAACACCCGAGATCAGTCAGGTATTCCGGCCAATTTAAGTTTACGTTGCGTACCGAGTATTCAGCTCGGCCGCCCAAGCACTATACCGGGAATAAAGGTCTCCACCAGAACCGTCCTTTCAATAAATACAGACCATAAGTCTTCAACATCAAGTGGATGGCTTCTGGCATCTCAAACACGCTGGATGACCAGATTGTCGACTCCCCGTAAACTTGATCCAGGCATAACCAGAGGTCTCCGGGAAAATGACGTTGTTCCGAATTTCGGACACGTTGAAACTAGAAACAGGTCGCTTCTGACGTTGTTTCCTGACCTCGTTTTGCATACTCGCTCGGGGTCAGATGACCGAGCGAGCTGTGCGGACGGCACTGGTTGTAATCGATCCGCCATGCTTCCAGCTTTTCACGTGCGTCCTCGATGGACATGAACTCATGAACATTGAGACATTCGTCCCGCAGGCGGCCGTTGAATGATTCGATCATTCCGTTCTCCGTAGGCCTTCCCGGCCGAATGAAGTCCAGCTGGATACCTCGCTGATAGACCCACTCATCCAGCACCTTGGACGTGAATTCGGTGCCGTTGTCCACCGTGATCGCCTTGGGCAACGGATGCTGTTTTCCCAGTCGCTCAAAGGCATCGATCACCCGGTGCCCGCTCAACGAAAAATCTGCCTCCAGCAGAATACTCTCGCGACTCCATTTATCCACCACGGTGAGCACCCGGAAGGCTCGCCCGTTGATCAATTGATCATGCACGAAGTCCATCGCCCAGTACTGGTGACAGGCGGTGGGTCGGGGCGTGGGGCCACGATGCAGGCTGATCGTCTTGCGCCGCCGGCCGCGCATTCGAAGTTGCAATCCTTCCAGGCAGTACAGCCGATGCACGCGCTTGCGGCCAACCGGCCAACCCTCACGGCGCAGCATCACCATGATTCGCTCGTAACCAAATCGTGGTCGAGCTTGGGCAATGTCGCGGATGCGCATACGCAAGGCCGACTGATCTCTTGCCTGGCTGCAGCAGTACCACGTCGATCGCTGCACCTTGGCCAGTCCGCACGCGCGCTGGGCGCTCACCTGGAACCGCTCATGGATCCAGTGAGCGATCGCCTGGCGACGAACTGGCCTCAGACTTTTTTCGAATGACCTCGGTCAGGATCTGCTTGTCCAGCGTCAGATCGGCCACCAGACGTTTGAGGCGACTGTTCTCCTCCTGCAACTGGCGCAGTTGCCGCAGTTCGGCGACGGCTAGGCTCGCGTACTTCTTCTTCCACACGTAGAACGTCGCCTCGCTGATCCCCATCTGTCGACAAACATCAGCGACCGGGGTGCCGGACTCGGCCAGACGCAGGCAATAGGTGACCTGTTCTTCGGTAAAGCGCGACTTCTTCATCGCTCCTCCTTCGACCCTTCCGGGCCTGGCATGAAGCGACCGTAACTCTACTTTTCAGTGGTGTCGAAAAAGCGAGCCGACGTCAAGCGCTCCTTCGTGATCGCGATGACCGGTGCTGAAGCTTTCCCCCGCCTGGCCATCGGAAACCGGCGGGTGGAGTCACCAAAATCCTGAACGAATCTCGCCCCTGGACCTGGCACAGGGGCTTGCAGCGACCGCCTGGGCGCCTTTCCGGGGGTGCCATCGACCGACACTACGCCTCATGCAATGTGAGTTTGCACGTGTATGCGGATGGTGGGTTTCCGGGCCTTGATCCGCTTTTTTCACCTGGAGTTCACACAATTACAGCTTGCTTATATCCTATATTCACAAAACCGTGACATGATGAAATAGAAGGGAAAACAGTATCCACGATGGGCACTGGCCGTCTCTGGCGCGACCAAAGGCATGGATGTTGCCTGCGGTCCACCTGATCAGGTTTCATTACTCAGTCATGAAAGTTTCCAACAGCTCGAAAACCTCCTCCGGCCAAGAAGGGCTGCAGAGCAAGACAGTCATCGACATCACTGCGCGTCTCCCGCGTTCAGCGGTACGCAGCAGCGAGCCGCAGTGTTTGTGCGCGACCAGCCTTGAGCAGGTGGAATCGGCTTGGCGGTTGGTATATCAACGCTACTCGCAAATGGGGCTGATCGACGAAAACCGGTTTGGCATTCATGCCGCTCCCGCTGCCGTCGGACAGCATGCATCCGTGATATGGGGCCCGGAAGGGCCGGAAGTCGGCTATACCATGACGCTGTTCCGCGATAATCCCATGGGGCTCGCGCTCGACAGCGTATATGAACGATCTCTGGATGAACTGCGACGAAAGGGGCGCCGCCTGCTTGAGGTGGGGATGCTGGCGGATCGTCGTCAGTCTGCTTCACGCGGCGTCGGTGTCCTGTTCAGCATGATGCGCTGGGCCATCCACTATGGATTGCATACCGATTTGACCGATATCGTTATCGGCGTGCATCCGCGACATGCCCAGTTCTACGAACGCTGTTACGGCTTCGAGAAATTCGCGCCACCGACAAGCTACCCGCTGGTGCGAAACAACCCGGTGGTACCGTTGCGGCTCCGTCTACGCGAGGAACTGGCAAAAGACGAGTTGCCACGCGGGCTGGCTGATGCGCGCGATAACCCATTGCCTGCCAGTGCGTTCTCGCATCGCTTCGGGTTTGAGCCGGAGCAACTGCGTGGCTCCCTGATCGAGGGCTTTTTGAAAGACCGCTATGGTATTGATCCGGGCCGTGAGGCCGCCCCCGGCCGAGCCGACTGCGGTCTCGCTTTATCAGCCTAGGCTTCATGCCGAACTCCACCGATTGAAAGGTCATTCCGCGTTAGCCGCGCGGACGTGCACATGAAACATCATCTGCGTCATTTGTTAGCAAGCGCGGGCGGGTACGGTGGCGTCCGTTGGCGTGGTGTAACAACGCTCCCCTGCCAGACGTGACCAAGCCAGCAGGCTGAGCGGCCATCGGAGTGTTGGGGCAAGTTGGGGTTGCCAACGATGACATGCCGCCCGCCAGCCGCACCAATCGACAGTTGATAAAGTCCATTCCCTCAAACGAGGACGGACCATCGCAAGAGCAGATTCAGCACTGAACAGGTCAACGGCTTCATCAAACAAGTTGAGGCGGGGCTGGCAGTTGCAGAGTTGTGCCGCCGGCACTGCGCCAGCACGGCGATCGTCTACCTGTGGCGTTCGAGTACGGCGAATTGAGTGTGGCCGATGTCCTTGAAGTCGACCGCAAGCTGTTACTGTTATTTAATGAGCTGACGCTCAGGCTGCAGAGCAGTTTTCCGGTCTCGCCCACGAGTACCCATCATGAATACCATCCTCGTCACCGGTGGCGCGGGCTATATCGGCAGCCACGTCGTTCAGCAACTTAGTCAACGCGGCGAACGGGTCGTTGTCCTCGACAATCTGGTCAGCGGTTTTCGCGAGGCAGTGGGGGACGCCGAACTGGTGGTCGGCGATGTCGGCGATCGATCATTGGTCGCACGAGTCATGACGGAGTACCAGATCGGAGCCGTGCTGCACTTCGCGGCCCACACGGTGGTGCCGGAGTCGGTGCGTGACCCGCTCAAGTACTACGGCAACAACACCTGTAACACACGCAACCTGCTGGCCTGTTGCGTCGATGCCGGCGTGCGCCGGTTTTTGTTCTCATCGACCGCGGCCGTCTACGGCATGGGGGCCAGCGGTATTGCCGATGAGGATACGCCGGTACGGCCGATCAATCCGTACGGGGCCTCAAAGCTGATGTCTGAAACCATGCTGCGCGACCTTGGCTCAGCGGGGGCAATGCAGTATGTGATCCTTCGCTATTTCAACGTCGCCGGCTGCGATCCACAGGGCCGCATCGGCCAGTCCACGCCCAATGCAACCCTGCTGCTCAAGGTCGCCTGCGAACACGCCCTCGGCAAGCGGCCAAGCATATCGATATTCGGTACCGACTACGACACCCCGGACGGCACCGGCATTCGCGACTACATCCACGTCGACGATCTGGCTGCTGCCCACCTTCGCGCACTCGACCATCTTCGCGCCGACGGTGAATCACTGACCCTCAATTGCGGTTACGGCCACGGCTACAGCGTGCGCGAGGTGATCGACGCGGTGCAACGGGTTAGCGGCCAGACATTGACTGTGATCGAGCAACCGCGTCGTGCCGGTGATCCGCCGATGCTGATTGCCCGGGCGGATCGCCTGCGCGAAAGACTCGGCTGGGTCCCGCGCCATGACGATCTGGATTTCATCGTATGCACGGCGCTGGAGTGGGAGCGCAAGCTGCCTGCCACCGAAACAGCCACATGAGTACGCAGCAATGGCTGCGACGGGAAGATGTCGACCGAACGATCCTTTGCAAAGCGATGCGTGTTTTTTTTGGCATCAACAAATTTCCCGCCGCTGTTCGCGTAAGCTCCCCCGTCAAGCGGACATTTCAAAAGTAGAACTTCCGGCGAACGTGTTGCGACAGTCCGCTCGCCCAGGAAGCCGTGCGGTGCAACGGCGAGCTGTACGCCATCGACGCCAAGCTCCGTGACCTCGACGATGAAACGCGCCGGCGCGAGCAGCGAACCCGCGGAGTACGGGGCGGACGCTTACCGTTTGACGCCTTGGCGCAGCTATGACCACTCCGACCAACGAGCCGCACGCCTGAAACCTTGGCTGCATGAATGCGACCGGATCGTCTCCACACCAGCCTCGGCAACCGGCCGCCCATTCCCCGTCTCCCTGTCGCCATGAACAACCTATTGGGTTCAGATAGCTAGGTTTGGTCTGGCACTCGGTAGTAGTCGCGATACCAGCGCACGAAGTTGGCCACGCCCTCCTCCACCGACACCTGTGGGCAGTAGCCGACGGCGCTGGTTAAAGATGACATATCGGCTTCGGTATCGGGTACGTCACCGGCCTGCAGAGGCAACATTTCCATCTGTGCCTTGCGCCCCAGACACTGTTCCAGTACGTCGATATAGCGCAGCAGCGCCACTGGCTTCTCGTTCCCGATATTGAAGATACGATATGGCGCGAGGCTTGATGCCGGATCCGGCGCCTTGCCGTTCCAGCCCGGATTGCCCTCCGGCACGGCGTCCAAGGTTCGAATCACCCCTTCGACGATGTCGTCGATGTAGGTGAAACTGCGCCTGTGATGGCCTTGGTTGAAAACCTTGATCGGCTCACCCGCCAGGATTGCCCGGGTGAACAGAAACAGCGCCATATCCGGTCGCCCCCACGGGCCATAGACCGTGAAGAAGCGCAATCCAGTGCAGGGCAAGCCATATAGATGGGCATAGCTGTGCGCCATCATCTCGTTGGCCTTCTTCGAGGCGGCGTAGAGCGTTAGCGGATGTTCGGCCGGCTGGTGCTCGGAGAATGGCATCCGCGTGTTGGCCCCATACACGGAGCTGGTCGAGGCGAATACCAGGTGCTCCACGTCATGATGTCGACAACCTTCGATGATGTGCAGGAAGCCAGTGACGTTGGTCGACACGTAGATATGCGGATTTTCCGCCGCATAACGCACACCGGCCTGCGCCGCCAGGTTGATCACGCGCTTCGGCCGGTAGCGGGCGAAGGCTGCATCGATCGCCGCGCGATCGGCCAGGTCCACCGTCAGGTGGGTGTACTGCGGATGGTCGCTGAACCGCGCAAGACGCGCCTTCTTCAGGTTGACGTCGTAGTAATCGCTGAGGTTGTCGATGCCGATCACCTCGTCACCGCGCTCGAGCAGGCGCAAGGCCAAATGAGAGCCGATGAAACCGGCAGTGCCGGTTACCAAGATTTTCATTGCCTGTTTTTCCCGGGCCCGATCACCTATTCCACCTACACGCCAAAGGTCTCTGCTCAGAGTCGGCCATCAACCGCATCGCGTGGCAATACATACTTGACGTCGTACAGCACCGAGGCCGGCTTGCCGAATGCCCGTATGCCGTCACCGCCAAGCTCGGCAAACTGCCGATGACCTACCGCCACGATCACCGCATCGTACTGACCGGACGAAGGCATGGCGATCAGTTTGAGTCCGTACTCGTGCATCGCCTCGTCAGTAGCCACCCACGGATCGAAAACCTCAACTTGGGCACTGTAGCCTTGCAGCGCTAAAACGATGTCGACCACCCGCGTATTGCGCACATCCGGGCAATTTTCCTTGAACGCCAGCCCCAGCACCAGCACCCGGGCACGTACCGGATTGATGCCCTTGCGGATCATCAACCGGATGACCTCACCCGCGACGTACTCGCCCATGCTGTCGTTGGTACGCCGCCCGGCGAGTATGACGTCGGGGTGATGGCCGACTTCCTGCGCCTTGTGGGTAAGGTAGTAGGGATCCACGCTGATGCAGTGGCCGCCAACCAGACCGGGCCGGAAGGGCAGAAAATTCCACTTCGTACCGGCCGCCTGGAGTACTTCCAGCGTGTCGATGCCGAGCTTGTTGAACAACTTGGCCAAGTCGTTGACCAGCGCGATGTTCAGGTCGCGCTGGGTGTTTTCGATCACCTTGGCCGCTTCGGCCACCTTCAGCGAACTGGCCTTGTGTGTCCCAGCGGTAATGATGGACCCGTATAGATCATCAACAAAGTCGGCGACCTCGGGCGTGGAACCGGAAGTCACCTTGAGGATGCTGGTCACACGATGCTGTTTGTCGCCAGGGTTGATCCGCTCGGGGCTGTATCCAACGAAGAAATCAACGTTGTAAACAAGTCCGGATACCCTTTCGAGGATCGGAACGCAGACTTCCTCGGTGCAACCGGGATACACCGTGGATTCGTACACCACGATAGTTCCCGGCCGGAGCACCCGCCCCAACGCTTCGCTGGCACGAATCAGCGGCGTGAGGTCAGGACGCTTGGCCAGATCGATCGGCGTCGGTACGGTGACGATGCAAACGTGACAGTCTCTAAGGTCCTCCGGCGCATTGCTGAAACGCAGGCGGGAAGCCTCCGCCAATTCAAAGGCATCCACCTCGAGCGTAACGTCTTTTCCTGCACGCAATTCATTGATACGGTTGGCATTGATATCGAAACCGACAGTGTCGTACCGCTTGCCGAATTCCACCGCCAATGGCAGTCCGACGTAGCCCAGACCGACAATGGCGATCTTAGTATTTTCAAGTGATTGCATGTGGCACATCCATGGTTATGTCCATTACCTGATTGTTACGTCAAGACTAAAGTGAAAAGCCAAGAAAATTGCCACGGCAATTCCGTAATCAGCCCAAGCATGGACACATTTCCTTCCAAGGACTATCTGCGCCTGACGGCACTAACCTGCATGCTGCCGGCTTTGTGAAATCCGCTTAATCCACCCACACGAATTCACGAACACCCAGAAATGGCATTACTTGCCAGGACCACCACCTGCACCACCCAACTCGCGGTACAGTTTTTCTGCGGCTTGCTTGTCCTGATAATCGGCGCCTGATTTTTGTAGCGCCTCGAGCGTGGCTCGAGCGCCGGCTTTGTCGCCGGTGCGCGCCTGCGCCACGGCCAGGTGATATTTGACGGTCGGCACCTTCGGCGCCGCCTTGGCCGCGTTCACCAGGAGTGGCAACGCGGTCTTGGGCTGATCGTCGGCGATCAACGCCCAGGCATAGGTGTCCGCAATGCCGGACGAATCAGGCGCCAGCTTGTGAGCCTGCTCCGCGAGCGCCAATGCCTTGGGATTGTGCTGTTCGGTGTAGATCCAAGCGAGGTTGTTGAGCGCGTCGAGATTGGTTGGATAAGACTTCAACACCTGTTCGTACTGCGTGGCAGCGGGCGTATTTTGCGCGTGATCCAAGTAGTACTGGGCCAACAGCAGGCGTGTGGACGCATCGTCAGGGTGCTTGACCAGCCAGTCGCGCAGTACGCCATCCGGTTGGCTGGCGCCGCTCTCGCTCAGCGCCATGAAGCTCTTGACCACCAGTGGCCGCACGTTGTCGATCTTCAATCCTTGCTGGTAGGCCAGGGCGGCCTTGCTCCAGGACTTGTCCGCCATGTACAGGTCGCCTTCGAGACTGAAGCCCGCCGCCTTGGTTGCTGGCTGCTTTTGCAGCGTTTGTGCCATGGAGATCGCGCCGGGCAGATCGTGGTCATGCAACTTCATGAATGCCCGCAACGTCACCGCGGTCAGCTCACCCGGATCCGCCTTGATCACCTCGTCGAGATTGCCTTCGGCAGCCTTGGTGTCCTTGTTGAGCATTTGCGCACGCGCCAGATTGGTGCGGTACAGGGGTACCTGCGACGCGAGGTTCACCGCCTGCTGCAACGGTTTCAACGCCTCGCTGTGATGGCCGGCGTTGAGTTCTGCCGCACCGAAGGCATTGAGCGCCGCCGGATTGTTGGGGTCGGCGTCAGCAAACTGCTTGGCGGTGCTGACGGCCTCATCGAATTGACCGCTTTCGCTGTACAGCAGCACTAGTCCGACGTACGCAGCGCCGGCCTTCGGTGCCGCGTTGATGGCCTGCTTGAGCCATTTCACCGCTTGCGCCTTGTCATTTTGCAGCATGGCGAGCCGACCCAATGCCGTCATGGCCAGTGCGTTTTGCGGGTCCTGTTCCAATACCGTTTCATAGCGGCCAACAGCGTCCTTGTAGTGGCCGTCAAGTGAATCCAGGCTGCCGAGGCTCAGGAGCGCCTCGATATTCTTCGGATTCAGCTTGTACGCCTCGGAATACTGGGCGCGTGCTTCGGCACGCTTGCCGGCGGCGACCAGCGTGGTCCCGTACAGCAGGTGCGCAGCGCTGTTTTGCGGATTCTTCCTGGCGTATTCAGCTCCCATCTTGACTGCTTCGTCCGGGCGGTTCTCACGGACATAAGCCATGGCCAGCATGGACGCGCGTCGCGCCTCGCTGGTCGCATCGCCCGCGGGAATCTTCTGCAGCAGGCGTATGGCTTCGGAAGCATTCCCGCTGCCGAGCACGTTGCCGGCCTGCACGAACTGGGCGTCGAAAGGATGGCTTTCCCCCGTTGCGGGAGCTCCCGACCACGCTGCGCTGGCACTCGCTGCTGAAGCTACCGCCCCCGGTGTCCCTTCGGCGGCAGCCCGCTGCAACAGCGCCAACAGCTCGGTGTCGGACGGCGTACCCGGCGCGGCCGGACGCAGCATGTCCAGCGCCTGGCGCGAGCGTCCTTCACGGTACAACGTCAGCGCCAGCAACTTGCGCGCTTCGACATTCTTCGGATCCGTACCCATGACGTTGCTGAGGTACATTTCCGCCTGGCCGTAGTTGCCCTGCGCGTAGTTGACTACGCCTGTGAGCATCTGCGCTTGCGGGTTGTCGGGCGACGCCTTGAGCACCTGCTGGAGCTGGGAAATCGCGTCGTCGAAATGGCCCTGCTTGTACAGCACCACGGCGTACAGATAATGGGGATACGGCTGCTGCGGCGTCATTTTCTCCAGCGTCTGGATGCTGGCCAGCGCCTTGTCCAACTCGTTCTGTTGCACCTGAGTGTTGGCCAGCCGGGTCAGCGCGTAAAAATGCTCCTGCGGCATCCAGTCGGGGTTCTTGAAGCCGAGCACTTTCTGGTAATCCGATTCGGCGCCAGCAAAATCACGGCTGTCGAATGCCAGATCGCCCTTGGCAACCCACGCCTGAGGGCTCTCCGGCGAGGCAACCAACGCCTGACGCACGTACTGGTCTGCCGAAACCGGATCGTTGGCGATGGCGGCCAGCGTGGCGAGCCCCACCAGTGCACGCAGATTCTTGGGGTCCAGCGCCAGTGCAGTCTTGTACGATTGTCGTGCCTGGTCATTTTGCTTCAGCGCACGATAGGCATCGCCCCTCAGCGCCTCCACGCTCGCCTTGACCGAGGGTTCGAAAGACTTTTCGGAAGACACGGTGCTGAGCAGCTTGTCGTATTGTTGTGTTACCAGCAGCGCCCGCCCCATCGGCACCGCCCAGCGTGCTTCCGGCGTGCCGTTATCCTTGGCTTTTTGCAAGCTGCTCAGGGCGTCCGCCGGATCCCCAAGCATCAGTGAAGCCTGCCCGAGCAGCAGCCAGGCGTTGCCGTTCTTGCTGTCGCGCTGCAGGACCTTCTTGGCCTCGATGTAGGCCGCGCGATACTGTCCGCTGGCTTGGTATTTTGCACCGGCATCCAGGTCTCCGCGTCCTTTCGCCAGGCCGCAGCCGCTCAACAACAGGCTGATGCAAAGCAGCGCCAAACCGTGGCGGATGGCTCCAGTGTTCAGCTTGGTCAAGCGCATATTGTCACCCCTTGGATTTGCCGCCGCGCGGTGCGCGGAGTCAGTCTACGTGGGCAGGCTTCTTTAAGTCGTACTTGTCCAAAAGATCGTACAGTGTCGGCCGACTGACGCCGAGCAAGTCCGCCACCCGCGTGAGATTGCCGCCAGCTTGGCTCATGGCCCTCTCGATGGCACGCTTTTCGGCGACAGCCCGCACCTCATGCAGGTTCAGGGCATCGCCGCCGCCGATCGCGCCGAGGTGCAACTCCTCGACCCCGATTTGCTTGCCCTCCGCCATGATGACCGCGCTGTTTACCGCGTTCTCCAGCTCGCGTACGTTGCCGCGCCAAGGGTACGCCTCGATTGCCTTGAGGGCCTTGGCCGTAAAACCGTGGATCTTGCGTCCGTGTCGACTGGCGGCCTGCTCAAGAAAATACCGTGCAAGGAGCGCCACGTCGCCAATCCGGTCGCGCAGGGGCGGAAGCAGGATGCTCACTTCGCTGACGCGGTAGAAGAGGTCCTCGCGGAAGCGCCCTGCACGGATCAGCGCGTGCAGGTTCTGATGAGTAGCGCAGATGACGCGCACATCCACCGGGATCAGCTCGCGACCGCCGATGCGTTCCACCACGCGCTGTTGAAAGAAGCGCAACAGCTTGGCCTGCAACGCAACCGGCATATCGCCGATCTCGTCGAGCATCAAGCTGCCGTCACTGGCCAGTTCGATCTTGCCCTTAGTTTGCTTGTGGGCGCCCGTGTAGGCACCTTTTTCGTAGCCGAACAACTCGGCTTCCAGCAGCGGCTCGGGAATCGCCGCGCAGTTGATCGCCACGAATGGACCGTCGCGCCGCTTGCTCAGGCGGTGCACCGCGCGCGCGAACAGCTCCTTGCCGGTCCCGGTCTCGCCGAGCAGCAGGACAGTGGCGTTCGAAGGGCTCACCTTTTCCACCAGCCGGCAAGCGGCGCGCATAACTTCACTGCTACCAATGATGCCTTCGAGCGTCGCGGCCGACTGGCTTTTGAGCTTGCGGTTCTCGGCTTCGAGTTCGTGAACCCGGAAGGCGCGATCGACGATCAGTCGCAGGATATCGAGATCAAGCGGCTTGGAGCAGAAATCGTAGGCGCCGCATCCGATCGACTTGACAGCGTTGTCACGATCGCCGTTGCCTGTGACCACGATGATCTTGGTGTGGGGCGCCTGCTGCAGGATATCCGTAATCGTGGCGAAGCCCTCGGTGGTGCCCGCCTCGTCCGGCGGCAAACCGAGATCCTGTAACACGACGGCAGGCTCGTGGCTGCGCAGCATGGCGAGCGCCGCGGACCGGTCGCCGGCGATGACCACGTCGTAATCCTCGAAGCTCCAGCGCAGCTGGCGCTGCAAGCCGACGTCATCCTCGACGATCAAAAGGCGGCGCTGCCGCTCGCTCATGACGCAGTCCTCAGCTGGCTGTCCGACGTTGCATCCCCGGCGGGCTTGGCCAGCGGCAACCGGATTGCGAACACGGTGCCCTGACCAGGGGTGCTGCGCACGCTCATCGCTCCGCCCAGCGAATGCACGTACTTCCGGGCTTGGTAGGCGCCGATGCCCATACCCTTGCTTGCCTTGGTGGTGAAAAACGGCTTGAACAGCTGGTTGCGGATAAAGTCCTCATCCATGCCCGGGCCATCGTCCTCGATTTCGATCGCGGCATCGCCCGCAGCGCGCTCCACCCTGAGCGTAACATGGCCGCGGGCCTGCGCCGCGTCTTGGGCGTTGCGGATCACATGGCCCAGCACCGTGGCAAGCTGGTCAGCGTCGGCGCGCACCCACAAGTCCTCCGCGGTCGGCCTGTACTCCGGTCGAGGCGATTGCGTGCTGCACTCGGCGAGCGTCTTGTCGATTACCGCCCCGAGCTGCACGCGGCCACTCGCGCCGGGCGTCGCGTCGCCACGTAATTGGTCGAGCAGCAGCGAGATGCGCTGCACGGAATTCGCCACAGTTGCGAGCATGTCGTCCACGAACGCAGGATTGTGCTTGTGGCGCTCGGCATTTTGCAGCAGCAGCGATTGCTGGGCCGCGACATTCTTGAGGTCGTGCATCAGGAAAGCGGTGAGCTGGTTGAAACCCTCGAACTGGCGCGCTTCGGCCAGGTGCTGCGCGTCGGCCGCCTGCGCCAAGGTGCTGGCTACTTGGCTGCCGGCGGCCCGCAGCAAATCAATATCCTCCCAATCGAACGCGCGGCGTGCGCGCGCCTGCGCCAGCACCGCAAAGCCGATGAGGCGATCTTCCAACACCAGCGGGGCCACCAGCCAGGCGCGCGGCAGACTGGTCAATTCCGGCGGCGCCCGCAGCTGTTCATCGCCCAGCGGCGGCGGTTGCTCCAGATCGTAAATCCAGCGGCGCTCGCGCATGAACTCCAACGCAGGCGCACGTGTCGGGAGCTTCAGGCCAGCCGGCGTCGGCATGTTCAGGCGCGCCTCCGGTACGAAATCGTCGGCATCGCCACGCATGAACAACACGCCCGCCGGGCTGTCCATGGTCTGCGCCATCGCGCGAAGCGCGCGCAGCGGCAGTTCCGTATCACCGGTCGACAACGTGGCGGTCAGCCGCAGCCATTCCTCGCGGTAGTCGTGGCGAAAACTGAAGAAGTTCTTGTGCAGGAATACTCGCAGATGCGAGCGCGCCCGGCCTGAGAACCCAATCGACACCGCGCTCAGCAGCGAAAAGCAGACCAGTGTAATTTCCGCCACCCGACCCCAGTCACCCCCATACAGGCGCACGTAGTAACCGCCGAGCGCCGTAGCGAGGATGTAGAACGCGACCACCATCAGGCTCGTGGAATAGAACACCGCGCGCCGCGAAATCCCGACCTCCAGCGACCACTTCGGGTTGCGCACCGCCGCCACCATCAACAGCGGCACCAGCAACGCGTCGATGAAGCCACGCGCCGCCCAGGCGCTCAGGTTGAACTGCCGGTACAGCACCGCGTACGAATACAAAAAGATGTCGTAGGCGAACAATACGCCGAGCGCAATCACTAGAAACTTGAGCGCCCAGCGCTGTTCCGGCGCGATGTTTCGGTAGATCTGTTCGAGAAACACCACGCCGAGCAAGGCCAGGATCAACACCCCGACCAGAAGCACATTTACGCTGAACGGCAACACGGCGGTTTGGAGTAAACCGGTCGCCGGTAACAAGCAATACAGCGCGAGCGCAATCCAGAGCGCGTGCGCACCCACGCAGAAACGGCGCAACAGCCCGGCCATCTGCCCTGTGCCGATGAGGGCGCTCACGAAAACAAGCCACGCGCCGTAGCGCAGCACTTCGGCCATAAGTAGCCAATTGACAGCCACGCCGCGCTGCCATTCGGCGTAAACCAGAAACGCGGCCCACAGGGCCGAGACCGCTGTAGCCAGGATCAGTAGGCCCCCGGTACGCTGGCCACGCCAACTGACCGCTAGCAGTGTCGTGCCCACGAGGTACGCGATGGCGGCAGCCAGGTAACTGATGATGACGATGATGTGCATAGCGTGACGATCGCTGACAACCCGACTGTCTGCGCTCAGCCGGACGCCCGCTCTCCCCCGGATTCAGGCATTGCCCAGCGCTTGGCGGGTGGAGAGCTCGACAACTCCTGCTTCCTCGACCGCTCGCTCCGGCGTGATCAACAGCCGCTGGCGGATGTCGGCCACTACGCGCGCAGCGGTCTGTCCGTCCCAGAGTTCGGGCTTGCCGCCGTGCGTCCAGTGACCTGCGAGAACCTCGTCCACTGTTCGCTCGAGCTCGGTGACCGTCACCAGCCGGTTGCTGCCCTCGGTGATGGTGATCGGTCGCTCGGTGGTGGTGCGCAACGTCAGGCAGGGTATGCCCAGATAGGTGGTTTCCTCCTGGATACCACCCGAATCCGTGATGGCGAGGCGCGCGCCGCAGACGAGATTCATGAAATCCACGTAACCGAGCGGCTCGACGACTTGCACACCGCTCGCTGTCGCCAGGTCCGTCCAGAGGCCGAAGGCTTCAAGATTCTTGCGAGTGCGCGGATGCACCGGAAACACCAGCGGCAATCTGGCCGCGATACGCGTTAGTTGACCGACCAGTGACGTGAGCGGTGCGGGTGCGTCAACGTTGGAAGGGCGGTGCAAGGTCACCACAGCATACTCACGCTTCTCCAGCCCGAGTCGGCACCGCTCGCCGCTGGCATCGATGCGCTCGCGCATCAGCTCGTAGGAATCGATCATGATGTTGCCGACGCGTGTGACCTTGTCCGGCGCCACGCCTTCGGCCGCGAGATTTTCGTCCGCGTCCGGCGACGGCGTCCACAGGATGTCGGCCAACGTATCGGTCACCAGCCGGTTGATCTCCTCGGGCATGTTGCGGTCGCGGCTGCGTAACCCTGCCTCCAAATGCGCCACCGAAATGCATAACTTCGCGCCGACCAGTGCGCAGGCGAGTGTTGCATTGACATCTCCGACCACCACAATCAGGTTCGGTCGGTCCGCGACGCAGGCTCCTTCATAGGCAAGCATCACGTTGGCAGTTTGTTCCGCATGGCTGCCGCTGCCTATACCCAAATGCAGATTCGGCGACGGCAAACCCAAGTCACGAAAAAAAGCCTCCGACATGTTCTGGTCGTAGTGCTGGCCGGTGTGCACCAGTCGCAGGCGGCACCAGGGTTGCGCGTGCAACGCGTGAAACAGCGGCGCGACCTTCATGAAGTTTGGCCGCGCGGCCGCAATCAAATCTATCCTGAGCCGCTGCATGACGGAATGTCTCCCTTGAGTCCCGTACCGCGTTCAGTGTATCAGCGGTGTTAGCTGAGTTTCTGGTTTTCACGATGACCACGATCTTCAGCCGCATCCTTACTCTTGGCCGAGATTCTGGCTGGTCACGGTCAGGGAACGCGAGACTAAAATGGCCCGCCAAACAGGCAGGCCAGGTGTGATCGAACGAGTTCAGTTTGTTGCAAATCTGCAGCAAACGCCTGCCTCAGACATCCTCACGACGGCGGCGCAGCCCCACGGCGAAGCCGGTCATGAGGGCGCCGAGCCCGAAAATACCAAGCGCCGCCGGTTCCGGGACCGGATGAACCGATTCTACAAACACCACGAAATCGTTGTAGTCCAGATCCGCCGTACCCCACGGCAAATCCTCCCAAGCCAACATCCACTCGTTGGAAAGGAATCGACCTTTGGTATTTCCCGTCTTGAGGGTAGTTGCGTTGTCTCCCTGGAATGCCACCATGTGCGACATTCCGTTTGGATACGTGCTGCCACCCGTTTCGTTCAGTGACGAGTCGGAGAAAAAGGTTCCGTTCTCCAGCGTTCCCAGGTAATACCCAAACAGGTTCGTGACTGCGAAATGCGCGGTTGCCTGGCTTTGGTAGATGCCATGTTCATCAAAGTACGTGGCTATGTAATTGCCGCCTCCCAGACTTCTCAGTGTCGTGCTCCAGCCGGTAGTGGCGGGACCATTGAACAGCATCAGTGCATTGCTCGGATTGGTGGGATCGAAAATACCGAACGTGTTCGAGCTGGCGTTCCCCGCCCTTTCCAGCGTGATCACGTTTTCACTGCTGCCGGTCGCACCGATGGACCAGTACGCGCTGGAAGAGACCTGATCTTTGTATACGTTTATGCCCGGACCACTGACCCTCCGATCATTTACCTGTTCCTGCAGACTGCTGCCTGCCCCATCCCCGCCTGAGGTCGCGACGCACACGTGCGTTCCCTGGGTTGGAGTGCCACCCGGGGTGTCCGGGCAGACGGTAGCAAAGGCCTGACCCGTGAACAGGCTCGCAGCGACCAGACCGACGAGTGCGAAAGATTTGTATGTCTTCATGACATGCTCCTGGAGGGTCTAGCGAGGCACATCTGATACGTAAAGCAAATTACGCGCCAAACATGTAACATTATGATTTAGAAATGTATTAATCTTTAAAGAATCGATCAAAAACCTGAAAGGTGTAAAGATTCCCGACATCACTTTTGCGAGGTGGATCCGGCTACGTCCCGGAGCCCCTCCGCCCCGCAGCAGTGGGTGATAGCCGCTTCCGGCCATCCCAGACGACTTCGAACGGCACATGGCGAAGCACCAAAATGTAAAGAAAGGCCGATGCTTGCAAGGCCTTTCCACGTGGAGACTCACAGAGTGGTCTTGCGACGCCTTCGGCCGGAGCCCCGGGGTCGTGAAAGTGGCCGGGCAAGTCGGCGTGCGGGGGATCAGCGAAGCTGACTCGAAGGAGCCCGCGGCGTGAACTACCCGAGTAAACGCCGGATGGGATTCGGCACTGCGCGTACCGGCAATACCTGCACATCGACAGCACGCTGCAAATGAGTACCTGTCACTTCGTGGCAGTCTTTGCCTTCTGCGCGCAAGTCACGGGATCTTTTGAAGTGGGATGTGTATACGCGAAAAGCGAAATCGGCCTGCCGCCAATCCGCCTCCATTTTTGGCAACGGTGTCTACTGGCCTGGATCGGTACGTCTGTCGATAGCCGTGTGCCCGCTCACCTGCAAGGCGATCCAGCCTAGAACGCGCTCGGATGGAAATTCGTGCCCGAAGGCGAAGAACATCGACAACAAAATACCCACGATCATCCAGTTGCTTGCCAACGGCGCTTCCACCACATGCCGCCACGTGAGTGTCAGGAAGACCGTGGCGACGGCCGTGCCCCACAGGGCTCCCAGAATGACTTCCGATAACGAATGGTCCCGTAACGTCCAACTCGAGACCGAGATGGCGAGCGCGAGAGCCGCGCCCAGACCGACGGCGACGGCACGCAACCCGGTTCGGTGGCGACCGGTGACGAGCGCGGCCGCTGAGGGCCAGAACAGAAACGACAGGGCAGCATGTCCGCTCAGGCCGATGAAGTTCCATCCGGCAGGGTGCCATCCTGAAACCATGTACAGCAACTTGCTCAGCGCCACGCCGCCGGCTACCAAAAATACGGCGACCAGCCACCACCACCCGGCGCGCCGGGTAGCCTGGAACGCGATCAGCCAGGCAAAAAGCAACACCGCGCACGGCACCAGGACGACACCATCGCCGATATAGCTCAATGCATGCCAGACGCGGAGCATCGCCATTTCAAACTATTGACCGATTGGGCAGAGTCCTCTGCAGGCGGCGGCATTGAAGACCGTGACCGCGCCGGCCAAGTGGACGTAGATTACTAAGGATGCGGGGAATGACCATGAATGGGGCGCTACTGGCCGAGTGCAAATAATCATGACACTGCTTCGCTCTCAAAGGCTCCCAGGCCTCTGACGATCGGTCAGCGACTCCTGGATAACTTTGGTGCGAGCCAAGCGCCGGTCGCAATGATATGGTTCAAGCGCGCCGGTCGTCTGTGAGCATCCATGCCAACGCCGACGATCCCGTCATGCGCGGAGGATGCCTATGAAGGCAAGGAGCATCCTTCGGAGAACTGAAACGTCGCAACGTGCTGCGCGCGCGTACTTTGTCCGATTCGACGGGTCGAGCCGCCACGGGAATCGAGCAGCCGCCCAACGGCTCCGAACCGACAGGAACATCCAAGTCTCTAGAAACACGCCTGAATTGCTCAAGATGAGTACGAGTTCACAACTCGTCAAACTCCAAAGAGTATCGTCGATCGATGGTTTTGTCGGCGGATACCAGCGGTATCGCCGCGCCGACACGACGCCAAGACAGCGTGAACGAGGTCCAAGTGATCCCTCGGGCGTCCCGACTCCAGTGTTCATAAGCACAGGCCATTACACAATGGTGCGTTTTCCGTGCCGCTCACCCGATGCAAGGTAAAGAAATCACAATGCTTACAGTCCGACAACCACGACTGTCAAATGAAAAAGACCGCCTTTTTCGAGTGGCAGGAAAATTGAGGGGTGCTTACGCAGGCTGCGTATTGCTGCTGGGTGTGGTATCTGCGCACGCCGCAACGGTGGTGACGGAAAACGTCGTCAGTCAGTCGATGCAGACACAGAGCCACGTGCCGGTCACCTTCGGCCAGGTATTCAAGGCTGGCGACGTCCCCGGCGGCGCAACGTTGACCGCCACGCTCAACGGTCAGTCAGTAGCTTTGCAGGTCGATGCCAAGGCGACCAACCCGGATGGCAGCCTGCGTCACGCGGTATTGACGGCGATGGTTCCGTCGCTGCCCGGCAGCGCAACAATGCCCCTGACGCTGGCCACAGGAACGGGTCGGGGTCAAAGCGGACCGATCACACTGTCGCAACTCCTCGCAACGAACTACGACGCTCATGTGTCGCTCAATATCGGTGGCAGAGCCTACACGGCCAGTGCCCGTGCGCTGTTGCAATCGGCGAACAGCGCAAAGACATGTGCGTCGTGGGGCGCGCAGTGCAACGTATGGCTCTCCGGCCCGCTGGTAGGCGAATGGGTGGTGAATGGCGCCGTGACCGCAGCCGACGGCACCCCCGCGAACCTGACGATCTACTTCGCGGTACGTGCCTACGCGGGTGCCACGCCGGGCACGGTGGGCGATGTGCGCACGGACGTCATTGTCGAGAATTCGTCGGCATTTTCACCGCAGGCACAGCCGCAATACACGGCGACATTGACATCGGGGACCGCGAGCTACACCAGCCCGGCACTCACGCAGTACGCCTATACGCGCTGGCACAAGCTGCTGTGGTGGAACAATGCGCAGTCAAAGGTCTATCTGCAGCAGGACACGCAATACATCCAGGAGAGCAAGGCCGTATCGCGCTACATGCCGTTGAAGCCGGACGAATCGTTCCTGAGTGGCCTGCGTCAGTCTTGTGCACCGCTGGACAACTGCGACCAGACCAAAACCATGGGCAACACCGGCGCGCAGGCGTCGATAGGCCCGCTGCCGCGCTGGACCAGCGTTTATATCGTCCATCCCGACGTTCGCGCTTATAACTGGATGCTCGCCAACACTGACGCGCTCGGCGCGTACAGCACCCATTACCGTGACCCGAAAACGGGATGGCCAGTCAGCATCCAGAAGCACCCCTATGTGACCCTTACCAACTGGGCATCGGCGAGCAAGGTGGCGGCCCAGAACAGCACGAAGGGAGCGGCATACAAGGCGGACATGCTGCAAAACTGCTACAACAATGCCGTGGTCAGCAAGTGCGTAACGGCCTGGTACGGCACAGGAAATCCCAATGTGTGGGACAACGCCCACCAACCTTCCGGGGCGTATGTGCCCTACATGGTGACGGGTGATTACTACTACATGTCGGAACTCGCCCTGGGGGCCTCGTTCAATGAGCTCTGGTCAAACGAAGCCTATCGCGGGTTTTCCAAAGGCTTGATTGACGCCTCGCATGCGCAAGTGCGTGGCAAAGCCTGGGTGCTGCGCGAGATGGCTGATGCAGCGTGGCTGCTTCCGGACAGTTACCCCTTGCAGGCGGAATTCACGGCAGACGTCGAGAACTCACTCGCTGACTGGAATGCAAAATACACCAACAACCCGAACGTCAACCCGCTGGGGCTGATGAACGATGGCCCCGTTTACAACGTGAATGGCGGTAATCACAACGCCATGGCGCCTTGGCAGCACAATTTCCTCACCTGGTCGGCAGGGCATGCTGCCGAGCTTGGCTTCACCGGCGCGGCGGAGTTCCGCAACTGGTTGGCGAAGTTCGAGATCGGTCTGATGACCGACTGGCAGGGCTACTCCGGTCGAGGGTATTGCTGGCTGCAAGCATCGGCTTACAGCATCCAGGTCAAAGATTCCTCAGGCAACTGGTTGCCGTCATACACCACCGTCTACAGTACTAACTGGCCGACGCTCACAGCCCTCGCTTGCAACTCCCCGGCCATGCTGCAGGAACTCGCGAAGGTGAGAAAGCAACCCGCGCAGGCCGGTGAAATGTCCGGCTACGCTTATTCCACCACGGGCTATCCCGCCAACTTTCAGATTGGCGTGGCGGCCGCAGCCGATAGCGGTTTACCGAAAGCACAGGCTGCATGGAATCTGTTTGATTCCCGCAGCGTGAGGCCCTCGGGCAGTACCGCCTACAACAACTACCCCAACTTTGCGGTAGTGCCGCGCTCCGCGCCGTACACACCTGTTGATACGGCACCTATCATCAGTCCAGTCCCGCCGACCACGCCCAACCCTGCGCCCACACAACCACCTCCCCCAAGCACGCCTCCCAGTCCACCTCCCGTCGGTACCGTTTCACCGGCCGCGTCCCGCACGGCCAACAGCATTCAGTTCATCACGACAGGTTGATCTGGACGCGGACTGCCACGCTCCTCGGAGGCATCACACGACGCAACTGAGGTGCGCCCGGTAGTGAAGGTTGCGACAACCGGATCAGACTGCGATCGCGTCCTCACCGATTGGCAAAATAATGCGCAGGGCGGATCAGCCCCACGGCGATCCAGCCCCTTCGCACACCTTCTCACGCACGCCGATCTTCTGGCCGCGCCCAATCTCTCACCCTCGGGGGATACCTATCACGCCATGCCGCGACATCTGGCGGGCGCGGCAACGGTTGCCGCGGCTTGTGGAGCAGCTGTAAAACTGTGAAAGTGGCCGCCTGGAATCGGTACGCGCGCCGTCGGCAGGGTGGCAACAAGTCGTCGGCCAAAACAGAGGTGGCACGCTATCGACCAACACGTTGCGTGAAGGAGACGGCATGGCCAGCCGATCAACCCCCGAAATTGCCGGAGCTGGTTATGGGACGCAATGGCTGCGCGCAGGCATGAGTACGGTTTTTCAAAAACTGGCTTGGGCGTGCACTGGCGGCGTATTGCTGCTCGGCGCGCTGCATGCCCGTGCGGCAACGGTGGTGACGGATACCGTAGTCAGTCAAGTCTCGCAAGCACAAGGCAACGTGTCGGTGACCTTCGGTCAGATCTTCAAAAGCGGCGACGTGCCCCAGGGAACGACGCTAGCCGCTACGGTCAATGGCCAGCCGGTAGGTTTGCAAGTAGATCCCAAGGCGACCAATCCGGACGGCAGCTTGCGTCATGCGGTGCTGACGGCGATGGTTCCATCGCTGCCAAGTAACGCAAAGTGGCCGTTGACGCTTTCCGCGCAACCCGCGCCGACGGCGGCAGAAAAGGTCGATCACGTAAGCTTGTCGCGATTGCTTGCAACCAGCTACGACGCCGAGGTGTCGCTCAACATGGGTGGCAAGAGCTACACAGCAAATGCTCGTGCGCTGCTGCAGGTAGCCAGCACCGCCCATGCGTGCAAGCCGTGGAACAGCCAGTGCGACCTGTGGCTTTCCGGCCCGCTGGCGAGTGAGTGGGTTGTGAATGGTCCCCTGACGGCGACCGATGGCACGATCAGTCCGAACCTGAGAGTCTATTTCGCGGTGCGAGCCTACGCCGATGGCTCGTCGGGCACGCTTCACCAAGTACGGACGGATGTCATCGTGGAAAATACCTGGGCCTACACGCCTCAGGCGCAACCGCAGTACATCGCGACGTTGATTTCGGGAACCGCGAGCTACACGAGTCCGGCACTCACTCAGTACGCCTACACGCGCTGGCACAAGTTGCTTTGGTGGAACAATGCCGAGCCGCAGGTCTATTTGCAGCAGGACACGCGCTACATCCAGGCGAGCAACGCGGTGTCACGCTACATGCCGCTGAAACCCGACGAGAAGTTTCTGGCTAGTCTGCGACAGTCTTGCGCACCCCTCGATCGATGCGACCAGACCAAGCACATGGGCAACGTTGGCGCACAAGCGGCCATTGGTCCACTCCCGCGGTGGACCAGCGTTTACATCATCGACCCCGACGTGCGTGCCTACAACTGGATGCTTGCCAACACGGACGCGCTCGGCGCCTACAGCGTCCATTATCGGGACCAGGCGACGGGCTGGCCGATCAGCATCGAGAAGCATCCTTACGTGACGATCGCCGACTGGGCCTTCGCGAGCAAGGCTGCACAACAGAGCAATGTAAAAGCTGCGCACTACAAGGCGGACCTGTTGCCGGGCTGCACGAACAACGCGGTGGTCACGGATTGCAAAACGGCCTGGTACGGCACGGGCAACCCGTACTTATGGGACAACGCGCATCAGCCATCGGCATCGTATGTGCCCTACATGGTGACCGGCGATTACTACTACGTGTCGGAACTCGCGTTTGCTGCCTCACTCAACAGCCTCTGGCCAAATGAGACTTACCGAAACTTTTCACAAGGGTTGATTGACCGTCCCTACAGCCAGGTTCGCGGCAAAGCTTGGGTTTTGCGCGAAATGGTCGATGCGGCGTACCTGCTTCCCGACGATTACCCATTGAAGACCGAGTTCAACACTCAGGTCGAGAACTCGCTTGCCGACTGGAATGCGAAATACACCAACAATGCCAGTGCCAACTCTCTGGGACTAATGGATGCTGGAACCGTTTACAGCATGAACGGCGGTAACCACAACGCCATGGCTCCTTGGCAGCACAATTTCCTCACTTGGTCGGCAGGGCATGCTGCCGAACTTGGCTTCACTGGCGCGGCAGAGTTCCGCAACTGGTTGGCGAAATTGGAGATCGGCCTGATGACCGACTGGCAGACCCATCCTGCTCAAGGTTATTGCTGGCTGGAAGCTTCGGCTTACAGTATCCAGGTCAAGGATGCGCGCGGAAACTGGCTGCCGACGTATAGCGCAGTCTATGACGCAACTTTTCCGACACTTGCCGACCTCGAGTGCAACTCACCGGCCATGGTCGCAGAGGCTGGAAGGTTGACGAAAAAGCCTCGTCGCACGGGCGAAATGTCAGGCTACCCGTATTCAGCGACAGGCTTCCCTGCCAATTTTCAGATCGGCGTCGCGGCTGCGGCCGATAGCCGCCTGCCGAACGCAAAAGTTGCCTGGGACATTTTCCAGTCCCGCAGCATGAAACCGGCCGCGCCAGAGGCCTACAACAACTATCCGAACTTCGCGATCCTCCCGCGCTCCGCGCCCCACTGACGCACCCACCAATCCCTCACATCCCTGCTCCGGCAACCGCGGATTTGCGTTGATGTCCGGCCTCCCGCCGCCGCTCTCGCTCCGACGCGAGAGGTTTGGGCCGGTGCCTGACGGATTCGTCCGCGGCCAAGCAACGTATCCGAAATCTGGCGGCGTTACCGATTGTCCAGATAAAACCCCAACAAGATCACGCCGGCGCCCACGATCCAGCCGATTGACATCGCAACCGCGAGCCGTCCAATCCCGACATTTCTCAATCGCCAGATCAGATCAGACAACAGCCACCACAGGCCGGTGAATACGACAAGCGCAAAGACGCCCCATCCCAGGTGGCCAGACGACCAGAGGAATCCATTCATGGGGCGGAAAAGCCTTCTGCTATTGCAGTTTCTCCCGCCCACACGCGATCGCCTGTACGCACTAACAGCTTCGTGCCAGCTGGCAGCTCAAGCACCACGGTGCTGCCCAGCAATATCCTGCCGATCCTCTGGCCACGCTCGACTTCCTCTCCCTCCCGAACCCACGTCTCGATGCGCCGCGCCGCGATGCTGGTAATCAGGCGCACTGCAACCTGCCCGCAGTCGGCTGCAATCACGAGACGTTTCTGCACCGGACAGGCTTTCTCCCGCAAAAACGCAAACTCCCGTCCCTCACCGTCCATGAAGTCGTCACCATGCGAGTGCACGCTGAGCACCTTTCCGGCCGTTGGGCTGCGCTGCACATGCATGTCCCAGAAACTGAGTGCAATCACGAAATAACATATCCCGTCACGCACGTCGGCACTCGTCACCAGCCCGTCCGCCGGGGCAAGCAGACTATTGCCGAGGGGTGCCACACGCTCGGGGTCGCTGTAAAAATGACCAAGAAATGCACGCTGAAACTGCCCTGACTTGAGCCAACTGCGGATCTGGCTTTCGGGCCAGCGCTTGCGTGGCGGCAGCCAGCGCCGCACGAGAGGCGAAGGGTAAGGAAAATAGACGCACTGGTACGCTAGCGCAACGGTCAGCGGTGCCAAGACTGCGAGTTGCAGAATAAGTACCATCATGAACCTACAGCCCTCATCAAGAAGCCCCTGAACACCAAATCTGACCGCCGATATTTGTCTATCGTAGTCCGCCGCGAGCTTCTGCCTTCCATCCAAGTAAAATCACAGCAACCACGATAGCGCGAGCACGAGCATTCGCTCACACGGAGCCGCGATGAACGCTCCAATCGCTTGGGTGAAACCCCACCTCGTAACCCCCGGCACCTTGAACCGCGTCATCTTATTGCATGACGGACCGGCAATGTGCAGGGAGCAAACGGAAAGCGCGTCGTACTGGAAAAATGGGGTGTCGGCAGATGCCGCGCAACGGAACATGAATCAGCTGACCGGCCGAACCGCAAACAGAGCAAGGCTACCGCTTAGCCGCGCTGTTGATTTCGAAGGGCAATCAGGCCCGTGGCCGGGTGAAAGCTGACGCCAGATAGTCGGGCTGCGTTAAGTCCCGAGTCCAGCGAAAGAGAGTTTCCCACCGGCGAAGTTTGCCGCTACCCTGCCAGCACGGCAGGTCGGTCGCAAGTCAATCATGCGGATCAAGAGAACTCCGAAATAAGGCGAGAAGTCCAGTGGATGCCAAAGTCTCACTCATCATTCCTGCGTACAACGCCGGGGGGTATATAGAGAGGGCGCTTGCCAGTGTTGAGAACCAAACACAAAAGCCGGATGAGGTCATCGTCATTGATGATGGCTCAACTGATGATACAGCTGCTCGTGTAATTGGATTTTCTGAAAAATCAAATCTAAACATTAATTTCGAGAAGCAAGAAAACAAAGGTCCTGGTGCGGCACGTAACCTAGGGATCAAGAAATCCGTCGGGGAAATTATTGCATTCTTGGACGCCGACGATATCGTCTACCCAGATTTTTTAAAGCAGGTAGTGTGGGGACTGCGCCAGCACGCGCATTGGATTGCGTGTTTCAGTGATCGCGATATCGTAGACATCAATGGGCGGCCTACATCAAAAGATCTAGATCACCCAAAATTCCGAACAATCCAGAAGAAAGACTTGGGAAACGGGTTTGCCGAGCTGACAGATAATTCGCTATTTTCCAAGATGCTCGAGGGAAGCGTTATTCCAATGACAATAGCTTGCCGCCGCGAGCATGTTGAAGCGATTGCGGGTTTTGACGAGGATATCTGGCTCGGTCAAGACAAGATATTTATGCTCAAATTGATAAAGCGCGGAACTTTTGGTTATGCGGTAAATTCGCTTGGAACATGGCAGAGACACGATAAAAATTTGACCCATGAGTCCAACTCGCTGAGACGGTTTCCATACAGCGACTTGGGCCTGCAGAGGCTTCTGGATACCAGGGATCGGTTGGGACTTACCGCTGAAGAACTAACCCAAATAAAAACGACCCAGGCCAAACTGGCAACTCAATGGGTCTATGCAGCATCTAACAAACACGCGGCTGAGACATTTCCATTGGCATATCGTCTGTTTCGTGAACGCAGAATTTCGTTCGGCTGCCTCATAAAGTGTACTTTGCGCTATTTTGTTCGTTCAATTTAATGTAGCTTGAATATCGAAGTTCGCTTGGAAACTCATTTTTGATCCCTATCGGGCCGACGTTGTCCCCGAGAAACGTATCCCTTGCCGTGTGATTCAATCCACGCGAGGAGAACGATATGACGAAGACAACGCGGGCATGCCATACAAGACTTGCGTGCTGCATCGTCCGCCCCGGCAAGCTCCATTCGCGCGCACACGGGACAAGCAATCATGGACAGCACACGGGGAGCGTTCCGCCTAGGTTACCGGGCTGACATCGAGGGTTTGCGCGCGATTGCAATCCTGCTCGTGGTGGCCACACACGCAGGAGTGACATGGCTTCCTGGCGGATTTGTTGGAGTGGACGTGTTCTACGTCCTTTCGGGATACCTGATCACTGGCTTGCTGGTTCAGGAAGCAGCAATCACCGGGCACCTGCGCTTTGCAAATTTTTATGCCCGACGGCTCCGACGTTTGTTGCCGGCGTTGTTGTTAATGCTGGCGACGACTTGCATCGTGGCAAATGTAGTGGTGGCGCCTACCGAGTTGCCCGAACAAGCGTCGAGTGCAGCGAGCGCGGCACTGTGGCTAAGCAATTTCCAGTTCGCTTTCTGGAACATCGACTACTTCTCTTCGAAATCGGACACTGTGCTTTTCTTGCATACGTGGTCACTGGGCGTTGAAGAGCAGTTCTATCTGGTCTGGCCGTTGTTGGTAGTTGCGGCTATGAGTGCGTGGAAGTATGCAAAGCACACCGCCAATTTGATACGACTGAAATGGCTGTTTGGCGCCATTTTCGTGGCCAGCTTCGCGCTGTCGTTGTACTGGACTCATCGCTCGCCAATGCTGGCGTTTTACATGATGCCCTCTCGGGCTTGGCAGTTCGCGTTAGGTGCGATCGTGTTTCTGCTAGTGGGGTCGCCCGCTTTCGGTGCCTCCACCGTCGTCTCGCAGTCTGCCTGGTTGCGCCCAATGGGGTGGCTGGGACTCGTCATGATCCTGCTTGCCTCACTGCTTATCGCTCGCACCACGCCGTACCCGGGCACTTCGGCGTTGCTGCCTTCGTTCGGTGCGGCGCTGGTCTTGGCGGCTGGTGCGCAACAACAAGCGTGGGTAGGCCGTTTGTTGTCATGGCAGCCCATGCAGGCGCTCGGACGCGTTTCCTACTCGTGGTACCTGTGGCATTGGCCGGTACTGCTGCTCGGGGCAACTCTGCTGAATATCGGTGACGGATGGAATCGCCTACTTTTGGTCGTCGTGTCGTTGTTGATCGCCGCAGCCTCATACCACTTTTTTGAAACGCCCATTCGGCGTAACCACAAACTCCTCGTGAGACCAGGCGTGGCCGTAGTTACCGCGTTTGCTGTAATGGTAGTTGCTGTGCTGCCACTCCGGATCTGGAAGACTCAAGCCAAAACTTTTTCTGAGACTCCGGCACTTGCGCGATTCGTCGCCGCACAAAACGACAAGCCAGCCGTCTACGCCATGAGCTGTTGGGGCTCATCTCGTTCGACGAAAGCCCAGATCTGCACATTCGGCGATCCGCACGCAGCGCATACAGCCGTTCTCATGGGTGACAGCAAGGCACTGCACTGGTTTCCGGCCTATCGGCGGATCTTCGAGAAGCCGGGCTGGCGTTTTCTGACCGTTACGAAATCCGGGTGCCCGATGGTAGACGCACCGGTCGTTGATCTGGCACTCCGTCGCCAGTACACCGAGTGCGCGTTGTGGCGACGTGACGCTGTGCGCACAGTCGTCGCTCTGCGGCCCGATGTAGTCGTGCTTAGCGAGAGTGTCACCTATCCATATACGAAGGAACAGTGGATAGCGGGAACGCGACAGGTACTAAGCGCGTTGGCCGGCAACACACAACGCATCTATCTGATACGCCCGACGCCCGAACTCCTCGTCAACGCTCCGCTCTGCCTCGAGCCGCGCGGACGACTATACGATGCACTCGTGAGCAAATTTCACTGCACTGGCAATGCGCATACCGCGCGATTTGACAATGTCGGACGATGGCTGCAAGTTACCGCCGCGTCATTCCGAAACGTCCAATTCGTCGACATGACGAACAGCGTTTGTCCAGACGGCGTCTGTCGCGCCGAGCTTGATGGTGGGATTGTGTTCTCGGACACAGGCCACATGACCGCTACCTTCGCCCGTACTCTTGCGCCCGCGTTGGCCACGGCTCTCGAATCCAGCCGCCCGCATGCTCCAGACGCGGCCGTCCAGGCTAAATCACAATAGCAATCGGATGGTAATCCCCCACCAAAGACCGCGACATCGACACGCTGCTGCCGCTGGCGTAACTGATACGAAGTTCGAGGGCAAGGTCATACATCAACAGCTGCTGTGGCAGGCAGTAGATACCCCGGACCCACGGAACTGCGGATCGTCCGACAATAGACGTTAGCGAAGCCCTGAAACCAAACCGACTCGGCAAGCAATCGAGGATATGCCGCGCACGATCTCTGATAGCAACGGATGCCTGGTAAGGACGATTCCCAATATCCATCCGAGCCCACTGCCAGCCGCAGCTACCAGAAAAGCGGAAACATAGTGCTGTGAGGGCGGCCCCGGCCAGAGATACAATACCGCCGCTGGAACCGCGCAACTGCTGAGCATTACCAGACCACTTGGCAACAGCGCAGAAACTACGTTCGAGAGCCTGGTCGATTCATACTGCACCACTTTTCTGTAATAGAGCACCGCGGCGACCATATACACCAGAATTTGAGAGGCAGCAACCGCTTCAAGGCTGTGAAATGCGGCGAGAATGGTCAGCCCTATCCGTCCCACTTGGTATTGAATCTCTACCCGAGTCACATCGCGGTATCGCCCAACCGCGGTAAAGAATCTGTTGCATTGGAAAGTCAGCGTTCCGACAATGGCAGCACCGCAAAGCCATTGCATCAAGGGTACCGCGGCATCCCACTGGTCGCCGAACGCAATGCGGATGATCGGGAATGCCATCAAGGTACAAAACCCAAAGAAGGGCCAACTTATGCCGGTAAGGTAGACGACGGACTTCAGAAAGAGCTGTGGAGCCGTATTGCTTTCACGATGTTCCCTGGCGTAAGCCGGAAAGGCGACGTTGCCAACGGCACCAATCACGTTGGTGACAAACATGTTGACGACCCCATACCCGCGTGAGTAATACCCCGCTGCCGCCATACCGAACATTTTGCCCACGATGATATTCGCGGACTGGGTCCCCATCTGCATGACGAGGTCGGCAATCGTACGATTCCAGCCGAAATCCATGACGCGCCTCCAATGCGCGAAGCTAACTCCGCGCACCCGGTACTGCCACCCCCAGATTTCGCAGCCGAGAATCAAAGCACCCATGCCGGCAACGGATCCCCAAGCCATGCTCATGTAGGAGAACCCTGCGTACGCCAAGCCAATGGTCGTGCCACCCCTGACCGCTGTTTCCGCCAAGCGAATTTTCAGTATGGTGTCGAATCTGAAGCTTCGCTTCATAAGCGCCATATGCGTGGTACCAAAGGGCAAAAGCACGAACACGAGGCTCATCGCCCGAGTTACGCGTGCAACGCCGGGGTCACCATAAAAGAGTCCAATCAGTCCGCTGCTTGCAAAGACAATGGCGGCCAGGCACCAAGCGATAATAAGGTTCATGGTGAACGCGGTGCGAATAACATCGTTGTCCAAGGACAGATCCTGTACGACGAATTCGCTTACCCCAAAGTCCCGAAGCATGTGCACCAGAGCGACAAAACCCACAGCTACGGAATACACGCCTATCTCCGCCGGTTTCAGCAGACGGCTCAAAATAATGATCGTCGCGACGCTAAGGACAAGGCTGATGCATGTTTGAGCAAACGACAGGGTCAGCGCTTTGCGAATACCGGGCTTTTCTTGTGACATATGATTCCGTGTATTTCGTCGCCCTGAGTGCCTTGCTATTCAACCGATGTTCTGACGGTTGGCACCCTTCCCATTGCATGATCGAAACCATTCACAGCAGAGGACGTGACCGAGCCAACGGTCACGTTGTACGGCGCGTGCATCTGCCTTTGAGACCTGCTGGGGGCGACGCATTGGAAGATGATTAAAACGTTCGTACCCTTTTTGGGCATCGCCTGGAAAACCCCGGGGAAACGACCGATATCGCTCAAAGCTGAGCGGCCAGCTTTTGCACGACAGGACGTATTCTCCAATTCGCGTAAATTCCCGAAAGCGGACCGCGCTGCCGGTACCTGCCCCAATAGCACAACATGAAATACAATTGCGCCCAGCGCAATGCGTTTAGTTCCTGCCCATTGAGGAAGCCATATCCGTTCAGAAACTCTTCTTCAACTTGCTGATATTCCCCAATACCGGAACGCATGAAACCGGGGCTAGCGAGCAACAAGTGGTTTAAGAACGAGGCAAGATCATAAACGAAGACTCCGCGGGTCCCCAGTTGCGTGTCCAGGATCATGTATTTGTGGCCGTCGCAAAGAACATTTTCGGGCTTGAAGTCACCGTGACTCCATGTCGCCCGAAGCTGGACTGCGCTGATTCTCGTCGCTTCCTCCACCAATTGATCACATATGTTACTGGTAGCACGGTCGCTACGCAGTCGAGCGCCGTATGTCCGTGACAGGTAGGCCACTTTATCCTCTACGCGAAGGGTCTGCGGCCGGTATCCCTCGGGGCAGCTATCGTGCAATCTTCGCAACAAGAGTCCGGCGGGTCGGAATAGCCCTCGCTTCCGGCCCCCACTGAGCTTGGAGGCATGACGAACGAGATCCACGCCATCGAACTTCCGTGTGATCATTGCTCCGTAACCATTGAGCTCGAGGTAACCAAGGGGCACCAGAGTTCCGAACTCGTCGTCTTGCGGGAAAACCGCTTGCAGCTCGCAAAGAACGCGGTATTCCTCTTGCGCCAGCTGCCCCCCTCTCGCAGCACAAGCGGCCGTCTGTGTCGTTTTCACGACGATTTCTTCCCTACAACGGCGACATCCGAATCCCTGGATCGTGGAAGCCTCCCTGATCATGGCGCGAGCGGACGCACTCCAGTCACCGGAAGCATGGCATCCGGGACACTCAAAACGCCGATTGAGAAGCTGGCCGATGTTCGCGTTCATGATGACGTTCGGATAGGTCCGAGACTTCCGATTTATGGTGTTCGACTATTTTCCGGGTCAATCTTCTCGGCGATGATGTATATCGCTTCACTGATGATGGGGAACAGTCGGCGACGTTTCACCTCGCGCAGACCTGCATTCTTTAACAGCACTCTGATATCTCTGTTATTTATCGGATGAAGAGCGGATGCCTGGTGTCCCACGAGTCGCTTGAGCCGCCGCCGAAGCCGATGATAGCCAGAATCCAGGCTGTGATTTATGACAACAACGGAACGGCTCAGCCGCGCCACACCAGTCAAAAATCCAATTTGTTGATCCAGCGGAAAGTGCATCAGCACGCGTGCGCACAGGGCGCCGTCATACATTGGCACCTCCGCCGGCAGCCGCTTTACATCTGCCACTTCAGAAGTGAATCTGGATCCGTAGGTGCGCAGGCGCTGGCTGGCGACGAGAAGCATCTCCGCGGAGATGTCGATTCCATGCACGCTATATCCGTGCGCAAGCAGCGCCTCGGCAAGTCGGCCGGTCCCACAGGGCACGTCGACGATTTTTTGCGCCTTTGGAAGCTTATGAAAACATTTCCCGACCATCCGCTTTTCCAGATGATTGAAAATTTTTCCCGAAATGCTGGAAAACCGGGATTTGTCATATTCAGCTGCAACCCGATGACTCTTGTAATGTTCGTCAGGAACCCAGCTCATGTTCTCTCCATTCGCAAAAGAAAAAGGGATCTGAAGGCGGCTCAATATTTTCTCGCAAAAAGGAGCGATGTACTCGAGCCGACCAATGGCAATTCGAGGGCGCGATACTTCACGAACTGGACAAGGTCGCTGCCATACTTGCACCGCCCCGAAAAACTGGAGATCGCCTGGCGCCCGCACATCTGAGCCAAGGGGAAGGCTAGCAGATTCAGTGCCGATCACGCATGAGCAAGAGCGCCATGGCACCGGGCACGACGGCGATGATCGTACGCCTGCGCGACGGTGCAGCGTATCTCGCCCGCGAGGCCAGGAGCACACAAGCATGAAGCCTCCGGCTCTACGGGGAAACTCGCCTTTGAAACCGCGCTGTCGGAGCCATTCGTGTGATCCTCATGCAACCAGCTTGCGCCATGCGACTTCCACCGCGAGCGCGCGCGCGAAAGCAAAGTTGTCGGGCAAACGTGCCAGGTCGAGTACCGGATCCAACTGCCACTCGCCGGGTAACAGAGATCGGCAGTGCGCACTCATGTCGGGCGCCACCCCGAGTCCACGCAAACGGCGTCGCGCCGAGTTAATGAATGGGCGAGCGAATACCGGTCGCGCGCAGTGGGCCCATTCCGAAAAATGCGCACGCCAGTCAGGACCATCGCTGAATCGAAAGCCATATGCCGAGAGTTGTCGCGCAATCGCAGGGTCCAGCCTCGCGACGAGGTGACTTTCCAACTTTCCGGCATTTTTCTGGGCAATTGGCAGCTGCCAGGCAAGCCGGACCATATTCAGATCCACCAGCGGCGTCGCGTAGTAGCCGTGCCGTATCGCCACACTGTTGTTCACGCTCATCCAGTGGTGGCAACGGAACAATGGGTAGACCAACTCCACCTCCGCTCTTCGCAAGGTTCGGCCTGCAGCCAGGCTTTCCAGCCCTAGCGATGCCCCGATCGATGCAACGAGATGGTGGTACCAGGAAGCCAGTCCGTCGGGGCGGCGAAATATCTTCGGATCGAACCCGCGATAGAAGGTACGCACGATATCTGCGGCGTGCATTGACCGGTCGGGCAAATGAAAGAAATTGCGGAATATTTCGCCGCCGCCGCCGTTCAGGGCGATGCAACCGCCGGCATTCTGCTCAAGCCGAGTCTGCTCATCTGCGCCCGCATCGTAAATACCGTCATTCGGCAGACCGTCAAAAAACAAGGCATTGTTCACGAGACGCTCGATGTCGGGTCGTGACACCGGTCGGTTCAGTTGACTCTTGTCGATCACCTTTATGGGCAGGCCTGCGCTTTCAGCAACCGTACGCGCGATGGCTACGTCGTCGGACGTCGACTGGCCATAGACGAACAATTCTGGACGGCTGCCGCATGCCAGCAAGCCGGCGACTATCAAACGCGAGTCGAAGCCTCCTGAGAGTGCGGCGCGTGTGCGTCCTGGGAAGGCCATCGTAATCTCCCGGCAAACTGTCTGCAGGTGGCTGCAGATCTCGTCTACCGCTGCCTCCAATAAAAGGGGAATCCGAGCTTCGTCCCATATGCCCATCGGCAGACGTGCCTGCGGCTTCCTTTGGATGAGGTCAAAGGCGCGCGCCACGGGTAATGTTGTAACGCCGCGCGCCACGGTTCTGTCCGAGTGGGACGCGCCGAGCAGCACATATTCAGCCGCGGCAACCTCATCCAGCGCCACACCGCCGGCATAAGCGCAGGTTGCAAGCCAGCTGGTGCTGTAGAAAAACACGTCAGGGCTGGCGTAAAGCCGTACCAAGCCCAGCACGTCATTCATCAATAGACAGTGATCGTGCGTGCGAAGAAACAGCGCGAAGTTGCCGCGCAATTCCATCTCGTCGATGCGCCCCACTCCGCCGAGTTCAACGAGCAGCAAATCCAGAGCCGGGTTGCCGAAGCGCCCCCGATACCATAACGGACCAACACAACAAGCGACGCCGGAGGACGTTCGAACGGCAAAATTTTCCACGCTGCGTTGCGATGGATTTCCCCACGCGTCCAACACACCACCCATCCATTCAAATCGCGAGGCAGATTCAAACCCTTGACGTCCCATGGATCGGGCTGCACGCCGGTAACCGTCTTGGTTCCCACCATGAAGCAGGACGGATATTGCGTTCAGCATGTCGACAAACCCTCCAACTCACGTTCCGCTGACGAATGGGTTTCCTGATCCGTCGATGCATTGACGTCATTGATAAATTCCGCACTCGCATGATCTTGCATCGACACTTGCCTCGACTTGTTCCCTGACGGGCAAAGTCAGCGGCCGTCCGGGAGATCAGTATTTCCGACCCAAAGGCTTCTTTCGGCGCCAGCCAATGGAATCCTGTCGGACAAGCTGACCATGTCCCAGCCTCTGGCTTCAGACGACGACCTCGTCAAGCAAGCTCGCGAGCAATACCGCACCATGGTGCCTTGAATACTCCTGCACGACACTTGCGTTCGCCGCTGGAGCGCGCTCGTCGCGCAATGCCTGGACGAATTCGCAAAGTCCTCCCGCGATCGCGGCAACATCGTCCGGAGGCACCAGCGTGGCACCGCCTGCACGACGCAACAACGCCGCCGTATCCCCATCCTCACCGACCAGCGCAAAAATCGGGCGACCGATGCGCAGGTACTCATAGGCTTTCGCTGGAATCTGGCGATCGTATTGGCGACCCTGGAACAGCAACAGGGCGTCTGCGTCAAACTGCTCGTGCAGTGCTTCCCGATTGGATATCGGCGGCGCGAGCGTAATCATCCGGTCGAGACCACGCCGTCGTATTTCCTCGGTGTACATGGCTTCAGAACCGCTGGCACGCAGCATGATCGCCACATCCTCCTCGCTCAATGCTCCTGCAGCTTTAAGATCCGCGAGCGCGTTAAAGAACGGCAACGGGTTCCGCCCTTCGGGATACAGAATGCCGCTATGCAGCAGCCGTAGCGGCCGACGGGGTTGACGGTCCACGGCCACCGGCAGATCCGAAAATGTTGTCTCATCGTAACCGTTTGGGATCACGACCAAGCGGCCATCCAGGAATGCCTGCGGATACTGTTCGGCGTAACCGCGCATGGCCCCTGGAGTGGTGAACGTCGTGCGAGTTGCGTGAGCCAGCACACGCTGCTCCCAACGTTTTTGCGACGAGACGGAAAACCGGTTTCCCGCTTCCACGGAATTCACGACCGGGTCTCTGAAATCCGCTACCCATGGCAACCCTGTCATGCGACTCAACGTATGGGCGATGCAGTGCGCGGTCATGATCGGATATGTGGACCAGATCGCACTGATCTGGTGGCGGTGGATCAGTTGCAATCCCTGTGCTACTGCCGCCGGCCACCAGGAGGCCCAGCCATCCGGCTGCGCCAGGAATCCGGGGTACCTCCCGCGGATGGACAAATGCCGCCGCACGTCCAGCGCGAACGCGCGGTGGACGCGGCAGTCGTCGGGAATCAACTTCAGGTTTTCGGCATCGACGCGAGGGAAAGCCGCTGCGTTCGCCGACAGCACGGTAGGTTCCCAGCCCCGCGCGGGCAAATACCGGACGAAGCCCAGAGTACGAAGGTGCCCGCTGCCCATGGCTACCGGAGGGAAGTGGAACGCAATCATCAGCACGCGCTTCACGCATTACTCCGGCAACGCTTTGTGTGTGGCCATTGACCGCAAACGCATATCGGCGCTGTCGTGGCGATGTGCCTCTGCGGGTTGGCTTGCGCGCTGCCGCACATGGAGTTCAAGAATCGCGCACAGTGCCATCAACTGATAGGCCAGGTCGAAATAACCCATGGGTAGGAAAGCCCCCCCCGTCATGAACGCAACCACGGAAACCTGCAGCATGGACGCCAGATCGAAGGCCCACCTCTCTTCCGGAATTTGGCGCGTCTGTTTCCGCACCCGGCTGCAAGTCCTCCAGCTTACGAACAGCAGCGCCAGGAATAAAAACAATCCGGGGAAACCTTGTTCGCCCAAAACCCGGAAATAGATGCTGTGTATGGCACGGGGTATCGCGTCCGGCGGTCCATACTGCTGCCACATCGAGTCGCTCTGGTACACATTGAAGCCGCCTCCCAGCAACGGACGGTGCAGCGCAACGTTGGCCGCAAACTCGTACGACTGAATTCGCGTTACTCCTGAACCGGTCTGCTGGGCGTCCTGCAAGGTGCCCATTCGGTCGACCCATTTGTCCGGCATGAAATGAGAGGCGGTGAGGCCCACTGCGACGACGATTACAGCGACGGCCAACCGGCGCCGGCTCTTCAAGAACAACGCGCCACAGACTATCGTCAGAGCAATCAGACCGCCTCGCGAATAGGTCCCCAGTATCGCGACGCCGGTAAGCAGCATGGCCAAGGCCAGGCCGAGACGTACGAATTTCCGTGCAGAATGAAGCTGCAAGTAGCGCATAAACGGCAGCGTCATGCACAGTGCGAGCGCCAAGGCATTATTGTCGGCGATGAAACTGGAAGGTGGCCCAAGTACATGATTGACTCCGCCTCCGAGTATCGTGAACGCGCCACCCTTGACCCCATAAAACCCCAGCGAAACCACAATCATCCATACGAGCCAGTGCATGCGCTCGCGACTGTTGACGAGGACCAAGGTTACAAACACCATGACCAGAACTTTCGCGAATTCTTCCCACTTGTTCCAAGCTGCATTGGGCAGTACTGCAAAGACAGTGGTCAGTCCCGTCCAAAGCAGGAACATCATCAGCAGCACGCTGGTGGTAGACCATGGGATTCTTTTGCTCTCCTTGCTAAACAGCAAGCTCAAGAGCGTGACAATGGCAACCAGATGCACCCAGGGAAAGCTGATGGCAAAGCCATAGCACAGCCGGTTGGGGTTCATGTAGCCGAGCCAGGACCATATGAGCAGGCCCACGTAGGGGCGTACCAGGATGTAGGGAAGCATTCCGAAGATGAACAAGGCAAGGGCGATGTCGCGCATGTCGCTAGCTCGCTTCCAGTTGCAGCATGAGCGCGTCCATGAAGAATTTGGCTGCCCAGTTTGGATAGCGGTTCTTCATGTAGCCACCTGAGCGCGGGTACGAGCCTGGCATTCCGCCACGTACTCCCGCATCGATTGCGGTCAGGTTTTGAATCGACAAATTGAAGCGGATGACATTTTCTGCCGCTGGCTTCCAGGCGTGATCGCCGGTTTCCGCCGCCAGACGCTGCCAGATGATGGCCATTTGCGCATTTCCGGTGACACACGTCCAGCGGCTTGCCGGACGCCAGGCGGAATCGAGACGCCCGGGCAGCGCGCCGTCGCGGCGCTGGCTCTGCGCTACCGCTCGGGCCATGCGTGCTGCCACTTCCACGAAGCTGCCTTGGCCAGCGATCACACCGACTTCCAGAATGCCGCGTGTGGCGTACGCGATGGTATGCGTGAGCGGCCGATCGTTGTCCTCCAGATCGTTGTTTTCCAACCAGCCATTGGGATGCATCTGGGTAAGCGCCCACTGCACATTGCGCACGGATGCATCCAGATAACGCGGTTCCTGCAGTGCGCGGCCTGCCTTGGCCAGCGCGAAGGCGACGCGGGTGTTGTAGGTATTCAAGGCGTGCGCGGAAAACGGCGAAGCGAAGCGCCGCCAGGCACCATCTGGATCCTGGGCGGCTACCAGCCAATCGGCCGCGCGCGCAGCTGAGTCTCGAAAGCGCGCGTCACCCGTATGCTGCCAGGCAGACAGCCAGCCGAACAATACCTGGCCGGTATTGAAGATGGTCGGCACGACCTGCGTGGCATCCATCGTGCCGGCGCGAACGCCACCGTCGGGAAGCTGGATGTCGGATTCCCAGGCCGCCATGCGCACGGCTCGTTGACGATATTCGTCATTGCCCGAGAAATCTGCATAGCGGAAAAACGTTGGTATGATGTAGCCGGTGGTTTCCGGATAGGCGCCTGTCCACTGACGTTTGGCCGCATCGTAGGAAGCGCTGACACCGCCGCAGCCGCTGGCGTCCTGCGCATGTGCCAGCCACTCTGCCGCCGCTTGCAGTCCGCTGCGTGCGTCCGCCGCGGGGCGCGTCCGTCGTCTGGAAAGGAATTCGGCAACTGCACTCACGACTTGCTCCCGGCCGCTGGCGACCCGCCCATCATCTTTGAAGTCCGGCTTCGCAGCGAGCCCACAACGCGTCGCAAACGCTGCACCACGAACGGCATCGGGTCATCCCAGCGCCACAAGGCATCGGCCACGTAACCACCGCGCGGATAACCTTGCTTGAGTGGCTGGCCTTGTGCGACTGCCGATTGCAGATCCTCGGAGCGCACACGCCATACCACGGGCCGCTCTCTCATAACAGGTGCCGGGAACGGTCGGCCAAGCTCGCAACACCAGGCCGCATACGGCAGATTGATGCCGTTCAAGGTTGCCACTTCTTCCTGGTAGTCCGTGCGCCCGACTGTGGGTTCCACCATCCGGAATTCCCCACTGCGTGCGTCGCGCTTGTATTCCATGCTGGCCATCCCGATCACGCCTGCCGCCTGAAAAAATCGTGCAGTCATGGCGGAGAGTTCGTCATGGACTTCCGGGGCCACGACGCAACTCGCGGTACCACCGACCTGCGGAGGCCAGGAGCGGATTTTTCGGCCGGTGAATGACGCGGCAAGCTGTCCCTGCCCGTCCAGATATTGCAGGCAAAAATAAATATTTGCATCCGGCCCCTCGATCCACTCCTGCACCACGACGTCGGTCATCACCATGAGAATGCGGCGGATCAGATCCATGCCTGCCGATGCGCTTTCCACGCGGTAAGCCTTCTTGAATATCCGCCCGTATTCGATATTCCGCTCGCCGGGTTTGATCACCACGGGATAACGCAGCTTCTCGATCGCGGGCAGGTCCGCGAGCATACGGACGTGCACCAGCGGCGGAATCGGACCGCCGAGCTTTTCGGCAAGACGCTGGAAGCCCTCCTTGTGCTGCAAAATATCTACCATGTCCACGGTCGGCAGGCTGAAACGGTAAAGAGCCGACAGCCGCTCGCGATGGTGCGAGACGGTCTTGACGCTTTCTTCCTGGGTCAGCAGCAACACCGGGCGCATACCTGCAAACTGTGCCGCAGCCAGGCGCACCAGCTCTTCAACCAATGCTTCGCCATGCAAGGCACGCACGGTCACGGCATTCGCCGCGCGAGTGTGCATTTCCGGGCGGTTGGCTTCGGAATCCAGCAGCCAGACCCGCACTCCCTCGACCGCCAGGCTACGTGCCACGCCCAGGCCATTGACCCCAGCACCAACGACCACCGCGGGTACATCAACGGCCATCAGCTTTCCTCTCGCCCTGCGGGTGGCGGTAGAGCACGTTGGCATAAACCGCACGATAGCGTTCCACGCTTGCCTCCCAGGTGCGTTCGCCGGCTACATACGCTCGGCCGTTGGTTATCATCCCGCCCCAGGTCTCCGGCGTTTTCAGCAGGTTGATCAAACAACGCGCAAGAGCATCGACCGACCCCGCGGGAAAAAGACGACCATTGTGACCATCGCGTATCAGCTCCCGGTGGCCGCCTACATCCGAGGCCACCACCAGCTTGCCCATGGCCATTGCCTCGAGCGGTTTCAGCGGCGTCACCAATTCCGTCAGACGCCGCGAAACCCGCGGATAGACCATGACATCCATCGCGCTGTAATAGCGGGTCATTTCGTTGTGCGGCACGCGCCCTGCGAAATGCACGGCGCGCTCGAGGCCAAGCTGGGAAGCCAGCGCCTGTAGATCGTCTTCCTGCGGACCGCCACCCAACAAAAGAAGGCGCGCCTGCGGTACCTCGCGGAGCACCAGCGGCATCGCGCGGAGCAACGCGTCGAGTCCTTCATAGGCATAGAACGAGCCGGCAAACCCCAGCGTGTGCCCGGGCGTGAGTCCATATTTCTGCAACAACTCTGTATCCGCCGTATCGGTGAAACGGAACAGGGACAAATCCACGGCGTTGGGAATCACCGTGATCTTGTCGGCGGGAATCCCGCGCTTCAACATGTCGCCGCGCAAGCCGTCACAGATCGTGGTCACGGCGTCCGCTCGCTGCAGGGCACGCGATTCCATGGCGCGCGTCAAGCGATACCGGGGGCCCCACTCGCGCGCCGTTCCCTGGTCGACTGCCGCGTCTTCCCAGAATGCGCGAACCTCATACACCACCGGGATACGGGCGGCCCGGCCAACTGCGAGCGCGGGGAACGCGTTGAGCACCGGTGAGTGCGCGTGGATGATGTCGGGGCACACTTTGGCCACCACTTCGGCAAGTCTGGTCTGTAGCGCTTTCATCAGATAGCGATATCTGAGCAGCGGCAGCTTCGCGGCGAGTGCAGACGCCGACGGCGTCCGGTGGAAAATCCAGTCGTCGATCTGTTCCTCACGCTGCCGACCACTGCCTTGCTTGGGACCAGTCAGTTGTATCGTTTCCCAGCCAAGCGCCCTCTGCTGGCCCAGGATGGCGAGCGTCCGAAACGTATAGCCGCTATGCAAGGGCAGCGAATGATCGAGCACATGCAAGATGCGCAACGGTCGGTCGGCGGCCGATGTGCGGGAATCGTCGGGCGGTCGCGCGATACTCGACATTTTGCTCATGATGCAGATCCCATCCTTGCACCCGCAGCACGAGCCGAAAGCACGCGCGCATAAAGCGCGCACTGTGCCTCGATCACCGAATGCCACCCCAGGCGTTCGGCAAATTGGCGCGTCGCAACACGGTCTGGTTTGCGCGTTTGCAACATGGTCCACGCCCGTACCAGGGCCTTCGGACTGCGCTCGCGCATCAGCTCTCCTGCCTCGGGAGCTGTGATCAGTTCCGGTACGCCACCGACCGGCGTGGCAACCACCGGTGTGCCGCAAGCCATGGCCTCCAGCACCACGTTGGGCATGCCTTCGCGGCTTGATGCAAGCACCAGTGCATCCGCAGCGTTGTAGTAACTGCATAGCTCGGCCTGGGGGACCTCGCCGAGGAAGCGCACGCGCGCGACTAGACCGAGCCTTTCCACCAGTCGACGCAACTTGTGCTCTTCCGGTCCGGCACCGGCGATCAACAACGTGTTATCCGGCACCTGCGCAAGCGCCTCGATGGCGATGTCTACTCCCTTCAATTCGATCAGATTACCCACCGTCAACCAGACGGGGCCCTGCAGACCCAACCTGGCTCGTATCGCAGTGCGGTCGCGGGGCCCGAAGCGTTCCAGATCCACCCCGTTGCGCAAGACCGTCATCTTCCCGGGATTCACACCCAAGGTCGCCAATGTGTCCTTCAGTGCCTGCGAAACGGTCACGATGGCAGCCGCGCTCTCTGCAGCCCGCTGGATTTGTCGTCTGCAGCGACCGTAGCGCGGTATCCATGTGACGTCGGTACCACGAGCGGTAACCACGACAGGCCTGCCTAATGCTGCGCCCAAGCGTGCGGCGGCCACGCCATCGGGATAAAAGTAGTGTGCATCAATCAGATCGAAGTCGGTTCTTGCGGTTCGCAGTTTCCGTAACACTGGCAGCAGTGCGCGATACATGAGGAACGGCGCAATGTTCATGCCCAGCTTTGGTATCACTGGATAGCGTGGATGCAAAATCCTGATGCCGTAACGTTCTTCGGACTCGGGCACGGCGGCAAACGTGGAATAACCACCGAACATCGGACTTCGGAACGGAAACCATGGCACCGGCGCCACCACAGTCGCGGCAATCCGCCCCGAATCCACGAGATGGCGTAACCTCTCTTCGACGAACACGCCGTGGCGCGGCTGCGCGGCATTCGGATACAGACTGGTGAAGACCAGCAGACGGATCTTGCGTTGGCCACCCGCTGGAACGAGCCCCTCGACCGCGGCACCACGAAGCGCCCCGCGGGATGGCTTCGTCGCTGTCGGCATAACCTGGTCAGCCGCAATATTGATCGACGCCGTGGTCATGATATGCCCCCCGCCAGCACCTGAACGCAGTGATTCATGACAGTATTCCGGAGGCTAGGATCCTGGCCTCCGGTCTGCCAGGGGCGGTGACAGCTGGCTCCTGCATGTGTCGAAGGAAGGCATCCAGCATCAGCAGGCTCCACAGTGTTGCGCTGTGATCGTAGCGACCAGCTGCATGCTCGCGCACCAGCCGATCAAGCATGGACGGCTCGAAATACCCGCACTCTGCAACTGCGCCGTTGAGCAATGCCTCGTGAACGTGCTTCGCGAGCGGGCCCCGCAACCATGTCGACATGGGCACACTGAAGCCCATCTTGGCCCGGTAGAGCACGTCGTGCGGCAAATCGGGCTCGAGCGCTTTCTTGAGGATGTACTTGCCAGTGCTTCCCCTGAGCTTCAACGCCGGCGGCAAAGTGGATGCCCATTCGACCAGGCGATGATCGAGCAGAGGCACGCGGACTTCGAGGCTATGCGCCATGCTGGCGCGGTCCACCTTGGTCAGGATATCGCCAGGCAGCCAGGTCTTGAGGTCCAGGTATTGCGCCAGCAGCAGCGGATCGTCAGTGGGCGCATGGTTCGCGTGGGAACGAAACACCGAGAGCGCGCTGTAACCCTGGAGTTCGCGCTTGAAGCGCGCACTGTAGAGTCGCTGGCGCATCGCCGCCGACGTGGTGCTGACGCTGTGAAAATAGGCTTCAACATTGTCGCGGGCAAGGGCCTGCAGCGTGGTCTTGGCACGTAGTGGGCGCGGCGCCCAATCGGCCTTGGGATAGATGCTCCCCAATAATCCAAAAACCGGCTTGCGTAACGACTGCGGCAAGCGTGCGCGCAGGCCGCTTTCCCACGCATGCAAGCGGTAACGCCGGTAGCCCGCAAAATTTTCGTCGCCACCATCGCCGGACAGCGCGACCGTCACCTGAGTGCGTGCCAACTCGCACACGCGGTAAGTGGGCAGCGCCGAGCTGTCGGAGAACGGTTCATCATAAACCGCCGCCAGCGTGTCGAGGAGCGTGTAATCGTCAGCGTTGACTCGCTGCTCGAAGTGTTGCGTATGCAGGTGCCGGGCGACCTGCCGCGCATAGACGGTTTCGTCGAAACCATCATGGTCGAAGCCGATCGAGCAGGTGCGCACGGGTTGCCGCGACGCCCGGCTCATGCTCGCCACCACGGCGCTGGAATCCACGCCACCGGATAGGAATGCTCCAAGCGGCACGTCGGCGATCATCTGGCTTGCCACCGCTTCGTCCAGCAGCGTCCGCAGTTTTGCGGATGCCTCGCCTTCGGCCAGTTGGGTGTCAAGTTTGAATGGGACATCCCAGTACTGTCGGGCGGTCGGAGCGGGCTCGCCGGCACGCCAAGTCAGCCAATGGCCTGGTGGCAGCTTGGAAATCCCGCGATAGATGCTTTTTGGGTCCGGCACGTAGCCGAGTGCCAGATAGTCCTCCAGCGCCTGTGGATCGAGCTGGCGTTCCACACCGGGATGCGCCAGCAGCCCCTTGAGCTCGGAAGCAAACACCAAGTCGCCGGAGCTTGTGAAGCCGTAATAGAGCGGCTTGATGCCAAGCTGATCGCGAGCCAGAAAGACCCGCTGCGCACGCGCGTCCCACACGGCGAACGCAAACATGCCGACCAGGCGCGGCAAACACTCTTCACCCCATTGCTGCCAGGCCCGCAACAGAACCTCGGTGTCGCTGTTACTGGTGAACAAGATACCCAGCGCTTCCAGTTCGGCTCTGAGCGACTTGAAGTTGTACAGCTCACCGTTGTAGATCAACGCCAGACGGGCTTTGTCATCCACCATGGGTTGCTGGCCGTGGGCCAAGTCAATGATGGACAGGCGGCGATGGCCGAGCCCGACGCCTTCACCCAGATAGACACCAGCCTCGTCTGGCCCGCGGTGACGCTGAACATCCCGCATGGCCAGCAGAACCCGTTCATCAGGGTAGCCGTGCTGTGACGAAACGATTCCGGCCAGACCGCACATGTCAGTTCTCCTTGCGCTCAGCCAGGCCGGACAATGTGCGTGCCGGCGCGGCACTCGCCAGCGCACCCAGCAGCTCGTCGTATAACGTTACATACGCGGTCGCCATGGCGTTCAAGCTGAATTGCGCGGCGACGCGAGCGCATCCCGCGGCACCATGTTGACGACGCAGCGTTGCGTCTGCGACATAGGCGCGCAGCGCCTCAGCCATGGCGTGCGGATCGCCGGCAAGCACCAGCGTACCGGTCACACCGGCCTCCACCACCAAGGCCACGCCCCCGACGTCGGTTGCAACCACTGGAAGTCTGGCGGCCATCGCTTCCAGCAATGTGACGGGCATGCCTTCGGCGATGGACGACAAGGCGAACACATCGCACTCTGCGAGCAGTTCCGCCACATCATCGCGATTGCCGAGTAGCCGCACCGTTTCCACCAGGCCGAGCTGAACAATCTGTCGTTCCAGCGCCTCCCGTTGTGGCCCCTCACCGGCAATGATCAAGCGGCAATTGGCATGTCCTGTTTTTTCACGAAGGAACTTGAACGCCGAGAGCAAACCGGCTTGATCCTTTACCTTGTCGAGGCGTGCAATATTGCCGACAACCACGGTGTCCGGAGGCGCAAAATCGCCCAGCTGCCGACGCGGCTCGGACGCAACGCGTGGCACGTTGAACATCGCGGCATCAATTCCGTTGGCGATATACACCACCTTGGATCGTCGAATGCCCGCGCGTTCCGAGAGCCAGCTTTGCAAGTCGGGAGAAACCGCGACGTATCGATCGATGAGCGGCGCCATCCAACGTCGCAGTCGGAGATATTTGGGGTTCTCACCTTCCGGATCTGTCGCATCGCGTCCGTGTTCGGCGTGAACCAAGCGGCTCACGCCGGCCATTTTCACGACCGGTGCGAAATCCAGGGTTCCGACGTTGTAAGTCTGTACTAGATCCGGCTTCAACGCTCGCAGGGCGCGCCAGAGTCGCAAGTAGCACGGCCAGTCCTTGCCCGGCTTCTTTTCAAGTGACACGCACGCTGTAACGGTATTTTCTATCTCCCCTCTCAGAACTCCAAAACCGGTCAGCGCAATCACAGCGTGCCTGTAGCGATCACAGGTCGCGTTGATCAGCGATACGACGATGCGCTCCATGCCACCGGTATCCAGCCGGTAGAGCACGTGCACGATCAGCGGTTTGTCTTTCACGGCTCGTTTCCCGAAGGGACGTATTCACGTCCGATCTGTGGATCCGCCGAGGCTGTCGCCGGGAGCATCTGCGTAAATGCACGCAGATTCGCCCGCGCCTGATCGACACCGCCTTCGCCGATCGGTGATGACACTGCCCACACTGCCGATTGCAGCAGATGCCCGCGCAGCACATCCCACGCCTGCAGCAACTTGGTGAGCATCTGCGAGCTAGTACAGCGTTGATCCACGCAGTACCAGTACCACACGAGACGTGGACCCGCCGCGCCACTCAGCCGCAATTCGCCGGCACGGAGGCTTCGGTCGCCGGTGAGATTGACCTGGCGGCTGGCGGTGCTAAGGATTTGCGCCTGCGCCGGGTCGTAAAGACGGTTGCCGTAGGTAATCAATGTATGCCCGCGGCGCGGATTGCCGGTGTAGACAGCATGAAATAACTCGACCACTTCGCTGCCCGCGTCCGATCGATAAACCCCCTTTACTTGCCCCGCAGCTCCATTGAATGTGGGCCGCCAGTTGTCTGCCGCAGCTTGCGGCCCGCTCCAACCGGCGACCGCTGGTGCGGTCACGGGCATCTCTTCCGCCGGCGCTGGTGATGAAAGTCCGGCAGCCACGGCCGGACCGACGATCAACAACGCGAACACCACTGGCCAGACCACCATGCGCGGGGTAGCCGGCATGTTGCCATTTTCGTGGGGATGCTCGCGCGCCACGGGAGGATCGCGAAAAAACCAGCCAGCCAGCAACAACAGCACCAGCACAGCACCGAAGAATTGCCAGCCGAAAATCAGGTGATCGGTGCCGGTGGCGTATTTCAGCCCCCAAGTCTCGCCAATCAATATCGTGAAATAAACTCTGAAGCCATTCGCGATGACAGGCGTCACCGCCGCGAGCACCACGAAAACCGCCTGCTTCCACCAGCGTTGGTACATCAGGTAGGCATACAGGCAGCCGAGTGCGATACAGGCAATGAAAAATTTCACACCGCTGCACGCGTCCGCCACCATCCATACCGCCGAGGGGGTCAGGATTTCCCGACCGTCGAGCAATACCGGGGTGCCGGTCAACTCCAGTGCGCGCACCGCAAAATGCGCCGTGATGTCCTGCAGCGGACCTACCAGTCCATCGCCCCAGGGAACCGCAAACACCACCAGATAACCGAGTGGGAACGCCAGCACCCGCAGCGCACTCCATCCGCAGCAGGCGAGCACCAGCGCCGGAAACAGCGCGACAAGAGCAAAATGCTGCGCCAGATTGACATCGAGCAGACGCCCGACATACCAGACAAACACCAACGCGGCCACCGCAGCCAGGCCCCAAACGCTCGGCGCGGGCGGGTGCGTTCGCACCCGTTGGCGCAGACCGAATGCCACCCACACGCTTAGCGGAAAAATCAGAAACCCGTACTGATAGGTTCCGTCGTGATCCCAAACCCACACCAGCGATTGCACCGTCTGCCAGTAGCAGACCAGCAACACGACCACGGCGACGCCGAATGCGGCTGCGGCCAGCGCCCAGCCGGAAGTGCGCGTGGAAATGCCGGCGTTGGCGTCCAATACCCGACTCACGAACATGCTCCCAACCCGGGAGTGCCCAAAGCACGGATGGAGGCTGCGCCGGGCTGCGCGTTACCCAGCACTCGTTCATAGGTGTCGAGATTGCGCTTCCAGTCGTAGCGCGACAGAACCATCGCGCGGGCCGCCGGCACGTGTGCGACTTGCGGCGTATCCAGCCAATGCGCGGCTTCGGTCGCCATGACCTCGGGTGAATCGCTGATGCAGCCTTGGCGACCCGCGAAATCCTCGATACCCTCCCAGGCTTCCGGTGTTGCCAGCAGCACCTTTTCCATGGCTAGCGCTTCCAGCACCTTGTTCTGAATGCCTCGGGCAATACGCAACGGTGCCGTCACGGCATGGGCATGCGCCAGATATGGCCGCACGTCTTCCACGCGCCCCGTGACTGTGATGCCCGCGAGCTGACCCAGCGCACGAACTGCCGCTGTCGGCTTGCTTCCTACGATGTAAAAACGTGCATCCCGGCACCGGGCGAAAATCCGCGGCCACACTTCGCGCGCGAACCATTGCGCGGCATGCACGTTGGCGCGGTAATCCATGGCACCTACAAACACTACTGCACGCTCCCCTGGCCGATAGGGATTGGCACAGGCGCGATGCGGATCCCAATACTCACCGTCCACGCCATTGGGGATGCCGTATACGTTGCCGGCCGCCGCCGGCACTTGCTGGCGGAAAAACGCCGCCTCAGCTTCCGAGACAAGCACACTGGCGTCGAATTGCGCAGCAACCTTGCGTTCGAAGTCCGCCAGCCGACGCGCTTCCCGCCGATAGATCATGCGTGTCAGACCATGATTGGCCTGTGCATATTGGCGCCATTTGTCGGAGTCCACATCCACGAAATCCATGACTCGCCGCAGTTGCGGGTGCGCCATGACGAACGGCGCCACGCCGGACGAATAGCACAAGGCCAGGTCTACCTTGCGCTCGGCCAGCAGTCCTTCGATCCAGCGCCGCATCACACGGTCGCGGTACACCCCAACCGTAAGTGCTTCGCCCCGCATCAGCGACGCAAGCGCCCGCCAGCGCACAGACCAGTGCGGCAAAGGTCGAACGCAGACCTCGGCGCACAAGGTCTCGACCGGCGCAAGGTATTGCCAGTCAACTGGATCGTCCACGAACGCGCCGAGATACACGCGATAGTGCTGCGCGAGCCGCCGCAACACGTGATACGAGCGGATCTTGTCGCCCTTGCTGGGAGGCCAGGGGAGACGGTGGCAGAGGAACAGTACCGAGCGCATGCGCTAACCCAGATCCCGTGCAAGCCATGGTCCCAGCGCGCAACTGACCGGCAGCGGCAGACGCTGCCAGGCCTTGATGAACAGGCTGTATTTGTTGTTGGTAGGGCTGATATTGGGAACCGTCTTGGCGCGTACCAGGTGATAGGAATAGTGCAGCGGCCGGGGCTCGAAGCCCCAGTGTTTCTTGAAGTGATACGAGCCACTGTCCTGCTTGCTGCGGCCGAAGTCGAAAAGCCGTGCGCCACGCTCCACCGCGCGCTGCATCACCGACCAGTACATGAAATCGTTGGCAGCCAGATCGCGGCCGCGCGCCACGCTGCCACCGTAATACGGATGCACTTCATCGCGAAAATAGAAGCTCATCACCGCGGCCACCGGCTGCCCCTGGTGAGTGACCACAGTAATTTCGCAATCCTCGCCAAACATCCGCTGCAGCCGCATGTAATAGTTGCGTGACAACACGGGCGTACCCAGATTGCGCACGCTCTCGGCGTACACCCGGTAAAACTCGGCAATGTTGCCGCCGTGGTGCGCCTGCAGACCCGCGGCAATGCCTTTGCGAACCATGGCGCGCTGCTTGCGTGGGATCGCCTTCAAATTCTTGTCAGGGTCCGGATCAATCGCCTTGCGGAAGCCGACGTACAGATCCTTGACCGGCCAGGTCGTTTGGTGCAACTCGCGATCACGCAATTCGAGATAATCCACATGCAACTCGTCGGCGAGGATGGTCGCAGCGTGCGTGAGCTGAGCTGCGCTGTCCGGGTCGCGCGCGACCACGCCACCATATACGCAGAATGGCGTCGAAATCAGTGCATGGCCAAACAGCCGACTGCGTATTTCCGCGAGCGGCAGGATCCCGGTGATGACCCCATTCCGCTGCGCGTACAAATAGTGACAGCGGTGGCCGAGTCCGTGCTCGATGATGCCGCGCCAGGCCGCGCGGTGGAAAAACGTGGCCTGCGGCGCGTCCTTGGCAAAGTCGTCCCAGCGCTCCTCGTCATCACTTCCCAGGCGCTTGATGGCACAAGTGTCGTCAGAACGACTGTCGTCCGCTTGGTCCAGCATGTCCTGTTCCCCCTCAGTCCGCACAGAGTTCGGTGGCCTGCAGCGCCACCACCGGATAGTCGGCATGTGCATCGGCGAGAAACACACGGTCCATGCGATCGAACCGGAAATCGCGCATCAATCGCTCGAGCCGGGGCACCGTGCGCGTCAGGTTCAGGTAGTGCCGTACCCGGTTCTTGAGCGTCACGCCGGGCACTCGTGGCTGCTGCGGATCTATTTCCCATGGATGGAAATAGAACACGCCCGAGGACTGTTCTTGCCGGTTGACGCGACGCAGACCGCGCTTGAACAGCGCATAGGGCAGTAGGCGGAAATAACCACCACCACCGCAAGGCCAGTTGCGTCCCCATTGGCGCACAGTGGTCACCGGGATTTCGAGCAAGCCGGAGCGCTCGGTGAAAAACGCAAAGCGCGGCGCCCCCGGCATGCCATACAGATCATGGTGGATCGGCACGATGCTGGAACTGTAGCGGTAACCAGCTTCGCGCAGTTCCTCATGGGCCCAGAGTGTTCCGGGGCCGATGGAATAACTGGGCGCCCGGTAGCCGACCACCGCAGTGCCGGTAATATCCTCCAACAGGCGTTTGGTGCGGGTAATGCCATCGCGGAATTCGCCGCGGCTCAGATTGGTCAGGCGCTCGTGGCCAAAACCGTGGCTTGCGATTTCATGGCCGGCCGCGCTGATATCGCGCACCAGTGCGGGGAAGCGTTCTGCCACCCAGCCAAGCACGAAGAAAGTGGCGTGCACACCGTGACGAGCGAAAAGCTCCAGTACGCGCCGGGTGTTGTCCTCCACGCGGATCGGCCAGCGCGGCCAGTCCTCGCGCCGGATACACTTTTCGAAGGCGGCAACCTGGAAATAGTCCTCGACGTCGACTGTCATGGCGTTGATGACAGGCTCAGGCAGCAGCGGCAGCTTGTTCATTTGCGCTTCCGCCTGGAACGCCCACGCCGCATATTGGCAACCATCGCGTCGTCAGTGGCGGGCGTTGGCGCCGGCTTAGTCTTCAGCATCCCCCTGAGTTGGATATTTTCGTGCATTAGCTGCAACAAAATGTTGTTGCGTTGTGTGAGGTCCAGCTCGGTAAACTCGGTTTCCCGCTCGGAGGGCGTAGTGGCAAACCCCGGATCCCGGCGCTGAGGGATCGCGGGTGCCTCCAGTGTCTGCGGCACCTCGGCCATCTCCTCATGAATTTCGTCGAGCACGACAGTGAGCGCCGCCTGGTTCAGGCTATGCAGATCCTCCAGGTAACCGTGCAAAAGCAGCCGGTCCATGATCAGGTTGACCTTGCGCGGGATGCCGCGGCCGGCCAGGTAAACCCCTGCAAAGATTCCCGGCGCCAGCTCCGGGTCGTTGTTCCAGCCGACTGCATGCAAGCGGTGCAGGATGTATTCGCGGCTTTCCTCGGCCCCCATCGGCTCGAGCTTGTGGGAGGCAATGATGCGTTGACGCAACTGTTCCATGCGATTGGTGATGATGGTGCGCTGCAGTTCGGCCTGGCCGATGAGAAAGACTTGCAACAGCGCGTGACCGTTGACCTCGAAATTCGACAGTATGCGCAGCATCTCCAGCGCCGCCGAGGTAAGCGTTTGCGCCTCGTCCACAACCAGAAGCGCATGCGAATGCCGATCACGCAACGCCATCAGATGCCGCTTTACATCCTGCAGCAAGGACTCCTTGCCGCGCCCTTCGTAAGACAGCGCAAACGCTGAAGCCACGGCCGGCAATATGTCCTCACCGTCGAGATTGGCGGAGGCGATACTCGCCATGGCGATGTTGCGGTGCGCTAGTTCTTCGAACAGTTTCTGGATGAGCAGCGTCTTACCCGTGCCAACCGCTCCGGTAATCATCACGAAGCCTTCGCCCTGCTCGAGCCCGTAGAGCAGGTAAGACATGGCACGCTTGTGACCCATGCTGGGAAACAGCATTACTGGATCCGGGGTCAACTGGAAAGGCTTGCCGCGCAGTTTGTAAAACGCCTGATACATATCGATCTCAAAACAAATGGGTCCATTGCAGGAAGAGCACATTCACCCGGTAACCGTGCGCGCCGGGAGTGCCGGGAGCGCCGGACTGCACGTTTCGCGAGTCGCTTCGCAGCCGCAAACTGCCGAAGTTATTCGGGTTGACCTGATGTACGAGAGCCAGTTGTGTATAACGATTGTAGATTATCTGACCGTCCTGAAATTGATATCGCTGCCAACCGAATGTCGAAGTAAGCGTGGTGGATGCGCCGATATCGAACAGCCAGTCAATATTCGCATTCGCCACCCTTTCCTCGCGGTTATCCAAGAGGAAATAGGTGCGGCGCTCGTCGTATAGGACCAAGCGCAGGCTGCCCCTCGGCATGGTGTAGCTTGCCGAAGCTGTAGCGCGCTTCATCAGATAAGTCTGATGGTTTCTGAGCGAGGGAATGTAGGAAATGCCGGCGGGTGAGGTAACAATCGCACTGGGGTCCTGTCCCAATAATTGCTGGTTGAGATCAGTCGGTTGTTCCATGTAACTCATCGCCGTTGTCAGCAAGGCCGCAGTGCGCATCCAGGAAAACTGGTAGCTGCGCCCGTAGAACCGGTGTCCAACCAGCAATTTCAAATTATCCCGGGTATTCGACCAATCGAACCCGACGTCCCAGAAACTGGCGCCAAGTTTCCTGGACGTACCGTCCAGCAGGAACCGGTTTTCCTTTCCGACATCCGCCAGCAACTTGGTATTGTCGTTGATTTGCCACGAGGTCCCGAGCTTGGCTACCGCATACTCGATACCTCGGCCGAAGTCTGGCTCGATGCGCTGGTCGGAATACGCCAGGTTCCAGCCCCAGGTTTGATACGCAGGACTCACCACGCTGAACTGCAGCGCTTTGCTGGTGATGTCGGGAATCCCGTTCAACAGACCGGCATTCTGCCCCGAGATGCCGTGGTGGTTGTAGATTACTCGTCCCAAGGTGTAACGCAGCAGCATCGTGCCGACGTTGCCTAAGTCCTGAACCCAGTATGGACTGATCGTACCTCTGGCGACGTTGGCGCGGTTATTGTTCAGGAAAAACGTGCCGGACCCGGCCGGTAATTCATTGTTGATGACCTCGCGCCCATACAATGCGGTACCGTCGAGGAAAAAATGCTGCGGAAGAATGATGAATGTTCCGTGAGCTTTTAGATCGTGCGCCAACTGATTGGAGCGCGATTGCCCTGCGTATAGATAACCCGTCATCGTGTAATCAAGTACGCCGGAAAACCGGGGACCATTCCATGCCCCCTTGAAGAACGGCTGGATCTCGGTAATCCAACTCGTTTGTTTTGGTTTGCCCGAGGCCGCAAGCTTCAGGTTGTCGGTGTAGAGCTCACCGAGAGTGGCACCCAAGACCATCCCTGGAGAGTCGATACTCGGCTGCGGAATGACGCCGACTGGCTCATCCTTGGTGCCTGTGGCTTGTTCATCCGGAACCGAACTCAGCGCATTGCCTGCATCGACATTAACGTTCTGGGCGGTGACCCCGGTCAGCCAGCCACTCAGGACGATCGACGACAAGACAGCGGACGTCGACAGTGCGCGCATTTAGGCTTCCCCGTTAAAGATCCGGAGATAGTGACCCTGGCGGCGGTTGTAGTAATCCGCGCCCGCAGGCAGGCTGCTCATGTTGAGAACCAGACCAACATACTGGAAGTCATCCAAGCATTGCAGCGCTGCATTTACCACCTGCCGACGAGTTCGGTCTGCGGCCACAACCATGACAACCTGACCCATGTGGGAAGCCAGCACCTGGGACTCGGAAGTCGCCAGTAGCGGCGAAGAGTCAAACACCACCAGACGTCGCCGATCGCGCCCGCCAAATTCGTCGAGCACGTACTCCATGCGGCGGCTACGGAACAATTCGGCGGCGAGCGGATGACGTTGCCCTGCCGGTACCACCAGCAGATTCTGCACATCGGTATGTACGATGACTTCGGCGGGAGCGCGCTGTTCGTCAGCCAGCACATCCATCAGACCGGGCTGTCCGCTGAGGCCGAGAATGCGCGTGATGTCGGATTTCGCTATATCGCCGTCCACCAGCAGCACTTCGAAATCCGTCTCGCGCGCCAAGCTCAGGGCGAGATTCATTGCTACAAAGGTCTTGCCCTCGCCCGCCTCCGCGCTGGCCACCATGATGCGCTTCCCGCGGACAAGTGTTTCGGCACCTTTTCCAATCGCATTGTCCAGCAGTGGCCGCTTGATAAGACGCAGTTCGTCTGCAAGCCTGGCCCCCGCCGCGTCGTCAGCGGGGAGTATGCCCATGCGCTTGAGCGCTGCCGGCTCCACGTGCCACAGCGGCGCGGATTCAACCGGCTGGTCCACCACGCGCGTCCGTTCCTGCAAACGTTCGACCGTGGATGCCGTGTGTAGTGGCGCGACCTCCAGCGGTGGCGACACCGGTGAGCCCGCCGGCAAGTTCTTGAGTTTTTCGACGGCTTTCTCAACGATGCTCATGCGACACCTATCATGAAGAAATGCTGCACCAGATGGGTCATGTGTCCGTCAAAGGCAAACCCCAGCACCAGCATCATTGGCAGCAGACAGGCCCCGGCCCAGAACCCGATCATGCCGCGGCGCAGTTCCTGACGACGTGCCCGCGACACAATCAAACTGAAGGCGCCAAGCACCGGGTAATCGCCAGAAGCCTGCAAACCCCTGAGACTCACAAATACCGGCGTTATCTTGTGCATGAGATATGCATACCCACTGCCGATGGCCACGGCCAGACCGAACACCAGGAGTAACAGCAGGCTGCGATGTGGGCTCTCCGGTAACAACGGAACGATTGGTGGGTTGACCACGCGGAATTTCAGATTGTTGCCGCTTTGGGTTGCGTCCTGGGACAGCTGGGCCGTGTTCGAACGCTCCAACAATTGGTCATACTGCTTCTTGGTAACATCGTAGTTGCGTGTCAGTTGCTGCAACGTGACTTGCACGTCGGTGATCTTGTTCCCGTGGCTCTTGAGTTCGGCGATCTGCCGTTTCTGCAGGTCGATCTGCATCGCCAGCGTCTGGATGCTCACCTGCGTGGCGTACATGGATTTTTGCATTTCCTGATACACCGGATTGTCCGAGGCCACGTTCATCATCGAGCTGCTTGCGACATTTTTTTGCGGCGCCGCGCGCCGCGCCTGAAGTTGCGCGATCATGCGTCGTGTGGACATCACGTCCGGATACGCATCGGTGTAACTCAGGAGCAGCGTGTTGAGTTGCTGCTGGTAAGCGGCAATCTGCTTGTCCACTTCCTGGGTGCGCGGATCGATTCTTGGAGAGGTAGCAGAGCCAGCCGCCATCGCGCGCATTTGCTGCTGGATGGTCGCGCGGCCGGCGACGGCCGTATCGTACTGGGATTGCAATGTCTGCAACTGCGCCTCAGCGGCCTGCAGGCGCGTGAAATAGCTGCTGCCGCCCTGGCTAGGAATGTAGCCAATATTGGCTTCCTGGAAATTCGCGAGTTTCTTCTCCGCCTCGGTCAGACGTTTGCCGTAGTCCTGGACCTGTTGCTCCAGAAAATTTTGCGCCGTCGTGGCAGAGGCGGTATTCGCGCCCACGGTATCGTTCATCAGTATCTGCAGAAACGCCTGCACCACCGTCTGCGCCATTTGCCGGTCGGAGTCGGCGTAACTGAGGTTGTAGAGGTTCTTCGTGCCGGCGTCCTTGATTTGGACGGCAGTGCCCAGTTTCAGTAACAGCGCGTCCCTGTCCGCCGGGGTGGTCGCGCGCAAAGCCAAACCGGTTTTGTCCGCCACTGCCTCGAGATTGGGGCGCGAGAGCATGGTGTGGGTGACGACCAGCAGTCGCTCACGAACGTCAGGCTGCACCGCAACCCCGCGCAACAGCGGATTCGTCAACGCATCGGTGTCGGCATACACCTGCGCGTTGGCTTCATACTTGTTCGGGAGGCTGAAAACCAGCAGCGTCCCCAGAATCATCACGCACCACGCGACGATCAGCGCACGCCAGCGATAGCGCCAGGCGGCACGAGCCTCCAGCAGTACGTACTGGAACAACTCATGTAAATCAAATGACTGGGTCTGCATCTCTTTCTTTCCCAATGTCGTTAGCGGTTCCCATGTACTGGGACTCGTCGCGTCAAAACAGTGATTGGGGAATGATCAGAACATCCCCGGGACGCATGACCTCGTTGTACTTGATCGCGCCATTCATAAGTTCACCCAGTCGCACCGGGATGGTTTGGTCGTTGCCTTCGGGCAGATGGCGGATGATCTTGGCGCTGTTGCCAGCGGCAAACTTGGTGAGGCCGCCGACGTCAATCATCACGTCGAGCACGGTCATGCCGCTGCGATAAGGCACAGCCCTGGGCGTCACCGCTTGACCGACCACGCGCACCTGTTGGCTGTAAGCGCCCACGAACCCCTTGACGATCACGGTTACCAACGGATCACGGATATAGCGGCTCAACTCCTTTTCCAGGTCGCCAGCCAGTTCCTCCGGAGTCTTGCCGGCCGCCACCATGGACTGCACCAGCGGGATCGAGACGCGCCCGTCCGGACGCACCGGCACGGTGGTGGTTAGCGTGGGGTTGTCGCGCACGAAGATTTCCAGCGAATCGCCCGGTCCGATGATGTAGTGCTCCACCGGTTGCGGATTAGCCACGGCCAGAGAGTTGACAGTTGGCGCAGTGCTGCAACCGCCAATCAGCAGCAAACCAACCACCATCACCAGCCAGAAAATGCAGTCTCGCGGTAGTCGTTTCACTCGTCCTTCTCCTTGATTTCAGCGGGCGCCACGTCCGAACAACACCACTTCCAAGGTCTGGACCAGGATGGCCAGATCGAATACGAAGTTATGGTTTTTCACGTAGAAGAGGTCGAACTTCAACTTTTCCTCGGCATCCTCCAGGGATGAGCCGTATGGATAGCGCAGTTGGGCCCAGCCGGTCAGTCCCGGCTTCAGGCAATGCCGCAATGAATAATAGCGAATGCATTTGTTGAAACTGTCCACGAACTGCGGCCGCTCCGGTCGCGGGCCGATGATGCTCATGTCGCCACGCAGCACGTTCCAGAGCTGCGGCAACTCGTCTAGTCGGGCCTTGCGGATGAAGCGCCCGACCCTGGTGACCCTGTTGTCATGCTCAGTAGCCCAACGTGCCACGCCATCGCGCTCGGCGTCGGCGCCCATGCTGCGAAACTTGATGACCCGGAAGAGCTTGCCGTTTTCACCGACTCGATCCTGGTAGTACAGGATCGGCGCGCCACCACCCGACTCCAGCCGAATTGCCAAGGCCGTCAGCAGCATGAACGGCCATGTCACCAGTAATACCAGCGAAGCAGTGAGTAAATCGAAAGCACGCTTGATCGCGAGCCTCACGGGGGAGATATTGAAGCCATCCGAAAATATCAGCGACGACGGGTTGGTTAGTTCCATCATGATTTTTCCGGCCTCGCGCTCGAAAAACTCGGCGAGTTCGGTCACTGCTACGCCGTGCCGCTTGCATTCCAAGAGCGCCTCCACCGGCAAGGTCCCGCGGCGGTCGTCCGGCCCCACCACGATTTCCTCCACGCCGAGCTCCGTCACCCATTCACACAAGGCCTCGTCGGGGTGCAGCAGCAGAGGCGCGGAAATGGACACCGATCCGGCACCGACGGGCGCGCAACCCAGTATCTTGAACCCACGTTGATCGGTCTTGCGGCGCATTATGCGGATCAACTCAGCGGCGCGTTCGCCGGCACCCAGGATCATCACGCGGCGCTTGAACAAGTCGGCGTCCACCAAACTCAGGAACAACACTCTCCACAATGCCACGACGAGATAGCCGAGCAGCAACGCAATGCCTAGAACCCCCCGACCCAGATACGAGGGAGGAAGCGCGTAGTACAGCACCGTAAGCACTACGCCGCCCAACACGAACGCGACGCCTTGTCGGCTAAGCCGCCCCAACCAACCCGCGCGCAGGTGAACTTGATATAAACCCAGCGAGGCCATTGAGAAAATCAGCACCAACGCCACCGGCAGCGCGCGCAACTGCATCGAATGGACGAACGCGGATTGGGTGCCGCCATGCCCCCAATAACGCAGCACCACCGCGGCATAAACACACCCTACCAGCAGCACAAACTCGACCAGTACCAGCAGCAACTGCCAGCGGACTCCGTATCGGAACGATCGGTACATGCGGCACCTCCCTTACTGACGAATCCCTCTGTCAGCCAACCCTCTTCGACACTACCTAGCACAGATCGGAACGCATCTATATCACATTGGTGTGATTAAGTTCACGTTTTTAACCCTTGTGTATTACGACGCCAAGCAACTTATGGGTTCTACACCGGCTCGGGCGTGCCTCGTGACCAAGAGATAGTCAGGCAAACTGGCCCGGGTGAAGAAGGAGCGCGTTTTTTGTGCGATGCGGCAGCGTTCTTCGCCAGGGAATCGAGCTGAAGTATCAGACGACCCAGCGCTGTCGCGATCTCTATCCTGTCCAGCTGATGTGTCGATGCCTGAAGGTGTCGACCAGCGGCTTCCATGTCTGGAGCAAGCGATCGGCCAGCACTCGCAAGACCGACAACCAACGCTTGTTGGTTCGGATTCGCGAGTACCACGAGGCCAGCGATGGCGTGATGGTGGGCCAGCTCCGCGCCCTGATCCCAAGTCAGCGATTTGCGGAGCTGTTAGGGCGGCGTCGCGATCTTCGCAGCGATGACACCGCGGACGGCTTCGGCGCCGTGTCAGGCCAATGCGGACCCGTTCTTGATTCTGGCATCGGAACTTTGACCCAGCATGGGTGGCAAATGCAGTGGCATCGCGAACCGCGTCGTGCGTTTGACCAACGTGCCGATCGCAGAGCTGTTCAGGCCCATGATCAGGTCGCCCTCCCAATGGCGCAAGGCGCGGTCGGCGACCTCGGCCGGGTGTTGGCTGATCATCACCTCGGGGGTAATGAACTGCTTGCCCGTTGCCGCGTCCTGGCACGTGGCACCCGCAACGCTCGGCCGGTACGCAGACAGCCGGACAGTTCGCGGCGCAGCGCACCACTACCTTGCACGATAGAGCGCTTGGTAGATGGCTTCGTGGGAGATACGCATGGATGCATCATGCGAGAAGTCGATTCCCAATCGGCGGCTAATCTGCAGCGGGCTCCAGCGGTGCCCCAGCGCCAGTCGGCGCGCAGGCCATGGCGCCGCCCCTTCCACGGCACGTCGGATCTCTGAATCGGTCTGCCCTCGGCATCCATGGCCACCCCGGCGAGGCGGTCTTGCACATACACTGGCAACCGCTCGTTCTCGGCAGGCTTGGCGAGCTTGGAACGCTTGGTCACTCGCTCAACTTTCCACTGTGCGACGGCAGCCCGGTACTGCAGCGAACCACTGCGGGTCGCAGCATTACGCCGCAGTTGGCGTGAGATGGTCGAGGGCGACCGGCCCAGCTGCCGGGCAATCTCGCGAACTCCGCATCGTTGGGCCTTCAATAGCGCAATTTCCTCGCGCTCGGCAAACGACAAGTAGCGTCCCGAATGCGGGACCAAGTTTATCGGTGGGATCCCGCCCGCCTCACGAAACCATCGTGGGCCCAACGGCTGCGACACGCCACACGCTGACGCGGCTGCCTCACTTTGCATCCTCCTCCGGAACGCCTGTTTCGCCTCCAGCTGGTTGACACCCGGCCGGCCAGGCGATGGCACCAGTGCTCGCTCTGACTGTTCCTCCGCCCAACCGCCTGATCGTCCCATTTGTCACCCCAATCTGGAGATGTTGCAACGACCACTGAAATCCACCGCCATCCATCTCTCGTATCCCTGACGTCATGAACAACCTGCTGGGTTTACACATTTCTACCACCCAGGCTCCTGGTGCCATCAGGCTGCCGCTACAATCCGTCGACCTCATCAGTTTCCTGCCCATGCTCACTTCGCTCTACGTCCGTCAATTTGCCGTCGTCGAAGCCGCCGAGGTCGCATTCGGCCCTGGCCTCACTGTGGTCAGCGGTGAAACCGGCGCCGGCAAATCGCTCCTGGTCGACGCACTGATGCTGCTGGCTGGCGCCCGCGCTGACAGTGGCATGGTGCGCGCTGGCAGTGACCGCGCCGAACTGGCCGCGGAGTTCGATCTGGCCGAGCTGCCCGAAGCACGCCAATGGTTGCTGCGCGAGGAGCTGGACGAGGACGGCAGCTGCCAGTTGCGCCGGGTGATCCGTACCGAAGGCAGCTCCAAGGCCTGGATCAACGGTCGACCCGCCAATGCGCGTCAACTGGGCGAACTCGCTTCGCTGTTGGTGGAGATCCACGGTCAGCACGAGCATCAGGCACTGCTGTCACGCTCGCACCAGCTGGCCCTGCTGGATGCCTATGCCGGCCACGATGAATTGTTGACGCAGGTGCGCGACAGCGCGTTGCGGTGGCGTGAGCTTGGTGCTCGCATACGCAAGCTCAGTGGTGGTGAGGATCGCGACCAGCGCATCGACATGCTGCGCCACGAACTCGATGAGCTGGAAAAATGGGCGCTACCCGAAGCCGAACTGAGCGAACTCGAGGCCAACCACAGGCGCCTCGCCAATGCCGGCCGGCTGGCTGAAGGCGCCGCCGGCGTGGTCGAACTGCTCGATGGCGACAGTGAATTTGCGCTGCGCCGCGCGCTTGGCCGCGCCCATACCGAACTCGGCAAAGTCGCCGCACTCGACGACAAACTGGGACCTTTGCTGGAATTGCTCGACAACGCCAGCATCGAACTGGGCGAGGCCGCTGATGGACTGGGTCGCTATGCACAGGACGTCGACCTCGACCCCGAACGCTACACGGAAGTCGACAATCACCTGGCGCATCTGCATGAGCTGTCGCGCCGACACCGGCTACCGATGAACGAACTTCACGACAAACTCTCCACCTTGCGCGCCGAGCTGACGGAACTTGAAGGCGCCGGCGATGCGCTGGAACAACTCGCCGTGCAGCGCCAGCAATTGCAGCACGACTACACCCACATGGCGGCCCGACTGAGCCAGGCACGCGCCATCGCGGCCACCAGGCTTGGCGAGGAGGTCAGCGTATTGATGGCCGAGCTGGGAATGGTCGGCGGCCTGCTGCGCATCGAACTGGAAGCAGTCGCTGGCGACGAGCCGGACCCGCAAGGCCAGGAACGCTGCGAGCTACTGGTCAGCGCCAACCCCGGCCAGCCACCGCGCCCCCTGCGCAAGGTCGCCTCCGGTGGCGAGCTGGCGCGCATCAGCCTGGCTATTGAAGTCGCCACGCTGGGTAAGGACACCGTCGGCAGCATGATCTTCGATGAGGTCGACACCGGCATCGGTGGCGCCGTAGCCGAAGTGGTCGGACAGAAACTGCGTGCGCTGGGCGGTCAACGCCAGGTGCTGTGCGTTACCCACCTGCCGCAGGTCGCAGCACAAGGCCACGCTCATCTGCGTGTCAGCAAGCACAGCGACGGCGATTCCACCCGCACCAGCATCGACAAACTCGACGCCAGCGGCCGGCGGGATGAACTGGCGCGCATGCTCGGCGGCGTCGAGATAACCCGTGAAACACGGGCGCATGCCAAGCAGATGCTGGAGCGGGCCCAGACCGCCTGACCGGATGCCCAGCTCGCCCGACCGTCAGCTATTGGATGACAGCAACCCGCGCTCGGTCGCCATCCGGTAAAGATCAAGTTCCGAACCTGCGCCCAGCTTGCCCATCAGGCTCGCCCGATGGATGTAGATGGTTTTCTGGCCAATACCCAATTCCGCCGCCACCTGCTTGGGTGCCCGGCCACCTGCCAGCAGCAGGAACACCTCGCGCTCGCGCGCCGTCAGTCGATTGATCGGATCCAGTGCAGCGTTCGGTCGATCGGCCCGACGCTGGCGCAGATCCGAGCTCAGAAAGCACTCGCCCTGCATCACCGCGCGAAGGCCTGCCACCAGTTCTTCGGGCGCTACCCCCTTGGTGACATAGCCGCTGGCGCCACGGCGCAAGGCCTCGGACACATACGGCTCACCGTCGTGCATGCTCAGCACCACAATGCGCGTCTGCGCGCAAACGCTGAGCAGGTGCTCGATCAAGGGAAGTCCGCTGCCATCGGGCAACGACAGATCTAGCGCAACCAGATCGGGGCGCCAGTGGCCGACGGCCTCCACCGCATCATCGGCGCTGCGGCATTCGGCCACGACGTCAAGATCCGGCTCCATCTCGATCAGCCGTTTGAACCCCTCACGAACGATGGCGTGGTCATCGACCAGAACAATGCTGTACATGCCCCTACTTTACACATTGAGCTTGGTTTTATGCACGTCCGTTATCGACGACCGTACCGCGCACCCTTGCGGAGCGCACATGTACCATCTCGTCCATGCGCTTGAAACCACTCCATCTGCCTGACTCCGGTCCGTTGCTGGGTGCCGGCTATCTATTGATGTGGCTGCTGCTATGGCCGACGGTGCAGCCCTTCTGGATGTTGCCGTACGGCCTGCGTTTTGGCGCCTTGTTATTGATACCGGTGCGCCACTGGGGCTGGTTGCTGGGAGCGGAACTGGCTGCCACCGCCGGTCTCGCCATGGCCCAGGGACTGCCATTGGGCTGGGCCGGCTTTGCCATGGACGAATTGCCCGAACCGCTGGTAATGGCGGCGGGCCTATGGCTGTTGCGGCGATTCAACCTGCACGCCAGCCTGCACAGCCCCCAGGAGGTGACCCGACTGTTGCTTTCCGTCGTACTGATGGTGACGGCCACCACAGCGGTGGATGCTGCCTTGTTCGCCTTGATCCGCGTACCGGATTCCCCTGAACTGATGCTTCGCGTTCTGGGCGAGGAATTGCTCAGCCACTATCTGGGCATTCTGTTGATTGTGCCGCTGATGATCATGCTGTTGCGTACCCGGCTCGAACAGAGAGCATTGGCGAGTCTGATCATGGATGGCCTGTTGGTAATGCTGCCGTCCATGACGATCCTGCTGGTGTTGTCCGAACAGGCCGCGCCGCAACCGCAATTTGCCCGCGTACTGTCGTTGGCTCCGGTGTTGTTTTTCGCCTTCCGCCACGGCTGGCGCGGCGCCAGCCTGGCGATGCTCATCACCAGTCTGGGCATGACCCTGGTCGATCAGCATCTTGGCCATGCGCCATCGACTGCCGCCGCTTACCTGTTTCTGGCCGTAGCGGGCACGGGTGCCCTGATGCTCGGCTCGGCAACGGACGCCTTGCGCCGGAGCAGCGACCGGGTCGCCGAACAGAACGTCTACCTGGGGGCAGTCAATCGCCGGCTGGATCAACTTGCCCACCAGTTGCGTGACGCTGCGCGCGGCAACCTGCAGGCAGACGAGAACCAGCGCCGCCACCTGGCAGCAGAACTCCACGATGAGCTGGGCCAGAACATCACCGCCATCCAGACCCACGTCAAACTGGCCCAGGCGCGCCTACATCAGGCTGGCATGGAAGATATCAGTACCTCGATCAATACCATCCTCGCGCACATGCGGCGTGCCCTGCACCGCCTGCTGGACGACCTGCGACCGGCAGTGCTGGACGAGTTTGGACTGCTGCGTGCACTCGACGAAGGCCCGATCAGGGACCTCCTGAACACTGCCGGCATGGCATATCACACCGAACTGCATGGCGACCCGCGCCTACTGGACGACGATACGCGCACAGCGATCTACCGACTGGTCCAGGAAAGCGCCACCAACGCCGTCAAGCACGCACAAGCCAGCGAGTTCAAACTGCGCCTGCGCATCGGCGAACGCCAGGGCATCGCATTGGCCGTGCTCGATCTGCGCGATGACGGCACCGGCCTGCCCAGCCGGCTGCCTCGGGGGGGCCGGGGGCTGCAAGGCATGCGCGATCGGGTCACATCCCTGGGTGGCCAGTTTCGCCTTCGCCCCGACCATGTCGGCGTTCACTTGCGAATTTTGCTGCGCAGCAACAACAACAATCCTGCGGACAGCGGGAGGTAGTTTCAACGGGATCTAGGAATTTTTCCGATACCGGAAACGTGAAGCCCTCGTTACGATCGGTTCATCGATGTGGGGGAGCCACCATCGCAAGATGGTGGATCAGAGTCACCGTGGGGACGGGGGCTCTGAAACAACGGCAGGATGCCGTTTCGCCACTACCTGATGACGAGTAGGCAATCGCGAGCCATTCACGAGCGCCGACCGAAACAGGTAGGGGAGCAGCCGCGAGTGGACAGGAGTCCTCCTCGCGGCTTTTTTTATGCGCGCAATTGGCGACCTGGCCTGGTCATCGGCCCACACATGTCCCTAGTTCAGCTTTTACGTGAATGGGGCTTCGGCCGCACATACAGCACCAGGCTGTGATCCTCGATCACATAGCCATGTCGCGCCGCTATCTCGTGCTGCAGGCGTTCAATCTCTTCGCTGACGAACTCAATCACTTTCCCGCTGTCCACATCAATCATGTGGTCGTGATGTTTGCCACGATCGAGTTCGTAGACGGCTTGGCCACCTTCGAAATTGTGCTTGACGATGATGCCGGCCGCCTCGAACTGGGTCAGTACGCGGTACACCGTCGCCAGGCCGATATCTTCCTGGTGGGCAAGCAGATTCTTGTAGACGTCTTCGGCCGTGAGATGCTGCACACCTTCCTCGTCGAAGATCTGCAGAATGCGCATGCGCGGATGGGTCACCTTGAGGCCAACCCTGCGCAACTCTTTGGTTTCCTGTTCCATTAGCCACCCTCCACACACGGCGTTTTCAGCCGGTAGTGTATCATCCGACACCTTTACGATCCGGACGCAACAAGCATGCAAAAGCTGATCACCCTGCTGGTTTTCGCCATGCTGGCGCTTTCCCTGGCCGGCTGCCACATCGTCTACAAACCCGACGTGCAGCAAGGCAATCTGCTCGACAAAAAAGTGGTGGATCAGCTCAAGCCCGGCATGACCAAGCATCAGGTGCTGGTTTTGATGGGCACGCCATCGGTCAGCACGCCGTTCGACCAGAGCCGCTGGGACTATGTCTCGACGTTTTCGCATCGTGGCAATCCACAGAAGGTGCGCACTTTCACGCTGACCTTCAACAACGACACGCTGGTACGTACCGAAGGCGACTTCTTCGCGCAGGATGCCCAGCAACTGGTCAAGGACAGCAAGAAATACAACGCTGGCTACCCAGTCAACGAGACTGAAGGCGACAAGAGCAAATCGCCGGACGAGAACAAGAACGACGGCGGTTTCGGCAAGGGCGACAACAGCAGCCACTGATCGAAGAGGTTGGTCCGGATCGGGTACCTCGCCGATCCGGTCTCATCGGGCGCGCTGGCGCCGCGCTTCCATCGGGTCGAGCACCAACGGCCGGTAGATCTCGATCCGGTCGCCCTCTTGCACCATGTGATCCGGCGCGACCTTGCTGGCGAATATACCCAGACGAAGAAGGTCGACCACACCGTCCGGAAGCATCCCGGCTATGCCTGAAGCATCAATCGCCTGCTTTACCGTGCTGCCCCAAGGCAACTCGACCCGCAGCAGAATCTGCCGATCAGCACCCGCATAAACCACATCGACCACGACTTTGCGTTCAGCCATAGACACGCTCGGCCTCGCGACAGAAGTCGTCCACCATGCGCCCGGCCAAACCCTGGAAACCAAGCTTCAACGCCCCGCCACCGAGCCGACCTGCATAGTCAAAATCCAGCGCAAACGCGACCTTGCAGCCAGTATCGCCCAGAGCGATGAAATCCCACACGCCTTCGAGGCGGCGAAACGGACCGTCGACCAGACTCATCTGCAGACGAGCAGGCGGGTCGACGGTATTGCGCGTAGTGAAACTCTGCCGAAACCCAGCGAACTTGAGATCCAGCCGCGCCACCAGCACATCGCCATGACGCTCAAGAACCTCCGCACCGGCACACCAGAGGAAACGCTTTGGGTATGCTTCAACCTCATTGACCAGGTCGAACATCTGCATCGGCGAATACTTCACCAGTGCGCTGCGTCGGATTTCGATCACGGCAACCTCTTCACATCACGCTTGGTTTGGCCCGGTATGCGGCGGAATCAGCATCAGGGCAGCAAGGCCCGAGTTTAACGGACATGGCCAAGGCGAAGGGCAAAGACAGCAAGGGCGGCGGCACGATTGCGCTCAACAAACGCTCGCGTTTCGAATACCACATCGATCAGCGTTTCGAAGCCGGCGTCGCCCTGCAGGGTTGGGAGTTGAAGGCACTGCGCGCCGGTCGGATCAACTTCGGCGACAGCTATGCCGCAGTCCTCAAGAATGAAATTTTCCTGATCGGCACCTCGATCCCACCGCTGATCAGTGCCTCGACTCATGTCATCGCCGAGGATCGGCGCACGCGCAAGCTGCTGCTTCACCGCAAGGAAATCGACCAACTGGTCGGCGCCGTCGAGCGCAAAGGCTACACCCTCGTACCCACCGCGATGTACTGGAAAGGCAACAAGGTCAAGGTCGAGATCGGCCTCGCCCGCGGCAAGCAGGAACACGACAAACGCGACACCGAAAAGCAACGCGACTGGCAGATCGAGAAGCAACGCACCATGCGCTCGCACAATCGCAGCGTCTGAATTTGTTGCAGATAGTCAAAAAAAAACCCCCCGATGATTCGGGGGGTTTTGTGTTGGTGGAGGTGGCGGGAGTCGAACCCGCGTCCGAAGGCGTTAAATGCCCGGATCTACATGCTTAGCTCACCGTTCGATCTCGTTCCGCGACAAGCACGGTGTGCAAAGCGCACCGCGGAACCAGCCTGATTGATTTGACCTAGAACCGCCAGGCGGCAGCGTTCGGCGATCTCATGATAATGACCCTACACCGACGAGCATGAGCACAAGTGGGTTCGGGGCTTACGCCTTAAGCGGCGAGAGCGTAGTTGTCGTCGTTGGCAACTAGAAGTTTGCTGCTGGATTAACGAGGAAAGCTGCCCCCTCGGCATGCACCAAGTCATCTCACTACCCCCGTCGAAGCCAGGACACCCCCGGGGAAAACGATTTGACCCATCCAGTATATGGGGCTGGCCGCCGCCACATCAATCACCCAGGCCATCGAATTTTCAATGGGCCGATCTTGCGCAGACGACGGGGAGGCTTGCTCGCCGCGACGACTGGTTTGGTCCAGGCACAAGCAGCGACCTTGCCCACGCCGACGAGTCAGATCGGATGACTTGCCACCCGATCGCCAACGCCGGAGTGTTGTTCACGTGCGGATCCAACGTCTATACTTGCCGACTTATATCACCCTGTACCCGCCGTACTCGTGGGAATGATCTCGATGACTCGATTGCAATTGATTGGCCTGGCCGCGGCCACGGCGCTCTTCGCCACCATCAGCGCGCACGCTGAAGGGGACAAGGTCGCTGGCCGCAAGTTGATCTACACCTGCGCCGGTTGCCATGGCGTTCCGGGCTACACGAACGCCTACCCGCAGTACCCGGTGCCGAAGATCGCCGGGCAGAACGCGCAGTACATCGTCAACGCGCTGCACGGGTACCAGAGTGGTGATCGCAAGCATCCGACCATGGGTGCGCAGGCGGAGAGTTTGTCCGATACGGACATCCAGAACATCGCCGCCTATCTTTCCAGCCTCGCCAAGTAGTTGCCAAGGAATCTCCGCATGAAACGTGCGCTTACCCTGCTTTCATTCGGCGCCATGCTGGCGTTCGTTTCCACCCAGTTGTTGGCCAGTGGCAGCATCGAGAACGGCAAGCAGAAAGCAGCCACCTGCTTCGCCTGTCACGGCGCCGACGGCAATTCGGTCGACCCGCAGTACCCGCGCTTGGCCGGTCAATACAACATGTACCTGCAGCAGGTGCTGCATGAGTACAAGGACGGTCAGCGCGAAAATCCGATCATGAAAGGCATGGTGGCCACCCTGTCGGATCAGGACATTGAGGATGTCGCCGCGTACTTCTCCAGCCTGCCGAGCAAGCTCGATACCCTGAAGGGGCATGTCGAGGGCGACAAATAAGCCAGCGCAGCTGCTTGCGAACAAAGGCCCGCCATGGCGGGCCTTTGTTCGTCTGAAAGCTGGAAAGTACGCTCAAGCGATCGCCGACTTGCCCTCGGCCTTGGCGTAATAAGGCTTTTCGCCGACAGCATGATCCGTAGCATCGCGCACGGCGGTGATCTCCGGTACCCGCTCGCGCAAGGTTTTTTCCACACCCTGCTTGAGGGTGACGTCGACCATGCCGCAGCCATGGCAGCCCCCACCAAACTGAAGCAGTACCGCGCCGTCAGCGGTGATTTCGAGCAGAGTAACCCTCCCCCCGTGCGAGGCCAGCTTCGGATTGATCTCCGCCTCCAGCACATAGCGCACGCGCTCGATCACTCCCGCTTGCACGCCTGGCACCTCGCCCTTGATCTTCGGTGCACGAATATTGAGCTGGCCGCCGGTGGCATTGGGCTCGAAGTCGATGCTGGCGTTGTCCAGCCAACTGGCGCTGTCGCCATCGATATGGAAGTTGAAGCCGGCGCATTCGATGGTCCACTCGCCACCCGCAAGATCGATCGGTTCGCAGAATTCGAGCTCGCAGTTGGCCGCAGGCGTGCCCGGCGCAGTCACCCGCAAACGGATACCCAGGCCATCAATGCCCTGCTGTGAAAGAAGCCGCAGAAAATGCTGCTGTGCGCGTTCGGAAATATCGATCATGCCTGCTCCAATGTCACCAGACGGATGCTGACAAGCCTCATCAGCGAAACAGAACCATTTTAGTCCTGTTTCGGTATCCATGCGCGCTTTGACTTTTGCACGCACAACTTCGACGCTTCGCATCCTGACTTTTGCCTCAACGGAGACGCGCATGAACACCACCGATCTGGCCACCCAGCATTGCCGGCCACGCAAGGGCAAGGAGAACGCAGTAGATTCCGCGCAGGTCTCCAACTTGTTGCAGCAGCTACCAGGCTGGCAACTTCATGCTGATGGCTCGGCGATCGTCAAGGACTTCAAGTTCGCCGATTTCCACCACACGCTGGGTTTCATTAATGCGGTGGGCTTCATGGCCAACCACGAAGATCATCATCCCGACCTTGAAGCCGGTTACGGCCACTGCCAGGTCCTGTGGTCGACACACGATGTCGGCGGGCTGTCGCTGAACGATTTCATCTGTGCAGCACGGGTCGAGGCCCTGCTGGCGCGCTGATCAGAAATCGGTGCGCGACTTTTCCTTCATCCATAGCAGTCGCTTGCCTTTCACCGACAGCACGTCAAGGAAGTCCTTCAAGTCGTCCGGCAACGGCGCGGAAAAGCTGTAGGAGCGCCCGTCCAGGTCGAAGCTCATGTGTGAGGCGTGCAGGAACATCCGGTTCAGACCCATGTCGCGGAAGCGCTTGTTCATCTCACGATCGCCGTACTTGGGATCACCGGCCAGCGGATGGCCGATATGAGCGGCATGCACGCGGATCTGGTGGGTGCGGCCGGTGCCCAGCGTGGCCTGCATCAGGCGGGCGCTCGGGTATTGTTCCATTTCACGGAAAAACGTCAGCGACGGCTTGCCGTTGTCGGCCACCCGCACCATCCGCTCGCCACCTTGCAACACGGACTTCAGCAATGGTGCGTTGACGTCGAACTTCGCCTTGGACGGATGACCGAGCATCAGACACAGGTATTGTTTGGTTACCTCGCCGGCCCGGATCGCCGCCTGCAGTCCGGTCAGCCCGGCGCGGGTTCTGGCAAACACCAGCACGCCGCTGGTATCCCGATCCAGCCGATGCACCAGCTCGAGATGTTCCTGCGGTCGCGCCGCCCGCAGCAGTTCGATCGCGCCATGGCTGATCCCGCTGCCGCCGTGGCTGGCCACGCCAGATGGCTTGTCGATGACCAGAAAGTGTTTGTCCTCGAAAATGATCGCGTCTGCTACCTCTGCAACCTGACCACTCGCCGGCCCCTGCCGTTCGGGGCGTTCGGCCACCCGTACGGGCGGAATCCGCAACGTATCACCGTCGGCGAGACGGGTATCCGGCTTGGCTCGTTTCCCGTTGACGCGCACCTGACCGGTACGCAAAAGTCGGTAGATCATGCTCTTGGGCACACCCTTGAGCAGGGTCACCAGCGCATTGTCGATGCGTTGGCCATCCCGTTCGGGACCGATCTCGACTTGACGTACACCGTGAGGTGCGTCGGGGGAAGTTGCCGTCTGCATTGAAAAAAACCTGCTGAAATAGGATACTCGACAGGCGCTACATTCTGCCCATCGATGTCTGGATCGGGTCGAGTGCCCGCCCGTAACGTCGGCGAGGATTGCGCCGGCTGCCTTGGCGGCCGGTCGCGGCTCCCTTTCATCGTAACGGTTTGGGCTGCTGTTTGTCCGATACCATGAGGTATCGGGGCGGCAGGCGCAGCTGACCGAATCATCCCGACGCCGGAAACGGTGCCGTTTTTTTTGCCGCTTAACCGCAGCGGCGCGATCCCCGGCAGGCCGCCATTGTGGCGCCACCGCGGCACGCGACGCGCGGCCAAGCCGAGGATAACCACCATGAAACGTATGTTGATCAACGCGACTCAGCGTGAAGAGTTGCGCGTGGCCATTGTCGATGGCCAGACCCTGTATGACCTGGACATTGAAATCCCCTCGCGGGAACAGAAAAAGTCCAATATATACAAAGGTCGTATCACTCGTGTTGAGGCTTCACTTGAAGCCTGCTTCGTCGAGTATGGCGCCGAGCGCCATGGCTTCCTGCCACTGAAAGAGATCTCCCGTGAGTACTTCACGGCTGGCCTCGACCACCATAAATCCAGTATCCGCGAACTGATCAAGGAAGGTCAGGAAGTGGTCGTCCAAGTGGAAAAAGAAGAGCGCGGCAACAAAGGCGCTGCCCTGACCACGTTCATCAGCCTGGCCGGCCGCTACATGGTGCTGATGCCGAACAACCCAAAGGCCGGTGGTGTCTCGCGCCGGATCGAGGGTGAGGACCGGCAGGCGCTGAAAGAAGCGCTCGAGCACGTCACAGTACCGGACGATGTCGGCCTTATCGTGCGCACCGCCGGCCTCGGCCGCGACGCCGAAGAGCTGCAATGGGATCTCGATTACCTGTTGCAGCTGTGGAAGTCGATTTCCGAAGCAGCCAACAAACAGCGGGCACCGTTTCTGATCTATCAGGAATCGAAGCTGTTCATCCGCGCCCTGCGCGACTATCTGCGCAGCGACATCGGCGAAATCCTGATTGATGAGGAGTCGCTGTTCAACGATGCGCGCGACTTCATGCAGCAGGTGATGCCGAACGCGCTGCGCAAGCTCAAGCTGTACAAGGACGACACCCCGCTGTTCACGCGCTACCAGATCGAGACGCAGATCGAAAGCGCGTTCGACCGCCAGGTACGCCTGCCCTCAGGCGGCTCGATCGTGATCGATCAGACCGAGGCGCTGACCGCGATCGACATCAACTCCTCCAAGGCCACCAAGGGCAGCGACATCGAGGAGACCGCGTTCAACACCAATTGCGAAGCCGCGGTAGAAATTGCCCGCCAGGCGCGCATCCGCGATGCCGGCGGCCTGATCGTGATCGATTTCATCGACATGGATAGCCCGAAGCACCAGCGCGAGGTGGAGGATCGCCTGAAGGAAGCGCTGAAGCAGGATCGCGCGCGCGTGCAGATCGGCCGTATTTCGCGCTTCGGCCTACTCGAGATGTCGCGCCAGCGCCTGCGTCCCAGCCTCGGCGAAGCGACCCAGATCGTCTGTCCTCGCTGCGAGGGCCATGGCCACATCCGTGGCGTGGAATCGCTGTCGCTGTCGACTCTGCGCCTGATCGAAGAACACGCCATGAAGGACAACACCGGCCAGGTGCTGGTGCAGGCGCCATCGAGCGTGGTCAATTTCCTGCTCAACGAAAAGCGCGCAAGCGTGGTCGAGATCGAACTGCGCCACAAGGTGCACGTAATGATCGTCGCCGACGAGAAGCTGGAAACCCCGCATATCGAGATCCAGCGCATCCGCGAAGCGGACATGGGTGAGCACAGCAAGCCCAGCTATGAGCGTTTGACCACCGTGGAAACCGCCGAGCTGCCGAAGATGGGCCAGGCGCTTGGCAGCAGCGAACAGCCCGCGGTGAGCGGCATCGTGCCATCCAGTCCCGCCCCACTTCGCGAAGAAACAGTTGCATCCGCCGCCATGGCGACACAGCCAGTTGCGCGACGTCAGCCAGTTGCTGTCGCCGTGCCCACCCGCACGGCACCTTCGGGTGGCGTCATCTCGCGGCTCCTCGGCTGGTTCCGTAGTGCCGCCGAAGCGGCTCCGACACCAGCGCCGAGGCGCAGCGACGACAACGAACGTGACAACGGCAATCGCAATCGCCGCGACGAGCGCAACGCGCGCGCCGGCACATCGAACGCTTCTTCGCCGCGCCAGCCGCGGCGTGAGCCAGCGCAGCCGAATTCGCCGAAAGCCGGTGCGCAGCAGCAAGCCAGAAACAATCGCCAGCGCAACAACGAGGCGCAGCCGCGCCAGCCACAGCAGGCCCAGGCTCAGGTTGCCAAGGCAGAGCGTCAACCCAAACCCGCGGCAGCTGAAAACAATCAGGCCCGAGCCGAGCGCAAACCCAATCCGCCGCAACTGAAGACCGAGCGTCAGCCGCGGGCCACCACAAGCGAGCGTCCGGCCGCCGCACCGCTGGATGATGCAGCCAAGGAAGCCGATCTGCTCGCAACGCCCACCGAATCGATCGCACCGGAATCCGCGGACAATGCTCTCGACGCGGATGGCAGTCAGTCACGGCGGCGGCGTGGTCGTCGCGGCGGCCGTCGTCGGCGTCGCCATGATGAAGTCGCCCCGGACGGTGCTAGCCTCGAAACGGCGCAGGCACAGGCGCTCGATGACGAAGATCGCGATGAAACTGCTGGCGCCCCCATGCCGGTAAAGTCTGCAGCCCACCGCGAATCGGCCAGCGAGTCTTTCGCTACCGTCGCTATCACAGCCCCCGCCGTCGCCACTCAGGCACTAGGCGATACCGCGGACAGCGCTAAACCGACAGCAGCAACTGAGGTTCTCCCAACAGTCGCCTCGCAGCCAGTCGAGAAGGCTTCCCCGATCAACGTGACCCACGCCCTGACGGACAGCAAACCAAAGCCAGCCATTACGGCGCCGGTCAGTGCAGCGCTCAATGCTGCCGCGCCAATCACCACTGCGTTCAATCTGCCGACGCTACCGCCGATTCCGGATCAGGCAAACCCCGCGACAAGCACCGACGAAGAAACGGATCAGAACAAGGTGGTCATCGCGTCGCCTGCAACCACTCAAGCTTCGATAAGCAGCAATCCGCATGCGCAACCCACCAGCGTGAACGGTATTGTCAAAGCGGAGGCTGCCGCTCCCGCCCCCGGGAACGCGAATCCGATTGCCGCAGCGCCTGTCACAACGCCATCCGACCAGCCCTCCCGGGATGCTGTGCAATTCCAGGCCATACCGACCGTGCGGCCCAGCTCCGCTGTTGTGATCCCGGCAGCTCCTGGCAGCCAGCAGAGCGGTGAATCTGCCGGCGCCGCGACGCCAATCATGGAGGTCGCCGCGTCTGAAGATGAAAAGCCTGCCGCACCCATGCCAGTCGTTTCGTTGCCGTTACCCAAGCAGGGCGACCTGCTGGCGCAGCCTGTTCGCCAGGAAAAGCCGGCGGCGATGGCACCTCATGAAGAAGACAAGCCGGCTCCCGCTTTCCCCACAGGTAAACGTGACGAACAGACCGACTCTCACAACTGAGTCACCGGACGCCGTTTCAAGCAAAAAGAAAACCGGACGCTAGTCCGGTTTTCTTTTTGCAGTCCCGTCACCAGGGCCTAGCTACACACTTCAATCGGAAGTCAGTTGCCCACGTGGTGATTGGGCGTATCGATCAAGCCGTGCATCGTCATCAGGTGGGCCAGGCTGAGAACATGATCCACATGCAGCTTCTCCATCAGACGCTGCTTGTAGGTGGATACGGTTTTCGGGCTCAGGTTGAGTTGTTCGCCGATGATCGTCAGCGGCTTGCCGCGAACCAACATCATCGCCACTTCCAGCTCGCGGCTGGACAATACGTCGAACGGTGAAGCGCTGCCGTCGAGGGTAGCCAGTGCAAGCTGCTGCGCCACGGCCGGGGCAAGGTAACGGCGGCCCATGGCCACTTGACGCACAGCGGACACCAGCTCATCGGCAGTGCAACCCTTGGTCAGGTAGCCGAGTGCGCCAGCGTCAAGCAACCGTTTGGGGAAGCGCGCGTCATCGACTACCGTGACAATGACGATGTGTGTGGGCAACTTCGAACGACAGACCCGCTCGGTAAGTTCGATGCCGCTCATGCCAGGCATGTGCACATCGACCAGTGCGATGTCCGGTACCAGCGTGCGGATCAGCCGCAAGCCTTCCTCAGCCGTACCTGCCTCACCACCGACGTTGATATCCGGCTGTTGCTGCAAAATCATCCGAAAGCCGGTACGGACCAGCTCGTGATCGTCCACCAGGACCACATTGATCACTTGATGCCCTCCTTGGTTGGGCTTACTGAAATTAGGCCGCACTGCGCTTCATTGCAAGCACGGCTGCCGCCTCATGCACGACATGACCCATGTGCGCCGCGCTGTCGTCAACAGCTCACGGCAATCCAATGCATCCTTATCCTGACGTGACACCTGAACGCCAAACTGCCCGCTCGCTCATGCCGCCATCGCAGCAGCGGCATCCGGGACATCGCCATTCACATAATGCGCCAGTACGATCGTGGAAGTCGGCCCCGGCATTTCCACGCACACCTCGCGTCCCATACGCTGGTGTTCATCGCGCGCGATTTCCCTGGCCAGATTGATCGCCGGTCCCAGTTTCAGATCACTGAACAAGGCGATCTGACAGCGCCGGACAGTCCAGGTATCTGCATTCGATTGCTTGAGTGAAATCGTCACCATGGCAGCCCCTTTACCCAGCGATGAAAACGGCAGCGATCCGACGGATGGATGCCTTTCGCTACCTTCATCATTGGATCGCAATGTGCCACGGCGAAAACGGCTGTTATGTCGGCCGACACCTACAAGCTATGTGCGGTAACCGCGGCGCATCGTCCCCGCATGCAGACAAAGGATCGTCATGCAGGTTCGAATCCCTTCTTGGGCTCCATAAAAGAAAACCGCCTTGCGGCGGTTTTCTGTTTGACCGGCTTCAGTGATATCCACTGAAGCCCTGTAATGGTGCCCAAGAGGGGACTCGAACCCCTACGACTTGCGTCGCTACCACCTCAAGGTAGTGCGTCTACCAGTTCCGCCACCTGGGCAGGTGTGTTGCCTAGTGCTTGGCCGGTGGCTGCGTGGCCGCCGGCACCTCACCCTGACTCTGGGTGGGGGTTGCCGCCGGCGATGCAGCCGGTACGGCGTTGTTGGTTGCAGCAGGGGTTGCCGGCGGTACTTCCGAGCCAACCGGCGCGGCAGGTACGGCCTTCGCGGCAGCCGGCTTTTCGGCGATTGCCCCCATGACGCCCAAATCATTGACGTTGCTGTGAGGTGCACCGTTGCCGTGCAGGTAGATCCCCATACCCAGGCTGAGCAGGAAAAACAGCCCGGCGAGCACGCCAGTGGCACGGGTCAGGAACGTGGACGAGCCACGCGCACCGAAAACCGTGGCCGACGCACCACCGCCGAAGCCGGAGCCAGCGTCGGCCCCTGCACCGTTCTGCAGCAGGATCAGCACGATCATCGCCGCAGCGATCAGAATGTAAAACACGCTGAAAATGACGAACATAGGTTTTCTATTAAGCCTGTAGCGCCTGATGCGCCGCGGCGCAGATTCCAAGGAAGTCGGACGCGGCCAGAGAGGCACCGCCGATCAGTCCTCCGTCCACATCCGCCTGCGCGAACAATTCCGCGGCATTGGCCGCCTTGACGCTGCCGCCGTAAAGCAGTCGGGTCAGACGGGCAATCATAACATCTTCTTTTTCCAGTTGGCTACGAATGAAGGCGTGCACCTGCTGGGCCTGTTCCGGGCTGGCGGTGCGGCCGGTCCCAATCGCCCAGATCGGCTCATAGGCGATCACTGCCGTATCGAAACTGGCGATACCGTTGAGCGACACCACCGCCTGCAGCTGGCGTGCGATGACCGCCTCGGTTTCGCCAGCTTCACGTTGTTCAAGCGTCTCGCCGATGCACAGGATCGGCGTGAGGCCGCCAGCGCACGCCGCGGCAAACTTGCGCGCGACCAGACCATCGTCTTCGCCGTGATATTGGCGACGTTCGGAGTGGCCCACCAGCACCCAACGCGCGCCGATATCCGCCAGCATGGCCGCGGAAACCTCGCCGGTGTAGGCACCCTGCCCCAGATGCTCGCTGACATCCTGCGCACCAATGCCCAACCCCGCCTCGGCGTGCTGCAATGCCAGTGCGGCGAGGTAGGGAAACGGCGGAAACACGGTGACGTCAATGGAGTCCGGCTTGGCGGCTACAATGTCGTTCGCCAACGCGGTGGCCATTGAATGGCTACCATGCATTTTCCAGTTGCCCGCGACAAATTTCTTGCGCATGGTCTGCTTCCGCTGCGATCAAACCGCAAGCTTACCCGGCGGCTCCAGCTATCGGCAAACCACCGGATGGCTGGCGCCGAGGAGTTCGCCCGGTCAAGAATGCCGTTCTCAACTCGGAACGCCTCATGACAATGCCCCGTCCACTCAGCCTGATCACCGGCGCGTCCTCCGGTATAGGCGCCGCGTTTGCCCGACAGCTGGCTGCACTCGGTCACGACCTGGCACTGACCGCGCGTCGTACCGATCGACTGGAATCCCTCGCCAGCGAGCTGCGCGGTCAACACGGCATCCAGGTGACCGTGCTGACCGGTGACCTTGCCGATCCAGCCACGCCACAGACGCTTTGCGACGCGCTGGAACAACGCGGCCTGCAGATGGACTGGCTGATAAACAACGCCGGTTACGGGGTGCCCGGCACGTTCGAGGCCAACGACTGGACGACGCATGCCGACTTCCTGCGAGTGCTTCTCACGGCTCCCACCGAATTGGCGTGGCGATTGCTGCCCGGGATGCGCCAGCGTGGTCGTGGTCGCATCATCAATGTCGCTTCGCTCGCCGGACATGTACCCGGGCCGGCCGGACATACGCTATATGCGGCATCCAAGGCGTACATGATCAAGTTTTCGCAATCGCTGGCGCTGGAAAACCGCGCCGCTGGCGTGCATGTCTGCGCGTTGTGCCCTGGCTTCACCTGGTCGGAGTTCCACGATGTCACCCGCACCCGCGACAAGATGAACAAGTTGCCGGCCTTCATGTGGCTGAGCGCGGAAGAGGTGGTGCGCCAGGGCATCGCTGCAGTGGAGCGCGGCGATGCGGTCTACATTCCCGGGCGGGTCAACCGCACCATCAAGACCATCGTCCAGTTGATGCCCGATCGGCTCGCGCTCTGGCTTTCCGCGAGGGAGTCGAAGCGCTATCGCAACACCCAGGGTTAGGTCGGCTCACACCCATCCCGCGATTCGCGCCGCCGCATCGGCTACTGTTGCCCGCACCTTCATCCACGGCTCTCCACACCATGTCCCTGTTTCCGACCCAGATGCGCCCGCTGCCTTATCGCAAGCCCGTCGAAGGTCGCGACTATTGGGTGCTGGACGATGCCTTGCCGAATGCCGGTGAGGTGCGTGCGCGTTGCCTGGCCAAAACCGATTGGGAACTGGGTTATCCCTACACAGCTGAAGTGTGGCCTGGCATGCGCGCCACGCCTGCCTTGCTGGACGAAGAGTTGAGCACATTGGATGCGAAGGTCTGTCTTTTGACTGGCGCGAAAAAAGTCTGGGTCGAGCAGGCCGAGACGGGCATGCGGCTCAATCACAATTGCGTGCAGATGGTTGGATCCGTCGAAGGCGCAGTCAAGCCGCACACCGATTCGACGAATCTTTGTCGTTACGCGGCCGTGCTGTATCTCAACCCGGACGTGCCCAGCCAATGCGGCACCAGCTTCTTTCGCCAGCGCATGCCGGGTGGTCAGCTCGGCGGCAACATCGTGATGCCGCCGTATCGCACTCTGGCGGAGGCGCTGGGCAACCGCTTCGTGCAGCCGAATGCCTTTGTCGAGGACGTGCGCGTGGAACATCGCTTCAACCGGCTGCTGGTCTACAAGGCCAACCTGATTCACAGCGCCACCGCGTACTGGGGACTGGAAACGGCGACCAAGCGAATGACCGCCGTGTTCTTCTGGATGGCCTGACACCTCAGATCAGCTTGATTTCGCGCAGACGCTGCAGCAGGTATTCGTGTGAGCTGATCGAGGTGTCGTAGCGCCGCGGATTATCCGCCGTGATGCATGAATCGAGCGGATCCAGTACCACGTCCGGATTCGGATGCAGGAAGAACGGCACCGAGTAACGCGGCTTGCGTGCATTCTCGTTCTGCGGATTGACCACCCGGTGCGAGGTAGACGGATACACGTGGTTGCTCAGCCGCTGCAACATGTCGCCGATGTTCACCACGATCGCATCGCCCTCGGTGGTAATCGGCAACCATTCACCGTGGCTGAGCACTTCCAGCCCCTCGGCACTGGCGCCAACCAGCAGAGTGATGAAGTTGATGTCCTCGTGCGCACCGGCACGCACGTTCGGAATGTTGTCCTGGGTGATCGGCGGATAGTGGATCGGGCGCAGGATCGAGTTGCCGACGTCGGTCTTGTCCTCGAAGAAGTTTTCCGGCTGATCGATATGCAGTGCCAGTGCGCGCAACACGCGGGTGCCGAGCTGATCCAGCGCTTCGTACAGGCCGTAGCCGTACTGTTTGAAGTCCGGCACCTCGCTCGGCCACAGATTCGGCGGCATCACATCGGCGAACTTCGAATCACGCGGAATTTCGCGGCCGACGTGCCAGAACTCCTTGAGGTCGGCGTACTGGCTGTCCTTGGCAGTCTCCACCTTGAACGGCGTGTAGCCACGCGCCCCGCCGCTACCAGCGACGTGATACTTCATCTTGGTCTCGGTCGGCAGCGCGAAGAAGCGCTTAAACACGTCGTACGAGCCGTCAATCAGCTCATGCGGAATGCCATGTCCGCTGATGCAGCAAAAGCCGAACTCGCGGTAGGCCGCGCCGAGCTCGGCAACAAAGGCGTCGCGGTCGCTGTCGTAACGACGGATATCGAGGGTGGGAACATTCTTCATGGCTGTAGTCCACTGGGCAAGGCGTGCGGTCGGTCATCCGCACCGCAAGGGCGGGGCACGTCGGGCCAATCCATGGCGACCCAATACGGCTACAGGTTCACGAGCGTTCGGCTGCGGATTTTACAGTCTCGGCGAGCTTCTCGGCCAACTGTTGCACTTCCGCGGCATCCGCACCTTCGATGGTGACGCGTACCAGCGGCTCGGTACCGGACGCGCGCAGCACCACCCGGCCGCGACCGTGCAGGATCCGTTCCACCTCGGCCAGCGCCTGCCGCACCTCGTCGCCGGCGAGAGCCTCGCGGGCACCGGCAGCACGCACGTTGAGCATGACCTGGGGCAATTTCTTCAGGCCCTGGCGGGCCGCGGCGAGATCCTGGCCCGACAGCGTCAACGCCTCCAGCACCGCCAGTGCAGCGACGATACCGTCACCGGTGGTGGCCCGGTCCAGACACAGGATGTGGCCGGACGTCTCGCCGCCGAGCATGCCACCGTGCTGCCTGAGTTGCTGCATCACATAGCGATCGCCCACGTTGGCGCGAATCAGCGGCACGTCGAACTCCGCCAGCGCCAGTTGCAGGCCGTAGTTGCTCATCAAGGTGCCCACCACCGGCCCCTTGAGCAATCCCTGCGCATGCAGGCTGCGCGCCAGCACGTAGAGAATGTCATCGCCATCGGCCAGCACGCCGTGCCGGTCGACCAGCATCACCCGGTCGCCATCACCATCGAACGCAATGCCGATATCGGCTCCATGCGCCAGCACCGCCTGCTGCAACGCCTGCGGGTGCGTCGATCCCACCTCGCGATTGATGTTGAAACCGTCCGGCTTGTCGCCGATGGCCACCACCTCGGCGCCCAGTTCGGCAAACACCTTCGGTGCCACCTGATAGGTTGCGCCATGCGCGCAGTCCAAAACGATCCGCAACCCGCGCAGACTGAAATCGTCCGGCACGGTGGCCTTGCAGAACTCGGCATAGCGCGTCACCGCATCGGCGACACGAACCGCCTTGCCCAGCCGCTCGGAGGCCACGGTGACGAAGTCCGCATCGACCTCCTGCTCGATCGCCAGTTCGATCGCGTCGGACAGCTTTTCGCCATCGGCAGAAAAGAACTTGACGCCGTTGTCATGATGCGGATTGTGCGAGGCGCTGATCACGATGCCAGCCTGCGCGCGCATCGAGCAGGTGAGGAAAGCCACGGCGGGCGTGGGCATCGGCCCGAGCAGTCCCACATCGGCACCGGCGGCCACCAGCCCGGCTTCCAGTGCGGCCTCGAACATGTAGCCTGAAATGCGGGTGTCCTTGCCGATCAGCACCTTGGGCCGATCCTCACCTTCGCGCGACAGCACGCTGCCGACAGCACGCCCCAGCCGCAGCATGAAATCCGCGCTGATCGGCCATTGCCCGACCAGCCCGCGAATGCCATCCGTACCGAAATATTTGCGTTGGTTCATCGTGTCCACAATTCCCGCGAGTTTCCCCTGTCCCGAATCAATGCGCCGTCACGAACATGTCGTTCAATCGTCGTCCGGCCAACGCGGCATGGCCGGTTTGTCGTCCCGCCGCGGCACTGCATCGACAGCACGCACGGCCCGCCACACCGCCAAAGCATCCACGGTGGCGGCCACATCATGTACGCGGACCATGCGCGCGCCACGCTGAACGGCAATCAGCGCCGCCGCCGCGGAGCCCGCCGCGCGATCGGCTGGTTCCGTCCGGCCGGTCAGCGTGCCGATCATAGCCTTGCGCGACAGCCCGGCGTATACGCCACTGCCGAGATTGCCGAAGCGTTCCAGCGCGCACAGCAGCGCCAGGTTGTGCTCCAGCGTCTTGCCGAAACCGAAACCGACGTCGACCAGTACCTTGCGCCGGTCGATCCCGGCCAGCTCGCAGGCGAACAGCCGGTCAGTGAGAAACCGATGCACGTCGCCGACCACGTCGTCGTAGTGCGGATCGGCCTGCATGCTGCGCGGCTCGCCCTGCATGTGCATCAGGCACACCGGCACGCCCAGTTCGGCCACAACCCCCATCGCACCGTCGCGACGCAGGGCATACACGTCGTTGATCATGCCGGCACCTGCGGCTACCGCCGCGCGCATCACTTCCGGTTTGGAGGTGTCGATCGCAATCGGCAGCGTGGTGCGCGTGATCAGCTGTTCGATCACCGGCAGTACGCGGCGCAGCTCTTCCTCGACCGACACCTCCGCCGCGCCAGGCCGCGTCGACTCGCCGCCGACATCGAGCATGTCCGCGCCCTCCTCCGCCATGCGCAAGCCATGCGCCACAGCTGCTTCCACGCCGGCGTGCATGCCACCGTCGGAGAACGAATCGGGAGTGACGTTGAGGATGCCGACCACACGCGCGCGGTCGAGCCGCAATGGGCGCCCGGCGCAATCCAGTACGGTCGCAAACAGATCGATCGACATGCTCTTTACCTCATTGGATACCGCAACCGGCCACACAGCATCAAACCGGAACCTGACCGCCCAGCTCACCCATGAAACGGCGGTAGTGGCGCAGCTCGGCGATGGAATCGCGGATATCGGACAGCGCCGTGTGCGCCGACTCCTTGCCGACACTCCTGGCGATCTCCGGCGCCCAGCGCCGAGCCAGTTCCTTGAGCGTGGACACATCCAGGTTGCGGTAATGGAAGTAGCGCTCCAGCCGCGGCATCTGTCGATGCATGAAGCGGCGGTCCTGGCAGATCGAGTTGCCACACATCGGCGACTTGCCCGGCGGCACCCAAGCGCGCAGGAAATCCACCGTGGCCTGTTCGGCCATCGCGTGATCCGTTTCCGAAATCAGCACCTGTCGCCATAACCCGGACTTGTGGTGCTGGTTGGTATTCCAGCTGTCCATCGACTCCAGCCGGTCGATCTCATGGCGTATCGCGAACACCGGCCCGTCGGCCAGCACGTTCAGGTCCTTGTCGGTGACCACCGTGGCGATCTCCAGGATCGAGTCGTTGTCGGTGTCGAGGCCGGTCATCTCCAGATCGATCCAGATCAGGTTGTCTTCGTGGGCTTGGCTCATGAGCTCTCCTTGTGGCGGGAGTTTATCAGTCTTGTCCCCCGCACTTTTGAGCATGCGATGATTCAGCCCATGCAGACTTTCTTCTGGCACGACTACGAGACCTTCGGCGCCGATACGCGGCGCGACCGACCGGTGCAGTTTGCCGGCATCCGCACCACCCTGGAGCTGGAGATCGTCGGCGAGCCGGTGATGTTCTACAGCCGGCCGCCGCTGGAGATGCCGCCGCATCCCGACGCCTGCATGATCACCGGGATCACCCCGCAACTGGCCGAGCGCGAGGGCATCACCGAGGCCGCCTTTGCCGCCCGCGTGCACGAGCAATTGTCTGCACCGGGCACCTGCGGGGTCGGCTACAACTCGTTGCGCTTCGACGACGAGTTCACCCGGCAAATGTTGTACCGAAATTTCTACGAGCCCTACGGCCGCGAGTGGGAGAACGGCAACTCGCGCTGGGACCTGATCGACCTGGTGCGCCTGTGCCAGGCACTGCGGCCCGAAGGCATCGTCTGGCCGACCCGCGAAGACGGCTCGCCCAGCTTCAAGCTGGAACACCTGGCCAGCGCGAACCAGCTCAAGCAGGAGCGTGCCCACGATGCACTGTCGGACGTCTACGCGCTGATCGACCTGGCGCGATTGATCCGTGTGCGCCAGCCGCGATTGTGGGATTGGTACTACGGCCTGCGCCGCAAGCAGAAAGTGTTCGAGCTGCTCGATGTGGTGAACATGACGCCGGTCGTGCATGTGTCCTCGCGCTACCCGGCCAGTCGCCACTGCCTCGCCGTGATCGCCCCGCTGGCGCCCCACCCGAGCCGGGCCGGTGAAGTGATCGTGTACGACCTGGCCACCGATCCGGCTGAATGGCTGGCGCTGGACGAGGACGAGATCGCCGACCGCATCTTCACCGCGCGCGCCGATCTGCCCGAAGGCGTCGAGCGCATCCCGCTGCGCACCGTCCGCGCGAACCACGCACCGGCGCTGGCGCCGCTGTCGGTACTGCAAGGCGTGGACCTGGAACGCCTGCAGCTGGACCTGGCCCGCTGCCAGGCCCATCGCGATGTGCTGCGCGCCGTCGACGGGCTGCCGGAAAAACTGCGGCGCGTATTCCAGCGCGCGGCCGAACTGCCGCCGCCGGAAGACCCCGAGCTGGCGCTGTACGGCGGCGGTTTCCTGCCCGATTCCGACAAGCGCCTGCTGGCCCAGGTACGTGCCACGCCACAGGAGCAACTGGGCACGCGCCCATTTCCGTTTCGCGATGCGCGTTATCCGGAGCTGCTGTTCCGCTACCGCGCGCGCAACTGGCCCGAGACACTGGATGCCGACGAACGCGCGCGCTGGGAAGCTTTCCGCCAGGCGCGACTGACCCGCCACACCGCCTTGACCGGCCTGACCCTCGACGACTACTTCACACGCCTGGCCGAGCTGCGCAACGATTCGCAGGCGCAGGACAAGCTGGCGCTGCTCGACCAGTTGCAGGCCTGGGGCGAGCAACTCGCCGCCGGTATCGACACCCACTGAATCACCCTCACCCCAAACCCATCGGCCCACCATGCCCCAAAGCTATTTCACCGCCGCCACCTTCCGCTTCCTGCGTGCACTGGACCGCAACAACAGTCGCGACTGGTTCCATGCGCACAAAGCCGACTACGAACGCCACGTGCGCGAGCCATTTCTGCAACTGATCACCGACCTGCAAACACCGCTGGCGAAAATCAGCCCGCACTACCGCGCCGACCCACGCAAGAACGGCGGCTCGCTGTTCCGCATCTTTCGCGACACGCGCTTTTCCAACAACAAGCTTCCCTACAAGCCGTGGCAGGGTTCGCGCTTCTTCCACGAACGCCGCCACGAGATCCCGGCGCCATCGTTCTACATGCACATCCAGCCCGGCGACTGCTTCGCCGGCGGCGGCATGTGGCATCCGGAGCCGGACGCGCTCAAGCACATCCGCGGGTTTCTCGCCGACAACCCCGCCGCCTGGAAAAGCGCTACGCGCAGCAAGGCCTTCCGCGATCATTTGCAGCTGGGCGGCGAATCACTGGTGCGGCCGCCACGCGGTTACGACCCGGCGCACGAGCTGATCGACGACCTCAAGCGCAAGGATTTCGTCGCCTCGGCCGGCTTCAGCGAAGAGCTGGCCTGCTCCACCGAGCTGCTGCCGTGGACAGTGACCACGTTCAAGCGTGTCGCACCGCTGGTCGATTACCTCTGCGCGGCGCAGGAGCTGGAGTTCTAGGCACATCGCGACGCGTCGCGCGACGTGGCGATCGACCAGCCGGCCACGCCGATGCCGATCAAGGCGGTAAACGCCACGTAATGCGCCGGCGCCAGCACGCCGAACCGCCTGACCAGCAGACCGATCAGCGGCGGCGTAAGGCCGCCGAACAGCGCGTAGGCAATGTTGTACGAGAACGACAGCCCGGAAAACCGCACCGCCGGCGGAAACGCCAGCACCATCAGCGTCGGCACCACGCCCGTCACGCCCACGCTGAAGCCGGCCAGCGCATACAACACGACAAAATGCGCGCCGCCGGCCTGCAGATCGAAATACAGCACATAGCTGCACAGCAGCAGGCCGATCGCACCCACCAGCAGGGCACGCGCGTGGCCGATGCGATCGGTCAACCAGCCATAGAACAGGCAGCCCAGCGCCAGCGCAAACGATGCCACGCTGTTGCCCAGAAATGCGCGTGCCGGTTCGATGTGGAACACCGATTGCGCCAGCGTCGGGGTCATCAGGATCATCACCACGATCGCGGCGGTGAGCATCCAGGTCACCAGCATCGACAGCAGCACGCTGGGCAGATGTCGCTCGAACACCTGCCGCAACGGCAGCCCGCTCGCCAGCTCCTTGCGTGCATGCATTGCCTCGAACACCGGCGTCTCGCTGAGCCAGCGGCGCAGCCACACCGCGAAGAAGCCGAACACGCCGCCGACCAGGAACGGCAGCCGCCAACCGTACTCAAGCACCTCGGCCGGCGTCAGCTGGCGATTGATCGCCGCGGCCACCAGCGAGCCGACCAGGATGCCCACGGTAAGCCCCGACGTAAGGCTGGCGCAGGCGAAACCGATCCGCTGCGCGGGCACATGCTCGGCCACGAACACCCACGCACCGGGTACCTCGCCACCTACCGCGATGCCCTGCACCACCCGCAGCAACAGCAGCAGCAACGGCGCCAGCATGCCGATCTGCGCATACACCGGCAGCAGGCCAATAGCCAGCGTGGGCACCGCCATCAGGAACACGCTGAGCGTGAACATCTTCTTGCGCCCCAGCTTGTCGCCGTAGTGCGCCATCACGATGCCGCCCAGTGGCCGCGCCAGATATCCCGCCGCGAAGATGCCGAACACCTGCAACTGGGCCAGCCATGCAGCGGTGTCAGGCGGAAAGAACAGATGGCTCAATGGAATCGCAAAGAACACGAACACCACGAAATCGTAGAACTCCAGCGCGCCACCAAGCGCGGAAAGACCCAACGTGCGCAGATCGCGGCGGTCGAGTGCACGTGGCGGTACGGAGGTATACGACGGAGATGAGATGGCGGCATCGGTCATCGGCGATTCCATGGGTCACTCAGGCAATGATCCGCGCAACATAGCGCATCGCCATGCAGCGGGGAGGAATCCGCGGGCGAGTTTCGTCATGTGCCATCGGCATCGCTTATGCTGCGTGCGACCGACAGGGATGCCGGGTGAAGTCGGGGGTGGCATCGCGCGTCCATCGGCATGCGTTGCCGCGACCCGAGCGGTTCTGGGGAAAACGTCCTCGCATGTTGTGACGAATTGCGCTCGCGGCGACGCCGCCTGCGCCACGCATTCAACCGACAAGGAGTTTTCTGATGAGCATGAGCAAGCGTCTTGGTGCCGAATTCTTCGGCACGTTCTGGCTGGTGTTCGGTGGTTGCGGCAGTGCCATCCTGGCTGCTGGCTTTCCGGAACTGGGCATCGGTTTTGCCGGCGTCGCGCTGGCCTTCGGTCTTACCGTGCTGACCATGGTGTACGCGGTCGGGCATATCTCTGGCGGTCATTTCAATCCGGCAGTCACCGTGGGCTTGTGCGCCGGCGGCCGCTTCCCGGCGAAAGACGTATTGCCGTACGTGGTGATTCAGGTGATCGGCTCTCTTGCCGCGGCCGGCGTGCTTTACCTGATCGCCAGCGGCAAGGCCGGCTTCGATGTCGGTGCCGGCAGTTTCGCTTCCAACGGTTATGGCGAACATTCCCCCGACCACTACTCGATGCAGGCAGCGATCGTGGCTGAGCTGGTGCTCACCGCGTTCTTCCTGATCGTGATCCACGGCGCCACCGACAAGCGCGCACCGGCCGGCTTTGCTGGCGTGGCGATCGGCCTGGCATTGACATTGATCCACTTGGTCGGCATTCCGGTCACCAACACCTCGGTCAATCCGGCGCGCTCGACCGGCGTGGCTTTGTTCCATGGAGGCTGGGCGATCGAGCAGCTGTGGCTGTTCTGGCTGGTGCCGCTGATCGGCGGCATCGTCGGCGGCCTGATCTATCGCTATCTGCTGGAAAGTCGCGACGCCTGATGTCATCCACCCCGCCCGGCAACGGGCGGGGTTCGGGCCGGCTCAGCCCGCCTCGTAAAGCTCGATCGGCAAGCCATCGGGGTCGGCGAAAAAGGTGAAGCGCCTGCCGGTGTATTCGTCTACCCGGATCGGTTCGCAACTCACTCCGCGCTCGCCCAGCATGGCGACTGCCGCATCTATATCGGGCACCGAAAAAGCCAGGTGACGCAGACCCTGCGCTTCGGGCCGTGACGGTCGCGGTGGAGGATCGGGAAAGGAAAAAAGCTCCAGCTGCACGCCGGGGCTGACCAGCAAATCGCATTTCCAGGAATTGCGCGCCTCGCGATAGACCTCGTGCACGATCGGCAACCCCAGCGTTTCGCTGTAGAACGCGCGCGAACGCGGATAGTCCGAGCAGATCAAGGCGACATGATGGATGGCGGTCAGCAGCGGCTTGCCCATGGTCCACTCAGGCCTCGTTGAAGGGCAACGCGAGCACGTCGGCGATCGCATCGGTGCCGGCCAGACACATCAACAGGCGTTCCACACCGAGCGCCACGCCGGCGCAATCGGGCAGCGCGTCGAGTACATCGAGCAGACGTTCGTCGATCGGAATCTCGCGCAGGCCGCGGCGGCGACGCAAGGCGTTGTCGCGCTCGAAGCGCCCGCGCTGCTCCGCCGCGTCGTTCAACTCGTGATAGCCGTTGGCCAGCTCGTAGCGCCCCAGATACAACTCGAAACGTTCGGCCAGCGGCGGCTCGCCAGGGCGGATCCTGGCCAATGCGCACTGCGTGGCCGGGTAATCGTGGATCAGCGTGATGCGGTCACGCGGAAACGACGGCTGCAGCTTGTGCGTGATCAGCAGATCGAGCCAGTCGTCACGCTCCAGCCCTTCCGGGCCGACGTTGTACTCGGCCAGCGGCGCGCGCAGCTGGTCGATCGATGCATGCGACGGATCGATGCCCAGCTCGTCCAGAAACAGCTGTCGGTAACTCTCGATCAGCACCTCGGCGCGCCGCCCGACCAGCGTCAGCGCGGCCTCGACCAGGGCGATGGTTTCCTGCATCAGGCGACGATGATCCCAGCCGACGCGATACCACTCCAGCATGCTGAACTCGGGATTGTGCCGACCACCGGCCTCGCCATTGCGGAACACCCGACCCAGCTCGTAGCAGTCGCCGATTCCGGCGGCGAGCAGGCGCTTCAGCGGAAACTCCGGCGAGGTACGCAACCAGCGTTCGCGCGCACCGGCATCGACGTGACCGCTGAACATCGTGCTGAAGCTCTCGATGTTCGGATCGGTGTTGCCGGCGGCGGACAGGATCGGCGTCTCCACTTCCAGCACCTGGCGTTCGGCGAAGAACCCCCGGATCAGCGCGTAGAGCCGTGCACGCAACTGCAGCGAGGCGATCCGATTCGCATCCATCAACCCGCCTCGTGTTCTTTCAGCAGCGCCAGCAACTGCGCCTCGTCCCATACCGCCACACCCAGCTCCTGCGCCTTGTCGAGCTTGGAGCCGGCGGCTTCGCCTGCGACCACGAAGCTGGTCTTCTTCGATACCGAACCGGAGACCTTGGCGCCCAGCGCCTCCAGCCGCTCCTTCGCTTCGTCGCGGCTGAGCGAGGTGAGCGTACCGGTGAGCACGATGGTCTGCTCGGCCAGCGGTGCCTGCGCCGCCGTTGCCTTCGCCGGAATCGCTTCGAGCAGACGCCGCATCGCTGCCTCGGCGTCGCGCAATTCGGCCACGGCAACCGGATCGGCAAGATGGACTTCAAGGCCGGTCGCTGCCGCCTGCGGCACGCCGGCGGTGATCCAGTGCACCGCCCCACCCGCCAGCAGCCGGTCGAGCGTGGGGAAATGTTGTGCCAGCAGCTTGCAGCTCTTGGGACCGAGCTTGTTGACCTTCGCCATGTCCAGCAGCACGCCCAGGTTGAGGCGCTCGCGCAGCAGCGGCGATGGTGTTGCCTCGTCGCTGAAAACGATGCCGGCAGCGAGCAGCGCATCGACCACCTGCTGGTTGCCTTCCTGCGCAAAGAATCCGGCGATCGACGTAGCCACTTCGCCGCCAATGTCCGGCAACACCTGCAACACCGGTGCCGGCGTGCTGCGCACGAAGTCGAGCCGGCCCAGCCACGCCGCCAGCGTCTTCGCGGTGCTCTCGCCGATATGCATGATGCCGAGCGCAAACAGGAAACGCGCCAGCGTGGTGTGTTTGCTGGCCGCGATCCCCGCGACCAGGTTCTCGGCCCACTTGGTCGCCACCTTGCCGGCTTTCACCGTCTCCGGCGTGGTCCCATCACGCTCGTCGACGCGCCGTTTCATGTCGACGAAATCGTCCACACCCAATCCATACAGATCGGCCGGCGTGTGCACGATATCCAGCTCGACCAGCGCCTCGGCGAAACGCTCGCCGAGACCTTCGATGTCCATCGCCCGACGCGAGGCAAAGTGGATCAGTGCCTCCTTGCGCTGCGCGGCGCAGATCAGGCCGCCGGAACAGCGCCAAGCCGCCGCGCCCTCTTCGCGGATCAAGGCGGAATGGCAGATCGGGCAGTGCTTCGGCATCGTCCATGGCGATGTATGTGCCGGGCGCTGATCCTCGATCACCCGCACCACTTCGGGAATCACATCACCCGCGCGGCGAACGATCACGGTGTCGCCAACACGCACGTCCAGACGCGCGATCTGGTCGGCGTTGTGCAAGGTGGCATTGGTGACGGTGACGCCGGCGACCTGCACCGGCGCCAGTCGCGCCACGGGTGTTGCCGCGCCGGTGCGCCCGATCTGTATCTCGATCGCCTCGACCGTGGTGGTCTGCTCCTGCGCCGGGAATTTGTGCGCGATCGCCCAGCGCGGCGCGCGCGAGACGAAACCCATCTCGCGCTGGCCAGCGTAGTCGTCCAGCTTGTAGACCACACCGTCGATGTCGTACGGCAACGCATCGCGCTTCGCACCGATGCGATGGAAGTACGCGAGAAGGCCGTCGAAGCCGCGTGCGGTATCCACTTCCGGCGATACGGGAAAACCCCACTCGCGCAATTGCCGCAGCGTGGCGGAATGCGTCGATGGCAGTTCGCCACCTTCGACCACACCGATCGCGTAGGCGAAGAAACTCAACCGCCGTTTCGCAGTAACCGCCGGATCGAGCTGGCGCAGCGAGCCGGCCGCGCCGTTGCGCGGATTCGCCAGCGGCTTCTCGTCATGCGCGCGGGCGTACTTGTTGAACGCCTCGAAATCCTTGCGCAGCATGACGACTTCGCCGCGCACTTCCAGCACGTCGGGCCAGTCTTTGCCGCGCAGTTTCAACGGGATCGCACGCACCATACGCAAGTTCGCCGTCACGTCCTCGCCAGTCTCACCATCGCCACGGGTGGCACCCTGCACGAACACGCCGTGCTCATAGCGCAGGCTGATCGCCAGACCGTCCAGCTTCGGCTCGACCGAAAAGACTGGTTCGGTCCGTTTCAACGTGTGCTCGATGCGCCGCTCGAACTCGGCCACTTCGCGGAAGCGCTCGCGCTCGGTCCCGCCGTCCTGCTCGAACGCATTGCCCAGCGACAGCATCGGCAACTGGTGCCTCACCTCGGCGAAGCCGCCCTGCGCCCGCGCGCCGACCTTGCGCGTCGGTGAATCGATCGAAGCCAGCGCCGGGTACTCGGACTCCAGCGCTTCCAGCTCGCGAATCAGGCGATCGTACTCGGCGTCGGTGATCTCCGGTTCGTCGAGCACGTGATAGCGGTAATTGGCCTGCTCGATCTGCGCCCGCAGCGCGGCGACGCGGGCGATGGTCTGGGCGGGGGCTGGGCGATCGGTCATGCGGGTCTCCTTGGCTTCGCCCAGTTTAGCGATACCCGTGGATTCCAGCCGCGAAGTAAGCGAAATGAAAGCTGACAGGCATAAGTTCGGGCCGCACGGTGCAGGAGTCATCGATCATGCGCACAAAACAGTACCTGGCATGTCTTGCCGCCCTGGCTATCTCGGGCACCGCCATCGCTGGCGGCGGGCCGCTCGGCATCGACCACCGCCTCCACTACGACAACAGCGGTATCTGGAAACGCGGCAACCAGAATGCGTTGATGTACGGCACCATCATCACCGTGGGCGCTGGCGCACTGGTGTTCGGCGACAACGACAAGCTCGGCGACACGTTCTGGCGCTCGGTGGATGCCATGGTGATCTCCGGTGTCGGCGCGCAGGCCATGAAATACACCTTCCAGCGCGAGCGTCCTTCTCAGACCGACAACCCCAACCGCTTCTTCAAGGGGCGGCATGCGCAGAGTTTCCCCAGCGGCGAGGTAACCGCGATTTCGGCGGCGGTCACTCCGTTCATGGTTGCCTACGGCGACGATCACCCAGCCGTTTATGCGCTGGCCCTGCTGCCGGTCTACGACGCGGTGGCGCGGGTCAAGACCCGCGGACACTGGCAGAGCGATGTGCTGGTGGGCGCAGCGCTCGGCACCGGCGTCGGCCTGTGGGCCGCCCATCGTCAGTCACCGTTGATTGTCGGCTGGTTGCCGGGCGGCTTTCAGGTGGGCTTCGTGCACCATTTCAAGCCGTGATGGCTCAGCGGTGGAAGTGTCCGGCCGCTTCCGGCTGGTAACTGATTTCCAGCACCTTCAGGCGACGCTTGTGCCCGTCCGGGGTCGGCCAGTCGATCTGCTGGCCACGGGCCAGCCCCAGCAACGCGCTGCCTACCGGTGCCAGGATCGACACCGTGCCCGGTGCACCGGCCGCCGCCGGATACACCAGGGTCAGGGTGAGCTTCTCGCCATTGCTTTCGTCCGCGAACGTGACGGTGGAGTTCATCGTCACGGTGTGCTCCGGCATCGCGGCCGGCTCGACCACTTCGGCGCGATCGAGCTCGGCCCGCAGCGCATCGAGCTTCGCAGCGTCGGCGGCAGGCAGTCGCTCCAGCAACGCTTCAATGCGCTCCATGTCGATGCGGGAAACGGTGATCGGTGGCTTGCTGCTCATGGCTTTTCCTGGTGCTCGCGGCTCCTGCCGCACAAAAGCACGCGCCGGAACGAAACCGTCCCGGCGCGTGGGGTCGTGAATGGCCACCATGACTATCTGGGCATGACTGGCTGATGAAACAAGGCTGACTCTGCGGATACCACCCGCGAAAAGCAAGCTGTCGTAGCAGGTATCATGCGGGACCATGCCCCACCAAGCCGCCGCGGACCCCCACGCTGCTGCCGCTGCTGTCTCCACCTCAGCGACGGTTCCTGCCGATCTGTCCGGGCCTGATCTGTCCGGGATGTCTTCGCGCGAGCGTTTCCGTGGCCTGTTGTGGCTGGTCGCCGCGGCGTTCTTCATGCAGGCGCTGGATTCCACCGTAGTCAACACCGCGGTACCGGCGATGGCCGAAGCGCTGGCGGTGACGCCGCTTGGCATGCGCACTGCATTGACCAGCTACGTGCTGACCCTGGCGATCCTGATCCCCGCCAGCCCCTGGTTGTGCGATCGCCTCGGCACACGCCGCGTGTTCGGCATCGCCATCGTGGTGTTCGGCGTGGGCTCGTTGCTGTGCGGCCTGGCGCAGACTCTGCCGCAACTGGTGGCGGCGCGCGTGCTGCAGGGCATCGGCGGCGCCTCGCTGATGCCGGTGGGTCGCTATGTACTGGTGCGCAGCATCGACAAGCACGAGTTCGTGCGCGCGATGAGTACGGTGGCCACGTTCGGCCTGCTCGGTTCGGTGCTGGGGCCGCTACTCGGCGGCGCGCTGGTGCAGTTCACTTCGTGGCGGCTGATCTTTCTGATCAATGTGCCGGTGGCGATCGCCGGCGTGTGGATGAACAAGCGCGACATGCCCGACTACCGGCTCGATCGCGCCAACCGTTTCGACCTGCTGGGCTTCCTGCTGTTTGCCGCCGCCTCCGCGTTGCTGCTGACCGCCTCGGAACTGGCTGGCAACCATCCGGTGCCGTGGATGCGGATCGGCCTGTGCAGCATGCTCGCGCTGCTGCTGGGCGCGGTCTACGTGTGGCACAGCCGGCGCACGGCGTATCCGGTGGCGGATCTGCGGCTGCTGCGTGTGCGCAGCGTGTGGGTGGCACTGGCGGGTGGACTGTTCACCCGGCTCGGCATCTCCGGCATGTTCCTGCTGCTGGTGCTGTTCCTGCAGGTGGGCTGTGGCTGGTCGCCGCTGATGGCCGGCTTGATGATGGTGCCGCAGGCGGTGGGTTCGATCAGCGCAAAATGGATGATCAACCGGGCACTGGTCCACTACGGCTACCGGCGCCTGCTGCTCGGCAACACGGTGATCGTGGCCGTGCTGCTCGCCGCGTTCGCCCTGCTCGGCCCGACTTCGCCGGTCTGGCTGATCGTCCTGCTGACCTTCGGTTACGGCTGTTTCTCGGGCTTGCAGTACACCGCGATGAACACGCTGATCTACCACGATGTGGATATCCGGCACGCCTCGATGGTCTCGTCGATGGCATCGACCGTGCAATACCTCGCAATGAGTTTCGGCATCGCGTTGGCCACCTTGCTGATGGAGGCGATGCTGCAAGGCCATGCCCACGACGACTATGTCGTGGCGTTCCGCTGGACGGTGTTGCTGCTGGCCGCGATCACGGCCGCGGCGAGCCGCGTGTTCAGCCGGCTGCGCATCGACCAACCGCCGGCCGCTGCGGTGGAGACACCGGCAAGACCGTAGCAGCAGTGGCCCGCGAGCGCCTGATACGCTGTGGCGATCACCCGCCGCTTCCCTTGAGGATCTTCCATGCGCTGGTTCGCCACCCTGGCCGCCATGTTTGCCTGTACGCCAGTATTCGCCGCCGAATCCGGCGCCGACGTGAACTTTCATCTGGTGCCGCATCCGGTCGGCTGGATCGCGCTGACGCTGTTCGTGCTGGCCTATGTGGCGGTGATTTTCGAGGAGCGCATCCACATCGCCAAATCCAAGCCGGTGATGCTGGCGGCGGCCTTGATCTGGGGCATGATCGCCTGGAAAACCGGTGCCGCGGCTGGTGACGCCACACTGACCCGGCAAGCCTTCGAAACGATGTTTCTCGAGTACGCGGAGATCTTCTTCTTCCTGGTCGTGGCGATGACGTATGTCACCGCGATGGGCGAGCGCGGCGTGTTCGAGGCGTTGCGTTCGCAGCTGACCCGGCGCGGTTTCAGCTACCGCTCGCTGTTCTGGATCACCGGCCTGCTGGCATTTCTGCTTTCGCCGGTGCTGGACAACATGACCACCGCGCTGGTGATGTCGGCCGTGATCCTGGCGGTGGGCGCCGGCAATGCGCGCTTCATCACGCTGGCGATGATCAACCTGGTGGTGGCGGCGAATGCCGGCGGTGCCTGGAGCGCGTTCGGCGACATCACCACGCTGATGGTGTGGCAGGCGAACAAGGCGCAGTTCTTCGATTTCTTCCGGCTGTTCTTTCCGGCTGTGGTCAACTGGTTGATACCCGCGCTGATCATGTCCTTCGCCCTGCCCGGCGGAAGGCCCGCTGGCGCCAATGGCCACAGCCGGATCAAGCACGGCGGCATCAGCATCTGCCTGACGTTTGCGCTGACCATCGCGATCACCGTGGTCGGCCGCCAGTGGCTCGGCATGCCGGCCGCCTACGGCATGCTGACCGGTCTGGCCCTGCTCAACCTGGTGGCCAGCCGCATCGACTACCGCCAGCGTCACTACGCGCTGGCGCAAGGTGTGGAGGAGCAAGGCTATTCGATCTTCCGCATCATCGCCAACGCCGAGTGGGACACCTTGCTGTTTTTCTACGGCGTGTTCGCCTGCGTGGGCGGACTGGCTGCGCTCGGCTATCTGGAGCTTGCCTCGCACGAGCTCTACGGCAACCTCGGTCCGACCACGGCCAACGCCGCCATGGGCGTGCTCTCGTCGGTGGTGGACAACATCCCGATCATGTTTGCGGTGATCAAGATGAATCCGCCGATGGATGGCGCGCAGTGGCTGTTGATCACGCTGACCGCCGGCGTCGGCGGCAGCCTGCTGTCGGTCGGCTCGGCCGCCGGTGTTGCTCTGATGGGCGCAGCGCGCGGGCAATACACCTTCATGAGCCATCTGCGCTGGAGCTGGGCGATCGCACTGGGCTATGTTGCCAGCATCGCGCTGCACCTGTGGATGGCCGCCGCGCTGTTCGGCGGCTGAGTAGAGAAAGACTCGAACGCCCCGCCGTGTAGCATCCACGCATCGCCCGAAGGAACGACGACCCATGCATCACGCCGCCGACATCCTGCTCACCCTGTTCATCATCTTCGTGGCTGCCCAGGTCGGCGCCGAGATCGCCCAGCGTCTGAAGCTGCCCGGCGTGGTCGGCGAGATCGCCGCCGGCTGCGTGGTGGGGCCGTCGCTGCTGGGCTGGCTCACTGCGGAGCAGATCCTGCCCGGCACCCCGCTGGACGTGCTGGCCGAGATCGGCGTGGTGCTGCTGCTGTTTTCGGTGGGCCTGGAAACGCGGCTGGACGACCTGAAGAAAGTCGGCAAGAGCGCCCTGCTGGTCGGCGTGCTCGGCGTGATCGTGCCATTCGGTGCCGGCGCCTTGTGGGCGCATGGCGAAGGCTTCGAATGGGTCAAGTCGCTGTTCGTCGCCGCGGCCTTCGTCGCCACCTCGGCCGGCATCACCGCGCGCGTGCTGCAGGAGCTGGGCGTGCTGCAGCGAACCGAGAGCCGGGTGATCCTGGGCGCCGCGGTGATCGACGACATCCTGGCCATGCTGCTGCTCGGCGTGGTGTCGTCACTGCAGGGCGGCGGCTCGCTGAACCTGCAGTCGCTGCTGCTGACTCTGGCCGGCGCGATCGGTTTCGTGGCGATCATCGGCTGGGGTGGCTCGAAGGTGATGCGGCACCGCTCGGCGTGGCTGGAAGCACCGATCAATCCGCATTCCGCATTGACCGTGGTGCTGGCGATCTGCATGGGGCTGGCATGGCTGTCGACCCGCTTCGGCCTGGCCGCCATCATCGGCGCGTTCCTCGCCGGCATGATCGCTTCGGAAACGCGCCAGCGCGACGCGCTGGAACACCAGACCCAGCCGCTGCTGTCGTTTCTCACCCCTTTCTTCTTCGTGGTGACCGGCGCCAAGGTCAACCTGGCGGAACTGGCCAGCGTCGATGCGCTGGCAATGCTGGCGATCGTCACCGTGATCGCGATCGTGTCCAAGCTGCTCGGCGGGTTCCTGGGCGCGTTGTCGCTGGGCCGGCGCGCCGCCACCATCATCGGCTTCGGCATGGTGCCGCGGGGCGAGGTGGGCGTGGTGATCGCCAGCCTGGGATTGGCTGCCGGCGTGTTCAGCGATCGCATCTACGCGATCATCGTGGCGATGTCGCTGCTCACCGCCATGGTCACGCCGCCGGTGCTGGCGTGGTTACTGAAGCGCGACGACGGCCAGGATCCCGCAGTTGAACGGCCCGGCCTGGAGGACTGAACCGCCGGCCCTTGCCGGCGCGTCAAAGCCGTTTCCCCACCAGGACCTGACTGGGAATATGCTAAACAGCGCTGCGTTGTTTCGAGGGATACCCGTGGAAACGAAAAAAACCGTACTCATCGTCGACGACGATGACCTGGTACTGCAATCCCTCGACATGCGTCTGTCCATGACCGACAGCTTCCAGACCATCCAGGTCAAGAGTTGCAATGGCGCGCTGAGCCACATGCAAAATGCGCCGTCGATCGACGTCATCGTCGCGGACGTGATCCTGGCTGGAGGCACCAACGGCATCGACCTTTGCCAGAGGGCGATCGAGCGCTATCCCAACATTGCCGTCGTCGTGATCACCGCTGACAACGAAGTGGACTGCGCCGAGATTCCGCCACGCGGCGTGTTCCTGCGCAAGCCGTTCAGCGGGGAGCGTTTGCTCGAGTCGATCGGGCTGGCGCTGAAACGGGTAAGCCCGACTTTCCAGGCCTAGCTCGCGCGATCCCAGTCCGCCACTCGGGCACATCGTCTCACCACGACAGGAAACCCTGCATGGCTGTCACTCCGCCGGAAGCCGCCGTTTCGCCCGCTGCCGATCCGGCGTTGCTGTGCAATCGCCCGTTCGCGCAGATTGCCGTAGGCGACGTGGCGGCAATGGAGCGCACCCTGAGCCTCGACGACATCCAGTTGCTGGCCCTGCTGTACGGTGACCTCCCGCAGCAGCTCGGTCCGGCCGCCGCCGGCTCCACCGATTTCCACGGCGTGATCGGCCACGGCATGTGGGCGGCGGCGCTGATTTCCTCGCTGCTGGGCACCCGCCTGCCCGGCCCCGGCACGATCTACCAAGCACAGACGCTGCAGTTTCGGATGCCGCTGCAGATCGGCGACACGCTGCAGATGCGGGTACAGGTGCGCGCGCTCGACGAGGTCAGCCGCCGCATCACGCTGGCCTGCATCGGTACCAACCAGCACGGCGCCGTGGTGATCGAGGGCGAAGCCGACGTGATCGCGCCGGATAACCCGATCGAACGCCCGCGCGCCAGCCTGCCCACGCTGCGCCTGCTCGACGGTGGCGAACAATCGCTGTGCGAACGTGCGCAGCAACTCGGCAGGATCCGGGTGGCCGTGGTGCATCCCTGCGATGCAACCAGCCTGGCCGCCGCGCTGGATGCGCGCGCCGCCGGACTGATCGAGCCGTTGCTGGTGGCACCTCGAACGAAACTGGAAGACGTGGCGCGCGAGGCCGGGCTGGATCTGTCCGGGCTCGTCATCGAGGATGTCGAACACAGTCACGCGGCCGCCGCGCGCGCGGCTGCGCTCGCCGCCAGCGGCCAGGTCGAGGCGCTGATGAAAGGCAGCCTGCACACCGACGAGCTGATGGCCGCCGTGGTGCGCACCGAGGCCGGCCTGCGCACGGCGCGCCGGATCTCGCACTGCTATCTGATGCACACGCCAGCCTATCCGCGGCCGTTCATCATCACCGATGCGGCAATCAATATCGCGCCCACGCTGGAGGACAAGGCGGACATCGTGCGCAACGCGATCGCGCTGGCGCACCTGGTCGGGGTGGCGATGCCGCGGGTGGCGATCCTGGCCGCGGTGGAAACCGTGAACCCGCACATGCCGGCCACGCTGGATGCCGCGGTGCTGTGCAAGATGGCCGAACGCGGACAGATCACCGGCGCGGTGCTCGATGGCCCGCTGGCATTCGACAATGCGATCTCCGCTGCCGCCGCGCGCATCAAGGGCATTGTCTCGCCGGTCGCCGGTCGCGCCGACATCCTGGTGGTGCCGGATCTGGAAAGCGGCAACATGCTGGCCAAGCAGCTCGAATACCTTGGCGGTGCCGCCAGTGCCGGCATCGTGATGGGTGCGCGTGTGCCAATCGTGCTTACCAGCCGCGCCGACTCGCGCGAATCGCGGGTGGCCTCGTGCGCACTGGCGTCGCTCGTGGCCCATCATTACCGCACCAGCCCACCATGAGCTCGCACCCTGCCAGCGATCTGATCCTGGTGCTCAATTGCGGATCATCCAGCATCAAGTTCGCGTTGTTCGACGCAGCGACAAACCCGTTGTCGCGCACGCCGGCATGGCATGGCAAGGTCGAAGACATCACCGACCCCAAGCCGACCTTCAGCCAGAACGATACAGTCGGCGAAACCGTATCGCTGGATGCCGCACAGCCGTACCACAGCGCACTGGCTTACCTGCGACAGCGCATCGTGGCGCGACTGAACGGCCGCCGCATCGTGGCGATCGCACATCGCGTGGTGCACGGCGGCAGCAAATACTTTGCACCGGTGCGCGTGGATGCCGCCGTGCTGACCGACCTGCAAAGCTATATTCCGCTGGCACCGCTGCATCAGCCGTTTGCACTGGAAGCCATCGCCGCGTTGCTGGCCGAGCTGCCGCAACTGACGCAGGTGGCCTGCTTCGACACCGCGTTCCACCAGAGCATGCCGACGGTGGAAAAGATGCTGCCGCTGCCGCGCTCGGTGTGGAACCAGGGCCTGCGCCGCTACGGTTTCCACGGCCTGTCCTACGCCTACCAGTCGCAGGTGCTGGGCGAGCGTTACGGCGATGTCGCGCGCGGCCGCAGCATCGTGGCGCACCTGGGCAGCGGCGCCAGCCTGTGCGCGATGCGGAACCTGCAAAGTGTCGCCACCACCATGGGTTTCTCGGCGCTGGACGGCTTGATGATGGGTACCCGCTGCGGCGCGCTGGATCCGGGGGCGGTGATCTACCTGATGCAGATCGGCAAACTGTCGCTGGAGCGCGTGGGCCACATGCTGTACCACGAGTCCGGCCTGCTCGGCATATCGGGTGTGTCGGCCGACCCGCGCGTGCTGTTGCCGCGAGAGCACGAGCCTGCGGTCGGCGAGGCCCTTGCATTGTATGTACGCAGCATCGTGCGTGAGCTGGGTGCGCTCACCGCCACTTTGAACGGGCTGGACCTGCTGGCGTTCACCGCCGGCATCGGCGAGCACAATGCGGTGATCCGTGAACGTGTCTGCATCGGCCTGGGCTATCTCGGCGTGGCGATCGATCCGGCCGCCAACGCGGCCGATGCGCCGGTGATTTCCAGCGCATCGAGCAAGGTACTGGTGGTGGTCGAGCCCGCCAACGAGGAGTGGGTCGCGGCCTCCGCCGCGCTGCCGTTCCTGTCGCGCTGAACCATTACCCCAGCGTGCCGGCGTCCGGTGCGTTCCACATCCAGTGACGGATCTCCGGCAGGTCCTGGCCGTTCTCGTCGATGTACTGCTTGTGCTGCAGCAGCTTGTCCTGCAAGCGCTGCTTGAGGTGCGCGGCCTGTTCACCGAGCTGCGGCACACGGTTGATCACGTCGATCACCAGGTGGAAGCGGTCCAGCGCGTTGAGCACGGTCATGTCGAATGCGGTGGTGATGGTGCCCTCCTCCTTGTAGCCATGCACATGCAGGTTGTCGTGGTTGGTACGCCGGTAGGTCAGCCGGTGGATCAGGGTCGGGTAACCGTGGAACGCGAAGATCACCGGCTTGTCGCGGGTGAACAGCTGGTCGAAGTCGTCGTCCTCCAGTCCGTGCGGATGTTCGCTGGGCGATTGCAGCTTCATCAGGTCGACCACGTTGACCACGCGCAGCTTCAGCTCCGGCAGGTAACGTCGCAGGATCGACACCGCGGCCAGCGTCTCCAGCGTGGGCACGTCGCCGGCACAGGCCATCACCACGTCGGGCTCGCCATGCTCGTCGCTGCTGGCCCACGGCCAGATGCCGATGCCCTGGCTGCAGTGCCGCTGCGCCGCGTCCATCGCCAGCCATTGCGGCGCCGGATGCTTGCCGGCGATCACCACGTTGACGTAGTGCCGGCTGCGCAGGCAATGGTCCATCACCGACAACAGGCAGTTCGCATCCGGCGGCAGGTATACCCGCACGATCTCCGCCTTCTTGTTGACCACATGGTCGATGAAGCCGGGATCCTGGTGGGTGAAGCCGTTGTGGTCCTGTCGCCACACGTGCGAGGCGAGCAGATAGTTCAGCGAGGCGAGCGGGCGCCGCCACGGGATTGCCGCGGTCATCTTCAGCCATTTGGCGTGCTGGTTGAACATCGAATCGACGATGTGGATGAACGCCTCGTAGCAGTTGAACAGGCCGTGCCGCCCGGTCAGCAGATAGCCTTCCAGCCATCCTTCGCATTGGTGCTCGCTGAGCATCTCCAGCACCCGTCCCTGCGGTGCCAGAAACTCGTCATTGGGTGCCGTGGCCGCCTGCCACTGGCGGTTGGTCGCCTCGAACACGGCGGCCAGCCCGTTCGACACGGTTTCGTCCGGCCCGAACACGCGAAAATTGCGCTGCTGCGCATTCAGGCGGATCACCTCGCGCAAGAACGGCCCCAGCACGCGCGTGTCGCCGATACCGCTCACGCCGGGCTGCGGCACGTCCACCGCGTGGTCGCGATAATCCGGCATGCACAGATCCTGCAGCAGCAGGCCGCCGTTGGTGTGCGGGTTGGCGCTCATGCGGCGGGTGCCGACGGGCGCGAGTGCGATCAACTCGGCTTTCAGCCGACCATGCTGGTCGAACAGCTCCTGCGGCCGATAGCTGCGCAGCCACGCCTCGAGTTGGTGCAGGTGTTCCGGCGGACTGCTCTCCGATACCGCAATCGGCACCTGATGCGCCCGGAACGTGCCCTCGTTCGGCTTGCCGTCGACCACCTTCGGCCCGGTCCAGCCCTTGGGCGAATCGAGCACGATCATCGGCCAGCGTGGCCGCGTGGTGACGCCATGCAGGCGCGCGTCAACGCGGATCTGGCGGATCTGCGCCACCACTGCATCCAGCGTGGCGGCCATCGCCTGATGCATCAGCTGCGGATCGCTGCCCTGCACGAAATACGGGGTCCAGCCATAGCCGCGCAGCAGCTGCTCCAGTTCCTCGCGGCTGATCCGCGCCAGCACGGTGGGGTTGGCGATCTTGTAACCGTTCAGATGCAGGATCGGCAGCACCGCGCCGTCACCCACCGGATCGAGAAACTTGTTCGAATGCCAGGCAGTGGCCAGCGGCCCGGTTTCCGCTTCGCCATCGCCCACGACGCAGGCCGCGATCAGCTCCGGGTTGTCGAATACCGCGCCAAACGCATGGCTCAGCGAGTAGCCCAGCTCACCGCCCTCGTGCAGCGAGCCGGGACACTCCGGCGACGCGTGGCTCGGTATGCCGCCCGGAAACGAAAACTGCTTGAACAGCCGCTGCAGCCCCACCTCGTCCTGGCCGATCTCGGGATACACCTCGCTGTAGGTGCCATCCAGATACGCGTTCGCCACCACCGCCGGGCCACCGTGGCCGGGGCCGGAGATGTAGAACATGTCCAGATCGTGCTGCCGGATCACCCGGTTCAGATGCGCATAGATGAAATTCTGCCCCGGCGTGGTGCCCCAGTGGCCCAACTGCATGCGCTTGACGTGCTCCAGCTTCAGCGGCTCGTGCAGCAATGGATTCGCACGCAGGTAGATCTGCCCCACCGACAGGTAGTTCGCGGCGCGCCACCAGGCGTCGATGGCATGCAACTGGTCGGGGTCGAGCGGCTGGCGAGCCAAGGCATTGGTGGTCATGATCTGGCAGTCCCGGTGAATGCGAAAATCCAATTCAGCGCACTATGTACCTCAAAGGTTGTGAATTTCACTGCGGCACCTCGCCACACGCACGGTGCGACAGTTTCATCATTGGATATCTTCACGCGCTGCCCCAAGCCGTTGCAGCGCCCCGGCTGGATCACTCTTCGGAAACAGCACAGCATGGCCGCACATGAAAACACCGAAGACGGCGGGCCGGAAACTCCGCCTTGGGCCAATCTCGGCGCTGGCCTGATCACCGGCGCGGCGGACGACGACCCCAGCGGCATTGCCACCTACTCGCAGGTGGGTGCGGCGTTCGGCTACGGCATGCTGTGGTGCGTGTTCCTGACCATGCCGCTGATGATCGCGATCCAGGCGATCAGTGCCGGCATCGGTCGGGTCACCGGCAAAGGCCTGATGGACGGCATGCGCCAGTACTACCCGCGCAAGCTGGTGTATGCGCTGGTCACATCCATCTTCATCGCCAACGTGATCAACCTGGCGGCGGACATCGGCGCCATGGGCGCGGCGCTGAAACTGTTGATCGGTGGACCGGCCCTGCTCTATGCCGCCGGCTTCGCCGTGCTGTCGCTGGTACTGCAGATCTTCATTCCATTCACCCGCTACTCGCCGATCCTCAAGCTGCTCACGCTGAGCCTGTTCGCCTACGTGGCGACCGTACTGGTCATCGACGTGCCGTGGCGCGCCGTGCTCAGGAGCATCGTGCTGCCACCGATCAGCTGGAACGCGCCTTATGCCGTGGGCCTGGTCGCGCTGCTCGGCACCACCATCAGTCCCTACCTGTTCTGCTGGCAGGCCTCCGAGGAAGTGGAGGAGATCGAGTCGAGCAAGCAACGCAAGCCGCTGCAGGATGCACCGCAACAGGCACCGAGCGCCCTGCGCCGCATCGGCATCGACACCACGGTGGGGATGATCTTCTCCAACCTGGTGGCGTTCTTCATCATCCTCACCGCCGCCGTGGTGCTGCACGAACACGGCAAGACCGACATCCAGTCCTCGGCCCAGGCGGCCGAAGCCCTGCGGCCGCTGGCCGGCAAGCTGGCGTTCGTGCTGTTCGCCGCCGGCATCATCGGCACCGGCCTGCTCGCCGTGCCGATACTGGCCGGTGCCACTGCTTACGCCGCCGCCGGTGCGTTCGGCCAGCGCAGCGGACTCGAGCACAAGCCGCGCGAGGCCGTGTTCTTCTACGGCGTGCTGATCGTTGCCAGCCTCATCGGCATCGCACTGAACCTGACCCCGCTCGACCCGATCAAGGCGCTGTACTGGAGCGCAGTGATCAACGGCGTAGCCGCCGTGCCGCTGATGATCGTGATGATGCTGATGGGGTCCAGCCGCAAGGTCATGGGCAAGTTCACCATGCCGTGGCCGTTGAAGGTATTCGGGTGGCTGGCGACGGTGGCGATGGCGACGGCGGCGGTGGTGATGTTTGTGACTTGGGTGAAGTGAGGCTGCGCTATTCCACTGTCTGCCATCGGCAAACCGGGAACCGGGATGCGTATTGCATCGTCTGCGTCGCCAGCGCTGGCCGGGGACCGTGACCGTGACCGATATTCCCACGCGGCAATCCGTCCAGGGCCACACTACCCGCACGACCCGTGCAGGGTCGCTCGATGCACTTTGTGGCAGGCTTCCGGTGTAACAGAACAGCCGGGGGCAATTGCCGACTTCCAGGTACCGCACCAACAGCTCTGGAACATCGCGAGATGAAAATGCACGCCGGGATGTCCCGAGCCTTTGGACCGCTGCTGCTGCTCCAGCTGGGCGTGATCGCGTGGGCGCCGTCGCATCTGCTCACATGGAGCTACGGCGTCGTGCTGGCCATGCTCACGCTGACGGTGCTGGCGTGCTGGCGGCGGCTTCGCTTCAGCGTCCGTCACAACCGTCCGCTGTGGAGCCTGCTGCTGCTCGCGTTGATTGCCCAGGGCGGCGCGTTCAGCTTGCTGTTCACCGACTCGCTGTCCAATCCGCTCGGCACCCTGGTGGCCTTCGATCCAACCCTCTACTTCTGCCTTAGCAGCCTCCTGCTCACCATTGCCGCGGCCTACAACCCGATCGCCACGCTCTACCGCTGGGCCAGCATCGTCGACAGCCTTCTTGCGTGCGCCATCGCGGCCCTTTTCTATTACACCCTGCACGGGGTGCTGAATGCGGCCTCGCCGCAATCGCCACCGGCGACCTTCGTGATGTGGATGTTCGACGCAATGGGCTTGTTCGTGGCGGTGTTCGCCACACTACGTCTGGTTTCCACAAAGCGCTCGGATGAACGGCGGTTCTTCTTCGTGCTGACCGTCTTCGCCTGGCTAGATGCGGTACTGCCCGGCATCCACAACCGGTTCATCCTCAGCAGCGAGTCGTACCTGCCCGAGCTGCTGCTCGGCCTGCCCTTCGTGGTACTCGGCTTTCTGCTCGGCCGGCGGCGAAAGGTATGGTTCCGTAATTACCGCCCGAGCCGCCGGATCCGCTACGTCGCCGAGAGCATCAGCCCGTTCGTGATGAGCCTGGCGCTGTGCTGTCTCGCGTTCGCGCAGCTGGGCAAGAACCCCGTCCTCGCGACCGCCACGTTGGTACTCGCGATCACGTCCTACGCGGCGCGCAACGCCATCGTGCTGGGACAGCACCTGGCCTTCGAGGACGACCTGCGACAGCTCAAGCGCGGCCTGCAGCAGGCCATCGTGCGCGACGAGCTGTCCTCCCTGCTCAACCGCCGCGGCTTCTACCAGCGACTCAGCCGCGAATGGGAAAACGCGCTGAAAACCGGTCGTTCGCTCAGCGTCGCGATGATCGACATCGACAGCTTCAAAGCATTCAACGACACCTATGGCCATCTCGCCGGTGACGACTGCCTGGCCGCGGTCGCGCATGCGCTGCAGCGCGAGGCGAGCCAGCAGCCCGACGTGATCGTGGCAAGATACGGCGGCGAGGAATTCGTTGCCCTGATGAGCGGCTACGATGTCGACGCATCGGGAGACATCCTGCAAAGGCTGCGGCGGCGGGTCGAAGCCATGCAGATCCAGCACGCACGCAGCACCCAGCACGTGGTGACGATCAGCGCCGGCCTCGCGTCGACAACGACAACCCCCTACCCGGACAGCGACAAGTTCCTGAATGCGGCGGACGAGGCACTGTATGTGGCGAAGCGGAGCGGGAGAAACCGGATCCAGTGGGCTGAGTGACTTGGAATCGGATAGTCGTCCAGTGCCAAAATATATGGACCAGACACCTCTTCCTTTTCCACACCCACCATCGTTCGACATGACTAGCGACACTCGATCACAGCAACCGCACGCGGCATGATCGCGCCTTCATGCCTCATCGCAGGATCCGAGGCGCCGCGCTCGACGCCACGCAACCAGGGAAACGTCATGCAGGGAAAGATTCGGACCATCGCAGCGCTGTGCACGCTGACCGTGCTGGGTAGTGCACGAGCAGCCAAGCCCGACGACGGCAGCCAGCTGCGTGCGCAGGTGACTCACAGTTATCCCTCGCTGCGTTACGTGGAACGCTACCGCCACGACTTTCCCGATGAGGTCCAGGGCCAGGCTTTCTGGTCGGCTGAGCACACCGCACCATCCCTCCCCGACGCCAACGCACTCACCCGCACACTGGCAGCGCTGCAGGACCAGCACGTCGCGCTGGTCGGTGCCAAGGCGGGCAAATCCGAAACCCTGGGCATGCTGTTTCGCACTGCCAGCGACGGCAGCCTGATCGTCTGGCGCGTATTCGATACCAATGCCGGAAACGTGCACGTCACCGAGGGCGATCAGGTGCTGGCGATCGATGGCCAGGACGCCCATGCCTGGATGCAACACGCAGCAACGCTGACCTTCGGTGGCCAGCGCCGCGGCCGTTACGCGGAAGCGGCTACGGAGCTCGGGCTCGCCACGCCGGTGGTCCATCGCGTTGCCGGACTCGGGAATGCAGTCGCCTTGCGCGTGCAGGATGCCAAGGGCCAGACGAAAGCCGTCACGCTGCACTACAAGCCCGTAGATGCGGGACTGGCCAAGTCGATGACGGCCGCGATCAACCGCGCCGACCTGCCGCAGCACTTCAAGGCCAACGGTCTGCGCATCGGCACGCTGCGCATCGGTGCGTTCGCGCCGCAGTACGACGACGCCTTCGTGACCGCTGCCGATGCGGCCAGCAAACAACCCGGTGCCAGCGACGATACCGCCATGCTTGCCGGCTACTGCGCCGTGGTGCGCAACGTCATCCGCGAAGCCGACACCGCCGCCCGCGATGCGGACGTGCTGGTGCTGGACCTGCGCGGCAATCTTGGTGGCTTCGACCGCGAAGCGTGGTTGCTGGCCGAGGCGCTCGGCACCAAGCCCTCGCTCGCCACACTCGACCTGTTCGCCGGCAGCAAGGCCGGCACCGTGCAACTCGCGAAGGAACACACCGACCCGAGCTGCGGCCACGTCGCCACCCATGCGCCACTGATCGTGCTGACCGACGCCGGCACGCGCTCGGCGGGCGAATTCATGGCGAGCTGGCTATGGGCCTCCGGCGCCACCGTGGTAGGCGAGCGCACCGTGGGCGCCGGCGGCGGCTTCGAGTTCAACGGCGAACCGGGCACCCCGCTGGCCGGCTCCGGCTATGCCGCGCGGCTCAGCGGAAATTTCTCGGTGTTCGATCCTGCCGGCACGCTCGGCGAAGGCGCGCATGACGAGGCCGCGTTGGTCGACATGCAGGCGCGGGATCACTTCGCACCCAGCCGCACGCACCCCTTCGCCATCCAGTCCGTAGGCCTGCGCCCAGACTTTGCTCTCAGCAGCACACTCGCCGATTTGCGCGATGGCGGCCGTAGCAGTCTCGCCAAAGTGCTTGTGCAACTGAAGGCGAAGCACCAGCTCTGAGTTGAGGAGCTCGATGGTCGTCCAAGCATCCAGAAACAGCGCAGGTGTGCATTAGGCCGAGTGCGGTCCGGCTATTTCCTTGGCAAGCCTTTCTTTGCCGTAGGCCGCGCTGTTTTGACCGCGCTCTTCTTTGCCACGACAGGCGCGGAGCTCTTCGCACTTGAAGCCTTCCTGGCACTCTTCTTCTTGGCTGCGATTACTGGCTTCTTCGTGGCTGGTGCGGCCACCGCCTTCTTCAATACCGATGCAACCTTCTTCGTGACAGGTTTCTTCGCAGACTGGGCAGCCCGAGTCGGCTTCTTCGCAATTACCGTACCCGACGCCGGAGCCGTGTTGGCTGCCTCACCACTCATGTGCACGAACATTTTCGGCGCCCAGGCACTCTGAAAGTGCGCCACCATGTCCCTGAATACTTCACTCTGTTCCAGCATCAACGAAAACAGGTCGTGCTTCTTCGACTTGTCCTTTTTGTGCGATTTGTCTTTGCTCATGATCAGGCCTCGGCAGTGGTGTAGCGCCACTGTAGCCGAGGTTGGGCCGATCCTGGATGACAATTTGTCGAAGACGATCAAGCGATCCAGTTGCGCCTTCGACCCCGCCAATGGTGTTGCAGATCGTGTCCGGGAATATTTCCCACACGATCTATGGCCCGGCCGCAGTCAAGCCAAACCTGGTGGCACGCGTCTCGATTTCCGGATCAAGCGCGTGCGCGGCGACCAGATCGGCATGGCCCGCGTCCGTCTGGCCACTGCGGATTTTCGCCAGGCCAAGGCCATAGCGTGACCACGCGGAATGCGGGTTTTGCGCGAGCGCCTGCTCGTAGGCCTTGATCGATTCGGGATAATGTCCCAGTCGTAACTGCACCATGCCGAGACTGTCGAGGTAGGCCGGCTTTTCGCCATCGCGCTTGATCGCCTTGCGGCAATCCTTCAAGGCATCGTCGAGCATCTGATTGCTCAGTCCACGCGCCCAGCAGCGCTCGTTGAACGCCGCGCCGAGCATGGCGTCATGGCTGTGCAGCCGAATCCAATCGTCGAGCATGTGCAGCGCCGCAGCGGGTTGATCGAGCTGGATGTAGAGGCCGGCAATCGAGCGCGCCTGGGCTGAGCCCGCTGGCGCCAAGGCGCTTGCCGCCATCGCGTCGGCTGTCGCACCCGTGCGGTCCTTGTGCACGAAACGAAGTTCGGCGCGTAGCAGCAAGGCATCGACGTTCTTCGGATCCAGGCTCAAGGACTTGTCCAGATCGTCGAGCGCCGCATTCGGCTGTTTGTTCGCCACACGTGCCCGCGCACGGGCAACGTAGTAAGCGGCTTGATCCGGCGCCATGCGGATCGCCTCGTCCAGATCGGCCACGGCAGCCCTCGCTTCGCCGCGCGACAGGCGCGCTTCGCCACGCAGAGCGTAATCGGGCGCAGTCTTGGGCATCGCACCGTTGTCGTCCGCAGCGGTGCCGGCCTCGGGTTTATCGCTGTCGCTCGGCGCGTCGGCAAAGGTAAACACGCGGCCGCCGTTGTAGGTGAAATAAGCTTTCCGTTGGCTGTTGGCGATGAACATGTGATGGGCGAGCAGAAAATCCACGCCGAGCAGCATGTCGGTGTCACCCATGTTTCCGTCAATCACCTGCATCTGGCTGTGCTGGATGGTTTCCGTGCCGACCGAGAACGAATCAATGCGTACCGTCCATGTCTTAACCGACCTGGCGCCAATGCCGATGCTGCTACTGCCAGCCTTGACGTCTGGTGCATCGAGGTCGATACCGGCCCGCTCGGCGGCGCGACGGCTGAGCACGGTGGCATAGGCCCCCGAATCGAGCACCGCCCGCACCTTCTTGCCGTTTATCATCACGTTGAAAAAAGTGCGCCGATCGTGCTCGTTGCCGGTCGACACGATGTCGGCGTCGTTGTACTTGCCATCCTTGGACCAATAGGCCAGCGAGTGTTTTTCGCAGTCGATCGCACTGAACAAAGTCAATTTGCCATGTGCCAGATCGATTTCCAGATCGACCAGATCAAGCAGGTTGGCGCCAAGCAATCCATGGCCCGCATCCGTGCCACCGACGATGAAGGCGATCTTGTGGAGCGTCGTATCGAGGATGCCGAAATCCTTCACCTGAGTGAACTGGACATCCGCCGTGCCTCCGATGCCACCGATGCGAAAACCAAATGGCGCAGGTCGCAGATTGAGCCCCAGCGACAACGCGTTGGCACGCGACATGGTGTTGAAGAAAGCCCCGGTATCCAGAACGAAGCGCGTATCGGCCCCGTTGATCTTCACCAAGGTCGTGGCTTGCCCGCCGACCATTTCCACCGGCAACGTGCCGTAATCCTTCAACTGGCAACCGTCAGCCCAAGCGTGGCTTGCGAGCAAGGCGCTGATGCCCAGGCAGCCCAAACGCAACATCCTTGTCATCATCGCCCCCTTGGATGCCAAGGCTGCGGAATGCAGGCGTGGCCGTTGAGCGCCGGGTTGTATGGGCGCTCCGGGCATAGTGGCGAAAACTCTGGAGGTGCTCAAGGAGGGGGTTGGCAAAGAGCAGTGTCAGGGACAATTTGAGGAACATGATCGTCGTCCGATCGGTCGCATCGCAGCGAAATGGCTTGTTCTAGCTCCGACCCACGAACGAAACCGATCCCGGCATCTTCCAGAAATTGCCGCTGTCACTTTTTCGGAACTCTCCAGGGCGCACCACCACAGTTGCACATCGTTGAATAGCTAGCGAAAACTGGCGGATTAGGTGTGAGTGCCGCCAAGGAAATAGCCGCACCAACAAAGAGGGCTTAAGCACCGCGAAACTGCACCAAGTTCCCGGCGATTGCCGGGGGGATTTTTTTCATCTATCGCTCACTCGCTATGCATGCAATCCGACATGGCGGTGCGAATGGAAAAAAGTTGATTGCTGCACGCGGGATCGTTAGCCACATGCGCCAGCAATTGCGCGGCTATGTAAGAAAGTGAGTTTGTGGTCCTAAGCATCCACACCAGTAATTCAGGCTCAAATCCGTTCAGCGACCTAGTCATCATTCGTAACCCGCCGTGCGTATACGAGTTGAGCGCATCCCATGCCTTGGCCTTTAGGGTAGCAAGTGATTGAAACAGAACCTGATCGGCAGATGACGCTGCAAGCTCTTCTAACATTTGATACACATCGGGAAATTTTGCTGGCTCCTTGCCGCTGTTGGATTTTGGCTCCGACGAAAATTTCTCGATCCAAACATCAGGGGCAGCGTAGAGCACCCATGAGCCTCTTAGCACGGCTTCATATTGCAAGCGGACAAGTGCCATCGCCGATGTCGCGTTATCAATGGCCAATAGGTGCTGAAAACCGGAGCCATGTTCCAGAGCAATTTTGCAGTAGGCGAATGCCGCATTCGTTCGCGCGCCTGGCGGGATTGCGCGTTCTGTTTCACCTATCAGCGCGGTGCGCAAAGCAGTGTCGAACGTGTTGGAGTTGTCCAGTAGCACCGCAATATCTACTGTCACGTTGCCGCCCTCTGTTGTCGCGATTGACTCCAAGAGTGTACCTACCGGCACAGCTTCGCGGCTTACTCAACGCCACGCCTGTTTCCTTACGAGCGGCATCCGTTGCGGTGCGCTTGTGCTTCCGAGGGCGTGACTCTATAGAGCCGTCGCAGTCTGCGCTGACGCTATTCGCACGATGAGCGCTGTTCTGCAAGGAATTTCCAACCACCAAAACAGAACATCCCACCATGGTTGGCGGGATGTTGGGTAAGTCATATTTGCGTCTGCGAGTTACTTACTTTACTTGTGCATTGGCGGAGAGAGTGGGATTCGAACCCACGGAAGGTTTGACCCTTCGCCGGTTTTCAAGACCGGTGCCTTAAACCGCTCGGCCATCTCTCCGCGGAACGCGCATTGTACGGCCAGTCGCGTCGCTAGCCAACGCGACGGCCTCGTCCGGCTCATGGGTCGCCGAAGACCACCGCCTTATCGCTGCCAAGTGCTGCGCAACGAAACGATCCCCAGACTAGACTGGCTGCCCGTCTTCAAATGAAGCCTGCGGCACATGGCATCGAAATTGTTCGGGCTGGAACTTGCTGAGGTGGCGTCCAGGCAGGCGCAGGAAATACGGCGGGCGCTCGAAAAGAAGCGTGATCGTCACCTGGCTGTTCACGAGGCCCGCAAGGCAATACGAAGGCTTCGGGGAACGCTGGATTTGGGCCGGGACGTTTTCGGCGCGAAGTTTGGTGCGATCGACAAATCGCTGGATCGATTGGCTGATGGCCTGTCTGCGCTTCGTGACGCTCAAGTTGTAGTGGAAACGGCGTCCAGGCTGTCAAACGACCACCAGCCGTACTGGAAAGAGATATCCGATCAGCTAGGTCACCGCCGCGACCTTTTGCTTGACGCTGCGTTGTCCCGCGATCCGGATTTTTCGAAACGGCGCGTCAGGATAAGCCGGATGGCATTGGCGATAACCGACCTTCCATGGACGGACCTGACGAAGAAGGTGGTGCGCGACTCCGTCCTGCATAGCCTGCGACGCCTGGAGAAGGCGAAGGCCGCTGCGCGGGAAGAAGGTTCGTCGGTCCGCCTTCATCGTTGGCGCAAGCGTGTACGTCGTCTTCGATTGCAACTTGAAACGTTGAATGGGGTTGAGGCGTCGGCTGATTGGAAAGGTCTCGAAGCCGTCAAACGCAAAGTGGAATCAACCCGTTCGCTGCGTCGTCTGGCAGACAAACTTGGCTGGCGGCAGGATTTGCAGGTTCTTCGCTCAAGCATCCGCCACGCTGGAAACCCGGCGCTGGCGAAGCAGCTTCGCCGCGGCATCGATCACGAGATCGGGCGCGTGAAATTATGATGCCGCCCGCCAGTTTGCGCTGCCGGCGGGGCAACTCGGTTTGTCAGGAACCCTGCGGCGGACGAATGTTGGCGCCTTTCCTGGACAGCGCAATCAGGCAACCCGCCAGGATCGCGATCGGGATCAGTGCACCGATCAGCGGGAACAGCAGCACGGGTTCGCGGATCACCATCGGCACGATCTGGGTGGCGGTGGCGAAGGCGATGCTCCACAGGCGCCAGCGGCGGCTTTGGCGGCCGGACCAGAAGCTGGCGAGGACCAGCAGCACCGCGATAACCGAGAGGACGAAATCGATCGTCGGCAATTGCCACACCGTGGCAAACCCTAATCGAGTGCCGATGAAGGAGATCAGCACCAGCAGCAGGAAATAGCTGGTGTAGAACTCGACCTTGTCCCACTTCCCGCGAACGGGCGCTGGCGAGTTCATGCGATGCGGTCCAGCCCGGCCATGTACGGGCGCAGTGCTTCGGGCACACTGATCGAGCCATCGGCGTTCTGGTAGTTCTCCATCACCGCGATGAGGGTGCGGCCGATGGCGAGGCCGGAGCCGTTCAAGGTATGCACGAGTTCGGGCTTGCCGGTGTCGGCGTTGCGCACGCGGGCCTGCAGGCGGCGTGCCTGGAAGTCCTCGCAGTTGGAGCAGCTGGAGATTTCGCGGTAGGTCTGCTGGCTGGGCAACCATACTTCGAGATCGTAGGTCTTGGTCGAGCCGAAGCCCATGTCGCCGGTGCACAACAGCAGCTTGCGATACGGCAGGCCGAGTTTCTGCAGCACCTTCTCGGCGTGACCGACCATTTCCTCCAGCTGCGCATACGACTCGCCGGCGCGGGCGATCTGCACCATCTCGACTTTCTCGAACTGGTGCTGGCGGATCATGCCGCGGGTGTCGCGACCGTAGCTGCCGGCCTCGGCACGGAAGCACAGCGTGTGCGCCGTCATGCGCAGCGGCAGTGCGTCGGCGTCCTGGATGGTGTCGCGCACCAGGTTGGTCAGCGAGACTTCGGCGGTGGGAATCAGGTAGCGCTTCGCATCGCCGACCTGGGTTGCGAACAGGTCTTCCTCGAACTTCGGCAGCTGGCCGGTGCCCTGCATGCTGTCGGCGTTGACCAGCACCGGCACGTTGCATTCGAGATAGCCGTGCTCGCCGGTGTGCAGATCGAGCATGAACTGGCCGAGCGCGCGGTGCAGGTGCGCGAGCTGGCCGCGCAGCACGGTGAAGCGCGCGCCGGACAGTTTGGCGCCGGCGTCGCCATCGAGCCAGCCATGGCGCTCGCCCAGTTCGACGTGATCCTTCACCGCGAAGTCGAAGCTGCGCGGCGTACCCCAGCGGCTCGCCTCGACGTTGTCGTGCTCGTCCTTGCCGACAGGTACGGACTCATGCGGGATATTCGGAATGCCCAGCGCGATCTCGGCGAGCTTCGACTGCGCCTCGGCCAGTGCCTGCTCGTTGGCCTTGAGCTTGTCGCCCAGGCCGGCGACCTCGGCCATCAGGGCAGCGACATCCTCGCCCTTCGCCTTCGCCTTGGCCTGGCCGATCGACTTGGAACGCGTGTTGCGCAGGTTCTGCAGCTCCTGCGTCTCCATCGCCAGCTGCTTGCGCGAACTCTCCAGCGCCTCGACGGCGGACACGTCGAGCGTGTAGTTGCGGGTTTCCTTGAGGCGTGCGGCGGTTTCGGCGAGGCGCGAACGCAGCAGTGCGGGATCCAGCATGATCGAGTCCAGATGAAGGCTTGAACCCTGAATTATCGCTGCCGGGCGGCAATCGCCGCAATGAATACCGGGCGACGTGGCTACGCCGCCCGGCTTGCAGCCAGCTCAGCTGGCCAGCTTGCGTTCGCTGCGGCCCAGCCACCATGCCATCGCGGCGCCGGCGATCAGCCAGCCGACGAGTTGTTCGACCAGCGCAGCCAGGGTGAAGTCGAGCGGAAAGCGGTACCAGTTCCAGTACGGCAGCATGGTGCTGAGCCAGGCGAATACCGCGGCCGCCGCCGCGATGGCGAGACGGCGACGGAAACCGACCACGGCCAACCCCATCACGAACGCCAGCGCCAGCGCGCTCAGGGTATCGGATGCCCACTGCCGCCCGATCTGCGGCCCCATCTGCATCATGTCGGTGCCTTGCGGCTGATACACCACGAAGGCATACGGCGAGCGGACAGCCTTGATCGAATACGTCCTCACCTCGGCCGCGTCGCCCATTTTCTTGGGATCCAGCGAGGGCAACATGTACACGCCGGCTTGTTCGCCCAGGCCTTGTTGGAGACCGCTGAGCGCGACGTTCTCGTTGGTGGGCAGCCTGAGGCCGACCTCGCCAAGCCCCAACGCCATGTGTGCCGCCACGCCCCAGACAAACATCAGGATGCCGCCGATCAAACCCGCCACGAGTACACGCATGATTCGCCCTCCCGGTTGATGGCCCGAATCTAAGTCGGACCTCGAAAGCCGTGCAAGGGCGCGCGCAGCAGCCGCGGATGCATAGGGCGCTACTTGCTGCGTGCCTTCTCGCGCGCCGCGCGCAGCGCCAGCAGTTTTTCGCGCAGCTGCAATTCCAGCCCGCGATCGACCGGTTCGTAGAACACGCTGCCGGCGAGCGCGTCGGGCAGGCATTGCTGATCGAGCGCGATGCCGCCTTCGGCGTCGTGGTCATACTGGTAGCCCTTGCCGTAGCCGAGCCCCTTCATCAACTTGGTCGGTGCGTTGCGCAGGTGCATCGGCACTTCCAGCGTGCCGCCTTCACGGATGGCGGCGCGGGCCTTGTTGTAGGCCATGTAGGCAGCGTTGCTCTTGGGCGAGATCGCCAGCCAGATCGCCAGCTGAGCCAGGCCCAGTTCGCCTTCGGGACTGCCCAGGCGCTCGTAGGTATCCCACGCATCCAGCGCCATGCGCCATGCGCGCGGCTCGGCCAGGCCGACGTCTTCCACCGCCATGCGCGTCATCCGGCGCGCCAGGTACAGCGGATCGACGCCGCCATCGAGCATGCGGCATAGCCAGTACACCGCGGCATCGGGATCGGACGAACGCACGGATTTATGCAGCGCCGAAATCTGGTCGTAGAACTGCTCGCCCATCTTGTCGAAGCGACGGGTGCGGTCGGCCAGCACCTGGGTCAGCGTGGTGTCGTCGATGCGGTTGTTTTCGGCGAGCTCGGCGGCGATTTCCAGCAGGGTCAGCGCGCGGCGCACGTCGCCGTCGGCGGCCTGGGCGATCGACTCCAGCGAGGCATCGCTGACCTGCAGCTGCAGCTCGCCGAGGCCGCGCTCGCTGTCGCTCAGTGCACGCTTGAGCGCCGCCACGATGTCGTCGGTCGAGATCGGTTCCAGCACGTGCACGCGGCAGCGCGACAGCAGCGCGGAGTTCAGTTCGAACGAGGGGTTCTCGGTGGTGGCGCCGATGAAGATGATCACGCCTTTTTCGATGTGCGGCAGGAACGCATCCTGCTGGGTCTTGTTGAAGCGGTGCACCTCGTCGACGAACAGCACGGTGCGCCGGCCCTGGGCGAAATTCACCTCGGCCTCGGCCAGCGCCTTGCGCACGTCCGGCAGGCCGGACAGCACGGCGGAGATCGCGCGGAAATCCGCATCGGCGTAGCGCGCCACCAGCAGAGCCAGGGTTGTCTTGCCGCAGCCGGGCGGCCCCCACAGCACCATCGAATGGATCTTGCCGGCCTCCAGCGCGCGGCGCAGCGCCTTGTCCGCGCCGACCAGGCGCTGCTGGCCGACGATCTCGTCGAGGCTGCGCGGGCGCATGCGCTCGGCCAGCGGCTTGAGCGCATCGGGTTCGGCGAACAGGCCGGGCGTGGGCGTCATGATGTTGCGAGGCATCCAGGCATGATACGGCATGCCCCGACGGGCCGGCCCGCGCATCAGGATGGAGTGGATTGCCGCTATGATGCGCTCACGTTGCGACCTTGATCCGCAGCGCACCGGCCGGGGGGCAGAACACAAGTGAAGGTGAGGATGCAGATTCCTTCCAGAGGAAGGAACGTCGTGGCAGATCGCGCCTGCGCACGTCAGCCCGGAATGGCGGGCAACGCATGAGCCAGTTGTTTCGCCCCGCCCATCGCCATTGCCTGAGCCTCGTCGGACTGCTGCTGTTTTTCCTGTGTGGTGCCGTCAGCGCTGGTAGCGACCCATGGGCACAGTTCGACGCACCCTGGTTCGACCAGGCCGGCACTGCCGAAGGGCTGCCGCAGTCGATCATCACCTCGATCGCACAGGACCAGCGAGGCCTGGTCTGGGTCGGCACCATGGTGGGTCTGGTCCGTTATGACGGCTATCGCACGCAGGTGTTCGATACCCGCTACGGCAGCACGCCGGGGCTGCCCGATGCCTATGTGCGCAGCCTGCTCGCACTGTCCGACGGTGGCCTGCTGATCGGTACCAATGCTGGCGGACTTGTGCGCCTGGACCCGGCAACCAATCGTTTCCACAGCTATCCGATCGGTGCGAACGGTACCTCGGACAGCAAGATCTACGACCTCGCCGATGATCATGCCGGTGGGGTCTGGATCGCTACCGATTCGGGGCTGGATCACCTCGATCTGCACACGGACACGATTACCCGACTGCAAACCGGTGCCGACACCGCGCCACGCAATTTCAGCGTGATGCAGGATCGGGCGGGCAACCTGTGGCTGGGCAACAACCAGGGGCTGTTCGAACGCCATGCCGGTTCGACGACGTTCGAGCGGCCTGACCATCCGGTCGGCACCGTGGCCAGCGTGCTGGACAACCAGATATGGGCGATCCACGAGGATCGTGCCGGCCGGCTATGGGTGGGCAGTGGACAGGCCGGCGCGGCCTATCGCGACACTGTTGGCCAGTGGCATCCGGTGCCAGGTTTCAGCGGCTATCGGAACGGCGCCCAGCAGTCCACGGTGCGCGACCTTCTGGAGGTCGCGCCGGACACGATGTGGATCGCCACCGACGGCAGCGGCGTGCTCGCGTATACCGTGGACGGTAGCCAACTGCGCCAGATCAAGCACGATCCCGCGATCGCCTCCTCGTTGCCGGGCGACTCGGTGCGGGGGTTGCTGCAGGATCGCTCGGGCAACATCTGGGTCGCCACCGACCTCGGACTCGCACATACCAATCCCAATGCGCGCATGGCTTTCTCGCTGCTGCCCTCGCCGCTGGAACAGAACGCGCTGAGCGACACCAGCGTGCGCGGCATCTACGTCGATACACGCGGCCGCATCTGGCTCGGCCTGGGCTCGGGCCGGATCGACATGATCGACCTCGCGGCCGGACGCATGAGCCACCTGCAGCTGAGCGGCAACCAGCTTCATCGCGACGTACAGACCTTCGTCGAGGCGGCCGATGGTTCGATCCTGGTCGGCACCCAGGGCCTGGCCCGGATCGATCCCGATACGCTGGCGATCCAGCCTTCGATACTGCCCGCACTGGAGAACAAGCCGGTACTGAGCCTGCAACGGGATGGCTCGCGCATCCTCATCGGCACCTATGACGGCCTGTATCGCTACGACACGGGTAGCGGAGCACTCGATCATGTCGGTCACGATGCGAATGATCCGAACAGCCTCGGCAGCGACACCGTGCGCGAGATCGCCCGCGTGGGCGACAGCTGGTGGTACGGCACCACCCACGGCATCAGCATTGCCGGCAGCACGCTGGCCCGCGACGGCTTCGAAAACCTGATCCACCGTCGCGACGATCCCTCCAGCCTGCCGCAGAACTACATCAGCTCGATCACGCTGGACCCACAGCAGCGACTGTGGGTCAGCACCTTCGGCGGGCTGGGCGTGATCGATCATTATTCACCCGGTGGCCCTTATCGTTTCCGCACCATCGGCGTTGCACAAGGCCTGGCAAACGACAAGATCAGCGGCGTGCAGTACGACGATCACGGCAACCTGTGGATCAGCACCTCCAACGGCGTGTCGATGATCGACAGCGACACGCAGGCCGTGCACAACCTTGGCCCGCGTGATGGCCTGCACATTTCCAGTTACGTCTACGTGGGCGCCGCGCGCGCACCGGGCGGCGAACTGCTGTTCGGCGGCATCGGCGGGTTGACGGTGATCCGGCCGCACTGGCGGGCGCCGACGGCCGCTGCCGCACCGCTGACGATCACCCATGCCATCGTGAATGGCAACGAGGTACCGTTCGGGGAGCTTCCCCGCGACGGCCAATCCATCCAGTTGGACTCGCGCAGCCGCAACCTGCGGCTGGACTTTGCCCTGCTTGACTACCAGACACCGTTGGAAACCTCCTACAGCTATCGCATGGAAGGCATCGACGACGACTGGACCAAGATCCCCAGGGGCAGCCTGCCCAGCGCGATCTACACCAACCTGCCCCACGGCGACTACCAGTTGCACCTGCGTGCGGCGACCCATGGCATGCAGCCCCACACCGTCGAAACCCGAGTCAGCATCACGGTCAAGCCACGCTGGTACGAAACCACGATCAGCCGGCTGATCGCCATCCTGTTGCTGATTGCACTGGTGGTCGTGCTGGTACATCTGCGTACGCTCTATCTCCGCCGGCAGGCCACCCAGTTGCAACGGCAGATCGACGAGCACACGCGCGACCTGCTCGCTGCCAACCAGCGCCTCGATGAGCTGGCCAGCACTGACGGGTTGACCGGCGTCTACAACCGACGCCGCTTTCTGGAACTGGCCGGAGGTGTGCGCGAACGGGCGCAGGGGCGTTCGGTCTGCATCGCGTTGTTCGACCTCGATCGGTTCAAGCAGATCAACGACACCCACGGGCACCTGGCCGGCGATGCGGTGATCCGCGGCGCGATCGAGGTGATCAAGCAGCACTGCCGGCAAGACGACCTGGTCGGCCGCTACGGCGGCGAGGAGTTCGTGCTGTGCCTGCCCGACACCAGCTTGGAGCATGCGCAGGAAATCACCGAACGCATCTGCGCGGCACTGGCCAGCACGACGGTAGCCCACGACGGGCGCTCGATCCCGGTGACCGTCAGCATCGGCATCGCCGCGCTGCATCCGGGCGAGTCCATCGAACAATGGCTGTCGCGTGCCGACAAGGCGCTGTACGAGGCCAAGCACAACGGTCGCAATCGCTGCGCCACCGCGAGCTGAAGCTCACCGCTTCAGTCCGTGCCGATAGCGGCGGTCGACTTCGTCGTATAGCGACCATACAAACCGACGGACACGCTGCGCGGCACGGGGCAGCACCGGCATTGCGGGATCAGTCTTTCAGTGGCTGAGTGGCGATCACCGGCACGTCGCCATCCACTGCCATGCGGGTCATCCTTCAGCGACGCGCCGATCTCCCGCTCAGCGCATGAAAGTGAGATGGCGGCGCCAGCTGCTCGCGCACCGCATCGAACAGGGGATTGGCCTGAGCCGGTGCCTGCAGATGTCGGCTCACGGCTGCCGCAGCCAGCTGCGCCACCTCCATCGGCAACGGTGGCGTGCCTCCGGGCCAGAACGCCAGTTCGAGTGCACCAAGCCGTCCGCTGCCCTCCAGATGCGGCAGCATTTCCGCGTAGACGGCGAGGCGCTGGGCATTTGTTTCCGCACTCTGACCCGGCGCGAGCATCAGCCGGAAAGCGCACTGATTGGAGGTCTTGAGATAAGTGCCATAGGCGGTCAGGCAGCCCGTGAACAACGAACGGCAGCGCGCGGCAGCGCCGCCCTGACGTTCACCCGACTCGAGTCGCACGATGGCGACCGCGAAGCGCACGGGCAGGCGTCGGATCAGCGTGGCCAAGGTGCTTTCGGCGGCCCCCCATTCGCGTTCAAGCGGACCACTCAGCTGCGGTGCCACCTGCTGCAACCAGGACGAACCCACCACGGGGTTGGACATCGACAGCCCGTCACGTATCGCGCGCATGGATGCGGCGGCCTCGGCGAGCGCCGACCACGCAGCGGGCATCGTGGGCCAGCACAGGACCTGCACGAACACGTTTTCCGCTGCAGCCTCCCCTATGAAGGCCACCTGTTCGGGTGCCAGTCCGATCCTCGACAGCGGAACAGCCTTGGCTGGGCCAGCAGCTTTCCGTCGCAGTGGCCGGGAGTCTTCAGCGCGCACGGACATGCGAGCCCCCGCGTGCCGGCACGGCCTTTTCGGCAACGTCGTCCTCGGCATGCCAGGGGTGTCCCAATCGCTGCTCGATGTAGTCCCGGATCAGTCGACGCACGACCTGCGACGATGTGGCGTCTTCTCCAGTACACAGCCGCTCGAAAACGGCTTTCTTGCGCGGATCGATCAGGATGGTCAGGCGGGCTGTGCGATTTTCTGTTGGCATACGCGTCTCATCAGTCTTACACTGGAAACAACTCTTATGATAATACACTTATCATGAAATACGCACGGGCACCGACCATCACCAGCCACCAGATCAGCCGTGGCAAGCCGAAATCAGGGGCGTGGCAGCGGTGAGCGCACTGGCCACAGTCACACCACTTGCTGTGCTGCTGTACCTGATCGCCGCATGGTTGCTGGTGGGGGCTCTCGGTCTGGTCCAGTCCAATCGCATCGGCTGGGTCGCCCGCATCCTGTTTCCGTTGGGAGCGCTGGTAGCACTCGGCGTCGCCGGTATGGGCGCGTTGGCACTAACGGCAGATTTCACCGCACAGAGCGCTCTGCTTCCGCTGGGACTGCCGGATCTGCCGTTCCACGTGCGGCTGGACGCGCTGTCCGGTTTCTTCCTGTTGCTGCTGGGCAGCGCTGGCGCCGGTATCTCGATCTTCGCCGCCGGCTATTTCCGGCAAGGCGAAGGCACGGCTCCGGGGCTGCTCTGCCTGCAGTACCACGTGTTTCTGGCCAGCATGGCCATGGTCATCCTGGCCGACGATGCCTACCTGTTCATGGTGGCCTGGGAAACCATGGCGCTGAGTTCGTACTTCCTGGTGACTACCCAGCACCGGCTGCCGGAGATCCGGCGCGCCGGTTTCCTTTACCTGCTGATGGCGCACGTGGGTGCACTGGCACTGCTGCTGTGTTTCGGCGTGCTGCATGGCGGCAGCTGGCAGATGACGTTCGACGCGATGCGCGGTGCGACGCTTGCACCGGCCTGGGCCAGCGTGGCGTTCGTGCTGGCGTTGTTCGGGTTCGGCGCCAAGGCGGGCATGGTGCCGCTGCATGTATGGCTGCCGGAAGCGCATCCGGCGGCGCCATCGCCGGTATCGGCGATGATGAGCGCGCTGATGCTGAAGACCGCCATCTACGGGCTGCTGCGGGTCAGCCTGGATCTGCTGCATGTCGGCCCGTGGTGGTGGGGATTGCTGACACTCGGACTCGGGCTCGGCACCGCGTTGTACGGCGCCATCTTCGCGGCCGTGCAGGCCGACATGAAGCGGCTGCTGGCGTACTCCTCGATCGAGAACATCGGCCTGATCCTCGCCGGCATCGGGCTCGCGCTAGTGTGCCGCAGTTTCGACATGCGCCTGCTAGCGGCGCTGGCGCTGGCGGCAGCGCTGATCCACGCGTTCAACCATGCATTCTTCAAGAGCCTGCTGTTTCTGGCCACCGGATCGGTGATGCATGCCACCGGCGAGCGCAGCCTGGGCAAGCTCGGCGGCCTGATCCGGCGGATGCCATGGGTGGCCATGCTGGCCCTGATCGGTTCGCTGGCCATCGCCGGGCTGCCGCCGCTGAATGGTTTCGTGTCCGAATGGCTGCTGCTGCAGGCATTCCTGCAGACACCACACATTCCGCATGCATTCCTCAACATGATCGTGCCGCTGGGCGCGGCCATCGTGTCGCTGACGGCGGCATTGGCCGGCTACGTGATGGTGAAGTTCTACGGCGTGATCTTTCTCGGCCAGCCGCGCGAACCTGCGCTGCGGGAAGCGCATGATGCCGGCGCGCTGGAGCGGCTGGGCCTGATCTGGCTGGCGCTGGGCTGCGTGCTGATCGGCATCTTTCCGCAGGTCGCGCTGGATGTCGTGGGGCGGGTGACCCTGAGCCTTGTAGGCACGACCGTGCAGCACGGGCAATCGGCCTGGTGGATGACGCCGGTAGCCTCCAATCGGGCGTCCTACAGCGGACTGTGGCTGTGGCTGGGGTTGCTGCTGGTGATCGGGGCGACCTTCGTGCTGGTGCGCTTGTTCCATCACGGACGACTCCGCCGCACCCCGCCGTGGGACTGCGGTTATCCATGGCAGACGCCGCGCATGCAGGACACCGCCGAAGGTTTCGGGCAGCCGATCCGTCACCTGTTCGGGCCGGTGTTTCGGCAGCAGCGCGAACTGCCGCTGCCCTCCGATCTGCAGCCGCGTTACAGCGTGCTGATCAGTGACCGCTTCTGGCACGCGCTGTACCTGCCGCTGGCACGGCTCACCCGGCGCATCGCAGACAGCCTGGCGTTCCTGCAGGGCGGTCGTCTTTCGATCTATCTGCTGTACAGCTTCGTGACGTTGATCTTTCTGCTGGTGTGCGTCCAGTGAACATCGCTGCCTACGTCTGGCAGATCGGTGGATGCCTGCTGGCGATCGCTCTGGCGCCGCTGTTTGCCGGCTGGGTGACGCAGTGCCGCGCCTGGTTGCAGAACCGCTCCGCACCCTCGCTGTGGCAGCCCTACCGGATACTGCGCAAGCTGTTGCACAAGGATGCGGCACTGGCGACGCACGCCTCGCCGTTGTTCCGCAGCGCGCCGTATGTGGTATTCGCCACGATGGCGCTCGCCGCCGCGATCATCCCCTCGGTGACCACCGAGCTGCCGCTGGCGCGGGTGGCCGACGCGATTGCGCTGGTCGGCCTGTTCGCCACCGGACGCGTCTTCATGGCGCTGGCGGCGATGGATGTGGGCACCGCATTCGGCACGCTTGGCGCACGCCGCGAGATGATGATCGGATTTCTTACCGAGCCGGCACTGCTGATGGTGCTGTTCAGCGCCTTCCTGATGTTCGGCAGCACCGCCCTGCCCGCCATCGTCGAGGGCACGTTGACCGCGCATCAATTCGTGCTGCATCCGAGCCTGGCGTTTGCCGGCGTGGCGTTCGTGATGGTGCTGCTGGCCGAGAACGCACGCCTGCCGATCGACAACCCCAGTACCCATCTCGAACTGACGATGATCCACGAGGCGATGGTGCTGGAATACTCGGCGCGCCACCTGGCGCTGATCGAATGGGCCTCCTGGCTCAAGCTGTTCAATTACGCCTGCATCGGCTTCGCCTTGTTCATGCCGTGGGGGATCGTGGTGAATGGCGCCGACCCGCGGCTGCTGGTTCTCGCGATCGCCGCGCTGCTGCTCAAGCTCGTCATCGCCGGGGCGGCACTTGCGCTGTTCGAGACCGTGTCGGCCAAACTGCGGCTGTTCCGCGCGCCGGAGTTCCTGACCATGGCATTCCTGCTCGCCGTGCTCGGCCTGCTCGTGCATCTGCTGCTGGAGGTCTGACCCGATGGCCACGATGAACCTCGCCACCCAGCTGCTGCAGATGCTGGCCGGTGCCCTTCTGCTGATCTCGTTCGCCATGCTCGCCGAGCGCCGCAGCCGGCGGCTGGTCACCCTGCTGGTGTGGCAGGGCGTGGTGCTGGTGGCTTCCACCGCGCTGGTCGCCGCCACCGCCCATCAGAGCCACCTGTACTATTCGGCCGCCCTCACGCTGCTGCTGAAAGTGGGCCTGCTGCCGTGGATCCTGCTGCGCCTGATGCGCAAGCTGGGCATCGAGCGCGACAACGAGCCGCTGGTCAACGTGCCGACCCTGATGCTGGTCGGGCTGGTGCTGGTGATTTTCGCGTTCGGCCTGGCGCAGCCGGTCAGTGCACTGGCCACCACCATCATCCGGCGCACGCTGGGCATCGCGCTGGCGGTGGTGCTGCTGGCGTTCCTGATGATCCTGGCGCGGCGCAAGGCATTCACCCAGGTGATCGGTTTCCTGGCGCTGGAGAACGGGCTGTTCTTCGCCGCCACCAGCACCACTTACGGCATGCCGCTGGTGGTGGAGCTGGGCATCGCGCTGGATCTGCTGGTGGGGGTGTTCATCTTCGGCATCTTCTTCTTCCAGATCAGCGAGCAGTTCGACAGCCTCGATCTGCAGCATCTCGAATCGCTCAAGGAGGACTGACGTGGAGATCCTGCTGGTGCTGGGGTTCCCCCTGCTCGGTGCCGCCCTGCTCGCCGTGGTCGGGGCGCAGCGGTATGCCGCCGAGGTGAATGTCGCGGTGAGCCTGGCCACCCTGCTCGCCGCCGCCGCGCTGGTGGTGCGGATCATCCATGGCGGCCCGATGACGGTCGCCCGCGAGCAGTTCTTCATCGATCCGTTCAACGTGTTCCTGGTGGCGCTGACGGCGCTGGTCGGCTTCACCACCGCGGTGTTCTCGCGTCCCTACATGCGCATCGAGGCCGGGCACGGACGGCTCTCGCCGGGTCGACTGCGCCTGTACCACAGCATGTACCAGCTGTTCATGGCCGCGATGTTCGTCGCGCTCACCACCAACAACATGGGCTTCCTGTGGGTGTCGATGGAGGCGGCCACGCTGTCGACGGTGCTGCTGGTGTCGTTGTACCGCACGCGTGCCAGCATCGAGGCCGCGTGGAAGTATTTCATCCTGTGCGGTGTCGGCATCGCGCTGGCGCTGTTCGGCACGATCCTGCTGTACGTGGCTGCCGAGGGGCTGCTGGGCGGCAGCGACATGGACGCGTTGCTGTGGACCCACCTAGACGCGGTCAAGGGTCAGTTGGAGCCGCGGGTGATGGGATTGGCGTTCGTGTTCCTGCTGGTCGGCTACGGCACCAAGGTCGGGCTGGCGCCGCTGCACAACTGGCTGCCCGATGCGCATGCCGAAGGCCCGACCCCGGTGTCGGCGGTGCTCTCGGGGCTGCTGCTGAACGTGGCGTTGTATGCGGTCATGCGTTGCAAGATCCTCGCCGATGGCGCGCTGCATTCAGCGCTGCCCGGCCACATGCTGATGGGCTTCGGACTGCTGTCGACCCTGCTGGCCAGCTTCTACCTGTGGCGTCAGCGCGACATCAAGCGGCTGTTCGCGTATTCATCGATCGAACACATGGGCATCATCACGTTCGCATTCGGCATGGGCGGGCCGGTGGCGAATTTCGCCGGGCTGTTGCACATGACGGTGCACTCGCTGACCAAGTCGGCGATCTTCTTCACCGCCGGTCACGCCGCGCAGAGCGCCGGCACCCAGCGCATGGACGGCATCCGCGGCCTGCTGGCGCTGCATCCCAGCGTCGGCTGGGGACTGATGCTCGGATCGCTGGCGATTCTGGGCATGCCGCCGTTCGGCGTGTTCGCCAGCGAGTACCTGATCCTCACCACCGCGATGCGCGATCATCCGTGGGCCACGCCGATCCTGCTGATCGCGCTGGCGGTCGCTTTTGCCGCCATCTTCAGCCGGGTTCAGCCGATGGTGTTCGGCGATACCGATGCCAGGCCGCTGCCGCATTCGCCGGCGCTGGTGCCGGTATTCGTGCATCTGGCGATCGTGCTGATGCTGGGCGTGTACATACCGCCGGCGCTGGCCGAGTGGTACCGGCTGGCCGCCCGTCTGATGGCCGGTTGATGGAGTGCCTGCATGTCCACTGACTTTCTCGAACGCGAAGGCACCCGGTTACCCGCCAATGTGGCGGTGCGCCGCGTATTGGTCGATGCCGCGCAGTGGTCGCAGAGCGCGCAGAGCCTGCGCGACCTGGACGCCTGTCTGCTTGCGCTGTGGGGCGCCGATGATCGGGACGTCGACGGCATGTTCCGCATCTTCGCCGCTTTCCTGCTGCCCGATCACGTGCTGCTGCTGCAACATGCGATGCCCGCGGCCACACCGGTGTACCCGTCGCTGGCTGGGTGGTTCCCGGTAGCCGACCGGCTGCAGCGTGCCGTATACGACCTGCTGGGGCTGCAGCCCGACGCGGGCGACCGCCGCCCATGGCTGCGTCATGGCGGATGGCCCGATGATCACTTTCCGCTGCGTCGGGACAGCGATTCCACGCAAACGTTTCCGGTGGAACCGGCGCCGTACTCCTTCGTGCCGGTGAGTGGCGACGGGGTGCACGAGATCGCCGTGGGTCCGGTGCACGCCGGCACGATCGAGCCGGGGCATTTCCGCTTTTCCGTGGTGGGCGAAAAAGTGCTGCGCCTGGAAGCGCGCCTGGGCTATACCCACAAAGGCATCGCCAAACGCTTCGAAGGACTGCCGCTGGCGGAAGGCCATCATCTGGCCGCACGGATCTGCGGCGACAGCACGGTGGCATTTTCATGGGCCTACTGCGCCGCGCTGGAGTCGATCACGGATACCGAGCTGCCCCGCCGCGCCGCGTCCCTGCGGGCCTTGGCGCTCGAGCGCGAGCGCCTGGCCAATCACCTGGGTGACCTTGGTGCGCTCGGCAACGACGCGGGCCTGGCGTTCGGGCTGGTGCAGTTCTCCAGCCTGAAGGAGCAGCTGCTCCGCCTCAATCAGGAGGCTTTCGGTAAGCGCTATCTGTTCGACTATCTGGTTCCCGGCGGAGTCGTCACCGACCTTGGCATGCACGCGATCCGCGCCATGCTCGATGAGGCGACGATGCTGGAACAGGCCGTGGCCACACTGCGCACCATCTACGACGACCATGCCGGCCTGCAGGACCGCTTCCGCGATGCCGGCCAGGTCAGTCCCGAGCTGGCCAGGGCGCATGGCGCGCTCGGCCTGGCCGGGCGCGCTTCCGGCACCGCGCAGGACGTGCGGATTGATCTGCCGTGGCCACCTTACGATTGGCTGCGGCCCAGGCGCGTCCTGCGTTTCGGCGGCGACGTCGCCGCCCGTGTGCTGGTGCGCTTCGACGAAATCATCGAGTCGTTGCGACTGTGCCGGTCGCTACTCGAGACGCTTCCGGCGGGGCCCAGCCTGATCACGCTGCCGACAGCAGCGACCGGTCGACTGGGACTTGGCCTGATCGAGGGTTGGCGCGGCCCGGTGCTGATCGCGCTGGAAACGGCAGCGGACAATCGCGTGCGGCGTTGCCACGCGCATGACCCCTCGTGGCAGAACTGGCCGCTTGTGGAGTACGCGATCCACGGCAACATCGTGCCGGACTTCCCGCTCATCAACAAATCATTCAACCTCGCCTACAGCGGTCACGACGGGTGATGCCAGCATGTTCGATATCCTGACCCGCATTCGTCGCACCGGCATCCTCAGCGAAGCGCTGCCGCGATCCGAAGCGCCCGAAGCACCGCTGGAAAAATTGCAGCGGAGCCTGCAAGCGGTATTCGGGCGCGCGCTGCGCATCCGCCATGTCGATGCCGGCTCGTGCAACGGCTGCGAGCTGGAGATCCATGCGCTGTCCAACCCGTACTACAACCTCGAGGGCAGCGGCATCGCGTTCGTGGCCAGTCCGAGACACGCCGACGTACTGCTGGTCACCGGCCCGGTCTCGGTCAACATGGAGCAGGCGCTCAGGCGCACCTACGAGGCGATGCCCGATCCCAAATGGGTCATGGCGGTCGGTGACTGCGGCGCCTGTGGCGGCGTGTTCGGTGCGAACTACGCGACGCGCGGCCCGATCAGTGCCGTCATCCCGGTCGATGCCGTGGTCAACGGCTGCCCGCCCACGCCGCAGGCGCTGCTGCAGGGCCTGCTGCAGATCACCCGGCAGCGCCCCGGCTAGGTTCGCCGATCAGTCCTTCAGCGGCTGGGTGCTGATCACCGGCACGTCGCCGATCACGTCGGCGCCCTTCGGTGGCACGAAGTTGAAGGCAGACGCCGGAATCGACGCATTGCGCTGCCAACCGGAGAAACGGATGTCGGTGGTCGAGCCGAGCTGGTCGCGGAACGTCATCCGCGCCAGGCCGTTCGCGTCGAAACCGAGGTCGGCGTAGTCGAACTGCGGATCCTTCGCGGTGGACGTGAGCCGCAGCCAGGCCAGACCATCGTGCTCGCCCTGTTCGGCAACCTTGAAGTTCCTGTCCAGCTGCTTGACGTCGGTCAGCACGGTGAGCGGGCTGTGTGCCTCCTCGGTGCTCTGGATGCGCACGGTGACCTGCTCCAGCTCCGGGTCGTACATCCACACCCGGCTGCCATCGGCCACGATCGTCTGCTTGTACGGCGCCAGCGTGTCCCAACGGAACTGGCGCGGCGCTTCCAGCGCCAGCGTGCCGGAACTGGTCTTGCTGCTGTGGCCGTTGATGTCGGTCAGCGACTGGGTGAACAGCCCGGTGAGCGAATGCAGGCCGGTGGCGAACGTGTCCAGCCGGGCACGCGCCGGACCGGTGGCGGCTTGCGCCACGGCGGCCAGCGAAAGCATCAGCACGAAAGCAGTGACCGCAAGCATGAAGCGTTTCATCGGATTCCCTTGGAACATGACTGCGAAGGCTGGCAGTGTGCGCAGCAATCGCTTAATGGACGCCAGCCGTCAGTTCTTGGGTGGCGGCGGCGCCAGTACTTCGCGATTGCCGTTGTGCTGAGGGGCGCTGACGACGCCGTCCTGCTCCATCTGCTCGACCAGTCGCGCGGCGCGGTTGTAGCCGATGCGCAGGTGGCGTTGCACGCCGGAGATCGAGGCGCGCCGCGTCTGCGTAACCACCGCCACGGCCTTGTCGTACAGCAGCGTGTCGGCATCGCCACCGCCCTCCTCGCCATCCTGCGGCAAACCGGAGTCGTTGATGAACTTGCCGTCGCTGGTCGGTTGCGCCTCTTCCAGCACACCCTCGATGTACTGCGGCGCGCCCTGCGATTTCAGCCAGGCGACGACGTGATGCACCTCGTGATCGTCGACGAAGGCGCCGTGCACACGCTCCGGTGTGGCCGTACCCGGCGGTAGGTACAGCATGTCGCCGTGGCCGAGCAGCGCTTCCGCGCCACTCTGGTCGAGGATCGTGCGCGAGTCGATCTTGGATGACACCTGGAACGCGATGCGGGTCGGGATGTTCGCCTTGATCAGGCCGGTGATCACGTCTACCGACGGGCGCTGCGTGGCCAGGATCAGATGCACGCCGGCGGCACGCGCCTTCTGCGCGAGACGGGCGATCAGTTCCTCCACCTTCTTGCCGACGATCATCATCATGTCGGCGAATTCGTCGATGATGATCACGATGTACGGCAGCGGCTCGAGCGGTTCGGCCGCCAGATTCGGCATGTCGGGATTCGGTCGGAACAACGGATCGAGCAGCGGCTGGCCGGCGTTCTCGGCGTCTTTCACCTTCTTGTTGAAACCACCGAGATTGCGCACGCCGACGGCGGCCATCAGCTTGTAGCGGCGCTCCATTTCGGCGACGCACCAGCGCAAGGCGTTGGCGGCCTCCTTCATGTCGGTGACCACTGGCGCCAGCAGGTGCGGGATGCCCTCGTAGACCGAGAGCTCCAGCATCTTCGGGTCGATCATGATCATCCGCACGTCTTTTGCGCTGGCCTTGTACAGCAGGCTCAGCACCATCGCGTTGACCGCGACGGATTTGCCTGAACCGGTGGTGCCGGCGACCAGCAGATGCGGCATCTTGGCCAGATCGACCACCACCGGCTTGCCGCCGATGTCCTTGCCCAGCGCCAGCGCCAGCGGCGATTTCAACTGGTCGTACTTGTCCGAGCGCAGGATCTCCGAGAGATACACGATCTGCTTGTGGGTGTTGGGGATCTCCAGCCCGATCACGTTCTTGCCGGGGATCACGTCGACCACGCGCACGCTGACCACCGACAGGCCGCGCGCGATGTCCTTGTCCAGGCTCGACACCTGGGAGCCGCGGATGCCTGGTGCCGGCTCCATCTCGAAACGGGTGATCACCGGGCCCGGATAGGCCCCGACCACCTTGGCCTCGATCTTGAAATCCTTCAGCTTGAACTCGACCTGGCGCGAAAGCACTTCGAGGGTTTCCTCGGAATAACCCGGCCCCTGCGGCGGTGCTTCATCCAGCAGCGACAGCGGCGGCAGTTCGCCCGGTGTGGCGGCACCGACGAACAGCGGAATCTGGGTTTCCAGCTTGGCCCGCTCGCTCTTGGTCACCGGTGCGGGTGGCGGCTCTATACGCACTGGCTCGCGCTTGGCCTGCTTTACCGCATCTGCTTTCTTGACCACATCGCGCTCGGTGCGCGCCTGTCGCGCAGCCATCGCCTGCGGCGCCTCACGCAGTTTGCCGCGGGCCCACGCCAACAGCCGCAATACGCCCTGTCCGGTCCAGTCCATCACCTTGAACCAGGACAGACCGGTGGCCAGCGTCACCGCAATCAGAAACAGCGCCAGCAACAGCAGCGGCGCACCCTTGGCGCCGAACGCGCTGAGCAGGGCGTCGCCGACCCACACACCGATGATGCCGCCGACGCCCTGCGGCAGCACCGGATCGTCATGGAAATTGAGGTATAGCAGCGCGGGGCCCGTGATGAAGAAGAACACGAAGCCGATCAGGCGCAGCGCCGGCTCCCACGGATGTACCGGCTGCTCGCCGCGCTGGCGCAGCACCTGCACGCCCAGCAACAGCAGCAGCAACGGGAAGCAATAGGCCACCAAACCGAAGATCCAGCGCAGCAGATCGGCGACGTACGCACCGACGGTGCCGCCGAAATTGCGCGCATGCTCCAGCTGGCCGGCATTCGTCCAGCTGGGGTCATGGGCGTTGTAACTGAACAGGCACACCAGCAGATACAGCGCCAGTGGCAGCAACAGCAGGGCGCCGGCTTCACGCAGCCGGCGCTTCAGCTCCTCGCTGAGGCCTTCCTTCGGTTGTGGTTTGACGTTCGCGCTTCGCGCCACCTTGGAGGGCTTCCCTTTTTTGGACCGGCTCGTTCCGGACAGGGTCAGAGCATACCTTGCAACGCCGGATGTACCAGCTTGCCGCCATCGACATTGATGCCGCCGCTCAGCGGGGCAAACTCGCGCCACTCGTTGCCGGCGGCCAGACGCTGCACATACGGCAGGATCGCGGCGGAGATCGCCACCGACGAGGTCTGCGGCACCGCACCCGGCATGTTGGTCACGCAGAAGTGCGTCACGCCGTGCACATCATAGGTCGGCTTTTCCCAGGTGGTCGGCTTCGAGGTCTCGAAGCAGCCGCCCTGGTCGATCGCGATATCGACCAGCACGCTGCCGGGCTCCATCGTCTTGACCATGGCTTCAGTGACGACCCGCGGCGCCTTGGCGCTGGGCACCAGCACAGCACCGACCACGATATCGGCGTCACGCACTTCCTCCGCCACCGACGATTCATAGGCGTACAGAGCGGTGACGTTCGGGCCCATCGCCATCATCTCGGCCAGGCGGTCCTGACGCTTGTCGAACACCACCACGTTGGCACCTGCAGCGGCAGCCAGCGCAGCAGCGGCACCACCGGCGGCGCCGGCACCGAGCACCACGACCTTGCCACGCGGAGTGGAAGCCATGCCGCCCAGCAATTTGCCCTTGCCGCCCTGTGGACGATGGAGCAGCGTGGTGCCGATCTGGGTGGCGATGCGGCCGGCGATCACCGACATTGGCAACAGCAGCGGCAAACCGCCGTTCTCTTCCACCGACTCGAACGCCACACCGGTCAGACCGATCGCGAGCAGGCTCTTCGTCAACTCCGGTTCGGCCGCCAGATGCAGGTAGCAGAACAGTAGGTGGTGTTTCTTCAGCAGTGCCAGATCGCCGGCAACCGGCTCCTTCACCTTGACGATCAGCTCACCGGCCTCGTACAACGCGGCGGCGTCAGGCACGATCTTGATGCCTTCCCTGACATAGGCTTCGTCGGCAAAGCCGCTCTTCAGGCCCGCACCGGCCTGGATGAACACTTCATGGCCACGGCGCACCAGGTCGGCAGCGGCGGCGGGAACGAGAGCAACACGACCTTCAAGGGTCTTGGTTTCGGAGGGGATGCCGATACGCATGGAAAAAGAATCCTGTGGGAACGTTGTAGATCCATCGCGCTGACACCGCGATGGGGTCGTTGAATCTGTCGCCTACCTTGAATCGGCCGAGGGTATTCCCCATCCTTGCGGGGTCACGCAACCCGCCATCGCCCGCTAGCCTCGCTTGAGGAAACCGTGCCGGGGGCTGCAGCGAATGAAGTGTCAGGCCATCGGTAAACCCAAGGATTATACCAACCATGAGCACCACCAAACACAGCCGCCTGCTGATCCTCGGCTCCGGCCCCGCCGGCTACACTGCAGCGGTATACGCGGCCCGCGCCAACCTCAAGCCGACCATGATCACCGGCCTGCAGCAGGGCGGCCAGCTGATGACCACCACCGACGTGGACAACTGGCCGGGCGACGTCGAAGGCCTGCAAGGCCCGGCGCTGATGAAGCGCATGGCCGAACATGCCGAGCGCTTCCACACCGAGATGATCTTCGACCACATCCATACCGCGGATCTGAAGCAGCGCCCGTTCCGGCTCAAGGGCGATTCCGGTGAATACACCGCCGACGCACTGATCATCACCACCGGCGCCACCGCCAAGTATCTCGGCATCGCCAGTGAAGAGAAGTACAAGGGCAAGGGCGTCTCGGCCTGCGCCACCTGCGACGGCTTCTTCTTCCGCGACCAGGATGTGGTGGTGATCGGCGGCGGCAACACCGCGGTCGAGGAAGCGCTGTACCTGGCCAACATCGGCCGCAAGGTCTACCTGGTGCACCGCCGCGACAAGCTGCGCGCCGAGAAGATCATGCAGGACAAGCTGTTCGAGAAGGCCGCCGCCGGCAAGATCGAGCTGGTCTGGAACCACAGCATCGACGAGGTGCTCGGCGACGACACCGGCGTCACCGGCGTGCGCGTGAAGGACGTCAACTCCGGCGCCACCCGCGACATCGCGGCCACTGGCTTCTTCGTGGCGATCGGCCATACGCCGAACACCGGCATCTTCGAAGGCCAGCTCGACATGCACGACGGCTACATCAAGATCCACAGCGGCCAGCACGGCATGGCCACGATGACCTCGGTGCCCGGCGTGTTCGCCGCCGGCGACGTCGCCGACCACGTCTACCGCCAGGCCGTCACCTCGGCCGGCTTCGGCTGCATGGCCGCGCTGGACGCCGAACGCTGGCTGGATCAGCAAACGCCGGCCAGCTGATGCTCTTGCTCCCTCTCCTCCAGCACAGCTGGGGAGAGGGCTGGGGTGAGGGGGAAAGCTCTTGCTCACTACTTTCAGGCAGACCCCTGCAAGGCACCCGGCGAAAATCATCTATAACCATTTCATGCTGACTATCCGTTTCCACACCGCGATCGCCGAGCTGCCTGCCGCGGAGTGGGACGCACTGCGCGCCGACACGAATCCGTTCGTGTCGCACGCATTCCTGAGTGCACTGGAACACACCGGCTGTGTCCGCCCCGAGTGGGGCTGGCAGGCACACCATCTCGGCCTGTACGAACAAGGGCAACTGATCGCCGCCGCGCCGCTGTATCTGAAAGGCAACTCGCATGGCGAATTCGTGTTCGACTGGAGCTGGGCCAGTGCCTGGGAACGCGCCGGCGGCGACTATTACCCGAAGCTGCTCAATGGCGTGCCCTACTCGCCCGTGCCCGGACCGCGCCTGCTGGCCGGCAACAACGAACGCACGGCACGCCTGCAACGCACGCTGGTCGAGGCGATGCGCAGCGAGGCCGACCGCATGGGGCTGTCCTCGGTACATGCCAATTTCCTGCAGCCGAACGAACTGGCCGCGTTCGATGAAAACTGGCTGGCTCGCTCGGACGTGCAGTTCCACTGGCACAACCATGGCTACCGTCACTTTCCGGACTTTCTCGCCGCACTGAACCACAAGAAGCGCAAGAACATTCTGCGCGAACGCCAGCAGGTTGCCGCCAGCGGCCTCGCGATCGAGTGGCGCAGTGGCGACACGCTGAGCCCCGGCGAGTGGCGTCAGGTGCATGCGCTGTATACGGAAACGTTCGACGCGAAGGGCAATCATGCCGCACTCACCGCGGCGTTCTTCAGTCAGCTCGGCGAACTGGGCCAGACCGCGCAGCTCGCGCTGGCACGCCGCGACGAAACCATCGTCGCGATGGCGCTGTTCGTGCAGAGCGACAGCGTGCTGTATGGCCGCTACTGGGGTGCCTCGATGGACGTGCCCGGGCTGCATTTCGAGCTGTGCTACTACCGCGGCATCGACTACGCCATCACCAACAAACTGACCCGTTTCGAACCCGGCGCCCAGGGTGAGCACAAGCTGGCGCGTGGTTTCCTGCCGGTGCGCACGCATTCAAGGCACTATCTGCAGAATCCGGATTTTCGCGCCGCCGTGGCGGCGGCGCTTGCCAGCGAAGCGAAGGCGGTCGACGCCTATGCCGCCGAGCTGCAGGGGCACAGCCCGTTTGCCGATCATGCTCAGGTCGAACGATGAAACGCCTGCCGCTGCTGGATCCTGATGTCACGGATCGCTTCCCCGATCCGCGCGATGCGCTGACCGACCCCAACGGATTGCTCGCCTTCGGTGGCGACCTGTCGCCGCAACGCCTGCTGGCTGCCTACAGCCGCGGCATCTTTCCCTGGTACGGCGAACGCGAGCCGATCCTGTGGTGGTCGCCCGATCCGCGTTGCGTGTTCCGCACGGAATCGCTGAGCGTGAATCGGAGCCTGCGCCGCCAGCTTTCCGGCAAGCACTGGCGACTGACCATCGACCACGCCTTCGACGCGGTGATCCGTGCCTGCGCCGCACCGCGCGCTGGCGATTCCGGCACGTGGCTGGTGCCGGCCATGATCGATGCGTACGGACAACTGCATCAACTGGGTTACGCGCACAGCGTGGAAGTATGGGACGACGAGCGACTGGTCGGCGGCATCTATGGCGTCGCGATGGGTCGGCTGTTCTGCGGGGAATCGATGTTCAGCGCCGAGAGCGGTGGCTCCAAGATCGCACTGGTCGCGATTGCCCGGCTGCTGCGCGAGATGGATTTTCCGCTGATCGACACCCAGGTCAGCAACCCGCACACGCTCGGCCTGGGTGCCATCGAAATGCCACGCGCGCAGTTCCTGCAGGAGGTCGCCCGCCTGAGCCAGTTGCCCGGGCGCGTCGGCAGCTGGGCCGATCTCACGCCGCGCCTGCTGCAACCCGGTCCGGACTCCGCCCTCGCGCGGACGCGCTGACGAATACGGTTAGCTGACCTCGGCCATGCGACCGAGCGCCTTGAGCTCGCCATAGTTTTCCAGGAACAGCTCGACCAGGCCCGGATCGAGCTGGCTGCCGGCGACATCGCGCAGATAATCCAGCACTTCCGCCTCCGGCCACGCCGGCTTGTACACACGGGCGGTGATCAGTGCATCCCACACGTCAACCACGCTGAATATCCGCGCTGCCAGCGGGATCGCCTCACCGCGCAGACCCTGCGGATAACCGCCGCCGTCCCAGCGCTCGTGATGGCCGTACGGAATGTCGACGGCCGCACGCAGGAAATCCACACGCTGCAACAGGTCGTAGCCGATTTGCGGGTGCCGGCGCATCTGCGCCATCTCCTCGCCATCCAGCTTGCCCGGCTTGATCAGGATGGCATCCGGCAACGCCAGCTTGCCGATATCGTGCAGCAGTGCCCCGAAGGTCAGGTCGTGCAGTGGCTTGCCCTGCACACCAACCCGCTTCGCCAGACCCACCGCCATGCGCATCACCCGCTCGGAGTGATCGCCGGTTTCCTTGTGACGGATGTCCATCGCCGATACCAGCACACGCAGGGATTGCTCGTGGCCATTGAGCAGCATCCGGTTGACCGCTTCCATGCGGCGCAGGTCGCGTCCGATCATCCAGTACAGCGCCAGCGCGGTGGCCAGCACGAACAGCCAGCCCTTGAGGCTCTGCAGAAAAGTAAGCTCCGTCTGGCTGTTCACCAGCGCGTTCAGCGCCTGGTCGGAGAACCATATCCACAGCGCAGCGGCCACCAGGTAGACCAGGGCCGTACGGAATTGAGGAGTCATCGCCACTGCCGACCTCTGCAACGCACCGGTGTGGCGCATTCTTGCCACACCGCAAGCCGCCTGTCGACAGGATTCGGCGGCATCAAATACGGGCCTGTGACGAAGACCTCAGCCCGCCCGCAGCGCGTACTTGCGCGCCACGTAGTCATCCAGGATGCCGACGAATTCGCTGGCGATATTGTCGCCGCGCAAGGTCATCGCTTTTTCGCCGTCGATGAATACCGGCGCCGCCGGCGCCTCGCCATTGCCGGGCAGCGAGATGCCGATGTTGGCGTGCTTGGATTCGCCCGGACCGTTGACGATGCAACCCATCACCGCCAGAGTGAGGTTCTCAACGCCGTCGTATTTCACCCGCCACAGTGGCATCTGCTCGCGCACATGTTCCTGCACGGTCTTGGCCAGCACCTGGAAGAATTCGCTGGTGGTGCGACCGCAGCCCGGGCAGGCAGTGACCAGCGGCGTGAACGAGCGCAGACCCATGGTCTGCAGCAACTCCTGCGCCACGATCACCTCACCGGTACGCGAGGCGCCCGGTTCCGGCGTCAGCGAGATGCGGATGGTGTCGCCGATGCCTTCCTGCAGCAGCACGGCCAGCGCAGCGCTGGAAGCGGTGATGCCCTTCGAGCCCATGCCTGCCTCGGTCAGGCCCAGGTGCAAGGCATAGTCGCAACGCGCGGCAAGGTCGCGGTATACCGCGATCAGTTCCTGCACGCCGGAAACCTTGCACGACAGGATGATGCGGTCGCGCGCCAGGCCGATCTCCTCGGCCTTCGCGGCGGAATCCAGCGCGGAGCGGATCAGCGCCTCGCGTGCCACGTGCGAAGCATCCCACGGGTCGGCGCGTTGCGCGTTCTCGTCCATCAGGGCGGTGACCATGCTCTGGTCGAGCGAGCCCCAGTTCGCGCCGATGCGCACCGGCTTGTTGTAGCGCAGCGCCATCTCGATGATCGCGCCGAACTGGCTATCCTTCTTTTTGCCGAAACCGACGTTGCCGGGATTGATGCGGTACTTCGCCAGCGCCTCGGCACAGGCCGGCTCGCGTTCCAGCAGTTGATGGCCGTTGTAGTGGAAGTCACCGATGATCGGCACGCCCACGCCCATCATCGCCAGTCGCTCGGCAATGCGTGGCACTGCCGCAGCGGCGGCCGGCGTATTCACCGTGATGCGCACCAGTTCGGAACCGGCACGGGCCAGCTCGGCGATCTGCTTCGCAGTGCTGGCCGGGTCTTCGGTGTCGGTGTTGGTCATCGATTGCACCACGATCGGCGCAGCGCCACCCACCTTCACCTTGCCGATCTGCACGGCCACGCTGGGCCGGCGCCGACCAGGTTCGGCCGGGTGCGGTTTCTGCGATGCAATCTCACTCATGGAATCAACCGGAAGACAGGTCGCGATGGGCCGCGACGACACTGCCAAGGATACCCGATCGAGCTTGCCATCCTGTGGCAAATCGGCGCAGCCTGAGCCGAAAAATTGTTGCTGCCAGTCGCGGCGGCGGGCACCATTTTGAAGCGACCGGAGTGTTCCGTTTACCCGGTTCCGCTCCGAAAGCCGCAGAAATACACGATCCCGGCCCACACGGCCGCTGCCATGTCGATGCGGACCGGGCCTGCCCCTGCCGGACCACGCAGCGAATTCGTGCAACAGGCCGCTCAGGACGAATTGACGCAGCGAATTGATCGTAGTCATGGCAGGGCGCCATGCTTGCACGAATACTGTAGGGATTGATCGGGGAAACCGCATGCCGAATACCGAGTACTACAACGACAAGGTCGTGCGCCAGTTCCTGCTGGCCGCGGCGGTGTGGGGCATCATCGGCATGTCGGTCGGCGTCTACGCCGCGGCGGAGCTGATGTGGCCCGCGCTGAACTTCGACATTCCGTGGCTGACCTTCAGCCGGATCCGCCCCGACCACACCTTCGGCGTGATCTTCGCGTTCGGCGGCTCGGCGCTGATGGGTACCTGCTATTACATCGTGCAGCGCACCGGCCACGCACGGCTGGCCTTCGGCAAGCTGGCCGGCTTCACCTTCTGGGGCTGGCAGCTGATCTGCGTGCTGGCGATGGTGACGATGCCGCTGGGCCTCACCCAAAGCAAGGAATACGCCGAACCGGAATGGTTCATCGACATCCTGATCGCCGTGGTGTGGGTGAGCTTCGGCGTGGTGTTCTTCGGCAGCCTCACGCGCCGGCGGATCAAGCACATCTACGTGGCGAACTGGTATTACGGCGCGTTCATCATCGCGGTGGGCCTGCTGCACATCGTCAACAACCTCGCCTTGCCGGTGTCGATGTTCAAGTCGTACCCGATCTACTCCGGCGTGGTCGATGCGATGGTGCAGTGGTGGTACGGCCACAACGCGGTGGCGTTTTTCCTCACCGCCGGCTTCCTCGGCATGATGTATTACTTCGTGCCGAGGCAGGCGCAGCAGCCACTGTGGAGCTACCGTTTCTCGATCGTCAATTTCTGGGCGCTGATCTCGGTCTACATGTGGGCCGGCGCGCACCACCTAATGTATACCGCCCTGCCCGACTGGGTGCAGTCGGTCGGCATGGCGTTCTCGCTGGTGTTGCTGATGCCGAGCCTGGGTTCGGCGGCGAACGGCCTGCTCACCTTCAACGGCTCGTGGTGGCGGCTCAAGACCGACCCCGCTGCCAAGTTCATGGTGATGTCGCTGGTGTTCTACGCCGCGTCCACCTTCGAAGGTTCGATGATGGCGATCAAGACGGTGAACTCGCTGTCGCACTACACCGACTGGACCATCGCCCACGTGCATTCCGGCTCGCTCGGCTGGGTGGCGATGATCACCATCGGCTCGCTCTACGCGATGGCGCCCCGCGCGCTGGGTCGGCCGGAGATGCATTCGAATCGCGGTATGGAGCTGCATTTCTGGCTGCACATCACGGGCACCCTGTTGTACGTGGGTTCGATGTGGACTGCCGGCGTCACCGAGGGCCTGATGTGGCGTGCCACCCAGCCCGACGGCGCGCTCACCTACGGCTTCCTGGACAGCCTGATCGCGATCAAGCCGATGTACCTGATCCGCTGGCTGGGCGGCGTGTGCATCCTGTCGGGCATGTGGGTGATGGCATGGAACCTCTGGTACACCGCGGCGGATGCACGGGCGCGGCTGATCAAGCCGATTCCGGTGCCGATCCCCGAGCCGGTGCCACACCAGGTACCTGCCCCGCTGCCTGCGGCCGGTTGAGGAAATTAGCTGATGCGCTCATCCATGATCGCCGCTTCGATCAGGTTCCTATTTCGGCAAGACATCCCGGTCCTGCAAGCCCAAAGGCGGCCATCCATGGCCGCACTCTTCAAGTAGAGCTCACCCCATGGCTTACAAACATTTCGAAGCGATCGAGAAACACGCCGGCCTGCTCGGCATTCTGATCGCGATCATGGTGTCGCTCGGCGGCCTGGCCGAGATCACGCCGCTGTTCATGGAAGCGCATTCGATGAAGGCGCCGCCCGGCGTGCAGCCGTACGATCCGTTGCGGCTGGCGGGCAAGGATGTCTATGTGCGCGAGGGTTGTTACCTGTGCCACTCGCAGATGATTCGCGCACTGCGTTTCGAGACCCAGCGCTACGGGCATTTTTCCACCGCCGAGGAGTCGGTCTACGACCGTCCGTTCCAGTGGGGTTCCAAGCGCACCGGACCGGATCTGGCGCGCGTGGGCGGCAAGTATTCCGATGCCTGGCAACGCATGCACCTGATGGGTCCGCGCCAGGTGGTGCCGCAATCCAACATGCCCGGCTACCCGTGGCTGGCCGAGCGGAAACTCGATGCCGCCGATATCCAGGCGCGCATGCGCACCCTGCGCAGGCTGGGTGATCCCTACAGCGACGCCGACATTGCCGCGGCGCCTGCCGCGGTGGACGGCAAGACCGAGATGGACGCGCTGATCGCCTACCTGCAAGGCCTGGGCATCCGCAACGAACAACCCACGCCGACCGCTGCCGCCGCCAGCGATGGGGGTGCGCCATGACGCCCGTGAGCCCGGTCTGGGGCCACGTCGCCGGCGCCATCATCCTGCTGATGATGGTCACCTTCATCGGTATCTGGATCTGGGCCTGGCACAAGCAGCACAAGCGCACGTTCAATCGCATGGCGCGGCTGCCGATGGAAGACGAACCCACCGATGCCGAAACGAAGGAGGATCGTCCATGAGTGCAGGATGGTCGTTGTGGGTGATGTTTCTGGTGGTGCTCAACATGGGCATCACTCTGTTCCTGTTCCTGTGGGGCCCGCGCGCGAAGATCCCGACCCTGCCCGACGGCACCAGCGGCCATGTCTGGGCGCACGGCGTGCTGCGTGAGGGTGTGCGCAAGCTGCCGCGCTGGTGGGTGGTGTTTTCGACCAGCATGTTCGTGGTTGCCTTCGCCTACCTGTACCTGTTCCCCGGCTTCGGCAGTCACAAAGGCGCGCTGAACTGGACGGCGCACGGCGAACTGGCGCGCAACGTGGCCGCCAATGACACCAAACTCGTCCCGTTGATGGAGCGCTTCAGGATGTATCCGGTCGAACAGCTGGCCAGCGACCCGGCCGCCCTTCAGATGGGCAAGGTGTTGTTCGAAGACAACTGCGCCGCCTGCCACCAGCGCGGCGCGAAAGGCAACGTGGTGCTCGGCGCACCCGATCTCGGCGACAACGACTGGCTCTACGGCGGCACCGGCAACGACATCATTACCTCGATCCACGATGGCCGCCGCGGTGTGATGCCGCCATGGGCGAGCCTCGGCGCGGACAACGTGAAGAACCTCGCGCAATACGTGCTGAGCCTGTCCGGGTCCCCGCATGACGCAGCCAAGGCAGCAGCCGGCAAACCCATGTTCGCTACCTGTGCCGCCTGCCACGGTGCCGAAGGCAAGGGCAATCCGGCGCTGGGCGCGCCCAACCTCACCGATCACATCTGGCTGCATGGCGGCAGCGTGGCCAATATCGAGAAAACCATCGGCGAAGGTCGCCAGGGCCAGATGCCGGCGTGGAGTCCGCGCCTGTCCGATGACCAGATCCACATGATCGCCGCCTACGTCTATCACCTGTCGCACGACGCCGATGCCAGCAGCCAATGACATCGCCGCCCGCACCGCATCGGTCTGGTATCGCCAGCCGGTGCTGTGGCTTGGCATAGTCATTTTCGTCGCCTCACTGGCTGGCTGCGTCTGGATGATCGTGCTGGGCATGCACCACGCCGACACGCCGCTGGATACTTCGCATACCGTCTTCGGCGTACCGGCCAGCTCGCACAGCAGCTCCCACCCACCGCCGCCCGATCCGCCGCGATGAACGCGCACGCGGCATGGGCAAATCCGCTGCTGGCAGCGCAGGTATTGCGCAGCCGCCGCGACGGCTGCAGCGAGATCGCGCTGCGGGTTGAATCGCTGCACGACCCTCGCCAGATCCTGTGGCTGGAGCAACGCATCCATGCGTTGCCCGGCGTCCGCCGTGTCGCCATCGACCGCACCGCGCGCTGCGTGCGGGTCGTATGGGACATGCAACGCACTTCGCTACCGACCTTGCTCGACAACTTCGCCGCCGCCCGCTGTCCGGCGCAGCCGCTGCAGCACGACAGCATCGACGACATCCGCTCGCATGAACAACATGACGCGCTGAAGCGCCTGCTGGTCGCCGGCATGTGCGCGATGCAGGTGATGACGTACGCCTTCGTGATCTACATCGGCGTGGTCGATTTCGTCGACTTCAGCACGCGCAACCTGTTCCGCTGGCTCGGCCTGATCACCACCGTGCCGCTGGTGTTCTATTCGGCGCAACCGTTCTTCGCCGGTGCCGTGCATGAGCTGCGTGAACGCCGGCTCGGCATCAACCTGCCGGTGGCACTGGCAGTGGGCCTGGTGTTCCTCGCCAGCACGCTGAACACGTTGCGCGGCAGTGGCGAGATCTATTTCGATTCGGTGAGCATGTTCGTGTTCCTGCTGCTCGGAGCACGCTATCTCGAACTGCGCTCGCGCCATCGCAGCGGCGCGCTGGGCGACGCGGTGATCGATGCCTCGCCGATGCTGGCGCAGCGGCGCAGCGCCGATGGCGCACTGGAGACTGTCGCCGCCATCACCCTGCTGCCCGGCGATCGCGTACACATCGCCGAAGGCGCCACGGTACCGGCGGACGGCATGCTGGAAAGTGCCGACGCGCAAGTGGACGAGGCGCTGCTGTCGGGTGAATCCCGCCCGGTGCAGCGCCAACGTGGGGAACGGTTGATCGCTGGCAGCGTGCTGCTGTCCGGCCCTGCCGACATGCGCGTGGAGCAAGGCGGTGCCACCACCACGATGGCGCGACTGGGCGCCCTGGCCAGCCGCGCACGACAAGCACGCAACGTGACCAGTGACAGCGACCGCGAGATCGGTCGTTTCGTCGCTCGCGTGCTGCTGTTGACCGTGCTTACGGCGCTGGGCTGGCTGCTGGTCGAGCCTGACCGCGCGTTCGAGGCGGCGGTGGCGGTGCTGGTGGTGGCCTGTCCGTGTGCGTTCGCGCTGACTCGTCCCGCCACGCTGACCCGTGCGCTCGGCGTGCTGGCCAGCCGCGGAGTGCTCGTCACCGACGGCGCCGCGCTGACCACGCTGGCGAGGGTGGACCGCGCGCTGTTCGACAAGACCGGCACGTTGAGCGTGCCGCGCCTGGATCGTCGTGCGGTCGAACCCCTGCGCGGCGACACGCCGGAACAGGTCCTGCAACTGGCCGCCGCGCTGGCCCACGAAAGCTCTCACCCGCTGGCCCGTGCGCTGGCCGATGTGGCGCGTCAACATGCGCTGCCATTGCGCGCGCAGTCCGTGCAGGTCAGTGCCGGTGACGGCATCAGCGGATTGATCGAAGGCCGCATGCTTCGTCTGGGTCGCGCCGGCTTTGCGCTCGCCGCCAGCGGCGAGCCGGTAGCCGCGGCGGCGACCGATGCCTTGATGCTGGCCGACGAGCAGGGCGCCATCGCGGCGTTTCATCTGGACGAACAACCGCGCGCAGATGCCCGCCGCATGCTCGACGCGCTGCGCGCCGAAGGCATCACGCCGATGATCGCCAGCGGCGATACCGCAACGCGCGTGGCCGCGCTGGCCCGACGCCTGGGTATCGACGATTGGCACGCGCGCCAGTCGCCCGCCGACAAGCTTGCGCGGCTGCTGGCAGCACGTCGCCACGGCCACATCACGCTGGCCGTCGGCGACGGCAGCAACGACGCGCCGCTACTGGCCGGCGCCGACGTTTCCGCCGCGCTCACCTCCGGCACCGAACTGGCCCAGGCGCACGCCGACCTGCTGTTGTTGGATGGACGTCTGGACGGCCTTGTCGATGCCCGCCTGATCGCCCGGCAGGTGCAGCAGGTGATGACTCAGAGCCGGCGCTGGGCGCTGCTTTACAACCTGTGCGCCGTGCCGTTCGCCGCGTTCGGCTTTGTGCCGCCGTGGCTGGCCGGTATCGGCATGTCGCTGAGTTCGCTGGTGGTGGTGCTCAACGCGCTACGCGTCGGTCGCCACACCGCAGCCGACCATCCGGATGCTTCCCTTCCGATGTCTCGCCCGCGCGAGCTGCGCGCATGAACATCCTGCTGGTGCTGATTCCGGTCACGGTACTGGTGCTGCTGGTCGCAGTCGGACTGTTCTTCTGGGCGGTGAACCACCAGCAGTTCGACGACCTGGACAGCCCCGCGATCCTGCCGTTGCTGGATGAGCCGGCGCCGGAAGAGCCGACCGCCAGGTCATCGGAAGAACCGCCCGTCGGTTGATAGCGTCGCCGCCTGGGCTTCTACAATTTCCGGCGCAGCGCGGTCTGCAGGATGCGTCGCTGCAGACGGTCGGACCATCGACCCGGCGCGCTCAGCCCCATCCGCGCCAACGCTTCCTGCTCACCCGCCGCCGGCTCGCCGGGACGAAGCGCCGCGCGCAGCAGCCGCAACCTGCCACGCCAGCTGCTGCCACCGGCCTTCAACCAGTTCAGCGCCGGCAGCAGGCGCTGCTCGACTTCGGTGAAATCACTGCCGAACGGGAACTTCGGCAACAAGCCCTTCTGCTGGTACGGGAGCAATGCCTCGCGCAGGTAACGCGGGCGATGCTTGCGCCAGCTCTCGGGTATCACGAAATCCGCGGCGAGCTTGCCGTGCGCTTTTGCCTGGGCGCACAACGCATCGAGAAAGCGCGCGTCGCTGATCGCCAGCATCGCCTCGACGCATTCGCTATCGCTCTTGCCGCGCAGGTCGGCAACGCCGTATTCGGTCACGTAGATGTCGCGCAGGTGGCGCGGAATGGTGGTCTGCGCATAGTTCCAGCGGATATTGCTTTCGATGCCGCCACGCACCTGTCGGGTGGCGCGCAGCAACAGCACCGAGCGGCCATCCGGCAGCTCATGCGCCATCGACACGAAGTTGTACTGGCCACCGACACCGCTGACCACCGCACCGTCGTCCAGCGTGTCGGACGCCGCCGCACCGAGCAGGGTTGCCATCATGCAGGTGTTGAAGAAACGCGCACCACGCCGCTGCAGCATCGCCAGCGCCTGGTGATCGCCGTAGAGCTGGTTGACGTTGGACACCGCGCACATGTCGATCGCATCGGGATCGGTCGCCTCGGTGGCATCGAGCCATTCGTACAGTTCGCGCGAACCCAGGAAAAACGCGCCGCGCAGGTAATGTCCACCGGGAACGTCGGTAGCCAGCCGGCCTGAAGCCGAGGCGCGTTCAAGCGCGAGGTTGTCCCAGCTGCGTCGCTTCAGGATGCCGCCGCGCTGCAGATGCATGAAGCCGTCCATCACCATTTCGCTGGCGCCGTACAGGCCGGTCTCGAAAGCCGCCAGGCCGCCCATCCATCCGGCCAGCGCGTGCGTGGCGCCGCGCCGATCCAGCGCCACCAGTGCGCGCCGCCACATGGTGTTGTCCTGCTGGCGCAGCAGCAGCGCCTTGACCAGTGCGTCGGACAACGCGCCGATGCCGACCTGCAGGCAACCACCATCCTTGACCAGCGCACTGGCGTGCAGCCCCAACGCGTACTCGGCCAGGTCGACGGGCGACCTCGGCAGCGCGAACAGTGGCGGCGAAGTTTCCGGACGCAGCTCGACGTCGAAATAAGCTTCCGACACCTCGGCATTGCCGCTCAGATACGGCAGATCCGGGTGCACCACCGCCACGCACATCGGCCTTTGCTTGCCGGCGATTTGCACCTGGCGCAGGAAATCCAGGGTCAGGTCCGGATTGCACGACAGGCTGTAGCGCACGCCGTCGGGTCCTTCGCGACGCGCCACCAGTTGCACCAGCAGGTTGATGTCCTGCACCGCCAGGTCGCGGGCGACGTGGGTGTAGTTCTGGCTGATGTAGCTGCGTTGCGCGCTACCCGAGTGCAGAAGAGCGCCGGATTGCAGGTAGAACTCGTGTACCTCGACATTCGGCGGCAATGCATCGCGCGCCTGGTCGAGCGCGTATTGCGGATCGATCTGATCAGCGCCGAAGTGGCGCTTGAGGAACGGTCCGAGAAAACGCTGCTCCAATCCCGGCGCCGGTTGCGGCCGGGTCAGCGACAGCGCGGTGTACAGGCGCAGCGAGCGGCTGCCATCGGCGCCGGTGAGCCGGTACAGCGCATTGAGCAGCCCATGCGGCTTGCCCAGACCCAGCGGCGCGGCGATGCGCAGGTCCGGCCCCAGTTCTTCGGCGAGGAAATGCGCGCAGGCATCGGTGTCGGCATATCGGTGCTCGATCGGCATGCGCGAGATCATGCCAGAAGCTTGCCAAAGACAGCATGCAGGCGGGGTATCGCCTAAACTCAGGCCATGCCCATGCCACTGATCCCATCCACGCCGAGTCGCCTGCTGGCGGAACAGGCACTGAGCCGCACGGCCGGCGCGCCGCTGCTGAACGGCAACGCGGTGGAATTGCTGATCGATGCCGCCGCCCATTACGACGCCTGGTTGACGGCGATCCGCGGCGCGCAGCAGCGTGTGCTGCTGGAGAACTACATCATCCGCGACGACGAGGTCGGCCGGGCGTTTCGCGATGCGCTGGTGGAGCGTGCGCAGAGCGGTGTGTTTGTCGCAGTGGTGACCGACTGGGTCGGTTGCCTGGGCCAGTCGCGCAGCTCGTTCTGGGCACCCCTGCGCGCGGCCGGTGGTGAGGTGCGCGTGTTCAATCCGCCCCAGCTGGGGCAACCGTTCGGATGGATCAGCCGTGACCATCGCAAGCTGCTGGTGGTCGACGGCCTGCTCGGCTTCCTGTCCGGCGTGTGCATCAGCGCGAAATGGCTGGGCGACCCGAGCCGCGACGTGCCGCCGTGGCGCGATACCGGCGTGGCGCTGCGCGGGCCTGCCGTGGCCGAGCTGGAAGCCGCATTTGCGCAAAGCTGGAGCGAGATCGGTGCCGCCCTACGGCAGTTTGTGCCGCTGCCGGAGCCTGCTACGCCGGCTGGCAACATCTCGCTGCGGCTGATCGCCACCCAGCCGGCCACTGCCGGCATGTACCGGCTCGATCAGTTGATTGCCTCGATGGCGCGCAAGACGCTGTGGCTCACGGACGCCTATTTCGTGGGCATTGCACCCTACGTGCAGGCGCTGGTGGCAGCCGCGCGCGATGACGTGGACGTGCGTTTGCTGGTGCCCGGCAGCAGCGACATTCCAGCGGTGGCCAACATGTCGCGTTCGGGCTATCGGCCGCTGCTGAAAGCCGGCATCCGCGTGTTCGAATGGAACGGCTCGATGCTGCATGCCAAGACCGCGGTCGCCGACGGGCAATGGGCGCGGGTCGGTTCGTCCAACCTCAACATCGCCAGCTGGCTGAGCAACCGCGAACTCGACGTGGCAGTCGAGGACGCCGGTTTCGCTGGCCAACTCGCCGCACAGTACGAACGCGATCTCGACAACGCCACCGAGATCGTGCTTGCCCCCCGCCGGCATGGCAGCAGCGAACGGGTGCGCAGCAGCCAGGAACGGCCACGGATGCGTCGCGGCGGCGGCAGCTCCGGCCGAACCGCCGCCGGCGCGCTGCGTATCGCCAACAACGTCGGCGCGGTGCTGACCAATCGACGCGTGCTCGGCGATACCTCCAGCGGTCCGCTGTTCATCGGCACGCTGACGCTGGCCGCACTGGCGGTCATCGCGATACTGTGGCCGGCGTGGATCGGCTGGCCGTTCGGGATCGTGGCGAGCTGGTTTGCGCTCAACCTGGGCATCCGTGCCTGGCGCGTGCGCAGGCGTCGCTTGCGCAATTTGCGCGAAGCGGAAGACGATTGAGCGTCGCGACAACGCTTGATGTTCTCCCTGCACTTCACCCGTCAAGCGGATGTTTTCTCACAACTTGATTTCTTCGGCATGCTAGGCTCGCGCCCTTATGCACGCGCCGTTCGACGACACCACGCCACGCCACGTCCTCACCCCCAGCTCGCTCAACCGGCTGGTGCGCGACCTGCTGGGCGACGCGCTGCCGCAGGTATGGATCGAGGGCGAGCTGTCGAACGTGGCGAAGCCCGCCTCCGGACATCTGTACTTCACCCTGAAGGACAGCGGTGCGCAGGTGCGCTGCGCGATGTTCAAGTTGAAGGCGTCCGCGTTGCGCTTCCGTCCGGTAGACGGCATGCAGGTCTTGCTGCGTGCCAAGGTCGGCCTGTACGAACCGCGCGGCGAATTCCAGCTGGTTGCCGAATACATGGAGCCGGCCGGCGAAGGCGCACTGCAACGCGAGTTCGAGCAGCTCAAGGCAAGGCTCGCGGCGGAGGGCCTGTTCGAGCCGACCCGCAAGCGCGCCCTGCCCCGTTATGCGCGGCGCATCGGCGTGATCACTTCGGCCACCGGTGCGGCCGTGCGCGACGTGCTGAGCGTGCTGGCCCGGCGCTGGCCGCTGGCCGACGTCGAGATATTGCCGGTACCGGTGCAAGGCCGCGAGGCGCCGCCGGCGATTGTCGCGATGCTCAACAAGGCATCCACCAGCGGCCGCTACGACGTACTGCTGCTGACCCGCGGCGGCGGCTCGCTGGAAGACCTGTGGGCGTTCAACGAGGAAGCGGTGGCGCGGGCCATCCATGCCAGCGCGGTACCCGTGGTTTCCGCCGTCGGCCACGAGATCGACTTCAGCATCGCCGACTTTGTCGCCGACCTGCGTGCACCCACACCGTCGGCCGCGGCCGAATTGCTGGTGCCCGATGCGGTAGCGATCGGCCGTCATCTGCAGCAGCTGCAACAACGGATGCTCACCTTGCAGCAACGTCAACTGCAGGCGCAGTCGCAACGCGTCGATCACCTGCTGGCCCGGCTGCAGGCGCAGCGACCGCAGGCGCGCCTGCAACGCGACCACGAACGACTGCTGCATCTGCAGCGTCGTTTGACCGCCGTACTGCGCGAACAGAGCCAGCTTCGCCACACCCGGCTGGAACGGCTGCACGCGCGCCTGCTGGCCCAGCATCCGCGTGCGCGACTGCCGCTGCTGGCACGACGGCTGACCGAACAGGACCAGCGCCTGCGTCGCGCCATCGCACATATCCTGGAACGCCGGCAGACCAGCCTGCGCCATGCCGGCCATGCACTGCACGCGGTGAGCCCGTTGGCCACGCTGGAACGTGGCTACGCCATCCTGTTCGATGCAGAGGGCAAGGTCGTGCGCTCGGCCAAGGAGATGGCAGTCGACACGAAGTTGCGTGCACGTCTCATCGACGGTGAACTGGCCCTGCGCGTCGACACAAATGGAAGTGAGTCAGCCTCTAGCTGAAAGACCAGACTGGGCCCTGACAGTCCCTCAGAAGCAAAATATGCGCTATCGGTGCTTTTTGCAGAACTTGGTGGCGTTTGCCTCGGCTCTGACATGCGCTGCCCATGCTTGCTCTCTTCCGTTTACAGGCCACGATACTATTGGCGAATGAATTCGCAGCCCCCCTTTACCGAGACTAATCGCCTTCGTCAGCGCGCCCAGCAGCACATTCGTGCCGAGCAATTATCTGAAGCGCAAGTGACGCTGGAGTCCCTGCTCAGGCTTGATCCTCTCGACACCGAAGCCTGCATCGACCTGGCCGAGGTGATGTTCATGCGCGGTCAACTCCGTGCATCGAGTCGCCCGCTGCTGCAGGCATTGCAACGCCTCCCCACGGATGCCCCCCTGATCATACGGCTCGTGCAGCACTTGCTGGCCCGTGGGGAAATTCTCGCTGCCCGCGCTTGTCTCGACTTCCTCTCGCAGGCTCCCAATCCGCCGCCCGAGCTGCTGGTTGCCCAGGCGCAACTGCGTTTTTCCACCGGCGAAATACCCATGGCAAAGGCTTTGATGGACAGGGCCATGCATGCCGGCGCCGACTCGCCGGGTGATCATCATCTGCATGCGATGCTTTTGCAGTTCAGCGGCAAGCTCGACCAGGCCTGCGAGGTGCTGGAGAAGTGCCTGCAACGCTGGCCGCACTTCGGCGACGCGGCGATGGTATTGGTGAATTTGCGCAAGCAGAAACCCGCATCGAACCGACTCGATTTCGTGCGGGAGCAATTGCGCCGCCTGCCAGAAGGCAGCCACAGCCAGGACGACAAATTCGTTCGCGCCGAGTTCGAATATGCGCTCTTCAAGATCCTAGATGACCTCGGACGCCATGATGAAGCGTGGCCGGCACTGGCTCGATGCAATGCCCTCATGCACGAGATCAACCCGTACGACGGCGACGGCGGCGCTGCAGTCGTCGAGGCGCTGACGAACATGCCTGAAGTCATCGGCAACGCCGACCACACCGCCATGCCAAGACCGGAGGGACCCACGCCGATCTTCATCGTCGGACTGCCTCGTTCGGGAACGACCCTGCTCGATCGCATGCTTTCGAGCCACTCCGCGGTGACTTCCGCCGGCGAGATCATCGACTTCTGGCGCCAACTGCATTGGGTGGCCGACGTCCCACCCGCCAGGACCACAGGGCTGCTCAAGGTGATCGAACGCAGCCCGAATATCGATTTCATGGAGCTGGGCGCACGCTACCTGAAGCAGACCCAGTGGCGAGCGCAAGGGCGCCGGTACTACATCGACAAACTGCCGGGCAATATCCAGATGGTCGCGTTCATCCGTCGCGCATTGCCGCACGCGCCGATCCTGCACATGGTCCGTGACCCGATGGACACGTGCTTTTCCAATTTCAAGGCCATGTTCGGCAATACCTCGTCGTACAGTTATGACCTGCAGGCAATGGCCCGGCATTACGGGCAATACGCACGTGTGGCCAATCATTGGCGTACCCGTATTCCCGATGCCATGCTCGATGTTTCCTATGCATCGCTGGTGCGTGACCCCGAGACAACGATGCGCCAGGTGATCGCGCATTGCGGGCTCGATATGGAAGAAAGCTGTCTGAAGCCGGAACTCAACGCCGCGCCCGTCGCCACGCCTAGCAACGCGCAGGTGCGCGAGTCGATCCATACGCGCGGCCTCGACCAGTGGCGACATTACGCGAAGCACCTGGAGCCCTTGCGACAGGCGCTTGCCGCACAAGGTCATCTCGGATAATCGTGGCGGCTTCGCAGCCTGAGCATGGCCACCACTGAGCTGTGCGCGTCTCACATTGCCTGAACACAGGTGGCTCTTATGCTTGCCGGAGCGAAACCGAAGGAAGCGCCATGCTCAAGAAAGCCTACCCCTACTATCTTGCCAACCAGCCGCAACAACCGAACACCGATCTGGCCGTGCTGGACAAGTACAGCGGCAAGCTCGCCACCCGGGTCGCGGTGCCGGATGCGAAGGCCGTCGAGAAGGCGATCACCGCCGCGGTGAAGGCCACTACACCGATGCGCAACTTCAAGCCATGGGCACGTCAGGCGGTGCTGCAGCACTGCGCGCAACGTTTCACCGAACGCCGCGACGAACTGGCCGAGGCGTTGTGCATCGAGGCCGGCAAGCCGATCAAGGACTCCACCGGCGAAGTGACCCGGCTGATCGAGACGTTCCAGATCGCCGCCGAGGAAGCGGTACGCATCAATGGCGAAACGCTGAACCTGGAACTGGCCAGCCGCCTGGACGGCTATCACGGGTACACGAAGCGCGTACCGCTGGGGCCGGTGTCGTTCATCACGCCGTTCAATTTTCCGCTGAACCTGGTCGCGCACAAAGTGGCGCCGGCAATTGCCGCCGGCTGCCCGTTCGTGCTGAAGCCGGCGGAGAAAACCCCGATCGGCGCGCTGATCATCGGCGAAGTGCTGGCCGAGACCGACTTGCCGAAGGGTGCGTTCTCGATCCTCACGCTTGATGGCAAGCATGCCGCGCCGCTGGTCGAGGACGAACGTTTCAAGCTGCTCTCGTTCACCGGCGGCCAGGTTGGCTGGGAACTGAAAGCCCGCGCCGGTCGCAAGAAGGTGGTGCTTGAACTGGGCGGCAATGCGGCTTGCATCGTCGATGCGGATCAGGGCGCGCATCTCGATCGCGTGATCGAGCGGCTGGTGTTCGGCGCGTTCTACCAGTCCGGGCAGAGCTGCATAGGTGTGCAGCGCATCTATGCGCATGCTGACGTCTACGATGCGCTGAAAAGAAAACTCGTCGCGGCCACAAAGAAGCTCAAGGCCGGCGATCCGAAAAAGAAGGACGTGTTCCTCGGCCCGATGATCGACGAAGCCGCGGCCGAGCGTCTGCACGACTGGATCACCGAGGCGAAGAAGGCAGGTGGCAGGATCCTGTGCGGTGGCAAGCGCAACGGCAACATGCTTGAAGCCACCTTGATGGAGGATGTGCCCAGCGATGCCAAAGCCAACAGGCAGGAAGCGTTCGGCCCGTTCGCCCTGCTCGCTCCGTTCAGGAAATTCAGCGACGCCATCGCGATGGTCAACGATTCCGATTTCGGCCTGCAGGCCGGCATCTTCACCGACAGCCTCGACCACGCGATGCGCGCCTGGAACGAACTGGAACAGGGCGGCGTGATCGTCAACGACATCCCCAGCTTCCGGGTGGACAACATGCCGTACGGCGGCATCAAGCTGTCGGGCCTGGGCCGCGAAGGCGTCCGTTACGCGATCGAGGACATGACCGAAGTGCGGCTGATGGTGATGCGCGAATCGTGAGGCCAGGGCCTAGGCGTCGCCCACCATAGCGCGCAACTGCTCCACATCGCGCAAAGGCGGCGCGCCGTACAGCCGGCTGTATTCGCGACTGAACTGCGACGGGCTCTCGTAACCCACCCGATGCGCGGCCGAGGCCACGTCGCAACGCTCGGTCAGCAGCAGGCGTCGCGCCTCCTGCAGGCGCAGCTGCTTCTGGTACTGCAGCGGACTCATCGCGGTGATCGCGCGGAAATGATGGTGCAGCGACGAGGAACTCATGTTGACCGTACCGGCCAGCTCATCGATGCGCAGCGGCTGGTGGTAGTGGTTCTTCAGCCAGTCGATCGCGTGGGAGATCTGGTGGCTGCGACTGCCGACGGTGACCACATGGCGCAGGCGTGACCCCTGCTCGCCGGTAAGCAGCCGATACAGCAGCTCGCGCTCGATCAGCGGCGCCAGCACCGGCAGATCCTTCGGCGTGTCGAGCAAGCGCACCAGGCGCAGCACAGTGTCCATCAAGTCGTCGCTGACCGGACTGACCGAGAGGCCCAGGCCAGCCGTGCCCGGCGGTTCCGGCAGGTCGGCATCGGCCAGCAGCTCGCCGATGCGGCGGATGTCGAAGCACAGCATCGCGCAGAGATAAGGACGGTCCGCGCTGGCGTCGATCACCTGCGAGGACACCGGCAGGTCGATCGAGGTGACCAGGTAGTTGGCCTGGTCGTAACGGTAGGTCTCCCCGCCCAGCAGTACCTGCTTCGCCCCCTGCGCCACCAGCGCCAGGCCCGGCTGGTACATGGCGCAAACCTGCGCGCCGGGCGTGCCCGCGCGAAAGAAAGTCAGTGCCGGCAGCGCCGTCGCGTGGTGACCGTCGGTGCCGGTCGATCGGTCAATGATGGCTGCCAATTCCTCGCGGTCGCGTTGCAGGCGCGTGCTCGGTTCGGTTGCCGAAAAGTGAGGTTTCATCGCAATGGCATGGCACATGGGGAACCGACAGATTGCCCGTTACTGCAAGCTGGCGCGAGTGTACAAACATCGCTTTGCAGGATCGGGCAAGGATCTCGCAGGATCCGGCTACCGGCGTTCACGCCCGGCTGCGCATACTTCCGAGCCTCGGCGCCCCATTCCCCCATCCCCTCCCCAAGGAGAAACGCATGCCCATGAACACCCGCGGTTACGCAGCCCAGTCCGCCACCACCCCGGTGGCGCCGCACAACTTCGAGCGACGCGACCCGCGCCCGGACGACGTGGTGGTCGACATCCTCTACTGCGGCGTCTGTCATTCGGACATCCACCAGGCCCGCAACGAGTGGCACAACAGCCTGTTTCCAATGGTGCCGGGGCACGAGATCATCGGTCGGGTCAGTGCGGTCGGCGCGGATGTCGACAAGTTCAAGGTCGGCGACATGGTCGGCGTGGGCTGCATGGTCGATTCGTGCCAGCACTGCAGTTCGTGCGCGCAGGGTCTGGAGCAGTACTGCCTCGAAGGCGCCACCTGGACCTACAACGGCACCGACCGCCGCGACGGTCTGCCGACCTTCGGCGGTTATTCCGAACGCATCGTGGTCTCGGACAAGTTCGTGGTGACCATCTCGGACAAGCTCGATCCGAAATCCGCCGCGCCGTTGTTGTGCGCGGGCATCACCACCTGGTCGCCGCTGCGCCACTGGAAGATCGGCAAGGGCAGCAAGGTGGCGGTGATCGGTCTGGGTGGCCTGGGCCACATGGGCCTGAAATTCGCCAAGGCGCTGGATGCCGACGTCACCCTGTTCACCCGTTCGCCGGGCAAGGAAGACGAGGCGCGCCGGCTCGGTGCCGATCATGTGGTGCTGTCCACCGACCCACAACAGATGAAGGCGGTGGCCGGCCAGTTCGAGTTCATCCTCGACACCGTGCCGAATCCGCACGATCTCAATCCCTACCTGCTGACACTGGCGCTCGATGGCGTGCACTGCATCGTCGGCCAGCTGCAGCCGCTGGATCCGCCGGTGAGCGCCGGAGCGGTGATCTCCGGTCGCCGCACGGTCACCGGCTCGGCCATCGGCGGCATCGCCGAAACGCAGGAGATGCTGGATTTCTGCGCCGAACACGGCATCAGCAGCGACGTGGAGATGATCGATATCCAGGACATCAACCATGCCTACGAGCGGATGCTCAAGAGCGACGTGCGCTATCGCTTCGTGATCGATCTGGCCTCGCTGCGCAAGGCGGCCTGATACAACCGGGCCAATATCTTCGTAGTGGCCCACCCGGTTCCTAAAGCGAGCCGGGCCTGGTCGCCTGCACGTTCCAGCCCATTGCGTTGTACCAGCGATAGCGCGCGACGCCTGCGTACTCGTGCAGGGCCACGTCGGCCATGGTGAAGTTGTACGACAACGGCAGCCACGACATCACGCCGTCCACATAGTCTGCCCGCACCGGCGTCGCCTGGATGCCGAAGTGGGTGAAGTACAGCATGCCGCGGCGCAGGTGGAAGCCCGACGACACCAGCAGCACGCGGTCGGCGCCCCAGGATTTCAGCAGCGGCGCGCTGAACTGCGCGTTCTGCCAGGTATTCATGCTGCGTGATTCCAGCACCAGGTCGGCAGCATCGACGCCGAGCCGCTGCAGGTCGTCGGCATAGATCGCCGCTTCCGACTGGCCGAGTCCACGCGCATCGCCACCGCTTACTTCGACCTTGCACGCGTTGCCGCTCTGCCGGCAGGCGCGATACAGCTCCGCGGCCTTACTGATGCGACCGTACGCGAACAGGCTCGCTTCCACCTGCCCGCTACCCGGCACCTGTACCGTGCCGGCACCGAGCAGCACGATCGCATTGCGCTGGGCCCAAGCGATCGGCGCATCCGCTGCGTCATCGGACTGCAGCTGGCTCAACAACCAGATCGGCACAGGCCCGCAGCCGACCGCCAGCCACACGATCACCGCCAGCGCCACCATCGTGCGGCTGCAGCGACGCCACCTCAGCAACGCCAGCACGATCGCCAGCAACACCAGGATGAGCAGCACGTTCAGGGTCATGGGCACCGTCAGCTTTTCAAAGTCGCAGGAATGAAATGCGATTATGCCGGTCGCAGTGCACACAGGTGGAAAATACATGACAGCTGTTCCGCCGCGCGACTTTGGTTAGGCTGGGCCACCCCAGCAGGAGCGGGCCATGACTACCCTCGTCTTTGTCCACGGCTGGAGCGTTGCCAGCACATCGACCTACGGTCTGCTGCCGCAGCAACTGCAGCAGCAGGCGGCAGCCGCGGGGCTGTCGTTGACGCTGACCGATATCTGGTTGTCCGAGTACGTGAGTTTCGACGACGCGGTGACCATGGCTGATCTGGTCCGCGCGTTCGATCACGCACTGCGCGACCTGCATCTGCTCGACGCCAGCTTCGCCTGCATTACCCACTCCACCGGTGGCCCGGTGGTGCGCGAATGGCTGCGCGCGCAACGCGACAAGCCCGCCACGCACAGCACGATCCGGATCAGCCATCTGGTGATGCTGGCACCGGCCAACTTCGGCTCGGCGCTGGCCCAACTGGGCAAGGGCATGCTCGGCCGGCTCAAGTCCTGGTTTGCCGGCGTGGACCCGGGCCAGCGCATCCTCGACTGGCTGGAGCTGGGCAGTGCCGAATCGCTGTCGCTCAACCTCGATTACATCCACAGCGACGATCCCGCCACGCACGGGCAGTTCCAGTTCGTGCTGATCGGCGACCGCCCGGATCGCTCGCTTTACGATCATCTCAACAGCTACACCGGCGAGGACGGTTCCGATGGCGTGGTGCGCCTGGCAGCGGCCAACCTCAACGCCCATCACGCCGTGCTGTCGCCACAAACCAATGCGGCACAAGGCGGCATCGATGCGCTGACACTCAACCTCAGTCGCGGACCGCGCTGTGCGTTCAAGCTGATCGCCGACGCCGCGCATTCCGGCCCCGTCCACGGCATCATGGCCAGCGCGGCGCCCGCCACGGTGCAGGCGATTCTGCGCTGCCTGGCGATCCGCACGGCGATCGATTACAGCGCCCTCTGCGACGCATTCGACCGCGAGAACGCCGACCGCGATGCGAACAAGGTGGAACTGGAGCCGGCCGGACCGTTCGCCCCGCGCGTGCATATCCACGACCCGCGCAGCCTGCTGATCGTGCGGCTCACCGACGAGGCCGGCGAGCCATTGACCGGTGCCGGCTTCCTGCTCACCGGCGGCACGCAGGCCAGCGCCGACCTGATGCCGGATGGCTTCATGCTCGACCGCCAGGCCAACTCGAAGAGCCGTACCACCATCTCGCTGTTCCTCGATCACAGCCTGCTGGCCGGCGACGCCCGCGTGGCCGACCCGCGCAATACCCGCAAGACGCTGCGTGCCGCCGTCGCCAGCCACCGCCCCTACGGTGCCAGCGTGCGGCCCATCGACCTCGACGGCCTCGTGCATCACGCGCTGGCCATCAGTGCCGCCGGTGATGACCTGCTAGGCGTGCTGGGCCCGCATCAAACCACCGTGCTCGACGTGGTGCTGCCGCGCAAGGTCCATGAAGGCGTGTTCCGGCTGACTGGAACCCTGGCACCACACGATTTCAGCAAACCGGTGCCGGGAGCCGTGATCGGCTGAGGACCGGACAACGCTGAGCATCCGCTACCCGCTTCAACGCGGTTAAGCTGCGACGTGCACACTGCCCATCCTTCGCGTACGCCGACCCGACCTGGCATGCAAAAGAAACCGATCTTCTTCGACCCCACCGGCCGGCGCGCCATCCATGTCTCGCGATTCGCGCTGGCCGCCGGCGTGATCAGCACGCTATTTGTAGTGGCCTGTGCCGTCAGCCTTTTCGTGGGACCGAACATGAGCGGACTGCATCTTGGCGGGCAAGGCAAGACACGGCATGCGCTGACCGGAGTGAAGGCAGCCGCACCGGAGCTGTTGAAGCCGGCGGCCAAGCTGGCGGCGGAAGTTCGCGCCAGGCAGAAGCTGCTGCACCCGCCGCACACGCATGCCAGCAAGGGCGCCGGCGTGCACACGCCGCCACCATCGCTGGACAAGCCCGCCGATCGCCCGCTGGCGATCGGCTTCTACGTCAACTGGGATGACAGCAGCTACCCATCGCTGAAGCGCGCACTGCCCACGCTGGACTGGGTGATCCCCACCTGGATGAGCGTGAGCGGCCCGGACATGGCTCTGCACACCGACATCGATGCCAAGGCGTTGAATCTGATCCGCGCGCAAAAGCCGTCCACGCCGATCCTGCCATTGCTGCAGAACGCGGTGAACGGCAGCTGGGACGGCCCGGGCCTGGCACGCATGCTGGCCGACCCCACCACGCGGCAGACGCGCATCGCGCAGATCGTCGCGTTTCTCGCCGCCAATCGCCTGCAGGGCGTGACGATCGACTTCGAGGAAGTGCCCGAGAACGCGCAGAAAGACCTCAAGGCGTTCCTGTCCGAACTCAACGATGCGTTCGATCCGCACGGCTGGGGCATCGTGCTGTCGGTGCCGTTCGACGATGCCGCGTGGGACTACGCCGGCTACGCCGAGATCGTCGATTTCGAACTGCTGATGGCCTATGACGAGCACTGGGCCGGCAAGGATCCGGGCAGCATCGCCAGCGAGGACTGGTTCGAGCGCACGCTGGACAAGCGCATGAAGGTGCTCGATTCGGACCAGACCATCGTGGCGATCGGCAGTTACGGCTACGACTGGTCGCGCGGTCAGAACGCCGAGGCGCTCACCTTCCAGGACGCCATGGATCGCGCCAAGGATGCGCAGGCCGACATCACGTTCGACCCCGCCACGCAGAACCCGTACTTCTCCTATAGCGAGGACAACGGCACCGCGCACCAGGTCTGGTTTCTCGACGGCGTCACCGCGTACAACCAGATCCACGCCGCCGACGATTACAAGCCCTACGGCTACGCGCTGTGGCGGCTGGGCTCGGAGGATCCGTCGATCTGGTCGGTGCTGGGCCGCCACTACGGCGCGACGGTGCCAGAGCAATTGCGCTCGATCGGCCAAGGCGAGGACATCGACATCGAGGGCCAGGGCGAGGTGCTTGAGATAGCCGCCCAGCCCTCACCCGGCGCGCGTACCGTCGAGGTGAACAAGGACGACGCCAGTATCGACGACGAAAGCTACACCAGCCTCCCCAGCTCCTACGTGATCCAGCGCGCCGGCACGCTGCCGCACAAGATCGCACTGACCTTCGACGACGGCCCCGACCCGGAGTGGACACCGCAGATCCTCGACATCCTCAAGGCCAAGCACGCACCGGCGACGTTCTTCATCATCGGCGAACACGCCGAAATGTCGCCCAAGCTGGTGCAGCGCGAGGTCGCCGACGGCCACGATGTCGGCAACCACACCTTCACCCATCCCAACCTCGGCGACACGCCGCCCGGCATCGTGGCGCTGGAACTCAACGCGACCCAGCGCCTGTTCGAGGCGCTCACCGGCCGCTCGATGCGGCTGTTCCGCGCACCCTACTTCGGCGACGCCGAACCGACCACCGCCGACGAACTGGTGCCGATCCAGATCGCGCAGAAAATGGGTTACCTCTCGGTCGGCCTGCACATCGATCCGGATGACTGGCAGCGCCCCGGCACGGATCAAATCGTCAACAACGTGCTGAACCAGATCGCCACCACCAACACCGATCGCAAGGGTCAGGTCGTGCTGCTGCATGATGCCGGCGGCGAACGCTCGCAGACCGTGGCCGCGCTGCCGCGCATCATCGACGGCCTGCGCGCGCAGGGTTACGAGTTCGTCACCGTGTCGACACTGGCCGGCCTCACCCGCGAGCAGACGATGCCGACGCTGGCGCCCGGCTCGCTATCGCAGTGGGCCGACCGCTCGGTCTTTCTTGCGCTGGGCCTGTTCGGTCACCTCATCCGCTGGCTGCTGACCGCCGCCATCACGCTGGGCGTGGCGCGCCTGTTGCTGCTCGGCGGACTTGCCCTGTGGAACCGGGCGCGCGAGCGGCGACGCAGGTTGCCTGTGCTCGGCGACGATCCGCCGCTGGTCTCGGTGCTGATCCCCGCCTATAACGAGGAAAAGGTGATCGCCAGTTCGATCCGGCAGATCCTCAAGAGCCGTTACACGAACCTCGAAGTGATCGTGGTCGACGACGGCTCCGTCGACGCCACCTCGGCCGTGGTCAGCAAGCACTACGCGCACGAGCCTCGCGTGCAGCTCATCACCATCCTGAATGGCGGCAAGGCGCACGCGGTCAACACCGCGCTGCGTGCGTCGAAAGGTGCGGTGGTGGTGGCGCTCGATGCCGACACCCAGTTCGAGCCGGACACCATCCCGCGGCTGGTACGCTGGTTCGCCGACCCCAGGGTAGGCGCCGTCGCCGGCAACGCCAAGGTCGGCAACCGGATCAACCTGATCACCCTGTGGCAAGCGCTGGAGTACATCACCGCGCAGAACCTGGAACGCCGCGCGCTCGCCGCACTCGGTGCGATCACCGTGGTGCCCGGCGCCGTCGGCGCGTGGCGGCGCGAGGCGCTGGAGCAGCTCGGCGGCTTTCCTGCCGACACGCTGGCCGAGGACCAGGACCTCACCATCGCCGTGCAGAAGGCCGGCTACCGCACGCTGTTCGACAGCGAAGCGATCGCCTGGACCGAGGCGCCCGACAGCGCCCGCGGGCTCGCCCGCCAGCGCTTCCGCTGGGCCTACGGCACCCTGCAATGCCTGTGGAAACACCGCGACGCCACCTTCAATCCACGCTACGGCGCACTCGGCACGATCGCGCTGCCGCAGGTATGGCTGTTCCAGATCCTGTTTTCGGTGGTATCGCCGCTGGTCGACCTGGTACTGGTCTGGCAGATCATCGCCACCGCGCTCGACTACCTGCAGCACCGCGGCCAGTTCGACGATACCAACCTGCTCAGGATGCTGGTCTTCTACGCCGCCTTCATGGCGGTGGACCTCGCCGCCGCAGCACTCGCCTTCGCGATGGAAAAGAAGGAGAAGTGGAGCCTGCTGTGGTGGCTCGTGCTGCAACGCTTCGGCTACCGCCAGCTGATGTACTACGTGGTAGTGCGTTCAGTCTGGACGGCTATTCGCGGGCCTTCGGTGGGTTGGGGCAAGCAGGAGCGCAAGGCGACGGTGAACACCAGCGACGAACTGAAGTCGTAGGCGGCGTCAATGGCTCTCAGTTCGCCAGCGGCTCAGCCAGCATGGGTCGACGCACGCTCAACGCGGTACCCGCCGCCGCCACGATGATCGTCACGATGGCCAGCCACTGCAGCAGGCTGAGCCGTTCGCCCAGCAACGCCACGCCAGCCATCGCCGCGATGGCCGGCTCCAGGCTCAACAAGGTGCTGAACGTGCGCGCCGGCAATCGGGTCAGCGCAACCATCTCCAGCGAATACGGCAGCGCCGAGCTGAGCACCGCCACGCCCAGCGCATACGGCAACAGCGCCGGCAACAGCAATGCGCTTCCGGCATGCGCGACACCGAACGGGATCGCCAGCAACGCACCGATCGAGGTGCCCAGCGTCACCGCGTCCGCACGGTAGGCCGCCCCTGCCTTCTTCCCCAGCACGATGTACAACGCCCAGCCTACGCCGGCGGCCAGCGCGTACATCACGCCCACCGGATCGAGCGACTGCACCTGCCCGCGCAGCGGCAGCAACAGGGCCAGTCCGGCTACCACCAGCGCGATCCAGACGAAGTCGAGCAACCGGCGTGAACCGAACAGCGCCAGCGCCAGCGGCCCGGTGAACTCCAGCGCCACCGCGATGCCCAGCGGAATCGTGCGCAGCGACATGTAGAAAACCATGTTCATCGCGCCCATCGAGAGGCCATAACCCCATAGCGCGCGCCAGTCGCGTTGACCAGTGCTGGACCGACGCCACGGCCGTCGCCACAGCAGCAGGATCAGCGCGCTGAACCCCAGCCGATAGGCGGTAGCGCCCAGCGCGCCGACCTGCGGGAACAGGTGCTTGGCCAACGACGCGCCGCATTGGTACGAGACCATGCTGATCAACAGCATGCCGACCGCGAGCACGAGCGGAGCAATGGTGGAACGTGAGGACATGAGCATAGCCGCGACGGGAAAACAGTCCGCTCATGATGCCCGCAGATCCGGACGAAACCCACATGCAAACCGTCTCGCTGTCGCCATTGCTGACAACCCGTGACAGCAGTATGCGGCACGACTCGCGGGTGATGCGTGGATGCCTGGACTCCCGCTGCCTGATCCATAGCCGCAGGCAGGCATTTCAAAAGTGGGTTGGCACCCTCTTCGCTCAGCCGTTACCGCGCACCCGCATCGTCAATCCCTACGATTCCGTTACGGCTGTTTTCGGCGTCAAGGTCATGGATCGCGCAGGAAAACACTCTCTGCCTACTTGACTGGAGCTATCTCAAACTGCGCTAAGATGGCATCGCCATGCGCAAGCGCTTTCACCTCAGCCGTCGCCGCCGCGTCCTCTGGACGGGGATCGTGCTGTTTTGTCTGTTGTTCCAGCAACTGGCCATGGCAGCCTATGTCTGTACGTTGCCCACCGCGTCGATCGACATCGTCATGACAGGCGATTGTGCGGCTATGGGTATGAGTTCTGCGATGAAGACGCCGGCCTCGCATCACGCAAGTACGGATCCGCGCTGCGCCGAGCATTGCGCCAGCAATACCGCGTCGGCGCACGATGCACGCCTGCCGACGGTTCCACCGCTCCCGCTCGCACCCGCATCACCCATGTTGCTGGGAACGCTCACGCAAGCACCTGACCAGGTCGCCCTGCCGAACACGGCTCTGCATCGCCCCGACCCGCCGCCCACGTTGCGGTTCTGCTCCCTGTTGATTTAGCCCCCATCGTTAGCCGTTCATCGGTCGTGCGCACACGGCTGTGCTGGTTTTCGATTGGAGCTCAACATGTTTTCCTGTCTCTTTGGCGTTCGCGCATGTTCGGCGCGATATGCCCGCTGGCTGTCGTTGGCTGCGGCGTTGTTTTTCATTTCACCGGCGGGAGCGCAGAGCCCAACCGCGCTGACGCTCGACGCGGCCATGCATCAGGCGATCGAGCGCGCACCGATGCTGGAAGCGCGTCGCGCCCAGTCGGAATCGGCCCGGCAGGAGGCTGCCCGTGCGGGTGCGTTGCCCGATCCCCAGCTCACTATCGGTATCGACAATCTGACTGTGCAGGGGCCGGGTGCGTTTACCGCCGGCGGTGACAGCATGACCATGCGCACCATTGGCATCAGCCAGGCTTTGCCTTCGCGCAGCAAACGTCAGGCCGAACGAGCGATGGGTAGCGCCAATGCGGCTTTGGCCATGTCATCGGAAGTGACGGCCGCGTTGTCGATCCAGCAGCAGGTGGCCGATGCCTGGATCGCCGCGTGGGGCGCGCACCGTGAAGCCATGATGCTGCAGTCCATGCGACAGGCGTGGGCACAAGACGTGGCGGTGGCGAAGGCGCGACTGCGGGGCGGCACCGGCAGTGCGGCGGAAGTGCTGGCTGTTCGCATGGCGGCCCTCGACCTGGAAAACCGCATCGATGAGGCAAACGCACGCGAGGCTCAGGCCCGCGCGGGCCTTGCGCGCTGGCTGGGTTCGCCGACCGATCAGCCGTTGGCGGATGCACCGGACTTTGCTGTGCTGCCGCATGACGAAGCATCCCTGCTGGCCAGCCTCGATCGTCAGGGCAACCTGCTGGGATGGCCTGCCCGCGAACAGGCCGCGGAAGCAGCTCTTGCCGCCGCACGCGCCGACAAGCATCCCGAATGGAGCGTGGGCATGAGCTACGGTTCTCGCGTGCGCGGCTTGTCCGACATGGCGTCATTGCAGGTCGGTGTGAGCCTGCCGCTGTTCACCCGCAATCGACAGGATCGGGGCATTTCTGCCCGTGCAGCTGACCTCGATGCTGTTCACGCCGAGCACGATGACGGGCGCCGCCAGCAGATCGAGGCCATCCAGTCCGCCTGGGCGCAATGGCAGTCATTCGGTGAACAAGTGCGCCGGCATCGCGATGAGTTGCTCCCGCTGGCCAACGACCGCGTAGCCCTGGCGCTCGCCGCGTATCGCGGCGGCGGTGACATCCAGCCCTTGCTGGACGCCCGTCGCGATGAGATTGCCCATCACACCGATTACGCCCGCGTGCAAGCGGAGTACGGCCGTGCCTGGGCGGCACTCGCCTATCTGTTGCCCACTTCGGAGACGACGCCATGAAACGCGCATTGATGATGCTCAGCGCCGCACTGCTGGCGATCATGCTCCTGCTGATCGGCTACTTCAGCGGCCGCCATCATTCGCCTCCGTCGCCGGCCAGCACCGTCGCATCCTCGCCGGAAAGTGGCGGCAAGAAAGTCCTGTACTGGTACGACACGATGGTGCCCCAGCAGCACTTCGACAAGCCGGGCCTGTCGCCGATGGGTATGCAGATGGTGCCCAGATATGCTGATGAACGGCCGGCTGATGACCGGCCGGCCGACGAAGGCGCCGCCAGGGATATGGTCCGGATCGATCCGGCGACGGTGCAGAACCTGGGTGTACGCACCGCCAGAGTCGAGCGTCGGGTGCTGGCATCCGCGATCCAGGTGCCGGGCACCGTCACGTGGGATTTGCGGCAAGCCACCACGATCAGTGCGCGGGTCGATGCCGTCATTGCCAGGCTCGATGTGCGTGCGCCGTACACGACGATCGCTGCCGGTGCGCCCCTGGCCGAGCTGCTGGCTCCGCAATGGAACAGCGCGCTGGCGGAATACGATGCGCTCCAGCAAGCACAGTCGGCCGACGCGAAAGACTTGCGTGCTGCCTCGCGTGAACGCCTGCAGGTGCTGGGCCTGACGCCTGCAGATATTCAGTCGTCACGTCATCGCTCGGGTGCGGCGATCACCCTGCACGCACCGCAAGCAGGTGTCGTCACCACACTGGACGTGCGTGAGGGCCAGCGGGTTACCGCGGGCCAGACCCTGATGACCTTGAACGGTCTGTCCACCGTGTGGGTCGAAGCGGCGCTGCCGCAAATGGCGGCCAGTACAGTGCGAAGCGGCACGCCAGTCACCGTCACGGTCGATGCGCTGGCGGGACGATCGTTTCGCGGCAGCGTGGAAACCTTGCTGCCGGATATCGACCCGATGACGCGCACGCAACGCGCACGCATCGTGCTCGACAATCCCGATGGCGCCCTGAGCCCAGGCATGTTCGCCACCGTGCAGCTCAACCCGGCGCAAGGCGAAGCCGTGCCGGTGGTGCCCGATGACGCGCTGATCGCCACCGGCAGCCAGACGCGGGTGATCGTCGCCGAGGATGGCGGACACTTCCGGGCGGTCGCGGTGCGTGCCGGGCGTTCGGCCGGGGGCTACACCGAAATACGCGATGGTCTCGCGGGCGGCGAAAAGGTTGTGGTCTCGGGCCAGTTCCTGATCGATTCCGAAGCAAGCCTGTCAGGTGCGCTGGAACGGTTGAATGGCGACGCCACCCCACCGGCAGCGACCACGAGTGCATCGATGTCCGGCGTGCCCATGGGAGACGGGCAATGATCGGCGCCCTGATCCGTGCCGCGATTGCGCATCGCGTATTCGTGTTGCTGGCTGCGCTGGCGCTCGCGCTGGCCGGTGTGTTCGCGGCATTGCACACGCCGGTCGATGCATTGCCCGATCTATCCGACACCCAGGTGATCATCCGCACCAGCTACTCCGGCCAGTCGCCACAGGTGGTCGAGGATCAGGTCACCTATCCACTGGCGACCACCATGCTGTCGGTACCCGGCGCGAAGGTCGTTCGCGGCTATTCATTCTTCGGCGACTCCTACGTCTACGTGTTGTTCGACGACAACACCGATCTGTACTGGGCGCGCTCGCGCGTGCTGGAATACCTGAGTCAGGTGCGCGGCAGCCTGCCCGCCGATGTCACGCCCGCACTCGGCCCCGATGCCACCGGATTGGGCTGGATCTACGAATACGCGCTGGTCGATCGCACCGGCCAGCACGACCTCGGCCAGCTGCGCGCGCTGCAGGACTGGTTTCTGCGCTTTCAGTTGAAGACCGTGCCGGATGTCGCCGAGGTGGCCAGCATCGGCGGCATGGAAAACGCGTGGCAGATCGTGCCCGATCCACAGGCACTGGCCGCGCGCGGCATCACCGTGGAGCAACTGGTCGAGGCGATCCGCTCCGCCAATGGTGCCGATGGCGGCTCGGTGATCGAGCAAGGCGAGGCGGAACTGATGGTGCGCAGCGAGGGTTATCTCAAAAGCCGCGAGGGCTTCGAAAACGTGCCGATCGCCACCAATGCTGGTGGCGTGCCGGTGCTGTTGCGCGATGTGGCGACAGTACGACGCGGCCCCACCTTCCGTCGCGGCGTCGCCGAACTGGACGGCCAGGGCGAAGTCGCCGGCGGGGTGATCGTGCTGCGCACCGGCAAGAACGCCAAGGCCGCCATTGCCGCGGTGAAAGCCAGGCTGACCGAACTCGAGCGCAGCCTGCCACCGGGCGTCGAGATCGTACCGACCTATGATCGCTCGCAGCTGATCGATGCGGCGGTGGAGAACATCTGGGGCAAGCTGCTGGAGGAGTTCCTCGTCGTCGCGCTGGTCTGCGCGCTGTTCCTGGGCCATCTGCGCTCCGCGCTGGTGGCCGTGATCACGTTGCCGCTTGGTGTGCTGACGGCCTTCATCGTGATGAACCTGCAGGGCGTGTCGGCGAACCTGATGTCGCTGGGCGGCATCGCGATCGCGATCGGTGCGATGGTCGATGCGGCGATCGTGATGATCGAGAACACCCACAAGCATCTGGAGCACTGGCGGGAGACCCACGCTGGTGAGGAGCCGCAAGGCAACGCACGCTGGTCGCTGATCGCCGAGTCCGCCACCGAAGTGGGTCCGGCGCTATTCGTGAGCCTGTTGATCATCGCGCTGTCGTTTGTGCCGGTGTTTGCGCTGCAAGGGCAGGAAGGCAAACTGTTCAAACCGCTGGCTTTCACCAAGACCTACGCGATGGCCGCAGCAGCGGGACTGGCGGTGACGCTGGTGCCGGTGCTGATGGGTTACCTGGTGCGCGGCCGCATCCGTGCCGAGCGTTACAACCCACTCAACCGCGGCCTGATCCGGGGCTATCGGCCGATCCTCGAAGCCGTGCTGCGCCATCCGAAGATGGTGCTGCTGCTGGCTGGCCTGTTGCTGCTCACCGCACTCATTCCGCTGAGCCGACTCGGCAGCGAGTTCATGCCCGCGATGGGCGAAGGCACGCTGCTGTACATGCCCACCGCGCTGCCGGGTTTGTCGGCCGGCAAGGCGTCCCAGTTGTTGCAGCTGACCGACCGCATGATCAAGACCGTGCCGGAAGTCGCGCATGTGTTCGGCAAGGCGGGACGCGCCGACACCGCCACCGATCCGGCGCCCATGGAGATGTTCGAGACCACCATCACGTTCAAGCCGAAGGACCAATGGCGTCCCGGCATGACGATGGCGAAGATCAAGGCGGAGCTGGACCAGGCAGTGCACGTGCCGGGGCTGACGAACCTGTTCGTGCCGCCGATCCGCAACCGCATCGACATGCTCTCCACCGGCATCAAGAGTCCCATCGGCATCAAGGTGCTGGGTACCGATCTGGCCACGATGCAGGCCGTGGCCGATCGCATCGAAACCGTGGCGAAGGCCGTACCCGGTGTCAGCTCGGCGATTGCCGAGCGCCCGACCAGTGGCCGCTACGTCGACGTGCATATCCGCCGCGACGACGCGGCGCGCTACGGACTGACCCAGCAACGCGTGCAGCAGCTGATCGCCACCGTGGTCGGCGGCGATCCGATCGGGCAGACCGTGGAAGGGCGCGAACGCTATCCGATCGTCGTGCGCTACCCACGCGCCGCGCGTGATTCGATCGAGGCGCTGCGGCGGTTGCCGATCGTCGCCAGCAGCGGTGCACAGATCACGCTCAGTCAGGTCGCCGACATCGCCGTCGAGGCCGGGCCGTCCATGCTGAAAAGCGAGGACGGCCAGCTGGCCACTTATGTCTACGTCGATACCGCCGGCAGCGATCTGGGCACGGTGGTGACCAAGCTGCAACGCGCGGTGGCGCAACAGATCACCTTGCCGCCGGGTACCACGGTAGCCTGGTCAGGCCAGTTCGAGTACCTGGCCAGCGCCATGCAACGTCTCAAGTGGGTGGTGCCGATCGCATTGGTGATCATCTTTCTGCTGATCTACGCCGTGTTCCGGCGCGTGAGCGAGGCGGCACTGATCATGGCCAGCGTCCCGCTGGCGCTGGTCGGCGGCTTGTGGCTGATCTGGCTGCTCGGTCACGCGGTGTCGGTGGCCACGATCGTCGGCTTCATCGCACTGGCCGGCGTCGCTGCCGAATTCGGCGTAGTGATGCTGCTGTATCTGCGCCAGACCTGGGATCACCAACTCGCCTTGAATCCGCTGGCCGGCATCGATGAACTCGATGCGGCCATCCGCGAAGGTGCCGTGCAGCGCGTGCGGCCCAAGGCGATGACCGTCGCCGTGATCCTAGCCGGCCTGTTCCCGATCCTGCTTGGCCACGGCGCCGGCTCGGAAGTCATGCAACGCATCGCCGCGCCGATGATCGGCGGCATGCTGACGGCGCCGTTGCTGTCCATGCTGCTCATCCCCGCCGCATTCCGTCTGCTGGTCCTGCACCGACTGCGTCGAGCCGATCAGACGAACCTCGCCTTTCACTCCAACCCACAAGGAAACTGATGCATGAAGAAGCACCTCATCGCCCTCGCATGGGCCTGCATCCTGCTGGCTGCACCCGCTTTCGTTGCCGCCCAGCGGATGGATCCCAACATGCCCGGCATGCAGCACGGCGCCAAGCCCGCTGACGCGCAGGGCGTGGGTGTGGTCAAGGCGATCGATACCGCCAAGGGCACCATCACCCTGCAACATGAGGCTATCGGCATGATGGGTTGGCCTGCGATGACGATGCCGTTCAAGGTGGCTTCGCCGGATCTTCTCAAGGTCGCCAAAGTCGGCGACAAGGTGAAATTCACCCTGCACCCGGCCGACATGGCCAACACGGTAACGTCGATCACGGTGCAGCACTAAGCAGATGCATGCCCATGACGTGAGACCCTCACACGTCATGGGCTGCGCGAGCGATGTACGCTGATGTTGGCACTCGCTTGCATCAGGGAGATTTGCTTGATCCACCACGGCGAAAACCCATGACGACTCAACCTGTTTTGCAGAGCACGTTGACCTGTCCACATTGCGGTCATCAGGCCACTGAGACCATGCCGACCGATGCCTGCCAATTCTTTTACGACTGCGCGGGTTGCGGTGAATTGCTCCGGCCGAAAGCCGGTGACTGTTGCGTGTTCTGCTCCTACGGGAGCGTGCCATGTCCGCCGATCCAGCAGCAGAAATCCTGCTGCGGATAGCCTCACGCATCGTCAGCCCTTTCAAAAATTTCGCAGCAGCGGATCGCCGCGCAAGCGGAAATCCTTGTGGTCAGGCTGGTAGAACAGTGCGCCAAGTTCGGGGTGAAAACCCATCGACAAGCACACAGGCCACGCATGCCCGCACAAAAAAAGGCCCTCGCCAGGCAAGGGCCTTTCTAACGCGGTTCGACATGGTTGGCCCCTGTAAAATCCAGCAATCCATCCCCGCTCAAAGATCGGAATAGGGCATCGCCATGGATACATGGTCGGCGGCGCCCGAATCAACGCAGGATGTGGGCCTAACACACGCCCCACCCATCCCGTCGCAAGCCCTATTTCAGGATCAATTCCCGCGTCAGCTGGCTACCCAGCAGTTCGCGCATCGACTCCCGATCCATGCTGGCCTTGTCCCGGCTGTCCATGGGGCCCATCACCTTGGTCGAGATTGCATCGGCCTCGTCGCTTCGATCGAGTGCCGCCATGTTCGGGTAAGCGACCGTCAGAATCAGGTCGGCATCCTGTGGCGCCCGCGGCTGCGAACGGTAAACGGCGTAGCCGGTGATCAGGCCAGCCTTTTTCATCGCTTCCATGTTGGCCTTGTAAGGCCCGTCCAGATATTTCATGTAATTGTTGAATTGTCCGGGCTTGATCTTGATGAAGCTGACTTGCAAGACCTTGCCTTCCTTGTACGGCTTCGCGTCCTGCGCAAACACCGACCCCATCACTGCGAACATCAACACTGACACCAGAAGCATCGTGATACGTTTCACAGCCCACCTCCTTGCCGATACTGCACGGATATGCAGTGCTGGCGGACGCTACGCCCAGCCTTCACAAGCGTCAATCGACCTGTTTGTCAAAGCATGCATCGCGCCAAGCGAGAGGTATCTGGCACCCGTAAAGTTCAGTCGTCGCGACGCACCCGCATCGTCAATCCCTTCAGAAAATTCCGCAGCAGCTGATCGCCACATAGCCGGAAATTCTTGTGTCCGGGCTGGCGGAACAGCGCGCTGAGTTCGGGCTTGGAGATCGGGAAGCCGGCGGCTTCGAGAATCTGGTGCATGTCCACATCCTTCAGCTCGAACGCCACGCGCAGCTTCTTCAGCACCACGTTGTTGGTGACGCGCTTTTCCACCGGGCGCGGCGGCAGATTTTCGTCGCGGCCGCGGCGGTGGAACACCAGGCCGTCGAGGAAGTGCGCCAGCACGGCATTGCTGCATTCGACGTAGCCCGGCTCCTCGTCCTTTTTCAGGTATGCCTGCACGTCCTCCTTCGTGATCGGGAAATTCGGGTCGGCCAGATGGGTGATCTCCACCACCTTGCCGTCGCTGAGGTCGAGCATGTAGCGGATGGCGCGCAGTACGTCGTTGTTGATCATGTCGTTCCGGTGGATCTCGCTGAGGGCGCCATGTTACCGCGCGGCGATTGACCCCGTTCGCCTCATGCCCGCGTTTCATCTTTCACGAACCGGAGGAGACCGCCGCCGGAGGAGAACCGTCCCATGAACGTGAAAGCCCTGTTGCGCACCCTGCTGCTTGCCTTGCTGGTGATACTGGCTGGTTGCAGCGTATCGAAGCCCGTCGCGAACGTGCCGGCGACAACCGGCAAGGCGCCCACCGCTCCGCCTCCACCGGTCAGGCCGGTGCCACCCGAGCCGACGACGGAAGCCGACAAGACCTTGAACGAGGTGGCCGCACCGATGCCGACCAACATGCCTGCGCCGGAACCGCCCAAGCAGCCGTCACCCGAGCTGCAGCGCAGGGCGATGAGCAAAGGGATGGTGGCAGCAAATGCCTATAGGGTAGCGCCGATGGTGATGCCGATGCAGCCGATGCCCGGCGACATCAACACCGAGAACTACACCCACCGCGATACCAATCCGGTGCAACTGGTCACCGGGCAACCGGTGTCCACCTTCAGCATCGACGTCGACACCGGCTCGTACACCAACGTGCGGCGCATGCTGAGCGCAGGCCAGCTGCCGCCGGCGGATGCGGTGCGCGCGGAGGAGTTCATCAACTACTTCGACTACGGCTACACGCCGCCAGCCGATCGCGAGCAGCCGTTCAGTGTGACTACCGAGCTGGCGCCCGCGCCGTGGAATGCGAAGCGCCAACTGCTGTTGATCGGCATCCAGGGCTATCGCGTGCCGGCCGCGGAGATGCCCGCATCGAACCTGGTGTTCCTGATCGACACCTCGGGCTCGATGGATGAACCGGACAAGCTGCCGCTGCTGAAAGCTTCGCTGAAGCAGCTGGTGCGCGAACTGCGCCCGCAGGATCGCGTGGCCATCGTCACTTATGCAGGCTATGCCGGCGTCGCCCTGCCCTCCACCCCTGGCGACCAGCACGCCGCCATCGACGCGGCGATCGACAGCCTCGGCGCGGGCGGCTCCACCAACGGCGGCGCCGGCATCGAGCTGGCCTATGCGCAAGCCGAGCAGGGCTTCATCAAGGATGGCGTGAACCGGGTGATCCTGGCCACCGATGGCGACTTCAACGTGGGCACGGTCAGCGAGCAGGCACTGAAGACCACCATCGAGGATCACCGCAAGAGTGGCGTCGCGCTGACCACGCTGGGCTTCGGCGAAGGCAACTACAACGACGCCATGGCGGTGATGCTGGCCGACGTGGGCAACGGCAGCCACCACTACATTGACAGCCTGCAGGAAGGCCGCCGCGTGCTGGTCGACGAGATGTCCGCCACCTTGCTGACGATCGCGAAGGACGTGAAGATCCAGGTCGAATTCAATCCGTCGCAGGTGCAGGAATATCGTTTGATCGGCTACGAGAAACGCTTGCTTAAGCGCGAGGATTTCAACAATGACAAGGTCGACGCCGGCGAGATCGGTGCGGGTGCCAACGTCACCGCGATCTACGAGATCACCCCGAGGGGCTCGGACGCTGCGCGCGTCGATCCACTGCGTTATGGCAACCAGGCCACACCGGCCAAGGGTGACAGCGAACTGGCCTTCCTGCGCCTGCGCTACAAGCTGCCAGGACAGTCGGACAGCAAGCTGATCGAGCAGCCGATCACTTCACAGGCCGGGGCACAACCCAGTGAACGGCTGCGTTATGCCGCCGCCGTGGCCGCGTTCGCCGACGCCTTGCGCGGCGGCAAATACCTGGACGGTTATGGCTATGCACAGATCGCGCAACTTGCCAACGGCGCGCGCGGCGACGACGCCAGCGGCTATCGCGCCGGCTTCGTGCAGCTGGTGAAGCTGGCCGATGGGCTGGCCACGCACGATCATGCCGACAACGACACCGCAGCGCGTTGAGGTTTCCGGCCCCGCTGCGCGGACCGCGGCTGTGACTGCAGGCGATATCCCCGCTGCAGTCCTCCCCCGCCGCCACCGCTCAGCGGGGCCGGAATTGCCGATCCACGCGATGGCCGTGCCCTCGCCCTGTCCGACGATCGCTCTGCCCACCCTCAGCGAGCGGCTCGAACGGAGTGACGGGTTTCGCCAGGACCATGGCGGCCTACCCGTTGGCAGGCGATTTGGCTTACGCTCGCTCCCCATGGATGCCGCGGTCGATCCCGATGCGATGCTGATGCTTGCCTATGCGCGCGGTGATCTCGCCGCGTTCGAGGCGCTGTATGCGCGCCATCGCGGCATGCTGTACCGGTTCCTGCTGCGCAGTGTGCGCGATCCGCATCGTACCGACGAACTGTTCCAGGAAACCTGGAGCCGCGTGATCAGCGCGCGTGAGCGCTACCTGCCGCAGGCGAAGTTCAGCACCTGGCTGCTGCAGATCGCGCACAACCTGATGATCGACAGCGCCCGCCGCCAGCGACCGATGGTCTGCGGCGACGAAGCCGATGCCGCGCTGGCCCGCGTGGCCACGCCGGAGCAGGAACAACCCGATCACGCACTCTCCGAGTTCGAACGCCGCCGCGGCCTGCAGCGCGCGATCGAACAACTGCCGGACGAACAGCGCACCGCGGTGCTATTGCGACTGGAACAGGAACTCAGCCTGGAGGAGATCGCCGCCGTGACCGGCGCCGGCCGCGAGACGGTAAAATCACGCCTGCGTTATGCCATGACCCGACTACGCGAAGTGCTGTCCGAATGACCACGCCACTGCCACCGCAAGGCTCGCCAGAGCCCGACGAAAAGCTGCCCGGTGAAGCCGAGCTGGCGGCGTTGTATCGCCAGTTGCCGCAGATCGAACCCGGCCCGGCACTGGACGCTGCTGTGCTGCGCGCCGCGGCGCAGGCACTGGCACCCGGCGAAGAAAGCCCTACGCTATTGCGCGAGCGCAGGAAGGCTTCGCGCGAACGTGGCGATTGGGTGCACCCGAAACAAAACGCGTCGACGCCGGTAGTGTCGCTGCCGGCCGGAGGCAACAGGAGAAGGCCGCGCTGGCTGATCGCGCTGAGCAGTGCGGCCACCCTGGTGCTCGCTGCCGGGCTCGCCTGGCACATGCATGGATTGCCATCGACGGAATCCGCACCCGCAGCCGTGAACAGTGCCGCACCAACGCAAGCTGCCGCCGTCGTGCCAGCGCCTGCTGCGCCATCCGCTGCAGCGATGCAGCAGGCGGAACCAGTGCCGCCACCGTCCGAGCCGCCCAAACAGCCGCCACCGAAAATGGTTGTCGCGGCATCACGCACGACTGCGGCAAACACGTTACGCAAAGTCTCGGCCGATCAGGACGCCGAACGCGCCTCCAGCAAAGCCCAGGTAGCCGGCGGGCTGGCCCGGTTCGCCCCGGCCCCGGCGGGCGCACCCGCTGCACCGCCCGTGACCCTGCAAGAGACTGCCAACGACTCGGCTGTGGCCATGCCATCGGTGGCCGAAGCAGCACCGAAGATGCCTGCGAACGCGGTCGCCGCGCCGGCGCCAGCCGAACTTGCAGCGGATGAAGCCACCGCGCGGAACGCCAGCGATACATCGGCACAGGAGCTGGACAAGATCCGCCAGTTGTTCGCACAAGGTCACGATGACGAGGCGCGGCAGCGATTGACCGCATTCCAGCACGCGCATCCGGAGTGGAATCTGTCACCGGAGCTTCGCGCGCAACTGCGCAAGCCATGAGCGAGATGTTGTCCACGCTGGCCCAGCCATGTCGGCATCAGGAAGAAATCAAGAAGAGCCGCTTCCTCGCACTGGCCGCACCGGTCGAATCGCCCGAACAGGCGCTGGCGTTCCTGCGCGAAGTGGCTGACCCCGTCGCCACGCACAATTGCTGGGCCTACCGCATCGGCCAGGACTACCGCTTCAACGACGACGGCGAACCCGGCGGTACCGCCGGGCGGCCGATCCTGCAGGCGATCGAAGGTCAGGACATGGATCGTGTCGTGGTGGTGGTGACGCGCTGGTACGGCGGCATCAAGCTCGGTGCCGGCGGCCTGGTGCGTGCGTATGGCGGCACCGCTGCCGAATGCCTGCGCCGCGCCGGGCGGGTGCCGATCGTGGCGATGGCGCGGCTCGTCGTGCATTGCGATTTCGCCGAACTGGCCCTGCTCAAGGCGCGCCTGAAAGACTTGCAGGCCGAGATCGAAAACGAAGCCTTCGGCGCCGATGGCGTGGAATTGCTGCTGCGCCTGCCGGACAGCCATGTCGCCGAAGCCCAGCTGCGCATCAGCGACATCAGCCGCGGGCGCAGTATCGCGAACCGCCTGGAGTGAGCGGGTGAGTTGCTGCAAGGATTGAATCGGCCGGCACACGCCCCACCTTGAATGGCATTGCCTGCGCCGCGCGGGCCCGTGTCTTCGATCCATCCTGCGAGAGCTCATGAGCGACGCCACCAACGATACCCCTCGTCCCACCCGCCGTATCGGTGCGTTGCGCGAACTCTGGCCCTTCCTGAAACCGCATCGCGCCCTGGCCATCGGCTGGCTGCTGTTCCTGGCCATGTCGTCCGGCGCTTCGCTGCTGCTGCCGATGGCATTCCGGCACATCATCGACCAGGGCTTCGGCCACTCCAGCCAGGCAGTGATCAACCAGACCTTCATCGCGCTGTTCGGCGTGGCGCTGGTGCTCGCCTTTGCCACTGCAGCGCGCTATTTCTGCATCACCCTGCTGAGCGAGCGGGCGCTCGCCTCGCTGCGCCAGACGCTTTACGCGCAGGTGATCCGGCTGGATGTCGGATTCTTCGAACGCAGCCGCGTGGGCGAACTGCTGTCGCGCCTGAGCGCCGACACCGAAGTGGTGCAGGCGCTGATCGGCTCCGGCGTCTCGGTCGCGCTGCGCAGTGCCGTGATGCTGATCGGCGCGGCGGTGGCGATGGTCTGGACCGCGCCTTCGCTGGCCGGCCTCACCGCGCTGGTGATCCCGGCCGTGATGCTGCCGATCCTGGTGTTCGGCCGTCGCGTGCAGAAGCTTTCGCGCGCCAGCCAGGACCGCCTGGCCGATGCGGCCGCGATCGCCAACGAAACCCTCAACGCCTCCACTGCGGTGAAGGCGTACGCGCGCGAAGACATCGAGAGCACCCGCTACAGCAACGCGATCATGCGCGCGCTGGCGACAGCGCGGCGGCGCATCGGCATGCGTTCGCTGCTGACCATGGCAGTGATCGTGCTGGTATTCGGCGCGATCACCCTGGTGCTGTGGGCCGGTGCCCGCCATGTGCTGGCCGGCACGCTGAATGCCGGCGTGCTGGGTCAGTTCGTGCTGTATGCCATTTTCGCCGCCGGCTCGGTAGCGGGGCTCTCTGAAGTATGGGGCGACGTGTTGCGGGCAGCCGGCGCCATGGAACGCATCGGCGAACTGCTCGCCGAGCGCGCGGACATCGTCGATCCGGCCCAGCCGAAAGCCCTGCCCCGCCCGATGCATGGCGCGCTGCGCTTCGACGGCGTGACCTTCCACTATCCGACGCGCCCCGATACCGCGGCGCTGCACGATTTCACGCTGGACATCCGGCCCGGCGAAACCGTCGCCCTGGTCGGCCCGTCCGGCGCGGGCAAGAGCACGGTGTTCGCACTGCTGCTGCGCTTCTACGATCCGCAGAGCGGCCGCATCCATATCGATGGCATCGATCTGCGTGCGGTGACTCTGGCCGACCTGCGCGGCGCGATCGCGCTGGTGCCGCAGGAAACCGTGATCTTCGCCGGCAGCGCGGCCGACAACATCCGCTTCGGCCGGCAGGACGCCAGCGACGAGGAAGTGCGCGAAGCCGCACGCGCCGCCGAAGCACATGACTTCATCAGCGCACTCGGCGACGGCTACGACGCCGAACTGGGCGAACGCGGCGTGCGCCTGTCCGGCGGCCAGCGCCAACGCATCGCGATCGCCCGCGCGATCCTGCGCGACGCGCCACTGCTGTTGCTGGACGAGGCGACTTCGGCACTGGACGCACAATCGGAAGCGGCCATCCAGCAAGCCCTGGAGCGACTCGAAAAAGGCCGCACCACCCTGGTGATCGCCCATCGCCTCGCTACCGTGCAGCGCGCCGATCGCATCGTGGTGATGGACAGCGGCCGCATCGTGGCACAGGGCACGCACGAGAGTCTGCTGGCCGAGGGCGGGCTGTATGCAGAGCTGGCACGGTTGCAGTTCGTGGCTTGAGTGATCCGCGGTTGCGCACCGACCGCATCGACGCCACCCCGGGAATTGAACCGTCGCGACTGCGCTTCTGACGGCTCGATGCCTTGCGATGTCCCTGCGGCGAACGTAATCTGCCCGGACATGGAATGGGAGTGCGCGAAATGGCCACCACCGATACGGATCTCTATCGCTCAGTCATGGGCAATGACTTCAAGGGCATCAAGGTCGGCGTTTATCCCGGCGATGGGGTGCTCGATCCCCGCTGGCAAGCAACCACGTATTTCAGCAAGAAATTGAACCGGAACGTCACCAGCAATGCCGACGTCAACGTCGTGATGGGCGGCACGAACGGTCCGGAAGTGGAGACCGGCGGCGGCACCTCGCTGCACAATGTGCCGGGCTGGTTCCCAACCAGGGAATTCTGGATCCCGAACGGCACTGAATATTCCGACGAGATATTCATCCGCAAGGACGGCAAGCAGAGGTCATCCCCGTCCAATCCCAACCTCAAGGGTTATCACTATCAGCTGGAGCCGCGTACGCGGATGACTGTTGCAGCGTTCAAGGGCGCGCTCGACAACATGGCGCGGGCGGCGGTCGTGCAGCAATGCAAATCGGCGAAGGTCTGAATGCGCGCCACTCCATCCCTGTCAGGAGGGCACTCATGCCCGAGATAAGCAACCAGACACTGGTCATTGCCATCCAGGCCGTCGCGGCTGAAATCCGCGCACTGCGCGAAGCCGTGACGAGCGGCGAGGCGGAACCCGAGGAGCACCAGCTTCTCGAGGACCGCATGCAGGCCGCGGAAGAACTCGAGCGCGCCTACGACCTCGCTGCGCGGACGGTGCTCAACTTGCCACCATACGACGAACTGGTCGGCGACTGAGCTGGCCGAATTTTCCTGGGCGGAAGTCGCCGCAGGGTTCCGGCCACACCGAGACGGCTCTATCCGGCGAGTGTCGCGTTGTCGATGACAGAACGGTATTTCACGTCGCCCTTCACCATCCGGTCGTAGGCCTCGTCGATCTTCTGTGCCGGGATCATCTCGATGTCGGAGACGATGCCCTTGTCTGCGCAGAAATCCAGCATCTCCTGGATCTCGGCAATGCCGCCGATCAGCGAGCCGGCGATCGCGCGGCGCTTGAAGATCAGGTTGGCAATGTTCGGCGACGGATGCGGATGCTCGGGCACGCCGACCAGCACCATGGTGCCATCGCGCTTGAGCAGGCCGGTGAACGCATCCAGCGAATGGCTGGCGGCTACGGTGTTCAGGATGAAGTCGAAGCTGTTGGCATGTGCCTTCATCTCGTCCGCATTGCGCGACACCACCACGTCGTTCGCGCCGAGATCCAGCGCCCCTCGGCGCTTGCTGTCCGACGTGGTGAACGCAACCACGTGCGCGATCTTCACGCCCATGTGGCCCAGCCCGCCGATGCCGACAACGCCGACCTTGCTGCCGGAGCCGACCTTCCAGTGCCGCAGCGGCGAGTAAGTAGTGATGCCCGCGCACAGCAGTGGCGCCACCGCGGCGAGCTGCGATTCGGGGTGGCGGATCTTCAGCACGAACTTTTGTCGACCACGATGCGCTGCGAATAGCCACCTGGCTGACCTTCAACAATACCCGCCACGTCATCGCCGCGGCGATCGATGGCTTCGGCCTCGCCTGCGTCCCCGAGGACATGGTCCAGGCCGAGATCGCGAGTGGCAAACTGCAACGCCTGCTCGCCGACTGGTGCCCGCCCTTCCCCGGCTATCACCTCTACCACCCGAGTCGACGGCAGCCATCGCCCGCGTTCTCACTGCTGGTGGAGGCGCTGCGTCGCCAGGTCTGACATCCGCTGTCGATGCGCGCGCCTTGGCGGCAAAGATGCCGATAGAGCGAGCCGCCTGTTCCCTCTTCGATGTGCGAGCGGCGGAGCTGAAGGCCCGTAGCTGCTGCCGCGACTTTTGCGTTCGACGGAAAGCATGAACCCTACCCCTGCTTTCACCCGAAAGTCACGCGCGCTTTCACGCCGTCGTCCTGAACACGGTGGTCCCATGCTGGCTGGGAGTGTCGTCCACCAACCCGCACTCTTTGAACGACGCCGGCACAAGCTGGCGACCGCGTTTCGTTTCAGCACCCAAGGAGTTCCCCATGATCAAGCGCATGCTTCCCCTGTTGATTGGTCTGTTGGTTTGCGGCGCCGCCTTCGCGCAGGACAGGCCTGCCACCGCCCAGTCGACGACCACACGTCAAACCACCACCACGATGACCAGGTGGGCAGTCCAGCCGCCCGCGGACGGGTCGACCGAGGAGGCCGTCAAGACCTCGATCGCCAACGCCGGCTACAAGGAAGTGAAGGATCTGAAATTCAAGGACGGTGTGTGGCGCAGCAAGGCACGCGGCGGGAACAAGCAGTGGGTCGAACTCGCGGTCGGGCCGGTCAACGGCAAGGTGTATCCAGCCGATGCACCGTCCAAGCTCAACAAGGACGAGATCAGTGCCAAGCTGGCGGCGGCCGGCTACCAGAACATCGATGACGTGAAGTTCGACGACGGTTTGTGGGCTGCCGAAGCCAAGACCCCGCATGGCGATGACGTCGACCTGCTGGTCGATCCGGACGATGGCAGCGTGGTAGCAAAGTCGCGCGATTGATTCGCCGCGTCAGCGAAGGTCACGAAAGCCCGGCGCATTGATGGCGTCGGGCTTCTTCGTTTGGTGGGGAACTCGCGCGCCTCGGAACCCGAATCGACTGACCACGGCCCCTTTTGATGAACAACGTTCCGTATGATGCGAAGCCGGCAGTTTGTCGGCTCATTCATGGAAGGCCGACCGTGTTCAAGTTATCCCGCGTTTGTGTGGTCATGCTGCTGTGCGCGTTTGCGCGAGTTTCGCTCGCGACTCCCCCTGCTCTCGCCGCCAAGGCCGCGAACGATGCCGGTATCGCGCCCGCGTGCGCTGCGGCAAAAAAAGGCAAGCTGGACGAGAAGGGCTTTGTCGTGATCGGCGGCATCGAGCAATGGGTCACGGTGAAGGGTGACAGTTGCGCCAACCCGATCATCCTGTTCATCAGCGGCGGTCCGGGCAACCCGCTCAGCCCCTACTCGGATGCGGTCTATGGCGCGTGGAGCAAGGACTTCACCCTCGTGCAATGGGATCAGCGCGGCGCGGGCATGACTTACGGCCGCAGTCCGCCGGCAGCGGGTGCGGTGCTGACGCTCAAGCAGATGAGCGATGACGGCAACGAGCTGGCCGCCTATCTCGCCCGCCGCTACGACAAGAAGAAAGTGATCCTGTGGGGCAGCTCGTGGGGCTCGATCCTCGGCGTGCACATGGCCAAGGCCCATCCCGAACTGTTCTATGCCTACCTGGGCACGTCGCAACTGGTCAGCAACCGCGAGAACGAGGCGATCAGCTACGCCGGCCTGCTCGCCCTGGCACGCGCCACCGACGACAAAGCCGCGCTCGCGGTGCTGGAAGGCGTGGGCTCGCCGCCGTGGACCGACCCGCGCAGCTTCGGCAAGGTGCGCCGCGTGATCCGCAAGTACGAGGCCAAGGTCACCACGCCGCCACCCGCCGCATGGTGGACACCGGCCGCCGAATACAACACGCCCAAGGCCAAGGCCGACTACGAGGCCGGCGAGGATTATTCCTTCATCAATTTCGTCGGCATGCACGGTGACGGCATGGCCTCGCAGGTCGATTTGCCGAAGCTCGGCATCGACTTCGCGATCCCGATGTTCTTCGTCGAAGGCGCGCACGACCTGCTGGCCACGCCCGACGTGGCCCGGCGCTACTACGACAGCCTGAAGGCGCCGCAGAAGGACATGGTGCTGCTCGAACACGCCGGCCACGATCCCAACCAGGATGTCGTGGACGCCGAATACAAGATGCTCAAGGAGCGCATCCTGCCGCTGACGAAGTAGCGGTTTGTTCGGAGGCTGGTGGCTTGAGTGTCACCTGCCTCCGTACTCTTTGATTGCGCTTCGCAACGTCACACGATCAGGGCATCGGCTTCTTCGAGTCCGCGTCCACCGCGCGCTTGACCGCGGCCACGAACTCGCGCCGCGCAGCGACCAGTTCGTCGGACGTCGCATGCGGCCACGCGCCGACCTGGGCGATCACCAGCTGGCGCGCGGGATCGACGTAGACCATCTGGCCGAAGATGCCGATCGCGGCATAGCTGCCATCTTTATCCGTCCACCACAGATAGCCGTAGCCGCGGTCCGGATCGTCGACGTTTTCCTGGCGGCGTATCGCGCCCGCAAGCCACGTCTTGGCGACCACCGACTTGCCCGCGATGCGACCACCGTCGAGCATGAATTGCCCCAGTCGCGCGTAGTCGCCCAGCGTGGCCGACAGGCCGCTGCCGCCGGTGTCGCCGCCGTCGCATTCGTCCTTGATCCAGTACGCATCGGCGGCCATGCCGTACGGCTTCCAGATAGTTTGCGAGAGGTAGGCGGCCAGCGATCGATGCGTGGCACGCTGCACCAGGATGCCGAGCAGATCGGTTTCGGCGGTGTTGTAGTTGAAGTGCGTGCCAGCGGGCCATTGCCGCGGCTGCCTGCGCAAATACGACAGCACATGCGCCTGGCCATCGACGCAGGCGTGGAGATACATCTGCGCCACGTCCGACTTGGCGTCGGCGTAGTCCTCGTTCCAGTGCACGCCGGAGGTCATCGTCAGCAACTGTTGCACCGTGACGTTGGCATAGGCGCTGTCGCGCAACTCCGGAATGTAGGTGCCCAGCGTGTCATCCATGCTGTGGATGTCACCGCGCTGCAGGGCGATCCCCACCAGGGTGGAGGTGACCGACTTGGCCACCGAAAACGATTCCCAGCGCTGCTCCGGCGCGAAGCCCAGCGCATAACGCTGCAAGCGGACGCGGCCGTGCTGCAGGACCATCACGCCGGCGAGGTGGTGCTGGTCCATATAGCTGGCCAACAACCCCGACGCACCCGTCAGCGGCTTGCCCTGCGGCAGCTCATGCACATGCATGCCATGCGCGGCGCGGTCGCTGGGAAACAGCGTGTACATCTGACGGAACTGCGCCTCGCGCTGCGCCTGCGGCCAGAACAGCACGGCCTCGCGTTGCTGGCCAATGGTCGGCGCGTGCTGCTGGTCGGCTGCCAATGGCAGCGAGATGGTCAGGCAGAGTGCGGTGGTGAGCAGGCGGAGGTAGATCGTTGAAAGCATGTGGGTGCCGGGTCGGAAGGATGCGAGGCCACTATGGTATCGGGCCGGTGCCTGCGGAGCGCGATGCGCACTATTCACGCTCGGACGCAATCTGGCTCGCTAAAGTGCAATCTGGCCGGGAAGCGCGAGACATCTACTATCACGGACCAGCGTCACTGTCCCTTTGCTTCCCACACATCCAATCACAGGAATTAGCATGAGCACCGTTCTGGTAACCGGCGGATCAGGTTTCATCGGCAGCCAAGCCATCCTGCAGTTGCTGGCTGCGGGCCATGAGGTACGTACTACGGTGCGCAGCTTGAAGCGCGAAGGCGACGTGCGCGCGATGCTTAAGGGCGGCGGCGGCGAGGCGGGCGACCAGCTGTCATTTGTGGTCGCCGATCTCGAAAGCGACGACGGCTGGCCGCAAGCCGTTGCCGGCTGCAATTACGTGCTGCACATCGCATCACCGTTTCCTTCCACCCTGCCGAAACACGAGGACGAGTTGATCGTGCCGGCGCGCGAAGGTGCGCTTCGCGTACTGCGCGCCGCGCGCGACGCGGGGGTCAAGCGCGTGGTGCTGACCTCCTCGTTCGCCGCGATCGGCTATGGGCAGAAAGTGCAGCAGGCACCGTTCAACGAAAGCAATTGGACCGATCCCGCCGGCGACGACGTGCAGCCCTACGCGAAATCGAAGACCCTGGCCGAGCGCGCGGCCTGGGATTTCATCGCCCGCGAAGGCGGCACCCTCGAACTTTCCGTGGTCAATCCAGTAGGCGTGTTCGGCCCGGTACTGGGACCGGACTACTCGACCTCGATTCTGCTGGTGCAGCGCCTGATGGACGGCGCCATGCCCGGCTGCCCACAACTCAGCTTCGGTGTCGTCGATGTGCGGGACGTCGCCGACCTGCACATCCGCGCCATGACCCATCCCGCCGCGAAGGGCGAGCGATTCCTCGCCGTGGCCGGCGATTTCCTCTCGATCCGCGACATCGCCCGGATCTTGAAGAACCGCATGGGCGCCGCGGCCAGACGGGTACCCACCCGGCAACTGCCGAACTGGCTGGTGCGCCTCGCCGCGCTGCGCGACCCGGCGGTCAAACAGATCCTTCCCGAACTCGGCAAGCCGAAGAACGCCACCAGCGAAAAGGCTCGACGGGTCCTCGGCTGGGTACCGCGTTCGAGCGAGGAAGCCATTGTCGCCACCGCGGAAAGCCTGTTGCGGCTCGGGCTATTGAAGGAAAGCCCGGTTGCATTAGACGCCAACGGCAAAGAGAACCGAGGCAGTTAAGGGAATCCAGTTACCTCCTTCCGTTTGATTCATACGCACCGCAGGAGAAAACCCCATGCCGGATACGAAGATCGATACCGATGTCCTGATCGTAGGTGCCGGTCCCGTCGGCCTGTTCCTCGCCAACGAATGCGCGCGCCGGAGTCTGCGCTACCGCATCGTCGAAACGCGCGCGGCGCAGTCGGAGCACTCCAAGGCGCTCGCGATTTTTCCACGCACGCTCGAAATCTTTGACATGGCAGGGGTCGTCGCACCCTTTCTCGATGTGGCCAACCGCGCCACGTCGGTTGCTGTCATGGCGCATGAGCGCACCTTGGCGCACATGCCGTTTGCGCCGGAGGACAGTCCCTACCCCTTCATCGCCATGGTTCCCCAGAACGTGACCGAGCGGTTGCTGGTCGAGCAGCTGCAGCGCAACGGCGGCAAGGTCGAGTACGAGACCGCGTTTGTCACCGCGATCCAGCACGATGACTACGTCAGCGTGACGCTGGACCGCAAAGGCCAACACATGGAACTCAATGCGGCGTTTGTCGTCGGTTGCGATGGCGCGCACAGTCCGGTCCGGCATCTGCTGAACCTGTCGTTCGAGGGTGCGGAATACCACGACCTGTTCCTGCTGGCCGATATCGAAACCAACGACACGCTGCCCGCCGACCAGCTCCAGCTATGCCCACATGAACTGGGCCCGGTGGCGATCTTTCCGATGAGCGTCACTCGCCGGCGCATCGTGGCCATGATCCAGAACCCACAAGGCGATGCGCCGTCGCTGGATCTGGTGCGGGAGATACTGAGTCAGCGCGCACCCGCCGGCATCGAGGCGCGCGCCCTGCACTGGAGCAGCTATTTCCATATTCATCATCGGCACGTCGCACAGTTGCGTGAGGGGCGCATGTTCGTTGCCGGCGATGCCGCCCACATCCACAGTCCATTCGGCGGCCAGGGCATGAATACCGGTTTGCAGGACGTCTGGAACCTGGCCTGGAAGCTCGACCTCATCCTGCACGGGCACGGCAACGAGCGTTTGCTCGACAGTTACGGAGCCGAGCGCCTGCCAGTGATCAAGAGCGTCGTCGGCATGACCGATCTATTGACCAAGGCCATGGGAACACCCAGCAAGTTCGCCCAGGCGCTGCGCGACGCCGTGATCCCCATGGTGTCGCGGCTGGCTCCGTTCCAGCATGCGTTCGTGCAGCGTCTTTCCGAACTCGGGATCGCCTATCGCGGCAGCCCGATCGTCGATGGATCGGGTGCGCGCTGGTTCGATGATTCGATCCGCGGCGGCCACGGCATCCTGAGTCGCTTCCTGCTCATGGTCGACAGCGAGGCGGAACTTGCAACCATTGAGACGGCGCGACAACTCGCCGACTCGTTTGCCGAACTCGTCGAACTGCGCTTATCGCGACAGTCCGGTGTATCGCTGATCCGCCCCGATGGTTACATCGCCTGCTCGGGCCAGGGGCGCGGCGATCTCGCTGTCCTCGCCTCGGCCAGCGAGCTGCTGCAACGGCAGACTGCGTAGGCAAAAGCATCCGGCCGGCGATTTTCCTGCGACCATGGTTTATTGGCCCACCGCGGGAAGCATCCCGATCGTGCTCATCCACGTCTCGGCCAGGGCGGGCCAGCGCGTGATCGGATTCGACGTGGGCCTCAGCCCGAACGCATGCCCGCCGTGCGCGTACAGGTGCATCTCAGTCGGCACCTTGGCGTTCTTCAGCGCGATGTAATAGGCCAGCGACTGGTTGACGCCATCCACGTAGTCGTCTTCCGCCTGCACCAGGAACGTCGGCGGCGTCTCGCGTGAGACCGGGACATTGGCATTGAACTTGTCGTCATCGGTCGCGAGATGCCCCGGGTAGATCGGCATGGCGAAATCCGGCCGGGCGCTTTCCGTGTCGGCGGCGTCCACGGGTGCATACAGGTGCCGCGCGAAGTTCGTGCTGATCTCCGCCACCAGAAAGCCGCCCGCCGAAAACCCGAGCACGCCCACCTTGTGCGGATCGATATGCCACTCCGTGGCGTGATGGCGCACCAGCCGCATCGTTCGCTGCGCGTCCTGCAGTGACGGCACCGACAGCTCGCGGTTGTGCGGACGGCAATCGCATTGCCAGACATAAGGGATACTCGGCACGCGATACTTCAACAGCACGCAGGTAATGCCCTTGGTCGTCAGCCAGTCGCAGACGTCGGTGCCCTCAAGATCCATGGCCAGACCCTGGAAGCCGCCACCCGGAAACACCACCACCGCGGTTCCCGTGTTCTTTCCGATCGGGGCGTAGACCGTCATCGTGGGCTGCGACACGTTGTAGACGCCGGTGATGGGTTTGCCGCCGATCAGTTTCTTGCCGGTCGCGGTGTACTCGGCCCCCGGCATGGGCTTGGCATTCGGCGGTGTGCCTGGCCACAGCGATATCTGTGTATGTCCGGCAGCGGGCTGCCAGACCAACGTCTTCGCAGGCGCGCCAGCGCATGCGGCCAGCAGACACAGGGCAATGACCCAAAGCTTCATGACGCTCCTCCGTTCTGGCGCTCGCCAAGGTTGTGCGATCAACGCAGCAAGCAGGCCCTGCATGCTGCACGCCGCATCGGGCCTGCTGCAGCCGCTTCCATGGATTTCTTCGGGCAGGCCGGCGGCAGTCCACGGTTCCCGCACCGGGAACGTGGTGAAGGGGCTTTCAGTGCCGCCGGCGCGCCGACGCGGGGCTGTCGCCGGCGTCGACCGACCACAGTCGACGCAGCTGGCGTGCCGAGCCCAGACCGGCGCGTTCCGCCGCGCGTTCCACGCTGTCGCCGCTGGCCAGTGCCTGGCGGGCAAGCGCCAGTCGCAGCCGCCCGTGGTAGCGGTTGATCGACATGCCGCTGGCCTCGCGAAAGTGGCGGGTAAGGCTGCGCACGCTCATGTGCCCGATGTCGGCCAGACGCGCCAGCGGCCAGTCCTGATCGGGCGCCTTTGCCAGCGCATCCTGCACGCGATGGATGGCCATGCTCATGTGGTTGCGTCCCTCCAGCCATGGGGACAGCGCCGGATCGCCGGACGCACGCCGCATATAGACGGCCATCTCGCGCGCGACGGCGGCGGCCAGCCATGGCGAACCGAGTGCGGCGATCAGGTGCAAGGCCAGGTCGATGCCCGCCGTGATGCCGGCGCTGGTGCACACCTCGCCGTCCTCGACGAACACGCGGCTGTCCAGTACCTCGGCGCTGGGCACCAGTCGGCGCAGCGTGTCGAGCAGGCTGTGGTGGGTGGTGCAGCGCCGGCCATCCAGCAAGCCGGCGGCGCCGGCCAGCAGTGCGCCGGAGCAAACACAGGCCAGCGACCGGCCGTTGCCGCCATGCTGCCGCAGCCATTCGACCAGGGACTTGCTGGCGGGCGACGACAACACCGCCTCGCCGCTGCCGGTGGCGCCGCAAACCACGATCAGCGTGTGCTCGCCCAGCTGAGCCGGCAGCGGTTCGATGCCGGCGAGGCCCACGCCCAGCGCGGTCGAGGCGGCCTCGCCGCGCTGTATGGGCGCCACCATCCGCAGGCGCACCGGCAGCCCCATCGACGCGGCGATCCGGAAAGCATCGGCTGCGCCGGCGAGATCCAGCAGGATCAGCGCCGGCGGCAGCACGAAGCACACCTCAGTGATCGGCGAGGACGTCATCGACGGTGCAAATGCGGGCAAAGCGGCCATCCAGAACCAGTTCGGTACGCTGCTTGATGTCCTGCGCATCGTAGCGAGTTCCGCTGCCGGCGTGGATCATCGGAAACGTCAGCGTCGCCTCGGTCACGTAGTCGACGGAGAAGCCCAGATCCGAAGCCACGCGCGCCGTGGTCTCGCAACACTGTTCCGAGCGGATGCCGCTGACGATGACCCGGTCGATGCCGCGCTCGCGCAACCAGGTCTGCAGGCCGGTATCGGTGAAGGCGTTGTGGACGTGCTTGTGGAACACCACGTCGTGCGCCTCCGGCACCCACGCCATCGGCCGCACCAGGCCGGACGCCGCGCTGAAATGCGCGTCGTTGTCTTCGTGCAGGATCCGCACGATCGGCCAGCCGCGCGCTGCCGCCGCATCGAGCAGCTTCAACAGGTTTTCGCGAAAAGCGGGTACATCGTCCTCGCGCCAGTACGGCGCATGCAGGAACGACTGCTGGACATCGATGACCAGTACGGCTGGCAGCTTGGACATGGGGCAACTCCATCGGCAAGGGAGTCACCACTTTAGGCACGGCGCGCACGGCCAACGAGCACCGTGGCGGACCACGAGCGGACGGATCCGGCCAGCCGCCGGCAAGCACGGCGCGCTCGCCCTGAACCCGTGAACTTGAGCTTCGCCGAATGAACTCGGCCGCATCCCGGACATGCCGCTCGCCGTGCATAGATGGCATCGCGCGGCACGGCATACGTTTCCCGGGAGCGCATCGGACTCGCTACAGCACACCCTGCCCGCCGCCTTCGGTCAGCAGGCCGGCAACGAATTCGCCGAAGGCCGCCACCTTCGGTGGCATCTGCCGACGACCGCTGGCGATCAGCGTGATCGGCGGTCCGTCCGCTTCGAAGTCCGCAAGCACCCGCTGCAAGCGATGGTCGGCCAGCAGCGCGCGTGCCGTCGACGCGTCGACCTGGACCATCCCCACACCAGCGACCGCCGCGTCCAGCAGCGGGTCCAGCGAATCCATGAGCACGTTGCCACGGACCGCAACGTGGGCCGTCCGGCCATCGCGAACGAACTGCCATGGCACCGGCGTCCGCTCGCCGACCGGCATGAAGCCGAGGCAGTTGTGACGGAGCAGATCCTCCGGCGTGCGCGGTTCGCCGGCGCGCTCGAGATAGGCCGGCGCGGCGCAGGTGATCCAGCGCACCGTGCCCAGTCGGCGCGCGACCAGCGAGGAATCCGGCAGCTCGCCGATGCGGATCGCGCAGTCCCAGTCGCGGCCGATCAGGTCGTCGGAACGGTTCTCCATCGACAGCTCAAGCGTGATCTGCGGGTACCGGCGCAGGAAGGCCGGCAGCTGCGGCGCAATGATCCGCCGGCCCAGCACCACCGGCACGTCCGCTCGCAGCACGCCGCGAAGCGCCTTGCCGCGCGGCGCCAGCAGGGTTTCCATGTGCCGGATGTCGCCGAGCACTTGCCGGCAGTGCTCGACATAGATCGCGCCGGCCTCGGTCAGCTTCAGCGAGCGGGTGTTGCGGTCGAGCAGGCGCACGCCGAGCGCCTGCTCGAGTTGCCGCACATGGGTGGTCACCGTGGCGGCGGACACGCCCAGCTCGGCGGCCGCGCGGCTGAAACTCTTCAGCGTTACCACGCGCACGAAGTACAGCATGCTCTGGAGACGGTCCATGGATTCTTCAGCGGCACCAAAGAGTGATTTCAGCAACGCCAGAATAAGCAGGCGGCCGCCGCGGATAAAGTGTCACGGCTGCCGTTCCTCCCGCTGGCTCTCGCCCATCCCCTGCCCCGGAACCCCCACTCATGCGACGACTCTTCATGGCCCTGGCCGGCCTCCTTTTCATCAGCGCAGCGGCCGCCGCCGCGCAGCCACAGGCGGTGTTCAAGCTGGAAAGCTATCGCAAGACCGTCGCCCTGCATGCCACGGTCCATGGCCACGACGGCTTGTTTCTGCTGGATACGGCCGGTGGAATCACCTTGCTGTCGCCGGCCTTTGCCGCCAAGGCCGGTTGCAAGCCGTGGGGACGCCTGAGCGGTTTCCAGATGATGGGGCAGCGGCTGGATGCGCCCCGCTGCGACAGCATCGACTTCACGCTGGGCGACCAGGTATTCCGCGCGCCGGTGACGGCGGTGCTCGACGTTGCGCCGCTGGTGGCCAAGGATGCGGCACCGGTGGCCGGCTCCATCGCGCTCGACCTTTTCGCCGGCAAGACCATCACCGTGGATATTCCGGGCCGACGCCTGATCATCGAATCGCCAGCGAGCCTGCAGGCGCGCATCGCCCACGCCCGCGAGCTGCCCGTGCTGCGGTCGCGCGAGATGCAGGGCCGCGCGCTGGCCGCTTCCGTGGGCGTGGCCACGTCCAGGGGCATGCTGTGGTTCGAGTTGGATACCGGCAACGGTGGAACCCTGCTGGTATCCCAGCCCTACGCGACGCTTCTCGGCCTCGACCCGACGGCCAAGGGTCCGCAACAGGCCAGCTTCGCTGTCGCTGCCGGACTGCGCGCACAGGGCATGGCATTTACCCCCGACATGATCCTCGACGGCAACCTGGGCATGCCGTTCCTGCACGACAAGGTGATTACGCTGGACCTGCAGGCAGGACGCCTGTGGATCGCCCAGGGCCAGCCCCGAGGGTGACCCGACCCTGACGGAAAAGGCGAGGAAGATCCCTGGACGCAGCGCGTGCTGGCCAAAGGGCGACGGCAGGCGGGCGCACCGACCGGGTACCGAAGTTACCCGCCCTGGATTTGACTTCCTGCGGCCCCGAGGTTTTCCAGTTGCCATAACTGCGTGCCGACTCATTACAATTCCGCCTTCTTTCGTGGAAGGTCGACCGCATGAATAGTCGTTCACGCCTTGCTCTGGTGAGCCGCATGCTCATCCTGCTGCTCCTCGCGCCAGTCGCCGCCATCGCCCAGGCCGTGACCGGCGTGGGATTCCAGGCGATCGCGATTCACGACCCGGTCAACGGCGGCACGACGCCCGGCTACGTGTTCTACCCATCCGCGCAACCCTCGAAGGTCACCTGGCGCGGGCCTTACGAATTGCATGCCACGCCCGACGCACCGCCCATCGCCGGCGCCAAGCCGCTGGTGGTGATCTCGCACGGGCATGGCGGGTCGGACCTGGGCCATCACGATCTCGCGGCCTACCTGGCGAGCCACGGCTTTGTGGTGGCGACGCTGGAACACCCCAAGGACAATTTCCACGACATGAGCGGCGTCGGAACTGCCGCCGTGCTGGCCGGCCGGCCGATCCAGGTAAAGGCCGCGGTCAGCGAACTGTTGAACGATCCGCACTGGAAGACGCTGATCGATCCGAACCGGATCGGTGTCACCGGTTTTTCCGCTGGCGGCTACGCCGCGCTGATGGTTGTCGGTGCGGTACCGCGTTTCGATCTCTACGTCGGCTACTGCGCACGACATCCCAAAGACCCGGACTGCGCGATGCTGCAGAAGCTCCAGTCCCAGGGGACCGCGACAGCGGCCCTCGCCGCACTGCAGGCAAGCGTCGACCAGTGGGGCAAGCCCGCTGACCCGCGCGTGAAAGCCGCCTTCGTCATGGCGCCGCTGAGCCTGGTGTTCGACAAGGCCGGTCTTGCCCACGTCAACCGGCCGGTTTATCTCTATTACGGTCAGGACGATCAGGTGCTGCTGCCGCAGGAAAACGTTCTGCACATCGCACCGCTGATCAGGACGCTCGCCGGCACCAAGATGATTCCCAAGGCGGGGCATTACGTGTTTCTCGCGCCATGCTCGCCGCAACTCGGCAAGGACGCAGCGGACCTTTGCAAGGACCCGCCTGGCGTCGATCGCGTCGCGGCGCACCAGCGCATCAACGCCAGCGCACTGGCGTTCTTCCGCAAGACGCTGGGCGCCGCTGCACACTGAGCCTTCGTGCTCGTCGACCGTCGTCGAGGTCGCAAGAAAAGCGCACGGCGGCGGAAGCAGGCACTCGGCCCCGTCTGATGAAGCAGGTTGGTGTGGAGTGTGATAGTACGACGCCACAGCACTGACGTTGTTTCAGCCAGGCGATGATCTCGGCCAGACGATGGCGTCGTCGAGAAATAACGATCGAAAGGAGCACTTAAGACCATGCCGTTCGACATCAGCCTTTCCTACCCACAATGGCAAGGATCGGGGCGGCACGAGAACCTTCCGCGCGGTGCAGCAGCGGCGGCTGCGGTCTGCGGGCAGTACGCCCCGCTGATCCGGGTACCGCTGGATGACAACCATGTGGATGATGCTAACGGCGTCCACCGGTGGGAAGCGATCTTTGCGCAGTTCCGCAGCGCGCAGGATATTCTCGCGCACTCCGGTGCCGGGCGCGTCCTGACCGCCGGCGGCGATTGCGCCGTGGATGTCGCGGTGATCGGCTATCTGAACGGCATACATCCTGACCTCCACGTGATCTGGATCGATGCGCATCTCGATGCCAACACGCCTGAGACGTCCCCCAGTGGCAACTTCCATGGCATGCCGGTAAGCGCGATCCTGGGGCGTGCCGCGGAGCCGATGCGGCCCTTCCTGGGCACGCCGGTTGATCCGGCACGCTTTCACTATTTCGGCATCCGTGTCGGCGATGATGGCGACTGGGCGTTGCAGCGCGAACTGGATCTGAAACTGCTGGATCCCCAAGCAACCATCGACGGGCCGGTGCACATTCATTTTGACCTGGACGTGCTCGATCCGCGCGAATTTCCTTACCTCGCATATCCCGACGGCAGTCTAGGGATCGAAGATGCGATCGCGTTGGTCGGCCGCATCGCGCGCGAAGCCGACGTAGTCGGACTTACGATCACCGAATTTGCTCCGTCCGATGAAAATGAGGCCCGCAAAGGCAGCCAGGTGATTGCGCGGCTCTGCGAGGCAGCGATCGATCCGGGAAGCGCGGACCAGCCTCGCGCAACGATGGACGTTTCGTAGCCACAAAAAAATCGACTCGCATTCTTGATGCAGGCGCCCAGGCCATCATTGAGCCAGGTAGAAATCCATGGGGATAAGCTCGACGGCCCATCCGCCTTCTTCGCCCAGCGTGGCGGCCGGGTGCATGGATGCGATGCGCAGCGCCTCGTCACGACTGTCCGCCTCGATAATGAACAGGCCGCCCACCACTTCCTTCGACTCGGCGTAAGGCCCATCGCTGACGTGCGTCTTGCCGCTGCGCGGGCGAAGCGTCCTCCAGCTGTCCAGGTCGCCAAGCGACGCGGAAACCAGAACCTTGCCGGTAGCGCGCATCTTCTCGTCCAATGCCGGGCATTGGCTCACCAATGCCTTGACATCGTCTGGCGCCATCGCGGCGAATTTTTCGGGAGTGAAGTAGGCCAGGCCGAGGTATTTCATGGGAGATCCTTTGGGTGGTGATGTATTGACGACGAAGCTGATGATCGGAAATCGACAATGCTCCGGGAGAGTTTGTAGCGGGGTCTCGGCCAGCCTGTCCGCTTTGGGTCGGCCTCTGCCCGCCGCAGCTTGCACGGCCGTCATCGGACCCGCACGGGCCGACGACGGCCAGATATAGCTAGTCCGTCCGACGAGCAGGTCTTGTTCAACTCGTAACGTGCTCGACGGTTTCGAGCAGTGTCGCCGATGGTGGCCGTGGTGGCGACGTCGATGCCGAGTGCAACTGCATCCCAGAGCGGGGATAAACTTCGAATCCTCGATCCTGTCGACATCCAACCGCAGCCGCACCCAATTCACCACCTATTCGAGATGCCAACGCATGCTTACGCCACCATTGTCATCTGGAGCGGAGCGGACTGACGAATCGGCCATCCATATCGGCGTGCTCGTTCCGCTCACCCGGCCTGGCTGGGTCGAGGCGGGCCGACACTTGCTCGCCGGAGTCGAGCTGGCCGTTCGCGACGTCAATGACGCCGGCGGGATCGTCGGAAGACCACTCGAACTGATCGTTCGAGACACCGCGGCTGATCCGCAGAGAGCCACGGCGGCCGTGGATGAATTGGCTGGCCTGGGCGTGGCGGCCCTGGTGGGGGAGTACCACAGCGTCGTCGCTCGCGCCGCGGCGGCCAGGGCCGACGCTCTCGGCCTGCCGTTCCTCTGCGCGTCAGCGGTTCTCGACGCGCTCACCGAACAGCCGACGGAATGGGTCGCGCGCCTGGCGCCGCCGCAGTCTCGCGGCTGGCAGCTCTACGCGGACTTCCTCCTCGGCGCAGGCCACCGTCGAATCCTCTTGGCAGCTCAGGCCAGTGTCTACTGGGCCGCTGGCGCCCGCATTCTGCGGGACCACCTCGCGCCACGCGGCGGCACGGTCATCGAACTCGACATGGGAGTGCTCGACCCGACGGCGGCGTGCGACCAACTCGTCGAGCATCGCGCGACGGCTCTTCTTCTTTTGGTCGGCTTCCCGGAGCCGGCGGTGTCGATCGTCAAATCCGTGCGTCACGACCCGCGCCTCGCCGGGATCCTGATAGGTGCTCCAGCCGGGCAACCGGAGTTCGCCGAATGGACGGCATTGCTGGGTGACGACGGCGCTGCGATCCCGTTCTTGCGCTACCTGCCCGGGCGCCTCAGCCCACTCGGTGTGCGCGTCGAAACGGCCCTGTGCGAGCGCCTGGCCCAAGCGCCTTCCTTTGTCGCCTTCGAGGGATACGACACCATCGCCGTCCTTGCCGAGGTGCTGCGTTCGCATGGCGCGGACCGGGCGCGCATGGCTGAAGCCTGGCCCCGCGTTGCAGTCGAAGGTACCCGCGGGCAGATCCAGTTCACCCGCACACCAGGTATCAGCGTTTGGCAATGGGCTTGGGCGCCAATCCAGGTCGTCGATCGGGATCCGGCGCAACCCGATCGCTTTCGGATTCTTCACGCCGGCTGAGCGCACACGGAGGTTGGTACGACCAGTATTTTGCCGCCACTCCTGGAAAAATGGACTCCCCGAAAGCGGACGCTTGCGAGCGGCGCACATAGGTGGCGAAAGCGGTCTTTCGCAAATAAAACCGCATTGTTTGAAACCCGCGTCGCGCGTCACCCGACTCAACGACGACCACAAACGTTTCAACCCAGGTGCCGGCAAAAACCGGCTGTTGCGCAGCAGGCCCGCCGAGACCAGCGACACCAGCATGCCGACCGGAAAGATCTCCGCGAACGTCATCGGCAGGCGGTACATCGGGTTCGCGTACTTCACCTTGAACGTCTCCATGTCGGCGCTCAGCTTCGCCAGCGCCTCGGCGCTCGCGCCCTTCGCCCTCGGGCTCGCGATGATCGCGTGCGCCTGGGAGCTGGCGAAATCCATGTGTGTCATCGCCTGCGCCTTCGGGCTGCGTCGAAGGCGGTCGGCACCGGCGCGGCGAATATCCGTACGCCAGGACGATGCCGGGTACCAGGAAACCGGCCGCCACTGCACGTGCCCTTCATGGCGAGCGCCGCACGCTGCCCTCCCACCGCACCAGCGCGGAAGTAGCGTGTCGCGCCGGATCGGGTGCGCGGTTGCCTGCCGACGTGCCCGATGCTCGCGGAGCCGGCGGCCCTCGCTGAAAATGCGGCGGTCGCATCCACCCAGCCAGATGCTCTCGCCCACAACCTGGCGCTTTCCCCGCACTCACGGAAACCCATGATCGCGAAACTGTTCAGCCTGCTTGCCGCGGCCATCATCGACCTGATCACGCGCAGCGGCTACCTGGGCATCGTGCTGCTGATGGGCGTCGAGAGCGCCTGCATTCCGTTGCCGTCGGAAGTAATCATGCCGTTCTCCGGCTATCTCGTTTTCAAGGGCACCCTGGTGCTGTGGATCGTGGTGCTGGCCGGAGCCATCGGCTGCGTGCTCGGCTCGCTGCTGGCCTACGCGGTCGGCGCGTGGGGCGGCCGCAGGCTGGTGGAGCGCTACGGCAAGTACGTGCTGGTTTCGCGCAGCGATCTGGATCTGGCCGACCGCTGGTTTCGCGAACATGGCGGCATCATCATTTTCGCGGGGCGGTTGCTGCCGGTGGTGCGCACTTTCATCGCCTTTCCCGCCGGCGTGGCACGCATGCCGATCTGGCGGTTCTGCCTCTACACCTTCCTGGGCTCGCTCATCTGGTGCGCGCTGCTGGCCTGGATCGGGGTGAAGCTGGGGCAGCACTGGGACACCCTGGGCGGCTGGTTCCACCGCTTCGATGCGGTCATCCTCGCCGCCCTTCTGATCGCCTTCGGCTTGTATGTGTGGCGGCACGTGCGGCATCTGCGCGACGAGTGATCCGCTGCTCGCCGAAGCATGGCGTCGGGCAATGATTCGGACGCCATGCAGGATTCACGATGCCCATCAATGGTCTCTGCGGCTCACTGAGGATACGTGAGCCTGCTGGCATCTTTTCCCTCATGTCCGTCAGCGGGTTGCTGGCGGCTGGGTCGGAAAGTCTCAATGATGCCCCTGCCGCCGTCCAGCGCGAGAAAATGACCCCGAGCCTCTTCGCCTGATCACGTCACCAACTCATGACATGGTCCAGGGTGGGAGAAGTCCAGTCGGTGTTTGCTCTGGATGTATCGCTCGACGCACGTCGGTCTGCCAGGTCGTCAGACCACTGCGCCCCTGCTTTGGACCACCGGTGAGGGAGGCAGACGAATGAAAGTCCGTACTGGGCGGGATTTCCCGATTGTCTGCGTGGGCGGATCGGCCGGCGGTCTCGACGCCTATATCCGGTTGCTGAAACACCTGCCAAACGACATGGGCGTCGCGGTCGTCATCGTCAACCATGCGAGAAAGTTCGCCTCTCGGCTTCACGAGATCCTTCCGGGTTTCACCACGATGCCCGTGGAACTCATCGTCGATAGCCTGCGGATTGAACCCAATCGGGTTTACATCATTCCTGCGCAGCGAGACCTGCACGTGCTTCACGGCGACTTTCGGCTCGAACCGATCTCGAAGCCGCGGGGATGGCCCGATGTCATCACCGTGTTCCTGCGCTCCCTGGCGGAACACTGGGACGGCAAGCTGATTGCCGTGATCGTCTCCGGCTACGACGGAGACGGCGCCGAGGCGCTTCGCGCCATCAAGGAAGTCGGCGGCACCACGATCGCACAGCGTCTCGACACGGCACGGCAGCCCGACATGCCGGAAAGCGCCATCGCCAGTGGCTTCGTCGATTTCGTACTCTCTCCCGAGGATATCGCCAAGGCCATCGTGCAAATTGCACATGCCGAACGGTAGCCGGAAGGCGGAATCCGCTTGGCGAAGGAACGCGTTCCGGTGGAAATACGAAGAGATCATGCGTCGATGGTCATGCTGTCCGCCGCAAGCGCACGATCATGGCGCCCACTTTTCCAGAGGCACAGCAGCATGGATTACCTCGGACTTGTTCAGTGGCCGGCCATGGTCGTTACGGTGATTGCGGCCTGGTACGTTTCGTCACGGACGAAAACACGCCGCGGCGTGGGCTTCTGGTGTTTCCTGGCGAGCAATGTGCTCTGGATCATCTGGGGCTGGCACACCGATGCTTACGCACTGATCGTGCTGCAGCTATGTCTGGCGGCGATGAATATCCGCGGGGCAAAGAAGAACGAGGCGGTGTAACCGGCTCAAAAGAAAGCCCCGCGATGCGGGGCTTTTTGCAACCTGCTGTCGGAGGCGACCCGCGATCAGTTCACCGTCGGCTCGGTCGGCGTGATCGGCGTCGAGGGAGTGCGCGGGCCGCGGGCAAAGCGGTTGGCGAGCATCTTGCGAAGGTCGTCCACGCCCTGCCCCTTGCCGGTGACCTTGAGCACCGCGTAACCCTCCAGCGCTCTTGGTCATCAGGTCACTGCCCACCGCCATCTGCGTGTCGTCGCCGCGCTGGCTCAACTTGGACAGCCGCGCCAGGCGCGGGCGCAGCGCATCCATCGTGGCCAGATCGCGACGGTAGACCGGCAGGTCGAGGTGGCGCCAATTTGGCGAGCTTCGCATCAAACACGGCGTCCGTCTTGCGGCAGAACGCTTCGAATTTGTCCGCCAGCTTGATGAGGGAAAATGAACCTGCTCCCCCTTTTTGCGGACCCCTTTTTGCCGTCAACCGAACCTCACGCCACCTTCTTGTGAACAGGCGGCACCTTCGATCGAGTAGAAGGAGTCTGACGTGGGACATCACCGGGCGTGCCGTCAAAGCGGGCGCGTGCGGCATGGATGTCGCCATAGCAACGGTCCGCCCACTCGATGAGGCCCGCCATCGGGTCCAGCAGCGATTGGCCCAGCGGGGCCAGACGATATTCAACACTCGGCGGCTTGGTCGGAAAGACATGGCGGGTGATCAGTCCATCGCGCTCCAGATCGCGCAAGGTCTGGGTGAGCATGCGTTTGGAAATGTCATGGACAGCGCGGTGAAGCTCACTGAAGCGGTGCGGTCGCATCGCGAGAGCCATGATCATGAGCATGCTCCATTTGTCGCCGATACGGTCGAGCACGTCGCGCACCGGGCAGTGCACGGATTGGGACTCGCCCAACGGATATCGGCTGAATCTTTCGATGGCACTCGATGCGTTGCTCATGCGGAATTCCTCGAGATCTGCTGGTTACAAAAAACTGCCTCCTTACGGCACGCGGAGGCGGTCTCTATAGTAGACCTACCCCAGGCCTGTTAGTTGGCCTCTACATACAGAAACCCCACAGATCAGGAGAACGCTCATGTTTTTAGTCATGGGAATTACGGGAAAAGTTGGCGGCGCCACGGCAAAACATCTGTTGGCGCAAGGCAGAGAAGTACGCGCGCTCGTCCGTAATCGTGAAAAGGCAGCGAAGTGGGCCGACCAGGGCGTGCAACTGGTAGACGGCGACTGGAATGATTCGGCAGCCATTGAGCTGGCGCTTAAAGATGTCGAAGGCGCGTTTGTCATGTTGCCGGCGGTATGGGCGCCTTCGCCTGACTACAAAGAAGCGAAGGCCGTGATTGCGAACTATGTTGGTGCGCTTGCCCAGGCAGCACCGCCGCGGGTGGTGGCACTCTCGTCGATGGGTGCAAACAGAACCAGCGGGCTGGGAATGATCACCGCCCTGTCGCTTCTGGAGCAGGCATTTCGCGACCTGACCTTGCCGGTCGCCTATGTGCGCGCCGGCGGATTTTTCGAAAACTTCCTCTACGGCCTGCATGTTGCCCAGGGTGGCACGCTCCCCGTCTACAACAACCCGACAGATCGGAAATCGACCATGGTCGCGACCCACGACATCGGCGCCGAAGTTGCATCGCTTCTGACCGGGCCCGCATGGTCGGGGCATCGGGTCATCGAGCTCGGTTCGATGGTCAGCGCGGATGAAGTAGCCACGCAATTGGGTGAAGTCCTGAAGGTCGACGTCAAAGCGTTTGCCGTCCCGCGGGCCGGGTGGCCGGCGGCGTTCGAGCAGCTCGGCATTCCGACGGGCCAGACCGGACCGGCCGAAGCGATGTATGACGCCGTCAACTCAGGCTGGATGGACCTCGGAGTCGCGGGTACACAGCACGTCCCCGGCACGACCTCCGCCCACGATGTCTTCGCGGCGGCCCTGAAGGCCGCGACGGCTTAGGCCCGCGGATCAGCGATGGGATACGAGTTTCGGAATCGACTCCGGAGATCGCATCCCATCACGATTCCGGTTTGGGTAGTCACACCGTCCCTCGGTAGAAAACTCATCATTCAAGGTCAGACCCATGTCCAAAATCTCCTGGCGCCAAATCTTGCCCTTCGCACTTGTCGCTTTCTTCGTCGTGGGCTCACTCAGCAATATCATCGCCCCGGGATCCATCTACCAGGAATACCTGAAGTGGGGGTACCCGCACTGGTTCCATTTCGTGACCGGATCGCTGGAACTCACCGCTGCCATTCTGCTTTCCCGGGCGCCGAGTCGCCTGTTGGGCGCGGCACTCGGCTGCACCGTCATGCTTGCCGCCCTCGCGACCGTCATCATCCACGGCGAATACAGGCACGCTGTGCCACCACTCGTCGCGGCGATATTGTCACTTGTGGTTGGCTGGATAAGCTGGCGCAAGCGGCTCACCGTCTCGGCGTGACTGACAGCACCGCGACAGGGAAGCTGCGCTGGCCGCGAGACATTGAGCTCTGCGGATTTCTATGGAACTGTCGTGCAGCAGGACACATCTCCCACCAGTTCATGCTGGATGAGGCCGCGCAACATCACTCCCGATCAGGCACCAGGGCCAGTCGATAGCCGAGCGCCTTCGCCACCCTCATGGTGTTTGGCAAGGCTGGGGTTGCCTTCACCCGACAACGCCTTGTACAGACCGGCCCGGGTCATACCGGCAGCTTCGGCCAGCTGGCTCATGTTGCGTGCGCGCGCCACCGCGCCGAAGGCTTTCAGCATGAACACGGGGTCGTTGGGCGCTTCCTCCGCGCACGCCTCAAGATAAGCGGCGATGTCCGCCTCGGTCTTGAGGTAGTCGGCACTGTCGTAACGGGAAAAGGTCTCGCGCACGCCTTTCATGATCCACGCTCCCACTCGTCTGCAACGCGCTGGGCTGTCTTGATGTCGATACGCTGGGTACGCTTGTCGCCACCAGCCAGCACCACCACGAGCACCGCATCGCGCTGCATGTAGACACCCGGTAACCGGATCCGTAATCGATTCGCAACTCGCTGACTCCGCCGCCTACCGGCTTGACGTCGCCAAAGTTTCCGTCGGCGATGCGGTCGAGCCGCGCCGCGATCCGCGCCCTGGCGCGAACATCGCGCAAGCTGCCGAACTAGGCATCGAACGTCGCGGATTTGACCAGTTCAAACACAGGCGAAGTGTAAACTGTGGTTGTCACTCAATCGAGCCATCGTGGATGGTCGCGAACTCAACTCATGAAGTGCGGGAAGAGAGAATCTCGCTACGGCTACTGCCCCCGGCAATACGCCATGATCGAATCCAAGACTCGACGCTTCGCCAACGCGCGAGCTGCCACCAACCGACGTGCGGTCAGGTGGACCCGCATTAAGTGAACCTGGCGCCCCTCCTTAACTTCCTCCGTCCCGGTTTTCGGTGTCGCAAGTTGACGGGGCGACCCACCGGACTTCCCCCGCTCCGTTTTTGGAGTTCGGATTCATTCCCGTCTATCACTCGAAAGAGGGAGTACCAACATCGGGTCGAGACTTACGCTGACGCCATTCCGGAGGTCGGCATGGCGCAAACCCGCCGCCACCGGAAAGCAAAGGCCTGTTGGTAATGCTCCAGCCGGCCAGAGACTCTCGCCGGCCCGAGCCAAGGCGCGCAGAGGTTTTCACCCAGATCCAGAACTGGAGAACACTCATGAACAAGCAACGCAAGGCAACTATCGTATTCGCGCACGGCATCTGGGCGGATGGCTCGTGCTTCGGCAAGGTGATTCCGGCATTGCAGGCGGACGGGCACGAAGTGATCGCGGCCCAGTACGGCCTGGATTCGTTCGCCGAGGACGTGGCCGCGTTGAAGCGCACTCTCAACCGTGTCGGCAGCCCCGTTCTCTTGGTGGGTCACTCGTACGGCGGCGCCACCATCACAGCGGCGGGAAACGACGAGCGCGTGGTTGGACTGGTCTTCATTGCGGCCGTTGCCCCGGATGTTGGCGAGACAGTGCAGAACCAGCTCGACAAGTATCCGACAGATGTATTCAGCCGCGTCGAGATAGCCGATGGGCGTGCCTGGATGCTGCCGAACGGCGTTGAATTCTTCGCCGGCGACTTGCCCGAAGATGAGAAGAAGCTCGTCTGGGCAACGCATTACGCCCCTGTTGCCGACCTGTTCCAGCAGCAGAAGCTCGATGCCATCGCGTGGAAGTCAAAGCCGAACTGGTACATCGTGGCCAAGAACGACCATACCGTGCATCCGGATCTTCAGCGCTTCCTGGCGAAGCGCATGGGGGCGACGATGATCGAGCTGGAAAGCAGCCACGTCCCCATGCTCTCCCAACCCGAGGTCGTCATCGACTTCATTCGAAAAGCAGCCGCTGCCGTCATGGTGAAAAGCGCCGCCTGATGCCATGAACCGCGCCTGGTCGGGGAGACCGGAACAAACAAGGTCTCCCCGGCTCAGCAGGCTGATGGCTCGGATGATTCATATCGTGACAACCCATCGCCGGATATCCTGCAGTCGTCCTCCGGCTAATCAGGGAAGCGCCAGAAAACCACGCTGCATGGCAATTTGAACCGCGTGCGTTCGATCGTTTGCACTGAGCTTGCTCAATACGTTCTTGACGTGGCTTTTCACTGTTTCTTCGGTAATGGACAGGCGGCATCCCACCATCTTGTTCGAATTTCCGGCAGCGATGAGGCGCAGTATCTCTATTTCCCTTTCGGTCAAATCATCCGCGTCATAATGCTGCGCGAGGCTGCCGGCAACCTCGGGGGGTACGCAGCGCAGGCCTTGCTGAACGTATCTGATGGTTCTGACCAGTTCAGTGCGAAGCGTACTCTTGAGGAGATACCCTGAAGCTCCAGCCGATATGGCGCGCTTGGCACGCACGTCCCCGGCGTAGGTGGTCAAGACGATGACGCGGGCTGTCGGGCACTCCCGCCGTATGGCTTCAAGGGCTTCAAGTCCGCTCATTCCCGGCATCTGCAAATCCATCAGGGTCACATCGGGACCGAGTCTGCGAAACTGTTCCAAAGCCTCCGGTCCATTCGAAGCACCGCCAACAAGCTCCATGTCGCTTTGAAACTGCAGCGCGAAAGAGATTCCATCGTGGACCACCGGATGGTCATCGACGCAAAGAATGCGGATTTTGTCGTTGCTGGCCATTGGCGTGAAATGGATGGCTGGAGCATCCCGGGTGCAATGCGTGACCACCATGATACGCCGCCGCAAAACCCACCGACACGGCCAATCCTGCCTGGCAGGCGGGACTTTCGGGTGTATGCGGCACCTTCGTCCATGGGCATCGATGCTTGCCGTCATCGTCGTTTTGCTCGTCGCGGGCAGAGCATCCGGCTTCAGTGTCCCGGGGCCTGATCCAGCCAGACCCATCAGGCAGATGCGGCATGATTCGTGGAATGAGTCGTCGGGGCTCAGCGGCAGTGTGTACTCCCTCGCGCAGACCACGGACGGATTTCTCTGGATCGGCACGTCGACGGGCCTTTACCGCTTCGACGGCATGAAGTTCGAGCCCTACCTGGAGTTCAATGAAGACCAGCCCGTCAGCGAAGTGAGCGCGCTTCTGCCGACTGGCGATGGAGGTCTCTGGATAGGCTATCGGGACGGCGTCGCCTTCCTGAAGCAGGATGTCGCCACGGTGTACACCGCGCCACAGGGCTTGCCTTATGGCCGTGTCACCAGTCTCGCGCAAACCGGGGACGGCGCCATCTGGGCCGCGGTGACGCTGTCAGGTGGCGAAAAGGCCGGCGCTGTCCAGGCCTCCGTGACTGGTCTCGCCCGTCTCTCTCATGGCCGCTGGGAAAAGATCGGACCGGCCTGGAACTACCCTGAAAAATCGGCGGGACGCGTCATCGTCGATGGCGCGGGCACGCTCTGGGTAACCGGTGGGGAATCCGTCCATTTTCTGCCCCGGGGCACACGGACCTTCCAGGAGACCGGCCTCAAGGTCAGTACATGGACACAAGTCTGCGCCGGACCGGACGGCTCGATCTGGCTGGCCGATCCCGTCGCTCACACGATCCTCCATTTCCCCGTATCGCTGCTGCACGATCATGTCACCGTCTCCGGCGAACCGCTGCAAGGCATCTATGCGATCCGCTTCGACCATGCTCGATCCTTCTGGATGGCCACGGACCGCGGTGTGTTCCGCGTCGGTCCGGGCTTGATCGGCGCAGTCCCGACCGTCACGACCGATGACATCGAAAAGGATTCGTTTCGCGCCGCCGACGGCCTTTCCAGCGCGGAGACCAATGCCCTCCTGCAAGATCGGGAGGGCAACATCTGGGTGGGCACCACCAACGGACTGGATCGATTCAGCGAGCGCAGTGCCACCCGGATCAACCTGGGCCACACGCCGTCGGATCTGATCACCGGTCCACGCTCCGAAGTCTGGGCAAGCCAGTTCGGTGCCTCCCCGTTGCTGATCCCGCTGCACGATGCCAAGCCCTACCCTCTTAGTGTCTGGTTCACTCGCAGCTTCTACATGGATCGCAGGGGCACGCTGTGGGCGGCGATGCAATCCGATGCAAGCTGGCAGAGTCGCGCGCTCTGGAAAGACGACAAGGGAGACCTGACCAGGGTGACGTCTCCACCGGGCGTCAACGGACCCCTCATCGACGGGATCGTTGGCGATGCCCATGGACGCTTGTGGCTGACCATAAGCGGCTACGGCGAATACACACTCGACGATGAAGGCCGATGGGAGAAGATCCCGGTCTTCTCCGGAAACGAGGCAACCATCGCTCCGGATGCACAATTCCTGGACGCAAGCGGACGCGCGTGGCTCGAGTACTACACCCACCATGCCGTCGTCATGGTCGATGGCACCAGACGAACCTTCTTCACTCCCGGTCACGGGCTTGAACTGGGACGTCCCCTTGCCGGTGGGGCATCCGGGTCACAGGTATGGATCTCGGGAACGGATGGACTCGGCTTTTTTGATGGAAAGGAATTCCAAATCGTCCGGGCTGCGGATGGTTCGACCTTTGCCAATGCTAGCGTCGTCATACCGACACAGCGCGATGGTCTGTGGCTAAAAGGGCCATCGGGAGTCACGCAGATTCCAGCGCACGAACTGGCCGCGCGTTATCGCGATCATGCCCACTCTGTCCGCTATCGAAGGTTTGATGGCTCAACCGACTTTGTCACGCCGCTGGCGCCGTCACGACGATCCGCATCCGACACGGGTGCGGTGGTCAGCGGTGACGGCAAGCTATGGTTCGCTGTCCACGATGGCGTCGCCATGATCGACCCCGCCCATCTCGCAAGGAATGAAATCCCCCCTCCCGTCTTCATCCGGAACCTGACGGCGAACGGCCGATCCCTTTCGGCCTACCACGACGTGACGCTCCCCCAGTCCACCACCGCAGTGTCGCTGGGATACACCGCGCTCAGCCTCACCCTGTCCGACCGGAATCGCTTCCGTTACCAGCTGTTGGGCATGGACAAGGGCTGGACGGACGCCGGTACTCGCCGGCAGGCCTTCTACACCAACCTCAAGCCAGGGACCTATACATTCAAGGTCATCGCGGCGAACAACGATGGCGTCTGGAATGAAACAGGAGCGGCGATAACCTTCCGAATTCCCCCCACGTTCTTCCAGACGATCTGGTTTCAAATCCTGCTTGCGGTCGTTTTTGCCGCACTGCTCTGGTTCCTTTTCCTGATACGCCTGCATCAACACCGGAAGCGGATCGAGACCGGCCTCAGGGAACGCGTCATGGAACGTGAGCGGATCGCAAGGGAGCTTCACGACACCTTGCTGCAGGGATTCGAAATGCTGGTGCTGCGATTTCAGGTCATCACTGACAACATGGCCCCCGACAATCCCTCCAGGGTTTTTCTGGAAGACAGCTTGTCGCGGTCCGAGCAGACCCTGAAGGAAGGGCGGGAAAGGGTAAGCGCCCTACGTACGGAAGCTGAGTCCGGCGAGGATCTGGTGGAGGACCTGCGAAAGTTTGGCGAGAACCTCGCCCAGGAAAGCACGACGACGTTCCAGCTTCGGGTGGAGGGAACGCCTACGACCCTCCGATCGATCGTGCATGAGGAAGTGCGCATGATTGCCCGTGAGGCCATGGCAAACGCGTTCCACCATGCCGAGGCCACGAGCATCGATTGCCGGATCATTTTCACCCGACGCCATTTCATGTTTGTCTGCGCCGACGATGGATGCGGCATTGCCAAAGCGGTATCGGGAAGCGGAAACATCCGCAACCACTGGGGCCTTGTGGGCATGCAGGAGCGAGCGCGCAAAATCGGCGCCATCCTCCACATGGGGTCCGGCGAACACCGCGGCACAAGCATCGAGCTCAAGCTGCGTGCAGACATGGCCTATGCCAAAAGGATGCAATCGCTCTTTTTCCGACGCATGAAACCCGAGCCGCCCGAGTAGGTGTTATGCGTTTCTGACATCGTTTTTGACTCTCTTCACAAAAAAGCCCCGCGATGCGGGGCTTTCCTGCGACGTGCTGCCGGGATCAGCCAGCGATCAGGCCACCGCAGGTTCGGCCGGGGTGACTGGCGTCGACGGGGTGCGTGGGCCGCGGGCGAAGCGGGTGGCGAGCATCTTGCGCAGGTCGTCCACGCCCTGCCCCTTGCCGGTGACCTTGAGCACGGCGTAACCCTCCGGCGCAGTGCTCATCAGGTCGCTGCCCAGCGCCATCTGGGTGTCGTCGCCGCGCTGGCTCAACTTGGACAGCCGCGCCAGGCGCGGACGCAGCGCATCCATCGTGGCCAGATCGCCACGGTAGGCTGGCAGGTCGAGGTGGCGCCAATTTGGCGAGCTTCGCATCAAACACGGCGTCCGTCTTGCGGCAGAACGCTTCGAATTTGTCCGCCAGCTTGATGAGGGAAAATGAACCTGCGCCCCCTTTTTGCGGACCCCTTTTTGCCGTCAACCGAGCCTCACGCCACCTTCTTGTGAACAGGCGGCACCTCCGATCGAGCAGAAGAAGCCTGACGTGGGGCGTCATCGGGCGTGCCGTCAAAGCGGGCGCGTGCGGCATGGATATCGCCATAGCAACGGTCCGCCCAATCGATGAGGCTCGCCATCGGGTCACCGGGCGCTTGCTGCGCAACAGCCAGCGCGCCGTGTCGGCATAAATCTGCTCGCGCTCACGATGCGCGAGCCACGTCCATCAACGTCAATCGTCGACCCGCCACCAGCGCCTCGATCGAGCGCAGCAGTACGCGCGAACGCGCGTCATGCATGGGTTCCAGTGAACGGGCAAGACACTTCTGCAATACTCGGCTGGCGCGCATGGTCAGCGGTCCTCGTATGGTTTCGTCGCCTTGAAGACTTCGCCATGCGCGCACTTCTAGCTATCCACGACTTCGGCAAGTCGTTGATCCAACGCCTGGAAATGTGGGGATACCTCAGACTCCGACCCGGTTTCGAAAGTTCGGCGACCTCTCAGGGCTTCACGAACCGATAGGCGAAGCGATCGGTCTCGCCCTTGATCGAGGGATCGAACACCTTGATCGAGTGAGTATCGTCCTTGTTCGCGAGTATGGTGCTTTCCGCGTCCAGTACGAAGCCAGCCGCCTCCACCTCCTCGCGAACGGATGCAGGCTCAATCCGATGCAGCGACTGGGCGTCGCTCGTGCCCGCGCCGACGGCGGCGGCATGGTCAACGATGATGTAGGATCCACCGGGCTTCAGCCGCTCGTAGGCAGTTCGATTGAAGAGCGCCGCCGTCGCGCCCCTGGCCTGGATCAGCGGGGTGTAGAGATCGTGGTAAAACAGGTGCAGCCACAGGACATCCGCTGGTGGCGTGGCCTCCTGCATCGCCACGAGGTCCGCCGAGACGGCTTCGACGTTCTCTCGGCCCGACTCCTTCGCGAGCGTCCGCATGCGGTCCACCTGATCGGGCCTTAATTCGGCAATTTCTGTCGGCACGAAGCTGTAGACCCGTCCTTCGGGTCCCACGACGTCGGAGAAGAGGCGCGTCCAATCGCCGTCACCTGGGTAAACGTCGATGACGATGGAGCCCGCATCGACTCGTGCGAACCGGATCAACTCGGATAGCTTGGATTTGTCGTACATAGAGATCTCCTTTACGGTTGGGCATTCGACGAGCGCGCGGTGTGCGAGGGGGCGATCCAGGGCTGATTCACCGTCTACCCGGACCCGAAGGCCGCAGATGGCCGGCGCTACGCCAGCCCGGAGGCGTCCATCTGCGAGGCCCGCGCCAGTGCCTGTGTGTCAATGTACTCCCGGATGCTCGTCAGTCCGCCGTCCCGGACCGTGATGGCGAAGACCCAATCGTCCTCGAACGTCTTATTCGTGGCTTTGATTTTCCCCGTAGCTTAGGCGTTAGGCGCCACGAGCGCTGGCACCACCACTACTCAGCAGAGGAAAGACGAATGTCCTTAACACGTGATGAGCTTGTAGCCCGACTTGTCAGAGCAGGCGAACTTGAGATCTCGGGAGAGGACCAGGTCGAGACGGATTCGTACTTTGACACGAGCCAGTTTCGCTTCCACGGACCGGACGGCTACGAAGCCGACTACGCCGACCTCACCAACTATTTCAAGTCCATTCGCGCCGCGTTTGATGACCGATCAATACGCCGAGGCATCATCGTTGCGGAAGGAAGCCATATTGCCTGTCAAACATGGATTGAGGGGCGTTTTGTTCGCGAATTCACGCATTCGCCTGCGGGCGCTTTACCTCCGAACGGCCAGCACGTGACGTGGGATCTGTCGAACATCTTCCGGTTTGACAGTCAAGATCGGCTCGTGGAAGAGTGGGTGCGGACCGACTACAGAAGTTTTCTCCGCCAACTCGGAGCGCAAGGACGGTAGGTCGCGTGCGAAACTCACATGCGTGTTTGAGGCGGGCTTGTCGTCACATTCAAGCCCGACGTCACCCGGTTTGAGTAGCACAGCGATTTGGAGTTTTATCCCACAGTAGGAACGTCAGCGAGGTCCTGAGTCCATTGGATCGATGAATGACGGGCTGTGGACCGCACTTGAGCAATGATCGCCATGCCCGAGGCTCGCGCTGGCAGGCTCCGAGACGCACAGCCATCGCGTCGGGTCTGAGTGGTACGGCCAGCATTTTGCCGCCAATTCCGGAAAATGTACTCCCCCAAAGCAGCCGTTCGCGACCGACTCAAATGGGTCGACAAGCGACCTTCGGTCGGGTCGTCAGCCGGTTGGCGAGGCCGATCAAGTTATGCGGCGAACCTGGTCAGCTGCGCTGGCAATGATTCGTCCACAAGCTGGCGTTCTGCAACAGGCAAAAGCGCTGGCCCGGCATGATAGACGGCCCGCTCTTCGCCCACGCCGGTTTGCGCACCGCGCGCCTGGCCGAGCCTCTGCGATTCCACCTGGCGGATGATTTCGCGCACCGCCCTCGCGTCGCCGCCGCGACCAGAAACAGGTAGACGTCGCCCGAATGCATCCGCACCAGGCGCTGGTAGTCAAGCCGCTGCAGGGCGAGCGTTTCCGCCGCCAGCAGCGCCCCGTAACCGGCCACCCGTTTCCACATCCCCCGCCTCCCCTCGCCCCGTGCTAGGTCATCTTAGCGCCGGTGCGCGGGCGGCAAGAAAAGGGCCACCCGGTTTCGGCAACGGGTGGCCTCGGTCCAGGCACGGTGCCAGGTTCACTTCCGAGATACGTATAACTGAGCCCGACCAACTGAGCCCGCCCCCTATTCGGTCTGGCAAGCGATCGCCGTGACTCCCGGCTACTGACAGGTTGGATGCTGCCGCACGGCGTACGACTCGCAACCCGAGGGCAAACGCGCGGGGAGCGCGAGGTAAGTGGCCCACTCCTCGCGCACGCCGGGTTTTGTGCCGTGCGGCGACTCAAGCCGCTGCGCATTCACGTCTCTGTTGATGTCGCGCAGCTTCTCGGTGTCGCGGACGATGGCATCCCCCATGATCGACAGCGTGACGTCGGATAGCTCGGCGTGATCGCTGCAGGTCACCACATTGCCAAGGGCCCGGAGGCTGCTCAGCAGCAGGTTGATCTCGTCGAACTGATCCAGGGTGACGCCGAAGAGGAAGCGGTTGCCGGCCTCATCCATCACCGGCTCGGCGGCGTCCGGTTCCGCGGCTTCCGTGCAAGCCTCCGCTTGCGCAGCGGCCTCGCAGGCTGCCGTCCGATCGCGACGCTCGGCCGGCCACGAGAGGTCGTCCAGCACTTGCCCGATCTGCTCCTCCAACAACTCCATGCAGATCGCCACCTCACCCGGGCGAATCTCCGCATACCACTCCTGATCCTCATCCGGCCTGCGCGGTCGCGCCAGATTGGTCAGGAACCCCACGTACTCGCGTAGCTGCTTCAGCCGCAGCTGGCTGTCCTCCGGCAGGAAATAGCCCGTCGTTCCCAGATCATTCGAATCGAACGTCGACATGGTCGCCTCCTCATTTCCATGAAATGCCCGTCCACGGCATGACGACGGACGGGGTGTCGGGAGGTTCGAAACCGCAAACAGTCGGCGGGCTTATTTCCCTTGCGGGTGTTGTATTCGCCGCCCTCCCGACGCAGGCTTCGCGTCGGTTGCACCCACAGATGCAGGCACAAAAAACCCACCAGTTTGTCGGAGGTGGGTACCGCTGTTTGGGGAGTTTCGACGCTCCTTGAGATGGAGTCTGCTATTGCCGTTGGATGGTGTCAACCGTTGCGTTTGGGCCGCTGCGCTGCGCACCTGACGCACAGAAGTGGGCACTAGAAAATGTGCAAACGCCTGAACCAAGCCGCGTCGCGAAACGACGACGGCTTGTGCATATTCCACTCGAAAGTCGGCCAGTATGACTAGTCTCTGCCGACGCCAACCGGCAGAAACCGCCATCCGAATGAGCCGTTCCTAGCGTCGATGATTGACGACACGATTCGAACTGGGTTGGGACGATCCCAGTCGGGGAGTCGACACCGGAATCCGCAATCGGTCGGGCCGTGTCAACGATGCTTGCTTAAAGAGAAGGCCCCTTGCGGAACCTTCTGCTTCACGCATTCGGCGCCTACTTGGATGTTGTAGCCACGCCCTTCGCGGCTTGTTCAATCAACGCCGCGACGACCTTCGGATTCGACACGTAAATCGCGTGACTGCCCTTGGTATTCATGACCGTCGCGCTTGCACGCTTCGCCATGGCACGCTGTGCCTCCACCGGAATCATGTGATCGCCATCAACCACCAGATAGAAGGTCGGTTTGGATTTCCATGCTGGCGTGGAGATGGTGCCCCCGAGGGCCGCCACATTCCAAGGAACCTGAGAGTCCGCCATGAACCGTGCTTTCTTGGGCGGCAGGTCGCTGGCGAACGCAGCGGAGAACTTGGCGTTATCCAGCAGCAACCAGCCGTCCCGAGGGGCGAGGATCGGTGGGGCTGGCGCGCCCGGAACCGGGTGCGAGATCAACGTTTGCACTGATTCGCCGGCATCGGGAGCGAAGGCCGTGATGTAGACCAGCGCCTTCACGTTATCGGCGTTACCGGCTTCGGTGATAACGGCGCCACCGTAGGAGTGACCCACGAGCACCACCGGACCTGCCTGCTGCTCGAGCACGCGCTTGGTAAACGCCACGTCATCGGCCAGCGAGCTGGTCGAGTTCTGGACGATGCTGACTTTGTAGCCATCGTGAGTGAGGATATCGTAGACACTCTCCCAGCCCGAACCGTCGACGAAACCACCGTGGACCAATACGACCGAGGGCCGCGCGTCGCCGGCGAAAGCCGACCCACCGGCCGTTAACATCATGCCGCCAACAGCGGCAGCCGCCAGGAATTTACTGATGTTCATATGCGAAGCTCCTACAGCGCGACAATGAGTGTGTGAGCAACGGCGCTGTTGCGTTGTCCACGCGTGGCCCATGAAAAGAGCCCGGGTAGTCTGCGCAAAACAGCCAGACTTTCCGTCTGAATGAAGCTACGCATGTTTCGCCCACTGCCACACGTTGTTAGTAGTAGTAGAAGACCTGCATTCTTCTACAGGTCGTTCGAGGCGACCCTCCTTGGAGGCGAGTCATCAATACAGCAAGTTAGCCGCCGTCACTGGCGATGACGATCATTCGGACGGCATTGCGCATCCGCTCTCAAGGTAACCGTTCGTGGAACCGTGAATCTGCGGTACAGCTCTAGCGGAATATGGTTCGTCCGGGAACGTGAAGGCGGACCTCGGTTCCACCCGTTGCGAGCTGGGTAACGCTGAGCGTGGCCCCAACCCTCTGTGCGCGTTCCGTCATCCCCTGTAATCCGAAGTGTCCTGGTTTTCCTTGCTCAACTTCGGACGCATTGATGCCGATGCCGTCGTCCTTCACTCTCAGACTCAGATCGTGCGTATAGGTCAACTCGACTTCGAGCGTCCGGCCGTGTGAATGCGACGCGGCGTTGCGGATCGCTTCGTAACCGATGCGGTAGATCTCGTCGCGCACGATCGGGTGCATCTCGCGCGTGCGGCCCACGACGGAAACGCGAATGACCATGCCACGTTCACCCGCGCATTCTTCGGCTGCCTGCTGCAAGCCCTCGGCGAGATCGTTGCTGAGCACAGTCGATCGGCGCAACGCGTTCAGCGCTGACCGGCCTTCGCGGATCGCCTCGCCGAGCCAGGACGAGATTCGCTCGAGGGCATGCCTGCGACGTTCATCGTCCGCGTTGGTATCGAGCGCGTCATCGGCAACGAGCTTGCCGGCCTGCACCGTCTGCAGCAGCGTGTCATGAAGCTCGCGTGCGATACGCAATCGTTCAGCCAGTCTCTCGTCGAAGCGCGCACTCATCGCCGCGGAGAGGCGGCGCATTCTCCAGTGGAACAGAAGCCAGACGATGAGCAGGCAGAGTAGAAACGCCACAACGCGAAAGGTCATGGTCTGGTACCAGGCAGATCTGATGCGGAACCAGATCGAATCGCCGTGCTCATTCCATACGTCGCCGTCGTTGCTCGCGATGACGGTGAACCGATAGTTTCCCGGCGGCAGATCCGTATAGAAAGCCTGACGACGGGCTACCGGCTCCTGCCAGTCCTTATCCCGACCCTCCAGCCTGTAGCGAAACCGCACACGTTGCGGAATACCGAAGCTCGTGGCGGTGTAATCGATGTGCACGTCCCTGACCAGCGGCGGCAGTTGCACGCCATCTTTGATTGCATAACCGACCCGATCGGCAACAAGCGACTCGATGTGCACGGGTGGCGCAGCCCGGTTCGCCGTGGCCATTGCGGGGTCGATCATCTGGGCGCTGTGGCCGCTCGCAAACCACAACCGTCCATCGGGAGACATCGCCGCGGCACTGAACGGTGCCCAGCCCGGATCGACGCCATCGAGTCCGTCGAAAACGCGAAGCTGCAGGCGCGCATGCGGGCTGGCCCACCAGCGCTCGATCTCGGAACGTGGTATCTCCACGAGCCCGCATTGCATGAACAACCATAGATCGCCGTTCTTGTCGCCAAGGGGCGCATGGGCATGGTTGCAAGGCAAACCGTTCGCCGAGGTGAGCGCTTGCGCCTTTCCGCCCCTCCACGCAACGATCCCGTTCGCCGTCGCGCCGAACACCGCGCCATCGGGCGTGGTTGCCATATGTTCGACAAAGCCGTTGACGCTCGCGCCGGGTGGCTTCGGAAATGCGATCGTCTGGGCTTTGCCGTCGCGAAACCTCGCCAGGTCTCCCGTTCGCAATCCGAGCCAGATTCCTGAGTGCGGATCCGCAACGATTTGCCGGCCCTCCAACTGCGGACCGAGCGGATATTCGTCGATCACGGCATTGTCGCGCATCCGGAACAGCATCTTCAGTGAGCGCGCCAAGACGTCATGCTGCGCATCTTCGGCCAGCGAGCCGATGAAGGCGATGTCGTTCGTACCATTCTTGGCGCGAACCGGGAGGAACTTGTCGTGGTCGACGATAGACAGCGTATGGTCGACGCCGACCCACATGCGCCCGGCGTGATCTTCGAGCAGGTCGGTCACCTGGTTTCCGGGCAGTCCGTTGGCCTTCGTTATCGACGTGATTTTTCCGTCGCGCAAGACGTCGAGGCCAGCGCTGCCAATCCAGATCGATCCGTCACGAGCCGTGGCGATAGTTGACACGGAATCGCTCGACAAGCCTTGCTTCTTTGCGAACGTAGTGACTCGCAGATCACGCAGTTGATCGATGCCCTTCGTCGTCGCTATCCATATGTTGCCCTCGATGTCCTCGAAGATGGCGTTGACTCGATCGTTGGACAGACCGTCGGTTGACCGGAATTGATCGATGGCGCCGTGGTAGATGCGATACAACCCCTGCCCATAGGTTCCGATCCACAGGGCGCCTTGTCGATCCAGCAACATGGCCGATACTTGCAGCGTGCTGGAATCGAATCCCTGGCTGATGAAGGGAGTGAATTTGCCGTCGCTGAACTGTTCCAGGCCAAGACCTGCGCCTGCGTGGGCAATCCCGATCCATAGTCCGCCCTCTGCCCTCGCTGCAATCGCAGCAACGCCGATGTCCTTGTGGTCCATATGGAGTGGCAGCGTGAACTTACTGGACGCGTGGTCACGCCATGCGGTCAATGTCGTGTCGCTTCCGATCCAGATGGTGCCCGCGCGGTCGGGCCAAAACGCCTGTGCGCAACACGGGGAATCTGGAAAGTCGAGTCCGTCGGCTCCACCAAAGCACTTGAACTCGCCCTCGGCAGAGACACGGCATACGTATTCGCCGGAACCCGTCCGCTCAGTCCGCGTGATCCAGACCGCATGCTCGCGATCCTCAGTGATCGACAGGATCGCGCCACCGGGAGTCTGCTGATAGTTGCGCAACTTGTCGTCTTTCCATCGATTCAGCCCCTGCTGCGTGCCTATCCAGAGGCTGCCGTCCGACGTGGCCAACAGGCGGGTGATGGCATCGGAGGGGAGGTGCTCCCCTATAGGCGCGGACCAGCGACTGAACCGCACGCCATCGAAGCGGACCAGACCGTTCAACGTGCCGATCCACAGGTACCCATCGGGGCCCTGAGCCATTGCCATGGGCATGCCGGGCAGATAGCCATCCTGCGATCGCCACGCGGCATGGCCGTATTGGGAGATCTGTCGTGCAGGATCGACTGCCAACGCCGTGGGCGAAAGCACGATAACGGCAATAGCCACCAGGATCCTGGTGAAAAGTCCAATGGCTCGCGCACTGAGCAATGTCATGTGGGTCTCGAAATCAGACTGGATTCAGAGCGTCCTTCGCGTTCCACCAAGTACCTTGGCGGTATCCAACGATACTGATCGTGCACGCGTCCGAGCACCAAGCGATCCCCTAGCTGGCTTACTGCAGTTTTCTACAGTCCACGGCGGCCTATATCGCCAGCAGTCCGCGCCGTAACGCGACAATGACGGCGTGCGTCCGGTCCTTGGCTTGCAACTTGTCGACGATATTCCTGATGTGGAAGTTGACCGTCGTCTCCGAAATCGACAGACAGTCGGCGATTTCTTTGTTGCGGCTTCCATCGCGAATCAGTTCGAGAACCTGGATCTCGCGTCGGGTCAGCTCGTCGTCGGCGAAGTATCCGGCGAGCCGGATCGCGACTTCCGCTGGAAAGTGCTTCTTGCCGCTATGAACGGCTCGAATGACATTGAGCAGATCGTCCTTTGGCATGCTCTTGAGCATGTACGCGACCGCGCCCGCCTTGAGAGCGTGGTGGATATCGCCTTCGCTGTCCGAGGTCGTCAGCATGATCACGCGCGCGCCGGGAGAGAGCTTGCGAAGCTCCATAAGTGTTTCCGTGCCGCTTGCCCCCGGTAGACGTACGTCCATCAAGATCACGTCCGGATTAACGCGCTGGAATTCGGCGATGGCCTCGTCCGAATTGGACGCTTCTGCCACGAGCTCCATGTCCGCCTGGGAGCCGATGATGAATCGCAGCCCCTCGCGGAATACGGGATGATCCTCGACGCTTAGGATTCTGATTCGAGCGCGATCGGACATCGACGATACTACCTGCAAGGCGAGCGACGTTTGAGGGAAATGTAGATTTCTATGATGCGCTGTTATGCGCATTTTTGGCAAAGAGTGATGCGAACGGAGCCGCACAGGTTCTCGGCAAATGCCTCTGTTTACAGCGATCTCACGACGGCCTCTCCTTGTTCCTGGCGCTGCCGACGCTGCGCCTCAATTCGCTCGATGCAGTCGTTTCGATCTAGGTATTCAACAGCGCCTACCGGTCGCCAGCTAATCCGACGCTCCCGCCTTCAGTTAGCGGTACGGTTAGAGTCCTAGGTTACTGTAGCGGCCGGCTTCGCCGCCGCTCAACTCCAGCGTTGACCGTCCGCTCCTGGCGGCGGATTCGACCGATCTGTCGCTGCCCTCGGTCCGCGTGATCCGGGCGTTGGAGCAGATCATCGAGTGGCGTGGCAAACCACAAACGACCCGCTGCGACAACGGTCCGGAATACATCAGTGGCACGCTGCTGACGTGGGCGGAGCAACAGGGCATCCGGATCGAACATATCCAGCCAGGTAAGCCGCAGCAGAACGCCTATGTCGAGCGCTACAACCGAACCGTGCGTTACGCCTGGCTTGCACGAACCCTGTTCGACTCGATCGAGCAGGTGCAGGACATCGCCACCCGTTGGCTATGGACTTACAACCACGAGCGCCCGAACATGGCACTCGGTGGCATCACGCCGATGCAGAAATTGGCACTCGCCGCTTAGCTCCACTTTTGCTGTCAGTTAAAAGTGGGGGGGATTACCGCATGACGCCGGAATCCGCGGCCATGCCGGCGGACGTCCTCGCGACGGTTCAAACGGTTGTATGTGAACCTGGCCCCGATAGTTGTGATCGCCCACAGCCATCAGCATAGGCATCCACGAAACGTCCTTCGCCGCGTGCCGTTATTAACTCACGCCAGAGTATCCAAAGCATCCATATTCATGCTGCTCCAGAACGATCGGTCACTCATCCAGAAGTTATGCCATCGTTCCACTTCAAGCCTCTCATGCCCTAACTTTACTGCCACACGCAATTCATCTCCCGTGCCGATCCCCGTTATCTTCGCGAGCTTCTGAAAGTCGCGATGCCGCGCCGCTCTCACGAAGAATGGGAAGGCCCCAGCACGTGACGAATAATGCAGTGTTTGCGGAAACCACCGACAGCCATCGGTGGTGAACGCCATCATCAACACAAGCAATTCTGCTTGCATTACGGCAGCAAACGGGAGATCCGTGCGATCTGCCTGCCGCTTGATAAGCTCCGCCGCGGGCGAATGGAGTTTCTTTCCCTCAGGCGCGAGAATCTGGAGCGTGTCGGAGTATCCGTAGAACGCATCGAACGTGTCGAAGCGGTTTCTCCCAGAGGCCTCCGTCTCGGGTACAAGATAGTGACTAGTAAGAATAAGGTGGAGTGCGCCAAACGAGTCGGTCTTTAAAAGTGCGGCTACGATGTAGAGGAAGGTCTCGTAGACGAATACCCGGTGCGCCTCGAACCACACATCGTTCCAAGAATTGACTTCCGTAGGCCGCGATTTAAGTTCGAGCAACCTCTCCAGTACCGAGACTAGCGCCTCGCCAAATTCTTCCGAAGGATTGGCTTCGGATTCGAGCAAGACCCAATCCACAATCTGGTCGCGCACTAGCTTGAGCTTGCCGCAATCCTCTAGAACGCGCTGACCTATGTTTGTAACGTCGGGGCGCTCGCGGATGCGCAGAGCATCCGCGTAATCGCAGCACGCGTCGAGAAAGTCCTGTCGGTAGGACTTCAACCCTCTCTTCTGCTGAAAAATGGCTTGCTTAAGCGCGGCAAACTTCGTCGCGGCAGGGCTGGCGGGCGCGGTGACATCCGTTGTGACGTAGGAGGGAGCATTTCCCAGACTAGGCTTCTCGTGTGCCGGCTTCCCATAGAGGACTCGGATGAGCTGTTCCCAATTGTCGTTCGCAGCTTCAGGACTGGAGAAGTCGATCCAAATTCGTGACTTAAGAAAGGCGGGAAGGACGGGCTCGCCGGATTCGTCGAATTCACAGACAATCGGGATGAACTTGGATTGTTGGACCTTTGAGTACACCTCACGCGAGATGATCTGCGACTCAGTGCCAACACCCGCCTTGCGTGCGTCCGCCTTGGTGGCGTATTCCGAATCAGAGAAGACGAGCACGTGGGTCACAGACACATCTGTGACCATCTTCTCCATGAAGGCGTACTTATCGTCTCCTTCTCTGAGATCCCAGACATCCAGGACAACGTCCACACCGTCGCTCACCATCTGCTCAGCCCACTGGCGTATACGCGCTTGGTGCCCCGGAGACGACCAACTGTAAGAGATGAAAACTCGTGGTTTCAATTGTTTCCCCGAGGGCCTCGGTTTTGGATGCGTGAGCAAGATCGGGTCAGGTTATTGTGGCCCGGGTTCTCGCATCGGCTTGAACGAATAGTCAAGCGAAGTTTTCCTTGAGCTCCGCGCCAATTTGAAGCTGTAGAACTTGCTCGAAAACCTTATTGCGAGCACGAGCATCACGTATGAGAGATGACGCCGGCATCACATATTGATGTAGTGAAACGGAATCATCTAAGCCAATTTTGAAATCTTGGTACAGAATCCGTTCGCCTATTGAGAACACATCTCTGAAATTTGTTTGTTTAAGTTCTCGGTAGAATGCATTGTCTATCTCAGTAACCGCGAACGCAAAAACCTCAAGAATGCTCTTTGCACGCTCAACAATTTCACTTGCATAATATCTGCATTGAGAAAGTGCTTTTGCATTATCAAAAACATCTGCGCTTGGCTTTTTGAATTCAATTATCACTAATTTGTTCGGTTCATCTTTGTCGTTTCGTGAGAAGAAGGCGGCAATATCCGGTCTGCGTTGCTGTTTTTCGTCGTATTCTGAATTAACTTTAGAAATAACATTAGATAGAAAGTCGTCGCTATGGATGCTGGAGTAAGAGAGGAATTTGTCGTCTACAAGCCAGACGTTATTCTCTCGGATGTCATCTCCGTCTGATCTTTTTGGCAAAATAGCCTTGTGAACTTGATCTTCAATTGCATCTCCAGGGAGTTTTGAGAGTGAGTCAAGCACAAGCGCTCGGTGAACGATATAACGAGCAAGATCCTCTTGTGCCAAGTGCGACAGATCGTCAAACGCTACTGCCCGCCCACTTTCGAGGCATTCGACAACATCATCCTCGTTCTTCGCTTTTTGAACTCGATATTGCCTTACAATTTCCTCGGCATCCAGCATTCCAGCTGCACCGTCAAGCGAAGACGCATCTATGTAAGGGTAGTAAGTCCTTAACTTTCGCACATTGGCGGCGCGATAATCATCTATATCGCCAGATGATTTCTCATTTATGAGATCAAGGCAATGCTTTTTTAAAGCAGGAAAAAGATCTTCGCGGCTTACCTTCGAAAATGCATCAGTGTCTGATTCCAATCTAGGAATCTCCAGCTTCTGTCGTTCAATATTAGCCCGACCATCAAGATACTCCGAGGTAACAAATACCAGGTGGCGGCAGACGTCAAATCTTTTGCTGATGAAGCAGTCTTCAATTCCTACATTGTCCGCGCACAAAATAGCTGTAACGCCTTTTTCTCCTTCGTCACGGAAAAGATGGGATTCAAATTTTTCTCCATTAACAATAAAGCTACCTTCATGCAGCGGTGAAATTTCTGATGACCTATATTGAAAATGGGAAGAAAATGATTGTTTAGAGTTGTGCGTAAAAGTAATAACGATATGTTGCCCATGTTTCTCTTTGAAAAAAAGTAATAGACGTAGATCGTCGCATACAGATTCTATTAGGGGGCGAACGTGAGTGTTGACCTGCCTTACAGGCTCCGAGATTAGAACCGATGTTCCTTTCGAGTCGTTACTAGGTGTCGATTTAATATCCTTAGCAGAAAAATTTGTGTCGTACTTAAACTCCACAAATTCACTGCCTGTATGACTTTTAATTTCAATATTCGTTGCGAATTTTAGAAATGCCAATCGACCAACGCCCTTGCCGCCTGTAAGGCTTTTATGCGGCGTGCAAACCTCATCAAAAGCTTCTAGATTCTCTGCAGTGAATCCTTCTCCATCATCAATGACTTCTATTGCTTGCAAGAAAGGGCGTTCTTCTCCGCCAAGTAAGTCTGCCTGGGCGTCGTAAAACTGGAGGTCGACGGTAATGCCTTCGGCCCCCGCATGAATTGCATTTGTAAGTGCCTCGCGCAGGACATCACGCGGACCAACACCTGCTTTGTAATGTGCAGAGATGAAACGCTCGAGATTGATTCCTGACATGAATTTGTCGCCTAAGGCTGCTTTGAAATAACGGCAACACCCGCGCCAGAGTGCACTTTCTACGACTATTCCAAGAAACTACTGAAGTCCCTGAACTTCAGTAGCTTCCTACCACCTCACCCCTCCAAACAATCAAACCGCCGATCCGCCTCGACGTCCTGCTCGTAATCCACATCCGCCCGATCAAACCCGAACAACTTCAAAAACTCGTGCTTGTAACCGGCGTAGTCGGTGATCTGCTTGAGGTTTTCGGTGGTGACGGTGGGCCAGATCGTCTTGCAGGGAATCTGCACATCGTCGCGCAGTTCCCAGTCGTCCAGGCGCAGGCGGCCTTCGTCGTCGGTGGGTGCGGCCGCACCATCAGCACGGTAGAGGCGGTCGTGGAACAGGCGGTTGGCCTGTTCGATCGGGTTTTCGTGGATGCCCTTCTCCTTCATGATCTTGAAGGCGATGGAGACGTACAGCGGGATCACCGGGATGGCGGCGCTGGCCTGGGTGACGACGGACTTCATCACGCCCACATACGCTTCGAGGCCGGGGTGGCGGCTGCGCAGTTGCTTGGCGGTGTTGTCCAGGTGCTGCTTGGCCTGGCCCAGCGTGCCGTGCCAGTACATCGGCCAGGTGATCTCGGTGCCGATGTAGCTGTAGGCGACGGTCTTGGCGTGCTCGGCCAGCACGCCGGCGGAGCTCAGCGCGTCGATCCACAGCGCCCAGTCCTCGCCGCCCATCACAGTGACGGTGTCCTTGATTTCCTGCTCGGTGGCCGGCTCGATGGTGGCCTCGATCACGGTGTCCTTGTTGGTGTCGACCGAGGTGTTGTGGAACGGCGCGCCGATGGTCTTGAGCGCCGAGCGCACCACTTCGCCGGTGTCCGGCAGCTTGCGCACGGGCGAGGCCAGCGAATAGACCACCAGGTCGATCGGGCCGCCCATTTCGTTCTTGATGATCTCGATCGCGCGCGCGCGGGTTTCGTTGGCGAACGCGTCGCCGTTGATCGACTTGCTGTACAGGCCGGCCTGCTTGGCCGCCTTGTCGAACGCGGCGGAGTTGTACCAGCCGGCGGTGCCGGTTTTCTCGTGGCTGCTGGGTTTCTCGAAGAACACGCCGAGCGTGGCCGCGCCGTAGCCGAACGCGGCGGTGATGCGCGAGGCCAGGCCGTAGCCGGTGGACGCGCCGATCACCAGCACGCGCTTCGGGCCTTTCGCGGCATCGTGGCCCGCGGCCTGGGTGACCTTGATCTGGTCGAGCACGTTGCGCTCGCAACCGACCGGGTGGGCGGTGATGCAGATGAATCCGCGGACTTTGGGCTTGATGATCACTCGAGGCTCCCGTTGCTATTTTGGCAATTCGCCATAGTAACCAAGCGGGGCGGCCATGCGCTGCCGTAGGGAGCCGTGGCCGCTACGGCTCAGGCCTGTGCCGGCGTGGCGGTCATGTGGAAGAGGCCCCAGCCATGGCCGTCCGGGTCGACAAAACTGTGCGAGTACATGAAGCCCAGATCTTCCGGCTTGTCGTAGGTCGTACCGCCCGCGGCGAGCGCCTTGGCCACGAGACCATCCACCTCGTCGCGACTCTCGCAATGGAGGTTGAGCAAAACCTCGACGGCCTTGCTCGTGTCGCAGATGGCCTTGGGCGTGAAGTCACGAAACCTGGCATGCGTAGCCAGCATCACGAAAATCGTGTCGCTGACGACGATGCACGCACCAGAGTCATCCCCCATCTGCGGGTTCCGTGAAAAACCGAGTGCCTCGAAGAAGGCAATGGACTTCGGCAGGTCGGCGACCGGGAGGTTGATGAATATTTGTTTGCTCACGGCTCTCTCCTTTGTGTCGATGGGTGTGTCGATGTTCGCTGCGGCCTGATGCCGAGTGCATTTCGAAACGAAGTCTAATCCTGCAGCGCGTCTCGGAAGATCAAGTTCCCTTGCGTCTCGCCGCAAGTCAGGATGAAGCAGCTGCAGCATTCAAAGCCGCAACAATGCCTCGTATCCGCTCGACATCGCTGCGCAACTCCCCACCCTGCATGTCCTTCAGCAACTCCGGTTGCCACTGCATGCCGGACGGATGCCGCCGTTTCGCCGACGCATGGAACTCGCTGGCGCCGGTAATCTCGTGCAACTTGCCGATGTTCCCGGCGTCCACTCCTGCGCCGGGCATCACGACGATACGCCCGGCCGAGCGCTCGACCAACTGACGAATCAACGGCGCTCCTTCCAGCGCACTGGCCTGTGCTCCCGACGTCAGCACGCGTTCGCAACCGAGTTCGATCAGGTCGTTCAATGCAGTCAACGGATCACGCGTGAGGTCGAAGGCGCGGTGGAAGGTGACGCCCATGTTGCCGGCGGCGGCGATCAGTGCGCGGCAGCGTGGCATGTCGATCTTGCCCTCGGCGTCGAGCACGCCGAGCACCACACCGTCGCAGCCCAACGTCGCGCAGGTTTCGATGTCGCGCTGCATCGTCTCGCATTCGAGATCGCTGTAGAGGAAGTCGCCCGCGCGCGGGCGGATCAGCACGTACAGCGGGATGTGCAGGTGCTCGCGGGCCAGCGCGATCTGCGCATGCGACGGCGTGAGGCCGCCGAGTTCCAGCGCGGTGCACAGTTCGACCCGCCCCGCTCCGCCGTCCTGGGCGGCCAGCGCGGAGGCGACCGAGTTGGCGGCGATTTCCAGGATCACGAGTAGCTCGTGGTGTAGACGCTTTGCGACGGGATCAGGTCGTCCTGCTTCTTCGCATCGCACACGGCATAGGAGAAGCCGTGCTGGATCGCATAGGCGCCGACTTCGCCTGCGCGGTTCATGGCGAGGAAGCCGACCTGGATGGTCTTGGAGGCTTCGCGGCGCTTCTTGACGATGCGCATCACCGCCTCCTTGCAGGCTTCGTGCGGCGAGCGGCCCTGGCGCATCAGCTCGACCACGAGGAAGCTGCCAGCGTTGCGGATCACTTCCTCGCCCACGCCGGTGGAGGTGGCACCGCCGACCTCGCCATCGACGTACAGGCCGGCGCCGATGATCGGGCTGTCGCCGACGCGGCCACGCATCTTCCACGCCATGCCGCTGGTGGTGCAGGCGCCGGCCAGGCGCCCTTGCGCGTCGATCGCCAGCATGCCGATGGTGTCGTGGTTGTGCGCGCCGCCGGGCATGCCGGTGCTGCCGCCCTTGCCGTAGTCGTGCACTTCGCTGTTGATCGACGGGTTGTACTTCGCCGTCTTCAGCCATTCGTGCCAGGCCTTTTCGGACTCCGGCGTCAGCAGCTCCTCCTTCTTGAAGCCCTGCTCCAGCGCGAACTGCAATGCACCCTCGCCGACCAGCAGCACGTGTGGTGTGCGCTCCATCACCCGCCGCGCCACCGCGATCGGATGGGCGATGTGTTCCAGCGCGGCGACCGCGCCGCAGTTGCCATCGGCGTCCATGATGCTGGCGTCGAGGCTGACGTGGCCGTCCCGATCGGGATAGCCGGCCCTGCCGACGCTATGGTTCTTCAGGTCGGACTCCGGCACCTGCACGCCGAACTCGACTGCATCCAGCGCATGGCCACCCTTGCCGAGAATGGTCCACGCGGCCTGATTCGCGGCGATGCCGAAGTCCCAGGTGGAGACCACCCGTGCCACCGTCGTCGGCGTTCGAGGTGCCGGTCCGGCGGCCAGCTTGCCGCTTCGGTCTATCGGTCCGGCGGCCAGCTTGCCGCCCCAGGCCAGCATCGAAGCGGAAGCTCCCAGCAGGGAGGTCTTGAGGAAACGCCTGCGATCAGTCATTGCATGCTCCGGTCACGAAAACAAAAAAACCCCGCATCGGATGCGGGGTTCTATTTTTGCATCAAGTGTATGTCTGACGGATCAGGCGGCTTCGACTGCCGAAGCCTGGGCGCCCTTCGGGCCCTGGGTCACTTCGAACTGCACGCGCTGACCTTCCTGCAGGCTGCGAAAGCCCTTGCTGGTGATCGCCGAGAAATGAACGAAAACATCCGCCCCGCCGTCCTCGGGTGAGATGAAACCGAAACCCTTGGCGTCGTTGAACCATTTGACTGTACCGAAACTCATTGCGCGAACCTCTGTATCCATGGATTGGGTGCGCCAGTACTCGCGCTGAACCACTTGCCCCCTCGGTTCGCCGCCCTGGCTGGCGAAAAGTAGCAACATGTGAAGGCTGAACGCAATACGAGAGATGCCTGGGGTCACCCCAGGCCGGATGCCTCGCTCAACTTTTCAGCATCGCCGCGAGGATGCGTGGCACCTCGGCGGTGGCCGCCGCCAGATGCGCAAAGATCTCCTCGATGCTGATTTCGGCTTCGTCGCCGCAGCCGGCGGCGAAGTTCGCCACCAGCGCCAGGCAGGCGTATTCGAGCGCGAGTTCGCGCGCCAGCGCCGCCTCGGGCATGCCGGTCATGCCGACCAGATCGCAACCGTCGCGCTTCATTCGCGCGATCTCGGCGCGCGTTTCCAGCCGCGGCCCCTGGGTGGCGCCGTAGCAACCGCCGCCGATCACCGCGATGCCCGCCGCGCGCGCCGCCGCCAGCAATTGCAGGCGCAGCGATTCGGTATAGGGCTCGCTGAAGTCGATGTGCTTTACCTCCGCACCCTCGACGTCGCAGTAGCTGGTGTAGCGGCCATGGGTGTAGTCGATCAGCTGGTCCGGCACCACGATCACCCGCGGCCCCATGTCGCCACGGATGCCGCCCACCGCGTTGACCCCGATCACCCGGCGTGCGCCGAGGCTGTGCAGCGCCCACAGGTTCGCGCGGTAGTTGACCCGGTGAGGCGGCAGCGTGTGGCTCTCGCCATGGCGGGCCAGGAAGGCCACCCGCTTGCCGGCGAAATCGCCGAGCACGACATCGCCGGATGCCGCTCCGTAAGGTGTGTCCACCGCATGCCGCGCGGTGTTCTCCAGCCCCGGAAAGTTGTACAGGCCGCTGCCGCCGATGACGGCGAGGTCGATGGGGGTGCGATTTGAATGAGGCATCGTGTGTTCCAATTTGCAGGTTTACCGCAAGAGACTCGCCAGCAGAAACTCCCTTCTCCCTCCGGGAGAAGGTGGCGCGAAGCGCCGGATGAGGGTGCGGGCGGGAGCGCGGACATCATGCTCGCGCGCCGGCGACATCTGGCTCCGGCCGTACCCTCATCCGCCCCTGCGGGGCACCTTCTCCCGGAGGGAGAAGGAATGCGCCGGGAGAGTTCGGTGCCAACCGCGACTCCCGACTCCCGATTTTCTATTCCCCATTCCCGGCTTTCAACGCATAGATCCCCGGCAGGTTTCGACCCTGCTCGTAGTAGTCCATGCCGTAGCCGAACACGTAGCGATCGGGCAGCTCGACGCCATTGAAGTCCGACGCGATGCCGTCGACCAGGCGATCATGCCGCTTGGTGCACAGGCTCGCGATCAGCACTTTTTTCGCGCCGCGCGCATGGCAATCCTCGCGCACCGCTTTCAGCGTGTGGCCTTCGTCCAGGATGTCGTCGACCAGCAGCACCACGCGACCGGCCAGCGGCACCATCGGCTCGCGCAGCCAGCGCAGGTCGCTGCCGGAGGTGGCGCCGCGGTAGCGGGTTGCGTGCACGTAGTCGAATTCCAGATCGGTGCGGATCGCCAGCGCGAGCTGGCCGGCAAAGATCAGCGCGCCGTTCATCACGGTGAGGAATACGGCGCGTTCGCCGCCCAGCGCGGCGTCGATCCGCCGGCCCATGTCGGCGATCACGGTTTCCAGTTCGCCGCGCTCGTGCAGAAGATCCGACTGCGCCAGCGCATCGGCAAGCGAAGGTGTTGGAGTATTCATGCGATTCCTTGATCGGCGTGCAGCGCCATGATGCGCGCGACGAAACGATCGCGCTGCGGGTTGTTGGTGAGGCTGCCCCAGCTCGCGCCCAGGGCGCCACGCAGGTTGGCCAGTTGCGGCGGCAGCACGGTTGCTTCGCCCTGCATCGCGGCGATCGCCTCGTCCACTACCTCCGGGAAGCAGGCCAGTACCAGGTCACAACCAGCAGCCAAGTGTGCGCGCACCCGCTCACCGACGCTGCCGGCGGCGCCGGCGGCGGCCATGCTGATGTCGTCGCTGATCACCGCGCCGGCGAAACCGAGCTCGCCACGCAGGATCTGCTCGATCCACACTTTCGAATAGCCGGCTGGCTGGCTGTCCACCGCCGGATAGATCACGTGCGCCATCATCACCGCCTCGACCCGCGCCTCGATGCACTCGGCGAACGGCAGCAGGTCGTCGCGGCGGATCTCGTCGAGGGGGCGCGGGTCGATCGCCTGCGCCTTGTGCGTATCGACGGCGACCGAGCCATGTCCGGGAAAGTGCTTCAGTACTGCTGCCATGCCGCCCAGATGCATGCCGCGCACGTAGGCCTGCGCCAGCTCGGCGGTTACCGCCGGATCGGCGTGGAACGCGCGCAGACCGATCGCCGCATTGCCTCGCGCGAGATCGACCACCGGCGCAAAACTGAAATCGACGCCGCTGGCGCGCAGCTCGCTGGCCATCACCCAGGCGTGTTCCTCCGCCAGCCGCACGGCGTCCACGGGATCGTGCTCGTATCTCGCACCGATCGCCGCCAGCGGCGGCAGGCGGGTGAAACCGTCGCGGAAACGCTGCACCGGGCCGCCTTCCTGGTCGACCGCGATCAGCAGCTCGTCGCCGCCGATCTCGCGCATCGCATCGCACAGCGCGATCAGTTGCTCGCGCGACTGGTAGTTGCGCGCGAACAGCAGCACGCCCGCCACGCCCGGCGCGGTCAGCCAGCGCTTCTCGTGTTCGGCCAGTTCCAGCGCGGCCACGCCGATCATCAGCATGCGGCATCCTCGGCAGCGCGCTCGGCTGGCGACCACTGCCGGTACGGATGCGCGATCAGGTTGACGTTGTAGTAGCGCATCAGTGCACTCACCTCGCGGCCCAGCCATGCCGGTCGCGGGAATGGCGCATCGACTGCCGGCAGCTCCACTTCAGCGACGATCAGTCCGTGGTTGTCGCCCTCGAACTCATCGACCTCGAAAAGCACGCCGTCGACCCGCACATGGTGGCGCACCTTTTCCAGCACACCATCGCACAGGCTGGCCAGCAACGCCTTGGCATCGGCCACCGGTATCGGATAGTCGAACTCGGCGCGTGCGATACCCGGCGTGGCCGCCTTGATGTTCAACCACGCCTGCTTGCCGGCGAGGCGTGCGCGCACCGAGGCGCGCGCACTGCCATCGCGCAACGCCTGCGCGCCGACCAGATAACCCTGCGCGATCGGCTCACTGCGTTCGATGGCTGCGCGCCAGTCGTCGCTGGCCAGCAGAAATTTGCGTTCGATTTCGATGGCCATGCTTTTTCGATGAGTGCGGCCATGGATGGCCGCTTTTTGATTTTCGCATTCAGGGACGAATGCACAAGTTACCTGTCAAACAACGCGATCGATTCGACGTGCGCGGTATGCGGGAACATGTCCATCACGCCGGCCGACTTCAGCTTGAAGCCGTGTTGATTGACCAGGATGCCGGCATCACGCGCCAGCGAGGCCGGATGGCAGGACACATAGACGATGCGGTGCGTCTGCTTGTGCGGCAGATACTCCAGCACCTTGTCGGCACCGGCGCGTGGCGGATCGAGCAGCACCTTGTCCCACGGCTGGCGTGCCCAGTCGGTGGCACGCTGATCCTCGAACAGATTCGCCACATGGAAACGCGCGTTGTCGATGCCGTTGCGCGCGGCGTTCTGCGCGGCGCGCTCGACCAGGCCGTGTTCGCCTTCCACGCCGACCACTTCGGCGACGCGGCGCGCGATCGGCAAGGTGAAATTGCCGAGGCCGCAGAACAGGTCCAGTACGCGATCGGTCGGTTGCGGATCGAGCAGCTCCAGCGTGCGCGCCATCATGCGCTGGTTCATGTCGGCGTTGACCTGCACGAAATCGAGCGGCTGGAACTCCAGCTCGACGTCCTCGATAGCGGCATCGCCGCTGGCGATGCGGAACGCCAGCCGCGGGTTTTCCGGCCACAACGGATGCACGCTGCTGTTGCCGCCCGGCTGCAGGTAGATCGCCAGCCCATGCTGCTGGCCGAACGCGATCAACGCGGCCTGGTCGCGTTCACTCAGCGGCTGCATGTGCCGGAACACCAGCGCCATCAGGTCGTCGCCGGCGGCGAATTCGATCTGCGGGATGGTGTCGACCGCGTCCATCGCGCTGAGCAGATCGGCCAGCAGACCGACCTTGGGGCCGAGCGCCGGATGCATCACTTCGCATTGCTGGATCTCGGCGACGAAGCGCGGGTTCTGCTCCTCGCGGAAACCCACCAGCACGCGGCCCTTCTTCGCCACGTTGCGCACCGACAGGCGGCCCTTGCGCCGATAGCCCCACGGCGCACCGGAGAGCGGCGGCAACCACAGCTGCGGCGTGACCTTGCCGATGCGTTCGAAATTTTCCGCCAGCACGCGCTGCTTGGCGGCGATCTGCGATTCCGCATCCAGATGCTGCAGCGAGCAGCCGCTGCAGTGTGCGAAATGCCGGCAACGCGGTTCCACCCGGTGCGGCGACGGCACGATCACCTCGACGACTTCGGCCTCGTCGAAATGGCGATGACGCTTGCGCAGCCGGGCCATGACCTGTTCGCCCAGCAGTGCACCGCTGACGAACACCGTCTTGCCGTCGATGCGGGCCACCCCGCGGCCGTCATGGCCGAGATCGGTGATGTGGGCTTCGAAAGGCGTCGGCGAAACGGAGTTGGATCGGGACATGAGGCTCGGACGGTTGAGGCCGCTGGGGCTGGCCGCCGATTATCCCAGATCGGCCCGGGTGACGCCCACGCGTTCTGCCTTGCGTGGCCTTTCGTGGGAGCGACTCCGTTCGCGATGCCTTTCCTGCATTCGGCCAAGAGCATCGCGACTGAAGTCGCTCCCACAGGAGCAGCATGTACCGCGGTGCGCTCCCGCAGCGCTTACTTTTTCTGCCAGGCGCCGGCGGCATCCTGGTAATACCAGCCGGCCCGGGCCTTCTCGATCCAGCTCTTGGCGAAGGTGACGCGGATCTGCGGCTCCCACTCCGGGTGGTTGTTGGCATTGGCCACTTCGCGGTACAGCGCGACGCGGTCACGGTTTTCGTCGGCCACCGTGGTATTGGCCTGCGCGCGCTGGCTCAGCGGCACTTTGGCAGCGTCACGCATGGCGACCATGCCGTCACGGGTGAAGCCCACCGCGCCGCTGTCCAGCAGATCACCCAGCGCCCCCTGGAAGCGCTCGTGCATGCGCCCGCTGATGGCTTCGGTGGCGCTGGTCTGGATGCGGATGTTCGGTGTGTCGGCGGCTTGCGCGGCGGGAATCAGCAGGTCGAGCAGCATTGCCGAAGGCTGCTGGCCATCGTTGCCGGCAGCCGGCTTCTGCTGTTTCGGCGCGGGGCTCGCGGCGGGCGCGGCGCCGTCCAGCACATTGCCGATGAACTGGTCGGCGGCTTTCTGCGCAGCGGCTTCCGGAAAGTACACGTTGATGGTGACGCAGCCGACCAGCGCCACGGCCAGTGAGGTCAGGATCACGTAGACGAGCTTGCGCATGGCGGACTCCGGCAGTTGTAGTGAGAAGGGGGAGATGCAGCGACGTCAACGAATCTGCGGAGCCGCTCCATTGATGGCGTCATGCAGACGTTGAACCAGCGTGGGCCAATCGACCTGGGTCTGGTGGCCGATCACCTGCAGCCGCGGCAAACCGCTGCCTTCGACGATAGTGTAGCCGTCATCGCCGGGCTCCAGACCGCTCATCTGGCAGACCGTGCCCTGGAGCGCACAATTGAGCCCGATCCGCTTGTAGCCGAAGGTCTTGAACAGTTTCAGCACGGCGCCTTGCAGACCGGCGGCAATGCCACCGCCACCGACTGCGGTGAGGTTGTTCACCGCCCGCTGGCTGATGCGCCCACCGCTGCCGGCGAGCAGGCTTGCCTTGAACGCAACCGGACTCCAGTCGACTAGTCGCAGGTCGTCCACCGAGCCGTCCAGTCGTCCGGTGATGTTGCCGAAATCGAACACGCTGGTGATTGCAGCGAGGTCGAGCTGCTTCAAGGCGATGTCGCCGTTCAATACCGGATTGGGTCCGAACGGCTGCTGCAACGATAGCCGGGTGATGTCGACGAAGCCGCCGAACAGGTTGGCCGACAGGCCACCCTGCAGTTCGAAACGATCATCGACCCAGCGCAAGGACGGAATCGCACCACCGAGGGTGCCGGGAAATGCCGGCCAGCCCATCGCCTGACTGAAAGCCGCCATGTCGACTCCGGTCAGCACCATCGAGGTCGAGAGACGCTGCCCTTTTGCCGCCGCCGGGCGCCAATCCAGTTCGCCGATCCGCAACTGGCCCTTCAACACCGGCACCAGCAGCGGCTGCTGCAGGCTGAGCGTGCCGTCGTGACTGCGCCATTGCGATTGCGCCACACCGTTGGGCACCCGATAGAACTGCAGGTTGCGCCAGCCGAGCGTGGTGGCGGGCCGATCGCCCTGGATCGCCCAGTCCAGCCCGCCATGCAGGTCTTCGATAGCGAGCCGGCCAGCCGCATCGGCCACATTCAGGCCATCGGTGGTGAACGCAAAGCTGTGCGGGCCGTCGGTGCGCAGATCCAGGCTGCCGTTGAGCTGTCCGGCAATGCGCATGTCGCGCAGCCCCAGGGTGCTCAGCCAGGCCTGACCGTAGCGTTGGTAGGCCGCTGGGAAACTCGCGTGCAGGCGGTCCAGTTTCAGTGTCTTCAGCTCACCCTTGGCATCGAATGCCAGCGCGCCATCGAGCTGCAGCGCATCGGCGTCATTCAGCCGCAGCCGGCTCACCTCGAACGCGCCGCCCTGCGCGCTGGCCCGTAGACCGAGCTGTACCGGGTGATCGGGCAACCTGGCGTAAAGCGGACCCAGCAGCAGCTCGCCGCCGCGCAGGGCAGCATCCAGATCCATCCGGGCCGGGCCATCGGTGGTATCCAGGCTGAAGCGGCCCGTGCCGTTCAGTCCTTGCCCGGCCAAGGTGCCAGTCGGAGTGTCAAAACCCACCCCATTCAGAGTGAATCGCCCGGATGACTGGATGCCGGGATCATGCAGGTCCAGCGCCAACTCGGCATCCAGCCGGCCACTGGTGGGGCGTCCCGACCAGACCGTGCCGAGCAGTCCCTGCAGCCAGCCGGCGGGAAGGTCGTCCAGGCGGATCTGCGCGTGGGTGGGTTGATCCAGCGGCAACGCGGTACTGACATGCGCCTTGCCCTGCAGGATATCCACCAGCAAGGTGTTGGCCGACTCGCTGAGCAGGATGTTTACGTGAGCGTCGCTGAGCGCGCCACCAGGAGCACCGGCCAGTCGTACATCGCCATCGAAAACCCAGCGCAGGCGATCGTCCCGCTGCAGATTGCCATCGAGGGTCAGGCCCAGTCGTCGCCAACCCATCGCCGGCACATCGGCCTGACCAGCGTGCAACTGCAGCCCAAGCCCGCCGGCAGCATCCACACCGAGCCTGACAGTTACCGTCTGCAGACGAACGCCGGGCACGTCGATGGACTTCGCCGTCAGCAGCACATCCGCGCGCGCAGGCAACCCCCAGCCGATCCCCAGCAGAAGGCAGCAACACAGCAAAAGATGGCTTGATGTCGGGCGCATGTCGCGCCATTCTGCCAAATTAAGCTGAACGACAAGGATTTCGTCATGACCAGCCCCTTCGCCAACGCTCATCCAGAGTCCTCCAACCTCACCTGCCCAAGCGTGCTGGTGGCGGACGATGACCCCGGCAGCTGCCGCTTCCTGTGCGATGGGCTGCGTTTGCTGGGCGCCAGGATCGAAGCCTGCACGGATGGCATGGCGGCGCTGGAACGGGCCCGAGCGCAAGCCTTCGACCTGTTGCTGCTGGATTGCCGCATGCCCGGCGCCGGTGCGCTGAGCATCCTCACCCAGCTGCGTGGCGATGCACGGGCAGGGTCGACCGACAGCATCGCGGTGGCCACCACCGCCGAGCTGGAGCCGGCCGAGCGCCAGCTGCTGCTGGACGCCGGCTTCAGCGATATCCTGCTCAAACCCTGTGGGGTATCCGATCTGCAGCGCGTGCTGGCGCTGGTGCAGCCGGACCACGATGCCAGCGTACTCGACGACCGCGCCGCACTGACCACCACCGGCGACGCCACCACGATGCGCGCACTGCGATTGCTGCTGCGCGAAGAACTGGCCCTGCTCCAGCAGGAGCTGGATCCGTTGAGCCGCAACCAGGGTGTCTTCAGCGAACGACTGCACCGGCTGCGCTCATCCTGCGGTTTCTGCGGTGCCGCCGCGCTGTCATCGCAAACCGTGCTGCTGCAGCGGCAGCTGTCGCAACACGGCGGTGCGACACCGGCCGCTCTGGTCCGCTTTCGCAAGACGCTGCTGGCGACGTTGCAGGCGCTGGACAGCTAGCTGGCGGCGCTGTCGCCCGGCCGGCGCGAAACCGCCATCGCCAATACCCGCCAGGCGCGCAACTCGCCGCCGCCCAGATGAAAACGGATGACCTCGCGCATCATGTCGCGCAGGGATTTCAGGCCGCCATTGTCGGGCATGCAGTCCTGCTCCAGCGCCAGCAGGTCGCTGCCGCGCAAGGCTAGCGCGCTATCCGCCGCGCAACGCACTGCGCCCTGCTCGACCCGGTAGCGGTAGGAAGCATCCGCCTGCAATGCCTCGCCTGTATCGGAATCGTGCTGCAACTGCAGGCCGTAACCGATCAGCTCCAGCAGATCGCGTTCGAATCGGCGCAGAGTCCACGCCAGCGACTCGCCCGCGGCCAGCCGCGCCAACGTTTGCGCATAGGCGTCGAACAGCAGCGGAAACGGATCCTGGCGACCTGTCAGACGTACCACCAGTTCGTTGAGGTAGAGCCCGGCCAGGCCCGCGTCGCCGGGCAATCTCAGCGGCGTACCGACCGTCTCGACTGCGGTCAGCGTGGCCATCTCGCCACGCAGCAACAGGTCCATCAACACCGGCTGGAACGGTTCCAGTTGCGCCCGCCGCAGGCGGCTGCGTTCGCCCCGCACGCCGCGTGCCACCACGCCGAGACGCCCGTGCTCACGGGTCAGGCATTCCAGCAACAACGATGTCTCGCGGTAAGGCCGCGCGTGCAGCACGTAGGCGGGTTGCTGTTCGATGCGCATGGAATTTGCCGGATATCGTGACTCGGAAAATCGGAATCCGCTCCATCGATTCCCTATTCCCGATTCTCTACTTCAGTCCGTATAACCGAACTTCTTGAGCATGTTCTCGTCGTCGACCCAGCCTTCGCGCACCTTCACCCACAGCTTCAGGAACACCTTGCGCTCGAACATGCGCTCCATGTGGCGGCGCGCACTGGTGCCGATCGCCTTGAGCTGGGCGCCGCCGTTGCCGATCACGATGGCCTTCTGGCCATCGCGTTCGACCCAGATGATCGCGTGGATTTCGGCGATGCCGTCGGGGCGGTCGTTGAATTGTTCGATCTCAACCGTGGTGGCGTACGGCAGCTCCTGATCGAGCCGCAGCATCAGCTGTTCGCGCACCATCTCGGCCGCAAGGAAACGCTCGCTGCGATCGGTGACTTCGTCTTCGCCGTATACCGGCGGCTGCACCGGCAGTCGCTTCAGGATCGCCTGCTCCAGCTCCTTCAGGCCCTGCTCCTTGAGCGCACTGACGTAATGGATTTCGTCGTAGCTGTGCTTGGCCACCAGATCGGCGACGAACGGCAACATCACCGTCTTGTCCTTGTTCAGATCGACCTTGTTGATCACCAGCAGCCGCGGCGACGACTGTTCGACCAGGGCCGCGTACAACGCTTCATCCTCGTCGGTGAACCGGCCAGCCTCGATCACCTGCACCACCAGGTCGACGTCGCTGATCGCCGAACGCGCGGCCCGGTTCAGGCTGCGATTCATTGCCCGCTTGGCGCCGCGGTGCAGGCCGGGTGTATCGACATACATGATCTGCCCGGCCTCGGTGGTATTGATGCCGAGGATGCGGTGGCGCGTGGTTTGCGGTCGCGGGCTGATGATCGACAGGCGGTAACCGATCAGCGCATTGAGCAGGGTCGACTTGCCCACGTTGGGACGCCCGGCCAGGGCGACCGTGCCGCAGCGAAAATTCTCATGCGGCAAGGTGCCGGCGGCTGGATCCAGTTCGTGGTTCATGACGTGAGGTGCTCGGCAAGTCGGAGGTCAAGTGTAGTGCTTCGCCGGAAACGGCATGGGGCCGGCGGTTTCGGATGCGCGGCGTGGCCGGGCGAAAGCCCATGCCACGCCTGCCTTGGCAGGGATGGTTACGGGTAAGGCAGAACCCGGATCAGGGTTTGCGCTGCTGTTCCAGCAACTGGTTCAGCACGATCTCGGCCGCATCTTGCTCGGCGGCGCGGCGGCTGCCGCCACGGCATTCGGCGGTGAGCGGAAACGGCTCGCCGATCGTGCAGCTGACATCGAAGGTCTTGGCGTGATCTTCGCCGTGGCTGGCGGTCAGCTCGTAAATCGGCAGTGGCCAGCCGCCTGCCTGCAGGTGTTCCTGTAACCGCGTCTTGGCGTCCTTGGAGGATCGCCGCAACGCCGCGATACGCTCGCCGAACAGCCCGCGCACGACAGCGCGGCAGGCGTCGAAACCATCATCGAGGTATACCGCAGCCACCAGCGCCTCCAACGCATCAGCCAGGATCGAATCGCGCCGGAACCCGCCGGTCTTCAACTCGCCGGGGCCGAGTTTCAACTCATCGCCCAGTTCCAGTTCGCGCGCGATGACGGCCAATGCCTGGCCATTGACCAGTTGCGCGCGCAGCCGCGACAACTCGCCTTCGTTGGACCTGGGGTGAACCTCGTACAGCAACTCGGCGATGATCGCGCCCAGCAGCGCGTCGCCGAGAAACTCCAGTCGTTCGTTGTTCGGTCTGCCGATGCTGCGGTGGGTCAGCGCCAGCTGCGCCAGCGCCGGATCGCGAAAACGATAATTCAGCTTCAAGGATTACTGGCCCACATTGCCCTGCAACGGCACGCTCTTGTTGAAGTGCAGCAGGAAATCGATGTTGTACATGAACGGGATCTGCTTGTCGTAGACCACCTGCAACTGGCTGGTACCGCCGGCGTCACGCTTGATCGTGATGTTCGCGGGCTTGATGGTGGCGTCGTCGACGTACTGGAAGCCCATCTTGAACATCAGGCCACGACGGATATCGTCCAGCGTCTTGCCATTGGTGCCCTCGGTGGCGACCTGGTTCATCGCCTTGACCACACCCATGTATTCGGAATACGACGGCAGCAACTTCATCGCCATGTAACCCAGAAAGCCCACGATGGCCATGATGATCAGAAACCCGATCAGGGTGACGCCCGACTGCTTGAATTTCATAGTCCCCTCGCTATGCCGCCTGCGCGGCGCACCAATCTGTGGATGAAGCGGATGTCACCGGGTCCAGCCCGCCCCCTTGTCGCTCGCCAGACGATGTTTCCATCGGGCCGGCGCGCCGATTATGCCTGCGGATTCTCGCACTGTTGACGGCCCGTGTGCGGCAGGCTCGATCCGATCACGCTTCGACCGATGGATCGCGCCCAGCCGCTCGCCTCAGTGGATCACCGTGCCGATCCGCGAGAAGTCGACGCCGCCGGTGCCCCAACCCTTCCAGCTCATCCAGATCAGGAACGCCTTGCCGGCCAGATTCTGCTCCGGCATGCAACCCCACCAGCGGCTGTCGAGGCTGTCATTGCGGTTGTCGCCCATCACCAGATAGCAGCCTGCCGGTACCTTCGACGGCACCCGATCGTTGGGGATCGAGTTGGGTACGTTGTAGGCGGGCATCCGCGCGATCGTGTGATTGACGGCACTGCCGTCTTTGCGCAGCAGGTGCTCGGTCCAGACCGTGGCGCCCATGTTCAGCATGATCTGGTCCACGCTGCGCTGCGGATTGCCCAGGTACGGACCGACCTCATCAGCCGTCACCGGCTGGCCGTTGACCAGCAGCTCGGCACCATGCACATCGATGCTGTCGCCCGGCAGGCCGATCACCCGCTTGATCCAGTTCTGCGAGGGCACCGGCGCATGCGGGTCGTTGCAACTCATGTCACCGCTGCGTACCAGCGCGCCGCCGTCCTGGCACAGATAGCCGGGAAAGCGGAACACCACCACGTCGCCGCGCTTGGGCTCGCCGAGGTCAACGAACTTGTTGTTGAACGCGGGCAGACGCAGGCCGTAGGCGAACTTGTTGACCAGGATGAAATCGCCCACGTCGAGCGTCGGCATCATCGAACCGGATGGAATGCGGAAGGGCTCGGCCACGAACGAGCGCAGCAGCAACACCACCAGCACCACCGGAAACAGCGAACGGGCCCAGTCCACCGGTACCGGGTCGCGATACTCGTCGCCAGCGGCGTCGAGACGTGCCTTGCGCTTCTTGTACAGAAACAAGCGGTCCAGGCCCCACACCACGCCGAACAGCACGGTGAGGCCAAGCAGAATCGCCGAAAAATCAAATTCCATGCCTTAACTCCAGGTTGCCAGGCAGATCATCGCTGATCATGCTTATTTAGATCAGGCTTATTTATCCACTCTCAGAACGGCGAGGAAGGCTTCCTGCGGGATCTCCACCCGGCCGACCTGCTTCATGCGCTTCTTGCCTTCCTTCTGCTTTTCCAGCAATTTCTTCTTGCGGCTGACGTCGCCGCCATAGCACTTGGCCAGCACATTCTTGCGCAGGGCTTTCACGGTGGATCGCGCAACGATCTGCGCGCCGATCGCCGCCTGGATCGCCACATCGAACTGCTGGCGCGGAATCAGATCCTTCATCCGATCGACCAGTTCGCGGCCACGTCGCTCGGCATGCGTGCGATGCATGATCAGGCTCAGCGCATCGACGCGCTCGCCGTTGATCAGCACGTCGGTACGCACGAACGGGCCGGCCTCGAAGCGATCGAAGTGATAGTCCATCGAGGCGTAACCGCGCGAGACGGACTTGAGCCGGTCGAAGAAATCCATCACCACTTCGGCCAGCGGCATCTCGTAGCTGATCTGCACCTGGGTCGCCAGATACTGGATCGAACGCTGCACGCCGCGCTTCTCTTCGCACAGGGTGATCACGTTGCCGATGTAGTCCGGCGGCGTGAGGATGTTGGCGATGATGATCGGCTCGCGGATCTCCTGTATCAGACTGGAGTTCGTCGGCAGCTTGGCCGGGTTGTCCAGCATCAGGATCGAGCCGTCGGTCTTGAGCACCTCGTACACCACGGTCGGCGCGGTGGTGATCAGGTTCAGATCGTATTCGCGCTCCAGCCGCTCCTGCACGATCTCCATGTGCAGCATGCCGAGAAAGCCGCAGCGGAAGCCGAAGCCCATCGCCTCGGAAGACTCCGGCTCGAAGAACAGCGCGGCGTCGTTGAGGCGCAGCTTGTCCAGCGCCTCGCGCATCGCCGGGTAGTCATCCGAGGACACCGGGAACAGGCCGGCGAACACACGCGGCTGCATGGTCTGGAAACCCGGCAAGGCCTTGTCGGCCGGCTTGCCGGCATGGGTCAGCGTGTCGCCGACCGGCGCGCCATGCACATCCTTGATCGAGGCATTGATCCAGCCCACCTCGCCCGCACCGAGCTTGTCCAGCTTCTTGCGCTTGGGCGTGAACACGCCGACATCGCCCACTTCATGGGTCCGGCCGGTCGACATCACCAGCAGCTTGTCGCCGGGCTTGATCTCGCCCTGCATGATGCGCACCAGCGACACCACGCCCAGATAGTTGTCGAACCAGGAGTCGATGATCAACGCCTGCAGCCGGTCGGTATCGCGCGGCTTCGGCGGCGGAATGCGGGCAACGATCGCTTCCAGTACCTCGACCACGTTCAGCCCGGTCTTGGCGCTGATCGCGACCGCGTCGGTGGCATCCACACCGATCACCGCTTCGATCTCAAGCTTCACTTTCTCGACGTCGGCCGTCGGCAGGTCGATCTTGTTGATCACCGGCACCACTTCCAGACCCATCTCCACCGCGGTATAGCAGTTCGCCACCGACTGCGCTTCGACACCCTGCGCCGCATCGACCACCAACAGCGCACCCTCGCAGGCGGCCAGCGAGCGGCTGACCTCGTAGGAAAAGTCGACGTGACCGGGCGTATCGATGAAATTGAGCTGGTAGGTCTTGCCATTGCGCGCGGTGTACGGCAACGACACCGACTGCGCCTTGATGGTGATGCCGCGCTCGCGCTCGATCGGATTGGTGTCCAGTACCTGCGCCTCCATCTCGCGATCGGCCAGGCCGCCACAAAGCTGGATGATGCGATCGGCCAGCGTGGATTTGCCGTGATCGATATGGGCAATGATGGAGAAGTTGCGGATCAATTCCATGGAGCGCTGGCGGCCTGTCGGGCTTGGGTTTCACTGCCGCGCACCATGCGCAGCAATGCATCACGAAGGAGTGATGCTAACCCGGCATTATCGCATGGAACCCGCCGGCCGCCGCGCCGCGGATGCGGCACGGGCGCCGGCCGATGCGGGCAGGCACCCGTGCTGACCTCGTGCGGCCTACCGGCCCTGTTATTTGTCGTCCGGTATCGTCAGGCCGATGAAGTTGCTTTGATCGCCGCGGCGCACCAGCAACAGCACCGTGCTGCCGGCCTTCGCGTCTTTGGTCGCCGCCTGAAACCCGGCCACGCTGCCGATCTTCTGCTGGTTGACCATCAGGATCACGTCACCCGCCTGCAAACCGGCCTGTGCGGCCACCGGCCCGGTGATGTCGCTGATCACCACGCCCTGCCCCGACTGCAATCCCAGTTGCTTGCGGGTATCGCTGTCCAGCGACTGCACGGTAAAGCCCAGCGCGGCCGAACCGCTTTGGCCCGGTGGCGTTGTGGCGCCCTGATTGTTCACCGCACCTTGATCACGCGAGGCTTCGCTGATGGTGACATCGAGCGTCTGCTTCTTGCCGTTGCGCAGGATCTCCACGGGAACCTTGCTGCCCGGCTTGGTCATGCCGACCAGCGGCGGCAAGTCTGCAGCCTGCTGCAGCGCCTGGCCGTCATACGACAGGATGATGTCGCCGGGCTGGATGCCGGCCTTGGCGGCACCGCTGTCGGGGCTGACGTCGACCACCGCAGCACCCGTACCATTGTCGAGCTTGAATGCCTTGACGATGTCGTCATTGACCGGCTGCATCGTGACGCCCAGCATGCCGCGCGAAACATAGCCCTTGCTCTTGATCTGCTGCACGGCGCTCATCGCCACGTCGATCGGGATCGAGAACGACACGCCGAGGTAATCGCCCGTGTTGGAATAGATCTGAGAATTGACGCCGACGACGCGGCCCTGCAGGTCGAACAACGGGCCACCGGAATTACCCCGATTGATCGGCACGTCAGTCTGGATGAAGGACGTGTAAGGCTGGTCGCGCTGGCCCAGGTTGCGCCCTACCGCGCTGACGATACCCTGCGTCACGGTGTAGTCGAAGCCGAACGGCGAACCTATTGCCAGTACCCATTGACCCGGCTTCAGGCTGCGCGAATCGCCGATGCTGACCACCGGCAGGCTGCCGGCGGCATCGACCTTGAGCAGGGCGATGTCATAGGTGGGGTCGGTGCCGATCACCTTCGCGGTGAGCGTGCGCCGATCCTGCAGCCGCACAGTCACCTTGTCCGCGTGATCGACCACATGGTTGTTGGTAAGGATGTAACCGTCGTGCGAAATGATGAAGCCGGAGCCGAGCGAGGTGTGTTTCTGCTCCTGCGGTGACGGCATCATCGGCATGCCGAAGAAGCGCCGCAGCATCTCGGCCTGCGGATCATCCGGCATGCCCTGATTTGGCATGGCCTGGCCGCGCATGCTGCGATTCGCGCCCTGCTTCTCGCCGGTGTATTTGGCCTCGACATGAACTACGGCGGGCGCATTCTTCTGCACGATGCCGGTGAAATCGGGCAACGCCGCAACAGCGGGCACCTGCGCCTGCACTGCGCCGACACCGGCAAGACCCAAGAGCGCGCAGCACGCTACTGTGCGCAAGATGGAATGCTTCATGACTCCTCCTCGTGGACTTCAGCCGAAAATCTGGGCCGATGGTTGATTCAATGACTCTGCACCAGGGCAACGCCTGGCGCGCGCCTTCCATCGGCCTGTGCAGCTGGCCGATGGCAGCGAAAAACAGAGTGGCAGCGAACCGCGGGCAATCACACGCGATTCGCCTTATTGCGCGGCGGCGGCAGCCTGACGCGCAGTGCCCGGCGCAGCTTGTTGCTCCGGGTCGAGCAGCAGCAGGTAGCTGCCGTCATTGTTGTCGAGCGTGCGGTAGCGAGGCATCGATGGATAGTTCGACAGACGCCGCGCATACGCCGACTGATTCGGGCCAAACGGTGCACCCAGCGTCGCGGAGGCTTGCTGGCTGAGCAGACCGGCAGAATTGCCGCTCAGCCATGGCGGTACCGCGGCCGGGGATGCAGGCTTGCTCGCCGGTGTCACGACGGCAACAGCGCTGCTCTGCTGGACGGTCGAAGCCGTCACGCGCTCCGCATCTCCAGTAGGCTGACCGATCATCAGAGCTGCAGCGGCCACGCTGGCGGCGATCGCCCCACCGGTCGACCAGCGCAACCAGTGACTGCGCCGGGTGGTGGCAGCCGGCATGGATTCCTGCCCGATCGCCAGCATCACCCGATCAACGAACCCGGCGTCCAGCACCGGCGGCAACTGCTGGCGCAGGCTGTCGCGGGCGATGTGATAACGCGTCCAGGTTTGCTGCAGCGCCGGGTCGTGATCGAGTCGGCGCAACAGGAAACGCAGCTGCTCTTTCGACAATTCGCCGTCGATGCCTGCGGAAAGGTTTTCCGGGGCATCCTGCGTCATGTCCGCCTGATTCATGCCTGCCTGATTCATGTCTGATCCTTAGCGGTCCGACAACAGAGGCCGCAGTTTTTCGTCAATTGCTTCACGTGCCCGGAAGATGCGCGACCGCACCGTACCAATCGGGCAACCCATCGCCTCGGCGATTTCATCGTAACTGAGGCCATCCACCTCACGTAGCGTGATGGCTGTCCGCAGTTCTTCGGGCAAGGCTTGGACAGTGGAAAACACGGATTGTTCAATTTCCTGGCGCATCAGCTCGCGCTCGGGTGTGGCGCTGTCGTGCATGCGCTCGGCACCTGCCATGAACTCGGCATCGTCGGCGTCGATATCCCCAGCTGGCGGACGTCTCCCCATCGCCACCAAATGGTTCTTGGCGGTATTCACCGCGATCTTGTAAAGCCAGGTATAGAAAGCGCTGTCGCCGCGGAACGAGCCGATCGCCCGCCACGCGCGGATGAAAGACTCCTGCGCAATGTCTTCACACTCGGCATGGCTTCGCACATAGCGCGAGACCAGCCCGATCACCTTGTGCTGGTATTTGCGCACCAGCAGGTCGAAAGCCCGCTTGTCCCCGCTCTGCACTCGCTCGACCAGCGCGCGATCCAGTTCGTTTTCGCCCATCCGGGCCGTATCCGTCGTCAATGCCGTCATCCGCTGCGGGAGCATGTTTTGAACTGAACGCCGCGCTCAGACCACAGTCCGGCGCCCGAGTTCAGCTTGCGTAGGGTTTCGCCGCCACCATAACGCACAGCCTGTTGGCTGGTTGTCATATCGGCCGCATGCCCCAAGCCCCAGATGGGCCCATTTTGTTATGGGGGCGCTCGTCAGTGGCTCAAGCCGGCTCGGTGGTTCGTCCTTCCAGCAGGCGCTGACGCTCGGCCAGCAGCTTGTCGAAACTGATCGGTTGCAGCGGGCGGCAGAACAGATAACCCTGCAGCTCATCGCAGCCGTACGTGCGCAGGAACTGCAGGTGCTGCTCGATTTCCACGCCTTCCGCCACCACAGCACGCTTCAGCCGATGGGCCATTTCGATGGTGGCGCGCACGATCGCCTCGTCGTCGGGATCCACCCCGATATTGCGCACGAAACTCTGATCGATCTTGATGCGGTCAGCCGGTAGCCGGCGCAGATAATCCAGCGAGGCGGCGCCGGTGCCGAAATCGTCGATCGCGATATGGCAGCCCATGCGATGCAACGCATGCAGGTTGTCGACCAGGTTCGGCGCGGCCTTGATGCTGACGCTTTCGGTGATCTCCATCTCCAGCAAGGTGGGGTCGAGGCCGGTTTCGCGCAGCACTCTGGCCACGGTCTCCATCAGTCGAGGCTCCATCAGCTGTACGGCGGACAGGTTCACGCCAAGGCGCAGGCGCAGGCCATAGCGCTGCTCCCACTCCTTGGCCTGGCGGCAGGCGGTGCGCATCACCCACTCGCCGATCGAGACGATAAGCCCGCTCTCTTCGGCCAGCGGAATGAATACCGCCGGACTGATCATGCCCAGCTCCGGATGCTCCCAGCGCACCAGCGCCTCCATCCCCACGATGTCCTCGGTTTCGGTGTTGACCTGCGGCTGGTAGACCACCCGCAACTCACCGTTGCCTTCGGCATGACGCAGACGGGTCTTCAACGCCATGCCGTGCTCCCGGGCGTATTCCGGGCTTACTTCATAGATCTGGAAATTGTTGCGACCGAGATGCTTGGCCGCATACATCGCCTCGTCGGCATGCTTGAGCAGGGTCTGCGCATCGCCCGCATCGTCGGGGAAGAAGCTCAGCCCCATCGATGCAGTCACCTGCAATTCGGTGCCGTCATCGAGGTACAGCGGCGTCTCCATCACCTGCACGATCTTCTCGGCCACACGTGACACGTCGTCGTTCTTCACGATGTGTCGCAACACGATGGTGAATTCGTCACCGGCATAACGTGCCACCGTATCGGAGGCACGGATGGCGCTGCACAGGCGCTGGGTGACCACCCGCAACACCTGGTCGCCGGCCGCATGGCCGTAGGTATCGTTGATCGCCTTGAAGCGGTCGAGATCGACGAACAACACCGCAAAGCATTCGCCATTGCGGGTCGCCTCGCGGATGATCGTGTCCAGCCGATCGTTGAACAACAACCGGTTCGGCAACCCGGTCAAGGCATCGACCAGACCCTCGGCGCGGCCCTGTTCCCGCGTGCGCCCCAGTTCCAGTACCTGCGCGAAACGGGCTGCGGCACAGCGCAACACCGGCTCAACGATGCCCATCTCGCCGAAACCCTTGCGACTACCGGCCAACATCGCGCCGAGCACCGTGTGGCGCTCGTCGTACAGCGGCAACCCGGCAAACCCGGCCAGATCGAGCTGCTGCAGCAGCGGGTCGATCGGCGCCAGCCGCTTTGCATCGGCCCGGTACAACATCGGCTTGCCGGCCAATACCAATTGCAGGGAGCTCTGCAGTTGCGCTGGCGGCCATGCCGGCGCCTCGCCGCTCCACAGCTGCAAGAGCTGGGTCGGGGTGTCGGCGCCATCCTGACGTGCGGACCAGACGGCAAGGTAGTCCAGACCCAGCTCGTCGAACAGCAGGCGGCCCGCCGCGATCTGCGCATCGACACCACTGGTCGAGGCAAAGATGCGTGACAGCAGCGACAGCGCAGCTTCGGCGCGCAGGTCGGCACGATCGCTGCGGAACATCAGTGCCAGTGCATCACGCCCGGCATGCCGCATATGCCGCACGCTGGCCTGGCCGGTGTCCACGCCCTGCGACGACTTGCGCTGACACGGGTACCAGCTGCGGTCGGCATCGGCCAGCACCTGTTCGATCGCGATACCTTCGAAGCGCAACACGTCGGACAGCAGCAAACCTTCCCACTGACTGGCATGCAGGCGGCTGTGGCGGGCCAGCGTGGGGCTGACTTCGAGCAGGTGGTGGGTCTGCGCGTCGGCAATCAACCATTCGTTATCGCCTTCCTCAAACGCGTAGCGATAATCCTCAAGCGCTGCAGTGGCCGGCAAGGCGGCCGCCTTGTGTGGCGCCTGGTTGCCCGCCAGGGAACGCCGCCAGCGCGGCACGAGTTCGCTGCTGATCTGTGCGCCCGAAAGCCAGTCGGTGATCCCTGGCGGCAGATCGGCAGGGCTGAGCGAGGCTTCTTCGGCCAATACCGCGATGAGCGGTGTCTCCACTGCGCCCGGCAGGCGACGCAATTGCTCGCAACTGTTTCGTGCCTGCTGCCCGTCGCCGGCCAGCACCACCACCATCAACTGCAGCGGCGGCAGTGACGGGCGTCCCTCCAGCAGGATCGCGGCGTGTTGCAAGTCGCGCGCGCTGTGGATGTGCGAGTAGCCCGCCTGATCGAGCGCGTCGAACAGGCCGCGGCGCAATTCGCGCTGTGCTGCCACCACCAGGATGCCGGAGTTCATGGGCTAGTGAGTCTCATGACAGCCAGCGGCCATCGCGCAGACGCAGGCGCCGGGGCTGGCTGTCCTCGCTGTTCAGGTGCACGGCCAGTTCGCCCAGATGCTCGACCAGCGCCACCGGCGCATCGATCAGCACGACGCGCCGAAGGTGCTCCTTGGGCGCACGGGCGAGCTGGCGCAACAAGGTGGCATCCATCGCCGACAACGGCAGCTCGAGCCCGAGCAGGAAATAGACACCGAAATGCATGCTCTGCTGCATGTAACGCAAGGCATTGCCCAGCCGCTGGCAATCCGGCACCCGCGCGTGCGCATCACGCAGGCTGCCCAGGCCAGTGTCCGGTTGCCACAGATACACCGCCTGCCCGGTATGCCGGGCAAGCACGCGGAACTGGCCGATCAATGCGTGGACATCCTTGCTGTCCAGCACGACCAGGCCGCTGGGAGCGGCCAGAATCCGATCGAAAATCTCGGCGCCGGCTTGCGGTGGGGCGGAGGCCATTGCGGAAGTCATTGCGTCCCCGTCCTGCGGCGTCGGCGGTAATGCCAGGGTGAAATCGTCACGCCAGCGATTGATTGGCCCTGTCGGGGGCTGCCCGGCCGTTGCGTGCCATTGAACCACGATGTGTGGCTTCATTGTCCAGCAAGTGGCCTATACCGCGACCCGATGCCCGATCGACGGGCTCCCAGCAGGCTTCCACTCACCAGGTTGGGCGATTTCACACTGGCGCCAAGGCCCGGTCAAGCAAGCCCGTCACATCTCGCAATCAAGGCGGCGGAACGGTATGGTTCAAGCTTCCTCCACGAAGCCTTGTATGCCCATGTTCGAAGGATTGCGCTTCAACCACTGGAAGACCAGCGAAGGCGACGACGGTGTTGTCACGCTGACCCTGGACCGTGCCAACAGCAGCGTCAACGCAATCTCGCGCGCGGTGCTGGATGAGCTTGAGCAGATCGTCGAGCGGCTGGCGATCGACAAGCCCGCTGGCGTCATCATCCACTCGGCCAAGTCGGCGGGATTTGCGGTGGGTGCCGACATCAAGGAGTTCGTCGAATACGCCAGACACGACACCGTGCTGGAAAACATCGAGCACGGCCAGCGCGTCTACGAATCGCTGGCGCGCCTGCCCTGTCCCACGGTGGCAGCCGTGCACGGTGCGTGCATGGGTGGCGGCACCGAGTTGATCCTTGCCTGTCGCCACCGTATCGCTGCCGATGACGACAAGACCCGGATCGCACTGCCGGAAGTGATGCTAGGCATTCACCCCGGCTGGGGCGGTACCGCGCGCCTGCCACGCCTGATCGGCGCCACCGAAGCGCTGCCGGTCATGCTCACCGGCAAACCCCTGTCGGCCAAACGTGCGCTCGGCCTGGGCGTGGTCGACCGTATCGCACGACCCGACGAACTGCTGGCCGAAGCGCGACTGCTGTTGCGCCATGCGCCACCGCGCCCGTTCGCACGGCGTGCCAAGGCCTGGGTCAGCAACACCTGGCTGGCCCGGCAGATCCTGGCGCCGATGGTGTTCAAGCAGACCGCCGCGAAGGTACGCAAGGAGCACTACCCCGCTCCGTTCGCGATGATCGACGTGTGGAAGCGCGGCGGCTCAAACATCCAGCAACGGTTGAAGATCGAAGCACGCTCGGTGGCGAAGCTGGCGAAGACGCCGACCGCGCAGAACCTGATCCGCATCTTCTTCCTGCAGGAACGGTTGAAGGGCCAGGGCGGTGGCACCGACCATGGCATCAAGCATGTGCATGTAGTCGGCGCTGGCGTGATGGGTGGCGACATTGCCGCGTGGGCCGCGTTCAAGGGTTTCGACGTGACCCTGCAGGATCGCGAGATGAAGTACATCCAGCCCGCGCTGGATCGGGCGCGCACGCTCTACGAGAAAAAGCTGAAGGCGCCGGAGAAGGTCGAGGCCACTGTCCGCCGGCTGCGCGCCGACGTTGGCGGCAGTGGCGTAGCCTCAGCCGATCTGGCGATCGAGGCGATCTACGAGAACGCCGAGGCCAAGCGCGCGTTGTACGGCATGATCGAGCCACAGTTCCAGGCCAACGAGATCCTCGCCAGCAACACCTCCAGCATTCCGCTGGACGAGCTGCGCAAGAACCTCACCGCGCCGCAGCGTTTTCTCGGCCTGCACTTCTTCAATCCGGTGGCGCAGATGCCGCTGGTCGAGGTGGTGCGCCACGACCGGCTCGACCCGGCGATCGAGAAACGCGCGCTGGCGTTCTGCAAGGCGATCGGCAAGCTGCCCATCGCGGTCAAGGGCACGCCGGGCTTTCTGGTCAACCGCATCCTGATGCCGTATTTGCTGGAGGCGATGCGTCTTTACAGCGAGGGTGTGCCCGGCGCGGTGCTGGATCGTGAGGCGAAGAAGTTCGGCATGCCGATGGGACCGATTGAACTGGCCGATACGGTGGGCCTGGATGTCTGCGCGTCGGTTGGCAAGGAGCTTGCTCCATTCCTTGGTCTCGAAGTACCGCCGGGGCTGGATGAAAAGCTCGCCGCGGGCAAGCGCGGCAAGAAGGATGGCCAGGGCATGTATGTATGGCAGGACGGCAAGCCGCAGAAGCCCGAGGTCGACAAGGACTATGTGATGCCGCCTGACCTGCAGGAGCGCATGATCCTGCCGATGGTCAACGAGGCCATCGCCTGCCTTGCCGACGGTGTGGTCGACGATGCCGACCTGCTCGATGCCGGCGTGATCTTCGGCACCGGTTTCGCACCGTTCCGCGGTGGCCCGATCCAGTACGCCCGCAGCGAGGGCGTCGACAAGCTCAAGACCAGACTGGAGCAGCTGGCCCAGCGTTACGGCGACCGTTTCCGCCCGAAGAACGGCTGGGATCATCCGGCGCTGGCATTGGGCGGCTTCGAATTGCCGGATACGCCTGCGAATTGAGCGGGACTGGTACGTTCAAATAAGAACGCCCGGCACAGCCGGGCGTTTTGCATGGTGCCCGGCTTCACCCAGGCTACACCACGATCACCACATCAGATCGTCAGGCACGCCGTCATCACCCATGCCATCCGCATTCGGATCAACCAGCAGCGCCACCAAATGCGCATCGATGGACTGCACTTGTTCGGCGATCTCGCGACTGACCAGCAGATAACGACCGCCCTGCTGCACCACACCGAGCTCGCCGGCATTGAGTGCCGCCAGCTGTGCCGCATCGACATGCACCCGACGGATCTTGCCGCCGTATTCGAAATTGCGCGGCTGGTCCGCCTCAGCCTTGTTCAATGCCTTGCCGTCGAGCAACTGCTGGATCTGCAACTTGCGTTCGCGCCGTAGCCTGGCCTGCTCGGCAGCCTCCTGCTCGATCCGCTTGCGTTCGTTCGCCTCGGTCTGCGCGCGTATCGCATAGGCCTTGGCCAGATCGATTTCTTCCCGGCCCTGGCCCGACGGTCGTGCCGCGTGCGACGGCGCAGGCGGCTTGCCACCCATGCGTGCGGGCTTGACGGACGATGGTGTCAGCGGGCGTTTCTGCTCGCGCACCCGGTCCTGTTGAACCTGTTTGACGATGCCGCTCTTGAGCAGCTGATCGCGCAGGGAATCGGCCATGCTGGTGTTCCGTGGTCGGTGGATTGATCAGTAATGTGGCGGTGGTGGCTCGTTGTGGGGATCGTCGGCCTGCGCCACCCGCATCGACGACAGTTCGCCCCGCAAGTCGCGCAACGCCCGTTCAAGTGCCGCAATGCGCTGCGACTGGTCGGCGTCTGCCGCCGTGAGCGCCTGCACCGCGTCGTCAATGAAGGTCAGCTTGACCTCCATCTCGTCCAGCCGCTGTTCGAGCGCATCGCCAGAGGTGCTCATCGGCGAATCTGCAGGCTGCGGCCGCGACCGATGCCGTAGTACGCCAGACCCGCCTCTTCCACGGTAGCCGGGTCATACAGGTTGCGGCCGTCGAAAATGGCCGGCTCGGCCAGCGCCGCGCGGATGCCCGCAAGATCCGGGCTGCGAAACGCCTTCCATTCGGTGACCACTGCCAGCACGTCGGCACCTTGCAAGACATCGTAGGCGTGTTCGCAAAGCACCAGGTCGTCACGATCACCGTACAACCGGTGCGTCTCTTCGCGCGCCTCCGGATCGAATGCGCGAACCTTCGCACCCGCATCCCACAACGCCTCCATCAGCTGGCGGCTGGGGGCCTCGCGCATGTCGTCGGTATTGGGCTTGAACGCCAGCCCCCACAACGCGATCGTCTTTCCTGCCAGCGCGCCGTTGAAGTGATGCGAAATCAATTCGAACAGCTTGGTCTTCTGCTGCCGGTTGACCGCCTCAACGGCACCGAGCAGGCGTGCTTCGTAGCCGTAGCTGTGCGCTGTGCGCTCCAGCGCCTGGACATCCTTGGGGAAACACGAACCGCCGTAGCCGGCACCGGGATAGATGAAGTGGTAGCCGATCCGCGGATCCGAACCAATGCCCTGCCGCACCAGCTCGACATCGGCACCCACCCGCTCGGCGATATTCGCGATCTCGTTCATGAAACTGATCTTGGTCGCCAGCATGGCGTTGGCGGCGTACTTGGTCAGCTCGGCGGAGCGTTCATCCATCACCACCATCCGGTCGTGGTTGCGATTGAACGGCGCATACAACTTGTGCAGCACCGCCACGGCGCGCGCGCTGGACGCGCCCACGATGATCCGGTCGGGGCGCAGGCAGTCGTCGACGGCCGCGCCTTCCTTCAGAAACTCGGGATTGGACACCACATCGAACTCGACCGCGGCATGACGCGCAGCCAACTCGGTCGCAACCGCCGCGCGCACGCGATCGGCGGTGCCGACCGGCACGGTCGACTTGTTGACCACCACGGCGTAGCGATCCAGATGCCGGCCAATGGTGGCGGCCACCGCCAGCACGTACTTCAGATCCGCACTGCCGTCCTCATCCGGCGGAGTACCGACAGCTATGAAGATCACCTCGCCATGGGCTACCGCCGGAGCCGCGTCAACGGTGAAGTCGAGCCGTCCGCTGGCATGGTTGCGCCGCACGATCGATTCCAGGCCCGGTTCGTAGATCGGGATATCGCCCCCCCTCAGGCGCGCGACCTTGGCCGCGTCGATATCGACACAGACCACGTGATTTCCCATTTCGGCCAGACACGCGCCGGTGACGAGTCCGACGTAACCGGTACCGAAAATAGTGATCTTCATCATCGTGCGAAACCCCTTCGAACATCAGCCGCCTATTCTAACCCGCGTGACGGATGGCGGAATGCGCTTGCGGATCCCCAAAAGCAGAAGGGCGCGAATCGCTTCGCGCCCTTCTGCTCTGCAGCGGTGGTGAAACCGCAGCGGGCTGTTCTGTTACTTGCCGCCCGGGGCGGCACCAGCCGGTGTCGGGCCGGTCTTGACCAGGGTCACGTCGAAGATCAACGTGGCATTTGGCGGCATCGGCGGCTGCGGCTCGGCACCGTAAGCCAGCGAGGACGGAATGAACAGCTTGTAGTGGCCGCCCGTCTGCATCAGTTGCAGGCCTTCGCGGAAGCCCGGGATCACGCCAGCCAGCGGGATCTTGGCCGCGCCCGGCGGATTGTGCTTGGCCGAGGCATCAAACACCTGGCCGTCGATGAAAGTACCGGTGTAGTTGATCTCAACGGTATCGTTCGGACCCGGACGAGCGCCCGTACCCTGGCTGATCACCTGATACTGCAGACCCGAGGCGGTGGTCTTGACGCCCGCAGCGGACTTGTTCTTGGCCAGGAAAGCATCGCCTTCGGCCTTGTTCTTGGCGCCGAGCTTGGTCATTTCCGCCTGGTACTTGGTCTGGATCTTGGCCATGAAGGCGTCGTGCACCTGCTTGGCTTCGGCATCGCTCATGGTCGGCTTCTGGCCGGACAGAGCAGCCTTCACCGCATTCGCCACGGCGTTCGGGTCCAGCTCGTCGCGCATGATCGGCGGAACCTGGGAAGCAATCTCCCAACCCACAACATAGCTGGCCTTGGCTTTGTCGACGGTACCGGCAGCACCGGCCGTCTGGGCGGATACGCCCGCCGTCATGCCCAGCGCAACGGCCATCGCGACCGCCGTCAGCGTGGGACGCAGAAAATGCTTCATTCGTAACTCCCTCATGTTTGGAAATGCCGGCGTTGCCGACCGGGCCCCCCCGATGGAGGCAGGCCTCGCATTGTGCGGTGCTTGTCCGGTCTTGGCAACGATTCAGGGCTCAGACCGTCAGTCCGCATAAAGGTTCACCGATGCCTGTGCTGGCGCCCGCTTTTCAGCCGGAACCACCCCCGGGCAGCCCCGGCTTGTCCAGGGTCTCCTTGAGCGCCGCCTGCAGACGCGCGTGCATCTTTACCAAACTGCGCCACAGCACCACCGCCAGCACCGTCCCGAGCACGACCAATGACATCGCGATACCGCGTGGTGGCAGGATCGTCGAGCCGAGTGCGCTGACCAGCAACGCCAGCGCCAGCAAGGTTGCCAGTGGGATGATCCGCGCCAGCACGTTGCGGATGGCCTGTGTGTAGGCGCCGGCAAACCGTTCACGGATGCCGATCTCGGCCAGCAACATGCCCAACGCCTCGGCCTTGCGGTATATCGCGATCAGCATCGGCAGGGACAGAAACAGCGCGCATGCCCAGATCAGGGTATGCCGCAGGTCGCGGTCGATACCCAGCATCGAGAACCAGCTCCAGCTGTGTCCATTGATGTAGGCGCCGATGATGAACAGTGCCACCACCAATAGAACATTGATCGCGATATGCCACAGCAGCCGGCGGAAAATCGCCGCAATCGCTGCGTTCTCGCTGACGGGCTTGAGGTTCTCCAGCCAACCGCTGTAACTGGTCGCAAGCAGCCGCATCGGACGCGGCGTCAATCGGCGCAGACCATTCGCCAGCGTGTCGGCGGAACGATTCAGGTACGGCGATGCTGCCATGCACAGCACCGACACCGCCACCGCAATGGGGTAGATGAAATCGCTGATCACGCCGAGCGAAAGCCCCAGAGTGGCGATCACGAACGAGAATTCACCGATCTGCGCCATGCCCAGCCCCGAACGCAGCGCGGTACGCGCGTCGTGACCGACAACGAAGATGCCCAGACTGCACGCCAGCGTCTTGCCAGCGATCACCACTACCGCAATAAGCAAAGCCGGCAGCGCGTACTGCAGCAGCATCGAAGGATCGATCTTCAGGCCGATCGCCACGAAGAACAGCGCGGCGAACATGTCGCGCAACGGCTCCACTAGGCGCAGCACGCGCACCACACTGCGCGATTCGGCGACAACCGCCCCGGCCAGAAACGCGCCCAACGCCACGCTGAAACCCATCCATGCGGCGAACAGGCTGGCACCGAAACAAATCCCCAGCACACTCACCAGCAGCGTTTCATCGCGACCGAAACCCGCTACGTAATCGACCAGTCGAGGTAACAGCAATAGTCCGAGGATCATCCCGACGACAATGAACAGCCCCAGATGACCGATCAGCGTGAACGCAGTTTCCGCCTGCACCGAGCCGCCGATCGCCACGGCCGTCAACAAGGTGAGCATGACGATCGCCAGCATGTCCTCGGCTACCAGCAGGCCCACCACCAATTGGGCAAAGGGTCGATGCCGCTGCCCTCCCTCGCTCAGGGTACGGGTGGCAACCATGGTCGACGACAGCGAGATGATCGCGCCGAGGAAAAGCGCATCCATGCCGGTCCAGCCGAACAATCCGCCAATGCCGTAGCCGACCCATAACATCAATCCGACTTCGCCCACCGCCACGGCCAGCACCCCGATGCCGACATCACGCAGTTTGCGCACGCTGAACTCAAGCCCCAGCGTGAACATCAGCAGCACCACACCCAGATTTGAAATATCGTCAATCGCCCGCGGGTCATCGACCAGCATGCCCGGCGTATGCGGTCCGATCAGCACACCGGCGAGGATGTAACCCAGCAGCACCGGTTGACGCAGGCGCTGGAACAGGATCGTTGTGGCGCCGGCCACGATCATCACCACAGCCAGGTCGCGAATGAAACCGATTTCGTGCATGCCCCGACTCTTCAGTAACGCAAGTCACTGCAGCTTAAACGAACCACGGCCAGCATCTGCCTGATCGCGACTTGAAGTCACGAACCGCGATGGATTCCATCGTCAACCATCCTGAAAAAAAGCTTGACGGATATCCAGCTCGACCCTATTCTTCTCGGCTTCCAGCGGCGGGGCCATAGCTCAGCTGGGAGAGCGCCTGCATGGCATGCAGGAGGTCGGCGGTTCGATCCCGCCTGGCTCCACCAACTTAATCCGTCCCCATCGTCTAGAGGCCTAGGACATCACCCTTTCACGGTGGCGACCGGGGTTCGAATCCCCGTGGGGACGCCAAGTTGGCTCGCAAAGCTGGAAGAAATGCGGAGTGGTAGTTCAGTTGGTTAGAATGCTGGCCTGTCACGCCGGAGGTCGCGGGTTCGAGTCCCGTCCACTCCGCCACTATTCAGACGAAAAGCCCGCCTCGTGCGGGTTTTTTGTTGCCTGTGCTATGGCCGCGCATGCGTCTCGTCGATCAGGCTTCAGGCACCAAAGTGCGGGTGGAATGCCCCTGCTCGGCCAGGTACTCCAGCCAGCGCGAAAGAAACCCGTTCATGCGCAGGCGATGCTGGAACACGGTATGCGCCGGTGAAAACGGCCCCAGCACCTGCCACAGGTGCCGCCCTGGGTGGCAGTGCAGCGCTTCGGCCACATGCGCGTCGGTATACATGCGCAGCTGCGCCGACGGTGCACGCTGGCCAGTATGTGCATCGACGAAATCGTAGGTGAGTTCCAGCTCCAGCGTATACGGATGGCATTCCTGCACGTGCAGATGCACGTTGAGTCCGTCATCCACCCTGGATACATAGCGACCCGGTGCCAGCTGCTGCGGCGCGAACAGCCGTGACAGGCGGTGATAGTTCTCCGCATACAGCCCCATCAGGAACTCGAAGCGCCCCGGCAGCAGGCTGTTGCGATTGTCCAGTACGACACTCATGGCGGGCAGGCAAACTCCGGTCGGCAATCAGAACATGGTCCGCTCGATACCGAAGCGGTCGAAGATCTTGCTGGCGATCTCCTCGATCGACACATGCGTGGTATTGAGACTGGGAATACTGGCCTGGCGCATCAGGCGATCCGCCTGCTCCAGTTCCCAACGGCATTGCTGCAGGGTCGCGTAGCGGCTGCCGGCGCGGCGCTGCTCGCGGATCTGCGCCAGACGTTGCGGATCGATGGTCAGTCCGTACAACCGATCCCGATACGGACGCAGGCGTGCTGGCAGTTCGAGCTTCTCCAGGTCCTCGTCGGTCAGCGGATAGTTGGCGGCGCTTACACCGTAATGCAAGGCCATGTAGAGACAGGTCGGCGTCTTGCCCGAGCGCGACACACCGACCAGGATCAAATCGGCCTCGGCGTAATTCACGTCAATGCCATCGTCGTGCGATAGCGCATAGTTGGTGGCATTGATGCGCGCCTCGTACTTGTCGAAATCAACCATGCCATGCGAACGATTGACCGCACCGGAACGCTTGGCGCCCAGCTCGTCTTCCAGCGGACCGATGAACGGTGCGAACACATCCAGCATCAACGCACCGCTGGTGGCGACGATATCGCACAGCGCACGTTCGGCCATGGTGTTGACCACGATCGGCCGCTGGGCGCTTTGCGCGTAATGGGTCTTGATGCGCAATGCGGCAGCTTCCGCCTTCTGCGCGTTGTCGATGAACGGCAGCCGGTGCTTGTCGAACTGCACGCCCTCGAACTGCGCCAGGATGCTGTTGCCGATCGTCTCCGCGGTAATACCAGTGGAGTCGGAGATGAAGAAAACCGTTCGCTGCATACAGGATCCCGATTGCGCAGATGCGTTTGATCGCACCTTAGCGCAAGCACAAAACGCTGTCTCCGATTGACCGCCAGCTGACTGGTATGCCGTTGGAATGCCATCGCACGGCAATGGTCTTCTTGTGCTGCGCACCATCGGCAGCGGACAATACCAGTCCTTTGCAGTCCCCTTTGGGCCTGCACGCCGTATCCATCCCGTCACCCTTAGTAGAGCTCTTGAGGAAATCCCCTTGAACGATCTGGTGCTTTGGCTCGACCAACTTCGCATGACCGACCTGGGCAAGGTGGGCGGCAAGAATGCCTCGCTCGGCGAGATGATCGGCAACCTGGCCAAGCTTGGCGTGTCCGTGCCGGGTGGTTTCGCCACCACGGCCGATGCGTTCCAGCAGTATCTGGAAAAGAGCGGTCTGGCCAAACGCATCCAGGAACGCCTCGCCTCGCTCGATGTCGATGACGTCGACACGCTGGTAGTAGCTGGCAAGGAGATCCGCGGCTGGATCGTCGACACTGCCCTGCCTGGCGAACTCGAGCAGGCGATTCGCGCGGCCTATATCAAACTATGCAAGGACGCCGGTGCCGACGATATCGCCGTCGCCGTACGCTCGTCGGCCACTGCCGAGGACCTGCCGGATGCCTCATTCGCCGGCCAGCAAGAGACTTTTCTCAACGTGGTCGGCATCGACGACGTGCTGCACAAGGTGAAGGAAGTCTTCGCGTCGCTGTACAACGATCGCGCGATCGCCTACCGCGTGCACCAGGGGTTCAAGCACGAAGACGTGTTCCTGTCCGCCGGCGTGCAATTGATGGTGCGCTCGGACGTGGGCGCCTCCGGTGTGCTTTTCACGCTGGACACCGAATCCGGCTTCCGTGATGTGGTGTTCGTCACCGGCTCGTACGGCCTGGGCGAAATGGTCGTGCAGGGCGCGGTCAATCCGGACGAGTTCTATGTGTTCAAGCCGACCTTGCGTGAGGGCAAGCCCGCCGTGCTGCGCCGCAATCTCGGCGCCAAGCAGCTGCGCATGGTCTATTCCGCTGCGCCGGGCGAACGCGTGCGCACCGAAGACACACCGACGGAAATGCGCAACAAGTTCTGCATCAACGACGAGGACGTGCAGGAACTGGCGCGGCAGTCGCTGATCATCGAAAAGCATTACGACCGACCGATGGATATCGAGTGGGCGAAGGATGGTCATACCGGCAAGATCTACATCGTGCAGGCGCGCCCGGAGACGGTGAAATCGCGCACGCACACGACCCAGCTCGAGCGCTTCCACCTCAACGAGAAAGGCAAGGTACTCGCCGAAGGTCGTTCGATCGGCCAGAAGATCGGTGCCGGCAAGGCGCGCGTGATCCGCTCGCTGAGCGACATGAACAAGGTGCAGCCGGGTGATGTGCTGATCGCCGACATGACCGACCCCGATTGGGAGCCGGTAATGAAGCGTGCCTCCGCGATCGTCACCAATCGCGGCGGCCGCACCTGTCATGCGGCGATCATCGCGCGCGAGCTGGGTGTACCCGCCGTGGTCGGCACCGGCAACGCACTGGAACTGATCCCGGATGGCGCCGAAGTCACCGTGTCCTGCGCCGAAGGCGACACCGGCACGATCTATGAAGGCATCCTGAAATTCGAACGCGTCACTGCCGATCTTGGCGACATGCCCGAGGCGCCGCTGAAGATCATGATGAACGTGGCAAACCCGGAGCGCGCGTTCGATTTCGGCATGCTGCCGAATGCCGGCATCGGTCTGGCCCGTCTGGAAATGATCATCGCCAGCCACATCGGTGTGCATCCCAAGGCGCTGCTGGAATACAGCCAGCAGGATGCCGAGACGAAGGCAAAGATCGACGAACGCATCGCCGGTTATGCCGGTCCGGTCGAGTTCTATGTCGATCGCCTCGCCGAAGGCATTGCCACCATCGCCGCCTCGGTCTACCCGAAGCCGGTGATCGTGCGCCTGTCCGACTTCAAGTCGAACGAGTACGCCGGCCTGCTCGGCGGCTCGTGCTACGAGCCGCATGAAGAGAACCCGATGATCGGCTTCCGCGGTGCCAGCCGTTACGTCGACCCCAGCTTCGCCGCGGCATTCGCTCTGGAGTGCAAGGCGGTCAAGCGCGTGCGCGAAGTGATGGGCCTCTCCAACGTATGGGTGATGATCCCGTTCGTGCGCACCCTGGGCGAAGGCCGCAAGGTGATCGAAGTGCTGGCCAAGAATGGCCTCACCCAGGGCGAGCATGACCTCAAGGTCATCATGATGTGCGAGGTGCCCTCGAACGCTCTGCTCGCTGACGAGTTCCTCGACATCTTTGACGGCTTCTCGATCGGATCGAACGACCTCACCCAGCTCACCCTGGGCCTCGACCGCGACTCCAGCATCGTCGCCAGCCTGTTCGACGAACGCGATCCAGCCGTCAAGAAATTGCTGTCGATGGCGATCAAGACCGCCCGCGCCAAGGGCAAGTACATCGGCATCTGTGGTCAGGGCCCGAGCGACCATCCGGATCTGGCCGAGTGGCTGATGGAGCAAGGCATCGAGTCGTTGTCGCTGAATCCCGATACGGTGGTTGATACTTGGTTGCGGTTGGCGAAGAAGAAGGCCGGCTGAATCGACTAGGCATCGTAGTCGCGACAGGGTTTGAAAAAGGGCCGGGGATCACCCGGCCCTTTTGTTGCGATTGCTGGAAAGCAAAACGCGCCAGGTGGGCGTGAAGCATCACCGACACCGGGTGGGATTGTTCGGCCCATCCCTGGGCCGAACCCCTCCGCGCTGCGCGCTGCGGGGCCAGCCTGCGGCTGTCCAAATTTGTTCCTGACAAATTTGTCGAACCCGGGTGGGTTCTTACCCAGCCGTCGCCATCAGAAAAGCACAACGCCCCACGAGGGGGCGTTGTGCTTTTCTGGCGGAGAGGGTGGGATTCGAACCCACGGTACGCTTACACGTACGCCTGATTTCGAGTCAGGTACATTCGACCACTCTGCCACCTCTCCGGTGCGGATGCATGGTGGCGCATGCGAGCCGGGAATAATACGCGAGCGAACTTGCCGTGACAACAACCAGGTCTTGCGGCATGCTTCAACAGCTCGCCCCAACTGAAAGCCCATGATCGAATTTGGACACGGAACGCATGTCGGCCTGCGCCGCACGCGCAATGAAGACACTTATTATGCCGATGCCTCACTCGGCCTGTTTCTGGTTGCCGATGGCATGGGTGGCCATCAGCACGGAGAGGTAGCTTCGGCGCTGGTACGTGATGCGGTGGTCGATCTGGTCACCCGCGGGCACAGCCTGATCGAGGCGGTGCACGGTGCGGCCGAGCGACTGCTGGCCCACACCCGCCACAGCTTCGACGTCCTACCCATGGGCACCACCATTGCCGCTCTGCGAACAGCCGGCGACAGCTACGAAGTGGCTTGGGTTGGCGACAGCCGCATCTACATGTGGAAGCAGGACCTGCGTCAGATCAGTCACGACCACTCCCTGGTGCAGGCATTGGTCGAAGCCGGCCAGCTGGACCCCGCGCTGGTGTCCCAGCATCCGCAACGCAATGTGCTTACCCAGGCGCTGGGTGTGACCGCCACCGAGCAACTGCACATCGGCATGGCACGCGGCCAGCTGGAGCAGGGCATGGGGTTCCTGTTGTGCAGCGATGGCCTGACCGAGGGCGTCGGCGATGCGTCGATTGCACGCACGGTCGCTCGTACGGACCTGGCTTCGCAGGAGTGCGTGGATCACCTGCTGCTGGCCGCACTCGACAGCGGTGGCGATGACAATATCAGCGTGATCATCGTGCGCTCCTGCTGAGCCCCGACCGCAGCGGTTTCGCTCAACCCAGTCGCCGCCATACACTCTGCCCGTCCACGCCCTTGTCGAGCGCATCCAGACGTTGTTCGTGCTGCAACGACTCATCTGGTGAAGCGTGCAGCACCAAAGGGCGTACCCGCAGGACAACCGGCTCAGCCACCACGGCGTTGTGTTGTTCCGCGGCACCTTCGAAACCCAGGTCGAACGCCACCTGCCCAGATGTCATTCCCAGATACACGTCCGCCAGCAACTGGGCGTCAATCAGACCGCCATGCAGGTCGCGCCGCGAATTGTCCACGCCGAGCCGCTTGCACAATGCATCAAGACTGTTGCGCTGACCCGGGTAGCGCTCGCGCGCCATCGCCAAGGTATCAAGCACGCGGCAACGGTCGCCGATCCTGCCGGCACCGTTGTCCAGGCGCGCCAGTTCGGCGTCTAGAAATCCGATGTCGAAACTGGCGTTGTGGATGATCAGTTCCGCGCCGTCGATGAAGGCAAGGAACTCGTCCACCACGTCGGCAAAATGCGGCTTGTCGAGCAGGAACTCGTCCTCGATGCCGGTGACCAGCCGGGCACCTTCGTCGATCGCCCGATCCGGGTTGAGATAGGTCTGATAATGCCGGCCGGTGAGGCGACGTTCGAGCATCTCGACGCAGGCTATCTCCACCAGCCGATGCCCCTGGCGCACTTCCAGTCCCGTGGTCTCGGTATCGAGAACGATCTGTCTCATGCCCGACCCCTGAGCAACTCGGCCTGCTCGCGCGCCGCCTGGTCGACCCGCTCGTTTTCAATATGGCCGTTATGGCCACGCACCCACTGCCAGCGCACCTGATGGGTACTCGCTGCATCCGACAACCGCAGCCACAGATCCTGATTCTTCACCGGCTTCTTGTCTGCAGTGCGCCAGCCGTTGGCGCGCCACTTGGGAACCCACTGCTCGATACCCTGCATCACATACCGCGAGTCGGTGGTGAGCACCACCTTGCAGGGCCGCTTCAATGCCTCCAGGGCACCGATGGCGGCCATCAATTCCATCCGATTGTTGGTGGTGGCCGGATCACCACCGGCAACCATGCGTTCGCTGTCTTTGGCGCGCAACAGGGCGGCCCAGCCACCCGGACCCGGATTGCCCAGGCAGGCGCCGTCGGTAAATGCTTCCACTTCGCTCATCGTTACTCACGTATTCCATTGAAAAGTCACAGCGCTGAACTGCGTCGTGTGCCTGGCGACAATTGGCCACTGGACGACACCCGTACCGGCATCGGCTTGATTCGCAGTGGCGCAATCATGCGCCGACGTTTGCGCGCGATCAGGACATAGCCCCCGCCGAACGCACTGGCGGGTGTCGAACCTGTCGTCTCCCGACCGGGCCACAAACGCCCCACCCGCTGCATTCGCTCGATTTCCAGTCCTGCCTGCCGTAGGTCGTGACCCAGACGCAATGGCATCCGCAGTGTCTGTGATTTGCCACGCGTACGCCAATAGAACCAGGGTGCCCAGCCACTGAGCGGATGCACGCCAGTAAGTACCAGTACGCCACCCGGCGCCAGTATGCGGATGGCATCGTTGAGCAGTGCCGATGCGCTCGGCGTCACTTCCAGCACGTGTCGCAGCACCACCAGGTCGAATGCATCGTCCACGAAGGGCAACGGCTCATTCATTGCTGCCTGCAAATCACCGCGATAGCAGCCGTTGTCCAGGCGCAGGCTGGTCCAGCAGCCGAGCATCGGCAAGGCAGGCGGCACGTCGTTGGCGGATGTGCGCAGCAACAGGCCGTGCGTGCCGAAACAGCGTTGCAGTTCAGGCGTCAGCGCACGCGTCTGCTCATCCAGCAATCGGCGCAGGGGCGCACTGGCATAGATGTCGTCATCGCGTTGATGCATGCAGCAGGCCTGGTCTCCATCTGTATCGGCATTGTAACGGTTGACGACAGCCGACTGCAGATTACAGACGCGCCGGAACTGCCGCACGCTGCTGAACGCCAGATCAGCTGATTAACGCTCTGCTAACGAGCTGGCGGCGAAGCCACCCTATAGTCGACCGCTTCATGCGCGCCCGGGACGGCTGCGTCTGTCGTTGATCACGGGAAACAGCACCTGATTCATCATCAGGCGCTCCTGAAACGCAGCGGAGCTCACCTTGCATCTCATACCGTTACCGGCACTGGCCGACAATTACATCTGGCTGATGCACGACGACGATGGCAATGCCGTCGTGGTTGATCCGGGTGACGCCACGGTCGTCGAACGCGCGCTTGCGGCGCGCCAACTGCGACTGCGTGCGATCCTGCTGACTCATCATCACCCTGACCATATCGGCGGCGCGGCAGCCCTGCGCATGCAGCATGGCGTCCCCGTGTATGCACCTGTCGATGAACGCATCGACGAGGCAACGGAACAGGTGCGCGACGGAGACCTGATCAACCTGGCCTCGCCGCAAACCCGCTTCGAGGTGATCGCGATCCCCGGCCATACCCTCAGTCATGTGGCATTCGTCGGAGCAGGCCTGCTGTTTTGCGGCGACACCCTGTTCAGCCTCGGCTGCGGCCGCTTGTTCGAAGGCTCGCCGGCCCAGATGCTCACTTCGCTGGATCGTCTGTCGAGGTTGCCGCCAGAAACCCTGGTTTGCGCGGGACATGAGTACACCGAAGCCAACGGTCGCTTTGCGCGCACCATCGAACCAGGCAATCCCGAGTTGCAGAAAAGGCTGCAGGAAGTCGCGAATTTACGCGCCCAACGCCTTGCTACCCTGCCGGTTGCATTGACCGTGGAGCTGGCGACCAATCCATTCCTGCGCGTGGACTCCAAAGTTGTCGCTGCCTGGTGCACGCAACGAGGCATCGATACCGATCGCGTCACCCGCTTTGCCGCCCTGCGCGAAGCCAAGAACGGATTCAGCGGATGAGCAAACTTCTCAAATTTCTGCCCATGGCACTGTCGATCCTGTTGGCGGCGTGTGCTGGCACACCCTCGCAAGCACCACACCAGCGGCCGACCAAGGCGATTCCGACAGCGACCGTTGCTCCCATAGTCGTGCCTTCTTCCAGCGAACCGGCGAAACCGCCATCGGACAATACTTGGGATCAATTGCGCAGCAGCTTTGCGATGGCCGACTGCGACGCTGATCCGTCGGTCATGGTCTGGGCCAAGCGCTACACACACAACCCCATACAATTCGAGAATCAGCTGCGGGAAGTGTTGCCTCGCCTGGCCTACGTGCAACAGATCGCGGCTCAGTACGATGTCGCGGGAGAGTTTGTACTGCTGCCCTGGGTGGAGAGCCAGTTCCAGCCGGTCGCGGCACGCCGGCGTCAACCTGCCGGTATGTGGCAAATCATGCCGATCACCGCCGGCGCGATGGGGTTGCGCGTCGATGGCCACTATGACGGGCGCCTCGATGTTCCGGCCGCCGCTCATGCGGTGATGAAACTGCTCAAGCAATATCACGATCAGTTTCATGACTGGCGGGTGGCTGATTACGCCTACAACGCCGGCGAGTTCTCCGTGCGCAAACTTATCCGAAAGCATGGCATGCCGGGAGACGACCCCGTGATTCCCGAGTGGCCGGTGCGCAAGGTCACTCGCGCTCATCTGACCAAACTGCTGGCGATCGCCTGCGTCGTGCGGGAACCTGGCCGCTTCCATGTAAGCCTGCCGACGCTGCCGGATGAACAGCAACTGGTACAGGTAAAGATCACCCATTCGATGCCGATCACCCGGGCCGCCGATCATGCCGGCATGTCAGTGAATACATTGAAAGGCCTCAACGCCGCGTTCCGCAGTGACATGATTGATGCCGGTGCTGCCTCGTACCTGCTGCTGCCGGCGAGTCGCGCGGAGCAATTCCGGAATGCCTTGCTGGTGCAGCCATCAATGGGACTCGCCGCCCCCCAGGGCCACGGCACCGCCGCCATCACGGCAGTCGCTGTCCCATCAAAGACAACGACACCACGGAAAACACATACGGTCAGGCGTGGCGACAGCCTGTGGCAGATCGCCCGGAACTACTCAGTGAACGTAAGCGAGCTGCAACGCTGGAACCACCTCCGCGGGCAGACGCTCAAGCTTGGCCAGGTATTGCGGGTGAGTGATACAAACTGAGCTGGCGGGTCAATCCGGCCTGGGCCACAAACAGAAGGGCGGCCCATGGCCGCCCTTCTGTTTGTGCTGGCTTGTCCGCTACACGGCAGCGAAACAGGATGGGCTACATCCGAGCCTTGTTGAGCTTGATTTCGGCCTTTGTCTTGAGCAGTTCGACCAGCTCTCTCGTCGTCTCGGAGCCGTAGGCCTGGGCCATCTGCTGGCGCAGCGACTCACGCTGCTCCGGCGGCACCTTCGAAAGGTCACCGCCCTGAACCTTGTCCAAGGCGAGCAGTGCAAAGGTCCCATCCTGCATGTCCACTGCCGCAAACTGCGCCTTGTCTGCAGTCGGGTGCGGCAACAGGAACGCCTGCGTCAACAGCGGCGCCGGCACTTCGGAATGCCGCACGGCCTCGCTCACACTGGTGATGGTGGCGCCCATCGATGTCGCCAATGCCGGCATGGCCTCACCTTTGTGCAAGCGCGCCAGCGCGTCATCAGCCTGCTTCTTCTCGAGGGCAGCGATGCGCTCGTTGAGGATCTTCTTCTGCACGTCAGCGCGCACTTCGGCCAGCGGCCGTGCCGCCGCCGGCACATGCTTGTCGACATGGATCACCACCGAGTGGTTGTTACCCAGATCGACCAGACCGGAGTTGTTGCCCTGCACCAACACATCATCACTGAACGCTGCGGCGATCAGCTTGGGGTTTGCCGTGAGACCTTCGCCGCCTGTACGCGCGAACAGCGCGGTCGCCTTGATGGGCAGGTTCAACGCCACCGAAGCCGGCTCCAGCGATGTCGGGTTCTGGTAAGTGTTGTCGGACATCTTGCCGGCGACCTCGTTGTACCTGCGGTCGCGCTCGGCTGCCGAAGCTTCCTTCACCAGTTGGTCACGCACCTCCTCGAACGGCTTGGATTCACCACTGCGAACATCGCGCAGCCAGATGATGTGATAGCCATCGGACGACAGCACGGGCTTGGAAATCTGGTTTTTCTGCAATGCAAACAGCGCCGCATCGAAGGCCGGGTTGGTCACGCCTTTTTCCAACCATCCAAGATCGCCACCTTGGCGCTTTGAACCAAGATCCTGCGAATCCTGCTCAGCAAGCTTGGCGAAGTCGCCGGGGTTGGCTTCGACGGCAATCTTCTCGGCCTTGGCCAACGCCGCCTTCTGCTGTTCTGGGGTGGCATTGGTCGGCACGTTGATCAGGATGTGCGAAACGAGCCGTTGTTCCGGCTGCACGAAACGCTGCTTTTCATCTGCATAGCGTTTCTTCAGATCGTCCTCACTGGGCGCGGCTTCCAACGGGAGGTCGGCACCGTTGACTTCGATGTACTTCACCGAGACCTGTTCGGGGTTCATGTAGTCGGCGAGGTGTGCCTTGTACCACGCCTCGATTTGCGCATCGCTGACCTGGTTGTCGGTGAGCGTGGGTCGCGGCAACAGGAAGTAGCGCAGGTCACGGCGCTGGGTAAGCAAGCTCAGAAAATGATCGACCTGCACATCGCTGACGATGGTGCTGTCGTTGATCGCATCGGGCAGCAACTGGATCGCCAATGATGAGCGTATTTCGCTCTCGAACATGTCCGGGGTCTTGCGCTGGCTGGCGAGCCATGCGCGGTAGCTGATAGCGTCAAATTGTCCATTGACCTGAAACGTGGGGATCCCGGCGATGTAATCGCGTACGGCCTGATCCGATACCCGCATGCCCCAATCGTCGTTGACCTGGAGCAACAGTTGCTGGTCGATCATGGCGTCCAGGACTCGCTGCTTCATCTCGGGCTTTTCGAAAATGCTGGAATCGAAATGCTCCCCCTGCTCGGCGCTTGCCTGCTGCCGCAGCTGGTTGATCCGATCCTGATAGGCGTTCTGGCTGATTTCATGCTTGCCGACTTTCGCCACGAATGCATCGTCGCGCGACGTGAAATAGCTCTCCATGCCGAACAGCGACATCGCCAGAACGGCGAGGCCAAGAACAATGATGGATGGCCATCCATGCATCTTGTTACGCATTGCCTGCAGCATTGAAATCTTCCCGCAACGTGGTTGATAACGCGTGGTGCGTGAGTGGCGCAAGCCGCGTGTCCGATCGCTCAAGAAGCTACACGAACACGCACTGCTCAAATGACAAGGGCGCCACACGGGCGCCCTTGCGAACTGTGGCGGAGTGGACGGGACTCGAACCCGCGACCTCCGGCGTGACAGGCCAGCATTCTAACCAACTGAACTACCACTCCGCATTTTTCTGGTGGGTGCTGTAGGGATCGAACCTACGACCACCGCCTTGTAAGGGCGACGCTCTACCGCTGAGCTAAGCACCCAAAACCAAGCGTCAGCCGCTTAGTTTAGGGCATCCTTGAGGGTCTTGCCAGCCTTGAACGCAGGCACTTTCGAGGCCTTGATCTTGATCGCTTCGTTGGTACGCGGATTGCGACCGGTACGAGCTGCGCGCTTGCGCACAGTGAAAGTGCCAAAGCCCACCACCGAGACGTCCTCGCCCTTCTTCAACGACTTCTGCACGGTCTCAAAAAAGGCTTCGAGGGCCCGGCCCGCATCGGCCTTGGTCAGCTCGGCTTTTTCGGCAATGGCATTGATCAGATCGGTTTTATTCATTGAAAGAAACTCCCTTATTCGGATTTCGCCAGCGTGGTCGGCCCCAGGGACGGGACAACACCGGCATGGATGGTTGGCTCTTGCTAGGCGCCTTAACGCAACCCCGCATCGCTGCGCTGACATATCAACGCCGGGACTGCGGTATCGCCTTTATACCAGTGCCTTACGGGAATCCGCAACACAAGCCACAGCAACGTTTCCGCAAGATCGGTGGCTGTCGAAACCGCTTGCAAAACGGGCGCCAGAAGACTAGATCAAAACTTCGTCGGCCAACAGCGAAAAAACATAAAGTGCCCTGCCGCAGCAGAGCACCATAGGAACCAGTCCGAAGGATGCCCTTTGCCGATCAATGCGTGAGCGAATGCACTTCCGCTGACTCACCCGCAATCGCAGCAGGAGCCTCATCCTTGGCCGGATTCGGGCGCAACGGGCGTTCGAGCGCGATGTCCAGCACCTCGTCAATCCAGCGAACTGGATGAATCTCCAGCGAAGAAGTGATGTTGGCCGGCATGTCCGCCAGATCCTTCTTGTTGTCCTCCGGGATGATCACCGTGGTTATCCCGCCGCGTAGTGCCGCCAGCAGTTTCTCCTTGAGCCCACCGATCGGCAGCACACGGCCACGCAAGGTGATTTCACCAGTCATCGCCACCTCGGAGCGCACCGGCACCTTGGTAAGCACGGAGACCAAGGCCGTGCACATGGCGATGCCAGCGCTGGGACCGTCTTTCGGCGTGGCGCCCTCCGGGACATGGATATGTACATCCAGCTTCTGATGGAACTCAGGATCGATACCGAGCTGGTCAGCACGCGCGCGCACCACCGACAACGCCGCCTGGATCGACTCTTTCATGACATCGCCAAGCTGGCCGGTATGCACCAGCCGGCCCTTGCCCGGCACCACGGAACCTTCAATGCTGAGCAGCTCACCGCCAACCTGGGTCCAGGCAAGCCCGGTCACCAGCCCCACTTCGTTCTGCAATTCCTTGCGACCGAAATCGAACCGCCGCACACCTAGGTAGTGATTCAGATTGGCCGAATCCACCGTGATTCGACCGGCGTTCGACTTTGCCTTGGTCTTGCCCGTCTTTACCGACGTAGCCTTTGCCTTGGCCTTCTTCACCTGACCCAAGGTCAGCTCCTTGACCACCTTGCGACAGATCTTGGAAATCTCGCGCTCCAGGTTGCGCACGCCCGACTCGCGCGTGTAGTACCGCACAATGTCGCGCAACGCCTCTTCGCTCACGCTGAGTTCGTCGGACTTGAGGCCGTTCGCCTTGAGCTGTTTCGCCAGCAGATATTTCTGCGCGATGCCGAGCTTCTCGTCCTCGGTGTAGCCAGGAATGCGGATGACTTCCATGCGGTCCAGCAAAGGGCCGGGAATGTTCAACGAGTTCGCGGTGGCGATCCACATCACCTCGGACAGATCGAGATCGACCTCGAGGTAATGGTCGTTGAACGTGTGGTTCTGCTCTGGATCGAGCACTTCCAGCAGCGCCGACGACGGATCGCCGCGAAAATCCATCGACATCTTGTCGATCTCGTCCAGCACGAACAGCGGATTCTTGGTGCCCACCTTGTTGATGTTCTGCACGATACGACCAGGCATCGAACCAATATAGGTGCGTCGATGGCCGCGGATCTCGGCCTCGTCGCGCACGCCACCCAGGCTCATGCGCACGAATTTTCGATTGGTCGCCTTGGCAATCGACTGCCCCAACGACGTCTTGCCCACGCCAGGCGGACCGACCAAACACAGAATCGGACCCTTCATCACGGACACGCGCTGCTGCACGGCGAGGTATTCAAGGATGCGATCCTTGACCTTCTCCAGCCCGAAGTGATCGGCGTCGAGCACTTCCTGCGCCATCTGCAGATCCTTGCGCACCTTGCTGCGCTTCTTCCACGGCACGCCAACCAGCCAGTCGAGGTAGTTGCGTACGACGGTGGCTTCGGCCGACATCGGCGACATCTGCTTGAGCTTGCCGAATTCCTGCCGCGCCTTGGTCAACACGGCCTTGGGCATGCCTGAAGTCTCGATCTTCTTCTGCAGTTCCTCGACTTCGTTGGGGCCCTCCTCGTTGTCGCCGAGCTCCTTCTGGATCGCCTTCATCTGTTCGTTGAGGTAGTACTCGCGCTGACTCTTCTCCATCTGCGACTTGACCCGTCCGCGGATGCGCTTCTCGACCTGCTGCAAGTCCATCTCGCCATCGACCAGGCCGATCAGCAACTCCAGCCGTTGTCCGACGTCAGCTGTCTCCAGCACCTTCTGCTTGTCGGCCATGCGCACAGAAAGGTGCGCGGCAATGGAGTCGGCGACGCGCGACGGATCATCAATGCCGGACAGACTCGCCAGCACTTCGGGCGGCAGCTTGCGGCTCTGCTTGACCAATTGCTCGAACAATGAAATCAGCGTCCGCGAGACGACGTCAAGCTCGCGCTCCTTGGCGTTGTAGACCGGTTCGATCAGGCGCGACCGGGCCATCAGCATGCCGTCCAGTTCCTGAAAATCCTCGACCGCCACGCGCGATTGGCCTTCGACCAGCACCTTGACCGTGCCATCGGGCAGCTTCAGCAACTGCAGCACGCCGGCCAGCGTGCCGACCTGATGCAAGTCGGCAATTTCCGGATCGTCGATATCCGGGCTTTTCTGTGCGACCAGCAGGATCTGCCGCTCGCCTTCCATTGCGCGTTCCAGCGCGCGCATGGATTTGTCGCGGCCGACAAACAACGGGATGACCATGTGCGGGTAGACCACCACGTCGCGCAATGGCAATACCGGCAGTGCGTCCAGTGCAGCGGGAAGGGGGGCGTTCTTGGCCATGGAAGAGGAGTCCCTCGAATTCGGTTTCTTGGTTCAACCCGACACTGCGCCGGGCCTGTTACCACGTCAAGTGGAGGCAGCCAGGCGCGCAGTCAAGGTGCGCGAGGTGCCGAAAAACAGAGCGGCCCCGGTGAAACCACCGGAGCCGCTGTCGTTGCAGGCACTTACACAAATCAGGCAGCGTCGCCACTCTCCCCTGCAACGCGCTGCTGCAGGCTGCCCCGATAGATCAGGTAAGGCTCGGCCTGACCGTCGATCACGGCATCGTCCACCACCACCTTGCTGACATGCTCCAGCGAGGGCAACTCATACATCGTGTCCAGCAGCACCTGCTCAAGAATAGTGCGCAGACCGCGGGCGCCGGTCTTGCGCTTGAGCGCCTTCTTGGCGATCGCCTGCAGCGCCTCGGGGCGGAACTCCAGCTCCACCTCCTCCATCTCGAACAGCTTCTTGAACTGCTTGGTGACGGCGTTTTTCGGCTCGGTGAGGATCTTCACCAGTGCCGCTTCGTCGAGCTCGTCCAGCGTGGCCACCACCGGCAGGCGCCCGACGAATTCCGGGATCAGGCCGAAACGCACCAGATCGGAAGGCTCGACGTCGGCCAGCACCTTGCCCAAGTTCTCGGTGCGCTCTTTGCTGCGCACCTCGGCCGAAAAGCCGATGCTGGTGTTCTCGGAACGCTGCTGGATGACCTTTTCCAGACCAGCAAAAGCACCACCGCAGATAAACAGGATGTTCTTGGTGTCGACCTGCAGAAATTCCTGCTGCGGATGCTTGCGCCCGCCCTGCGGCGGCACCGAGGCCAAGGTGCCCTCGATCAGCTTCAGCAGCGCCTGTTGCACGCCTTCGCCGGATACGTCGCGGGTGATCGACGGATTTTCGCTCTTGCGCGAGATCTTGTCGATCTCGTCAATGTAGACGATGCCCGACTGCGCCTTCTCGACGTCGTAGTCGCACTTCTGCAGCAGCTTCTGGATGATGTTCTCGACATCCTCGCCCACGTAACCGGCTTCGGTCAGCGTGGTGGCGTCGGCGATCGTGAACGGCACATTGAGCAGACGCGCCAGCGTTTCCGCCAGCAGCGTCTTGCCCGAGCCGGTCGGGCCGATCAGCAGGATGTTGGATTTACCCAGCTCGATGTCGTCGCTCTTCTGACGTGACTCGATCCGCTTGTAATGGTTGTACACCGCCACCGCCAACGCCTTCTTGGCGCGGGTCTGGCCCACCACGTACTGATCCAGCGACTCGCGGATCTCGCGTGGCTTCGGCAACTGGGTGCGCCCGGAGGCAGCCTTCTCTTCCAGTTCCTCGCGGATGATGTCGTTGCACAGTTCCACGCACTCGTCGCAGATGAACACGGACGGGCCCGCGATCAACTTGCGCACCTCATGCTGGCTCTTGCCACAGAAAGAGCAATAGAGAATCTTGCCGCTGTCGCTGGAACGCCCCTGCCGGTCGTCGCTCATACTCTCGATCCCGCTGGTAAATCTGAATGCGTCGCGAGAATAACACAGGGCCCCGCGTCTGCCTGCAGACGCAGAGCCCATCTCGCAACTCTGGGGTAAAACCTGGAAATCAGGCCGATTTCACCGTCTCGCCGGCGCGCTTGTCGAGCACCTCGTCGATCAAACCATACGTCTTCGCATCGACCGCATTCATGAAGCGATCACGCTCCATGTCCAGTTCGATCTTCTCGATCGACTGGCCGGTGTGCTCGACATAGATCTGATTCAGGCGCTGACGCATGTACAGGATCTCGCGCGCCTGGATTTCGATGTCGGTCGCTTGTCCCTGCGCTCCGCCGGAAGGCTGATGGATCATCACACGTGAGTTCGGCAACGAGAACCGCTTGCCCTTGGCACCTGCCGTCAGCAACAGCGAACCCATGCTGCATGCCTGACCGATGCACATGGTGCTGACATCCGGCTTGATGAACTGCATGGTGTCGTAGATCGCCAGACCCGCGGTCACCGCGCCACCTGGGCTGTTGATGTAGAAGTGGATGTCCTTGTCCGGATTCTCCGACTCCAGGAACAGCATCTGCGCGACAATCACATTGGCGACCTGATCGTTCACTTCACCGACCAGGAAGATCACCCGCTCCTTCAGCAGGCGCGAGTAAATGTCATAGGAGCGCTCGCCGCGGGCCGTCTGTTCGACGACCATCGGTATCAAATTGAGGTTCTGGATCGGGTCCATGGCCATGTTGGCAGCTCTCCGGTGAGTGTGCCTGTAAAAGCTCAGGCGTTAGCCGGGCGCATCACGTCGTCGAAGCTCAGGTCCTGCTGGGTAGTCTTGGCATGTTCCGCCACCCACTCGGCCACCTGATCTTCCATCACACGATTCTGCAGCCCAGACATCAGTTGGGGGTCGCCGTTGTAGAGTTCAATGACCTTCTCCGGTTCCTCATAGGTCGAGGCGATTGCAGCAAGCTGCTCGGCGATACGCTTGCGATCGATCTTGATCTCCTGTCTGCGCGCGATCTCGCCCATCAGCAGACCGGCGATCACCCGTTTGCGTGCGATCGGCGTGGCGGCATCGATCAACTGCGGCGGCGGCGGCTGGCCTTGCGGCACGCTGCCGGTCGCCATATTGCGCGCCTCGGATTGCACCATCAGCTTCGGCACGTCCAGCTCGGTGTGAGCATCAGCCAGTTTTTCAGCGACTTCTGACTTCAGGCGTGCCATCAGGGCAGCCTTCAGCTCCCGCTCCAGATTGGCACGAACCTCCTTGCGGAACGTATCCAGGTTGCCATCCTCGATGCCGAACAGCTTGGCAAACTCGCCATCGATCTCGGGCAGCTTCGGCTCCTGCACCTTGATGACCTTGAAGCTGACCTTCGCGGCCTTTCCTGCCAACTGCTCGTTGCGGAAATCCTCCGGGAACGTGATCTCGGCATCAAAGCTCTCGCCAGCCTTGCGGCCCGCCAGTGCCTCGTCCAGCGCCTTGAACAAGGTGCCTGAACCCAGCACGCTGCCTGCCCGCTCCAGGCCTTCGGCCGGAAAACGGTAGTCGCCCGCTTCAGCCGCGTACTCGAACATTACGAAGTCAGCCTCGGCCGAGGCGCGCTCTACTTCGTCGAAACTGCGGCGTTGCTGGCGCAGCGTCTCCAGCATCTTGTCGATGTCGGCATCGGTTACCGCCGCCATCGGCCGGTTGATTTCCAGCGCAGCCACGTCGACTGCCGGAAACTCCGGCATGACCTCGAACGTTGCGGTATAGGCAATTTCACCGTTTTCCGGCTTCCCGGTGGTGTTGATCGCAGGGTTCGCGATCGGCTGCAGCTTTTCCTGCGCCACCGCCTCACGCAACGTACTTCCAATCAGATCGGACAACACCTCGCCACGAACCTGTTCACCGAAGCGCTGCTTGATCACTGTCGTCGGCACCTTGCCCGGACGGAAACCCTTCAGACGAACCGTGCGGCCCATTTCCGCGATGCGCGCACTGACTTGCGTCTCGAACCGCTCTACGGGAAATTTCACCGTGAGCTTGCGCTCGAGCGTGCCAATGTTCTCAACCGAAACCTGCATGACGTCTCCTGGTACTACCTGATGTTGTGGGCCTGCCACAGGCGCCATGGCGGCTGTGCCGCCGGCAAAAACTAAGGAAAACCACCCGGCATGGTGCGAAAGGGGGGACTCGAACCCCCACGGGGTTAACCGCCAGAACCTAAATCTGGTGCGTCTACCAATTCCGCCACTCTCGCCTTGCCATTCTCATCCACGTTCGTAAGCACAGGATTTCGAAGCCAATTCGCCAATTGCCAGACAACTCGGCAACAGCAATGAAACCCGCTCGCCACGTCCGTCTAAGTCGATGATTCCCTTATACGAAAGCGGACCATTTTACGGTTGCATGACCTTGCAGCACAAGCATGCTGACGACGATGCCAAGCCTGCTGCGGTAACGCCAGCGAGCCGTAAACCGCACATCAGCACCGTAGCGGCTCAGCGGCCCGTTACGCTCCCGCTTGAGCGCACAAAGCAAGACGCCGATCGCAAGCGATCGGCGTCTTGGCTGCATTGGTGGGCCGTGAAGGATTCGAACCTTCGACCAATTGATTAAGAGTCAACTGCTCTACCAACTGAGCTAACGGCCCAGGAAACCTGGTTTGAAACTGGGGTGGATGATGGGATTCGAACCCACGACAACCGGAATCACAATCCGGGACTCTAACCAGCTGAGCTACACCCACCATAAATCTTGTAACTGGTGCGCCCGACAGGACTCGAACCTGCAACCGTCGGCTTAGAAGGCCGATGCTCTATCCGGTTGAGCTACAGGCGCAGTCTCTGCCGCAGGACACGTCGCTGGTCGGGGCAGAGGGATTCGAACCCCCGACTTTTGCGTCCCAAACGCAACGCTCTACCAGACTGAGCTATACCCCGCAACGAATCCTCGAACACTTCAAGTCATCGAAGCCTTCAAATGTTACGGGTGACGCTTCGCTCAGTCAATCCGTACGAAGCACACCATATATCTGAATCACTGCTTTCGCGCAAAAGGAAGCAAGCCTCTCCGCGAAAACAAAACGAGGTGCAAGCACCCCGCCTCGCCTTATAAAAATGGTGCGCCCGGAGAGATTCGAACTCCCGACCACCTAGTTCGTAGCCAGGTACTCTATCCAACTGAGCTACGGGCGCACTAAAAAAACTTTAACTTTGCCGCGCTGGCGTTTGGGCGCCAAGGCGGTGAAGCAAGAAGCGGAATTATTCAGACTCCGCTGCCGTGCGTCAACCCTTTTCGTAAAATTTATTCATCGCGATTCGCTGCAGAACGCAAATCGGATATTGCAGCCGTTTGCCAGCCACTCATGACGATTGTGTCGTGCGACTTGTAAATTCCATGGATTGCATGGAGACGGCGCCCCGTGGCTACCCTCCTCACCTTGCTGCGAAACGAAACCGGTTTGGCCGTCCAAACCCGTATCAACCTTCCATGCCATTACGGCTCTGTGGCGCCGGATCGCCCATCTTGCCCACAGTAGAGCCAGCGTCGCTTTTGGGCGGCGGAGGTGGCGGTGTGGCGCCAGCCGAGGCGTTCTTGGTCCAGTCGGCTGGTGGGCCGGGCTCACGTCCGGCCATGATGTCGTCGATCTGATGCGCATCGATGGTCTCGTACTGCAGCAACGCCTCAGCCATGGCATGAAGCTTGTCGAGGTTCGCCGTCAGCAATTCCTTGCTGCGCGCATAGGCCCGATCGAGAATGCCTCGCACCACTTCGTCGATCTTGCTGGCAGTCTCGTTGGAGATGCTCTTGTGCTGGGTGACCGAACGACCGAGGAATACTTCGTCCTCATCCTCGCCGTAGGTGATCGGACCGAGTTCGTCGGATAGCCCCCACTTGGTCGCCATGTTGCGTGCCATCTTGGTGGCCCGCTCGATATCGTTGGAAGCACCAGTGGTGACCTTGTCGGCACCAAAGATCAACTCCTCTGCCACACGGCCACCATACAGCGAACAAAGCTGTGACTGGATCGCCACGCGATTGATGCTGTATTTGTCGCCCTCGGGCAGATACATGGTCACGCCCAGCGCGCGACCACGCGGGATGATCGTGACCTTGTAGACCGGATCGTGTTCGGGTACCAGCCGGCCGACGATCGCATGACCCGCCTCGTGATAGGCGGTGAGCTTCTTCTCGTCCTCGCTCATCGCCATCGAGCGGCGCTCGGCACCCATCAGGATCTTGTCGCGCGCCTTGTCCAGGTGACTCATGCGAACTTCACGGGCGTTCTCGCGCGCGGCGAACAAGGCCGCCTCGTTGACCAGGTTGGCCAGATCCGCGCCGGAGAAGCCGGGCGTACCGCGGGCAATGGTCATCGCGTTGACATCACTGGCGGTCGGCACCTTGCGCATGTGCACCTTGAGGATCTGCTCGCGGCCACGCACGTCCGGCAGGCCCACCACGACCTGACGATCGAAACGACCCGGACGCAGCAGCGCCGGATCCAGCACATCCGGACGGTTGGTTGCGGCGATCACGATGATGCCTTCAGTGCCCTCGAAGCCGTCCATCTCGACCAGCAACTGATTCAGGGTCTGCTCGCGCTCGTCATGGCCACCACCCAGACCGGCGCCGCGATGACGACCGACTGCGTCGATCTCGTCGATAAAGATGATGCACGGCGCGTGCTTCTTGGCCTGCTCGAACATGTCGCGCACGCGGCTGGCGCCGACGCCCACGAACATCTCGACGAAATCGGAACCGGAGATCGCGAAGAATGGCACCTTGGCCTCGCCCGCGATGGCCTTCGCCAGCAAGGTCTTGCCAGTGCCGGGCGGGCCGACCATCAGTACACCACGCGGAATCTTGCCACCAAGCTTCTGGAACCGGCCGGGATCGCGCAGGAACTCGACCAGTTCGCCGACCTCCTCCTTCGCTTCGTCGCAACCGGCGACGTCGCTGAAATTGACCTTGATCTGATCCTCGCCCTGCAGCTTGGCGCGCGACCGACCGAAGCTCATTGCACCGCGACCACCACCGCCGGATTGCATCTGGCGCATGAACCAGATGAACACGCCCACGATCAGCAACACCGGCAGCCAGCTCACCAGCAAGCCGATCAGCGAGAAGCCTTCAGACGGATCCTGGCGAACTTCGACACCCTTGTCCTGCATCTGCTTGACCACCGCATTGGTGGAAAAACCGAGCATCGGCGCGACAGTGCGGAACGCGCTGCCGTCCTTCAGCTTGCCGCTGATGGTGGCCGGTTGATCGGCGCTGATTGTGGCGTTGGCGACGTTGCCGTTGTCCACACTCTGCACGAACGAACTGTAAGGCAGGTCGGAGGAGGCCGCGCCGCGGGGATTGAAGCTCTGGAACACGGTGAAAAGGACCACCGCGATGATTACCCAGAGCAACACATTTTTCGCTGTTTCATTCATGCACGGTTCTCGCCCGGTGACACGGCGGCAGGCTTCAGCCCCACCGCCAGTGCGTACACCTCACGCGAACGTGCGCGGGAGGCCTTAGGTTTACGCATGGTCACGCGGGTGAAGTCCGCGCGCAAGCTGCGCAAGTATTCATCAAAGCCGACGCCCTGAAACAACTTGATCAGGAACGATCCGCCCGGCTTGAGCCACTGCCGACTGAAATCCAGCGCCAGATCGGCCAGAGCCATTGCACGGATCTGGTCGGCCAGCGCCACACCACTCATATTGGGGGCCAGATCGCACAGTACAAGATCCAGCCGATGGCCCTGCAGTCGGCCCTCCAGCTCGCGCAATACCGATTCCTCCCGGAAATCGCCCTGCAGGAAGTCCACCCCCGCGATGCTCTGCATAGGCAGGATGTCCAGTGCGAACACTTTGCCGGTATCGCCCAGACGGTTGCGCACCAGTTGCGACCAGCTGCCGGGAGCGGCGCCCAGGTCGACCACGTTGATGCCCGGCTTGAGCAGGCGATCACGCTCGATCAGCTCCTCCAGCTTGTACACCGCACGCGAACGCAAGCCCTCGGCCTGGGCTTTCTTCACATATTCGTCGTTGAAGTGTTCGCGCAGCCAGACTGCACTGCTCTTGCTGCGGGCCATGTCGTCTTCGATCACAGATTGGGGAACGGGATGGCGCATGATACCCTTTGCCGTTCATTTACCGCGAATCGAGCACTACCGCATGACCCTTTCCTCCTCGCAGACCCGTTACCTGCGCAGCCTCGCCCACGACCTGAGCCCGGTTGTCCTGCTTGGCAACAAGGGCGCCACCGAGGCCGTAGTAAAGGAACTGAACCAAGCGCTGGACATTCACGAACTGGTCAAGGTCAAGCTGTCGGGCGGCGACAAGGACGAGCGGCAGGTCCAGATCGACACACTCACCGGCGGCACGCAGTCCGAAAAAATCCACCAGATCGGCCATGTGGTCGTCTTGTTCCGTCGCAACGCCGACGAACCGAAAATCGCCCTGCCGCGCTAGGGCCGCCGTACCGGGGATACCCTGATGGATCTGTCGCTCGATCGCCCCGAAGGCTATCTGCTCGTGCGGCGCGCCGGCGCCCGCACCATCACGCTGATTGATCGCGAACTCGCTGCCAGTTTCCTGCTCGCGCCGGATCGGGTCATCGAGAACTGGCCCGTCGATGCCGCCGTCATGCTGGATGTCAGCCATGTCGATGCCTTGCTGGCTTTGCAGCCTGAACTGGTGATCCTGGGCACCGGTGAACGCCAGGTCTTTCCGGCAGCGGCCTTCATGGCCGGCTTCCTGCGCAAGGGCATCGGCATCGAGGTGATGGACAACGCAGCCGCTGCGCGCACTTATAACCTGTTGGCCGGCGAAGGTCGCCGTGTCGTCGCCGGGTTCATCCTGCCGGTGGCATGACGCCGGGAACCGCGATCACCGAAGCTCGCGGTGCGTTCAACGCGGCGGTAGATAGCCCAATGGATCGACCGGATTACCGTCTTTGCGGATCTGGAACTCCAGTTCGTTGCGCACAGCACCGGTAGAACCCATCTCGGCAATCTGCTGACCGGCACTGACCCGCTGGCCTTCCTTGACCAGCCGCTTGCGGTTATGGCCGTAGGCGGACAGGAAGCTCTCATTGTGCTTGATGATCACCAGTTCGCCATAACCGACCAGGCCGTTGCCGCTGTAGACCACGACCCCGTCTGCGGCAGCGCGCACCGAATCGCCCGGCTTGCCGGCAATCTCGATACCGGGGATCGCATCGCCACTCTGAAAGCGGCTGACCAGCGCACCGTCGGCTGGCCAGCGCCAGCTAACCCCGCTTACGGCGCGTGAAGCGCCTGCTGCGGCAGGAACTGGAGCCGGCGGCGGCACGGTTGCCGGCGCTGGAGCCGGCACACCTGCCACTGGTACCACAGACGTCGTGGCAGTCACGGCCGGCGAAACGGGCGGTGTCCGCGCGGTTGCCGACGGACTCGTCACAATCGTGCGACCCGCGGAAGCGATGGTTGTCGATGGGGCTGGCACGGGTTCGAACCCGGTTGCCGCCGCGACCGCCAGCGTGGCGGCGGGTCGGCTCGGCGCAACGGGGGTAGCTCCCGTCGGCGGCGAAATATGGGCCGCATGCGCGGCGGCCGTGCCGCCCGACGGCGACAAGGTCAGTCGCTGACCTGGCCAGATCGTGTATGGCGCGGCGATACCGTTCCACTGCGCCAGGTCGCGAAAATCCACACCCTTGCGAAATGCGATCGAATACAAGGTGTCGCTCTTCACCACCACATAGCTGCCGCCGGGAATCGGCGTGCGGGCCGGCGGCGGCATCGTGTGGCCGACATGGTTGTACCCCGTGTTGCCGTAGCCGCTGCCGGCCGCCGGCTCCACCACGACCGAACTGCGCATGGTGCCGCAGCCCGCCAGCAGGAGGGACGCGGTCAGTGCTGCCAGCCAATGAAGATTTCGATCCATGCCTGCCAGCATACCGAGGCGGGATATGTTTTTCATGCGGCAGCAGTCCCCAAGATGGCTGGCAATCAACGTAGCCAGGACCACCACACCAGCAGCAGAACCAGCACCACCAGTGCTATCCAGCCGATCCGTTCGATGTACTTGTGCAGGACCCGCTCGGCACGCTCGCCAAACAGACGTATCAGCAGCGCCAGCAGCCACACACGCTTGCCGCGACCCAACCCGATGCAGAGCAGGAAGGGCAGGATCGGCACGCCGATGATGCCGCACGCCCAGGTGACGAACTTCATCGGCACCACGGGCTGCAGCGCGGCCAATATCAGCACACCGAACATGCCCCAGCGATGCTCGCGCATTTGCGCGCTGAGCGTCGCCACACCCTGCTCGATCGGTGCCGACAGATGCAGTGTATCCAGCAGCGGTCGCAGTGCGTGGAATGCCCAGTGACCCAGCGCATATCCGACCAGCGCACCGAGCAGCGAAAACAGCAGGCTGATATTGGCGTAGCGAAACGCGCGGTGTCGCTTGCCGAGCATCATCGGCGCCAGCATCACTTCCGGCGGAATCGGGAAGATGAACGCCTCCACGAAACTCAACCCGGACAGGTAATACAACGCCCGCGGCTCACGCGCCCACACCAGTGCCCGCGCATACAACGCCCCGAACAGGCGCATCAACCGATCCCGCCGAGCAGGGGTACGAAGCTGACCGCGCCGAGTTCTTCCTGGACGAAGTCGCCCTGGCCGTCGCCGCGCATGCGGATAAGCGTCTGCCGGCTGGGCGAGCCGACCGGCGCCACCAGTACGCCGGCGGGGCTGAGCTGATCCAGGATCCGCGAGGGAATGGTATCGCCGGCGGCGGTGAGGATTATCGCATCGAACGGCGCCTCGTCCGGCCAACCGAGCTTGCCATCGTCATAGCGCGTGCGCAGGTTGGTCAGGCCGAGCTGACGGAAGCGCCGCCGCGCCTGGCGCAGCAACTCTTCGATCCGCTCCACCGTGAACACCTGCGGCACCAGCGCCGCCAGGATCGCCGCCTGATAACCCGAACCCGTGCCGATCTCCAGCACCTTCTGCGGCATGCCCTGCTTCGCGTCGAAATGCTCAAGCAGCGCTTCGGTCATGCGCGCCACCACCCAAGGCTGCGAGATGGTCTGGCCGTGGCCGATCGGCAACGCGGTATTTTCGTAGGCGCGCGAATGCAGCGCCTGATCGATGAAGTGATGCCGTGGCGTGTTGCGGATGACATCGATCACGCGTGGATCACGGATGCCACCGTCCTTCAGATTCGCCACGAGGCGATCGCGCGCACGTTGCGAGGTCATACCCTCGCCCTTGAGGTCTGCCGGCGGCAGCGGATAGACATTCATCGCTCAGGCCGCCTGGTCGTTGCTGACGTGAGCCGCAGCCATATCGTCGCTGAGCGCCTGCATCCAGCTGCTGACTTTCTCCAGCGCCTGGAACCGGGTCAGGTCGACATGGATGGGGGTCACCGAGACAAACCCTCGTCGCACCGCGTCGAAATCGGTGCCGGGGCCGGCATCGTCCACCTCGCCCGCCGGGCCGATCCACCAGATCGGCCGGCCGCGTGGATCGGTTTGTGCAATGCACGGCGCGGAGCGATGACGCCGACCCAGCCGGGTCACTTCGAAACCTTCGATCTCGGCCCACGGCCGATCGGGTACGTTGACGTTGAGGATGGTATCGGCCGGCAGCGGATCGACCAGCAGCCGCCGCATCAACAGCAGTACCGCCTTGGCGGCCGAGTCGTAATGCATGCCCTTGTGATCGTGCGTCACCAGTGACACCGCAATCGCCGGCAATCCCAGGAAACGACCTTCCATCGCCGCCGATACCGTACCGGAATAGATCACGTCATCGCCGAGGTTCGCCGAATTGTTGATGCCCGACACCACGATGTCCGGTTCGTCGTCGAGCAGCCCGGCCAGCGCCAGATGCACGCAGTCGGTCGGCGTGCCTGCCACACGGTAGTAACCATTGCCCATCGGCAACACGCGCAGCGGTGCGTCGAGGGTGAGCGAGTTGCTGGCGCCGGAGCGATCGCGGTCGGGCGCCACCACCGTTACCTGCCCCACCGCGCCGAGACGCTCGGCAAGCACGCGGATGCCCGGGGCATCCACGCCATCGTCGTTACTTACCAGAACTCGCATGATGCTCCGTCGAAGGTTGACTGCGGACGCGCCATCCGTCACCTGACAGCGCTTTATCGATACCTTGAAGTCTACCGGAGCGTGCCTCCGGTTTCACACGGAAGTACGTCAATCCCACGGATTCGCGCCCTAACCGCGCGCCGTTGGTTAGCATGGACAGATGAAGCGCCGTACGCACGTACCGATCAACGCCGATGACAGCCGCCTGTTTCGCGAGGCGATCGGCGAGGTGCGTCCGCTCGATCCGGTACAACCGCCGCCCGCCGCCGCCAGGCCTGCCCCACACCCGCACATGCTGGAGGCGGACGAAGCCGCCGTGCCGGGTGAATTGCTGGACATGGCCTTCGACCCGGCTGTGCTCGAAGTCGGCGAAGAGCTCGGTTACCTGCGCGATGGCTATCCGCCGAAGCTGCTGCGCCAGCTCAAGCGCGGCCAGTTCAGCGTGCAGGATGACATCGACCTGCACCAGATGAATGCCGCCGCGGCGCAAGCCAGCATCATGCTGTTTCTGGCCGAGGCGAAACGGAACGGACTGCGCTGCGTCCGCATCGTGCATGGCAAGGGCCTGCGTTCGCGCTCCGCCGGTCCGGTGCTGAAAGGCCTCACCGATCGCATGTTGCGCCGGCGCGATGACGTGATCGCGTTTGCCTCGGCGCGACCGGCGCTCGGCGGCACCGGTGCGGTAGTGGTGTTGCTGAAGGGCTGAAGAACAACTGTGGGAGCGGCTTTGGCCGCGATGACTTGTCCCATAGCAGCAAGCAGGGAGCAAAGCATCGCGGCCAAAGCCGCTCCCACAAAATCGTGGTGCGTCGCGTTGTTTGTCTAGCTTTGCGCCAACTCGCGCACCACCACCGTGGCATAGGCGCCGGCCGGCAGCTCGAACGACAACTCCAGCGCAGCATCGTCCAGCCAATGCCACTTCAGATCCTTCGGCATCAATCGCAACGGGCGACGCTCCTGATCCATCCGAGCCAACGCCAGCCCCGTGGCCAGATCGCTGTTGGCCATACCGATCTCGCGCTCCAGTGCACCGGCCTCGCCCTGCGTCGGCGGCTCGCCCTGCCCCCACAACGGGCCGGACGGATGGATGTCCGCACGCGCCAGTCGCTCGGCCAACACGTCGGTGAACGGTTCCGGGCCAAACCAGGAACGCGATCCGGCCAGCGACCAGATTTCGCCATCCAGCGGCTTGTCCCAGGCGTCGCGTTCGACCCGGGCCGCCAGCACGCTGTTGAATATCTGCGAGCGCGCAGCCGACAGCAGGAACGAGCGCTTGTCGCGCTCGACCCGCCGCCCGGCAAACATCGCCCGCGCCTGCGCCACGTTGCCACCCTCGCGGCCGAAGCGCTGCTCGCCGTAGTAATTGGGCACGCCGCGCGCGGCGATCTGCGTCAGCACCAGTTCGGCCGCCGCGCGGTCGCCCTGCACCTCGCGCAATACCAATACGAAGCGGTTGCCGCGCAAGGCGCCGCGCTTGAGCTTGCGCGAATGCCGCGTTGCCGCCAGCACTTTCACCTCCGCATGCGGAAACGCCGACCAGTCCGGGTCGGGCTTGCCGGCCAGTTGCACCGAGAACGTCTGCCGGGTGACCGCATGGCGATCCTTCATCCCCGCGTAGCCGACGGCGACCTGCGACACGCCGGCAAACTTTGCCAGTTCGCGGGCGACCCAGTCGGTGTTCGCACCGCGCTTCTCGACCCACAGCAGGGCATGCTCACCTGTGCCTTCGGCGTCGTAACCGAGGATCTCCTCGACGACAAAGTCTTCCGGCGTGACGCGCAAACGCGCCTGCAGTGGTGGCGTGCCGTAAGCCCACGGCAACGGCAGCTGGGCAAGTTCGGATTCGGACATGGCACTCCGCCGGTCGCACCGGCATTCGGAACAGTTGAAACCCATGGGCCAGCGTCACACCAGAAAGATGGTCGCCAGGCCGAGAAAAATGAAGAAACCGCCGCTGTCGGTCATCGCAGTGATCAGCACGCTGGAGCCGAGCGCAGGATCGCGGCCGAATTTCGTCATCAGCACCGGAATGCCGACCCCGGCGAACGCCGCCAGCAGCAGGTTCAGCGTCATCGCGGCGGTCATCACCAGGCCGAGCGACACGCTGTCGTATAGCAGCCAGGCCACGATGCCGATCACGCCGCCCCACATCAACCCGTTGAGCAGCGATACGGTCAGCTCCTTGCGCCATAGCCGCTTGGCGCTCTCGGCGGTGATCTGGTTCAGCGCCAGCGCGCGCACGATCATGGTGATGGTCTGATTGCCGGAGTTGCCACCGATGCCGGCCACGATCGGCATCAGCGTGGCCAACGCCACCAGCTTCTGGATGGAATCCTCGAACAGGCCGATAACCCGCGACGCGACAAATGCAGTGACCAGGTTGACCGCCAGCCACGACCAGCGGTTCTTCAGCGACGCCCATACCGAGGCGAAGATGTCTTCTTCCTCGCGCAGGCCGCCGCGGCTGAGCGCTTCGCTCTCGCCTTCCTCGCGGATCACGTCGACCATCGCGTCGATGGTGATGCGACCGATCAGGTGACTGCGCTCGTCGACCACCGGCGCCGTCACCAGATCGTAGCGCTCGAATGCCTGCGCCACTTCGTAGGCGTCATCGGTGGGATGAAACGTGTTGACGTCCGGCGCCATCACCTCGCTGACCATCTTGTCCGGCGAATTGACCAGCAACCAGTGCAGCGGCAGCACGCCAGTGAGCAGGTTGTCGTGGTTGATCACAAACAGCTTGTCGGTCTGCGCCGGCAGTTCGTCGAAGCGGCGCAGATAGCGCAGCACGACTTCCAGGCTCACATCCTCGCGGATGGTGACCATCTCGAAATCCATCAGCGCGCCAAGCTGATCGTCCTCGTAGGACAGCGCCGACTGCACCTGCTCGCGCTGCTGCGCATCAAGGCCGGCCATCAGCTCAGGCAGCATCGCCGTGGGCAGATCCTCGACCAGGTCGGCCAGCTCGTCGGCATCCAGGGTTTCGGCTGCCGCGAGAATCTCGTGGCGATCCATGTCCGCGATCAGCGATTCGCGCACCGCATCGGACACTTCCAGCAGGATCTCGCCGTCGCGATCGGCTTTGACCAGCTGCCATACGGCGAGACGTTCATCCAGCGGCAGCGATTCGAGGATGAAGGCGATGTCGGCCGGATGCAGCTCGTCCAGTTGCTGGCGCAACTGCGCCTGGGACGCTGCCGGCAGCAGGTCGTCCTCATGCCGCCGCAACACCTCGACGATCGCCTCCAGCTGATCGTGCAGCCGGTTCGTGGCGCTGCGGGCCTCTACTTCGGTCACACGCGCTCCAGCAGCACGCACGCCTGCGCGGCAATGCCCTCGCCACGACCGCAGAAGCCGAGCTTCTCGGTGGTGGTGGCCTTGACGCTGATACGGTCGATCTCGCTGTCCAGGTCGGCGGCCAGGTTCTCGCGCATGGCCCGCGCGAGCGGGCCGACCTTCGGCGCCTCGCAGATCACGGTGATGTCGACATTGCCCAGCATGTAGCCGTGCTGCCCCATCAACATCGCTGCATGGCGCAGGAACTGCCGGCTGTCGGCATCGCGCCAGCGCGCGTCCGACGGTGGAAAGTGCTGGCCGATATCGCCCAGCGCCAATGCGCCGAAGATCGCGTCGCATAGCGCATGAATCACTACATCGCCGTCCGAATGCGCCACTACGCCACAACGATGCGGCACGCGCACACCGCCGATGATGACGTGGTCGCCATCGCCGAATGCATGCACGTCGAAACCCTGTCCGATCCTCATGTCGCTGTCCTCGCGAGCAGGAACTCGGCCAGCGCGAAATCCGTGGCCGTGGTCACCTTGATGTTGTCCTCGGCGCCTTCGACCAGCAATGGCGCGAAACCAGCCAGTTCCATCGCCATCGCTTCGTCACTGACATTCACACCACGCCGCGCTGCCTCGCGCAGTGCCGCCGACAGTTGAGCACGGCGGAACATCTGTGGCGTGAAGGCGCGCCAGCGCCGATCCCTTGGTTCGGTCGACTCGCTGCGGCCTGCGCTATCCGCGCATTTGAGCGTATCGCGCAACGGCGCACCCAGCAGGCCACCATCCGTCGCGCCGGCCAGCTCGATCAGCTTGCCGATATCCGCGAGCCGGACACACGGCCGCGCGGCGTCGTGCACCAGCACGAAATCCGCTGCACCGACCACATCCGGCAATGCGTCGACACCGGCCAGTACCGAATCGCTGCGCTCCATTCCGCCGATGGTCGTGAGCACAGGCTTGCCGTTGAGCATGGTTGTACCAGGCCAACGCGTATCCGTCGCATCCAGGATCACCAGCAGGCCGGCAATGCGCGGGTGCGTGGCGAGTCGTTCAAGCGTGTGCTCGATCAGCGGCCGTCCGGCCAGTGGCAGATATTGCTTGGGGCAATCGCCGCCGACCCGTGTGCCGCGCCCAGCCGCCGGCACCAGGCACCATACCGTCGGCCCGTTCATGGCGAGCCGGCGGACGCAGCAGGCGGTGGTGGAGGCAACATGCTGCCTGCATGCGCCGGCTGCTCGACCACCTGATAGAACACTTCGCCCGGCTTGATCAGGCCCAGTTCGGTGCGCGCACGCGCCTCGACTGCCTGATCACCGTGCTTGAGATCAAGCACATCGGCGCCGACAGCCTGATTGCGCTGCAGCAGCTTGGCGTTGTCGTCGGTCTGCTTCTTCACCGAAACGCGCAGCGCATCCACCTCGCGCATGCTGCCATTGCCGGACCACAGCTTCAGCTGCAATCCGATCAGGATCAGGATCAGAACCAGGGCGATCCAGCGCAGCATGTGTCGGCGATCTTCCCGCTCAGCCCGGCAAACGGGTCAGGTTGGGGAACGCATCGCGGCCGGCATAGCGCGCGGCGCTACCCAGCTGCTCCTCGATGCGCAGCAGCTGGTTGTACTTCGCCACGCGGTCGCTGCGGCACAGCGAGCCGGTCTTGATCTGGGTCGCCGTGGTGGCCACTGCGATATCGGCGATGGTGGTGTCCTCGGTCTCGCCGGAGCGATGCGAGATCACCGCCGAATACTTCGCCGCGTCGGCCATCGCGATCGCTTCCAGCGTCTCGGACAGCGTGCCGATCTGGTTCACCTTGATCAGGATCGAGTTGGCGATGTGCTTCTCGATACCCTCGCGGAAGATCGCCGGATTGGTGACGAACAGATCGTCGCCGACCACCTGGATGCGGTCGCCGATCGCGTCGGTCAGCAGCTTCCAGCCATCCCAGTCGCCTTCGGCCATGCCGTCCTCGATAGTGACAATTGGGTACTGCTTGGCCCAATCGGCGAGCAGGTCGACAAACTGCGCGGAGGTGTACTGCTTGCCTTCGCCAGCCAGGTCGTATTTGCCGTTCTTGTAGAACTCCGAGCTGGCCGCGTCGAGGCCGAGCAGGATCTCGCTACCGATCTTGTAGCCGGTCTTGTGGATCGCTTCGAGGATGGTGTCGAGCGCCTCGATGTTGGAGCGAAGGCTAGGTGCAAAGCCGCCTTCGTCGCCCACCGAGGTACTCAGGCCACGGCCCTTGAGTACGCTCTTCAAGGCATGGAAGATCTCGGCGCCGGCGCGCAGCGCCTCGGCAAAGCTTGGCATGCCCACCGGCAACACCATGAATTCCTGCACGTCGATATTGTTGTCGGCGTGCTCGCCACCGTTGATGATGTTCATCATCGGCACCGGCAACGCACCGGGCTTGCCGTTCGACAAATAACTCCACAGCGGCTCGCCGCGCGAAGCGGCCACCGCATGTGCCGCCGCCATCGAAACACCGAGCAGCGCGTTCGCGCCCAGCTTGCTCTTGTTCGGCGTGCCATCCAGCGCAATCAGCTTGGCGTCCAGACCGTTCTGGTCGGCCGCATCGAAACCCTTCAGTGCCTCGGCAATCGTGGTGTTGACGTTCGCCACCGCGTTTTTCACACCCTTGCCGCCGTAACGCGACTTGTCGCCGTCGCGCAGTTCGACGGCCTCGCGCGAACCGGTGGAGGCGCCGCTCGGCACCGCGGCGCGGCCAAAGCCGCCGCCAACCAGGGTGACCTCGGCTTCCAGCGTGGGATTGCCGCGCGAGTCGAGGATTTCACGGGCGTGGATGCGGGTGATCTGAGTGCTCATGCGGTGTCCGTTGCTTGAAGGATTGCGAATGATATGTTTCGACGGGAGCATCGCTGCGCCCGACAATTCAGGAAATACCCTGTTCCAGGAAACCATGCCGCTTGGTCACGGCGTCCAGCTCCATCAGCGTTTCCAGTAGCGCTTCCATCTTGTCCAGCGGCCAAGCATTCGGGCCATCGGAAAGTGCCTTGCTCGGATCCGGGTGCGTCTCTGCAAACAGGCCGGCCACGCCGACCGCCACCGCCGCGCGCGCCAGCACCGGCACGAATTCGCGCTGACCGCCCGAAGTGGCACCCTGCCCGCCCGGCAGCTGCACCGAGTGGGTGGCGTCGAACACCACCGGGCAGTTCGTATCGCGCATCACGCTGAGCGAGCGCATGTCCGAGACGAGATTGTTGTAACCGAAGCTGGCGCCGCGCTCGCACACCATGATGTCGTCGTTACCAACGACCCTGGCCTTGGCCACCACGTGCTTCATGTCCCATGGCGCCAGGAACTGGCCCTTCTTGATGTTTACCGGTTTGCCGGCGCGAGCGACCTTCTGGATGAAATCGGTCTGCCGGCACAGGAACGCCGGTGTCTGCAGCACGTCGACCACCGACGCCACTTCATCCATCGGTGTGTATTCGTGCACGTCGGTGAGCAGTGGTACGCCGATCTGGCGCTTCACTTCGGCGAGGATGCGCAGGCCTTCTTCAAGCCCCGGTCCGCGGAAACTGTCGCCCGATGAGCGGTTCGCCTTGTCGAAGCTGGACTTGAAGATGAAGTGGATGCCGAGCCGGCCGGTGATTTCCTTCAGCGTGCCGGCGGTGTCGATCTGCAACTGCTCCGACTCGACCACGCACGGGCCGGCGATCAGGAACAGCGGCTGGTTCAGTCCGATGTCGAATCCGCAGAGTTTCATGCCACCGACTCCTGCGCCAGCCGCGCGCCCTCGCGCACGGCCTTGTACTCACGCGCAGCACGCACGAATCCGCTGAACAACGGATGCCCGTCACGCGGCGTCGAGGTGAACTCCGGGTGCGCTTGGCAGGCGAGGAACCATGGATGCTGTTGCTGCGGCAGCTCGATCATTTCCACCAGCAGGTCGTCCATCGACTTGCCGGAGATCACCAGGCCCAGATCCTCGAACGACTGGCGATAGCGATTGTTGAATTCGTAACGATGACGATGACGCTCGCGCACCACGTCCTGGCCATACAGTTCACGCGCCAGCGTACCGGCCTTGAGGCGGCATTCCTGCGCACCGAGGCGCATGGTTCCGCCCATGTCGGAACGATCGCTGCGCTGTTCGACATCACCGCTGGCCGTGGTCCATTCGGTGATCAGGCCGATCACCGGGTCCGGCGTGTTGCGATCGTTCTCGCTGGAATCGGCATCCACCAGCCCGGCAATGTGACGGGCGAAATCGATCACCGCCGCATGCATGCCATAGCAGATGCCGAAATATGGCACGCCGTGCTCGCGCGCGTACTTCGCCGCCAGGATCTTTCCTTCGAAACCGCGCTTGCCGAAGCCACCCGGCACCAGGATCGCGTCGACCTGGCCCAGCACCTTGGCCGCACCCTCGGCCTCGACCTGCTCGGAATCGACCCAGTTGAGGTTGACCCGCGCCTGCTGCTTGATGCCGCCGTGCCGCAGCGCCTCGCCTAGCGACTTGTAGGCATCCTTGTGTTCGACGTACTTGCCGACGATGGCCACGGTGACCTCGTCCTTCGGGTGCTCCATCGCATCGACCGTGCGCTGCCAGCTGGACAGGTCGGCCGGGCCGGCGTCGAGCCCGAGGCGTTTGACCACGATGTCGTCCAGCCCCTGCGCGTGCAGCCACAGCGGCTGCTTGTAGATGATGTCCACGTCGGTGGCGCTGATCACCGCCTGCTCCGGCACGTTGGTGAACAGCGCGATCTTGCGGCGCTCGGCTTCCGGCAGCGGCTCCTCGCAGCGGCACAGCAGAATGTCCGGCTGGATGCCGATCGAGCGCAGTTCCTTGACCGAATGCTGGGTCGGCTTGGTCTTGATCTCGCCGGCGGCCTTGATGTAAGGCACCAGGGTGAGGTGCATGAACACCACCTTTTCCGGACCGTGCTCGATGCGCAACTGGCGGATCGCCTCCAGGAACGGCAGCGACTCGATATCGCCCACGGTGCCACCGATCTCCACCAATGCCACGTCGAAACCGCGGGTCGCCTCGTGGATGCAGTGCTTGATCTCGTCGGTGATGTGCGGAATCACCTGCACGGTGGCGCCGAGGTAATCGCCACGACGCTCCTTGCGGATCACGCTTTCGTAGATCTTGCCGGTGGTAATCGAGTTCTTGCCGGTCAGGCGGGTGTGCACGAAGCGCTCGTAGTGGCCGAGGTCGAGGTCGGTCTCCGCGCCGTCGTCGGTCACGTAGACCTCGCCGTGCTGGAACGGACTCATCGTGCCCGGATCCACATTGATGTAGGGATCGAGCTTCATCATGGTGACCGAGAGTCCGCGCGCTTCGAGGATGGAAGCGAGCGACGCCGCAGCAATGCCCTTGCCAAGCGAGGACACCACACCGCCGGTGACGAAAATCAGGGGGGTCATGGAAAGCAGCCGTGCTGGAAATTAGGCATTTTAGCTGCAGAAGCGTCCCGCTGCGAGATGGCAAAGAACAATTCGCCGTTTTGGTTCATTTCCGCTGCCATCGCGATGGATGAAAACGCCGCTGATCGCCTGCTAGCATGACTGGATGAACAACCCCATCCCCGCCCGTCTTGCCGCCCTGCGTGCGGCCATGCAGCAGCATGGCGTCGCCGCCGTCCTCGTTCCCAGTGCTGATCCGCATCTGTCCGAATACCTGCCCGAGCACTGGCAGGCACGGGCATGGCTGTCCGGTTTCACCGGATCGGCCGGCACCCTGATCGTCAGCCGCGAGCATGCCGGGTTGTGGACCGATTCGCGCTATTTCTCGCAGGCCGAGCAACAGCTCGCCGGCAGCGGTGTGACCCTGATGAAGCTGCGCGTCCCGCATGCGGCCGAACATCTGGAATGGCTGCAGCAGCATCTGCATCACGGCGACGTGCTGGCCGCGGCCGGCGACAGCCTGGCGCTGACCACCCAGCGCCAGATCGAGCGCAGGCTGGCCGACAGCGGCGCCAGCCTGCGCACTGACCTTGACCTGTCCGGCGCGATCTGGGCGGACCGCCCCGCGTTGCCGCAGGCTCCGGTGGTCGCCCACGACCCGGCCTACGTCAGCATCACGCGTGCCGAGAAATTCAGCCGGTTGCGCAAGGCGATGCACAAGCTGGGCGCCACCCATCACCTGCTGTCCAGCCTCGACGACATCGCCTGGCTGACCAACCTGCGCGGCAGCGACGTCGAGTGCAACCCGGTGTTCCTTGCCCATATGCTGGTGCAGGCGGACAGCCGCGCCACCTTGTTCGTCAACCGCGCCAAGCTCAGCGATGCATTGGTCGCCGCGCTGGCCGCCGACGGCATCGGCATCGCCGACTATGCCTCGGTCACCTCGAGCCTGCAGGAGCTGGGCGCCGCCGATCGCCTGTTGCTGGACAGCGGACGAGTGGTCAGCTCCATCGCCGCGGCGATCGCGCCAGCGGTCAACCGGATCGAGGCAGCCAACCCGAGTACCGCGTTCAAGGCGATCAAGAACGCCGCCGAGCTCGACCATATCCGCGAGGTGATGCGCCGCGACGGTGCCGCGCTGGTACGCGGATTCCGCCGACTGGAACAACGGCTCGCCGCCGGCATGACGCTGACCGAACTGGATGTCGATACGCTGCTGTACGAGGAGCGCTCGGCCCAGCCCGGTTACGTCGGTGAGAGTTTCGCCACCATCGCCGGCTACCAGGCGAACGGCGCGCTGCCGCATTACCGCGCCACGCCGGAATCGCACAGCACGCTGCAGGCCAGGGGCCTGCTGCTGATCGATTCTGGCGGCCAGTATCTCGGCGGCACCACCGACATCACCCGTGTGCTGGCGCTCGGCGAAACCACACCGGAGCAACGCCGCGATGCGACGTTAGTAATGAAGGGCATGATCGCGCTGTCCCGCGCACGTTTCCCGAAAGGCGCCAGCGGCCCGCAGCTGGATGCGTTGGCGCGCGCGCCGCTTTGGGCTTCGGGCATGGATTACGGCCACGGTACCGGCCATGGCGTGGGCTACTTCCTCAACGTGCACGAAGGCCCGCACAGCATCCGTGCACCCGTCTCGGGTGGCGCCCTGGTAGCGCTGGAGCCAGGCATGATCAGCTCGATCGAGCCGGGCCTGTACAAGCCCGGCCGGCACGGCATCCGCCACGAAAACCTGGTCGTGGTGGTGGAGGCCGAACAGACCGAATTCGGCGAATTCCACGCCTTCGAAACGCTCACGCTATGTCCGTTCGACCGCCGCGCGCTGGAGCCAAGCCTGCTCAATCCGGAAGAGCGCGCCTGGCTCGACGACTACCACGCCGGCGTACGTGCGGCGCTCAGCCCGTTGCTGGACGATGCCGATCTGGAATGGCTGCATCGCCACTGCGCACCGCTCTGAGTGACGACGCCCCGCCGAAACATCAGGTGCGTTTGGGGGGTACCAGCCTGAGCCGGGCCGGAACCGGTGGCTGGTTCGGACATAGCAGATGCTGGATCTCGTCCGGTTTGAGCGGGTACGAGTACAGGTAGCCCTGCCCTTCCATGCAACCAGCACGCAAAAGAAAGTCGTGCTGCGCCTCGGTTTCGATGCCTTCGGCAATCGTGATCAAACCAAGACTCCTGGACATCGCCAGCATCGCTTCGGTGATTGCCGCATCGTTCGTGTCGCCCGGCAGGCCGGTGACGAAGGAGCGGTCGATCTTCAGATAGGCCACCGCCGGCAGCTTGAGGTAGGCCATCGAGGAGTAGCCGGTGCCGAAATCGTCGATGGCCACGGCGATACCCAGCGCGTGCAGCGTCCGCATGGTGCGCTCGGTATCGTCACCCAGCTGCAGCATCGCGCTTTCGGTGATCTCCAGCAGCAGCCGCTGGGCGGACAACTGCCTGGACTGCAAGGTCCGGCTTACCCCGTCGACGAAGGCAGGGTGCCCGAACCAGCGTGCGGAGATGTTCACCGCCACGCGGATCGGTGGAACACCGGCCAGATCCCAGGCCTGGATCTGCGCGCAGGTCGCCTGCATGACCCACTCATCGATACGCCGGATCAGCCCCAGGCCTTCCGCCACCGGAATGAATTCCGCGGGCAATACCTCGCCGCGCTCCGGATGCTGCCAACGCAGCAAGGCCTCGACCGCCACGATGCGCCCCGTGCGCAACTCGATGCTGGGCTGGAACACCAGGTGAAACTCATTGCGTGCCAGCGCCTGTCGCAGCTCGGTCGCCAGCTGCAGGCGCTGACGGGTATCGGCATGCATCATCGGCGTATAGAAACGGAACGCGTTGCGCTCCTCGGTTTTCGCCGCGTACATGGCGGCGTCGGCGTTCCCTATCAGGGCCGCCGCGTTGTCCCCGTCCAGCGGATAACCGGCCACCCCGATGCTGGCGCTGAGCACGATCTCGTAGTCGTCCACCAGCAACGGTTCGGACAACGTGGCCAGCAGTCGGCTGACGATCGCCCGGGCGTCCTCGCGCAGAATCAGTCGCGGGATCAGCACAGTGAACTCATCGCCGCCGATGCGCCCGGCCACATCACCGTCGGACAATTGTCTGCGGATGCGTTCGCCCACCTTGATCAGCAGGCGATCGCCGATCGCATGGCTGTAGCTGTCGTTGACGATCTTGAACGCATCCAGATCGATGAACAGCACGACCACCGCCAGGCGTTCGCGCTCGGCAACCGCAATCGCTTCGCTACAGTACCGCTCGAACTCCGCACGGTTGACCAGGCCCGTCAGCGGGTCATGCCGCGCCAGATGTTCCAGACGCTGCTGGTTGGTTTTCGCCTCGTGGATGTCGGTGAACACCGCGACGTAATAGACCACCTGACTGTCCGCATTGCGGATCGCGCTGATGCTCAGCTGCTCGGGGTAGATGCTGCCATCGCTGCGGGTGTTCAGCACTTCCCCGAGCCAGTTGTGGCCGGCCGCAACGTCATCCCATATCGACTGCGGCAACGGCCTGCCGTCAGGCAGACGGCGGGTGTCGTCCAGTCGCTTGCCATACAACGCCTGGGTGGTGAAGCCGGTGAGATCGGTATGCGCTGCATTGGTCGAGATCACGTGACGCGCGGCGTCAGCGATGATCACGCCCTCGGCGATGCTGGCCAGTGCCTCGGCGGCAACCCGGCGTTCCTGCTCCATCGCCACCCTTTCGGAAATGTCGCGGATGATCGCCTGGCGCACCGGCTGGCTGCCCCAGTTGACGAGACTGGTTTGCGTCTCCACCGGCCGCGTGCCGCCGTTTGCACCCAACAGTGCGTTGGTGGCGGCCCGTCCGGCTTGCTGCTGCCCGGACAGCGACTGCACGAACAGATGCACGAAGCGATCGCCAACCAGGCTATCCACATCGCGCCCGGTCCATGCCGATGCCGTGCGATTGACGTCCAGTATCCGCCCGCTGGCTTCATCGACCATCACGATGGCATCGGCAGCACTGTCGAACAGCAAGCGGTAGCGTTCTTCGGTACCACGGACGCTGGCTAGAATCCGCCTTGCCATGCCCAGCCATAACAAGGCGGCGATAGCGGCCGCCGCCAGCACGCCGCCAAAGAGCACCTGGCCTATCCAGACGGCACCATCAGCAACTGCGCGCGAAAACAATTTGCTGCGCGGCTCGATGAAGCTGTTGATGGTAGCGATGCGTTCACGCTGCCGGAGGATCTCGGCGTAGCTGATTCCACCTGTGGCGTAGCCCGCCTTCAGGGCGGTCGCTATGGTGTCGAGTTCTGCGATGGAACTGTCGGTGGAACGCCAGGCCTGCAATGCATCGCGCATGTAGGGCGCATCGGCGAAATGGTGCAGGATGAAGATCACACCCGGGATCGCTATCGTAACCGTCCTGCTCCGACGCAGTGCGCCTGCCACCGCGTCGTAATCGTAGTTGCCCGAGGCAATCTGCTCACGCACCCAATGGTCGGCCATCAATAAATCGTAGTTGAGCTTGTAATTGGCCAGATCCGCCGCATCGCCCTTGGTCGCGTAGGCATCCAGAGCGATCACGGTCTGCTTCTGTGCCTTGGACCAGATGCTCTCGCCGTTGAGAAACCCGGCGAGAGCGGTTTGAACCTGCAACGCTCCCCAAGTCAATGCCAGGATCAGCCCAACCATCCCCACCAACGCATATGCCAGGGGCATCAAGCGTCGTGACAATGGTCGTTGCAAAGTGATCATGGAAGTGCGCATTGCTTCCCTTGTTTCGCTATGGGCGAATCAACGTCTGGGCATTGCATTAATGCGCAACCGGTTCCTTCAGGCGGCTGCGCTGCTCAGCACCTCCAACAAACGGTGCGGCTCAACACAGCGATCAGCAAGAATCCGCATGCTGGTATAGCTGCGCTTGATGCACTCACCAATATGAGCTACTTCATCGGCCGCAGGCTCCGTTCCCATTATTGTACAGACTATCTCCAATGCCTCCCACGGATGCGTGTCGTCGTACGCAGCATGAAGCTGCAGCCAGCGCAATGTTCCTGCCCTGATTTTGGAGGGAAAGCTTTCAGCGTAGCGCTTGCTCTCGAATATCAGTTGCGACCATTCGCCAGTTGCCCCTTCGACCGCGTAGTTGGTGGCGGCGATGCTTGCGGCAAGGGTGTCACGGCCACTGACATCCTCGCACCAGTTGGCGAGGACCTCGGTGCCACGCGGCGGAACCCCCTCCAGCAATTCTTCACGGGGAATGCCTGCCCCTTCTGCCCAGTTGAGCCAGTACTCGGCATGATTCTGCTCCACACGTATGTTGCGGACCAACCAGCGACGCGCAAGATTGTCGCCGGGACTGCGGCCGAAGCGCGTTTTCAACAGGCTCTTGGCCATGTAAGCGGGAAAGCGTTCGATCACCGGCCAGATCCCCACCATGAAATTGGCGGTGCCGGACCTGCCGAGTGTTCCGTCACTCATCTTTTTCCATAGTGGGTGGGCAATCACGCTCTGCTTGGTGCTTTCGCAATCGGCGACCATGTCCTGGGCCCATTGGGGATAGCTGGTCAGTTCGGTCAGGGGACCGGTGCGTTCGAAACGGGTATTCATGGATTTCTCCTCGGAATTGCACAGTTGGTTGATGCTTCGATTTGCCGGCACAGGAGAAGCCTGTGCCGGCCGTATTCCGGCATCGCGTAGCGACACCGAAAACCCTGAATGCTGGCTGCTGACACGCCGCCCGCGGCGCCCCGGCGCGCTGCGTGGACAACGCCGGCAGCGTTCATTGCGCCAGCCATGGATGGCCAAACCTCTGTTCGTTCCCGGCGCAGGGTAACCCTGCCGCAGCAACAGGACGAACGGCAACCGAACATTCCTGCGTGGAAATGGCCGCGGCTTCGTTGCCGTCGAAAGCACATGCGCGTCACGCGGCCCGTGCCCATAGTCCACGGCATGTGGTGAACCTGCCCCACATCCGCCAATGAAGGGAAACACTCATGAGCATTGCCGCACAACCGCTGACTCCGGAGGATCCAGCGTTGTCGCCGTGGTGGTTGCGCACGATGCTGATCGTGATGGTGCTGGGTTTTGCCGGCCTGCTCACCATCACCGCGCTTGCGTACCGCAACGCGCCACCGATCCCGGCACAGGTGCTCGACGCGCAGGGCACCCGCCTGTTCAGCGGTGACGACATCAGTGACGGACAGGCCGTGTTCCTCAGGTACGGACTGATGAACAACGGCAGTATCTGGGGCCATGGTGCCTATCTGGGTCCCGACTACTCAGCCGAGGCGTTGCACCGCATCGGCGAGGACACCGCCGCGGCGATTGCCCGGCAGCATTACCGGCAGCCACTGGCCGCGTTGACGCCGGGACAGCAGGCGGCGGTGCACGCGGAAACCGCGGTCGAACTGAAGACCAATCGCTACGATGCCACCAGCGGCACCCTGCAGCTGACTGCACCGGAAACCGAGGCCTATGGGCAGCAGCTCGGCTACTGGACCGACTATTTCCTGCATCCCGAGCGCAACGGCGGGCTGAAGGCCGGGCTGATCACCGATCCTGCCGAGCTGCGCCAGTTCACCGCCTTCGTCACCTGGGCTGCATGGGCCTCGGTCGCCAATCGTCCCGGCGAAAACTATTCGTACACCAACAACTTTCCGTACGACCCCAGCGTGGGCAACCTGCCGATTCCCGGCGCACTGCTGTGGAGCGCGCTGAGCCTGATCGTACTGCTGGCCGGCATCGCCACCGTGCTGCTGATGTTCGGCAAGTTCGATTACCTCGGCTGGATCAGCCGCGGCCAGCACATTCACCCGCATCTGCTGCCGGGTCAGTCCAGCCCCGGCCAGCGTGCGCTGGTGAAGTTCTTCGTGGTGGTGGCGCTGCTGTTTCTGGCACAGACCCTGGTCGGCGGTGCGGTGGCGCACTACCGCGCCGACCCGGGCAGCTTCTATGGATTCCAGCTGGAGACCATCTTTCCCAGCAACCTGATGCGCACCTGGCATCTGCAGACGGCGATCTTCTGGATCGCCACTGCCTATGTGGCCGCCGCGCTGTTCCTCGGGCGTTCACTGCGCACCGACGAGCCGCGCTGGTTTGCCGGCTGGGTGCATCTGCTGTTTGGCGCCTTCGTGATGGTGATCGGCGGCAGCCTGCTCGGTGAGTGGCTGGGCATCAACCAGATGCTTGGCAAGTGGTGGTTCTGGCTGGGCAACCAGGGCTGGGAATATCTGGAACTCGGCCGCGCGTGGCAGTACCTGTTGGTGGTCGGCCTGGTGGTGTGGTTCGTGCTGCTGTCGCAGCTGGTGCGGCCCGGCAAGCTGGCCAACCAGGCGTCGAAGCCGCTGGTGAAGATGTTCCTGTTCGCCGCCGTGGCAATCCCGGTGTTCTACATTCCGGCGCTGTTCTACGGCGCGAAGACGAATTACACCGTGGTCGACACCTGGCGCTTCTGGATCATCCACCTGTGGGTCGAGGGCTTCTTCGAATTCTTCGCCACCACGGTAGTGGCGCTCACGTTCTACCAACTGGGCCTGACCCGTCGCAACGTGGCACTGCGGGTGATCTATCTCGACGGCATCCTGTACTTCCTCGGCGGCCTGATCGGCACCGGCCACCACTGGTATTTCACCGGGCAGACCAACGTCAACATGGCGATGTCGGCCATGGTTTCGGTGCTGGAGGTAGTGCCGCTGACCTTGCTGACGCTGGACGCGTGGGATTTCGTGCGCACCACCCGCGGCGACTGCGATGTCTGCGGCAAGGCCATCGCGATCCCGCACAAGTGGACGTTCTACTTCCTGATATCGGTAGGCTTCTGGAACTTTGTCGGCGCCGGCATCTTCGGGTTCCTGATCAACCTGCCGATCGTCAGCTACTACGAGGTCGGTACCCAGCTCACGCCGAACCACGGGCACGCCGCGATGATGGGGGTATTCGGCATGCTGGCGCTGGCGCTGATGGTATTCGTGCTGCGCCAGACCAGCACCGACGCACGCTGGGCGGGCATGGTGAAATACATCAAGTTGGGCTTCTGGGGCACCAACATCGGGCTTGCGCTGATGGTGGTGCTGAGCCTGTTCCCGAGCGGCGTGCTGCAGGTGTGGGACGTGGTGCAGCATGGCTACTGGCATGCCCGCGCCCTCGATTACATCGGAAGCAGCCGCTCACACGTGCTCGAATGGATGCGCCTGCCCGGCGACCTGGTGTTCATCATCTTCGGTGCGATCCCGTTGACGATCGCCGCGTTCAAGGGCTGGCTTGGCGTGCGTGAACGATCACCATCGGCAAGCTGACAGGAGGCACCTGATGCGCCGTTTGCCTAGCTCATTCCGATTCACCGGATCCACATGCACCTCGTCCAAGGGAGAAAATGCATGAGCTACGTCGATGGTTTCGTGGTACCCGTTCCGCAGCAGAACCTGGCGGCCTATCGCACGATGGCCCGCAAGGCAGGCAAGATCTGGCGCGAGCATGGCGCACTCGAATACATCGAGTGCGTCGCCGACGACGTCAAGCCGGGCAAGCTCACCTCGTTTCCGCAGGCAGTGAAGCTCAAGGACGGCGAGGTCGTGGTGTTCTCGTGGATCGTCTATGCCTCACGCCGCGATCGCGATCGCATCAACAAGCTGGTGATGACCGATCCGCGTCTCGCCGCCATGATGGATCCGAAGTCGCTGCCGTTCGACGCGAGACGGATGTTCTTCGGCGGATTCAAGACGCTCGTCGAGTTGTAGCGCAAGCGGAGCGCCTGACCGATAAATCATCGGCCAAGCGCACTGATATCCACCGCCTCCAGCACCGCCTTCGGCGCACCGTGCCGGGCTGCGGCAAGCATCGCGCGGCCCATGATCTCGGTACTCAACACGGTATCCGGCATCAAGGCACGCAGCAGCGGCAATAGCGGCCGGCTAAGTGTGTAAAACCAGCGATACGAACCGGTTTTGGAGCGGATGCCATGCAGCGGCTGGATGATGCCGGGGCGGAATACGTACACCGCCTTGAACGGCAATCGCTGCAACGCATTCTCGAGTCTCCCGCGCACACGCGCCCACATGGTCCTGCCGGTTTCGCTGCTGTCCGCGCCGGCACCGGAAACGTAGACGAAGGTCATCTGCGGATTCAGCCGTGCCAGCACCTGCGCCGCCGCCAGCGTGAGGTCGTGAGTCAGCCGCGAGTACTGCGCCTCGCCCATGCCGGACGAAGTCACCCCGATGCAGAAGAAGCAGGCATCAAAGTTTTCGAGGCCGGCTTCGATGCCGGAGTAATCGAACAGGTCTTGCTGCACCAGCTCCCGGAGCTTCGGATGCTGCTGACCGGTCGCGGTGCGGCCGACCGTCTGCACCAGCGTCACGTCGTCGGCCAGCAGGCATTCGCGCAAGGCGCCCTGACCGACCATGCCGGTAGCACCAAAGATCAGGATCTTCATGGGCTTGTTTCCTGGCAGATATCCGGAATCATGCTGCGTCGCTAGCGGCAGCCATGCCAACCAGCTTGGCGACGGTATTCATGTTGCGCGCCGTGCCCGACTTTGCCGCCGGGATCTTCAACCGCGAATCGGCCATGCCATCATCGTAATGCACGTAGATTTCGCGCCGCCCCAGCGCAAGCCGCTCGCCCTTCGTGCCGGTGACATCGTGCAGGGCCGTCGCCGGCGGCGGTGCATCCAGGAAGATCGCCACCGTGCGGTTGGCTGCCGCTTCAGGGAAAGGGTTGGCCGCCAGCACCGCGGCCATTTCGGCGGCAGTGCGTACCATCACGCCGACAGGCTTTCCCGCGTAATCCTGCAGTTGCTGCTCTAGCGCCTTCTTCACGGCCTTTTCGGCCAGCTTGCTGGTGAACACCACATTGCCGCTGGCAATGTACGTGCGCACGTCCGCGAAGCCGGCTGCCGCACACAGTGTCTTGAGCTCGCTCATCGGCAGCTTGCCGGTGCCGCCCACATTGACGGCTCGCAACAACGCCACGTAGCTGGTCATGAGGTAATCGCCGCGCATCGGAAAACGGTCAGTGTCATCGCCGCTGCCGGCTTGTTCAAGTACACGTTAACGGCGGCCCGCCGATCAGCCACTCACCCCGAACAGCATGCCGACACCGGCGGTGATCGCCATCGCCAGCGCGCCCCAGAACGTGATGCGCATGGCGCCCACACCCACTTTCGCGCCACCGGTTCGGGCTGCCAGCGCACCCAGCGCGGCAAGAAACACCAGCGAGGTGGCGAACACCAGCCACAGCAATGCCGCGGCCGGGGTCAACGCCACCACCACCAGCGGCAGTGCGGAGCCCACCGCAAAACTCAGCGCCGACGCCCCGGCAGCCTGCAGCGGCCTTGCCTTGAACGCCTCGGTGATACCCAGTTCGTCACGCGCGTGGGCGTCGAGCGCGTCGTGCGCCATCAGCTGTTCAGCCACCTGCCTGGCCAGCTTCGGATCGAGTCCGCGGCCCACGTAGATCGCGGCCAGCTCCTTGTGCTCGCCTTCGGTGTCGGTCTGCAGCTCGTGATGTTCGCGTTCAAGCTCGGCGCGCTCGCTGTCGGCCTGCGAGTGCACCGACACATACTCGCCTGCGGCCATCGACATGGAACCGGCCACCAGCCCGGCGATGCCGGCGATCAGAATGTTCTGCCCGGTGGCGTGCGCGGCCGCCACACCCATCACCAGGCTGGCGGTGGAGACGATGCCATCGTTCGCGCCCAGCACGGCCGCGCGCAACCAGGCCACGCGGCCCGTGCGGTGTCTTTCGTAATGACGTCGGTGCACGTTGGCAATCTCCGCAGGGGTCGGGGACATCGGGATGGAACTGAAACGGGCTTCGCGAGCCTCCGCTGCCGCGTATCGTCGCACCGAATGAAGAGGTGCCGCGGCGGCCATTGTGTATGTGTCGCCGGGCAACGTGTGCAAATGCTTCTCGTCCCTGACATCTTCGGCCTGCGGCGGGCTCGGGGCTGCGGTACGAACTGCTCACCTGCTAGTGTTGGCCGATACGCAGTACGTACGACGAGCTTGTTCCGGTAGCGTTGGAAAACGTGCGCCGGCGCCGCAATAAACCGCTGAAGGGGAAATGCTGATGCAGGTACATCTGACGAGCCAGACTTGGTGGCCGGCGCACGTGATGCGCAACTGTGGCGTGTGCCGCCTGCTGCAGGCAACCGCGCTGCTCGTGCTATGCGGTGTCGCCAATGCCCAGGCACGCGCGCCCGATCAAGCGCGCTGGCAGCGACAAGCACAGGCGGTAACGATCACCCGCGACGACTGGGGCATCGCGCACGTCCACGGCAAGACCGACGCCGACGCCGTCTTCGGCATGGCCTATGCGCAGGCCGAGGACGACTTCAACCGGGTCGAGACCAACTACCTCAACTCGATCGGCCGGCTCGCCGAGACCGAGGGCGAATCCGCCATCTGGCAGGATCTGCGACAGAAGCTGTTCATCGATCCGGTCGAGCTGAAGTCGCTTTACGCGAAGAGCCCGACCTGGCTGCAGGCGCTGATGAACAGCTGGGCCGACGGACTCAACTACTACCTCGCCACACATCCCGACGTGCACCCACGCGTCATCGCGCATTTCGAGCCGTGGATGGCGTTGAGCTTTTCCGAGGGCAGCATCGGCGGCGACATCGAGCGCGTTTCGCTCGATCAGCTCGAAGCGTTCTACGGGCATGACCGCCCGGCACTCGCGCGCGTCGAGCCACCATCGAGCTGGACCGAACCGACCGGATCGAACGGTATCGCGATCGCGCCGAAGCTGACCGCCGACGGCCACGCCCTGCTGCTGATCAACCCGCACACGTCGTTCTTCTTCCGCTCCGAACTGCAGATGACCAGCGACGCCGGACTCGATGCCTACGGTGCGGTCACCTGGGGCCAGTTCTTCATCTACCAGGGCTTCAACCACCACATCGGCTGGATGCATACCTCGACCGGCGCGGATGTGGTCGACGAGTTTGCCGAAACCATCGTGCACAAGGACGGCAAGCTGTTCTATCGCTACGGCAAGGAGCTGAGGCCGGTCACCACGCGCACGATCAACGTGCCCTATCGCGAGAAGGACGGCTCGATGGCCACGCGCAGCTTCACCGCATTCTTCACCCACCACGGCCCGGTCGTGCGCGAGGAAAACGGCAAGTGGATCGCGACGGCATTGATGAACAAGCCGATGGAAGCGCTCGAGCAGAGCTGGCTGCGCACCAAGGCCAGCGATTACGCCAGCTACATGAAGGTGGCCGAGCTCAAGGCCAACTCGTCGAACAACACGCTGTTCGCCGACGACAAGGGCGAGATCGCTTATCTGCACCCTCAGTTCATCCCGAAACGCGACGACCGCTTCGACTACACGAAACCGGTCGACGGCAGCGATCCGGCCACCGACTGGCAGGGTCTGCTGCCGCTGGACAAGTCACCGCACGTGCTCAATCCGCCGAACGGCTGGGCGATGAACACCAACAACTGGCCTTACTCCGCCGCCGGCCAGTACAGCCCGAAGCGTGCGGACTACCCGCGCTACATGGACACCTTCGGCGAGAATCCCCGCGGCATCCACGCCACCCGCCTGCTCACCGGCGCGCACGACGTCAGCATGGCCGGCCTGATCACCAAGGCGTTCGATTCGTACCTGCCGGCGTTCGCGCGCCAGCTTCCGATCCTGATCGCCGACTACGACGCGCTGCCCGCCAATGATCCGATGAGACCCACGCTGAAAGGCCAGATCGCGATGTTGCGCGACTGGGACTATCGCTGGGGCGTCGCCTCGATGCCGACCTCGCTGGCGGTGTTCTGGGGCGACACCTTGTGGGACGAGGTCAACAAGGCCGACACTTCGGAGAGCCTGTCGGTCTATGACGTGATGGCCGAAAAGGCCGGCGCGAAGGCGCGCCTGGGTGCACTGATCGAGGCATCCGACCGGCTGACGAAGGACTTCGGGAGCTGGGGCGTGCCGTGGGGCGAGATCAACCGCTTCCAGCGCCTCAACGGCGACATCGTGCAACCGTTCGACGATGCCAAGCCGAGTATCCCGGTGCCGTTCGTGTCGTCGCGCTGGGGCTCGCTCGCGTCGTTCGGCGCGCATCGCTGGCCGGGCACCAAGCGCTATTACGGCACCAGCGGCAACAGCTTCGTGGCGGTCGTCGAGTTCGGCCCGAAGGTGCGTGCCCGTGCGATCACCGCCGGCGGCGAAAGCGGTCATCCGGATTCGCCGCACTTCAACGACGAGGCCGAGCGCTACACCACCGGCAACTTGCGCACGGTCTACTTCTGGCCCGAGCAGCTCAAGGGGCATACCGAGCGGGTCTATCACCCAGGCGGGTGAGCGGGCATCCGGTTCTACGCAGCCCGGCACGGACATGTGCCGGAGCTGGTACATCGGGAAAGGAAGACCGCCCTCTTCAACAAACGACTAGGTGCGGCTCGGAATCAGAAGGCCGCGCTGCACCGCCGGGCGTGCCAGCCCACGCTCGAGCCACGCCGCGACATTTGCGAAGGTATCGAACTGCACCAGCTTGCGCGCCTCGTAGAACGTGATCAGGTTGTTGACCCAACCCAACGTGGCGATGTCGGCGATGGTGTAGTCGTCACCCATGATCCAGCGGCGGCCTTCGAGTCGGGCATCGAGCACACCGAGCAGCCGTTTCGATTCGTCGGCGTAGCGCTGCAGTGGCCGCTTGTCCTCATAGCTCTTGCCGGCGAACTTGTTGAAAAAGCCCACCTGGCCGAACATCGGGCCGATCGACGCCATCTGGAAAAACACCCACTGGATCGTCTCCCAGCGCCGCGCCGCGTCGGCCGGAATGAATTGCCCCGTCTTGTCCGCCAGATACAACAGGATCGCACCGGATTCGAACAGCGCCAGTGGCTCGCCGCCGGGGCCATCCGGGTCGATGATGGCGGGGATCTTGCCGTTCGGATTAAGCGCGAGGAACTCCGCCGTGTGGCTCTCGTCCTTCATGATATCGACCAGGTGCGGCTCGTAAGCCAGTCCGGTCTCTTCCAGCATGATCGACGCCTTCACCCCGTTCGGTGTGTTGAGCGAATACAACTGGATGCGTTCGGGATGCGCGGCGGGCCAGCGCGTGGTGATCGGAAAGTCGGACAACCGGGTCACGTGACACTCCTGCAGTGAGGGATCACTGCAAGGTGGGTGCTTGCCCCGGCCGGTTCAACCGCAGGGAGGGTTCCGCTCGCGTCACCCGTCACGCCTGTATCGACGCAAATATGATTGACCCCGCGCTCGCCAGGGATAGCGACAATCCGGTGTCCATGCAGACGATGCAGATCCCGAGCCACAGGCCTTTGATGAATGCGCTGCTGCATCTGGCCACCGACCACGCCTGTTCCGACCAGCGGACTGCTCTTTCCGCCGCAATCTTGCGCTGGCTTGCGACGCTCCCCAGGCAGCCCTTTATCCCAGCAGGAATCCGGCGGCATCGACCATGAAGTGCGCCAGCATGTTGCCCCATAGATTGCGTCGCCACAGGTAGAGCAACGTGAGCATGGCGCCCGCGGCGCCTGCGACCAGCAGGTGATGCCAGCCCCAGTAGCTGAGGTGCTCGAGCGTGAAGATGGCCCAAGTGAACACACCGGCCACACTGCGACTCCCTGTCAGCTCCTGCACCCGCTCGGTCGCATATCCGCGGAACAGGATTTCTTCCGCAACCGCCGCGCGCACCACGGAAATGAATCGTAGCCAGAAGGGCACCACGGTCAGCGTCCGGAGTTGCTGCGTCTCGTCCCAGTGCAACGCGGGGAACACGACGAGATAGATGACCCCCAGCAAGACGATGATCAGGATGCCCGTGGCGAGCGCGACAAGAATGTCCCGACGGCCTGGCGCCTTGAATCCGATCGAAGCCAGCGGACGCCGCTCGATCCGCACGACGTAGCACAGCACGGCGGCGACCAGTCCCCAATAGACCAGCTCGTTGGCCGCCATATGGCCGATGCTGGCAAACGCGTGATCCCACGTTCCGAATGGAAGGGCGATGCCGCCGAGTGCCAGCAGCAATCCCGCGATGCTGGTCAGCCATGGCCTGGCGCGCCCTGTCACTGCCTGTGCAACGTCAGTCGACATGATTCATCCTCGCCCCGTGTTTGATGTTTTCGCAGCTTTTCCCCGGATGGCCGGTCGCGCTTCACGCGCGTCGTCGACCAGCCGGATAAATTGCAGGATGGCCTGGGTGGTTCGCTTCCTGTCCCCCGTGCTCATCAGTTCCAGGAACAAGCCGTCGAACACGGCTCCCAGCAAGGTGACCATGGCCGGGGTTCGCTCGGCTTCGGGCAGCGCGGTCGCGATCAGCGCCGACCAGTTCGAGGCATTGCGCTGCAGGTATTGCCCGTAGGCGGCGGGATTCTGCACCGCGAGAATCTGCAGCTCGTAGAGCAGCTTCAGGTAGGGATAATTTTCGCGCGCGATCGCCCAGTCCCAGAACAGTTTCAACGGCCGCTCCGACTGCCCTGCCCGACGCTCGATCATGCCGCCGAGGGACATCCGCAGGCGCGTCTGCATGCTGTCGAGCACTTCGGCCAGCAGACCTTCCTTTGATTTGAAGTGGTAGATGAGCAGGCGTGCACTGGTACCCAGTGCCTCGGCAAGCGGCCTCAGCGAGAGATCGGACAAGCCATGCTCGAGCAGATAGCCGACCAGTTCGTCAACCAGGATTTCCTTTCGGGTCTTCATGTAACAAACGTTACATGTAACACTCGTTACACGTCAAGCAAATCCGGCGACGCGCGTTCCGAGGCGGCCTGGTCCGTGCGCCACCCGTTATGCGGGCACGGACTCGAACGCAGGTTTCCGACAGCGGAAAGTGCTTTCGCCTTGCCCAGGAAAAGCCCCAGCCCTTTCGCGAAGTGCAACTGCCACGACCCGGTCACTCCCCTGCGCGCCGCACGGCGTCTTCGACGGCGGCAAGAATGAGCTTGTGAATTGCGGCGTTCGAGCGCTTGCCGGTGGCAAGCTGCGCGAAAACCGGAAGGCTGGTCAATACGAACAGCAGGTCGACCAGATCCCTCGCCTTGCGCGCACGCACGTCGCCCTGCTGGACCAGGCGCCCCACCAGGATCGAGAACCCGCCGCGCCGCCGCTCGTTGCGGGCCGCAAGGCCTTCAGCGAACTCGGCATCGTTAGAGGCTGCGCCGCTCAGGCTTGCCAGCGAATGCAGGTCGTAGCCCCAGAAATCGCAGAAGATGCCAACCAGCCGGCGCAGGCCAGCATGCGGGTCGCTGTCAGCCATCGCCTCACGGATGCGATGCAGCCCACCGCGAGTGGCGATTTCGTCGAAGACGGCTTCCAGCAGTGCACGGCGCGAGCCCAACTGGTTGTAGACCGTCAGACGGGCCACCCCCGCCGCCTTGGCCACGGACTCCAGCGAAAAGCCCGTCACTCCGGCTTCGCGAAGAAGCGCGGTCGCCGCATCGAGGATGCGCGCGCGCGTTTGCCCGGCGGCTTCGGCGCGTGCGGTGCTGCGATAAGGCCGCGTAGTCATCTTGTGCGTTCCAAAATTTCACTATACATTGCGTATATCAAATAAATCAGGCCGAGGCCGTCATGCAAAACCTGCTGGTTCTCCTTATTGTGCTGCACGTGCTGTCCGGTGTGTTCTGGGCAGGCTCGACCTTCGTGCTGGCGCGCACCGCCGGCGCCAATGTGGAACGGCTGGCCTTCCCGCAATTCGGTGCCGCGGTGGCCACCATCATCATGGGCGCATCCGTCTGGGGGCTGGCGCTGCGCAACGTTCCACCCATGCCTGCCCTCCACGTGCTTGGTGCCGGCGCCATGTGCGCGCTGCTCGCCGCCATCGTGCAGGGGCTGGCGCTGCCGGTGGTTCGCCGGCTCAAGGATTCCTCCGCAGACCCGACCGCAACACGCCGACGCATCACGATCCACCAGCGCATCGCCAGCATGCTGCTCGCCGCCGCGATCGTGTGCATGGCGCTATGGGGAAAAATCTGAGCGGCTGAAGGATCAAGCTGACTAACCCGGCCAGCCATCCGCCGGGCGGCTTATCCGGCCCGGCCCATGCAGCGCTGCCAGCGATCATCCACACGTTTGGCAAACCATGCCGTGGTGAGCTTGCGGGTGATCTTCGGGCTCTTCAGCGTGATGCCCGGCAGCACCGCGCGCGGCAACGGCTTGCGCTCGATTTCATCGGCGAGCGCGAACACTCGGGCATAGAGTTTCGTGTCCGCAAAATCCTGGCGTTCGCCCTGCCCTAGCGCGCGATGGATCGCCGAGTCGCTCATGTCCAGTTGCGCGGCCAGCGAACGCACCGCCAGTTCTGTCGCACCGGGTGGATCGCCGAAGCCCGCATCAGGCTGGACCAGATCGCCGTCCAGTGCCAGCGGGATTCCCGATGCCACGCTCACCGCATGCTGGAACGCGGCGTTGCGGCTGGCGTACCAGCCAGCGTTGAAGTCGGCGAAGCGGTAGAGAGGCTGCGTGTAATCCGCCGGATAACCCAACAGGTGCACGACGCCGAAGTAGATGCCGCCACGCCGGCTGAATACCTCGTCGCGGATCGAACCCTGCACCGGATACGGATAGCCCTGCGCATGCGCCTCGGCGAACGCGATGCTCACCTGCATCGGCCCGCCGGTGTGCACCGGATTTAGGCCGCCGAACAGGCGCTTGCCCAGCGGCACCATGCCGATGAAATCCTGAAAAATCCCGCTCAGCTGCTTCTCGGTGCGCGCCGCCGCCAGTCGTTCGCTGTAACGCCGGCCGTCCGGCGACTTCAGCCACAGCGCCGCGTCCACCAGGAACCCCGGCACATGCTTCGCGGCGGCGCGACGGTCGATCTCCTGCCGCGCGATCTTCGCCAGCCCCGCCACTACCGGATCGACCCGGAGACCGGATTCCTGCTCCGCCACCGCCAACACCGCGCACAGGTTCGATGTGGTCGGTGCGATGTTCTGCGCCGCGAACGCAGCCTGAATGTCCACCGCCCAGCCCTCGCGGTCGCCCGCACTGGTCGGCATCAGCCGCACGATCTCGGCGCGCACGTCGGCCGGACGACGCGGCGACTCCTGCTGCGTGCGCTGGAACGCGCAACCGCCCAGCAGCAGGACAACGGTCAGCAACAGCGTGACGAAACAGTGGCGCATGATTCGCCTCTTGCCGGAAGAGTGACCGAGCCTACGCCCGGGCCAACGACCAGAACCCGATGCCGCGGCGATGGCGGTAGCCGATCTGCTCGTACAACCGCATGGCGCGACGGTTCTGCTGGCTCACATGCAGGAATGGCGTACGGCCACGTTCGAGATTGTCGTTCGACAGCAGCGCCAGCAGACGACGGGCGTAGCCGCGACCGTTGAAATCGGGATGCGTGCAGACGGCGCTGATTTCCTGGTACGCGTCCATGCCAAGGCGCTCGCCGATGATCGCCGCCAGCCGGCTGTCCTGATAAATGCCGAAATAGCGACCCAGCTCCATCGTGTGCGGGCGAAAGTAATGTGGATACACCAGCGCGGTCAGCGCCAGCACATCCGCGCGATGCGCTTCCGACAACTCAATGACTTCCGGCCCGTCGGTCACCGGGATCGGCGCGAGGCAGATCATCTGCGCCAGTTCGTCGAACGTCTCGAGCCGACAGCCCGCCGGCACGTTCGGCGCCACGCCAAGCAGATAAACCGATTCACCCGGATCGATCAGCGACACGAGCGCATCGGCCACATCCGCCTCCGCACTCGTCACGCCGAGGAACGGCGCGAACTCCGCCGGGTAGCGCGCTGCGTCTCCGATGCATCGCGCCAATGCGCGATGCCGGCTGCGCAGTGAAGACCAGAAAGGGTTGTCGAGTTCCGGAGCCATGATTCTGTCGGGTAGTCACCTAGTCTCGGATCGCGGAATCTTAATAGGCCCCCGGTCCTCTTGCCGAACATCGTGTCCGGGAGAGACTAACGATTTCCCCGTCCAGCCAGACAGGCACGACGGAGCCGATGTCAGCCAGTGGGGCGTTGACCAGCGCTCAGACCACGGTGCGTACGGCCACCGTTAGGCACATCGTCACGTTCAGGGCTGCGTGGACCAGCCATGAGCCGATGATCGAGCCCGACTTGATACGCACCCAGCCCATGATCAGCGCAAGCAGAAAGATCAGCGGCAGCAACACCCACAGCTCCGGCATGGTTTTCAGGATGAGCAGATGGGGCAGCAGAAAGATCGCCGCCTGCAGCAGATTTGCCCAGACCAACGGGAGCCGTCGCGCGAGACTCCCTGCTATCAGGCCACGAAACACCAGCTCTTCGACGAAGCCGGTCTGCACCACACCGTAAAGCAGCGCCATCACGATGGCCGGAATGCCCATGCCCAGTCCGGCAAAGTCCCGTTGCGGCGACCCCGCCTGCACGAACGGCGCGATCGGTGGATGCCACAGCAGCAGAACGCCCACCACCAGCAACGCTACCGCCGCGCTGATCAGCACATAGCGCGCGCCCGAACCCTGCAACCCTGCGCGGCGCGCAATCTCGACGAACCGTCGCTTGTGTCGCCACTTGTGAAAGATGACATAACCCAGAAAGGGCAGCCCTGCCAGCAGCAGGACCGCAATCAGGGCATTGGTCACGGGAGATACGAGCCACATGGTCTTCCCCTTAGTTCGGCGTATTGCAGCGACCGTCATCCCGGGAGAAACCCGCCGGCGTCGACCGCGAAGTGCCAGCATGTTGCCAGATAACGAAGAAGGCGACTTGCAGCGATCAGCGCCGGATGCGCACCAGGCTCATCGACGCAGAATAGCTTGTAGTCCACCAGCAGTGGCAGCAGCGGCTCACGGAAACCTCGTTGGTCTTGGTTCAGCGTTTTTTTCCGGTGGCGTCCTGGATGACATACGGCTCACCGTCGACCCGACCCAGAAACATCATCACGTGGCCGATGGACGGCAGGCACAGCGGCCGGGTCGCGAACAATCCCAAACCGAGCCATCAGCACAAAGAGCAACTTCACGGTTGCATTTTGAATGCCATGGGCGCAGCCTGATGCGCAACCGGGAGGTGGCATATGAGCGATCGTATCGAGAAGCGCATCGAACTGAAGGCGCCAGTGTCGCGGGTGTGGCGCGCCCTGACCGACTATCGTGAATTCGGCGCATGGTTCCGGGTCGAACTGACCGGACCGTTCGAACCGGGCAAGGAAGCCGTCGGACGGATCACGCATCCAGGCTACGAGCACGTCACCTGGCGCGCCGTCGTGCAGCGAATGGAACCGGAGCGGCTGTTTTCCCTCACCTGGCATCCCTACGCCATCGAGCCAGGCGTGGATTACTCCGCCGAGCCGCAGACCCTGATCGAATTCCGGCTCGAACCCAGTGGTGAAGGCACCATGCTGACCCTGACCGAATCGGGCTTTGACGGCATTCCGGCTGATCGCCGCGCCGAGGCGTTCCGCATGAACGACAACGGCTGGGCACAGCAGATGGAGAACATCCGCCTTCATGTCGAAGCCAACCCCAACGAGGCCGGCCATGGCGGCTAGCGCACAAACCCGGATCGCCCGCCGATCACCCAACGCGGCGGTCGTGTTCGCCGCGCTGGGTGATCCGACCCGGCTGGCGCTGGTGGCCCGGCTCTGCGACGGGTCGCGTCGCTCGATTGCCCAACTCAGCGACGGCCAATCGCTGACCCGGCAGGCGATCAGCAAGCACCTGCGTGTACTCGAGAGCGCCCGTGTCGTGCGCAGCGAGCGAGCGGGCCGCGAAAGCCTGTTCGTGCTGAATCCGCAACCGATCGAAGACATCCGCAACTACATTGAACTGGTGTCCAGCCAATGGGATGCGACGCTGTCGCGGCTCAAGGCGTTCGTGGAGAAATAACCACACCACGCCATTCCCTCAGCGCGCTGATTCAACATTTGACGACGCTCTCGATGCGCCGGTCGGGAATCAGCCACAGCAAGGCCCCCAGCGCGTAGGTCAACTGCGCGGCCCACGCCTGCCAGAACGTCAGCGCGATACCGCTCAGGTAGAGCACGGGTGAGAGCTTGCCCTTCCAGTCGGAGCCGATCGCGCGAGCGAGTGCCGAGCCGGGACCGTCCACCGCGACAAGGGTTTGCTGGAGTATCCAGTAGGCCAGCGCGGCCATCAGCAGCACCACGCCATACACCGCGGTCGGCGACGCGGCAAAGTGGTTCTCGCCCATCCAGGCGGTGGCGAACGGAAACAGCGACAGCCAGAAAAGCAAATGCAGGTTTGCCCACAGCACACCGCCCGACACCCGGTGGATGGTGGAAAGCATGTGGTGGTGGTTGTTCCAGTAGATGCCGACGTACACGAAGCTCAGCACGTAGCTGAGCAGCACCGGCGCCAGCGGCACCAGCGATGCGAACGAATGGCCATCCGGCACCTTCAACTCCAGCACCATGATGGTGATGATGATCGCGATGACGCCGTCGCTAAATGCTTCCAGCCGCCCCTTGCCCATGTGTCGCCTCCCGCTCAACGACTGCTGTCGCCCCATGAAGTGCCAGCTTGCCTGACGACACACGCCGCTGCACAGCGCCGCCTGCCCTTTCACCCGCATCGCGTCAGCTGGTGTGATCCAGGATGATCTTCCAGCCATAGCCGGTCTTCTCCCACAGCAGCGAAAACACGCCATCGTCCTTGCTGGTTTCGCCGTGAGCGGTACGGTCCAGATGAAAACGGCCGGTGACGGCGGCGTAACGCACTTCACCGCCTTTGCCGGGCAGCAGGCGCACGTCGAGCGCGGAAAAGGTGAGCTGGCCCATCTGCTGCGGGCTGGCGTAATGCTTGCGGTAGCTGTCGAGAATCGTGCGATAGCCCTTGCGCACACTGGAACCCACGAAGGTGGTGTCGGGCGCTTCCTTGTAGCCGCGCATGTAGCCCGCGACATCGCCGCGATTCCACGCCGCCTGTTGCTGCTCCATCACCTGCCGGATCGCGGCGGCGTCACTGCCGATGGTTGCCGCGCGACCCGGTCCGACGCCGCCCGGACCGAACATCATCAGCAGCATCGCGAGTGCGATGAGAAAGCGTCGTGCGGTCATGGTGTGCTCCAGTGCGATGGTGAGCTCGCGGGTCGGAAGCTGCTTCTGACCCACCACGGACTCTTTGCAAAATGCGCTTTGAAAAGTCTACCTTGCCCCGTGTTTCTGCAACCCTGCCGGCGCGGACCAGGTGACGAAGCGGGCCGCACGACCACCTCGACAAACGCGCGCAATGCCCCCATGTTGCGGGCAGGCCACAAAACTTCGGAGACATCCATGACCGCAACGACCGAACGCGCCCTCCTCGCCGGCGGCTGCTTCTGGGGCATGCAGGAGCTGATCCGCCAGCAGCCGGGCGTGCTTTCCACCCGCGTGGGCTATACCGGCGGTGATGTGCCCAATGCCACCTATCGCGATCACGGCACGCATGCCGAGGCCATCGAGATCGTGTTCGATCCGCAGGTCATCGGCTATCGCACCGTCCTGGAATTCTTCTTCCAGATCCACGACCCGAGCACGCCCAACCGCCAGGGCAACGATCGCGGCGCCAGCTACCGCTCGGCGATCTTCTACACCAGCGAGGCGCAGAAACAGGTGGCCGAAGACACCATCGCCGACGTGGATGCCTCCGGCCTGTGGCCGGGCAAGGCGGTGACCGAACTGGCGCCGGCCGGAGACTTCTGGGAAGCCGAGCCCGAGCATCAGGATTACCTGCAGCATTACCCCAGCGGCTACACCTGCCACTTCATCCGGCCGGAATGGAAACTGCCGCGGCGCGCGTAGTGCGTGACAGGCCACCCTACCCTGATCCATGACCAGCTGATGACTCCACTGCAGCAATTCATCGAAGCCCATCCGCGCCTGTTCGTGTTGACTGGTGCCGGTTGCAGCACCGACTCGGGCATTCCCGACTATCGCGATCGCGACGGTCAGTGGAAGCGCACGCCACCGGTGAACTACGCCGTCTTCATGCATGAGACGGCCACACGCCAGCGCTACTGGGCGCGCAGCATGGTCGGCTGGCGGCGTTTCGGCAGTGCGCTGCCCAACGCCACGCACCATGCGTTGGTCCGGCTGGAACAGCGCGGACAGGTCGAGCTGCTGGTGACGCAGAACGTGGATCGCCTGCACCAGCGCGCCGGCAGCGGACAGGTGATCGACCTGCACGGTCGCCTCGACGAGGTGCGCTGCACGAGCTGCGACTGGCGGCTGGCCCGCCATGCGTTCCAACAGCTGCTGCTCGAACGCAACCCGGCCTGGGCGCAGCTCGATGCCACCGACGCACCAGATGGCGACGCCGATCTGGAAGAACACGACTTCACCCGGTTCGACGTGCCGCCCTGCCCGCACTGCGGCGGCATCGTGAAACCCGACGTGGTGTTTTTCGGCGAAGCCGTACCGCGTGACCGTGTGGATGCCGCCACGCGCGCCTGGCAAGCCGCCGACGCCGTGCTGGTCGTGGGTTCCTCGCTGATGGTCTATTCCGGCTACCGCTTCGTCGACGCCGCGGCGCGCGCCAGCAAGCCGGTGGCCGCGGTGACACTGGGCCGCACCCGCGCCGACCCGTTGCTCACGTTGAAGGTCGATGCACCCTGTAACGAGGCACTCGCCTTTCTGCATGAACAACCCCGGCTGGTCATGAACTGACGCGGGCCGCCTCACCACACCCTTGGTATCAACTCATCACGCCCCCTGGCTCGCGCACCCCGGATACTTCCGGCCTGGCTGGATGGCTACCTGGCGAGCCGGCGAGTTCGAGCGGCTGACTACCTGATCGTCTGGAGTGCTGATGGACACAAGCAACACGCCGACCGACACGCGGCTGCCGTGGCTGCGCAGGATCATCCGCATGGGGCGCTCCGCCTGGAACCACTCCGCATGGCCCATGGCATTGGCGGCCTTGCTGATCATCGGCGCAATCGGGATTTTTCGGATCTGGCCGAGGACGTCCACACCGCCGACCACATCACCGTCGTGGATTTGCAGCTGGCCAACTGGCTGCATGCACACGCCACACCGTCGCTCACGCGGGTGATGCTGGCGATGTCGACGCTGCACGACCCGCTGTCGATGAGCATCCTCACCGTTCTGCTCGCGATCTTCCTGCGCTGGCGAGGCCCGCGTGACTGGTTGCCGGGCCTGCTGCTGGTGGTACCCGGTGGGATGCTGCTCAACACCTTGTTCAAATACGTGTTCGAGCGGCCACGGCCGCTCTTCAGCGACCCGATCGTGGCCCTCACCAGCTACAGCTTTCCCAGTGGCCATGTGGCGGGCAGCACGCTGTTCTACGGATTCGTGGCCGCGTTGCTGGTCAGCCGCACCGATTCGCTGGCCCGGCGTGCCGCCATCATCGCCGCTGCGCTGCTGATGGTTTGCCTGGTGGCAGCCAGCCGGATGTATCTGGGCGCGCATTTCTTCAGCGATGTGCTCGCCGCCTTCTTCGAATGTTTTGCGTGGCTGGGGTTGTGCCTGCTCGGCATGCAGGTCGTCCGCAGCCGGGGTGCGGCGCCACCTCGGTAAGGTCTCGCGGAACCTCGACCGAGGTCATTGCCTGCGCGTGTGTTGTCTGTTTGGCAGGCCGCCGCCTTTTTGTTCGAAACCTTTCATCGCCCTTTTCCATGGCCTGGCACCAGCGTGCGCGGCTTTCGTCGGTGGGGTCCATGCCCACCTTGCGCGCGTGGATACGATGTTGCGGATTCAACGTGACGCCCGAAGTTGCCTGCAACCCAATCCGTAACCCAGGAATTACCCCATGCGTTCTCCGCTGCTGTTCATCGCGCTGGCCGTTGCCGGCGCCCTGCCTACCTCCATGCTGGCGCAAACCCCCGCCAGCCCCGCCGAGGTCACCCACTACGCCGAACGACTGATGGCAGCCACCTATCGCCCGGACGCTCCGGGCGCTGCCGTACTGGTCGCACGTGGTGATGAGGTGCTGTTCCGCGGCGCCCGCGGGCTGGCCAACGTCACGACGGGTGCGCCGCTGACGGCCGATGCCGTGTTCCGGATCGGCTCGGTCAGCAAACAGTTCGCCGCTGCCGGGCTGCTCAAGCTGGTCGAGGCCGGCAAGGTATCGCTGGACGATCCGCTGACGAAGTACGTACCCGGTTTTCCGAACGGAGAGCACATCACCGTGCTCGAACTGCTCAACCACACCTCGGGAGTGAAGAACTACACCAGCATCGCCGCCTGGCGCGCGAGTCCGATCGAGAAGGACCTCAGCACCGCACAGACCATCGCCATCTTCGAGAATGCCAAGGCCGATTTTGCGCCAGGTTCGGACTGGTCCTACAGCAACTCCGGCTACGTGCTGGTCGGTGCGGTAATCGAGGCGGCCAGCGGGCAGTCGTGGCACGACTATCTGCGCGACGCATTGTTCCAGCCACTGGGCCTGACCCATACCGGCTACGGCGCCGACCCGCGTTTCGCGGCGCAGCAGGTGGACGGCTATTCGCTCGACGACGGCAAGGTGGTGCCGGCCAAGGTGATCAGCATGACCATTCCGCATGCTGCCGGCGCGCTGGTGTCGACGGTCGACGACCTGCTGAAATGGAACCGCGCCCTGCACGAAGGCCGTGTGCTGCGGAACCCGAGCTACGCGCGGATGATCACCCCGGTCGGCAAGGCGCGCGCGGCGAAGTACGGTTTCGGCATCGAGCTGGCAACGGTGCGGGGTCGGCCGATGCTCGAGCACAGCGGCGGCATCTTCGGTTTCGAGTCGATGCTCGAATACGTGCAGGGGCCGGACATCAGCGTGGTCGTGCTGCAGAACAACGACAGCAACGACGACTACAAGGGGCCCGACATGATCGCCCGCAAGCTGGCCGCTGCGGCGCTGGGGGAACCATACCCGGAAGCGACCGCCATTCCCATGGACATGGCCACCATCAAGCAGTTCGAGGGCGTTTACCGAATCGACGACACGAGCGCGCGCGTGCTGCGTGTGGTCGACGGCAAGCTCACCGCCCAGCGCACCGGCGGCGAGCGCAGCGCGCTGATACCGATCGCCAGGGACGAGTTCCTTTACAGCGATGGCCTCAACCGCATCACCATGCAGCGCGACGCGGCCGGTGCGATCACCGCAATGCGCTTCTTCGCCGATGGCGAGCCGCCGGGCACGCTGGTCGCGCGCAGCCGCGAACCCCTGCCGACAGCGCGACAGGAAGTGCCGCTGCGACGCGAGGCGCTCGAGCGGGTACTCGGCACCTATGCAGCCGGTGCGGCACACCTGAAAGTGTTCATGGAAAGCAACCAGGTGAAAGCGCAAATGGGCGGACAGCCGGCGGTCGACATCTTCGCCGAATCGCCGGACCATTTTTTCCTCACCGTGGTGGACGCCACGCTCGCGTTCGCGCCGGGCAAAGGCAGCGCGGCAACGGTCACGTTGAGCCAGCCGGGCCACACCACCGAGTTCCGTCGCCTGCCATAGGCTCCTTTCTTCCGGCGGCACGGGGCGGGTGCCGACCGGCGCAAGCTCATTTCGCCCCGCCACACACTGGGTTCCCGCTTGACCAGCTTCGCTGTTGAAAAGCACCTCGCGGGAATGACGAAAAGTTGGGTTTTGCGCTTAAGTATCAGCGTGAGAACACTGCGCCGCGTGGCATGCCGGTGCCCTTCCAGCCGTGCGGCCACACGCACGTGTCGAAGCTGAAGCCGACCTCGCTGTCCGTGTCGCGGAAGCCCTGGTCCAGTGTGAGGGCGCCGGTCGCCGTGTCGAGCTACAACCGGTAGAGCCGGTTGTCGTCCTTCGAATCCGGCGTCGCGACGAGGCGATGGGTTTGCGGATCCCACGCCGTCCAGTGCGGAAAGAAGCGCTGGCTGATCGTGAGCCGCGAGACCTCGACCGGCCGCGCGCCATCGGCGATATCCAGCACGATGAGGCCGTACCTGTCGCGCAGCATTGAAGCTGTGAGCGGGCTGCGGGGTGCTGGCGTCAGGCAACGAGGTCGACCGAAAAGCGTCTTTGAAAAAAGGACCTGGCCTCTTTTCGCGAGGCCTGCGACGCATCACCTACGTCTTCTTTAGTTCCTCCAGGCGCTACCATGCCGGACTACACCTGCACAGCACCGCGACCGGGCGCCACGAATCCGGCACTCATGATCCCGAAACTGCCTCCGCTCGCCGAAGTGCTCGACCTGTTGCCCGACGCGGCCTGCGTCGTCGACGCCGAGGGCCGCTTCCTGTACGTCAGTGCGAGCTTCGAACGCATCTTCGGCTACACCCCCGACGAAGTGCTTGGCCGGCGAATATTCGAGCTGGTTCATCCCGATGACCGCGCAACGACCCTGCAGCAGGCCGAACAGGTGATGGACGGCTCGCTGCAGCGCCACTTCCGCAATCGCTACGTCCACAAGGACGGTCACAGCGTGGACATCCAGTGGTCGGCCCGCTGGCTGCCCAAGTACGGTGTACGCATCGGGGTGGCCCACGAGGTGACCGAACTGCGCCGCGCCGAACGCGAGCTGGAGCATCGCGCCAGCCACGATCCGTTGACCGGATTGTCCAACCGCCACCGTTTGCAGTGCGAACTGCAATTCGCCATCGCACATGCGACGCAGACCGGCGACGGACTGGCCGTGCTCTACCTGGATCTTGACGGCTTCAAGGAGGTCAACGACCGGGGCGGACACGACGTCGGCGACCGCCTGCTGCGCGAAGTCGCACAGCGCCTGCAGCAAGGTCTTCGGAAGGGCGACCTGGTGGCCCGAGTCGGTGGCGACGAGTTTGTCGCGCTGCTGCCCAGCTGCCACGATGCCGAGGCTGCCCGGGCTGTCGCCGACGGCCTCCGTGCCTGCCTGAGTCCACCCTTCACGTTACCCGATGGTTTGTTCCGGCTGGATGCCAGCGTCGGGATCGCCTGTTTCCCGGCAGACGGAAGCGACCCGGACGCCCTGCTGGCGTGCGCCGACCGCGCGATGTATGCGGCCAAGCGCGAGCGGTAGCGGCGTGGTGATGCCGACCTGACGCGCGACATCGCCGCGGACGCCTGACCTTTCGCTGTTGCAGGGCCGAGCAAATCCTGTTTGGCCAACCTAATAACCGAGCTCAAATGATCGGTCAGAGCCATTCCCTGCACGGCCAACTCGTCAAATCAAACGACTGTAAGCGGCGCTGAGGTGACCTGGGTTACTCGCCGCCCCTTCATCTAGCGTCCGATGTCGATCACGCCTGTTCTCGTTCGTCGCCTAGGTGAGGGGCGCCGTACCGGCCTCCCCAACCACCCCAGGAGAACACCATGTCCTACATCGATGGTTTCGTGATCGCCGTCCCCGTCGCCAAGCGCGAGCAGTTCATTGCGCACGCCAACACCTTCGACGCCATTTTTCTTGAGGTTGGCGCCACACGCGTGATGGAGTGCTGGGGTGACGACGTGCCCGACGGCAAGCTCACCGATTTTCGCCGCGCCGTGCAGGCCAAAGACGATGAGTCCGTGGTGTTCTCGTGGGTGGAATGGCCCGACAAGGCCACCCGTGATGCCGGCATGGCGAAATTCATGAAGGATCCCCGCATGGCGGCCGCCAGCGACATGCCCTTCGACGGCAAGCGCATGATCTTTGGCGGCTTCGCGCCGGTGGTCAGCCTGTCGGCGTAGCTACGGCAGGTCGCACCGCTCTACCCGTTCGCCCTGCAAGACCAAAGGCAGATTCCCTGCAAAGGAAACCTTCATGGCCACCGACACTCTCCGTCTCCACCGCGTGCTGCGCGCTCCACCCGAGCGGGTCTATCGCGCCTTCCTCGACCCCGAGGCCATCGCCAAATGGCTTCCGCCGAACGGCTTTACCTGCAAGGTGCACCAGCTCGACGCGCGGGTCGGCGGCAGGTACCGGATGACATTCACCAACTTCTCCACTGGCAACGGCCACAGCTTCGGCGGTATCTACCGCGAGCTCGTGCCGGGCGAGCGCATCCAGTACAACGATCGCTTCGAGGACCCCAACCTGCCCGGCGAGATGACCACCACCATCACCCTGCGCGCCGTCTCCTGCGGCACCGAATTGCAGGTCGTGCAGGAAGGCCTGCCCGAGGTCATCCCGGTCGAGCAGTGCTATCTGGGCTGGCAGGAATCACTGATGTTGCTCAACCAGCTGGTAGGGGTGGAAGTCCCGGATTGATCAGTCGACGCTCGTCGGCGTCGCAATTCGATCCCTTGCGCAACATCCAGGAGGTCCAGGTTGCCGTTGGTCAGTTCCGGCCGGTCCATGGCCTACCGATCAACCACCGTACTGCTTCGGGAGCGGCAGGTCGGGATGCTCGCCCTGCCAGTAGATCGTCACCACCCACCAGCGATGGCCGTCGAACAACAGCTGGAAGCTGTTGATGCCGCGCTGGAATGGCTTGGCATCCGCCGCAGCATGGCGCGATTCGTAGGTGCTGAACACCTGGGCAATGCCGCCGTAGCGATCCACGGTGCGGTGTGACTCGCGTTCGAAGAACCCATCCTTCTCCATGAGAGGTTGGGCCAGGCGAATGTAATCCTCCACGCTCATGACGCGTGCCTCGCTTGCGCCGTCCTTGCCGGCATGCACGGAAATCAGCCGGGCGCCCGGAACAAACAGCGAACGCATGCGATTCCAATCGCGCTTCTGGTCTTTGGGGCCTGAAATCACCTCGTAGACCGCATCGATGACCGCCTCCATCGAGGACACATCCGCGGGTCGCGCGGCCGGTATTGCGGACGTGCTCGAGGCGGCCTGGCTTGCCGGTGCATTTGGCGCGGCGACCGATGGCAAGGAAGACGCTGCGAACAGCAGCGCACAGGGCACCAGCAGCATGCGGAACGCGACAGGACTCATGGTGTGCTCTCCGTTATTGGTGGCGTGAAGGCCGGGTCGGATGTTGCAGGCGACTCCGCGCGGGAAATCATGCCCATGCCGCACGAGCGGCGCCAGCCCCTGCCTTGCAGTCGTCCCTGCTTCATCAAGGGCCGTCTGTCGCCAGTGACGGCGTATACGTCCTGGCAAGCTCCACCACGCGATGGGTGAAATCGTCATAGCCGTACGGCCAGTTGTCGCCGGGCACGTCGTCACGCGAAGCGATCTGCCGCACCGCCACCAGGTGCGCCTTCGGCACGATGACGATGTAGTTGCCGAGATAGCCGTTGGCTTCCCACGCCATGATCGGCGCGGGATCGAAAATGTCGTTGCCCGAAAGATGGTGCTCGCGGATCGACTGCATCAGGGCATCGCCATCCTTGCCGAAGCGCTGATGCAGCATCATGGAAAATGCGTCACCGTTGGCGAACGCCTGTTCGCGCATCGTCGCCAGCTGGTCGACGACGGCGGGTGGGGTGCCGAGCGCGCGCAGCCGATCGATGCCCTTCGCGCTGAGGTGCAGTTCGGCGGCCCGGCGCCACCACAGCAGGCCATACGCTTTCGTGTAGGGCTGGCTCTGAGCGGTCATCTGCTTCATGTATGCAGCATCGATCAGCTGGTGGCCATTCCAGCGCCCGCCATCCAGAACCAGCTCGCCGACACGGGCTGCCTCCTCCGGCGTCGCCATCCATCCAGCCATGGCGAACGGATGGCCGGCGTGATCGCGCTCGCCCCAGGGCGCGGCCTTGATCCCGAGCGGCGTCAGCACCTGCTTCGCGATATAGACGTCCATCGGCATGCCCGCCGCCTTCTCGAAGATGCCCGCAAGCAGGTTCATCGCCTTGTTGTTGTAGCTGAAGGCAGTTCCCGGCGGCGTGCTCAGTTCGGCGGCGAGAGCCAGCTTCAGCCCGTCCGGTGCCGGATAGATTTCGACGCCGGTATTGGGCACGTTCTGCAGGCCGGAGGTGTGGTCGAGCAACATGCGGATGGTGATCTTCGCCTTGTTGCCCTGCTTCCACTCGGGATAGAAGTCGCTGACCGGCTGGTCGATCGAATGCAGCATGCCCTAGGTCAGCATGCGGCCGACGCCGATACCGACCAGCGACTTGGTCGCGGACATCATGTCGATCGGCGCCGTCGGTGCGCCCGGCCGGCGATAGTCCACCAGTGTCTTGCCGTCGTGCACCACCATCAGGGTGTCGCTCTGCGATGCCTTGGCTCCATCGACCAGCGTATTCAGCGCAGCCTCGCTCGACGTGGGCGCGTGCGCCGATGCGGCGACTGATGCGAGTGCCAGCAGCAGCGTGGGTATCCAGATCAATCGCATGAGCTGTCCCGCAGACCGAGGTGCGCCCACCTTAGCTGCCCCTACCTGCGCTCCGGAACATGACTGACGACCCAGCCAGCCCCGCGCACCAGCATGATCGCGGCACCAGCAGTCAGATGCTGGTACCGCGACATAACGATCAGACGGGCGCAATCAGACCGAGCTGCTGAAGCGCGGTCACACCGTCATCCAGACCGATTTCCTCGACGATCTTGCCGTTCTCTAGCCGGAGCACCGTCGTGCCGGTGAAATGCATCTTGCGACCTGTCGCTGCCGGCAACGACCCGGCAAGAAAATCGCTGAAGGCCGGCCCGGTGTGTGTACCGCCGCCCACCCAACGACCCACAACATAGTCACCCTCGGCAATGAGCTCCGCCGCACCGGAGAAACCGAGGTCCGGGAATGCCTTGCGGAAATCCGTCATGAACGCCTTGATATCGCCATGACCACGGCGCGGCTCGTGCAATGAATAGTGCAAGAGCATGTCAGGCGCGGCGATCTCGTCCACAACGTCAAGGTTGCAGGTTGTGCCCCAGAAGTCGGTGAACCAACGACCGACGATTGCCTTGTTGTCTTGTTCTTTCGACATGTTCGAATCCTTAGGTGAATGAGGTCGTATCGAGGAGAGCAGGCCCCTCGCCTCGCACCATAGAATTCATCCTCCCCGATAAAACCCCGTTTCTTGCGGCGTCCGGCAGAGCATCGTTCCCCGAGGGTCGCGCCGCTTTTGCCCAAGTCCTGCGAAAGGGTGATCACTGCACTCGGAGAAATTGCACGGCTGACGACGCGCGGCGGGCATCGAGGATCAACCTCACGGGAGTCCTCGTGCATGCGCAATCACCGCGCCATCCTCGCCGCCTTGTTGTTTATCACCGGCACGCGGACCCATGCCGCCGACGTCATCCCGGTCAAGGTGGCGCGGGACAGGGAGGGCGTGATGTAGAAGGCCGAGACAGGCGCCGGCTGATGATGCGTGGCGCAAAGAAGCGTGAACGTCTCGAAACGTCACCCATAGCCCAAAGTTATGCGAACCCCCCATTTTTTCATTGGCCGTTTTCGCGCACCGGATTACGCTCCAACGTGCTGCAAGCGGTGAACGCGTGTCCGATCGACACTATCGCCATCGGGGACAAGATTCGCTTGTGAGACGGCCGGGTACTTGATGTTGTGCAGCGAGGCTGTCCTGTTCTGGCGGAGCCTGACCGGCACCAGCATGCCGACCGGAGGCTTGCTGCCGAAAGCTGCCACAGGGCTGTCTGCACGGATTCATCCATCGACTGGCGGGAGCGTGTGGCCAGGTTGGTCTGCAAAATTCCGTGACTAGCGGGCTCCGTATGATTCCGGTCGCCCGAAGGGCTCGGCGTTCAGGCGCTGCCCGTGATGTGAAGAAGCGACAAAACGGTTGTCGGGGACACTGTACAGGGCGTTTCACCAAGCGGAGTGCACATCGCAATGAAGGGCAAGTCTCTACGCGCATCGCATCGCAATAAATTCTTCCAGCGCAAGGCGCTGCCACTCGCCATCGGTTCGATAGTGTTGGGTTTCGCGGGCGCGGCCTGGGCACAGGCGACCAGCGGCACCATCTACGGCACGGTACCGGTGGCTGTCGGCGAAACCATCCAGGTCACCGGAGGATCGGGTTTCAACCGCACCATTCCGGTGGGATCATCCGGCAAATACTCGATCACCCTTCCGGTCGGTACTTATACGGTTTCCCTGCTGCAGGACGGCAAGGTCGTGCAGAGCCGCAGCGAAGTCAGTCCGGTAGCGGCGGGCGCCGTGGCTGTGGACTTCTCGTCCTCCGCCGAGGCGGCCGCCAACGCGCAGACGCTGTCGACGATCAACGTCTCGGCCAATGCCCTTCCGCCGATCGACGTGAGCACGACCAACCAGGTCACGACGATCACGTCCAAGCAGTTGCAGCAACTGCCGCTGTCGCGCACTGCCGAAGACATCGCCATGTTGGCGCCGGGCGTCAACATGGGTTCGCCCGAGCTGAGCGGCGGCCCGCTCGGCACCCCGATCAACGTGTTCGGAGGTGCCTCGACGGCCGAGAACGCGTACTACGTCGACGGCATGAACGTCACCGAGGCGCTCAATAATCAGGGCGGCATCACTCTGCCTTACGGCGCCATCGAGCAGCAGCAGACTTTCACCAGCGGTTACGACGCCAAATACGGCCGTTCCATCGGCGGCGTGATCAACCAGATCGGAAAGAACGGTTCCAACGAGTGGCATTTCGGTGCCCGTGTCCTGTGGCAGCCGGCCAGTCTGCAGTCCGATCCGATCAACTACCATTACGCCAATCCGCTTGAGACGGATACGGGCTACCGGCCCGGCGACCTGGCCGTGTACCGCAAGAACGACAGCTCCAGCGAAACGATCTACGACGCCTACGTCAGCGGCCCGCTCATCAAGGACAAGCTGTTCTTCTTCCTGGGCGCCGAGCAGGACGACAGCCATCACAAAACGACCTCGGAGTTCGGCGGCGGTGCCACCACCGAAACGTGGACCGCCCACGATCCGAAGATCTACACCAAGTTGAATTGGAACATCAACGACAGCAATGTCCTGACGCTGACCGGCCTCAAGAACTCGCACCAGACGTCCGGAACCTTCTACGACTTCGACTACGACACTTTGCAGCGCGGCGATTTCTCCAGCCTCGACCAGAGGAACAAGACCGCTTTCAACATGTGGGCGGCCAACTACACCTCCTACCTCACCGACAACCTGACCCTGAACGCGATGGTGGGGAAAATGCACGGCGAGTATTTCTCGCAGCAACCAGGGTATCCGGGGTTCGATCCTGATTTGCCACATATCGCAAGCGCTTCCGTGCAGGATCCGGCATTCGTCCCGCCGGGAGGCATCCGCAACTCGCAGACAAATTCGACAATCGCTGATCCCAAGCATCGCGAATCGATAACCAACTATCGCCTGAGCCTCGACTACAAGCTGGGTGACCATGACTTCCAGGTCGGCATCGACAACATCAACTCCCGGGACGTCAACGACGGTTCGCAAAACACCGGACCGGCCTATGAGTGGATCTATGGGCAAAGCGATCCTGGTAAGCCGGTGTTCGGCGCCGATGCCAACGTTCCACCGTATGTTGCCCCGTCGACTCAGTGCCATGACGGGAATTGCTACTACGTGCAAAAACACGTCGACCTCAGCGTTGCCTCGGTGCGCGTGACCCAGCGTGCCCAATACGTCGAGGACAACTGGCAGGTCACGCCCACCCTGTTGTTGAACCTGGGTCTGCGCAATGACCAATTCACCAATTACGACGCGTCGGGCGTGCCTTACATCAGGCTGACCCAGCCGCAATGGGCGCCCCGCCTCGGATTCAGTTGGGACGTGCACGGCGATGCCACCTTGAAAGTGTTCGGCAATGCCGGCCGCTATTACCTGGCGCTCCCGAGTCAGGTGGCGCTGTCCATCGCCGCTCCCGTGGTGAATGCCGGTGTATACGGAACCTACACGGGGATCGATCCGGCGACCGGCGTGCCGATCGGATTCACGCCCTTGCCGCAGAACCCGACGACGGGCGTGTCGATCGACAGTGAATATGGCCAGGCGAAGGACCCGCGCGTATCCGCCTCGCAGAACATCAAGGCCGAGTTTTCCGACAACTTCGTACTGGGCCTGCAACAGCAGTTCCAGATGCTGGGAACGCAATGGGTATTCGGCGCAACCGGCACGTACCAGAAGATGAACCGGATCATCGACGACTACGACGCCATCCAGAACGAGTGCACGGCGGGGCGTGCGCAAGGCTACGACTGGATGACGCCGGACAGTTGCGACCAGTGGGCGCAGAGCCTTGTGCTGGTCAATCCGGGTGTGACCAACGACCTCCTGATGAAGGCGCCGGACGGCTCGCTCGTGCCGGTGAAATTCACTTCGGTGGACCAGGGCTTCACGAAGGGACCGGAGCGCCGCTACTACTCGCTGGACCTGTCGCTGGAGCATGCGTGGGACGATCACTGGTTCGCCAAATTCGACTACGTGTTCTCAAGGACCTGGGGTAATACGGAAGGCCCGGTGAGCACGTATTCCCAACAGGGCGGATCGTACGAGTCGCTCACCACCGCATGGGACTTCCCGGAAAGGATGGAGTGGTCGAGCGGCGTGCTGCCCAACAGCCGCAAGCACCAGTTCAAGCTCTTCGGCGCTTATGCGATCACCCCGGAATGGACGGTCGGCGCCAACCTGTACCTCACCTCGGGCACGCCGCGTCTGTGCCGGGGCGGCTACGGTCCGAACGAGTTGGCTTTGCACGGTTCCCACACCTATTACTGGTGCGGCGGCAAGCCCGTACCCCCGGGTTCGCTGGGCACCACGCCATGGGTTCACGACCTCGGTCTCAATGTGGATTACAGGCCTGCCTGGGCTGGGCGCAAGCTCGATTTCAGCCTCGCGGCGTTCAACGTGCTCAACTCGCAGACGACGGTGTTCTACAACGACTTTTTCGGAACCACCGGCAGTCCCAACCCCGACTACGGCAGGGTCCAGGATACGCGGCCACCCCGCAGTGTCAGATTCTCCGTGGCCTACGATTTTTGAGTGACACGATCTCCCTTGCGCCGGGCTCGTGCCCGGCGTTTTTTTGCGACCGCCATCCTTGGCAGTCGCCCTTCGGGCCATCGCTGACGCGATGTCAAAAATCGCTCCCGACGATTTTTTGCAGCTTGTGCGCGACTTGTGTAGCGTGCCGCGTTGACGCCACACGCCAGTGATGACATGACACTCCAGACAGAGCCCACGTCGCTGCCGGGGCCGGCCCGACGGCCACTCTCGCCGGTGGCTGCCCGCCTGTTGGCGAGCGCGCGCAAGGAATGGGAGCAACGGCAATTCGAGGCCGCCGAGCGCTCGATAACCAGCGTGCTGGCACTGGCGCCGGATGACCCGGATGCCATCCGGATGTTGGGACTTGCGGCCCAGCGTCGCGGCGATCACGCCACGGCCATCGACTGCTTTCGGCGAGCCCTTCCGACGTGGCCCGAGGACTCCGATCTGCGCGTCGGGCTCGGCATCGCCCTGTACGAGCATGGCGAGATCGATGAAGCCATGACGCACTTGCGGCATGCCTGCCAACTGGCGCCTGGCTCCAGCTCGGCATGGTTCAATCTTGGCGAGGCACTCTGGCGGCAAGCTCATGCGGAAGAAGCTGTCGCGGCGCTGCAACGTGCACTCGAGCTTGACCCCGCACATATCTCGGCGCGGCTGTCGCTGGCCCGAACTCAGACGAGCCTGGGCCAGATCGACGCCGCGGTGGCCGGGTTCCGTGGCGTGCTGCGTCTCGATCCCGGCAACGCCGAAGGGTGGTTCGGGCTGTCAAATCTCAACACTGTCCGCTTCGACGCCGCGGATGCGGCATGCCTGCAGCGCGCCCTGGCGCGCAGGGATTTGTCGGACCGCCACCGCGAGCTGCTCAGCTTCACCCTGGCCAAGGCGCTGGAAGACCAGGACGATTATGCACAAGCCTTCGAGGTATTCCGGCTCGCCAACGCATCGCGGCGCAAGCGGGTGAAGTGGGACTCTGCGGGGGAACACCGGCGTGTGGACGCGATCCTGCGCACGTTCGCCAACGCGACACCGCCGCCGCTGGATGCCCAGCTCGGCCACGAAACCATCCTGATCGTCAGCCCTCCGCGTTCGGGTTCCACCCTGGTCGAGCAGATCCTGGCCTCGCATCCGGAGGTCGAGGGTGCCAACGAGATCAAGGATCTGCCGCAGGTCATCGACGCGGAAACACGACGCCGCGGCTTGGCTTTCCCATTGTGGGGGCCCGACGCGACCGCGCAGGACTGGCAGCGCCTCGGCAACGAATACCTTGCGCGAACCGCGCGCTGGCGCGAAACCAAACCGCGATTCACCGACAAGAACCTCATGAACTGGTATCTCGTCGGCGCGGCCTTGGCGATGTTGCCGGCGGCGCGCGTGGTCATCGTCTGGCGCGATCCGGTGGAGACCTGCCTGGCGTGCTTCCGGCAGTGCTTCACCGGCGACGTCGGGTTCGCCTGCGACCTCGACGAGCTGGCCGATTACTGCATCGACTTCCTGCGCCTGAAACGGTTCTGGCTGGAGAAGTACCCCAGCCGCGTGTTCGACCTCTCCTACGAAGCGCTGGTAGCCGAGCCGGAACCCGTAATCCGTCGTCTGCTGGATTTCTGCGGCTTGCCGTTCGATCCCGCGTGCCTCGATTTCCACCAGACATCCCGCACCGTGCTGAGCGCGCCCAGCGCCGCGCAGGTGCGCCAACCTCTGCGTGGCGACACCGCGCGCAGCGCACGTTATGGCGACAAGCTGGATCTCCTGCGTGAGCGCCTAATGGCTGCTGGAGTACCGATTCAGCCGCCATCACCTTCCCGTTGAGGTAGTCGAACAGGCTGCGGACGGAAAGACATCATGAGCCCGCCGAGTCCATCTAGCTCCTCGTGCGTCGGGGAAGAGTCGATGTCGCAAGACGCCTCGCGCAGAGTAGGCGGAGACGGTTGAACGCACCAATTTCCTCCATCCCGATTTCCGGTCTTTCGGCTACGAACACTCAATCGGCGGACCGGCGACCAACCCACAGACGTCGAGGACCCGTCCCCTGCTCGGCAAGCTTGTCGTACGGATTGCGCAGCCGGCAGCGATCGATGGACAGGCAGCCGCAGCCAATGCAGTCGTCCAAGGTATCGCGCAGCTTCTTGAGTTGGGCCATGCGTTCGTCCAGATCGGCACGCCACGCGGCGGACAAGCGCGCCCAGTCGCTGCGGGTCGGCGCGGCGGCGGCAGGCAGTGTCGCCAGCGCCGCAGCGATGTCAGTCAACGCAATGCCTACCCGCTGGGCCACGCGAATGAACGCCACACGCCTCAGCACGGCTCGCGCATAACGCCGCTGGTTGCCCTGCGTACGGTCACTGCTGATCAATCCCCTGGCCTCATAGAAATGCAGCTGACCCGTTGGGCTGGACCACGCGCCGCGGCTTGACACGCGTGTTTTCCCGGGATCGTTCCGTGGGGCCTAGGAAGTCACTTCCCGTAGGTGGGCTTGGGAAGCTGCATCCCCGGCGAACCTGCGGCGATAGGCGCTCGGGCTGGTGCCGAATCTGCGGCGAAAGTGGTGGCGCATGGTCATTGCCGTACCCAGGCCCGCCAGCTGGGCGACCGAGTCGATCGAATGCGACGAGACCTCCAGCAGCTCGCGGGCGCGATCCAGCCGCACGCCCGTCAGCCAGTCGGCCGGCGTCGTGCCGGTAGCGTCCTTGAACCGGCGGATGAGTGTCCGCTCGCTCAACGCGGCCATCCGCGCCAATTCCGCGATCGGTAGCGACTGGTCGATGCGATTGCGCATCGCATCCATCAGCCGCGCCAGCTTGTCATGCGAATGCTTCTGAACCGGCCGCTTCACGAACTGTGCCTGTCCACCGTCACGGTGCGGCGGGATCACCAGGCGCCTCGCGACCTGGTTGGCGATATCCGGCCCATGGTCACGGCGGATCAGGTGCAGGCACAGGTCCAGACCGGCCGCACTTCCCGCGGAGGTCAGCAGCGAACCCTCGTCGACGTAGAGCACATCGGCATCGACGCGGATCGATGGATATCGCTGTTGCAAGGCATCGGCATAGCGCCAGTGCGTGGTCGCCCGCTTGCCGTCCAGCAGCCCGGTCGCGGCCAGGACAAAAGAACCCGAGCAGATCGACAGAAGGCGGGCTCCCCGTGCATGCGCGTTGCGCAGTGCCTCGACAACCCTCTGCGGCACCGGCGCGTCGATTCCCGCCCAGCCAGGAACGATCACCGTACCCGCTGTGGCCAGGCGCTCCAGCCCGCCATCGGCCTTGATCTGCATTCCATACTGGCCGCGCACCGCGCGCGCCTGCTGTGCGCAGGTCTCGAAGCGGTACCAGTGGGGGCCAAGCTCCGGCCTGGACATGCCAAAGATCTCGGCGGCGCATGCGAATTCGAAAGCGCACAGGCCGTCATAGATCAGGACGGCGACCCGAGAGTTGACCTTGGCGTGGGGGCGGCGCGGCGTTGGCATGATTTGATCGAATGTTGTCAGTTCAGCCAATTGTCCGCCCGGCGGGCGAGTCCAACAATAGCGGCATCCTTGATGTGGAGAGCAGCGATGCAAAACGCCGTCAGGCAAGTTCCGGCCGCCCCTTCGGAGCTGGCAATCCAGCACTTCGAATCCATGTTCTCGTTCGAAACAGATTGCTTCGATACGCACGCCGCCATGGAATCTGGCGACCCCGGGTTCGTTCTTCTCGATGCGCGCAGCCCGGAATTGTTTGCGCGGGGACATGTCCCCGGAGCGATCAACATCCCGCACGGCAAGATCATCGAATCGCGCATGCGCACCTATGCGCCGGCGACGCTATTCGTCACCTACTGCGCGGGACCGCACTGCAACGGCGCTGCCCGTGCCGCCACGCGACTTGCACGACTTGGCTATCCGGTGAAGCTCATGGCCGGGGGCATCACCGGCTGGCTCGACGAAGGGTTTGCCCTCGCCCGCGATGGCGGATCGAACTGAAAGCGACCTTGCCGAGGGCGGCAGCGGTTATCGGCGAGCGACGTGGTGGATCGCATCGCGTCGCGCCACTCCGGAAATCTCCAGGAACCCGCGATGATGTCCGGATTCAAGCAACACCTGCCGTGGATGGTGCGTAGAGCCGGTCTCCAGGACGCCGGCACACTGGTCATCCTGTGTGCCGAGCATGCCCGGTACGAACGCGCGCCATACGACCGGGCCGGCAAGGCCGCATTGCTGGAGCGCGTGCTATCCGACGAACCGTCACGGCTGACGGTGTGGCTCGCGGAGGCCAACGGAAAAGCTATCGGATACGTCACGGCGACGAGTGAATTTTCGACCTGGTCGGCCAGCGATTTCCTGCACATGGATTGCCTCTTTGTGCGGGAGGGGTGCCGTGGCATGGGTGTCGGCGCGGCGCTGCTGGCCACGCTCGTGGGCTTTGCGCACGAGCGGGGTTATGCGGAGGTCCAGTGGCAGACACCCGACTGGAATACCGAAGCCGAGCGGTTCTATCGGCGCGAAGGCGCGCTCGCGCAATGCAAGCTCAGGTTCTCGCTCGCGATCGGGGCATCGGAAGGCGGGGGCGAATCCTTTTCGGTGACCCCATCGTCGCAGTGAAAGAAGCACGGCGCGCCACTCGCCCGCTGGCGAAGCCGCAAAGGGAATTGCGATGCGCCTGGTGACCGGAACCGGCATGAGAGGGAAATGGCAAGTGACAGGTTCGCCCGCGAGAGGCATCCGGCCAGGGTGCCGGGAGGAGTCTCGCCAAGGCATCTGAGACCCTTCGTTCGCCCCAGCCCCTTCTGCGTGGCTCGCCGGGTGCACTCCGACTCCGTTTTGCAGGCCATCAGGGACGCAAGTGGCCAGGACCCGGAGGCAAACGTATCGTGTCGATCTGCGCGCCTGTCGTTCGTCGAGGAGTATGAAGGGCATCCTCCCCGCCCTGAACCAGGAGAAGCCACATGGTCAGCAAGAACACGATTTGCCTTTGGTACGACGGCGCCGCACTGGACGCCGCCACGTTCTACGCCAAGACATTCCCGGATAGCGGGGTGGGAGCCATCCATCGCGCGCCGGGTGACTATCCCGCCGGCAAGCAGGGCGACGTGCTGATGGTGGAGTTCACGGTCATGGGCATCCCCTGCCTGGGCATGAACGGCGGCCCCGGAACCCCGCATACTCATGCGTTCTCGTTCCAGGTGGCCACCGACGACCAGGCCGAAACCGATCGCCTCTGGAACGCCATCATCGACAACGGCGGCCAGGCCAACGCCTGCGGTTGGTGCCAGGACAAGTGGGGCCTGTCGTGGCAGATCACCCCGCGCGTCCTGACTGCCGCGGTCACCGACCCGGATCCCGCGGTAGCCAAGCGCGCGTTCGACGCCATGATGCAGATGACGAAGATCGACATCGCCGCGATCGAGGCCGCCCGGCGCGGCTGACGAACGCCCGTTCGTCCTGAGCGTAGGCCGAAGGCCGCAGTCGAGCGACATATCGGTGGTGGCTTGGTCACGCCGGGCAGCGCTTCGACTCCGCCCCGTTTTCATGGCGTCATGCCATCACCTGGAGACCTCCATGACCCCCACCATCACCGCCTTTGAAAGTTCGCCCGATCGCGGCAAGGGACTCGCGCGCGACATGCGCGTTCGCTGGGCGCTTGAGGAGGCAGGCCAGCCTTACGAGGTTCGTCTTGTTTCATTCAGCGCGATGAAGGAGCCCGCGCATCGCGCGCTGCATCCGTTCGGGCAGATCCCCACCTATGAGGAAGGCGATCTCGTCCTGTTCGAGTCGGGGGCCATCGTGTTCCATCTCGCGCAGCGCCATGCGGGCCTGTTGCCGAACGATGCGAATGCCCGCGCGCGCGCGATTACGTGGATGTTTGCCGCGGTCAACACGGTGGAACCGCCGATCCTTGACCTCGTGATTGCCAGGTTCATGGAGGGCGACAAGCCCTGGGCCGAGCAGCGCCTGCCTCTCGTCAAGGATCGCATCCGCAAGCGGCTGGACGAACTTTCCGATCGCATTGGCGAGGCCGACTGGCTCGATGGCGCGTTCAGCGCAGGCGACCTGATGATGGTGGGCGTGCTGCTCAGATTGAGACCCTCGGGCCTGCTGGACGAGTATCCGACCCTCGCCGCCTATGTCGCCCGCGGCGAAGCACGGCCCGCCTTCAAGCGCGCGTTCGCCGCGCAGCTGGCGGTGTTCACGGACAGGGTTCCGGCCGACGGATGAAGGGCCGCTTCGGATCGTGGATTCGACGCCCGGACCAGGCTGACTTCACTTTCGCGCCTCATGCTTGCGAGTGCTGCCAGGGCTTGTGCACAAACTCCAGACTGTAGCCATCCGGATCCAGCACGTTGGCGGCGTAGTAGCGCGGGTCATAATGCATGCGCGCACCGGGGGCGCCGTTGTCGGTGGCACCGGCCGCCATCGCCGCGGCGTACGTAGCGTCCACCTCGGCATGGTTGCGGGCGACAAAACCGACGTGCGTGGCGCGGCCCTCCACCACGCCATCCCGCAGCCAGAAGAACACCCGGCCATCGGCACCGAAACCCTTGAGGTCGGGATGCCCGGGCGGCCCTTGCCGACCGTCGTAATTCAGCCGATGGGTGATGCCCAGCGGTGCCAGCGCGGCGGCGTAGAAAGCGACCGAACGCGCGGTGTCACGCACGGAAAGAAAAATGTGGTCCAGCATGGCCGTGCTCCTGTATGGCTTGTCGATCAGATGAGGTAGCCGCCCGCCACTTCGATGGACTGGGCATTGACCCAGACCAGGTCGTCGGAGAGCAACCCGGCAATGACGCGACCCACGTCGTCCGGCTCGCCCACCCGGCCCAGCGCGGTCTGCGAGGCCAGCAGCGCCTCGAATTCGTCATTGAGGCCGCCACCCAGCTCGGTGCGAATGGCGCCAGGGGAAACCGCGTTGGCCCGGATGCGGCGAGGACCGAACTCCTTGGCCATGTAGCGCGTCAGCACCTCCAGCCCGCCCTTGAACGCGGCATAGTGCGCCACCCCGGGCGTAGCCACGCGTGTCGTCGCGCTGGTGAGGTTGACGATGCTGGCGCCGTCGGCCAGCAAAGGCAGCAACGCCTGGGTCAGAAAGAACGGCCCCTTGAGATGCACGTTGAACAGGCCATCGAACTGCTCTTCGGTCACCGTCTCGATGGGCATGAACATTCCGTAGCCGGCGTTGTTCACCAGGCCGTCGAGCGTGCTTCGGTTCCAGGTCGTCTGCAGGGATTCGCGCACCTGCCCCGCAAAACCGGCGAAGCTGCTGCTGTTGCCCACATCCAGCTGCAAGGCCACCGCAGTACCGCCGGCGGCCTGAATGCGCTCGACAACGGCCTGCGCCGCGTCGGGCCGGGCGTTGTAGGTCAGGACGACGCCCATGCCGCGCTGGGCGCACTGGAGGGCGGCGCTGGCGCCGATGCCGCGGCTGCCGCCGGTGATGAGTACGGTTTTCATGGCTCAAGCTCCTGTGCGTTTCGATGCTGCACAGGCTACGGAGGCACGGCCGACGGCGCCTTTCCGATCCTTGCCGATTCCTGCCCATTCCTGCTTTTGCAGTTGTCAGGCGCGCCCGGCGCGTGTCTCATGTCGGCATGCAAACTGCACTTGAAGAACTGCGCCGCCTGGCATCGAGGGCCGAGAACCGCCGCACCGACACGGGGATTCCGCGCGTGGCGATGGTGCAAGGCGAAATCCCGGAGCACGCGCTCGCCGCGGTCTACGAGCCGATGGTCAACCTGATCCTGCAGGGCGGCAAGTCGATGACGGTGGGCGCAAGGACGCTGCATTACGATCCGGCCACCTACTTTGTCATGTCCGTGGAGCTGCCCGCCGTCGGCACGGTGCACCCGGCGACCACAGGCGAACCGTATCTGGCGGTCAGCCTCACGCTGGATCCGGCCGTGATCGCCGGCCTGCTGGGCGACCTGTCTCATTCCGGGAACGACAGCAAGGGGCGACCGGCTCGCACCGAGGCCTTCAACGTGGCCGCGGTGACGGGCGAGCTGATGGATGCGTGGTTGCGCCTGCTGCGCCTGATGGACAAACCGGAAGATATTCCCGCCTTGGCCCCCGTGTACGAGCGCGAAATCCTCTATCGCGTCCTGCAAGGTCCGCAGGGCTACATGTTGCGCCAGATCGCGACGCCGGACTCGATGCTGGCGCGGATCAACAGTGCCATCCAGCGCATCCGCCGCGACTACCGCAAGCCGCTGCGAATCCCCGCGCTGGCCAAGCAGGTCGCGATGAGCGAGTCGGCGTTCCACCGTCACTTCAAGAACGCCACCGCGTTGAGTCCGCTGCAGTATCAGAAGCAGCTCCGGCTGCTGCAGGCGCGGCAGCTGCTGACGGCACACGGCAAGAGCGTCACCGCCGCCGCCCTCGACGTCGGGTACGAGAGCCCGACCCAGTTCAGCCGCGAGTACACCCGCACTTTCGGTCGGTCGCCGCTGCAGGACGCGGCACGCATCACGGCGAGTTTCCGGCAGTCCGCACCGGTTTAGCTCGGCCTCACCACGTATCGCACATGGGGTTGCGCGGCGTGATGATCGTTGCACGCTCAAGCCGATGCGCTGCAACCGGGCTTTCCCGAATCATCGGATGGAGGAATCAGTCGGGCGATTCCTCGGCCCCTGAGCTTTCCAGCCGACGCCTGGTCAGCGGCCTTCAACTTGTTCGTTTGCTCATGTCGAGAACGCCGAGTGCCGTTCGTCGAACAGGAAGCAGGACTCTTACCCTGCTGCTCCCTTTAAACAAAGCTGAAGGATATCCACCGTGCCACGAATGATTTTTGTGAACCTTCCCGTCGGCAACCTCGACGCGTCCATGGACTTCTACAAAGCCATCGGCTTCGAGAACAACCCGCACTTCACCGACGAAACGGCCGCGTGCATGGTATGGAGCGAAACCATCCACGTCATGCTGCTCACCCACGCCAAGTGGCGCACTTTCACGAATCGCCCGATCCCGCCCACAAGCTCAAGCGAGGTCATGCTGGCGATCTCGCTGATCGAGCGCGACGCAGTCGACACCATGACCGGGGCGGCGGCAGCCAGCGGCGGAACTGCCGACATCAATCCCGTGCAGGACCTGGGCTTTCTGTACAGCCGCAGCCTGGCCGACCCCGACGGGCACGTCTGGGAGGCGATGTGGATGGACCCGGCAGCGATCCCCTCGGGCGATCAGCCAGGCTGAGCCAGCCAAGCTGCCGATCACCAGTCGGCGAGTGGCCGTATCTTGCACCGGCTCGGTCGAGCCGAGCAGACACACCCGGGTCAGACTGCACTTTCCCGGTTTGCGTCACTGGCATCGAGCTGTTGGGGACGCTGGCGCGGGGTACGCATGAGCCACGCGGGTACGGGCGCCGTGGGGCGCCCGTACCCGCGATCATCCGATGAGCTCACGCCACCTTGGGGAAATCCAGCGTGGTGTCGTTGATGCGGTTGACCATGTTGGTAAACAGGATCGCGCTCACCACCAGCGGGATCTCCACCAGCTGGCGGTCGTCGAAGCCGGCGGCCTTCAGCGCGTCGACCGCGGCGGCATCCAGCGTGCCGCGCTGCTGCACCAGGTGCAGCGCGAACTTCACCAGCGCGTCGATGCGCGCATCTTCGGCGAACGAGCCAGCGCGCAGTTCGCGCGTCTGCTCCGCCGTGTAGCCGGCCAGCTTGCCGGTCATGGTGTGCGCGGCCACACAGTAGTCACAGCCGGTGGCTTCGCTCACGGCGAGGTTGATCGCTTCCTGCTCGCGCTTGGAGAGCGAGCTCTTCGCCAGCGTGGCGCCGGTGCCGAGCACGTGGGCGAGTACGGCCGGCGCGTTGCTGCCGATGGTGGCGTAGAGGTTCGGCAGCTTGCCGAGGCTGCGCTTGATGGTGCCGAACAGCTCGGCGGTTTCCTGGTCGGCCTGGTCGTGGGCGAGAGTGTGCAAACGGGTCATGGCGGTTACTCCTGTGGAAGAAAGAGGCGGCGTTGCCTTGGGCATCGGCCGGTGGTGACAATGCTGGGCGTCGCGCCCCCGCCGTCGTGTCCCGCGCGTCTCGATCTTGGTTTCGTTCGTCTTGAGGTGACCGATGGACAGTTTGAGTGCGCTGGTGGCCTCGATGGGCCTGCGCGGACAGGTGGACCTGCTGTGCCGCTTCGCTGGCGCGTGGTCGGTGCCGCAACCGCAGGCGCCGCCGGGCCAGGTGCCGTACCACGTGGTGCTGGCCGGTGCGGGCGTGCTGGAAGTGGGCCGCCTGCGGCGCCCGTTCGTCGCTGGCGACCTGGTGCTGTTTCCGCGTGGCGCCGCGCACACCATGCGCCACGCCGATGGTGCCACCATGAAGTTTGCCGAGGTACGCCGCCCGCTGGGCCGCCTCGTCGAGGTGGCGAGCGAGGCGCCGCTCAGCGATTTCGACGTGCTCTGCGGCACCTTCGAGCTGGGCCAGCACCACGCTCTATTGCTTGAAGCGCTGCCCGAGGTGGTGCACCTGCGCACGCACGGCCGCAACGACTACGCCGGCCTGCACGCGCTGATGCACACCATGCGCCACGAGAGCCTGCAGGCCTCGCCCGGCGGCGACGCGGTGATCGCGCACCTGTCCGCCGCGCTGTTCACCGTGGTGGTGCGCACCCTGATGGACGAGGGCGATCTGCGCCAGGGCCTGCTCGCCCTGCTGATGGATGCCCGCGTGGCGCCCGCGCTGGCCGCGGTGATTGCCGCACCGGCCGAGCCGTGGACGCTGGAACGGCTGGCCGGGGTCAGCCGCATGTCGCGGGCCAGCTTTGCGCGGCACTTCGCCGAGCTGTCGCCGGTCACGCCGATGGACGTGGTCACCGCCTTGCGCATGGATCTGGCCGCGCGCCTGCTGCGCGAGACGCCGCGTTCGATCGAGATGATCGGCGAGGCCTGCGGCTACACCTCGCGCGCGGCATTCGGGCAGGCGTTCAAGCGCGTGCACGGCACCAGCCCCGCGGCGTTCCGTCGCCAGGCTGGCGAGACGATGTCCGCGACCAAGGTCTAGCCTGCGCCGCTGGCAGCGCCCGAACGGGACGCGCACACTTTCGGGCCGTCCCGTCCCCAGGAGATCCGCCATGCAACGTCCGCCGCTGCCCCCGTTCACCGAAGACACCGCGATGCAGAAAGTGCGCCTCGCCGAGGATGCCTGGAACAGCCGCGACCCGGCCAGGGTGGCGCTGGCCTATTCGCCCGACAGCCGCTGGCGCAATCGCGCCGAGTTCCTGCAGGGGCGCGAGGCGATCGAGGCCTTCCTCGCCCGCAAGTGGCAGCGCGAGCTGGAATACCGGCTGATCAAGGAGCTGTGGGCCTTCCGCGACAACCGCATCGCCGTGCGCTTCGCCTACGAGTTCCACGACGACAGCGGCCAGTGGTTCCGCAGCTACGGCAACGAGAACTGGGAGTTCGACGAGAACGGCCTGATGCGCCTGCGCATCGCCAGCATCAACGATGCGCCGATCAGGGAAGCCGACCGCAAGTACCACTGGCCGCAGGGAAGGCGCCCGGACGATCACCCGGGACTGAGCGAACTGGGGTTTTAGCCCTCGCCCGTGCCGTTGCGGCTCGCCTCGCTGTCATCCCGGAATCGCGCAGCACGATCCGGAAGGTCTTCATGCGTCGCGGCCAGTCATCCCGCGATGGCCCATGCCGCGAAGGGCGAAGCTCACTCGGCAAAGCGTTCGGCCAGCAACTCCAGCAGGCTGCGCAGTCGGTTCAGCCGCTTCAGGTCCTTGTGATACCCAAGCCATGTGTCGCGTGACGGTGGCGGATCGCCGAGGTCGACCCGCCTGAGCTCGGGAAAGGCTTCGCCGAGTGCCGTAGGCAGCACGGCCACGCCGATGCCTTCGGCGCACATGCGCGCCTGCGCTTCGCGGTTGTTGCTGGTGAAGGCGACGCTGGCCTGCGGCAGGTGCTTTTTCAGCCAGGTCACGTCGGGCATGCCGCCGAACGCGGCGTTCATCGTAACCAGGCGGGTGCCGCGGCCGTCCTTGCGCGGGCGCGGATCGCCGCGGCGGGCATAGAGCGCATAAGGCATGCGCAGCAGGCGGCGCGAGATCACGTCCGGTTCGTCGAACGCCTTGATGCGGAAGGCCAGGTCGGCCTCGCGACGCGCCAGGCTGTAGAGGCGCGCGTCGGTGAGCAGTTCCACGGTGACCGAAGGATGCCGACGGGCGAACTCGGCCAGCACCGGCGTGAGCACGTAACTGCCGAACCAGTCCGAGGCGGCCAGCCGCAGCTGGCCGCTGAGCGTGCTCTCGCGGCCGGCGAGCCGGCGCTCGAAGGCGAGCGCTTCTTCCTCCATGCGCTCGGCGCTGGCCATCACGGCCGCGCCTTCGTCGGTGAGCACGAAGCCATCGGTGGTGCGCTGGAACAATGCCTGGCCAAGCGCTGCCTCCAGCGCGCGCAAGCGCCGGCCCATCGTCGGCTGGGTCTGCCCGACCACGCGCGCGGCGGCGCCAAGCGAACCCTCGCGCGCGATGGCGAGAAAGATGCGTACGTCGCTCCACTCCACGGCCCTGCTCCCGCTGTTTTTGTTCATGCATTTTTGCATGGAAAGAAAACGAAAACGTCGATTTCCATGCATCGGAATCCGCTCTATCGTGGATCCACCTTCCCTGCTGGACACCTCGCCATGAACACCCTCCCCCTCACCATGCAAGCCGCCGTGCTGGAGCAGGTCGGTGCACCGCTTCGCCTCACCGAACTGGCGCTGCCAGTACCCGGCCCGGGTCAGGTACTGGTGCGCGTGGCTGCTGCCGGCCTCAATCCGCTGGACACCAAGATCCGCGCCGGCAGCGCCGGCCACGCGCGCCATCCGCTGCCGGCAGTGCTGGGCATCGACCTGGCCGGCACCGTGGTGGCACTGGGGCCTGAGGTGGACGGTTTCCGCATCGGCGACGCCGTGTACGGCATGACCGGCGGCGTCGGCGGCGTGCAGGGTTCGCTGACCGAATACGCGGCGGTGGACGCCGCCCTGCTGGCGCCGAAGCCGAAGGATCTGTCGATGCGCGAGGCCGCCGCGCTGCCGCTGGGCTTCATCACCGCGTACGAAGGGCTGGTCGATCGGGCGCACGTGCACGCGGGGCAGCGCGTGCTGGTGCACGGTGGTGCCGGCGGCGTGGGCCATCTGGCCGTGCAGCTTGCCCGCGCGAATGGCGCCCAGGTGTTCGCCACCGGCAGCGCCAGGCAGAAGGCGATGATCGAAGGCTACGGCGCAACCGCGATCGACTACGGCGCCACGCCCGTGGCGGACTATGTGCAGGCGCACACCGGAGGCGAGGGCTTCGACGTCATCTACGACACCGTCGGCGGCGCCACACTGGATGCTTCGTTCGAAGCGGTGCGGCCGTACCACGGCCATGTGGTCAGCGCGCTGGGCTGGGGCACGCACGCGCTGGCACCGCTGTCGTTCCGTGCCGCGACCTACTCCGGCGTGTTCACCTTGCGGCCGCTGCTGACCGGGTACGGCCGGGTGCATCACGGCGAGATTCTGCGCGAGGCCACCCGGCTGGCCGACCTCGGCCAGCTGCGCACGCACCTCGACCCGCACCGTTTTGCGCTGGCCGAGGCGGAACAGGCTTATCAGCTGATCGAGAACGCCGCAGCCACCGGCAAGGTCGTGGTGGACGTGAGCGGCTGAAACAACGAAGGCGGCGCGCCAGCAGGAGCCCGCAATGGGGTCAGTTCGACCCCGGTTTTGCCCGACTCCCCCTAGGCCTCCGCCTCACTCTGCGCGAGTTCCTTGATCTTGAGCAACTGTTCAGACCTTTTGAGTCCCTCGCGCGCCTCTTTGATCACCTCATGGGCAAGATTCCGGCTGGTGTGATGACGCTTTGCATCGATGGCGGCATCGAGCCGTTGCTGCGCTGCCTTGATCGCTTTATCGACGCGGTAAAGGGGTGCGTGAGGATTCGTGGTGAGCAGTGGCTCGTAGCTTTTCGTCATGGTGTTTAATCGTGATCAGAACGGCACGATAGGCTGGTTCGCACCGCTCCGCACGTGCGTGGGCGTTGCCCACTGGAGCGTTCGCCAGCTGCGTATGCCGCATCGCATGGGTGGTCATGTCATCGAGTACGTAGTTGGCCGTAGTCGCCGCCGCGAGCATCGCCAGACCTGCCGCCGTGATGCGTGCACAACCGCCTGGCGCGATACGCACGATGCATACGACGGCGTCAGCGGCAGCGCATCGAGGTGAACCAGATCCTTGGCTCGCTGGGCGTGGCTGATGGTCGCCATGGGCAATGGCCAGCGCGCGGGCGCGGATCGCATGCCAGCGATGCCGGTAACCATCCTTTTCATGACTTCGTCTCCCCAAAGACGCGGCCGACTTCGTTCAAGAAATTCGCCAACACTTGTTGCGGGCTGGTGAATGCGTACCGCACGCCCTTGTTGCGGGCAGGACGGGGCGATGGTCGCAGGCCGGACGCCGACCTTCGTTTCGATATCGTTTTTGTTGATCTCGGTCAACAGTCGTCGGTGCCGATGAACCGAACATCCGGGTGTTGCCACACTCCCGGCGACATCCCTGCAACTTAAGGCGAGGCTACTTCCATGCGAATCAGATACGTTTTCATGTCCGGTATCTCTGTTTTTTGCCTGCTCGCCGCCCTGCCGGCATTTGCCTACCAAAGCGGCAGCCAGCGCGGTGGCCAATCCGCACCTGTCGGCCAGCCGGCAGGCGGCATGATGCAGCGGGATCAGCTGCGCACACAGGACCGAACCACGCTGAAGGATCGCAGCCAGATCTATGGTTCCCAGCTGATGACTCCGGCCGAGCGCAGAGCGTATCGCGACCAGATGCGCAACCTGAAGACTGCCCAGGAGCGCGAGGCGCTGCGAAAGCAGCACCATGAGCAGATGCAGAAGCGTGCTGCCGAACGTGGCATGAGGCTGCCCGACATGCCACCCGGGCAGGGTGCAGGCATGGGTCCCGGTGGCGGCATGGGTCGGGGCGCGGGCATGGGCCCCGGTGGCGGCATGGGTCCGGGCATGGGTCCGGGTGCCGGCATGCGGCAAGGCACGCAACAGCAGACTATGCAGCAACAGCAAAACCAAGGCACGGAAAAGCAGGTCCAGCAGAAGCAGAGCACCGAGCAGCAGACCCAGCAGCAGAAGGATGACGGCAATCGCTGACCGCAGGATGTCTCGCACCGAGCCCGGCGCCGGTGGTTGCGCCGGCCAGCGCGACCTGGCATCGACAGGCGCGGCCGACGGCTCCGGTTGAGCCAGGACGACGGGTATGGCGACGATCCCGGCGACATCCGCCCCGGTCGTCTGGCCCGCGCCGCGTTCCCGCATCACCAGGGTTTCCTGGATACGTAACAGACATTGATAATTTCGATTGCCACCCAACTGCGGAGGGTCAGCTCATGTCGTCGATCAAGCTGGTTTCACTGATGGTTCTCGCATCCCTGGCGACAGGCCAGGCATGGTCGCAAACTGCATTGATGAAGCAGGCGCAGGGTCTGTTCAAACCGATACCCGCCAACGCGCCGCCATTGCCGGGCAATGCGGCGACCCCAGCCAAGGTGGAGCTCGGCAAGATGCTTTACTTCGAGCCTCGGCTGTCCGAGAGCCACGCCATCAGCTGCAATTCATGCCACATGGTCGGCATGGGCGGGGTCGACCTGCAGGAGACTTCGCTGGGCCATCGCTGGCAGCATGGTGGTCGCAATGCGCCGACTGTCTACAACGCGGTGTTCGACGTCGCCCAATTCTGGGATGGGCGTGCCAAGGACCTTGAACAGCAGGCCGGCGGACCGCTGGTCAACCCGGTCGAGATGGACACCACCGAGGCACATGTAGTCGAACAGCTTAAGGGGATTCCCGGCTACGCCGCCGTGTTCGCCAAGGCCTATCCAGCTGCGCCCGATCCGATCACGTTCGACAACGTGCGCAAGGCCATCGCCTTGTTCGAGGCCACCCTGATCACACCGAACGCGCCGTTCGATCGCTACCTCAAAGGCAACGAGAAAGCGCTCGACGCGAACCAGCAGGAAGGCCTGGCGCTATTCATCAACAAGGGCTGCGCGGCATGCCACAACGGCATCAACGTGGGCGGGGGCATGTACGCCCCGTTCGGCGTGGTCGAGCGGCCCGGTGCCGACATTCTCCCACCGGGGGACAAGGGGCGCTTCGCGGTGACCAAGACGGCCAGCGACGAATACGTGTTCCGGGTGCCCTCACTGCGCAATATCGCGCTGACCGCACCCTATTTCCATACGGGCAAGGTGTGGGATCTTCGCCAGGCCGTCGCGATCATGGGCAGCAGCCAGCTCGGCGCGAAGCTGAGCGACGAGGAGGTCGGCAAGATCGAGGTTTTCCTTGCGGCTCTGACCGGCGATCAGCCGAAGGTCGCACTGCCGCTCCTGCCACCCAGCGTGGCAACCACCCCGCGACCCAAGCCGTAGCCTGCACGAAGAGGATGCTCACATGGTCGTGAAATCCAGCCGCTACCACTGGGTGGTCCGCTACGCACACTGGCTGACCGTGCTGGCCATCGTGCTGGCCTACGTGTTGGTGGACCTTGTCGATGACGAGGGCTCCGAAGGGAACTCCCCGCCCTCGCTGATGCTGCAGGGCCATTACCTGGCAGGACTGGCGGTACTGGCACTGCTGCTGCCGCGGATCCTCGCGCGGCTCACCACCCCGGTACCGCCGATCGTGCCGGCGCCGAAGACCGTCATCGCCTTCGCCGCACATGGCCTGCACCTGGCGTTGTATGCGTTTCTGCTGGTGCAGCCGATCCTCGGCATCTTGCAGGTGAACTATGCCGGGCAGCTGGTCAGCTTGCCGTGGGTGGGTTGGAGCCTCCCTGCGCTGGTCGGTCCCGATCACGCGGCACATGAATTCGTCGCCGAGATCCACGAGACACTCGGCGAGGTTTTCTATTGGGTCATCGGTGCGCACATCGCTGCCGCGCTGTGGCATCACTTCCTGGTTCGCGACAACACGTTGCGACGGATGCTTTGAGCCAGGACGGATTCGGCAAAGAACAGGCTGCATGAAGTTCGCTGGCAATTTTCCATTGCCCCGCTCGATGGGCCGTGCTGCTTCCCTGGCGGGCCGTGCGGCAAATTCAGTCGCCGCGAAAACAAAAAGGCTCGGTGCCTGAGGTGGCTCGCCTCATGCACCGGCCCGCGTGGTCACCCTGTTGCGTGTAGCGCCGGCTCGGGCGAAGCGGGCGAGCTACCCGGCCTTCAAAGGCCCGGCGACCTTGTACGTACTGAGGATGATGCCGGACGGAAATGCTTGCGTGCTGACGAGCTCGAATGAGCGTGGCGGGGTTCCCTCCGCAAAGAAGCGCTTCCCCGTGCCCAGCAGGACCGGATAGACGATCAACAGGACTTCATCCGCCAACCCATGTTCGAGCAGCGTCGATGTCAGCGTGGAGCTACCCGAGAGAACAAGGTCCGGGCCGTCCTGCGACTTGATCCGGCGAACGCCCTCGACGAGGTCCGGCCCAAGGCCCTCGAACGGGCCCCATGCAAGACTTTCCGGACGATGGGTAGCGACATATTTCGTCGCCGCATTGAGGGCGTCCGCCATCGGACTGCTCGGCGCCTTTGGCCAGAAGCCCGACCAGATATCGTAGGTGAGACGGCCAAGCAGCAGATCGAAGCTCGCGCCATACGCGGCGAGGATCGCATCCCGGCCAGCGGGGGTCCGATAGGGCGCGGTCCAGTCGCTATAGGGGAAATCGCCGTCATCATCGGAGTGCTGGATCACGCCGTCCAGAGAGATGTGTTCCATGATTTTGAGCTTTCTCATTTGAATCTCCGTGTTCCGGGGGTGGCGTTTCTATTCCGTTGGCATGACGAGAAACTCGCGCACCTCGACCGATGCGCGGCAGGCGACGACGGCTTTGCGTCCCCACGCCAGGGCCTCATCCATGTCGGCTGCGTCGAGTATCCAGAAGCCGCCGATGTGTTCCTTGGACTCGATGTACGGTCCATCGGTGATCACCAACTCTCCGCCGGACTGCTTGCGCAGCGATTTCGCGAGGGGCGCCGATTGCAGGCCGCCGGCGAAAAACCAGGCACCGGCAGCCGCCATCTCGTCATTGAGCGCCTGGATGTCGCGGACCATCGCATCGTCTTCAAGCGATGCGTCGTAGTTGTCGGGGTGGTGGATCGCCACCAGAAATTGCGGCATGTCTTCTTCTCCAATGATCTGCAGGCCGGTCGCCAGCCTTCATCACAACGACGAGCGGCCAAAACAGATTTCGACAACCGTTCGAACATTTTTGTTCGACTCGGAGCTTTTGTTGGAAGCAGCAGCGCATGAGCAGCCTCTCGGGGTGAGAGGCCCGGCCTGCGAAACCGTGAACCCGGGGCCACCGGCGGGGTCACGGCTTGGGTGCCGAGACCTCGATCCACGTGGGTGCGTGATCGCTAGCCTGGTCCTTCAGGCGGACCCAGCGGTCCACGCCGGCGGACTTGAGCCGCCCGGCCAGCGCCGGGTTCAACAGCAGGTGGTCGATGCGCAGGCCGCGGTCGCGTTCGGCGTGGTGGCGGAAGTAGTCCCAGAACGTATAGACCTGGCAGTCGCCGAACACGTCGCGCAGCGCGTCCGTCCAGCCCTGAGCGAGCAGCGAGGCGTACGCCTCGCGAGCTTCCGGCTGCATCAGCGCGTCCTTGCGAAAGGCCTTGGTGTCGTAGACGTCCGCATCGGTCGGGATGACATTGAAGTCGCCCATCAACAGCACCGGATGCGGCAACCCGACCAGGGTCTGCGCGTGCTTGTGCAACCGCGCCATCCAGCGGAGCTTGTAGTCGAATTTCGGACCCGGCTGCGGATTGCCGTTGGGCAGGTAGAGCCCGCCGACGACGATGCCGTGGATCGCCGCCTCGATGTAGCGACTCTGGTCGTCCTTCGCATCGCCCGGCAGGCCGCGCCGGCTCTCGCTGGGTACGACGCCGCGGCCCAGCAGCGCCACGCCGTTCCACGACCGCTGCCCCTGCCATATCGCGCCGTAACCGGCCTTCTCCAGCACAGCCGCGGGAAACGCTTCGTCGGCCGCCTTGAGTTCCTGCAGCGCGACGACGTCGGGCTGCGCTTCCTGCAGCCACTCGAGCAGGTGCGGCAGCCGCGTGGCGATGCCGTTGACGTTGTAGGTCGCCAGCTTGAGAGTCTTACGGGATGCCATTGAAAACCTGCGTTGGAATGCAAGCCAGGGTACGCGCCAGGAACTCGTTGTGCGGTGAAAGCCGCAGGTACATGCGAGGTGGCTGCGGAGGATGACCCCGTCCCCCATCGGGAAAGCTGTCCATCTGGAACTGTTGCGGTTTCAACGTGGCCAGGCGGAAGAGCCAGCCACCCTTTCCCGTTCAACGTCCGACCCACAGGCGTCGAGGCCCCGCTCCCTGCTCGGCGAGCTTGTCGGCAGGATTGCGCAGGCGGCAGCGATCGATGGACAGGCAGCCGCAACCGATGCAGTCATCGAGTGTGTCGCGCAGTTTCTTGAGCTGCGCTATGCGCTCGTCCAGGTCGGCGCGCCATGCAGCGGACAACCGTGCCCAATCGGCACGGGTCGGTGCCGCCGAGGCAGGCAATGTCGCCAGCGCCGCAGCGATGTCGGCCAGCGCAATGCCAACCCGCTGGGCCACGCGAATGAACGCGACGCGCCTCAGCACGTCTCGCGCAAAACGCCGCTGGTTGCCCTGGGTGCGGTCGCTGCTGATCAGTCCCCTGGCCTCGTAGAAATGCAGGGCCGACACCGACACGCCTGCGCGCCGCGCCACTTCGCCCACGGAAAGGGTTGGAGCGACCCCGGCCTGTTCCAGTCTGGTTTTCATGCATCACCTCTTGACCTCAACTTTACATGAGGTTCTACAGTGCATGCTCGACCCGCCCCCACCCAACGCTCAGCAGGAGTTTCCACCATGACCAGCCCCACCCCAGCCAGCGACGGCGCATCGATCTTCCGGATCGACCGCTTCGTTGTCCCGACAGAAGCCCTGCCCGCCTTCATGGAACGGTTGCGCTTCACCCAGCAAACCCTGGACACGCTGTCCGGCTGCAAGCAGAACCTGGTATTGAAACAGGAAGACAGCCCCGGCGAATCCCGCATCATCACCCTGGTCGAGTGGAGTGACGCGGAGGCGATCACCGCCGCCAAAGCCACCATGCTGGCGAAATACACGGAAGAAGGCTTCGACCCCGCGGCGTTCATCCGGGAGCTGGGCGTGCAAGCCGATATGGGCGTCTATCGCAGCGCCTGATGATCGAGCCGGGCAACGCGTTTGCGGCAAACGACGAGTCCGTTTGCCGCAAACGGGAACTCGTTGATCCTGGTCGCCGCCCCAGCAAGTGCCAGGGTGGGCGTGTCTCATTCGCGGTGCTGCAGGAAATCCCCAGACCGGGTCATCTGGACCAGGGACAGCAAAAAGAACCTGACCCTTCGCGCGTGGACCAACGCTGCCCCGTCCTCGACACTGCCCTGGCCCTGTTCGGTTTTGGATGACACCCGTCACTATCGCGGCCGAACACGTTAGCCAAGAATCGTCTTGACCAATCGACGGATAAGGGCTCGAGGATGATAAGCGTCAAGCGCAACGGCCGTTACGGCATCGACGCTCCCTACGCACCGGCGATGATGATCGCCGGCGCGGTGATCTGCATCGGGTTGATCGTTTTCGCCCACTTGTTCCAGCTATGGATCACCGCGGTCATCCTGCTGGGCATGGCCGGCGTCTACCTGCACACCACGCGCCGCGGCAAATTCCAGGTATGGCGCAGCCTGCTCGCCGGTGCGGCCATCCGCGGCGATGAACGCGTGCTCGATCTTGGCTGTGGCCGCGGCGCGGTGCTGTTGATGGCCGCCGAATACCTGCCGCGAGGCCATGCCGTCGGGGTCGATATCTGGAGCATCAAGGACCAGTCCGGCAACGCCATGGCGACCACGGAGCAGAATGCGCTGGCCGAAGGCGTCGCCGGCAGGGTCGAGCTGCATACGGCAGACATGCGCCAGTTGCCGTTCGAAAGCGGCCGTTTCGACCTGATCGTTTCCAGCGTCGCCATCCATAACATCAACAACGCGCTCGGCCGCGACCAGGCGATCGACGAAGCGTGGCGCGTACTGCGACCGGGCGGGCGCCTTTTGATCGCCGACATTTCCAAAAGCCGCCGCTAACGTCAGCGCCTGCTGGCACTTGGCGCCACGGTGGTCCGGCGCAACCTGGGCTGGCGCATGTGGTGGGGCGGCCCGTGGGTGCCGACCATGCTGGTGGATGCACGCAAGCCAGCTTGATGCGCTCCCAGGGCCATGCCTGGAATCGACCCGCTATGCGCGGACTCGGACCGAGACTCGGCTTCACGTCAGCCGACCTCTGCACCGCGCCCCTGCACCGACAGCCACCCACATCCGCCTCCGGCATCGCTGCGGCGCCCCACTTTCGGCAATGAGCCGCAGGATGCGAGATGCAGTCATGAATGGGGAAAGATGTGCAGAACGCTCGTCTCTCCGCGGTTTGCTCAAGCCATCCTTTCGTCCTGCCGGTAGCTATCGTCCTAGCTCCTGAGACAGGGCGATGCTCTACTCAAAGGTCACGAAGACGCCGCGGCCGAGAGCCAACGTGGCACAGCACGTTTTGTCGCCGAGAATGCGCCCTCATCCGAGCACCACATGCCATCAGCCATGACCACATCCTGCGTCGATCCACAGCTCGTTTTCGCCTGGCAAGCAGCGCATTCCATCGCTCGGGGCTCCCCGCTCCCTGTTCACGATCGCGGGGGCTTCCGAGTAGATACCCACTCGGAAAAGGAAGTGAAACGCTGGGTATTTCCACGGTTATGTGATGGGTTGCGCGCCATCGCCCATGGCATTACGGCTCCCCGACATTACCTGAAGCTGTGCGGCTCCGATGACGAGCTGCGAAATGGCCTGCCCGCTCGCTGGGAGATCCAGCCCACGAACTATTTCATGACGGCGGCAGCGGCAACCCTCGATACCCAGCCCCTGCCGCAGGGGTACCGGATGGAGTTGCAGCAGGCCGGCCCTGTCATCCGAGCTTCCGTCATCGCGCCGGGTGGCGATCTGGCCGCAAGTGGATGCGCGGCGGAAACGGCCGATGCGTTCATTTACGACCGAATCGAAACCGCGCAGGACCATAGACGAAAAGGACTGGGTGTCGCGGTGATGATCGCTCTTGCAACGGCGCGAAAATCCCTCGCAAGTCCGCAGCTTCTGGTCGCGACAGAAGACGGTCGCAACCTTTATGCGAAGCTTGGCTGGACGGTGCTCGCACCATTCGCTGCGGCAGCCATTCCGGACATTTGAGCCCGCACGCGCAAAAAACGGAGTCCGGTTTACTCATCCCGATCGGATTGAGGTGGCAAGTGAACCTGCCCCCGTTCTCCGGTCGCGCTCACAGCCATCGCGCAACGCCTCCATGATGAGAACAGGTACCGCGACGGCTCATGCTGAAGCTGAATGTTCCGTCTCGACATTGTGCGGTTGCACCCGATGGAATCGCCCCGGTGGCCGTATGTGCGGGGCGATGAACGTCGAACCCCTCGCGGTTGATGTAGCGGCCCTTCTCCACAAGCGTCACCGCGCCGGTGGGGGCAGTATGTGACGTGGAAGGCTCACGGTTCTGCGCCAGCGACAAGCTGGGAGTGGCGCAAAGCAGGAGAATCAGGGGCACGAGCCTGAGCATGCAGGACCTGGGGCAATTCAACCCGGAACAGCAAGCAACAGGCCTGCCAGACCTCGGTTGGCAAAACCTGCACGCCGGGAAATTCTTCGGATCGGCCGGCAGCAGCGCTCGGCGCGCTGGGCGGGTCCTGAGGGCCTGGAACGGGAAGCTGCTGAGGTCGAGGGAAACGCCTTCGGCGGGCGAAAGCGGCCGGTGCGGTTGCCACGCCCGACGGGCTCCGGACATCGAATGGAGCGCCCGACCGGGCGTGGCGCGTCAGATTTGCGCCAGGCCGCCGTCGACGGCGAGCTCGCTGGCGGTCATGAAGCTGCTGTCCGACGACGCGAGAAAGGCAGCCGCCGCCCCGATCTCCGCCGGATCGGCCATGCGCTGGAGCGGATTCATCGAGGCGAAGACCTTCATGCCCTCCTCGCCTACCGCTGCCTTCGCGAGTTCGGTCGCCGTCGGCCCGGGCGACAGCACGTTTACCCGGATGCCGGTGCCCTTCAGGTCCTCCGCCCAGGTCCGCGCGAGGTTGCGCACTGCCGCCTTGCTCGCGCTATAGACGCTGAATGCCGGGGCGCCCGTGGTGCCGGCGCTCGATCCGGTCAGGATGATCGAACCGCCCTGGCCCATCAGCGGCAGCGCCTTCTGGACCGTGAAGATCGTACCCTTCACATTGGTGTCGAAGGTTTCGTCAATGTGCTCGGCGGTGATCTCGCCGAGCGGAAGCAGGCCTCCCGTCCCGGCATTGGCGAAGACGATGTCGAGGGTTCCGCGCTCGGCCTTCACCGCCGCGTAGAGTCGATCGAGGTCGGCCAGGTCGGAGACCGAGCCTTTCACCGCGCTGGCATGGGGCCCGAGGTCGGCCACGGCGGCGTCGAGCGCTTCCTGCCGGCGGCCGAAGATGAAGACGAAGGCGCTCTCCTCGATGAAGCGCTTTGCCGCGGCGCGGCCGATGCCGGTAGCGCCGCCGGTGATCACGGCGGTCTTTCCATTCAGTCTGGTCATGTCATGGATCCTTCGTTGGGATTGCACAAGCGAGTGATTACGATGCTGCCGCGGCAGTCGCAGGTCGCTCGGGCTCGTTCTTGAACAGGTCCTGGAAGATCAGAGGCGCCCAGCTCTTGTCCCGCACCTGTACCAGCGTGCCGCCCTCTTCGAGTTTCCCGAGATTGACGGGTGCGAAACCCAGTTGTTCGGCGAGGTCCGCCACCCGCGCCGCGGCAGCTTCGTCGTCGCTCGACAGGAACACGACCCGGCGGCTGCCCTTGACGTTCGGGTCGGCGGCCAGCGTCCTCGCGGGCAGATGATTGAAGCCCTTTACGAACCGGGCACCGGGGAAGGCTTTGGCGACGTCGGCAGAAGACAGACCCTCGAAACCGTTCATCGCGTCCACGACAGTCTTGCCCTGCCAACTCGACAGAGTTTTGGCGACCTCGCGATGACCCTCGAAGAGAACGGCCAGAAAAATCACCTCCGCCTCCATCGCTTCCTGCAGCGTCTTGGGAACGACCGTGGATCCGATCGCCTGCGCCTGTGGCAACAGTGCTTCGGGCGGCCGCCGACTGGCGACCGCGACTTCGATGTTTTTCCGGGCGAAAGCGCGGGCGAGGGCCTGGCCTATGGCGCCGAAACCAATGATTGCGTAGCTCATGTAGTTGTCCTTTTCAGTACGGGGATTGAGTGGTCTGACCCGTTCGGGCCTGTTGCTCGACCGATCTGGGTCTCTTGACGCATCAACTCAATTGACGAAACATTGCTTAATACGATCTATTTTCTGGATGCACGTGCTCGACAACGTCACCATCAACCAGCTGCGTGCGTTCGTTGCGGTGTGCGATCAGGGAAGCTTCTCGGGTGCGGCGCGGAAACTCGGACGCGCGCAGTCGGCCATCAGCCACGCGATCAAGGCGCTGGAAAGTGCGTTCGATGTCGAGTTGTTCGAGCGCAACACACGGAAGGCGCAGCTCACCGCGGCAGGGCGCAGCCTCCTGCCGGACGCGCGGGCGGTGATCTCACGTACGGAAGAAATGAAGAATCGCGCCGGCTCGATCGCCAAGGCCGGGGTTCCGCAGGTTTCGGTGGCGGTCGATGCCTACTTCCCGCGCACTCACCTGATCGACTGCTTGCGGACGCTGCAAGAAGAGTTCCCCACCGCAGCGATCAACCTGCGAATCACGACCATGCAGGGCGGCGAGAACCTGGTGCTCGAAAGGGTGTGTGCCCTGGCCGTCACGATCGAGAACGTGCCGGAGGTGAACCCGGAAGCCATCGAACGCCGCTGGCTGCGCGAGGCGGAGATGGTGACGGTGTGCGCGCCATCCTATCCGCTCGCTTCGACACCCAAACCCATCCCCGTGGACGAGTTTGGCCGACACACCCAGATCGTCGTCACGGACAACCAGCCCGGGGCAGAAAAAGCCCAGCAGGGAGTTGCCGGCAAGCGCCAGTGGCTGGTCAACGATCTCGGCGCCAAACGTGATCTTCTCAAGGCCGGTCTCGGCTGGGGACACTTGCCGCGGAACCTCGTCAGCGAGGATCTGGCAAGCGGACAGCTCGTCGCACTTGAGCGCCGTGCCTGGCATCTCGGTCCGCTCACGTTCATGGTCTCGCAGCGCCGGGGGCACGATCTCTCGCCATGCGAGTCGCGGCTGGTCGAGCTGCTTGGCGAACCTTAGCTTCATGCCGGTCCAAAACCGGGGTCCAAAACCAGCGCCAGCTCCTCTGCGTTGTCACCGTTTCATCGAACTCGGCCCAGGCCGCTCATGCGTACCGCCGGCCGCGATGTAACCTTCCGTTTCGGTTTCGCGTTGCTGGGCTTTTCGGTCCCGACCTGACCCGCGGAGCGTGGCCCCGCGCTCGCCGTCGCGCGAGTTCGATCAAAAGTCCGACTTGGCGAAACGCGCGACGCCCTGGTTTCTGCCCGGCGGATCGAGGGTGCTCAGATCGAGTTCGATCGGTGTCCCGATCCATCGGGCCAGGGTCGTGTGGTCCGCCAGGTCATCGTCCGTGAGTGGATGGACCAACGCGGTCAGCCCGGAGTCCTCGATCAGACGGAGGATCATGGGCACGGCTTCCCTCGTGAAATGCATCTCGAATTGCGGAATGGGATGCGGCCCGGCGTTGCGGTCCTTGAGCTGGCCGACAAAAAGGAGCTGGGGAATCTCGCCGGATTTCATGTTGTCGATCAGGCGAATCCGCAGGGCTTCGGCCGCCGCACGCGTATCGGGGAGGTAATAGACATGCGCGTGATACGGCGAGCCTTGCTCGGTCATGACGATCCTCCGGTGGCTGTCTTCATGCGTCCGCCAGCAACTTGCCGGCTTTGGCCCAGGCGTCGCGTGGCACTTCGCTGATCAGAATATCCACGCTTTCCGGTGGGCATGCCAGCGTCTGCGCGGTCACTCTGGTCACTTCGCTGACGAAGGTGCGCTTCTGTTCCAGGGTGCGGCCGGGGTGCATTTCCAGGTGCAAGGTAGGCATGACAGCTCTCCGATGAACGCCTCCCGGATGGAGGCAGGGCGGCCATGTTGCGCCCTGCCCGGGTGTTGATAAACATGCGATCATTTGACTCATACAAAACCCATGGGTTTTTAATCATGAACAAGCTTGCCGGCATGGAGATGTTCGTCCGCGTCGTGGAAAGCGGCAGTTTCAGTGCCGCCGCCGAGATCAGCCGGGTCTCGCCGACGATGGTCGCCAAGCACATTCGGGCGATTGAAGACCGGCTGGGTGCCCGCCTGCTTCACCGCACCACCCGTCGGCAACAGCTCTCGGACGTGGGCCGGCTTTACTACGAGCGCTGCAAGCACGTGCTTGCCGACGTGGAACTCGCCGAAGCGAGCGCATCGGAACTGCAGTCCAGCCCGCGCGGCCGGCTACGGCTGATCGCCCCCGTCAGTTTCGGCAGCCACAGCCTGGTGCCCGCACTGGGCGAATACATGGGCCGCCATCCCGATGTCAGCATCGAACTGACACTGGACAACCGCCGACCCAACCTCATCGACGAGGGTTTCGAGCTGGGCATCCATATCGGCGACATCGACGAGCCCGGCCTGGTCGCGCGAGCACTGCAACCCTACCGTCGACGGCTGGCCGCCGCGCCGGCCTACCTGGCGCGCCACGGCCAGCTCGACCATCCCGAACAACTGGGCTCGCGCGAATGCCTGGGCCTGTCGTATTGGCGACGGCACGATCGCTGGCGACTGGTCGGACCCAACGGGGAAACCTGCAGCGTCAGCGTGCAGGGGCGCTTCACCGCGAATCAGGGCGACGCCTTGCGCATCGCCGCCGTGAACGGCATCGGCATCGTGCTGCAACCCGAAGCGGTGCTGGCCGAGGATCTCGCCGCCGGCCGCCTGGTACCGGTGCTGCCCGACTGGTCGCTTGCGCCGTCACCGATGCACCTGATTTATGCACAGAACATCCGGCCGACGGCCAAACTGCGCAGTGCGATCGATTTCCTGCTGGCCCGGTTCGGTCAGTTGCAGGCCTGACTGCGCGCACGGGCAGAGTTGATCCACATACCCTCATTCCCCGGTCCATGAGGGTGCACGTCTGGACCCATGGCCTGGTAGTCCGGCCATCCATTCGCCCTGCCCCAAAAACTCTGGTCTTGGGTGCTGAGACAGGGCAATGCTTTAGTCCAAAACCACCACGGCGTCGCGACCAGAAAAGGGGATGTGGCGAATTAAGATCGGACAACTTAACCGGATCGGCAGGTGACTGACAAAATCTAATTTGCCATGAGGTGGCCCGGCTTTTTCGGACACGTTAATTAAGCACGCATGGCCTCGTCATCGGCAACGGTCGGTGTGCGATAGCCAAGTGTCTGATGCAGTCGTTTGCGGTTATAGAACCCTTCGATGTAACTGACGATAGCCACCCTCGCCGCATCGCGCGTAGTGAAGGCCTGACCGTGGATGAGTTCATTCTTCAGCGTTGAGAAGAAGCTCTCCGCGCACCTGTTGTCGTAACAGTCGCCATGGCGGCTCATGCTCGGCAGCAGGCCATGTGCGGCCATCAGGCGACGGTAGTTGCCCAGTACGCCGCGATCGGTGTGATGGATCGGGCCTGCGGCAGGCTAGGGAACGGGTCAGGTTAAGTTACTACTTGGGAGAAGTGAACTTGACCCCGTATTGTTGTACAACGAAGTAGTGTCATCCAAGACGTACGTGTCCGGCACCAACTGCACCAATTATGGCCTGGCCAAGATCAACCCCTCCGACGATACCTCCTGGGCCGGCAGCGTCAGCAATTTCATTGGCGAAAGAAACACCGCAGACTCTAATGGCATCATCGGTCTGTTGGGCAGGTCGCAGCCTGCGAGGGATCTCGTGACCGTGCGCAATCGCCGGTTCACGGGCTAACTGACCTTTGAAGAAGTGGTGACCGCGTTGGCCGCCATGGACTACACCGATATCCACTGCACGTTCTGCAGGAGCAGGCTGCTGGTTCCGGAATTCATGTATCCAGGGCACGCCAGGCACTTCTAGAGCTGCCGGAAACGAACGCGGGTTTACCTGCGAAATTAATTAGCCACGTCCCCTTTAATCTTCGGTCACGTTGAGGCTGGCAGCACCACTTCAGCGTTCAATGGCCCGCTTTCCGGATTGGAGCATCGGCACGGTGATGTGTGGCGAATCGATTCACCATCGCCTCACTTGCCTGATTGAGACCGACAACCTCGACATCGGCTCCGTGCCGACGCAGTTTCAGAACAATGTCGTCAAGCGCGCTGATGGAACTTACGTCCCAGAAGTGGGCGCCGCGAACATCGATGCGAACTTTCGATGGCACGTCCTGGTAGTCAATCGCATCGATGAGGCCGCTGGCTGATGCGAAGAAGACCTGCCCGGTGACGTAGTAAGTGAGCGATTTTCCGTCATCGGCAAGCTCCGAAGTCACTGCAAACATGCGCGCCACTTTTCCGGCGAAAAACACGCCGCTCAGCAAGACGCCTACGAGCACTCCCTTGGACAGGTCGCGCGTGACGACCACGACGATCACCGTCGAGAGCATGACGACATTGGATGACCAGGGATGAGAGCGCAGATTGCGGAAAGAAGACCAGTCAAACGTGCTGATCGACACCATGATCATCACGGAGACCAATGCAGCCATCGGGATGCGTCTTACCCAGTCCCCGGCCACGACAATCAGGAAAAGCAGAAAGCAGCCGGCGAACAAGGTGGACAGTCGGGTTCGGCCACCGGCCGTAATGTTGATGACGGACTGCCCAATCATCGCGCAGCCGCCCATGCCGCCGAGGAAGCCGGTCACGAAATTCGCCACGCCCTGGCCGACGCATTCGCGGCTCTTGTTGCTGGGGGTATCCGTCATGTCGTCCACAATCTGGGCGGTAAGCAAAGACTCCAGCAAACCGACTGCAGCCATGGCGAGCGAGTAGGGGAAAATGACCTTCAACGTGTCCAGGTTGAACGGCACGTGCGGAATACCGAACACAGGCAGGCTTGAAGGCAGGTGCCCCATATCGCCCACCGTGCGGAGTTTCAGGCTGGCCAGTATCGCGAATGCGGTGAGCACGACGATGCTCACCAAGGCCGATGGCACACGCTTCGTAACAAACGGAAAGAGATAAATGACCGTCAGGCCGCCAGCAACCATGGCGTAGGTCTCCCAGCCTGCTCCCACGAACTGGGGGAGCTGCGCCAGGAAGATCAGAATGGCCAATGCATTGACGAACCCGGTCATGACCGAGCGCGACACGAATTTCATGACGAGGCCCAATCGAGCTGCGCCGGCGGCAGCCTGCAGCAAGCCCATCAGGATGGTCGCGGCGAACAGATATTGAAGGCCATGGTCACGAACCAGTGTGATCATCAATACCGCCGTGGACGCCGTGGCGGCGGAGATCATCGCCCTTCGGCCACCGAGGAACGCGGTCACGACAGCTATGGAAAAAGAGGCGTAGAGGCCAACTTTCGGGTCGACGCCTGCCACGATGGAAAAGCCGATGGCTTCCGGAATGAGTGCAAGAGCGACCAATGCGCCGGACAGCAATTCGGTAGGCACATTGGTGAGCCACTCACGACGAAGAGTATGAAGAAACCTCATTTTTTATAGACCAATTAGAAGATCGCGAACACAGCCACAGCGGCACAACTCCGTTGCCCCGACGGGGTGCGAGTATGGTGTGTTGCGAGGTTTCCGGGGGATAGGCGCCCGGACAAGCCACCCGGCTGTGCCGGGTCCGATGGATGCGCTTATTGTCGCTTTTTTGCACCGCGGCATCAATCGCATTAAAGGGGACGGCAGCATTAAAGGGGACGGACGTCCCCTTTAATTGCCTTTAATTGTCCCGCCTGCGCGCGAGGCACAGAGGCTCAGGGAACCAGCAGCCAGCTCACCTGATGGATGTTCGGCGGCGGCGGCAACCACCAGCCCATCGCCGGGTAGCCGTATTCATAGGTCACGGCGTCCTGCATGGCGAAGGAATGCATGGGCTTGGCCTGGCAGACCACGTCCCTGACAGGCATGACGCCGGAATTCAGATAGGCAAATTCGGCGTTGGTGATGCAGGCGTTGTCGTCGAACATGGCGCCGTGGGTAGTGGCGTTGTTGACCAGCACCATCCGTGCCGCGGGGCCGTTCGCGAGTCGATCCTTGAGAGCCTCCGAGTAAGGCGTGGACGGATCGAACTCGTTCTGCACCATCAGGGCCTGCACGCTGGTGCGCGACTCCAGCCTGCGGTCGAGCGCCGGCTGCCACGGCCAGTGCTGGCACTTGTCCACCACGGTGGAGGCGCCGATGGCCCAGTACGTGCGGACGTCCGCGATCTTCTGGGCGGTGCTGCGCGGATCGGTGGAGCCGGAGTCGTTGCATTGAAGGACGTCCGACATCGGGTTGAAGCTTGACTGGCTGCGCAAATCGGCAAAGGTCATCGCGGCCATCTGCTCGGCATTGGCAATATGGGCTGGGTCGCCATCCAGCGCCTGGGACATGGCGCTCAGCGACGGCGACACCAGCAGATCCCAGAACACCCACATGCCGGTGCCGTCCAGCGAACCCAGCGCCTGGTCCGGTGTCACGCTGCCCATGCGGTGCTGCGAGGTGGCCTGATAGATTCGCTGGAACGTCGTCATCACCTGCGGCGGCGTCGTGCCCATGTGGAACTGGTCGTCGTGCCGTGCGATGAACGGGATGAACGCCTGCCGCACGTTCAACTGATCCATCGACATCCGGCTCAACGCCTGTCGCTGCCAGTCCAGATGCAGCCAGTTCATGTTGCTGTCGAGCACCACGCGCTCGAACCGGTCGGGGAACATGCGGGTTGCATACGCCATCAGGCTGCTGCCGCTGGAGACGCCGAACAGATCGGCGCGAGGGAAGCCCAGCACGGCACGCACCAGGTTCAGATCACGCGCGTGGTTGGGCGTGGTGATGCTTTTGAGGAACGTCGCATGCTGTTGCAGGCATGGGCCGATCGAACGACTCCACCAATTCTGCTGCGCTCGCACGCTTTCAACCGTGGGATTGCGGCTGTCGCCGTCCATGAAATTCTCGGCACCGCTGCGCTGCGCATAGTCGCAGCTCACCTGAGTGCCCAGGCCATCGGTAATGCCGCGCAGGTCGACGCCGACCACCAGATGGTCGACCTCAACCTGCGGCTGCAACTGTTCGAGCATCTCCGCCTGGGAAGCGCTGGAGTTGTCCGGACCGCCGGCGTTGACCAGCAGCAGCCGGGAGTAAGGCGCCGGGTTGAGCGGCCTGGAAATACCGATGGTGATGTCACCCTGACTCGGGTCGGCCCAGTCGACAGGCACCGTGACCAGGGCGCATTGAATGGTGCTGCCGTCGGTGAACAACGATGGCGGACAGCCACCCCAGTTCACCGCTTGGTGGTAGTACCTGGCGTAGGCCGGATCGCCGCTGTGATCGTCGACACCGTGGGCGCTGGCCAGCCCCGAGCACATCACGCAAGCGGTCAACACCACCAGCTTGCGCGCAGACAACGTAAAGAGCTTCATCCTGATGATTCCCTGGTCGGTAGTGGCCGCATACATGAGTCCCGCTATGGCATTCACTGCCATCGGCATTCCGGCTTTTTTTGACGGTCTTGGCGTCCTGCGAGCCGTGGCATGATCATCCTCAGGGTGAGCGGGACCGTAAATGACCGGTCGCGAGCTTTTTCGATGTAACCACTTCGAGCCGCCACGGAGAGCATGGATGGCGAACAGGCGGCAAAACGACGAACCGATGTATGTCCAGATCGCCGAGTCGATCCGGCGGGATATCGATTCGGGTCGCTTCCAGGTGGGTGCGCGCCTGGCCGGAAGCCGCTCGATGGCCGTCGCCCTGGGGGTTTCTCGTACCGTCGTATTGATGGCTTACGACCAGCTGGAAAGCGAGGGCTACCTCGAATCGCGCTCGGGCAGCGGCAGCTACGTGAGTACGCGCCCCGCCGGGGTGTTCGCGTGCGAGACGTTCGTGGAGGAGCAGGTCGAGGCGCCGGGAAATCCGCGGTTGTCCCGCCTGGCCCGGCGCGCCGTGCTGCCTGCCGTACCCGAGGCGGACCTGCCTGCGCCTGGAGCGGAGGTGATCGAAGCGGATGTGATCGATCTTGCGCAGCCTCGCGTGAAGTCCGACCCACGCAGCCTCAAGGCCTGGGTGCAGAACCTGATGGCGTTGCTGCGCCGTCGCGATGCACCTGACTTCCCCGAACTGCAAGGCGCCGTCGACCTGCGCAAGGCCGTGGCCGGCTATCTGAGCGTCGAGCGGGCGATCGAGGTCGATCCGGACGACATTCTGATCGTCAGCGGCGCCCAGCAGGCATGCGACCTCATCGCGCGCGTCTTGCTCGACGAAGGCGATGGCGTCGGCGTGGAGGAACCCTGCCACTGGAGCGTGCGCCATACCTACGAAGCGATGGGAGCGCGGATCGTGCCGTGTCAGGTGGGCCCGCACGGCCTGGACATCGACCGCCATGCCGCGGCGCTGGACGGTGTGCGGTTGGTCAACGTGGCCCCGTCCTTCCAGTTCCCCACCGGTGTGGTCATGCCCGAGGAGCGGCGCCGGGCTCTCCTGCAATGGGCCTATGCGCACGATGCGTGCCTAGTGGAGGACGATTTCGATTGCGAGCACCGCTTCGGCGTGCGTACCTCCCCGTCGTTGTGGTCGCTGGACCGCCACGGCCGGGTGATCCACGTGAGCAGCTTTGCACGCTCCATGTTTCCCGCGCTGCAGCTTGGCTACATGCTGGTGCCCCGCCCGCTGCGCGAGCGGTTCCTGGCGGTCAAGTGGCTGGCCGATCGCGGCAGCATGTCGATGCAGCAGCACGTACTCGCCGCGTGCATCACCAGCGGCCAGTACCTGCGCGATCTGCGGCGGATCGCACACCGTCTGGCTCCCCGCCACCGGGCTTTGCACGACGCGCTGCAAGTGCGTCTGGGCAGCGCCATGGCGGTGACCGGCTCGGTGGCAGGTGGATCGCTCTTCGTGCACTTGTCCCGATTGCCACGTAGTGCCACCGGGACATTGATGGCCGAGGCACTGGCGCGTGGTGTGCGCATCCGTTCTGCCGAGCGCTTCCACCGGATGCCGCCCGCTCACGTCACGCTGGTGCTCAGCTACGCCGGCTTGTCCGAGGCCAGCCTCAAGCGAGCCGGAGCCCGGCTCGCCGAGGCCTGTCTGGCGGTCGAAAAAGGGGTCAACCGAATTGACGTCAGGAATAATCTAACCGCCCTGTGACTGCGTCAAAATTATCCCTAACGCCTTTTCGCACCTCCTTTTCGCACTGGGCACTTTTCGCTCAGCCGGGCGATCGCAGGACCAGCCAGGCCATCAGCACCACGCCGATCAACACGCACACCGACGCCAGGGCGAGTAGCGGTTCGAGCGTCGATTCAGCGGGAACGGGGTCAGGTTCACTTCCGAAAGGAGGATAAGTGAACCTGACCCCGTTGTGCAGCGCCATCGCCAGGCGATTGAACGAACGTCCGAGGAAGACGTGAGGCTACGAAACACCCGCCGAACGTTATCGGCAATGTGTTGCGTCGACCGGTTGAATCCGCCGCCAGGAGCGGTCATTCAACGGTTGAGTTTGGCGGCCGCCGAAGGCGATCCGCTGGAACGAAGAGTTGGGCACATTCCTCAATCGACAATGAACAGCTTTGCGCCAAGCTCTGTGTATGAGCGGTGGGGTTCGGCGTTATCCGCAACTTGGTAGCTCATGCCTGGCTTGAGAACGAATATCCGACCATCCTCGAGTTCGGTATGAAGTTCGCCTTCAGTGCAAAAAAGGACGTGGCCTTTGACGCACCAATGGTCCGCGAAATAGCCTGGTGTGTATTCAACAATGCGCACGCGGATGCCTCCGAAGTCTTGCGTGCGCCAATAGGCGAGCCCGCGCTCGCCTTTATGTTCAGTTCGCTCGATCGTCGACCAGTCGGTGGTACCGAATGGAATGCCTGCCATTTGCACGGGTTGCCCCTCTCTGCAGTAGTTCCTAACTAGCTAGTGGGCCGACGCGCAGGTCGGGTTATATGTTTGCAGCTTTCCGCATCGGCCCCAAGCGCAGCCTCGCTTTCGGACACCCCAAAAGGGGACGGCAATTATCCTATTTTAATTCACTCCGTCCCCTTATCGGCTTTCGAGTTGCCTATCGGCGCTCCCTTCGCCAGGCGTCGATGATCTCCAGCACCGCGTCGGAGGGCTCCTGGTCGGAACGCCATTCGACCGGCGAGCCGGCATCCAGCAGCAGTCGGCCAACCGCTTCGTGGTCGCCACATCGGCCTTCCGACATACGGCTACCCTCGGCGGCCCAGACCAGTGGCTGAGCGTGAAATTCCAGATCGCGCACAGCGGTGGAGGCCCCGCGCGCCAGCAGCAAGCGCGCCGCCTCCACCTGCCCACTCATCGCCGCACAGTGAAGCGCGGTCTTGCCGATCTCCTCGTCACCGCGATCCGGATCCAGGCCGCAGGCCAGCAACGCATCGATCGCATCCGCATCACCCTGCTCGGCGGCACGGTACAGCGCCGCGTAGTGATCAGGCCGGATCTGGGTGCGCAATGCCGGATGCCCGGCAAGCATGGCGTCCACCGCGACACGATCGCCACGGCTGGCCGTGGCGATCAGTTGGTCGACCAGCTCAAGCGCCTCGCTGGCGCCATGCAGGGCCAACCACTCCGCCACGGCGCGGTTGCCGTTCATCGCCGCCAGGGCATACGGGGAATACCCATCGGCCCGACGCCGCGACAGATCCGCCCCACGTGCGGCCAGCAGTTCGACCAAGGCCACGTCACCACGCGTGGCTGCCGCATGCATGGGGCTCTCACCGTTGGGCTCGAAGACCGGGTCTGGATCGGCGCCATGATCAAGCAGCCAGCGCACGCCATCGATGGCGTTCGACCACTGGAGGATCGCGTACAGCGTGGCCGCTCCGTCCGTGGCCCAGCGCTGGTTGGCCGAGGCGCCATGCGCATGCAGAAAATCCAGCTTGGCGATGTCGCCCGCGCTGGCGAGTATGGGCAACGTCACGCCATCGTCGGGATCGGCGCCGGCTTCCAGCAACACCTCGGCCACGGGAAGCGAACCGGTCACCAGCATCGCGCCCCACAGCACCGGACGATGCACGCCATGGTGCTTCCACGGAAAGCGCAGCTGCACGTCTTCACCCAATGCCAGCAGCCGTCGCGCGATCGCCACCAGGCCATCGGGGTCGGCAAGCCCCGCGGCGTGAAGTGCGGTATGACAGATGTAGTGCAGCGGCCGCCAGTCGCGTGGCCCGCCCTGCTCCTGCGCAAGCCTGGGGTTTTCGGCCAGCAAGGCTTCCACCCGGGCAGCATCCCCCAGTACAAGTGCGGCGTGAAAGCTGACGCGGGACAGATCGGGATACCGCTCCAGCAATCGGCGCGCACGTCCGCTGCGTCCATCCGTCGCCGCTTCGACGAAGGCGACCACCGCTTCATCACCTTGCAGCGTCAGCTCCTCGATGCGCTCGGCAAGTGCCTTCCATGAGGGAAAGCCATGCTCGCGCGCCATCACCGACTGGGCGTCGTGGAGAGCCAGGGAAACGCCGGCCAGGGCATCCATGGGCAGATGGGCGAAAGCAGGCAGGATGCGAAAGCGTTCGAGCGCGGCGGGATCGCCACCTGTGGCCAGTCGCTTGAGCTCCTTGGCCTGACGCTTCAGCTGATCGATGTCCGGACGGTCCGGAAGAATACGGTGGGTCATCACGACAACCTCCATGCAGAGGCCGGCGGTCCGCAAGCTGGCCAGCACGGAGACGGGATGCCGTCATGCGTGTTCAACCAGGGTGGACTCCGTCCTTCGCGCGGACCCGCGAGCGCCCCGAAGCGCCCGGTGATGATGCGCCACGCATTCGCAAAGAATCAACACACATGGGCCGTTTGGCATCAAGCGAAGCGGGAATGGGGTCAACCGGGAGCGGGGTCAGGTTCACTTCCGAACGGAGGATAAGTGAACCTGGCCCCGTTTTGGTTACGTCCCTGACACCGTTTCGGCCGTCCCGCAATAAGGGTGGCTGCGCGTGGTCCATGGACAGTGCGCAGCAGCCATGGCGATGTCGAGCCTGAAGAAGGCGCATTCAGACTTTTTCGGCACTTCTCGCCGCAAATTCCGTTGAGTACACTCCGGCCAATTCCGACGGGACGCCACTGGGTCCTTGCGGAAGGGGAATGGGGAGTGCAGTCCGCGCCCGCTTTCAGATCCCCACCGGTTCAGCATGGCGCGACTCAGCGGGTAAGCCCGGAACCGTAACTGCCGGCTCGCTGCGCACCACGCAGACTCCAAGCGCTTTTTTTTGCTCTTTGCGCAAAAACATCCAACGCGTCCAAGAAACGAAGCCAGTCACCCGATGCCGCAACCCGGACGTCGGCTGCCGCAATCCCAATGCCTCGCCCCGGTCGGTGGAGCGCCTTCTCCTTCGACCGCCACGGAACGGAGGATTGACATGCACTTCTCGCCTCTCGCTTCTCGAAACAGCCACCGCGATCGTCGACGCTTCGCGATTCCAGCCATGATCCTGCTCGCGTGCCTTGCCGTCACGACAGGCGCCCGAGCCATGCAGGGCCCACCCGCGCAGGCGCCCGCGAATGCCCCGACCACCGCAACCGCCCCGCCCAATCCCGGCGCGTTCAGCAATGCGCCGCGCGAACCCCAACGGCTGTCGAGCGAACAGCAGGCGCAGCACTCCATGCTGACGGACCGCGAGCAACTGCTGTCATACGCCATCCTGCTGTTCGGCACCGCCGTCCTGTTCGTGCAATACCTTCTTTTGCGCACGCCAAAGCGAAACTCGTATGAAATCCTGCAGCTTCTGGCGATCAACCTGATCGTCACGGGCACACTTTTCCTGATCAGCGCCGGCTTCAGCGCGCAACAGATCTCACCCGGACTCGGCCTCTTCGGCACCATCGCCGGTTATGTGCTAGGACGCAGGGCCGGCGACGCCCCCAAACCCGATAGCGCGGATGACAATCATCGAGGTGCGCCATGAATATCTCGCCCTGCCATGTCTACGGACCACTGCTGCTCGCCATCCTGCTGACAGGCTGTTCTGGCCAGGAGAGCGGACAGGCAACCGAGAGCACAGCCGCCGTGATGGCGGCGCAGACCGCAAGCACGCCGTCAACGCCGGCTGGCACCGTCGCCGAGCCGGATGCCAGCCATCGCGCGGCACCAGAGATGCACGATGAACCTGCACCTCAGGCCGCGATGTCTGCGGCCCAACCCGCGCCGACCGGCACGGCCCCGCCATCGCCTGAGGAATCCGTAGCGCCACCCGCGGCCCAGGCCAACCAGCCGGACCAGGCGAGCCTCGCCCGGCAGGCGGAGCCGGCATTGAAACCGGCGGCAAACGCGGCGGCGGGTACGGACAAGCAGAACGCCATGGCCACGCTCGCAAGCCCCCACGCCACACCGCAACAGTTGGCGCACGCCGCCATGGCCAGCCACGCCATCACGCAGGCGTCGACGGTCCATCCGCCACGTGCGACATCGCAGGTTACGCATGCGTCCACGGTACTCAACGCGCAATCTGCCAAGGCGCAGAAATTCGCTTCGCTCATGACGCGCTTCCATCGTCCCGCGGCGCTCGCGCGCTACGACACTCTGGTCGCGCCGCCGCCGACCATGACAACCATGAGTCTGAAAATGGGCGGCGTCGGCATTTCCAACTTCGACGACGTCGCCCGCGTCAATTTCGCACTCAAGACGTCCGACAGCGACTGGACCAATAACTACCTCGATCCCCGCGACACGCGGGAATTCGGCTGCGGCCTGATAGGAGACTGCCTGTTCTGGATGCAAACGGGTGACAGAACCCCCGTCTACTACGCGATGCATCACGAGCAGCGCTACGCGATTTTCTGGGACCAGAACAAAGCCATCTGGGATTTGCGCCTGGCCGTGCAGGACCCGTGACGACCGATCACCTGGCTCATGTGAAGCAACACGCGGTTTGCCTCATGGATGAGGCTGCTGCGCCTCATCCATGACCCGGAAAGACTCGGCGATGAGGTTGCCGATAGTCGGCGATGAAGCGTTCGGGCTCACCGACGAAGGGGCAAGCCTCATGCGTGCGCGGGACGAGCCTCATCGTTGAGCCGCGGAGCCTCGCGCGTGAGTCTTTCCGGCTCAGCGATGAGGCAGAAAGACTCAACGATGAGCCAGCGAGCCTCATGCACGAGTGGTTGCTGCCTCGTCGATGACATCAAAAGACTCAATCGTCAGCATGGGCAGCCTCACCGTTGAGCAAGGGAGCGTCATGCATGAGCCCTTCCGGCTCATCGCCGAGGCTGAAGGACTCGACGGTGAGCCGGCGAGGGTCAGCGGCAAGGCGGCGCGGCCACAGCGGCGAGGTGGAAAGCAAGGCCTCCGGCGCGGTTCGGCTTTGCCCACTTGTGTCGAATCGCAATTCACCCGTTCGTCGTGAAGAGAATGGCAGCCACCGGGGCTGCGCGGTCGCGGAGCATGGCATGAGCAAGTACATCATCTACTTCAACCAGGCGTGGGTCGGCGAGCACACCGAGACGTGGTTCGCCGCGCGCGGTCCGCTTGCACGCGCGGTCGTGGACGATATGAAGGCGGCTGGCGCCTACGTGTTTGCCGGAGGGCTGGACGAAGACCCGGAAAATGCCTTCAGCGCGGATGCCACCAGCGGCACGCTGAGGTTCACCGAGGGGCCGTACGTGCGGAACCCCCAGTTCCTGGGCGGATTCGCCGTGATCGACGTGGCCGACGAGCAGGCGGCAAGGCAATGGGCGGGCAAATTGGCCGAAGCATGCGGCTGGCCGCAGGAGGTTCGCCGGGTCAAGTAGTCGAACAATGGTGTCCGAACAATGGTGTCAGGGACAATTTGACGAGGCCTTTGGCGACCCGAAATTGTCTCTGACACCTTTTCGGCTTGGACGGATTGTTATGCGCCGTGCTTGAGTTGTCGAAGCAACAGGCGAGAGGCGGCTGCAATGGCAAAAATAATCAGAAAGTTCAAAACTAGTCGACAGAGAGGCGGCCGTGCTGCAACTGCTCGTCCCGAGCGACATGTAAAGGGCCAGGATCGGCTGGAGATTCAGCCGCAGTTGCCAGTGCACACATTTTTGGCGGCAACGCGTCCCGAACGGCGCCCTCCTTCAGATTCAAAATTTAGCTGGCTCCTTGCGTTGCCTCGCATCTGCGCGTACATCATCAGCGCCCTCTCAACCCGTTCACCCGGCGCATGATAATGCGCGCTTTCGCTAGCTGTGAACGACGATTTAATTATTTCGAATGCTTCCACATTGTTGATGCCAAAAACACGCATTAAATACACTCCCACGGCAATGACAGACCGTGTTCGACCATGATTGCAGTGAACTACCACAGGCACGTTTCTGTTGGAACACCTGACAAGCTCATCGCTGAGCAGATCGAGTCTGGCAGCTATCTCTTCGTCTAATTCGTGCTCCCTACCGTAGTAGCCATCTAATTGCACATCAAAGACTGTTGCGTTGGGAATCGTGTAAGCACCATTCGCAGATGATAGGTACAAAGTCCAGCCATTAAAGTGAATGAACGGTACAAAACCAACGTTGCCGCCCGCTCCCAACAAATGCCCTTGTACGTGGTTTGTCTGGCACATTACGACTCTCCCGTCATCGTTGTTAGACGTTTACCACATTCCGTGGATCGATTTAGAAAAGAAGAATGGTGTCAGGGTGAGATGCCCGGGTCTGACGGCCACCTTTGTTTTTGGGTTGACTGGTCTTCTACCCATTCTTGCCGAGCCCGAAGAATGGTGTCAGGGACAATTTGATGACTCCTGTTGCCGCCCCGAAATTGTCCCTGGCACCTTTCTGGGCTTAGGAACCGCCGGGCTGACCGGGCACCGCGTGCAAGGCGTCGGCCTTGCGCGCAAGGCCAAGGGAAAGGTGTCAGGACAATTCACGAGTTCCGCGCGCGGCGGGATCGGATATCGCTGGCGGCATTCAATGGTCCCTGCCCCTCTTTTGGTTTGGGTAGCTGACGCCGTGCTCCGACTGCAGCTACCACAATCTCCGGACGCCGACGTCTTCAGCGCGCGCGAACGAAAAGGCAGTCCCATCACCGACAGCACAGGCCTCAGTTCGAAGACGTCTACATCGCGGGCATCGCGGCAGGCGTCCCGTCTGACCAGGTGGCGACGCCGACCAGCAGAACCGACAGCGGCGGCAGCTTGGCAGCATCGGCCTGGTGATCCGCCGTGTAGAACCAGTAGTTGCCGCCGAAAACGGGGGAGCCGGACGCGTTGGCGCCCCAGTCGGCGCCATCCTTGGACGGGATGTAGAACATGACGTGCGCCATGTCATGGCCGCCGTCGTCGGAAAGATAGGACGACTTCGACATCATGTAGCACATGGCGCCCGGGCCCAGAGGGGGAATTTCCCCGGTGCGGAGGGCAGCCCCGATGCGGTCGGCGACTTCGGCGTCAGAGCGACCGGCAAGGGTCATCGCCGTGCGAAGTTTGGCGATCGGCGTCATGCTGCGCGCGGCCTGCGGGTTGTCGCATCCTGCGGCGCGGATCTTCGGGCTCCATCGCTCGGGCCAGTCCGGCGCACCGCTGAAACCCCTGGCCACCCAGCAGACGAACCCGTTGGTACCGGTGACCGCGGTTTCATAGCCCTTGGGGGTCAAGACCAGGACGGTCGCGTCCTTGGAAATGGAAGCGGGTGCGGCACTTCTGGCCAGCGCGATTTCCTGGGCACGTTCCATCAGGTAGGCCTTGACGGGGGCCATGCGGGGGTAGGACTCGGCCGCATGCGCGACAGCGCCGATCAAGGCGAAACCGACCAGGGCCGCGCAAGCCATCCGCCTGGCGGCCAGCCTGCCCGTCAAGCGCGGATTCGCCGGCCTCCCAACGGTCCGGAGAGAGCCGCGTTCATGGCTGCCAGACATCCTTGCGATCGTCGTCATCAACATGGCGTTGCCCTCTGGATAGCGCCGGCTGCGCGGCTCGATTCACGGTTTTTGCTGCACGGCCTTTACCGACCGCTCATCGGAACGACGAGTCGGATCTTCCGAAATCGACATCAAGCTGGAAATTTTTGCCGCCCCACGGGTTCGTAATATCCGGCTCCGCTCGTTGGCAAAGCAAGACGAAGCGGAAGACTGCATCGGTCGGGATCATTTCCCGGCGGGCCGGAAAAAAAGCTCGACCGGCCGGGCAAGAAGCTCGGCGGGTCGAGCAAATAACCTGGCGCGTCGGGTTCGGGTGCTCGGCGCGCAGACAAAGGGGACGTGGCCAATCAAACGGACGTCCACCGGCACGGCCAATCAAGGTGGCCGATGGAATCAATCAGCCACGTCCCCTTCAATTTCCGCACTATTTTTTTCTTCTCGCGGGAAGCCGTTGTCGATTGTTGCAGCCAGGGCAACATGCTGAGGACCTTCACGGTACTACCGGCGCGAGCTCCCCTGCCTAGACTTGATCGCACGATCAGTCGAAAGCGCGAGCACAACGAAGCGCGCGACATTCGCGGTCGTGCTCGTGCACCGCGCCCTCCCCCGCGGATTACCCCACGCAACCCACAGGACTCCTGAAAAATGAGCGCTACAGCCCGCAACGTGCAACCGGTTACCGCCAACATTGGCAATGACGATTCCGGCGAACTCGTGTCTTCCCGCTACGCCGTGCGCATTGGCGACGTCGACGTCGTGCTGATCAGCGATGGCATCCTGCCGCTGCCAACCTCCACCATGTCCACCAACGTAAGCGAAGCCGACCGCAACAAATGGTTCGACCATCGTTTCCTGCAACGTGACATGTTCGACTGGGCGCTGAATATCGCGCTGGTACGCAGCGGCGACCGCCTGATCCTGATCGACTCGGGCGTGGGCGACGGTTTCGAGTACTTCTCGCGTGCCGGTCGCTCGGTGTTGCGGCTGGAAACGGCAGGCATCGATCTCGCGGCGATCACCGACATCGTGGTCACGCACATGCACATGGATCACGTTGGCGGGCTGAACGTGGATGGCATCAAGGCCAAACTGCGCCCGAACGTGCGTATCCACGTGGCCGCGGCGGAAGTGGAGTTCTGGAAGCACCCGGATTTCAGCAGGACGGTGATGCCCGAAGCAGTGCCGCCCGCGCTCCGCAAAGCGGCTGCGAGGTTCGTGGAGCTCTACAGCGACAACATCGCGCCGTTCGATCGGACCGTGAAAGTCGCCGCAGGCGTCACCGCGCGCGTGACGGGTGGCCACACGCCGGGACACTGCGTCGTGGACGTTGCTTCACAAGGCGAAAAGTTGACGTTCGTCGGCGACATGATTTTCGAAGTGGGCTTCGATCATCCCACATGGCAAAACGGCTTCGAGCACGAGCCTGAAGTGGCGATGGCCGCGCGCATCGCGCTGCTCAACGAAGCCGCTGAAACCGGCTCGCTGCTGGCCGCAGCGCACATCGCGTTCCCATCCATCGGTCACGTTGCAAAGAACGGTGAGAGCTTCCGTTTCGTGCCGGTGCAGTGGGATTACTGATGGATTTTCGACCAGCAACCATCATTCTGTAGGTTGCACTGACGATTGAAATGGGCCGCCGCGAGTTCGCAAGACTCGCGGCGGTTTGTTCTTTGGAAACAGAAACGAACGTGGCCAGATTCACTTCCGTACGCCAAATAAGTGAACCTGACGCCGTTTTGCGAGCTCGGCTCAATGACCGCCGCTCCTCTATGCCGCCCTCAAGGCCCTAGTGCGCTACCCGATGCATTGGCGACGCCGTCACTACTGCCGTTCAAACCGAAGCTCATGGGCAGCACGATGGCCGTCGCCACCGGTTTGCCGTCGACCCATTCGGGCTTGGCGAGCATGGTCCGCATCGACTCCCGCAAAACCCGGGCGAACACTTCGGTAGCGTGGTGCGTGCCCACGACGACATGCTGGGAGAGCTTGGCATCCTTGAGCTGGATGTCGGTCACGCGGCCGTCCGGCTGCACCACGGCGGACATGGTGACGGTGCCCTCGACCCTGTCGCGAACCATTTCCGGCGGGTAACTGGGATTGTGGGTAAAGGTCAGACTGGGTCCGTTGGAGAGGCAGTCGATCTTCATCCCGTAGTGATCCTTGTCCTGCGGTACGAGCAGCAACTGCACCCGGCCATAGGTACGCGCTGTCACCGGCACGCCATTCCGCACCGGTGCTTTGAAAGTCCAACGGCGCGCCGCCTCCTGCAGCGGCACCACGAATGGCGTCGGCACACCATCCGGCAACGCGACGTGCGAGACGTGACCCTGCACGTCAATGTCCAGCGCCAGGTCGTAACGGAAACTCCGCTCCGCAGGTTGCGCGACCGCGGTACCGATACATCCCATCGTCAGCAAACAGACCATCATCCATTTCATCGCATTCCCCCTGTGTTGTCGGCTCCGCGCCGCATGCAATCAAAACCGGGATCAGAGCCGACTTCCCAGGGTCGGCCTGAAGGAAAGTGCACTCTGACCCCTGCTTTCGAACCCTGTTTTCGCCTGTCTTGAACGCTGGCTTCTGAGGAAGCGCGGCTTAACTTCCTCCGTCCCGGTTTCGCTCTGAGGTGATCCGTATCGTCACGCTCCGGCGCTGAGTGGCCCAATCGACCAATGGCGAGCTGCTCTTCTATTACCCGCCGTGCCATTACTGCAGTTGAACGCTCAAGGACAGGTTTGCAGATTGTAGTAAAGCGAAAGATCAGACCAAGCTGGCTGCATCGCAGGTGTCGTTCCATTGAAAGATGCAACTAGTCCATACCAATTGCTCCCGGTGTATGGATAGTCATTGCCAGCAACCCAAGCAAATTTCGAGTACCTCTTCTGACGCATACATACGCTCGCGCCAAGGAATCCCTGGTAGGCAGCAACCTGATCCTGCACCGTCCAATTGGTACCAAATGACATGCCGTACTCGTCGATCCACAGAGCTTTCGAAGACACTGAAGCATACGAATCAAGGATTGCGTTGGTAGCCGTAGCGTAGCTTTGCCATGTTGAACCAGATGGTAGGGAGACATAGAGCGCTGCCGCCACGATGGGATTGGATGGCGTATTGGCGTTCATCCATGTCGCCAATTTACTGATGAGCAGGGGATTGTTGTTGCTATTTCCCTGCACTCCGATGACCTCATAAGAGGCGTTCAGGAACGGCGCGTAGGACTGCTTCCAAGCCCAGATAGATTTGATCCACGCTCCGTGATTCATGGGCAGCGGCTGCACCGCGACCTTATCTCCTTCGCACCCAGACAGATAGCACGGAGAGAGATCACCACCCAGCATGATCATTCCGAGATTGGTGTAATTAAGGTTGTCAATCCAAGTTTTGTACCAAAGCTTGTCATGCAAGTACGGGCTTACATCCGTAAACAAGCCATTACTGTCCGTTTGTGTCACAAGTACCAATTCGATAGTGAAAGCGCCCGCGTTGGAACCACTACGGGTTATTGCCATGAAATCATTGACTTCACGAATTAACGTGGCACTAGGGACTGGCTCTACTTCACTTCGATTTGGAAAATGATTGTAGGCTACCAACAGGCGAATCCAGTTAACGCCGGCGCTACGATATTGCGTAAGCAGCGCATCAATCTTGGCGCGAATAGCAGGATCGTATTGATTGGCGAGTACCCAAGGGAAATCCTCCGCTACTCCATCCAGATAGAAAAAAGTGACTCCGCGAACATCACCGCTAATGTTCGGAGTGGCCGACACACTGCCGGTGATAAATATGCTAAACATCAACATCAGCGAAACGAACATTTTTTTCATGGACCTTAACCTTCCTTAGATTTGGGTTGGGGAAAATTCAACTACGAAGTGCACCGCGGTTGAAGGAGACATCGAAAGCTTGCTGTTGGTGTGCGAAAACGTAACCGTTTGCGGAAATCGGGACGGAGGAAATTAAGCGGGCCCAGGCGAAGAAGGCCTTGTGCCGCCCGGTAAGTGTGCGACGGACTGGACGGCCGAAGCGAGCCGAAAACCAGCCCAAGGGCATTTAACTTCCTCCGTCACGGTTTTCCGGAAATTTTAAACAGCGGCTGCGGCCTTGCGGATTACGTCGATGACGACGTCCGGCTGGGAAAGCATCGGCACGTGGCTGCTTGCTACCTCGGTGACGGTCGCCCCCATGCGCTTTGAGACCCACCGTTGCAGGTCGGGATGCACAGTGTGGTCTTGCGTGGTCAAAATGAACCAGCTCGGCTTCGACTTCCACGGGGTGCGCTTGATCTTCTGTTGCTGGAACAGATCGGCGACGGGTGCATAATGGGTCGCCCAGACGAGCTTCTGCTCTTCCTCGGAAAGGTCTCCGCAGAAGAACTCAGTACCATTCGGAAGCATCCAGGCACGTCCGTCCGCGACCTCCACGCGTGAGAAGATATCCGATGGATACTTGTCGAGTTGCTCCTGTACGGTTTCGCCGACATCCGGGGCAACCGCTCCGATGTAGACGAGGCCGGCCACCCGATCATCGACGCCAGCGGCCGTGATGGTAGCGCCCCCATAAGAATGACCCACGAGGATGGCGGGGCTGCCGACGCGGTTGAGCGTGCGCTTTATCGTAGCCACGTCCTCCTCGAACGAGTCCAGGCCATATTGAACTGAGATCACCTCATGCCCGTCCGCCTGCAAAGCGGGGATTACCTTGCTGAAGCACGATCCATCGGCCCAGATACCGTGGCAGAACACGATGGCAGGTTTGGATATTGCAGACATATTGAATTCTCCTTCGCTTCTCAGCTTTGACTGGAGTGATTGGGGGTGCTTCCGTTGGTACAAAGACGGCAGCGACTGCGACGATACGTCTCCCCTCTATCGATGAAAAATACTTTGTGTGATCGAACCTATGCCTTGAATGCATACGGGAGGTCAGATGGAACTTCGACATTTGCGCTATTTCATCGCCGTCGCAGAGGAAGGCGGACTATTGGCCGCTGCTCAGCGGCGACTTCACACGTCGCAGCCGTCGTTGAGCCGGCAGATTCGCGATCTGGAATCCGAAGTCGGTGTAAAACTGCTGGAGCGTGGAGCACGTGGCGTGGCGCTCACCGCTGCCGGGAAAATTTTCCTCGATCACGCGCGCTTGGCGCTCTCGCAAGTTGAAGCCGCTACCGACGGTGCACGGCGGGCAGCACAGCCGGAAAAGCTTGTGTTAGCCATCGGTTTCCTTGCCGGGCAGGAAGTCGTGTGGTTACCCCATGCGCTGCGTATCCTCCGGGAGGAGGCGCCGGAGGCCGAAATCACGCTGTGCAGCCAGTCCTCCCCGGAACTTGCGCTCGCGCTGATGCGAGGGAAGCTGGACGTTGCCTTCCTTCGCGCGGAAGCACAGACCGAAGGCCTGTCCTTCAAATTCCTGGCAAGGGAGCCGCTGATCGCCGTGTTGCCGGCGGATCATCGCCTGACGTCACGCAAAAAGATCCGGCCGCAGGACCTGGCCAGCGAAATTTACGTCAGTTCGGCGAGAACGTCTCCGGTATTGAAGTCCGTGATTCAGGATTACGCAGCGAAGGTCGGGATCACGCTCAAGGCGGAGTACGAAGGAGAGAATCTGCCATCGGCGATGTCGCTCGTCACGTCCACGGGTGGCGTAACGCTCATTCCGCTGTATGCGCAAAACATGCTGACACCGAATGTTGTTGCCCGGGCGCTCGACGGCGTACCTCCGACGATTGATCTCGCCCTGGGATACAACAATGCGAATTCATCTCCCCTGCTCCTTCGGTTTCTATCTCGTGCCGACGAGTTGGTGGCAAGCGTTCAAAACCACAGCATCATCCGATATGTCGTTTAGGTATGTAGTGTCGAACAGGCTCACTGACCTCCCGTGATCACTTCCAAAACAGGGGTCAAAGTCGCCTTTTCACAACGGGCGCCACTAGAAAGTCCACTCTGACCCGGGTTGACCCCGGGTTCAAATAATCGTCCTCTCTAATCCTTCATCGAATGGATGAAGTCAGGCTGATGCTCGTCAGGGAAGGGACAGGATGGCCATGCGACAGGGCGGGTGACCACGTTGTACTCATGAGAGCGGCGCGCTCCTTGGCGGTGAGTCGGACGCCAGCGGGATAGGAAATCTCGGCAGCCTCGGTCTTGCCGCTGGCATCCAGCGCCAATACAAAGCAGACGAGCGTTGTGTGGGTGCGGTTGAACGGCTCGCCGCCATAGAACCGGGGAAATTGCGAAGTGATATGGGGAGGCGCATCCGCCTCGGTACCCAGCACGTGGTCAGGTAGCTGCTTCTCGAAGTCGGACAGCAACGGCGCCTTGTCGCACGAGAGAATCGGCGCTCCCGCCTGGACCGATAAGCAGCCAATCATGCCGAGTGATGCAACAAGTAATCGCTTCATCATGTTTTCCCCTATCAATTGGATACTCAACCAGGATCAGGAAAGAGCCGACCGCGATTTAATTGCCCTGCCCCTTACCGCTGGACGACCTGATTTAATTAGCCATGTCCCCTTTAAATCCCCAAGACTCCTTCAACGAAGAAAGTGCACTCTGACCCCGGTTTTAGTCCGCAGAAACGAACGAGGCCAGATTCACTTCCGTATGCCAAATAAGTGAACCTGACCTCGTTTTGTGCCCCGGCTAGCTCCGAGCCCGGCATTCAAAGGAAGTCCACTCCGACTCCAGCTTTTGTTTCGTCACCTGACCAGGGTCAAGACGACCATCGTGCTGCGCGGGGAACATGCGGTATCGCCACGCCACAACGACAGGCATGAAACGAGGCCATACGATGGAATTCCATATCGCGCTCACCGATGCGTGCCCCGGCCCCGACGTCATCCAGGACGTCATGTTCGACATCGATCCCAACGCGGTAGTCGATCTCGACATGAGTGGCTTGGTGATGCGGATATCCTCCTACGTGACGGTGAGCGACCTGATCGAGTTACTGCGGCGAACCGGCTGGGCGGTGGCGCCGGAACAGGTGGTGCAGTTGCCGACCATATGTTGCGGTGGCTGCTCTGGATGAAGTGGATCTTGGCCGGCTGCCCTCCGGACCGATGAAAAAGGGGTCAGAGACATTTTATAAGGATGAAAAATATATCTGCCCCCTTTATTCCGAATCCGACCTGCTCATCGACCGCTACACAACAAGTAGGCCTTGGGAAGTGAACCTGAACCCGTTTTCCGAACGGCCCTCTCCTCTCGTCAAACGGGCGGTGTCAGTACGATCTTCCGGCCCTTTCCGTCCTTCTTGCTGTCGCCGAACTGAAAGCTGTAACCCTTGCGCAACAGGCACCATATTTCGAGCGCTGTCCAGGTCGGGCGGTTGTAGCCATCTTTGTCAAACCATAGCAGGGAGTTCTTCCCGTCTGTCTTGCACAGGGCAAGGAAATCTTCGGCGTCGTACGCCGGCACATCCTTGAACTTGTTGAGAACCGTATCGGGAATGTTCGCGTACTGGTTCGTCGAATCCAGCTTGATCTTGAAATGGGCCTTGGCACTGATGCCGCCCTCGACCCATGCGACGTTCAACCCGGGAGACCAGTTCGGAACATCGAGAATGCGAAATTTCTTGAGTGGTCCCTTGTCGCGGTGCTGCGACACATACTGCCGGTTGCCGATGTACAGCTTGTTCTTCTGGGACGCGGCCTCGACGCTGGCTGCGCTTCGGTAGGCCGTACCCGCATCGCGATTGACGGCGTCACGATTGCCCAGGTCGTCTATCGCCGAGTCCAGCTTGGCGGCCGCCTCTTCTGCGTCCCGGTGCCGCTGCCCCGCAACGAGCGCTGCATTGGTCTTCCTCTCTATCTTTTTCAACTCCGACACGATCGTGGGAATGTCCGGGTTCTGCAGCGCGTTGTAGGCAAGCTCGCAGTTTCTTCGTTCAGCACATGCCTGGTCGAACTCGATCTTCAGTCGATCACGTTCCGCCAGCGCCAGCAGTAGCTTCTGCTTCAACTCGACGATGCGGACATCCTCCCGCGCCAACACCACCGGGTGGATCTCGCCCGTATAGTTCTTCCAGGAACCCGTTTTGTGGCACTTCGGGCAGGTAAATCCGGCCAGTTCGTAGGCATAACGCTTGCTCGAGTTGAGCAAGATATGACCGCAACCTTTTGTTTCGCACTGAAACGTAACCATGGTTATCCCCTGATTGACGATTGGCCCATGTCCTGGCGGCGCCGCACGGAGCGCACCGGGCACAGCTCGAACACCGTCACGCGTCACGAATACATCTGGCAGCCCCGAACCGACAGCTTGGCTTGCGCGATTGCCCCTCGCCCATTTATAGCGACAACAAGAGGCGGAGTGCACTTTTCCTTCGAGCACACTTCCCCAGCAAAGGGGACGGAGGTAGTCAGCTCGGCTTAACTTCCTCCGTTCCGGTTTCGGGACGAAGTCGGCGAGAAAGGGGCAGGTTCATTGATGGAGCGAAATCAAATGAACCTGACCTCTTTGCCTGGCTTACCGCACCCGCTCCAGCGTCTGCACCCAGTTCGTCTCCCAGGTCTTTCCGCCATCGTTCGAATATGCCTGCTCCCAGTGGGCGGCGTTGCGGCTTATTCCCGACCAGATGAAGCGGACCTTGATCGGTTTTCCCCTGAGCGTGTCATCCGCATGGAAAGTGCCGACGCCGTGCACGAAGCGTCCCTTCACCGGGGGATCCAGGTTGCCGAACGGATTACGGCCGTCGATCCACCAGATGGCCCATTGGCCAGTCTTTGGATCGTAGGCACGCGGCGCCACGCCCCGGTAGATGCCGCCTGGCATGTGGAAAACCGTGTCGTCCACGTTTGCCCGGCCTTCCATCAGCGTGCGCGAACTGATCGTGCCCTCGAACTCGATCCATTCCTGGCGGCCAGACAAGGGTTCTTTCAACTTGCGGCTGTGCACTCGCCAGTCGCCAACCAGGAAGTCGAAATCGTGCAGCCCGCTCATGTCGGGTCGGTCGAGGGCCTTTGGCGTGTCCTGCGAGGCAAAGGCCACCGGCACCAGCGCGGCGACTGCCATCATCGCGACGATCACAAGCAAGGTACGGGAACGCTTCACGCAACACCCCCTGTCAGTCAGTGCCAATCCGGCCTTGCGCAATGTGACACCGGACATCCTCGGGCGGCAAGTTCCTCTGGCCATGCCGCCGCCCGAATAGGGGGACGAAACCAGGACGGGATCGGTGAGCCCGACCTCGCTTTTGGACCCCGTTTTTGTCAAGCCCGTACTGCCGAGGTGATCGCGGCATCAAACGTCTGGAGGAACTCGCCCCGTGGCCGCTCTCCAAGGTCGACCACCTTGGTTCCCCCGGCAGCCACGAAGGTCACGTCTTCGATGCCGATGACCTTGAGTATCAGGCGCAGATACGTGGTTGCGATATCCCGGTCCCGGATCGGCGATCCCTCCGTGTAGACACCTCCCGAAGCCATGAGGACCGTGCACGTCTTGCCGTGCACCAAGCCTTCGCCGGTCATGCCCAGCGTGAGGCCCTTGCGCACGATGTGGTCGATGTAGGATTTGAGATTCGCGGGGACGTTGTAGTTGTAGACCGGCGTGCTGATCGCAATGTGGTCCGCCGCCAGAAGTTCGGCAACGAGTTCATCGGAAACCTGCAGAACATCCTTCATTCCCGGCGTGTGCCTGTCGGCCGGCGTCAGGCTGGCCTGCAACCAGGGCAGATTCATGTAAGGCAGATGGGTCGTTGCCAGATCTCGCTCGACGATCTCACCCTCCGGATGCGTCAGCTTCCACTGCGCCATGAAATTTATTGCGAGATTCCGGGAAATGGAATGTTCTCCGCGGGTGCTCGCCTCGATCATCAAAAGCTTCGTCATCGTCGTGCTCTTCCTTCCGTTGCGGCGTTCTTTCGCCTGGACTAACCTCAACGAACAATTTGTTCGCAACGCTAGTTTGGGAAGCACGACGGCATGGCACAAGAAGGCACTTTTATGTCCGAAACGAACAATCCTGTTCCCGAGAACGCCTTGTCCGCGACCGAGTGCAAGGGCCTGGCCCAGGTGCTGGCCAGCGTCGGAGACAAGTGGACCATCATGGTGGTGGGTGCATTGTCCAGGGGCTCGCTGCGCTACAACGAAATCCAGCGACGTGTCAGCGGCATCTCGCAACGGATGCTGACGCTGACGCTGAAACGACTGGAGGCGGATGGCATTGTCACCCGCACCGTCTTTCCCTCAGTGCCACCGCGCGTGGACTATGAACTCACGCAGCTCGGGCAGACATTGCGCGGGGCACTCGTGCCACTTCACGTGTGGGCATCGAAGAACAAGGAAACCATCGCCCGAAACCGGATGGACGCAGCGAAGTAGCCGCGCAGAGGTCGGCTCGCTCCAAAACACGGTTCCGAAACATTGCAGGCCTTCACAGGATCAGTGATTCGAAATGTTTTAGAGCACCGGCAACTTCAACCCCTGCCCCTTCGCACACGCCACCGTCGTGGAACTCCGTCGCTGGGCGAAGTCGCAGCATGTTGAGGGTGCCGAACAGGATGTCGAGGGCATAGTTGTTCCCATGCGCCCGCATGGGAACAAAAGAGGCAGGTCCATTCATCATCCGTCAAAAAAAGAACCCGACCCCTCATTCGAAAAACTCGCGTTCGTAGGTTTAGGGCTTGCACGCGGGTCAACGGACGTTACCGTTGATAGTGACAGTGGGTGCGTCGCGCCTAAAGAAGTGCACTCTGATCCTGGCTCTGTTGGAGAAATTGTCCCTAATACCTTTTCGGCAGCGCCACAGGCAGCATGGGCCTAAATTATCCCTGACACCTTTTTCTCCTGTCTCCCAACTCACAGACCCACGGGCATCGGCACTTCGATGTAATGCAAGGTGGGATCGAGCTGGGTCCACTGGTGGGCGGCAAAGACGGTCCGGGTCACACCGCTGAGCGTAACCAGCTCCGGCGGGCAGCCCGCCTTGGCATGGACAAAGTAGCCGGGCGACACCAGGTTCTCATGGGCCGCGTTGTGGCCCACGGTATTGGAAGTCAGCAGGTGGAAGTTGGTCCTGCCACGACCACTGTTATTCTGCAACGCAGCCAGGTTGTGCTCCTGACAGATTTCCACTCCGCCGGTGAGCGTGCCGCCGGGAATGTCGAAGCTCGGCTCGCTGGTCCCGGGGATGAAGCGAATGCGTCCGTCGTAACGTTCGCGCGCCGACTTGATACCGGGCGCTGCCGGGAGCGCAGCGCCACCGGGGCCACGACGAACCGTGTTGTTCGTCAACGAGGCTAGCTCGCTCATGTTCCCGGTTGCCTGGATGATGTTGTACAAGCGATTGCCAAACGGATCGACCCCGTTCGGATCGTACATCTGGAGATCGATTGCGCCGCGACGTGCCCGGTACAGGCGAAGGGTGTCCTCGGCATAGACCTCGCCCCCTCCATGGCGCTTTCCGTACAGGGCCAGAAGATTGCCGTTGTAGTGGACGGGAGCTTCGTTGCGGACCACCCAGTCGGTCTTCTCACCCCAGTTTTTCTCCGTCTTCGCCCAGCAGATGCTGCCGCCAACCAGCAGCAGACGGCCGAAGAGCAGCGAAGCCGCCGCCAGCCCCTTCAGCGTCTTGTCGCGTTCGGCCTTGCTATACCAGCGGAGGCGATCACTGCCCGCGTGCCCGTGCATGAACATGAATTCCGGCGCGACGAACACGATGAAAGTCGGCGTCGTTGCCGCCTGCACGCGCTGAATATGGTTGCGCAACCGTGTCAGCCGCGCAGACACCTTCTCGTTGGCGACATTAGTGGAATCTTCCGTGCACACCGCGAATACCAGATTCATCCCCACACTCCATAGATCGAGAAATCCCCACTCATGAGCGGACAATCAAAAGGGACGGAGGTAGTTATCCGCGTTTAATTACCTCCGCACCCCTATTTACTATTTACGACACCTTTTCCCCGCTATTGGTAGGTCGGATGCTGCCGCACGAGGTAGGACGCGCCGCCCGTGGGCACACTCGCGGTCAGCGCAAGGTAGCAGGCCCGCTCTTCGCGTACACCGGGTTTCGTGCCGTGCGGTGGCTGCAGATCCTGCGCATTCACGTCGCGGATGATGTCGCGCAGCTTCTCCGTGTCGCGGACGATGGCGTCGCCCATGATCGACAGCGTGACGTCGGACAACTCGGCGTGATCGCTGCAGGTCACCACATTGCCAAGAGCCCCGAGGCTGCTCAGCAGCAGGTTGATCTCGTCGAGCTGATCCAGGGTGACGCCGAAGAGGAAGCGGTTGCCGGCCGCATCCCTCACCGGCTCGGCGGCGTCGGGCTCCGCGGCTTCCGTGCAAGCCGCCGCTTGCGCAGCGGCCTCGCATGCTGCCGTCCGATCGCGACGCTCGGCCGGCCAGGAGAGTTCGCCCAGCACCTGGGCGATCTGCTCCTCTAGCAGTTCCATGCAGATCGCCACTTCGCCCGGGCGAATCTCGGGAACCCCCTCCTGCTCCTCGTCCGGCCTTCGCGGTTGCGCGAGATGCGAGAGGAACTCCACATACTCGCGCAGCTTCTTCAGCCGCAGCTGGCTGTCCTCCGGCAGGAAATAGCCCGTCGTTTCCAGATCATCCGATTCGAACGTCGACATGGTCGCCTCCTAGTTCCATGAAGTGCCCGTCCACGGCATGACAGACGGACGGGAAGTCGGGAGGCTAGAAACCGCTAAGAGCCGGCGGGCGTATTCCCCTTGCGGGTGTTGTATTAGCCGCCCTCCCGACGCAGGCTTCGCGTCGGTTGCACCTACAACGCGCGTAGGCACAAAAAACCCACCGGTTTGTCGGAGGTGGGTACCGCTCTTAGAGGAGTTTCTAGGCTCCTTGAATTTAGTCTGCTACGGCAGTGGAGGGGTGTCAAGGCAGGTCCATGGCTATCGGCTGTCGTCGAATGGCGTCCGAAATTGTCCCTCACACCTTTTCGCGCACGCTGACTCCGGTTCGCCGTTTCGCTTAGGCTATCTCTTCGCCAAACCATTCCTTGATCATCGTCTTGCAGAGTTCCGCGACCGTGAGCCCGTCACAAACGATTTGAGGATGAAGGTAGACGGGTCGTGCATTACCGTTCGTCATCGAGTGTACAAATCGGTACGATGGTCTGCCTATCGCAGACTTTCTCTGGTCAAGTTCCTCAGCTTCTTCAAGCCTTCCGCTCAACAGTGCTTTCCAATGGTCTGCGTCCAAGTTGCTCCACGCCTGGTGATCGGCGTCACTGAACTCCGCCGGAGGTACGTAGAGAGGAATCCTGTGAGCTAGCGCATCACGGTAGTCTTTCGAGTAGGTTTTATGCCAATTTTGGATAGCAGGGTCGTCGAGATAACGGCGCATACCCTCCGTTAGGTGCGGGCGAGTGCGAGGATTGAATAAACCAATATTCAAGGGATTGAGCTTGATGCCTTGTTCGAGCAAATAAGCCCACGCCCAGTTATCGTGGACGCCGCTCACATTGATTGCAAAGGCTTGGAGGTTTATTTGAAGATTCTCCAAGACCGCTCTTTGCAACGGATACAACGTGTCTGGGGGAAATAGCTCGTACACATTAGTTATGCAAGCCTTGATCGTTCCAAGACGACGCGCCACACCTTGAAGCAGGTATTCGCGCGCGTCCGCATTGGCAATTCCTGGCGCACATTTATGGACGAGAGTTAGGCCCACTTCATTGAGGTCACGGCACACGCTTTCGCCTTGCTCATACATCTGCGCAACATGCTTAGCACTATAGAAGGCCATTTGACACTCCGAAAACAAGCGGTTTCTCTGATCAGGAATTAACTTCCCCCATCCCCTTATTCGTCCGCATGGCCTGCGAAATCGCCGGGATCGATCAGTGGCTGATACCATGCCAAGCCAAACGACGCCTGTACTCGATCATGCGACTGGGCTGTGAGGCGCTGGTACGACGATGGTCAAACGCCAAGCTCGAAGAACTCATGAAAACTGGGGGGTCAGAGTCGCCTTTCCAAGGCGGCGGCCTCGAAGAAAGTGAACTCTGCCCCCGTTTTCAGCTGTTCGAAGGAATCTCCATGGCCGGTAGACGCCAGCACTATATCCCCAGGTTTCTGCAACGAGGCTTTCTTGCCCACCGTCAAGCGAAGGGAGAAGGTGAGCGCACTTGGTTGCATCTGAGGAGCCAGAAGGCGAAGCTCACGGGGATTCGCCACGTGGGCGTTGAGGAATACTTCTATTCCCGACCACGCAAGGACGGCGTGCCCACGCTCGACGATGTGATCACCAAGGTAGAGGAAATCTTCCGCGAGGATCTCGCTTACGTTTCGGGTGAGGCCACTGGGGTCGAACTCGACCGTGGCCGAGTGGCACGACTCACCGCACACCTCGTGCTTCGCACCGCTTTCATTCGATCCGCATTTTCCAACGCAGCCGAGCAGGTCCTGGACGGCGTCATTGCGGAAGTGGGTACTCGAGAAGGCGCCAGGTCCCGCTATGGGATCGACGACCCCACCCAGGATATCGGGGCATCCGCTCTCGTGGTGGCCACCGTCGCGGCCCTCACGGACGCCGGGATCACGATGCCACCTCGGTTGGCCGAACGCGTCGCTGGATACGCCTTTCGGGAACGATTCGATGAGTTCTTTGCGGATATCGAGCCGCAGATCACACTTCTCCAGACAGAGATGGCTCGCACCCTGTCTTCCATCGTCAGCGATGCCCATAAAAAGGCCCTCGCTAAGGCTGACCAAGAGGCGTGGGAAACAGCACTCGCAAGGCTGACTTGGCGCGCTCACGAAGTCGATGGCGCAGTCCTGCCGGATTGCATCGCCATCGCGCAGGCAGCCGGAAATGAGCTGACTCCGCTCATACTCGCTGGATTGGAAGGGCTTGAGACGTGCATCGTCCCCATCCGCACCGACCGGGTACTCATCGGGACGGTTCACGAAGCATTGTCGGTCGACGTAACCTTGCTCAACCTCGCGAGCGCAGCATGCAGCGATCGCTTCTTCATCGCATCGAAACCGATGGATGAATCGGAGTTGGCCGAGCACATCGGACGACGGGGCGCGAACGCTATCTTGGAAACCGTGCAGGACGCTCTCACATCCCTCCATCGCATACCCACGACCACCGCGATCCCGGGAACAGCGCCTCCCCGAAGCAGACATGCTTCTGAATCGAGCCAATTTTCCTACACGCTGAGCGCGCCCGCGTTTGAAGAACCAGAACAATTCGCCGCATTTCAGGAGATTGTCACCGTCGTGGTGCGTGAACTCTCGCGTGGTATGCCACTTGGGTCCCTCGATGGCATCACCTTCGCCTCCGAGTACGGCACCGCCATCGCGGAGCTTGATCGTGGCGACCCCACTCTGGTCCCGGATCTCAGTGAACCCCGCAGTTACGGCAGGCCGGTGGCCAAGTGCGTCGACGTGGTCCGCAATGGCATGCCCAAGAGTCACCTGATTCTCGATGCCATGCTCGCGCTGGACCTCATCTCGGATTCTGAGACCGACCGAAGCTCTGCGCTGCACATGCTGGTCACCATGCTCGGCCATGTTGCCCACGACGTGCTCTACCTGCGCCCCTTGAATGAGAGCAGGCCTTCGTTTCCGAACTCGCTCATCTCACTTCTGCATAGAGCGACCGCGCCTGTGCCGGGTCATTACTTCACCGCAAGGGAGTCCGCCTTTGCCGACCCCTCTGCCGGCGCTCGGTATGCCGAACTATTCCGTGACAGCATGGCTGCGGCTCGTGCCGAGATCGAGGCCGCTCGACTGGATTACCGCATCACTCAGGACATGGACGCCCTGCTGGAAGTCGCGATAGGTCATGTGCGTCACGTCATGTCCCATGCCGCGCAATGGTGCGGGCATAACGACGGCTGCATAGATGGTAGCGATGCTCATGACCAATCCATGATCGATGTTGTCACATCGCTTGACCTCGATCATTGGCTCGATCTTCTAGGCAACGACCTTCGCCAACTGTACGGTCCGTCCGACGATTTCTCGATCAACCGGATCTTTGCTCTCACTCGGCACGTTGAGCGGCTCCTTTGGACATTCCAAATTTTTCCGTGGCTGATGGACGATGGAAGAACCTATGTGACGTTGCCCATGGGCAACGACGAAGCCCTCTAGCATCAATGGGATGATGCAGCGCTTGCGGGAACAGGCGCCTGAGAATTCGCCTCGTCTCGAGTCAAACCTGACCCCTGTTTCGCGTAGACCCTTGTTTCGCGTACCTGTTCAAATTGTCCCGGACACCTTCTTTAGCAGCATCACCACAAAGAGCGAAACCGGGGTCAGAGTCGACTTTCCAAAGCGTCGAGCCAAAAGAAGTGCGCTCTGACCCCCGTTTTGTTGGGATTGCAAACAGCCGCGTGTGAACATTGGAGACCGAACTCGATGCCTGGAAGAAACGATGGTGTGCCGGAATCTGTTTACGAGAGTTGCCCTGGGGCTGGCAATACTGATGCTGGCAGGATGCGGGACCAAGCAGGCGGGCTGCGCCAATATCGCGGCAAACGGATCGGCGGGCAGACCGTCTCACGCGGAAATGACGGCCGACGTTGCCAGCGCCAAACCCGTTCCCAGTGATGCAGTTCCCGGCGTGGTCCTGCCCGATACGGAAGCACTATGGATTCACGACCCTGTCGGGCGCGACTATCCGATCTGGGTAGCTCTCCCCGCGGGTTACGCTGCGCATCCGAAGCAACGCTACCCGGTGCTGTACGTGACCGACGCTCTGTACAGCTTTCCGCTGGTGCGAAGCCTGCGTAATCTGGTAGGCCAGCATGGAGTCAATCTGGAGGACTTCATCCTGGTCGGCCTGCCACCGCAACAAGGACTGACGTCCAAGCAGAGCCGCTCGCGCGACTACACGCCCTCCACACCGGTTCGGCGCAGTCCCGATGATTTCAGTGCCGAGGAATACGGCGGAGCCGCCCACTACCGTGATTTCCTGGCCACCACCGTGCTGCCGATGATTGACGCGCGCTACCACACGGATCCCGCCCGTCGCGCGTTCGCCGGCCACTCCTATGGCGGCTTGTTTGGTGCCTACGTCCTGGTGACGCGGCCCGAGCTGTTCCATACCTACATCCTGTCCAGCCCGTCCCTGTGGTACGACGACCACGTGATCGACCGCATCGAGCGGAACTACGCAAAGGACCACCATGCCTTGCATGCACAGGTGCTGCTGTCGGTGGGCAGCTACGAGACGTTCGGGCCAGGACCGCGCTACTTCCACCAGAACAACATGCTGATGCACAACCGCAGCTTTGCCCAACGCCTGCGCAGCCGCCACTACGAAGGCCTGAAGGTGGAAACATCCGTCATTGAGGGCGAAGACCACTTCACGGTCTACCCGACCGTGCTTACCCGCGCCTTGATAGCGATATTCCCTGGCACTGGCCCATATGTGAGCGGTTGAGGGATGGTAAAACCCGGGTCAGAGTCGACTTTCCAAAGCGGCGAGCCCAAAGAAGTGCACTCTGACCCGTGTTTTTGGCCTCCGTCCCCTTTTACGGATGAAAGTGATCACCCGAGCCCGTCCGTGCTACAGGTCAGTGATGTCGCCCTGGACCAAAGGAACGAAATCGCTGCGATGGAAAGCTCGGCCGCGTTTGACCGTCATGACCACGCTTTGCAGGTTGGCCAGGCTGTCCAGAGGGTTCCGCGCCAGCACTACCATATTGGCGAGTTTGCCCGTCTCGATGCTGCCCATCTCATGCTCCTGGCCGGCCGCGCGTGCACTGACGAGCGTGGCCGAGTTGATCACCGCCGCGATCGGCATGCCGGCCTTGCTCGACAGCTGATCGAGCTCGTGGAAAAGATCCGGCCAATGATCCGTCCACGGCGCGATGTTGTCAGTGCCGGCAGATACCTGCACGCCAGCGCGCCAGGCCTGGCCCGTGATGATGCCGCCGATCGTGTCATCGCAACTCCCGGGTGGCAGTGGCGGGCTGTTGACCGATGCCGCAGCAGCAGCCGCGCCATACGTCCAGACGGTCGCATCGAGAAGGGTGCCGCGACGAACCATGGCCTTGAACAGTCTGGCGAGCGCCGGATTGTTGCCATCCTTGAAGGACGCAAGCGCCACCGGATCGCGCGGCTCGCCCCAGCGGGAAACATGCGCCTGCGGCTCACGCACGAGAAGGCAGGCATGGGAAATCGCATCGACACCCGCCGCCACGACTTCCGACGGTTTGGCTGGATAGAGCGTGGCGTGGGCCCACACGAGCATGTGTTGCCGATGCGCTTCGGCGGTGATCCTTGCCGCCATGTCAGCCGTGAGATCTGCATACAGCTTGATGGCGGTGGCGTAGGTTCCTTTCGCTTCGGCGACAGCCAGCGGAAGATCGGTGGCACTCGTTACCGCCTGCATCCATGGCACCTTGCCGACGACGGCTCCGGCCGAAACCTGGATCGTCCGTTCGTCAGTGAAAAAGCACGGGCCAGCCATCAGAGCGGCGTAGTAAATGTCGGGGCCCGCGATTTCGCCGACCCGACTCGCGCGCGTGATGTCCCCGAGCGCGCGCAGATCATCCGCCATGTCCCTGACCGCCGTTACCCCGCCATAGAGATCACGGCGCATGATCGCTTCGGCCTGCCGACGATTGGGCGGCGTAGCAAGATGGACGTGGGAGTCGATCAGGCCGGGCATGAGATATCGCCCGCGCAGATCGACGACCTTCGCCTTGGTCAACAGATCGGGTGCCAGCTCGCGATCCGGCACAACCCGCACGATGCGCTCGCCAGACACCAAGACGTCCATATCGGGGCGCGGCGGTTGGCCCGTGCCGTCGATCAACGTGGCCCATCGGTACAACACCAGGCTGTCGCTGCCGGTTGCAGCGAAGGGGGTCGGTGCGCCAGCCCACGTCAGCGACGACCAGGCCAACGTGCCGACGACAAGCATCTGCGCGATACGCGACATCTTCAATGGCACACGCTGTCTCCCTCAGAGTGGAACTTCAAAACCCCCAGACCTCACAAAAAGCCGGGGGTCAGAGTGCACTTTTCCGGGTGTCTCGTCAGCTTACAACGACAGACAGCGCGTTGGACCGCAGGCAAGGTGAGCTTCTTTGGCAGGAGGCTACCCATGGCCCGCAGGCCGCGCATCGACCTACCCGGCATTCCCCAACATATCGTCCAGCGCGGCAATGATCGCCAGCCCTGCTTCTTCACCGATGCCGACCGGCATCGCTATCTGCAGGAGCTGAGGGAAATCGCGTTGCGCGAAGGCTGCGCCGTTCACGCCTATGTCCTGATGACCAACCACGTGCACCTGCTGATGACGCCCGACGAAGGCGGCCAGGTCGCCCGCATCATGCAGGCGTTGGGCCGGCGCTACGTGCGCTACGTCAACGACCGCTACCGCCGCACCGGCACGCTCTGGGAAGGACGCTACAAAGCGTCCCTGGTCGACCGCGACACCTACCTGTTGCACTGCTACCGCTACATCGAGCTGAACCCGGTTCGCGCCCGCATGTGTGCCGATCCGGCCGACTATCCCTGGTCAAGCCATGCGGCCAACGCCTTGGGCCACAACGACCCGCTCGTCCACCCGCACCCGACCTACCGGAACCTGGGCTCCACGCGGGAGGAGCGCTGCACCGCCTACCGCGCCATAGCGCTGGAAACACTCTGCGACGAGGACATCGAAGCGATCCGGTTACACCTTCAACGCCAGCATGCGCTCGGATCCGACCGCTTCCGCACCGCCATCGAGGCCCAGCTCGCCCGACCGGCCGGGCCGCTCAAGATCGGCCGTCCACGGAAACCTCATGATTCATCGGAAAGTCGAACCTGACCCCTGTTTTTGACAGCGTGAGTGTGGGCGAGTGGATCAACCTTCATAACCGGCTGAACCGCGCTCACTGGTGTGGCTGTTTCAGTTGCAGCGATAGGGAGCTGATCGAGGCGGTGCGAGCCACTGGCAGCACCGAGGTGGGCGTGGTGGGGCTGTACCTGGCGACCAGGTACGCACTGGAGGGCTTCGAGGCTTCCGATGCGGGCATGAACGGCGCCGCTGCGTGTTAACAGCGCTGTGCCGTTAGCAGCACATCCGCAAGCACATGGTGACGATGGGTTCAATTCCAAGAGCCCTGGAGCAACCGTATGGCTTGCAAGCTCGATCGCGATGAACGGGACATGCTAGGCCAGCTCTGCAAGGAGCCGTGGGTCTGGAATCGCAGCTATGACCCTGATGTGAGTCATCGATTGGAGGTGCGGGGCCTCGCCCAACTCTCGATGCTGGGTCAATGGTGCCCGACGCCGGCTGGTCGTCTGATGGCGGCTTCGATCTGAGCGGTGCCGTGACAACAAGCACGTCCTAGAGGCAACTTTGGGGGCAACCCAAATGATTCGTCGGAAAGTCGAACCTGACCCCTGTTTCTGACAGGTTCGACAACGCGAACAGCGTGAGTATCTGAGCGGTGTTCTTGAGCAGCCCCTTGAAGCGCACCTTCTGGTAGCCGAACTGCCGCTTCACCACCCGGAATGGATGTTCCACTTTGGATCGAACTGCTGCCTTCATGTGTTCGGTGTGCTTGACCGCGTCCTTCAACGCGCCCTCGGGCATCGCCTTGACGCCGCCGCGCTTGGCCGCGATGTACCACGTGCGGCCGCGCTTGGGGGCTCGTTTCTCGGCCCCCTGATAACCGGCGTCGGCGTACACCGTCTGCTCCTGGCCGTGCAGCAGTTTGTCCACTTCCGTCACGTCGCCCACGTTGGCGGGTGTCGTGGTTACCGTGTGCACCAGCCCCGATTCCACATCCACGCCGATATGGGCCTTCATGCCGAAGTACCACTGCTGGCCCTTCTTGGTCTGGCGCATGTCCGGGTCGCGCTGCTTGTCGCGGTTCTTCGTCGACGATGGCGCCTGGATGATCGTGGCATCCACGATCGTGCCTTGGCGCAATAGCAAGCCCCGCTGGCCCAGGTGCGCGTTGACTGCTTCAAGGATCTTCACCGCCAGGCCGTGCTGCTCAAGGAAGCGCCGGAACTTCAGGATCGTCGTCTCGTCCGGGATCGCGTCCTCGTTCAACTCTAGCCCGGCGAAACGGCGCATCGACTCGATCTCGTACAGCGCATCTTCCATCGCCGGATCGCTCAGCGCGTACCACTGCTGCATGAAGTGGATGCGCAGCATCGTTGCTGCCGGCATCGGCGGCCGACCGCGGCGACCAGAGGTGGGATAGCTGGGCTCAATCAACGCCAGCAGCGCCGCCCACGGCACCACCTTGTCCATCTCGCCCAGGAATTTCTCCCGCCGCGTCGGCTTCTTCTTGGACTCGAAACTCAGCGAGGCAAAGGAACGCTGCTTCATCGGCGATGGGCTTCCTGGGGACGGCTGGCTATGATGCCGTAGACGGGGAATAAATCAGAGCATCCTTAGCGATGTGGATAATGAAATTCGCAAACAAATAATATTAGGACAATTTACCTTCCCGGGCGAACTAATTGACTTCCTTACCTCGATCTATGGGCCCAACAAGTTTGAAGCTCTGGCGGAAATCGTCGTTAAGGGTCGGAGTTATTATTGCTTAATACGAGATAACCACAAGTATATCCGCGAAGACTATCTTAGCTCCGGCGAGCACTTTCTTATCAGCTTGTACCGAAGTATTCGTAGTAAGGCGCGACTAGTAGTCGTCGACGAAATTGATCTTTCGTTGGATGCAGCGGCTCAAGTTCTCTTACTGCGCAAGCTTCGCGAATTCTGCCAAGTCTATAGTTGCAATGTTGTCTTCACGACACACTCGTTGGCGATGATGCGAACCCTCAACGAGGGAGAGCTGTTCTACATGGAACGACGTAACGAATCGATTACGCTTGAACCAGCGTCCTACAGCTATATCAAGACTTTGCTTTTTGGCTTTAGTGGGTGGGATCGCTACATCCTCACCGAGGACATTGAGTTAAGTACCCTGCTGGAGGAGATCATCCGTCGCCACTGTCCTCAGGTATTTTATCGATACAAGATCATTTTTGTCGGTGGCGGCAGTCAGGTCACCAGCCTTCTAAAGAGAAACGTTGCCGAGCAATTCCTCGCAGATCCGCAACATGTCATCGCCATCCTTGACGGGGACCAAGATGGTCTTCGGCACGCGCGACAAGACAATGTGTATTTTATTCCGTTTCCCAATGTCGAGCAGGCATTGATAGACCGCTCAAAAGATGCAAATTTTCCTTATCAGTTGCCAAATGCGGTGACGATCCTTACGGATAAAAAGCAGTTTTACAAAGCGGTTCTTGCGACGCGCAGCATGTCGGGTGCGCAGGTCATCACGTATCTTTGCGACCACTACGATCCGCAAATGGCTAAATTGAGCTCCGCGCTTAATCGTTTTTTGTCGATTGCGTAGTAGCACAGATTCATCGACTTCACCGCGAAGGCTAATTAGCCGTTGGTTGGCCAAAATTAAGAATTTCTAATTCTACAGATCGAGAGTTTAAAAAAGAATTTCAAGGAATGGTTTTTTATCGATGATTGCCGCATGAGCTTTTCTCTTAAGGAAAGCTAAAAGATCGTCCTGACGCTGTAGCAACATCACTAACTCTTGTAGAGAGCATAGAAATGTTGTGCGCTGGTTAAGAAATTCAGCACATTGCTTAATAACGGGCTCGGTATATCCGCTGTTCGATATGAAAATGCCGCTCGCATTTGCCCTACCGAATATGCGGACGAGGTGGGGGCCAAACTCCGCAACACCAACTGGATCTTTGAGCCACTTCATTTCTACAAGATGAATTGTTCCGTCTAGCTCGATCACGCCATCAACTTGCTCCAGCACGACGGCGTTATCTGTGTCTCTTCGGCGAAAGTCCTCTCTAACAAGGATTTCGTAAGCTTTGAACAGGTCGTTTAACACTGCTTCTAGCAACTTGCCGCGCTCTTGAGGTTTGTCGTCCATCGCAAACAGGGCGGATAGCCGCTTGCTTACGGCCTCAATTTTGGCGCGCTTCTGGCCAACTGCGACCTGCTTTGCCCGTTGACGATCCAAAACCACCTCTCGCTCTGCTTCGCGCTCTTGCCTCATTCGCGTGAAGGAGTCCTTGGCGTCCACAGCCTCGCGGATGCTAGCAACTAGACCTTTGGCCTTGTACTGGTCAGTGGGCCAACATGTTTCGAAGCTTTCAAATTCAACTGTGCGCTTAAGAAGTTCTCGGCGCGGTCGAAGACCGCTGTCGCCGCGTGCATTCAGCTTTGTAAGTACGTTACGAACGATATCGAATTTGTTTATGGCATTGCGGTCGGCTCGAAGAGAACTTTCGACTTCAGTGAGGTCTTCCTGTGCTACCCCTGCGCCACGAAGAAACAGGATGACGTTTTGCTTGCTTCTACATAGAAGCGGAATGGTATCGACCAACAAATTGAAAACTTCGGGCGGATATTGAAACGCGTCGGACATCTTTTTCGCTCGTCAACAATGCTTTGTTGGTTGTGGGCTTCCACGTAGAGTCAAATGAGGAAGCTTGTCTACTCGCTTACATCGAACACATAGCAGAGAGATTAGGAATCGAGCTTTAGTCAAACCATCGGCAACTTCAACCCCTGCTCCTTCGCACACGCCACTGCATCCTCATATCCAGCATCCGCATGCCGCATCACCCCTGTCCCCGGATCGTTCCACAGCACCCGCGCAATCCGCTTGTCCGCCTCGGCCGTGCCGTCGCAAACGATCACGATCCCGGAGTGCTGCGAATACCCCATCCCCACCCCGCCGCCGTGATGCAACGACACCCAGGTCGCGCCGCCGGCCACATTCAACATCGCGTTGAGCAGCGGCCAGTCGCTGACGGCGTCGCTGCCGTCTTTCATGGATTCGGTTTCGCGGTTGGGTGAGGCGACGCTGCCGGAGTCGAGGTGGTCGCGGCCGATCACCACCGGCGCTTTCAGCTCACCGTTGCGCACCATCTCGTTGAAGGCGAGGCCGAGCTTGTCGCGCAGGCCCAGGCCAACCCAGCAGATCCGCGCAGGCAAGCCCTGGAAGCTGATGCGCTCCTTGGCCATGTCGAGCCAGTTGTGCAGGTGGGCGTCGTCGGGGATCAGCTCCTTCACTTTCTGGTCGGTCTTGTAGATGTCTTCCGGGTCGCCCGAGAGCGCGACCCAGCGGAACGGGCCGATGCCGCGGCAGAACAGCGGGCGCACGTAGGCGGGCACGAAGCCGGGGAACGCGAACGCGTTGTCGCAGCCGACGTCTTTCGCCATCTGACGGATGTTGTTGCCGTAGTCGAAGGTGGGGATGCCTTGGGCGTGGAACGCGAGCATGGCTTCGACGTGGGTGCGCATGGAGTGCTTGGCGGCGTCGCGGGTGCCTTCGGGATCGCTCTTGCGGCGCTCGAACCACTGCTCCACCGTCCAGCCCTGCGGCAGGTAGCCGTTGACCGGGTCGTGCGCGCTGGTCTGGTCGGTGACGGCGTCGGGGCGCACGCCGCGCTTGACCAGTTCGGGCAGGATGTCGGCGGCGTTGCCGAGCAGCGCGATGGATTTCGCTTCGCCTGCTTCGGTGTACTTCTTAATGCGCGCCAGCGCGTCGTCGAGGTTGCTGGCCTGCTCGTCGACGTAGCGGGTCTTCAGGCGGAAGTCGATGCGGCTCTGCTGGCATTCGACGTTGAGGCTGCACATGCCGGCCAGCGAGGCGGCCAACGGCTGCGCCGCGCCCATGCCGCCGAGGCCGGCGGTGAGCAGCCATTTGCCTTTGAGGTTGCCGCCGTAGTGCTGGCGGCCCATTTCGACGAAGGTTTCGTAGGTGCCCTGGATGATGCCTTGCGAGCCGATGTAGATCCACGAGCCGGCGGTCATCTGGCCGTACATCATCAGGCCTTTCTTATCGAGCTCGTTGAAGTGCTCCCAGGTGGCCCAGTGCGGCACCAGGTTGGAGTTGGCGATCAGCACGCGCGGCGCATCGGCATGCGTGCGGAACACGCCGACCGGCTTGCCGGACTGCACCAGCAGGGTTTCGTCGTCTTCCAGCGTGCGCAGCGATTTCAGGATGGCGTCGAAACACTCCCAGTTGCGCGCCGCCCGCCCGATGCCGCCGTACACCACCAGCTCGGCCGGGTTCTCGGCCACCTCGGGATCGAGGTTGTTCTGCAGCATGCGGAACGGCGCTTCGGTGAGCCAGCTCTTGCAGGAAAGCTCGGTGCCGCGCGGTGCGCGGATGGTGCGGGTGGTGTCGATGCGGGTGGGTGCGGTCATGGTGACAAGGCTCGGCTGGTAATGACTTTCCGGAGTATAACGCCGGGGTAGCAGGCATCCGGCCGGGTCTGCCCGTGCCATGAAGGGCGGCGTGTAACCGCTCGCCACCGCCGGGCGAAGGATCTGCATCGGCGGAGAATCCGGCGCCACGATCGGCCGCGACAACGCCGGCGTGCATCTCAGGAGTCGCAGCATGCAAAAAGAACTTTCCGTGCCCGCACGGCGCAAAGGCAACGCGGGGTCGTGGGCGCTGATCGGCGCGGTGGTGGCGGTCACCGTGGCCGCGTTCGGCTACGTCGGCGGCTGGCTGGCGCCGCAGCGGCTGACACCGGCCAGGCTGATCGATCAGTTCCAGCGCAATGCCGGCACGTTTGCGGGCTACCGGCGCAACCACGCGAAGGGCGTATGCGTGGCGGGGTATTTCGACAGCAATGGCCAGGCGCTGGCGTACTCCGCCGCGCAGGTGTTCGCGCCCGGGCGCACGCCGGTGGTGGGGCGCTTTGCGATCCCCGGCAGCAACCCGTATGCGCCGGACAGCAGCGTGCCGATCCGCAGCATGGCGCTGCGCTTTGCGCTGGCGAACGGGCAGCAATGGCGTACCGGCATGAACAGCATGCCGGTGTTTCCGGTCGCCACGCCGCAGGCATTTTTCGCGCAGTTGCAAGCGCAGCAACCGGACCCTGCGACCGGCAAGCCGGATCCGGCGAAGCTCGCGGCGTTCTTTGCGGCGCATCCGGAGACGGCGGCGTTCCGCGCGTGGGCGAAGACGGCCAAACCGTCCGCCAGCTTCGCGACGGAAAGCTACGAGAGCCTCAACGCGTTCGTATTCGTCGACGCGCACGGCAAACGCCAGCCGGTGCGCTGGCGCATGCTGCCGCAGGCAACCGATGGCGGCGGCGCCGCGGGCAAGGCCGGCGACGCGGACTATCTGGCGGCCGATCTCGCCGGACGCCTGGCGCACGGACCGCTGCGCTGGCAGTTGCAGATCACGCTGGCGAATGCCGGCGACCCGACCAATGACGCGACCAAGACATGGCCGAGCGACCGCCGCACGATCGACGCGGGCACGCTGGTGATCGATGCGACCACGCCGCAGCAAAGCGGCGAATGCCGCGACATCAACTACGACCCTCTGGTGTTGCCCGCCGGCATCGTCGCTTCCGACGATCCACTGCTGCCGGCGCGGTCGGCTGCCTATGCCGACTCCTACCTGCGCCGCACCAGCGAGGAAGCGCACCTGCCCGGCACCGCCGCGCCGCAACCGGAGAAGCAGCCATGACGCCTACGACCGGCACGTTCACCCTGCCCGCGCGCGTACTGCACTGGCTGATGGCCATCCTGATCGTGGCGATGCTGTTCATCGGCGTCGGCATGGTCGCGTCGGTATCCGCGCGGCACGAATGGCTGCTCGCCATCCACAAGCCGCTGGGCATCGCGATCCTGATCCTGGCGATCGTGCGGCTGGCGGTGCGCCTGCGTCATCCGCCACCGCCGTTGCCGGCGGATCTGCCCGCGCTGCAGAAGCTCGCTGCGCTGGCGTCGCACTGGCTGCTGTATGCGCTGATGCTGGCGATGCCGCTGATTGGCTGGGCGATGCTGTCGGCCGGCGGCTATCCGGTGATGCTGGGTTCGTCGCTGCGGCTGCCGCCGATCTTTCCGGTCAGCCCGGTCGCGTTCGCCGTGCTGCGCCACCTGCACGGGTGGTTCGCGATGCTGCTGTTCCTGACGTTTCTCGCGCACATGGGCGCGGCGCTGTATCACGGCCTGATCCGCCGCGATGGGGTGCTGTCGAGCATGATTCGCGGGCGGCGAAAAACGGCGCCGGCTTCGATCGGCTACAGCGGTGAGCCCGCGGAAAATGCGCATGCAGCGGACGCGGGGAGCAACGGCCCGGACGCGGCGGAACGCATCGAGTAGCGCGCCACGTTCATGGTCAACGCGGGTCGGCGCTTGCATCGCTCGACCCGATCATCTGATGAAGCTGCCGGCAAGCGGCGGGAAGCTGCCGCTCGGTCACTGTCGCGACGCCGAGAAGGAGGCCCGACTCGGCGGCCGTGCCCGGGCTGAACCATGGCGAGAGCGGCGACGGAGCCAGGCCTTTGGCAAGCGCGTGCCGGGCGACGCTGACATCCGGCACGCCCTCGGGCAGGAGCACCACAGCGGCGAGGCCGCCTATATGGACGCGGTAGCCTTTGCGCTCCCATGCGGCCTGCAGTGCCTGGCTTCTTGCGGAGTAGATGCGCTTCATCCGGCGCAGATGCCTCATGTAGTGCCCCTCGCGCATGAACTGCGCGATCGCCTGTTGCACGGCAGGGCCCGGGGCCGATCCGAAGCACAAGGCCGCCTCGGTGATCCGCGTCACCAGTGCGGCGGGGGCGACGATGAAACCGAGCCGGAGCGCCGGGCTGATGGTCTTGCTGAACGATCCGATGTGGATGACGCGGCCGCTGCGATCGAGCGAGGCGAGCGCCGGTGCGGCGCGGCGATTGAGCTGCAGCTCGCCGAGATAATCGTCCTCGACAATCCACGCTCCGGTGCGTGCGGCCCACGCCAGCAAGGCGATCCGCCGCTTGAGCGACAGCGTCACGCCGAGCGGCGCCTGCTGGCCCGGCGTCACCAGAGCCAGGGCAGCGTCGGGCGCGTACTCCATGCCGTGGAAAACATCGAGGCCCTCCTCGTCCACCGGAATGGGGACGGGAACGAGCCGGGCGAGCTCGAGCGCCTTGCGGCTCTGGAAGAAGCCGGGGTTTTCCATCCAGGCCTCGCGGCCTTCCGCGCCCAACACCCCCAGGACGGTGCCGAGCGCACCGGCGAACCCTGCCGTGATGAAGATCTGCGACGGGCGGCACTCGATGCCGCGGGCCAGTGCAAGATGTGCGGCGATCTCGCGCCGCAGTTCCATTTCACCGCGGGGATCCGGATAGAGCGCAGGCGCAGCGACCTCGGCGCGAGCGGCCTGCGCACGCAGGCGGGCGAGCAGGCTCGTCGGGAAACCGTCGCGGGCGGGCACGCCCATCTGGAAGATGCCTGGAGCGGCAAGCAGGTGCTGGTATAGCGCCGGCGCTGCATCGGCCTCCGGCGCAGGAACGGCCCGCCCCGCTCCTGCCGGGTGCTCGGCCACCCTGGTGCCACCCGGGCGCGACGAGACGATGGCCTGTTCGTCGGCCAATCGTTCGTAGGCGGTCTTGACCGTGCCCCTGGCCACGCCGAGTTGCGCCGCCAGGGCGATCCACGAGGGAAGCCTTGCACCCGGCGCGAGCGCGCCGCTGCCGATCGCCGCGAGGACGCCCAGGCGGATCTGCTCCGCCAGCGTGGCCTTGGCAGACCGGTCGATCCGGATATGCATCGCCGCTGTCATGCCTCATGGTACATCGAACAATTTCATTTCTGGTTCTTTTATATGGACTGGTGTGGAGCGCAAGATGCGCCGAATTCACCAGGAGTCATCCATGAAAACCAAGGCCATTTTCGCCGCCCTGCTCGCCACCGCCGCGCTGTCAGTCACGGTCGCGGCGAGCGCCCACGCGCCGGGCGAGACCGTTGCGCCCAATTTTTCGCACGCGATCTCCAACGTTCCGGGCAAGTCCCTCGTCGCCGCCGAAGTGCGCTACCCGCCGGGCGGCGCCTCGCTGCCGCACACCCACGCGAAGTCGGCTTTCATCTACGCCTATGTCGTATCGGGCGCGATCGAAAGCCAGGTCGACCATGGGCCCGCACGGATCTACACGGCGGGCCAGTCGTTCTACGAAGAGCCCGGCGCCCATCACCGGGTCAGCCGCAACGCGAGCAAGACCGCACCGGCCACGTTGCTCGCGGTGTTTGTCGTCGACACCGGCGACATGCCCCTCACAACCCCGCAGAAATAGGTAGTCCCATGTCACAACGCATCGATTACACGAAGGTTTCCCCGGCCGGCATCAAGGCGCTCGGCGGCGTCTACGGTTATGTCGCGCAGTCCGGCATGGATACGCGGCTGATCGATCTGGTCTACCTTCGGGTAAGCCAGATCAATGGCTGCGCGTACTGCCTGGACATGCATACCGGGGCCTTGATCAAGGAAGGAGTTCCCATCGAGAAGCTTGCATTGCTTCAGGCGTGGCGCGAGGCTGGCAAGCTGTTCGACGCGAAAGAAAGAGCAGCCCTCGCCTGGGCCGAGTCGGTGACGCAGGTGGCGCAAACGGGCGTACCTGACGACGATTTCCAGAGGGCGTCCGAAGTCTTCAGCGAGAAGGAACTGGTCGACCTGACCATCGCCATCGGCCTGATGAATGCCTACAACCGGCTCGCCATAAGTTTTCGCAGGCCACCTGAAGCAGCCCGCATGGCGGGCGATTGATCGAGAAAGAAATGACCATGCCCTCCAGCAACATCCTCGGGGTGCGCATCCCCGATAGCACGATCGCCCGCGAGGCGACGCAGCTCCTTCGCGATACGGGAAGCGACCTCCTGTTCCAGCACTCGATGCGGGTCTATTGCTGGGCTGCCTTGACCGCAAAGCACAAGGGCCTCTCCTTCGACCCGGAACTGCTGTACGCCGGGGCGATGTTCCATGACCTCGGCCTCACCGCACGCTTCCACGCAAGCGCGCTGCGTTTCGAAGTGGATGGCGCGAATGCCGCGCGCGACTTCCTGAAAAGCCACGGCATCCCCGAAACGGACGTCCATAAAGTGTGGACCGCCATCGCTCTCCACACGACGCCGGGCATCCCCCAGTTCCTGCATCCGGAAGCGGCACTGCTGCACGTCGGGGCGGGCATGGACGTGGCCGGACGGTCGTACGACCAGTTCACGGACGAGGAGCGCGAGGCGGTGGTGGCGGCCTATCCCCGTGAAGCGGCATTCAAGCGCGACATCATCGATGCTTTCCACGAGGCCTTGAAGGATCGCCCCGCCACGACCTTCGGCACGTTCAACGACGACTTCCTGGCATTCAAGGACGCAAGCTTCCAGCGAGTGGACATGTGCAGCATCATCTTGAATTCACCGTGGGCAACTTGAGTTGCCGATAGCGGGCGATCGAAAACGTTCGCGTACTATTATTTCGCGGCGATTTCGGCCTCCCCAACTGGTCGCCACTACCTGCCTGCCGTGGCGGCGTCGGACGAAGATCACGGAGAAGCCGATTTGGTCGGGCGGCGATGCTGTTCATCGGCGCCGGCATGGTGGCGTCGGCATCCGCGCGGCACGAGTGGCTACTCGCCATCCACAAGCTGTATCACCGGCCTGATCCGCCGCGACGGCGTGCTGTCGAGCATGCTACGTGGTGAAAGGAAGAAGGAGCAGGCGGAGCCGGACACGCTGCCTTGAGCCGGGCCGTCTTGAGGTCGGGTCGTCTGAGATCCGACCGATGCTCAGGCCAGCGAGGTCCTGTCGCGTCCGCGATTCTCGGCAGCGGCTGCCGGCTCGGCGCAGCGCACCGGCATGCGGAAAATGAAATGCGTGCCCGCGTCGGTGGATGAGATGACCTGCAGCGTGCCGCGATGCGCACGGGCGATTTCCGCCGCGATATACAGGCCCAGCCCCAGCCCCGGTTGCGCCGACTGATCGGCGTCGCGCGAGAACGGCTGGAACAGGCGCGCGATCTTTCCGGCCGGAATGGCATGGCCGCCGTTCGACACGACCAGTTCGAATGTCTCGTCGTCGCTGCGTGCGGCGATGCGTACCGGCTGGTCGGCGGCGCCGTGGATCACCGCGTTGGTGAGCAGATTCGCCAGCAGCTGCGCGACACGGCGCACATCGCAGGCGACCGGATGCCCGATCGCCACGCTGACATCGATGGCGCGATCCTGATGCGCCTGCTGCACTTCGGCAATGACGTTGCGCAATTCCTCGGCCAGGTCGTCTTCCTGCTCGAACACGGCCGGGATGCCGCCGCCGAGCCGGCCGCGGGCAAAATCCAGGATGTCCTTGATCAGCTCGGCCATGCGCAAGGAGCTGCGCTGGATGTGGCCGATGGTGCGCTGCGAGCTGGGATCGAGTGCGGTGAGCTGCAGCAGCTCGGCGCCGACCCGGATCGCCATCAGCGGGTTGCGCAGGTCGTGCCCGAGCACGGCGATGAACTGCTCGCGCAGCTTCGCGGTTTCCTGCGCGTCCAGGAGCGCGCTTGCGCTTTTTTCGAGCCGATCCTGGGTGTCGAGTTCGGCGGCGATCAGTTTCGCGAACAGCTGCAGGGTCGCGACGACATTCGGCTCGTCGAGTTTGGCCGGCAGCGGATCGAGCGCGCACAGCGTGCCGAAGAACTCGCCATCCGCCAGGAAGATCGGGATCGAGATGTAGCTCTCGAAGCCATACAGCTTCGGCGTAGGGTGCTGCGCGAATTGCGGATGCGCGCTGGCATGGCCGAACACCACCGGCTGATGGTGCTGGCGGATCTCGTTGCAGATGGTGGATTCCAGCATCAGCTCTTCGCCGGGCTTCAGGCCGAAGTCGATCAGATCGTGGACCGCACAAACCGTCCAGTCGGTGTCGGTAACGCGGGCGATCGCGGCGAAGCGCATGCCGGTCGTGTGCGCGACGGCCTGCAGAATCGTGGGCACCGAGCCGATACGACGGATCGCCTCCAGGTCGGCGGTTATCGGCCGGTGCTTCGAGATTCCCGGGGTGCTGTCAGCGCGCATTTCCACAGCTTAGCCCACGACCGGAATCGTGCGACAGCCGGCGGCAAACTTTCGGCCCGGACAGACCATCCGGCCGCGAGTGGCGCCAGGCGGTCGGCAAAACGGTAAATCGGGACCGCCGGCGAATGCGATTCGACGGCGTTGTCCATCTGCCCGCTTCACCGATTGACCGGCTTCGGGCAGCGGCACAGACTGCGCAAGGGGAACCCGGCGGTGACCGTCCACGTCATCATGGGAAAGCAGTCATGTCCAAGAGCTTGATCAACCGATTCACCGTTGCCGCGGCGATGCTCGCTGTCATGGGCGGAGCGCAGGCAGCCGACAAGAGCACACCCACCGACGCGCAATTGATCGCCAGCGCGATGCGTGCCGCACCGGCGCGCGTGGCGAAGAACGCGACGATCATCGCGATGGGTGCGGATGGCCAGATGCGCACGCTGCGCAAAGGCAGCAACGACTTCACGTGCATGCCGGACAACCCGGCCACGCCGGGACCGGATTCCATGTGCATGGACAAGAACGCGGGCGAATGGATCGACGCGTACATGGCGCACAAGACGCCGCCGGCCGGCAAGCTCGGCCTGATGTACATGCTGGAAGGCGGCACGGATGCGAGCAACACCGATCCGTACGCGAAGAAACCGGACACCGCCAACCACTGGATCAAGACCGGGCCGCATTTCATGATCGTAGGCGCGGACCCCGCGTTCTACGCGAACTACCCGAAGGGTCCGAACCCGGATACCGCCGCGCCGTACATCATGTGGGCCGGCACGCCGTACGAGCACCTGATGGCACCGATCAAGTAGTAAATACGATGGGATCACGTGGGTTGCCGCCCGACCGGTTGGCGCGATACGCACCGACCGGCCTGCTCGCGCGTCTCATCGCATCGCGGACGCGGCGAATTCCGTCGCACAAGCGCACCACGGCATTGATGTCCGAAAACGGCGAGTCAGGTTGATGGGGCGGTGCTAGCCTGCACGCATGAGCGAACACGCTTCCCCGCCCGACCCGCACATCTGCGAACAGGCCCGACTCAGCCGCGACGCGCGCTTCGACGGGCTGTTCTTCACCGCGGTGAGCAGCACCGGCATCTATTGCCGACCGGTGTGCCCGGCGCCACGACCGAAGCGCGAGAACGTACGCTACTACGCGAACGCCGCCGCCGCGGAAGCGGCCGGGTTCCGCCCGTGCCTTCGCTGCCGGCCGGAGCTGGCACCGGGCAACGACCAGTGGCAGCGCGGCGATCATGTGGTGGCGCGTGCGCTGAAGCTGATCGAGGCCGGCATGCTGGCGGAGCAATCGCTGGACGAACTGGCGGCGTGCGTCGGCATCGGCGCGCGGCAGTTGCGCCGGCTGTTTGTGGAGCGCGTCGGTGCACCGCCGATCAGCGTGCACACGACGCGGCGGTTGCTGTTCGCGAAGCAGTTGCTGACGGAGACGGCGCTGCCGGTGACCGAGGTGGCGCTGGCGTCCGGCTTTCGCAGCCTGCGCCGGTTCAACGCGGCGTTCGCGCAGGCGAACCGCATTGCGCCGCGCGAACTGCGCCGGCATCCGCGTGCGGTGGCGGGCGCGGCGCTGGTGTTGCGGCTGGGTTATCGGCCGCCGTACGACTTCGAAGGGCTGCTCGCGTTCCTGCGCACGCGTGCGCTGCCGGGCGTGGAGCGGGTCGACGAGCACAGTTATGCGCGGGTGTTCGGCCCGGCCGACGCGCCGGGCTGGCTGCGGCTGAGCGCGTGGCCCGGCGGCGAGCACGCGCTGCAATTGCAGCTGCATTGTCCGCAACCGACGCAACTGCTCGGCGTGGTGACGACCTTGCGGCGAATGTTCGATCTGGATGCGAACCCGCAGGCGATCGCGGATACGTTTCGTCATGACGCGATCCTCGGCCCGCTGCTGGCGCGTCGCCCCGGCCTGCGCCTGCCCGGCGGCTGGGACGGTTTCGAGATCGCGGTACGCGCGATCCTCGGCCAGCAGATCAGCGTGGCGGCCGCGCGCACGCTGGCGACGCGCATCGTGCAGCGCTGGGGCGAAGCGTTGCCCGCCGCACCGATGCCGGGACTGGAACGACTGTTTCCGACGCCGGCTGCACTGGCGCACGCGGACCTGCGCGAGATCGGCCTGACCACGACGCGCGCCGCGACGATCAGCGGCATGGCACAGGCGCTGCTGGACGGCCGCGTGGATTTTCGGGCGGAACAATCGCTGGATGAATTCGTGGCGCGCTGGATCGCGCTGCCCGGCATCGGCGAATGGACAGCGCACTACATGGCGATGCGCGCGTTGAGCGATCCGGATGCGTTCCCCGCGGCGGACCTGATCCTGCGCCGCGAAGCAACGACTGACGCCGCGCCGCTCAGCACGAAAGCACTGACGCTGCGCGCGGACGCGTGGCGACCGTGGCGCGCGTACGCGGTGATCCATCTATGGCGCGGCACCTCGGACGCGCCAGCACCGGCGCGCGCACCACGCCGCAAGAAACCGGAGACCCTCGCATGACAACCATGCCGGACACGATTCACTACGACGAGATGGACAGCCCGGTCGGCACGCTGCGCCTGGTCGCGGACAGCCGCGGCCTGCGCGAGATCTGGTTCGAGCGCGAACGCCATCCGAAAAAGGCGCATGCGGGCTGGGTCCGCGCAGCGGGGCCGCTCGCGTTCGCGCGCGTCCAGCTGGAAGAATATTTCGCCGGCGAACGCCAGCACTTCGAACTGCCGCTGCATCCCGTCGGCACGCCGTTCCAGCTCGCGGTGTGGGATGAGCTGGGACGGATTCCGTACGGCGTCACGATCAGTTACGGCGAACTGGCGCGGCGCATCGAGCAACCGCTGGCGGTGCGTGCGGTCGGCGCCGCGAACGGACGCAACCCGTTGCCGATCGTGCTGCCATGCCATCGGGTGATCGGTGCGGACGGCAGCCTCACCGGCTTCGGCGGTGGCCTGCCGACCAAACGTTATCTGCTGGCGATGGAAGATCGCATCGCGCGGGGCGACCTGTTCTTCGGTCCTACATGACACCTGTTCCACATGCCCTCCCTTTTCGTCATTCCGGCGCAGGCCGGAATCGCACTTGCTTTCCATTCACCACTGATGGATGACCGTCTGTCTTCGCTGATGATGAAGCGATGACCAGCTTCGCTGTTGAAAAGCTCCTCCGGCCTGCGCCGGAATGACGACCTGTGGTTGTGCCGCGACTTGATCGTGCCTGGCCCTACCCGATCTTGCTCGGCCCAGCCCGCTATTGACGCCGCGAAAACTTGATGTATACACTGTATACATGAAGAAGCTCACCACGCCGGAAAAGATCCTGCGCGCCGCGCACAAGGTGTTCGATCGCGAGGGCGCCGACGCCGTGAGCATGCGCCGCGTCGCCGAGGCGGTCGGCATCACGCCGATGGCGATCTACCGGCACTTTCCAAATCGCGAGGCGTTGCTGAAGAGGTTGTCCGACGACAGCTTCAACACGGTCGCGCATGAATGGGAAGCACGCGCGACGCATCCGGACATCCTCAAGCGCCTGCTCGCGCTGCTGGAGCCGTATCTGAATTACGCGCTGGAACATCCGCACCTGTTCGACCACGCGTTCTCGGTGCGCCGTGACGATGCGCGGCGCTTTCCCGAGGACTTCCGCGCGCGCCAGTCGCCGACGCTCAATGTCATTGCCGATGCGGTCGCCGAGGGCGTGCGGCTCGGCGTGCTGAAACAGGACGATCCGTGGGACGTGGCGATGTCGCTGTGGGCGCATGCGCACGGCCTGGTCGCGCTGTATCGCGCCGGCCGCTTCAGCTACGACGAGGTGCGGTTCCGCAAATTCTATTTCGAATCGATAGGGAGACTGGTTGATGGCATCAAGGCTTGATCGTTTCATGCTGCCGGCATGGCTGGCAGCGACCGCACTGGCCGCGCTGGGCTGGTGGTTCGGCAGCGGCGTGCATCCGCTATGGTGGCTGACCTGGCTGGCACCGTTGCCGGTGCTGTGGCTCGCACCGCGGGTGCGCGCCCGCTGGGCGGCGCTGGCGGCGTTTGCCGCGTACGCGATCGGCGGGATCAATCAGTGGGAGTACCTGCACGGGTACATCGGCCTGCCGGTGGTGGCGATCATCCAGGCCGTCGGCACACCTGCCCTCATGCTCGCGTTGTGCGTACTGCTGTTCCGGCGATTGTTGCTGCGCGGCCACGCGCTCGCGGCGACGTTGGCTTTGCCGGTGGTGTGGGTCGCACTGGAATACATCAACAACCTGATCTCGCCCCACGGCACGTTCTTCAACATCAGCTACACGCAGATGGATGCTCTGCCGATCATCCAGATCGCCGCCGTCACGGGCCTCTGGGGCATCGGTTTTCTGGTGTTGCTGTTGCCGGCGGCGATCGCCGTGCAGACGGCGCACCAGGCGTCGAAGCGCAGCCGCATGACGGCTGCCGCGCTCGCCGCATTGCCGATCATGCTCACGCTCGTCTATGGCAGCTGGCGACTGCGGGCCCCGGCCACCGCGACGATCCGCGTCGGCCTGGTGTCGTTGCAGGAACCGGCACGGTCTGCCGCAGCCCTGCAGGTGCGGGACGCGCATTACGTGGACGCGATCAACCGTCTCGCGGATGCCGGCGCCCGCATCGTGCTGACCCCGGAAACATCCTTCGCCAGCGACGATGCCAACCTTCCTGCGTTCGCGGAGCTGGCGAATCGGCGCGAACTGACCGTGGGCATCGGCATCGACTCCACGAGCGATCCCCGCGCCGAGCGCAACATGCTGATGGTGTTCCAGCCGGGAGCCATGTCACCGGCCACCTACAGCAAGCATCATCTGCTGGTCGGCTTTGAGCAGTACGTTCCGGGCGACAGCTACACCATGCTCGAAAGCACGCCACGGGTCGGACTGGCGATCTGCAAGGACATGGATTTCCACGACATCGGCCACGCCTATGCAGCACGCCACGCGCAACTGCTGCTGGTGCCCGCATCGGATTTCACCGTCGATGGTTGGCTGCACAGCCGCATGGCGATCATGCGCGGCGTGGAAAGCGGTTTCGCCATCGCGCGTGCCGCCCATTCCGGCCGCCTCACGCTGAGCGACGACCGCGGCCGCGTGCTGGCCGAGGCTTCCAGCGAGAAGCACGACGCCGAGCTGGTGGGCGACCTGCCGCTACGCGAGACGCATACGCTGTACGCGCGCTGGGGCGACTGGTTCGCGTGGCTGGATCTGGCCGGCCTGATCGTGCTGCTGGGGCTGGCCCTGCGTCCGCTGCATCGTTGAAATGAATGATCAGCCGCTGTGCGCGGGTGCCGGCAGATCCTTCGGCACCACGCGCGGCAAGGTCGAACTGTCCCGCTCGCGATCGAGCAGATCCTGCTGGTTCGCGCGATCGCGCTCGCGCTGGGCACGGTCGGCATCGTCCAGTCGTTGCTGGCTGCGTGGGTCGCTCGCGGTCGGGCGCTTGGCGTTGTCGGCCACACCCTGACGCAGCTGCTGTTCGAGCTGGCTCTTCTGCAGCTGATCGCGCGTTTGCTGCTGTTGCGCCGACTGCTGGAACTGCTGGCTCGGTGACTGCGCCGCCCGGCTTGTCGGCTGCGTGGCGGATTGCCAGGCACAGGCCGCACCGAACGGCGCCAGCGCCAGTGCGCCGACCAGCAGCGTGCGCAACATCGGGCCATGCAGAACGACAGGTGTAATGGTCATGTCAGTGCGCGATCATGAGGGGGATGATGTTTTCCATCCTAAGGCTGTACATATGAAATTACTGTTTCGCCTGCTGCTGTGTTCACTGGCAGCATTCAGCTTCGGCTGCGCCACCCAACGCCCGGACACCGCTGCCGCCACCGCCGCCAACCGCGTCTCCACCCCGCTGTTGCTGATCTCGATCGATGGCTATCGCCACGACTACATCCAGCGCGGACTCAGCCCCACGCTGTCGATGCTGGCGCAAAACGGCGTGCAGGCCGCTTCGCTGCAGCCGGCATTCCCGTCGCTGACATTTCCGAACCACTACACCATCGTCACCGGACTGACCCCCGACCACCACGGCATCGTCAACAACACGATGTTCGATCCGCGACTCGGCAAGTTCTCGCTGAACAGCCGCGACGCCGTCAGCGATGGGCGCTGGTGGGCCGAGGGCACGCCGATCTGGGAAACCGCGGACCAGCACGGCCTGCGCACCGCGACCATGTTCTGGCCCGGCTCCGAGGCGGACATCCACGGCCATCACCCGGTTTACTGGAAACCGTTCGATGGCAAGCTGACCTCCGACCAACGGGTGGACCAGGTGCTGGCGTGGCTGGATCTGCCGGCCGCCGAGCGGCCCGGCTTCCTCACCCTGTATTTCGACGCGGTCGACCACGCGGGCCATGTCTACGGCCCGGATACTGCGCAGGTGAACGATGCCTTGCGCGAGACCGACGCGGCGATGGCCCGACTGGTATTGGGACTGAAGCAGCGCGGCCTGTTCGAGCGCATCAATCTGATCGTGCTGGCGGATCACGGCATGGCGGACGTGCCGGAGTCGAACAGCGTGATGATCGATCAGTTGATTCCACTCGACCAGGTGAAGACGGTGAGCATGGGCATCCTGGCCGGCTTCAACCCGAAATCGGAAAGCCCCGGGGCGCGTGCCGATTTCGCGAAGGTCGAGCAGACCCTGGAGCGGCCGCATCCGCACATGCAGTGCTGGGACAAGACCCGCGTGCCGGCGCGCCTCGCCTACGGCAAGAATCCGCGCGTGCCGCAACTACTGTGCCTGGCGAACGTGCATTGGCGCATCACCACCAGCGACTATGCGGCCAAGCGCAAGGACCGGCTGAGCCTGGGCGAGCACGGCTACGACAATGCCGAGCCGCTGATGCAGGCGCTGTTCGTGGCGCACGGCCCCGCGTTCCGGGTCGGCGCGAAGGTGCCGGCGTTCCCGAACGTGGACGTCTATCCGCTGATGACCCACCTGCTCGACCTTCCCGCTGCCGCGAACGACGGCGACTACGACGCGGTGAAGGACATGCTGAAGCCGGCGGCGCGCTGAAGCACGATTCCCTCTCCTCCGGGCTTTGCCAGGAGGAGAGGGAATCACCCGCTTACGGCATCGCGCCCTTGCTCATCGGCGTAGGCGGCGTCGCCACGTTCACCAGCGGCGGCAGCCGGAACAGGCGCAATGCGATCAGCAGGCCGGCCAGCACCAGCGTGCCGACGAACAGCGCCACACCATTCCAGCCGTGCGACGCATAGAACAGCCCGCCGCTGGCGCCGGCGATGCTGGAGCCCATGTAATAGCAGAACAGATACACCGACGAAGCCTGCGCCTTCGCAACACCAGCGCGCCGACCGACCCAGCTGCTGACGATCGAGTGGCCACCGAAGAAGCCGAACGTGATCGCCACGATGCCCAGGATGATCAGCGGCAGCGGTTGCGCCATGGTCAGCGCCACGCCGACCAGCATCAGCGCGAACGCCGTCCACAACACCTTGCGCCGCCCGAGCTGACCAGCCAGATGCCCCATCCACGCCGAGCTGAAGGTGCCGACCAGATAGATGCCGAAGATCAACCCGACGACCGCCTGGCTCAGGTGGTACGGCGGCGCCAGCAAACGGTAGCCCAGGTAGTTGTAGACGGTGACGAACGCGCCGAGCAGCAGGAAACCTTCGACGAACAACCACGGCAGGCCGCGGTCGCGGAACATGCCGGTGAAGCGTCCCAGCACCATGCGCCAGCGCAACGGCTGCGCCACGAAATGCCGCGAAGGTGGCAGCGCACGCCAGAAGATCAGGCCGGCCAGCACGCCGATCACACCGACCACACCCACACCGAAGCGCCAGCCGAAGAAATCGGTCAGCACACCGGTGATCAGGCGCCCGCCCATGCCGCCGACCGCGCTGCCGCTGATGTACAGCCCCATGCCCAGGCCGATCGACTCGACATCCATTTCCTCGCCGAGATACGTCATCGCCACCGCCGGCAGGCCGCTCAAGGTCAGGCCCATCAGCGTGCGCACCACCAGCAGCGCCGACCAGCTTGGCATCAGCGCCGTCAGCAGCACCAGTACCGCCGACGACAGCAGCGACACCACCATCACCGACTTGCGCCCCCATGCATCCGACAGCGCACCGGCAAACAGCATCGCAAACGCCAGCACGCCGGTGGTCAGCGACAGCGACAATGCGCTGACCGCCGCACTCACGCCGTAGTCATGACTGAACTCCGGCATCAGCGGCTGCACGCAATACAGCAGACCGAAGGTGGCGAAGCCGGCCGCGAACAGTGCGAGGTTGGTGCGACGGAATGCCGGCGTGCCGTGGTGGATCGTCGGCGCCGACTCCCCATGGAGCGGTGCAGTGCTACTGGAAGCCGTGTCCATCGTCATGCTCGATCGGTTGCTGTAATCACCGCGCAAGCATAAACGCTAGCTCCGCACCATTGAGCGTCTATTAACGATGGCATTGATGCGTTTGGGCTACGAACAACGTCGGACGAACTCACCGTGATCGGTGTCCTGCCGCATCTCAAGGCGAACCCGACGGCGGCGGCGTAGCCACCGAATGGCGGGACAGGAAGCCGTTTATCAGGGTCGCTATCTCATCGGGCACTTCGAGCGAGGCGAAGTGGTCCGCGTCGAGCAGATGGACCTCCGCCGTGGGCACGTCACGTTGGTAGGCAAGCGCACCGGACGTGGTGAAGAACGGATCGCGGCGGCCCCAGAGCACCAGCAGCGGCACCCTCATCTTGCGCAGCATCGCCTGCCACGCCGGATAACGCAGAACGTTGTTGCCGTAGTCGAACCATAAGTCATTGCGGCCGTCGATCACTCCGGGCCGCTGCGCGGCGGCAACCATCAGCAAGGCCGCATCGGGCGTTACCCCATCATCGGGACTCCAACCGTCCGCCCGCGGATACGCCAACCGGGCCACGTAGCCGGCACGACGCCGATCAACTGCGGGATTGCGCGTCTGCCAGTGGCGACGCAATTCCCCTTGCGGGTCCTGTGCCGAAGGAAAGCCGTCGAGATGAATCACGCCGTTCTGCACGACGATCACGCTGATCGCGTCCGGGTTCGCCTGCATCAGGCGAAAACCCACGGGCACGCCGTAATCCTGCATGTACAGCCCATAGCGAGTGATGCCCCGCGCAGCCAGGAACTTGCGCACCGTATCGGCGACATGATCGAAGGTGTAGCGATAGGTCGCATGATCGGGCGCATCCGAGTAGCCGAATGACGGGTAGTCGACCGCCAGCACATGCAGTTTCCCGGTGGCGGCAAGATCTTCCATCAGCTTTTCGTACATGATCGACGACAAGGGATTGCCATGCAGGAACACCAGGGTCGGCGCATCGCGGGGACCGCCCTCGCGGTAGAACAGGTGGATGCCGTCGACCTTCTGCCAGCCATAGGTGAGCGTCTCCGCCTGCGCCTGCATGCAGCCCAGCGCCATCAATAGAACCATCAGGCAAAGTTTCCTCACGCGTTTCTCCACTGGCTGGAAGCGTCCCGCATGCCGACCTGGAAAATTTCCGGATCAAGGCCGTGCCGGCTTGCGGTTAGTATTGGGCGCCCGGCGCAAGCGGTGAAGTTATGATTTTTCACAACACGGTGAATGCATTTCATCCATGAAATATCTGTTGCCGCCCATGCATACGCTGCGTACGTTCGAGGCGCTGGGGCGTCTGCGGAACTTCTCGCGAGTCGCCGAGGAACTGCACCTGACGCCCAGTGCGGTGAGTCATCAGATCAAGTCCATCGAGGCGTTCTATCGGCTCGCGCTGTTCCAGCGAAACCGACGCGACGTCGCGCTGACACCCGCCGGCGAACACCTGATGGAGGTGGTGCGGACCACGCTCAGGCAGCTTTCGGAAGCCGGCGAACAACTGCGTCGACGCGACGGCAACCGACTGTCCGTCAGCGTGCCGCCGTCGCTGGCAAGCCGCTGGCTGCTGCAACAGCTCGGTGCTTTCCTGCACGAACATCCGGAGATCGACTTCACGCTGCATACCACCACGTCGCTGGTCGACCTCGATGCCGACGAGGTCGATCTCGCGATCCGCTTTGGCGGTGGCCGCTGGCCGGGCGCGCGCAGCGAAAAGCTGTTCGACGAAGAACTGTTTCCTGTAGCCGCTCCCGGCTACGTCACCCGCATGCGCTTGCGCAAGCCAGCCGATCTCGAGCGCTGCGTGCTGCTGCGGGATGATTTCGGCGCGTGGCCGGAATGGCTCGAGCGTGCCGGCGTCGCTGGCGGCGAGCATGTGTTCGGGCCGCTGTTCAACGACTCCGCACTGCTGCTGCAAGCTGCAGAAGCCGGCGCGGGCGTGGCGCTCGCGCGCAGCCGCCTGGTCACTGACGCGATCGCCGCCGGTACGTTGAAGCGCGTCGGCAGCGTTGCCATACCCTCGCGCGGCAGCTATTACCTCGTCACGTCTTCGCGCCGGCCCAAAGCGGCTGGCGTGATGCACTTCAGCCGTTGGCTGAGCGGATCAACGGATACATGACGGTCAAGCGCTGCGGTCGCTGCGCAATGCGCGCACCGCCTCGTCATCGCCCGCCGCGCCGCGTCCGCTGATCCAACCAAACAACGCGATGCCGACGATGATCGCCAGCGCGCCGAACAGCGCGTAACCATGCGGCCATGCTTCATCGAGAAACAGCACGCCGAGCAGCGTGGCGAACAGCAGTTCCGCCGCCTGCATCGCCTCCACCGCAGCCAGCGCGGTCGGCTCGCTGCGCACCATGTCGGTGGCACGGAAGAACAGGATGGTGGCGATGGTGCCCGAGGACAGCGCCACGCCGCCGGCCAGCAGCGCCTCGCGCCACGTCGGCGGGCCGATCGTGAACCACGCGACCGCCGCGAACAGCCACCACAGCGGCCAGCTGCACAGCGTCATGCCGAACACCCGCTGCACCGCGTTGAGCCGGATACCGCAGTGTTCGAGGTGCAACAGCAGCTTGCGGTTGCCCAGCGGATAGGCGAACGCGGACAACACCACCGCACCGATCGCCAGCCAGTCGCCCGCATGCAGCCGGCCTTGCGCATGGCCCCATTGCAAGGCGAACACGCCGGCGACAATCAGTGCACCGATCGCCAGCGTGGGCCACGCCAACCGACGCCGCTCATCGCGATAGATCAGCGGCGCCAGCAGCGGCCCGGCCAGCACGGTGGTCTGGAAGCTGCCTGCTATGAGCCACGACGGCCCGCTGTTCGCCGCCCAGGTCAGCGGCAAGCCGAACAGCACGAAGCCGACACCGCTCCACAACAACCACGGCCGCGCATGCCTGCGTAGCTCGCGCGGCAGATCGCCGAGTCCACCCTGCAGGGGCGCCACCACGGCCAGCAGCGGCAGGGTGAGCAGATAGCGGAGGATCACCGCCCATGCCCAATGTCCGCCGCCGGCGACGAGGCTCCGATTGAGCACGTAGGTAAGCGTGAAGAACAGCGCCGAACACAGCGCCAGCCCCACGGCGGCAAGAGCCTTCGAACGCATGCCGGCTACCGGATAAAAACGCGAGTGTGGCAAATCGGACGATGCTTGCGTAGCACTGTCGCGCTGTCATCGCCTCCACCGACGAAGTTCATCATGATTCGGAAACCGCACCATGATCCGCAGCGGTCGACGAGAAAGGCCGCAGCCTGTCCTGGTTCGCGCACCGCATGCCGACAGGCGCCTGCAGCGCCCCACCGTGGCCCTGACCGCCGACCCGGCGATGCCCGCGTGACTTCGTGCACATGCTGCCCTGACGTGCATGGATCCAGACTCGCGGCACCTTCCGCGGAGCCAGGACCATGCCGATATCCCGATGGGCCGTTGCGTGCGTGTTCGCATGCCAGTTGGGCACCCTGCACGCCGCGGAGGCGTCCAACGCGCTGCGCGACGAACTGGTGGCGATCACCCAGGCCTGGGTCGACGCGATCCCGCTGGGCGACAAGGCGATCTGGCAGCGGACGCTGACCGACGATGCCGTGCTGATCGACGAGTTCGGCCGCATCCAGCACAAGAAGGATGCGATCGCCTCGCTGCAAGTGTTCCCCGCCGGCTTCGCCGGCAGCATCGAACTGCGCCAGCCGAAGGCATGGCGATACGGCGATACCGCGCTGCTCCAGGTGGAGGAGTACGAGCGCGAGACTGTCTTCGGACAGCAGCTGGTGGTGCGCTACCAGGCGCTGGCGACGTTCGTGAAACAGCACGGCGCCTGGAAGATGGCCGGCATGGAGGATGTGACGATCCCGACGCCGCCGCCGGCACTCGATGTGCGCGGCCTGACCCTCGGCGGCTATGCCGGCACCTACCGCTACGCGCCGGATCGCGCCTGGACGGTCAGCGTGCGCGATGGCGTGCTGGGCTATGTCACCAAGGCCGGCCGGCCGTTCACCGCGCTGGAGCCGATCGCGCGCGATGTGTTCATGGGCACCGACGACGAGCGGAACCTGCTGATCTTCCGCCGCGATGCGGCCGGCCACGTCAGCGAACTGGTCGAGCGTCGCAAGTTCAACGACCTGCACCTGGCGCGCGAGACCCACGCCGGGTAGTTGCCGGCGCCGGCTCGCCGGCCAGCGCGGCAGCACCGGCGGCGGCGACCTGCGCGTCCTGCGTCGACTGCATGCCGGAGACGCCGATGGCGCCGATCACGCAGCCGTCGGCGATCAGCGGCAACCCGCCGTCCAGCGGCAGCAGGTTGTGCATGCCGAGCAGGCGCAGGCCGAGGCCGCCGGAGGCCACCGCATCCTCGAAGAGTTTGCTTGGGCGGCGGAAATTCACTGCCGTCTCCGCCTTGCCCTGCGCCACCGGCACGCTGCCGTGCTGGGCCTGGTCGAGCGCGTGCAGCATCACCAGCTGGCCGCCGCTGCCGACGATGGCGATCACCATCGGCCAATCATGCGCGGCGGCTTCCGCCTCGGCGGCGGCCGTCACGGCGCGGGCCTGGTCGAGCGTGATCGGCGCGCCGTAAGGCAGTGGCTTCATCGCGCCGCCTCCGTCGTCGAAGCGGCCGCGAAGTCCACGCGCTGCGCGGCACCCGTCCACACCGTGGAGGCATAGCCCGGCGGTTTGTCGCCCACCCCCACGCCGCCATGCAGGCCGGCCTGCTGGGCCGGCTCGAAGAAGCTGTAGGGGAACTGCGAAGGCAAGGCGGAGACCTCGTCCAGCCGGCGCATGGCCTCGTCAGGCAGCGGACGATCGAGCGCGCCGAGGTTGTCCTCGAACTGATCCAGGTTGCGCGAGCCGAGGATCACCGCACCCAGGGCGGGCTGGCGCGCGGCCCACTGGATCGCCACTTGCGCCATGCTCAGGCCGCTTTCGCGCGCCACCTGCTCGACCGCGCCGACGATGGCCCAGTTGCGCGGCGTGAACTTGTCCGCCAGCGACGGAAGGCCCATCGACTTGACCACCTGCAGCCGGCCTTCGCCCTCGCCGTCGTGGCCGGCCTCGCTGGGCCGGTACTTGCCGGACAGCAAGCCCATCGCCAGCGGGCTCCATGCGGTGATGCCCATGCCCAGCTCCTGCACCAGCGGCACGTATTCGCGTTCGATGTTGCGCTCGGCCAGCGAATACTGCAGTTGCAGGTTGACCAACGGATGCAGGTGGTGCGCACGCGCCAGCGTCTGGATCTGCGCGGCGTACCAGGCCGGCACGTCGGACAGGCCGGCGTGGCGGATCTTGCCGGCGCGCACCAGGTGGTCCAGCGTCTGCAGCACCTCTTCAGCCGGCGTGATCCGGTCCCAGGTGTGCAGCAGATAGAGGTCGATGTAGTCGGTGCGCAAGCGGCGCAGCGAGCCTTCCACCGCACGCAGGATGTTCTTGCGGCCGTTGCCGCCGGCATTCGGGTTGCCCGGTTCGGCGTTGTAGCTGAACTTGGTGGCGAGCACCACGCGGTCGCGGCTGCCGCTGTCGGCGATGAACTTGCCGAGCAGGCGCTCGCTGCTGCCGCCGGTGTAGAGGTCGGCGGTATCGATGAAATTGCCGCCGGCGGCGAGGTAGCGGTCGAACATCGCGCGGGCGGTGTCCTCCGCCGCGCCCCAGCCCCAGTCGTCGCCGAACGTCATGGTGCCGAGCGCGAGGCGGCTGATGCGCAGGCCGGAGCGGCCGAGGGTGTAGTACTGGTCGAGTGACATGGCAGGACGCCGTCAGTGGGGACGGCGCAAAGTCTGCGCCTTGTCATTCCGCGGAAAAATGCCGATTCTATTGATGCTTCATGAAGCTGGACTAATCAATGATCGACGACCACAGCCCGGCGCTGCGCGCCTTCCACACCATCGCCCGGCACGGCAGCTTCACCCGCGCCGCAGCCGAGCTGGAGGTGACGCCGTCGGCGCTGAGCCAGGCGATGCGCCAGCTGGAACAACGCATGGGCGTGCGCCTGCTGCAGCGGAGCACGCGCAAGGTGGGCCTGACCGAGGCGGGTCGGCAGTTCCTCGAACGCATCGGCCCCGCGCTGGCCGAGATCGACGGCGCGGTGGAAGCGCTGCGCCAGCACGGCGACCACCCTGCCGGTACCTTGCGCATCACCGCGCCGCACAGCCTGCTCGACCAGTTGCTCGCGCCGATGCTGGCGGACTTCCTGCGCGCCTGTCCCGACGTCACGCTCGACCTGATCGCCGACAACGCGCTCACCGACCTGGTCGCCGATGGCGTCGATGCCGGTATCCGCCTCGGCGAGCGGCTGGCACGCGACGTGGTCGCGCTGCCGCTGGGCGGACCGCTGCGCGCGGTGGTGGCCGGCGCACCGGCGTACTTCGCGCGGCATGGCCGGCCGCAGCATCCGCGCGAGTTGCAGCAGCACGTTTGCGCACGCTTTCGCTATCGCAGCAGCGGCGCGATCTACCGCTGGGAATTCGCCGATGGAAGCCGCGCCGATAAGAGCCGCCCCGATAAAAGCCGCGCCCATAAAGTCAGCACCGGCAAAAGCGGCGCGACGGCCCATCGCTGGTTCGAGATCGACGTGAACGGCCCGCTCATCACCAACGAACCCTCGCTGCCGATCCGCGCGGCGCTGGACGGCCTGCTGCTGGTGCACATGCTGGAGCCGATGGTGCGCGAACACATTGCCGCCGGACGGCTGCAGACCGTGCTGGACGCATGGCTGCCGCCGTTCGACGGCTTCTACCTGTACTACCCGAGCCGGCTGCAGGTGCCGCCGAAGCTGCGCGCGTTCATCGACTTCCTGCGCGAGCGGCTGGAACCGTCGGCCTGAGGGCGATCAGCGATAGCGCCAATGACCCTCGACCCAGACATGCCGCGGGCCCCAGTAGGCCGGCACCCATACGCGCGCACGTTCGACCTGCACCGGCGTCACCACGCGCACATGACGGACAGGACGCGGCCCCGCCACGATGCAACCGGAAAGTAAAATGCTGCCGACCAGCAACAGTGGGGCGATGGCGAGACGGGACGTGATGCGATGCATGGGACACTCCTTGCCGTGGATGTGTCTCCGCAAACGCGTTCCCGCGGGTGGCGATGACGCGAACGCCAGCCGATGACGGCTGGCGTTCAGCTCGATCACCGTGGCCTGAACCGGGTACCGCTCAGTTCCAGCGCCCGTTGCTGCCGCCCAGGCTGTAACGGCCGGCGCCGAGCAGCATGATCGCCAGCGCAGTGCCGAAGAACATGCCCTGCAGTTCCAGCGCCCAGCCACCGGTATCGGCCAGCGTGGCGAACTGGCCCAGGTGCACCAGCACGATCGCCACGACCATGTTGGCCACGATGATCAACGCACCAACCCGCGTCCAGTAACCGAGCAGCAACAGGACCGGCGCCACCACCTCGCCGACGTATACCCCGTAAGCCAGGAACGAAGGCAGGCCGGCGCCGGTCACCACGCCAATGATGTAACCCGGCCCGTGGATCAGTTTGGAAACCCCGTGAAACAGGATCAGCACACCCAGCACAACGCGAAGCACCAGCTTGCCCAGATCGGTGGAACCTTGCATGGGAACTCTCCTGAGGTGGTTTTCCGGAACACCGTCGTCGACGGCGCGCAACGCCGCCACCGTCTAGTCCGATGATGCATCCATCGCGTCGGCCGGTGCCAGCGGCAGGGACAGGTGGACGTCCAGTCCGCCGCCGTCACGATTTGTCGCCCGGAGCTCGCCGCCGTGGATTTTCGCCACGCGCTGCACGATGGCCAGGCCCAGCCCGTGGCCATCGGCACGGGCCGCGTTGCTGCCCCGAAAGAATGGCCGGAACAGCGACTCCAGCTCGGCCTCGGGCACGCCGGGGCCGCGGTCGCGAACGGACAACCCGGCCATGCCATCGGCCTCATGCACCTGCAGCTCGACCTGGCCACCCTCGACGCTGAACTTGATGGCGTTGGCGATCAGGTTGTCCAGCGCGCGCTCCAGCAACTGCGCACTGCCGAACACGATGACCGGCGCGGCGGGTGCACTCAACCGCAGCTCGATGCGGCGCGCCTGCGCTTCGAGTTCGGCCTGCTCCAGGCATTCGCGCGCCAGCTCGATCAGATCCAGATTCTCGCAACTCATGCCGGGGATGCCGCCCTCCAGCCGCGACAGCGCGAGCATCTCCCCGGTCATGCGATCCAGGCGCGCGATCTCCGATTCGGCCTGGCGGAAATACGCCGCGGCCTGCGCCGGATCGACGCTGTTCTGCGCCAGGTCGAGAATCAGGTGCAGCCGTGCCAGCGGCGAACGCAACTCGTGCGACAGATCCTGCAGCACGCGGCGATCGTGCGCCACCAGCGCCTCGATGCGTTCGGCCATGGCATCGAAATCGTGGGCGAGTTGGGCGAGCTCGTCGTGCGCCATGCCGCCCTGGCGACCGACCCGGGTGGAAAGCTCGCCTGCGGCCATGCGCCGGGTGGCATGGCGCAGCGCCTCGACCGGCCTGGCCACGCTGCGCGCCACCCACCAGCCGACCAGGCCGATGAACAGCAGCGATAATGTCAGCTGCACCACCAGCAGGATCTTTGCGCGGGTCTGCGGACGCAGCCGCGTATGCGTGCGGCTCAGCGCCACCAGCTGGCGCGCCTGCCCATCGCTGCCGGTGATCTGCTGCACGGAAAGATAGAGGCCCGCTCGTGGCTGCAGCAGGATGTCATGCCCGGCGTCGAGCCAGGCCGGCAGGGATGCCTGGATCGACGACGACAGCCGGATCGGCGACAACGGCCGCCCGTTTTCGTAAAGCGTGACGTCGATGCCTTCATGCCGCTGTTGTGCAGCCCACGTCGCGAGAGCCGGCGTACCGCCGCTTTCGTAAACCTGGTCGGCGTCTTGCGCCAGCGACGTCCAGTTGATTTCCACCGCCGTGGTGTATTCGATGAAACGTTGAGTGAGAAAGCTGCCCAGAAACAGCACCAGCAGGTTCGCCACGCAAAACCAGACCAGCAGACGCCAGTAGATCGAGCTCTTGAACGCGTTCATGGCGCACTCGCGATCATCAGGTAACCCGAACCGCGCACCGATTCGATCCGCGGCGATTGCGCCGATGCCTCGGCCAGCTTGTGGCGCAGGCGGCTCACGTGCACATCGATGCTGCGATCGAAACGCTCCAGCTCACGGCCCAGCGCGATGCGCGTCAGCGAGGCCTTGTCGACCAGTTCGCCGGCACGCTGCGCCAGCGTCAGCAGCAGTTGGAACTCCGCGCCGGTCAGCACCAGTTCCTGCTCGCCGATGAAAGCTCGCCGGTCTCCCGGTTGCAGGCGCAACGTACCCACCTGCAGATTCGCCGCGGTGGCCGGCGTGTTGCGCCGCAGTTGCGCGCGCACGCGCGCCAGCAGCTCGCGCGGCAGGCAGGGTTTGGACAGGTAGTCGTCCGCACCCAGCTCCAGCCCGATCACCCGATCCACCGGCTCGCCCTTCGCGGACAGCATGATCACCGGCAGGCGATGCTGCATGCGCAGCTCGCGCAGGGTATCCAGGCCATCGCGACCGGGCATCATCACATCCAGGATCAACAAGTCCGGGCGCAGCGTCGGGTTGCGCAACTGCACCAGCGCCGTTTCGGCGTCGTGGGACATATCCACCATGAACCCTTCGCGCTGCAGGTACTCGGCCAGCAGCCGGCACAGTGCGCGGTCGTCGTCGACGATCAGGATCCGAGGTGTTGCGGCGGGTTGCATGGGTTCCATTCAAGCGTTGCGGCGGGATGAACTCCACGAGCTTTACGCATCTTTACCTTTCGGCAAAGAACATACACACGGCATTGTCGTCAAATAGGTTGCAAGCCCTCCCCCCAACCACAGAGGTTCCAACCATGCGCAAGAACATCACCCTCGGCCTGATCCTGGGCTCGACCCTGGCCCTCGCCACGCTCGCCGTGGCCGCTCCCGCAGGACAGGATGCCGGCATGCATCAGGACCGGCACTCGCACCGACATGGGCACGAGATGGGCTTCAGCAAGCTCGACCTGAGCGATGCCCAGCGCACCAGCATCAAGCAGATCATGCAGACCAGCCACGCGCAGAACAAGACGCAGTGGGAGGCACTACGCCAGCAGCGCAGTGCGTTCGAATCGATGACGCCGGACCAGGTCGGCTATCAGGCCGCAGCGGCCCGACTGGCCCAGGCTGAAGGCGACGCTACCCGCGTCCGTGTGCAACAGAAGGCCACGGTGCGCGCGCAGATCTACGCGGTGCTGACGCCAGTGCAGAAGGCAAAGATGGCCACGATGAAGACGGAGAAGCAGGCACGCCGGGAGCAGTGGAAGCAGTTCAGGGCCGAGCACCCGGCGCCATCGTCGACATCGAACGCGGCTCAGTAAGCACCACCACGCCATGGACGGCGGCAACAGGCGGCGCCAGCATTCGTGCTGGCGCCGCTATCCGTTTGAAGGCTGCCAGTCAGCTGCCGTGCGCGCTCAGCGTGCGGCCAGGGCGCTCACCGTCGCCCGGTAGCGCATCGCAATGCGTTCCTCGTCACGATGACGGAAATCGCGCACCACCCATTCGCCGCCGCACATCACGTCGCGCACCAGCGGCGTGTTGCCGGCGAACAGGAAGCTGTCCAGCACCGAGCGGGCATCGCGCGCGGCGAGCAGCGGCGAGTTTTCATCCAGCACGATCAGGTCGGCACGTGCGCCGTCGCGCAGCTCGCCCAACGGCAGGCCCGCAGCCTGCGCGCCACCGTGCAGCGCGGCGGACCACAACGTCTCGCCCACGCTGACGCCCTGCCCGCGCGCCGCGACGTTGCGATGGCCGCTGGTCAGCCGCTGGCCGTACTCCAGCCAGCGAAGCTCCTCCACCGGCGAAATCGAGATATGCGAATCCGAGCCGATCCCCAGCGTGCCGCCAGCATCCTGATACGCCGTCAGCGGAAACAGGCCGTCACCGAGATTCGCCTCGGTGGTGGGACACAGCCCCGCCACCGCGCCGCTGCGGGCGAGCTGTACCGTCTCGGCATCGGTCAGGTGGGTGGCATGCACCAGGCACCAGCGCGCATCGACGTCGGCATGATCGAACAACCATTCCACCGGGCGCGCGCCACGCGTGGCGAGGCAATCCTGTACCTCGCCGATCTGCTCGGCGATGTGGATGTGGATCGGACAGGCCATGGCGAACTCATTGGCCAGCACCTCGCGCATCGCCTGCTCCGGCACGGCGCGCAACGAATGCAGCGCGATGCCGATGCGCAGGCTGTCGTTTTCGTGCTTGCGCAACGTGTCGAGCAGGCGCAGATAGCCGTCCACATCGTGGCCGAAGCGACGCTGCCGCGGAGTGAGCGCGCGGCCATCGAAGCCGCCGCTGATGTACAGCACCGGCAGCAGGGTGAGCGCGATGCCGACCTCGCGCGCCGCCTCGATCAGTGCCAGCGACATCGCCTCCGGCTGCGCGTACGGCGTACCGTCGGGCTGATGATGCAGGTAGTGGAATTCGCAGACCTGGGTATAGCCGGCCTTGAGCATTTCCACATAGAGCTGGGCGGCGATCGCCTTCAGCTCGTGCGGACCGACGGTGGCAGCGAACGCATACATCGTTTCGCGCCAGCTCCAGAAGCTGTCGTCGCTGCGGCCCTTGCGTTCGGCCAGCCCGGCCATCGCACGCTGGAACGCATGCGAATGCAGGTTCGGCATGCCGGGCAGCACCCAGTGGCCGATCGCATCGCCGGCATCATCGGCCGTCTCGCACAAACGGCCATCGGCTCCCACCGCCAGCACCGCGTCGATGTGCCAGCCATCGGCGCGCCATAGCTGGCCTGCCCGAAATTGCCGAACGGCGGCGTGGATGCTCATGCAGGCGACTCCCGTGGACGATGCCGCGCAGTGTAACCGGGTGGATGAAAGCGCCTTCACTTTGGCGTGTTTCGCGCTATGCATAATGGCCGGATGGCCAAGAAGACCCTCGAAAACACCCCGAAGTTGCTGCTTCGACAGGCAGTCCTGAGCGATGTACCTCAGCTTGCCGACCTCACCGCCCGGATCTACTCGGACGAATGGGGCCACTCGGTGGAGATGTTGCGTTCGCAGCAGACGCACTTCCCCGAAGGCCAGTTCGTGGTCGAGTACGAAGGCGTGATCGTGGGCTACTGCGCCACCTTCCGCATCGACGAGGCCACCGCGCTGGCGCCGCATAGCTGGATGCAGATCACCGGCGGCGGCATGGGCTCGCGGCACAAGCCGGACGGCAACTGGCTGTACGGCATGGAGGTGGTGGTGCATCCGGACTACCGCGGCATGCGCATCGGCCAGCGGCTGTACCAGGCGCGCAAGCGGTTGTGCATGGACCTGAAGCTGCGCGGCATCGTGTTCGGCGGACGCTTGCCCGGCCTGGCGAAGAACCTCGCGCGCTACGGCAGCCCCGAGGCGTACGTGCAGGCGGTAGTGGAAGGCAAGCGACGCGACCTCACGCTGAGCTTCCAGCTGTCGAACGATTTCGAGGTGGTCGGCGTCCTGCGCGGCTACGTGCCATCCGATCACGATTCGCTGGGCTATGCCGTGCACCTGGTCTGGCGCAATCCGCAACTGCTCGACCAGCCGGACATCCCGCCGATCACCTCGGCGCGGCTGCTGCCCGATTCGGTGCGCGTGGCTTCGGTGCAATACCAGCAGCGCCGGATCACCTCGTTCGAGGAGTTCGCCACCCAGGTCGAATACTTCACCGACATCGCCGCCGACTACAGCGCCGATTTCGTCACCTTTCCCGAACTGATCACGCTGCAACTGCTGTCGATCGAGAACACCGAACTGTCGCCGGTGGAGTCGATCCGCAAGCTCAGCCACTACACGCCGCAAGTGAAGGAACTCTTCAGCCGGCTGGCCGTGCACTACAACATCAACATCATCGCCGGCACGCATCCCACCGAGCAGGCCAACGGCGATATCCACAATGTCTGCTACGTGTGCCTGCGCGATGGCTCGATCCACGAGCGCGAGAAGCTGCACCCGACGCCGAGCGAGCGCAACGTGTGGAACATCAGCGGTGGCGACAGCGCGGCGACCGTGCTCACCGACTGCGGCCCGATCGGGGTGATGATCTGCTACGACGCGGAGTTTCCCGAAGTGGCGCGGCACCTGGTCGACCAGGGCGCGCTGATCCTGTTCGTGCCGTTCTGCACCGACGTGCGCGAGGGTTACCTGCGCGTACGCTACTGCTCGCAGGCGCGGGCGATCGAGAACCAGTGCTACGTGGTGCTCTCGGGCAATGTCGGCAACCTGCCCGGCGTCAACAACTTCGACATCCAGTACGGCCAGAGCTGCATCCTCACCCCGAGCGACTTCGGCTTCGCCCGCGACGGCGTCGCCGCCGATTCGACGCCGAACATCGAGACCGTGCTGTTTGCCGACCTGCGCCTGGAAAGCCTGGCCCGCGCGCGCAACGCCGGCGCGGTGCAGAACCTGAAGGATCGCCGCTTCGACCTGTACGAGACACGCTGGCGGCCGCGCTGATCGGCTTTCTGTGGGAGCGACTTCAGTCGCGATGCTGCTGCTTTTTAGCCCCTAAGAAAGAGCATCGCGACTGAAGGCGCTCCCACAATCCATCCTGTCGGCGGGGTCTGCGATAATTGCGTAATGTCCGATTTGCCCGAGCCCGCATCGAAGTCGACAAACCCTCGCCTGCAGGCATTGCTCGGCCATCAGTTTTTCGCGCCGCATCACTGGAAGCGCCGCCTCGTGCTGTGGTTCGGTGCGGTGCTGGTGGCGCTGGCGGCGATCCTGTTTGCCAAGGCCAGTGTCTGGTCGTACCAGCTGTTCCTGCGTGTCCTCAGCCATGGCAGCTGGATTCCGCTGATCCTGACTCCGGTGGTGTTCGGCCTGCTGGCGTGGGTTACCGAAGGACGCCTGCGCGCCACGCGCGGCAGCGGCATTCCGCAGGTGATCGGCACGCTGCATATCGAGAACGAAAGCTTTCGCGCGCGCATGCTGTCGTTGCCGATCGCAGCCGGCAAGATGGTGCTGACCCTGATTGCACTGACCGTGGGTGCATCGATCGGTCGCGAAGGACCGACCGTGCATGTCGGCGCCGCATTGTTCTATTCGATGGCCCGACGCTTCGGCTTCGACGATCCCAAGGCGGCTTCGCGCTTCATCCTTGCCGGCGGTGCGGCCGGCATCGCGGCAGCGTTCAATACGCCGCTGGCCGGCGTGGTGTTCGCCATCGAGGAGCTGGCCGGCACGTTCGAGCATCGCTTCAGCGGCCTGCTGCTGACCGCCGTGATCATCGGCGGCGTGGTGTCGCTGGGCATCATGGGCAATTACTCCTACTTCGGCGAAGTGCAGGCCAGCCTGCCGCTGGGACACGCGTGGCTCGCCGTGCTGCTGACCGGCGTCATCTGTGGCCTGTTGGGTGGCCTGTTCGCGCGATTGATCCTGCTCAACCGGCACGGCCCGCTGGCTTTGATCGGTGGCCTGCGCGCGCGCCAACCCGTGCTGTTCGCGGTGGGTTGCGGGCTGGCGCTGGCGCTGCTGGGCATGGGTTCGCACAGCACCATCTACGGCACCGGCTACGACCAGGCGCGCGCGATTGTGCAAGGCACTGCCAGCATGCCCGGCCAGGGTTTCGGCATCGAGAAACTGCTGGCCAACGTGGTGTCGTACTGGGCGGGGATCCCGGGCGGCATCTTTTCACCGGCGCTGGCGGTCGGTGCCGGCCTCGGCCAGAACATCGCGCACTTCCTGCCCGGTGCACCTGTCGCGGCGGTGGTGCTGCTGGGCATGAGCGCATATCTGGCCGGTGTCACTGGCGCGCCGCTAACCTCGGCGGTGATTGCGATGGAGCTGACCAACAACCAGGACATGGTGATCCCGATCATGGCCGCCTGCCTGCTCGCCCGCGCGGCGGCATCGTTGTTCTGTCCAACCCCGGTATATCGGGATTTCGCCGAACGCATGGTGCAGGATTTCGAACGCCAGCAAGCCAGCCAGCCGCCGGCCGGGGACCCGGACGGCGAACGAGACGAGTCGCTGCTACCGGCAGGCCGCACCAGCGCGTTCGACGAATCCGCCGCTCCGGCCGATACTCGCCCCATCAACCGACCATGAGCACCATCCGGGAGTCAGTGCAGACATGAGCGAAACACGCTGGGATCGACTGCTGCTGAATGCCACACTCGCCACCTTTGCCGGTGACGCGCCGTACGGCTTGATCGAGCGCGGCGCAATCGCGCTGCATCACGGGCGCATCGCATGGATCGGGCGCATGGAGACCTTGCCGGACGCGCCGGACATGTTGGCCGGCGCGGTCGAATCGCTCGATGGCGCGCTGGTTACGCCGGGGCTGATCGACTGCCATACCCATCTGGTGTTCGGCGGCGATCGTGCGCACGAATTCGATCTGCGCCTCAATGGCGCCAGTTACGAGGAGATCGCCCGCGCCGGCGGCGGCATCGTATCCAGCGTCAACGCCACCCGCGCCGCCAGCGAGGAGCAGCTGTTCGCGCAATCGCAGCAGCGCGCACGCGCGCTGCTGGCCGATGGCGTGACCACGCTGGAGATCAAATCCGGCTACGGGCTGGATCTTGAAAGCGAGCGGCGCATGTTGCGCGTGGCGCGCCGGCTTGGTCGTGAGCTGGGCATCAGCGTGCGCACCAGTTTCCTCGGCCTGCATGCGCTGCCGCCGGAATACAGCGATCGTCGTGCCGATTACGTGGCGCTGGTCTGCGACGACATGCTGCCGGCGCTCGCCGCCGAGGGCCTGGTCGATGCGGTCGATGCGTTCTGCGAAGGCATCGGCTTCACTCGCGAGGAAACCCGGCGCCTGTTCGAGCGCGCGAGACAGCTCGGCCTGCCGGTGAAACTGCATGCCGAGCAGTTGTCCGATCTGGATGGTGCCGCGCTGGTTGCCGAGTACGGCGGCTTGTCCGCCGATCATCTGGAGCACCTCAGCGAGTCCGGCCTCCGGGCGATGGCTGGCGCAGGTACCGTCGCGGTGCTGCTGCCCGGCGCGTTCTATGCGCTGCGCGAAACGAAGCTGCCGCCTGTCGCGCTGTTGCGCGAACATCATGTACCGATCGCGGTCGCCACCGACTGCAATCCCGGCACCTCGCCGCTGCTGTCGCTGCGACTGGCCGCCGGCATGGCCTGCACGCTGTTCCGGCTGACCCCGGAGGAAGCACTGCGCGGCGTCACCGTCAACGCGGCTCGCGCGCTGGGGCTGGGCGATCGCGGCACGTTGACGGCCGGCCAGCGAGCCGATCTGGTGGTGTGGAATGCGCGCCGGCCGGCTGAACTGTGCTACTGGATCGGCGGCAGTCTGGCTCGCAAGGTTTACGTGGCTGGCGAACTCGTCTCGCGGCGCAAGCCTTCAAGACGCTCGCCCAGCGCCTCGTAAAATGCTGCCGGCAAATCCGCCTGCACCGGCACCCGCCACCAGTGCGGCTGGGCGAAGCGACGGCATTTGACCGCGTCCTTGTCGGTCATCAGCAGGGGCAGCTGATCGCCAAAATCCAGTTCGTCCGCTGCAAAGGCATGGTGGTCGGCGAACGCATGCTCGATCACCTCGATACCCGCGGCGCGCAGGCTGGCGAAGAAGCGCGACGGATTGCCGATCGCCGCGACGGCGTGAGCCCGCTGGCCTGCAAAATTCGCGAGCGGCTGGTGGCGACCATCGCACAAGCCCGCCACCTCGCCGCCATGCAACTGCATGGGGTATTCGCCATCGGCAGGAACCCCGCCGTTGCAGACCCGAAAATCCACCCGCCGCAATCGACCCAGCGGCTCGCGCAGCGGCCCGGCCGGCAACAGCCGCCGATTGCCGAAACGGCGCACGCCATCGATCACGCAGATTTCCACGTCGCGGGCCAGCGCGTAGTGCTGCAAACCATCATCCGCGATCACTACATTGCAGCCAGCACCGAGCAGCAACCGCGCTGCCGCCGGTCGATCGCGGCCCACGGCCACCGGCGCGCCGCTGGCGTGGATCAGGCAGGGTTCGTCGCCAACGCGGGCAGGGTCCGGCGCATCGTCCAGCAGCAGGGGTTCGCGCTGACTGCCGCCGTAACCGCGACTGACCACACCGGGCCGGTAACCCCGCGCGCGCAATGCATCGACCACGGCGATCGTCAGCGGCGTCTTGCCGGTGCCGCCCACACTGAGGTTGCCGATCACGACAACCGGTATCGGCAGCCGTGCGCTGTGCAGCCAGCCGATACGGTAGAGCGTAGTGCGCAGACGGATCACTCCGCCGTACAGCGTCGCCAGCGGCCACGTCCACCACGGTGAGCGGCCGGCGCCGTACCAGGCTGATTCGAGCGTGCCGATCAGCGCCATGGATGCTCCTCAGTCGCCGGACTGATCGAGCGCGAGGTCGTGGAACTGCATGCGGTGCAGCGCGGCGTAGTGCCCGCCCAGCGCGATCAATTCGGCATGCGTGCCACGCTCGACGATGCGGCCCTGATCCATCACGGCGATCTGGTCGGCACCTTCGACGGTGGACAGGCGATGCGCGATGACCAGCGTGGTGCGATCTTTCATCAGCCGCTGCAGCGCCTGCTGGATCAATCGTTCGGATTCGGTGTCCAGCGCACTGGTGGCCTCGTCCAGCACCAGGATCGGCGCATTCTTGAGGATCGCGCGGGCAATCGCGAGGCGCTGGCGCTGACCGCCGGAAAGCATGTTGCCGCTCTGGCCGATCTGCGTGTGGATGCCCTGCGGCATGCGCGCGATGAACTCCATCGCATTGGCTGCCTCGGCGGCTGCGATGATGTCCGCTTCGCTGGATCCGGCCAGTTCGCCGTAGGCGATGTTGTTGGCTACCGTGTCGTCGAACAACACCACGCTCTGTCCAACCCACGCGATCTGCCGGCGCAGCGAGCGCAGGGTGTATTCCTGATAGTCCTCGCCATCCAGCACGATGCGGCCGGAGCTCGGCGCGTAGAAACGCGGCAACAGGCTGACCAGGCTGCTCTTGCCGCTGCCAGACCGGCCGACCAAGGCCGTCACGGTGCCGGGCGCGCAATGCAGATCCACGCCACGCAAGGCCTCGAACTCCCCGCGCGGATAGATCATGCGGATGTCTTCGAAACGGATGTCGCCGCGCGTGCGGGTGATCTCTTGAGAGCCCGTATCGGTCTCCGCCGGCATGTCGATGATCTCGAACAGATCGGTGGCGGCAGACAGGCCACGCTGGATGTTCGCCTGTACGGTGGTGAGCCGTTTCAGCGACGGCATCATGGTGCCCATGGCGGTCAGCACCGCGACGAACACGCCGGGCGAGATGCTGTCGATCACCGACGGCCGCGTGCCCAGGTAGACCAGCGCCGCCAGCGCGCAGGCGGCGACGGTCTGGATCGCGGTGCTCGACGAAGCATTGGTGGCGGCGATCTTCAGATTGAGCCGCTTGGCGCGCTGCGTGATCTCATCGAAGCGCGTGGATTCGTGCAACTGGCCGCCGTAGATGCGGACCTCGCGATGCGCCCCGACCGATTCCTCCACGGTGCCGGTGACCGAACCCATCATGCCCTGGATGCGCCGGCTGATCTGCCGGTAGCGCCGGCTGACCACGGTGGCGATCAACGCGATCGCCGGCACCATGATCAACAGCGCCATGGTCAGGTATGGGCTGTAGTACAGCATCACGTACAGGCTGCCGACAACGGTGACGCCTTCGGTCACCACGATCTTCACCGCGTCAGTGGAGGCCGAGGCCACCTGCTCGCTGGTATAGGTGATGCGCGAGACCTGGTGACCGGACGCCTCGGCCCCGAAAAACGCGGCCGGCAGGCGCAGGTAGGCGCCGAACACATCGCGCTGCATCACCTGCACCACGTTGCGGCCGATATAGGCAATGCCGTAGCTGCTGATGAAGGTACCCACGCCACGCACGGCAAAGATCATGATGATCCAGATCGGCATCCAGAAGATCAGGTACGGATCCTTCTTCGCGAACAACTGATCGATCAGCGGCTGCAGCAGCTTGGTGAACACCACCAGGCCACCGCCATCGACTGCCATGCCGACCAGGGTGACGAGTCCGATCGCCCAATAGCGTCGGGTGTAGCCGAGCAGGCGGCGGTAGACGCGCCAGCTCTCCGCATCCCAGACGCCGGCTTTCTGGCTGCTCACGGCTGGCTGCCTGGTTTGCTCGGCGTGGTGGCGATCGACAACCGGGTGAAACCGAGCTGGCCCAGCGCATCCATCGCAGTGACCACGTCCTGGTGCGGCGTCATCGCATCGGCGCGGATCGTCACCTGGCGCTCGCGGTCGGCACCGGCATTGCGTGCAATGGTCTGCTTGAGTGGCTCGATGCCCTCGCCCAGCACTTCATCGCTGCCCACGTAGAAGCGACCGTCGCGGTCGATCATGATGGTCAGCGCCGGAGCGTTCATGTCGCGGTCCTGCGTGCTTGCCTGCGGCAGCGTTACCTGCAGGCGCGAATGCTGGATGAACGTACTGGTCAGCACGAAGAACATCAGCAGGGTCAGCAGCACGTCGATCAACGGAATCACGTTGATCTCGAAATCGTCCTGACGGCGGTCGTTGCCGATACGCATCGGTGCGCGCTCAGCCCGCGCCCGGCGTGGTCGGCACCGGCGTGCGCCGTGGCCGTACCGGTGCCGCCGCAGCGGGTGCCAGGGTCAGGTCGTCGAGCAAGGCAGTGGCCTGCTTCTCCATCTCCACGCAATAGCCGGCCACGCGCGAGCGGAAATAACGATGCAGCACATACGCCGGAATCGCCACGGTCAGGCCCGACGCGGTGCAAATCAGCGCCTCGCCGATGCCGCCGGCCATCTTGGCGGGGTCACCGATGCCGCCGGCCATCACTTCCATGAACATGCGGATCAGGCCGATCACGGTGCCGAACAGGCCCAGCAATGGACCGATCAGGGCGATCGTGCCCAGCGTGTTGAGATAGCGTTCCATCCGATGAATGACATGCCGGCCGGTGTCCTCGATGCGCTCCTTGATCAGCTCGCGCGGCTGCCTGCGCACAGCCAGTGCGGCAGCCAGCAATTCACCCAGCGGCGAACCGTTGGCCAGATTTTCGAGGTGGCCCGGATCGAGCTGCCCGGCGCGCGCCCACTGACGCACCTCGTCGGTCAGGCCGGGTGGCAGGACCGACTTGCGGCGCAGCGTCCAGCAACGTTCCAGCACGATTGCCAGGGCAACCGCCGAACAGATCAGGATGGGCACCATCGCCCAGCCACCAGCCATCAGGATTTCCAGCACTTTTCGACCCACCGCGCTACCGGACAAGAAGCGCGCATGATAGCAGTCTCATCCTGCTGTACTGCGGCACGAGTGGCATTCTCCCACTCATTCGCGCCAGTAGCGTGGCTGCTGCAGTCGCCAGCCAGGCTCACGTCGCGGCGGCGCGCCAGCGGGAAACTCCAGCGGGATGGCGCCCTGCTCCGCGGTATTGAATACCGGTATGCGCGCCGCTCCATAGCGTGCCAGCACCTCCGGCTTTGGATGGCCGAAGCGGTTGTGCCAACCGGCCGACACCAGCGCCAGTGAAGGCCGAACGGCGGCGATGAACTCCATGCTGGACGAAGTCTTGCTGCCGTGGTGCGGCACCAGCAGGATCGGCGGCGGCCCCGGGCCTAGCGCCGCCGCCACCTGCGGCTCCACCGTCGAGCTGACGTCGCCGGTCAGCAGGAGGCGTCCGCCGCGGCTTTCCACCAGCAGCACGCAGGAACTGTCGTTGTCCCGATCACCCTTGCCGCGGCCCGGGTTGAGTACGCGAAAATACACACCGTCCCATTCCCACGATTGGCCGGTCATGCATTGATGCATCGGGATGCGCATGCGCGCGGGTTCGCCGGCATAGCGTGACGCCTGCGGAAATGCGTTCGCCACCGTTTCCGCACCGCCGGCATGATCGTTGTCGCCATGGCTGATCATCAGCATGTCCAGGCGGGTAATGCCCAGCGCATGGATCGCAGGCAACACCACCGCATCGCCCAGATCGAAACCCGACGGATAGCGTGCGCCGGCGTCATACAGCAGCGCATGGTCGCGGGTGCGCAGCAACACCGACAATCCCTGCCCCACGTCCAGCACCCAGACCCGGAAGGCACCCTCCTGCAACGGCTGGCGCGGCGGCCACAGCAGCGGCAGGAACAGCAGCAGGCCCAGCCAGCGCAACGGCACCCCGCGCGGCAGGAACAGCCACAACGCACCGAGCAGGGCCAGCAGCAACGCAAGCGGCTGCAGCGTCGGCAGATACCAGTGCGCACCGGGCCAGCTCGCCATCTGCTCCAGCAGCCACCATTGCGCATGCGCGATTCGCGCGGCCAGCCACAGCACGGGCGTGGCCAGCGGCGGGCACAAGCCCAGCAACAGCATGCCGGACAATGCGCACGGCACGATCACGAAACTGACTAGCGGCACTGCGATCAGATTGGACAGCGCACCCACCAGCGAGGCCTGCCCGAAAAACCATAGGCTCAGCGGCAGCAGCGCCACCGTCATCACCAGCTGCCCGGCTGTCAGCTCATGCAAAAAAGCGCGCAACCCACGTCCGCGCGCCTGCAAGCAGAGCATCAGGAACGCCACTCCGACGAACGACAACCAGAAACCCGCCGCCAGCACCGCCAGCGGATCGACCAGCAGGATCGCGATCATCGCCAGCGCCAGCGACTGCGCGCCGCTGCTGCCGCGCCGACTGCAACGCGCCAGCGCCACCACGGCGATCATCAGCAGGGTGCGCACCGTGGGCAGCCCGAAGCCAGCCAGCGCACTGTAGGCGGCGGCCACCAGCAACGCGGCCGCCGCCTGGGACTGTGGTCGCGGCAGCCACAGTCCCAGCCGCGGCCACAGCGCATGGCCCAGCATCGCCAGCCAGACGCCGAAGATCGCGGCCACGCCGACATGGAAACCGGAGATCGCGATCAGATGTGACACCCCGTTCGCGCGGGCGATCTCCCAGTCGCGCGGCGTCAAGCCGCGCGTATCGCCGACCGAGAACGCCTGCAGCAACGCCGCATCATGCGGGTCATGCACGCGTGCCGCGATACCCCGAGCCACCGCATCGCGCACGCCATCGACGCACCAGTGCGGCCCCGCCAGAAGCTCGTTGGCGTCGTCGTCGCGCACATAACCGGTGGCGACAATGCCGCGCTCCAGCGCCGAACGCTCGCTGTCGGCGCTGCCGGGATCGAGCAGGCCGCGCGGTCGTTTCAACCGCAGCAAGAGGTGCCAGCGCGTGCAGGGTTGCAGAACGGGCGCCCCTTCGTACCACGACACCGTGATCTCGCCGTGCAGTGCAACCGGCCCGTCATCCAGCGTGGCCTGCTCCACCCGCAGGGTAAAACGGCTGGCATCCGTGCGCGTCAGCGGCAGATCGGCCATTGTGCCGATGACGACAAGATCACGGCCTTCCAATGTGCGCGGCAGTCGTGCTTCCATCGCCGCCCCACCGCGCCATGCCGCCCAGACCATACCGAACAGAAGGCAGGCCAGCCAGCGCCAGCGCGGACAACGCCAGGCCAACAAGGCAACGACCAGCAGCAACAAGCCCAGGCACCAGGGCGGCGGCAACTTGGCCAACCACTGCACCAGCAGGACGCCAGCCAGCAACGCCGACGCTGCCGTGATTGCCGCGGGCATTGTCGTTCGTGCCATCCCTCGCGCCTCGTTCCGTCCTGGACGAGTTCGAGCCTAACGTGACGAATGCGGCGGCGTGGATGAAAGATGCGTAGGCCTGCGCCCGTACATCACGTCGAAGCTCCAGAGCAGCGTGTCCCTGCGCATGGGAGAGGCGCAGGAAGCGGCGTGCCTCAGTGCTTCGGGCTTTCCTGCAGCACGCCGTTGTGCAGCACCAGGGTGCGGTCCATCTTCGCAGCCAGACGGGTGTCGTGAGTGACCAGGATGAAGCTGGTGCCGATCTCGCGGTTGAGTTCCAGCATCAGCGCATAGACCTGCGCGGCGTTGCCTTCGTCGAGGTTGCCGGTGGGTTCGTCGCCGAGCACGCAGGCCGGCTTGGTCACCAGCGCCCGCGCCACCGCGCAGCGCTGGCGCTCGCCACCGGACAGCTCGGACGGCTTGTGATGCGTGCGGCCGCCCAGGCCAACCCGCTCCAGCAGAACGGTGGCTTGCTGCTGCGCCTCGGCGATGGCGGTGCCGCGGATCAGCAGCGGCATGCACACGTTCTCCAGCGCGGTGAACTCCGGCAGCAGGTGGTGGAACTGGTAGATGAAGCCGAGTGAGCGATTGCGCACGCGACCGCGTTCGGCATCGGAGAGTTTCGACAGCACCCGGCCGTCCACTTCCACTTCACCGGCAGTCAGCGTGTCGAGCCCGCCGATGATGTGCAGCAGCGTGCTCTTGCCTGAGCCGGACGCGCCAACGATCGCCATCGTCTCGCCGCGCTTCAGGGTGAAGCTGACGTCGCTGAGCACGTCGGTGCGCAGGCCGCCTTCGTCGTAGGTCTTGGCGACGTGGCTGGCGCGCAGCACGTTTTCGCCGATTTGATTGGTAGCGGTCGGATTCATGGCGGTCTTATTCATAGCGCAGCGCCTGCGCCGGCTGCGTGCGCGAGGCGCGCCACGCGGGATAGAGGGTTGCGAGCAGCGAGAAGGTGAAGGTCAGCAACGCGACCCAGCCCACGTCATGCCAGTCCAGCCGGCTCGGCACCTCGCTGATGTAATAGACGTCCGGCGACAGGAAGGTGACGTGGAAGGTGTGCTCGATCCACTTGATGATGCCCGGCAGTTTCCACGACAGCAGCGAGCCGAAGCCCACGCCGAAGCCGATCCCGACAAAGCCCACCAGCACGCCCTGCACCATGAACATGCCCATGATGCTGCGCGGCGTGGCGCCCAGCGTACGCAAGATCGCGATGTCGGCCTGCTTGTCGGTGACCAGCATCATCAGCATCGAGATCAGGTTGATCACCGCGACCAGGATGATCAGCGACAGGATGATGAACATCACCATCTTTTCCATCGACAGCGCGGCGAACAGATTCGCGTTGGTATCCATCCAGGTCTGCACCCGATAGATCTGACCCAGCTGATCGGCCAACTCGGTGGCGACCGGGCGCGCGTTGAACAGGTCGTCCAGGCGCAGCCGGATGCCAGTGGGGCCGCTCAGGTCATTGAGTTTCTCGGCATCGCTCATGTTGACCAGCGCCAGGCCCGAGTCGAATTGCTCCATGCCCAGCTCGAACGTGCCCACCACATGGAAGCTGCGCATCCGCGGGACGCTGCCCAGCGGTGATCCGCGCAGCTGCTGCACCGCCATGGTCACCCGGTCGCCGACACTGACCCCCAGCGTCATCGCCAGCTCGCGACCCAGCACGATATTCCAGCTGCCCGGGGTCAGCTCAGCGAGCTTGCCATCGAGCATGTGCTTGCCGATGTCGACGACCTTGGGTTCCTGCTCCGGCTCGATGCCACGCACCAGCGCGCCACTGGAACGACGCGCCAGCAACATCGCCTCGGATTCGACGTACGGCGCGGCGCCCAGCACGTGCGGATTCGCCTCGGCCATCTTCAACGCGCGCGGCCAGTCCTGCACGCTTTCGCCGACGCCTGAGACGGTTGCATGCGAGATCGCGCCGAGAATGCGCGAACGCATCTGGTAGTCGAAACCGTTCATCACCGACATCACCGTGATCAGCGCGATCACGCTGATCGCGATGCATACGATCGAGACGGTGGAGATGAAGGAGATGAACTGGTTGCGCCGCTTGGCGCGGGTGTAGCGCAGGCCGATGAAAAGTTCGAGCGGTCGGAACATGGGCGGGTCGCTTGTGGGGATCGCAGGGCTAGCCGCCCGGTCGTCCATTATCAGGTATTCGATCAGACCGCGCTGTGCCGGCGAAGTTGCCGGTCGGTCACAGGCGCGGCACAGCCTCGTCCGGTTGCATCGTGGCCAGCCGCATGCGCACGCGGCGGCGGATGTCGGCGTCGCTGTTGTCGGGCGCCAGCAGCACTATCTGCGCGCCGCGCTCCGCCGTCTGCAGACGTAACAGCACGAACGCGCCGAGTACGCGGAACGAGGCCAGCGTGGCAGGCACGTCCTCGTGATCGAGCAGGCGCAATGTCCAGGCGTTGTCGGCGCTCCAGCCTGCTGCCGCTATCGGGTTGGTGGCCAACCGGCGAACCGAATGCCACGTTGCCGCCAGTGCGGCCACCACCAGCAACAATTTCAGCCAGGGCTCCAGCGCGCATGACATCACGGCCAGGACAGCCAGGGCAGCGACAATGATCAACCCTCGCGGCAACAGTCGCGACGGTCGATATTCAAAGCCGATGGCGGGCGCGGATGTCATCGATGATCGCCTGCCAGTCTGCCCGCTCGGGACGGGCATGGCCCATCACCCAGTCCCACAGATCCGGATCCTGTACGTCGAGCAGTTCGTCGAACGCCTGCTGTTGCGCTTCGTCCACGCTGGCAAAACATTCGTCCAGCCAGCCGCCGAACAACGCATCCAGTTCGCGGGTACCGCGGCGGGTGCGCCAGCGCAGACGCTTGATGCGGGCGTCGTTCAAAGCTCACGCGACCGTTCGCGCTGCTCCTGCTGCTCACGCGCAATATCGGCATGAATCTGCGGCAGCGTCTTGTTCCAACCACGCAACAGTCCGGCATATATCTTCGGTAACCGGCCGAATATCACGACCGCCAACATGCGTGGCAAATAGTAAACACCAATGACGATGAAGAACCACGCAATCCATCGCGCGATCGCCAGGTCGTCGTGGCGGTGTGGCCACTGCTGCACCATCCCGCTGATCACCATGGCCGACAGGAGCGTGAAAACCAGTCGGGCTTTCCAGGATGCGCGCGGCAGGGAAAGCAAGTTGAACATCGCGAGCATCCTTACCAACGAGGGAATTGCCGCAGCTTACGCCGAACGTCGCTCCACCATCAGCTTCTTGATCTCGGCGATCGCCTTGGCCGGATTGAGACCCTTCGGGCAAGTGCGCGTGCAGTTCATGATGGTGTGGCAGCGATACAGCTTGAATGGATCTTCCAGGTCGTCCAGACGCTCGCCGGTGGCTTCATCGCGCGAGTCGACGATCCAGCGATAGGCCTGCAGCAGAATCGCCGGACCGAGATACTTGTCGCCGTTCCACCAGTAGCTCGGGCAACTGGTCGAGCAACAGGCGCACAGGATGCATTCGTACAGGCCGTCGAGCTTCTTGCGCTCTTCCGGCGACTGTAGCCGCTCGCGATTCGGTACCGGGCTCTGCGTGCGGATCCACGGCTTGATCGACGCGAACTGTGCGTAGAAATGGGTCAGGTCCGGGACCAGATCCTTCACCACCGGCATGTGCGGCAGCGGGTAGATCTTCACGTCGCCAGACGCGCACTCGCTGATCGCGCGGGTGCAGGCCAGTGTGTTGGTGCCGTCGATGTTCATCGCGCACGAACCGCAGATGCCCTCGCGACAGGAGCGGCGCAGCGTCAACGTGGGATCGATCTCGTTCTTGATCTTCAGCAATGCGTCCAGAACCATAGGGCCGCACGCGGCCAGATCGACCTCGTAAGTGTCGATGCGCGGGTTCTGCCCGTCATCCGGCGACCAGCGATAGATGCGGAAGGTACGCGGCTTCTTCGCATCCTTGGCCGGGTAGTGCTTGCCCGGCTGGATCTTGGAATTCTTCGGTAGCGAAAACTCTGCCATGTGCTGAACCCTTCAACTTTCTGCAGGAGGGCTTGCGCCCCGACCGTACAACCAATGATGCAACTGCCACGTGGCGGACGCAGCCGCCGTGCGGCATCAATAGACGCGTTTCGCCGGCGGCACGGCCTTGACCTCGTCGGTCATCGGATTCATGTGCACGGGACGGGAATCGAAGCGCGACTTTCCGGTCTCGTCGACCCATACCAGCGTGTGTTTCATCCAGTTGACGTCGTCGCGTTCGGGGAAATCCTCGCGCGCATGCCCACCACGACTTTCCGGGCGCTGCTCGGCCGAATGCATGGTGGCGACGGCCTGATCCAGCAGATTGGCCAGCTCCAACGTTTCGATCAGGTCGGAGTTCCACACCAGCGAACGATCGCTGACGCGGACATCCTTGAACGATTCACGCACGGCAGAGATTTTTTCGCAGCCTTCCTTCAGCGTCTTGCCGGTGCGGAACACTGCCGCATCGCTCTGCATCGTGCGCTGCATTTCCAGGCGGATCTGTGCGGTCGGCTTGCTGCCATTGGCATTGCGCAGCCCGTCGAAGCGGGCCAGTGCCTTGTCCAGCACGTTGGCCGGCAGGTCCTTGTGCGCTGTTTCCGGCTTGATCAGCTCGGCGCAGCGATGTGCCACGGCCCGGCCGAACACCACCAGATCAAGCAGCGAGTTGGAACCCAGGCGATTGGCACCGTGCACCGAGACACAGGCCGCCTCGCCGATCGCGAACAGACCCGGCACCACCGCGTCGACGTCGTCGCCGCGCTTTTGCACCACTTCGCCGTGATAGTTGGTGGGTATGCCACCCATGTTGTAGTGCACGGTCGGAATGACCGGGATCGGCTCCTTGGTCACGTCCACGCCCGCGAAGATGCGCGCCGATTCGGCGATGCCCGGCAGGCGCTCGTTGATCACGTCGGGGCCGAGGTGCATCAGGTTGATGTAGATATGGTCCTTGTGCTCGCCGACGCCGCGACCTTCGCGGATTTCCAGCGTCATCGCACGGCTGACCACGTCGCGCGAGGCCAGATCCTTTGCGCTGGGCGCATAACGCTCCATGAAGCGCTCGCCCTCGGAGTTGGTGAGGTAGCCGCCTTCGCCGCGTACGCCTTCGGTGATCAGGCAACCGGCACCATAAATGCCGGTGGGATGGAACTGCACAAACTCCATGTCCTGCAAAGCCAGGCCCGCGCGCAGCACCATGCCGCCACCGTCGCCGGTGCAGGTATGTGCCGAAGTGGCGCTGAAGTAAGCGCGTCCGTAGCCGCCAGTCGCCATCACCACCGCATGACCACGGAAGAAATGCAGGGTGCCCTCGTTCATGTCGAGCGCGAGCACGCCGCGGCATACGCCGTCCGCATCGAAAATCAGGTCGATCGCAAAGTATTCGATGAAGAACGTGGCGTCATGCGCCAGCGCCTGCTGATACAGCGTGTGCAGGATCGCGTGACCGGTGCGGTCGGCCGCGGCGCAGGTGCGCTGTGCGGTGCCTTTGCCGTAGTGCGTGGTCATGCCGCCGAACGGGCGCTGGTAGATCTTGCCTTCGTCGGTGCGCGAGAACGGCACGCCGTAGTGTTCCAGCTCGATGATCGAGGGAATCGCTTCGCGGCACATGTATTCGATCGCGTCCTGGTCGCCGAGCCAGTCGGAACCCTTGACGGTGTCGTAGAAATGGAAGCGCCAGTCGTCCTCGCCCATGTTGCCGAGCGCGGCGGAAATGCCGCCCTGCGCCGCCACCGTGTGCGAGCGGGTCGGGAATACCTTGGTGATGCAGGCCGCCTTGAGGCCTTTCTCGGCCAGACCGAAGGTGGCACGCAAGCCTGCACCGCCGGCGCCGACCACGATCACGTCATACAGATGTTGCTGAACCTTGTAGCTTTCCATGAAATCTCGGCCTCGCGTCTTATGGGGTCAGCGCAATGCGCAGCACGGCCAGCACGCTTGCCAGCGCGCCCAGCACCGCGAGGAACTTGATCGCCACCAGCAGGACGACTTCCTTCCAGCGGACATGTACGTAGTCCTCGATCACCACCTGCAGGCCAAGCACGGCATGCCAGAACATGGTGAGCACGAACGCGATCAGCAGCAGTGCGTTCCATGGTTTGGCGACGGTGGCGCGAGCGGTGGCGTAGTCGGCATGCAGCAGGCACAGCACGGTAACGACAAACCACACGCCCAGCAGCACCAGCGCGACAGCAGTGAGCCGCTGGGTCCACCAGTGACCCACTCCGGACTGGGATGAACCCAGGCCGCGGGCAACTTTCAGCGGGTTGCGTCGATCTTTCACGACGACGTCCTTCGCGCTCATGCCGCACCTCCGGGCGTCAATACATAAGCCCACACCAGCACGGTGAGCACGATGCTGCCGGCCACCGACAGCCAGCTCGAACGCACGAACTGGGGAATGCCGTAACCGAGCCCCACATCCTGGACCAGATGACGGATGCCATTGCACAGGTGATAGAACAGCGCCCAACTCCAGCCAACCAGCAACACCAGCCCGACCGGGCTGCCGATGAGACTCTTGAAGTAGTTGAAGCTCTCTTCGCCCGCCGCCAGGTGCAACAGCCCGCACACCACCAGCAGACTGCCGACAGCCAGCGCGATGCCGGTGGCACGATGCAGGATGGAACTCACCATCTGCACTTGCCACCTGTAGACCTGAAGATGCGGAGAGAGCGGTCGTTGCGTGTCTGCCATGGCGGCTACTCTGAGTGGAATCGCTGATCTCATGCCGCACCTGCCCCTGTCTGCCATCGGCGACGAGCGCCGTCGCGGCCGTTCAGAAGTCGATGCAACGCCCGTTCTTTTCCCAGTCGCCGTAGCGGGTGGGATCAGGCGCCGGTCGAGGTTCCGGCGCCTTGTCCTGCACCTGGCTCACCGGCACGGCAACAGCTTCCGTATGAACGGAAGCAGGTGTGGATTCGGCTGAGGAGAAGGTATCGGACATGGTTTTTGTAAGCCCGCAAAGGTTAATACTTGCGGCAAAGCAGCACAACCTCGACGGTGACCGACCACGCTGCCGCTGCTTCCGCCACCCAACCTTGCGCTGTCTGTCTGCCGCCCCAATCCTGCTACGCCTATGCCGACATCATATTCCGCGGAAACCCTGTTGATCGAAGGCGCTGACGCGAGGGCGTTTGCACATGCGCAGTTCAGCAGCAAGGTCAACCCGCTCGCCACTGGCCAGTGGCAGTTCAGTGCATGGCTCGATCCGCAAGGTCGCGTGCGCGCATTGTTTCATCTCCTGCGACTCGCCGATGATCGCTACATGCTGCTGCTGCGTGGCGGCAGCGCTGCGACGATGGTCGATGCGCTGCGACGTTTCGTGTTCCGCTCGAAACTCACGCTGACGGCACTGCCGCCGCGCACCCTTGCAACCGGCCCGGCGTTGCCGATGCACGCGATCAGCGATGAGGCCGAAGCACTCGTGCTTGGTTGCGGCACGCACAGCTTGCGAATCATCGCAGCAGGAACCGGCGACACCACTTGGCAACCGCTGCAACTGCGTGCGGGCTGGCCGTGGCTGCCGACTCAGGTATTGAATGAGTTGCTGCCGGCGGCACTATCGTTGCAGCACCTGCAGGCAGTCGCCGTCGACAAGGGCTGCTATCCAGGCCAGGAGATCGTCGCCCGGCTGCATTTTCGCAACGGACACAAACGACATCTGCACAGCGTCACATTGTCGCAACCAGCACGTGCTGGTGACGTGCTGCGCCATGATGATCGTGAAGTCGGTTGCGTGCTCGACGTCGCCACCACCGATGATTGCGTCGAGGCACTCGTCGTATTGAGTGATGACATTGCCGCACAGGCAGACGGCAGACGGCTGGCTTCGCTCAACGACAATCTCGTGATACATCTCGGCACGTCGTGGCCCGCATGAACGACACCTCGAGCATCAATTCGTTATGACAATGTCTACCAATTGTGAGCATGGGTTAAACCTCGACGCCTCGGCACTTGTCAGCGGCAGATTCCGCCACTAGGCTCCGCCGATCGAATATCGCGACATCCGGAACAAGGGGTGTCGAAGTACGCGACGAACCGGAAGAATCCGAATCGGCGCGACCCGGCAGCAATGGCCGGATGGCATACCGCCTCGCATCCAACGAGTGCGCAGCAGTAGTTGCAGGCAACACGGCCGATACCGGCACGCGCAACGCCAATGCAACATCCAATCCCGATCGGCATCAAACCGCCGCTCGTACCGCCACAATCCCGTGGCAAAGCGCCTGACCACAAGTTTCGGTCATGGCGATAGATCCAGGTGGAACGGCCTGCCCGCCCGTCCACCGCAACGGCGCACAAAGCTTGCTTCTTAAGTTTTGCGCGTACAGCACGCTGGAGGCAGAACCATGAAACTTTCCATGCTGTTGTGGCTGACGTCCCTGATGCCGCAACCCGTCGCAGACCAGGCTTGCCTGGCCACCACCGTCTACCTGGAAGCACGCAGCGAATCGGTCAACGGCCAGCTTGCCGTGGCAGAAGTAGCGCTACGCCGACGCGACCGCGGGCGCTGGGGCAGCACCGTGTGCAAGGTCGTGACAGCTCCACATCAATTCGCGACCACCACGACTCCCGGCTCGTTCGACATCAACAATCTCGAGGCCTTCAACAAGGCCTGGCAGGTGGCCGGCAGGTCAATCCACAACTGGCAACTGCCGCTGGCACAGCGTCACATGCTCGTGCCACGCGCCGATCACTTTGCCACGACCGCGATCTCCCCGATCTGGTCGCGAAATCGCCCCAGCGTCACCATCGGCGAACACGCGTTCTACGCGGTCAACTGACTCGCGATTCTAAGCACGAGAAACATGAAAGGCCCTCAAATGAGGGCCTTTCATGTTTCTGGACGTCCATATAAATAGACGTCTATACATCCACATCAAATCAACGTGCGTAAACCTGATCGCCACGGACCTCGACATAGTCGCCATTGCGAAGACTGGGGTTTTCACGCTGGGTGACGGTGGCATACTGACCGTTGTCCAGCCGCACGACGATGCGCCAGGCCGTACTGCTCCCGCCGCTGCGCTTGCCGACCTGATTACCGACCACGCCACCAGCTACCGCACCAGCCACCGTGGCGGCCTTGCGGCCATCGCCCTTGCCGACCTGGTTGCCCAGCACGCCGCCGGCTACCGCACCGATGATCGCTCCGAGCGTACCGCCGTTGCCATTGCCGCCGTCGATGTAGACCTGCTGAACTTCCTGCACCACTCCGCAGCTCTGGCAGCGCGTGTTCTGATTGCCGTAGCCATTCTGCTGTCCCTGATAGCCACGGTTGTAGTTGCCGCTGTTACCGTAGGGCGCAGTGGCGCAACCGGCGAGGGCGAGCCCTGCCGTCATCGCGGCAGTCAGGGCAAACTTTCCATTCAGTGCGTTCATGGGGGTTATTTCCTTTTCAATGGGCCAGTTCAGCGAGCGTCGGACACAGCTGTCACACCTTCCTGCACCTGCACCCGATCGCCCGGATCGTGATCCATGCGCACCGTGCGGGTCACTCCGTTGTAGACGTAGCGCACGTCATAGGCAACGATCTTGCTGCTGGTGTTGTTGACGGTGCTGCACTTGCGCTCCACCGAGGTAGTCACCTGGGCATGCTGCCGGCTGGCCTCGATGCGATTGCCCGCATAGCCGCCGCCGACCGCGCCGGCCACCGTGGCCAGGGTCTTGCCCTTGCCGCCGCCCACCTGATTGCCGACCAGACCGCCGACCACGGCACCGATGGCAGTTCCGGCGATCCGATGCTGATCCTTCGGCGGGGCGGTATGCGTCACCGTCTCGTCGTGGCAGACCTCGCGTGGATTGTTCGCGGTCGAACGCACCGGATCGACACTGACGACCTTGGCATATTTGGCCCCGGCGTCCGCACTGCTACCCGAATCAAGCGCCGCACTGCCATTGGAAGTGCCCGCATCCGCATTGCGGTTGCACGCGGCCAAGCCGGTCGCGAGCGCTGCAGCAATAGCGACATTGAGTACATTGACCATCAATCTGTTCATCACGTTCCTCTCCTCTGTTTGTATGCTGCTGGTGCTGCCTGGCGCGAACCTGCGCCCGCGCAAAGATTTGCGTCGCCATTGAACCGGTATCCAACTGAATCGGAGCTAGCTCGCAGTCGTTACATTATCTTCACGCCCACGTTCCGGAACTCTCTGCCAGTGCACGAAAAACACAGCACGCCCGGATTGATCGACAGCCACGTCCATCTCGATGACGCGGCGTTCGCCATCGACCGCGACGCGGTGATCGAACGCGCCGACCAAGCCGGCGTCGAGGCCATGATCGTGCCTGGCGTGGATGCCGAGAGTTGGCCACGCATCAAGGCGCTCTGCGCGAAACACACTCGCCTGCATCCAGCCTTCGGGCTGCATCCGATGTTTCTCGGCAAGCATGTACCCGCACATGTGGACGCGCTGTCTTCATGGCTCGATGAGGAGAACGCCGTCGCCGTTGGCGAGATCGGCCTGGATTTCCATGTGGAAGGCCTCGATCGCGAACTGCAGCGGGATTTCTTCCAGCGTCAACTGCAGTTGGCACGCCAGCGGGATCTGCCAGTGATCGTGCATGCACGCGGCGCGCTGGAGGAAGTGAGCCTGACCTTGCGCCGAACCGGCGGATTGCGCGGCGTGGTGCACAGTTTCTCGGGTAGCGAGCAGCAGGCGCAGCATCTGTGGGACATCGGCTTTCATCTGGGCATCGGCGGGCCGGTAACCTACCCGCGCGCGCAACGGCTGCGACGCATCGTGGCGCAAATGCCGATCGAATTCCTTTTGCTGGAAAGCGACGCGCCCGATCAACCCGATGCAGCCCACCGGGGCGAACGCAACGAGCCGGCACGAATCGCCGATGTTCTGCAATGCATTGCGGCATTGCGCGGCGAACCGGAAGCGCGTGTCGCCGCCGCCACTAGCGCCAACGCGCGCCGCCTGTTCGCGCTGAATCGACGCGACAGCTGAACACGTCCGCTTCAGTCACACCATCGTTCACTGCCACTTGCGCACAACGGCCAGCGCTTGTTATCTTTTATTTCATTGGTGAAATATGACTTGGTGAAATGGCGCATCTGACGAACTGCATCGAGATGATGGACGAGGGCATCGGACGGGTGAGCCAGATCATCCCGCAGATGCCCGCCGCCGAGGCCCGGCTGTGCCGGCTGATGCTGATGGTCGGCGCCAGCCTCGAAGGCGAACTCGAGTTCAAGCTGAAGCCGCACAAGCTCAATCACAGCGAATTTCTCACGTTGATGATCCTGTACAGCCGCCCCGACGGCAGTTCGACGCCAGGCGAACTGTGTGAATACGCCAGCCAGGGCGCCACCAACATGACCCGCATCGCCAACGCGTTGGTCAAGCGTGGACTGATCACTCGCGGCGCCAGCGAAGAGGATCGCCGGCGCGTGCTGATCCGAATCACCCCGGCCGGCCGACGTTTCGTGCAGAAAATGCTGCCGCCGATGTTTCCCCGCGTCGCCACCATGTTCGCGGACTTCAGCGACGGCGACAAACGCAACCTCAGCCGTTTGCTGCGCAAGCTGGCCCATAACCTCGACCAGTTGAGCGAAGCCACTCATCCATGAAGGAAGCCCCGATGAAGCATGCCCTGCTACGTGGCCGCACGGCGCTGGCCGTGGCGATCACGCTGGTGTTGGCCGCCTGCGCGGTCGCACCGGCAAAACTCGGTGCGCCGGTGCTGCGTGACGACGTTCCGCTGGCCGGCCTGCAGGCTCCGGCACGTGCCGGCTGGCCAGCAACGCAGTGGTGGCGGCAATACGACGACCCGCAGCTGAATGATCTGATGGATCGCGCCATGCGGCAGTCGCCAGATCTTGCCTTGGCGCAAAGTCGCGTGCAGAACGCTGACCAGTCCGCACGACTCGCCGCCGCGCAGCTCGGGCTGTCGATCAACGGTAGCGCGCAGGTAACACGCACGCGGATGAGCGAACATGGTCTGATCCCCAGCAAGTTCCTTGGTTTCACCTGGTACAACCAGGCCGACCTCGGGGTGCAGCTGCAATACGACTTCGACTGGTGGGGCAAGAAGCGCGCGACAGTGGAAGCAGCGCTGGATCAGGCTCACGCTGCCGAGGCGCAGCGCAGTGCCGCTGCATTGGCGATCCAGTACGCCGTGGCCGATACCTACTTTGGCTGGCAGGCCGATCAGGCACGCCTGCAGTTGACCGACCAACTGCTCGCCACGCAGCAGCAGTTGACGCATATCGCCGAGTTGCGTGTGCAGCAGGGCATCGATTTGCCGGACGAGGCCCAGAAGGCCCGCGCGCAGCTGGCCGGTGTGCGCGAGATGCGCGTGGCACTCGACGGCTCGGCAAAGATCCGCCACGTCGCGCTCGCCTCGCTGCTCGGCGTGGCACCGGCGCAATTGCCGGAACTCAAGGCACTGCCGCTGCCAGCGGTCGAGCGTGGCGTGCCACCCCATGCGGGGCTGGACCTGATCGCGAGGCGACCTGACATCGCCGCCAGCCATTGGCAGGTCGAAGCCGCGCTCAAGCAGACCGATGCGGCACGTGCAGAGTTCTTCCCCGACATCAGCATCAGCGCGATGGCGGGTTTGTCCAGCATCGACATGGGCAAGCTGCTCACTCCCGGCAGCCGCACGTTTGCATTGACCCCAGCACTGCATCTGCCGATTTTCAACGGCGGCGCTTTGGAGGCCAACTACGGCGTCAGCAAGGCCCAGCTCGATGCAGCGGTGGCGCAGTACAACAGCACCGTGCTGACCGCGGCGCGCGAGGTGGCCACCCAGGCCTTGAGTGCCGAACAGGTCGCCGCCCGTCAACACGAACAGCACACGCAGCTCGACGCCGACCGGCAGCTGCTGGCCAGCGCGCAAGCGCGCGCGCGCCAGGGCGTGCGCGATGTCCGCGAAAGCCTCGGCGCGAAAGCCGAACTGCTGCAACAACGCGATGCCGCAGCGCAGCTGCAGGCGCAGGCGTTGAGCACTGACCTCGCCTTGATCAAGGCACTCGGCGGCGGCTATCGCACTCCTGTGCCGGCTGACGTGACCACTCGAATCCCTTCCCCTTCTGTTACCGCCGGAGCCGTCGACCATGAGCGCCACTGAATCCGACAAGTCGCAAGTCGCCAATGACGCCGACGAGAGCGGCATGGCCGCCAAGGACCCGGCCAAGCGTCGCCGCGTCCTGCTGATCGTGGCCGGTGCGTTCATCCTCGCCGGCCTGGTCTGGTTCCTGCTGTGGCTGTTCGTGTTTTCCACCCGCGAGAAAACCGACAACGCTTATGTCGGTGGCAACCAGGTGGCGATCTCGGCGCAGGTGCCGGGCACGGTGGTGGCGATCCTCGCCGACGACACCCAGCACGTCGACGCCGGCCAGGTACTGGTGAAGCTGGACAGCACCGATGGCGAGACACGCCTGCAGCAAGCGCGCAGTGCGCTGGCCCAGGCCGTGCGCGGCGTGCGTCAGCAGACCAGTTCAGCCACCGGTGCGGATGCCCAGGTGGTAGCCGCGAAGCTCGACCTGAAAAAGGCCGAAGCCGATCTGAAGCGCCGCTTGCCGCTAATCGCCGCTCACGCCGAATCGCCCGAGATCGTGCAGCACCTGCGCGATGGCGTAGAGCAGGCGCGTTCGGCTGTGGCCGCGGCCGAGGCGCAGGCATCTGCCGCGCATGCAGCCACCGAAGGCACCGATGTGGCGCAGAACCCGGCGGTGCTGCAGGCGCGCGCCAACTTCCGCGCCGCCTGGGTCGCCGCACAGCGCAACGCGATCTATGCACCGGTGTCCGGCTACGTGGCCGAGCGCAGCGTACAACTGGGCAACAGCGTTGCGGCCGGCCAGCAATTGATGACCGTAGTGCCGTTGCACGATCTCTGGATCGATGCGAATTTCAAGGAAAGCCAGCTGCGCCATATCCGAATCGGCCAACCAGCGAAGGTTATCTCCGACGTCTACGGCAGCGATGCGGAATATCACGGCAAGGTGATCGGTCTGGGCGCCGGCACCGGCAGCGTGTTCTCGCTGCTGCCGGCGCAGAACGCCACCGGCAACTGGATCAAGGTGGTGCAACGCGTGCCCGTGCGCATCGCGCTGGACAACAAGGAGCTGGACAAGCATCCGCTGCGTATCGGCCTGTCCACCGATGTCACGGTGGACATCCGCAATGACCAGGGCCGCGTGCTTGCCGACACCTCGGTGCACACACCGGTGGCGCAAACCGACGTCTACGACCAGATGGCCAGCAAGGCGGATGCGGAAGCCGACCGCATCATTCAGGCCAACCTGTCCCACGCCACTGCCGCGAACTGAATCCAGCCATGGCCGCCACGCCGAACGACGCTGCACCCGACGCCCCGCTGAAGCCGCTTCACGGCGCTCCGCTGGCGCTGCTCACCATCGCCGTCGCGTTCAGCACCTTCATGGAGGTGCTGGACATGACGATCGTCAACGTCGCGGTGCCGCATATCGCCGGCAGCCTCGGCGTGAGCCCCAGCGAAGGCACCTGGACGATCAGCTCGTACGCGCTGGCCAGCGCGATCATGCAGCCGCTCACCGGCTGGCTGGCGCGCCGCTTCGGCGAGGTGAAGACCTTCGTCGGTTCGGTGCTGATGTTCGTGATCTTCTCGATGCTGTGCGGCCTGGCCACCAGCATGCCGATGCTGGTGATCGGACGGCTGCTGCAGGGTGCGGGATCCGGCCCGATGGTGGCGCTGTCGCTGACCCTGCTGCTGTCCAATTACCCCAAGGAAAAACAGGGCATCGCACTGGCGCTATGGGCGATGACCGTGGTGGTGGCGCCAATCTTCGGCCCGATCCTGGGCGGCTGGCTGACTGACAATTTCTCGTGGCCGTGGATTTTCTACATCAACCTGCCGGTGGGTATCCTGGCGGCGGTGGTCACCTGGGGCCTGCTGCGCAAGCGCGAGACGAGGACCTACAAGGCACCGATCGACATGATCGGCCTGCTGCTGCTGGTGGTCGGCGTCGGCGCATTGCAGTTCATGCTGGACAACGGCAACGACCACGACTGGTTCTCCTCGCCGATGATCCTGACCCTGGGTCTCACCGCGCTAATCTGCATCACCTTCCTGATCGTGTGGGAGCTGCACGCGAAGCATCCGGTGGTGGACCTGTCGCTGTTCAAGCAACGCAATTTCACCGTGGGCGTGGTCAGCCTGTCGCTGGGCATGTTTGCGTTCTTCGGCATCAACGTGGTGTTTCCGCTGTGGCTGCAGATCACCCTGGGCTATACCGCCACTTGGGCCGGGCTGGCCACCGCGCCGGTCGGCGTGCTGGCGTTCCTGATCGCGCCGATCCTGGGCAAGAACATGCACAAGCTGGACCTGCGCGCGGTGGTGACGTTCGCGTTCCTGGTGTTCGCCGGCACCGCGTACTGGTTCTCCACCTTCGACAGCTCCGCCTCGTTTTCCACCCTGATCGTGCCGCGCTTCGTGATGGGCCTGGCGATTCCGTGCTTCTTCATCCCGCTGAACCAGGTCTACCTTTCCGGCCTGCCGGTCGACCAGATCGCCAGCGCATCGGGACTGTCCAATTTCTGCCGCACCATCGGTTCGAGCGTGTCCACCGCGATCATGGTGACGATGTGGCAGCACCGCGGCGAAACCCACCATGCCGCGCTGACCGAGTACGTCAGCCCGGGCCATCCCGCGGCCACCCAATTCATCTCGCAGCTGTCGCATAGCGGCCTGTCCCACACGCAAAGCCTGGGGCTGATCGACCAGCTGCTGACGCGCGAGGCGCTGACGCTGGCGGTGAATGACGTGTTCTGGGCCTGCGCGATCCTGTTCGTGCTGCTGATCCCGATCCTGTGGTTCGCCAAACCGCCGTTCGGAAGCGCTGGCGGTGCGGTCGGCCACTGAGGGTGGCGAAAATGCTGCGTCCCGGGGCTGCAGCATTTTCGATACGGCCACGACTGGTGCGGCGCAATATCTTCTGTTAGCGTTCGCCGCATGGCACAAACAAAGCGCACCATCAAGAAGTACCCGAACCGGCGTCTCTACGACACGGAAATCTCCAGCTACATCACGCTGGAGGAAGTCCGTCAACTGGTGCTGGACAACGAGGATTTCGAGGTTCGCGACGCCAAGAGCGGCGAAGACCTGACCCGTTCGGTCTTGCTGCAGATCATCTCCGAACACGAGGACAAGGGGCAGCCGATGCTGTCGCCGCAGCTGCTCAGCCAGATCATCCGTTTCTACGGCAATTCGCTGCAGGGCTTCATGGGACCGTACCTGGAGCGCAGCCTCGAAGTGTTCCTGGATCAGCAAACGCAGTTCCGCAGCCAGCTCAACAGCCTGATGGGGCAGACGCCCTGGAACACGCTGAACGACCTGACCGAGCGCAACCTGGCGGCATTCCAGGCCATGCAGCGCGGACTCATCGATACCGCCGCCCAGGTGATCCCGACCCCGGGTGCCAGCAGCCGCAGCGGCAAGAAATCCGGCTGATTCCAGGCCTGGCTCACGGCGCGCATCGACGCGCCGTTCGTTTGTCCCCCTGATCCGATCGCTGCAGCACAGCACGTGCTGCCATGCCGCATGATCAAGCCAACTGACCGAAATCCATGAACCAGACTGCCGCTTCGAGACCTGCTGTTGAAAAGCCTGCTGTTGGAAGACGTGTTGCGCTGGTTACTGGCGGCATCGGTGGCATCGGCACGGAAATCTGCCGTCAACTGACCCAGACCGACTGCAAGGTGGTCGCAGTGGATCTGGCGGCACGCAGCGAGCGCATCGCCGCGTTCCGCGATGAAATCGCCAGCTCCCATGACGCCATCACGTTCGAGCCTGCCGACGTCAGCGACTTCGACAGCTGCCAGCAGCTGGTCGCCCGCATCGAACAACAGCATGGCCGCGTCGATATCCTGGTCAACGCCGCCGGTATCACCCGCGACGCCAGCCTGCGCAAGATGACGCCGCAGCAGTGGCATGAACTGATGCGCGTGAACCTCGACGGCGTGTTCAACATGTGCCGCAATGTGGTGGAGGGCATGACGGCGCGCGGCTTCGGCCGCATCGTCAACATCAGCTCGGTCAACGGCCAGACCGGGCAGTTCGGCCAGACCAATTACTCCGCTGCCAAGGCCGGCGTGCACGGCTTCAGCATGGCGCTGGCGCGCGAGACCGCGCGCAAGGGCGTCACCGTGAATACCGTCTCGCCCGGCTACTGCGACACACCGATGGTTGCCGCCGTATCGGCGGAGATCCGTGCGCAGATCATCGCCGACATCCCGGTCGGGCGACTGGGTTCGCCGGCCGATATCGCCCGCACCGTGGCCTTTCTCGCCGCCGACGATGCCGGCTACATCACCGGCGCCAACCTGCCGGTCAACGGCGGGTATTTCATGAGCTTCTGAGTCGCTCGGGCGACGCGGGATTGCAGTCGCGTCCCGCTTGCGGAACAGTGGGCAGATTACCTTCCGCGGATCGCAGCATGGCGCAGCAACCCATCACCCTCATTGGCGGCGGCCTGGTCGGCGCACTGCTGGCACAGCAGCTGGCGCAGCGCGGCTTTGCAGTCGAGGTGTTCGAGAAGCGTGCGGACCCCCGGCGAGCCGGCTTCATCGGCGGTCGCTCGATCAACCTCGCCCTCGCCGAACGCGGCTTGCAGGCTTTGCGCTCGGCGGGGCTGGCCGATGACGTGCTGCAACACGCGGTGATGATGCGCGGACGCATGGTGCACGATCTCGACGGCAACAGCGCGTTGCAACGCTACGGTGTCGACGACAGCGAAGTGATCTGGTCGGTCTCCCGCGGCACACTCAACATGCTGCTGCTGGATGCCGCCGAGGCTGCTGGCGTGCAGTTTCATTTCGGACAATCGCTGATCGGCGCCGACTTCGATGCGCAGCGCATCCGGATGGCCGACGCGACGGGAGTGGAACGCGATCTTCCGTTCGGCATGCTGATCGGTGCCGATGGCGCCGGCTCTTCGGTGCGCGCGGCGATGAATGCGCACAGCCCGCTGGGCGAACGCATCGAGTCGCTCGGCCATGGCTACAAGGAGCTGGAAATCCCCCCAGCCGGCGAACTGCCGGCCGCCGTGCTGCGGCTCAGCGGCGGTCGTGACCAGTTCGCGCTGGAGCCACACGCGCTGCATATCTGGCCCCGCGGCGGCTACATGTGCATCGCGCTGCCGAATACCGAGGGCAGCTTCACGGTCACACTGTTCCTGCCGGCGCAAGGTGAGGCACCGAGCTTCGCCACTCTGCCCGACGCCGATGCCGCCGCGGCGTTCTTCAGCAAACAGTTCCCGGGATTGCTGTCGCTGATTCCACGCTTCAACGAAGACTTCGACACCCATCCGGTCGGTACCCTGTCCACGCTGTATCTCGACCGCTGGCATCTGGACGGCCGTGCGCTTCTGGTCGGCGATGCCGCCCACGCGATCGTGCCGTTCCACGGCCAGGGCATGAACTGCGGCTTCGAAGACACCGTGGTGCTGGCGAACCTGCTGGCCGCGGCGCCGGACGACAGCGCCGAGGTGTTCGCCGAGTTCCAGCGCGTGCGCCTACCCAACGCGAACGCGATCGCCGCGATGGCGCTGGAAAACTACGTCGAGATGCGCGACTCGGTCGCCGACCCGCACTACCTGGCCAAGCGCGAGCTGGGTGCGCTGCTGGCCGCACGCGCGCCGCACCATTACATGGCGCGTTACAGGTTGGTCACGTTCTCGCACGTGCCCTACGTCTATGCGCTCGAGCGCGGACGTGCGCAGGACGCCTTGCTGGAACAGTTGCTGCGCGAGTCACCGCAAGTCGCCGATATCGACCTCGATGCGGCAGTACGGCTGCTCCAGTCCAGCCTGCCTCCCTTGCCGGTACTTCGCCATGGATGAGTCCCTGCTGGAGGCGTTCCACGCCACGGCCTACCACGTCAACCTGGACACGGTGACCTGGGCGACGATACGCGTCGACCTGATGCTGCCCGGCGAGCTCGTGTCCGTGGTCGGCTCGCGCCCATGGGCTTTCATCACGGCGTGGAATCCGCAGGCGCGCAGGCGCCCGCTCGCGGAGAATCTGGCTGCGCAACGCGAATTGCTGGCCACCCTGCAGGGCCAGCCCGACGTGACGGTCTACTCTGCCATCGGGGTCGGCAGCACGGGCTGGGTTGAACCCAGCCTGTTTGTGATCGGAGCGCCCATCGCCGTGCTGGACAGTCTGGCCAGAAAACACGCACAACTGGCGTATGTGCATGGCCAGGCGAATGGTGTCGCCCATTTGCGTCTGACGGACTGACCGGCTCAGCGGCAGCACGCCGCATGGACAAGCGCCATCGGCATTGCGGACAATCAAGGTAATGACCGCCGCAAATTCCACTGCGTCCCTGCTTGAAGCGCGAGCCCTGAGTTTCCTTCGCCAGGACGAACCAGTGTTCGCACCGCTGGATTTTCAACTGCGCGCCGGCGAACTGGCGCTGGTCGAGGGCGACAACGGCAGCGGCAAGACCACCTTGCTGCGCATGCTCGCTGGCCTGCTGCACGTCGGCGAAGGCGAGCTGCGCTGGCGCGGGGAACCGTTGCAGCGCGATCGCTGCGCCGGCGAGATCCTGTTTCTCGGCCACCAGCTCGGCCTCAAGGCCGATCTCAGCCCCTGCGAAAACCTGCGGATCGCCGCCGGCCTGCATGGCTGCCGCGACGGCGCCAGTGTGGCGGCAGTGCTGGCCGAGATCGGCCTGCGCGGTTACGAAGACGAACCGGTGCGCCGCTTGTCCGCTGGCCAGAAGAAGCGCGCCGCACTGGCCCGGTTGCTGTTGCTGCCGGCCACGCTGTGGCTGCTCGACGAGCCGTACGCGAACCTCGACCGCATCGGCATCGCGCTGGTCAATCGCATACTGGAGACGCACACCGCCGCCGGCGGTGCCGCGCTGGTGACCAGCCATGGCGCCGTGAGTTTCCATGGCGGCGAACCCCGGCATATCCGGATGCACGCATGAATCGTCCGGGCCTCCTCACCGCCTGCACGGCGATGCTGCGACGCGACCTCACCCTGGCCTGGCGCCGGCGCGGCGATATCGCGATGCCGGTGCTGTATGCGCTGATCGTGACGATGCTGTTCCCGTTCGCGCTGGGGCCGGAAGACACGCTGCTGCAGCGGATCGCCGGCGGTGTGGTGCTGGTCACCGTGTTGCTGGCGATGCTGCTGGCGCTGGATGCGATGTTCTCCAGCGATATCGAGGACGGTTCGCTGGAACAGCTGGTCATGGCCCCGCAGCCGCTGGCACTGATGCTTGGCATGAAGATCCTGGCCCACTGGATCACCACCGCGCTCCCGCTGATCGTGATCGCGCCGCTGCTGGCCTCGATGCTGCACCTGCCCGGCGCGGTGATTCCGGTGTTGCTGCTGGCGCTGTCGCTGGCCACACCGCTGCTCAGTCTGTTCGGCGCGGTGCTGGTGGCGCTGACGGCCGGCACCCGGCGCTCTGGTATGCTGCTGGCCTTGATGTTGCTGCCTTTGTGCGTGCCGGCGGTGATCTTTGCCGCGGGTGCCGTGGCGGCCGCCCAGCAGGGATTGCCGTGGCTCGCGCCGATCATCTGGCTCGCTGCTGCACTGGTATTGGCTGTGGTGCTGGCGCCACTGGCCTGCGCTGCCGCCCTTCGTATTGCCCTGGACGCATAACTGGTTATGTCTAACTGGATCCCGCTCTGGTTGCACAAGCTCGGCTCCCCGCCGACGTTCTATCGCTTCGCCGGTGCGCTGCAGCCGTGGGCGATGACGCTGGCGCTGCTGCTGGGTGCGATCGCGCTGTACGGCGGCCTGGTGCTGGCGCCGGCCGATTACCAGCAGGGCGACGCCTACCGGATCATCTTCATCCATGTGCCCAGCGCCGAGATGAGCATGTTCATCTATGCGGCGATGGGCGTGGCTGCGTTCATCGCGCTGGTGTGGCGGATCAAGCTGGCTGAAGTGGTGGCGATGGAGTCGGCGCCGATTGGCGCGGCGTTCACCTTCATCACCCTGGTCACCGGTTCGCTGTGGGGCAAGCCGATGTGGGGCACCTGGTGGACGTGGGATGCCCGGCTCACCTCCGAGCTGGTGCTGCTGTTCCTCTATCTCGGCGTGATTGGCCTGTATCACGCGTTCGAGGATCGTCGCCAGGGTGCGCGCGCCGCCGCCTTCCTGGCGATCATCGGCATCATCAACGTGCCGATCGTGCATTTCTCGGTGAACTGGTGGAACACCTTGCACCAGGGCAGCACGATCAACGTATTCGGCCAATCGAAGATGTCCTGGGACATGCTGTGGCCGCTGCTGACAATGATGCTGGCGACCAAGTTCTATTACGCCGCCAGCCTGTTTCGACGCGCGCGTACCGACTTGTTGGCAATGGAAGGCGGCAAGGATTGGGTGCGAAAAATCGCCGCAGACGAGGCGAAGCCATGAGTGCCCCGCAAACGTTCTTCACGATGGGCGGTTATGCCGCCTATGTATGGCCGGCCTATGCAGTGTTCTTCATCGTGCTGATCGCCGACACTGTGGCGCCGCGCCTGCGCCGTCGCCGCGTGCTGCGGGAACTCCGCGCACGGCTGGTGCGTCAACAGGCACGACAGGATCGCGCCGGCAGCAACTCCATTCCCACTCCACCTTCCCCCTGACGGGGGCGGCTCCCGACCATGCCCATGAATCCCACCCCCAAGCGCAGGCTCACCATCGTCCTGCTGATCCTCGCCGCCGCCGCGATCGCCGCCGTGCTGGTCGTGGTCGCCCTGCAAAACAACATGAACTACCTGCTCACCCCGAGCCAGGTGCAGTCGGGCGAGGCGGGCAGCTACAACACGTTCCGCCTCGGCGGCATGGTCAAGGCCGGCTCGATCCAGCGCAGCAACGACTCGCTCAAGGTCACCTTCACCGTGGTCGACGCAGGCGGCGCGATGCCGGTCGAGTACACCGGCATCCTGCCGGACCTGTTCCGTGACAACCAGTCGGTGATCGCCACCGGGCACATGGACAATGCGCACTTCATCGCCACCGAAGTGCTGGCCAAGCATGACGAGACCTACATGCCGAAAGAGCTGAAGGACGCGATGGCCAAGGCGCACGCCAACAAGAAGATCGAAGACGCCGCTGCGGCGCAGGACAAGATGCCATGACTCCGGAACTTGGCCAGCTCGCGCTGATCCTCGCCCTGCTGCTGGCGCTGGCGCAGGGTATCTTGCCGCTGCTCGGTGCCTGGCGTGGCAATCGTGCGCTGATGGCCGTGGCGCGACCCGCCGCAGCCGGCCAGGCGGTGTTCGTGGCGATGGCGTTCGGCATCCTCGTCTGGGCGTTTGTGCGCTTCGACTTCTCGGTGCAGTACGTGGCCGACAACTCGAACCTCGCCCTGCCCTGGTACTACCGCATCGCCGCGGTCTGGGGCGCACACGAGGGCTCATTGCTGCTGTGGATCTTCATCCTCAACGTGTGGACGGTGGCGCTGGCCGCGTTCAGCCAGAAACTGCCTGAAGTCTTCGCCTCGCGCGTGCTGGCCGTGATGGGCCTGATCGCGGTGGGCTTCCTCGCCTTCATCATCTTCACCTCCGATCCGTTCGGCCGGCTGTTGCCGATGCCGGGCGACGGTGCCGATCTGAATCCGGTGCTGCAGGATCCGGGCATGACCTTCCACCCGCCGGTGCTTTACACCGGTTATGTCGGCTTCTCGGTGGCGTTCGCATTCGCGATCGCCGGCCTGCTCGGCGGCGAGCTGGAGCAGGCCTGGGTGCGCTGGGCGCGACCGTGGACGAATATCGCCTGGGGCTTCCTCACCTGCGGCATCGTCGCGGGCAGCTGGTGGGCCTATGCGGAGCTGGGCTGGGGCGGCTGGTGGTTCTGGGATCCGGTGGAAAACGCCAGCTTCATGCCGTGGCTGGTGGGTCTGGGACTGATCCATGCGCAGGCGATCACCGAGAAGCGCGGCTCGCTGCGTGCATGGACGATCCTGCTGTCGATCTTCGCGTTTTCGCTGAGCCTGCTCGGCACCTTCCTGGTGCGCTCGGGTGTGCTTACCTCGGTGCATGCGTTCGCCTCCGATCCGCGCCGCGGCATCTTCATCCTGGCGTTCCTCACCATCGTGGTCGGCGGCTCGCTGCTGCTGTACGCGCTGCGCGCGCCGAAGGTAGTCGGCGGCAAACCGTTCAAGGTGGTCTCGCGCGAGACCGTGCTGCTGATCGGCAACCTGATGTTCGCGGTGGCCGCGGCGATGGTGTTGCTGGGTACGCTGTTTCCGCTGGTCGGCGACGCGCTGAATCTGGGCCGGGTCTCGGTCGGGCCACCGTATTTCGGTTTCCTGTTTCCGCTGCTGATGCTGCCGGTGGTGCTGTTGCTGCCGTTCGGACCCTTCCTGCATTGGGGCAAGGGCGACTTGCCGGCGCTGAAGCAGGTGCTGTTGCGCGCCGGCATCGCCGCGGCGGCGTGCGCGATCGTCGCCGCATTCTTCGTGAACGGCCAGCTCAAGGCGATCGCCGGCGTGGCATCGCTGGTCTGGCTTGCCGTCGGCGTGCTGCTGTACGCCATCAAGCGCTGGCGTGAAATGCCGCGCGGCCGGCGTTACCCGGCCGAGATGGCCGGCATGCTGCTGGCGCATCTGGGCATGGGTGTGTTCGTGGCTGGCGTGCTGCTGTCCGAATCGCTCAGTGTGACCAGCGACGTGCGGATGGCACCGGGCCAGACCCAGCACATCGGCGGCTACGATTTCCGTTTCGACGGCGCACACCGCACAACCGGACCGAACTGGCGCGCCGATCAAGGCGTGGTCACGGTCACCCGCGACAGCAAGGCCGTCGCCGTGATGCATCCGCAGAAGCGCACTTACTTGCGCGGTCAGGTACAGACCGAGTCAGCGGTGGACGCCGGCATCTTCCGCGATCTGTACGTGGCGCTGGGCGAGCCGATGGATGCGAACGACATCGAAGGCGCATGGTCGCTGCGGCTGTACTACAAGCCGTTCATCCGCTGGATCTGGGGCGGCGGCCTGCTGATGATGCTGGGTGGTTTCGTCTGCGCCGGCGACAAGCGCTTCCGCATCAAGCGCAGCGCGAAAATCGAAGAAGCAACTGCCGGTCTGCAGGTACAGGAAACGCACGCATGAGCCGGTTGTTGCCGTTCTTGGGATTCATGCTGCTGGTGGCGCTGTTCGGCTTCGGCATCTGGTGGAACACCCAGCACGACCAGAACGCGATTCCGTCGCCGCTGTTGAACAAGCCGGCGCCCGCGTTCAATCTGCCCAAGCTGTATGAACCCACGCAGAGGGTGAGCAAGGCGGACCTGCTAGGCCAGCCCTACCTGCTCAACGTGTTTGCCAGCTGGTGTATCGAGTGCGGCGTGGAGCACCCGGTGCTGGAAGCCGAAGGCCCGGGCCTGGGCGTGCAGCTGGTCGGCTACAACTACAAGGACGCGCCGGCCGACGCCAAGCGCTGGCTGGCCGAACACGGCAATCCGTACAACCTGCTGATCGCCGACGAGCCGGGCCATACCGCGATCGACTTCGGCGTGTATGGGGCGCCGGAAAGCTTCCTGATCGATGCGAAAGGCGTGATCCGCTACAAGCATATCGGCCCGCTCACGCCCGACGTGGTGGAAGACGAACTGAAGCCAGCGATTGCAGCGATGCTGAAGGAGGCACCGTGATGTTGCTGCTTCGCGGGAGCGCACCTTTCGCGCGACGTTTTGTCGATCGGAGCCAGAAACATGGTGCACAGGGTGCTTTCCTGCGACTCATGCTTACAGCGCTGCTAACGTTCATCGGCGTCGCCCATGCGCAGGCGATCGAGCCGATGCCATTCCGGGATCACGCGCAGGAGCTGCGCTTCCAGCACCTGACCCACCAGCTGCGCTGCCCGATGTGCCAGAACGAGACGCTGGCCGACTCCAACGCACCCATTGCACGCGACCTGCGCAACCAGATATTCCAGATGATGCAGCAGCGCAAGAGCGACGAGGAGATCAAGCAGTACCTGGTTGCGCGCTATTCCAACTACGTGCTGTACGACCCGCCGTTGCAGCCCGGTACATGGCTGCTGTGGTTCGGGCCTCTATTGATACTGTTCGCCGGTGCCTCCGCGGTGGTGATTGCCATCCGCAAGCGCCACCGCGGTGATGATGCACCCACCGAAGCACAGACCGGAAACGGGGACGACTGGTGAAAATGGTCTTTTATGCAATCGCCGCAGCGATGATCGCGGTGGCGCTGGCAGTCCTATTGTTGCCACTGGTTCGCCAGGGGCGCCGCAGCGGCCGCTCGCGTGGTGTATTCGTGCTGACCCTCGCGATCGCTCTCGTACTGCCGCTGGCAGCGGGCTGGCTGTATCTGGAGGTAGGCACCCCGGTGGCAATCAACGGAGCCGCCACCCAGACCGGCATGCCACTGACCATGCAACAGGCGGTTTCCCAGTTGCGCGCACACCTGGCGGAAAAGCCCGATGACCTGCAGGCCTGGACACTGCTGGCACAGACCAGCGCGATGCTGCACAACACCGACGATGCTCGCGATGCCTACGAACACATCCTGAAGCTCGATCCCAACAATGTCGACGCGATGGTTGGCTGGGCCGAGGCCGATGCGATGCTGAAAAGCGACCATGTCATCGGCGATCGCGCCGTGGCGCTGCTCAAGCATGCCGTACAGCTTCAGCCCGACAGCCAACGCGGCCTGTGGCTGCTCGGCACCAGCGAATTTCAGCAAGGCAACTACTCCGGTGCGGCCGCTACCTGGCGTCTGCTGGCACCGCAGCTTGAACCGGGCTCGGAGGTCGCCAAGGCCGTCGCCGAACAGATCAGCCAGGCAGATGCCCGCGCCGGCGGCGCACCGGCAGAGGCCGCATCCACGCACGCCGCTGCGGCGACGACGCAGGAGGCTGCCCTGCAGGTGCAGGTATCACTGGCATCCGACCTGAAAGCGAAACTCGCGCCCGGGGATACCTTGTTCATCTTCGCCCGACCAGTGAGTGGCCCGCCGATGCCTCTGGCGGTGACCAGGCTCGAGGCCAATCAGCTGCCGACCAAGGTGACCCTGACCGATGCGATGGCGATGACGCCGGCACTCAAGCTGTCATCGGTGGCCCAGGTATTCGTGGGTGCCCGGATCAGCCACAGCGGCCAGCCGATCGCCCAGCCGGGTGACCTGGAAGGCAACGCCGGTATCGTCGACGTGGCCAGGAAGACACCTGTCGCGATCCTGATCGACAAAGTGCATTGATGAGCCGGGACGCGCGACACTACCTCAGCCTGCCCTCGCCGTTCGCGATGAAGCGTGGCGGCGAATTGCGTGGTGCTCACGTTGCCTACGAAACCTGGGGCAGGTTGAACGCAGCACGCGACAACGCCGTGCTGGTGCTCACCGGCCTGTCGCCCAGCGCGCACATGACCTCGTGCGACGAAGATCCCACGCCTGGCTGGTGGGAGGACATGGCCGGCGCCGGCAAAGCCATCGACAGCTCGCGCTGGTTCGTTATCTGCGTGAACTCGCTGGGCAGCGACAAGGGCTCGACCTGCCCCGCCTCGACCGACCCGGCCACCGGGCAAGCCTATCGATTGAGCTTTCCCGAACTGGCGCTGGAAGACGTCGCCAACGCCGCACACGCTGTCGTCAGCAGTCTGGGCATCACCCGGCTGGCCTGCCTGATCGGCTGCTCGATGGGCGGCATGAGCGCGCTGGCCTACATGCTGCTGCATCCCGGCAGCGTGCGCGCGCATATCAGCGTGGACACCGCGCCGCAGGCGCAGCCATTTGCGATCGCGATCCGTTCGCTGCAGCGCGAGGCGATCCGGCTCGATCCGCAGTTCAACGACGGCCATTACGACATCCACGCCGCGGAAGGTGGCAGTTACCCCGACATGGGCATGAGCATCGCGCGCAAGCTCGGTGTGATCACCTATCGCTCGGCGATGGAATGGAACGGCCGCTTCGCGCGCATCCGGCTCGATCCGGAACAGCGTGAGGACGAACCGTTCGGCCGCGAGTTCCAGGTCGAGTCGTATCTCGAAGGCCACGCCCAGCGCTTCGTGCGCAACTTCGACCCCAACAGCTACCTCTATCTTTCACGCGCCAGCGACTGGTTCGATATCGCCGAATACGGCCACGGCAGCGTGCTCGAAGGACTCAAGCGCATCCATATCGAACGGGCGATGGTGATCGGCGTCAGCACCGACATCCTGTTCCCGCTGCAGCAACAGGAACAGATCGCCGAAGGCCTGCAGGCAGCTGGCGCGACGGTGGAGTTTGTGGCGCTGGATTCGCCTCAGGGCCACGACGCGTTCCTCGTCGACATCGACAGTTACAGCCGCGCGATCGGTGGCTTCCTGAAGCGTCTTTCGATCCCGTAACCGCCGCGCTGCTAAGATAAGCCGCATTACGCACCCCGAGACCGCCATGCTTACCCTGGATTTTCCCGGCAGCCGCACGCTGATCGACGCGATCGACGCCGCCGTGGCCAAGCCGACCACGCACGAGCTCACCGACAGCCTGCGCAACAGCCTGTGCAAGCTGATCCGCGACAACGCCGTGACGCTGCCCCCGTGCGTGTTCGAAGCCAACGCCGAACACTACGCCCGCCGCGAGCTGTACCGCAGCGAGGATCACGGCTACTGCGTGGTGGCGATGACCTGGGGCCCGGGTCAGGGCACGCCGATCCACGATCACGACGGCATGTGGTGCGTCGAGGGCGTCTGGAACGGCGCACTGGAGATCGTGCAGTACGAATTGGTGGAGCACGACGCACAGCGCTACTGCTTCCAGCCGGTCGGTTCGATCCAGGCCGGTGCCGGCTCGGCTGGCAGCCTGATTCCGCCGCACGAATACCACAGCATCCGCAACCCCAGCGACAACGCCGTCACCGTCAGCCTGCACATCTACTCCGGCCCGATGCTCCGCTGCGCGGTGTTCCAGCCGCTGCCGGAAGACCGCTGGTATGGCCGCGACGTGCGTCAGCTGGGACTCGACCGCGTGCACTGAACCCGGCATAATGCGCCGCTCACATGCCGGTGTGGCGGAATGGTAGACGCGGCGGACTCAAAATCCGCTGGCAGCGATGTCGTGTAGGTTCGAGTCCTATCACCGGTACCAACAAGAAAACAAAGGGTCAGGCGCAAGCCTGACCCTTTGTTTTTTCCTGTGACATCGCTCTTGAGGGGACATCGGAGTGTCCGCCGGTCTACAGCTCCCGTACCACGCGAAAGCCCACCCTGCCGCTGCGCACGTCGCCGTTGGCGCCCTGGCGATAAGCCGAGTTGACCTGCTCCGGCGAGCTGCCCCAGGAGCCGCCACGCACGACGTGGGCGCGGCAACCGGGGTTGAGCCACGCACTGCCGTCATTCGGGGCACGGATGTAGCTGTCGTGCCAGCAATCCTGCGCCCATTCGGACACGTTGCCGTTGATGTCGTACAGGCCGAACGGGTTGGCCGCGAAACTCATCACCGGTGCCGGTCCCCAGTAGCCGTCGCGGTAATTGCGGAAGGCATGACTCCAGCGGCGGCCGCTGTGCGAGCGATCGCCCGAGCCGGTGAGGTTTTCCACCGGACTTTTGGGTGTGCCGTCACCCCACCAGTAGCGGCTGGTGGTGCCGCCGCGCAACGCGTATTCGAATTCGGCCTCGCTGGGCAGCCGGTAGGCCTTGCCGGTGCGCTGGCTGAGCCAGTCGGCGTACGCCTTGGCATCGTTCCACGAGATATTCACCACCGGCAGCTTGTCGTCGGCCTTGTGCCCGGCGTAGTCGTCCTGCCACGTCGCGGCCGAATCATCGCGCAACGCGCCGCTACGCTCGTCGTACACGCTGGAGCCGCCGAGTTTCACCGAATCGGGCACGTAGCCGCTGGCCCGCACGAACTCGCGGAACTCGCCGACCGTCACCGCGGTGCGCGCCATCGCGAAACCCTTGCTGATATTGACCGTGTGCTGCGGCAGTTCGGCGTCGATGTGGTCATCTTCGTCGGCTGACGCGCCCATCTGGAAACTGCCGGTAGGGATCACCAGCATCGCCGGCGTCTTGCCGGGCAAATCGATGTAGCGGTCGCTGAAGACCTGGCCGGGCTTGTAGCTGGCATACAGGCGCGCATTGGTCAGTTGCTCGTCGAAATCCGTCAGCCCCGCCAATGCGGGATCGATCGCCCGGGCCTGCATCACCAGTTTCCTGGCCAGCTCGATATTGCCCGCGTCCAGTGCCGAACGCGCCTGCGCCAGCACGCCGTTCGCGCGCTGCTCGCGCATGTCGTCGACACGCTTGTGCACGTCCAGCATCTGCTGTGAACCCGGACGGATGGTCTGTGCTTCGGCCAGCTCGCGGTCGGCACCGGCAAAATCGTTCTGCGCCACTGCCGCCAGTGCACGATCGAGTACCGCGCGCTGCACCTGAAAGATGCCCTGCTCTGCCACGGCATTCTGCGGGTCGAGCTGCTGTACTTCGCGGTACATATCCAGCGCACTCTCGCCACGCGGCTGATCCACCTTGCCCTGTTGCAACAGACCGGCGGCGCGGGCAAGCATCGGGCGCACCTTGACCAGGGTTTTCAGGCTGGCTTCCAGTTGTGCCACATCATCGGCCGCATCCGGCAACGTACGCAGCGCATCGATCAGGTCGGCCGCGGCATCGGCATCGCCAAGCGCAATGTCCTGGTCGATCTCCGCCACCAGCCGTGCCCGCACGTCGAACAGGCCCTGCGCGGCCAGCCGGCTGTCCGGCTTGTCCGTCAACGCCTGTGCAAACAACGCCGCGGCGCTGTTTGCGTCGCCGACCAGCTGACCGGCATGCAGCGCCTTGGACGCGCGCACCAGCAATGCCTGCACCGCGGGCGGGTCCGCGCTCAGCTGCTTGGGCAGGTTGGCGTTCCTGCTGCTGTGCGCGGCAATCACTTCCGCGGGCGCCAGGGCCAACGGCGGTCCGGCATTGAGTTCGTTGATCGCCGACACCCGCTCCGGCTGCAAGGCACTGGTGGGCACCGCGGCACCCATCGACATCGACCGGCGCGGCGTCTGGGTCGGGTCGACGTGGAACAACCGCGGAAAGAAGTGATATGTCAGCGCGAAACCCAGCACGATCACGCCCAGCGCTCCACCTAGAGTTCGCTGACGGCGCAGGGTTGCATTGCTCGGCATAGATGGGCGTCCTTGGTGCGGCCTGTTATCGTGCGCTGTCCACCATAGGCACAAACCGCCGACAGGGCAATCCGCGCTGGCGCCTTCCAAGGAGTACCGATGTCACTGCCCGAAACCGCTGCCGCCGAATGGATCGATCATCGCGATGCGCTGCAGGCATGGCTGGCCACGATACCCGCGGATGCGGCGGTCGGCCTGGATACCGAGTTCATGCGTCGCAACACGTTCTATCCGCAACTGGCGCTGCTGCAGCTGGGCTGGAATGGTCGTCACGCGCTGGTCGACCCGCTCGCGTTCGAGATCGCCGATGCACTGCAGCCGCTGCTGGGCGCAGGCCCCGCGGCTACCGTCATGCACAGCGCCAGCGAAGACCTGGAAACCCTTGCGCCGCTGTTGCCAGGTGGGCCGCACATCCTGTTCGATACCCAGATAGCCGCCGCTTTCGTCGGCATGGGCCTGGGCATCAGCTACCGCGCGCTGGTGGCCGAACTGACCGGGGTGGACCTGGACAAGGGTGAGACCCGCTCGGACTGGCTGCAGCGCCCGCTCACCACCTCGCAATGCAGCTATGCCGCGCTCGACGTGGTCTACCTCAAGACCATCCACGAGCAGCTCGGCAAACGTCTGCTGCAACGCGACCGCAGCGCCTGGCACGCCGAGGATTGCGAACGCCTGAAACGCCGCGCCAGTCATCGCGACGGCGATCCGCAACCGCAGCGCACGATGCGCGCCGCTGCCGAATGGCCCGCCGCGCAGCAAGCGCTGTTGCGTCGCTTGCTGCTGTGGCGCGATCGCAGCGCACGCCGCCTCGACGTACCGCGCCCATGGCTGCTCGACGACACCCTGGCGCTGAGCCTGGCGCAACAGCCGCCGGCCAGCCTCGGCGATCTCGAACAACGCAGCCGTGGCCAGCGCGCCCTGCGCTCGGTCCAACGCAACGAATTGTTCGAAGTGTTCGTGCCCGCGGTCAGCGCCGAGGAAATCACCGCCACCGCCCGCATTCCCGGCCATCCGCTGGGTGAAGCAAAGAAGTCACTCGGTGCGATGAAACAGCTGGTCGACAGTCTCGCCGGCGAACTCGACCTGCCGCCCGGCCTGCTGTGCCCGCGCAAGGCGCTGGAGGAATACGTGGTCACCGCCGAATGGCCCGAGTTCCTCGAAGGCTGGCGCCGCGACGTGCTGCACGACCGGCTCGTCACCCTGCTGCCCGACTGATCCCGACCAGGACCGAACGCAGGGCTTGGCGAAAACCGGCGCACGCTGCTAACATTTGCGGCTTCCGTGGGGCGGTAGCTCAGCTGGGAGAGCGCCACGTTCGCATCGTGGAGGTCGTGGGTTCGATCCCCATCCGCTCCACCACGGATTTTACGATTGACGGGAAGCCGGCCTTGCGCCGGCTTTTTCGTGCCTGCACCCATAAAAGGCACCGGCAACGTCAATGCGCGCTGCCTGCCCCGCACAGCTTCTCCATCAATTCAGTTTGCACGTCGCGAGCCGATTCGCCGCTTGGCACAGCCGGGCGCAGGTACTGGCCATCGGATTGCAGCAGCGAAGCGCTGGTGTTGTCGGTGAGATACAGCTCCAGCGCGTTGCGCACGCGCTGCTGCAGCTTCTTGCCTTCGATCGGGAACGCGGTTTCGACCCGACGGTCCAGGTTGCGCTCCATCAGGTCGGCGCTGGAGAGGTACAACTGCGGTTCGCCATCGTTGGCGAACCAGTAGGCGCGGCTGTGTTCGAGGAAGCGACCGATGATCGAGCGTACCTGGATGTTCTCCGAGACGCCTTCCACGCCAGGACGCAGGCAGCAGACACCACGCACGATCAGATCGATCTGCACACCGGCGATGCTGGCCTTGTACAGCGCGCGGATCACTTTCGGCTCGGTCAGCGCGTTGACCTTGAAGATGATCTGCGCCGGCTTGCCAGCCGCTGCATGCGTGGTTTCGCGCGCAATCAGCTCCAGCAGGGTCTTCTTCAGCGTAAACGGCGCATGCAGCAGTTTCTTCATGTGCAGCACCTTGCCCATGCCGGTGAGCTGGCTGAACAACTTGTGCACGTCCTCGCACAGCGCCTCGTCGGAGGTGAGCAGGCTGTAATCGGTGTACAGGCGCGCGTTGCCGGTGTGGTAGTTGCCGGTGCCCATATGGGCATAGCGCACCAGCTCGCTGCCTTCGCGACGCTGGATCAGCATCAGCTTGGCATGCGTCTTGATGCCGACCACGCCGTAGATCACCATCGCGCCGGCCTGCTGCAGGCGCGAGGCAAGCGTGAGGTTGGATTCCTCGTCGAAGCGCGCGCGCAGCTCGACCACCGCGGTCACTTCCTTGCCGGCGCGGGCGGCGTCGACCAGCGCATCCACAATTTCCGAATTCGCATTGGTGCGATACAGCGTCTGCTTGATCGCCAGCACCTGCGGATCCTTCGCCGCCTGGCGCAGCAGATCGACCACCGGCGAAAACGATTCGTACGGATGCAGCAACAACACGTCCTGCTTGCCGATCACCTGGAACAGGTCCTCGGCATGCTTGAGCGCCTTGGGCAGAACCGGCGTGAACGGCAGGTACTGCAGTTGCGGATAGCTCACGTTGTTGGCAATGCGGAACAACCGCGCCAGATTCACCGGGCCTTTCACCTCGTACAGCTCCGACTCGGTGAGCCCGAACTGTTTGAGCAGATAGTCGATCAGATCCTTCGGGCAGTTGTCGGCCACCTCCAGCCGCACCGCGTCACCGAAACGGCGCGAGTACAGCTCGCCGCGCAACGCCAGTGCCAGATCCTCGACGTCTTCCGGATCGAGTGTGAGATCGGCATTGCGGGTCAGCCGGAACTGGTAGCAACCGAGCACCTGCATGCCCGGGAACAATTCCTCGGCATGCGCGTGGATGATCGACGACAACAACACGTAGTTGTCGCCGCCCTCGCAGATTTCCAGCGGCATGCGGATCAGCCGCGGCAGCACGCGCGGCGCCGGCACGATCGCAAGGCCGGAGTCGCGCCCGAACGCATCGACGCCTTCCAGACGCACGATGAAGTTGAGGCTCTTGTTGACCAGCAGCGGGAATGGATGGGTCGGGTCGAGCCCGATCGGCGTCACCAGCGGCGCCACCTCCTCGCGAAAATAGCGGCGCACCCACAGCTTCTGCTTGTGCGTCCACTGCGTGCGGCGGACGATGCGGATGCCGTGCGCAACCAGCTCCGGCAGGATGCGTTCGTTGAGGATCGCGTACTGCCGTTCGATCTGCCGGTGTGCGATCTCGCTGATCTCGGCCAGCGCACGCTTCGGCGGGATGCCGTCCGGCCCGATCATCTCGTGGTCCAGCGCGATCTGGCCCTTCAGCCCGGCCACCCGGATCTCGAAGAATTCGTCCATGTTGCTGGAGAAGATCAGCAGGAACTTCAGCCGCTCCAGCAGCGGCGTGCGCTCGTCCAGCGCCTGGTCCAGCACGCGGATGTTGAACTGCAACTGCGACAACTCGCGGTGGATGTACAGCCGGTTGTCGGTGAGATCCACCACCGCTGCCGCCGGCAAGGCCTCGTTGGCGGCCGGCACGGAAGTATCGGTCGGCGAAGTCTCGCGAATCAGGCGGCTGTTCATCGGTACACCGGGTCCGGCAAAAGTGGGCTACGTGGTTCCGACATGGTACCGCGCTACCGGTGATGGCTCGGTCAGCACGCGCGAGCACCCGGGCAGCACGCAGTCTGCGACATTTTCCTGACCGGCAGATGACAACGGCCTGTAGGAGCGGCTTCAGCCGCGATGACTTTCAAGAGCATCGCGGCTGAAGCCGCGCCCACAAGAGAATGCTGCAGCCGGACAGCTGGCACATGCGGGCCACTGGCAATTTGTCATATCGTTGTCATCCCCGACGGCGCGTGGCGCCGTGCCACATTTCCCGGCCGAACGTTCCCCATGCAGACCCGCGTCGAAAGCGCCCCGCTGTCCCCCGCCGCCATTCCCGTATCGACCGATACCCCAGCCGGCACGCCCTCCAGCGAAGGCACTGCCTTCGGTGTGCTCGGCGGCATCAGCTTCGCGCACATGCTCAACGACATGATCCAGTCGCTGATCCTGGCGATCTATCCGATCCTGAAGGGCGACTTCCACCTCAGCTTTGCCCAGGTTGGCCTGATCACGCTGACCTACCAGCTCACCGCCTCGGTGCTGCAGCCGCTGGTCGGCATGCTGACCGACCGCCGACCGATGCCGTACTCGCTGCCTGTGGGCATGGGTTTCACCCTGACCGGCCTGCTGTTGCTGGCGGTGGCACCCACGTTTCCGGTGCTGTTGCTGGCAGCTGCCTTGGTCGGCACCGGGTCGGCGATCTTCCACCCGGAATCCTCGCGGGTGGCGCGGCTGGCTTCGGGCGGTCGGCACGGCTTGGCGCAGTCGCTGTTCCAGGTCGGCGGCAATACCGGCTCATCGCTGGGGCCGCTGCTTGCCGCATGGATCATCGTGCCGCACGGCCGTGGCAGCGTGGCGTGGTTCTCGCTGGCGGCGCTGCTGGCGATCGTGGTGCTGCTGCAGGTCGGGCGCTGGTATCGCCAGCATCACGTCAGCCGCAGCAAGTCGACCTCAAGCCATCTGGCACTCGTATCGCTGTCGCGCAACCAGATCATCGGCGCGCTGACGATCCTCGGCCTGCTGATCTTCTCCAAGTATTTCTACCTGGCCAGTCTCAGCAGCTATTACACCTTCTACCTGATCCACAAGTTCGGCGTGTCGGTGCAGAGCGCGCAGGTGCATCTGTTCGTGTTCCTGTTCGCCGTAGCCGCCGGCTCGCTGATCGGCGGCCCGATCGGCGACCGCATCGGACGCAAGTGGGTGATCTGGGTATCCATCCTCGGCGTGGCGCCGTTCACCCTGTTGCTGCCGCACGCGAACCTGATGTGGACCGGCGTGCTGACCGTGATCATCGGCTTGATTCTGGCGTCCGCGTTCTCGGCGATCCTGGTCTACGCGCAGGAGCTGATTCCCGGCCGCGTCGGCATGATCTCGGGGCTATTCTTCGGTTTCGCCTTCGGCATGGGTGGCATCGGCGCCGCCGTGCTCGGCGGGCTGGCCGACACGCATGGCATCGAGTATGTCTATCGGTTGTGTGCGTATCTGCCGCTGATGGGATTGATCACGGTGTTCTTGCCGAATCTCGAAAGGCGGAGTCACGCTTGATGTTGTTGTAGGAGCGCACCCTGTGCGCGATGCTCTTGCTCTTTGATTGATTGTTTGAAGCGAACAGCTTTCACCCTCCTGCGGAGGGCGAGGTACTTCTCTTTGTGCTTGCCCAAAAGAGAAGTACCCAAGAGAAAACGACACCCCGCTTACGCACCCTGCGGGCTTTCCTCCACCCGCGCGCCGCTTCAGAGGGGCCCCGGGTAGAGCAGAGCGCTCCAAGCGCACACTCTTCAGAAGAGTCAGATCAAAAGAAGTGGGGCCAGAGCAAAACAGCTGCAGAGCGATGCTTTGCTCCTGCTCTTGCTTGTGCGCTTTCAGCTCTTCACCGAGTGCGGGCCACGATGGCCCGCTGCTGCTCTACCGGGGCCCCTGTGCGGCGGTGAGTTGGGGACGACAAGGCCCGGAGGGGAATCGGCAGGGACGCCGATTCCTTTTCGTCAGGGCAGGAAGCCCTGTCAAAAAGCCCGGCCCCGGCTCGCGAACTTGCCGGGCATGGACGCCCGGCAAGCGCCAAGCGGGGTGGCCTTTCTCTTTGGTTACTCTCTCTTTGGCCACGCAAAGAGAAAGTGACTCGGTCGCCAACAGCGATCGAACGCTCTGCACTCAATCAACAAGAACGAGCAAGAGTTGTCGCGGCTAAAGCTGCTCCCACAGAAAAGCTCAGCGCGCGCCGATCACCACTGGTTCCGGCTCAAGCGTTACGCCGAACTTGTCGTGCACGCCCAACATCACCCGCTGCGCCAGTGCCCACAGTTGCGGCCCTGTAGCCTTGCCATGATTCACCAGCACCAGCGCATGCCGGTTGGAAATGCCGGCATCGCCTTCGCGGATACCCTTGAAACCAGCGGCCTCGATCATCCATGCAGCAGACAGCTTGCAGCGTCCGTCAGGCTGCGGCCATGTCGCAAGGCCAGGATGCTCACGCTTGAGCGCATCAACCAGCGCAGCGTCCACGATCGGATTCTTGAAAAAGCTGCCGGCGTTGCCGATCACCGACGGGTCGGGCAGCTTGCGCGTGCGCAGATGCACCACCGCCTCGGCGACGTGAAACGGCGCGGGCTTGTCCACGCCCATCCGCACCAGCTCCTCGTCGATGCCGGCGTAGTCGGTGCGCAGCGGACGGCTGCGCGGCAGCAGGAAACGCACGGCGGTGACGATGTAGCGGCCGGGCTCGTGCTTGAACAGCGAGTCGCGATAGGCGAACGCGCAGGTGGCGTGATCGAGCGTCACCACCCGTCGCTCGCGAGTGTCCCACGCCTCCACGCTCTCGACGAACTCGGCCACCTCGCAGCCGTAGGCGCCGATATTCTGGATCGGTGCGGCGCCGATGGTGCCGGGTATCAGGATCAGGTTTTCCAGGCCGGCGTATCCGTGGCCAAGCGTCCAGCGCACGAAATCGTCCCAGCACTCGCCGGCAGCCACTGCGATGCGCGCGCTGTCGCCATCGCTTTCCACCTGCACGCCACGGGTTTCCATCACCAGCACGGTGCCGTCGAAATCGTCGGTGAACAGCACGTTGCTGCCCTCACCCAGCACGAGCAGACGGCCGTTGCGGATGGCCGGAAAGTCGAGCAGTTCGGGCAGCTTGGTGGCGTCGCGAATTTCGGCGAGCAACGTCGCGCGAGCATTCACGCGCAACGTGTTGCGCGTGGCCAGCGAGGCATTCTCGGTGAGCATGTAGCCGCCCATGTCTATACGCTCCGCTGGCATGTCTATCCGTTCAGGCGGCATCGGCGGCCTCGCGCTGGCGGCGTATTTCGTTGACACACTCACCGACCAGAAGCGGGCCGCGATAGATCAACCCCGTGTAGACCTGCACCAGCGACGCACCGGCGTCGAGCTTCTCTGCCGCATCGCTGCCGTCGAGAATACCGCCCACGCCAATCAGCGGAATACGTCCCTGCAGGCGCTGGTGCATGCCGGCCAGCACCGCGGTGGATCGCTCGAACAGCGGCTTGCCGGACAAGCCGCCTGTTTCGCCCCCATGCGGATCGTCAGCCACCGACGCATGGTCGATCGTGGTGTTGCTGCAGATCACGCCGTCGATGCCGGTGCGCAGCAGCACCTCGGCGATCGAATCCAGTTCGGCTTCGCTCAGGTCCGGCGCGATCTTCAGCAGCATCGGTTTGCGCCGGCCATGCTGCGAGCCGAGCCGCTCCTGCGCCTCACGCAGGATCGCGATGAAGCGGCGCAGCGTGGCCTCCTGCTGCAGGTCGCGCAGGCCCTGGGTATTGGGCGAGGAAATATTCACCGTGATGTAGCTGGCGTGTTCATAGACGCGCGTGAGGCAGATCAAATAATCGTTGACCGCCTTCTCGTTTGGCGTGTCCTTGTTCTTGCCGATGTTGATGCCGAGTACACCGTGATAGCCGGATCGCTGCACGTTGCGCACCAGCGCATCCACACCGCCGTTGTTGAAACCGAGGCGGTTGATGATCGCCTCATGCTGCGGCAGCCGGAACATGCGCGGCTTGTCGTTGCCAGGCTGCGGCAGCGGAGTCACCGTGCCGACCTCAATGAAACCGAAGCCGAGCGCGTTCAGCGCATCGAGGTGTTCGGCATTCTTGTCGAGCCCCGCGGCAAGGCCCACCGGATTCGGAAACGTGATGCCGAACACCGTGGTCGGCAGATCCGCCGGTGGCGTGGCGATCCACTGCGCGAAATTGCTGCGCTGGGCTACGCCGAGCCCATACAGGGTCAGTCGATGCGCGGTCTCGGGATCAAGCTTGAACAGCAGCGGGCGCAGGAGATCGTACATGGCTCAGGCCAGTTGGCCCGCGAAAATGCGGGTGTCGTAATCGAAGCTTATCCTGCCGTCCACGGCGCAGGCGTCGAAGAGTTCTCGCAGGGCACGCAGCATCGGCTCGTGCTGCGGATGGCCCGCTTGCGGCGCATACGACGAGGACATCAGGCGCCCGCGCAGCGCGTCGAAATCCAGTCGCTGGGCATGTTCGAAACGGGCGCTGCCGCGGAGCCCGGTGCCGAACCAGTCGCGCATCCGTGCATCGTCGGCGTAGCGCTCGGCTACGCTGGTGTAGTCGGTGCCGAACGTCTGCAGCAACGCTTCGTACCCTTCGAGGAAGCGCGTGCCGGTCAATCGGCGCGAGTTCCACCAGATCGCCACCAGCCCGCGCGGCCGCAGGATGCGCGCGAATTCGCGCCGCGTGGTTTCTTCGTCGAACCAGTGGAACGCCTGCGCCACGGTGACCAGGTCCATGCTGGCATCGGGCAATCCGGTGATATCGGCCCTGCCATCGACCGCATCGAAATTTTTGTACGCCTGCAACCAGCGCTCGGCGGCGACACGCATCGGCGCATTCGGCTCCACCGCGGTCACGCGATAGCCGGCATCGAGAAACATCTTCGACGAGATGCCGGTGCCGGCACCGACATCCGCAATCCGCCAATCCACATCGACACCCTGCTCGCGCTGCAGCCAGTCGAGCAGCGCCGGCGGATAGTCCGGGCGGTAGCGCACGTAGTCGTCGACGCGGTCGCTGAAGCGTGCGGTGGAATGCAGCCCTTTCATGTCGTTGTCCTCACGGAACGCGTCAACCATTGAGCATCTGGCCGCCATCGACCACCAGGGTTTGTCCGGTGATCCAGCCCGCGAACGGCGAGGCGAGAAACAGCGCGGCGTGCGCGATTTCTTCCGGCTTGCCGAAACGGCCGAACGGGATCTTCGCCAGCGTCGCCTCGTAAAGCTCCGGCTGTTCGAGCTTGCGGCGTTCCCACAGGCCGTCGGCAAACGCGATCGAACCCGGTGCGATCGCGTTGACGCGGATGCGGTGTTCGGCCAGCGCCAGCGCCTGCGAGGTAGCGTACTGACTCAGCGCCGCCTTCACCGCTGCATACGGCGCACCGCTGGCACGCGGGCGGAATGCGGCAATCGAGCTGGTGTGCAGGATGCACGACTGCGGCGACGCCTTGAGATATGGCAGGGCCGCCCGCGACGCGCGCACGGCCGCCATCAGATCCACGTTGAAGCCGGCGATCCAGCCCTCGTCGCTCTCGTCGAAACCGTAGCCGCTGGCGTTGTTGACCAGCACGTCGATGCCGCCGAGCGTGGCGGCGGCATTCGCAATATAGGCTTCGATGGCGTTGGCGTCGGCCAGATCGCAACTCTGCGCATGCGCCATCGCGCCGTGAGCGGCCAGTGCCTGGCGAGTTTCCTCCAGCGCTGCAGCGCCGCGTGCGCAGATCGACACGTCCGCGCCAGCCTCGGCGAAGCCCAGCGCGATGCTGCGGCCGATGCCGCGGCTGCCGCCTGCGACGACGACGCGATATCCGGTGAAGTCAAAAGGCACGCGGGGCATCAATGCCAGTTCGAGAAGGCGAAACCGAAAATCAATGCAGCGATGACCAGGAACAGCGCCAGCACGCAAAACACCAGCTGCACGTAGCCGAGAACCAGCCCGGTCACGGCCATCCCGTCGCCCTCGGTGCGGGTATCGACCGGGCTGCGGCGGATTTCACTGCGCGCCAGATGGCCGCAGATGATCGCCACGATCGCGCCCACGAACGGCAGCACGCACCAGGCCAGGATGCCGAAAACCAGGCTCACCACCGCCAACGAACTGGTACTGGTGCCCGGTCGATAGGAAGGTTGATAGCTCATCGGGTCGCTCACTCGGGTAAAGAGATGGAACAGCGCCGTCGTGCATCGTCACCGGTCACGGGCGGCAAACCGCCCTTGGCCGGCTTCAGCGATTACACCGTGAACTTGATGCCCTGCGCCAGCGGTAGCGCATCGGAGTAATTGATCGTGTTGGTCTGGCGACGCATGTACACCTTCCACGCATCGGAGCCGGACTCGCGCCCGCCGCCGGTTTCCTTCTCGCCGCCGAACGCACCGCCGATCTCCGCACCCGAGGTACCGATGTTGACGTTGGCGATACCGCAATCGGAACCGGCCGCCGACAGGAACTGCTCGGCACCACGCAGATTGTTGGTGAAGATCGACGAGGACAGGCCTTGCGGCACGTCGTTCTGCATGTCGATCGCTTCGTCCAGCGTCTTGAACGGCATCACGTAGAGGATCGGCGCAAACGTCTCGGTCTGCACGACGTCATGCGAATTGGCGATGCCGGTGACGATGGTCGGCAGCACGAAGTTGCCCTTGCGATCGGTCAGCGCCGCGCCGCCGGTGGCGATGGTGCCGCCGGCCGCCTTGGCCTTCTCGATCGCGGTCAGGTAACCCTGCACCGCTTCGGAACTGTTGAGCGGTCCCATCAGCGTGGTCGACAGGTTCGGATCGCCGATCTTGCCCTCGACCTGCTTGTACGCCTTGACCAGCGTCTCCAGCACATTGCCGTAGATCGATTCGTGCACGAACAGTCGGCGCGTGGTGGTGCAGCGCTGGCCGGCGGTGCCCACCGCACCAAACACGATGCCCGGGATCGCCAGCTTCAGGTCGGCGCTTTCATCGAGGATGATCGCGTTGTTGCCACCCAGCTCCAGCAGCGAACGACCCATGCGCTGCGCCACGCGTTCGCCGACCATGCGGCCGACCTTGGTCGAGCCGGTGAAGCTGATCAGCGGGATGCGCTTGTCGTCGACGAACGCCTGCGACAAATCGGTGCCGGCATCGTTGAACAGGAAGAACAGATCCGGGAAACCGCCGGCCTTCAGCGCATCGTTGCAGATGCGGATGGTGGCGACTGCCGACAGCGGGGTCTTCGGCGACGGTTTCCAGATGCAGATGTCGCCGGCGATGGTGGCCAACATGGCATTCCACGCCCACACCGCGACCGGGAAGTTGAACGCGCTGATGATGCCGACCAGGCCCAGCGGATGGTATTGATCGTACATGCGGTGACCCGGACGCTCCGAGTGCATGGTGGCGCCGTACATCATGCGGCTCTGGCCCACCGCGAAGTCGGCGATGTCGATCATCTCCTGCACTTCGCCGTCACCCTCGGGCTTGATCTTGCCCATCTCCAGCGCAACCAGCGAACCCAGCGCGTCCTTGTGCTTGCGCAGCGCTTCGCCGCACAGGCGCACCGCTTCGCCACGCGCCGGTGCCGGCGTGGTGCGCCATACCTTGAAGGCCGCCTGCGCGCGCTTGACGATCATTTCGTAATCGGCGGTGCTGGACGCATGCACGGTGCCGAGTACGTCGCCGGTGGCCGGATTCACTGGCTGCAGCGCGCCGGCGTCGGTGGTCTTCGACCACTCGCCCTGGCCGAGATACGTGCCCGACTGGTCACCGTGAAGGCCTAGCGCGCTGAGGATTGCATGGGACATGGGTGTCTCCTGGACTTGCGGCGCCAGCCGGCACCGTGATGGAAGGTGGGAAAACGTTCATTCTAGCAGGCCACCCGAACCTGCCTGTTCGAAGCCGGCCGGATCGCGTCGCCGCGGGATCCATGCGAAAATCCCGCTGCTGCCCTCGTAGCTCAGTTGGATAGAGCGGCCCCCTCCTAAGGGATATAGGCTGGCAAGAATGGCTCTATATCAAGGGGTTTGCAGACGCAAAAGTGCACGAAATGACCCTGTTTTGCACAGTCAATGGCACAGTTGGCACAGTAGATTCGACAGGCATGCCCATCAAGCCAACGATGCTAGAATTTTCATGGATATTTAAGGAGAAATTCCGATGCAGGAAATCAACCGTCGTTACCCAAACTTCGACCTCATGCGCCTACTGCTCGCCGCCGAAGTGGTCTTTGTCCATGCCGCCTATTACATCAACAATGCCTTCGCATGGGCCGGCTTCATCATGGCTGTTCCGGCGTTCCTTGCGATCAGCGGGTTCCTTGTCCTCAAGAGCTACGAAGAGTCCGGATCGTGGTCATTCTTCCTCAAGAAGCGCGGACTACGCCTGTTGCCCGCCCTCGCAGTATCCATGGTGCTGTGCTTTTTGCTGTTTGATGCCTTCGCCGTCAAGAACTCGCTTCTGAACTATCTCTCCGGTGGCATCTATACGCTTGAGGGCGCGGCCAATGCTCCGCTGTGGTCGTTGGCGTGGGAAGAACTTGCCTATTTCTGCCTAGCCCTGTTGTGGATGGCTGGCGCCTACCGGAACCGCATCTCCATCTGGCTTCTGCTTCTTGCATCCATGATCGTTGTGCATGGCGGTCGTCATCTACCGGGACATGTGCAGATCATCTTGTTTCTGGGTCCGGCGTTCTTCATCGGAAACCTGATGTATCTCTATCGCGATGTGCTGCTTAGAGTGCACCCCGTAATCCCATGGGTGCTATTCCTTGCCGTATGTTTCAATGCGTACATTCCGGGCGTGCACGGAATTGTCGATATTTACCCGCTTGTATTCCAATCATTCTCTATCGTTTGGGTAGGGATGGCTGGTTTCAGGGCGATCCCTTTCAAGTTTCCCGATATAAGCTATGGCCTCTATATCTACCACTTCCCGCTGGTGCTGTTCATCGTTAGGCATAACCTTGCCACAACTTATGTGGGCATGGCGACTTACCTCATCCCGCCGCTTGTCATGATCTGTGTTGCTAGCTGGTATCTCATCGAGAAACCGGCGCTAAGATTAAAGAACGTCCCACTTCGCCCTTATGCGAGGCGTGTTCTTGCGGTGATTAATTGATAGCCTCAACCGCAAGCCATGTCGCCGCCCCAGCAGTGAGATTCAGTGCGCCGCCGCTGTTCTGGTACGCCTGAACGCTGAAGGTATCGCCAGCAACAACGGATATAGCCGTGGATGATCCTGTCAGCGTTGTATCGCCACCTGAAGAGGCATTCATTTGTGCGGTGGGAACGCCATACGGCGTGGAGCCGTTCTTCATGACAAATAGCTGCCTAACGCCCGTAGCATTGGCCGCGAAGTCAAGTGATACCGAAACCCGTACTTTGTTGACGCCGCGAGGGACGACGATGGCATTTGACGCCAGGGTCGCGCCTAGATCGTTGGTGTTGAATGCTGCATTCCACACCTGCAAGGTCATGGTGTTATTGGTCAACGATTGTGAGGACGACATGTAGGTTATGGCTCGTCGCCCAGACACGGTCGCGTTAGCCACTTCAACGGTTCCCGTCACTGAGTCCGCCGCAGTGCAGCCAGCGTCGTTGAACATGTCCTTGTGGCAGGTTACCTGACCCGATGACCCCGCCAGAATCAGCGCGCGATCCGAGACAGTGCCGCCGTAGGCATTACCCCCAAGGATTTTGAAGTCAATCGGGCGGCTGTTACTGGTCGCAGCGGTGATGAAGCTCGCGTACGTTCCCGCAGACGCGGCGCTGTTGCTCAGGCCATAGCACCCGGAGAACACTACTCCGTGAATATCCTGTGCCTGCGTGGGGAGGCCCACGGCAGATGCGTCACTCGTGGTTAGCTGGAAAGCATCCTTTTGGTTTGACTCGGCGCCGCAAGCGGTGAACTGCACGCTCTGCATATTGGACATGGCCCAGCCTTGCTGACCATTGCTGTCCGCACCGCACGCGGAAAACTCCGAGTAGATGATGGCGTTGAGAGACCAGCCTGCCCCGGTGTTGGTTTGTGCATCGCATCGCGATACGTGCAGCGAGGTGGAAAATCCTTTGAAGTTGAATCCTACGCCGCCCGAATTCCTTGACAGGCAATCGCGGATGGTTCCGAGGTACGCATTGACCAGCACCAGGCCGTCACGTCCCGAACTCTGCACGATCACGTTATCTACGAGGAACAGGTTGCAGTAGTTTGACCCTGAGTTTCCGAGGCCGATGACTAGACCATCGCGCGGCGCGCTGGCAATGGACAGGTTTTTGACAATGAAGTGCGTGCCGAGGTTGAACGTAAGGCCGTCCGTACCTGCGGGACAGCCGCTGAAATCAAGTATGGTGCTGGCGGGGCTATCACCCTCAAGGATGATGTTGTGGACTAGGCCCGCCGCGTAAGACGAAAAGGCCCATGTCGTGTTGAATTTGTAGGTGCCCGCACCGAGCCGGATACGACGGCCTCGGCCATTCACGTTTGTCTGAATGTCCGCCAGCATGATCGCCAGCTTGGCGGAATTGTCCGTTGCACCCGTATTGTCGAACCCATAGTCCCGCGCGGGTACAATGATATCGGCGTTAACCATCGCCGCAAGAGTGGATGCGACTGTACTAGGCAGATCAGTGCGTTTAATACCGACAAGGGACGCGCCCTTCCCCGGTGCGGTACTGGCAAGGTCGGCCAAATCACCGCCGCCTGCGATCTAGTCCCAAATCAGGTTATTGAATCCGTCATAGACCATCTGGCGGATATAGGTGCCACCAGCAATCCATATGGAGCAACGGCCTGCCGCATCAAGGGTTATCGGATTGCTATTAAGAATAGACAGGCCGGAATCCTAATATGTATTTACATACGTGGTAGTGCTAGGGATATAGGTATAGACAAAACCCCCTGCAAGCGGGTTTCCGTTATTGTCAAAGAACTATTGCCGACCATTGGGGATCTGGATTGCCATAGTTAAGCCACGTAGATGTTTGATAGTTTGATAGGAATGGCAATCGTCGTGACCGCCCCTGAAGACGTATCTGTTACTGTGTCTATGGCGGTATAGTTATCTGTTCCTGGTGAATATGCCCCGCCGCATGTCTATCCTGAGAATGTCGTTGTGGCCGAAGTTGGTGATGCTACGGAGCATGTTCCGGAACTATCAACCGATCCCGATGGAACAAAAGCAATAGACCAAGAATGCGTATATGGCCCCGTTCCACCTGATGGCGTTATAGTCACTGATCCGGTGGTGACTACCGGTCTGAATAGGGGCGGACTGCTATTTGCAGATGCGGACAAAGATGTAGGCGACGCCACCAGCGATAGCGGAGATGCATTAAGTGACTTCCACGAGCCGCCCACGCCAATCCATGCCCCTGTAATGGATTTCCATGAGCCGCCCACGCCGATAAATGGAGTTATAGGAAGCCATGCACCGCCCACGCCGATATTCATCATGCGTGTTGGAACCAGAGTTGGCCGTTAGCCGGCGTACCGGTCGGGGCTGATGCAGAAACCGTAATAACGCCGACATTGGCCGCGATGGCATAACCCGAAAGTACCAGTGTGGCCTAAGCGCCGATTCCACCCAATGCCGCCGCCGTTCCTGCCGGATCTGCGCCCACATCAGCCGCAGTAAGCGCGCCATAAGCAAGAGCGGTGCCATTGGAAATGGGGACTTGCCGATTGGCACCAATGCCAAGCCGAGCGGGTGCGCCAGCCGTACCGCCCACAATGAGATCCCCGGCCACCGACATAGGATTGCTGAACCCCACAATGCCCGTCACCTAATCCCATATCACGTTGCCTAGCGAATCCTTGACGATCTGGCGATAGGAGGTCGAGTTAGCGCCCCACGCGATGCATTCCCCATTGGCATCAAGCGTGATGGGATTGGGGTTTAGCGTGTTCTGTGCCTGATCCTGCCACGTATTGGCTGCTGTCAGCGTACCCGGCAGGTAATATGCTACACTTCCGCCCACGAGAGGGTTGCCGTTAGCATCCGTATACTGCTATTTGGCGTTCTGGATTAGCTGGCTCATTGGGGTTCCCGCGAATGGAAAAGGGTTATGTGTTGCCGTGGCATTTCAATGTCAGCATCGTATTTGGCGTGCTGATCTTGCTGGTTGAGAAAAGCAGCATGGACATGCCGGGATTCTGGGCCGACAACTGGTGGCCCCTGTTACGGCTGATCGGCGGCTTTTTTGCCTTCCTGTGGTTCATTGACGCCTGCACCAATGGGCCGACACGACGCGCCAATGATCGCTATTTCAAGAGCCAGCGGAATCAGTGATTGTAGATCTGCTATGTCCCCAGCGTTGCGGCAGGAAGCGCCGCACCCTTGCCGCCCTGAATGAGCTGATTTAGCAGCTGCCTAGCAACTCCGGGCTTCATCTTGTCTAGCGCCTATTGCAGCTGTTCAGTGCCAGCCTGCCCCGGCTTGAACAAGAGATTACCCAGCGCCGTAGACTGCGCTTGACTGGGCTGCATCAGGTAGTTGGCTACACCCTTGACGCCTGACGTAATTGCTGACCCCACATTGCCCGATAATAGCTGCCTGCCAGCGTCCGCAAGTGGTTGTGCGGCATCGGCCTGTCCCGCCAGTCGCCGTGCTGTCTGCGATCCCTTCAAGACCTGATTGCGCGTCTGCGCAAAGGTCGATTCCGCTTCCATCTGCTGCTGGAACTTGGCGAACGCTGCCGGATCATCGAAAGCAGCGGCAATCTTGTTGCGAATAAGGTCATTGCCGAAGATGCGGCGAGTTACGTCGGCGCCGTCCTGCGCACCTGAAATCTTGTCCTGCAACGCGCGCGTGACGCCCTACAAGTAAAACTGCTTGTCTCCATCGGAAAGATTGCCAACGATCTTGGCATTCACCTCGGGGTCATTGGATAGGGCGCGCTTACCCATGTTCATCGCATCGAGCGATTGCGACGGGCCGGCATAGGCTTCACGAGCAGCCGCATAGTCAGGATTCAAGCTGTCAAGATTGTTGACGTAGGATGCGCGCAGGTTGTTGATGGCACGGCCCTGACTGTCGAGATTCAACTTGCCAGTCGTCGGATCGCGGTACTTTTCCAGCATGTCATCCAAGCCCTGTTTTGCTGCATCCAGGGCTTTCATGGTCGGTGCAGTCGGCGTGGAACCATCCGGGTTGAAATATGCCTTGGGATCGAACGCCTCACCATTCGCAGCCGCATTCGTTTCCGCAATCTTGGCGCCATCTTTCATAGCGGCTTGGATCAACGGATTCTGCAGCTGCACGGATAGCTTGTCATTCGGAATGACGGGATTCGACAGCGCTTTGTCATACAGCGGAGCGGCATCCTGTGCGCGCTGCGCCATGAGCTGATCGGCCTCGGCATGAATGTTACCCGTGACACCTGTGGCATCCTTCACAGCCTGATTCACGCGGCCAGCCTGCGAGCCAGCGCGAGACTCTAGGGCTTGCTGCGCTATATCCGATCCGGCACCCGGTGAATTGGCAACCGTCTCGGCGGCATTGCGCACATTCGCCCCGCCTGCATCGGCAAGCATGCCCTGCTCGCCCAACGCCGTCGCTTTCGCCATGGCTTGGGCGGGGGTCATGCCATCAGCCTTAAACGCCTGAACTAGCTTGTTGACGGCAGCGCGCTATGTAGCCGCTTCAGACATGTCGGTGATCGGAGATAGCATGTTCTTTCCGACCGTGGCAGCTGCTCCCAAGACCTTGCCAGCCAATGCACCAGCAGGACCAATCGCCGCGCCGTATTCCATTCCGGTGCCCACGGGTTGCCCTGTATAGGCTGCTGCTTGTCCGCCGATCTGAGCGCCCTACGCCACCTTGGAGGCGAGTCGCGTTGCGCCACCCGCAATGCCCTCCATGCCAGCACCCGCCGTACCGCTTAGCAGATTGGCGCCACCTTGAATGATCTTGGAGGCTATGGGCGCGGAGTCGGCCACGCCAGCAGCTAAGCCTGTAGCTCCCGCGCCAGCCAGTGCGCCACCCGTCGAAATGAGCGGCGCGATGACAGCGGTTTGCCCGATGACATTACCCAAGCCGGCTGACGTGCTTTTCCCATAGGCCGCATCGTATTGCGCAGCATTGGACGCATCGTTGACCTTCGACTGACCCAATGCGGGGGCAAGCTTGTTCGCCGTATCTGGCGATACACCCGCCGCCGTCAGGGCGTTGCGGATCTTCGCCGAGACACCCGCCTTTGCCGCCAGATCGCCAAGCAGCTCTGCGGGCTTATCAACCGTCCGCATCGCACCGTTGTAGACGCCATGCAGCAATGGCGCGGGCGAAGCAACAACAGACGGCGAGAAATGCGCGTCCATATCGTCCACGGTCAGGGCTTTCGGCGCTTCCGTCTATGTTGGGATCAGCGTCTATGTCGAGGCGTGGCTTCCGAATTGTGCATCCATGTCGTCAATGGACGGGGGTGCGGCGGTATTGTCCAATGCGTTCCCCTGATTACTTGCCGTTCTTCACGGGCTGGATGCCCACTGCCTGCATGCTATCTAAGAGTTGCTGCTTCGAACCCTTGTCCAGCGAACTCCAATACTTCGATTGCTCCGCTGCGGGCAGATGGTTGAACTGGAACGCGGCAGCATTGGGCACTTTATTGTTCCACTGCGTCTGGAACTGGCCGAACGACTGCGGGCCATTAGAAGCCTGATACTGCTGCCATGCTTCGCCCTTGGCCTGTTTGTAGTCCACCAAGCCCTGCAACATGCCCGTAGCAGCACGCGCCGCTTCCGGTGTCATCGTGGCATTCGGTGTCGCCGCCATGACAGCACTCATTTTGCCATCCGTAGGCACGCCGAGATTGCTCGATACCGTGCTGAGCGTGGCGAGCATCGACGCCTTGTGCATGAGCTGCGAGGACGTGGCCTGTTCGTTGGATACGCCCAGCTGCGTCAGGATGCCGCCAAGCTTCGTCAGCTGATCATTCAGCGGACCCGGATTCGCGCCGGAAATCTCCGAGGCAACCTGCTGCAATGCTGCCCGAGTCTGCGGCAATGCAGCCATATCGTTAGTAAGCGCCGCGCCACCCTCGCCCGCCTGACGTCCTGCCGCCGTAGCAGCCTCGGCGACACCGGGAGCTAGGCCGGTAGGGACGCCGCCAGAAGAGGCGCCAGGGGCTAGAACGGGCTGTGGGTTGCGCCCCTGTGCCGCAAGCTGCTGCTGCAACCATGCTTGTGCGGCGGGAGCGTTTGCTCCGGGTCCGCCCTGATTCGCCATCTGCGTTGCTTGCGCGGTCAGTTCATCGACGCTTGGCACTGCGCCGCCGCCGTTCTGCATATGCAGCACATTGCCAAGATTCTGCACGGTCGGCTGACCTTGTGCGTTGATGATGGGAACCTGCGTAGCCAGCTGCGACGGCCCAAGCTGATTCGGCACGGGGGTTGCGCCCGCAATGGGGCCAATCGAACCCGCTGCTGCGTTGGTGTTGATCGGCACATTGGCCGCGCCATTGTTGACCATGCCGACTGCTGGGGCGAGTGAAGCGGCAGATTGCTGGGCAAAGGCATAACGCGCCGCAATGGCCTGATGAAGCTGATCCGCATTCATCATGGATGCTTGCCCGATCAGATCAGCACCCTCTTTCGCATCCATTGGGTGCGCCGGATTAGCCACCAAATCAGCCACCACGTTCTGCACGTCTTTCTGACCGATTGGCTTTCCGGATTGCAAAAGTGATCCAAGCGAGTTACCTACAGCGGTAAAGCGCTGGAATGCCTGCTGTTGTTGCTGACCAGCATTGCTAATACTAGTTGCCGCATTACTCTGACCGGCCTGCGATGCGGCAATGGCAGATCGAGCCGCCACGGGGTCATTGGCTAGACTCTGGTTGAGCAGCGCCGTATTGAGCTTGCCGTCAGGACCGATAGCGCCCTGGAAATCCTTACCCGCCGCACCCTGCGAACGAAGCGTCAATAGGTTCTGCTGGGCATTCGCTAAGTCGGTGGCATTCTGTGCCATCGTCAGCAGGTTGGAAGGCTATGCGGCCCCCTGCCCAGCACGAAGCGGGATGCTTGCATCAATACCCATGTCAAACTCCCGCGAACTTGTTATACATCAGATATTGCGATGCTTGGTTGGTCGAATTCGTCAAGGCATTAGACCAAGCGTTCGCCGCGCCAATGGTGCCGGCAGCGGATGCGTTAGCCGCCCCCATCTGAGCCTATGTGGCCTGATTGACAAAGCTGGTTCCTAGCGTGCCCGACTGAGCCGCCGCATTCTCACCCAGTGATGCGCCGCCCATGAGCTTGTTATAGGCGTTCTGCTGGTTCGCGGAGAAAATCTGCTGCTGCTGCGTCAAGGTATTGCTGGCAAGCCCGGTGGCATAATCGGCGGCGCCTTTCATGGCGGCGCCAGAGCTTCCAAGGCCTTTGGAAGCAAATCCGTTCTATGCCGCCTCAAGCCCCTGCTGCTTGATGAACTGATAACCCGGCGTGGATTCAAGCTGCGCCATGGTTGGATCAAAGTTGGCAGTCAATTCAGGCATGCGTTGCTAGAGCGCAGTGTTATAAGCCTACCCTGCCTTCTGATAAGGCATCAGGTCATTGCGCGTCTGCGCATACTTCTGCATGGACATGCCGGCAGAATTGTTCGCCGCGTCTGCCTATGTCTGCGCCGCATCCTGGGCGCCACTGGATGATATCTCAGCACCCGCCACAGCCCCAACAATGCCAACGCCAGCCGCAATTGCAACAACCATGGTTAATCCCCCAACAGCTTTGTGAACACAATTTCGGTTTCATTGTATCCTGCAGCCTTGAATAGCGCGGAGTGGTTTAAGTGCAATTTGGTTGCGGTGAAAATGCGCTGCACGCCTCGCGCCTTGAGCATCTTTTCAACGAAGGCGAACAGGTCTTGCCCGACGCCTCGCTTACGGTACTCCTTCTCTACGAAGTACACATCGGTATAGGCCGTCAAGCTGTCCGCGTAGTGCAGGTGCGCGCGGATAAGACCCGCCCAATACCCGACAATCTCGCCCTTGTGTCGCGCTACGATGATATATAGCGCCCCGTAGGCATCCTGTCGATCGTACTGGTCGTAATCGACGTTAAGGCTGATCACGTCCTGATGTACCGCAACCTCTTCCCAATGCTTGACCCACAAACGCCCAGCATCATGGCGAAAGCTGCTCCACGGCTCGACGGCAAAGGTAATCACTCGGCGTTTCCTTCCAGAATGCTGCGCATCAGGTATTCAAAGAAGTCTTCGCCTTCATCCATTTCGTAAATCAGCATTAGCGTGTCCTCAGATCGACAATCATGTGAATGCGCTCGACGGCGCTGTTGTTGATGACTTGGTGCTTCGGTACTTCGCTGCCATCGGTGCGGTCTTTACCGTTGTCGAACCACCAGCATTCGCCCGGCGCCATGTAAACCTGCTCGTCGCCGGCCTCAAAGACGACGCCCGGAGCACTCTGCAAAACAATATGGTGGCGATCCCAGTAGTTCGCATGGGCCGGCGTATCGGCGTGCTGGAAGATTCGCCCTCCCGGTTGAATGCGATTGAGCATGACGCGGCCTAGGCGAGTTGCCCCGACATAGCTCATCAGGTTCATCACCAACTGACGCGCCTGCGGAATGCGGCCATAGATGGGCTGATCGATGCATTCGTGCTGATCGTAACCGGGCCGTCGCAGCAATTCCTCGGCCTGATCTTGCGTTTCGGCCACGGTGCGCGGCGGAAAGCGAAGAATGATGCTGTCAATCTCACCAAATGGGCCTTGTGGATAGGACCGCAGATAGGTGTCCTCATGCCACCAGTCGGCATTGCGCGTCACGGCCGCCAGCAGCGGCATCACGTCAAGACCTTGGGCAAGTCGAAGAAAGTTTTTCATGCGGGGAAAAGGCTCATGGTGGGAGCTACTGAATAAGTGACCGTCACAATGTCGCCGTTACGGACTGAAACGCTTGACGTTACACCCAGGGTTGCCGAGGTTGCTCCGCGAGCCAATGAGACGGCGGAAACGGTGCCTCCCGAGATAGTGACGACGCCGCCAGCAATTGCGGTATAGGCAAAGGGTGATGCGGTTACCGTGATGGAGGATGCTGCGGCAGGAGATCCTGAAAAGGCCACAAACAGACCTTCGCACTGCGAGCGTCGCATGGCCTGATTCGAGCCTGCCGTGGCGTTGCCCACCAAGAACGACTGCGTTTGATTTCCCGCGAGCGCGGCATAGCGTCCATCAGCCTGCGACAGATTGACGGCGTTGGAACTGTCTGTGCCCGCTGCGACGTTAAACGCCTGATTGGCATTTCCTGCTGCGGGGGCGCTGATCGAGCCTGACGCGCCACCCTAATTGGCCCATAGCGAGCTAATGAGGGCGCGCCAGACCGGCATAATGTTGCCAGACTTGTCCACCATCGGTGAATTGAGCTGCGGAAAGGGCTGGCTCATGACGCCGAAGCCTCCACATCCGCATAGGCGCCATTGAGGGCCGTCATAACCGGCGATGACCACGACAGTTCGAAAATGCGGTCACGTGACATGCCGAGGCGGCGGAACTGGATGCTCTGCAGGAACTGGCCTACGGCACCCAGGGGCTGCGTGATGGCATTGCCCCAGCTCGCACCGCGATCATCGCTCCACCGCAGAGAAAGGATGGGCGGATCGGCATTGGGATCGGTCTGCGCGCCCGTCTGCATATCGGCAATGAACTTTCGGTAGATGATGCGCTTCAGCTCATTCACGACATGCGGGAACGATCGAACTCGCTTGATCGGCGTTCCGTTATCGGTGTAATTGTTCTGATCCAACGCGTACAGGTTGCCATTGCTCCAATCGCCGACGACGTAGGAGCCGTAGGCGTAGGCGAAGACGTTAGAGCGATGGCGATGCTCTATACCATTGCTGTCCAGCCATACGCGCTCATGCCACAGCTGGCTAGAAATGTCATAGACCCACGTCCTATCGGCAGTCGGGAAGTTAAGCACATAGAACATGTGCCCCTCTTCCTGATACACGTAGCCGATGGCATCCGACAGCGCCGCATAGGTGGAAAACTCATGCTCGATAGCATGCGTTGAAATACGGGTCACGTTGTAGTTGCTGCCCATAAGCACGATGGACGTACCCTGTGGGTCTTTGCTGATCCAGAAAACGGCCAAATCCTGCGAAGCAACAGAGTTTTTTGCAATGCAACCGTGTTGAATGAAGGCGCCAGGCACTTCCTGAAACGGGAACGCCGCCGAACCCGCGTTGAACCATACCTCCGTCGTCTAGTCGCCGATCAGCCAGATTTCCCGGTGCATGACCTCGATAGCCATAAGCTTGTCGGCATAACCTGTCTTGTTAGCCAGATAGAGTGGATCGAACGTCACGCTATTGCTGAGCGAGGTGTAAAACGTCTGCGTACCGGGCTTGTTGAACAGGAAAAAGGTGTCTAGATACCGAACGCGGTCAGATCCGACAAAGGCTCCCGTGGGGTCAACCAGCGTAGCGAAAGCATTCGTGGTTAGGTTGATCGTGTAGCCGTTCACTGTCCCGTCAACCAACACCAGTGTCATGCCATTGTCAGCCATGGAACATAGCGTGGTGGCTGGCGTGATCGTTCCAAGCAGGGTCAATGACCATGACGAGCCAATTGCGTATACGTTCTAGCCGCAAACGCCATAGAGCTAGCCATTACTAGCAGGATAGAGGCAGCGCCATACATTCGTCGCAGCGGTCGCCAACAAGGTCAGGCCCGGCGTGGGATAGTGCGTGATGAGCGTTGGCGCACCCGCCATCTAGGGCATGCCTTGAAACGATTCCATCTGGTTAACCTACGGGTACAGATTCACGCAGCGTTGCGCTGAGGCGATGATTGAGCGGGCCTCATAGGCGCCGGATAGCAGGGCGAGCTGCATTAGTAACTCTGATCCGAGTACACGTTATACAGGCTGTCTCGCGTCAGGCTTGGCGAGATGGTCAGGCGCGGGATCTGCGCATTGGCGTTGCGGATGACGTTCAGCGATGTCATCGCCATCGTTGTAATGGTCGGTTCGGGCTGCAGTCCATACATCGGGCGCAGCCGTGCGGCGAGGTTGTATAGCAATGCCTCCTGATACTCCGGGGGTAGGTTCATCGTGCTGGTGAGATTGGTGAACGCGGTGAGCTGCGTCTTGACCGTGATATGCACCTGATAGTTCGTGGCCGAGGGTGCCGGCCAGATGTAAAGGTTTCCCAGCGGGAAAGCAGCGTCGTAGAACGCCACTTGCGGAAAGGTCTACATACCCTTGAGCGCGAAGCGGTTGTAATCCTCGCGGGCCTCGACCAGGGCCAATGGATAGTCCACCGGCAACGGGCCATTGGTAAGGCGAACGAAAGCCGCCTCTATCTTGTCGGGGCGAGGGATATTTACATCGCCGCTAGCTCCCACGGTGTAGGACAGCGCGCCAGTGGGCGTAAAGAACACGTCGTCCAGCGAGTAGACCAGCCAGCGTTTGCGCTGCCATTGCGCCAGCATCATGTTCATGACAGTTAGGGCGTCGTTGGAATCTTCCGCCTAGGCCGTCTAGCCGATGCCCAGCACGCCTGACATCTTCAAGGCGAGATTGATAATGCTGCCAGCAGTCGGCAAGACGTTAGCCATTACTTGTCCTTACGGTTGTACGGGCGTTTGACGCGCTCGGCAGGTTCGCCGGCAGACTCCAGCAGTGCCGCCTCTTCGTCTGCATCCTGCACGATCACGTCACCAACCCACTTGGGATATTCCTGATAGACGTAATCAGGGAACTTGATGTGGTCGTATCGGTTCATGGTGAAGCCCTGAAAATGACGCCCCCGAAGGGGCGCCAAAGGGTTGAGGTTAGATTTTGTCAGCCACGATGCAAGCCCACTCCGGACGCACCCACTGCCAGCCATACAGCACGTCAAGACGCGTGATGAACTGGTCGGTGGACACGTTGTACTGGCTCACCATGCGCATCGACACGCCGTCGTAAGACTCGCGAGCGGCATCATGCACGCCCTTGGGCATGATCAGGTCGGCGGTCGCCAGCGTGACGGCCTCCGGACGCAGCACGAAGTTCTTGCGATAGCTCTCGCTGGCCTGAGACACCACCAAGATAGCCGCACCCGATGCCGGCGATACGTCCACGGTCGCATACTGCACCGTGCCGCTCGCACCCGGAATCAACGCCGGGTAGATCGGGATCGACGTGGCCGAGGTCGCCACATCGGCGGTCACCACGAACTGTCGCAGCGTGCCCACCGATGTCTTGGTGACGCGGTTCAACTGGTTCACGCCGGCAAAGGTGATGATGTCACCCTTCTTCAGCGGACCAGCCAGCGCCGAGGTGGTGATAGCCGAACCGGTCTGCGACGCGCCCGACACAGTGCCCAGCGTGCTGTAGGCACCCGTGGCATGCTTCAGCACGGTCTGATCGCTCATCCACGACTCAATGCCCAGCGCCGGACCCATCATTTCACCAGAAGTGAACTGACGCGAGACGGTGCCGGTCGGATTGAACAGTCCGGACAGGCTGGACACGGTACGTGCCTGCGTGTACGGGTCCAGGATCGCCTTGCGGCCACCACGGGGGGCGGAGTTAAGGTCAAGGTTAGCGCCCGCCAGCAACCACTCATTGGCGGTCGGGGTGACCACAGCGCCGGCCGAGGTGTTCGACACATAGTTGCAGATGGATTCCGCGCCCGTCATGACGTTCTGCGCCACGGAACCGGCGAGGTTGTTCACCATCGGGGCGAGGATGCGCTCCGAATAGTCCTGCAACGACAGGGTCAGATCCTGCGAGCTGTACTGCACGTCAACGTGATCCTGATTGGTCAGGGTCAGCGTGGTGTTCGGCTCGACGGTGTTCTGCGGAGAGGCGGTAACGGTGCCGGTGGTGACGGTGAAGTCATTCGGAAGGCGGATGCGCAGGGAGCTGCCGATCTTGGCGCCATCGCGGGCGAACTAGTCGTCGTACTGGCGGTTGATCGACCCGATGAAGGCGTTGCTGTTCTTGAACAGACGAACGGCCTCACGCGTGATCTGGTTGAGGGTGAGAAGGGTATTGCTCATGGTGCATTAACTCCGAGATGAGGGATGATGGTTACTTCGCCAACTGCTTTTCACGCCACGCAACCCATTCCTTCATGGACATTTTTTCGGGGTCGTCGGAATGAACTGCCGTGCCGCCAAGCGGCTTGATCGGCGCAGGGGCATTGGATACAGGAGGGGCTTTCGACAGCTTCTGGCTGAGTTTCGTCAGTTCCAAAGCCATCTTGACGGGAGAAAGGGCCAGCACATGCGCGCCTTCATCGAGATTCTTTCCGAGGTGGTAGAAGATTTGCGAACCATTGGGGAGGGAGTTGACCGCTTCCAGGAATTCGCGACGCCCATCCAAGCCACCCAGCAACTGGTAACCCTTCACAGCCTCGTCAAAGTCCGGCAGCACTTCCTTGCCCTTCTGGTAAGTGGTGTTGCACGCCTCGTTAAATGCCTCGACCTCACGCATTTCTGCCGCACGCCGGTTCACGAGGGCATCAATGTCGGTCGGCGTTTCCGCTGGCTGACTGCCATCTTCCGGCTTGCGGTTTCGCAGGGCATCAGCTAAGGCAGTCGCTGCCTGTGCCTCCCTACGGGCCTCCCACTTCTCGCGGGTGAGTTCGTCAATGCGCTTTTGAAACCATGGGGCGCGTTTGGCGTGTTCACCCTCTGCTTCGGTCGGAGTTTCCTCGGCCTTGGCAACGTCGGTTACTTGCTCCGATCCCGTGTCGGCAGCGTTATCAGTGGCGGGAATAACCGCAGCTTCTTCGGTCTGCGTACCGTTTACTTCATCAGTCATCATCGGCTCTTTATTGGCTAGTGCCCGGTTGCCCACCGGTGGGTTCTTGAGCGTCGTCAGCGCCCTGATTCAAAATGTCATTACTTGCCCCGATCACATTGCCCATGTCCTGCTGCATGGCCTCAAGGACCAGCTTGTGAACCATGGGCGCAAAGATGGCGGGGTCGATATCCTTCAACACGGCAGCGCGATCCGTTTCGGCCTTGTACACGTCGATCGCCTTCTGCTGCTCGACGCTGGTGCGCTTGCTCTTCTCATCGGCAAGGTTCTGCGTCATGGATTCCAGCGCCTTACCCATGGCGCCTAACTTCTGCTGCATCTCCATGACTTGCGGCGACGGACCACCCAAAGCCTGCGGGGGGACCATATTCTTGAGGCGTTCGGCCAACTCTTCCGCCATCGGGAAGTCAGCGGCCTTCATGATCAGGTCGCCCGCAATCTGCATGATTTCCGGTGACTGCGTGGCAATCAGCGTCAAGGCGTTGAACGCTTCCTCACGCTTTGTCGCGAAGGCCGGCCCGACTTCGGAGATAACGTCATACTCGCCGACTGACGGGTTGAAGATGGCCGCAATCTGACTGCCCTGTTGCTGCTGCTGGGCCTAGTAAGCCTGTTGTGCGGATGGGTCAAGCTGAATCTACTGCTGGTCTCCGTTCTCTTCCACAATCCGCAGAACGCGCTTGGTGTCGTAGATCTTCGGGATCAGGTCGATCAGAATGCGTCCCGTAAACCGGATCGCGATGGCCTGATGGTCAATGTAGTGATAGGTCGCGTTGTCGCCCTTGCGCTGGCGTGCCTGAATCGCAATACCCGTCTTTTCGTTGGACTTCTCGCCGAACTGCGCTTCGTACTGACCGCTGACAGCTTGCAGTTCCTCGCCGGAAACCTGCAAGCCTTGCAGATAGGCTGGGGCGAACGTGGGCGGCGCTTGACGCGACGGCGGAGGGATCGCCTTGCCCTGATCGTCAAGCCCGTTGTAGGGCAACAGCGCAAGGTTGTCGCGGTTCGCCGACTCCCAGTACACCTCTAGCCCCGAGATAGCCTCCACGGGCGCGATATAAGGTGTCTTGGACTGCAGCGCGACGAACTCGACCGCTGCGCTAGTCCAGTAGTTGTAGGTACGCTGCGGGTCTTTCAGTGCCCGCGTATGGCCCTTGCGATCCAACTTGCCGTCAATGACGGTCTCTTCGCCAATGACTCGGACAATCGGGATGTATTTGCCGGGCCAGATGTTCTTGTCCGCAATCTCATCACCGACGATCAGGAACCACTCAATCTCCTGCTCGATAATGTCGCGAACCTTGGCGTTCGGATCGGCCAGCATCTCGGCGCGAATCTCAGGCGGTAGGTTACTCGCCTTGACTACGCCTGATTCCGTGGCAATCAGCTTGTCTTTCTTCTCCTTGCGGCGGTAATACTCGGCAACGCGTACTGTGTCCTTATCGCTCCAACCGTCGCCAGACTCGCCCAGCGTGCCATGCGGAGCAGAGTCCTTGTACTTCGGGTACTCCTTTTCGAACAGCTCGCGCGGACGATCCTCGTACACGAAGGCAAAGCGCGCATCGGAGCCATCAACCTCCGTGATATCCGGATCAAGGTAGATCGTCAGTGGATCTTTGACGCGACGGAGATAGATTTCCTGATCGAAGGTGCGTTCGTTCGGGTAGTCCGTGACAACGCGCCAGTAGCCAATGCCAGCCTCGATCTGGAACGTGTTGGCCGTGTCATAGACACTCTAGGCGTTCGAGATGTATTCGATGTGGCGAACGATGCCTTCGAATATCTCGGCGGCTTCCTTGGAAGCGCCGCCACCTGTCGGGCTGACCTTGACGCTGGCCTTGTTCTGCCTACAGTCGTTGATGATCTGCAGGTTGTGTTGACGCGTCTTGTTGATCGTCAGCGCGGGACGGTTGTCGATAGCCCGCGCTTTGCGAATCTCGTTCGGCCACTGGAAGCCGTTATCAGCATCGGCATTGGCGAACTTGTAATCGTCCTCCCACGACTAGCGCGCAGACGACTCCCAGTCCTGGCAACGCTTGAAGCGCTTCTTGGCCTCGCTAACGATATCTTCAGGCTTCATCAATTCATCCACGCGCCGTCAACGACCGGAGCATTCAGGTGCAGCTTAGGCTTCATGGTTTGCTTCGGGGCGCGCGTCAGGCCGGGGAACAGTTCAGTCAGCACCCATATCCACGCATCAGCGCGGTTAGGCGAGTTCTCGCCCGTGAATCCCGAGGTGGAGAAGGCTGTCAGTTCGTCCTCAAGGTCATGGAAGACGCCGACATGGCGCACCTTGCCTTGTTCGTACAGTGCCGAAAACGGCTCGGCCCGCACTGCCTTGCCGCGTGTTGCTGTGACCTGCTTGTAAGGCGTCCGTGGCCGCGCGGTCTGGATCACATGCTGCACCATTGCGCCGCCGTAGTTGATTTCGCCTACCACGAGATCTGCGGCGTGGCGGTCAAAAGCGTCTGTGGCGATCTTGCCCCAAGTAGCAGGTCCCGCTTTGACGGTGTAATCGGCGAGCAAGTAGGCATTTCCATCGGTACCAATGCCACCAACAGAGATTCCAATGGCGTCATTATCGGCGTTGTCGGCATCACCAGAACCTGATGGATCGACTCCAACCACGACGCGGACCATGTCGGGCACGATGCCATCCTGTACGCGCCACTTGTCGATGACCTCGTCAGTGAACAGCGCGTTGGGTGTTGCATCGGCGAATTCTCCCAGCAGGAATCGTTTGCGAAGGCGTGCGCTTAGCCCCTACAGCGTCTCAAGGTAGCCATCAGACAGGTTGTCCGCGTTGTCCTGCGGGTTCAGCTGGAAATAGGCGTAGTCGGCCGGATTGGCAAGGTTCTGTTTCGTCTCCGGATCGCGCTTCATCACGAATAGCTGATATGACCAGTGCGCCTTGCTCGGCGGGTTGCAGTCGTAGTACATGCGCGGCTTGAGGAACCCACCAGCACCATCCTTGATGACCTGCATGACACGCTGGGCTAGTCGAGTAATCGCAATGCCTACGCTGCCATAAGGAATCTGGCTAGCCTCATTGAGATAGATCGTGGCGTATTCCTAGCCGAGAATCTTTTCGGTTCGCTCCTTATCATCCAGACCCGCAAACCAGATCTGCGAGCCGTTCGGGAACTCCACGTACCAATCCGTCTTGTTGAGGTTCCACTTCACGCCGGGGAACGCTAAGTCCATCACCTTCGGGAACGTATCCTGGACGATGGACGACTTCACGTGGTTGAAGCGGAAACGGAAGATGGCGTGTCGCGACTTAGGAGCCTTGAGCGCACGGAATACGACATTGCGCACCAACAGGAACGTCTTGCCACTGCGCGAGCCACCGAACAGCATGATGTGCGTGGCGTCACCCGCAAGGACAGCCTAGGCAAGTTGCTGGCGTGCGGTGAACTTCACAGTGCCTCGTCGTGGCTAGTCGCCTGAATGATGATCGCGCCGCCACCTTCTCCCGTGAGCTGCAGCGGCAAGACCTTGCCAACCAAGCCCATGAACGCAACGGGCTGATCCTTTGAGCGGGCGACGAGATAGTTTTCACCACCCGCCTTATCAAGCGCGCCAAGGATCATCGCCTTCACGTCCGCTGTGATCTTGTTCGGAACGCCTTTGCGCGAACCGCCGCCCGTTTTAGTTCCCTTTGCCATGACACAGCGTCTCAGTTTGCGATGATACTGTAGACTACGGGTACTTCTAGCGCAGTCCACGGAAGGTGGCGGCGAGCGTAGGATTCGAACCTACATACGACGGGTTAGAGCCGCCTGCACTACCACTTGTGCTAGCCCGCATCAAATCATTCACAGGTGCGAGCGCAGATCCGCAATGGCCTTGTTGAACTTTTCCTCAAGCACCAGAAACTCAGACTTGAGATGCTCAATAAGCCCATAGACATGCGAGGTTGCCGCACTTACTGCGGGTGACACTGGCTCAGCTACAGCGGGGGCTTGCTCAACAACCGCTTCGGCCTCAACTGCTGGTACAACCTGTTCTACTTCGTCAGTCATTGGTATTCATCTCTTCGTCTTTAAGCGGGAAGGCGCGGTCTATCGCCTGAATGTCGGACTCGGTAATGTCTATGCCTAATGCCGGACAGCATTTTCTCAGCATGTCCAAGGCAGCTAAGCGCAACTCCTTTGCGGTGACTGCTCTAGCGGTCATGGCGATTACCACTCAATGGAGTAACTTGCTAGCCGGGTCGTCCAGCGACTTAGCCGCAGCCCTAAGCAGCGCGGCCCGGATCAGCATTGCCATGACGTTCTGCTTCACGTAGCAGCGGATGAGGTCAGCCGCCGCCTGATCGGTCAGTTCGTCGTCAGTCATGAGACTTCGGCACAGTGGGCGGCTTAACCGGCTCTTCGCTCTCACGCGTCCAGATCAGCGCACCCAGTGCGATCCATCCAGCAATGAAGATCAGCGCGCCGAGGATGTGCAGTAGGGTCATTTCCGCTCACCCATCAATACGGCTTGGAGTGCCCTGATTTGGGCGTCAGCGTCTGCGGCGAGTCGAATAAGATCTGCCGCGCCTTGCTCTCGTAATGCGGTGTCTGCATCAGGCTTGCCGGCACTGGCTGCGGCTGCGGGTACACCCGGACATGTCCACTGGTGGCGCAGCCTGACAGTGCCAGCACGCAAAGCAGCAATAGTGTCTTTGTACTTTTGTACGGCATTGGCGTTGTCCTGCATCATCTGGCGTTCGGCGGCAGCGGTTACAGCTTCCTGGCGCTTCTCTATAGCGGCAGCAACAGCCTTCTGCTCGATAAGTTCGTTGGCGTCACGCGCCACGATGGCGGCAACGTTGGCGTCGCCCTTGGCCTTACCCGCCTCGTAACGCGTGTGGCCGTAGTACCAAAAACCGTAAAGTATCAGGATCAGTGCAGCCCCATAGGCATACAGTCGGGTCATCGCGTCACCTCGTCCAACTGCGTCTTGGTGAACATCAGCGGGAAGGCGCCCATGACCTTTATGAATCCGTTCGGGCTGAGCTGCAGATCAAGCACTGAGGTAACGGCGACTAGCTTGCCGTCCATGCTGAAAATACCGCTGCCGCTATCACCAAAATAGCCGTTGTAGTCGAGGATGTAGAGCATCTGTCCGGCGATGACTGCATAGCCCGATACGTACCCATGCCGGTACATGTCGCGCAGATTGCCGGGATTGCCGAGATTGAAAATCTCTTCGCCCTGATATACCTCGGGCTTTACCTCCACCCAGTGCTTATATGTGGTCAGAACGCGAACAATGGCGTGGTCGCGGTGATCCAGAACAACGCTCAGCACTTCAACGGGAACACTATCGACGGCGAGAGTCTTAGTCCTGGTCAGGCAGTGTTCTGCCGTCAGGATGGCATGAGGCCCGATAATCGTTCCGCTGCATGTACCGTTATCTATCGTCAGCAGTACGGTTGCCTTATGCACCCGCGCCATAGGGCTGATACAACCCGACAGCCCCACACACAGTAGGGCGGCGAGGATGCGCATGGGTCAGCTATCCGTGGGTTTCTTGGCTACGGCGGAATCGGCAACGCTCGACCCGAAGTAAAGGCCCAGCGTCCATGTGGTGAAGCTCACCCATTGCTCAGATGTGAGTATGTGGGCGATAAGCAGACCCAGCCCCGCAAGGAATGCGGCACAGGCCAGTTTGAATTTGGAGTGTAGAAACCAGTTGGTCATGGCTGCACACACAGCGCGTACTCGCCCTGCCTGCGTGCTACCAATCCCTTGAGCTTCCGTCCGCCGCTATACGTCCATCGCAACAGATCGCCACACCAGACAGCGGGCGGCTGGCCTTCATTGAGCTTGCGCACCAGCGATGAGTGACACGCGGCAGTGACGCCCACGTTCCATTCCCAGCTCGCCAGCGCAGCGGCTTGATTGATCGTGATCGGCCGATGAATACACGGCTCGAACTTGCCCCATTCGATGGCTAGGCGCTTGTCCAGGCGCGCAAGGCATTGCTCCATCGTGAGCTTCATGCCCCACTTCACGTCAGGGCCAGTCTCGCCAGCACAGACGGTCGCCACGCCATTCACGTCGGCGTAGGTATGCGGGACGTTGCCCTCGTAATGGATAATCAGGGGAGCGGCAACCATCAGCAAGGCACCCAGCGCAATGCCGGACTTACCTTTAGCAGCTGGCATCGGGCGGGTATTCGTCGTCGTGACGGTGCTTCAGCCATCGCGACAGTCGGTAAATCTGCTGCGCGATCAGGCCCATGGTGTAGACAAGCGCGGCAATCTGCACAACGTCAGGAAGGGACACGCCAAAAATGGTCAAGGCTGCGGCCCCAATGGATGGTGAGGCTTTCGCCAACTCTGTCTGTACGTCTTGCGGGATCTGCATTGGCGTTCCTGTCTATGGCCGCCAATGCGGGCCGGTTGGGTTACTTGATGGCCGTCACTTGACCGGGCTTACGGCTTGGCGAGCGCATCAGGCCGGTCGAGTTGTCCTCACCCGTGATGGCGCCAGTCTTGTACTCCACGAACAGGGCGTTGAAGCCGTGCGCGTCGGCGTACCAAGCACAGCCATGCGGGAAGATGATCTGGCCCTTCTCGCACTCGACGTATTCGGAATCGCCGTCAAGCTCAACCTCGATATCACCAAGGTCGATTGCTTCGTCCTCGGGCTCATCGGTCATCGCGGCTCACTCGTCCAGCCACCATCGCCGTGCGTCCACTTCCTTTCGGGTAAGGACTTCACGTAATCGGCATAGCTGCCGAAGATGCGCGCCAGTGACTGCTCAGAATCGACCTCGGCAATGCTGGGTTCGTCGGTCATGGCTGGTTATCCTAGAAACGGATGCGGGTACGTATAACGGTGCTGAATTCAGTCCGGGATAGCGCCCCACGGCGGCGTTGACTGCCTCTCGGCGGTCTGCGGTAGATCAGTTTCATCTAACGGAAAGAGTGAGTCGTGCCAATCCGCCAATCAGGATGAACCATTTCAGGTTCCCCTCTCGCACTGCCGCAATATGATTTGGGGAGACGGGCCGCGCTAGCCCTTATGCACGTCCGGTTTCGACCTTAACGTCGGCTCAGCGGACTCCGGAGGTCACCACGGCAGCTAACCGTGATCGTGTGTACGTGCATTCCCCAAAGGTGAATCAACGGAACGGAGGCCTGTGAGCGCACCTTTTCAGTCCGCGCTATCGTCGTGACTGCCGTCGAAAATGAATCGCCGCCCGTTCGAGCTTGCCGGCCTTGCGAGGCTTCGGGAGATTTCGGTAGAGGCCGGGCGGCAAAATTTGTGGATTTACTATCCTTAGAAACAGCATACCAATGCGTCAGGTATTGCCGTCCCACTTAGATTCGTTGCGGCCAAGTGCGCCCGGTCGCATCCTCCCACCGCTGCGTGAACCAGCGATTGAACTGTCCGGTTCGGCACTGCTCCATGTCGGCGCGGAATCCCGCAATCAGGTCTTTCGCCTGACTGCACACCTCATCCCTCACCCGCTGATACGCCTGCTTGCCACAGCCGAACCGCTCGCAACGTGACGTGATGCCCGGCACATCCTCAAGATCGCCCCAAAGGGCCATGAACACGCCGTCACGCGCTGCTTGATGGCCCCAGTCTGTCCGGTAGCTCTCGACAAGGTTGCGGCGACGTGGGCCGACGCCTTTGCCGCTGGCAAACTTGGCAGCTACCTCGTAAGCCCAATCCTTGATGGCTCGGCGCTGGCTCATGTCTTCGGCAACGTTTGCCAGATACAGTGATTGCGCGACTGGATGCGATCCAACCATGCGGCACGTCGAAAGCCACCACGCAACGCTTGCGTCAGAGTGGCCCCACCAGTACGCAGCAGTACGCTGGTCGGCGTCAGGGTCCTCGCGCTGCTCGTGTACGGTCTTGAGCATGGCGACGATTTCAGCAGCAGTGAAGGCGGTCATGTGGCGGCCCTCGCCAAGCTAAACCGATGCTCGGCGTTCTCGTAATGCTCGCGAAGGTATCGGGCGACGCTCATGCCCTCGTACTTGCGGCAGAGGTAGTCCAGCGTTAGCGGCATCTCGCAGAACGTGCCGTCGCGCACTTCGTTAAGCACCACCACGCCGCGCCAGTGGCTGTTAGCCATGCCCTTGTAGTCCTCGTCGTGCAGGTAGGCAGAGCCAGCCACGATGCCCTTGCGGACTACGCCAGTGGCGTACTGTTTCGTTCCAACCTCGTAGCCCTGTACATGCCCCTGCACAAACGACGTGCCGACGTGGTTTAGCTTGTTGTTCGCGGTGCCGCCGATCGCGCGGCCGGTGTTGACCGCCGAAAAGTAGTGGGCATAGATCACTCCATCAATCGTGATCTGCCCCGGTGATCCGCAGTGGTAGTCCACCACTTCCCACCCAAGCGAACGATCATTGAACTGGTGAAAGCCCATCGCGCCGGACAGTTTCGGATTGCGGTCGAGGTAGCGCGTCAGGCGGTTCTCGTGGTTGCCACGCAGCAGGACTTTCCTGCCATTCCACGCGCCCATTGCCTTGTGCAGGATGCTCAGGCCGTCATTGCCAGCCTTTAGATCATCCTCGTAGCGTAGCCCTTCCATGGCGCCGGACTCGGGAGCGGAGTACGTGGACAGGCTTGGAAAGTCCCAGTGATCGCCGATGTGCACAACCACGTCAGGCTTATATTCGCGAATGGCCTTGCCGATCCAGCGCAGGTTATCCAGCGGCTCGCCGGGCTTGCATTGAGTGTCCGGCAAAACAAAGTGACGACGCGGCGCCGTATCCGGCTTGGGAAACGTCTCAGCCCATCGATAGAGCGTCTTGCGCGATATGCCGGTGACTCGGCTTACTTCGCGCTGGCTGGTTCCGTTGGCGAGCATGGTGAGGGCGGTGGACTTGGGGGCGATCATTTGCACAACCCGGCGAAAAATGCGGCCCAAACGGAGAAAATTACTGCCCACGGAATAAGTCCAGCACTACCGCCAAACCGTCTATCAAACAGATCGGCGAGTGCCCACGTTCCACGAAGCACAAGACAAAAAAGAATGACAGACACGAATACGATGAAAGAGGCTGCCAAGTTCATAGCTCACGCCCCGGCAGCGTCATGTGGTGCAACGGGTGTCTCGGATCGGCTACACATGAAGCCTTTGCGGCTACATGGTCAACATCGCCGATGCCGAAGCCCTTCAACTCTTCAGCGCTCAGCAAGTCGCGCATGGCGTCGATTTCCGCAGCCGTGGCAATGCGCGAACCATTCGGGCTGAAGCTGGCGAGGTAGGCGGATTCGGCGGGGATAGAGTCAGTCCATGACGGCGCGGTGTAATCACGCTCGATCTCTTCCTGCAGCGCAGCCAATGCACGCCATGCAACCTTCGTGCGATGGCGAACCTTATCGGTGTCTATGGTCCCGCGCGCCATGAAGTGCCGCATAAGGCAATCGTCGTGGTCGGTGGACTTCGATCGATCCCAGTGCAAGTGTTGACCGGGGTTGTGCTGCGCGTTGGCAATGAACGACAAGCCTGCTACAGCTATCAACGCATCCGGGAAATAGTCGATCAGGCCGGATGCGATCGGTACTGTCTTGCGTGATGCAGCATCATCGGGAAGCGTGAATGGCGGAGTGTGTGCGTGCATTGCCTCAACCCTCTTTTGGTTGAGACATTGAAACCCTTATTTGTCCAATTACCCTGTAACTTTTTTGGAAATTAACCCAAGCGCAAATGTCCGGTGGTTATACGGCGTCGTCAGGCTTTTGCATTCGTACCGCTCGCGCATCGCTTCCGCACCATGCTCGTTGAAGTCGAACAGAAACTGCGAAGCCTTGGCGATAATCTTGTCCGTGCCTAGATCTGCAAGCCGGCCCAAGTCATCGGCATATTGCGATTCACGAAGCCCCATTGACCTGAACATCGCCTCGGACTGTTCACGCCACCGCGCAAGCTTACGAATGTTGAACTTGTTCTCGTTCATCACAACCCCTTGGTTATCAGTGCAATGGCTTCGTCAATTTCCCGAATGATGTGAACCTCACCGCCCGCCCTGCCTATCTCCGCATGCACGCGAATCTGTGCGGGCGTCAGCGACTGGTCAGCCTTGGGCTTTGCTGGGTTCTTAATCTCGATCATCCACACACGGCCCCGGAAGATCACAAGCAGATCCATCACGCCGCCACCCGAGCCGGACAGGTCAAGCACGCATGCGCCGATGGCTTTCAGGGCCGCGACAATCGACTTTTGATTTTCGTCCACGCGTCGGCGGTGGTGGATCATCACGCAGCCTCATACAAGCAAGGATTCCGGCCAGATCGCCCCGTTACCGCCTTGCCCGTCCGCCTAGCCATGCCGCGCCTTACGAGGCCCGTGATAACAGTCAGCGCGGTACGTTGATGCAGGCCAAGGATGTTTGCCGCCGCGACAACCGTCATCGGCCCATCGCGTAGAACCTTTGCCATCTTCACCGTGGTTGCTTGATCGGCGGGTGCCTGCGTATCCACTACTCCGCCAAGCCGCTGAGCATCACGCAAATCACCAGCGATGAATGACAGTTTCCACTTAGCGTTGAACGGCCCAACCAGTGACGGCGATCCAGAACGCTGCAACATGTCGGCGTAACGCGAACCGACCCGCGCCATGATGTAGCCCTCGTCGTCAATCGCGTTGACGATCCACTCGCCACCCTGTGCGATCATCACTCCCGCGATTTCATGGGCTGCGCGGTACGGTCCGGTTTCTTTGATCTGGATCATTACTTCACCTTCAGCACAAGTTGGCCGGCGTCGATCAGTCGGCTATGGGTTAGGACAATGGCGCGGTCCATCTGTGCGCGGCGCTCGGCGCGGTCTAGGAGGTGCCCGTTATCTATTTCGTGATGGCACTCGGGGCACAACGCAGCAGTCATGTGACATGCTGACTTCTGACTCATGCCTCGGTCGATGTTGGAATGGGCTACCTGGACGCCCCACTTGCCGCACAGGCTGCACGTTTCGAGCGAGGCCACGGCCTGGAACCACTTTCGGTCGGCGGCGGTGCTGCTCATGCCGCCCTCCTCTCGCGCACATGGAACATCACGCCAAGGCTTGCGCCGAACGCCTCGACCTGTGTCATGTAAGCCGCCATGCCGCGCACGGTGAGTTGCGTCGTGGAACCGATCAGCTCGCGCGATCCATCCGGCAAAATGTCCCACTTGCGGTAGCCTTCACGGCAAAGCTGCGGGTCGTACTCTTCCGGCAAATACTGGCGCTTGAAGTATTCGTGCCACACCTCGGCGCTATACGTCCGCCCGTCGAGATAGCCCTGTTCCTCGATATCGCGCAGCGGGCCAGCCCACATCAAAGAATTCTGGTCAAGCTTGCGCGACTTCTGCTTTTCGCGCAGAACCAGTTCAAGCGGGCTATCGTCATCGAGCGGCGCGTTGTTGATCATCGAAATAGCCGTCTCGCGCTGAATCTTGGTGCGCAGATAGACGGTGCGTGGCGGGTATTCGGCGCGGGAGGCTTGTGCGCTCATAGCTGCCACCCACATGCCTGAGCGAGTCCGCGATACGCCGGCATAGCCACGGCCAGCGCCATCATTTCCGACGCCTTGACTCGCCAGTGGTTCCTATGCGTCCCCGACTTGTCGTAATGCCCTGCCCCGTTGCGCGAGTCGCAGATTTCGCGGGCGAGACGCTCCAACGCTTCGTGATTAATGTTCATCGTCCCACCCTCCCGTGCCGCTTGGCGTCCATCTCGTCCAGGCGGATCAGCTTGTCGATATCCGTTCCGTCGAAAGGTTGTGGCTTGCCCATCGTCTTTCCGCCCTCTTCGAAGTATTTGGCCTTCACGCCGTCACCAAACACGGCGCGGAACTGGTCGATGATTGCCGTGCAGTTGGGGAAGTCGATGCGGATCTGTTCGCGCTTGACTTCATCCCTGCGCACGTTGGCGCGGATCATTTCCACTACGTCAGCCATTACACGTTCTCCCCTGGGAGATTCACGAAGCGCATGGTTTCTTTCAGCCATGTGCATTTGACGAGGCCGGTAGGGCCGTGCCTGTTTTTGCAAACGTCGATTTCGGCAATGCTGTCGTCTGCGTTCTCGTCTGCCGTGCCGGGACGGAACAGGGTTAGGATCTGGTCAGCCTCTTTCTCGATTTCGCTGGAATCGGAAAGGTCGCCCATGCCCGGCTGGCGGCCTTCGGCTTGCCGGCCAACCTGCGCCAGAGCCACTACGGGTATTTCCAGATCACGGGCGAGGTTCTTCAGGCCGCGCACTACCTCGCCTACCTTCTCGGCCTTGTTGGCGCTAGAACGGGTCTGAGATGCCTCAATGCGTTGGATGTAGTCCACGAACAGGACGCGGATGCCGTTCTGCTGCTTCCACTTGCGGGCCATGCGCGAAACATCGGCAATCGTGGGTGAGCTGCGGTCATAGATTAGGCAGGTTCGATCGCACAACTCGCCGACAGCACCTTCCAGCTTTCGTAGGTCGTGAGATTCAAATCGCCCGTTCCTCATACGCTCGGCAGGTACATGGGATTTGATCGACATGACGCGGGCGCCGATCTGCTGCGCGGGTTGTTCGGCGGAAATGATTCCTGATGGCAAGGAACAGGACGTGGAGAAGTTCAGCAACGCAGCTGTCTTACCTTGTGCCGGGCGAGCGCCAATCACGATCAGGTCGGAGTCGTGCCAACCGCCAAGGATTCGATCCAGATCAATCAGGCCCGATGCAATGCCGGGAATCCTTCCGCCCAACGCCTTAGCGCGCTCAGCCTCGGCAAACGCCATCGTCATGGCTTGGCGTAGCGTGAACTCCGACCGCGCCTCTACCTTCTGCAGGGCCATCAGTTGCGTGATGCCGCGATCAACCAGCTCAACGCCGCTTGACTCATTCCCGTAGGCGGATTCGACCAATTGCGTCGCTTGGTCGATCACCAAACGCAACACAGACTTCTCGCGGATAATCTGCGCGTAGGCCGCAATGTTGGCCGCGCTAGGCGTGTTGTTGGACAGCTCGATGCAGTACGACCCGCCGCCAATCAGTTCACTGAGACCGTTGTTGTCAAACCAGTCACCAAGCGTCACGGCGTCGCATGGCTGACCGCGCCCCGTAAGCTCAAGCACGGCCCGCCAGATCATCCGATGGTCTTTCCGGTAAAAGTCCTGTTCCGACAGCTTGTCGGCTAGCGTCTCGATCTTGTCCGGCGCCAGCATCAGCCCGCCGAGAACGGCCTGTTCCGCGTCGATGCTATGCGGAGGAACACGAAGGCCCATGCTGCGCGCCTCGGATATGCGGACGACTGCGTTCATGCTGGGTCACCGTAATTTGTGGATGATCCTTCGCCGAGTAACTTACGTTTTTTGGTTGGAGTACCGGGGGTGTGCGCTCCATTCGTCAGCCACGCCGCCTTGAACGACGCCCAGCCGCGCTCGCAGCTTTCGGTAAGCGCTTGCTCAAGCGACATTCCGGCCTTCTCAGCCTCGCGCTTAATCCCGGTTACGGCGGTTTCCGTGAGTGGCTGCTTTTTGGCCTTTCGAATCGCGAGGAAGTCAGCAACGATTCGTTCGGAGATGCCAGGAAGAAGATCGACGCCCTTGGGCGTAGTCTTTTGCTCTTTCTTCTCTTCTCTACTCTTCTCTTCTCTAGTCTGCTTTTTGTCTTCATCATCTGCGGACAGAATGCGGACAGAGTTGCGAGTGTTTTTCTTACGTTTCTGATCCTCTGCGCGCCGCTTTGCAGACTGCCCGTTATGCTCCGTAAACTCAGGCAACGTAAGGGTTTCAAGGCCATCAAACAGAAGCCAGCCGACTGATTCCATCGCCCTAGCAAAGCCGTCCCAGCCGATGATGTGATCAAGTGCTTCCGGCGTATAGCCCCTCAATTCACCGTCCTCGGAATGTGTGTCGAACACACTCCACACCGCATGCAGTCCGCCGACAACACGAAATTTGTCCGTATGCGTTGCGGACAAAATGCGGACAACTTTCGGATGCGATTGCAGGTCAATGCGCATCTTGATCCAGTCGCCAGCCATTACCGCCCCACCCCCATTCGCGCTTCCATGCGCCGGATCGTGTCGGGGCTACGGGTAGCAATCAGCCGCGTCAGGCGTGCCCAGGCGTGCCTCGCAGCCTCGTGGTCATGCGCTGCTATGGCGCGCTCACAGACGGCGCTTGCAACGCGTTCTGCGGCGGCGTGGAACAGTTCACTCCCCGTACCCGTCACATTCACGGCTGGCGTGTTGTGCTTAGGGTGGGCGATATGAAAAGCTGGCTTGCGGAAGTACGAAATTAAGGGGTTCATGCGGCGCTCCGTGCTACGTACTGGCACTGCGCGATGAAGTCCCGATAGTCCATGTCGCCCTTCATGCGGTTGCATGCGCGGCAGGCGGGAAGCATGTTGCTAATACCGTTTCCGCCGCCCTTGGCTTTGGGATGAAGGTGATCAAGGGTTATGTCTGAATCAGTCAGGCGCGTGCCGCAGTAGTGGCATTCGACGAATGGCCGACCGTTGAAGATTTTTGCGCGTAGCGTGCGGCGCTGGCCCGGACTCATGCTCATGCGGCGGCACTCCGCAGATCGGCGTTCTCCGATTCAAGGCGAGCCAGCTTCTCTTCCAGCGACTCCGCACGCGGAACCATGTCCATGCCGCAGTCGAAGGCCACCCACTGCTGCCAGCCCCAGTTACCGCAGGCATAGGCAAAGGAGCGAGCCTTGTCAGTCGGCATGTGCGCGTTGCCGCAGATCACGCGGGCAAGTTGCGATGGCTCAATCCCTACCATGCCAGCCACCTGCCGCTGCGACTTCTTGCCGTAGCGAATCGCGAGCAAGACGGCTTCACCGGATGACCGACACAACGACACCAAGTGAGCGGGGATGCGCTCTGGCGACTTGATGGCACCGATTAGTGATAATTCGCTTTGCATGGTGTGGCCTTGTGTTGACGGTTGGATTCAGGTGAAAAAGAAGGCACGTCAAACGACATGCCTTTGGGGGAACGTGATGCAGTTAGGAAGGAACGGATTTCGCGGCAATCTTCGCCAGTTCGTCGGCCAGCAGCTGGTGTGCCGTAACGCCCGTTTCGCGTTCGATAGCGGCGAAGTGTTTGGTTGCGATGGCCTGCCCGCGCGTCCACTGCCAGACAAGTCCTTGGGAGACTCCGATGCGAGCAGCCAGGGCGGTTTGACCACCTGCCACCTTGACCGCTGTATTGATGGCTTCTGTCTTCATGGCCCCTATACTAGCTCAGGTAGTTTTGCAATACAAGCCCTGTTAGTGGTTTCTTCCGATGACGATCACTAGCCTTACTTGTATGAACAAGAAACGAGAACTAACCCCAGAAGAGATGCGCATGGCCGCCCTGATAAAATCGCGGCTTGATGCCATTCCAGGCATGACTCAGGACAGCCTTGGCGAGCAACTAGGGGTTTCTCAGGGCATGGTTTCGCATTGGGTAGATGGCCGGTCAGCAGTCACGGCGAAGCGTGCCCGCGCCTTGGCGAACGCCCTTGGAATTGACGATCCGGCGCTGATCAGCGTTGATTACAGGGAAATAGTTGGCCCAGTTAGTGCATCCGTTGGAACGTCTGAAGAGTCTCTAGCCCTGCGACTGGACACCTCTACGATTCTTAAAATCGTGGAGACATTCGAAGTTGTCCAAGAGATGTACAAGGACGAAGGGCGCGTTTACGACATAGAAGCGGAGCCAGAGCGGTTTTACGAGGCAATGACCACGTATGACCAACTCCCTGAGGGTCAGACGCTTAGCGAGTTTGTAAAGCTCAGCAAGCAAGTTCACTGGATATCGCCGCAGGGGGCGACTAGTTATGGACGAGGGAAAGAAGTGCCGGCTAAAGGCACTATTGGCCGAAAAGTGGGGAAGTGAGTTCACGGTAAGGCCTAGGCTGCAGCTGGTTCAGAGTGCCAACCAGCTCACAGAACGGAAACCTCTATGGATAGGGACTAGACCAGATCCGGTCGAGATGCAGATAGATGCAAAGGCCATGGAGGGTCGGCGGTAAGGCAACGCCGAACCTGACACGGTAAACACAGCACGAGGAACCCTAGGCCCGCTTCTGCGGGCCTTTTGTTGCGCTGCGCTAATTACTGAACTCTATCGTTTCGCTTTTCTACTAGTTCGGCTATTGCATTCTTCACTAGCACGGCTAATACTTCTCCCACGCCACCAAACCGGCGAAGGAGAACGAGATGACGAATTACACCTGGAAGTCCCACCCCATCCAGATCCGCGCCACTGTATTCGTCGAGGTCCGCGCCAATGCAAAGGGCGGCGTACTCGGCCAGAGCGACGACGTGTGGTTCCACGATCTTCACCTCACGCCAGAACAGATGCGCGCTATTGCCGCCAATCTGATCGAGGGCGCTGACAAGGTTGACGAAGCGGCACGGGGTGAGAAGTGAGCGCCGTCAAGAAGGTAGTCAAGCCAAAAGCCAACAAGGCTCCGGTCGTCATGGCGTACAAGGGTTTCGACAAAGACCTAAAGTGCCGCGACTTCCAGTACGCCATCGGTGAGACATACATCTACGATGGGAAGGTCGGCGCTTGTAACTCCGGCTTCCACGCCTGCGAGTATCCGCTACATGTCCTGCGTTATTACAAGCCGGGAACATCGCGCTTTGCCGTCGTAGAGCAGTCAGGCGAACTATCGCGTCACGGCGACGATACGAAGATTGCTAGCTCAAAGATCAAGGTCAGCGCGGAAATCAATCTTGCCGGACTGATCAAGGCAGCTATCGAATACACGACGAGCCGCGCAAAGCCGGTTAAGGGTTCGACCACCACCGCCAAGAATTCCGCTGCAACCGCATCGGGCTACTGCGGTGCTGCAACCGCATCGGGCAACTACGGTGCTGCAACCGCATCGGGCAACTACGGTGCTGCAACCGCATCGGGCGACTCCGGTGCTGCAACCGCATCGGGCTACTACGGTGCTGCAACCGCATCGGGCGACTGCGGTGCTGCAACCGCATCGGGCAACTGCGGTGCTGCAACCGCATCGGGCTACTGCGGTGCTGCAACCGCATCGGGCAACTACGGTGCTGCAACCGCATCGGGCGACTCCGGTGCTGCAACCGCATCGGGCAACTCCGGCGCTGCAACCGCATCGGGCTACTCCGGCGCTGCAACCGCATCGGGCAACTCCGGCGCTGCAACCGCATCGGGCTACTACGGTGCTGCAACCGCATCGGGCAACTGCGGTGCTGCAACCGCATCGGGCGACTCCGGTGCTGCAACCGCATCGGGCAACTGCGGTGCTGCAACCGCATCGGGCTACTGCGGTGCTGCAACCGCATCGGGCAACTGCGGTGCTGCAACCGCATCGGGCAACTGCGGTGCTGCAACCGCATCGGGCGACTCCGGCAAGGTGCGTGGCATCGACGGCTGCGCCCTGTTCTTGGTCGAACGTGATTCAAATCGAAAGATCGTCGCCGTATGGGCTGGTATCGCTGGGCGTGATGGCATCAAAGCTGACACATGGTATTCGCTCAAAGGCGGAAATCCGGTGGTGGTTTCATGAAAACTCACACCTTCCGCTACCAGAAGATCCAAGACCTGCGCAGCCCTCGCACGGCACGCAGCGAGTTCCGCAGCCACGCGAAGCGGCTGGATATTGTCAAGTTCCCGCCGGCACCGAAGCCCGTCCCTGAGTCGCACGAAACACCGTGGATCGTCGCGATGTTCGCAATCGGCTCATTCCTCCTTGCTGCACGACTGATGTGGTTGCTGTGATGAAATTCGAGATTTGTAATCGCTGGTCCGGCGCGGTCCAGTACACCTGCGAACTGAGCGCTGAAGTTGCCGACAAGTCGTATAGCTTCCAGCTCGGTTTTGCAGTAAGGGCGGCTCGCGATAGCGGTGCCAACCTGAGCGGTGCCGACCTGCGCGGTGCCAACCTGAGCGGTGCCGACCTGCGCGRTGCCAACCTGAGCGGTGCCAACCTGCGCGATGCCAACCTGAGCGGTGCCAACCTGCGCGATGCCAACCTGAGCGGTGCCAACCTGCGCGATGCCAACCTGAGCGGTGCCAACCTGMGCGRTGCCAACCTGAGCGGTGCCAAAAAAGCAGAACACGCTATTGCGAGAACGCGAATCCTTCCTGACGGAGACCTGATCGGCTGGAAGAAATGCAGGCACGGCGTGATCGTGAAGCTGCGCATTCCCGAGGACGCAAAACGCTTCCACGCTTTCGGTCGCAAGTGCCGTGCCGAATATGCCGATGTTCTGGAAGTGTTCAACGGCGACAAGGGCATTTCCACCCATGACGGCAAAACGGAGTACGTCGTCGGTGCACGCATCCTCCCCGATGCATTCGATACCGACTGGACGAAGGAATGCAGCAACGGCGTGCATTTCTTTATCACCAAATTGGAAGCTGAAGACTATGTCTGAAGCAACTAAAATGTGCACATCCTGCAAGAAAGATTTGCCGGTGACTGAGTTTTACCCGCATAAGCGGGCAAAATCTGGTCTTCAACCAAATTGCAGGACCTGTGCCAGAGCTTGGCATAAAGCAAGACCTGATTATGTTCGAGCAAAAAACGCTGCATACAAGGCCGCAAATCCAACATATTTCAGGGATTGGCAGCGAATCAATAAGTACGGCGTTACGCCGGAGGACGCGTCTGCTATGCGGGCAAGCCAAAACGGCAAGTGCCCAGGGTGCCTACGTGAACTTTCTGAGCACAAGGAGTGTGTTGACCACTGCCATACAACAGGAAAGGTGCGCGGGCTCTTATGTGATGACTGCAACGTTAGCCTAGGTAGGTTGCGGGACAGTGCGGAAACACTACGCCGCCTTGCTAACCACATTGAGGCTGAGGACTACGTATGAACCTAGCCCGCGCACAACTGAACTACGACAACAGGCTTCCGCCAGATGACTCGATGCGAGAGGCTGCTATTGAGTCCCGCACTGAGCAGCTAACCGCCGATTACTGGCAGGACCTGGAATACCTCAGCGATGCACTAAGCGACGTGGCAATCACGGTCGGCTGGTATCGCAACCGTAAGCCGGTTCACCACGGCGCGGTTCGGCTGCTGACTCTACTTCGCGACGGATCTGACGATCTGGAATTGGCCCAAATAATCCGAGAGGCGGCGCTGCAGTATATCGCGGCGACTGCTGGCGATGAGGCTGAACACGAATCACTTGAAAGGGGTGACTTGTGAGCGAGCAGATTAAGGATGGTGGGCCGCTTGAGCTTGCAGTGTTCTCCGGCAAGTGCCTGGAGGGCGTGTGCGGAATAGCCACAGGATTTCATGACATGCATGGAAAGCCGTTGCGCACAGGTGACATTGTAATCACCTATGCGGTGCGCGAAGGCGACGAGGGTGCGGCTAGCTACCTGCCGGATGGGTTGACCGCTGTCGTCAGTGATGAATGGACGAGCTATTCAGATGGCTCATTTGTGCGCAAGGAAGATGCTCCGGTGTATTTCGTCATGGGCATCAGAAGCGTCCCTCTCGATGATCCGGACACATGGCGCGTGAGTCGCGTCAAGGGCTACGAGGACGTAATTGACGGCGAGCATTGGAGCGCCTATGGCTTCAATTACGGGCCGATCCCTGAGCCAGTCCGCCCGGAGCTTGCCGTGGCCCGCGAGTCCAAGTCATGACCGCCCGCCACACCCTAGCCAATCCCCACACGCTGACCGACGCCCAGCTACGCGCCGAGTTGTCACTAGCCATCGCAGCCCACCACTACCCGCGCCATGCGTATGCACAGCGCAATTTTCCCAACGCCGCCCATGTCAGACAGGAACCCTCGCCTGCTGATACTGGCGTGGGTGGCGAACTTTTGAGGATGGAAGGATGAGCCAGAAAATCGTATGTGAGATTGGCCTGACAGAGACGGAATTTAAGGCGGTGCTATCACTAATTGGCTGCACTGCTGGCCGCAACTCTGAGCCAAACGATGCACTCAGCGACGTATTCGACGCGCTTCATAAGTTTGGCGAGAAGAGCGAGATACCGAGGAAATACCTTGATATTGAAGCCGGATTTTACAAGGGCGCCATTCAAGTAAATGGCTGGTCAATCGACGCACCGCGGTGAATTCCACCCTCCTCACCCTCGCAAAAGTAGCCGCCATCGTCCTATGCGCAGACCTGTTCGTGTGGATGTTCGGCGTGGTGGTTAAGGGTTTGGCAAACTAACTCAACAACGCCGGGATTCCGGCAGGGATTGAAATGAGCAACATCGCACGAGTTGAGCAGCAAGTGATTGCGCGGGATGTTTCGCCGATGCTTTCCATGATCGAGCGTGCTGCGCGTGATCCGTCTGTGGATATGGACAAGATGGAGCGTCTTGTTCAGATGAAGGTCGCCGAGGACAAGCGGCAGGCACAGGCGTCGTTCGATGCTGCCATGGCCGATTTGCAGCCCGAGTTGCCGACGATTGGCGAGCGCGGCAAGGCTGTTGTGCAGGGTCAGACGCGATATACCTTCGCGCTATGGGAGGACATTAACGCGGCGATCAAACCGGTTCTGATGAAGCACGGTTTCGCACTGACGTTCCGCACGTCCTTTGCGGATGGCATCACGGTCACCGGTGTCCTGTCGCACCGTGCGGGGCATCGAGAGGAAACCAGCATCACGCTCCCGAGTGATTCCAGTGGCAGCAAGAACGCCGTACAGGCCGTCGCGTCAAGCGTCAGCTACGGAAAGCGGTACACGGCTGGCGCGCTGCTGAACCTCACCAGTCACGGCGAGGACGATGACGCCTACCGCGCTGCTGTTGAAACGATCAGCGAGGAACAGGAAATACTCATCAACGACATGTTGGAAGCTACCGGAAGCGACAAGGCCAAGTTCCTGAAGTGGCTCAAGGTAGAGAGGGTAATCGACATTCCGGCGAAGTCGTTCGATTCGGTGATGGTCACGCTCAAGGCTAAGGAGCGCGCCAAGTGATCGATGCGCCGGAAATCTTCGATTGCAAGCAGGGAACGGCGGAATGGTTCGCCGCACGTCTTGGCATCCCGACAGCCTCAAACTTCTCCGCTGTTCTGGCGAAGGGCGAAGGAAAGACGCGCCGCGCCTATCTGCTGAAACTGGCTGGTGAAGCCATCACTGGCGAGTGCGTCGAGAGCTTCGGAAACATGCATACCGAGCGCGGGCATGCGATGGAGCCGGACGCCCGGAGCCTGTACGCCTTCGCGCATGACGTGGAGCCGCAGCTTGTCGGCTTCATGCGTCGCGGTCGTGCCGGGGCGAGTCCTGACAGCCTTGTAGGCGATAACGGCCTGCTGGAAATCAAAACCAAGCTTCCACACCTTCAACTCGACGTGCTGGACAAGGGCAAGTTGCCTAGCGAACACGTTGCCCAAGTTCAGGGGCAGCTCTGGATTTCTGGCCGTGAGTGGCTGGATTTCGTTTCCTACTGGCCCCGACTACCACTCTTCTGCGTCCGCGTCGAGCGTGACGAAAAGTACATCGAAAACCTTTCCCAAGCCGTCGCTGATTTCGTCGGCGAGCTTGATACCTACATCGAACGTTTCGGAGTGAAAGCAGCATGAGCGACATTCAATTCATCAACGGCCTGAACTTCAAGGCTCCCAACGAGAAAGCGCCGGAATACGTAAAGGCGAAAGGCTCGATCAAGCGCGCTGATTTGATTTCGACGCTTCAGGGTATGGATGGCGATTGGGTCAATTTCGACGTGAAGGTATCGCAGAACGGGAAATGGTATTGCGCCGTGGATACGTGGAGGCCGAACAGCGAAGGCCAGTCAGACCGCCCGGCACAGCGCCAGGAGTCGAAGGCGGCGCCAGTGGATAACGGATTTGATGATGACAGCATACCTTTTAAGTGAGGATTCACGCCATGAATGACTCGGCAACGAGTTGCGCTGAATCCACAAAGACATGCTTTAAATGTGGCGCCGTGAAGATGCGCTCTGAGTTCTACCAGCACCCGAAAATGGCTGATGACTTGTTAGGAAAGTGTAAGGAATGCACTAAGAGGGATGTTCGCAAGGGCCGGCATGATGGCGTCCGCGCGTATGACCGCCGCCGCTATAAGGAAAGGACTCACGAGCATAAAGCCAGGATCGCCGTAAATATGGCGATAGCAAATGGATCGCTGGTTAGGCCGGACGGTTGTTGGTATTGCGGAACAGCTTGCAAGCCAGAGGCGCATCACGCTGATTATATGAACCCTCTCGGCGTGGTGTTTCTTTGCAAGGAGTGCCACGCGGGATGCCACAAAATGACTACGGCAATCAAGAGTGGAAATGACTATGCGCGTCAGCTTGGCAAGCTTATGCGTGAAGAGTTTTGCGAATTAGGGCTGATTTGCAGCCTGACCACCACGAAGAGGATTGAGGGATGAGCAGTATCAGCAAGCATCACCGCGAATTGAACGAATCCGGCGAAGGGAAATGCTCTGTGCCGATGTGGTCTGGCGGATGCCCCAACGGATTTTGCGACAACGCCGCGTATGGGGAGCCGGAATTCAGCCAGCGCGCCATAAACCGTGTAACAGGTCAAACGTATCGCCTTGATGGCAGGTACGACGGCTATGTGCCTGGTCTAGCGTGCCATGCACATGGCGGGCCTCGCGTACGCACATTCATGGATGGTAGCGCGTGGTGCGCCGTATTGCCTGATTTCATCAACCTGCAGGAAAGCAATGCAGGGTTCGGCGAAACGCGTGAAGCGGCGATTGCGCAACTTGGATACCAGCCATGACCGCCCTTCGCGAACGTATCGTCGAAGTGCTTAGCCTTGGCAACTCGGCTAATACGCTGATCGAGTACGCACCGGCTGGCGAAAAGGCCCTCCGGATTATTCCCGAGATCCTTCAGATGCTCGACGCCGAGGGCGATGGCGGGGCGGTGGATGAGTGGAATAGACCACCCGTAACGTCATGGATGAGAAAGCGAGCCTGCGAAATCCTGCGCGAGCGGAATAGGTCACCCACCACTGGCGCGATTGGGGAGAATGGGAATGGGTAAGCGAATTGCGCTGTCCGCTGCGGCCTTTGTAGCCGTATGCGTAATGGGTGCGGTTGTCGGTAGTGCTACCGGCGCCTCATGGGGCAGCATGGATGCAGGATTCATCACGTTATACACTTTCATGGCGGCCAGTTTTGCGTTCGGTGCAGTTCTGGTATTGACGGAGCAAACCCCATGACCCTGCCCCAGGTAGTACAGGATGCGGTGAAGAATGTTGCGCGATCGCTGCGTGACGTGTTCATCGAAGAAGACATCGTGCACGAACAGATTGCCGAAATTCGCGCCCACATCACGAGCCAGGAGGCGGAGATTGAGCGACTTCTTGGCCGCGCCGTCCCGTTATCTGAATGGCAGATCATGGAATCCCGCCTCGCTGCGGCGAATGCGCTGCTGCGTGAGGCGCTGCAAGAGACCTTATCGAACGTCGGATTTATGGCGATGCACAACATCACTTACGGGTCAATTGAGTCGTCATCTTCCGTAGCAAAACGCATTGAACACCACCTGCAAGGAGCTGGCGATGAATGACTGGTTGCCAATTGATAGCGCGCCGAGGGATCGCCAGATACTGATATGCCGCGAAGGCGACGAGTGCTCGCATGCCGGATTCTGGCAAGAGGCCGTTGAGGATGGAGTCGATTACATGGGCGAAGATGCTGGATTCGTTGATGTGCATTTCCAGAACTTCTACCCGTCGCGGTCATTCGGGCAAATGGGAAGTCGATACCCCGGACGGCAACCTACGCTATGGCAGCCACTCCCGCCACCGCCAAGCACACCGGAGAAGGCAGAGTGAGCCAGAATCAAGCCGCCGTTGCGGAGCCGTGGCTAACCGTGCCGGAAGCAGCGAAGTATTGTCGCTGTTCCGTCCGCGCGTTCCTCAACATGCACCTGCCGGCCAATGACTCAGGCGGTCGCAAGGTCTACCATCAGCAATCCCTGGATGCTGCAATCACGGCCCGGACATGGCGAAACTCTACAAGCGCGGCCCCTGCTACTACCTCGACTGGTCAGACGGCGGCGAACGATTCCGGCGCAGTCTCGGGAAGATTGACAAGCAAGCGGCTCAGGCCATACAAGCCGAGAAAGAAGCAGAACTGCACGGGCTGATTACGCCCACGCGCGGCGCTAACGTCGCGCAGATCCTTGCCGAGTACATGGCGTGGTACGAACACGCGCGGCCGACCACGTTCAAGCGCGCCGTCTATACGTTCAAGCCGTTTTTGCTGAAGTTCGGCAACCATGCCGCCGAGGGCATTGACCCCGGCAAAGTCGAGACGTGGGAGCTTGGGCGCGAGGCACGAGGAAGCGCCAACAAGGCGGTCAGGCTCGCTAAGGCGGCGTTCAACCGCGCCATGCGTACCGGCGTCATCCGCGTCAACCCGATGAGCCGTGTGCAGTCCACACAGCCGCCGATTAGCCGCGCTCCGGACTATTACCGCCTTCCCCAGCTTAAAGCCCTCTACGGCTGCGAACGCGGCCCGCTGTGGCGCTTCATGGTCAACACCGGACTACGGCGTTCCGAAATGGCGAAGGCGCGCAGGGGTGACATACGCGATGGTCAGATCATCGTAGAGAGTACCGCCGAGGGGCGTACGAAATCAGGGAAGTGGCGAGCCGTGCCGCTGAATAGCGAGGCTTTGACGGCGCTCAAGAAGTTGGGCGCTGATCGACTGGCACTGTGCCATCCCGACACACTTGGGGATTGGTTCGCACAGGATCGCGACATACTCAAGCTGCCGGGATCGCTTCACTGGACGCGGCATACCTTCTGCACTGCCCTCGTCCAGCAGGGCGTCAGCCTGTACGATGTGCAGCGCCTTGCCGGGCACAGCTCGATCAAGGTGACGGAACAGTACGCCCGTCATGCACCAGGCCATGGTGTCGAAGCGGTCGGAAAACTTGCCGAATGGCACAGCGAATGGCACAGTAAAACCCGCAAACCCAAGCGCCCTCGTAGCTCAGTTGGATAGAGCGGCCCCCTCCTAAGGGGCAGGTCGGACGTTCGAATCGTCTCGAGGGCACCACTTTTCAAGTGCAAAGGCCGGCCTTGCCGGCCTTTGTGTTTTTGCGCTCACGAACTGCACGAGAGCATCGAGCAACCGGCCTTGTGCCGGGCCCAGTCCGGGCGCTTCTGCGCGAACGCCTCGCGGCCAGGCTGGTCGTCGTACGGGTGACGCATCACGTCGAGTAATTCATGAATGCCGCTCGCATCACCCTGCCCGGCGCGGTCGATCGCCTGCTGGGCGAGGTAGTTGCGCAGCACATAGCGCGGGTTGGCCAGGTGCATGCGTTCGCGGCGCTGGCCGGCCGATGTCGGATCATCGGCGAGCCGCGCGACATAGCGGGCCAGCCATGCGATGAGCACCGGCTCCGCCTCGCGTCGTTTCGCCTCGTCATAGAACGCGTCACGCATCGGCGCCAGCGTCGGCGCCCGCATGTCGACATCGGCCAGTGCGCGAAACCACAGCGTCATGTCGATCTCGGCCCGCTGCATGATTTCATGCAGCGACTCCATCAACGCCACGTCGTCATCGCGGCATTCACCCAGACCGAGCTTCGCGGCGATGTTGTTGCGATCGGCAGCGGCATACGTCGCCGCATAGCGATCCAGTCCAGCCTGCAGCGGCGCGACGTCACCAAACAGCGGCGCCAGCGCGCCGGCGAGACGGCTGAGGTTCCACCAAGCCACATCCGGCTGCTGGCCGAAGCGATAGCGGCGGCGCTGCGCGTCGGTGGTATTCGGCGTCCATTCCGCGTCGTAGTTGTCGACCCAGCCATACGGGCCGTAGTCGATGGTGAGGCCGAGGGTCGACATGTTGTCGGTGTTCATCACGCCATGCACGAAGCCCACACGCATCCAGTGCGCGATCATCGTGGCGGTGCGTTCGCACACCTGTGCGAACCAATCGGCGTACAGCGCCTCGCCCTGCCCGGCGAGCTCCGGGAAATCACGGCGGATGGTGAAGTCGACCAGCTGCCGCAACAGCGCGGTATCGCCGCGCGAGGCCGGCAATTCGAAGTTGCCGAAACGGATGAACGACGGTGCGACACGGCAGACAATCGCACCCGGCTCCGGCGCCGCGTGGCCGTCGTAGAACATGTCGCGCAGCACCGGCTCGCCGGTGTCGACCAGGCTGAGCGCGCGCGTGGTCGGCACGCCCAGGTGATGCATCGCCTCGCTGCACAGGAACTCGCGCACCGACGAACGCAGCACCGCGCGGCCATCCGCACCGCGCGAATACGGCGTCAGTCCCGCGCCCTTCAGCTGCAACTCCCAGCGTTCGCCGGCCGCATTGATCACCTCGCCCAGCGAGATCGCGCGACCATCACCGAGTTGGCCCGCCCAATGACCGAACTGATGCCCGCCATAGTTGGCCGCATAGGGCTGCATGCCATCGAGCAGCGCATTGCCGCCGAACAGCCGGGCGAAGTCGGGCGCAGCGACATCCGCTTCGCTGAAACCGAGCGTCGCCGCCATCTCCGCCGAGTGTGCCAGCAAGCGCGGCGTCGGCACTGGCGTGGGCTCGACGCATGAATACAGCGCGCCTTCGACCTGGCGCAGACGCGCGCCCTGCTCCGGATCGCCGGGCAGCTCTCGCACGAATGCGTTGTCGAATTGCAGGGTGAGCATCGTGATCGCGCCAGTGGAAACGGTGCAACTTATATCCGGGCGCCATCGGCTCCATGCAAGGTGAAGCCCCGCAATCCGCATGGGTCGGGCCGGGCGACGGACGTCGGCACGTCAGGCGTTCAGCGCGCCCTGACCTGCCCGCGGCCTGGCTTGCGATGGAGCGCGTTCAGCCGCTGGTAGACGGTCAGCACGGCGGTGCCGTAATCCCTCGCCAGGGTCGGCGTATGGCTGTGGTAGTAACCCACACCCAGCACCCGATCGCGGGTCTGGTGCATGCCATCGTGCAGGATCTTTGCGGCCACGGTGATGTTGGTGCGCGGATTCAACAGGGTCAGTGGGTCACGCACCGCGTCGCGGTGCATCGGGTAGTAGACCTGCATGATGCCGACGTCCTGCACGGGCGAACCGAACTGGCTCGCCGCAGCCATCGCCAACTGCACGTCATGACGGTCGCCGCGCACCAGGTGGTCGTTGACGCGGAACAGCCACGGCGTGGGCGCGACCCTGCCATCCGGGTACAGCGCTTTCGATTCCACCAGGGCGACGCTGTACAGCAGCAGCGGATCGACACCGGAAGCCTTGCCGATTTCGGACCACAGGCTCTGCCGGGAGGTGATGTCCAGATCGGGCTCCTCGATCGGCATCATCAGATCCATCGTGCTGACATCGGACAACAGGCTGCGATCGGTTTCGGCTGCCCCGGGACGGGCGGCCGATGAAACCGTCGGCTCGATGGCCGGCGCCGGCGCGATAGTCGCCAGCGCGGGAACCGCCATGGCCGGCATAGACAACGGAAATACGGCAGGTGCATGTCTCGCGGGAGCGGCAGCCGCCATTCTGGCGGGTGTCGCCGGCACCCCCGGATGCCGCATGCCCATGCGCAGCAGCAAGAGCGCAACGCAAGCGACAGCACCGACGGCGACATCCGCCATGAGCCTGTAACGATGTGCGCTTACCCATACGGGCCACGGCATCGCCCGCGTCCGCGCCCACAGCACGATCCTGGCGTCGACGACCCGACGCAAACCGGCCGCCGCCATCACGCGCCATCCATCCAGCGGCCACGCGGGCGGCAACAGCCAGCCTTGCGCTGACGGCGGCGATACGCCCGGGCTCAGGCGGCCGGCCACGACTCGCGAACGCATCCACTGGGCGGGTGCCGGCATCCGGACAGCCCGGTCGATGCGGCTTGTCGGAGCGTCACCGGATTTCCAGCGCGCCGGCGCCATCAGATGCACGTGCCCCGATTCCCCGCGAGCGCCTCGCGCAGCCATGGCAGCGTCGAACGAAGACTTGCCCCCATCCGTCTCGGGGCATGCGTTCGAGGGCGAACGAAGTCGGACGCGGTCGCGCTTGGGTCGAACGAATTGGCACTCGGGAGACGTGGTCGCCACGAGAGATGTGACCAGGAAGCCGCCGGTACGAGGGTGCTCGTGGCCCTCGTCGTGCAGAGCCTCTGCGGTCGCTGGGATCAAACCATCCACGAGTGCATCCTGGTCAGAAGCCTTGCTGCGGCAGACGCCACGGTCGCGTCGGGGCCGCCATTAAAGCAGTTTTGCCATGCACGTTCCTGCGAGCGCCCTGAAGCAGGCCGCAGGCCTGGCCCGCGGAAGATTGCGCAGCAGGTACGAGCCGGTTCAGCTGCCGCTATAGTCGGCACCGACCCTGCCTCCGAGAAGCGCATGAACGACTTAGCACCGCCCTCTGGCCTCAACGCTGATGCCCTGCCCGCGGATGCGCCTTACATCGTAGCCACCACCCGCTGGGTGGAGCGCGCGGTGATCGGCCTCAACCTGTGTCCGTTCGCCCGCGCGCCGCATGTGCAGGGCAAGCTGCGCCTGCGGGTGAGCCATGCGCGCGACACCGACGCGCTGCTCGACGACCTGTGCGGTGAACTGCAGTCACTCAACGCGCTGGCGCCGGACGAGTGCGAAACCGGCCTGCTGATCCATCCGTTCGTGCTGACCGACTTTCTCGACTACAACGACTTCCTCGATGTCGCCGATGCCGCCGTGCAGACGCTGGGGCTGGAAGGCGAGTGGCAGGTAGCCAGCTTCCATCCCGACTACCAGTTTGCCGACAGCGCACCGGGTGCGATCGAGAATTTCAGCAACCGCTCGCCCTACCCCACGCTTCATCTGCTGCGCGAATCGAGCATCGAACACGCGATGGATGCGATGAGCGACACCGACAGCATCTACCGGCGCAATATCGAGACGCTGCAACGCCTCGGCACCGATGGCTGGCAGGCGCTGTGGCGCGATGACGACAGGTAAGCACACCGCCTTCACGGCAGTCGGTTCATGTGTGCAAGCCCCGACCCTGTCATGCTGACGAGTGAACAATCTCCCCGACCCCTACGCGGAAAGCGTCGACCCCAGCGTGCAATGCACGACCTGCGAAGCCGTGTGCTGCCGCCTCACCGTGGTGCTGATGCCGGAAGATCATGTGCCGGCGTGGCTGGTCGATCGCGACACCCATGGCATGGAAACCCTGGCCAAGGGCGAGGACGGCTGGTGCGTCGCCGTCGATCCGAAAACCTCCGGCTGCACGATCTACGACGATCGCCCGACCATCTGCCGCAAATATGCGATGGGTAGCCCGAGCTGCCGTGACGAGCGGCACAAGTGGTTCGGCGCGACGATTCCCACTGCGGTGCACATGCTGTAACTGAGTCGTGACGAGTCAGGCGGTGCCGCTGAAGATCAATGCGACCTCATCAGCATCGATCGCGCGCCATTCGCCCAGCGGCAGCTCGCCCAGGGTGAGTCCGCCGACCGAAATGCGTCGCAGCGTCTCGACGTGATTGCCGGCGGCGGCGAACATGCGGCGCACCTGGTGATAGCGGCCTTCGGTAACAGTGAGCCGCGCATGCCGTGGTCCCAATACGTCGAGCACGGCCGGGGCCAGCGGCTCCTTCTCCGTCTCCAGCATCAGCGTGCCGCTGGCGAACAACTCAGCTTCGTCGCCGCGCAGATCCTGCGCCAGCGTGGCCTCGTAGACCTTGCTCACCTGCGCCTTCGGCGAGATGATCCGGTGCAATAGCGCACCGTCGTCGGTGAACAGCAGCAGACCCGTGGTATCGCGATCGAGCCGACCCACGCTGGACAGCACCGGCGAACGCACGTTGTAGCGCGGCGGCAGCAGGTCGTAGACGACCCGACCGGGATCCTTGCGTGAACAAGTGACACCGAGCGGCTTGTTCATCATCAGCACCAGACCCGGTGGCGGATCAAGTGGCTCGTCGTCGACGCGGATGGTTTCGTACGGAACCACATCGTCGGCGTAGAGCACCTCGCCATCGGCATCGGTGATGCGGCCGGAGCGGAACAGCTGCGTCACATCCTTGCGGCTGCCATAACCCAGGTTCGCAATGAGCTTGACCAGTTTCATGGTTTGACCTGTTTCATTGCTTCACTCCAACCGCTTCGATCACCTTGAATCCCTCTTGCGTCACCAGCGTGCGCACGTCGCGAAAACGCGCCGTCAGTATCGCCTCATACGGCAGGTGGCGGTTTGCCACGATGAATAGACGGCCGTTTGGTTGCAGCGCTTCGGCCGCGGTTGTGATGAACGCCCGGCCCAGTTCCGGCAGATCGGCACGGCCCTGGTGAAATGGCGGATTGCTGACGATGGCGTCGTAGCGCTGCGACAGGCCACGCGTGACATCGTGCCAGCGCACGGTCACCGCCACGTCGCGGCCGCACTCGCGCTGCGCCCTGGCCAGATTGATCCGCGCCGGTTCAAGCGCGCGCGCCTCGGCCTCGTACAGGTCGATCGCGCTGACACCATGGCAACGCGCGACGACCTGGCTGGCAAGGTAGCCGTAGCCGGCGCCGAGATCTGCCACCCGCCCTTGCAGATCGGCCGGCAGATGCGCCGCCAGCAGCGCTGACGCTCGGTCGATGCGATCCCACGCAAACAGGCCGGGACGGCTGACGTAACCGTCGACGATCGCGCGCGGCGCATCCAGCGCCAGCCATTCGGCCAGCACGGCTTGATCGATTTCGGCTGTGTTCGGCGTGCTCCAGAACACCCGGCACTTGTGCTTGGACTGATGTTGCACGGCACCGGCCAGCCTCGCCAGATCCGCCTCGCCCGACTTCGCGCCCTCGGCATTCGGCATCGCCGCCAGCACGGTGCCGCCCGGGGCCGTGTGCAACAAGGCACGGGCAAACAACGCACGCGCCTCGTCGCGTTGACGCGGCGGCAGCACCAGTACCAGCGGGAATACTTCATCGGCCGCCGGCTCACCCACACGCAGACCGTTGCGGGCCAGCTCGTCGGCAAACGGCATGAAGCCCTGCTCGCATAACCAGCCGGGCTGCGCCACCTCGCGCAGCCGTACACCGGCACGCGCACTCAGGAACAGCACGCGGCCATCGGCCGGCAGGCGCAATTCCGACGACTCGAAGGGCACGAACAGGGCAGCCAGCGCCGCATCCGGCGCGGCCGCGGAGAATCCGGCAGCAGTCACGTCATGTCTTCAACAGTGAAACGGAGGGGCATTGTACGTGGCTGCCGCCCTCACGCCGGCTGATGGCGTATATCTGCGGATTCAGCTGCCGCTGTGTGCGTTGACCGCGTCCATCACGCGCGCCGAAAACACTATCGCGGCACCGGCATTCATCGCCACGGCCACACCGAGTGCCTCGGCAATTTCCTCGCGGGTGGCACCGTGCTTCAGCGCCTCGCCGGTATGCACGGTGATGCAGCCATCGCAACGGGTGGTGACCGCCACTGCCAGCGAGATCAGTTCGCGCGTCTTGGCATCCAGATGGCCGGTCTTCTCGCCGGCACCGGAGAGGGTCTGATAACCCTTCAACGTATCCGGGCTCAGCTTGCCGATCTCGCCGATGCGTCCGATCAATTCCTTGCGGTAACCCAGCCAATCCAACATGGGAATCACCTCGCTGACGTGGCGGCCAGACACCGCGCCCGGCCGTGGTTGCCGATGATGCGCCAGGGTCAGTAAATTCGCACTAGCGACTCAGCGCGTGCTGCCGATCGTCGCGGCAGCAGCAGCAGGCAACTCCTGCAACATCTGCGCGGCCAGCGGCTGGTAACCACCGTCGAAATGATGACTGCCCTTCTTGGCGTGAACCGTCACCCAGGCCGGCAGGTTCGGTGCGCTGCAGATACTGTCTTCGCTGTCGTCCAGGCCGTAGTAGCAGACCGTGGGCGGCTGACCCTGCAACGCTTGCAGCGGCGGCAGGGTATCGTAATGCCGGATCGGATTGAGGTGCTGCAGCAGCGTCTTGACGTGTTCCTTGAACCAGCCCTGCCGGATCATGTAGCCCTCGAGTTCGATCTCGAAGGTTGTATCCCGGCTTGGCGACAGCAGCACCAGCTGGGTGATCCGCGCGCGATTGACCGGACTGAGCTTGCCGATGATCGTCGGCAACACATCGGCGCCGAACGAAAAGCCCACCAGCCAGATCCGCCGCTTGCCCCACTCGGCGACATATTTCGTCATCAGCGCATCGAGCTGTCGCGCCGACTCTTCCGGCGTGCGCTCGCGCCAGTAGTACTTGAACGTGTTGACGCCGAGTACCGGAATGCCCCGATCGATAAACGCGATGCCCAGGCGCCGGTCGAGGTCGGCCCAGCCACCGTCACCGGAATAGATGATTGCCATGACGTCGTCCTTGCCCGCCGGCGCTGGTGTGCTGATGCCCGCGACGGGCAGCACCACGGTGGCCTGCTCCAGGCTGACCCGCGACCACGGACTCCAGATCAGCGCGATACCCATCAGGCCTGCGCCTGCCGCTGCCAGCATGATCCAGCTCCTGCGTTTCATCGGCGCACAACGCCGGAGAGTCCACCGCCGATCAGGCTGGCCACGTTGGCCAGGATCATCGGCAAGGCGATGCCGCCGGGCACCGCAATGTAGCGCGGCTCCCATTCCGGATCGAATTTGTTCTTGTAGTGCTGCAGCCCGCGAAAATTGTAGAAGCGCTCGCCGCGGCCGAACACCAGCGCGCCGAAGCGGTTCCACAGCGGCGCCTGCCGCCGGTTCTGCAGCCCGGCCAGCGGCGCCATGCCCAGGTTGAACCACTGGTAACCCTCGCCGCGGGCCCACAGCATCAGTTCCACGAACAGGTAATCCATGATGCCGCTGGGACCGTCGGGCAGATGTCGCATCAGGTCCACCGATGCTTCTTCGCGGGTATCGTTGAGAAACAGATTCGCGAACGCCACCAGCTGACCGCCCTGCCACACCAGTGCCATCGGTGTGCGCACCAGGTAGCTCGGGTCGAACGCGCCCAGCGAGAAGCGTTTTTCGCGTACGCGCTTTCCGCGCAACCAGGCATCGGAAACTTCCCGCAGGTGCGGCAACAGCGACGCCACCGCGTCGGCGGATACGATCTCCATGCGCAGGCCATCGCGGGTCAACTTGTTCACCGTGTTGCGCAGCACCTTTCTGGATTTTCCGTCCAGGTTGAACGTCTCCAGCCGCACGCGCGCCTCTTCGCCGATCTTGAGCAGGTTCATGCCCACTTCCAGGTACAGGTCCAGGTCCGCCGGGCTTACCTGGTAGAACACCGGCCAGCCACCGGCGCGCTCGCACTGTTCGAGAAACGTCCAGACCAATTCGCGCCGCGCGTCCTCGTCGACGCCGACCGGATCTCCCATCGTCACCCAGCTGCGGCCTTCGATGTCGTACATGACGAAGGCCTTGTGCGTGGGGTCGAACAGCAGTGTCTTGTCGCCCATCAGCGCCAGATGGGCCTGCGCGGAGGGAAACTGCTTGATCAGCGGCAACGCCCGGGCCAACTCTGCCTCGCTCGGTGGCTCGCGACGCAGCCGCACGGGGCGGATCAGGCTGGCCAGCGCAAACAGCATGCCTGCTGTCGCCGCGGCAACCAGTGCGCGCAACGCGCGCGGCGCGCCGCCCTGATGGAAGCTGAACTGCCACCACAAATCGGCGCTGTAATCGACATGCTTGTAGCTGAACATCACCAGCCAGGTGGCACAGCCAAGCACCGCCACGATCGCCACGATCCAGCCGATCGAGAAGGTGGTGCTGAATAGCGACGCGCGCCGATGAAACAGCCGATGCGCCGGTGCCAGGGCCATCGCCAGCAGGGTCAGCAGGGTGGCCTCCTCGTAATCGATGCCCTTGAGCAGCGAAAACGCCGCGCCGGCCACCAGCAACACCAGGGTCAGCACGTACGCCGCATCCAGCCGTCGTTGCAGGCCGCGGGCCAGGATCAGCAGCAGCATGCCGATCACGCTGGCCAGCAGGTGCGAGACTTCGAGTACCGACAGCGGCAACACCTCGCGCAGGATCGCCATGCGCTCGGGCAAGGCGCGGGTCGCGCCGGAGAACAGCAGCACCGCGCCGGATACCAGTGTCAGCCCGGCAAAGAACGACGGCAGCAGACCGGTGAACCATGGCGCCCACAGCGACTTGCGGCGCAGCCCGCGCGCCTCGCGCTGCAGCACCAGCACGGTGGCCGAACACAACGGCAACAGGTAATAGATGACGCGGAACACCGCCAGCGCACCCAGGATCGGCGCCGCCAGCGCCTCGTTGCCGGTGGCACCGAAGCCGGCCAGCATCACCGCCTCGAATACGCCCAGGCCGCCGGGCACGTGACTGATCAGGCCGATCATCTGGGCGATCACGAAGATCGCCAGGAAATGCCCGAAGCCGTTGTTCAGCTCGTTCGGCATCAGCACGTAGAGCACCGCCGCGGCCAGGCCCCAGTCGAACGCACCGACCAGGATCTGCCGCAAACCCGTCGCCGGTGATGGCAGGCTCACGCGCCAGCGCCACAACCGCAGCGGATGCCGGATCAGGCCACCGGCCAGCCACGCCAGCGGCAGCAAGGTCAGCAGCATGCCCATCGGCAGGCCGAATGCGGCCAGCGGAAGCTCCGGCGGCACCGGCACGAGCAGCAGGGTCACGCCGGTCAGCGCCAGCAGGCCCAGCCAGAAACTGAGAGTACAGAACAGCACGACACGTGCCACCTCGGTGGTGGACAGGCCGCTCTGGATATAGAAGCGATAGCGGATCGAGCCGGATACCAGCAGCGACATGCCCACCGCATTGCTGAAGGCATAGCTGATGAAGGAAATCAGGCTGACCCGGCGCCACGGCAGCTGGCGGCCGATCGAGGCCAGCGCGAAGCGGTCGTACAGCGTCATCACCGCGTAGCCCAGCGTGGTGAGCAGCACGGCCAGCAGCAGTCGTCCGTGCGAGATGCCCTGCACGTACCGCCGCACCTGGTGATAGTTCACCTCTCTGGCCAGCAGGTGCAGTGCCCACAGCGCCAGGCACAGCATGGCCACCGACAGCAGCGGCCCGGCGAGCCTGCGCAGCAACATCATGCGCTGGCTCGGTGGCGCCAATGCGGGCCCGGCGCCGGGAACCTGCTCGACCTTTTCCTGCTGCTCCACGCGACGACCGACTCCCCTGAGGACTGCTTAGTGTAGGGCTTCAACCATTGCAGGCAATGCAGGAAGCCCCATACCGGATCGTCGCGCAGGGTCGGCCCGTCACGCCGCCGTCGATGTCCGACCCAGCCGGGCCACCCATCGATACAACGCGACATTGACGGCGACAAACGCGATGCCGCCGATCCAGATCGCCGCGGTACCGAAGCCAGGCCCGACCAGGGCCAGCGGCGCCGCCTTGCCGGAAAACACCACGATCGCCGCGATCAGCACGCCGATGATGCTCTCGCCCACGATCATGCCCGAGGCCAGCAACACGCCCAGCTGCCTGGTCTCCTCGGGCTTGCTGCCGCGCTCGGCGCGCCTGTCGAAATACCAGCCGACGACGGCACCGACCACGATCATCAAGGTGGTGGAGGTCGGCAGGTAGATGCCCAGGCCCACCGCCAGCGGCGGCAACGCGGCCGATTTCGTCGAGCGGCCAAGGACTGCATCCAGCACGATCAGAACCACGCCAATGGCCGCGCCAAGAATGATCAGGCTCCAGTCGATGTTGCCCTGGATCACGCCCTGCGCCAGCGCCGAAATCAGCCCCGCCTGCGGCGCCGCCAGCGCGCGCGCGGGATCGACCCCGGGCATGCCGGCAAAACCGTACGCCTTGTTCAGCAGGTCCAGCACCGGCGGGATCACCGCCGCGCCCACCAGCACGCCGACCACCAGCGCCACCTGCTGCTTCCACGGCGTGGCGTCGACCAGCTGGCCGGTCTTCAGGTCCTGCAGGTTGTTGTTGGCGATGGTCGCCACCGCAAACACCACCGAGGTGGCAAACAGCGCGAACGCCACCAGCCCCTTGCCGGCGCTGATTGGCAACTGCGACTGCACGGTCACCACTAGCAGCAGCGCGGCGATGATCACCACCAGGATGCCGACGCCGGACAACGGGCTGTTGGACGAGCCGATCAGGCCAGCCATGTAGCCGCACACGGCGGAAACGAGGAAGCCCATGATCACCACGAAAATCAGGCCGCCGATCACCAGCAGCCACAGGTGATCGCCCAGCCCTGTGGTCAGGCTGAAACTGCCCAGCAACCAGCCGATCGGGATCAGGCAGGCCAGGCTGGTGAGGCCGACGATTCCGATCGGCATGTCATGCTCGGTACGCGCGAGCGTGGCGCCCTGCCCGGCCTTGCGCGCCCGCGAGGACGCCATCGCCGAGCTGAGCCCGCTGATCACCGGCTTGACCAGCTTGGCCAATGTCCAGATCGCGGCTACGCCGATGGTGCCGGCGCCGAGGAAGCGCACCTTGGTGCTCCACGCGGTCTGCGCCATGTCTGCCGCGGCGCCGGTTGCCGCCGCCAGCATGGTGTAGTGCGGCACGGCCCAGCCCCACGCGATCAGCGCACCCAGCAGCATGGCCAGGCCGACCCATAATCCGCATAGATGCCCTACGGCCAGCAGCGCGAACGACAGGTTGAAGTCGTAGCCGGTGGCGCCGCCGCGATCGCCGACATGGAAGTATTGCGCCACATCGCTGGCGAACACCTTGGTAGCCACCACGATCGCGAACACGGCCGAGACGATCGTGCCCCCGGCCACCGCGAGCAGGCCCGACTTGCTGCTTTCTTCCGAAGCGGCGGCTGCGTCGTCACCACCGCCCACCTTCAGCACCTCCGCGCAGGCCACGCCTTCCGGATACGGCAGGTCGGAGTCGGTCACCAGCGCGCGGCGCAGCGGGATCGTGTACATCACGCCGAGGATGCCGCCGGTGGCGCAGATGCCGAACGTCACCCAGAACGGAAAGCCGGTCCACCAGCCGATCATCACCAGGCCTGGCAACACGAAGATGATCGCCGACAGCGTGCCGGCCGCCGAGGCGACCGTCTGCACGATGTTGTTCTCCTGCATGGTGGAGTTCTTGAACCCGCGCAGGATCGCCATCGAGATCACCGCCGCCGGGATCGACGTGGCAAAGGTCAGGCCGGCCTTGAGGCCGAAGAACACGTTGGCAGCAGTGAACACCAGCGTGATCACGACGCCGATGATCAGGCCGCGTACGGTCAACTCGGTGCGCGGTATCGCGCTGGACAATGGCTTTGCACTCACAAATGACTCTCCCCCGTATGGACGCTGCGGTGGAAGATAGCGTGGAATGGCCGCACGTGGTTATCCCGGCCCGGTCTGGCGCGGACGCCCTGGCCGGTCGGTGCCTTTCAGCGCTGCAGGCTCAGCCGGCTTTCGAATCGCCGCCGCTCGCCGGACAGCGGATCGACAAAAGCCAGGCTCTGCGCCAGCAGCATCAGTGGTTGCCGGTGATCGTCCGCCGACTTTTCGGCCAACACGGGATACAGCGTGTCGCCCATGATCGGTGCGCCCAGGGCGGCCATGTGCACGCGCAACTGATGCTTCCTGCCGGTGACTGGCTGCAGCGCGTAGCGCCAGTCGTGCTCGCCGCGCTCGATCACGTCGATCTGCGTCTCGCTGTTCGGCTCGCCATCGCTCTCGCGCATCCGGAAGAACGGCTCGCCCGCGACGATCCGCGTGCAACGCCGCAGCGGGAACGACAACGCGGGCAAGCCGGGCGCCAACGCCTGATAACGCTTGTCGATGCGGCGCTCGCGGAACAACGCCTGATACGCTGCCCGGCTGGCCGGGTTGGTCGAGAACAACACCAACCCCGCGGTCAGCCGGTCGATCCGGTGCAATGGCACCAGCTCGGGATTGCCCAGTCGGCGGATCAGCCGCCGCAGCAAGGTCTGCTCGACATAGCCGCCTGCCGGCGTCACCGGCAGGAAGTGCGGCTTGTCCGCCACCACCAGATGATCGTCCGCATGCAGCACGGTTTCGGTGAACGGGATCGGCGCCTCGTCCACCACCTCGCGGTAGTAATGGATGCGCAGCCCCACCCGGTACGGCGTGTCTGGCGTGATCGCGCCGCCCTGCCCGTCCAGCACCCGCCCGCGCGCGATACGGTCCAGCCACTGCGCGCGACTGACCGTGGTGAATTGCGCGCACAGGCCATCGAGCACGGTCGCCCAGGCACCGGGCGGCAGATGCACGGTACTGGCGTGGGGATCGCGAACGACGGCTGCGGCGGGTGGACTCATGAGTCGCCAGTCTAATGCGCTACGCCAGACCGGCTGCTTGGCAGCGCAGCGCGTAGAATGACCGGCTGTTGTCCCTAGGCACCCTCATGGCACTCAACTCCACCATCTACAAGGTCGAACTGCAGATCAGCGACATGGATCGGCATTACTACGCCACCCATGCGCTGACCCTGGCGCGGCACCCGTCGGAAACCGAGGAGCGCCTGATGGTGCGGCTGCTCGCGTTCGCGCTGTATGCGGACGAGCGGCTGGAGTTCGGCAAGGGCATCAGCGACGAGGACGAACCGGCGCTCTGGCGCAAGGCGTACACCGACGAGATCGAACTGTGGATCGAGGTCGGCCAGCCGGACGAGACGCGCATCCGCAAGGCCTGTGGCCGTTCGCGCCAGGTGGTGGTGATCAGCTACGGCGGCAACGCGGCGGAGATCTGGTGGAACAAGATCGGCGCAGCGCTCGGCCGCAACAAGAACCTCACCGTACTCGACATCCCCGCCGGCACCGTAGCCGAACTGGTCGAACTGCTGCAGCGTGGCATGCGCCTGCAGTGCCTGATCCAGGACGGCCAGCTGCAGCTGATGAACGATGCCGATGCAGTGGCCATCGACCCGCTGCGGCGCATGGCACCCGCTGAAACAGTGAGCTGAGCAGGCATGCCGACGACCACGAATGACACAGCGCTGCGCCGCGTCGTGGGTATCGTGGCGCTGCTCAACCTGGGCTACTTCGGCGTCGAATTCGCGGTGGCGCTGGCGATCGGTTCGGTCTCGCTGTTCGCCGACAGCGTCGATTTTCTGGAAGATGCTTCGGTGAATCTGCTGATCCTGCTCGCGCTCGGCTGGAGCCTGAAGGCTCGAGCGCGCGTGGGCATGGGGCTGGCTGGCATCCTGCTGGTGCCCGCGCTCGCCACGCTGTGGGCACTGTGGAGCAAGTTTCAGCTGCCCGCGCCACCGGCACCACTGCCGTTGACCATCACCGGCCTCGGCGCGATGTTCGTCAACTTCGGCTGCGCGATGCTGCTGGTGCGCTATCGCCATCACGGCGGCAGCCTGACCCGGGCTGCGTTTCTGTCGGCGCGCAACGACGTCTTCGCGAACATCGCCATCGTGATCGCCGGCGCGGCCACCGCGATGACGCGTGCGGTCTGGCCCGACATGGTCGTCGGCGCGGGCATCATGCTGATCAACGCCGATGCGGCACGCGAAGTCTGGCAGGCGGCGCGTGGCGAGCATCGGGACGCGGCCGCCGATCTGCACGCCTGAGCGATACCGGTCGCGACGCCGCGCCCCGTTTGCCGGATAATCGCCGCTTCGTCCACGTTCCGATGGAGTCACCCATGCGCTGGTTGCTGTCCCTGTTCGCCGTCTGCGGTCTCGCCGCCTGCACCGCCGCCCCGCCGGCCCATGCCACGGGCACCGTGGACAAGCTCTCCACCATCGACCAGAAAGTCGGCACCGGCGCCGAGGCCAAGGACGGCATGCAGGTGACCGTGCATTACACCGGCTGGCTGTATGACGACAGCGCCAAGGACAAGCACGGCGCGAAGTTCGACAGCTCGCGCGATCATGGCGAACCGTTCTCCTTCATGCTCGGCCAAGGCAGCGTGATCGCCGGCTGGGACCAGGGCGTGGCCGGCATGCGCGAAGGCGGCAAGCGCATCCTGCTGATTCCCGCGGCACTTGGCTATGGCGCCCGTGGCGCCGGCGACGACATCCCGCCGAACGCTTCGCTGGTGTTCGAGGTGGAGTTGCTGAAAGTCGGCAACTGACCAGTTGTGGGAGCGACTTCAGTCGCGATGCCTTGGCATGTAGCGCGAAGAGCAATCGCGACTGAAGTCGCTCCTACAACAGCCGGAATACGATCAATCTTCCTGCGCGGCCGCCTCGCGGCCTTGCTGGCGGATGATCGCCTCTTCCCGCGCGTCGATGATCGACTGCATCACGCTGTCGACATCGGCGATGCTCTCGTCGAACTCGAAATGGCCGGTGAGCTCGCTGTCCGGATGCAGCTCGCCCAGCTCGTACAGCGCCCACATCTCCTCGCCGTAATGGGTGTCGAGCAGCTCCGGCGCGAAGCGCGACAGGCTGATGGTGATGTTGCCCACGTCACGGCGCAGCATGGTGCGCGCCGAATTGTTGCCCGACGCGCTGACCGCCTGCGGCAGATCGATGATCACCGGCCCCTCCGGTCCCACCAGCACGTTGTACTCGGACAGGTCGCCGTGGATCAATCCGACGCAAAGCATCCGCGCCACCTGCTGCATCAGGAAGCGGTGGTACTCGCGGGCAGTGTCCGCTGACAGTTCCACCTCACCGAGTCGCGGTGCGGAATAGCCGTCCGCGTCGGTGACCAGCTCCATCACCAGCACGCCGTTGAAGTAGCCATAGGGCTTCGGCACCCGCACGCCGGCGGCGGTGAGCTGGTACAGCGCGTCGACCTCGGCATTCTTCCAGGCGGCCTCGGCCTCCTTGCGGCCGAACTTGGTCGCCTTGCCCATCGCGCGCATCTGCCGGCTGCCGCGCACCTTGCGACCTTCCTGGTATTGCACGCGCGCCTGGAAACTGCGCTGCGCCATGTCCTTGTAGACCTTGGCGCAACGGATATCCTCGCCCGAACGGACGACGTAGACGGAGGCTTCCTTGCCGCTCTTCAGCGGCCGAAGCACCTGATCGATCACGCCCTCTTCGATCAGTGCCTGCAGGCCCTTGGGTGTTTTCATGCGTGGGAAAGCTTCAGCAATTCGTGGAATAACGCCCATTATGGCCGATCGGCGGCCCTGCCCGTTCTTTCCAGGCCGCGCCGGTCAGTTCTCAGCCATCAATCGATCCCGCACGGCCGCAGCGATCTCGAACGAATGCCGCCGCGCCGCGTGCTCGAACACGTTGGCGGTGATCAGCAGTTCGTCGGGCTGGTGCCGGGCGATGAAGGCCTCGATGCCGTCCTTGACGGTGTCGGCAGCGCCAATCACCGCGCAGGCCAGCGCACGTTCGACCATCAGTTTCTCCGGCGGCGTCCAGTACGACTCGATATCGTCGATCGGCGGCGGGATCAGCCCGGGCCGGCCGCGACGCAGGTTGATGAAACTCTGCTGCTGGGTAGTGAACAGCCGGCGTGCCTCGGCATCGCTGTCGGCGGCGACCACGTTGAGGCCCAACATCGCGTATGGCTGCCGCAGGCGTGCCGACGGCTGGAAGTCGCGCCGATACAGCGCCAGCGCCTCGTCCATCGCATCCGGTGCGAAGTGCGAGGCGAACGCGAACGGCAGGCCGAGCTGCGCCGACAGCTTGGCACTGAACAGGCTGGAGCCGAGCAGCCATACCGGCACCTCGATCCCGGCGCCTGGCACGGCACGCACCAGTTGGCCGGGCACGGCCGGCTCGAAATAGGCGAGCAGTTCCAACACGTCCTGGGGAAACGCGTCGGCGCTGTCGAAATAGCGGCGCAATGCTTTCGCGGTGGGCTGGTCGGTACCCGGCGCGCGGCCCAGGCCCAGGTCGATCCGCCCCGGATACAACGACGCCAGCGTACCGAATGCCTCGGCCACCTGCAGCGGCGCATGGTTCGGCAGCATGATGCCGCCGGCACCGACGCGGATGGTCGAGGTGCCGCCGGCTACATGGCCGATCAGCACGGCGGTTGCCGCACTGGCGATACCGGGCATGTTGTGATGCTCGGCCAGCCAGTAGCGCCGGTAGCCCAGCCGCTCGCCCAACTGGGCCAGATCCAGCGTGTTGCGGAACGCCTGTGCGGCATCGCTGCCTGCGGTGACCGGCGCCAGGTCGAGGATCGAAAACGGAATCATGTCGCACTCTCGCCATAACGGAAGCCACTGATCTGGGGGCTGTCGCGCCGATTGCCACCGGTTCCCACCGGCCGGTGGCGCATACAATGGCCGCTTCTCACTTCACGGCATCCCGATGACAGAACCGGTTCGCCTCGCCAAACGTGTCGTCGCGCTGACCCAGTGCTCGCGGCGCGAGGCCGAGCAGTACATCGAGGGCGGCTGGGTGCGCGTCGACGGCATCGTGGTGGAAGAGCCGCAGTTCATGGTCGACACGCAAACTGTCGAGCTCGATCCCGGCGCCAAACTGATTGCCACCGAACCGGCCACCCTGGTACTGCACAAGCCGGTCGGCTATGACGCCGGCAACGGCCCGAACCCGGCCAGCGCACTGGTCACGCCGGAAACGCGATCACCCGACGATGCCTCCGGCGTGCGCCCGCTGAAGCGGCACCTGCAGCGGCTGACCATACCGTTATCGATGCCGACCAGCGCCAGCGGCCTGCTGATCTTCACCCAGGATTGGCGCGTCACGCGCAAGCTGACCGAGGACATCGAGCGGATCGAGCAGGAATTCGTCGTCGATGTCGAGGGCACGCTGATCCCGAACGGACTGGCCCTGCTCAACCATGGCCTGCGCTTCAACAACTACGCGATGCCGCCGATCAAGGTCAGCTGGCAGAGCGAACAGCGGCTGCGCTTCGCGTTCAAGGTCCTGCAGCCGACCCAGATCGAACCGATGTGCCATGCGGTCGGCCTCAAGGTGCTGGTGATGAAGCGCCTGCGCGTGGGCCGCATTCCGCTGGCTAAACTTCCGCCGGGACAATGGCGTTACCTGGCTCCCGGCGAACGCATCTGAGGATATTTCGTTCATCGACCGATTCCGCCCAACCGCCATCGGAACAGCTTAGACTTGCCTGTGCGTCACATGTCGCAGTCATCTACCCACATTCACGGAGAGCAGCATGAGCAAGGGTCTTGATTCAAAGAAGAGCGAAAAGAAAAAGCCGGCCAAGACGATGAAGGAAAAGAAGGCCGCCAAGCAGGAAAAAAAGAAGAACAAGTAGTCGGCTTTCCGCGCCCGATCCAGCGGGATGCCGCCTGTCGCTGCACCCTGCTTGTCCACGGCAGTCAACCGGATATCAACGGAGCCGCTCGCAGCCATTGCGGACGGCTCAATTTCTGCCACTCGCGGCCGATGTAGAGAGTCGAACGGGCGGAATCGGCGCGCAGCAAGAAAGGACACCGTATGGTGGTGAACATGTGGCGGCGCCTTTTCAGCAATCGCAAGGCAACGATCAGCCGCGCACGCCCCCTCGTTGCCACGCGGCCGGGTGCGCGCGTCCCGGCACCGGATTCCGACTCCGCGCCGCCGGTGCTGTCGCTGATCGAGATCGGCGATCGCTTTCACCGCTTCGTGCTTGGCCTGCCCGCGGCGGAAAGCAGCGAACCGAGTGCTGCCGAGCTGGCCACGCTGAAGCGGCTGGAGCTGCTCAGTACGCGCTTCGACATGCGCAGCCTGCCGCGTTTGCCGACCGTGTTGCCGCAGCTGCTGCGCACCCTGAAGAACGACAATGCCGCCGGCGCCGAGCTGGCCAAGCTGGTGGGCCGCGATCCGCTGATGGTCGGCGAGGTCATGCGGGTCACCAGCAGCGTCTTCTACCGCTCGGCACAGCCGATCACCAGCTTGCAGCAGGCGGTGGTGTTGCTTGGTCAGGACGGACTGCGCCGGGTACTCACCCAGCATGTGATGAAACCGATCCTGCAGGCCAACGCGGGCGCGCTGGGACATGCCGCGGGCGAGCGCCTGTGGGATCACGCCGAACGCTGCGCGCATGCCTGCGCCTGGCTGGGCCGCAGCAGCGGCTGCGACGCGTTCGAGGCCTATCTGGCGGGAATCATTTGCCATACCGGCACCGGCGCCGTGGTGCGCCTGCTGGATCAGCTGATGCCCGCCGATGCCGAAACGGAAGCCGCGCCACTTTCCTCCGGTTTCCTCAGCGCCTGCTCGCAACTCGCCGCCCGGCTGTCGCTGCAGGCCAGCCAGCATTGGGAGTTGCCGGCGCGGGTGATCGAGGCGATGACCGAATGCCAGAACCCGGCAACCCCGGCGGGCTCTGCCTTGGGCAGGACGCTCGCAGTCGCCGACACCTTGGCCATCGCCCAATTGCTGGGCGAGCACGACCGACTCGCGGCCGATCTCGACCTCAGTCACAGCTGGCCGGATATCCTGGCGCCGTCCTTGCTGGCGCGCTGCCAGCAGGATCTTCGGCGGCAGTTTCCGGTCGAGCCGAAGCGCATCTGAGTTGGCGGCTCCCCGCCTGTGCCAACCCGAATCGTCACTCACGCCACGCTTCACCCGGCTCAGTACTGGCCCATGTAGTCGCGCTTGCCGATCTCGACACCGTTGTGCCGCAACAGTGCATAAGCCGTGGTGACGTGGAAGAAGAACTGCGGCAACCCGTAACTGAGCAGATACGCCTGGCCGGTGAAATGGCGTTCCTTTGGCGTGCCCGGCCGGATCACGATCTCGCGCTGCGCGCCACCTTCGAACCGTGCCGGTGCAAAGCCGTCGATGAACGCGATCGTGCGGGCTATCAGGTCGCGCAGCTGCGCGAAGGTCTGCTCGTCGTCGTCGAACTTCGGCACCTCGGCGCCAGCCAGCCGCGCCGACACGCCCCGCGCGAAATCGCAGGCAATCTGCACCTGCCTCGCCAGCGGGAACATGTCCGGAAACAGCCGCGCCTGGATCAATGCTGCCGGCTCGATGTTCTTTTCGGTTGCATGCGCCTCGGCCTTGGCCAGGATCGCGGCGAGGCCACCGAGCATCTGCCTGAAAACGGGAATGGAGCTGGTGTACATGGCATCGGTCACGAACAGTTCCTTGCGTTGGGTAATCCACGCAGTGTAGCCCGTTGCCCGTCGAGGCCGGCCGCACTACCCGCCATGCGGCATCGCATGACGGGAGGCGCCTGTGCGCCTCCCGTCCGCCGGCTCATTGCACCTTGACGCTGACGTCGTCGATCACGAACGAGGTCTGCTTGGTGCTGTCTTCCACGCCGTTGAAACTGATCCGCAGAGTCTGTCCCTTGTAGGCGTTCAAGCTGATCGTATGCTCCTGATAGCCGTTGGCCGCATCCTTGTTGGAGAAGGTGGCCAGCGTGAGGACCTTGCCGGTGGAGGTGATCACCTGCACTTGCAGATTGTCGTAGGCGGTGGTCTTCGGCTCCGCCGTGTCCACGTGCATGAAGAAGTCCAGGGTTGCGCTGGACGCACCGGCGGGGATGCTGATCTGCTGACGCACGTAGTCGGTATGCGTTGCACCGTAACCATCGAGCCAGGCCTTCCAGCTCCCCGCATGGGCCGGCTCACCGCTGTCGCTGGTGATCACACCACTGGTCTGCGTCCAGTCGGTAGAGCCGCTCTCGAAGCCGCCATTGCCAATCGGCTGGGTCGTGCCACCACCGTTGGAGACGCTGAAACCGACCGAAGTGCTGGTGCCGATATTGCCGGCTGCGTCATACGCCTTGGCGACCAGCGCATGCGTGCCATCGGCAAGGGTGGTCGAATCCAACATAGCGCTGTACGGCGAGCTGCTGTCGGTGGCCTTGAGCGCACCGTCGACATAAAACTCCACGCGGGTCACGCCGACGTTGTCGCTCGCCGTGGCATTGAACGTGATGGTGCCGCTGCTACCGCTTTCGCTGGCAGTTGCCGTGGGCGCCGTGGTGTCGCCACCACCGCTGCTGTTGGACACGCTGAAGCTGACCGAACCACTGCTGCCCACGTTGCCAGCCGCGTCGTACGCCTTGGCGACCAGCGCATGCGTGCCATCGCCCAGCGTCGTCGAGTCCAGCGTAGTGCTGTACGGCGAGCTGCTGTCGGTGGCCTTGAGCGCACCGTCGACATAGAACTCCACCCGGATCACGCCGACGTTGTCGCTCGCCGTGGCGTTGAACGTGATGGTGCCGCTGCTGCCACTTTCGCTGGCAGTTGCCGTGGGCGCCGTGGTGTCGCCACCACCGCCACCGGAGCCCTCGGTCACCCACACCGGCGCCGACCACAGCCGCAGGCCGTTGGCCTGGGTGATCTTGGCGTAGTAGAAGTGGTCGCCGGCCGTTGGCGTAACCGTGGTTGTCGAGGTCTCCGACGGACTGCTCACGGTGCCATTGCTGCCCGGCACACCCTCGAACAGTTGCACGCGTTGTGCGGTCTGGCCGGATGAACTGGCGTAGTTGACGATTAGCGTCAGCGGGCCGCTGTTGCTGAAGCGCTCGCCCATCACGTGACCGTTCGCCGTCAACACGATCTGCGCGGTCTTGTCCTCGGTGGCGAACACACGGCGCGCGCGCAGGGCATCAAGGAAACTGTCCAGACTCAACGCGGCGCCAGTCGGAATCAGCACGCCGGTGCGGTTGGTGAAGCTGGCGCCCCAGTTGGCGCAGTGGTTGTCCTGATCCGAACTGGGCGCCACGTGGTAGCCGCGTTCGAGGATGGTGTTGAACGCTGCCTCGTAATTGGGCCGGCTGGTTTCCGATTCGGTGGTGTTGACCGAGAACGCCGAACTGTTCAGCACCTCGGCCAGCACCATCACCTGATCCCCGTCGGCGGCGTAGCCGAAGTCGGTGCCGCCGACATTGAACTGGCCGCTCTGCGCCGGGTGGTTGAACTGGCCGATCCAGCCCTTGCTCTTCATCAGCGTGTACAGCGAACCGTAGTCGCCCTTGGCGATCTCGTAATCGCCGATCAGCTGGCCGGCACTGTTTTTCTCCCACTCGATCAGGCCATCGGCGTTGAAGATGTTCATGTGGCCGCCGTTGCTGATCACGCCCCATTCCTGACCGTAGATCGACAGGAAATTCGGGTGCGCGGCCCGGAATGTGGCCGCGGCCTGCAGGCCCGAGGCGAACAGGTTGTGCGCGGTGGCCGGGTTGGCCGACGCATTGGTGCCGGTGGAACCGTCGAACATGTGGTTGTGCTCGGACGTCATCAGCATGTCCAGGCCACGGTTCATCGCATACTGATAGGCGTCAGCCGGACCATACGCGCTGCTCTGCGGGCTCTGCTCGCCATGGCAGGTGGCGAGGTCGCCGCCGCCGTCGCTGTGGTTGGTCTGGCTGTGCAGGTTGCCGTACCAGATCGTGTACGGCAGTCCGCTCGCGCCGACCGACATGGCATGCGCACCGCCGTGCTGCGGCAGTCCACTGAAGCCAGGCATGGCGGCAGCCGCGACCTGGCCAACCTGAATGTCGTAACGCTGCTCGGTGATACGGGTCGGTGCAAGCCGCGTGGCCAACGCCAGCGCGTTCGTCGCGATGCCGGTGCCGATGCGACGTGCGTTGTCGTCGTCCAGCGCAATCGCGCGCAGGCGCACGGTGTAATAACCCGCCGGCAACGCATGGTGCCGGCTGTCGAAACCATCCCAGCTGACGCTGGCCCGAGCCGTGCGCGTATGCAGCACGGAGTTGCCGTTCCACTCCCGCAGCACGTTTCCGCTGTGGTCGAGCAGCGCGATCTGCCACGCCACCGGCGTACCCGCGGTGGCGCCGGGGTATTCGAAGTGCATCACGATGGAGCGTTCCGCGCTGGCCCGGAACGGCACCTGCAAGGCAGCGTCGAACTCCTGGTGATCCGGCAACACCGGCGCAGCCAGCGTCGGCAAACAGAACACCAGACCCGCAAGCACGAGGCTGCGGGCGATCATTGTTTTCAATTGCATCGCTAGATCCCTACGCGTTGGCAAGGATTCCCCCGGCGTGTTTATAGGCGACGAATGCTTGCAGGGGTATGACCAAAATTCGTAGATGCCGTGGCAGTGTCGAATGCGTCACACCGGCGTCGAACGGTGACCGTCAGTAATCGCCCGACCCCGAGCCCTGCAACGAGACACGCATGCGGTTATCCGATGGCACGCGGTCGATCAGCTTATTGTACGGATCGATACCGGCCTCGTACGGCGCCTGATCGACGACCACGTTGATGCTCTGATTCTCCTTGGTGATGCGATGGCGCTGCAGGTACAGCACCTTCTCGCCGCTTTCCTTGCCCGACGGCCCCCGCGCGAATACGCCGATGTCCATCCAGTCGTCCGGCGTGCCGGCAGTCTCGTTGCCTTTGCCGTCGGCATAGCGCTTGGCGGCATGCAGCCGGAGGATGACGTCGTACCTGCCATCGCTGCGCTTCATCGCCGTGGCGTCGACGACGCGATCGTCGTAGAAGCAGATCTTCTCGAACAGGTCGGTGATCAGCGCCTGTTGTTCCGGCTTCGCCTCGGCACGGATGAAATCGAGCAGTTCCAGCGACGTCGTATACGGCGGCCTCTGATAGGCCTTCGCCGCGACGAACTTGCGCAAGGCGCGGTTGAGCACATCCTCGCCCAGTTCCTCGCGCAGCCGGTAGAACACCAGCGAGGCCTTGTTGTAGTGGATGTACGGCTGGTTCTCGACCCGGTACAGCGGCATTTCGTCCAGCGCTTCGCGGCCACGGCCGGCGAGGTACTCGTCCAGTTCGTAGCGGAGGAAACGACGCATCTTGTCGCGGCCGTAGATATGCTCCATCACCATCAGCGCGGAGTACTGCGCCAGCGATTCGGACAGCACTGTCGCGCCCTGCACGTTGGCGCCGATCACCTGGTGCCCCCACCACTGATGAGCGACTTCATGCGCGGTGACATAGGACACGTAGTCGATCGCGTCACTGTCGCGCAGGTCGGTGATGAAGCCCAGCGACTCCGAATACGGGATGGTGCCGGCGAAGCTCTGCGCGAACCGCGCGTAATCGGGAAATTCCAGGATGCGCAGCTGTCGGAACGGATACGGACTGAAGTTGGTCTCGTAGTACGCCAGCGCGGTCCGCGCCGCCTGGATCATGCGGTCGACGTTCCACGGATGCTTCGGGTCGTAGTAAACCTCGATCGGAACCTTTCGGCCGGAGACGCTCATGTATTCGCCCTTCTTCACCAGCCAGCGCGCCGACAGGTAGGCGTAGAAATTCTCCATCGGTCGCTCCGTCGCGTAGCTGAAGCAGCGGCGGCCATCGCGGATGAAGGTTTTCTGCAAGACGCCAGGCGCCAGCGCGATCTGATCCGGCGCGGTGCAGATGGTGGTGCTGAAATCGAGCCAGTCGGCATCGTCGGTGAGATAGCTGCCGGCGCGCGCGGCCTGATCTTCCAGCTTGTGCATGCGGCTGGGTTCGCCGAGCCCGCGCTTGCGCCGCTCGTTGCGGTCGGTGAGCTGCATCCGTTCCCGGTAACCGAAGCGCGGAAGCATCCGGTTGTTGAAGAAACTGCCGTTGGCGACCAGCGCCGTCTGCGCCTGATCGGCGGTGATGCCGTTCGGGTGATAGTCGAGCGTGAACGCGATCTCGCGCTCGGCGCCCGGTTGCAGCGGTTGTTGCAGCCGATAGATGCGGTAGCCGAGCGGCTTGTCATGGGTGACCAGCTCGGCTCCGCCGAAGTCCATGCGGGTCAGTGCAACATCCTGATCGCCCATGTCGATGTGCACGTCGCGGATCGGCTGTGTCCCGTTGTTGCGCACGCGATAACGGCCATCGACGCGCATCGACTGGGTTTCCGAATGCAGGTCGACGTCGATCGAGGCCGCCACGATCTTCGGCTGCGGCAGGTTCTCGTAGCGCTTGTAGTCGCGCTCGTAGCGAGCCTGCAGGTCGAGCTGCTGCTCCGGCGAGAGAAACGTGTTGCGAATGTTGGTGTTCCAGAACAGGAACCCGCCAACGGCCGCGAAACCGATCACGCCAACTGCCAGAAGCGCGCCGGACCGACCGCGCAATCGCTGGGTGGCGAGCGACCAGCGCCGACGGCGGCCGATCGCCACGCCGCGTACCCAGAACGCGCAGGCGAGCGACATCAAGGCCGCCAGGAACCAGCCCCAATACGCCTGGAACCACAGCTGCCCCGGCAGGAAGTGGCCGTAGCCGTTCATGTCCGAGTACGGCGCGTTCGCCCAGCTGCCGAAGTTGTACAGGTTGCTGGTGAGGTCGAGCGAGCCGAGCATGCCCTGCCCGATCATCACCAGCAACAGCAGCGCATAGCCGACGAACTTGTTGTTCGCGAACACCTGAAATACCAGCGCCAACCCACCCATCAGCACGTAGAGCACCGAGTCGAGCGCGAGTCGTTCCACATACAGCGTCGGCTCGAGCCGCGTGTATCCCTTGTCCAGCTGGATCAGCATCGATGCGAGCGCGCCGACCGCCTGGAAGCTCGCGATCACCGCCACCAACGCGATGAACTTTGCCAGCAACGGCACCGCGTTCGGCAGCGGCATGGCATCGGTGACTTCGTTGATCTTCGCGCCGCGCTCCTTCCACACCAGTTCGCCGGCATGGAACAGCACCACCACGACCAGCAGAAAGCTGTAGCTGTTCTCCAGCGCCGACAGCATCTGCGAGGTGAGCGGATGGATGCCGGTGCCGTACATGCTCTCGCGCATCAACGCGGCGGGAACGAAGCTCGCCAGTCCGGCAACCAGCATCAGCAGGAACGTCACGCTGTTGAACACACCCAGCGTGTCGAAGCGGACCTGCTGCACGAACTGCCGCCATGGGGTGGCTGCGGTGAATGTCGGCGTCACGCGTATGACGGTTGCCGATGCGGGGTGAGAACGACGCGTTCCATTCGTCGCGACGACTGACGTGTTGCGTCCCCAGCGACGACGTGAGGTGCCGCTGCGTTCGGTCCTGAACAGTGCGAAAGTCGCGACCAGCAGCACCAGCGCACCGGTCAGCCACAGTGCGCGGTTCGCCAGCAGGTAGCCGGCAACCGCGGGGAGCTCCGTGTTGCGTTCCGCTGACGACCAGTAACGCAGCGCGCGCGACAATGCGCGGATGCCCAGCGGTTCGATCAGCGTGGCGATGCCGGCGTTTTCGACGTCCCGGAGCAACATCGCGCTGACCCCGTACATCACCAGCAAACCGAGCACCCCGATGTAGACCCACAACACGCTGCGCGTAAGTGCAGCCAGCAAGGCCAGCAGTGCGCCGGTGACCAGCAGGTTCGGCAGCACCATCACCGCGAACGACCACAGGTACGGCGCCAGCGACACCGGCCCGAACAGCTGCGCCTCGACCCACGGCATGAACGGCGCGGCAAACAACCCCAGCGCAGCGACCAGGTAGACACCGAGGCTCGCCAGCAGCGCCGCACCCAGTCGGCCCGCCAGGTAATCACGCTTGCGCACCGGGCTGGAGAAGATCAGCTCGGCCGTGCCCTGCTCGAAATCGCGCAGCAACGCACTGGCGATGAAGGCAGTGATCACCAGCATGCCGGGCAAGGTGAAGAACACCAGCAGCGTCGCGGTCACCGTGGGCGCATTGCGCAGCACATTGCCGACGCCACCCGCCATCTGCATCGCATCGGTGGAACCGGCGCCGAGCGCCAGCGCACCGAACAACGCGGCCAGCAGCCACAGCAGCGGCGAACGCAGCTGCCCGCGCAGTTCGAAACGGAGGAACTCGAAAGTCATGTCGGGCTCCGCTCAGGCAGCTTGGGCGTGCAGACGAAGGCGCTGGAAATACACGTCCTCCAGAGCAGGCGCGACGGGCTCGAAGCCCGCCTCCGGACGTTCGCCACTGAACACATGAATCACCGGACTGCCCGCCACCAGCCGCGTCGACAGCACCGTGTGACGCAATTCGTAATCCGCCAGCGCACTCTTGTCGATGCGCTTGCGCCACACCTGCTGCACCAGCGCCGCGATCGCATCGACAGGTTTGCCGGTCAGCAGCACCTGCCCCTTGTTCATGATCGCCATGCTCGAACACAGGTCGGTGACGTCCTCGACGATATGGGTCGAGAGGATCACCGCCACGTTCTCGCCGATCTCGGCAAGCAGATTGAGGAAACGATTGCGCTCTTCCGGATCCAGTCCCGCGGTGGGCTCGTCGACGATGACCAATCGTGGGTCGCCGAGCAGCGCCTGCGCAATCCCGAAGCGCTGGCGCATGCCGCCGGAAAACGTGCCCAGCTTGCGCTTGCGCACGTCCCACAGATTGACCTGCTGAAGCAACGCATCGACGACCTCGCGGCGCTGCCCGCGCGCGGTGATGCCCTTGAGCACGGCAAAGTGATTCAGCAGGTCGCGTGCGCTGACCTTCGGATACACCCCGAAATCCTGCGGCAGATAACCGAGCTGGCGGCGCAGCAGGCCGGTCTCGCGCAACACGTCGATGGATTTTCCGCCTGCGGTTTCCAGCGTCGCGCTGCCACGATCGGCCTCCTGCAGCGTGGCCAGCGTGCGCATCAGCGATGACTTGCCGGCACCGTTGGGGCCGAGCAGCCCGAACATGCCGCGCGGAATGTCGAGACTGACGTCGTCGAGCGCGCGCACGCCGTTGGCGTAGGTCTTGCCGAGATGGCGGATGGTGAGCATGGGATCCCCTGTCGTGGAATGACTTCCCGGATTCGGCGGAGGTTTCGACCGGTCCGGGAGTGACAACTAGACTAGTCAGCGCCGGCGTGGAAATCCCCGCTGTTGCGACGAAGCACGATTCGCGGCGACGAAGCGTAGTGTCTGCGGTGTGGAAGGATTCGTGCGATGTGCGGGCGACATGGTTTTCAAGACGTCCATGCAACTACCGACAACCTCATCCCCACATCTCGTTATTCCCGCGAAGGCGGGAATCGCACCACGACGGCGACGCGCTCATGCAGTTTGGCAATCGAAGCCAAAGGAAAAATGCGATTCCCGTCTTCGCGGGAATGACGGAACACTGGCGGATACTCGCGGAAAGCGACCCGCTACATATTCCGGAACAGCACCATGAACGGTTGGCTCACCGTCAGTGTTTCCAATCGCTGGCGCAGCCGCACGATGCCCTTGCCGGTGTCGTCGCGCACGATCGAGGCGACGGCTTTCATGTTGACGATGGTCGAGCGGTGGATCTGCTTGAACACGGCCGGATCGAGCACGTCAAGCAGCTCGCGGATCGGCTTGCGCAGCAGCGCCTCGCCGTCGGCGGTCATCACCGTCGTGTACTTGTTGTCGGCGCGGAAGTAGACGACGTCGTCGAGCAGGATCAGCCGTGTTTCGCGGCCGGTGCTGGCGGTGATCCAGCTCAACGGCGGTTCGGCTCTGGCTTCCGGCGCGCGCGCGCCGAGCTGTCTGATCAATGCCGCCAGTGCCGCGGCATCGTTATGTCCGGCGGCGGCTCGCGCCTGCACGCGCTGCACGGTGGCGGCGAGGCGGTCGGCGGCAATGGGTTTGAGCAGATAGTCGATCGCACCGCGCTCGAACGCGCCGATGGCGTACTGGTCGTAGGCGGTGACGAACACGATCTGGGTGGCAGGGCTGGCTTCGGCGCTGGCCGTCGCCACTTCCAGTCCGGTCAGGCCGGGCATGCGGATATCCAGGAAGGCGACATCGGGACGATGCTCGGCGATCGCTTCCAGCGCACTGGCGCCGTCCTCGCATTCCGCAACGATTTCCAGCTGCGGCCAGGCCTCGCCAAGCGCGGCCAGCAAGGCCTGACGCAACAACGCTTCGTCCTCGGCGACAACGGCCTTAGCCATGATGCTGACCTCCGGCCACGTCGGCGGGAACGCTGATCGTGGCGGCGACACCTTGCGGGAAATTGGCGGCGATGACCAGCGTGCCCGCGGCACCGTAGATCAGCTGCAGGCGTTCGCGCACATTCTTCAGGCCGATGCCGCTGCTGGCTTGCGTGTTGAACCCTAGCCCGTCGTCGGCCACGGTCACCGCCACCAGCGCAGCGTGGCGGCGCGCGAAGATCCACACCGTGCCTTCACCGGGCCGCGGCTCCAGTCCGTGCTTGATCGCGTTCTCGACCAGGGTCTGCAGCATCATTGGTGGCATCGGCGTTGCCAGCAGTTCGTCGGGCACGTCGATCTGCAGGGTCAGGCGCGGGCCCATGCGGATCTTCAGGATTTCCAGATACGCGCGCGAGCGCTCCAGCTCGTCGCCCAGGGTGGACAGCGCGTGGTCGGTGCGCGGCAGCGAATGGCGCAAATACTGGATCAGGTGGCCGAGCATCTCGTCCGCCGCCGCCGCATCGCTGCGCACCAGGTATTGCGCGTTGGCCAACGTGTTGTAGAGGAAATGCGGTTCCACCTGCGCCTGCAGCAGGCTGAGTTTCGCGATGGCCAGTTCCTTCTCGGTGATGGTCTGCGCTGCCGCCGCCTGCTCGCCGCGCCGGTGTTCGGCCATCGCCAGCGTGATCGCGTGGGTGACCGCCTTGGCGTGCTCCAGATTGATGCCGTCGTCGACCTGCAGCCAGTCGCTCCAGGGCGCGGATGCCGGCTCGAAGATCAGCGTCAGGCTGCTGTTGCCGTCGCCGCGGGTCACCGTGGCCAGTACGCGGTTGCGCTGGCTGACGATCCAGCCCATCGGGTCGTAACGCCCCAGCAGCTTGATGCCGTAGGGGTCGGAATACGTCACCACCGCGCGTACCTCCAGGCGGTTTCGCACGCTGTCGATGTGCTCGATGCCTGGCAGCTTGCGGATCGCCGCTTCCAGCAGGTCGAACGCCTCATCCGCCTCGAACGGCATCTCGATCTGCCGGTGCTGCCGGCTGGCCAGCGCCGTGGCATCCAGCTTGCCGCCGTTGAGCATGCGCACCCGGCGCAGGTGCGAATGGGCGCGGATGATCACGAAGATCACCGTCACCAGCCCCACCAGTGCCATGGCGTTGCCCAACGGCGCCCAGATCCAGTCCGCCGCAATGAACAGCACCAGGAACAGCAGGTACCACGCGATGACGAGGCGGGCGTAGAAAAGAAAGCTTCTGATCACGTCGGTGGTTCCGGATATCTGGGGTTGCGGTCGAGCATAGTGAACGCATTCCCGGAAATCCCCGCTGTCGCGATGAAATCGCGTCAGCGACGACAAAACACGTCGAAGTCAGCGCGGAGCCTTCCGCACCCGGCTGCCGACCCGCTCATGGCAGGTCGAGGTGCATCGGCTGGGTGGCCAGACCGGTATCGCTGACCAGCAACGGCCCACTTGGCACGAAACCGAAGTGCAGGTAGACCGGCAGCGCCATCGCGGAGGCCTTCAAGGTGAAATGGCGCGTGCCGGCGCGGCGTATCGCATCGCGCATCGTGCGCTGCCACAGCTGACGCGCAATACCCTGGCCATGCAGGCGCGTACTCACGAAGAACTGGAACAGGTGGGAGTCGCCGCGCATCGCCGCCACTCCAGCCAGGCGCCCGTCATCCTGCCAGGCGAGATGAAAGCGCTGGCCGTCCTGCATCTTCTGCCGGATCGACTTCGCGCTCATGCCGTAGAGCAGCGGGCCGGCCGCGCTGGCAGGCTGTTCCGGCAGGATCCAGCGCTGGGTCACGCGGCGCGCCAGCACGCCGATGGCAACCGCATCCTGCGTTCGGCCGAGGCGATAGCGGATATCCATCGGCTCAAGCCTCCACGCGAAACACCAGGCTGCAGCAGGTCACTGCGCCTTCGGCCTTCTGCAATTCGGAAACGTCGACGGTAGTCACGTCAAGGCCGGCGTCGACAAGCCGCTGCCGCGTACGCGGAAAGTTGGCCGGCATCACCAGTGCGTCGCCGATGCGCAGCACATTGGCGGCGTGCAGTTCGGCGGGGTCGACCTCAATCACGCGGAAGCCGGCGAACCGCGCGCGATCCACCCGCGCCGGCTGCAGCAGCACGGTGCCATTGTCGAGCTGGGTCACCGCGGATTTCAGGTGCAGGCAGCCGCGGGTCGGCACGCCCAGCACCGTGTAGCCATGGCCGGCCAGCAGCTCGCGCAACTGCGCGATGCCTTCTGCATTGCTGCGCGCCGATTCGCCGACGTACAGGGTGCGACCGACGCGCAGCACGTCACCGCCATCGAGCGTGCCCGGTGCATCGATCGCCAGTACCGGCCGATAACGACGCAGCACCTCGGCCACGCTGGCCACTTCGGCACGACGGGACGATGCGCCGGGACGGGTCAGCACCGCGACCTCGTCCAGCACGATCGCCACGTCCTCGACGAAGACCGAATCGGGCAAGCCTGCTTCCGCCGGCAGGGTCAGCAGACGGCAGCCCAGCGTTTCCAGTGTGCGCTGGTAATCGCGATGCTGCGTACGGGCACGGGCCACGTCGATCGCTTCGCGCGGGACGTACGACAGTTCGCAGTCGCCGAGAACAGGGCTGACTTCACGGGTGATGGCAATCCACATGGAACTTCCTGGGAGCGTGCAACTCAGGGGTGACGTGCACGCCAGGCAGCCAGCTCGGCCTGGTAGCGTTCGAGCGCGTCCTCGTAGAGGTCGTACACGCAACGCACGCAACCTTCGCCACAGCAATCGGCGGCGCCTGGCTCGGCCGGGTGTCGCGGTGGTGGATCATCGGCCGGATTGTGCACCGGCGAGGCGGGGTCAGTGGGACTCACGGCGTTCCTGTCGGCATCGCGCATTCGGCGGAAACTCCGCCGCGATGCCCGGATGATGCAGCGAATGGCCGGTGCAGCTCAAGCCAGCCGCGCGCCTTCGGGACGCGGCTGGCTTGCTTGGCACAGGTTATTTTGCCGGCTTGCGGAAGCGGTAGATGAACTGGTCGGTGTGGCCGCGTATCGACTTGTCGAACACCTTGATGGTGTGCGGATCATTCGGGTTGCGCAGGGCGTTGCTCTCGCCGTCGAACGCGAAACCAGCCGCTTCCGCCTGTTTTTTCACGATGGCCGGATCGATCCGGTGCAGCGTCTCGGTATCGGCCATGCCGGAGCCCGCCGGCGCCACGTGGTCGATGATCACCCACAGGCCGCCGGGCTTGAGCGCATCGAACACCTGCTTGTTGAGCACGGCGGGATCGACCTTGCCCATGAACTTGTCGGGATAGTCGTGATAGTTCTGCGAGGTGAACACCAGATCCACCGGCACCGGCGAACTCAGCTGATTCGCCGGCTGGGTAAGCAGGCTGATGTTGGCGTAATGCGGCTGCGCCGCGAGCTTGCGCATCGCGGTCACATCCGATTCGGCCTCCTTCGCATACTCGTCCGGCCACACCGTGTAGACATGGCCTTGCGACCCCACGATCGCGCTGAACACGCGGGTGAAATAGCCGCCGCCGGGAATCAGTTCCAGCACCTTCTGACCCGGCTTGACCTCGGCAAAGGTCATCACCAGGGCCGCCTTGCGGCGGGCATCGTCGGCCTTGTCGGCCTGACGGGCCGGATCGTCGACCGCTTTCTGCACTACGGCGGTGATCGCGCCGCTATGCAGATTCGAGGCCTGGGCCAGCGCAACCGTAGGCAGCGCGAGGGCCAACAACACAGAAAGCACAGTCTGGCGCATGACGTATCTCCGCAGTGGGGGCAAGGTAGCGCCGATTGTGCTCCCGAACGGCGACGCCGAACCTGTGCCGCTTGGCACGGGCGGCCAGCTGCCACTCGTCATTCCGCCCGGTCGACTGGAATGCGCGGCAGGCTTATCGGGTTCCCTACCCAACCGATGGGCTACACACGATCCCCCGGGCTCTGGCAAAGTGCAGCGATCGGCTGTCGTCGGCCACTGGGGAAGGCTCACCATGCACATGTCCATCCGGATTTCCTTGAGCGCCCTGCTGGCGCTGGGCACCCTCGGCACTCATGCGGCGACCGCTACCGGTGGACCCACGGATTACGCCCGCGCGCCGGGCCAGCCGATCGACCAGGTCTATACCGCGCAGATCCTGAAGTTCACCACCGATCCCTCGTTCAACTCGCCGCTGACCGACTACCTGCCCGCCTCCGCCAGCGTGCCGACGCCGGAGAAAGTACTCGGGCACATTTCCGGCGCGCCGAACTACCTGCCCTACTCGGCCGACGTCTACCGCTACTTCCGTGCGCTGGCCGCAGCCAGTCCGCGGGTGAAGGTGTTCTCGATCGGCAAGAGCGAGGAAGGCCGCGAGATGATCGCGGTGGCGATCGCCGACGAAAGCGTGCTGGCCGATATCGACGCGAACAAGGCGCGTCTGGCCAAGCTGGGCGATCCGCGCAGCATCAAGATGGACGACGCCACGGCCGACCAGCTGATCGCGCAATCCACGCCGGTCTACTACATCACCGGCACCATCCACTCCACCGAAACCGGCTCGCCCACCGCGTTGATGGAGCTGGCCTATCGTCTGGCCGTGGACGATGCGCCGTACATCCAGCACATCCGCTCTCACGTGGTCACGCTGATCACGCCAATCGTCGAGGTCGATGGTCGTGACCGCATGGTCGACCTGTACAACTGGCACCTGGCGCACCCGGGTCAGAGCTATCCGCCGCTGCTGTACTGGGGCCACTACGTGGCGCACGACAACAACCGCGATGCGATGGGGATGACGCTCAACCTCACCCGCAACGTGGCCGACACCTTCGTCGGCTGGCACGCGCAGGTGCTGCACGACCTGCATGAATCGGTGCCGTTCCTGTACGACAACACCGTGGGCGATGGCCCGTACAACGCGTGGATCGACCCGATCCTCACTGGCGAGTGGCAGCAGCTCGGCTGGGACAACGTGCAGCAGATGACCACGCTCGGCATGCCCGGCGTGTTCACCCATGGCGACTTCGATACGTGGAGCCCGGGCTACCTGATGTTCATCGCCGCCATGCACAACGGCATCAGCCGGCTGTACGAAACCTTCGGCAACGACGGCGCCGACACCGTGCAGCGCATTCTCGAACCCGCCGAGTACCAGCGCACCTGGTACAAGCCCAACCCGCCCCTGCCGACCGTGCTGTGGTCGCAGCGCAACAACAACAACTACCAGCAGACCGGCCTGCTCACCGCGCTGAATTATTTCTCCGGCAACGGTCAGCAGTTCCTGAAGAACTTCTACCTCAAGAGCAAGCGCTCGATCGAGAAGCCGCAGCAGGCCGGCCCGGCCGCCTACGTGTTTCCGGTCGACGACAAGCGCAGCGGCTCGCGCGCCCAGCTGCTGCGGATCCTGCAGTTGCAGCATGCCGAGGTCAGCCGCAGCAGCGCGCCGGTCACGGTGACGTTGCCGAAGCAGGACGACGACAAGAAGGCCAAAACGCGGACCTTCGCCGCCGGTAGCTACGTGGTGCGCATGGACCAGCCGTATTCGCGCATCGTCGACACCTTGCTTGATCGCCAGTACTGGTCGCCGAAAGATCCGCAGCAGCATCCCTACGACGACACCGGCTGGTCGATGGGCGACCTGTTCGACGTGGAGGTCGTGCGCGTCACCGACAACGCGATCCTCAAGGCGCCGATGAGCGTGCTTGAGTCCATCACCGTGCCGCAGGGCCTTGCCGCGCTGGACATGCCACGCGCGAAGCTGCCGCGCATCGCGATGATGCACACCTGGCTGGGTACCCAGACCGAAGGTTGGTGGCGAATGGCGCTGGACAAGCTGCAGGTGCCGTACGACTACATCAGCACCCAGGACGTGGCGAAGGCCGGCAACCTGCGCGCGAAGTACGACGTGATCCTGTTCGGCCCGATCGGTGGCACCAGCACACAGCAGATCGTCGACGGCCTGCCGATGTGGGGCAATCCGATGCCATGGAAAACCACGGCGCTGACACCCAACCTCGGTCACATCGACTCGACCGACGACATCCGTCCCGGCCTCGGCGCCAGCGGCGTCGCCAGTCTCAAGCGGTTCGTGCAAACCGGCGGCCTGCTGATCACCGCCGAGGATACCGCGAGCTTCGCCATCGACGTCGGCATGGCACCGGGCGTGTTCATCACGCCAAGCAGCAAGCTCAAGGTCGTCGGCAGCGTGCTGCAGGCGAAGTTCGTCGATCGCCGCAGCCCGATCGCCGCCACCTACACCCGCGACGAGCTGGCCCTGTACAGCGCCGCCGGCCAGTCGTTCACCGTGTCCAACCAGATCACTGGCGACCACGGCCTGCCGAACGCGAAGGACTTCCAGCGTCCGACTGGCCGTGGCGGCCCGCATGACACGGATACACCCGAAGGACGCGCATCCATCGAGGCACCGGCCCTGCCCGACGTCAAGCCGTGGCAGGCGTTGCCGCTGAATGCCGAACAGATGCGCAACAACCCGTGGGCCATTCCGGTCGGGCAGCGCCCGCAGGTGATCCTGCGCTACGCCGATGCCAAGAACCTGTTGATCTCCGGCCTGCTCGACAGCGGCGACGAGATGGCCGAACGCGCCGCCGTGGTGGACGCCCGCTACGGCAAGGGCCACGTGCTGCTGTTCGCCAGCAACCCGATCTGGCGCGGCGAAACCATCGGCAGTTACCCGCTGGTGTTCAACGCCATCGTCAACTTCGACAAGCTGGACATGCCACCGGCCAAGGCCACGGTCAAGGACTCCCCATGATGCATGGCCGGCCTGCCAGGACTCATCAGACCCTCTCGATGGAGACCACCTCGGCGCCGTGGCACGCTTCCGCACCATCGTCGCTGACCCTGACCCGGTTGCGGCCTTCGCGCTTGGCCCGATACAGCGCTTCGTCGGCATGCACCAGCAGCAAGTGCAACTCGTAGCCTGAACGGATCGAGCAGGCAACGCCAAAGCTGGCGGAAATCTGGATGCCCAGATCGTCTCCATCGGACGCTGCCGAGGCGACCGCCGCGCGAAGCTGGTCGGCGCGTGCCAGCACCTGCTCCAGCGAGCACTCGGGCAGCAGGATGCCGAACTCCTCGCCGCCGAGGCGGCCAAAGACGTCGGTCGAGCGCAGATGCGCCTTGCAGGCACCGACAGCGCGCTGCAGCACACGATCACCCACGGCATGGCCGTGAGTGTCGTTGATGGCCTTGAAATGATCGAGGTCGATCAGCACCAGACAGGCATCGCGCGAGGCCCGGCGGCAATACTGCAACTGCAGCTCGGCCTCGTTGAGAAAATGCTGCCGGTTGAAGATATCCGTAAGTCCGTCACGACGCGCCAACCGCATGAAACGCAGTTGGGAAAGTTTTATCCGGTAAGCCCATAGCGCGATGAAGACCAGCACGCTGAGCAGCAACGCGATATACAACCGACTCGTCTCGGAAGCTTTCCTGTCCAGCGCCTGCTGCAGCTGCAGTATCTGGTTCTGCTTGCCCAGCGTTTCGACTTCGAGCTTTTTCGCCTGCACCTGCTGCTTGACAACCTGGTACGCCAGCGCCTTCGTACCGACGTCGTTCAAGTAGGCCTTGTCGGCCGCCATGTACTTCTCGTGCCAGGAAAGCGCGGCAGCAAAAGCACGTTGCTGCAGCTTGATCCGGTAAAGCAGCTCGTAGGCCGTGGTCAGGGATTCGGTGTATTCGTCCCTGATGCTGCTGTTGATCGCGTCGTGAGCGAATTGCTCCGCCAGAGCAACCTGACCGTCTTTCCAGTACGCCATTGCCAGCAGTGCGTCGAACTGTGAAATCAAACTCTGGTACTTGGCGCCCAAGACCTCGGCATAGTTCCTTTGCAAGAGGTTGATGGCTGCTGCCGCGCGCCCCTGCTGGATCTCGAACCTCGCCATGTCCGCGCGAATCCCGTTGGCGAAAAGGGTTCCACCGACATCGACGCAGACATCGATGCCTTCCTGGAATTGCCGGGCGATATCCTGCAGCTTGCCGCTGCGATAACGCGCATCGAGCACCAGATACCTGCCTTTGCAGGCATATTCTCCCGTCGAGTTTTCAGCGAGCAGCTGATTCGCGTAATTCAAGGCAAGGTCGTACTGGCCCGCTTCAATGTACAACTGCGCAGCTTCGCCCAACCCCTGGAAGCGCGCCTCCTTGTCGTCAACCTCCGGCAGTTGATCGAGAAGCTGGCTCAGTCTTGCGAACGCTTCTTCGTAGCGATGTCCGATGCCGAGCATGTTGACCAAGGTGGCACCCGCGCGAAATCGCAGGGTGGTGCTGGGCGATTGATCCATTATGGCGTTCAGCGACGTTGTCGCGGTCTTGTAATCGCCACTGTAGGCGGCTTCCCAGGCATCGAGAAAACGCAGGTACCACTGCTGCTCCGCGGACAGTTTTATCGTCTCACCATCAAGCTGCTTCAGGAGTTCCGCGAACTCCGCATGGTTCGATGTCTTGATGGTGTCTGCTCGCCTGAGCAATTGCTCCGGGTCTACAGTTGCAGGCACAGCCGCAGAGAGCGTGCCTGCCAGCAAGGAAGCGAGCAGGATCGAAATGGCGAAGAACACCACGCGCAACCTGCCCGATCCAAGCATCGGTCAGACTACCGAAGCTGTGCTGCAGAACGTGGCTTTAAAGCCATTTCCTCGCCTTCCCGTGACGGGCTTTCCTCAGTATCGTCCTCCTCCCCCTCTTCTTCGTCCTCCTTGCCGGGGAACTGCATGCACAGTAGCTGCCCACGCCCCAGCAATGCTTCCAGCCGCGAAATATCGCGGTCGAGAATTGCCGACCGCAGCTCCGGCTCGATCTGCGCATTTGCCAACGCAAGCTCCACTTCAACGTGCGATGCACGTCTCAACAGCGCGTCCTGTCCCGCTCGTTCAAGAAAATCGATGACGTTCGGCATTTCCCCTCCCCCTTGATAATTGGCTGTCTCGCTATTGATCGTGTCGGCTGCTTGTCGCAATAACCGAAATATCGGTCAGGCGCATTTTACAAAAACCACTTTCCTCCGTTGCTCCCAGCGCAAGGCACAAGCCCTGCGCTGGGATTGAATCAGCGATCCGCCAAACGATTGCCTTTGCAATGGACACCCAACGGCATGTTGGTCATCGCCCAAACGAGCCTGGGCACTGGTCAATGCTCCGTCAATACCTCAGGCACACCGTTCGCCAAGGATCTCATCTTCGTCATTCATGCCGGACATCAGCAGGCAGCTGACTCGGCCCGGCATCAGCATGCAACAGGTATTCTTCGCCCTCAGCAACTCCGACAGCCGCTGTTGATCCCCGGCCAGCACAGCCTCCTGCAGCTCGTTATCCACCTGGCTGTCGGCCAGCATATGCTGCATTTTCTCCGACGAAGCATAGCGCAGGCTGGCGTTTTGCCCGATGGTTTCAAGGAAATCAATGATGTTCGACATGGCGCTCTCCAGATAGTGATGAGTTGGGAATTGCGCAGGTCGCTCGGCTGCCAGACGGCAAGAACCACCAAGAGCCACCGGCAACCGCAAACCTGCGCCAAACCATCGTAGAGACGCCGCCAACACCAACTTGTCTACCTGCTCACAGAATACCCACCGGAGTTGCACCCTCCGCCCGGTCCAGTTCGGCCAGCCGCGCGCGAATTTCCGCATTCGGCTGCAGCGGGGCAGCGGGAGGCACCACTACCGTATCCTCCATCTCGACCTTCGCCTGCGGCAGGTCGCCGAGTTTCACCCGTTCGATCCGTGCCTGCTGGATCGGCAAGGTGGCGCTGCGGTAGATGGTGATCTCGTGATCCAGCGGATAATCGCGCGCCAGCACGTCGACCAGCACCTGCTTGTAGGCCGGGCCGGTCGAGAAGCGGGCCAGCGACTGGTCGCCCACCAGGCCCACCTGCCACAGCACCAGGTAGGCGGTCGGATCGATCCGGCGCTGGTAGAACAGCAGCTGGCTGGCCTCGAAGTGCTGGCAGCCGAAGCGGCCCGGGTCGATGCCGAGGTCCGCATAGAGGCAATCCTCGGCGGAAATGCCCGGCTCCATGTGTGCGGGATAACCCTCGCTGCGGGCGACCTCGATCGACTTGTGCGGGGCCCAGGCGAACACGCCGGGGTGTCCATAGAAAACGCCGCATACCCGCTTGCCCGCGCGTACCTCGGTCAGGATGGCTTCCACCATCTGCCGGTAAGTCTGCATCCGCGATTTGCCCTCCTGGTAATACGGCTGCAGGCTGCGCACGTCCGCGTGCATCTGGTTCAGCCACATCTCGACGATGCCGTCGGAGAGCCCGGCGAACACCACGTCCGCCTGTTCGATATGGCTGCGCGCCAGCGGACCGAGGTGCGAGCCCAGGGTCATGCCGAGGCCCACGCAGACCAGGCTTCCGGGTGAACGTGCTGCATCCATGGTGATCGCTCGTCTTGGCAGGAGGTGAACGGCATTATTCACCCGCTTTGAACGGCTGCGCCAGTTCAGCGGTTCGAGGCCGGATCGGACTTTGCCGGAAACGCCTCCATCAATGGCCGGATCAGGTCCAGCGGCAGCGGAAACACGATGGTCGAGGATTTGCCGTTGTTGGACATGTCGGCCAGCGTCTGCAGGTAGCGCAGCTGCAGCGCCTGCGGCTGCTGCGACAGCATTGCAGCGGCGTCGCGCAATTTCTCGGCGGCCTGCATCTCGCCCTCGGCGTGGATCACCTTGGCGCGGCGTTCGCGCTCGGCCTCGGCCTGGCGAGCGATCGCGCGCACCATGGTCTCGTTGAGGTCGACGTCCTTGATCTCCACGTTGGCGACCTTGATGCCCCACGGGTCGGTGGCCTCGTCGAGAATCGTCTGCAAGGTGTGGTTGATCGAATCGCGCTGCGACAGGATCTCGTCCAGCTCGTGCTGGCCCAGCACCGAGCGCAAACGCGTTTGTGCCAGTTGGCTGGTGGCCTGCAGGAAGTTCTCCACCTGCAGTACGGATTTGTCGGGTTCCACCACACGGAAATAGACCACCGCATTCACGCGCACCGAGACGTTGTCGCGCGAGATCACATCCTGCGGCGGCACGTCCATCACGGTCACCCGCAGGTCGACCCGGATCATCCGCTGTACGGCCGGCACCAGCAGCACCAGCCCGGGGCCCTTGGTCCCGGTGTAGCGGCCCAGGGTCAGGACCACCCCGCGCTGGTACTCCGGCAGGATCTTCACCGCGGAGAACAGCAGCAACACACCAAGGATTACCAGTATTCCGAAAAATCCGAACATGACGCTATCTCCTGTAAATCGGTGAGATTGCCAAACCATTCGCTTGTGGGAGCGACTTCAGCCGCGATCGAGGATTGTCCGCGGAGCAGGAGCATCTCGACTGAAGTCACTCCCACAAACAGATTCCGCGCATGAATCACACTGGCTCAACCCACAGCAGCAGTCCCTGCCGTCGCACCACGCGCACCCGCGCACCGGCCGGCAATGCGCTGTCGCAGCGCACGCGCCAGCGCTCGCCGCGCAGCATCGCCCAGGCTTCGCCGCCAGTACTCACCGGCTCCAGCAGTTCGCCGAACTCGGTGAGTATCGCGACGTCGCCGTTGACCTGATGGGCGCGCCGCGAACGGAAGACCAGCCAGACGACCAGCGCCAGCAAGGCGGCAGCTCCGGTGGCAAGGCCGCCGATGACGCCGAGGTTGACGCCGTAGCCCGGCACCCCGGTCTTCATCAGCATCACCGAGCCGATCACGAACGCGACCAGTCCGCCAGCACCAAACGCGCCCACGCTGGGAATGACCGCTTCGGCTACCAGCAGGCCGATCCCCAGCGCCATCAATGCCAGCCCGGCGTAATTCACCGGCAGCAGTTGCAGGGCATACAGGCCGACCAGCAGACAGATGCCGCCCACGATGCCCGGCAACATCGCGCCGGGATGCAACGCTTCCAGCAGCAACCCGAAGATGCCACCCAACAGCAGAAGGTAGGCGATGGTGGGATTGGTGATGACTGCCAGGAAACGCGTGCGTGCGCCCGGCGAGTAGTCACGCACGGATGCTCCCTTGAGCTGCAGCGTGACGCTGCGGTCACCCACCTGCACGTTGCGACCGTCTGCCCTGGCCAGCAGATCAGCAACGTCCGTCGCCACGAAATCAATCGCGTGTTGTTGCGCCGCTTCGCTGGCGGTCAGCGTGGCCGCGCCGCGCACTGCCTGTACGGCCCATTGCACGTTGCGCCCGCGCAATTGCGCCAGCGAACGCATGTAGGCAACGGAATCGTTCAGTACCTTGTGCGACTCGGCATCCTCGCCATCGGCTGGTTTGTCCTTTGCAGACGAGCCCGTCGCCGCTGGCTTGTCGTTGGCATCCTGCATCGGCGTGGCACCGCCAAGCGGCACCGGTGTCGCCGCGCCAACGTGCGTGGCCGGTGCCATCGCGGCAATCTGCCCGGCATACAGGATGTACGTGCCCGCCGAAGCCGCCCGCGCACCGCCCGGAGCGACGTACACCAGCACCGGCAGCTTGCACGCCAGCATGCTGGCGATGATCTGCCGCATCGAGTCGGCCAGGCCGCCGGGCGTGTCCAGCCGCAGCACGATCGCTACCGCGCCATCGGCCACGGCACGCTGCGAGGCATCATCGAAATACTCTGCCGCGGCCGGGCCGATCGGGCCATCCAGCGCAATCTGCGCCACCATGCCAGCGTTTGTCGCGCGCGCGGGGACAACTGGCCCGGCCGCGAATGCAAGCGGCACCGGCATCGCGAAAAAAACTGCCATCCAGAGCAGCCGTAGCCAACGCATCACACCGACCCCCACAAGACATCAGCGGCGATGTCGCCACTGTAACGCGGCCAATGTTCAGAAACCGATCGTTCGCCCACGCGGCACAGCAACTCGCCGCAGAGGCACAATGGATGCATCCCTGCCTTATATGGATCAAGCCATGCCGAAAATCGATATCGCCAAAGTGCCCGAACGCCGGGGTTCGGACTATCCCGCCCCCTATGCGGAACCCGTCAATGCTCGTGTCCGGCAGGCACTGGGGCACGCTGGCGGCCTGACCGATGTCGGCGTCAACCTGGTGCACCTGCCGCCGGGCTCATGGTCAAGCCAGCGCCACTGGCATACCCGCGAGGAGGAGTTCGTCTACGTGCTGGCCGGCGAACTGACCCTGCTGACCAATGCCGGCGAGCAGTTGCTGCGCGCCGGTGATTGTGCAGCCTTCCCCAGGAACGTGCCCGATGGTCACCACATGATCAACCGTGCTGAAGAGACGGCCGTCTATCTCGACATCGGCACCCGCCACGCTGACGACACCTGCAACTATTCCGATATCGACCTGCACCTGGAGCCGGAGCCTGCTGACTACTCGCATAAGGATGGAACGAGTTATCCCTGAGCAGCCACTCTCAGTGCGATGGTGGCGGCGGGGGAGATACCGCCCCTCTGATGGGTTGCCCGAAATTGTTGCCCGGCAGTGAACCGATGGCGCCAGGGCTTCCATTGCAATTGGGATTCTTCGCACTTTGCAGATTGCTATTGCAAGCTCCAGCAACAAGGGCAGTCAGGTAGCTGCTGTACTCTGCCGCCGAAAGCCGATGATCATGATTTTGATCGTACTGGTCAAAGTGCGTGCGCAAATCATGCAGCTCCGTCGGTATCTCGGAACGGCTGAGGTAATTGTCATGATTCTTGTCAATATGGGGAAAGTAGAGCGGAGAATTTGCAACATTGTCCTTTGTGACACTTTGCGCCATTACAGCAAGAGCTAGTGATAATCCAGTGATCGCCAATGCAATGCGAAGTCCCTCAAATCTCGTAATTTCCATGATAGTGATCCCCAATTGAATGAAAGCGCCTCGAACGAATTAGGCGATACTCCCCGCGGCATGACTGTATCTCATGACAATAACGGCGACCGTGGCTGACTTGCCAAGGGAACGTCGCCTTGTAAGTGCCGGACCGCCGGGTCAGGATAATGGAAACGAATGGCTTTACAGCTACCGTTGAAGCACTTCAAGTCAATTCCTGGCTGGCAGCGGCCCGCCAGCACCCATTCGAAGGGCAACAAGTGCAACCTGCTACGGAAACAACGACGGCTTCGGCCACGTCCCACAGCAGCGTCACGTGATTGCCGTAGAGATGCGCGTTGGCGCCAAAGGCGGAGCATGCCCATCTGCGCAAGTTACTAATGCGCGCGGGATTGCCACTTGCTGCCTGTGGTCGGCCTAAGCACAGCACAGCGTTGATCGCCCAGGGCTGGGGCGTGCGGTATCGCACGATTCCTGGGCCGCCGCCAGCCGTATCAAAGCAGCTTCACGAAGTAGCATCGGTTCCCCACGACGCCTCCATACTTACCGTCAACTGCAGGATGTCGAGGCCGACCACCTCGCTTACCGCATGGACTGACACATCACCGCGACGGCATATGGGCCGGATAACCGCTGTCGTCCGGGCGCTCGTGATGATCCTGCACGATATCAAGCCACGGCTCGCTGCTCATCCCGTGCTCACGCAACATGGCGGCGCTGCGCTCGCAATGGTTTCGTATCGCTTCCTGCTGCGCGTCCACGAGCGGACGTTCCAGTGCCTGCAGCTGCTGCAGTTCGAACATGCCGATGTTCATCGCCCATGCGAGGCTGTCATGGGCGGCACCTGCGCGGGCCCAAGGCGCAGGCGCGACAGGACACGATTAACCAGAGCTACTCGCGGCAGCCGGCGCGGGAGGCAGGGTTTGGCCGATCAGGGCGGAGCGGATCGCACGCAGCTTCGCCTTGATCTTCGCCTCACTGGCGGGGCCGGCGCGCAGCAGCAACTTCTGCCCGGCCGACAGCGATTCGAGCGCGGGGTCGGCATAGACGTAGAACCCCTTCGACAGGATCACCGCGGGTGACCGGCCCGGTTCCGGCGCCGCCAGCAGGTTGTCGATGACAACGATCAGGCGATCGTTGAAATAGCCCTTCGGATAGCCCAGTTGCTGATAGGCCTGCTGGAACAGCGGATAGGCATGCGCGTACCACGCTACCAGCGCCTGCGGATCGGCGACATCGACGACCCGCATGTACGGTGCATAACGCGCGCTGTTCTGCGCGCCGATAACGATCGTGCCCTCGGCTTCGTCCACGACGAAGTTGCCCTTCGGCGCATGCAGCGGCGACATGAAACTGGCCAGACCACGCCGCGGCAACGCGTCGATGGTCGCCACGATGCGCGCGATGATCTGCTGCCGCACTAGCAACGATGGCAACTCGCTGCCCTTCGCCAGCGCCGCCAGCGCCGCGGCAACACTGGCATCGCTGTCATCAAGTGCCGGCAGCGCGGCGGTCGAGGCCGCGGCCGGCCCAGCGTCGGCCTGGGTGATCGGATGCTGGATCGATGCGGGTGACGCGCTGGAGACCATCGACGACGAGCTGGCTGGCGCAATCGTGGACGGCGCTTCAGCCTGCCTCGCCGTGCGCGCCAGATACACACCTGCCACGACGACGCCCAGTACGACCAACACCGCTCCGATCCAGCTTGCCACCGACGACTCTCTACGCATGACTCTTCCCGTTTTCCGTTTCATCGGAGTATTGGACTTGCACCAGCGCCATTTGTTCATCGCCTGAGGTTCACCACGCCGATTATCATGGCCGCGGCAACCGCCCTCCGACCTTCGCAGCCATCGCCCCATGAGCCATCTGCTCCTGCCAATCCTTCTGCTGGCACTGATCCCGCCCTACATCTTCTGGTACCTGGCGCGCACGAAATCCATGCTGGCCGCATGGGCGGCGTCCTGCGGCTTCAGGATCCTCGAAGCGAAACGCAGCTACTTTCCGCCGTGGCGGATGTGGCTGACCACCAGCAAGTCACAGGTCGTCATGCATGTGAAGGTGTACGACGACGCCACGCATCGCATCCGCAGCGGGTGGCTGCGACTGGGTAGCTACTGGTGGGGAGTGTTCGATGCGGATGCGGTCGAAGTGCAATGGGATGACGAGTGAGCCTGCGCATGACCGTCACACCGCTCCGCGCGAATTGACCCGAACCTAACCCCATTGCAGATAGGATGGGCTTGCTTCCGTTCCTCTTCAGCGCCTTGACGACGATCGCCGTCCCGCTCCCTTCTCCTGCCCATCCTGTCCGGTGACTCCAGGCATTTCCCTGCCGCCTGAGGAGTTGTACCGACCGTGACGACACCTCCACGGGAGCTCTCATGCCAGGCTACGCCACCCGGGAACTCAGCGTCTGCCTCGGCGGCCACGACTACCGCATCCGTGCGCTGAGCGATCTGCAGCAGTTTGCCGATCCGCATCGGCTGGCCGACCGTATCGGCATCTCCTCGGCGCTGTGGAGCTTGTTCGGCCAGGTATGGCCGGCCGGGCGCGTGCTGGCCGAGGCGATGGCCACGCATGACATCGTCGGCAAGCGCATCCTCGAACTCGGCTGCGGACTCGGGTTATCCAGCCTGGTGCTGCAGCAGCGCGATGCCGACATCACCGCCAGCGACCATCACCCGCTGGCCGAGTCGTTCCTGCGCCACAACGCGGCGCAGAACCAGTTGCTGGCGATCGTCTATTGCGACCTCCGCTGGGAGGTGCCTGACGTCACGCTGGGACGCTTCGACCTGATCATCGGCAGCGACATCCTGTACGAGAGCGGCCATGCCGACCTGCTGGCGGCAATGGTGTTGCGCCACGCGCTGCCCGACGCCGAGGTACTGATCACCGACCCCGGGCGCGGCAACAGCGCACCGTTCACCCGTGCGCTTGTCGAACAGGGCTTCACCGTCACCGAGTTGCGCAGTCGCTTCGATGCCGCCGATGTCGCCCCGTTTCGTGGCCGCCTGCTGAGCTACCGGCGCGGCGATGTATTGGCAAATGGCGTGCCGACGCACGCTCACTGATCGACAACGGGCCGTCGCCGGTCCGGCAGGTACCCTTCGATAACAACACGGTCACATGCCGGTGACGCGGCTCCGACAAAAATCGGACATTACCGGCCGGTGCCCGCGCGGCACGCCCGAACCGACACCGCCCCGCGCGACTGATGCCAGGCCGGAACACGGAGGGAGCGCCCATGAAAACCCGATGCGTCTTCAGTACGTTCGACCTGGCCGCTGCGCGAACCGCCATGGCCGCGGCACAGGAAGCCGGGATTGATGATCGCGACATCTCGCTGGTCGCCCGCGAGGACATCGAGCTGGAAAGAATCCCCGATCACCTGATGCAGGGGCGCAACGATTTCTATCCCGCCGCGCTTCGTGGCGGCGCCTGCGGCGGCGGTACCGGACTGCTGCTGGGACTCATCGCCGTGGCCGTGCCGCCGCTGGGTGTGACCTTCGCCGGCGCAGCGGCGATGACCGTGGTGGGTGCCGTGTTCGGCAGCTGGATCGGCGAGCTGGTCGGCTTCGAGGTACCCGATGTGGTCAGCCGCAAATTCAAGGACGAGATCGCCGCCGGCCGCATCCTGGTGGTGATCGACGCCAACAAGGAACAGCTCGCGCTGGCCGAGCCCGCAGTCGCGCGCACCGGCGCCACGCAGCTGCCGTTCCACGCGTATACCGCGCTGACCTGAACCGGCTCGTCTCACGCCTTCAGCCGATAGCCGCTGCGGAATATCCACCACACCAGCGCGAGACAGGCGGCGAGAAATACCAGCGTCATCCCCACGCTGACGCCCAGGCTGACGTCGGAAACGCCGTAGAAGCTCCAGCGAAACCCGCTGATCAGGTACACCACCGGATTGAACAGGGTGACCTTCTGCCAGAACGGCGGCAGCATGTGGGTCGAGTAGAAGCTGCCGCCGAGGAAGGCCAGTGGCGTCACGATCAACAACGGCACCAGCTGCAGCTTCTCGAAATTGTCCGCCCAGATGCCGATGATGAAACCGAACAGGCTGAAGGTCAGCGCGGTAAGCAGCAGGAACGCCAGCATCCACAACGGATGCTCAATGTGGAACGGCACGAACAGCCGTGCGGTGACCAGGATGATCAGCCCCAGGATGATCGACTTGCTCGCTGCCGCACCCACATAGCCGGCCACGATCTCGAACGGCGACACCGGCGCCGAAAGGATCTCGTAGATGGTGCCCACGAACTTCGGAAAATAGATGCCGAACGAGGCGTTGGAGATGCTCTGCGTGAGCAGCGACAACATGACCAGTCCTGGCACGATGAAGGCGCCGTAGCTGACGCCGTCGATCGCGGTCATGTGCGCGCCGATCGCTGCGCCGAACACCACGAAGTACAGCGAGGTGGAGATCACCGGCGACACGATGCTCTGCAGCAGCGTGCGCCAGGTGCGCGCCATTTCGAATCCGTAGATCGCGCGTATCGCGTGGATGTTCATGCGCGTTCCCTCACCAGATTCACGAAAATATCCTCCAGCGAACTCTGGCTGGTCCTGAGATCCTTGAAGTCGATGCCTGCTTCGCCAAGCTGCCGCAACAACACATCGATGCCGGTGTGCTCGCTCTGGGCGTCGAACGTGTAAACCAGCTGCTGACCGTCGGCCGACAATTCCAGCGGGTAACCGGACAGCGCCTGCGGAATGTTCTCCAGCCGGTTTTGCAGCTGCAGGGTCAGCTGCTTGCGGCCGAGTTTGTTCATCAGCTCGGCCTTGTCCTCGACCAGAATGAGTTCGCCCTTGTTGATCACGCCGATGCGATCGGCCATCTCCTCGGCCTCGTCGATGTAATGGGTGGTCAGGATGATGGTGACGCCGGTGGCGCGAAGCGCACGCACCATCGCCCACATGTCGCGGCGAAGCTCCACGTCGACGCCGGCGGTCGGCTCATCCAGGAACAGAATCTGCGGCTCGTGCGACAGCGCCTTGGCGATCATCACGCGCCGCTTCATGCCGCCGGACAGGGTCATCAACCTGCTGTCCTTCTTGCTCCACAGCGACAGGTCCCTCAACACCTTCTCGATATGCGCTGGATTCGCGCTCCTGCCGAACAGGCCGCGACTGAAGCTGACTGTGTTCCACACCGTCTCGAACGCATCGGTGGTCAACTCCTGTGGCACCAGGCCGATCTTGGCACGCGCCGCGCGATAGTCGCGTACCACGTCATGGCCATCGGCCAGCACCGTGCCCTTACTGGGATTGACGATGCCGCAGATGATGCTGATCAACGTGGTCTTGCCGGCACCGTTCGGCCCCAGCAGGGCGAAGATTTCGCCCTGGCGGATATCCAGGTCGATCTGCTTGAGCGCCTGGAATCCCGAGGCGTAGGTCTTGCTGAGCTGGTTGACGGAAATGATCGGCGGCACGCGATCTCCTTGGATGGGGTGCGGGGAGGGCCGATGGTATGCCCAGACCGGCATCGCTGCTAGCGTCTCGCCGCCAGCCCCGTGCGCGCCGTGCAGTTCACCGCTGGCTGACACGACCATCGACAGACTGAACGCAGCAAGTCCCCGAGCCGACCGTCGATGTCACTCATGTCCACTGCCCCACCAGACGAACCATCAGCCGATAACCAGCCCGGCGACCGCGCCGTGCCGATGGTGTATGTGGGCTGCGCCGGCTGGTCGATTTCCTCGACGCACGCCGCGGCGTTCGCTGCTGGCGACAGCCAGCTGGAGCGCTACGCCACCGTGCTCAACAGTGTCGAGATCAACTCCTCGTTCTATCGCCCGCACCGGCCCGCAACCTACCGTCGCTGGGCCGCGTCGGTACCCGAATCATTCCGCTTCGCAGTCAAGATGCCGCGCACGATAAGCCACCTGGCCAGGCTGCGGGATTGCCAGACACTGCTGGAAACCTTTCTGGACGAAATCGGCCCACTGGAAAACAAGCTTGGCTGCCTGCTGTTGCAGCTGCCGCCCAGTCTGGCGTGGGAGCCGTCGATCGCATTGCCGTTCCTCGGCCTGCTGCGGCGCCTGCATGCCGGCCCGGTGGCGTGCGAGCCACGCCACGTCACGTGGTTTCGTCCCGCCATGAACCGCGCGCTGCGCGAGCACGGCATCGCGCGCGTTGCCGCCGATCCTGCCCGCCTCTTGCGCGCCGCCGTGCCGGGTGGCGATCAGTCGTTGCAATACCTGCGCCTGCACGGCTCGCCGCGGATCTACCACGACGCCTACCCCGACGCCCTGCTGCAACGCATCTCGCACTGGCTGCAGCGCCCCAGCCAATGCACTACGCAGCGCTGGTGCATTTTCGACAACACCGCGCTCGGGCATGCCGTGGGCAATGCATTGACGGTGCGGGATCGCGTACGCGCCACGCAGCAGAACTGAATCGGCTTCACTTCGCGTGGGCACGCGTCACATGCACGCTGCGATGCCTCGCCGGGAAACATGTCATACCCGAAAGTCCCTCAAGAATGAGCTGCTCTACCGGATACGTGCCTGGGCAAGACCCATCGCCGCAGTTTCTATGCCAGAAGCTTTATCAGAAAGCGGGAAAACCGTGGCGAGGCCGGGAAACAAGGGTGACGCAGCGTTTACTGCGCCACCCTTTTGGTCGATCTGGCCGGGGTCGATCAGTGACGACGCTTGTCCGCGTCGCGTTGCTCGTCGGCGGCCTTGCCGATTTCCTTCTGCAACTTGCCGGCATTCTTCTCCAGGTTTCCGACTGCCTCCTTCATCTTGTTGCCGGTGACCTTGCCAGCCACTTCCTTCACTGCACCCTTGATCTCGTGTTTGGTACCCTCAACGCGATTCTTGTCCACGCACCATCTCCGGTAATAAAGCCTGCGACATTGCAGACGAGGGCATTTATAGAGTTGTGCGAGTCGGCGGCTCGTGACCGTGGTGTTGGCATGACGTTGCCCAACTGGCGGCGTTCATCAACGTCATCGACATGTCACGGGCGCCCCTCACCGGTGCTCATCATTGCCAGCCCCAAGGCACTGCCATACTGTTGGCATCAACTGCTCCGGCCCACCCGCCAAGGAACCGCGCATGCTCCACGTCATGCTCATGACCCTGATGATGGCTGGCACCACGCCCATCGCTCCCCCGGCGCTGCCCAACCAGCCTGTGCCCACGCTCGATCTCGCCCGCTATGCGGGGCAGTGGCACGAGATCGCGCACCTGCCGATGTTCTTCCAGCGCAAATGCCTGGGCGCGGTCACCGCCACCTACACGCCCATGCCGGACGGAACGATCCATGTACGCAATGCTTGTCAGACCGCGGATGGCCAGCAGACCGTGGAAGGCGTGGCGAAAATCGAGGATGGCCAACCCGCCGCGTTCAAGGTGCGCTTCGCACCCGCCTGGCTGGGCTGGTTGCCGCGGGCATGGGCTGACTACTGGGTGATCGAGGTGGACCCCGACTACCAGTGGGCCGTGGTTGGCAGCCCCAGCCACAAATACCTGTGGATACTCGCGCGCCGTCCCGACATGCCTCGCGCGCTGTTCGAAGACATCAAACACCGCGCCCGCCAGCGCGGCTACGCCGTGGAAGACCTGCTGCTCATGGCGCCGGTGAACTGACCCAACGCGCTGGTGCGTCGCAGAATGCCGGTGTCGAACGGAGGTATCGGCGGCAGCGCTCACGGTACCGCGACATGCGACATCCGAGCCTGATGGTGCGCCTCTTGCGCGCCTGAAACCCGTGAGATCGGCATGGATCTGAAAAGCGGTTACCCGTTCTGGGCGATCAAGAACGGCCTGATGCATGCGTTCCCGCAACTGCAGCAAGACGCCCGTTGCGACGTGGCCGTGATCGGCGGCGGCATCAGCGGTGCGCTGATCGCCAGCGAACTGGCCGAACACGGCCACGAGGTCGTCGTGGTGGAGCAGCGCGATATCGGCTGGGGCAGTTCCGCAGCCAGCACCGCGCTGCTGCAATACGAGATCGACACTCACATGATCGACCTGGCCAGGCGCTACGGCGAGGACAACGCCGTGCTCGCCTACCGCGCCTGCGCCGAGGCGATCCCGTTGCTGCAGGAGTTGGCCGCCAGTGTGCGTAATGTCGACTTCCGCCACATGCACAGCCTGTATTACGCCAGCCGACGCCGCCACGTGCCGGTGCTGCAGGCGGAACTGGCAATGCGCCACAAGCATGGCTTCGAGGTCAGCTGGCTGGCGACCGAAGCGCTGCGCGAGGCGTACGGCATCGACGCACCCGGCGCGATCCTCAGCCAGCTCGCCGCCCGGATCGATCCCTACCGCACGGCTTACCGCCTGTTCGCGCGGCTGCAAAAAAGTGGCACCGGCGTGTTCGACCGCAGTGCTGTCATGCGCATCGACGCCACCTCGCGCGGTGTCACCCTGCATACCGCCAACGGTGTGCGGCTGCGTGCGGCGCACGCCGTATTCGCTGCCGGCTATGCCAGCCAGCAATGGCTCGACCAGCGCGTGGCATACAACCGCAGCAGCTACGCCTTCATCACCGACCCGCTCGATCCAGCCCGACTGCATGGGCTGGCCGACACCATGGCGTGGGAATCGGCACGGCCGTATCTGTACCTGCGCACCACCGGCGACGGCCGCCTGCTGGTCGGTGGCGAAGACGATGCCATCGACATTCCCGCGCGCCGCGATGCGCGCGTCGATCGCAAGGCGCGCAAGCTGGTGAAGAAGGTCGCCAAGGCCATACCTGACCTGGTACTGACGCCCGCGTTCGCATGGGCCGGTACCTTTGCCGAAACCGACGACGGCCTGCCGTTCTTCGGCCCCCATCCGCAATACGGTTCGCGCGTGCAGTTCGCCATGGCCTATGGCGGCAACGGCATCAGCTACAGCGCGGCGGGTGCGCCGTTGATACGCGCCCTGATCGAGCGGCGCAAGCATCCGCTGGCCCAACTGTTTTCATTTGGACGGCTGGATCGGAACGACTGAATTCGAATGAGGCATGCGCCCCTGTTTCGAGAATGCCCCATGCCACTGACACCCGCCATTACCAACCACGACCCCGAGCCGCTGTGCGATCGCGTGGTGCCGATCACCGGTGGCGCGCAAGGCATCGGACGCGAAATTTTGCGCAGGCGGTGCTCGGCGCTGGCGAAAGCGCATGGATCGATCGTCAACACCGCTTCCACCTGCGCGCTGCAACCCGAACCCGACAGCGGGGCCTGCGCCGCCAGCCAGGGTGGACTGCCGGCGCTGACCCATGCCATGGCAATCGGCACCGGCCCGAACGTGCGGTCAATGCGACCCTGCCCGGATGGATTGCCACCGATGCCTGGCGCAGGCCCGCCACACGACGGGCACCGAAACTCAGGATGGATCACGCACAGCATCCGGTCGGACGTGTCGGCACGCCGGAGGACATCGGCGCGCTAGCGTTCTATCTGCTTGGCGCGCCATCTGCAACACCATTCTCTCGCGCCACGTTCACGGCGCCGGAGGCACTGTGTTGGCGTGCCCGAATCCGGATCCAGTCATCGGGCCCGCGTAATGGCGTATGCGTTTCAGTAGTCGACGCACGCATGATGCAGTGGCCTTCTGGATCCCGGTTCGAGCGAGAAGGCGGCAGACGTGAGAGCGATACCACGACGTATGGGCGCTGCAGCCATCCTGATGATGATCGGGCTGCTTCTGGGCGCCTGCTCCACATTGCGCGCCGACTACGTCAAGCAACCCTCGAAGGCGCTGCCGCCGGCCACTGCCACACCGAGCGGGCGCTACATACGCGCCGCCGTGAAACAGCATATCGACGAGTCCGGTTTCCGCCTGCTGACGCTCAGCAACAACGCGCTGATGAGCCGCGTCGTGCTGGCCGACCACGCGCAGCATTCGATCGACCTGCAGTACTACATCTTCAACAATGACGCGACCGGCCGGCTGGTGGCGCAGCGTCTGCTGGCGGCGGCGGATCGCGGTGTTCGCGTGCGCCTTCTGCTCGACGACATCAGCGCGACGAGTGCGATCGACATGCTGGACGCGCTGGATGCGCACCCGAACATCGAAGTACGCCTGTTCAACCCGTTCCACACACGCAAGCCGTCGTTTCTGTCCAAGACCACGCAGTTCCTGCTCGATGCGCACCGGCTCAATCGCCGCATGCACAACAAGTCGTACATCGTGGACGGCAACGTGGCGATCGTCGGCGGACGGAACATCGGCGACGCCTACTTCGATGCCGGCAGTGACACCAATTTCCGTGACCTCGACCTGATCGCGATCGGCCCGGTGGTAAAGGACGCCTCCCACGCGTTCGACGAATACTGGAACTGCGACGCGGCCTATCCAGTGGAAGCCTTCCGCGGCAAGCACGCCAGCCACTACGACCTGGTGCAGCTGCGTGTGGACCTGCATCGCGACGCCCGGGCGTTCGCGCAGACCGACTATGCGCAGGCGATCCTGGACAAGCTGCCCAACGGCCCCTCCGGTGACCGCCCCGGCGCGTGGTTCTGGGGTCCTGCGGTGCTGGTTGCCGACCAGCCCGAGAAGATCGACGCCAACGAGGCGGGAACGCGTGCACTGCGCATCGGTCCGCAGATCAAGGCAATGACCGACCAGGCGCAGCAGGACGTCCTGGTGATCTCGCCCTACTTCATCCCCGGCGATAACGGCACGCGCTATCTCACTGGCCTGGCCACGCGCGGTGTGGCGGTCGAGGTGCTGACCAATTCGCTCGCATCCACCGATGAGGCTGCTGTGCATGCGGGCTACTCGCGTTACCGTCGCGCGCTGCTTGAAGGAGGCGTGCAGCTGTACGAATTGCGCCCGGCCTCCGGCGTGGAACAGCCGGCTACCGCGAAAGGCACCTCCTCCGGCGTCAGCCTGCATGCGAAGGCGATCGTGGTCGACGGGCAGCAGGTGTTCATCGGCTCGATGAACATGGACCCGCGCTCGAAACTGCTCAACACCGAGATGGGCATCATCGTCGACTGCCCGGCCCTGGCTTTAGCGGTGACGAATTTCTTCGACACCGCCATCCAGCCTACCAGCGCCTACCACGTGACGCTGACCGCGCCGCATGGCGGGCGGATGCAATGGCAGGCCAGCAAGAATGGCAAGCTGGTGATCTACCACCGCGACCCCGAGGCCAGCACGAAGCGCCGACTGGAAGTGGACCTGCTCAGGTTCATGCCTATCGAGGGCATGCTCTGATCGGCGCACCCGTCTATCATGCAACATAACGCCGGCGGCACTCCACCGCCGGCAGCAGAGTGAATCCATGCACAGGATGATCGCGACACTGATACTTTTTACCCTGCTGGCGCTACCGGCGTTCGCTCAGCAAGATGTCGAGCAACAGAAGATCGCCTACCTGATCGAGTCAGTGGCCACGCTGCAGGGAGCGACCTTCATCCGCAACGGCACCGAGTACGATGCCAAACGCGCCGCCGACCACATGCGCCTTAAACTGCGTTTTGCGGGCAGCCGCGTGAAGACGGCCGAGGACTTCATCACGTACTGCGGCACCGGCTCGTCGATGTCCGGGATCAAGTACACGATCCGGTTTCAGGATGGGCACATCATCGATTCAGCCACGTTCCTGCACGGCAAGCTTGCCGGGTACGAGGCGCGAATGGCCAGCGACACGCACTGATCGAGTCGACCCCGCGTCGATCGTCACGACGACCTTGGCAACACCAGCCTGATCGGCTGCTTGCGACCATGCTGATCAGAGGGGCCGGGACGGGTCCTGCACGAAGCAACCCGCCTCGCTGAACCAGTGATATACCTGATCCTGCGGTGGCAGCGTCGGATAGGTGGGATAGGTCATGCGGCATTGCAGTTCGGTCTGCTCGCCCGCGGTGCCGGCGATGATCGCCGATGCCAGGCCAGAGGCACCGACACGACAGCTGAGCTCAAGCTTCACCACGGTTGCCACATTCTTGGAGTCGACGCTCAACGCGTCCAGGCTGAATGCATGCGCGGCGCCTTCCACCAGGGGAAACAGCGGCCCGCCCTGATGGCTGAGCGCGGTGGTGTGGTAGCTGCTGTTGACGATGGCGTACTTGCTCGCCATGCGACTGGTAATGCTCAACGGCAGCAACCCGGCCCAGGTCAGCCCGTGGCCGGTCGTCACGAACGGTTCGGTGTCGCCGGCGGTGACCTGCTGTTCGAGCCGGCACAGGTTACCCACCTCGCGATGCATCTTGTTGATCATTGCTATCGGCACCTTGACCGTGCCTACCGTGCTGACGCGCCTGCCGGCATGTTCCAGCGCCATGCCATGGCCGTCAGGAACCTGGAACGACGCATCGGTGAGCGTGGCGCGTACCGCGTCGTCGATCGGCAGGGTCGGATCCACCTGTGGTGTGAATGACGACGCGGCGATCGGCGTGGCAGGCACCACCGCTCCAGCCCGATCGCCGCGGCGCAAGCGTTTGGCTTCCAGCCGCGCCAGCGGTGCATGGCGGCCTTTCGGAAAAGCCTTAAGGTAATCGTCGAAGTCATCGGCCACCTTGCTGTCGACGATACGGCTCCAGTAGTCACCCTCGATATCGCCGGTGTCCTGCTGCATGGCTGCAGGTTGCACCCGCGCAACGGCTACGGCTGACGCTGGCGCTGCAACCAGTGCGACTACCGATGCGACTACCGGCGCGGGTACAAGCGCGGTGCTGCCGAGGGTGCCCACGGCACGTCGTGGATATCGACTCCGCTGAAGCGGAACAACTTGCGCATACGCTTGTGCTCCGCTTCGCCTTCAGCCGCCGTAGTCTTGAACGTGCAAAGAGCATGTTCATCGGCTGCCAATCCCGGCGCGCTCGCCCGCACCACGTCGCGGAACTCCCGGCTTACGCGTTCGGTTTCGGCGAACAACTCGCCGTACCGCATCTCGTGCTCGAACATCGGCGAAACCCAATGCTCGCGCAGCGGTACGCTGGTCACCCAGCAGACGCCAAAGCGCTCCGGCAGCACCGTTTGTGCAACGCCGAGCGTGGGTACAGCAACGCACCCAATCAGCAGACTGGCAGCCAGAAATCTCATCATCGAATCCCCCCGGATAGTGCTGCCGATCCTAGCGCAGGTACTTGCGAAATAGGCGATGGCCGGCGAAATGGCGATTCCGGCGATGCTGGAGAAAGCTGGGTTCGGTATGGGAGCCCATTGCCAAATGCGATGTATCCATTCGATGGCAGGAAAAAATGGTGCAGGGATACAAGTAGCTTGCAATCATGTAGCGCGCTATGTAATATGCGCAGCCATGAGCACTTCCCGTCCATCGCCATCGACTGCCACGGCGTCCACACCTCGGCTGGATGCGCAGTTGTGCTTTGCGCTGTACTCGGCCGGGCTGGCGATGAACAAGGTGTATCGCAAATTGCTCAAGCCGTTGGGGCTCACCTATCCGCAGTACCTGGTGATGATGGTGTTGTGGCAGGACGAGAGCCAGAGCGTGTCGGAGATCGGCGCGCGGCTGTTTCTGGATTCGGCCACGCTGACGCCGTTGCTCAAGCGTCTGGAGTCCGCCGGGCTAGTGGCCCGTCTCCGCTCGCGCGAGGACGAGCGGCACGTAGTCATCACGCTGACTGCCCGCGGCAAGGCATTGCAGGCCAGAGCCGGCAAGGTGCAGGAATCGGTGTTCTGCGCCACCCAATGCACGCCCAGCGAGCTGAAGCACCTGAAAAGCGAATTGCAGGATCTGCGCGGCAAGTTGTTCGACAGAGTTTGATCAGTCCATTTTTTTCATCCATAAAATAGCGTGCTATTGAATAGCTAGCTATAAATTGCAACAACCCACCCCACCCGCAGGAGACACCCATGTCCATCGAAAAAGTTCTGTACCGCTCCAAGGCCATCGCGACCGGCGGTCGTGATGGTCGCGCCACTTCATCCGACAATGTGCTGGACATCAGCCTGACCACGCCGAAGGAACTCGGCGGCGCGGGCGGTAACGGCACCAATCCGGAGCAGTTGTTTGCCGCCGGCTATTCGGCCTGCTTTCTTGGCGCGATGAAGTTCGTGGCGGCCCAGCAGAAACTGCAGTTGCCGGCGGACACCCAAGTGACCGGCCAGGTTGGCATCGGCCAGATTCCCACCGGCTTCGGCATCGAGGTCGAACTGACCATCTCGATCCCCGGCCTGCCCCGCGCCGACGCCGAGGCGCTGGTACAGAAGGCGCACATCGTGTGCCCTTACTCCAACGCCACCCGCAACAACATCGACGTCACGCTGACAATCGTCTGAGCTACCGGCATTCTCCCCTGAACGCCATCGCGGCAAAATTGAGGACGGCAGCCACAAGAGGCCGCCGTCTTCATGTCAGTTCGCGGTCGCCTCAGAAAAGCATGAGCAGCAGTGGCACGGCAAAACCGGCAAGCAGGATCGTGCCGAAGAGCCTGGGCTTGCGGCTGTAGCGCCAAGCCATATAGACGCCGCTCAGCACCGAAATAAAAAGACTCAGCGCCACCAGGGCAAAGAAAGCCTTCATCGGCTGCAGGTTGCTTTTCGCCTGCGCCCCGGTGCGCCCGGCCTCCCGATCCGCCGCCGGGGCTGGAATGTTTGTCTGCGACGGCCCCGTTGCCACAGCGTCGGGGCGCCCGCCGGCGGCAACCACTTCAGGCGGTTGCCGCCGCACCGGCATCACCGTGGTCTGCTTCTTGTGAAACTGCGCCGCGCTCGCCAGCCACGCCGGTGGCGTGTAACTGCTGCCGCGCGTGGTCTCATGCAAGCTGAAGCTCTGCAGGCCGCCGGTGATCGCGAAGAACAGCAGCATCGGCGCGGTGAACACGCCCAGATAGAGATGGATCGTGCGGGCGGTCTTGAGGAAACTATGGGTCAGTGACATGGAACCTAGGCGCAGTCAGGGAAGGCCGGAGCACTGTAGCTGTGCCTCTGCGCTACGCCAACATCAGCGCAAAATCGTGCAGCATCCTCCCCGGCGTGGAGTCGGGCCATTGCGTCAGCCAACCGCCCAGCCAACTGATCGCTGTTGTACGTCGATTCTTGCCATGCTCAGGCCTGCCCGATAGGCGCAAGATGAGCATCAGATATCGCGGCCGGCAAGCCGCTGAAACGGTGACCGGCGCCAAGCCGTGGCATCCTCATCGGAAACACCGCTGAACATCACACGGACAGATTCGGGATAGGCTTCGAGCCATCAGCGCCACCCAGCCAGACCAGGTCTTTTTCACCGTTATTCATGAACCAGCTGCCTTCCGCCCTCGACCCAAAGGCCGGCATCACGCTCGGCAAGGTCATTGACCTGCTGCTCGACGCCATCTGCGTGGTGGATGCCCATGGCCGCTACGTTTTCGTCAGTGCAGCGTTCGAGCACATCTTTGGCTATACACCGGAGGAGATCATCGGCAGGTCGATGATCGAACTGGTGCATCCCGACGATCGCGAGAGGACCCTGCGGGCGGCCAACGAGATCATGGCCGGCCAGCCCAAACCGCACTTCCAGAATCGTTACGCGCGCAAGGACGGGCGGATCGTCCACATCATGTGGTCGGCTACGTGGTCGGAAGCCGACGGGATGCGGATCGCAGTGGCGCGCGACATTACCGAACTCAAGCGCGCCGAACTTATGCAGGTGGCGCTGCACGCGATCTCCGAAGCCGCCCATTCGGCCGAAGACCTGTTGGCGCTGTTCCGGCATATTCACCTGATCATCGGCAAGCTTCTGCCTGCCCGAAATTTCTTTGTGGCGCTGTACGACGGGAAGAAGGACGAACTGAGTTTTCCCTACTTCGTCGACGAACACGACGTGGCGCCCTCCCCAAGCAAGCTGGACTCCGGCACGCTCAGTGCCGAGGTCATCCGCAGCGGCCAAGCGCTGCTGATCACTCCCGGCACCCAGGTGGTACTGCCCGAACAGGTCGGGCCCATCATCGGTCGTGATTCGCTCGACTGGCTCGGCGTACCACTGGGGACGCAAAGAGGCATCATCGGCGCCCTGGTGGTGCAGAGCTATTCCGGCGACGTTCGCTACACCGAAAAGGACATGGCACTGCTGCAGTTCGTTTCCACCCAGGTGGCGGCGGCGATCGAGCGCAAGCAGACCGAAACCTGGCTGCAGTATGTCGCGCGGCATGACCAGCTCACTTCCCTGCCCAATCGCGAACTGTTTCATGAGCGCCTGCATACTGCCCTGGTCAACGCCAGGCAGAGCGATCAGCGACTGTCCGTGCTGTACATCGACCTGGATCGCTTCAAGCTGGTGAACGACAGCTTCGGCCACGACATCGGCGACCTGCTGTTGTGCCAGGTGGCCGAGCGCATCAGCCGTTGCGTGCGCGTGTCGGACACCGTCGGCCGTATCGGCGGCGATGAATTCGTGGTGTTGATCAACGGCATCGACCTGCCGGAACACGCCATGGCGATCGCCGAGAAAATCCGCGCCGCGTTCGACTCGCCGTTCGAGCTCGCAGGTCATCGCCTGCAGGTGTCGTCGAGTATCGGCATCGCCATGCATCCCGCTCACGGCAGCGAGGAAAAGCAGCTCATGCGCCATGCCGACGATGCGATGTACAACGCCAAGCGACAAGGCGGCAACCGCTGGCTGATGACCGCCGAGCCGTTGCCACAGGAGTCGCCCCAGATTTCACTGCAATCGTGACATTCCACCAGAACAGGTCGGGCGCACCATGTCTGACCGTGCGCTGATGCGCTCAATCACGGATCCCGGCAACACCCGGGCGGCCCTTCCATCGCCTCGGTGCAATGGCCCGACCACGGCCACCCCGATGCTGCCAATTTCCTCGTCGCTGCAGATGTCGTTGGCCGAGAAAAAGACATAGGACTTGCCGCATCTGGTCACGATCGCCGGTGGCCACATGGCTTTCTTCGCCCATTTCACTGTTGCGGCTTCCTGTACCCGCGGCAGCTTCGTCCAGTGCATCAGGTCGGGTGAGGAAAGCATCGAAAGAGAGTTGTCGGCCACAACTCGCCGACGATGCCGGATAGGTCCAGTACTGGCCTTCCAGCACCGCGACCAGCAGCACTCCCGGGGGGAGTCTCCTTCCGGCACCCAGCAGTTCAAACAGTCCGATGCATTTGCTCCAGACAGGGGAGCCGCTTTCTGCGGAGACGGGCCAGCGTGGACGGTTCGGTCCCGCCACCTGCAGTGCAGGCCGGGCAATGATTTCGTCCGCGTGCCAAGACCCGATTCCAATCGTGCTGATGCAAAAAGATCCGAGCCAGATTTCTTTTTCATGACCGAGTCGACAGTTTTGTGACATTCGCCCTCGACAACGCCAAGTTCGTGGGGTAAATCGAATTTAGATCGAGACAAATTGCTTCACAACCCCATAACGGTAGAAATTTCTCGGATCATCCGATTCTGCCATCTGCCGCGGCCTACGATTTAGATCGTTCTAAATTCAAAGTCACCACTGTCCGGCGTTTCGCAACAGTTCCCACTGTTGCAGGCGCCCCGCCGCCACCGGCTTCGACGAGGGAGCACATGAACAATACGATTTCACCGCGCAGACATATTTTGACCCGGCCCCTTGCCCAGGCTATCGCCCTCGGCGCAGGGCTCGGCGTCATCAGCCTGGCCTCGGCCCAGTCCACCACCGGCACGCTGGTAGGTCAGGTTGCCGATCACGCCGGCAATACCGTGCTGATTCAGAGCAGCAATGGTCTTGTTCGCCAGGTGCCGGTCGATGCGCGTGGTCGCTACGTTGCCGCGCAACTGCCGCTGGGTGCCTACACGGTATCGCTGCAGCAGGATGGCAAAACGGTCGACTCACGCGAGAACGTCACCCTGCATGTCGGTGCAGCGACCAACGTGTCGTTTTCTGCTCCACCGGGGGCTACCGCCGGCAACGCAGCCGTTCTCAGCGCGGTGAACGTCACCAGCAGCGCCCTGCCTGCCATCGACGTGACCAGCGTCGACTCGCGTACGGTGGTGACCGCCGATCAACTGGCGAAGCTGCCGCTGGGTCGATCCGCCGAGGCGATTGCGCAACTGGCGCCGGGCGTCAACCGGAATACCGCCAACTTCACCAGCGCCACCGGGCAGGCCCTGGTCAGTTTCGGTGGTTCGGCCGCCAGCGAGAACGCGTACTACATCAATGGTTTCAACACCACCGACCCGCTCAACGCCGCCGGTGGTCTGACCCTGCCTTACGGCGCAATCGACCAGCAGGAGGTCTACACCGGTGGCTACAGCGCCCAATACGGCCGCTCGGACGGCGGTGTCATCAACCAGGTCGGCAAGCGCGGCAGCAACGACTGGCACTTCGGTGCGCAGGTACTGTGGGAGCCTTCGTTCGCGCGCAGCGATTACACCGATATCTATTACGCCAACGGCAACCCGAAGACACCGGTGGCCGGGAACCTGTACAACCCCAAGAGCAAGAACGAATTGTCGAGCACGACCGTCAGCGCCTACGCGGGCGGCCCGTTGATCAAGGACAAGCTGTTCTTCTTCCTGGCTGGCGAGTTCGAGCGCGAACAAGGCAAGAGTGTCAATGCTGTCGACAACACCTCGACGCCCTACCAGCAATATCACTACGACGACCCACGCTGGTACGGCAAGTTGGACTGGAACATCAACGACAGCAATATCCTCGAACTGACCGGCGCCTCCGACAAGCGCATCGGCGCCGGCTCGGTCTACAACTACGACTACACCGCGCGCAGCCGCGGCCAGTACACCCGTCCGCTCGACAACACCAAGAAAGGCGGCGACCTGTACCTGGCCAAGTACACCGGCTACCTCACCGACAACCTGACGGTGAGCGCGATGTACGGCGAGATGAAAACACACGACTACGACGGACCGGGCAACTACGACGACAGCCTGACCTACGTCGGCGGCGTCACCAATCAGAACCCGGCCCTGATCGGTGGCGTGCCGCGCGGCAATACGCAGATTTCGTCGCTCGCCGATCCCGCGCGCGGCAACAAGACCACCAACACCCGCCTTGATGTCAGCTATCACCTGGGCGATCACACCATCAGCCTGGGTATCGACAACCAGAAAGCCGAAGCGCTGCACCAGGGTACGCGCAACACCGGACCGGGCTATGCCTGGGTCTACGGGCACACCGACCATCCCGACCAGCCGCTGGTGACCGGCGCCAACGGCGTGCCAGCGCCGGGCGACTTTGCCAACGGCCAGGACGGCTACTTCGTGCAGAAGAACATCGACAACAACGCGGTGAGCGTGCGCTCGCAGCAGCGCGCCCAGTACATTGAGGACAAGTGGCAGGTGAGCGATCGCTGGCTGCTGTCGCTGGGTCTGCGCAACGACCAGTTCACCGACTACAACTCCAGCGGCCAGCCGTTCATCACGCAGACCCGTCCGCAGTGGGCACCGCGGCTGGGCTTCAGCTGGGACGTCAACGGCGACTCGAGCTTCAAGGTGTTCGGCAACGCCGGCCGTTACTACCTCGGCCTGCCGCTCAACCCCGCGACCGGTGCCGCCTCCGGTTACGTTTCAACCCAGCAGTACTACACCTACAGCGGGATTGCCGCCGACGGCACGCCGACCGGCCTGACCGTGATGTCCAATCCGGTCTCGGCCAACAATTCCTTCGGCAATCCGCCCGATCCGAACACGGTGACCGCGAAGAACATCAAGGCCGAATACCAGGACGAGTTCATCCTGGGCTTCACCAAGACCGCCGGCACCCACTGGCTGTATGGCGCCAAGCTGACCCAGCGCATCCTGCGCAATGCCATCGACGACTTCTGCGACATCGACCGGGTGACCGCCAAAGCCGCCGCGCTTGGCTACGACGTGGGCTCAAGCAATAGCTGCTACCTCATCAATCCCGGACGTGAGAACACGTTCAACCTGCTCGACCCCACCGGCAATCCATTCAGCGTGACGCTGAGCAACCAGGAGCTGGGGTTCCCGCAACTCAAGCGTCGCTACTACGCACTGGAGACCTTCCTCGAGCATCCGTTCGACGGTACCTGGTATGGCCGCATCAACTACACGTTCTCGCGCAGCTACGGCAATACCGAGGGCCAGTTGCGCTCCGATCTGCTGCAGAGTGGCGCGTCGGCCAGCGAAGACTGGGACAACTCGGTGATCATGGAGAACACCAACGGCCCGCAGAACAACGACCATACCCATCAAGTCAGGGCGTTCGGCTACTACCAGTTCAATCCGCAATGGCTGGCCTCCGCCAACCTCAGCGTGCAATCGGGCAACCCGCGCATCTGCCTGGGTTACTACGGCCCGGACCACACCAACCCGGTGAACTACGGCAATGCGTACCACTGGTGTGACGGACTGCCATCACCGCCTGGCAGCCACGGTCGGTTGCCGTGGACGTATCGGCTCGATCTGGGCGTGACTTATCGCCCGGCGTTCGCGGCACACAAGCTCGGCTTCAGTGCCAACGTGTTCAACGTGTTCAACGAGCAGCGCCCGACCTTCCTGCAACCCAACTCCGAACAGCAGGCCTACACACCCAACCCGCTGTACGGCACGGCGCTCTATCGCGAAGACCCGCGGTATTTCCGTCTGAGCGTCAGTTACGACTATTGAGTTTCCCTGCCAGACATCCGCGCATCCCTCCCCTTGTTCCGACGCGGATGTCTGGTTTTTTTATCGAAGGGGGCAGCGACGGGATAGCTCGCCTTTTCCACAAGCCAGTACACAAGCGTCAGGCTTTCCTGAGATAGCACGTCTTCAGCACCAGACCCTTGATCTTGTCCGAATGGCCTTCGATGTGATCGGGATCGCCATCGACGAGACGGATGTTGCGGATCACGCTGCCCTGCTTCAGCGGAATCGACGAGCCTTTCACCTTCAGGTCCTTGATCACCGTCACCGTGTCGCCGCTGTTGAGGACATTGCCGTTGACGTCCCGCACCATCATCGCGTCGCCTGCATCCACGCCTGTCGCAATCGGCCATTCATGACCGCAATCGGCACAGACATGATTGCCGCCATCCGGGTAGATGTTCTCCATCGCGCAGAGCGGGCAGGCAAGAGTTTCGGGCACGGTCGATCCTGGGGCAGTTGATTCAATCAGGCCGCAAGTATACGTGCCGGCATGCGCCTATCCTGACAAGGGATGCGCCAAGCGGGTCCGCGTCAGGCAGGCACGACATCCCCACCCTTCACGCGCCCGACATCCGCATCGGGTTATATGTGTGCGACCGCCGCGGAGACTCGTCATGAATGCACACCAGGTTCTCGCCACTGTGGCCGTGAGCGATTTCGCTGCGTCCAGCGCCTGGTATGCCCGCCTGTTCGGACGTGCGCCCGACCACAGCCCGAACGCATCCTGCGTTGAATGGCAGATCGCCAAATGCACGCGGATCCAGGTGCTGCCGAGGAACGACCTCGTCGATCAACTGAGCCGAGCTGGCTGTGCTTCGCTCGGTATCATGGTCGCGGATCTCGACGAGGTGCTGGTCGAACTGCAAGGTCGCCAGATCGACGTGGCACCGCAGGCGGCGACGCACTTCGTGCGCTTTGCTCCGGTCAGCGACCCGGACGGCAACCTGGTGACTTTCGTCGAGTCAATCGCCGGCTGAGCCGTCGCCGTGCTGTTCGCCAGACGGGTCGGCGCGATGCCGACCCGTCGCCTGCCTGCCGCCTTCAGCGACCCAGATCGTGCAGGAAACGCTTGGTGTACTGCAGTGGCGAGCTGCCACCGACCGAGTTGCAGATCGGCGAGGCGGATCCGCTGCCGCCCTGACACGGCGTGTCGCGATCGAGCGACCAGAAATGCGCCCCCGCCATGCCCTGGGCCACCGCGTAGCTGATGACTGTATCGGCATCGGTGACGGTGAACACTTCACTGCTGACGTCGTTCATGCCGATCATCGGAGTCAGTTCGATCCGGCTGGCCGGGATGCCGTAGGTATGCTCCAGATTCAGCGCCGCCTGGATCGCGGACTGGCCCATGTTGCACTGCCCGTTCGACACCACGCAGACGCCCGGACTGGCCGAACCGAAATCCATCACCATCAGGTTGATCGTGTAGTTCGGCAGGTTGGCGGCCTTGACCGCGCGCACCACCATGTCACCCACGCCGTTGAGGCCGCCGTAACTACCGTCCGATGCTGCCAGCGTGGCCAGCGTGAACGAGAAGCGCAGGTTCGGATACAAGGTGTGCGCGTACCCGGCGTTGGCGATCAGGTTGTTGATCTGCGCCGGGGTCTGACCGCCCTCGATGTCGAAATCCACGCCGACCAGATACGGCGATGCATAACGCGACAGGAACTGCGCCATGCCCGAGGGCGTCGAGCAGGTGAAGCTGCCGGCCTGGCCGCCGGTGGAAACCACATAACTCACCCCGGCACTGACCAGCCGCTGGATGTTCGCGCTGGCAAAACTGGCCGCCGGAATACCACCCCAGCTCTCGCTGCCGCATTCGCCCGAGGCGAATGCGAGGGTAAGCGCGCCAAGGTTCGGCACGGTGGTGGCGACCAGGCTGCCGCTACCCACGACGGGAATCGGCGTGCCGGTGACGGCGGTGCGCATCACATCGGTGTTCCAGTCCAGATTGATGGTGACGTCCTTGTACGGACTGAACAGGAAACCCTGCGCGGGCGGATTGGTGGGTGGATTGCCAGGATCGCCCGGATCGCCGGGATCCGTCCCGTCGCAGGCGCCCTGCGAAGTCCACGGCTGACCGGTGCCCACGGCGCCGTTGTGGCTTGCCGGATCATCGCCCTGCGTCCACCAGTTCGCCTTGTAGTTCACGCCGTTCTCGCTGGCGATACCGCCGCTGCCATAGTCTGTCGACGCAGTCCACGCCGCGACGCAGCCACCCGACCCCGGCGGCTCCGTCGGTGGCGGATCGGTGGGCGGAGTCGATCCGCCACAGGCGCCTTGCGACGTCCACGGCTGACCCGACCCGATGGCGCCACTGCTGGTGGCCGGGTCATTGCCCTGGGTCCACCAGTTCGCCACGTAGTTCGTGCCGTTCTCACTGGCGACATTGCCACCGCTGTACGCCGTTGTCGCACTCCACGCGGCGACACAGGCGGGGCTGGATTGCGCGTACACCACCTGCACCGGTATTGCCGCCAGCAGGGTCACCGACAAGCCGGCTCCCACCGCACTGCTCAACACACTCAGGGTCAGGCCTGACCACACAGCCGATCGTTTCACAAACATGAGATGTCTCCTGATGGAATTGCATCGCTACGGGTGAGTTACCAAGGCGAGTGCATGGCCGCGCTCCGATCAGCCGTCTGGGTGGGGACCCGATCACCTTGCAGCTTCCCTGCTCGCTACCGCTTGTTGTGCATGGAACTGTCTCGTCTTAGGCTCTATATGACAACGTTGTCTAAAAGCCTTTTTCCCAACTGTGACGGTTTTCGCGAAACCTGCGTATTCGCATGAATGCCTGCACTACAAACGATGCATGGTGCTTTGTCGCGGCATTCAATCCATTGAATGGGTATCGGCTCGAACCGCGATCAAGTCTTTTGGTGACCGGGATCGTTTTATGATGACAACGTTGTCTTTGCTACTTGCTCGTACCATCCAGTGCGTCGTCGAGCCCCGTCCGGTTATCTTGTGCGCACCCCAGCGAAAGGTGCCCGAGATGATCCGTCTGCTGCTGTCGATCGCATTTGGTGTAGCCAGTGTTGCCGCCATGGCGACCTCACCTGCGCAGGATGGTTTGAGCCGGCTGTTCAACGTCGCATTCCCCGCATCGCATCGGATCGCGTCCGGTCGCCTGCAGCCGGGTGACATGGCGGCGCTGAAGCACGCCGGCATTCGCAACGTGATCGATCTCAGTGTCGATAACGAAACCCCGGACTTCGACGAAGCTGCCGCCATGCACGCTGCCGGCATCGAGTATCACAACCTGCCCATTCGCGGCGCACAGGACTTGACCCGTACCAACGTCGGGCAGTTCAACCGGCTGCTACTCGATGCCGGCACCGAATCCACCCTCGTGCATTGCGCCAGCAGCAATCGTGTCGGCGCCATGATCGCCCTGCGCGCTGCGCTCATCTACGGCGAGTCCACCGAGGCTGCGCTTACCGAGGGTCGGCGCTGGGGACTTAAGAGCCTGCAACCGGCCGTGCGCGAACGGTTGGCTGCATGGTCGACAGGCGCATCCGGCAATACCCCACTGCCCGCGCGCTGAGCCCGATGGAGGCTGGTTGACGTGTGAGGGCCAAGCCCGGTTGGGATACCATGAGCGCCTGCCCGCCACCTGCATCACGGCTCTGGATTCGACTCTCGCACCGATGCCAACTGCGACGGCGCTGCCCCTGCGCGCCGTATGGCTGATGATGGCCAGCGCCAGCCTGTTCGCATTGATGGCGGTGGTGATTCGGCTCGCATCCGCGCAGCTGCATCCGTTCCAGATCACCTTCTTCCGCAGCAGCTTCGGTGCGCTGTTCGCGCTGCCGCTTCTCTACATGCACGGCTGGCAACTTCTGCGCACGCCGCGTTTCGGTTTCTACGTGATGCGCTGCGTACTCGGCATGGGCGGGATGCTGGCCGGCTTCTGGGCGATCGTGAACCTGCCACTGGCCGAGGCGGTGGCGCTGTCGTACTCCTCGCCGTTGTTCGTCACCATCGGCGCCGTGCTGTTTCTCGGCGAGGTCGTGCGCATGCGTCGATGGAGCGCCGTGGTCGCCGGTTTCATCGGCGTGCTGGTCATCGTGCGTCCAGGCAGCGACAGCTTCACCGCCGGCAGCCTGGTTGCCCTGATGGCAGCGGGACTCACCGGCGCCGTGACGATCAGCATCAAGTCGCTGACCGGCAGTGAACCAGCAGACCGCATCGTGCTGCTCACCACCTTGCTGTGGGTGCCGCTGTCGCTGCCTGCAGCCCTTGGCGTGTGGCAATGGCCGCACCCCGATATCTGGCGATGGCTGATACTTTCCGGCGCGCTGGGTACCGGTGGGCATTATTGCTGGACGCGCGCGCTGCGGCTTGCCGATGCCTCGCTGCTGGCACCGTTCAGCTACCTGCAGCTGCTGGTCGTAGCCGTGCTGGCGTGGTTGATTTTCGGCGAGAACGTCGACCGCTACACCGTGATGGGTGCAGCCATCATCATCGGCGCCAGCCTGTACATCACGCATCGCGAATACAGCCTGGCACGCCGGCGCCACCGGCAGGTTTCCGCCGCGCGTGCCGAGCCGACAATCTGACGGCGTCGACCAGCACAATCAACCCGCATCAATCCTCGGCAGGCAAGTCGGGCAGATCCGGCATGCGGGCCATTTCCTCCAGCAGGTCATGCACCTCGGGTTCGGCTTGCAACGTCAGCGGCCAACAGCCGATCACTTCGTATCTGGATTGGCCGAAGAAACTGCGGATCAGCACGAACTCGTGCACATGCCATTGAATCGGTGTAATCGATTCCTCGATGGCGTCGACCGCATGACCCTGCAGCAGAGTGACGTGCGGCAGGAAACTGGAAACCCCGCTCACCTGCAACCCGACGCGAAGCTGCGCTGCGGCGATCGCCTTGCGCAGGTCCAATGCCGCCGCCGTGGTGGCGGCGTCCGTGCACAGCACGAACGGAAACTGACCATCCCTGGCGCTGAAGCGCATCGCCGAATCCAGCATGGCGTCGAAACTTTCGGCGACCACCTCCGCCGCAGCTGCCAGTAACGCGCTTTCCAGTGGTTGTCGCAATCGTTCCGGCTTGCCCATCGGACACAACGACAGATGCAGGCTGTCGACGCCCACCGATGAACCGCTTACCCGATGCGATTTGCGAAAGCGCTCGCCCGCGCCAGCGATTTCGGACTTCGCCCGGTCATCGGGCAGCACGGCAAAGAAGTAGCTGATTCCAGGCGCAAGCTCAGGTTGGTTCGGTGGGATCGGAATGGCCTGTGTCTCCACGGCAAATCACGGTTGAGGGCAGCCGGCATGTTCCCACGATACCGCCCAGGCGCGCCACGAAGCCCCATGGAAGTGCAGCGCCATGGCCCGTGGCAGGCCGGGTCTGGCGAACTGCCCGCCCGTCGTCCACGTTACCGCGACATGCCGAAGAGAAAACCACAAACGCCCGCTTCCAGCGCATCACCCCGTTCCGGTGGTTCGACGACCAGGCCGAACAGGCCGCCACGTTCTACACCTGTCCGCCGGTGGCGACGAGAACGCCCAGCAATGCGGTTGGCTGAAAGATCGCTACGGCCTCGTGGCAAGTGTGTACCCAGGCAGCTGATCGAGTGGCTGACCGACCCTAACCAAGCCAAGGCGCGACGGGTAATGGCAGCCATGATGCAGAAGATCGACGTGACGGCGCTGCAGTGAGCGGCTGCGTGATTCGCGATGCGCCTCGGCACCTCGCCAGCCTCCGCGCAGGCAGGAGTAAGCTGGCCTCGCCACGGTCCGCCAGGCGTGGCGTCGATCGACCTTGTCACGTTCATCAGGAGGAAGAATCATGGCTTTCCCTGCTCGCGTTTCCAGTGTTGCCGTTTCACAGATCAACGTCACTCCACTCGTCGACGTGCTGCTGGTGCTGCTGATCATCTTCATGATCTCGACGCCGGTCGTCACCCACAAGCTGAAGATCGATTTGCCGCGACCGATCCCGGACGGAACGCAACAAAAAGTCGAACCGATCCAGTTGGCGATCCACGCCGATGGCTCGTTGTACTGGAATGACATGCCGGTGGACCAGATCGCCATCAACGCCCAGCTGGCCATTGCCGGGTTGCAGAAGATCCAACCGGCGCTGTACATCGATGTTGCCGACGGCGCGTCCTATCAGGTCGTGGCACATGTGCTGTCCAGCGCCAAATCGAACGGCATGGCCAGTATCAACTTCATCGACCGACGATAATCAGGCCACGGGGCGCGGCAAAACAGCCGCGCCGCGTGTCTTCACAGTCAAAGCCTCGTGGGTGGGTCGCTTGCACCGACTGGATTACACGTGTAGTTTTTAATAAAATTACATGAGTAATCCTAATCATGCCGACACGAATCTCTGCCGCGATGCTTTGCCTTTCCGTGTTGCTCGCCATGAACGCGATGAATGCGGGCGCTGGCGAACCCATACCGCCGGTGACCCACGATTTCTTCAGCGAGCTGAAGCCGTTGACCAATGACCTTGCGCGCTACGGTTATCTGCGCCGCATCATGCCGCAGCTTTCAGCCGACGATCGGTTGCAGGCCCGCCAGTTTCTCGCTTTCGCTGACGCCAATCTTGGGCTGTATCGGGCCGCCATAGCTGACTTCCCATTCACCGGCGCGATCCATCCCAGTCCGGTCATGCCATCGCCATCTCTCTGGCGAACTGCAAACGCGGTAACCGCGATAACCAGGCTCGCCGCAGACGGCCGCATCGTAATGGTCAACGAGGCCCATCACGACCCGCAAACCCGCCTGCTCACGCTGGCGCTATTGCCACGCCTGCGCAGGCTCGGCTTTACACATTTCGCCGCCGAGGCCATCGGCGAGGAGGACACCGGGCTGACCCGCCGCGGTTATCCGGTAGCGGCCAGCGGCAGTGAATATCTGCGCGAGCCGCTTTACGGCGAAATCGTGCGGGAGGCGATCCGGCTGGGCTTTGTGATCGTGCCTTACGAATCGGTTGGGAAGACACAACAGGATCGGGAAAGCGGTCAGGCTGGCAATCTCTATCGCCGCGTGTTTGCTGAAAATCCAGAAGCGCGCCTGTTCGTGCACGCAGGCTATGGGCATATAGACAAGGCCGAGGGGTTCATGTTAGGCGCCAGGCCCATGGCGATGGAACTGAAGCGATTGAGTAGTTTCGACCCCTTGTCCATCGACCAAACAAAATTCCGTGGTGTCGATCCCGACCGCCAGACGCCAAACTATCGACAGCTGATCGCGGCATTCCATCCGAACCGTGCCACGATTCTGCTGCGCCGCAGTGATGAAAGTCCGTGGAGCGCCGACCCGCTGCGCAACGATGTCAGCGTGATCTTGCCGCCTGCAGACAGGCAGCTGCGTCCCGAATGGCTGAGCTTGGATCACCGGCGTCATGCGTGGCCCATCGACTCCTCCCTTTGTGCCGGGAGACGCCCCTGCGTGGTCGAGGCCCATGCGGCAAACGAGTCTGACGACGCCACGCCAGCAGATCGCTTCACTCTGTTGCACATGCGGGAACAAGCCTCACTTTACCTGGAGCCAGGCGCGTACTTCGTGCGCGCGTGGGGTATTGCCGGCAAGACGCTAGGCGAGCGTGTCATCTCAATATCGAAGAAGGGACACTGATGCCGCTGTTCGCTCATGCATGGCACCGATTCATTCCAATAGATGGAGATTCCTCGCAATGGTGTTTCGCTCTGTTTGGCACGCTCTGGCGAATGAGGCGATGATCAGGCGACATACCACCAGAGATTTCATCCATGACCATCCCCACCGTCCGTGCCACTACCGGTGCCGTCCCGTTCACCGTCACATTCACCGACGATCCCGGGCACAGCTGGCTGGCGGATGAGCCCGCCGACAAGGGCGGCGGCGACACCGCTCCGTCGCCACATCAATTACTGCTTTCGGCGCTCGGAGCATGCACCGCGATCACGCTGCAGATGTACGCCGCACGCAAACAGTGGCCGCTGACCGGCGTTGGCGTCGAGCTGCAATTCAATCCTGATGGCACACCCGCGGCAGGCAGCGACATCACGCGTGCGATCGCTCTGCAGGGGACATTGACCGACGAGCAGCGCGGTCGCCTGCTGCAGATCGCCAATATGTGCCCCATCCACAAGGTGCTGACCGGCGAGGTGCGCATCGCCACGCAGCTGACTGCTGATTCTTAGACATCCGCCACCCAATGCCGTCATTCCGGCGAAGACTGGAATCCATGGGCTCCTTCGTAACGGCAACATGCATTCCGGTCTTCGCCGGGATGACGACAGAACAGGGGAATTCGAAATTCCCTCAAAAGATTCGCCGGTGGCTGCACCTTGCGTTCGAGCGTCAGCGCAGCTGACTGTCCTTGCTGCCGCGGCGGTTGTAGAGACCAGCGCCGCGGCTTTCTTCGTCGCGGAGCTCCTGGCAGGCCACGCACAGGCGCACGCCCGGCACGGCCTTGCGCCGTGCTGCCGGGATTGCCGCATCGCATTCCTCGCAGCGCTTCAGGCCGGGGCCCTTGCGCAACTGCTGGCGCGCCCGCTGCACGGCATCGTTGACCGTGGCGTCGATCTGCTCCTGCACGGCGCCGTCGCCTGCCCAACCCGTTGCCATGGAAACCTCCGGTAGTACACATCAGTTCAAGACACGAGCCTGTCCCGATGGAAAGTATGGGCGTGGCCGCGAAAATCCACTGCTGCGCTCAATGTCCGCTCTTCGACCCCAGCGCCCCCGCCGCAGCAAATTGTTAAGCGCATCCTTCTTGCGGGTGGATTTGCCGGTGCGCGGCGTCTTGGCGCCGGTATCTTTGGATCCGGTCAGGCCCGCCTTGATCACGCTGGTGACCGCGGCCGGATCGATCTTGAAGCGGGGTGCGCTGGCGGTACCGGTAACGTGCATGCCGCAGCTCGCCGGCAACATGTCGCCGTCTGACGATACCAAGATGATGCCAACAGCGCGTCGAACACGGCGAATGTCGATTTCCCGGCCGACCATTCGTCGCTCTGGCAGACCCCCCACAAGACGACCGATCGATGACCCTGAAGCTGTACGCCCATCCGTTCTCATCCTACTGCCAGAAGGTGCTGATTGCGCTGTACGAAAACGGCACGCCGTTCGAGTGGCGCATGCTCGCTCCGGGCGCCGCCGACGCCGCCGAAGAGTTCGCGCGGCTATGGCCGCTGAAACGCATGCCCCTGCTGCTGGACGGCGAGCGCTCGGTGGTCGAGTCGAGCATCATCATCGAGTACCTCGACCTGCACTATCCCGGCGCGGCGCGACTGATCCCCATCGACGCCGATGCCGCGCTCGAGGCGCGCGTGCTGGATCGTTTCTTCGACAACTACATCCAGACGCCGCTGCAGAAGCTCGTGTTCGACCGCCTGCGCCCCGACGCCGATCGCGATAGCTTCGGCGTGACCGAGGCGCGCACGATGCTCGACACCGCCTACACCTGGCTTGACCAGAAGATGGCCGCGCGCCGCTGGGCCGCCGGCGACAATTTCAGCCTCGCCGACTGCGCCGCCGCACCCGCGTTGTTCTACGCCGACTGGGCGCACCCGATCCCGCCGAAATACGCCAACGTCACGGCGTACCGGCAACGCCTGCTGGCACGTCCCTCGTTTGCGCGTGCCGTCGATGAGGCGCGGCCGTACCGCGCCTACTTCCCGCTTGGCGCACCCGACCGCGACTGATCGAATCCTTCGACGCATCCCGAGGAGACCGCCATGAGCCATCCACCCATCGTCTCGCGTGAACAATGGCAGGCCGAGCGCCGCGCCTTGCTCGTTGAAGAGAAAGCGCACACCCGCGCGCAGGATGCCTTGAACGCACAGCGTCGACGCTTGCCGATGACACGCGTCGACGACAGCTACACATTCGGCTCGACCGCCGGTACGCGCACATTCGCAGACCTGTTCGAAGGCCGTCCGCAGCTCATCGTCTATCACAACATGCTGGCACCGGATTCGGACCACGTCTGTCCCGGCTGCTCGTTACTATTGCGCACAAGATGTACTCCTACGGCAACGGGAATCCCCGCATGGCAGCGCGGCCGTCAGTCATTCACCGCGCCGCCCACCCGATGGATCACTCGGCCGGCATTACGCGGCCCGGCGCGCCCGACGTCCCTTCCACAGGTAGCCGATCGCCAGCAGCACGAACCACACCGGGCTGGCGATCAACGCTTCGCGGGTATCCGGCTGCAGGCTCAGCAGCACCAGCACGAACACGAAAAACGCCAGGCAGACGTAACACATCGCCACGCCGCCGGGCATCTTGTAGATGGACTCTTCGTGCAGCTGCGGGCGCTTGCGCCGGTAGGCGATATAGGCGAACAGGATCAGCGACCACACGAACATGAACAGCACCGCGGACAACGTGGTGATCAGGGTGAACGCGGTGATCAGGTCGGGGATCAGGTAGATCAGTGCCGCGCCCAGCAGCAGGCAAAAACAAGAGAACAGCAGGCCCAGCGACGGCACCGCCGCGCGCGACAACCGCGCGAACATCTTCGGCGCATGCTGCTCTTCGGCCAGGCCATAGAGCATGCGACTGGTGGAGAAGATGCCGCTGTTGGCCGAGGACGTGGCCGAGGTCAGCACCACGAAGTTGATCAGGCTCGCCGCGGCCGGGATACCGGCCAGCACGAACAGCTCCACGAAGGGGCTCTTGCCGGGCTCCACCAGGCGCCACGGCGTCACCACCATGATCGCGACCAGGGCCAGCACGTAGAAGATGATGATGCGCACCGGGATCGAGTTGATCGCCTTGGGCAGGTTGCGCTTCGGGTCGGCCGTCTCGGCGGCGGTGGTGCCCACCAGCTCGATGCCGACGAAGGCGAATACCGCGATCTGGAAGCCGGCGAAGAAACCGCTCATCCCCTTCGGGAACACGCCCCCGTCATTCCAGAGATTGGCCAGCGAAGCCTTGTGTCCGGTCGGCGACGTGAAGCCCCAGGCGACCAGGGCGAAACCGGTCACGATCAGCGCGCAGATCGCGATGATCTTGATCAGCGCGAACCAGAACTCCATCTCGCCGAACAGCTTCACCGTCACCAGATTCAGGCTGAGCAGCAGCACCACGCACAGCACCGCCGGAATCCACGGCGCCAGCCCGGGAAACCAGAACTGCGCGTACGCGGCGATCGCGATCACGTCGGCGATCGCGGTGATGATCCAGCAGAACCAGTAGGTCCAGCCGCAGAAGAACCCGGCCCATGGCCCGAGCAGATCGGTGGAGAAATCGATGAAGGATTTGTACTCGAGGTTGGACAGCAACAGCTCGCCCATCGCCCGCATCACGAAAAACAGCATCACGCCGATGATCAGATAGACCAGCAGGATCGACGGTCCGGCCAGACTGATCGTCTTGCCCGAGCCCATGAACAGGCCGGTGCCGATCGCGCCACCGATGGCGATCAGCTGCAGGTGCCGGTTCGACAGGCTGCGCCTGAGGTGATCTGGGTGTTGCTCCAGCGATGCGGTCATGGTGCGCGCCTTTGGCTTTCGGAATGCGCAAACATACGCGAGAACCCGGCCAGGCGTGAAGTTTTCGTCAGGGGACCACGGATGCCACGGCTCCGCCCGGATTCCACGCCACCTGGTTGCGGCCTTGGCGCTTGGCCCGATACAACGCGACATCGGCGGCACTGACCAGCTGCTCGAAGTTCGCGTCGACCGCCGCGGCGCCGCCGACGCTGGTGGTGATGTTGATGGGGCGACCATGGAACAGCGCGGATCTTGCTGCTACGGCGGCGCGCATGCGTTCGGCCATGGCACCCGCCTGCGCAGGGTCGATCGCGGGCAGTACCAGTACGAATTCCTCGCCGCCATAGCGGGCGAACAATGCGCCTTGCGCCAGTCCGGTGTCGCGGATCACCTCGACGAAATGATTGAGCACTGCATCGCCCGCGGCGTGGCCCCAGCCGTCGTTGATCGCCTTGAAATTGTCCAGGTCGAACATCAGCACGCAGCACGCCTGGCCGCGCGCACGGCATGCATCGACCAGGCGCAGGCCCGCTTCGATCAACGCGCCGCGATTGAGCAGGCCGGTGAGCCCATCGGTGTGCGCCAGCCGGCGCAGGTCCAGGGTCAATCGCTCGGCCAGCATCAGGGTGAACCCGGTGCTCAGCAGGAACGAGGACAGGATGCCGAAGAGGTAATTCCACGTGGTAAGCAGGTCGTCGAGCGCTGTGCTCGCGAATCTTTCCGGAAACAGGACGACGACCGAGCGCAGCAAGTAGAAGACCGCGTCGATGGCAAAGATCAGCGCGGTAAAGCCGCAGGTGTTGCGCATGTCCCGCGGCGAGCGCCACAGCAGCACCCAGATCATCCACAGGTCCCATACCAAGCTGTAAGCGCCAAACATCAGCGCCGATACCGTCTGCGATGGCGGCGACAGGTAGACGCTGATCTGGTTGGCGAGGAACAGACCCACTACCGCCATCGGCCAGCGCCAGCGCAACGGATAGCGCAGGTGGATGGCGATGCCCATCAGCATCAGCGCATTGGCCAGCGCGATCATGCCGCCACCCACGATCGTCGAGAGCATGCTGCCGTCTTCGTTCAGCCCCTGCGCGAGCGCGGCGGCGGTCAACACCCAGAACGCGATGACCCAGATGCGCAACGCCGGCAGGCCACGCAGCACCAGCCCGAGCAAGGTGAAGCTCATCGAGATGGCAATGCCAATGGCTGCACCAATGACGCCCAGCGTAAAGAGGTCGAAGTGCATGCCCATTCCCGTATGCAGACCCGAAAGCCAGGGTCAGCGTGCCGCCTCTTTCATGCGCACACGGGACTTCAGGACTGACATTGCCTTCAAGGTAACACGGCCGAACCCGCATGCCGGACCGAGCCCAGCTCACCCCGCGCTTCGACGCCAATCGACGCCAGGCTGCCACGACAGGCCAGCCGGAAAAGTCTGCGCACAACATTGAAGAGGCGACCCGGTGCCGGTCCGGGTCAGAACGGATCAGGACGCGTCAGGATTCCCGCCGGCGTCACGTCGCGCCGTGTGCGATGCCGCGCAATGCAGCAACGCCGAGCGGGCGAGCCAGGCCTGATCGGGGTAGTACGAGAACACGAACTGGCCATCCTTCATCACGTCGATGATCGGCTTGGCCACTGCGTTGCGCAGTGCCGGGCAACCCCAGCTGCGGCCAAGCCGGCCCATCTGACGGCCGCTGTCGGCATTCACGTAGGGAGCGCCGTGCATCACGATGGCGCGCGCCATGGCATCGTCGTTGATGCCTGGCTCCAACCCGTCCATGCGCAACGAGTAGCCGTTGTGGCCGGTGTAGGTGTCACGGGTGACGAACAGGCCGAGACTCGAAGCATGGCTGCCATCCGCATTGGAAAAGTGCGTGGGTATATCGCCACCGGAACCGCGACCATGTGCCACCAGCTCCCGGTACAGCAGCTTGTGGCTGGCCAGGTCGAACACCCACAACCGCGGCTGCAGCGACGAGCGGCTGTAGTCGATCACCGCCAGTCGCCGTGCGGTCGTGCCGTTGCCCTCAGCCTGCGCGCAACGCACGGCGGACAGCGCCAGCGCCAGCACCTGCGGATCGGCTGCGGGGGCCAGTTCGACAAGCCGTTGCGGCAGCGGCAAATGCGAAGGGGAAGCGCGCCGCGACGATATCGCGGCAGATCGTGGGCCATGCGAAAGCGGTCCCGGCGAAGTCGCCGCGATCGCGAGGCTGGAAGCGGACACAGCGATGACCAGTGCCAGCCGGGGAGCGAGATGCTTGCCTGACATCGGGCAAGTCTAGCGAGGATCGCTGAACGAATTGTTGGGCTGCGGCAAAAGTGCCGCCGCGTGCCCGCTTTCACGGCTGGCCGGCGAATCGTCCGTAGGGATTGATCGAGGTGGCGTGCCACCACTGCTTTTCCGGGCCGAGGATCTCGATCTCGAAATGCAGGTGCGGCGCATCGGCGCTCGCGTTGCCGGTACTGCCGACGAAACCGATCGGGTCGCCCCGATGCACGATCTGCCCCTCGGCCAGGCCCGGCGCATAGCTGTCCAGGTGCGCGTAGTAGTAGATGACCTGATCCTGCGGATCGAACTGGTACACCGTCAGTCCGCCTGGCTTGCTGGTAAACAGCTTGACCACATGACCATCGTTCACTGCCACTACCGGCGTGCCGCGCGCCGCCATGATGTCGATCGCGTCGTGCACCCGGCCCGCGCCACGGGCCTGGGTAAATGTATCCACCAGATCGCCGGCCTTCACGCCGACGACTGGTATCAGCAGACCGTTCACCGCCGGCGCGGCCAGCTTTGTCAGGTCGACCGGCGCTGCAGCGGCCGGCGCGGCGACAGACGTCGTGGATACGGCTTCGGACAGTGGACTGGCCGTCATCGAATCGATCGCCACAGCGGGTTTGACGGCCGTGGGCAAACCGGCCGCTTGCGCAGGTGGCGCCTCATGCCTCAGCGATGCTGCCGACGCCGGAAGGCCCACCATGGCAGCGTGCAATTCACTGATCCGGGTACCCTGCCCGTGCAGCGGCACGTACCACCGGCCGGACAAATGGAACATCGCCGCTGCACCGCATGTCGCACCCAGCAGGAAAACGAAAAACCAGCGCATGCTCACTCCTGCAATGTGGCGATCATGCCGGGCTTCACCGCTTCGGAGACTTCCTGCGCACTCCAGTTGGTCATGCGGATGCAGCCGTGCGACTGGGTCTTGCCGATCTTCGACGGCTCCGGCGTGCCATGGATGCCGTAGTGATCCTTGGAAAGATCGATCCACACCACACCGACCGGGTTGTTCGGGCCGGCGGCAAGCGTGGCCTTGGCATCCTTCGCCTTGGCATCCCAGAACAGTTTGGGGTTGTAGTGGAACACCGGGTGCTTGCCCACGCCCTTGATCTTCCAGTCGCCGAGCGGCAACGGGTCGTGTTCGCTGCCGGTGGATGCCGGGTACTGCGCCACCACCCTGCCGGCCTCATCCAGCAACGACACGGTGGAGTCGGACTTGTCGACCACCACTTTCGCGACCGCTGCCATCGGTGAGGTGGCCTGCACGCCCGGCACCATCAGCTGTTCGCCGGCACGGCCAAAATCCTTGCCTGGGTTGAGCTGCCTGAGCAAGGTCGGGCTGGCGTGAAACCGCTCGCCCAGCGCCTCCAGCGAAGAGACATAGCCCAGCGCGTCGAGCTTCGCCTGCGCCGGCATGCCCGATGGCAGCGACCGGAACGGGCCGGCCACATCCTCGGCGCTCAACGTCACACTGATCAGCGCCGGCGCGCTGTCGCTGTCCAGTGCGGTCCAGGTCGGCGCATCCATGTTGCCACTGACCTCAAGGCCATGACTGGCCTGAAAGCCCGCAATGGCCCGATGGAGATTGGATCCGTAGGCGCCGTCAATCTCGCCCGGCGAAAACCGCGCGCGATCCAGCAGGATCTGCGCGCGCAGCACGGCGGCGCCCTTGTCGCCGGCTTTCACCGGCGTGGTCAGGCCGGCATCGTTGACCGACTCAGGCGTCAGCACTCCCGGCACCGCAGGAGAAGCAGCGGCAGTCGTCTGCACCGTCGCCATCACCATCGCGCAAGCAAGCAACCAGATCGTCACATTGGTGATTTTCACAAAGCGGTCTCCCTTGGGGAAACCGAGCATGCATGAGGGTTTGTGAAGAAAGCCGGGGGGCGACGATGTGCGGCATCCAGGCTTTCGGCCGCGATTGCGCAGCGGTGCCGCAACCGGCGCCGAAGTCCGGCTCTTCCAGCTGGCGCACCTCGCAGGCGATGTCCCATTCGTCACCATGGATGGTGAGGAAGCGCGTAGTCCATTGAACGGCTTCTTCCATCGACTTCGCCTCCAGCATCGCGTAGCCGCCGATCACTTCCTTGATCTCGGTGAACGGGCCATCGACCAGGCTGATCTTTCCATGGGTGAACCGCACGCGCACGCCCGCCGACGTCGGCTTGAGGCCGGCGGTGTCCAGCAACACGCCGGCCGCGGTCATCTCCTCGATCAACTTGCCCATGTCGCTCATGAGCTGCTCGCTGGGCCGCAGCCCGCAATTTTCGTTGACCCTGATCATCGAAAGGAATCGCATCTGCTTCTCCTGCAGTGGATGATTGAATCGGGCCTGGCATCGGACGGTTTCGTATCGCCGGCACCGCGGCTACCCATGCAACGAATGAGTGAGGGCCAGATCGACATGCCTGCCCCGCTTCTCTGCGCCCGTGCCCTTCCTCGCCCGATGGCCCGCGCCATGTCGATTCCGTGCCCGCCCGTTCGTCACACAAGGAGCATGTCAAAACCAGAGAGGCCGATCATGACAATTACTTCATCCCTCGTATCCGCCGTCGAACTGGCCGGTCGAAGCGGCTTTCGCTACCCCAACGAAAGCGACGACTACCGCCGCGCGCGCCATGCACTGCTGGCGGAGGAAATCGAACTGCGCCGGCACATCGAACGCGTTGCTGCGCAGCGCCGCGCCCTGCCGCCCGGCGGCGAGGTGAATGGGCGCTACCAGTTTCAGGGCGAACACGGGCTGCTCGATCTTGCCGACCTGTTCGGCGACCGGCAGACCCTCGTCGTCTACAGCTACATGTTCGGCCCGCAGCGCGAACGCCCCTGCCCGATGTGCACCTCGCTGCTGAGCGCATGGGACGGCGAGGCGCGCGATATCGAGCAGCGCGTGGCGCTCGCCGTGGTTGCCCGCTCACCGATCGAGCGCCTCGTGGCGTTCAGGAACGAACGCGGCTGGCGCGACCTGAGGCTGTATTCGGATATCGACGACTGCTACAGCCGCGACTATCACGGTATCGGCAACGATGGCGGCGATGACTCCGCCATCAACGTGTTCACCCGTCGCGACGGCCGCATCCGCCACTTCTGGAGCGGCGAGATGGGCTTCGAAACCGCCGATCCCGGCCAGGATCCGCGCGGCGCCCCCGACCTGATGCCGCTGTGGACCATTCTCGACATGACCCCCGAGGGACGCGGCACCGACTGGTATCCGAAGCTCGACTATCCGGGCTGAGGCGCCCCTGGCGGCGTGTCGAACAAGTACGGCGTCCACTGCGCCGAGGCGCGCTTGCCGAACACATGCGCGAACGCAGTCAGGCGCTCATAAGGCGCCAGAGAAATCGTCGCGCGAAATGCGAGGTGCTCGACCAGACAGAACAACGACGCTTCCAGCATGCTGATGTCGCGGGGTGGCAGGGCATCGATCACCGACTGCACCCTTTCATCAAGCCATGCCAGGGCGTTGCGCATTCCCGCAGTCGCCTTCGCGAAGTAGATGCTTTCGGCGGGCAGCTTCGCGATCTGTGTGCCGAAGCCAAGCTGCACCTGCGCCTGCATGGCGTGCCAGACCAGCTCCTGCGCGTTGCGCGCCTGCGCGTCGTGCATCTCCTCTGGCCAGACGATCCGATGGCGGGAAGGCGCGGTATCCGCCAGCGCGCGACAGATGTTTTCGGCACCGAAGATCGTCACCCCGCCCGCCCTGAGCACGGGCAATTTGAGCGCGGGATTCCCCGCGTAGTCACGCGCATCCAGTGATGAAAGGTCGTACACCGGGGCGAACTCGCAGGCCACGCCAAGCTCCTCCGCAAATACGCGCACGAGACGAGTGAAGTGCGAGCTGCTGCGCCCGACGATGCACGGAACCGGCATCTGGCCAATAGTGGTCAATGCATCACCTCTTGAAAAAAGATCGATCGGTTTCCTGTCCATGCGCGATGATACTTTCGAGGCATGCTCACAGCCATGTCATGTACTTCCCGTCGAACGCGCGGCGCTCTTCTACTTGCACGTCAGGTCGGCAGCGATCCTGTCTGCCGGCCTGGATCGCCGCGGCCAGACCCACCTGCGAGGGCAAGAGATCCGCACCGCATGACGAGGTTTCCGCCACCGACGCTGTCTACCCGGACTTCATTCGTTGGGATGCGCATGAGGAATCGCTTTGTCACACTCCCGTGGTTGGCCGACTGGGCCGGACGCGGACGATGCGCATCCTGCAAACCCCACGGCTACCCATGCAACGAACAGGTGATCGTCGGATCGACACGCCTGCCGGACTTTTCCGCACGCACCGGATATTGCCGCCACACACTTTTGATCATTGAAATTGTGACTTTCATCGCATTTTATAAATAATAAGAACTTGCAAATTGTTTTTTTATTTGCTAAGAATCGCGCGCCCTATCGCGGGCGCACCCGGGGATTTCGATGGTTTTCAATTCCCTCGCCTTCATGGCGTTCTTCGCCGTGGTGCTGGTGTTGCACGCGATGCCATTCAGCTGGAACACCAAGAAGGTCAACCTGCTGATCGCCAGTTATCTGTTCTACGCGGCGTGGAATCCGCCGTTCGTGATCCTGCTGTGGATCTCCACGGTGGTCGACTGGTTCGCCGCGCAGAAGCTGGTGCATGCGCGCAGGCAGATGGTGCGGCGGGCGTGGATGCTGCTGTCGGTGGTGGCCAACCTGGGCATGCTGGGTTATTTCAAGTACGGCCATTTCCTGCTCGACAATTTCAGCATGTTGATGACAGGCATCGGCGTGCATTACGTGCCACCGGCGTGGGACATCGTGCTGCCGGTGGGCATTTCTTTCTACACGTTCGCCACGCTGTCCTACACGCTGGACGTCTATCTGCATCGCGCCATGCCGGCGCGCCGGTTTCTCGACTACGCGCTGTTCGTGACTTTCTTTCCGCATCTGGTGGCGGGCCCGATCATGCGCCCGACCGAGCTGGTGCCGCAGTTCGAGCAGCCGCATCGCGCCAGCGCCAACCAACTGCGCTTCGGTCTGGCGCTGATGACGCTGGGGCTGTTCCAGAAAATCGTGCTGGCCGACAGCTTTCTGGCCCAGGCCGCGGAAATGATCTACGACAGCGACAAGATCCCCGGCGCACTGGACGCCTGGTTCGGCACGCTGGCCTTCAGCGGACAGATCTTCTGCGACTTCGCGGGCTACTCGACCACCGCCATCGGCGCGGCGATGTGCCTGGGCTTCGCCATGCCGGACAATTTCCGCTTTCCCTACGCGGCCATCGGCTTCTCCGATTTCTGGCGCCGCTGGCACATCACGCTGTCGTCGTGGTTGCGCGATTACCTTTATATCCCGCTCGGTGGCAATCGCCACGGCGCGGCGCGCACCTATCTCGCCTTGATGACCACCATGCTGCTCGGCGGCCTCTGGCACGGTGCGAGCTGGACCTTCGTGGTGTGGGGTGGCCTGCACGGCCTGTACCTGTCGACCGAACGGCTACTGCGTGCGCGCTTTGCCGGCTACCGCCCCGGTCCTGGCATGCTACTGGCGCTGGGACTGCTCACCTATGTGCTGATCAATGTGACCTGGGTGTTCTTTCGCGCGCACAGTTTCGGCAAGGCTTGGAGCGTGCTGCGCGGCATGGTCGGCAGCAACATGGCGGCCGCGCCGATCCTGCCCACGATGTATCTGGTGATGACGGCACTGATCGTGGGCGGGCTGGTGCTGGCGCACTGGCTGATGCGCGAACGCACGCTGGAGTCGATGCTGCAACGCGCGCCGGCCGTGTCGTTGTCGGCGGCCCTGGGCGTGATGCTTTTCACCATCGTGATCGCGCAGGGGGCGGGAAATGCCTTCATCTATTTCCAGTTCTGACTTCGTCGCGCGCGACGCGGACGCGCGCCCCGGCTTCGTGCGTCTCACCGCCGCCGATCGCCCCGGCGTGGCGCAGCCGGTGCCGGAACGCGACATCCCTGTGCAGCCGTGGCGCTTGATCTGGCTTGGCGCGGCTGTGCTCGCATTACTGGCGTTGGGCGCATGGGAATCGCACTGGCGTGCGTTCGGCGTCACCCCGAGCTATCGCAACAGCAATGGCGCATGGGCGCAGCAACGCCTGCGCATCGATCACGGCGAAGGAAGCAAGACCGTGCTGATCGGCTCGTCGCGGGTGCTGTTCGACGTGCAGTTGCCGCAGTGGCAGCAGATCACCGGCGAACGACCGATCCAGCTTGCGCTGGAGGGCACTTCGCCCATACCGATTCTGGAGGACCTGGCCGCCGATCCGCATTTCACCGGACGCCTGTTGATCGGTGTCGCACCAAGCCTGTTCTTTTCCGGCCAGGCCTATCGCGGCGATGTTCTGGCGTATACGCGCAAGCAGAGTCCGTCGCAGCGGGTGGGTCACTGGCTGTCCGTACATCTGCTGGAGCCGTACCTGGCCTTCGACGACCCGGACTTTGCGCTGGACACGGTGCTGAAACGCCAGCCGTGGCCGGTGCGCCCAGGCACTCACCCGAGACCGGCGGTGCGCAAGCTGGCCAACTCCGAAGCGGACCGCAACACGCACATGTGGCCAAAACTGGAGGCCGATGCCGACTACCGGGCGGTGGCACGGGGTATCTGGATGCAGATGATTACCGCACCGCCGCCGCCCCAGATGGCTACGCCGGCGGCACTGCAGCGGGTCATCGACACGCAGATCTCGCGGGCGACCGCGGCGGTGGCCACGCTGCGTGCGCGCGGCGTCAAGGTGCTGTTCGTGCGCATGCCAAGCATCGGCCCGTTCTACGCGATGGAGGAAAAGGTGCTGCCACGCGCACGGACCTGGGATGTGCTGCTGCAACGCACGCACGCGCCCGGTATTCACTTCACGGACTACCCGCAATTGCAGAATTACCAGCAGCCGGAGTGGTCACACCTTTCCGCGCCGGAGGCCAGACGCTTCACCACCGCGCTGGTGCCGATCGTCGAGCAGGTGTTTTCGAAGCCCACGCCGCAATCGCGGTAGCTGCGGCGAGCGGTTCTGCCTTCGCCACGATCGACGGCCCCGGCTCCACGCACATCCCGATCCGGTGCGCGATCCGCTGATCATTTCGCTCCCCGCTTCAAGGAGACACCGCCGCGATGACCGGCGAGCGAATGCAGCGCGCCACTGTGGCCCGCCACGCTCGGCACTGCGTTCCTTGCGCGTTCCGGCCCGGCGATGACCGGGGTCAAGGTGACGGACACCGGGTCAAAGCGATGATGGGCAAAGGCGCCAGTCCGGCGTCCACCCGATCTTGAGGAGCAGGCGGTGGAATATCACATTGACATGTCCGGGGCGAAACCGGACCTGCGTGCCATCGAGGACGTCCTGTATGACTCGGATCCGGCGGTGGTGGTGGCCATGGCGCGGGACGGCTGCACCTTGAGAATCGCCACCTACCTCCCTGTGACGGACTTGCTTGGCATGATGCGGCAGGCGGGCTGCCAGGTGGAGCTGCACCAGGTGGTGGAGCTGCCATCCATCTGTTGCGGCGGTTGCGGTGGATAGGCCGTTCGAAGCGGACGGTATTCATCAACCGGCGCGGCGGCGGCATGCATCCGGGTTGACCGACACAGGGATCGCGGCGTGGCCTGCCGTCGACGGCGGCGGCCCGGCATCGGCCACGTCGCCATCGCCGGCACCGGGTAGCGTATGGGGCGCGAGCCGCGTTCGCTGAAACGACGCCTCAAAGCGGGGTTTCTGAAAACTCCGACAAAAGCCATGGAGAGTCTCGATGAGCCTTGCCGCGGACGAATCCGCCCACGACGTTGCGGAAAAGCGCTCGGTGCTGCGGCGGATACCACGGGGTATCTGGGCACTGGGATTCGTTTCCATGCTGATGGATACCTCCTCGGAGATGATCCATGCGCTGCTGCCGGTGTACCTGGTCACCGTGCTCGGCACGTCGGCGCTGACCGTCGGGCTCATCGAGGGTATCGCCGAATCCACCGCAGCGATCACCAAGGTGTTCTCCGGCGTGTTGTCCGACTGGCTGGGTCGACGCAAGCTGCTGGTGGCGATCGGTTACGGCCTGGCGGCATTCACCAAGCCCGTCTTTCCCCTGGCCAGCACCGTGGGTTGGGTAATCGCGGCGCGCTTCGTCGATCGCATCGGCAAGGGCATTCGCGGTGCACCGCGCGACGCCCTGATCGCCGACCTCGCCCCGATCGAGCTGCGGGGAGCCTCATTCGGCCTGCGTCAATCGCTCGACACAGTTGGCGCGTTCATCGGGCCGGCGCTGGCGATCGGCCTGATGTGGTTGACCGCCGACAACATTCCGTGGGTGTTCTGGGCGGCACTGCCACCGGCCTTCGCCGCGCTCGCGCTGGTACTGTTCGGCGTGCACGACAAGCCCGTGCACGGGCGGGAAGAGCGCGTGCACGCACCGCTTTCGCGCGTCGAACTGGCGCGCCTGCCACCGTTGTACTGGGGCGTGGTGTCGATTGCCGCCGTGTTCGCGCTGGCGCGTTTCAGCGAGGCGTTCCTGGTCTTGCGCGCGCAGGAACTGGGGTTGACGCTGGCCCTGATTCCGCTGGTGCTGGTGGTGCTCAACGTGGTGTATGCGTTCTCGTCCTATCCCGTCGGCGTGCTGGCCGACCGCTTCGACCGCGGCACGCTGCTCGCGCTTGGTGTGGCCGCACTGGTGGTGTCGGATCTGGCGCTCGCCCTCGTCGGCGGCATGGGCGGCCTGGCGCTGGGTGTGGTGTTGTGGGGCCTGCACATGGGCATGACCCAGGGCCTGCTCGCCACCCTGGTGGCTGACGTGGCGCCGGCAAACCTGCGCGGCGCGGCATTCGGCGTGTTCAACCTCGTGAGCGGGCTGGCGCTGCTGCTGGCGAGCATCGTGGCCGGCGCGCTGTGGGATGCCTTCGGTTCACGCGTTACTTTTCTCGTTGGCGCGGGCATTGCGGCCATCACCGTGCTGGCCTTGATGCCGGTCGCGCATCGGGTGCGCCGGCGCAAAGCCTGAGGTGATAGCGGCTTCGCGATGAACGCGTCATCCGTTGCGGATTCGACGTGCCGACCCGATCAAACGAGCGCCCAGCGCGCCAACGGAATATGGCGTGTCTGCCCGAGCAGGCTGTGGATCAACACAAACTCGTGAGCGCGCCAGCGCACCGGCGACACCGCCTCCGGCACGATCGTGCGTGCGTCGTACGCCAGCGTGACGTGGGGCTCGAAACTCTCACGCGCAAAATGCGCCAGGCCGACCTCGCGAAGCTGCTCAGCCAGCTCCGCATGGAACGCACGCAACGGCGCATTGCCGCCGTCAGCCTTGAGCACGAACGGCAACTTGTCCCGCCGGCCGGCAAAGCTGGCGACCTGATCGAAAACCAGCTCGAACGATGTCGCCTGCACTCGCGAGGCCGCTTTCGATGCAGTGTCCACCACATCCTGGCGCAGGCCGGCCGAGTCGCCGAGATGGAACAGCGTGACGTGGAAGCGCTCGGTGCCCAGCGGCCTGCCGCGCAAGCCGTGATGTGCGCATTGGGTGGCCGCGAGCGCAGCCAGCTGCGCCGCGATGTCACGATCCGGAAAGATCGCCAGAAACAGTCGATCCGTGGCCGCCGCCGGCGCAAAGCCGGGAAGTGATGCTTGCTGCGACATCCTGTGTTCCGCCGAGGTTCTCGAGCCGCATCGTACAACGCCACATCCGACCTGCCGGCAAGCCCGCCCCAGTTGCTGACACCTGTCACTGTCTGGGCCACGATGGATCGGTTAGCGTAGCGCCGACACGCGACGCACGGGCGGCAAGCCCAGCCGCTCATCCGCAGGCATCCATCGACCACCGCATATCAAGGAAGCTTGTGCCGAAGCGCATGAAGGGAATGATCCGGCTGAAACTCCTTGTCACCCTGGCGCTGGTCGCCGGGGTGGCCGGACTCACTGCGTGGAAGCGGCCGGATCGGGCGTTGCATGTCGCCACCGCCAACGTCGCGCAGACGCTGTGTGCGGACGTGTTCGTTTCCGGCCTGGCGCCGGATCGGGTATTTGCCGAGAACATCGCGCCGATGCAGGGCATGCACATCCTGCTGCCGCACCTGCGCTACGCCGTCGACACCGCGCGGCAAACCGTGACGGCGCAATGGCACGGTCGCTTCACCAGCGTGGCGACCTACTACCCGGGCTATGGCTGCGCGCTGCCCACGACGACACCGGATGCGGCGACGCTGCAGGCAGCGCGCGAAGTGGCGTCGCCGGCAACGACATCTGCAGCGCCAGTCGTCAACACCGATCCGGCCATTGTCGACGCGCTGGCGCACGCATTTGCAGAGCCGGCCAGCGGCCCGCGCCGCAACGTGCACGCGATCGTGGTACTGCACGACGGCCAGCTCGTTGCCGAGCGCTATGCCACCGGTTTTCATCCGGACACACCGCAACTCGGCTACTCGATGAGCAAATCGGTAGTGAACGCGCTGCTCGGCATCCTGGTCCGCCAAGGCAAGCTGGACATGCACGCGATGGCACCGGTGCCGACCTGGCAAGCGCTCGACGACCCGCGTCACCACATCACGCTTGACCAGCTGTCGCGAATGACCTCGGGGCTCGATCTCACCGAAGACGACAGCGGTTTCGATCCGGTGTCCAACATGCTGTTTCTGCACAAGGACATGGCCGCGTACGCCGCCCATGCCGCGCTGCGCATCCCGCCCGGAACGCAGTGGGAATACACCAGCGGCAACACGCTGATTCTCGGCGGCGTGCTGCGCGATGCGATAGGTGGTGGCGCATCCGGCCTGATCCATTTCGCGCATCGCGAACTGTTCGATCCGCTCGGCATGCGTCACGTGCTGATGGAATTCGATGGCGCGCAAACCCTGGTCGGTTCCACGCGCATCTACGCCTCAGCCCGCGACTGGGCGCGCTTCGGCCAGCTCTACCTCGACGACGGCATGCTCGACGGCCGCCGCATCCTGCCCGAAGGATGGAGCGCCTACGTCAGCAAGCAGACGCTGAACAGCATCTACGGCTCCGGCTTCTGGACCAATACCGGCACCGGAGCGGATGGCAGTCACATCATCACCGGCATGCCGGACGATGCCTACTTCGCCTCGGGCATGAACGGGCAGCGCATCGTCATCGTGCCATCCAGACGGCTGGTGATCGTGCGGCTCGGCTCCACCCTCGATCCACCGTACTTCGACATGCGCGGCCTGCTGCGTCTGATCAACGAGGTGTCGGCGGCGGTGCGCTAGAGCACGCGTGATCTGCACAAAAACGTGCCCACAGCCGCCCCTGCGCCTCGTCGCTTTCAGCAATACTTTCCGGACTGTCGGAAAGGTCGGCATGCATGAGAAAGTGGCGGCCCACTCCTTCACCGATCCATGTTGCGCAAATGATTTCCGCAGCCACCACAACGCAGCAGCCAGGCACGGCGGCAAATGTAGCTGCGGCCCTGCGCACACTACGGGAAGCCTGCGTGACCATGTTGGCCGCCATCGCCACCATGCTGTGCGCGCTGGCGATCGCCCCCGGGCCTGGCCCGGCGGTGCTGGCCGTGGTGCTGTGCCTCTCGCTCTCGCGCAGCCAGCTCGATCGCGACCTGCGCGGCCGCATTGAAGCGGCCATCGCGTTGCCTGTCGTCGGCGTGCTCGCGGTGGGCGTCGGCATGCTGCTGCATAGCGCACCGTGGCTGGGTGCGCTGGTCTTCGTTGCCGGCATGTTCGTGTCGATCTGGCTGCGCCGGTTCGGTCCGATGGCGCGGCGAGCCGGTTCGCTGATCGCGCTGCCGTTTGTCGTGCTGCTCACTACACCGCACATCCAGGCGGTGCCAGCCAGCGCCATTCCGGCGCCGCTGGTGCCGATACTCATCGCGCTGCTGGCCCTGCTGTGGGTAGGCACACTGCAAGCGCTGGCCCGCCGCCTGCGTTTTCTGCCATCGGTGCGCGCGTCGGCACGCCTGGCACCGACACCAACACGCGAAAGCTCGCTACGACCGATGGCGAGCACGCGAATGGCCATCCAGATGGCTATCGCGCTCACGGTATCTTTCACAGTCGGCTACGTCTTCTTCCCCGAGCGATGGGCATGGATCGTCCTCACTGCCTTCATTGTCATCAGTGGCAACCGGGGCCGGCTGGATGTCGCCTACAAGAGCGTGCTGCGCGTGCTGGGTGCGGCGGCCGGCACCGTGCTTGCGTTGACGTTCACTCTCCACGCTGGATCACACGACGCGACAGCGGCGGCGCTGATCCTTGCCGCGGTCTTTCTTGGCGTGTGGCTGCGCCCGCTGGGGTACGCATGGTGGGCGCTGTTCGCCACTCTCGCGCTGGCGCTGCTGCAGGGCTTTGCCGGCGCATCGGCACCACGCATCCTGTGGCCGCGGCTGGAGGAAATCGTGATCGGGGCGATCATCGGTGTCGTCTGCGCCTGGTTCGTGTTGCCCGTGCGCTCGACCGCTGTACTGCGCCGGCGCATAGCGGATGCGCTGGCCGCGCTCGCCACTGCGATGGACCCGGCCATTCCGGTACGAACCATCGATGGCTTCATCGCGGCAGTCGCCGGGGTGGAGCAACTGGCCCCGGCGTTTCGGGCAAGCCGGCTCGTCACGCGGCGTTTCCGTGTCATGCAACCAGCCGACTGGGTGGATGCACTGGTGGCGTGCCGCGCTCCTGCGATCACGCTGATCGAAAAGGGCGACACGCCGGGCGCCGTACGCCGGGCGATCGGTACGGCCCGCAAGTCGGTGCGCGAGCCCGCGGAGCTTCTATCGGCCTTGCGGGACTTGCGTCGATCGTTGCCTTCGTAATCGGCTACCACTACAGCTGGATTCCCATCCGCCGTCGGCGATCAACCCCATGCGTGCTGCGGGTAGTAGCGCTGCATCATGCGGGCCACATAAGCGGCCAGGTTAGGGTGGGCTTCCGCCGCGCGGCGCAGCGGCGTGTCGAAGAACGGCGTGATGACACAGGCAAGTACGCCGAACGCGGTGGCGTCCACGCCACTGGGCGACGCGCCCATGAGATACGGCTGATCGCCCAGCAGTTGCGCCAAGGCATCGATCGAGCGTTTGCCCAGTGCAGCGATCTGCGCAGGCGCATGCCGACCAAGCCCCTGCGCGTGCAGCTCGACAGCCTTGCGTGCCTGCAGGTCTTTGCGCAGCTGCGCGCGATCCGCCTCGGGCGCGCCATCCGCAAAATGCGCCGGGCCCTTGGCAAAATTCTCCGGATCGATCCAGCGGAACCAGACCATCGCAAAGTAGAGGTGATCCTCCAGCAACCGCTCGATCGCCCAGGCCTGCGCGCGCTGGGGTGCGTCCAGACCCTCGTCCAGGTCCACCCCATACTTGCGCTCGACATGCGCGCGGATGAAGGTGGAGTCGCTCACTACTTCGTCGTGGTCGTTGATGAAAGGCAGCTTGCCGTTGGGCGCCTGCGGCGGAATGGCGGATGCCCGGTCATAGGCAAGGCCGGCCATCTGCAGCTGTACTTCGGTCTTGATCACGAACGGGCTGGAATCGGGCAGCCCGAAGGCGGCACGAGTGGCGTGCAGGGTGAGGCCTGATGACGACATGGGAAAGCTCGGCGGCGAAAGGTGAGCGCAGCATGGCTGGAAGCTGCTGACAGCATCGTGTCAGCAGTGACGGGCCGATCTCAGGGGTGAAGCGCGCACCTCATCCGGCCAGCCTGAGCAGGGCTTGCGACGGGTGGACGGCAATATCCGATCAAGGAGTCAGCAACCTGGTCGCGCCATCGAATGGAAATCGAAATACTTCGCATGGACGTATGGACATCCATTCGCCAGAAGGTGATTTCCGGTTGCTTCCCGCCACGCTTCCTGGCAAACACCGGTCATCGGCGCACCCTGTTCGAACCGCACCAGCCGATCAACGTAGCTGGAAACCGAACGTGATCTCCAATCCGTGATGGGCTCACTAGTGGCCCGCAGAACGACGGGCATGCTTGAATCGGATGACCACAAGGCAGAAGCCCCTACCCTCTGGGAGCTGGCTCCTGATCAGCCACCCTGCTTTTTGACGGCGGCCTGCTTGCGCTTGACGGCGCGGACGCGGCCTGCGGACTGGATGCGGTGTGCGTTCAGGATCGCGGCGAGCAAGCCCGGGAAGCGTTGCTCGATCTCCATGCAGCGGCTGGTGTTGTGCATTTCGACGCCATGCCGTTCGCTACGCACGAGCCCCGCCTCTCTGAGCGCGCGGAAGTGCTGTGAAAGCGTGGATTTGGGGATGCTGCGGTCGCTGACCTGCAGAAAGTTCGAGCAGATGTTGGTACACGTCGAGCTTGCCAGTTCCGCATAGATCGCCACCCGCACAGGATCGGATAGGGCATGCAGGATGCCCTCCACGGTGATGTCCTCGATCGATGGGTGAACCAGCGGCCTCATGACATCCATGCTAACAGCACTTGACATTTAGTTCTATAGTTCATAAGTTACGAACTATAGGAATACAAAGCCTTCCACACCACGCACACAGGAAACGTCATGAGCAAGCTCAAAGGTAAAGTCGCCATCGTCACCGGCGCATCCAAAGGCATTGGCGCTGCCATTGCCAAGTCACTGGCCGCCGCGGGCGCGTCGGTGGTCGTCAACTACGCATCCAGCAAGACAGGCGCCGAGACCGTCGTCACCGAGATCGGTGCAGCCGGCGGCAAGGCGGTTTCCGTGCGCGGTGACGTCTCCAAGGCGGCCGATGCGCAAGCCATCGTCGACGCGGCCATCGAGCATTTCGGCCGGCTGGATATTCTCGTCAACAATTCGGGCGTCTATGGCTTCTCCCCGCTTGAGGAGATCACCGAGGAAGACTTCCACCGGCACTTCAACGTCAACGTGCTCGGCCTGCTGCTGACGACCCAGGCTGCCAGCAAGCATCTCGGCGAGGGCTCCAGCATCATCAACATCGGCTCCGTCGTCACCCGAATCACCCCTCCGGGAAGTGCGGTGTACACCGGCACCAAGGGCGCGGTGGATGCCATCACCGGCGTGCTGTCACGCGAACTGGGCCCGCGCAAGATCCGCGTCAACGCGCTGAACCCGGGCATGGTCGAAACCGAGGGTACACACACGGCCGGTTTCATTGGCTCGGATTTCGAGGCCGACGCCATCACGCGGACACCGCTGGGACGCACCGGCCAGCCGGACGACATCGCCTCTATCGCCGTGTTCCTGGCCTCCGATGATTCCTACTGGCTCACTGGCGAACAATTGCTTGCCGGCGGCGGTGTGCGCTAATCGGCCGAAGGGCGCATTCCGATACGGGAATGTGCCCGAACCGACGTGGAAACCGCGGCAAGACTGCTGCAACTTGCGATAGCTCAACTCCAGTATTCCAGCACCGTTCTTTCCGTGTCGATAAAGGCATGGCCCTCGTCAGGGCTGTGTCGACCAGACTCGTGATTCGACGATTCCTGCGGCATCGCACCGGCGCACAGCTGGAACATTGAGGTGCTCTGGAACAATGCAGGCATGGGCGATGCCGGTCCGGTGCCAGAGATACCGATCGATCTGGTCCGCAGAAATTTCGAGACCCATGTCTTCATGCCGATCATCCTGACCCAGGGTTTCATCAGGAAATGGGTCGCAGGCAAGAAGAAGGCGAAAATCGTCTTCACATCCGGGATGGGCAGCTTGTTCACCCCGGGAGGTTTCGGCAACTGCGGCAGCGGATGGCCTGGAGGGCTCTCGCTCAGTCGTAAACTTCCTTTTTTGTGCATAATTTGTGATTTACATCACATTTATGATGATATCTTTCTGCGTAGCAGACAGCCGTCGGGGGTCGATTGTCTGGCGCCGCCCGTCGGACTGGATGGATGGGGGCTTCCCGGCAAGGGAATGCGTCATCTGCTGCAGGAGTGCGGTGCGCCATGACGCAAGCCTCCGCGACACCGGCTTTCCGGTACCGCGCCTTCATCAGCTACAGCCACCAGGACAAGTCCTGGGCCGCGTGGCTGCACAAGGCGCTGGAAGCCTACGTGATCCCCAGGCGGCTGGTCGGCCAGACCACGGCGGTCGGCGTGACGCCGGCACGCTTCGCGCCCGTCTTCCGTGACCGCGACGAGCTGGCCAGCGCCACCGATCTCGGGCACAAGGTCAACGAGGCGCTGGCGCAATCGGAATGTCTGGTCGTGATCTGCTCGCCGCGTTCGGCAGTTTCGCACTGGGTCAATCAGGAAGTGCTGGCTTTCAAACGGCTCGGCCGCAGTGAGCGCATCTTCTGTCTGATCGTCGATGGTGAACCCGGTGCCAGCGATCAGCTTGGGCGCGAAGCGGAGGAATGCTTCGCGCTGGCGCTGCGCCATCAGCTGACGGCGAACGGCGCGTTGGGCGAAGAACGCACCGAGCCGATTGCAGCGGATGTGCGGCCCGGCAAGGACGGCAAGTCCAATGCCAAATTGAAGCTGATCGCCGGCATGCTGGATGTCGGCTTCGACGCATTGAAGCGGCGCGAGCTGCAGCGACATATCCGTCGCGTGGTGGCACTGGCCACGGTCGCGGTGATGGTAATGACGGTGACCACCGTGCTGGCGATCGCCGCCGTCATCGCGCGCAATGCCGCGGTGGCCGCCAGCCACGCCGCCGAACGCCGGCAGAAACAGGCCGAAGATCTGGTCGATTTCATTCTTGGCGATCTCAACGACAAGCTGGCGCAGGTATCGCGACTGGACATCATGGAGGCGGTCGACAACCAGGCCATGAACTATTTCCAGTCGCTGCCGACCGGCGACGTCACCGAAGAAGCGCTCGCCCAGCGCATCAAGGCGCTCGAAAAAATCGGCAGCGTGCGCCTTGATCAGGGCCACCTGCCCGCTGCCATGGCGTCCTACCAGGCCGCGTTGAAACTGGCCGTGCCGCTGGCCGCTGCCGCACCGGCAAACACTTCGAGGCAACTGGCCTGCGCGGAGGTATCGGCGTTCATCGGCATGACCCACTGGCGCCAGGGCGAGCTGGATGCCGCGCAGCAGAGCTTTGTGGCGGCGCAGACCCTCCTTCACCGCGCGCACCTGCTGACCCCCGACGAACCCCAGCTGCGGTTTCAGCTGGCCACGATCGACAACAACATTGGCCATGTACTGGAAGCGCGCGGCCAGCTGGACGAGGCCCTGGTGCAGTACCGCAGCATGCTGCAGCTGATGCAGCAGCTGGCCCCTACGCAGCCGGGCAATGCGGAATGGATGTCCTCTCTCGGCTCGGCCTACAACAACATCGGCAGGCTGGCGCTGATGCGTGGCGAACTGGCTGTCGCAGTGGCGCACTACGCAACCGACGATGCCATCGAGTCTGCACTGACGGCGCGTGACCCGAAGGACGCCAGCCAGCGCGACAGCACGCTGACCGTACGCGCGATCCTGGGGCGCACGCAGGCGCTCACCGGCGATCTCAAGAACGGCATGGAGCGGCTGCAACAGGCCGTCGACATCGCCACGCAACTGAAGCCGATCGACCCCAGCAACACCGACTTCCAGGAACACGCGGCCCTGTACGCCACCCAGCTGGCCCGATTGCGGCGCCTGAGCGGCGACCTGCGCGCAGCGAACGCACTCACCGTACAGGCGCTGGCGACCTTTGCCACGCTGACCCGTCAGGCTCCCGCCAACATCGGCTGGCGGCGCGAGTTTGCCGAGGCGCAGCTAGAGCAGGCCGCGCAATCGCGTGCCGCAGGCCGGATCGACGCATCGCGCATGCAGGCAAGCGCGGCCCTGCGTGTGCTCGACCCGCTGCTTGCCCGGCAGCCCGAGGATCGCGCCACCTTGCTGGCCACGGCAGGCGCGCGGTTGTCGCTTGCCGCGGTGGACGATGCGCCGACCGCGCGGCCGCTACGCGAGGACGCACTGCACGCGATGCAGACGGTGAAAAACGGGCGTGGCGATCCGCGTCTGCTGGCGCTGCAGGTCGACGCGCTGCTGGCGCTCGGCAGGACAGCCGAGGCGCAGCCGCTGATCCGGCAACTGTGGAACAGCGGCTATCGCGATGCGGCACTGGTGCAGGTATTGCAACGCGAACGGATCGACTACCCGGTCAATGCCGCGTTCCAGCAGGAGCTGCTGGCGGCATCCGGCGACAGCCAGAGGAAATAGTCGCGCCTGCCGCACCACGACAACCGTCGAGGGCGTCCCACGAGCCCGACAACCGGGAACAACCAGCACGCGCTGCATGCAAGTAGGGCCATGGAGTCAGGCGAGCACACCGCGTACCGGGCATGCACGCACCTGGGCACGGCCAACGGCAACTTCCACCACCACGACAGGAGAACATCATGTCAATGACCGGCAATGAAAATCAGGACGCCCCGGACACCGGGGAAGAAGAGAACAACGACTCCGCGCTGCAGCCAGAGCCGGATTTCGAGCCGCAGGCACCCGCGCCCCGCACCACCACGGTGCCGAGGATCAAGCCCAGCTGAGGCTCGCCAGCGCCATCACCACAGGTCGGGCAGAAGGCCAGACCGATCGCATGGAACGGCAGGCGGCAACGCCTGTGACCGGCGATACGGTCGCGCGGCCGCGCATTGCCCATCGCGATATCCACCATCGTCCGGAAGCCGCCCATGACGCCCCTGGTTGTCGGTGTCACCAGCCATCGAAACATTCCCGCGCGCGAGATCGAACCGATCCGGCAACGCGTGCGGGAGTTTTTTGCGCAACTGCGCCACGATTTCCCCGAACTGCCACTGGTGGTGCTGTCGGCGCTGGCCGAAGGCGGCGACCAACTGGTTGCGCAGGAAGCACTCGCCCAGGGTGCGCGCCTGATGGCACCGCTACCGTTGCCGCGCGAGATGTATGTGGACGACTTTGCCGACCCCGCGGTGCGCGCCAGCTTCGACACGTTGTGCAGCCAGGCCGAGATCGTGCTGCTGCCCAAGCTGATGAATCAGCCGAGTCTTGCGATCGGAGCACAGGGCATGCCACGCGACCGCCAGTACGCCAAGGCCGGCGTGTACATCGCCAGCCATTGCCACATCCTGCTGGCGATCTGGGACGGCAAGGCGTCGGGCCGGCTCGGCGGCACCGCGCAGATCGTGGACTATCACCTGACCGGCGCGCTGCCCGGCCTGATCGATCGCCGTCGCGATACGCGCCATGTGCTGGGCGGTGGCGACGAAAGCCTGCTGTATCACATCGTCTGCTCGCGCGCTCACCCCGACGGTGCTCCGGCTGAGGGGCTGCTGCCGTTGCAGGCAGGCTGGCGCAGCGCCGACACCCTGGCCACCCAGGTCAGCCTGCCGGCGGAGTTCCATCTGATGTTTGCGCGAATGGCCGAGTTCAATGCCGAACGCGACAACTACGCCACCCAGATCGAAGCCGCGCCGCATGGCGTTCCGTCGAACGCCACCCTGACCATCGACCAGACCTTTCATGCGGCGGACTGGCTGGCCATGCATTTCCAGAAACGCGTGCTGCTGGCGATGCGCCTGACCTACACACTGGCCGCGCTGATGGGCATCGCATTCACGTTTTATGCGCACCTGCCCGCGCAGGACTATCTGATCTACCTGTTCCTGCTGCTGTTCGCCAGTGGCGGCGCCGTGGCCGTGCTCGCGCGCCGCCGCGGCTGGCACCGCAAATACCTGGACTACCGCGCGCTGGCGGAAGGCCTGCGCATACAATCGTACTGGCGGCGGGCAGGCATCTCGGCAAATGCCGACCATGAGTTCGCCCATGATAATTTCCTGCAGAAGCAGAACATCGAACTGGGCTGGATCCGCAACGTCATGCGCGCCGCCAGCCTGTATCCGTCGATACAACCGGAACAAGCCACGCCCGCGGCACTGGCCGATGTCATCGCCGAATGGGTAGGCGAATCCGGAAAATCCGGACAGCTGCATTACTACGAATGCAAGATCGTCGAGCGCACCGGGCTGCACCATGTCACCGAAACGGTCGGAAGGATCAGCTTGTGGGGTGGCGTGGCGATCAGCGTATTTCTCGCCGCGTTTGCGCTCGTGCTGGCGCCGGACACCAAGATCTTTCTGGTGATGATCATGGCCGTGCTATCGATCGTTGCCGCCGTGCGCGAGGCTTACTCCTATCGCAAGGCCGACAAGGAACTGATCCGCCAATACCGCTTCATGCAGCGCATCTTCGCCGGCGCGCGCGCTGCACTGGATCGCACGCAGGACCCCATTCAGCAGCGCGAAATCCTGCTCTCGCTGGGCGACGCGGCGTTGACCGAGCACGCCGAGTGGACCTTGATGCAGCGCGAGCGGCAGGTGGAGCACAGCAAGCTGTAGGGGGAAACGAACACCGTGGCCGGCGAGACCGCGAACACCGGGGCAAGGCATGCGTCATGGTTGCAGACAGCCACCGATCCTTCGGCTCACCTTCAACGCACGTGCAGCCAATACACATGGACCCCGTTGGCACGATCTTCGGCACGATGCCCTTCGCGCCCTTCGATAACCACACCCCACACGGTGCGGATGCTGTCGCCCAGATGACTGTCCACCCGAACATGTTCGCCATGCGGCAGCGTAAAGCAGGTTTCCAGCACCATCGCCTGGTCGCGCTCCCAGACCAGCAGAGCCGGTTTGCCGGCAGCAGCGCCCCAGCCGATATGGATCTGTACCTCCTGCACCGGATAGACGCCACGGTTGTCGAGCTTCCAGCTTTCGGTCTTTCGCAGCAGCGACTCCAGATGCGGATCGCTCCAGTCCACATGGTTGACCGGCTTCTTTGCGGGTAGCTTGTGGTGGTTCATGTACGCGGACACCCCCCCTGGGTAGGCACGGCCAAACTCACCACCGACATCCCGGAAGCGGCATGCGACGGCTTGGCGGACAGTTGCGGTAAAGGGCGAATACATGTGAAGCACGGGTTTCCGGCGGCCGGGGAGATTTACCGGTTATCGGCCACGACGGATGCTTCTGAAGGATGCCACCCACAGCCTCTTGCCAACCCGGCTCAGCTGAAACCGAAGACGGCAGGTAATCGATGATGACCTGCGTGGCGCGGAAGCCCTGCGACTCGAGGGTTCCGCCGCTCTTCAACTTCGTGGCGTCCGTCCGGCGCCGCGCGCATATCGCTGGGGATCTATTCGCTGTCCGGGATGAAGTGGGCAGCGCTCGCTGGATCAGCCTGCCCCGACCCGGCACCAGCTCCCGGCCGAGCCATCAGTCGAGCGGCAGCGGCGGGATCGCCAGGCTGCGTTCGCTGTCGCCGGTCGCCCCGGTGAGCATGGCCGGTGGCAGATGTCCGACATCGCCGACGGCAATGACCTTGAAGCTGCCGTCAGCCTCGATGCGGATCTCGGTGATGCTGGCATTGCCCACCGACATTTCCAGCCATGCCGTGGTGTCGACGCCGAGCGCTCGGGTGACCAGGTAGCGGATCACGTTGCCGTGGCACACCAGCAGGTCGGTGCGCTCGTGGCCGGCGGCAGGCCTGAAGTAGCGGGCGAACAACCGGTCGAACTGCGTCTTGCAGGCGGCCAGGTCCTTCGGATTTTCGTGAACCATGATCTCGGCGCGCCGGCTGGGCGGCGTGCATTCGGCGAGATCATCGACCACCTCGAAGCGGCGCCCGGGGAAATTGCCGGCGATGACCGCCGCCGTGTCGCGTGCGCGCTGCACCGGGCTGACATACATCGCGTCGAAACGCGTCGGCAGACCAGCCAGCCGCGCGCCCACCAGTTGCGCCTGCGCCACGCCGATCGGCGCCAGATGCGGCCCCAGCCGTTCATCCGCAGCAGGGTCCGGGACGTAGTAACCGTGACGCACCAGCACGATGGTCCGCGCTGCGGGGGCCTGGCTTTCGGCAGCGTACGCCGGTGCGATCAAAAGCAGGAAGCAGAGGCATTGCAGGAGTCGGTTCATGGCCGAAGTATCGCGCAACGGCAAACGCGCTAGTTGCAGTGCCCGGCGGATGCGGCCGGCACGGACAAGGCGTGGAATTCGATCAAGAGTCCGAGGTCACCCTGCGTCGGCGCCAGAAAGGACTCGCCCTGCAATCCGCAGTAACTCGTCAGTTGCGTTTCGTATCCACGCTCGACCCGCCTTTTTGCCGCGTCGAAATCCGCGACGCCGATGCTGACGCCAAGCACCTGACTGCCGCCTTTGCGCAGCGCTTCAGCAGCGATACCCGCGCCATCCGGTTGCAGCACGAAAATGCGCTTCGATCCCATCGGCACCGCATACCCGCGAGCTGATATCTGCGGGATGCGAACAGATGTCGCGCCCATGTAGCCCATGCGCTCGAACTGTTTTCGATCGGCATCCGCGTCCGCCGAAAGAAGCCATAGCGCGGACAATTCGCGTGCCGTGTTGGGATGCTCATGCGCGATCTGGTCATCCGCGACACTGGCTGGCGTGATGTTGCCGGGTGCGTAGTCGATGAAGAACAGGTTGCTCGAAAGAGGCTGGTGGTTGAAGGCAAACAGCCGCCAGCGCGCAGGTGCGGACGGGCCAGCGCCATCGGGGTCCGTAGGCGACGCCGAGAAGATGGCAGTGGGCTCCAGGCCCTGGTGTTTCAGGAACGCACGAGCCTGATCGAGCGCCGACAAACGCAGCCCGAACGTCCGCGCGCCCGGGCCGCCGCGCAATACGGCCTGATCTGCCTGCATGCCGGGATCCATGTCCGCGTCCGGCCGCGTGATGCCTTCCAGTTCGAGATAGCTGCGGTCGGCCATCCGCACATAGCGGTTAGCCACTCCGCCGGGATCGCGCCCCGGCCGAACCTGGAACCCGAGCTTGACCGCCATGATCGCAGTGACCTGATCGAGGTTGCGACCCCACAGCAGGATGTGGTCGAGCGAGCTCGCATCGGTAGATGGCTCCATCGCACCGGCAGGCCGGCCCAGGCCGAACATCAGCAGCAATGCAAAAAACAGGAGAATGGATCGCACGGCGTTTGCTCCGTTGGAACGTGATATCGACATCAGGCGGCACGCCATAGACGCCGCGCCTCCTCGGCGATGATTTCGGGAAATTCCTCGGGGAAGAACAGCTTCCCTCCGGGCACGAGACGGATACCCCGGGACCGCGGAAACGTGCGATCGAGGTAATCGGCATCGGCCTGCGAAAAGATATCGTCGCTGGCGCCCCACACGATCCGCACCGGCACCGTGCTGCGCTTGAGCGACTTTTCAATGCCGCGCAGCGGGTTCGGCTCCAGTGCGAGGTGGAACGCGTGGTATTGCGCCCGGCGCAACGGCGAACTCACCAGCGGCTCCACGTAGTATTCGATGGTCTCGTCAGCGAAACGGCTGGGATCGCTGTATACCGCAGCACCGAACGTCGAGCGCGCCAGCGTTTTGTCGGTGAGCCATTGGGCGGTGGCACCCGCGAGCGTTCCGGCGCGCGCCATCTCGATCGCGGGCTTGACCTTGGGCGGAGGGCTGTCGGGTTCGACGTCGCAATTCGTCAGCAGCAGCGTGCGCACGCGCTCGGGATAGCGGACGACGAACAGTTGCGCCACCGCACCGCCGCTATCGCTGGCGACGATATCGACCTTGCGGATCGCGAGCTTGTCGAGCAAGGCTGCGAGCATCCCGGCCTGGGCGTCGGCGGCCAGCGATTGGTGCTCGGGAATCTGCGAATATCCGAGGCCCATGAAATCGGGCGCCACGCACCGCCGGTGGGCGGACAACCGATCGATCGCGCCGCGCCACTGAAAGCCGTTGAGCGGCGCACCGTGCAGAAACAACGCCGCATCGCCCAAGCCGCGCTCGACATACGCGATCCGGCCGAACGGGAGCTCGGCGAATCGTCGCGTCGCACGGAACGCTACGGCATCCATGGGTTTCAAAAGGCCGGCGCCCGTGGCGCCGCGATGAGTGTCGGCATGCGACACGCGCGCGCCAACGACGCCGGCGGCGAATGTGGCACCGGTCAACATCAGAAACTGTCTACGCCTCATTCCGGATCTCCATGCGGCAAGTGCTTTGCTTGCCGGCATGCTGGCAGCGCCGCTGCAACAGCGCGCGCACAAACGGCCGGCATCGGGTACAGGCGGATGATTTTCGGCACTTGCATCGAGGCCGCAGCGCGTAGAAGGATCAGTGCATGATCGACCGACCCACGTGCTATCCCAGCCCTCCGGCCGCGCTACTGGCGGGCGCCGACCCGCACCGCCTGCCACTGCTGGACGTACTCACGTCGCCCGTGCCATTCGGATTGTTCGATTCACCGGTGGATCATCGTCATGTGCTCTGCCTTCACTTGGGCGATCCGGTGCCGGTCTCCTATCGCGCGGGCCATTGCGAGCGGCACGGCGTTCGGCTCCATGGCCAGTTCTGCGTGGTGCCCGCGCATTCAAGTACCCGCTGGACATTGTTGCGGCCTGCACGTTCCCTGCTGCTGCGGCTGACGCCCTCGCTGTTGCTGGACACCGCGGACGCCATGGGCCTGGGCTCGCACGAGGCTCAACTCGCACCGTCGATCCACATACGCGACCCGCAGATCGAGCGCATTGGCTGGATGATGCAAGCCGAGGATCACGACGCGTATCCGGGCGGCCGACTCTTCGCCGACAGCCTCGCCGCCGCGCTTGCTGCACGTCTGCTGGCACTGCAATCGCGCAACGCAGCCCCGGCCGCAAAACCTGGTCGTGCGTTGCCGGCATGGCGATTGCGCCACGTGATCGAATACATCGAGGCCCATCTCGATCAAGACCTCACGCTGGCCGAACTCGCAAGCGTGGCGGGATTCAGCCTGTCCCACTTCAAACCGCTGTTCAGGCAAGCCGTCGGCATGCCGGTGCATCGCTTCGTGCTCGAACGCCGCGTGGAACGCGCACGGCTGCGCCTGCTCGAAGGCGGCAGGAGCATGACGGAGATTGCGCTGGAGGCGGGCTTCGCGCACCCCAGTCACATGGCCCGCTGCATGCGCCGCGTACTGGGGCTGAGCCCCTCGCAAGTCGCAGGTCAATCGGGATAGGCCCGCGGCAGCAACACGGAAAGGCGCGATCCTGCCGGCAGGCCCCCTTAGATCACCCTCATCGAGCCGGCCTGCGCGAAAGCAGCGAAACCTTCCACGAACTGGCGCAGCGAATCGCTGGTGCGCGCATCGACGATGGCGCCATCGGCATCGAACACGCTGCCCGCGCGCGACACCATCAGGCGGCCGCCGGTCCAGAGTTCCGCACCAAGCGTGCGCAGCACCGGCAGCCAGGCATTCTGCGACAGGATCGTGCCGAAGCCGCCGGGCGATGCGCCGATGACCGCCACCGGCTTGCCGGCAAACACGCGCGGGATATCGGCCGGCGGTCGCGTTAGCCAGTCCAGCGCATTCTTCGTCACGCCGGGGATGCTGTTGTTGTATTCGGGCGTCGCGATCAGCAGGCCGTCGGCCGCCGCGATCGCGTCCTTGAGCGCAGTGACCTCGGCAGGGATGCCGTGCGCGGCTTCATCGTCGCCGTTGTACAGCGGAAATGCGGCGATCGACATCATCTCCAGCCGGCTGCCGACCGGCATCATCGCGCCAGCGGCACGCAACAGCGCGGCATTGAACGAGCCCTTGCGCAGGCTGCCGGAAAACCCCACGAGAACAGCCACATTTCACCTCCGAAGCGATCGCGACGACAGAGTCGCAAGGGTAGCGTGGAAACAGCGGCCATCCATGTCGCGGGAACCCGGCGTGCCAGCCTGCGCCGCCGCACTTGGGCGTGATGTCCGCACCACCGTCCGGCACACCGTGTCCGGACAGCCCGATCGTCCGCGGACAACCGGACCTTGGCGATAGCAATCGAGGAAATCGCATGGGAATGCGGGTTTCCACACTTCCGCGAAGTTGGCACGCCACTTGCCATCCATCCCTTGAAAGCTTCATTTCCTCACAGCTCGGAGAACAACCATGAAATTCGAAACCTTGATGCTGCAGACCCTGTTCAGCGCCTGTGCCCTGATTTGCCTGCTGGCGCTGGGCGCCATGCTCACGACGAAGGTGCCCGTGTCTGCGGTGGCCGCAAGCCACGCACCAGTAGCTGCAGTGGTAAGCCCGGCGGGCTAAACCGACCGATGGCAGCAACCAGCGCCACCTCAAGCCCGATGAGTCGCGTGCCGTCGATTGGCACGCTGCGATACCGCATACGGCAATGAGTTCGCGATGGAGGCATTCAATTGTCTCCAGGCATGGCCCAACCTGACCCTCCTTTGTTTTTTTCCGCCATGCACTCCGCTCCAGCCATGCCAGTGGGTTACGATGCCGCCCCCTTCGTCGCGTTGCGGCAAGCTGTCGCCGGTTCATTACCGCTATTTCAGGAGATTGCCCGCCGTGCCGCATTATTCCGGCCCCCTGCTCACGCGCCCGACGGCCGAGGCACTGCTGGCCGCGCGTGATGCCGGTGCGGGCGAATGGGCCGGCTCGCTGGACCTGGGCCGCTCGAACGGCAACGCGTCACTGGAACCGGACAGCTGGCAGTGGCGGAGCCAGCACTATCCGTATCCGCACAAGCTGAAAGACCGCGCGATCTATTACTGGGACGGCGACGAATTCGCGCCGGTGTCGCGCTATTCCGGCTCGCTGATCAAGCTGGTGCCCACCGAGTGGGGTGCGCCAACCTTCGAGATCGACGGCATCAAGATGCTGCCCACCTCGAAGGAATCGCCGTTCGAGGATGCGCGCCGCAAGGTGGCGCTGATCGAGCCGCGCGGCAAGGTGGTGCTCGATACCTGCGGCGGCCTCGGTTACTTCGCAGCCTGCTGTCTGGAAGCTGGCGTGGCGCGCATCCACTCTTTCGAGAAGAACGCCGATGTGTTGTGGCTGCGCACGCTCAACCCATGGTCGCCTGATCCTGATGAGGTTGACCCGGACGTCCCCGCCAGCGGCGGCCGCCTGCAACTCACCCATGCCGACGTGTCGCAGGCGATCACGCAGGTCGCCGACGCTTCGGTGGACGCGCTGCTGCACGACCCGCCGCGCTTCGGCATCGCCGGCGAGCTGTACTCGCAGGTTTTCTACGATCAGCTGGCGCGCGTGCTGCGCCGCGGTGGACGCCTGTTCCACTACACCGGCAGCCCGAACAAACTCACCAGCGGCCGCAATGTCCCGCGCGAGGTGGAAAAGCGCCTGGAGAAGGCCGGGTTCAAGGCGCAGCTCGCGCTTGATGGCGTGCTGGCAACTCGGCGCTAAGCCGGGCCTTGCGAGCCGGAAGAGCAGTTTCATCTGGCCACTTGGTTGATTTGCTTGACATGATGTTAATGAAATAGGCCGTACGGGTCGCGCGTCATGGTCATGCCGTTCAACAATGCTGGCTGGAAGCTCGTCAACACCGCGCTGTTGTTCATCGTGCTGGCCGAGACGGCGCGCTACGCGCTGATCCTGATCGGCTACCGGAGGCCGCGCCTTGTCCACTGAGTCCTCGACCAACGACGTGCGCCTGCTGCGGTTCCTCGCGCAGGACATGACGCAGGCCGAATTGGGCAAGCGTGTTGGCCTCACCCGCCAGGACCATCGCCGCGATCGAGCAGGGGCGTTATTCGCCCTCGCTCGACATCGCCTTCCGTATCGCGCATGTATTCGGCAAACGGATCGACGAGCTGTTCCACTGGCAGCCGGCCGGAGATGACCGCAAGGAGGCTTGAAAGCTGTCCGTCAAACCCGGGCCGCCCCACTCTTCCCATCGGCTTTGTCGTTCTCAATCCCGGCGTGCTTCAGCCCCGGTAGTGTCCTACTATCGAATGATGGACACGCTGACTATTCCGCCATCGAACGGCGCCCGACGCGGCAGCCTGGCCTGCGTTGGCTTGGGCATGACCCTGGGCTCCCACCTCACCCCGCTGGCACGCAGCCATATCGAGCAGGCTGACGTGGTGTTCGCCGCACTGTCCGATGGCGTCGTGGAGCTGTGGCTGGAACGCATGCACCCGGATGTGCGCAGCCTGCATCCCTATTACGCCGAGGGAAAGTCGCGGAGGGTCACCTACCAGCAGTGGGTCGACGTGATGATGACCGAGGTCCGCGCGGGCAAACGCGTCTGCGGCGTGTTCTACGGACACCCGGGGGTATTCGCCTGGTCGCCGCACAAGGTGATCGAAGTAGCCCGTGCGGAAGGCTTTCACGCCCACATGGAGCCCGGCATCTCCGCCGAGGACTGCCTGTACGCTGATTTGGGCATCGATCCCGGCCGCTTTGGCTGCCAGCACTTCGAAGCCAGCCAGCTGCTGTTCTACGAGCGTCGTATCGACCCCACGGGCTATCTGGTGCTCTGGCAGGTCGGGCTGGTTGGCGACCTCTCGTTGACCCGCTTCACGACGGGCTCGGCCTACCGCCAGGTGCTGGTGGACGTGCTCGCGCAGGACTATCCGCTGGATCACGAGGTGCTCATCTATGCGGCGGCCACACTGCCGATCCAACGCCCGGATATCCAGCGCGTGGCTCTGCGTGACTTGCCAACGATTGCGATGACCGCCAAAGAAACTGTAGTACTGCCACCCGCAGCGCCTTTGAAGCAGAATAGGCTGATCCGTGCCCGGCTGGCAGCGCTTGATGAGCAACTGGTCGCGGAAAGCGCCTGAGCAGGTGCCTTCCGCATAACGGGATCACAGGGGGAAAACATGTCAGACACGATTGAACTGCTGAGCACCATCGGCCAGGACGCTTCGCTGCGCCATGCGTCCGCCGAGGAACTTGCACCGATCCTCGAACAGGCGAATGCGTCAGAAGCCCTGAAGGCAGCCGTCGCTGCGGGCAATAGCTCGCTTCTTTCCGAAGAGCTTGGAAACAAGCCGAGATTCGAGCCGCAGATCGTCCATTCTCCGGGACATGAAGACGAGGAGTCTGATCAGGGCGATGCCGATTCATCGCAGCCGTCCGAGCCTGACAACGATACGCTGTCGAAGCGATAGAAAGACGCGACGTGACACTTTGGCGACAACGCAGAGGACCAGGCACCGCCTTGGCGGGCTTGGTTCTATGCATCCTGATTCAAACCGGGCATGCCGCCGATACCGGCAAGATCACCGATCCGGGCAGCTTTCTGGCTCAGACCGAGAATCTACGCGTCAAGGACCACCGACAGTTCGCCCAACGACTGGTGCAGATTCATCGCGAGTCCCCCCCACTGACAACCGCCGAACAATGGCAACTGCAATATCTGGACGCATTGGAGGTATCGCTGGAAGGCAACTTCGGGGCGGCGAATAAGCCCTTGCGCGACGTGATTGATCGCTCGGGTGATCCGACGCTTGCCGCAAAAGCATCGGTTGTTCTCCTGACCAACCTGGCCGGCAGTCACCGCTATGAAGACGCCTTCAAACTGGCTCAACAGCTGGCGACCGATCTGCCTCAGATCCACGACAGGACAACACGCTTCCAGGTGCTAAGCGGCCTGTCCCAGATGCTGAACCTGGCCGGCCAAACCGATCTGGCCATCCAGTACGCCCGCATGATGGAGGACACGGTTCCGGCAGGTGTCAGCCTGTGCGACCCCCACTACAAGCGGGTTGCAGCGCTTTACAACGCGAAGAAACTGACTTCTTCGAGCCCCGATCTGAAGCAGGCCATTGATACCTGTGACGCGGCTCAGCAACCCATCTACGCCACTGCTGCCCGACTCATCCTGATTACCCTCCATCTGGAAGACCACCAGCCGGCCAAGGCCCTGACGCTGCTCGACCGCGTGGCACCGAGCATTCTGAAAAACCACTATTACCCGCATACCCTGTCAGCGCTGGTGCACCGCGCCCAGGCCTATGAAGAAATGGGCAGGGACGACGACGCCCGCAAGGCGGCCCTGACAGCGGTGGCACTGGCAAGACCTGGCGAGATCAACGACTGGCAGAAGAACGCGTACGAGGTGCTCTACCGGATCGCGAAGCGCCGCGGCAACATGGCGTCCGCGCTCTCCTACTACGAGCAGTACGTCACGCAGGACAAAGGCGCGATCGACGATGCTGCCGCGCAGGCACTGGCCTATCAGACAGTCGAGCAGCAGGTACTTGCCCACAAACTGGAGACCGAAGCGCTCGGCAAGCAGAACAGCGTCCTGAGGTTGCAGCAGGCGCTGGACACCAAGGCAGTGGAGACCAGCCGGCTGTACATCGCGCTGCTATTGATGGCCCTCGCCTCCATCGTGCTCTGGCTCTACCGACTCAAGCGCTCGCAGCTTGGCTTCAAGCGGCTGTCCCACCATGACAGCCTTACCGGCATCTTCAACCACCAGCATTTCATCAGCGAAGCCGAGCGGGTCCTGCGCCTGCTGCAGAAAAAGCTGGGCCATGCCTGCCTGGTATCGATCGACCTGGACCACTTCAAGCAGGTCAACGATACGCATGGCCACGCCATGGGCGATGCCGTGCTGAAACGTGCCGTCGCCATCTGCCAGCAGCACCTGCGCCCCACCGACTTGTTTGGCCGCCTGGGCGGCGAGGAATTCGGCATCCTGCTGCACGAGTGTTCTCGCGAGCAGGGTATGGATATCGCCAATCGCATCCGGATTACCATCGGAACAACCCCGATGGAAGAAGATGGAGATGGCATATCGATTTCCGCCAGCGTCGGCCTGGCCTCCACCGACAGTTCCGGCTACGAGTTGCAACGGCTTTGCAAGGAAGCGGATGCAGCGCTCTATCGCGCCAAGCGCGCCGGGCGCAATCGGGTCATCGCCGATACCGAGAAGGACAACCTGGTCGAAGCCTGAGGGTCGCTGCGCCGCCGCATCCGCCCGGGCGCTTTTGGCGTATAAAGCTGTTGCCCTCCCCCACCGTCCCAGGATTGTTGCCATGAAGTCTTCGATGAAGTTCGCCGCACTCGCCCTTGTCGTTACCGCCACCCTCGCGTCGCCGGCTTTCGCCGCGCTGAAGGAAGGCACCCAGGCACCCGATTTTTCCGCACCGGCCTATCTCGCCGGCAAGCCCTTCACCTTCAAGCTCGCCGACGCCCTGAAGCAGGGGCCCGTGGTGGTCTATTTCTTCCCCGCTGCACACACGGCGGGCTGCAACGTGGAGGCTCACCTGTTCTCGGAGGCCATCGACAAGTTCAAGGCGCAGCACGCCACCGTGATCGGCGTCACCGCCGGCAACATCACCGAGCTGGCCGATTTTTCGAAGGAAACCGAACACTGCGGCGGCAAGTTCCCGGTCGCCGCCGATGACGGTGCAAAGATCGCGAAGGAGTACGACGCCATGCTGCTGCTGAGGCCCGGCTGGTCGAACCGGACCTCGTACGTGATAGCCCCGTCGGGAAAAATCACCCATGTCTATTCGGACCTCAGCCCGAAGAAACATGTGGCAGAAACGCTCAATGCAGTGAAGGCGCTCGAGAAGTAGCACGCGGGCCCATCGCGAGGCAGCAGAGCAGATCAGGATGATCTGCTCCGCCGCTTGAACGGGGGAAAGCGCACGTTGGGGTATTCCTCGGACCGGCTCCTGTTTCCAAGAACGTGCCCTGCATCTAGACATGCCACACACACCGAGCCGACTAGCGTGCGCCGCTAATCCAACGGCGCGCATAGGCCTTGGGAACAGCAACGCGCAATGCCGCAGGCCCACGCGTATCCCCTCATCCTATCGAGACCGCAGCCCATGAGCTCTCGTACCGCACCGCGTCGCTCCGTCGTGGCCAATGCCATCTACGGACTTCTCAACCCGATCCCGTTCGGCTTCTTCGTCGCCGCGCTGATCTTCGACATCATCTATGCCCGCAGCGCCGAGGTGATGTGGGGAAAAGGTGCTGCCTGGCTCATCGTGTTCGGGCTGCTGTTTGCGGTGATCCCGCGTCTGATCAACCTGGTCCAGGTCTGGATCACTGGCAGGCGGTACTCCACGAGCACCGACAAGCTCGATTTCTGGCTCAACCTGTGTGCCATCGTCGCGGCGATCTTCAACGCTTTCATGCACAGCCGCGATGCCTACGCGGTGGTTCCCGCCGGCGTCTGGCTTTCGGTCTGCACGGTAATCCTGCTGTCGATTGCCCACATTGTCATTGCCGTGCAGCACTCCGCATCGGGGGATTTCGTCCATGACTAAGATCGTCTATCGCAACGCGCTGGCGCTGACCTTCGTGGCAATCCTCGCTGGCTGCAGCGGAAAAGCGGCGTTTGAGCCTGCGCAGCAGTCGGGCGACAACCCGCCACTGCCCCAGGCCCGGAACTTCCTGATACCGCCCATGCAGGTTCCCAAGGGAGTTGGCTGGGCTCAAGGTCAGGCGCCCAAGGTGGCGGCTGGACTGAAGATCGAAAAGATCGCCAGTGGCCTGATGCACCCACGTCAGCTCCTGGCACTCCCCAACGGCGATGTCCTGGTGGTGGAGTCCAATGGCCCCGGCACCGAGCCGGTGACGACCCCCAAGCAGTTGATTGCCGGCAAGGTCAAGAACCTCTCGGGCAAGGGTGCCAAGGGCGGCAACCGGATCACCCTGCTGCGCAAGAACGGCGCCGATGGCGAGTGGGAGAAGCATGTCTTCATCGAGCACCTGCACTCACCGTTCGGCGTGCAGCTGATCGGTGATTCCCTCTATGTCGCCAATACCGACGTCATCGTGAAGTTTCCCTACGTGACGGGGGAAACACAGATCACCGCGCCCGGCGTAGCATTCGCAGACCTGCCGGGCACCATCAACCACCACTGGACCAAGGCACTGCTGGCGAGCCCGGACGGCAGCAAGCTGTATGTCGGCGTCGGCTCCAACAGCAACATCACCGAGAACGGGCTGGCCGTGGAATACCGTCGCGCGGACGTGCTCGAAGTCGATGTGGCCACCGGCGCCAGCCGCATCTACGCGTCGGGCCTGCGCAATCCGACCGGGCTGCAATGGGAGCCGACCACCGGCAAGCTCTGGGCGATCGTCAACGAACGCGACGAGATCGGCGCCGACCTGGTGCCGGACTACCTGACCTCCGTCCAGGAGGGAGGTTTCTACGGCTGGCCCTACAGCTATTACGGCCAGCACGTGGACAGCCGCGTGATGCCGCAGCGACCGGATCTGGTCAGCAAGGCGATCAAGCCGGATTACGCGCTGGGCTCGCATGTCGCCGCCTTGGGGTTGTTGTTCTCCGACAACAACGCGCTGCCGGCGAAGTATCACGGTGGTGCTTTCATCAGCGAGCACGGCAGCTGGGACCGCTCGCCACTGAGCGGTTACCGCGTCACCTTCATCGCCTTCCAGAACGGCAAGCCGGTCGGCCTGCCCCAGCCCGTCGTCACCGGCTTTCACTCGAATGACGAGACACAGTTGTACGGCGCACCGGTCGGGCTGGTAACGGATAAAGATGGCGCGCTGCTGATCGCGGACGATGTCGGTGACACGGTCTGGCGGGTGACTGCGGACGCACGCTGAGCGGCGTGAGCGGCGCCGTCATGAACGGGGACAAGTTGAGCAGGCCCCTTTATGCAATCGAGGACGGAGGTAGTTGAATCCGGTCAACTACCCCATCCTCCTGGATACCGACGTCTACTTGCGCGCTGCGATCATCTCGCTCAGATAGTCCGGCGCGCCTTCGATGCGTGCCAGATGCGGATATTGCAGACCACCGTGATAATCCACCGGCACCGTGCGATAGCCGCCCTGGTACTTCAGCAGCAATTGGATCGGCGTCTTGCTGTCCCTGGCCGCTGCGATCGCGCTCTTCAGCACATCGCGTGAATAGGTCTGTCCGTTCACCGCAGTCAACGTGGCGCCGGTGCTGACACCTGCCTTGAATGCCGGCCCGTCCCAGCGTACGTCGTTGACCTCCCCCTTGTCGTTCATCGTCAGACCGATCGACCACGCAAAGTTGTACATATGACGGGATGGTTCCGGCCGGCTGTCGTACTGCTTTTCGTACGCGCTCTGCTGATCGGTATAGACCAGCTTCCAGCCTGATGCCGCAAGGCCGCTCAGCAACGGCGGCTGGTTCACATCGACCCGCGCGTGCAGGAAGCTTGCCCAGTCATCTTTCGCCACGCCGTTCAAGGCTGCGACCACGTCGTCGAAGGTATAGGTTTTCGTCACGAAGCTGCCGTTGTCGACACCAAAGAAAGCACGCGCGAAATCGTCCAGCGATTTCCCGTCGTGCGTCAGCGCGCGAATTCTGGCATCGACCGCCAGCCACAGCATCTGCCCGCCGCTGTAGTAATCCTCGCTCATCTGCCAGCTGCGATACGGCAGGCCCGAACGGCGAGCGGCGGTTGCATCGTTGGTGGTGTCCTCGAGCGTGCGCCAGTCGAAACCGGCGCGGTTGCGATCGTAGTTGGCAGCAACCATAGCCAGCGCGTCGCGGTATTCCTGCGGCGTCCACATCCCGGCACGGGCGGTCAGCACGAAACCCCAGTACTGCGTCTGGCCTTCGTATACCCACAGCAGCGAATCGCCCATCGGCACGTTGAAGTTGGGCGTCCACAGATCGGCCGGACGACGGAACTTGCCGTTCCACGAATGCGCGTATTCGTGCGCCAGCAGGTCACGGTTGGGCGCGTTGTCGGCCCAGGCGGTGAAGTAGTCGGCATCCATGCCGTCCTCGCTGGACTGGTGGTGCTCGGTACCGTTGCCAGCCAAGACATCCGACAACGAGAACAGGAAGTCGTAATGGTCGTAGTGATGCGAGCCGAACAGCTTGACCGCCTGCGTCACCAGCGCGCGATGCACCTTCAACTGCTCGGGCGTCATCTCCAGGTACTTCGGTGCGTCGGCGACGATGTCCAGGTGCACCGGCGCCGCGCCGCCCGGGTTGAGATCGACCCGCTTGAAATACCGACCTGCGTAGATCGGCGAATCGACCAGGTTGTTGAATGTCACCGGCTTGAAGGTGGTGGTGTCGCCCGATTGCGAAGTCGTGTCCAGCGCGGTGCCGAGCTGCCAGCCATGCGCCAGCGTCACGCTGGGCGAAAACGTGATGCCGCGCGAAAAATAGCCGGCCGGATACAGCGACACCTTGCTCCACTCCATGTCCATCATGCGGTCGGTGATCTCGAACCCCGCACTGTCGGTGCGGCCGGACATGTACTGGAAGGTCGCATCGACGCTGGTGACGCCCGCGGGCACGTCGAGATGGAACGCATACACGTTGTACTTGTCGCGCTTCCATTTAAGCGGCTTGCCGTTGGCGCTGAGCTTGAGGCCGGCGAGCATGGCGATCGGGCCGGTCGGCGAGTGATCGCCGGGAATCCACTGCGGATACAGCAGCGTCAACGCGCCAGCCTTCACCGGGATCGTCTCGTGCACGCGGAAGATGCCCTGCAACGTGTCGCCGGCATCGACATGAAGCGCGATCGTGCCGGCATACGGCGTGTCCTGCGGCGGAGGTACCAGGTCGGTTCGCGGATCCTGCGCATAGACGGCGGCGGTCGCGAGGGCCATCGATAGGGCCACGGCAAGACATGCAAACGTGCGGCGCGCGCCAGACGGCGACCGGGGGAGAGAGGCAACGGGCATGATGAACTCCGACAGGCTGACCCAGGGGATTCGCACAACTTAACATTGCTGCGCAAACTGTGTAGTCCGATTTATTTCTGGTCCCGAACGTGGAGAGAGAATCTGGCCACGGCGAAATGATGCTCCGCCATACTGTCTGCGCCCGCCTCCCTATTCCACCCGTTTCCCGCCGCTGGCCGAGACCAGGCGCAGAAAGGTTTCGTGCTGGTAGCGGCTCATGCGCAGTTTCTGGCCGGTATCCATCGTGACGACGTGGTGGCCGTTGAACCACGGATGGATGGCCTGGATCCGGCGTACGTTGATGATGGCCGAACGGTGGACGCGCGCGAAATGCCGCGGGTCGAGTCGCGCGGCGAGCGCGCTCATGGTCTCGCGCATTTCGTGGACACCGTCGGCCAGGTGGATTTGCACGGTGTTGCCGCTGGCCTTGATCCACACGATGGCATCGACGTCGATGAAACTGATGTGCTCGTCGATACGCACGGGCAGGCGCTGGATATAGTCGTCGCGCTGGCGCAAGGCGTCGAGCGCCTGCAGTATCCGCACGGAGGCGGCCCCGCCCACGCCCTCGCCGGTGGACAGCCGCGCCTTTACGCGCCGCAGCGTGTTCGCGAAACGCTCCCGGCTGAACGGTTTCACCAGGTAATCCACCGCGTTCGCCTCGAACGCCCGCACCGCGTATTGCTCGAAGGCGGTGACAAACACCGTCGCCGGCATGCGCTCTGCGCCAATGGTCGCTGCCACGTCTATGCCGCTCATGGCAGGCATCTGGATGTCGAGAAAGACCAGGTCCGGCGACTGGCTGCGTATCGCCTCGACCGCCGATACGCCATCGCCGCACTCGGCCAGCAGTTCGATGTCGGGATCGTCGCGCAGCAGGCGCACGATGGCACGGCGCGCGATCGGTTCGTCGTCCACGACCAGGGTAGCGATGCTCATGTGGACGCGACCTCGGGCGCATCGTCAGGTTCCTCGATCTCGCGAAACGGCAGGCGAAGCCGGCAGACCACGCCCTCGGGCCAGATCATGTCCAGGCGCACCTGCGCAACATCGCCATACAGTTCGCGCAGGCGCAGCTCGGTGTTCGACAGGCCGATACCATGCCCCGACCCCGGTGCAGCCCCTGCCTCCAGCGAGCTGTTGCGATTGCGCACATCGATGCACAGAGTGTCGCCCTCGCGCCGGCTTTCGACCTCGATGCAGTCCACGCCGATCCGCTTGCTGATCCCGTGGGTGATGGCATTCTCCACGATCGGCTGCAGGATCAGGCTGGGCACGGCACAATCCAGCGTGTCCGGGGCGACGTAGATCTGCGTGGTGAGGCGATCCTTGAAGCGTATGCGCTGGATGCCGAGGTAGAGATCCAGCAGCACCAGTTCCCGCCGCAAACTGACCTCCTGGCCGTCGTAGTCCTCGAGGAACGCGCGCAGCAGGTCACTCAGGCGCAGCAGCATGTCTTCGGCCGACAATGTGTCCTCGTCCAGCAACGTCGCGATCGCGTGCAGCGTGTTGAACAGGAAATGCGGCTGCAGCTGCGACTTCAGCGCACGCAGGCGCGACTGTGCGAGCTCCGTCGCCAGCTGGCTCGCCTCGATCTCGCGGCGCGTCTTTTCGGCATGGAACTGCATGGCCTGCTGAATCGCGAACAGCGACCAGTAGGCCAGCAAGCCGGTGGCGAAATGCTGGCCGAGAAACTGCCTGACCTGCTCATCGAACGAACTCGGCTCGAACGCCGTCGACACGAACGCGCCGATGAGCATGGCCAGCAGAGTCACGCCCACGCTCGCCGGCAATTGCATACCCAGCCCGCGCAGGCGCACCGGCGACTGGATCGGATACTTCGCTGCCAGCCGAAACACCATCGGTGCCAATGCTGCCCATGTATACCACTGGATGATCGACCAGCGCAGGTAGTCGAAGGCCGACCAGGTATGTCCGTTCATCGCGTCGTGCATGAACCCCTGCAGCGCAAATACCACCGCTACCGCCGCCCACAGGCCGAGATAGCGAAACAGACCGATCTGCGTGTTGCCGAGGCGAACCATCATCGCGGGATGTCCCGTGGGTTGAAGTGGCCATCCTAGGTGCTGCACACGGCGCTGAACAGCAAGACCGCGACGCCACTACGATTCGCCACCGCGTCACGACGATTCGTCCCGAACCGCTTTCGCAGGACACCTCCATCCGGCCATATCACGGTGCCGACCGTGTGCGCACGAGCCACCGGTGGCACCTCACCTCAGCCGGAGCACCTCCATGAATACGACCCGCGCCACCGTCCTCGTCGCCATGTTTGCCGTCGCGCTTGGCAACCTGCTCGTCGTTCCATCGGCGGCCTGCGCCGACGCAGGGCGCAGGCCCGCTCGGCACTTCGATCTGGTGAACGCCACGCTTGATAGTGTCATCGCGCTCGCCATCGCGCCGGCCGACCGTGATGCCTTCCAGGACATCGATCTCGGCCAGCCGCTACAAGGCGGCCTGTCATCAATGACCTTCGACGTCCCCGCTGGAGGATGTCTGCGCGACCTCCGCGTCACCTTCCACGGTGAACGTACCCAGCTCTTTCCACACATCGATGTCTGCCGCAGCAGTGGCCTGCGCCTGACGCTGCACGGCGGCAAACCGAAACATTCCGGAGCATGATCAAACCAAGGCCAGAGTCTGAGGTTTCCCTTTCCTGGTCAGAGCCATCACTCCGCAAGCCCGGGACCACCACCCATGCGATCTCGTCCCTCCGCCTTGGCGCGATACAGGGCCTCGTCCGCACAGCGAAGCAACTGTTCCGGCGAATCCATGGCAGTAGGTACGACGGCGGCGATGCCGATGCTGATCGTCACGTGCGGCGCGGTGTCGGAGCTGCGATGTTCGATCGCCAGCGCACGTACGGCGTTGAGCATGCGTTGCGCAACCACGGCAGCTTCGGCGGCGTCGCATTCGACGAGCAGTACGGCGAATTCTTCGCCGCCGTAGCGTGCGGCGAGATCCGCCGCCTTCGAGCGCAGCACGTTCGTCAGCGCTTCCGCTACGGCGGTCAAAGCGACGTCGCCGGCGAGATGGCCATACGTATCGTTGTAGGCCTTGAATGCATCCACGTCGCACATCAGTACAGCCAGCGGCGAGCCGCTGGCTGCGTGTTCGTCCAGAGCCTCGCGCAGCCGCAGGTTGAAGGCACCGCGGTTCGCGATATGGGTGAGGCCATCGAGTGCGGCGAGACGCTTCAGCTCGGCGTTCGCATTGCGCAGCGCCTCGGTGCGCTGCGCGACCTCGCGGGTCAGCTCGCGCTGGCGCTCATGCAGGCGCCATACGCGCAGTCGGTAGATCGCGGCAAGCAGGCCGATGACGGCCAGCGCGACGAGGGTGCGGAACCACCAGGTGGCGTACCAGCTCGGCACAATCGTGAAGGCCACGCTCGCCCCGTCGGTGTTCCACACGCCGTCGTTGTTGCTGGCGATCGCCCGGAACACGTAGTCGCCGGGCGGAAGGTTGGTGTAGTAGGCGACGCGGCTGGCGCCGGCGTCGATCCAGCCACGGTCGAAGCCCTCGATGCGATAACGGTACTTCACCGCCGCCGGCGCTACATAGCTCATCGCGGCATAGTGCAGTTCGATGCGTTCCACATCGGGGCCGATCCGGCCGACATGGTCCGCGGCCACGTCCTGGCCGTCCACCAGCACGCGCTCGATCGCGACCGGCGGACTCATCCGGTTCACGCGCTCGTGTTTCGGATCGACGATGACCACACCGTTGGCCGTGCCGAACCACATCCGCCCGTCGCGCGTGCGCCACGCCGGCGTTTGCGAGGCGCCATTGGCCTGCTGCGACAGCATGCCGTCATGCTTGCCGTACCAGTGGGGTTCTATCTGCTTCACCGAACCGCGGTCGAGCGCATCGATGTCGGCCCGCGCGAGTCGCGCGATGCCACGGTTCGAGCTCACCCAGAAGTAGCCCGCGTCGTCATCGAGCACGGCGAACACCGTGTCGCCGTAGAAACCCGCCCGCTCGGTGAAGGCCTGCACCGCCTGCCCGCGAATGCGCATGAGGCCCTGACTGGTGCCGAGCCACAGATCGCCATTGGGTTCGGGATGAAACGCGAACACGCTGATGCCCGGCAGGCCATCGGTGCCGCAACGGTCGACCACCCCATCGTGCAGGCAGCGCAAGCCGCTGCGCTCACCGATCCACAGACGCCCGGCTGGATCTTCATACAGCGCACGCGTGTCGTCGCCGTGCGTACCCGGAACCACGCTGACCTTGTCGTCGACTTTATCGCGGGTGATTTTCGCCACACCCTGCAATGTGCCTACCCACATGCCTCCATCGCGACCCGGCGCAAATGCAAACACGATGGTGCCCGGCAGGCCATTGCCGGTACCGAAGTTGCGCACCGTGCCATTGGGTGCGATACGGCTCAATCCATCGGTCGACCCCACCCAGAGGTTGTCGGCCGCGTCGGACTGGATCGCGCGCACAAGAAGACTCGGCAGCTTCGCGTTGATCGCCTTCGCCGGCACCAGCACCTGGTTCTCGTAACGCGCCAGCCCCGCGCCATCGGTGCCGATCCAGAGCGTGCCTGCGCGATCCTGGTAGACAGCACGCACCGCATTGGAATCCATTTTCCCGGTGACGGTGATGAGCTTCGAGTCGCTGAAACGATGGATGCCGCTGGAGGTGGTGCCCAGCCAGAGGTTGCCTTCGTGATCCTCGAACATCGAGCGGACGGTCTCGCCGACCATGCCGCTCAGCGTGTCGTCGCAATCGAAGCGTGCGGCGGTCAGGCGGCAGATACCCATGCCGAGTGGCGCGAACCACATGTTGCCGTCGCGGTCGCCGAACAGGGAATAGATGCGTTTCCCGTCCAGCGCGGCCGCGCGCGGGTCGCGCTCGAAGCCACCATCGCGGTAGCGCACCGGGCCAGCCTGCGTGCCCGCCCATACCGTTCCGACATGATCGATCGCGAGGCTGTGGACGGCATTGCTCGGCAGGCCGCGCCGGGTGTCGAACGTCTCGACGTGGCCGTTGAGCCAGTGCACGACACCGGCACCATCCGTGGCAATCCACACCCCGCCCGCCGCATCGGCCACGATCGAATGATAGAACCCGCGCGGCGGAAACCCGCTTTCCTCGCCGAGCAGACGAATGCCCTTCACGCCCATCCGCGCGACGCCGGCGTTGGTGGTCAGCCAGAGCGCGCCGCTCTGGTCCTCCACGATGCCGAACACACTCCTGATGTTCGCCGGCAGCGCCACCGACTCCAGCTCGCGCCCGCGCATGCGGTAGAGCCCGTCGTTCAACGTGCCGACCCACAACGTGCCATCGCGATCGACATAGACCGCGGTGATCGCCGTGCTCTTCAGCACCGGCGCCACGCGCGGGTCGATGGTGTCGAACTCCGCACCGCTGTGATGAACCAGCCCGCCGTACGTCGCCAGCCAGATCGAGCCGTCCTTGCGCTGCGCGATGGACAACACCGTGCCCTGCGGCAGCTGGTTCTCGTACCAGACGTGGGTCAGCTGCCCGATCGCGCGGTCAGGATCGAGCGCGCTTGCCGGTGTAAACGCCAGCAGGCCGCACACCACCAGGACGAGCGAAGCCCATCCTCCGACACGACGATTCATGCGCAATCCAACCGCTCCCCCCGCGATCCGGCTTCCATCCCGGCACCGTGCCATTCAGCAACGCGCCCGTCAGCCGTCGGTCCGAAAGACCGATGCACGAACTATGGCATATCCCGCTGAGGCTGGCGGCAAAACAGACCCGTGATCAAGGCGCAGCTCCCTGCCTGACCGCAGTTGACAGACCACCTGGCTCGCCGCCGGCACCATGGCAGTCACGCCTGTTGTGCAGCGGCGAACTCAGCGTGGCAATACGGCCTGACGTCCCTGCAGGAAACGCCGGACGGCGGGGTCGCTGGCGAGGCCGATCGCAATGTCGAAGGCAGCGCGAGCCTCGGCGTAGGCAGCGGTTCTTGCCAGCAATGCCGCGCGCGCTGCCCAGTAGGGTTGGTATTCGACGAGCCGGCCGTCGGCAGCGAGCGCATCCACGATCTCGAGTGCGGCGCACGGGCCTTGCAGTTCCGCGATGGCCAGCGCGCGGTTGAGGGCGACCACTGGCGAACCGGAGAGTGCGAGCAGCGCGTCGTAAATCTGCACCTCGGGGGTCCAGTCGGTGCGCCCGCTGCGGCGGCGCTCGACATGCGCGGACTGCAGCGCCGCTTCGAGCTGATAGCGGCCGATGTGGCCCAGAGCGCTCGCACGCAGCAGCAGCGCTTCGGCCTCGTCGATCATGACTGCATCCCACAGCGCGGCATCCTGCTCGGCCAGCGGCACGTAGTCGCCATCCGCATTGCGGCGCGCGCGACGGCGTGCCTCCGCATGCAGCATGCAGGCCAGCAGACCCAACGCTTCCGGTTCCTGCGGCAGCAGCCCGGCGACCAGGCCGGCGAGAAACAGCGCTTCCGCGGTGAGATCGCGCCGGATCACATCGGTGCCGCCCGGATCGCTCCAGCCTTCCGCAAACGCGGCGTAAATTGCATCCAGCACGCCGTCCAGCCGTCCGGCCAGCTCGTTGCATGCGGGGATGGCAAACCGGATGCCGGCCTCGCGGATCTTCTGCTTCGCGCGCCCGAGGCGTTTGCCCATGGCGCCCGGTGACGCGAGAAACGCCGACGCGATGGTCTTCGCATCCAGCCCGAGCACGGCCTGCAACATCAGCGGTGCGCGGATGCCGGCATCGATGGCCGGATGCGCGCAGGCGAACAGCAGAGCCAGGCGCTGATCCGGAATGGCCGCGTCATCCATCACCGTCGATGTGGCCGCGTCGAGCTCCGCCAGTATCTGCAACTGCACGGCCGCTGCTTCGCCGCTGCGGCGGCGTCGGATGCCATCGATCCCTTTGCGCCGGGCCACGGTCAGCAACCACGCTTCCGGATTCGCAGGACAGCCGTTGAGCGGCCAGTCCGCCAGCGCCGCTGCAAACGCTTCCGACAGTGCATCTTCGGCCGCCGCCACATCACGCATGGCAGCAGCCAGAAAGGCCACCAGCTTGCCGTAGCTGCGACGCGCGACGGCGTCTGCGGTACTGCGCGCCTGCGCCACGCCATCCAAGCCTACATGCTCCAGACCGGCCGCACTTCGACCGTGCCATGGCTCGCACCGGGATGGCGTACCGTCCACGCGAGCGCCGCATCCAGGTCAGGCACGTCGATCAGGTAGTAGCCGGCCAACTGCTCCTTGGAGTCCACATAGGGGCCATCCAGTACCTGCGATTTGCCGTCCGCCACATGCACGGTAGTCGCAGTCGTGCTGTATTGCAGGCGGTTTCCCCCGACCAGTACACCCGCCGTCGTCAGCGCCTGCGTATACGCCCCATAGGCCGCGGCGCCCTGCTCCTTTTCGGCCGGCGTCATCTGTGACCAGACGTTCTCGTTCGCATACAGCATCAACAGGTATTGCATCGGGACTCTCCAAAAGATGAGTGATTGGCGGGCAGCGTGCGCCACCATTCCCATGACGCGGGAGGTTCGGCGATTTGGACAGGGTCGATCTTATCGGGGATCGACCCAGCCAAACCGACGGGTCCTCTTGTCTCCACATGGTGCCGACGCTCTGCCACGGAGTCGCGAAAGTCGCCGGCATCTGGAGCGCCAGCGAGCCATGCTCGCCGCATCCTCCATGATCCCCGCGCACGACGTCAGTGCAAGCTGCATGGCGGCCTTATCCCGGGAGCCGGCCTGATTTCAGGAATTGTTCCTGATACCTTTTCACATGCTCCAGATGGGCCGCACTTCGATCGTGCCATGGCTCGCACCGGGACAGCGCGCCGTCCACGCAAGCGCTGCATCCAGGTCAGGCACATCGATCAGGTAGTAGCCGGCCAACTGCTCCTTGGAGTCCACAAAGGGGCCATCCAGTACCTGCGATTTGCCATCCGTCACATGCACGGTGGTGGCGGTCGTGCTGTTTTGCAGACGATTCGAGCCAACCAGCACACCCGCCGTCTTCAGCGCCTGCGTATACGCCCCGTAGGCTGCGACGCCCTGCTCCTGTTCGGCCGGTGTCATCTGCGACCAGCCGTTCTCGTTCGAATACAGCATCAACAGGTATTGCATCGGGATTCTCCACAATGAGTGATCGGCGGGCAGTGTGCGCCGCCTTTCCCATGACGCGCGAAGTCCGGCGATTTGGACAGGGCCGATCTTATCGGGGATCGACCGGGCCAACCGACCACCGAACTTTTGTTCCCTGCACGGTGCCGACGCTCTCCGCGACTTCTCACAGCTAGACTGTTTCTACTCGCGACGAGGTTTCGCCGGGGTACGGGCGGTGCGGGATTTTCCACAATCGTGCTGGGGGTTGGGTGTCATGGTCATGCCGTTGTCGTGGAAAATCGGGGCCGGAGTGGCGGGTTTGATCGTCGCCGTGTTTGCCTGGAACGGACTTTCCCAGTACCTCGCGGCCCGCCACGCCGAAGAGATCACGCGCGATTCCGCTCGCGTCGCCGAACTGGATGCGCAGCAGGCCAGAGCCCATGCACAGCAATACCAGGCACAACTCGCAGTCAATCTGAAACAGCGGCGTGAGGACTTGTCCAACACCTATCAAGAGGTGAACGAGCAGGCTCGGCAGTATCAGGCGAAGCAGGCCGTACGCCTGGACAGGCAACGACAGGAAGAGCTTCGCGTAAAGGCAAGTTACCGGCTGGACCGAAACCAGAAGTGCGTCGGCGGCATCGTCATCAACCGCAGCGGTTCGAGCTTCACGCAAGCTGTCGGCAAGGATGGCGCGCCGGTCCCATGCAAGGGTGACACGGCGACACAGCCGCTGCGCTGATCCTGCAGCGCCATCACCGCGGCTGCGTCAGGTATTGTCATCGGCACCTACCCGCTTCCGGCAACGGCATGACCCCGACCGTAACGCACAGCGCCCCCGAAATTTCGCGTGCCTCCATGGTGGTCGCGGCGTTGTCGACGGTGGTGGAGTGGTACGACTTCACGCTCTACCTGTATTTCGCCACGGTGCTGTCGCGGGTGTTTTTCGGCGGCGGCGACAACTCGTTGCTGACCACGCTCGCCGGGTTCGCCATTTCCTACGCCATGCGACCACTGGGTGCGATGGTGTTCGGCCATATCGGCGACCGCATCGGGCGGCAGCGCACGCTGGTGCTGTCAATGATGCTGATGACGCTGGCGATGCTGACGACGGCGTTGCTGCCTGACTATGCCGCGATCGGGCCTGCGGCGGGCGCGCTGCTGTTGCTGCTGCGCTGTTTCATGGCGTTCTCGGTCGGCGGCGAATATACGGGCGTGGTCGCCTACCTGCTGGAAGGCACGCGCGAGGACCGGCGCGGCTTGATCACCTCGCTGGCCTCCGCCGCCAGCGAGGTCGGCGCACTATTCGCCGTGGCGATCTCCGCCCTGGTAGTCGCCGCGATGAGCACCGCTCATCTCGACGCCTGGGGCTGGCGCATTCCGTTCCTGGTGGGCGCGGCGCTGGCCGGCTGCGTGTGGATCGCGCGATCCACCATGGACGAATCGCCGGATTTCCTGCGCCAGGTGCAGGAGAGCAGCGTGCCCGATTCCCCGCTCCGCCACACGATCGCCCATCACCGACCCGCGCTGCTGCGCACCTTCGCCATCTCGGCACTTGGCTCGATCACCTATTACGTCGGCATCACTTATGTGCCGGCGTTCCTGAGCTCGTCGGGCATCCTCGCCGAAGGCCGTTCGCTCTGGCTATCGACCCTTGCCGCGGTGGCGGTCATCCTGGTCACGCCATTGACGGGTGCACTCTCCGACCGGGTCGGACGCAAGCCGGTGCTGATCTGGCTGGGCGTCGCCGGCATGCTGCTGCCGTTGTCGATGTTCGGCCTGATGGCCGGCGGCGGCGAGCTGCACATCGCTGCCGGTGCGATCGTGCTGGCCTGTCTCGCCGGTAGCGTAAGTGCGGTAGGCGCCCCGGCGACCGCCGAGCAGTTTCCCGGCGAAGGCCGACTCAGCGGCCTGGCACTGGGCGTGACGATGGCAACCGCCATCTTCGGCGGCCTGACCCCCTTCCTCGCCGAACTTTTCATCCGGATGACCGGATGGACCGCCCTGCCCGGCGCGATGATCGCCGTCGTCGCCTTGGCCGTGATGCCCGTCTTGCTGACCATGCCGGAGACGCAGCCGCGCCTGGTCAGAGCCCATGCTCGAGGGCGGCCCGCAAAGGATGACGGCGAGATTTGATCGGCGCGGATGGGCTCCCACCCTCTGTCCCCCATCGCCATGGCTGCATCAGGATTTGTCCCTCGCACTCTTTTCGCTGATCGAGCCGCGTGGCAAGATGCTGGCTGCATCGAGGCTTGAAGCATCAGGCCGCAGTGGTGATCGCGAGCTATCCCGTACAACCTGAAACGGACGCCACGCCCTTGGACATTCGCGAACATTCCATCGGCTTGATCTCGGTCATCATCGGTCTGGGCCTGGCCAAGCTGTTCAGCGGATTCAACCGGCTGATGCGCCGACGGCAGGAGATCCGCTGGAACGCCCTGCCGCTGGCGTGGGCGCTTATCGCCCTGCTGCTGGTCAACAACTACTGGTGGGGGTTGTACCTGGGCGAGGTCACGGAAACGGCCGCATCCAATGCCGACACCTTTCTGCTCGGCCTCGTCCTGCCCATCCTGCTGTATCTGATCTGCGCCGCCGCGTTGCCCGATGTGCATGCCTTGCGTGGGCGCAACCTGCTTGCCGCCTACTTTGTAGAGAGCCGCTACTTTTTCATCCTCATCGTGCTCTACATTCTGGCGACCGCGCTTGACACGGTCGTGCATGCCGGCGCCTTCCACTGGAACAAGAACATGTGGCTGCGCCTGGTCATCATCGGCACCTGCACTCCGTTGATCTGGATACGCCGCCCTTGGCTCCACTGGTGCGCTACCATCGTGGTGATGGCGATCATTGCGTACGCATTGTTCCAGATGACGCTGCGTTAGCCGATGCGAAACCGGGTTGGGCATGGCACCGGGGAATGTGCCTGTGCGGCCGTCGCGCTTCGCGGAGCAACCACGCCCCGGCCGGGATCGTTCCCTCAGCCCACCGCCTGTTTCACCAGCGCGGCGATCCGCTTCTCCACCTCGGCGTTCAGGGCCTTGAGCGCGAATGTGGTCGGCCACATGGCGCCGTCGTCGAGCCTGGCCTTGTCATTGAAGCCGAAGGTGGCGTACCTGTCTTTGAATTTCTGTGCGCCCTTGAAGAAACAGACGACCTTATCGTCCAAGGCGTACGCCGGCATGCCGTACCAAGTCTTTGGCATCAACGCCGGCGCGCTGGCCTTGACGACGGCGTGCAGCCGCATCGCCATGCCGCGGTCGGGCTCCTGCATCGCGGCGATCGCCGCCAGCAGCTCACGCTCCCCTTCCTCCCGGCTCCTGTTCGCACGCGTCTCCGCTTTCAGCTCCTGGGCGCGGGCCTGCATCGCGGCCCGCTCCGCAGCCGTGAATGTCTCGGCACTCTTCGCGACCGCCGTGACGGACTTGCGTGGGGCCTTCTTTGCAACCGGGCTCATAGGAAACTCCTCACATGGATTCGCATCGAAAATCTCAGCGCCGCTCCTGCACACGCAGCAGGTTGCCCGCGGGATCGCGGACGGCGCAATCGCGAACACCGTACGGCTGCTGGGTCGGCTGCTCGACGATCTCGGCGCCGCTGGCCTGTATCCGCTCGAAGGCGGTGTCGAGGTCTTTGGTGGCCAGCAGCATGATGGCGTAGGTGCCCTTGGCCATCATCTCGGCGATGGTGTGCTTCTCGTCGTCGGTGACGCCCGGGCTGGCGGCCGGCGGATACAGCACGATGGACGTGCCGGGCTGGTCGGGCGGCCCGACCGTGATCCAGCGCATCCCGTTGTAGCCGACGTCGTTGCGCACCTCGAAGCCGAGCGTGTCGCGATAGAACGCCAGCGAGGCGTCCGGATCGGTTTGCGGAAGAAAGCTCGCGTGAATGTTGATGTCCATGGCAGTCCTGCTCGATATGGAAGGAGCCGTCATGCTAGATCCGACTCGGGGGCCGGCGCTTCTCCATTCCTGATCGGTTGCGTCCTGACTGGTCGCGTCACCTGTCGCGCCACGCAGGACGGCATGCCCGCAGTCGCACGCGCCGCCTCGCGCCGATAGACGCTGGGCGGCACCCCGGCCAGCTCGGTGAAGCGCGTGCTGAACGTGCCCAGCGATGCGCAGCCCACCGCGAAGCAGATCTCGGTGACGCTGAGGTCGCCACGACGCAGCATCGCCATCGCGCGCTCGATGCGCCGGGTCATCAGATAGCTGTATGGCGACTCGCCGAAGGCGAGCTTGAACTGGCGACTGAGGTGTCCGGCCGACATGTGCACGCCGCAGGCGAGCGTTTCGACGTTCAGCGGCTGCGCGTATTCCCGATCGATCCGGTCGCGAACGCGGCGCAGCCGCGCGAGGTCACGCAGGTGCTGTGCTGCGGCGGGGCGGCTGTTCATCTGCACGATCGTCCCACGCGGTGCCGGAGTGCTCAAGCCCGTTGAGCAACGGGCAAGTTTGTCGGAATTTTTCCTTTTTCTCAGCACCATCCGTCCCCTTTCAGACAACACCCCATGCGCCCGTAACTAGCTTCAGTCGGACATATTGCCTGCACTTTCTGAAACAGGCACGCTTGCCCACAGCTGACGGATGCAGGGGAAAGACATTGAAGAAGCTATACCTTATCGGCGTGCTGCTGATCGTTGCGAGTGCAGCACAGGCGTCGATCAGCCCTGCGCCGATGCAGCCTGCACCCACCGATCCGGTCATGGTCGTTCGCGAAAAACTGCAGCAGGGTTTCGATGATGCCAAGAGCAGTGATTTCGACGGCGCCGAGGTCGCATTCGACAAGGCTATCCATGCAAAGGCCTTTGCCGAGCTCCCGGAGGACCTTCGCTACCAGTCACTGATGGTGGCTGGCCTCGTCGCGAAAGAAAACAAGAAGAACGAGGTCGCGCATGGCCTGCTAGTGCAGGCCAGCACCTACGATGCAGCTGACGCGACGATCTGGTCGAACCGGCTGATCACCGCGTATGCGATACGTGACAATCGCGATGCCGCCCATTGCACTGCCATCCTGGCGAGCCGCTGGCCGAAGGCGATGGGCGAGATCCGCAGCGAGGCGATCTATGCCCTTCAGCGCGGACTGGTGGAATCGAACGACCACACTGCGGACTTCGAAATGCTGGACGCACTTTTCGATGCATCCTGGACCGACGAGGACGGAGATCCCGACACCTTGTGGCAGGAGCTGACGCGTCTCTTGCTCGAAAAAGGTAACGTCACCAAGGCCGCTGCCGTAGCCCTGCACATACGCTCGGCCGAAGTGGCACTGAGCATGCGTGTGGACAAACGGTTTGATGTCATTACCCAGAGAAACCCCGAAGCTTTCGATGTCGATCGTCTTGCAGCGGCGGAGATCACAGCGGCTGAAGCACGAGTCAAGGCAACGCCGGACCGGCTTGGCCCACTGCTTCACCTGCAACGGCTGTTGATGCTCACACGACAGGACAAGCAAGCCCTCGCCGTCACTGACGGTGTCGTCGCTGCAGCTGCCGCGGGTGAAGGTAGCAAGCGCTACAAGGATTTCGACGAGAAATACGTCTGGCTACTCAACGACCGCTCACGTGTGCTGGGTCGTCTCGGGCAATGGGACGAGGCAGCCAGACAGATGGCGAAGGCGGCGCGTCGCCCGGAAGATGGCGCCATGAACGTCAGCCAGGCCATCAATCTGGGCGGCCTATACGCGAACCTCCGCCAGCCGGACAAGGCGCTCGATGCCATCTCGGAAATAGGCAACATGAGCGACTTCGGGCGCATGCAACTTGAAAGCGTGAAGCTGCGGATCGCTATCGACCAAAAAGACACTGCCGGCATCGATACGCACATGGCCTACCTGCGCAAGCATCACGACATTGCCATCGGAACGTGGCAGAACGCGCTGCTGCTGCATGGCGATTTCGACGAAGCGGCGAAGTTGCTGATCGATCGATTGCGCGACCCGAAATGGCGCAATGATGCGATCGTCGGGATGCAAAAGTACGCCGATGTGCAGGAGTCGCCGGGGGCGAAGGACTTGAACGAGCGCCGGGATATGATCGTGGCGCGACCGGAAGTGCAGGCCGCGCTTCTGAAAGTCGGCAGAATCGAGCACTTCCATGTGACGTCCGACTGACAAGAATGGAAGGGTGGTGTCTGAGACAGTTGAGCCGATCAGGTGGCCGCCTCCGACACCTTCCACTTCAAAGCGGATCAAAACTCCTTCCTGTAGCAAATGGCTAACGGGACGTGAACGTGACTCCGTTTTTGCACAGGCAAGTGAACCTGACCCCGTTTTACGTGCCGTTTGGGGGGTAGGCTGACCCTCCGTCTGACCGAAATGGAGTCCCCCATGGCCCTGTGGAAAGAAACCAGCAAGACCTCCGCCACCGAAACGCCCGAAGCCACGGACCTGGCTCGCCCCGGCATCACGGAGACCAAGCCCGAAGCACAGACGCCGGTGCAGCCCGCATTCCGTCCCACGCCCACGCCCACACTCGCGCCGGGCAAACCCAAGACCGAATCGCTGATCGCGCCCGATATCACCATCGAGGGCAAGATCGAAGGTGAGGGTCATGTGCGCATCGCCGGCAACTTCAAGGGCGACGTCAACGTGCGCGGCGACCTCACCATCGAGCCCGGCGCCAGGGTGACCGGCAGCGTGCGTGCCGAGAAGGTCACCATCGCGGGCGAACTGATCGGCAACATCGAATCCGCGGCGCACGTGGAATTGCAGCAAAGCGGCGCGCTGACCGGCGACCTGAAGGCAGGATCGCTCAGCGTGGCGGCAGGTTCGCGCATGCGCGGCCAGGCCGAGTTCGGTTGGGACGATGCGAAGGACGGCAACAGCGCGCACAAGACCCACGGACTCGGCGGCACCGCTCCGTGAGCAACCCACACCCAGGCACAGCCGGAGCGACACGCACCTGTCCGCACTGCCGGGAGACGATCCTGGAAAGTGCGGTCGTGTGCCCCGCCTGCCGCCACAAGCTCCACTTCACCGATGCGACCAGCACGACCGCAACACCAGCGTCCGTACCGCTGCGCGTGGAAGGCAGCTTTCGCAACCCCGTCGACAGCGGTGCGTGGGAATACTCGATGGTGCTGACCATCCGCGACGAACGCGGCGAGGAGATCGCGCGCAAGCTGGTTGGCGTCGGTGCCATGCGACCGGACGAACAACGCACCTTCACCTTGAGCGTCGAGATGAACCCTGCCGTCGCGGGCGGCAAGCGCAGTACATGGCATTGATGCGCGCATCGCGCTCTTAAGCTGCGTACTCGGGATCAGAGACATTCAGCCCGCGAGGAATTGTCTCTGGCCCCTTTAGTTTCTGGCTCTCCCGGAATTCGAGTGCGCCTGGATGGCCATGGCCACTACCCGTTATGCTCGGCCTGCGCGGCGCGGGGGCGCCGATCATCGGGGAAGCAACACATGACCACACGATCCAGGGGACCGTCGGCTGGCTTTGGCTGGCTGACGAACGGCATCAGCGTGGGCTTTCGTCATCCGAAGCCGTTGTTCGGAGGAGCAGCCTTTCTGGTGGTGGCGTGCCTGCTGCCGTCGCTGATCACGATGCCGATGCAATTCCACGCAATGAGCGCGGGCACGCCGCCGAGCATGGCAACCTCCGCTTTGATCATGGCCATCTCCGTGTTGTTCGGACTGCTGATCATTCCGCTCTACGCGGGCTATCTGCAGCTGGTCGATGCAGCCGAACGGGAGCAGCCGGTCCGTGCACTCGACATCTTCAATCCCTATCGACAAGGCGAGGCATGGCGGCTGATCGGGCTCGGGCTGGCGAACTTTGTGGTCTACATCGCCGGGATCGCAATCATCATCGTGGCGACGGGAGCCGGGATCGCCAGTTGGTACATGCAAGCGCTGGCTGCACAGGTCAACCACCAGCCGCCACCGGCGCTGCCCGGCGGCTTCTGGATCGCCGTGGCGCTTCTCATGGCATTCGGCCTGTTGATGATGGGTTTCTATGCGATCAGCCTCGGCCAGGTCGCGCTGAACCGGCGCAACGTGTTCGGCGCCATCGGCGACGGCGTCACCGGCGCGCTGAAGAACGTGTTGCCGCTGCTCCTGTTCGCGCTGAGTTCCATCCTTGTCTCGATCGTCGTGGCCATCGTCTTTGCGATCGTGATCATGCTGCTCGCCCTGCTGGCCAAGCTCATCAGCTCCTGGCTCGTGCTCGCGGTAATCGTCCCGTTTTATATCGCCATGATTCTGGTGATGTTCACCGTGATGTTCGGGGTGATGTATCACCTGTGGCGTGATGTGTGTGGCGACGACACCGTGTCTGACATGGCGCCGGCAATCGCCGCCTGATCTGCGCCATCCATTCCCATGCGAAGGCGGCCACGGCCGCCTTCGCTATTTGCGCCCGAAGCGCAAATGTTTCTGAATACTCATGTCGCCACCTCCTGCGCATGGCGGTACGTTGGAACTACCACGCTTTCGCCTTCGCACCCGCCTTGCAAAATCCTTGTGACCGCTCTCATAGTCACAGGGTGCAACCGCGACAGGTTGCGGACGCGACCACCATCACGAGGACGCTCTGGACATGAAGAAAACCGCTCTGGGCTCGGCACTCGTTTCGCTTGCCTGCCTTTTATCAGCCGCCGCGTTCGCGATGCCCCCGACGGGCCAGGATTCGGCGAAGGTCACGCCCGACATGATCCAGACCGGGTCCGACATCCCGACCGACTGGAAACAGCCGCAAGGCAACTTCGACTACATCAAGCGCGACGTGATGATCCCGATGCGCGACGGCGTGAAGCTGCACACCGTGATCCTGATCCCGAAGAACGCGCATGGCCTGCCGATGCTGCTCGAGCGCACGCCGTACAACGCCAGCAACATGGCGCCCGGCAAAAGTCCGCACATGGCCGACGCGGTGTGGTCGGGCGACAAGGACTGGGCCGACGGCAGCACCATCCTGGTCTGGCAGGACATCCGCGGCAAATACAAATCGGAAGGCAAGTACATCATGACGCGCCCGCCGATGGGGCCGCTGAACCCGACCAAGACCGACGACACCACCGATGCCTGGGACACGATCGACTGGTTGGTGAAGAACACAAAGGAATCGAACGGCAACGTCGGCATGATCGGCTCGTCCTACGACGGCTGGACGGTCGCCATGGCCCTGCTCCACCCGCATCCCGCGCTGAAGGCCGCCGCGCCGGAAAGCCCGATGATCGACGGCTGGATGGGAGACGACTGGTACCACTACGGCGCCCTGCGCCAGATGAACCTCGACTACTTCAGCGGCCAGATGAGCAAGAAGGGCGAGGGCGAGAACATCCCGCGCGAGAACCAGGACGACTACACCAATTTCCTCGAAGCGGGCCCGGCCGGCGCCTATGCCGAGGCCAACGGCTTCAAGCAGCTGCCCTGGTGGAACCGCTTCGCTGCGCACCCCGCCTACGACGCCTTCTGGCAGCTGCAGGCGCTCGACACGCTGCTCGTCGCGCATCCCTCCAACGTGCCCACGATGTGGCTGCAAGGCCTGTGGGACCAGGAGGACATCTACGGCGCCGTGCATGCCTGGGAAGCACTCAAGAAAGCCGGACACGGCGCCAACAATCACCTGGTGATGGGCCCGTGGTGGCACAGCCAGATCAATCGCGACGGCTGGAACATGGGCCCGCTCAAGTGGCCGGGCGACACCACCGCGCAATTCCGCCAGAACGTGATGATTCCATGGTTCAACCACTACCTGCGCGGCACGCCGCTGCCCAAGCCATTGCCCGAGGCGATGATCTACAACCCGGTCGAACAGCACTGGGACAACTTCACGAACTGGAAGGTGGCGAGTGACCAGCAGCTCACCCCGCTCTACCTGCAGTCGGACATGGGCCTCGGCTTCGAGCAGCCGACCGACGGCAGCGACAGCTACGTCTCCGACCCGGCCAAGCCGGTGCCTTATCTGCCGCGCCCGATTCCGCAGAAGAACGACCGCTGGCGCACCTGGCTGGTGCAGGACCAGCGCTTCGCCGAAACCCGGCCCGACGTCCTCAGCTACACCACACCGGTGCTGAGCAAGACCGTGCGCGTCCAGGGCGCACCGATCGCCGACCTCTTCGCCAGCACCACCGGTACCGACGGCGACTTCGTGGTCAAGTTGATCGACGTCTACCCCGGCACCGATCCCACCGATCCCACGATGGGCGGCTACGAGCTGCCGGTCTCGCTCGATATCTTTCGCGGGCGCTATCGCAAGAGTTTTGCCGATCCCTCGGCGATTCCGGCGAACGAGGTGCAGGAATACAAGTTCCGCCTGCCCACGGTGAACTACGAGTTCAAGCCCGGCCACCGGATCATGATGCAGATCCAGTCCAGCCTGTTCCCGCTTTACGACCGCAACCCGCAGACCTGGGTGCCCAATATCCTCTTCGCCAAGCTATCCGACTACCGCAAGGCGACGGTGACGATCGAGCATGGGGCCGATGGAAAAAGCGCTGTGTTGTTGCCGGTGGTGTCGGGCGCGACTAACAGCGACTGAGCCGGGTCGTCTCTGCTCCTGCCGCTGCGACCGTGCCAGTGGGCAGCGAACCCGGCTTTCCACGTCGCACCAGCAGACAGGTGCCCGGCGATCGCCGGGCACGTCCCTTCTCTTTACTGCGAGATCCGGCGGGGCTGAATCGAATCCATGGCCCCGACGCACCCTCGAAGCTCAATGCGGCTTCGGCTGCCCGGCACGCATCCGGGTGAAGTCGGCCGGCACCCACTGATAGGTCTTCCCGGTGGCACGCAGATGGCCGATGCCCGGGAACGGGAGGTGCGCCCCGGCAACGAATGTGCGTTCCCTGGCTGCCTGGTTGAAAACCTTGATACGCGAGGCTGCTGCCTCCGCAGGATCGGTGTCGAAGGCGATGGTCACGTTCGGATGATCGAGCTGGACCGCCGGAACGTGGATCAGGTCACCCATCAGCAGCAACTTCTTTCCCGCGCTTTCGATCATGTACGACGTGTGCCCAATCGTGTGCCCGAAACTGGGGTATGACCTGACGCCGGGAACCAGCTCGACACTGCCGTCGAACGGGCTGAATTTGCCGGCCTGCACATAGGGGTTGACCGAGGCCATGGCGCCCTGGAAAAAGCCTTTGGACGCATCCGGTGCGCTGTCCAGGTTTTTCTGGCTGAGCCAATAGGCGGCTTCGTGCTGTTCGGCGTGAACGATCGCATTCGGAAACTGGATCACGCGGTTCGCCGACAAGCCGCCCACGTGGTCGGGGTGCATGTGGGTCAGGAAAATGTCATCGACCTGTTCGGGCTTGTAGCCCGACGCCTTCAGGTTGCCCATCAACTTTCCGAGCGTCGGGCCAAACAGATCGCCGGCACCCACGTCGACCAGCACCAGGCGCTTTCCGGTATTGATGAGATAGGCGTTATCCGAGATCTGCAGCGGCGTTTTCAGGAACGCCTTGTCCAGTGCGGCAATGGTTTTTCCGGCCGGTTCCTGCAGCAGTTGCTCGACCGGCAGATCCATCGTGCCATCGTTGAGCGCGGTGACTTCGAAGTTGCCGAGCATGAATCGGTAATAGCCCGGTGCGGCGGTCCCGGCCATCGGGGCAGCGGCGATGGCGGGCAAGGCGACGAGACCGAAGACCGTCGCGACGGTCGCGATGCGGATGGCTTTGTTGAGGATGTTCGATGACATGGATTTTCCTTGAGTGACGTTGGCGGATGACGAAACGGTGCTGCAGAGCGATGGTGAAAGATTGCGAACATCACAACAATGGAGTAACAAGCAACATCATTTTGCGTTTTACGCAAAGGTACGAAACGATGCTCGATGCGATCAGAACCTTCATCGAAGTGGCAACGGAGCGCAGCTTCACGACCGTGGCGAAGCGCCGCGATGTAGCGGTGTCTTCCGTGGCCCGCAAGATCGACACGCTCGAGGCCGAGCTGGGCGTGAAGCTGTTTGCCCGGAGTTCGCGGTCGCTCGTGCTGACCGACGCCGGCGAGCAATTCCTTCCGCGCGCCCGCCATATCGTGTCCGAGATGGACGACGCCAGGCACGACCTGGCGGATCTGCACGCAGATCCCCGCGGCCTGTTGACCATCACCGCGCCGGAAGCCTTCGGGCGGCGGCATGTCGTTCCCGCCATCGCCAGTTTCTTGAAGCGCTACCCGCTGATCGAAATCGACTTGCATCTCAGCGACCAACGCGTGGACTTGATGGCGCAGCGCGTCGATGTCGCGATCCGTATTGGCCTGCTGCCGGACAGCGACCTGGTCGCCACGCGGCTGGCGCCGTCGAGAAGGCTGGCCTGCGCCAGTCCCGACTATCTGGCGCGCTGTGGTCGCCCCGCAACACCCGCGCAACTGGTGCACCACAATTGCCTCACGCTCGCGTCGACTTCATCGCCGGGATGGTGGTGCTTTGCAGGCGTCCATCGCGGTGCCGCCCTTCCCGTCCGCGGCACGCTGCGATCGGACGACACCGAGGCGCTGCTGCAAGCCGCCGTCGCCGGTATCGGCATCGTCCATCTCGCCAGCTGGCTGGTCGGCGATTTCATCCGGGAGGGGAAACTGGTGTCCCTGTTTCCCCGAATACCCGCACCGCCCAAATTCTCCGACTCAGCGATTCATGCCGTCCGCATGCCGGGCCGCTCGCACACGGTGAAGGCACCGCTCTTCATCTCCCACCTCAAAAGCTGCTTCGACGATCCGCCGTATTGGGATCGTGCCCGGGGCAGGAAAACGAAATGAGCCGCCGCTGGCTTTGTTTCGGGCAGCAAGGTGGCCGGCGGGAAATGGCAGCGGCTCGCCATGGCGCGAGGCGCAACAGCCGCGGTATCGATGCCCGAGCCAGGCGTTACTTCGCCAGCGTGCGTTCGATGGCCTGCTGGGCCAGCGGTGCCATGATCGCGTAACCCGCGGGCGTCGGGTGTACGCCGTCGCTGGCCAGGCGGGAATCCATGCCGCCCCGCACGTTGCTCAGTGCGCTGTAGTAGTCGAGGTAGGTCGCGCCACTCGACGCGGCGTAGGACTTGAGCCAGGCGTTGAGCGCGCGAACCTTGTTCGCCGGCTGCAACCCCGGTTGCCGGGGATAGTCGCTGACCGGCAACACGGTCGCGAGAATGACCCGGATGTGGTTGGCCTGCGCCAGCTCCGTCATTGAACGAAAGTTGTCCTCGATCATCGGCAACGTGGCGAGCCCCGTATTGCCCGCAATGTCGTTGGTGCCGGCGAGAATGACCACCGCCGCGGGATGAAGCTCGATCACGTCCTGCCGGAAACGCAGCAGCATCTGCGCCGTGGTCTGCCCCGATATGCCGCGATTGATGTACGGCTTCCCGGGAAAGAACCGGGTGCCCTTGGTGCGCCCCCACGCATCCGTGATGGAGTCTCCGAAAAACACCACGCGCGCCCCGCCAGGCGCGGGCGCCGGCAGCTGCGCGTTGTCATCGCGGTAACAGCCCAGTTGCGGCCAGTCCGACAACAGCTGCTGCATGGATGCCACCTGCTCGGCAGTGACCGACGTCGGCGGCACGGTGTAGAGCGGATTGATGGCGACGGACGCCGCCGTGGCGGAGATGGAGGTCGCGGCCTGACCTGTGGCGTGCAACGCGCCTGCAACGCTGGCGAGAAGCAGGAACGTGGCGGCAAAGACCGACAGATACTTCATGCTCGAAATCTCCACGAAAAACTCGGGGCTCAACGAGTGACCAGAATACCCCGCGATCAAACGGGGCCAGCGTCGATTTCTGCAGCGCTTCCTCTGCCGTGACCGATGAGCTGCGCAGACATCGGCGCAGCGGGCGATCGTCGCGTCTATCTCGCGCTGGAACCGTGCCTTGCCAGACCACCTCGGGCCCTGCCACCTGCCGCCCGCGTGAGCGGCCAAGACTGGCCCGCGCGAAGGACAAACCTTGATTAGCCGTCCCCTTTACTCGCGGCGTCGACGGCGGAACCGTCCCGACGCCGGCTGGCCTCGCTCGGCGCATAGCCGAACTGCGCCTTGAAGGCACGGCTGAAGGCCGCGTCCGATGCGTAACCGGTGCGATCGGCCACCTGGGTGACGCGCAGGCCGCCGCTGGCGAGCATGTCCGCCGCCAGCGTCAGCTTCAGCCGCTTGACGTACTGCAGCGGTGCCTCGCCGACCCGCGCGACAAAGCGCTCGGCGAAAATCGAGCGCGACATCGTGGCGATGCCGGCCAGTCCTTCCACGGTCCAGTGATGATAGGGCGCGGCGTGGATGGCGCTCAGCGCGTGACCGATGCGTTCGTCGCTCAGCGCGCCGACCCAGCTGCGTGGGTGGGTCTGGCTGGCGGCCCAGGTGCGCAGCGTGCGGATTACCAGCAAATCGATCAGCCGTGAAATCATCAGCGACGAGCCGGGTTCGACCTCGTGCGATTCCTTGACCAGGAAATGGGTCAGCGCGTGCAGCCAGTCCGGCGTCCTGCCCTCTTCGCTGGGGATGTGCACCACCAGCGGCAAGGCCGCGATGATGGCGGCCAGCGATCCCCCTTCGAAATGGAACAGGCCGCCGACGATGCGGGTCGGCGCGCCGTCGCCGCCGTAATCGAGCACCGACTTGTCGCGATCGAAGTGTTCGCCGATGAGGCTGTCGATTTCCGCCGGCGGCGTGGCCGGGTCGTCGCAGATCAGGTGGCCGGTGCCATGCGGCAGCAGCAGCATGTCGCCCTGGCCCACGGCCAGTGGCTCGGCGCCTTCGGCCCTGACCCACATCGTGCCGGCCTCGGCGTAATAGAAATGCGCTGCCCCCTTGGGGAAAGCGATGCTCCACGGCGCCCGCAGCCGCGCGGAATACACCAGCTCGCCGCGAAGCCGGATCAGAGTCAGCACCTGGGACAACACGTCGGCGCGGGTGGCCGCCATCCCATAGTCCGGCACTTTTCCGGACGATCGGCCAAGCAATGCGGTCTGTCGGATATGGCTGCTCATGGCACTGCGTCCCATCCTTTGGCTTGTGGTTTTCAGCCCCACAAACCCTACCCCAGGAGCATGACATGAAAGCATTGAACGATTTGATTCCGACTCCCACCGACCAGACCGGCATGCCCGGTCTGCTCACCGCCATCGACCACGCCGCCCGCTAAGGAGAACGACATGACTTCCCTGTTCCACAAATTGCTGGGCCGCGCCCTGCTTGCCGCCGGTATCGTCGCCTCCTCCGCCGCGATGGCAACGGGCCATGCCGGCCCCGCCGCCAGCGCTCTGCCGACACCCACCACGGCCGTGCTGGTACACGGCGCCTGGGCCGATGGTTCAAGCTGGGCCGGGGTCACGCCGCTGCTGCAGCGGCATGGCTTGAAGGTGGTGTCCGTGCAGTTGCAGCGTGCTTCGCTGGGCGAAGACGCCGCCATCGTCCGCCGCGCCGTCGAGGCCCAGGCGGGCCCGGTGATCCTCGTCGGCCACTCATACGGCGGCGTCGTCATCACCGAGGCCGGAACCAGCGCCAAGGTCGTCGACCTGGTCTACGTCGATGCGTTCGCTCCGGGCGACAACGAGTCGATCGACGATCTCACCAAGCCCTATCCGGCCGGCGCCTGGCAGGCCGGGATCATCAAGGACGACGCGGGATATCTGACGCTTCGCAGCAGCGTCTACCTCGCCAATTTCGCACCCGATGTGCCGGCCGGCGAAGCGAGGGTCATGGCCACTTCGCAGGGACCGATCTTCGCCCATGTACTGGACGACAAGGTGAGCCACGCCGCCTGGAAGAGCAAACCATCGTACTTCGTGGTGGGCAGCGCGGATCAGATCATCCCGCCCGCGTTCCAACTGGGCGAAGCGAAGCGGATCGGGGCGCAGGTCACGATGATTCCCGATGCCAGCCACGTATCGATGGTGTCGCACCCGACCGCAGTAGCCAACGTGATCATGAGAGCTGCCGCCCGCGTCAACGGCATCTGACACGACGCAGACCCCGCCCGGATGCATGGGCGGGGTTTGCCGCGCATGGATGCAGGGCCTGATACCACCAAGACGCGAGCTGCAGGGTGGGCGCCCGGCGCGGGGTACTCCGGCTGCCGGGTCAGCAACGGATCCCATCCACGCGCCCATCGGATGAAGTTCGATATGACGCTCTTGCGCTTCGGTGCAGGCTGCATATGTGCTGCTTCCTTGAGAAAGCGCACTTCGGCCCAGATGCTCTTGAGCTTGTGACTCACTCCAGCATGTGGCCATGTTCGACAAAATCAGAAACTGGCGCGTCCGACGCATCGTCGCGCGGCACCCGATCGTCGAATCGCTGTGGCGAGACGCGTTGCAGCGCTGTCCCGCAGCGCACCGGCTGGGCGCTTCCGACCAGGCCACGCTGCGCGTGCTGGCAACGCTGTTCCTGGAGAGCAAGTCGCTGGAGCCGGCCAAGGGGTTGCAACTTGACGACGCCGATCGTGTCTTGCTTGCGGCGCATGCCTGCCTACCCATCCTGAAACTGGGCCTTGATTGGTACGACGGTTGGCACAGCATCATCGTGTACCCGGACGCGTTCATTCCACGTCGCCCGCAAACGGATGCAGCGGGAGTTGTGCATCAGACCAGCAACGTGATGGCCGGTGAGGCATGGGGGCGTGGGCCGGTGATCCTGTCGTGGGCGGATGTGCTGAATACAGGGAAGAAACCGGGGCACAACGTGGTCATCCACGAAATGGCACACAAGCTCGACATGCTCAACGGCGACGCCAACGGCTTTCCGCCCTTGCACCGGCGCATGGACCGCCGCGTGTGGTCGCGGGTCTTCTCGAGCGCGTGGGATCGCCTGCAGGAAGATCAACGCAACGGGGCCGAGTTGCCGATCGACCCGTATGCGCTGGAAAGCCCGGCCGAGTTCTTTGCGGTGGCCAGCGAGCAATTTTTCGAGACACCGGCGACCTTGCGCGAACATCTGCCGGACGTCTATCGCCAACTCGAGCAGTTTTACCGGCAGCACCCGTTCTGAGCGCTCGGTGCTCGAGAATGAACGACTGCGGGTGCGACAGGTAGCACTGTACGGGGACGACTTCCGGGGAAAGTGCACTCTGATTCTGAACCCTGATCCCTGCCCCCGTCCCCGGCACCTTTTTTCGCCTTCCAGCGCGAGCGTAAGCATCGTGTGTTCGGCGGCGCCTTCGGCACCCGGCTGCCGGCCGCCGCGTGGCACGACAAGCCGAGCTACGCGATCGTGGCCACCGGGGACCGTGAGCTCGACCCCGCCACCGCGCAGCGGATGGCCAAACGCGCGGGCTCGAAAGTGACCGTGCTCGAAGGCGGGCATCTGGTTTTCGTCGCCCGCCCCCGCGCCGTGGCCCACGTGATCGAGACCGGCGCGCGCGCCGTCCGTTAGCCAGGCCGCGCGCTCAGGCTTGCGCCCATGCCGTACTTTCCCCGTCCCGCTTTCTCCGCGGCTCCCCTCTTTCCAGCTGGCCGTCAGCGCCCGGTGCGATCGATCCGCTCCAGGATGCGGCGCAGGTGGGCGAGGTCGGTCTTGGATAGATCGTTCACACCCGGCGGCGCGTCGTCGCGCACGGTACGCCGCACCAGTTCGATCATCTGCCGGCCAGCCGGCGTGACCGATACGAGCTTGGCGCGCTTGTTGTCCGGGTGCGGGTAGCGCTCGACCAAGCCGCGATGTTCAAGATCGTTCACCGCAACGGTGGTGGCGGGCGCATCGCTACCGGTCGCCTCGGCCAGCTGGGTCAGGGTCATCGGCGCATCGAACAACCGCCGCAGCACGCGTGTACGGCTGAAGGGCAGCCCGGTGACCTCGCTGACTTTCCGGCGCCATTCGCCACGGGTTTCCCAGACCAGGCCGACCATCATCTGCCAAAGTTCGTCCGCTTCGCTGCCGCGTCGTGCCGGCGCCATCACGCGGGAGCTCCCGCGGGCGCTTCTTCCAGCAGATGCGCGGCGTGCCGCGTGGTGTCCCGCGCCCAGCGTGTGGTGGACAGCCACGCCAGAAACAGCACGGTGACGCCGCCGCCGGTGATGATCCACCAGAACGGATGCGTCGCCTCGGCGAAGCCGTTGCGCACATGCCCCGCCAGGATGGTGCCGGCCAGCGCCACGCCGAGCGAGGCGCCGATCTGCCGGCTGGTGGACGCCACCGCCGCGGCAAGACCTGCCTGCGCCTTGGGCATACCTGAGACGGCCGTGTGGGTGATCGGCGCGTTCACCATGCCGAAGCCGATCCCGAAGATCGCGTAGGTCAGCAGCAGGAAGGGCAACGGCGTAGTGGCCGTCAGCTGCGTCATCATCAATGCGCTGACGGCCGTGGCGGTGCCCGAGGCCAGCAGCGAAGGCAGCGTGCCGTAGCTGCCGACCAGCCGACCGGAGAGCGGCGAGCAGAGAATCGTCGCCAGTGCCAGCGGCAGGGTGCACAAGCCGGTATGGAAGGCCGACAGGCCGCGCACCTCCTGCAGGTACAGCGCATTGAGGAACAGGAAGCCGGAGAACGCCGAGAAGCTGCATATCGCGATCAGGGTCGCGCTGCTGAACGGCGCGCTGCGGAAAAACCGCACGTCGATCAGCGGCTCGTGCCGGCGCGGCTCGTAAACCAGCAGCGCGACCAGCGAGAGCGCCGCGGCGGCGAACAGGCCGATGATCGTGATCGAGCCCCAGCCATCATGCGGGCCTTCGATCACCGCATAGGTGACCGCGGCGAGAATGACGAGCACCAGCAGTTGTCCCAGCGGATCGACGCGCCGCGCGCGCGGCGCCCTGGACTCGGGAATGTAGCGCGCGGCAAGCAGCATCGCCGCCGCACCGATGGGCAGGTTGACCCAGAAGATGGAGCGCCAGCCGATGCTTTCGGTGAGCGCGCCGCCGATCACCGGCCCCAGCGCCATCGCTACGCCCGCCACCGCGCCCCATACGCCGATGGCCCGTGCGCGCGCCCTGGGTTCGGTGAACGTGTTGGCGATGATCGACATGGCCACCGGGTTCAGCATCGTCGCACCCAGCGCCTGTAGGATGCGGAACGCGACCAGGCCATGGATGTCCGGCGCCACGCTGCACAGCAGCGAGCCCAGCAGGAACAGCGCCATACCCAGCTGAAACACGCGCCGGCGGCCGAAGCGGTCGGCCATCGAGCCGGCCAGCATCAGCAGGCTCGCCACGACCATCGTGTAGGCATCGATGACCCACTGCAGCCCCGATACGGATGCGGCGAGATCGCGCCGGATCGAGGGCAGCGCCACGTTGACGATGGTGGCATCCATGGCGACCATCAACAGACTGAGGCAGCAGATGCCGAGGATGAGGTTGGGATGGGCATTGGCGCGCCGGGCATCGCTTATAGTTGTATTCATACAACTATTGTTGATTAACAACTATTGGCTGTCAATGGGGCGCCGCGAACCGGCAATATCCGGAGCCGGCGAGGTCGGGAAGGTCATCTGCTGTCCCGGCGACGGGAACACGGAACGGAGAAAGTCGAGCGAACCGCATCCTGCCTCCTCCGGGCCGGCTCCCGGGCACGGCAATCCCGCACGAAAGAACCTGCCAGTGTGCTTGGCCGCAACATGCGCTGACGATATGCGCAGGTTTCGCGTGGGTCGTGGACTTGAACAAGGAAACGTCATCGAAGATCGCGGGCCAAAAACAGGCAGAGTCGACGTTCAGAAAAAGTGCACTCTGACCCTGAGGTTTCCGTCCCGGTTTCCCCGGTTTCCCGCCAGGCCCAGATGCGTCCGTGCCTGCTCCCTCACCGCTTGCCGCAGGTGTGTCAGCGCCACCGACATGGGGCCAGCGGCGGTATGCAGGCACAGGTCCACGCCCGGTAGCGGCGGCAGGCCGTGACGTTCATCCAGGCGCATCAGCGAGCGTGGCAGGTCAGCGCCCGTGCGCACGGTGATGCCCAGGCCCGCGGCCACGCCGGCCCACAGGCTGTGCAGGCTGGCGGTGACGAAAGCCGGCCGCCAGGCGATGCCGGCCCGGTCCAGTGCGGCCGTACCCGCCTGACGGAAGAAACACGGCGGCTGGTAGAGCGCCAGATCCAGCACTGCATCCGGCCGCACGACCTCGCCCGTTCCTGCCGGTCCGATCCAGGTCATCGGCAGCGTGGCCAGGCGCTCGGCGTCCGCGCGACCGCCCTGGTTCATGGCAAGCACCAGGTCGAGCTCGCCGCGGTCGAGCCGTTCGAGCAGCAGGCGGTTGGGTTCGACCAGCACATCCACCCGCACGGCCGGGTAGGCCTTCCGGAACTGCCCCAACGCCACCGGCAACCAGGACTCGGCGAAATCGCCCGGCAGGCCGAAGCGCACCGTGCCGTCGATCGCCGCACCGCGCACGGCGTGGACCGCTTCATCGTTGAGTTCCAGGATGCGGCATGCGTAGGCGTGTACCCGGTCGCCCGCCTCGGTCAACACCACGCGGCGGCCCTGCTTGCGGAACAGCGGTTCGCCCAACTGCAACTCCAGCTTGCGCATCTGCTGGCTGATCGCCGAGGGCGAGCGCCCGATCCGCTCCGCGGCACGGGCCAGCCCGCCCAGGTGCAGGATCGCCACCAGGCTGCGCAATGCGTCCATGTCGAGATTGGGAAGCGGCATCGGTAAGCAATTCGAAAGTGTTGCCCTCGAATTATTCGGTTTTTTCGCGTATCGGCAAGTCCTACGATCGGTGAGGCCTCACCCATGAGCGCGCCACCCGATTCGAAAGAGGAAACCCCATGAACCTGCACCGCCTATTCCCCCGCCTTGCCGCCATCGCCTGTCTGCTGCCCGGCCTGGCCTTGTCCTCGGGCGCCAGAGCGGCCGACACCCGTGGCGATGTCTCGCTGGCCGGAACCTGGACCCTGGTAGCGGCCGACGTGCTGCATCCGGACGGCTCGCGCTCGCACGACTATGGTGATGCGCCCAAGGGCCTGCTGCTGATCGACCGCAAGGGGCACTACTCGCTGCAGCTTTTCCGCGCCGACCGCCCGCGCTTCGCCAACCCGGACAAGGCCAAGGCCAGCGCGCAGGAATACCGGGAAGCCGTGATGGGCGCGAGCACCCACTACGGCACGCTTGCGGTCGAACCAGTCCGGCACCAACTGGTGTTCCATATCGAAGGCGCATCCTTCCCCAATTGGGAGGGGCAGGAGCAAAGCCGCGCCTTCGAGTTGCGCGGCGACACGCTCAGCTACCGGGTGCCGCCGCGTCCGGACGGCAACGTGCCTATTTCGGTTTGGCGGCGCATCAGCGACTGAGCCATCTCTCGGAAAGGGCTCTGGCGCCGATAGTTGCGGCTTGCGGCCCTACCCGCGCAACAGGAAGTACGGAACCGTCACCAGGCCCAACGCGAAGAGGATGCCCAACACGCTCATCACGACGCGCACCGGGTCTGCACGAAGCAACGTGATGAACGTCGCTGCGGTGCCTGCGCGCCTGGCAGCGGCGTATTCGGCACGGGCACGGGCCGCGCGCTGCTGCTGGTAGTCGTCCATCGCGCGCCTGGCGTCTGCGAAGACCGCGTCTTCGGTGACCCAGATTCCCCCAGCCGAGACACCCCACATGCTGGGTCGGGTTTCGTAGAACGCGATCCGCTGCGCGTCGAGCATCGCGCGCACATCGTCGGCCTCGTCATCGGGCACGTTACGCAGGTTCATGAGCAGCTTGGACATGACGCCATGATAGCTGCCCCCTGAGTGCCCCGACCGCGTTGTGCCGGCACGGAATCAAGTGAACCTGATCTTGTTTTTCGGCCGATCAAAGCTCTGGTACGTCCCCCGACTCGAACAGCACTCGCGGCGTGCCGTACTCTCCGCTCTCTTCGTCCACGTCCATGCTGTAGGCGACGACGCCGGCATGCTTGTCAGCCAGCAGCCCTGCCCTGCGCGCTGCCTCATCAGCCGTTTTGAACTGCAGGACCTGGCCTGGTTTCAGGCCATTCTTCACCCGGTCGAAGGGCTGCACTACGTGGATCGTTTCCATACTTGCTCCTGGGTTGAGGCAAGTATGACGGGTTGATATATCAGCGCGGCAAAGGTTGGATTCGCCTTTCTTGAGCAAGCCCACTCTGAGCCCAGCCTCGACTTAATTTCCTCCGTCCCCTTTTCTTCTGCCTTTTCTTCTCGCCAGCGACGTCGATTTTCGATGTTCCCATTCGTCTTTCCGATGTGGGGCCGACAGGGCCGAATCTAAAAGGACTGCGAAGATGATCACCGTCTTTGGTGAAGGAAGAGGCTTCCGGGTCGTCTGGCTGCTGGAAGAGATGGGGCTTGCGTACCGGCTGAGGCCGGTGGATCTTCTGGCCGGTGTCGAGAAGGACGCGGAGTTCCTGGCCATCAACCCTGCCGGTTTCATTCCGGCGATTCGGGACGGCGACGTCACGATGGTCGAGTCCATTGCGATCATGGAGTACCTGATGGCCCGCTACGGGCCGACACCGCTCGCGCCCGACCCGCTCGATCCTGCCTTCCCCGCCTACCAGCAGTTTCTCCACCTCGGCGAAGCCGGTCTCGCGGCCTCCATCTACTTCGTGGTTGGCGCCCGCCATTTTGCGCCGGAGTCCGAGCGGCAGAACTGGAGTGCCGACCAGGCACTAAGCGTTTTCGAAAGCCGGCTGACATTGGTGACTCGGCAGCTTGCACGCACGCCCTATCTTGCCGGCGAGACCTTCACGGCTGCGGACATTTCAGTGACCTACGCGTTGGAGCTCGCCCAACGAGCTGGAGGCGCCACCCTCGGCGAAGCGGAACAGTCCTATATGGCCCGCACCAGCGCGCGCGAAGGCTACAAGCGCGCCATGGAAACCTGTCCGTCCAGGAAGGCATGGCTCGCTGAGGCGCCCCTTCCATAACCGCTCGATCCAAGCAGGTCAGAGCCACTTCCGGCGCACCAGTCATCGCCCTTCATCGCGTCAGCCGCTGCGAACCACGCCTGCACGGGGTTCTGACCTGGTCAGCTTTGCACTGAGCACTGTCGAAACCTGACCCGGTTGGCTCCTCTCGTTCTTGTTCAGAGCCTTTGTTCTTCGACCTGATCGAAGACGTCCCGCAAAACAAAGGGGTCTGAGTTGGCCCGGCTTTTTCGGACTCCTCTTCGCAAAGGTCTTGACCGGCCTGTTCCCGTCTATGTATATTACCTATCAGTTATGAAACTGGACGGCTATGCAAACCTCGGAACGTCTCAACCTCACCTTCGCCGCTCTGGCCGACCCCACCCGCCGCGCCATCCTGGCGCGGTTGGCCACGGGAGAGGCCACGGTGACGGAACTCGCCGAGCCGTTCGAGATGAGCCAGCCAGCCATCTCCAAACATCTGAAAGTGCTTGAGCGCGCCGGCCTCATCTCGATGGACGTCGATGCGCAACGGCGTCCACGCAAACTGGAACCGAAGCGATTGCAAGAGGCCGTGGATTGGATCGAACGTTACCGCGAGATCTTTGAACAGAGCTACCAGCGCCTCGATGCGTTGATCGAGCAACTCCAGGCCAAACCGTCCGGGCGCAAACGAGCAAAAAAATAGCGCGCACATGTCGGCGCGCTGTTCGCCCGTTCATCCTCATGGCGGCGCGCCATCACGATGAAACACCAAGGAGAAGACCATGCCCAAGCCCGCAGAAGTGACACTTCCCAGTGATCGCGAAGTCCGCGTCACGCGTACCTTCAACGCGCCCCGCCAATTGGTGTGGGATGCGCATACCCGCCCCGAACTCGTGCGGAAATGGCAGGGTTATGACGGCTGGGATATGCCGGTGTGCGACATGGATGTCCGCGTCGGCGGCAAATACAGATGGCAGTGGAGAAGCCGCGAAGACGGCAAGGGATTCGGCTTCCTCGGCACCTTCACCGAAGTCGACGACCCGTCGAAGCTGGTCCACGAACAATATTACGACCCGGGCGATATGGACTTCGCCATGCCAGCGGGCGATCCATGCATCGTGTCACTCGAACTCAGCGAGCAGAACGGCGTCACTACGCTCGTCTGCAATCTGACGTTCGCTTCGAAGCAAGCGCGTGAAGACGCGGTCTCCACCGGCATGACCGACGGCATGGAGCACAGCTACACCCGCCTCGACGACATGTTCAAAGCTGCAGGGTGAAGGAGAAGACACACGACAAAGGGGACGGAGGCAATTATTGCAATTTAATTCCTTCCGTCCCCTTTTTGGGAGAAACCTCAGGGACGCAGGTCCTCCGTCCGGCTGCCGTGGATACGATCGACATGCCGGCTGCGGGGTCAGTGACCCAGCCTCCCTTCGTCCAATTTGACCGCTTCAAGTTTCTTGTCGGTCCACGGTGTGGGCTGGATGCTGCTGGCTTTCTGGTACGCGTCCTTGGCGGCCGCGACGTCACCTTGCGCCCATAGCGTGTCGCCTTTCATGCCCAAGCCGTACGCCTTCAGCGCGGGTACGGCCTGCATCTTGGAGGACAGGTCCGACCAGGCATGCAAATCATCGACGCCCAGCCCCTTGGGTCTGGTCACGGACGAAATGGTTACCCTGACATGCGTCATGTCTGCGCTGACCATCTGCCCTGGTTCGCTCGTCGGCAGTTCCAGCCTCGGGTCTCGCAAGACATTCGGCACGCCCGACTTTGCGGAAATCACATTGGCGACCATTTGGGCGCCCTGCGTACTGACGATGCGCGGGGACGCCTGCTGCGCGTTCTGCAGTGCGGTGTTCGCCGGAGTGAGCAGCCCCAGCGAGGCGAGCGCATCCGCCGTCAGCACCCATTTCGCCGCGGACGGAAGTTCCGGCGCCGTGCGGGCAACCGATTCGCCGGCAACATCGGCGATTTTCGCGAACTGCTGTTCCCTCGGCAGCCGATTCAGCTCGGCGATGTTGTCGGATGACGACAGGTAATCGGTCACCTGCGCCGTCACCTGGCGTACCACGGCGTCCTGCTTGGCCTGCACACCTTCCACGTCCTTGATGTGTACCACGATGAGTCGATCATCCAGCGGAGGCACGCTGAGCGTGAAGTGGTATTCCTTTTGCAGCGGGCCGCGCATGAGCACCAGTTTCAGGTCGTCACTGTGCTGTGCGGGAATGTCCTTGGGCGTGTCGTCGGGCAGCACGATGAGATGAGGGTCCGAAATCTGCCCGATGGTGTAGTTGAGCTTGCGCGCGCCGGTGTTGATCAGGCGCGCGCCGTTCTTGCCGTTCGGATCGGTGAGTTCGTACGTCCAGTGCGCACCCTCGGGCTGGAAGTCCGGTGTCGAGAGCAGGGGTTGGCTGGAGCTGCCGAAGACATACTTGTTGAGGGCATTGACCAGGACCACCACCGACGGATGTGCCAGCCGATCCGGCTTGACGATGGTGAGATGGTCGGTGCCCTCGATGGCGGTGGGCACGTCCTTGCAGAACCGGGTGGCGCTGGACCATGGGACGATCATGACGCGAGCCAACGGCGCCGTTTCGTAAGCGCAGATGATGCTCGGCTTGTCCTGGTCCGACAGCCGCCCCCATTCGTCGCTGAGCAATTGCAGAAAGTCGTTCTGGTCCGCCATCAGCATCTGCTTGACGGCCGGGTTGTTGACCACGTGCTGGGCGACGGCGGTGATCTGCGAACCCTCCTGTGGTGTTGCATAGAACACCATGAGTGGCACCTTGTCCCGGTGCGACGGGTTGTCGATCATCTCGCGCATCGCGATCAGTCCGCCCATGCTGTGGGCGACGAACACGACGGTCGGATAGTTCCACACGCCGTTGTACTGCAGCGACTGCTCCAGCATGTTCGCCGCCTCACGGATATCGAGCGAGCCGCCCTTCAGCTTGTTGGACGTGAATCCGAACGCAAAGACATCGACCTGGTTGCCGACGCCGGGCGCGGACTTCAGCAGCGTGAAGAAGCTTTTCCCGTTGGCGTTCGTCCAGGTGCCGTCCGTATCGCCGAACAGACCGTGGACGAAGACCACCGCCACCCTGGATGGCGGCGTGGCTTGCTGGACCCAGTGGGGATCGGTGGTATTCGTCGCCGTGTTGTCGCTACCGCAGCTCGCACCGAGGGTGGCGATGCCGATCAGCAGAGCCGTGCAGAGGAAAAACCGTACCGCAGGGCGACGCCAAGCCACCCAAGCCGATGAACGCCGCAGAGTGTCCATGGACCCTCTCCTGAAGTAACGACACGGCAGTCGTCAACACATACTAAGGCTGCCGATTGCAGGCTTTCAATCAAAGCGGGGCAGAGCCCGTTCCGGCAACCTTGCGCCAGCATTTGCCGGACGTCTATCAGCAGATCGAACGGTTTTACCGGCAGCACCCGTTCTGAGCGCTCGGTGATCAAGGACGAACCTCTGACGCCCGTTCCTGTTCGAGCCTCTGCTCGTCGATCTGGTCGATGGTGACTCCGAAAACAAGGCGATCGAGCGTCATGGCATCCCTCCTCCGGCGAGCTGGCGGACATGGCTATCCGTCCCTGCCGAACTTATCGGGCTATTCCAGATATCGCCACGCCGAAACGCTTCGGCCTGACCATCGCAGCCACGCTTGGGCGAACCACGGGGCCGAAGAAAACCGACACCTATCGCGCCGCCCCAACGATTCGCAGGAAGGGCTACGCTGATCCCTGTTTGCTTGGGGAAGGTCTGATCAATCGGCTTCTTGCCCGTCATCCCAGTCTTCGCTGGAATGACGGGCAAAATCAGAGTTCCCCCAAGCCAAGTTGTGCCCGCACCGAGGCTGGTTCACAGTGGGCCGCCATTCCGGCGCGCCCGGAATGCTCGGGGTGCGGCGCAGGCCGCATCCTCGCCGGATTCGACAGCAACACGCTCCCGCTGCGGGGCGTATCGGGGAGAACCATGAAGACTCGTCGCGATTTCCTGACCCAGGCGCCGCTTGGCCTGCTGGGTGCCATGGTGGCTGGCAGCGCGTTGGCGCAGACGGGGGAAAACCCCGCCCCCGGCACGCCGCCGCCCGGTTCGCCCGGCGCCTTCGACACCGCGCCGCCGGTGGGGCCGAAGTTGAGCACGGCCACCTTTGTCGAGGCGGAGAAGCTGGCGCAGGTGAGCATGACCGAGGCGCAGCGCGAGATGGCTGTGGCCAACTGGCCCACCTCCATGGCCGCGCTGCTGGAGCGCCGCACCGGCCCGCGCAAGGTGGCGCTGGAAGACGGGCTGGCGCCAGCCACCACCTGGTTCCCGGCGATGGGCCGCGCGCACGTCGGGCCCGCGCACGATCGCTTCGTGCCGTCCAAGGTGGCGGCCACGCCGCTGCCGGCGAAGGACGAGGACATCGCCTTCGCCTCCGTCGCACAGCTCGGCACGTGGATCCGCGCACGCAAGCTCACCTCCTCCCGCCTGACGAAGATCTATCTTGAACGCCTGAAGCGTTTCGACCCGCAGTTGCGCTGCGTCATCACGCTGTGCGAAGAGCACGCGCTGGCGCAGGCCGCGCAGGCCGACAAGGAGATCGCCGCCGGCCACTACCGCGGCCCGCTGCACGGCATCCCGTGGGGCGCGAAGGACCTGCTCGACACCGCCGGCATCGCCACCACCTACGGCGCCGAACCGTTCCGCCACCGCATGCCGAAGGACGACGGCGCGGTCACCCGCAAGCTCAACGAGGCCGGCGCCGTGCTGGTGGCCAAGCTGAGCCTGGGCGCGCTGGCGCTCAACGACATCTGGTTCGGCGGCCAGACCATGAACCCCTGGCTGCTGCAGGAAGGCGCCTCCGGCTCCAGCGCCGGGCCGGCCTCGGCCACCGCGGCCGGCCTGGTGGCGTTCGCCATCGGCAGCGAAACCCAGGGCAGCATCATCAGCCCATGCATGCGCTGCGGCACCACCGGCCTGCGCCCCACCTACGGCCGCGTGCCGCGCACCGGCGCCATGACCTTGTGCTGGACGATGGACAAGCTCGGCCCCATCGCCCGCTCGGTGGAGGACACCCTGCTGGTGCTCAACGCCATCCGCGGCACCGATCCGGGCGACAGCGCCAGCGTGGCCGCGCACCTGGACTACGATGCCGCCGCCCCGATCAAGGGCCTGAAAGTCGGCTACTTCCCCGGCTGGATGAAGGAAGCATCGGCCACCGAGCTGGACCGCGCCGCGCTAGCCCAACTGCGCGCGCTCGGCCTGGTGCCCACCGAAGTGTCCCTGCCCGACTGGCCGTACGACGACCTCAACCTGCTGCTGTTCGCCGAGGCTGCGGCGGCCTTCGAGGAACTCACACTCTCCGGCGCCGCCGACCAGCTGCCCATGCAGACCCCGGATGCCTGGCCCAACCTGTTCCGCGAAGCGCGCTTCCTCTCCGCCGTGGACTTCGTGCAGGCCGACCGCCTGCGCCGCAAGGTGGCCAGGGAGATGGAGCGCGTGATGGCCGAGGTGGACCTGCTGCTGGTGCCCTCGCTGCGCGACGAGATGATGGTGATCTCCAACATGTCCGGCCAGCCCTCGCTCACCCTGCGCACCGGCTTCGTGGAAGTGAGCCAGGTACGCAGCGACTGGGCACCCGACCCGAAACACCCGCTGCCGAAGCTGGCCAAGCCGCACCGCGTGCCCTACGGCGTGACCCTGATCGGCCGGCTGTTCGACGAAGGCACGCTGGGCCGCGTTGGGCGCGCGTTGGAGGCGAAGGTGGCGGTGGCCGGGGAGCGGCCGGTGGGGTTTTGATTGGCGTGGCCTGATCCGGGCGATGGGATCGAAAGCGTGCCGAGGCGACGAGCAAGTGATCGATGTCGACTTTCGATGGCCCCGTTCGTCTTCCTGTCGTAGGGCCGACAAGGCCGAACCACAGGAGGATGACTAACGATGATCACTAGTCTTTGGCGAAGGAAGAGGCTTTCGGGTCAGCGTGAGGTAGCCAACCCGGTTAGCCAGATGCCCGTTCCTGTTCGAGCCTCTGCTCGTTGACCTGATCGAGAATATTCCGCACGGCAAGCGCTGAGTCGAGGATAGCCTCCCCCAGCGTCGATACGCTCTGGGGCTGCAAGTTCTCCGTATCGCAGAACGTCATCGCGTCGCCATTGGCTGTGATCGTCCGGAGCAGAGTGCTTAGCTCGTCGATCTGGTCGATGGTGACTCCGAAAACAAGGCGATCGTGTGTCATGGCATCCCTCCTCCGGCGATATTGCGGACATGGCCGTCCGCGCCTACGGAATCTATCTCTTCATTTCAGATATCTGAAAAGCAGATAGCGTCACGCTGGTTTTCACGGATCGCCGCCATACGTGCCAAGTCGATACACAAGAGCGAGTACCTGGTGCTGCCGCAGCATCTGCCCGTACTCGCACTACGGTCGGCCCAATCAAAGCAGGTCAGAGCCCTCTCCGGCTAGTTGTGAAGCGGCTAGCTCTCTGCGCGAGCAACGGCTTCGGATTCCAGCAAGAACAACTCATTCACCAAAAGAAACTCTCGAAGAGAGCACGCTCGGTCGTCATCAATTCGGCGATGAGCGCGCGGATTACGGTGTGCCGAGAACGCTCCAGTGAACAACTCCGCGCGCCCTCTGACCTCACCGGGATTCAATGCTTGCCACGTGAGCGGTGAGTCGTCTCGCAGGAACGCTTTCTCGAATACCTTCCGGCCGAATAGGCCCGAGAAACCACAACGGCGAACTACAGTCTCTTCGAGCAGACGAAATGCTTTGGAGATTGCAGCATCGGGGTCTGACTCCAGCAACAACGCCAGATCCCACAAACGTGGATCCAATAGCCCGAACGGCGGCAGCAAGGAATATTGCTTCCGAGTGCAAGCACGCCCCCCGCCTCGGGCATCTAATACCTTCCAGGTGTAGTCGCTCAACCGATACGGACGGATAGCTCGACGGCCGTCGATTCTGACGGCATCAGCTCGAGTGAGCCGACTCTCGGCAGCACGACGCATGAACCGCGCACTGACAAGTACCTCTTCAACCTCGATGCAATGGTCTTTCAACAACAGAAGAACAATGGCGAGTCCCGCCGGCCCTTCCCCCTCATACCCAGACGTGAACCCAGGACGGACGAGAATATCCTCATGCTCAGCCAACTGAAGATAGAGGCAGTGATCGTGTTCATGGGTCAGAAGAATGGCTTTTGTGACCCACTCTCCCGCCTGAAGAATACGAACCACCGCATCGATGCACCGCTGGGTAATCCCAGATTCACCGTGGTATTGCATATTCGCGATTTGAAACGCCTCGAACATTACGTTCTCATCACACGGATAAGGAAAAGCGGAGAGTTCATCTATTTACTAAAATTAAACGAATCTGACCCCTCATTTTCCTTTTTATGACTTTGTGACAAGCCGCTCCTTGATAGCAGACTGCAAAACATCAGGAATTCGCGTGTCACACACAATATCGAGCACAGAACTTGCTCGACTTGCTCCGAGATAGATCGCAGTCAGTTCTCTAAGCTTTGCATGAGCATTAGTCGCACGAACAAGCCCAGAAACGACAAGAACAACATCCGAGAATTGAGTGCCGCCGATGAACTGCCAAGACGACACCACCGCGGCCCGGCGCTGATAGCTCAGAAGCTCTACGTCGTCAAAACTCTCGAGTCTGATTACCGGCAACCCAGCATTCTTGATTCCCGTAAATATAGCGCCCTCCGCCGCGCTAACACATACCACACAGACCCTGCGCCCCTTCTCTTTTGAAGCAGCCACTTCTTTGGCTTTTTCAACGCAAAACCGAGTGATTGCCTCGTCACCAGACAGCTGGACAACTCGGGGTTTGCGGACCTTAGAGTCGGAACGAGCGACCTTAATCGCGGCTGCATTAAGTGGAAACCGGCCATATAAGTAGCTTATAAATTCGAACAGCCCAGCCCGGAAACGATGCGTCTCCTCAAGATAAACACGATCCTTTGCTCGGAGCGCCTCGGAACGATCATTAACAGCAGAAAACATACCTTGAGATGGATCTTCAACTGAAAGGAAGACCATTCCCGGTTTCGCTCGCGATAGCAGCGATACCGCAAGACGCTCTTGGGCATCAAAAAGCTGCAACTCATCAATAAGAATGTAATCGTAACCATCCGTCTCGCGTTTCACATTCCACGAAAACGTTTCGAACACTCGAATGCAATCTAGTACTAGTTGATCAGTTGTAATCGCACCAAGATCAACCAGCTGCTCCATCAATCGTTCGAAAACTCGTAGACAAAGCTCACGATCCGTACGTGTAAAAAATGGCGGCATTGTCTCATCGCGAGGTGCTATCAAGTACTCCGCAACCCGGTCGCTATCCCCTGGCATTACTCCCTGTGGAGATAATATGCCTATTACCTCCTCGTAAAGATCGAGAACAAGTTCGTTTCTTGCTAACGAGCCTTGATTAGCGTCAATTGCGTGAACAATGTGCGGCGACATTAGCGCGCGAGAAGAGGTGCCGATCTTTGCCCCCACTTCACCCAAGAAGCGGTCAAGCAATTCCATTACCCTACGCTGTCCATCCGCACTGTCCTCACCCAGTACCGCACTGGCCATTTGACCAACATTTCCTGCATGGGTCTGTAGTATATAAAGCAACGGAAGAACAGAAATTGATGGAGTTGGACGACCATCATTTAACGAGTGCAAGATACCATCAATACGCTCAGTCATAGCCCAACTGTGCGTTACGATAAGAATCTTCTTTCTTCCTCCAATCACGCTTTCATCTCGCGACAGCCGAATCGCGCGCATGCACAGCGTCAGGGTTTTACCACTACCAGCCGGACCAATTACTCGGACAGACGCATCAAGCGGTCCATTCACTATCCGCTCTTGCTCTGCTTTTAATATCGTCAACCAATATTCATACGAATATCCCTGAACGACCGCGTCACTGCCAATAGCTTCTAAATCAACTTGTTCGGCAAAACTATCGACCTTGGCCTCTTCTGCCAAACTGGTCCTAACAACCTCAACCCAGGCACTGTAGCCAATAATGTCTGGCGTAACTGGCGGCACCCAATCCTTGAGATCGATGCGACGCCGATCATCAGTTAACCCCAAGAAGCGGACTAATTTGGCGCCGCTATCAATATCTGCCAACCACCTTTGATTACCTTCATCCTCGCCAACAGCGAAGAACGCAAGCCTGCTCTTAAAGTGAAATTCCGCCCAGCCGCGCGGCAAATGAACAGGTGGCTTAGCGGCCGATTTAAGCACACGCGCAATTCTTGTGTAGGCCGCGTCAATATCGCCCTTCAAGGCTTTCAGAGAAGCAATATCTATAAGCGCGCAAAATTCCCCCTCATGCTCTCGTCCGGTAGCAAACGCCAGCACGTCAGCGCCTATATTCTTTGATCGCAAGCCTGGCAAAGTTGTCGCTGGAATCTTTGAATCGCGAGCATGCTTTCCACTCACAATTACATCGATCGCGCTTTCACTAAGGAAGATGAACTTTTCCATACTAAGTATTCAGTCCTGTGAAAACCGCATCAACAGAAGCGGTAGGGATGTCGGGTAACCCGATGTCAGCAAATACTTGGCCAAGCATTTGCGTAAGCCTGTAGCGAAATGGCGAATTGAGCTGAGCGACTCTTAACCCAACCCTTGATGCTGACTCCGACGTTCGTAGTGCAATTGATGAAACTTGTTCTTGCCACATTGGCCTGAGCCAAGCGACACTTGCCGATGCCGCAGTAAGCGGCGGACTCGACAGAACAAGCAAGTCCCCTCGCGCTTTAACTTGATTGCGGAGCCTATCAATTACTTTTGCCCAAAGTACACCTGACGACTCCAAAATTAGTCGCATATCTGAGATTGTGATATCAACATGTTCGTGTACAAGCACACGCGCAGTCAATTCAACGTTTCGATCCACGATGTCGTTTATTAGCAATCGCGACTTAATTCTTGCCAAAAACTGACTATCTGCTGCAGCAACATCAATCGTCAGCGACTGCCTGCAAAATTCTTGAAGTTTGGACCCATAGTTCTCAAATGTGTCATATGACAGACATTGACATATGACCTCCTCTACAGAAAGGAGCGGCACCAAAGTTACAAGACGCGAGTGCTTCTTTTTATCTAAGTCGCAGTCTGCTGTGACAACGATGCCATATCTGTCTGGGCAGCTTTCCTTAGAAAACTTAATTAAGTCGCCTTGTTGTAGTGTGTCACCAGGACCTACTCCACTATAGAGATTCCATATTGCATCATCTCTCTCAACCGCATCGATATCCGACATACGAAAGCACGCCCCCTGGCTTCTTGCGTTACATATTCCGCTGATACTCCCCACCCACGTCATACAACGCATAGCTGATCTGCCCCAGCGAGTTGTACTTCACCGCCTCGATCAGCTGCTCGAACACATTGCGCCGATCGCGCGCCGTCACCTGCAGCACCTTGAGGCTGTCCGAGGCCAGCGCATTGCGTGCCTCGCCGTAACGCTTCACGTTGGCGATCTGGGCGCCCTTCTCTTCTTCGGTCGACCGGATCAGTTCGATCTCGGTGGCGATCTCGCCGCCATGATCCTTCGGCAGGAACGTGTTGACGCCAATCAACGGCAACGACCCGTCATGCTTCTTGTGCTCGTAATACATCGACTCTTCCTGGATCTTGCCGCGCTGGTACATGGTGTCCATCGCACCGAGCACGACGTGGCTGCCCTGCCACGGGTTCTCGTTGCTGTGAGGCCGAGCTTCTTTGCCATTGATCATCCGTATCGCCACCGCGCCATTCCCCCACAGCATTTCCCGAGCAAGCTCACATTCTGCCGCAAAGTCCCGATGATAGGCTTCCCGGCAAAGGATTTCAGGGCTTGTCTTTCAACGGGTTCGCCTGGCCCTCTTCCAGCTTGAACAGGCCGCGTCGGTCCCCGGCAACAACATTTCGATCAGGAACGTCATCATGAAAACAGTAAGGACACTCGTCGTCATCCTCGCCCTGCTTGTTTACGGCACCGGGGCGATCGCCGCCGACAGCACGAGCCAAGTCATAAAGCGCGATGCGCCGAAAGGCATCACGACCACGTTCTATACGTGCATCGACAAGGCCGGCTCCGACACCATCGCTATCGGCGCGTGTCTGTCCACGGAGAAGACCACGCAAGACGCGCGGCTCAACACCACGTACAAGGCGCTGCTCGGCAAGCTCCATGGGAAGGCGAAGGACCAACTGATCAGCGCGGAACGAGCCTGGCTCAAGTTCCAGAATGAGGATGGCACTTTCCAGAACCTGCTCTACGGCGACGAAATCATCGACAACCTCGACCTGACGCAGAACGAGATTTTCAGCCTGTGCAGAAGAGCCAACGAATTGGACAGTTATCTGGCCATCGCGAATGGTCTGTAAACACCTCATTGTTAAAGGAGTAACACGATGCCCACGCCCAACACACACGATATTGACTCGCTTGCCGGTGCCACGTATTTCGTGGTGGGTCGCGGTACTGAAGGCGGTCCGTCGCCTTATCGCCTCGCCATCGCTGGCGTTACTGACGCTAATTGGGGCAAGGCAGACAAAGTCGCTGCCAACAGTGGTTATTCGCTGGGCACGATCCAGGTCGATCTCGGCCAGCGTGGCACCTGGGCGCTGGGTGCAACCGATGGCGCCGCGCTGAAACTTGGCGAAACCACCTACGTGGACGGCATCATGGATCAGGCCGCGAAGTACGCAAAAGATCATGATCTGAAGTTCACGTCGGATACGACGCAACTTCGCACCGATCTACTGACACATGGCGATGGCGAACGTGGACGGTCCAGCCTCACTTTCATCGACACCGACACGCGCAATAGCATCAATGCGTGGGCGTCCTCTGAAGACGGCCAGAAGTGGATCCACAAGAACATCGACTATCCGCAGATCAGGCAGGCGACGCAGTCGGCCATGGACATGCTGGATAAGTACGGCAAGAACATTCCGGAAGACCGCCGCCTGGAGACCGTCGCGATTCTGGCAAAGACGGAGAACCAGATCCCGTCGCAGATGGCGAAGTTCGAAAAGGTGTTGAAGAACGGCGGCGATTACAACGACGTGCTTGCGGAGGCCAATGAAATAAAGAGCCATCACCGTTTTTACGATGGCCCGAAGGCCGCCGCCCTGGCCGAGCAATACAAGAACGCCTACAAGGACCCAGAGAACGCAGCCGCTCTCGACCGCGCACATGCCAAGGTCGGCGATGCCAATTTCGATCCTTCGAAGTCGGCAAGCGACCCGGACATCAAGGAAGCCCTGAAAGCCATCGGCCAGGGTGGCCGTGCCCACACGCCGGGCAGCCACAGCTCGCTGCATCAGGGTTCACATGGCGAAAAAGTTACGGCGTTGCAGACCGACCTCGCCAAGCTCGGCTTCACCGACGCGCACGGCCGCGCATTGCATCCGGACGGCGATTTCGGCCCAAGCACGAAGGCAGCGGTCGAGAAGTTCCAGCACGCGCATCACATGACTGCCGATGGGATCGCCGGCCCGAAGACATTGAACGCCTTGCGGATGGCCGTGCACCCACCGCAGCCGACCCTCGCCGACGCCGAGCATCCCGGCAACGGCATGTACCTGCAGGCGCTCGGCGCCGTGCATCGCCTGGATGCGCAACAGGGACGCACACCGGACCAGCGCAGCGACAATCTCGCGGCGGCGCTTACCGTTGCGGCCCACGGCAACGGCATGAGCCGGGTCGACCATGTCGTGTTGAGCGATGACGCCAGCCGCGCGTTCGCCGTGCAGGGCGATATCAACTCACTCTTCAAACGCTATACCGACGTCAACGTGGGTCAAGCGATGGGCACGCCGCTCGCGCAAAGCAGCGTTCAGTGGCAGCACGATATTCAACAGCTCGCGCCGGCCCAGGCCATGTCACCCATGCAGCAAATGCAAAACTCGCAGATGGATCAGTCGGTGATGCAGCGCTGACCGTAGAGGTTTTCACGATTGCTGAGGGGCACGAAGTCTTTTTCTACGTAATGCGAAGAGCGCCCCTCACCCCAGCCCTCTCCCCCGGCAATGCCGGGGGAGAAGGGGGCAAGAAGCACTACATGTTGCGGCGGTATTCGCCACCCACGTCATATAGCGCGTGCGAGATCTGCCCCAGCGAGTTGTACTTCACCGCCTCGATCAGCTGCTCGAACACATTGCGCCGGTCGCGCGCGGTTACCTGCAGCACCTTGAGGCTGTCTGAGGCCAGCGCGTTGCGCGCTTCGCCGTAGCGCTTCACGTTGGCGATCTGCTGGCCCTTCTCTTCTTCAGTGCTGCGGATCAGCTCGATCTCGGTGGCGATCTCGCCGCCGTGGTCCTTCGGCAGGAAGGTGTTGACGCCGATCAGCGGCAACGAGCCGTCGTGCTTCTTGTGCTCGTAGTACATCGACTCTTCCTGGATCTTGCCGCGCTGGTACATGGTGTCCATCGCGCCGAGCACGCCGCCGCGCTCGCTGATCGCCTCGAACTCCTTGTACACGGCCTCTTCCACGAGGTCGGTGAGCACGTCGACGACGTAGCTGCCCTGCCACGGGTTCTCGTTGAAGTTGAGGCCGAGTTCCTTGTTGATGATCATCTGGATCGCCACGGCGCGACGCACGCTTTCTTCGGTGGGCGTGGTGATCGCCTCGTCGTAGGCGTTGGTGTGCAGGCTGTTGCAGTTGTCGAACAGCGCGTACATCGCCTGCAGCGTGGTGCGGATGTCGTTGAACTGGATCTCCTGCGCGTGCAGCGAACGGCCGGAGGTCTGGATGTGGTACTTCATCATCTGGCTGCGGCTGCTGGCGCCGTAGCGCTCGCGCATGGCGCGCGCCCAGATGCGACGGGCGACGCGGCCGATGACGGTGTACTCCGGGTCCATGCCGTTGGAGAAGAAGAAGCTTAAGTTGGGCGCGAAGTCGTCCACGCTCATGCCGCGCGCGAGGTAGTACTCGACGATGGTGAAGCCGTTGCTGAGGGTGAAGGCGAGCTGGCTGATCGGGTTGGCACCCGCTTCGGCGATGTGATAACCGGAGATCGACACCGAGTAGAAGTTGCGCACCTTGTGGTCGACGAAGTACTGCTGGATGTCGCCCATCATGCGCAGCGCGAATTCGGTGCTGAAGATGCAGGTGTTCTGCGCCTGGTCTTCCTTGAAGATGTCGGCCTGCACGGTGCCACGCACCGCCTGCAGGGTTTCGGTCTTGATGCGCGCGTAGGTTTCCGCATCGACCAACTCGTCGCCGGAGACGCCGAGCAGGCCCAGGCCCAGGCCTTCGTTACCCTTGGGCAATTCGCCGTGGTACTGCGGGCGCGGCACGTTCTTGTAGATCGCGGCGATCTTCTTTTCGGCGGCGGCCCAGCGGGTCTCGTCTTCGCGCAGGTACTTTTCTACATTTTGGTCGATCGCGGTGTTCATGAACATCGCCAGGATCATCGGCGCGGGGCCGTTGATGGTCATGGAGACGGAAGTGCTGGGCGCGCTGAGGTCGAAGCCGGAGTACAGCTTCTTCATGTCGTCGAGCGTGGCGATGTTGACGCCGGAGTTGCCGATCTTGCCGTAGATGTCCGGGCGCGGCGCAGGGTCTTCGCCGTACAGCGTGACCGAGTCGAACGCGGTGGACAGGCGCGTGGCGGCGCCGCCCTGGCTAAGGTAATGGAAGCGGCGGTTGGTGCGCTCGGGCGTGCCCTCGCCCGCAAACATGCGGGTGGGATCCTCACCGCTGCGGCGGTACGGATACACGCCGCCGGTGTACGGGTAATGGCCCGGCAGGTTCTCGCGGCCGAGGAAGCTCACCAGCTCGCCCCAGTCCTTCGACTTCGGCGGCGCCACCTTCGGAATCTTCTGGTGGCTGAGCGAGTCGCGGTAGTTCTCGACGCGGATGACCTTGTCGCGCACCTTGTATTCGTTGACGTCGGCGGTGACCGACTTGTACAGCGCCGGCCACTCGCGCAGCTGGTGGATGGCCTCGTGGCTGAGTTCCTTGAGGGCGGCGTTGTAGCGTTGGCGCAGGGTTAGCAGGGAGCGGTCGACGCTTTCTCCCCTCTCCCCTTGGGAGAGAGGGTTCGGGGCTTGCGTGGAGCTGCCTGCTCCGGACGAACCCTCACCCTCGGTCCCTCTCCCGGAGGGAGAGGGATGCAAATCAGCGTTGCGGTACAGCTCCAGCGGGCGCGGCAGCTGGGGATCGCCAAGCTCTTTCAGTGCCTCGTAATAGTGCTGCGCCTTGCTGGCGAACTCGGCCTGATGCTCGATGCTGCTGTTGATGCTGCGGCCCTGCTCGGCAATCTCGGCCAGGTAGCGCACGCGGCTGCCGGGGATCAACACGGTGGCGCGCGGCGACTTCAGCGTGGTGTCGAGTTGCGGCGACCACTTCTCGGCCGGCAGCTTGAGCTTGTCGCGCATCAGGCGGCACAGGTTCGAGAACATCCAGGTGACGCCCGGATCGTTGAACTGGCTGGCGATGGTCGGATAGACCGGCACGTCGTCGTCTTTCACGGCGAACGCGGTGCGGTTGCGCTTCCATTGCTTGCGGATGTCGCGCAGCGCGTCTTCAGCGCCGCGCTTGTCGAACTTGTTCAGCACGATCAGCTCGGCGTAGTCGATCATGTCGATCTTCTCGAGCTGGCTGGCGGCGCCGTATTCGCTGGTCATCACGTAGACCGGGAAGTCGACCAGATCGACGATCTCCGAATCGCTCTGGCCGATGCCGGCGGTCTCGACGATCACCAGGTCGTACGGCTGGCTCTTCAGGAAGTCGATGCAGTCGTGCAGCACGATGCTGGTGGCGGCGTGCTGGCGGCGCGTGGCCATCGAGCGCATGTAGACGCGATGGCTGCGCAGCGAGTTCATGCGGATGCGGTCGCCGAGCAACGCGCCACCGGAACGGCGACGCGTGGGATCGACCGCGAGCACGGCGATACGCATCTGCGGGAACGCGTGCAGGAAGCGCAGCAGCAGCTCGTCCACCACCGACGACTTGCCGGCGCCGCCGGTGCCGGTGAGACCGAGCACCGGCGTGTGCTTGCCGGCCAGCTTCCACTGCTTGCGCTGGTGGTCGAGTTCGGTGTCGCTGAGCTTGCCTTCCTCGATCGCCGAGAGCATGTGGCCGATCGAGATCTCGTCGTCGATGTCGACCTTGGGCACGACCGTGGTTTCGGACTCCGCGCGCTTCGTCGCAGCCGAACCGGCGCGATGCATCACGTCCTCGATCATCTCGGTGAGGCCGAGCTTCATGCCGTCGTTCGGGTGATAGATGCGCTCGACGCCGTAGGCCTGCAGCTCCTTGATCTCTTCCGGCGTGATGGTGCCACCACCACCGCCGAACACACGGATATGGCCGGCGCCGCGCTCGCGCAGCATGTCGACCATGTACTTGAAGTACTCGACGTGGCCGCCCTGGTAGGACGACAGCGCGATCGCGTCGGCGTCTTCCTGCAGCGCAGCGCGCACCACGTCTTCCACCGAGCGGTTGTGGCCGAGGTGGATCACCTCCGCACCCTGCGACTGGATGATCCGTCGCATGATGTTGATCGCCGCGTCGTGGCCATCGAACAGGCTGGCGGCGGTAACGAATCGCAGCGGGGTGGCTTCAGCCTGCGTGGCGCCGGCGGGGACGTGCTTGGCGGGGGAACTCATGGCAACTCCGACATCTGTGCTTGAACTTGTCGATTCTAATGGGGATCGGTGCCAAGGGTTTGCTGCAGCGCGCGTACCGGAGCGTATGGCCGCGATGATCTCGACGGAATCCGGACGCGCCCGGACCGGCTTACGCAAGCCACAATTTGCTTGCATACTCGACACCAGCGGTGCTGGCGTCCCACGGATGCCAGCCGAGGGGAAGTCACGAAAAGGCAGAGAGGGCCACCATGACCGGCATGGCGTTGTCGCGCGGCGCAAACGGAAGCATGGCTGCCGAAAGCAGCTCGGGCACCGGCCCCATCGGGTCCCACTGGCCCGCATGCCGCGCAGGACTGATCGAGTTCACGCAACCTCACAAGGAAAGCACGCATGAAGAAAGCAATGCTCTGTGCACTTCTCGCCATGGCGACGATGGCCGCCCAGGCCAGCTCCACCGAGAACATCGAGTCGTCTGCCGTCGTCAGTGGAACCATCGTGCTGGCCAAGGACGGCACGGTGCAGACTGCGGTCATCGACGACGCGGCCAAGTACGGACAGCCTATCGCGGACCTGGTGCGCAACGCCGCATTGCAGTGGCGATTCCACCCCGTGCTGCGCCATGACGAACCCGTGGTCGCCAAGAGCAGCATGCATGTCCGGGTCGTGCTCAAGAAAATATCCGACGGCAACTACAGTGCGCGCATCAAGGGAGCCACGTTCGGCGACAGCAACACGGACTCTACCGATACGCTGCACACCGCCGAGGGCAACAAGAGAACCCCTCCGCGATATCCCGAGGCTGCGATCCGCGGCCGCGTGCAGGGAACGGTGTACCTGGCGTTGCGCGTGGATCGCAGCGGTCACGTGGTGGATGCCACCGCCGAGCAGGTCAACCTCGGCAACACCGGCCCAGATCGCATAGTCAAGCAATATCGCGCGATCCTGGCCGAGTCTGCCCTCAAGGTGGCGCGCCACTGGACCTATGCGATCCCCACGACGGGACCGCTGGCAAAGCAGGACAGCTGGACCGCGCATGTTCCTATCAACTACACATTGAATGTAGTCAATGCGCCCCAGCCCGATCGCACCTGGGTGAGCTATATCCCTGGGCCGTACACGCCGGCGCCCTGGGTCGACAAGCCCGACATGAACGCAGCCGACGCTCTCGTCGACGATACTGTGCAGACCGACGGCGCAGGCCCGACCCTGCTCTCCCCGCTCAACCACAGCTGACACGCTGCAGCACCCGTCCGTTGGGTCAGGACGGGCGCTGCAGCCCCGCCATCGCGAGCAGATTGTTGTGCGACAACCGAGGCTCTAAGCCACGCCGTATGGCAAGTTGAGCGAACCCACCACGCGTTGGCCCACCGACCTGCCGCGCACGAAGTCGAGCGCGGCGTCGATCACCTCGGGCGCATCGAGCACGCGGCGGTGGCCCAGTCCTTCGGTGGTGAAGAGCCGCGCACCGGGCCAGAACTGGGCGTAGCGCTCACCCTCGCTCCACGGCACGTCTTCGTCGTCGAGGTCGTGCACGATCAGAGCGGGCTGACTCAGCGCCGGCAGGCGTCGGTGCACCTGCAACTGCTCGACGCTGACGCCGGTGCGACGCAGCAGCCAGTCGTAGAACGGCTGGCGCAGATGCTCACCCAATCGCACGAAGCGGAAAAAGCGACCGGCCGCCGCAGCCATGTCGGCGGCGGGCGCCACCAGGATCAGTTTGCGTGCGCGCCAGCTTTCGTCCTGCGCCAGCGTCACCGCGGCACCACCCAGCGAGTGGCCGATCGCCAGCGCGGCGTCGCCGTAGTGCTGGCCGATCGCGCGGATCGTGGCGGTGAATTCCGGCAGCGTGCACAGCTTGCCGCTGCTGCGGCCGTGGCCGGGCTGGTCGAACGTGACCACGGCGAAGCCCAGCTCACGCAGCTTCGCCACCCACGGCATAAAGCGCAGGCCGAAGCTGGACCAGCCGTGCGCCAGCAAGGCATACGGTTGGCTCGACGGATCGCCCCAGACGTAGGTGGCGATGGTTTCGCCATTGACTTGCAGTTCGCCGCGCTGCATTTCGGCATCGCCCTGCACGGCCTGCGCGCGACTGCGGCTGCTGGCGAACGGGGTGGCGAACAGGCGCGCGGCGCGGTTCACGGTGCGCATGGGCGCCAGCCGGCTGCCCAGTGCAAAGCCGGCGCGCACCGTGCCGAGCTTGAAGCGGGTGGCGAGACCGTGGCGGCCCATCGCGGAAGGGGACTTGGAGGACATGGGGGTTACCTCAGGTTTGCCAGCTGCGCCACAGGCGCTCGAAGGCCGCCGTGGTGCGGCGACCAGCCTCGTCGAATCCGAACAGCCCGGCGTCGTGGTGCAGGCCGAGCATCAGCGCATAGATCTCGAAGGCGAGCTGGGCGGCATCGGTGCCCGCGGACAGATGGCCTTGCTGCACGGCTTGATCGACGGCTTTCTGCAGCTCGCTACGCCAGCCGGCCTGCTGCTGCACCACGCCGTCGTGCAGCGCACCGTCGCGGCCGTCGTACTCGCTGGCGGCGGACAGCAGCACACAACCGCTCTGGTGCTCGCGACTCCATTCGAACCAGTTCGCCACGATCGCGCGCAACCGCGGCAGGCCGCGCGGCTGCTCCAGCGCCGGCAACAGCACCTTGGCCACGAAGCGGCCTCTGCCGGTGTCGAGCACGGCCAGTTGCAGGTCTTCGCGCGAGCCGAAGTGAGCGAACACGCCGCTCTTGGACATGCCCACGTCGGTCGCCAGATTGCCGATCGACAGGCCTTCCAGCCCGTCGTGTCGGGCCAGCGCATAGGCGTGGTCGAGAATGGTGTCGCGCGTGGCTGCACGCTTGCCGGGATGAGTCGCAGTCTTCATGGTTGCAATAAATAGCACGACCGTTCGTTCTATATCAAGTGAAAACTCACGCGCCCCGGCGGACCCTGTCGGTATGCTTGGCCGCTGCAAGTCCAAGGAGGATCCCGCATGAAAATCCGCAACCTGAGCATCCCGCTCGCCACCGCCCTGCTGGCTGCCTGCGTCACCTCGCCGACTGGCCGATCGCAGCTGATGATGGTGTCGGACAGCCAGATGAGCCAGATGGGCCTGGCCTCGTTCAACGACATGCGCAAGCAGGGCAAGTTCGTCGACGCGCCGCGCGAGCGCGCCTACGCGACCTGCGTGTCGAACGCGCTGATCGCTGTGCTGCCGCCACCGTGGAACACCCAGCAGTGGGAGGTGCAGATCATCGGCGACGACACGGCCAACGCGTTCGCCCTGCCCGGCGGCCGGATCGGCGTGAACCGGGGCATGTTCAAGATCGCCACAGACCAGGACCAGCTGGCGGTGGTACTCGGCCACGAGCTGTCGCACGTAGTGTCCCGACACGGTGCGGAGCGCGTATCCGACAATCTGGCGGCCCAGGCCGCGGTGGCCGCCGGCACGATCTACGCCGGTACGCGCGGCAGCGATGCCGGCAATGCCGCGGCGCTGCTCGGCGTGGGCGCGCAGGTGGGCATTCTGCTGCCGTTCTCGCGCACTCAGGAAAGCGAGGCCGACATCTTGGGCCAGCGCTACATGGCCCAGGCCGGTTTCGATCCGCGCGCCGCGGTGACGTTGTGGGACAAGATGAGCGCGCAAGGTGGCAGCAAGCCGCCGGCGTTCCTGTCCACCCACCCGTCTTCCGGCAACCGCGCGCAATCGCTGAACACCCAGGCGCAGCAACTGCTGCCGGTGTACCAGCAGGCGCGCAGCAGCGGCCATGCGCCAAACTGCCACATGTAATCTCCTGCCCTGCCTGTAGCTGAACGAGCCGGCTCGGCGAGTCAACTGTCGGCGTCTTCCGTCGTTTTCGGTGGTGCCTGCCGCATGGTGCGGCGCTCACGGAGACCCTCATGAAAAGCACGCTGCCCCTCAAACTGGCCCTGCTCGCCGGAGTCGGCTTGACCTTCGCCGGCGTCACCTACGCGCCACCCGCCGCAGCCCAGGTGTCGATAGGCGTCGGTGTCCGTGTGGGACCGCCGCCGCCGCGTTTCGAGCGCGTACCGCCACCACGCCGCGGTTACGCCTGGGCGCCGGGTTACTGGCGCTGGGATGGGCACCGCCACATCTGGGCCGGCGGCCACTGGGTACAGGCTCGCCCGGGCTATCGCTATGCACCTGCGCGCTGGGTGCATGGACGTCACGGCTGGCGTTTCCGCGATGGTTATTGGCGCCATTGAGCGCATCACACAGCGACAAGAAGAACGCCCCGCCTGACGGGGCGTTCTTCGCCGGATTGCGCTCCATACGGCCACGGCTTGTTGCGCCGCATCACCATCTGCCGGGGCGAAGTATTAAACTTCGCGCTTTGATTCTCGCCCCGGCCCCGGTCGGGGCGATGAGTTTCCGGCGTTTTGACAGCCCTCTGGCGGGGTCCCGACAACACTCTCCGCCGCCCATCTGCAGATGCCCTCCGGCACCATAAATCATGGAGTCACCGTTGCAATGATCTTTGAAACCATCGAAAAGACGGGTCACGAAGAAGTCGTCTTCTGCCACAACAAGGACGCTGGCCTGAAGGCCATCATCGCGATCCACAACACGGTGCTGGGCCCTGCGCTCGGTGGCCTGCGCATGTGGCCGTACAAGACCGAGCAGGAAGCGGTGAACGACGTGCTGCGCCTGTCGCGCGGCATGACCTTCAAGAACGCCGTGGCCGGCCTGAACCTGGGCGGCGGCAAGGCGGTGATCATCGGCGATCCGAGCAAGGACAAGTCCGAGGCGCTGTTCCGCGCGTTCGGCCGCTTCGTCAACTCGTTGAACGGCCGCTACATCACCGCCGAAGATGTCGGCATCGACGTCAACGACATGGAATATGTGTTCCGCGAAACCGAGTACGTGACCGGCGTGCACCAGGTGCATGGCGGCTCGGGCGACCCGTCGCCGTTCACCGCCTACGGCACCCTGCAAGGCCTGATGGCCGCCCTGCAGTTCAAGCACGGCAACGAGGACGTGGGCAAGTACAGCTACGCCGTGCAGGGCTGTGGTCATGTCGGCGGCGAGTACATCAAGCTGCTGCGCGAACAGGGCGCCAAGGTGTTCGTCACCGACATCAACAAGGAAGCGGTGCAGCGCTGCGTGGACGAACTGGGCTGCGAAGCGGTGGGCCTGGACGAGATCTACGATGTCGACGCCGACGTGTACAGCCCATGCGCACTGGGCGGCACCGTCAACGAGCAGACCATCGACCGCATCAAGGCCAAGATCATCTGCGGCCCGGCCAACAATCAGCTGGCCACCGACGAGATCGGCGACGAGCTGCAGCGTCGCGGCGTGCTGTATGCGCCGGATTACGCGGTCAACGCCGGCGGCGTGATGAACGTGTCGCTGGAGATCGACGGCTACAACCGCGAGCGCGCGATGCGCATGATGCGCACGATCTATTACAACCTCGGCCGCATCTTCGAAATCAGCAAGAACGAGGGCATCCCGACCTACAAGGCCGCCGACCGCCTGGCCGAGGAGCGCATCAGCGCGATCGGCAAGATCAAGCTGGCGCACATGGGCAACAACGGCACCCGCTTCCAGGGCCGCATGCGCGGTCAGTAAGCGACACGTCCTGTCACAGAAGAAGCCGCCGGTTGATTGGCGGCTTTTTTGTTGCCCCGACCGGCAGTTACCGGCATTGCTTGCGCACGTAGGCTAAAATCGGCGCTCTGCACACCCAGGAGTTCGTGATGCGCCCGTTTCCGCTCGGTGAAGATATCGACCTGCTGCGCGAGTCCGTGCATGCGTTTGCGGAAAAGGAAATCGCCCCACGCGCCGATCGCATCGACCGTGACAACCTGTTCCCGGCCGACCTGTGGCGCAAGTTCGGCGAGATGGGCCTGCTCGGCGTCACCGTGGCCGAGGAGTACGGCGGCAGCGGCCTGGGTTTTCTGGCGCACATGGTCGCGATGGAGGAAATCTCGCGCGCGTCCGGCTCGGTCGGGTTGTCCTACGGCGCGCACTCCAATCTGTGCCTCAACAACATCTATCACAACGGCAACGAGGCGCAGCGGCAGAAGTACCTGCCCAAACTGTGCAGCGGCGAACACGTCGGCGCGCTGGCGATGAGCGAACCCGGCGCCGGCTCCGACGTGGTCGGCTCGATGAGCTGCAAGGCCGAACTGCGCGGCGACGCATGGGTCGCCAACGGCAGCAAGATGTGGATCACCAATGGCCCCGATGCCGACGTGCTGCTGGTCTACATGCGCACCGCGCCGCGCACCGCCGGCAGCCGCTGCATGACCGCCTTCATCGTCGAGAAAGGCATGAAGGGTTTCAGCACCGCGCAGAAGCTGGACAAGCTCGGCATGCGCGGCTCGAACACCTGCGAGCTGGTGTTCGACAATTGCGAGATCCCGGCCGAGAACATCGTCGGCGAGGTCAACGAAGGCGTGCGCGTGCTGATGAACGGACTGGACACCGAACGGCTGGTGCTGTCCGGAGGTCCGATCGGCCTGATGCAGGCGGCGATGGACATCACCATGCCGTACGTGCGCGAGCGCAAGCAGTTCAACGCACCGATCGGCACCTTCGAGATCATGCAGGCGAAGGTCGCCGACATGTATACCGCGCTGCAGAGTTCGCGCGGCTTTGCCTACATGGTGGCGCAGCAATTCGACAACGGCGTGAAGTCGCGCATCGACCCCGCCGCGTGCCTGCTCAACGCCTCGGTCAACGCGGTGAAGGTGGCGCTGGAGGCGATCCAGTCGCTCGGCGGCAACGGCTACATCAACGAGTTCCCCGCCGGTCGCCTGCTGCGCGACGCCAAGCTGTACGAGATCGGCGCCGGCACCAACGAGATCCGCCGCATGCTGATCGGCCGCGAGCTGTTTCACGGCAAGGCGTGACACCGCCCCGACGGGAATGACGGGCGTTTCCGCCCGCTCATTCGCGCCGCCTCAGTCGGTCAGGAACCTGCCGCCACCGGCGTCAGCTCCAGCGTCAGCACCTCGAACGGCGCCAGCGTGATCGTGCCCGGCTTGGCGGCATCCAGGATCGACGACGGCTTCGCCGCATCGCTCTTCCACGGACTATGCGCACGGAACCGGTGAACCGCACCGGCGGGAAGTTCCAGTTGACGCTGCAGGTCGACTACCGCCAGCTGCGCATGATCGCTCGGGTTGCGCAGGGTGATGATCGATTTCGCCGGCGACCACGATGCCCAGCCGTACACGTCGAGCCGGTCAGGATCGCCGCCGATCCAGTGCGTGTCGCACAGCGCGTCCGCGTTCGCGCGCGACCAGTTCGCCGATTCGGCCAGCACGTCCCAGTCGCTGTCGCTCAGCAGCGACGGCGTGATGTACAGCTCCTGCAGCTCGGTGCCGGTGGCGAAGTACGAGTGCACCTCGTTGGTGAAATCGTGGCCCGGGTCGGTGTTGAGCTTGCGGTTTTCCTTCGCGTAGATGATGCCGTGGAGCATCAGCGAGTTGATCGGAAACAACGGCCCCTTCAGCACGATGTTGCGGTAGGTTTGCGCATCGCGATAAGTGATCCACTGCTCACGCGTGCTGCCGACGCCGGTTTCGCTGTCGTCCTCGCCGTCGCGCCAGATGGTGTCGGCGTAGTGCAGCCAGAACGGCGACGCCCAGGTGCCGGTGGTGAGGTTGATGAAGGTGTCCGGCTTGGCTGCGCGGATGTCGTCGATCAACTGGATCGCCGCGGCGAAATCGCTGTCGAAACGACTGCCGGGAAATACCTTGTCGGCATTGCCGGTGCCGTCGAACTTGAACTGGTTGATGCCGTCCTTGTCGACCAGCTCCATCACGGCATCGTGGAAGCGCTGGTAGTACTTCGGACCGGACAGCGCCAGGCCGCCGTCGATGATCTCGTAGCCAGTCTTGCCGCCGCGTTCCGCGCGTTCCTTTGCCGGCGGGCCGTAACCGCCCCACGGCGATAGCCATACACCCGGTGCGGCACCGTATTTCGCGGCGGCCTCGCGCAGCGGCACGAAGCCGCGCGGGAAATCCTTGCTGAAATGCCAGCTGCCGCTGCGGTCGTCCCAGCCGTCGTCGAACAGGAACGAATCCAGTTTCACGCCGCGCTTCACATGCAGCTCGGCGCCCACCGTATTGATGCGGTCCAGCGCCTGCGCCTCGGTGTACGGCGTGAAGTAGCCGATGTCGTACCACGAGTTGTAGTGCAGGAAGGGGCGATACGGATGCGCCCGCTCGCGCTCGACGTAACTGGCGAAATCGCGGCGCAGCTGGCCGTTGCGCACCACGCCGACCACCGCCGAATAGGTGATCGTCTTGCCGTGCTCCAGCGGAAGTTGCCGGTCCAGGGTCAGCTTGATGTCGCTGCCACGCACCGTGCTGTCGGACTGCGGATGCTCGAAGCCGAGATAGACGTCGCCGGCGACCACCGGTGAACCCTTGACCTCGCCGCTGACTTCCGCGCCGGCCGCGCGCGTTTCCAGCAGCGAGACCTTGGCGATCTTCTCGTCCTGCTTGAGCGCGGTGACCGAGACCCGTTCACGCAGGTAAGGCGAGCCGTCGCGCTGCACCAGCTGCCAATCCACCCGGAAGCGGCCCTCGGCATCACCGAAGCTGGCCCGCACCGACTTGCCGGGGATGCGTGCGGCGAGGCGCGAGGCGTTCGCGTCCACCGGCAGCGCCTGCTCCTGCGGCGGTGACAGCAAACGCATGTCGCCAGCCTTGATGGTGCTGCCGTCGGCCAGCACCAGCGCGAACGGTGCCGGTACGGCAAGCGTCCTGCCGTGCACGCGATCGGTCACCGTGACGTTGACAAGATGCTGCCTGTCGAGCTTCCAGTGCAGCTCGATCGCGGCATTGCCGAAGTTCTTCGCACCTTCGCTGTCAACGAACACCGTCGCGCCGGGATCAAGCACCAGCTTGCCACGGGCGACGCTGTCCTCGGCGTGCGCCTTGCCAGGGCCCGCCAGCACGGCCAGCAGGCAAAGAGCCAGCAAGTCCAGGCGCGACGAACGAAGGGGATGAAAATGCGATGCTGCCATGGTTATCTCTCGTGTTGAGTTATTGATATCGACCAGCCCGGTTGAGCCCAACGCCCCGCGCCCGCGCAGCTTTGCGAGACGGTGGGCGATGGACGCAGCATCCGGCGGGACGGCAGACACGTTCGGATGCCGCACGCCAAGAGGTATCTCCGCCGCTCAATGCCGACGGGCATGCCGAGGCCCGGTGCGGCAATGAACGACAGGCCACCCTGCAACAAGCACGCTCACGGCTGCCTTGGTACCCACTCCTGATAGCTGGACGAATCGCAATCTGCCAGGTTTACCGTGCTGTTCTGCCCGGCATCGCCGGCAGCGTTGAGGCATTGACCGGAGCCCACGTTGAACCAGGCCTCCGAGTCCGGCATGTACAGCCATTCCTGACTGCTGTCGGCAGCGCAATTTGCGGTGAGTACAGCACTGCTGCCATTTGCCTGCAGGCAAACGCTCCGATCGACCAGATTCAGCCGGTTGTTGGCATCGTTCGCCAACAGCTGGTTGGCAACCGCCCAGGGTGAGCTGCCGCTGCCCGCACAGATATTGAGGCCCATATGGTTGCCACCCAGCGTATCCGCGCAGAAGTGCTGGACGCGATTCCTGGCAATGAAAGGCACGCCAAAAGACTGGTTGATGGTGGCAATGGCTGTGTGGTCCGGGTCCATCATCGAACGGGCGACGGACGCGCAATCACCATAAACTTCTGTTGAGGCGTTATTGGTTTGCACGGCGTTGTTCGCCGGGTCGTACATGATCGGAGCGTAGAACACCGCGGTCGTGGGGGGCACTTGAGAGCAGGAGGAATACTGCTGCGATCCCTGGGTGAAATTTTCGACGAACTGCGGCACGACCGCTTGCAGGATGCCGTTGGCCGCCGGTGAGTGGATGGTTCCGATAACCGTGGTCGTGCCCGTGCTCGTATCGGTGATGGAGGCCTGCCACAAGTAGTTCTCGCCTGCATCGGCTTCACCCGCGGGAATCGTTGTCTTTCCCGCGTAATTCAGGTGGAAGGTGTACATGACCCCCTCTTTCCACGCTGCCGTCTTGCTGCCTTTTGTGCTGAACAGGCACTGCGTGCCCGTGCCCTCGCCGCCGAATCCCTGGCATACCGCACCAGCGGCGGAGCCTGGTTTGTCGACACTGGGGTCGTAGGTTTGGCCGAAGATCGAAAAGAGAACCGTCTTGGTCTTCTTCGAGTTTTGCTGGATGCCGGTATAGCCGCCCTGGTTGACGTTGACCGTCCAGAAAAACTGGCTGGCGTAGTACGTGTTGCCGTTGTTGCCCGGCTCGCGGGTCACGCGGATGGAGGCATCGATTCCGTTGTAACCATACAAGCCATCGGCGTTCGCGGTGGTCGAGGCGGGGTAATAGTAGTGATTGGCCGTCATGCCACCTGCAATCACGGCGTAGGCCGGGCTGACCAGGATGGCTCCCATACCTGCAAGCCCATAAGCGAGATGCAACAGATATTTTTTCATGAGATACCTCTGGTGAATGAGCAAGGTGATGTCTGTCGATCGCGTGGCGCGACAACGTGGTTCACGCACAATCAGCAAGGGCGCCGCACCGTGTCGGCGCAGCGCCCCGTGTCCTCATCGAAAGGTATAACGGGCGATCAACATCGTGGTTCGCGGCGCCTGCCAGCTGGATGCGCCATAACTCGGGTTGAGAATCGGCGAGCCATCGGTCTGGAAGCTGCCGGTGTCGTAGCGCTGCTCCGCGTCGATGCGGCCCTGACGATTGGTGACGTTCTGCACCTGCAGATCCAGACTCAGATGATTCGACTCATTGATCGTCCAGTCGTAACCCACACCCAGATTCCACTGCCAGAACAACGGCACCCTTCCGGCCGTCCCCAGCGGTGCGGGCACGTTGTTGCAGTAATGGCTGGCTGCACCGTATTGCTCGGCCGGGTTGTTGATATCGGGGTAGGTACCCAGGCAGTTCTGCGGCGTGCCGGTGGACAGATCGAACGTACTACCGATACGGAAACCCTTCGGAAAGTAGTAGATGCCATTGAGCTTGAGGCTGTGGCGCACATCGCCCGCCAGGTTGCCGGAGCTGTGTTCCATCAGGCCGGGGAAGTCCCACAGGATCTGTTCGGAAGGTCCGCCGTTGGTACGCGTACCAAGATTGAGCAGGCCATCGTAGTTGCCGTACAGATGCGCCCAGGTGTAGCTGAGATCGAGGAAGTACGGCTCTTCGCTGTTCTGCGTGTGGCTCAGTTCCAGCGTGAGGTGGACGTATTTTCGCGTGGGTGCCGGCCCGAACACGCTGCCCGGCAAGGTCAGCGCCTCCAGCTTGCCATCGCCGTTGTAATCGCGCATGACCACCTGCGCGATGCCCGGGTTGATCATCGGGCAGCCGCTGGAATCCTCGTAGCCAGGATAGCCGTGCGCCTGCGCGTAGTCGGTGATGCCCTGGGTGTAGCAGGTGTCCTCGATGGCGCGCTTGAGCGAGGAGTAGCCCAGTTCGGCCAGCGACGACCAGCTGCTGCCCAACGTCTTCTGCACGTACACCTGGAACTCGTACTGGTAAGGCGCCTTGATGTTGGAGCTGGCCACGTTCGCGGCACTGGGCGCCTGGCCGTTGATCAGCGTTTCCTGCGGACCGATCTGGCTCAGGCCGGTGGGTGCCTTGGTGTTCGGATCCATGCCGGTGTAGGTGTAATAGCGATACCACTGGGTGACTGCGCCGGCGGCGCCGTTGTTGACGCTGGACGGAATCGGGATGGTGTACTTGCCGGCGTTGGCGCCGACCTTCATCGTGCTGTCGCCGTACACATCCCATGACACGCCAAGCCGTGGTGACAGCAGCGGCAGGCGCCAGAAGTTCTGCCCGTTGATGTTCTTGTTGACGAAGGTATCGTCGCGCAGGCCGGCGTAGACAATCCAGCGATCGGCTGCCTGCCAGTAGTCGTCGACATAGAACGCCTTGTTTACCGTATAGAACGGGCCGCCGGTGCTGATGTAGTACTGCGCCACGTAGCGTCCGTCCGCCGGCGCGGGCGAGCCGTTCGGCAACACGCTGCCGGGCTGGGTGTAATAGGTCCAGTCACCGCCATCGGTGGTGGTGCTGACGTTGTTGATGAAGTGCTTGTAGTGCTCGCCACCGATGGTGATCTTGTGGTCGCCCAGATTCCAGGTGAAGTCGCCCTTGAAACCACGGCGCCAGTAGGCGAATGGATAGAGCTTGCTGCTGGTCGTGGTGAGACCGATGTTCTTGTGCACCTGGGTCACCGGGTCGACCTCCACCACATACGGCAGATTGGTGCCCGAGGTCGAGGTGGGGTTCAGCGACGACTGGCTGAGGTAGCCGCCCATCAGCCGCAGGCTCATGTCGTCGTTGATCTGCCAGTGGTAGTTGCCGATCAGGAACTGGTTCTTCACCTGGCTCGAGGTCCAGCCGGCGTAGCCACCCTGCGAGGACGGATCGTAATCACGCGTCAGCTTGTACTGGTTGTTGAAGGTGCTCTTCCAGTCGCGGTTGCCGACCACGTTGAGCGACTGGTCGGCGTTGATGTTCCAGGTGAGATTGAGCAGGCCGTTCTTGTCGCGGTTGGCGGTATCGATATGCCGGTTCTGCGAGTTGCTGACACTGGTGTTGTCCGGCGAGTTACCCAGCATGGCGAAGAAGAACAGCTTGTCTTTCACCAGGGCACCCGATGCCCACAGGTACTGGTTCACGACATTGGCACTGTGGGCATTGGAGGAACTGAAATGGTAGTAATCGCCGCCCTTCGTGTACGCGTCGGGCATGCGCGGGTTGAACCATGACGTACCCGGGGTGAAGTACAGCGAGTAGCCGGCCTGGAAGCGGTTGGTGCCCTGGCGCACGGTGGAGGCGATCGTGCCGCCGGTGGTGCTGGTCCAGCTCACGCCGGCGTTGGCGCTCAGCACCTGGGTCGAGCTGATCGCCTCGGCCGGCAGGTAGGTGGCACCAAGTCCCTGATAGTCGTAGGTGCTGTCGAATTCGTTGTAGTAGTAACGGTTCTCGGCGGGACTGGCGCCGCCCATCTGGACCAGGCCGGTGGTCTGGTTGTCGTACTTCACCTTGGAGCTCAGCAGCGCGACGCTTTCCGGACCACGTCCGGTCGGCAGCTGGTTGACCACGCTCATGCTGTAGTTGTTGGAGAACTCCGGCGTGCTCACGTCGATCGGTATCACCTCCGCCTCGATGGCATGTCCGGTCACCCGGATCGCGCCGAGGTTGGTGGCGTCCACCGGGCCCGTCGGTGCAGCGGCAGCGCCAGAGAGCGCCGGTACGACGGTCTGCACGTTCGCACTTACGGTGACGGTGCGGGTGCCGATGGCATGGCCACCCTGCGACACGGTGACGGTGTACTTGCCGGGATTGAGGCCGCCCACGTTGTAGCGCCCATCGCTGTCCGGATGCAGCTGGCGGTGGTAGCCGGTGGCCGGGTTGGTTACCTCGAGCGTGACGTCGCTGCCGCCCGGCTCCCTGCCGTACAGACCGCCGGTGATCGATTGCGCCATCGCGACATTCGCGCCAAAAGCACTCAGTAGCGCCACGGCGAGCATGGTTCGCCTGAAACCACCTGCCTTGCCTCCTACGTTTACCTTGCTTCCGGCTTCTTCATGCACGACAGCGGCCGGCAACTTCATGCCGTTGCCATCGACAGTAAAACAACCTTTCTTTTTAGCGCGCATTGATTGCCCCTCCGGTAGTTCGTTATCGCCCTGCGCAGCAGTGACCTCTCCCCTCCGCTGCAGACGGTTGTGGTTACCCGTGGAAACGCCTCCTGCCCACGAACTTGTTTGCACCTTCATCAAAATTTCGACACAAGCGTCTCCGCCGGACCGATTTCTGGTCCGGTTTGATTCCCTGCCTTTCAATCAAGCCAGGCGGTGCACTCGAACCCGAGAGAGCAACGCCTCCACCGCCCGCCGTTCGACGAAACCGGTTTCCTCACCTTGCGCATTGGCTGCGCCGCAAGCGACGCCCAAACGCAAGGTTTCTTCCAGATTCATGCTCCGCGCCATGCCCACCGTCATGCCGGCCAGCAGGCAGTCGCCCGAGCCCACCGTGTTGCGTACGTGTGCCAGCTCGATCGCGGCGTGCCAGATGCCACTCGCATCGGCAGCCACCGCACCCAGCGCACCCATCGTCACCACCGGCATCGCGATGCCGCGCGCCTGCAGTTCGCGAACCGCGTCCACAGCCGCAGCAAGATCGCCAATCGGACGCCCGAGCAGTCCGCTGATCTCGTCGCGATTGGGCTTGACCAGAAAGGGTTGCGCCTGCACGGCGTGCAGCAGCAGCTCACCACCGGCGTCGACCAGACAACATTTGCCGGCATCGCGCACATGCGCGGCCAGCTCGGCATAGGTGGTCGCTGGAAAGCCGCGCGGCAAGCTGCCTGACAGGACGATCAGGTCACTGTCATCGACGCCACGACGGAACGCCCGCAGCAGCGCCTCCTGCTGTGTGCTGTCCAGCAACGGCCCTTGCCCAAGAATTTCGGTGATCTGTCCGTTCGCATCCTGCAGTGCAATGCAGGTACGCAGGTTGTCGGTGACCTCGATGCCGTGGAACAGCACGCCGCGCTCGCACATCAGCCGACCGATCATGTTGCGATGCGCAGGATCGACCAGGCCGACCAGCTGCACGCGCTCACCCAGCGCGGCGATGGTCTGCGCCACATGCAGGCCCTTGCCGCCGGGGTACGCCTGTTCGTCGAGAGCGCGATTGACTTCGCCGGGACGCAGCGTGTCCAGCCGGATGAGCCGGTCGATCGCGGTGTTGAAACCGATGACCGTGATCACGGCACGTTCGCCAGCAGGGCTTCCACTTCCGACGCGCTGGCCTGGCCGGCCGTACCGCCGGTGCGTCGCGTGGAGAGACTGCCGCAGGCACTGCCCCAGCGCATGCAGTCATGCAGCGTCTGGCCACGCAGCCACGCATGCAGAAAACCGGCGTCGAACGAATCGCCGGCGCCAGTACTGTCGACCGGGTCGACGGCAAACGCCGCCACTTCGAGCAGCTGTCCCTGATCCAGGCTGGCGCAGCCGAGTTGTCCGCGCTTCACCACGGTTTGCGTGCGTCCGTTGTCGAGCGCACGCAGGCCGGCAAGCACGCTGTCACGTCCGGTAATGGCCGCCAATTCCAGCTCGTTCGGCAGGAACAGGTCGACTTCGGTCAGCGTATCGAGCAGGTCGGATGCCCACGTCTGCTGCGGATCGAAGCCGGGATCCAGCGAGGTACTCAGACCGAAGGCATGCGCACGCGCGAACAGCGCGCGGCAATCGGGCCGCAGCGCACGCTGCAGGTAGTACGAGGAAACATGCAGGTGATCGGCGCCGGCCAGCAACGCGTCGCCCACTTCGTCCGCACGCAGCGCGCCGATCGCGCCCGGGAATGTCACCAGTGCGCGATCCTGCGGCGTCGACAGCGAGACGGTGACGCCGGTGCGCAAAGCCGCGTCCGGCTGCACGGCGGCAATGTCGATGCCGGCGGTACGCAATGCATCGAGACAATAGGCACCCCAGCTGTCGGCACCGAGCTTGCCGCGGAATGCCACGGGATTGCCCAGCCGGGCCAGCCCCATCGCACAGATCATCGAGGAGCTACCGGGCGTCATGCAGAAATCGTCGGCCAACACCTCACGGCCTGGCGCGGGCAACGCATGGCAATGCTTGAAGACCAGATCGACGTTGATCTCGCCGGCGACCAGGATGCGCTTCATGCGTCCCCCGAATGCATCGGGAAGTGCTCGACCACGCGCGTGAGCACGCCCTGCGACGGCGTGTCCGGCTGGCCACCCAGCTCCAGGCAACGGAAGAACGCGAGCAGTTGCCCCACCGCCACATCCGCCAGCAGCAGCAAGTCATCATCGATCGCAGCCAGGCCCGCCAGCTCGACCGCCACGTCGTGCGGCCCCAGCACATCGGCAGGAATGTCCTCGCCCACCAGCACCCGGGTCATGCCGAGCTGCTTGCGCGACAGTTCACGCAGCAGGTCGAGTTCGTAGGCACGCACCGACGGATCCGGCGACAGGAAGCCGACCACCAGGGTCTGCTCGTCCAGACTGGACATCGGCCCGTGGCGCAGACCGAGATAAGTCTCCGCCATCGTGACCACCGCACCCCCGGTCATCTCCAGCATCTTCAGCGCACATTCGTGAACTGCGCCGAGCGCACCGCCGCTGCCGAGATAGACCACGTTGCTGAACTCGCCGCGGGCAATCGTCGCCAGCGCATCGGCCTGTGCGTCGAAGACGTGCTGGACGCTGCGCGCCAGACGGCTCACTGCGGCGATAGCGTCGTTGCCTTCGCGCTGAACCAGACCGAAGCCGGCCAGCAACAGGTTGGTGAAGCTGCTGGTCATCACCAGGCTGCGGTCATTGGTGCGCTCGTCCAGCACCAGCACGGTGACCCGCGAATCGTTGCGATAGCTGGTGGCGAGCTTGCCGTTGGCGTTGCAGGTGATCACCAGATGGCGATAGTCGGGGGCATCAGCCATCAGACGATCCACCACGCCGCAGCTCTCCGGGCTGTCGCCCGAACGCGCCAGCGAAATCAGCAAACCGGCACCGGGCGGTAGCACACTGCGCCAATGCGTGAGCAAGCTGCCGGCGGCGATCGCCTGGGCCGGGATGCCCAGGCCGAGCTGCAGGCTGGGCGCCAGGCATTCGCCGATGTACATCGAGCTGCCCGAACCCGTCAGCACGATATGGCTCGGTCGCGGGACCAGCGCTGCCTGCAGTTGCTCTCGCAGCGGCGGCTGGCTCAGCTGGTCGGCCGTGCCCAGCCAGGTCGCCGGCTGTTGCAGGATTTCGCGCAAAGTATCGGCATAGCCGCGCGCCCGCTGCTCCGTCAACGGAGCCGCCAGCAGCGCACCCAGCGCCATCGAATCTTTCGTTTTCTTGTTTAATTTTGACATTTTGCCAAATGCAATCGAATATGAAAGTATGTAACCTCTGAACCGAGAGTATTCGAAATGAAACAAAACTTACAAGGGGTTTCGAACACTGGCAGCCAACTTTCCCGGCTCGCCCTGTCCCACGGCAAGCGCACCCGCCTGTGGCGGCTGCTGTACGGCCACGGCCCGCGCAACGGCAGCTTGCTGGTGCTTCCGCTTGACCAGGGACTGGAGCATGGTCCCACCGATTTCTTTCCCCACCCACCGGCCGTCGATCCGAGCTACCAGTTTGAGCTCGCCGCGGCCGGGGGGTTTTCTGCCATCGCGCTGGGCATTGGCCTGGCCGAGAAGTACATGACCGAGTACTGCGGCCGTGTGCCGCTGATCCTCAAGCTCAACGGCAAGACCAACATCGCCAGCGACGCCGAGGCCACCTCGCCGCTGTTCGCCTCGGTCGAGGATGCGGTGCGCCTCGGCGCCGATGCGGTTGGCTACACCATGTACGTGGGCTCGCCGCGCCAGCACGACGAATTCCGCCAGTTCGAGAAGGTGCGCCAGGATTGCGAGCGATACGGCATGCCGCTGGTGATGTGGGCGTACCCGCGCGGCAGCGCCGTCAACGCCAGGGGCGGCACCAACACGCTTTACGCGCAGGATTACGCGGCCCGCGTGGCACTGGAAATGGGTGCCGACATCGTCAAGCTGCACGAGCCGAACGACAGCGTGGCCAATGTGCCGGCGCCGTATGACAAGCTGCAGGAGGACGCCGCTGCCCGTTGCGCGCGCGTGGTGCGTTCGGCCGGCCGCACGATGGTGCTGTTTTCCGGCGGCGAGAAGAACGACGATGACGCGGCGGTACTGCGCAAGGTCGAGTTCTACATGCAGTCCGGCGCCAACGGCGTGATGTTCGGCCGCAACATGTGGCTGCGTCCGTTCGATCAGGCGGTGACGCTGGTTCGCTCCGTACACGACATCATGGCGAAATATCCGCGCTGAACAGGTGAGGCAGGCCGTTCGATGATTCATAGCTCCTCCAAGTCACCGCAGCAACTGGTGCAGGCCGGCTGCCTCTGCTGCGCGCCGCCCACCGGCGCCGGCACGGTTCGCATCGAAGGCAGCAAGAATCCGCTGCAGACCCAGCCGGATACGGGCAAGAACGAGCTGCGACTGAAGGACTTCCGCCCGCGCAGCATGCTGCATGTGCCGCGTACGCACATCGAGCGCCCGCGCTTTCCGGTGATCGACGTACACACGCACCTGACTTGGTCCAGCAACGTGCGTAGCGGCATCTCGGTGGGCGAAGAGGTCACCCTGTTCGCCCAGCCCGAGGACCTGTTGCCGGTGATGGACCGCAAAGGCATCCGCACTTTGGTGAACCTCACCGGCGGCGTCGGTGCCGGGCTGGAAAAGAGCATCCGCAGCTTTGACCAGGCCGCGCCGGGGCGTTTCCTTACCCTCACCGAACCGTCGTACGAACACTTCCCCGAACCGAACTACGCGCAGTTGCAGGGCGACGCGATCGCACACGCCAAACATGTCGGTGCGCGTGGATTGAAATTGCTGAAGACGCTGGGGCTGTATCTGCGCGAACGGATCGACGAAGGTCCGCTGGTCGCGGTGGACGACCGCCGCTTCGATCCGATGTGGGAAGCCTGCGCTGCCTACGACATGCCGGTGTTCCTGCACGTCTCCGATCCGGAGGCATTCTTCCTGCCCACCGACGCGAGCAACGAGCGTTACGAGGAACTGAGCAATCATCCGGACTGGTCGTTCTACGGCCCGGAGTTCCCCAGCAATGCAGAGCTGCTCGCCGCGCGCGACCGCCTGATCGCACGCCACCCGAAGACCACCTTCGCGCTGCTGCACGTGGGCAACAACGCCGAGAATCTGGCCGCGGTCGCCGCCTGTCTGGACCGCTACCCGAACACCGTGATCGATATCAGCGCCCGCGTCGGTGAACTGGGGCGCCAGCCGCGCATCGCGCAGCGCTTCTTCGACCGCTACCAGGATAGGATCCTGTTCGGCACCGACGCGGTGCCCTCGCCATACGGCGACGACGTGCCGCAGCAGCTGTTCGGCGACGAACTCTACGAGATCTACTACCGCTTTCTGGAAACCGAGGACGAGTACTTCGACTATGCGCCGGCACCGACGCCGCCGCAGGGGCGCTGGTCGATCTACGGGCTCGGTTTGTCGGACGAAGTGCTGCGCAAGGTTTACCATGACAACGCCGCCCGCCTCCTGAATATCGACCCATGAGTGAAGCTCCGATCGCCTCCCGCCGCCTGCTGGTCGAAGAACGCCGCCGCCTGATCGTGGACCTGGTCGAACAACAAGGCCGCGCCACAGTGGAAGAACTGGCGACCCGCTTCGGTACCTCCACCGTCACCATCCGCGCCGACCTGGACGCGCTCGCGCGCAGTTCGGCGATCGCCCGCTCGCATGGCGGTGCGTTACCGGTGGCAGCGGCAACGAACGACACGCCGCTGAACATCAAGGAAACCCGCTGGCACGCGCAGAAACTGCGCATCGGCCAGGCCGCCGCCAAGATGATCCAGGAAGGCGAGACGATCATTCTCGACTCCGGTTCGACCACGGTGGAGATCGCCCGGCAGATCCGCCAGATGAAGTTCGAATCGCTGACCGTGATCACCAACGCGCTGAATATCGCGATGGAATTGACCGGCATGCCGCAGATCCGCGTGATGATGCTGGGCGGCCTGCTGCGGCAGACCTCGTATTCGCTGGTCGGCCCGGATGCCGAGCAGGCGCTGGCAAAACTCTCCGCCGACCGGCTGTTCCTCGGCGTCGACGGACTCGATCCCGAAGTCGGCGTGACCACGCCCGACCCGCTGGAGGCGGCGTTGAATGCGCTGATGATCCGCGTCTCGCGCCAGACCATCGCCGTGCTCGATGCCAGCAAGCTGGGTCAACGCAGCCTGTCGGTGATCACACCGATAAAGAACCTCGACATGGTGATCAGCGACAGCAGCGCCCCGGCCGAAACCGTCGAAGCGCTGCGTGCTGCCGGCGTGCAGGTCGTGCTGGTCTGACGCCGCAGGTCAACGGCATTCAGAAGTCCAGACGAAAACTCGCCGTGGCCATCTTCGCCTGCTGGCGCTGGCCGAGATACTGGTCGTAGCCAAGCTGCAGGCTGGCACGTGGCGTCATGCGCCAATCCAGCGTGGTGCCGAACACGCCGCCATAGCGCGACACGCCAATGCCGCCGACCGGCGCGAACTGGTTGATCCCGCTGAAGCTGGCATCGAACGCCTCGCCGCGCACGCCGAACGACTGCTGCCACAACATGTGTGCCTGCAAGCTGAGGCTGCCCCCACCAACCAGGCTCCAGTCGCGCGTGGCGCGCAGACCCGCGCCGGCCTGCCAGCGCGCCGTGATCTGCGCACCCGATTTCAGGCCGAAGCCATAGGCACCAAGCTCGTTGAAACCATCGCGCTGGATCTGCGCGTATTGCAGATTCATGTACGGGGTGATCTGCGTGCGCCCCAACGCGAGGCGATAACCGCTTTCGCCATAGGCCACGCCGTAACGACCATTGCCATCGCTGGCCACACCGGCGAACTGATCGCCGAGTTCCAGTTGACGACGCATGGTTTCGCGATAGCTGCCGAGGCCGAAACGGCCCATCGTGTACCACGAACCCCGGATCACACCGCCGTACAGCATCCCTTCCAGCGCATGGCTGTGCCCCTGATCCGCACTCTCGACCAGTCGCCCCAACCCCTGACTCTGACTCAGCGCATAACCGACGATGCCGTTGCCGCCGATGCGATAGTCCTGCCCGACCAGCCAGCCGCTGAGGTCGTAGCCGACGTTGTCGTACCCGCTGCGCGACATGCCGCCGTGATAACCGAGATTCTGCGTCCAGCCGCCAGCCTTCGGTGCATCAAGCAGGCTGTCGAAACGGTCGGACAACGCGCGCGTGCCCGCATCGATCGCCTCGAATGTCATCGCCGCGCTGGCAGCATGCAGCTGGCCGGTTAGGCTCTCCAGCGAATGCTGCATGACCTCGGTGGAAACGGCGTGTTGCAGGCTCGCCGCTCCGGCGATAAAGCCCGCGCTGGCTGGTGCGCCGCTGGCGACGCCCTGCAACTGGCTGTTGATCTGCTCGAACGCGCTCTGCGTGCGCTGCGCGGCGCCGAAACTGGCGACGGTGTATGGCAGGCCCTGGATCTGGCTCAGGTTCACCTGCTGCACGTTGAGCCAGGCGCTGCTGGCGTCGTAGTTCAGCGTCGCGGTCAACGTCACACTGGGCGCCGTGTCCAAGGCTGAAAAGGTACCCGTGAGACCGCCACTGGCCGTCAACACCGTCGTGTGCGAATTGAGGGTGTAGTTGGAATTGGCGCCGTACACATAGAGGTCGCCGCCGGACAAGGTGGCCGTGCCGTTCACGGACAACTGCGCCCCCAGCGATACCGCCATTCGCCCGTTACCTTGCTGCACGTAGTTGCCGGTTACATTGACGTTGCCCTGGCTAACCGTCAGCACGCCGGCGTTGGTCACGTTGTTATAAACCGTGAAGCCAACGGGATTCTGCGGCGTATCGGCGGACATCAGTGTGCCCTGTGCGCCAATATCGACAGGGCTGCTCAACGTGAACACGGCAAGCGTGCCGCCCTGCACCTGGGTGAGGCCGCTATAGTTGTCGCTGACGTTGAGGTTAAGCCTGCCCGACCCCTGTTTGATCAGGCCGCCAGCACCGGAGATCGCGTTGTTCCAGCTCGAGGTGCCACTGAAGTTCACCGTGACATCGCCCCAGTCGAACCTGGCTGGCCCGTTGACCGCCTTGAACGCGTCCAGCATGCCGTAGCCGAACGTGGTGTCGGGGCCGGGCGCGCCAAGGTCACGCGCGGTGCCGAGCAGTGTTTGCCGCACCAGGTCATTGCTGAAATACGGATAGGCCTGCCACACCAGTGCGGCAGCACCGGATACCTCCGGCGCCGCGAACGAGGTGCCGCTGACGACCCAGTAAGTCTGGCTACCGGTCGTGGTGGCGTTCTTGTCGAGGACAACCACATCGCCCGGCGCCGCGAGGCAGTAATTCATCGCCTTGCCGCAGGCATTCGAGTAGCTGGCGAGCTGGGTCGGATGATTGCTGTCGACGGCCACCGCAACCAGCCAGCCCACTCCCAGTTGAGGCGCCACGCTGGGCAACGCGGCGATGTCGCTGGGGTCGCTCCTGGAGTCGTTGCCGGCGGCAAACACCACCAGACCGCCATGCTGCACCACGAATGGCTCGTAAGCCTGGGCGAAGGCCTGATTGATCAAGGCGTTGGTGGTGTCCCAGTAGATGCCGCCCCAGGAGTTGTTCATCACCTGCACGCCGGCATTGATCAAGGCCGGATTGAGCGTTTGCGCGAAGAAGTCGGCATCCGCGGCGGTCACCGGATTGCCATTGCCTGAGCCGTCGTCTTTCGGCGCGACGTCGTTGATGATGCGCGCGGAAACCAGCGATGCTCCCGGTGCGATACCACCGGGAAACTGCGCAAACGGCGTACCTGCGGCAATCTCGGATACCCAGGTGCCGTGGCCAACGACATCGTCGATAGCCGTGTTGTTGCTGGCCGGATCGACGTAGATCAATTCCTGCGTGACGCGCCCGGCCAGGGCGGGGTTATTGCGCATGATGCCGCTGTCGACCACACCGATCGTCACCCCGGAGCCGGTATAGCCCAGACCGTGTGCTCCATCAGCATTCGTGATCGCAAGCTGGGCATTCAGCGGTGGCTGGGTCGACGTGGTTGGTGGGGGCGATGCCGGTGCCGCCGGCGGGGTCGTCGGCCTGACGCTGCCGCCGCCACCGCCGCAAGCACTGAGCCCCAGCGCCATCGCCACCAGCCACGCTATGTCACGATGCCGCAACGCCGAGTCGAACGCTTTCATCACGCACCCCGCCATGCATTCAATTCCTGCATCGCCGAAGTACTGAACCCGCGGCGATACACCCCTGCCGCTCATCTTGGCACAACGAAAATCCAATGAAACAGGGCGCAGGTCGCAGCCCTGCACGAAATAGTCGCCGTTTGCCGACGCCCGCGACGGACTGCGATAATCCGTCGGTTAGCGGTCAGGCGTTCATGCCCCCTCAGTCTTCAAGCGGAGTTATCTATGTCGGATGTCAGCGTAGTCATTGTCGGGGCCAAGCGCACGGCCATCGGCTCCTTCCTCGGCCAGTTCACCGGCGTTCCCACCCCTAAGCTCGGCGCCACCGCCATCCGCGCGGCACTGGAGCAATCCGGCGTTGCCCCCGCTGACGTCAGCGAGGTGATCATGGGCTGTGTGCTTCCGGCCAACCTCGGTCAGGCGCCGGCACGCCAGGCCTCGCTGGGGGCCGACCTTCCGGCCAGCACCGGCTGCACCACGATCAACAAGGTCTGCGGTTCGGGCATGAAGGCAATCATGCTGGGTCACGACCTGATCAAGGCCGGCTCGGCAACCGTCGTGGTCGCTGGCGGCATGGAATCGATGACCAACGCGCCGCACATGGTCAACGCACGCACGGGTATCCGCTATGGCGACGGCACCCTGATCGATCACATGGCCTGGGACGGCCTGACCAATCCGTATGACGGCAAGTCGATGGGCGTGTTCGGCGAAATGTGTGCCGACAAGTACCACTTCACTCGCGAGGAGCAGGATGCGTTCGCGATCGAGTCGGTCAAGCGCGCTCAGGCGGCGCAGCAAAATGGCGCATTCGCCGGCGAGATCGTTCCGGTCACCGTAAGCGGCCGCAAGGGCGACGTGCAGGTCGATACCGACGAGCAGCCCGGTCGCTCCGACATCGCCAAGATCCCGACCCTGCGCCCGGCCTTCCGCAAGGAGAACGGCACCATCACTGCGGCAAGTTCGTCCAGCATCTCCGACGGTGCCGCCGCGCTGGTGCTGCTATCGGCCGATGACGCGAACAAGCGCGGACTGAAACCGCTGGCGCGCATCGTGGCGCATGCCACCCATTCGCAGGAGCCGGAGTGGTTCACCACCGCGCCGGTCGGTGCGATCCAGAAAGTGCTGGACAAGGCAGGCTGGAAAGTCGACGAGGTCGACCTGTTCGAGATCAATGAGGCATTCGCGGTGGTCGCGATGACGCCGATGAAAGAACTAGGCATTCCCCACGACAAACTCAACGTCAACGGCGGCGCCTGCGCGCTGGGGCATCCGATTGGTGCCAGCGGCGCCCGCCTCGTGGTGACCTTGCTCAATGCCTTGAAGACACGAGGCCTCAAACGCGGCATTGCCGCCCTTTGCATCGGCGGCGGTGAGGCGACAGCTATCGCGGTGGAGCGCATCGACTGACCCTCCATCCGCGAGCATCATCATTTCATGGCTTTCACATGACGGCTGGTTAAATCATTTTCTACAAGTCATGCAGCGCCAGCACAAAGATCTGGCGCAATTTCCACGAAAGCGTTATTAATACACGGCCAAACGGCATTCCACGGCAAAGGAGATCCACCATGAAGTTTACGCGTACCCTACTCGCCGCCGCGCTTGTCGCGCTGTTGGCGGCATGCAGCAACGGCGCGCAGGATTCCGCGCAGGACGCCCAGAAGTCGGCTGATACCGCCCAGCAAGCTGCCGATACGGCGCAGCAGGCTGCGGCACAGGCTCCGACCACGGCAACCGAGCAGGCGGCTGACCAGGCGAAGACGGCTGCCGATGCGGCAGGCCAGGCTTCCGACCAGGCCCAGCAGGCTGCAACCGCGGCTTCCTCGATGGCTCCGGCCGCATCGAGCACGTCCAAGGATGCGATGTCCATGTCCAAGGACGCCGCCTCCAACGCTGCTGATGCTGCCGGCAAGGCTGCTGACGCTGCGAAAGATGCCGCCAGCAACGCGAAAGACGCTGCCGACAAGGCAAAGGACGCCGCGAAGGGTCATTGATCCCTCGCTGGTTTCCAGAAAAACGGCCGCCTTGTGCGGCCGTTTTTTTTCGTCTGTGCCACGCCGCGCAACCTGGAATGATTTTCGCCGCTGACCGACGCCCGCTATCATCTCCGGATTGGCCGTGATGACGGCCCAACACCCGTGAGTCCGAATCCATGAGCGTCATTGCATCGCAGATCGATCCTCGTTCGCCCGAGTTCCAGGCCAGCAGCGTGCAGTTGCGCGCGGTGGTCGACGATCTGCAGCGCGAACTGATGCGCAGCGCCGAAGGTGGCGGCGCCAAGGCTCGTGACAAGCATGTGGCGCGCGGCAAGTTGCTGCCGCGCGAGCGCATTCGCGCGCTGCTCGATCCCGGCTCACCGTTCCTCGAACTGTCGCCACTGGCCGCGCATGGCATGTACGACGATGCTGCACCGGCAGCCGGCCTGATCACCGGCATCGGCCGGATCAACGACATCGAGGTGGTGGTGGTCGCCAACGACGCCACCGTCAAGGGCGGCACCTACTTCCCGATGACCGTGAAGAAACACCTGCGCGCGCAGGAAGTGGCCCTGGAGAATCGCCTGCCCTGCGTCTATCTGGTCGACTCCGGCGGTGCCTTCCTGCCGCTGCAGGACGAGGTATTTCCGGACAAGGAGCACTTCGGCCGGATCTTTTACAACCAGGCACGCATGTCGTCACTGAATATTCCGCAGATCGCGGTGGTGATGGGCTCGTGCACCGCCGGCGGCGCCTACGTGCCCGCGATGAGCGACGAGACCATCATCGTGCGCGAACAGGGCACCATCTTCCTGGGCGGCCCACCATTGGTGAAGGCCGCCACCGGTGAAGTGGTGGATGCCGAGACACTCGGTGGTGCGGACGTCCATACGTCCATCTCCGGCGTGGCCGACCACTATGCCGAGAACGATGCCCACGCGCTTTCGATCGCCCGCGACATAGTTGCCCACCTCAACCGCAGCAAGGACATGCCGCTGGCGCTGCGCACGCCGGTCGAGCCGAAATATCCCGCCGATGAGCTGTATGGCGTGATTCCGCAGGACACCCGCCGCCCGTTCGACATCCGCGAGGTGATCGCCCGGATCGTCGACGGCTCCGAGTTCCACGAGTTCAAGGCACGCTACGGCAAGACGCTGGTTTGCGGCTTCGCACATATCCACGGCTATCCGGTCGGCATCGTCGCCAACAACGGCATCCTGTTCGCCGAGAGTGCGCTCAAAGGCGCGCACTTCATCGAACTGTGCAACCAGCGCAACGTGCCGCTGGTGTTCCTGCAGAACATCACCGGCTTCATGGTCGGCAAGAAATATGAGCAGGCCGGCATCGCCAAGGATGGTGCCAAGATGGTCACCGCGGTGGCCTGCTCGCACGTGCCGAAGTTCACTGTGGTGATCGGCGGCAGTTTCGGTGCTGGCAACTACGCCATGTGCGGCCGCGCCTACGGCGCCCGCTTTCTGTGGATGTGGCCGAACGCACGCATTTCCGTGATGGGCGGTGAGCAGGCCGCGGCGGTGCTGGCCACGGTCAAGCGCGAAGGCATCGAGGCGCGCGGCGGCGAGTGGTCGGCCGGCGAGGAAGAGTCGTTCAAGGCGCCGATCCGCGACCAGTACGAGCGCCAGGGCCACCCCTATTACGCCAGCGCGCGACTGTGGGACGACGGCATCATCGATCCGGTCGACACGCGCCGCGTGCTGGGGCTGGCGATCTCCGCATCGATGAACGCCCCGATCGAACCGCAGCGTTATGGCGTATTTCGCATGTAGCGTCGATGTGGGCGCGCGGTTTGTTCATCACCCGCATCGCGCCGCCCGGAGGCTTCGGTCAATGTGCCGGATCCGCGTGGGCAGCCGCCGATGGGCTGACTCGCGCCGGAGGAGCATCGCCATGGATCAGCTTCGCCCCGACCCACAGCGCCGCCAGCGTGAATACATAGAATACCAACTGCATGCCGGCAGGTTGCGCGTCGTAGCCGATCAGGATGTGTGCGGTTTGCCCCGGCAACGAACCGTTGCCGAGCAGCCACGCACTGTCCCACAGCGGCTGGCTCAGGGCCGGCAGCAGATCGGCCTGGATCAGATAGCGCGCGGCAGTCGAGGCCAGCCCCGCGGCCAGCAATACCAGCATGGCGTTGGTGACACGAAAGAAGTGCCGCATCGGAATACGCAGCAAACCTGCGTAAAGCGCAAAACCGAGCGCCGCACCGGCCACCACCCCGATCGATAGTCCGGACCACAAATGCTCAGCGCCGCCTGCGCGCATGCCGTACAGGAACAGCACGATCTCCGACCCCTCGCGCAGCACCGCGAGCGCCACCACGGCCAGCAACAGCCACAGCGAACTGGCACCGCTCGATACCGCGCTGCCCATCGCCTGCATCTGTCGCCCCAGCTCACGTCCATGGCTGGACATCCACAGCACGTGCCAGCCGATCATCAGCACTGCCGCCAGCAAAATGCCGGCGTTGAACAACTCCTGACCGATCCCGCTGAAGGCCGCAGCCAGCAACCCGGCCGACCAGGCCACCAGCATGGCGCCAGTTGCCCCGAGTGCGATGCCGCTGCCGATATACAAGCCACGCTTCGCCACCCCGCGAGTGGCAGCTGCCACCACGCTGACGATCAACGCCGCTTCCAGCACTTCCCGAAACACCAGTAACGCCACGGCCCACATATGCCTACTCCACGATCAAGCTGCCCTGCGCGGTGGGCTGATGAAAATCGCCATAGAAGCCGTAGCGACCTGGCTTGAACGGGCCAATGAACAGGCTCATGCGACTGTTCGGCATCACGATCTTCTCGGCGGGAAAATCGTTGCTTTCGAACTCCTCCGGGGAGGGATCCTGATTGATCACTTCCAGCCTGATTCGGGTCTGCGCCGGAATGTGCAGGACACTGGGTTGATAGCGGTGATCCTTGAGTACCAGCGTGTAGCTGGGCGCCTCGGCGGCGCTGACAAACAGCGGCAGCAGAGCGAGCACCATGGGCAGCAGGCGTTTCATGGAATATTCCGTATCAAAGATATTGACGAATGATATGCATTCTCATCAAATAAATGCAAGCAGCCCTTCGCCGGCGCCCTTCCGATGCAGGTTGTTCTTTCGCAGCGGCAAGCCGCACGGTCTTTTTAGCAGGCGCAGGCCAGCGCACTCTTGATCTGAGTCAGGCCGCTCGGTATCGCAACGCCCGACCACACCGCTGGCGGCTCAGCCCTGCGGATCCTCGCCGCGCAGTCGCACGTCGTTCGGCAACATGTCGGTGCGCTTCACGCTGGCCTCGCGCTGCGACTCGAAGAAGCGCTGCACCTGCTGGCACACGGCCATGGTGTTTTCGCGGGCGATCGCCGAGACCAGGAACCATGGCTGGGTCCAGTTCAATTCGGCGATGATCTTCTCCGCTGTTGCCTGGCGCTCGTCCTCGCCCAGCATGTCGGCCTTGTTCAGCACCAGCCAGCGCGGGCGCTCGAGCAGCTCCGGATTGAACTTCTCCAGCTCCAGCTCGATCGCACGCACCTGCCCGGCCACATCGGTACCGTCGATCGGTGCAATATCGACCAGGTGCAGCAGCAGACTGGTACGGGCCACGTGACGCAGGAACTGGATGCCCAGTCCGGCGCCCTCGGAAGCACCTTCGATCAGACCGGGAATGTCGGCGATCACAAAGCTCGAATCGGTGCCCAGGCTGACCACGCCAAGATTCGGAACCAGCGTGGTGAACGGGTAATCCGCCACCCGCGGGGTGGCCGCGGAAACCGCCCGGATGAAAGTGGACTTGCCGGCATTCGGAAAACCAAGCAGACCGACGTCGGCCAACAGGCGCAATTCGAGTTTCAACTCGCGCGCATCACCCGGCGTACCTGGCGTGGCCTTGCGCGGCGCGCGGTTCACCGACGTCTTGAAATGGATATTGCCCAGGCCGCCCTTGCCACCCTGCGCTACCAGCATGCGCTGACCGTGGCCGGTAAGGTCACCGATCACCTCATCAGTATCGACATTGGTGATCATGGTACCGACCGGCACGCGAATCGTGGTGTCATCGCCGCCCTTGCCGTACATCTGGCTGCCCATGCCGTTCTGTCCGCGCTGCGCCTTGAAACTGCGCTGATGGCGAAAATCGACCAGGGTATTGAGGCCTTCGTCGGCCACCAGCCAGACCGAGCCACCATAGCCGCCATCACCGCCGTCGGGGCCGCCAAACGGGATGAACTTCTCGCGACGGAAGCTGATGCAGCCGTTGCCGCCATCGCCGGCTTGGACTTTGATATTGGCTTCGTCGACGAATTTCATGGGGGAACCGGGAATGGGGGATGGAGAGTCGGGAATCGGAATAACGGGTAATCGGGCCATGGTACGGGACTTGCGTCAGCCCCGCTTCCAGCATTCCCGATCCCCTGCTCCAGAGACTCCCGTCCTGAAAACAAAAACCCCGCCGAAGCGGGGCCTTCGTTATCGCGTCGATGAAGGCTTACGCCGGAACGACGTCGACGAAACGGCGGTTCTTGTCGCCGCGGATCTTGAACTCGACCTTGCCATCGACCAGCGCGAACAGCGTGTGGTCGCGACCCAGACCGACGCCGGTACCTGGGTGGAACTGGGTGCCGCGCTGACGCACGATAATGTTGCCGGCCTCGATGGCCTGGCCACCATAGATCTTCACGCCCAGGTATTTCGGGTTCGAATCGCGACCGTTGCGGCTGGAACCTACGCCTTTTTTATGTGCCATGACTCAATGCTCCAGTGCTCAGGCGTTGATGCCCGTGATCTCGATTTCGGTGAAATGCTGACGGTGACCCTGCTGACGCTTGTAATGCTTGCGGCGGCGGAATTTGATGATGCGGATCTTGTCGGCACGGCCGTGCTTGCGAACAGTGGCGCTGACGGTGGCGCCTTCCACGATCGGCGCACCGACAGTGATCGACTCGCCGGTGCCGACCAGCAACACCTGATCGAAGCTGATGGTGGCGCCCTCTTCGGCGGTCAACAGTTCCACACGCAGGACGTCGCCCTGCATGACACGGTACTGCTTGCCACCGGTCTTGATGACTGCGTAACTCATGGGAATGCCCTTCTGTCGTTATTCTCTTGGGTATCGCCATGACCCAAACTCAGGTCTGGCGAACCGCGGATTATAACGACCTGTCTGCGCACTGGTCAAATACTGACCACAGCAAACTCCGCAGACTGGCTAAATGACCACCAACCGGGGCTTGCAGCCTCAATGGGCGGGTTTTGGCGCGGGCTTGGATGCTGGCGACGGAGCGATCGCGGCTGGGCTGGCCGGACAGCGGCCCTGGGCGTCCAGTGTACCCTTCCGCTGCAGTTGCCTGATCATCGCCTGCCCCCGTTCGCGCCCCCACTGCTGACCGACCTTCATGCCCTCGGCCATGGTCAGGGCATCTGCGTGATCACCTTCTGGCCCAGCGGCGACTGGTAGAACTTCAGCAGACCAGCCACATCATCGGCGCTGAAATGGGCCTGGTAGATCGGTACCATGCGACCCAGCAGCTCCTGGCTACCGCTGGCGTCGATGAAGCCCTGCCAGTAGGAGGCCGGTACGCACGGTACCGCCTGCCCCATCACGCCGGCCATCTGCGTGTTCATCTGGCCGAACATCTGGCTCATGTGCATCACCTCGAACAACTGACGCACCTGCTGCTCGCCCGGCCGTGCGGCCATGGCCTGAGCCGTCGCACCCATTGCCAACAGCACACCCGCCGCAGCCCCGATCCATTTACGCATGACCGTCTCCCATCGAACCCATCTGACAGCCGCCGTGCGGCCGGCAAAACCACATTTAGCCATAGCCGCCGCGACATGGGAAACCGCTCGGCCGCCGATTCAGCGGCTTGTTTCAATGAACTATCGAAACTCCTTGGTATAGTAAAGATTCCCCCCCATATCTCGGCGCAATGGACACCATACGCATCCGCGGCGCACGCACGCACAACCTCAAGAACATCGACCTCGACCTTCCACGCGACAAATTGATCGTGATTACCGGCCTGTCCGGCTCCGGCAAGTCGTCGCTGGCGTTCGACACGATCTACGCCGAAGGCCAGCGACGCTATGTCGAATCGCTGTCGGCGTATGCCCGGCAGTTCCTGTCGATCATGGAAAAGCCTGACGTCGACCACATCGAAGGTCTGTCGCCGGCGATTTCGATCGAGCAGAAATCCACCTCGCACAATCCGCGCTCCACCGTCGGCACGATCACCGAGGTGTACGACTACCTGCGCCTGCTCTACGCCCGCGTCGGCACGCCGCGCTGCCCCGACCACGGCATCCCGCTGGAGGCGCAGACGGTGAGCCAGATGGTCGACGCCACGCTGGCGCTCGATCCGGAACAGCGTTACATGCTGCTGGCACCGGTGATCCGCGAGCGCAAGGGCGAGCACGTGCAAGTGTTCGAGCAACTGCGCGCGCAGGGCTTCGTGCGTGCCCGCGTCGACGGCGCCGTGGTCGACCTCGATGCGGTGCCGCCATTGACGCTGCGTCAGAAGCACACCATCGAGGTGGTAATCGACCGCTTCCGCCCGCGCGATGACATCAAGCAGCGGCTGGCCGAATCGTTCGAGACTGCGCTGCGGCTCGGCGACGGGCTGGTGATCGTGGTCAACATGGATGATACGAAAGCGCCGGAACAATTGCTGTCCTCGCGCTACTCCTGTCCGGTCTGCGACTACTCGCTGCCGGAACTGGAGCCGCGGCTGTTCTCGTTCAACTCGCCGGTGGGCGCCTGCCCAAGCTGCGACGGGCTCGGCGTCACCCAGGTATTCGATGCGTCGCGCGTGGTCGGCCACCCGGAACTGCCATTGTCTGCTGGCGCGGTGCGTGGCTGGGACCGGCGCAACGCGCACTACTTCCAGCTGATCCTGTCGCTGGCAGCACACTACGGCTTCGACGTGGACACGCCGTGGCACAAGCTTCCCGCGGACGTCCAGAAGGCCATTCTTTATGGCAGCGGCAAGGACAAGATCGCCTTCCGCTACATCACCGAACGTGGCGGCAAGGTCACCCGCGAACATTCATTCGAGGGCATCCTGCCGAACCTGGAACGGCGCTACAAGGAAACCGAATCCTCCGCGGTGCGCGAGGAGCTGGCCAAGTACATCAGCGACCAGCCCTGCCCCGCCTGCGAGGGCCAGCGACTGAACCGATCGGCGCGCAACGTGTTCGTCGCCGACCACGCACTGCCCTCGCTGACCCATCGCTCGATCGACGACGCGCTGGCGTTCTTCGAGGAACTGAAGCTCACCGGCTGGCGCGGCGAGATCGCGGTGAAGATCGTCAAGGAGATTCGCGAGCGGCTGACCTTCCTCAACGATGTGGGCCTGAACTATCTCACCCTGGATCGCCAGGCCGACTCGCTCTCCGGCGGTGAGGCGCAGCGCATCCGTCTCGCCTCGCAGATCGGTGCCGGTCTGGTCGGCGTGATGTATGTACTTGACGAACCCTCGATCGGCCTGCACCAGCGCGACAACGAACGCCTGCTCGGCACGCTCACGCGTCTGCGTGACCTCGGCAACACGGTGATCGTGGTCGAGCACGACGAGGACGCCATCCGCATGGCCGATCACGTCCTCGACATCGGCCCCGGCGCCGGCGTGCACGGCGGCGAGATCGTGGCGCAAGGCTCGGTGCAGGACATGCTCGATTCACCGCGTTCGGTCACCGGCCAGTTCCTGTCCGGCGCACGCGCGATCGAAGTGCCGGCCGTGCGCCGTCAGCCCGCCGATGCCGATGCGTGGCTGCATCTGAAAGGCGCCAGCGGCAACAACCTGAAAAATGTGGACCTGGCGATTCCGGCTGGCCTGTTCACCTGCATCACCGGCGTCTCCGGCTCAGGTAAATCGACCCTGGTCAACGACACCTTGTTCCGTCTGGCCGCTGCCGAATTGAACGGTGCCGGCACCCAGTCGGCGCCATACAAGTCCGTCGCCGGCATGGAGCTGTTCGACAAGGTGGTCGACATCGACCAGTCGCCGATCGGCCGCACGCCGCGCTCCAACCCCGCCACTTATACCGGCCTGTTCACCCCGTTGCGCGAGATGTTCGCGCAGGTGCCGGAAGCGCGTTCGCGCGGCTATACAGCGGGCCGCTTCAGCTTCAACGTACGCGGCGGTCGCTGCGAGGCCTGCGAAGGCGACGGCATGATCAAGGTGGAGATGCATTTCCTGCCGGACGTCTACGTGCCCTGCGACGTCTGCCACGGCAAGCGCTACAACCGCGAGACGCTGGAGATCCTGTACAAGGGCCACACGATAGCCGACGTGCTCGGCATGACGGTGGAAGATGCGCTGAAGCTGTTCGAGAACGTGCCGACCATTGCGCGCAAGCTCGATACCCTGCGCGCCGTCGGCCTCGATTACATCAAGCTCGGCCAGAGCGCGACCACGTTGTCCGGTGGCGAAGCGCAGCGGGTGAAGCTGTCCAAGGAACTGAGCAAGCGCGACACCGGCCGCACCCTATACATCCTGGATGAACCCACCACCGGACTGCATTTCCACGACATCGAGCAGTTGCTCGACGTGCTGCATCAGCTGGTCGACCAGGGCAACACCGTGGTGGTGATCGAGCACAATCTCGATGTGATCAAGACCGCCGACTGGGTCGTCGATCTCGGCCCCGAGGGCGGCGCCGGCGGCGGCCGCATCCTGGTTGCCGGCACGCCGGAAACCGTGGCCGCCACACCCGAGTCGCACACCGGCCATTTCCTCGCGCCGCACCTGAAATCGGCCAGGCCGAAAAAGCCGGGCGCAGCCAAGCGCGTCAAGGCCGCCACCAAGCACATCGCCTCGGCCGACAAGTACAAGCCCATGCGCGGAAGCGGGAAGAAGAAAAGTTCATGAGTCCACGCAAGTCCACCACGCAAGCCACGCCCACCGCCGCTCCGGTTGCGAACGATGCCGCCGGGATCACGCCGAAAGGCGACAGCGATACTCCGTTGTACGTCGCCGCGATTGGCGTGCGCTGGCGCGACCTCGACGCGTTCAACCACGTCAACAACTCCAACTACCTCACCTACCTGGAAGAGGCCCGGCTGCAGTGGCTAAGCCACGTGCCCGGACCGTGGTTCGACGATCACACCATGCCGGTGATGGCCGCCAGCCAGATCAACTACCGCCGCCCCATCGCATGGCCTGCGCAGTTGCAGGTGCAGCTGTTCTGCGAGCGCGTGGGCAACAGCTCGATGACGATCGCGCATCGAGTGATCGACGCCGAACATCCTGATCAGCTGTATTGCGACGGTCACGTGGTGATGGTGTGGATGGACCCGGCCAGCGGCAAGCCGGTGCCGTTGCCCGAAGCGATACGCATCGCCGCCGCCTAGCCCGATAACCAGCCCATGCGCGCCGCAGCCACCCGTACTTCGTTCATGCTCAGCCCGAGCGGATCGGACCGGGTCGAGACGATCACCGGTGCGCGCCATGCATGGCGCTTCCGGCCGCATTTCCATGCTGGCGACGAGATCGTGCAGGTGCTGGCGGGGCGGGCGCGGCTGCGCCTTCCCATGACCTGCCGGGAGGTCGCCGCTGGCGACACCATCGTGGTGCCCGCCGGCGTGATCCACCGCTTCGAGCCGGTGGATGGCAGTAGTTGGGCCTTTACCTCGCGCTTCGCACCATCCGCTGCGAAGAACGCCTCAAGCGGCAGCTCCCGCGATGCTCTCGGCGCACGGGCCATGGCCCTGCTGGCCGGACGCCCTTCGTTGCACACCGACGTGGAGGCACTCGCGCAGGCCTGCAAAGTTTCCGCCGGTCACCTGGCGCGCGCGTTCCGCCGCGAGACCGACACCAGCCTGCACAACTTTCACGTGTTGCTGGCCGTGCACAAGGCCAAGGCATTGTTGCGCATCCAGGCGCCGATCATCGAAGCGGCACTCGACGCGGGCTTCTACGACCAGGCACATCTCAACCGCGAATTCGTGAAAACATTCGGCATGACCCCCGCCGCCTTCCGTGCGGGTTGGTCTGCTGCGTAGTTCGCGTCTCGCTCAGGTCGTTCCCGGCTCGAGTTCCAGCGCCATGTACAACGTGTCCGGCACCGGGTTGTCGTAATACGGCGCCACCGGACGAAAACCCAGCGCGACATAAAGTTGCCGCGCCGCCTGCATCGAGGCCAGCGTGTCCAGCAGCACGCGCGCATAGCCAGTCCGGGTTGCCCAGGCAATCACCGCCTCGGCCAATCGTCGCCCCAGCGCATGCCCACGCGCCGCAGGCCGCACGTAGAGGCGCTTGATCTCGCACACCCCCGGCTGCGACCAGGGTCGCAACGCCACGCAACCCAGCACCGACCCCGCGCCGTCGCGCGCGATCAGGATCACACCGCGGGGCGGCGCGTACTTGCCCGGCAGTTGCGCCAGCTCCGCGCCCACGTCCTGGAAGGAGAGATCGATGCCGAGACTGTCGATGTATTCCGCGAACAGCCCACGCACGATCTCGATGTCGTTCGGCAGGCGGGCGGGTGCGATGTGGATCGTCATTGGCGTAGGCATGATCGGGTCATCGACAGGGAATTCTCGCGCCACGATAGTGAATCCGTGTTGCCCATGCTTGGACAGTCCTGACCCTGCGGCGACGATGCGAACCGGCGGGGCGCCAAACCGGCGTGGATGCCGGCACTTCTCGGCGCGCGGTGATGCAATCGACGCACGGCATGCATGCGGGATCGCTATCATGACGATCTGCTCTCCACGATGGAACGCGCGCCATGACAACAATACATCGCCCCGCCCTTGCCCTCGCCTGCATCGCCGCCTTGGCCGGCGCCGCCACGGCACATGCCGCCGACAACACCACCTCGCTCACCCTGTACCGCAGCGACAGTGCTGCGCTGTACGCCAGCAACGGCGGTGGCAATGTCGATGACGGCTACGCGGTAGTGCGCGAGCAGCGCGCGCTGACCCTGGCCGCGGGCACGCACGACGTGGTGATCGGTGACTTGCCGGGCTTCCTCGATCCCGAAGCGCTGGCCCTGGGATTTCCCGACAAGGATGCCAAGGTGATCTCGCAGCGACTGCTGCTGGCGCAGGGCGCCAATGCGGCACTGACCGGATTGACCGGCCATACCGTGGACGTACTCGGCAACAGTGGCCAGTCGCTGGCCAGCGGCACCTTGCTGCGTGCGGGTGATGGCCTGCTGGTACGCGACAACAGCGGCAACACTACCCTGGTCAGCAACTATGCCGCCGTGCGCACGACTGGTGCCGATTTCCCGACCGGTTCCAGCCTGAGCCTGCGGGTGGATGCCGCGCGCGCAGGCCAGACCAACGCCGTGCTCAGCTATCCCACATCCGGCCTTGGCTGGCGTGCCGCGTATGTGGCGACTCTGCAACCAGGTGTCGCCTGTCGCATGCAGTTCGAATCACGCGCCAGCATCGCCAACCGCAGCGGCCGCGACTGGCGCCATGCGCAGCTGACCCTGATTGCCGGCGAGCCGAACATGGCCAAGGCGTCGGCACCACGCCCGATGATGGCCATGGCGCGTGGCTTCAACGCGAAGGCCGAAAGTGCCGACATGCCGCAACAGGACAGTGTCGGCGATTACCGCAGCTACACGCTGCCCGCTGCGGTCGACCTGCCCGATGGCAGCGTCAGCCAGGTACCGCTGTACGCAAACCGCGCGCTGGATTGCGAGCGCACCGCGCTGTACGAGAACGGCAACGGCTTCCAGCCGCAGCAACCTATCCTGGCTCGGGACTTCAATCTCGGTGGCGGCAGCGCCATCGTCAGCACCCTGAAGCTGAAGGCGTTCGACAGCTTGCCGGCCGGCTACCTGCGTGTACTCACCGCCGATCGCAACGGCACACCGCAGTTCATCGGCGAAGGTCGCATCAACGACACCCCGAAAGGCACCGATGCGACGATCGCCCTGGGTACCGCATTCGATCTGCGCGCGGAGCGCACGCGTACGGGTTTCAGCGAGGACAAGTCCGGCCACACGATGGACGAGGCATTCCGCATCAACCTCAGCAACGCGGGCGACAGTGCGCGCACGGTGACCGTGCGCGAGCATCCCTCCCGCTGGCGGCAGTGGACACTGATTTCATCCAGCAGCAAGCCCAGCCAGCAGACACCGGACACGCTGGAGTTCCGCGTCGAGGTGCCAGCCAACGGCAAGACCACGCTGGACTATGCCGTGCGCTACAGCTGGACCGACGCCGACAATCCCCAACCGTAAATCATCGAGCCGGAGTTCCCCATGCTCAACATCACCAACCACGACAACGGCATCCGCGAGATCCAGCTGGCCCGACCGCCGGTCAACGCGCTGAACCTGGAACTGCTGCGCGCGCTGCACACCGCCATCGATGACAGCATGCGCGAAAGTGTGCGCGGCATCGTGCTGTCCGGCGCGCAGGGGCTGTTCTCCGCCGGCGTCGACGTGCCCGCGCTGCTGGCACGCGACCGCGCTGGCGTACTTGAGTACTGGCGCGAATTTTTCTCGCTATGCGGCACGCTGGCCCGCGCACCGATTCCGTTGGTTGCGGCGATCACCGGCCACAGCCCGGCCGGCGGTGCGGTGCTGGCATTGTTCTGCGATTACCGTGTAATGGCCGAAGGCGCGTACCGGATCGGCCTGAACGAAGTACAGGTGGGACTGATCGTGCCCGAGGCGATCCAGCTGGCGTTGCGTCGCGTGGTCGGCACTTACCGCGCCGAACGGCTGCTGGTTTCCGGCGCCATGATCGAGGCATCCGAAGCGCTGGCCTGCGGCTTCGTCGATGAACTCACCGGTGTCGACCAGGTCACCACACGTGCACTGCGCTGGCTGGGTGAATTGCTGGCATTGCCGACGCACGCGATGCTCGCCACCCGCACACTGGCGCGTGCGGACCTCGCTGCGGCTTACGCCGACCTGGATGCGTTGCCGCTGGAAGACTTCACCGATGCGTTCTTCCACCCACAGACGCAGGCGGTGTTGCAACAGCTGGTGGCACGACTGAAAGAAAAAAAGTGAGCCTGGTGCAGGAGCTCGCTGGCGGGTTCCTGCAAGATCAGCCCTTGGCGACCGCCCGCGTTGGATCGCTGACCCAGCCGCTCCACGACGGCGCGTAAAGCCGTGAGCCGTGCAGCCCGGCATGCTCCATCGCCAGCAGATTGTGGCAGGCAGTGACGCCGGAGCCACACATGTGCACCACCTGCGAGGGCGCAGTCGAACCGAGCACGGCCGTGAATTCGTCACGCAACTGCGCGGCCGGCTTGAAGCGGCCATCGCTGCCAAGGTTGTCGGCGAACGGCCGGTTCAGCGCGCCGGGTACATGGCCGCCGACCCGATCCAGCGGCTCGACGTCGCCGCGATAACGCGGTGTCGCGCGTGCATCCAGCAACCGACCCGACGCGCCGCCCAGCAGCACGGCATGATCAAGCAGCACCTGGCTCTCGTCGTAACGGAGGGAAACTCGCGTGGCGGTTCGCGCGGCGGCCGCGCCGGATTCGACCGGCAGGCCTGCCGCCAGCCACGCGGCGTAGCCGCCATCAAGCACAGCCACCTCATGCACGCCGACCAGTCGCAGCAGCCACCACAGCCGCGCCGCGGCCAGCGCACCGCTGCCAGCGTCATAGCTCACCACCTGCATGCCCGCATGCCAGCCCCAGCGCGACAGCAGCGCGTTGAACGCCGGCTCCAGTGGCAACGGATGCCGGCCGAGGCCTTCGGCCTGGCGCGACAGGTCGGACAGGTCGTGATCGAGGCTGGCGAATACGGCACCGGGGATATGGCCATCCAGATAGTCGCGACCACCCTTGGCCGGATCGGCCAGATCGAAGCGGCAATCCACGATCAGCACTTCGTGCGGCGGCCATGCGGCCAGTTCCGTCGCGTCGATCAAGGTAGTCTTGAGCGTCATGTGCGTCCCATCCTCTGCAGCAGGTTGAACAGCATCGCGGCGGTGGCACCCCATATGCGATGGCCACCATGGACGAACTCCACCATCGGCCGGTGGCGGCCGCGAAACTCCATCGTATAGCGGCGCAGGTTCGCCGGTTCCAGCAGGAAGGCCAGCGGCACCTCGAACACCTCCGCGACTTCGTCAGGTGCCGGATACAGCTGTGCTTCGGTGGCAATCTTCGCCACCACCGGCGTGATGCAGAAGCCACTGATCGTCTCGAAGCAATCCAGATAGCCCAGCGGCATCACCAGAGCGCGATCCAGGCCGATCTCCTCTTCGCTTTCGCGCAGGGCGGTGGTCAACGCATCGTCATCAGCCGGATCGCTGCGACCACCGGGGAATGCCACCTGGCCGGCGTGTGCCTGCAAGTGATCGGTGCGGACGGTCAGTACCAACCGTGGTTGAACGCCCTCGCGAAAACCGACCAGCACGGCGGCTGGCTCGCGTTTGCTGTGGCCCAGCAGTTCGGTCATGTCCGCGTGATTCCAACCCGGCGCCGTCGGCGGTGTCGACAGCGGCAGCAGCGCGTTGATCAGCGCATCCATCACGACAACTTGCGCTCAGGCAGGATCACCTGCATCACGTGCAGCCGCTCCGCATCACTCATCGCGCGCCAGCGACCGATCTCCTCACCGGTGCGCTGACAGCCCACGCAATACCCGCGCCCGTCCAGTCGGCAGATGCCGATGCAGGGAGTCAATGGCAGAGTTTCGACAGGGTTCGGGGCGTTCGACATGCCCCATCATGCTACCACTGGAGTGGATCAGGGCTTGCCGGCAGCGGCCTTGGTATCGAGCAGTTCGATCTCGAACACCAGCGCTTCGTTCGGACCAATCCGCGGCAGCTGGCCATTTTCGCCATAGGCCAACTGGGGTGGGATCACCACTTTCCAGCGATCGCCCACGTGCATGCGCGGGAGCACGTCCTGCCAGCCGGGGAGCACCTTGTTGACGGTGAAACTCACCGGTGCGCCGTGCGCCCAGGTGCTGTCGAATTCGGTGCCGTCGATCAACATGCCGCGGTAATTCACGGTGACCACGCTGGTCACGGTCGGACTGATGCCGGTACCGCCGCTCAGCACGGCGTACTGGATACCCGACGGCAACTGCACCACGCCGGGCTGCTGCCGGTTGCGCGCCATGTAAGCAGCGCTCTTGCGCGCGTTGACCGCGGCAATGTGCTTGAACTGAGCCAGCGCATCGGCGTGCATCTGCTGATCCAGCCGCTGCAGTTGCAAATGCATGTCCTGCATCGACACCGTCGGATGACGCTTGGCATAGGCATCCTGAATCGCCCGCACCAGCACGGGAATATCCACCTCCGGTTTGCCGTCCGCGAACTGGCTGCCGATCTGGTAACCGATCGCGTAGGACAGTTTTGCCTTGTCGGGCTTCGCCGGAGTGGCTGCCGCCGGCAACCGGCTCTGCGCATGCACCACGCCCCCCAGCAACAGCGACATGCCGAGGAGACCGCAACGCAGATATGTCATGCCTTTCTCCACCGGGCCTTTCCCTAACTCGACAGTCGATCCTGACGGACCATCCTAAGCGGTTCGCCGGATTCATGCAGCGATGGCGCCCGTGGCTTGAGAACCCCCCCAGCGACAAAGGTTCCCGCTGCTACCATCGCGTTTTTGCATCCATCGGGAGTCGCTCATGGCTTATCGCAACCTGGAAATCAGCAATCGCGGTGCGGTACACACGATCATCGTCAACCGCCCCGACAAGCTCAACGCGCTGAACCGCGACACACTCAACGAGTTGACCATCGCGTTTACACAAGCGGCGCAGGATGACGCCGTGCGCGCGGTGGTATTGACCGGTGCGGGCGAGAAGGCGTTCGTTGCCGGCGCCGATATCGCCGAAATGAACGGCTATACGCCGGTACAGGCGCAGGGCTTCTCGCGTACCGGCCAGCGCCTGATGAGCTCGATCGAGCGGCTCGGCAAGCCGGTGATCGCGCGCATCCAGGGTTTCGCGCTTGGTGGCGGCATGGAGCTGGCGATGGCTTGCCACCTGCGCGTGGCCAGCGAGAAAGCGAAGTTCGGCCAGCCGGAAATCAACCTCGGCCTGATACCCGGCTTCGGTGGCACCCAGCGCCTGCTGCGTCTGGCCGGCCGCGGCGCCGCGCTGGAGCTGTGCCTGACCGGTGCGCCAATCAATGCGCAACGCGCGTATGAACTGGGCATCGTCACCCGCGTGGTTGCGCCCGAGGCGCTGGATGAAGCGGTGAACGCACTGGCCGACCAGCTCGCCGGCGCCGCGCCGCTGGCCGCCGCAGGCATTCTCGATGCTGTACTGCAAGGCGGCGAAGCCAGTATCGATCAGGGCCTGGAGTTCGAGACGCAAGGTTTCGCGCTGGCGTTTTCCACCGAGGACATGCGTGAAGGCACCACGGCGTTTCTGGAAAAGCGCAAGGCCGTATTCACGGGGCGTTGAGCGAACCCTCGCGTGGCGGTGGCTCAGTGCTCACCGCCACGAAACTTTTTTTCGCCCGCCGTCACCGACAGCTTCAGCCGGTTCTCCGGCGGGGCCAGCGGGCACACGACGTGCGGCGTGATCGCGCATGGCGGGTTTTGCGCGAGATTGAAATCCAGCAGCACCTTGCCGTTCTTCGGCATCGCGGCATACAGGAACCGCGCGCCACCGTAGGTCAGTTTGCCGGCCGTGCGATCGGTGAACACGAAGAACAACTGGCCGTCCTCGTCGATCGGCAACAGCTCGTAAGTGTGGCCGTCGCGCTGGAACACGGCCTTGCCCGCAATCGGCGTATCGCTCTCGGTGCCGGTGACGTAGGCCACCTTCAGCGCATGCGGCTGCGCGAATGGCACCCAGTCCGCCTCGATTCGCCATGACGGATCGATCGGGAAATAATCGAAGCCCGGAAAATGCGCGCGCAGCGGTGCGTCGTTGTCCTTCACCCGCAGACCACGCTGCGTGCCATTCTCCACCACATACAGATAGCTGCTGCCAAAACTCACGCGGGTAGGTTGCTGCTTGCCCCCGTCGCCTTGTGTCCGCAGCTCGCTGATCGACGTCGCGGCCGGGTGTCCATCGATGCTGACGTCGCGGGTTTCGACAAGCCGCAAGTGCACCCGTGCATATGCATCCAGGTTCAGTACGCCCAGATGCGCTGGCGCACCGGGAATCCGGAAGCGATTGTCCTCTGCGCTGCCCACAGCGTTGTCGCCGGGCAGCAACCAGCCTGAAGCGGTGAGTGCCAGATAGCCGTCCGGACGTTTCAGCTCATCGACACGTTGGGCACGTGCCCTGGTCACCGAGCTGGCGTAATCGGCTGGCGTGGCGGCGAACGCATTGAATGACGCCAGCAGCGTCAGCGCGATAACCGCGCACCACTCAGTGAAGCGAGCCACGGTAGTTTTTCTCGCCCGCGGTCACGCGCAGATCCAGCCGGTTTTCCGGCGGCGCCAGCGGACAGGTGGCGAATGCCGTGAACGCGCACGGCGGGTTGTACGCCTTGTTGAAATCGAGCACGACTTTGCCGTCTTTCGGTGGATCGATGTACAGGAAACGCGCGGCTCCGTAGGTCTCCTTGCCACTGGTGCGATCGGCGAACACGATGAAGTACTGGGCGTCGCCCGGCACTTCGATCACCGGCAGAATCTCGAAATGTTTGCCGTCGCGGGTGAACTCCAGTTTGCCCGGCACCGGATACTTGTCGATCGTGCCGATCACCGAGCCCATCTCCAGCGTTTCGCCTGGCTTGGCCGGCACCCAGGTTGCCTCGATCCGCCACAACGGATCGATCGCAAACGAGTCGATGCCGAGGAAGTGCTTGCGGCTGGACGCTTCACTATCCTTCACCCGCAGCCCCTTGCGGCCATCCCGATCGATCACATAGAAGCTTGCAGTACCAAAACTCACCGTGGTCGGAGTGCCGTCGCCGGCCTTCATGTCGTCGATCAGCGTGGCCTCATGTGCCGGCTTGCCATCGATCAACGCGCCGCTGTCGCTGGCCAGCACGAGATGCACGTCACCGTTGCTGGTCAGGTTTGCCACACCGAGATGCGCCGGGCCGGCCTGCAGCACGATGTCGTTGTCGGCCGCACTGCCGATGCGATTGGCGCCGTCCTTCAGCCATTCCAGACCGATCAGGCTCAGCCAACCGTCCGGCGCAGTCAGCCGCTCGACCCGGCCGGTGTGCCATTGCTCAATGCTTTGTTTGTAACTGTCAGTATCGGTGGCATGCACGGTGGCAACTCCCAGAATGGTGGCGGCAACAAACAGGCTGGTACGGATCATCGGTATCTCCAGCGAAACAACTACAGATAGCGCGTCAGCGGCCGCGCATGAACAACTTGTCGAGCTCGGCCAGACTCAGCTGGACCCAGGTCGGCCGACCGTGGTTGCATTGTCCAGAACGTTCGGTTGCTTCCATCTCGCGCAGCAGCGCATTCATTTCCGGAAGGCCCAGCCGCCGCCCGGCGCGTACCGAACCGTGACAAGCCATCGTCGAGAGCAATTCGTTCTCCAGCTCCTGCAACCGGCGCGAGCTGCCGTGCTGGGCCAGCTCGGACAACACATCGCGACTGAGCTGACCGACATCCGCACCTTCCAGCAAGGCGGGAATGCGCCGCACCACGATCTGCGCCGGACCACTGCGTGACAATTCCAGCCCCCACTCGGTCAGCGCCTCGGCGTGCTCTTCTGCGGCGGCGGCTTCCTTTGCACTGACCGCGATGCTGAGCGGTACCAGCAGCATCTGCGAACGCAGGTTGCTGGTGCCGCGGCCATTCTTCAATTTCTCGTAGGTGATGCGTTCGTGTGCCGCGTGCATGTCCACCAGCACCAGCCCATGCGCATTCTCGGCCAGCACAAAGATGGATTTCAGCTGCGCGATCGCAAAGCCGAGCGGCGGTGTTTCGCCCTCCTCGGCGGCAGGCATCGGTGTGTAGGCAACCGACGTTGAAGATGCTTCGCCAAGCAGAGCGGCGTAGCTGGCCAATGGCGCATCGCGCACACCCAGGTTCAACCGGTTCTGGCTGAACTGCCCGGGCCACGCTGTTGCCGCGGAACTCGCGGCATGCGAACCCTCGGCAATCGCCATCGGCTCCGTCGCTGGCAGCGTGTTCAGCCCGGCTCGCGTCTGTGCCAGGGCCTCATGCAAGGTGCGGTACAGGAAATCGTGGACCAGCCGTTGCTCGCGGAAGCGCACTTCCTGCTTGGCGGGATGCACGTTCACGTCGACACCGGCCGGGTCGAGCTCCAGATACAGCACGAACGCGGCATGACGACCGTGGAACAACACATCGGCATACGCCTGGCGCACCGCGTGGGCAACGATGCGGTCGCGCACCAGCCGACCATTGACGTAGAAATACTGGGAGTCGGCCTGCGCGCGCGATGCGGTCGGCAGGCCGACCCAGCCGGACAGATGCAGGCCGGCCATCGCGTGATCGACGCGCAGGCTCTGTGCCGGAAATTCCTCGCCGAGCACCTCGGCCACCCGCTGCAACGCCGCCTGCTCGTCGCGGGCGGCTTTCAGGATGCGTACCGGCTTGCCGTTATGACTGAGCCGGAACTCCACCGCGCCGCGCGCCAGCGCCAGCGACTTCAGCAGGTCGTCGATGTGCGCGAACTCGGTGCGTTCTGCGCGCATGAATTTCCGCCGCGCCGGCACGTTGTAGAACAGGTCGCGCACTTCCACGCTGGTGCCTTGCGGATGCTGCGCCGGGCGCGCCGCCTGCAGCTTGCCGCCATCGACCTCGATGCGGAATGCCGCGTCCTGATCGCGTGCGCGCGAAGTCAGCGCGAAACGCGATACCGACGACACCGAAGCCAGCGCCTCGCCACGAAAACCCATGCTGGCGACGTGTTCCAGATCGTCAAAGCTGCCAATCTTGCTGGTCGCATGCGACGCAACCGCCAACGGCAACTCGTCGACATGGATGCCGCCACCATCGTCGCGTACGCGGATCAGCCGTGCGCCGCCAGCCTCGATGTCCACCTCGATGCGGCTGGCGCCGGCGTCAAGACTGTTCTCGACCAGCTCCTTGACCACCGAGGACGGCCGCTCGATGACCTCGCCGGCGGCGATCTGGTTGATGAGTTCAGGGGGAAGCAGGCGGATCACAGTCATCTGCGAACTTTAGCAGTGAACGACGGCAACGCTGCCGTGATCGGGTCGCAGATCGGTTGAAGTCAGCCGGTGGGAATGGCCAGGACCGCGCCGGCACGCACCGTATCGCTGCTCAACTGGTTGGCATTTTTCAGCGCGCCGACACTGATGCCGTATTGACGCGCAATGCTGCGCAGGCTTTCGCCACGACCGACCCGGTGCACGTCACGTACGCCGTCATCCGCGGAGGGCGCCGGATTGCGGGCCAGAGTGACCTGATCCTTGCCGGTGGCCTTCACGACAGTGCTCCTGCCGACACTTGCCGCCTTGCCCGACGCCAGTTCGACGCCGTTGCGGCGCGTCGCCTGTGCGGCGAACCAGGTACCCGGTGGCGGCGTCGACTCGAAATAATTCTTCACACCGCCCATCACGGCTTCGGCGAGCTGTTTCTGATGCGCCGGATCACGCAACTTGCGTTCTTCGGCCGGGTTGCTGATGAAGGCTGTCTCGACCAGGATCGACGGCACGTCCGGCGAACGCAGCACCACGAAATTCGCCCGTTCGACATAGCCTCGATGAGTCGGCCCGAGCATGCCCAGTGCCTTGAGCACATTGCCGGCGACCATATCGCTGGCTTGCATCGCCCAGCCCTGTTGCAGGTCCAGCAGCACCTTGGCCAGGCCATCGTCCTTGTCGTCCAGCGTGATACCGCCGATCAGGTCGGCGCGGTTCTCGCTATCGGCGAGCCAGCGCGCGGCCGTGCTGGTCTTGCCGCGCGGCGACAGCACCCACACCGACGAGCCCTTGGCGTCATCGCTGGTGAAGGCATCGGCGTGGATCGACACGAACAGATCGGCATTGTTTTCGCGGGCGATGCGATAGCGCTGCGTGAGCGGAATGAAAAAGTCGCCATCGCGCGTAAGCACCGCTTTCATGCCCGGCTGGCGATTGATTTCCGCCGCAAGATTGCGCGCCACGGCCAGCGTGACATTCTTCTCCAGCGTGCCGCCGGGGCCGTGCGAACCGGGATCCTTGCCGCCATGACCGGCATCGATCGCCACCACCACGGCGCGCTGGCCATTCAGCATGGCCGCAGCCTGCTCGGTGGCGACTCGACCGCTGTGAGTGGGATTGCTGTACTGCGGAATCACCACCGGCGCCGCCACTGTGGTGGCTGGCGGGTGTTGGGCAGTGCTGACGGTCTCGATGCGGTTGCCGGGGTAGATATCCAGCACCAGACGATAGTCCGTACCACTGGCCGGCTTCAGCACGAAGCTTTTCAGGCGGCTGTCCGGATCGACCTTGGCGGTCAGTTGCAGGCGATCCCCGATACGGGCATGACTCATGCCCCGATAAAGCCCCTGGGCGGTGGGATCGGAAAAGTCCTGCGTCACCCGGCTGTTCGGCAGATCGACCACGACCTGGCCATCCTTCTGACTCACCGTGTAATGCAGCGGGCCGGATGCATCGAGTACCAGGCGGGTGTAATCCGGACCAGCCCAGACCCGGGCGTCCTTCAGATCGGCCGCCCGAACCGCCCACACCGGCGTGATCGCCAGGATGGCGACGGCAACTAATCCACCCAAATTGTTCAGGTAACCCCTCATGAGCCGCATTGAAACGCAGTCATTCACTGAATGCAAGCGGATTTTCCCTTGAATTTCCATAACCTGCGGATCATTTATCAGGCTACATCAAGTTATCGACCGCAAGTCGCGCATTCCGCACAGATCCTTGCCCGAATCAGCGACCAGACAATTTCTCAAGGGGAAATCGGCACTTAACCGCGTTCAAGGCAGCCGTGCCAGCAGCCTTTCACCATGAGCGGTGAACGCTCGCAGCAACGCCTGGCGCCCCTGCCCCGCATAATCCAGGCGCAATTCGAGATCCGCCGCGGGCAAGGCGCCCGCCCCGCGTTCGGGCCATTCCACCAGCACCAGTGCAGCCGGATCGGCCAGTGCGTCCAGGCCCAGCCATTCCAGTTCGCCGGGATCGGCAATCCGGTAAAGGTCCAGATGCCAGGCCGGCCGCCCCCGCGCCATGTAGCCCTCGACCAGGCTGTAGGTCGGGCTCTTGACCCGCTCGCCGACGCCAAGGGCGGTCAGCAAGGCGCGTGCAAAGCTGGTCTTGCCGGCGCCGAGCGGACCATGCAGGTAGAGCACCAGCCCGTCGTCCAGCACACGCGCCAACCGCGCGGCCAGGGCAGCGGTGGCCGCCTCATCGGACAGTGACCACTCCCGTCCGTATTCGATATGGCCCGGGTTGGCAGGGCCTGGCCCGGTTTGTTCAGTCATGCTCACGCTCGCGACCCGACACACCATTGCCCAGCGCACGCAGCGGCGCCAGCAGGTCGCTGGCCAGCAATCCGCGCTCGCCCAGTTGCGCGGCCCGGTCGCCGGCACGCGCATGCAGCCCCACGCCGAGGCAGGCGGCCTGCCAGGCGCTGCAACCCTGTGCAAGCAGGGCCGCCACGACGCCGGTGAGCAGATCGCCCATGCCGCCGGAGGCCATCCCGGGGTTGCCCCACGGACAGACATCCAGACGTCCATCCGGATCGGCAATCAAACTGCCGGCACCTTTCAATACCGCCACTGCCCCATAGCGGCTGGACAGTTCGCGCACGGCCGCAAAGCGATCATGCTCGACCTCGGCCGTGGACACGCCAAGCAACCGTGCTGCCTCGCCCGGATGGGGCGTCAATATCGTCGGCGCGCTGAACCGGCGCTGCTCGCGTGCCAGCAGGTTCAGTCCGTCGGCATCGAGTACCAGTGGCTTGTTCGCGTCCAGCGCGGTAAGCCATAGCGCATGCCCCCATGCGGCTTGCCCCAGACCCGGACCGAGTGCCAGCACGCTGGCTCGTTCGAGCATCGGCGCCAGCGCTTGCGGGCCATCGACACCATGCACCATCAGTTCCGGCCGCGTGGCATTCAGGGCAAACACATGCTCGGCGCGCGTCGCCACGCTCACCAGGCCGGCGCCACCGCGCAAGGCCGATTCGCCTGCCAGCCGCGCCGCGCCGGCCATGCCGTGCTCGCCGCCGATCACCAGCACGTGGCCGTTGTCGCCCTTGTTCGCGTAACGCATGCGCCGCGGCAGGACCTCGGCGACCAGCAAGCGTGCGTCCGGCGCAATATCCGCGTACACGCTGTCGGGCACGCCCAGAGTTGCCAGCTCGAGTACACCGACATGGTCGGCCGCCCGGCCCGTGTGCAATCCACGTTTTCCTGCAATGAACGTCACGGTGACATCGGCGCGGATCGCCGCACCAGCACAGTGGCCAGTATCGGTATCCAGTCCGCTGGGCACATCCAGCGCCAACACCGGCTGGCCGCTGCAGTTGACCTGTTCGATCAGCCGCGCCGCCGCGGCTTCGGGGGCGCGGTGCAGACCGATGCCATAAAGCGCATCCACGTGCAGCTCGGCATCGGGCAGCGTGTCGTCGTCGCCGACCCATTGCACTCGGCCGCCGCCGGCCACCCATGCCTGACGCGCGATGGCAGCGTCACCGTGCGAGGCAGCCGTCAATGCAGTCAGCTCAACCTGCAGTCCTGCCTCGCGCGCCAGTAGGCCGAGCAGGAAGCCATCGCCACCGTTGTTGCCGGGCCCGCAGTGGATGCAGATGTGCCGCAGCTGCGGCCAGTGGCGACGCAGACTGTTCAGCGCGGCACTCGCGGCGCGACGCATCAACTCCTGACCAGTAAGTCCCAAGGCAGCCAATGCTGCGCGCTCCATCTGGCGCAACTGCTCGACGGTATGGAGATCGCGGCTGTAAGGATGGGTCGGCATGCGTGAATTATAGGCACGGGCCGCCTCTACAATAGCCGGATGTCCAGCACCGACATTCGCAGCACACCCGACTACGCCGCTCTCGCCCGCGACATCAAGCACTGGGCGAGCGAACTGGGTTTTGCCGACGCCGGCATCAGCGGCACCGACCTGGGCGAGGACGAGCAGCACCTCGAACGCTGGCTCGAACACGGCCACCATGGCGAAATGGAGTACATGGCGCGTCATGGCACCCGTCGCGCGCGACCGGCCGAACTGGAGCCTGGCACGCAACGCGTCATCTCGGTGCGCATGGATTACATTCCGCCCGGCACCGCCAACGCCTGGAGCGTGTTGCAGGATGCCGAAGCCGGCTACGTATCGCGCTACGCGCTGGGGCGCGACTATCACAAGCTGATGCGCAACCGGCTGCAGAAGCTGGCCGAGCGCATCCATGCCGTGGTCGGCGATTTCGGCTATCGGGCCTACGTGGACTCCGCGCCGGTGCTGGAGAAGGCACTGGCGCGCAACGCGGGGCTGGGCTGGATCGGCAAACACACCGTGTTAATCAACCGTCACGCCGGCTCGTATTTCTTTCTCGGCGAGCTGTACACGGACCTGCCGTTGCCGGTGGACGAACCGGCCAGCGCGCATTGCGGCAGTTGCAGCCGCTGCATCGAGATCTGTCCGACCCAGGCGATACTTGGCCCTTACCGGCTGGATGCGAAACGCTGCATTTCCTATCTCACGATCGAGCTCAGGGGCAGCATCCCGGAAGACCTGCGCGCACCGTTGGGCAACCGCATTTTCGGTTGCGATGATTGCCAGCTGGTGTGCCCGTGGAACAAGTTCGCGCAGGCAACCGCCGAGCCGGATTTTGCTCCGCGACACAGCCTCGACGGCGCGAAGCTGATCGACCTGTTCGCCTGGAGCGAGGAAGAATTCCTCAAGCGTACCGAAGGCATGGCGATCCGCCGCACCGGCTACGAAGGCTGGCTGCGCAATATCGCGGTGGCACTGGGCAATGCGCCGCCGTCAACGAGCGTGCGCGAAGCGCTTGGGGCCCGCGCCGATCATCCATCGGCGATCGTGCGCGAGCATGTGGCGTGGGCGCTGGCGAAGCAGCAAAACCCGGCGTGAACTTGCGCGGCTCAGGCCGCGGCCATCTGCTTCGGAATCGAGCGGTTGGTGTGGCTGATGCGGTTGCCGGCGCCGGCGGCAATGTAGACGCAGGTGGGCTGGTACTGCTCCAGCTCGGCTTCGCTCAATTGCACGAACGCGGCAATGATGATGATGTCGCCAGCCTGGGCGCTGCGCGCGGCGCTGCCGTTCACTGAGATGATGCCTGAGCCTTCCTCGGCACGCAGTGCATAGGTGACAAAGCGCTGACCGCTGTTGACGTTCCAGGCGTGGATCTGCTCGTACTCGCGGATGCCCGAGGCGTCCAGCAGCAGCCCGTCGATTGCGATCGAGCCTTCGTAGTGCAACTCCGCGTGGGTCACGGTGGCGCGATGGATCTTGGCCTTGAGCATGTTCAGGTGCATGACGTTCTTTCCCGCAGGATTCTGCAAAGTCGGCGATTATCGAACCGATCACGTTGCACCGCAACATCATCGGTATCGGCAGCGATATGCGGGCAGCTCAGTCGAACAGCAAGTTGTCGATCAGACGGGTGCTGCCCAGGCGCGCCGCGATCAGCGCGATGAGGCCGCCGCGCTCGCCTTCGGCCGGTTCGGCCAAATCTTCGGCACGGCGGATCACCACGTAATCAGGGATGAATCCGGCACGGGTCAGCCGCGCGGCAGCAGTCTGCTCCAGCGCCTGCCATGGATGGCCTTGGTCCAGCAGTTCGCGCATTTTAAGCAACGTATCGTGGATCAACGGCGCACGTGCGCGTTCCGCGGCGGACAGGTACTGGTTTCGCGAGCTCAAGGCCAGCCCGTCCTCGGCGCGCAAGGTCGGCGCGGCCATCACCTTCACCGGCAACGACAGGTCACGCACCATCCGCTCGATCACCTTCAGCTGCTGGAAATCCTTCTGGCCGAATACCGCCAGATCGGGCTGCACCAGGTTGAACAGCTTGCACACGACCGTGGCCACGCCATCGAAATGCCCGGGTCGGTGCGCACCTTCCAGCGTGTCGGTGATCTGCGGCACGCGCAAGCTGACGCTGTGCTCGGCGCCAAACGGATAGATCGTCGCCACATCCGGCGCGAACAGCAGATCGCAATCCTCATCGGCCAGCGCGGCCTGATCCTGCACCAGCGTGCGTGGATAGCGTTCGAAATCCTCGTTCGGACCGAACTGCGTGGGGTTGACGAAGACGCTGGCAACCACCCGCTCGGTGCGCGCCCGCGCCAGCTTGATCAGCGACTGATGACCGGCGTGCAGATTGCCCAGGGTCGGCACGAACCCCACTGTCTGGCCTTTCGCCCGCCAGCCGCGGATCGCGGCGCGCAAGGCAGCGGCATCTTGTACGGTCTGCATGGTGCGTTGACTCGCTGATCAGTTGAAACAATGCTCGGGCGCCGGAAACACGCCGCTGCGCACGTCTGCTGCATACGCCGCGATGGCCGCGCCGACAGAATCCCGTCCGGCCAGAAAATCCTTGCTGAATTTCGGTCGCTTGCCCGGGGTGATGCCGAGCATGTCATGGATCACCAGCACCTGCCCGTCGCAATGCGGGCCTGCACCGATGCCGATCACCGGGATGCTCAGGGCCGCGGTCACCCGCTTGCCCAACTCGACCGGCACGCCTTCCATTACCAGCAGATCCGCACCGGCCGCCTGCACCGTCAGTGCCTCGGCCAGCACGCGGTCGGCGGCCGCCTGCTCGCGGCCCTGGATGCGAAACCCGCCGAACTTGTGCACCGATTGCGGCGTCAACCCCAGATGCGCGCAAACCGGGATTGCGCGCGCGGTCAGTGCCGCGATCGCCTCAAGGATATGCGGCGCCGCGCCTTCGATCTTCACCATGGCCGCGCCCGCTTCGCCAACGAGTCGTGCACCGGCCTGAAGCACATGGGAGATATCGCGATCGGCCATGAACGGCAGGTCGGCCACCAGCAGGGTCGCCGACAGCCCGCGAGCCACTGCGGCGGTGTGATAGACCATATGGTCGAGCGTGACCGGCAACGTGCTGCGGTGCCCCTGCACCACCATGCCCAGCGAATCGCCGACCAGCGCGATATCGACCCCAGCTGCCTCCAGCTGCCAGGCGAAACTGGCGTCATAGGCGGTGAGCATGACAATGCGCTGTCCCTGCGTCTTCATGGCCAGCAGACCCGGCACGGTCACCGGTTTGCGGTCGGGGACATTCGCGTTTTGCACGTACACGGCAATTCCTGATCGGGTAAACGGGCGCCGATTATGGCGCAAGCAGCCTTTCGCAACCGGCAAGATCGAGTCTGCCCAGCAGTTCCGCCACCACACCTTGCCCAGGGAGCCACAACGCGGGCGCCACATCATTCAAGGGCAGCAGTACGAATGCACGCTCGGCCATGCGTGGATGCGGCAGGGTCAGCCGCTCGTCGTCGAGCTGCACACCATCGATGTGCAATACATCCAGATCCAGCGTGCGCGGACCGTTGCGTTCGGTGCGCACGCGACCGGCCTGCTGCTCGATCGCCAGCAACGCATCCAGCAAGGCATGTGGCGACAACGCGGTATCCAGCTCTACTGCAGCGTTGACGAAGGGTGGCTGCTCCAGCAGGCCCCATGGCGGCGTGCAATACAGGTGCGAACGCTGCAGCAGACGGGTGGCCGACAGCTTCGCCAACGCATCCATCGCGTCAAGCACCTGCCGCTTCGGATTGCCGAGGTTGCTGCCCAGCGCGACGTAAGCCAGCGTCACACGGAACCCGATTTGTCGCCCGGCTTGCGTCGTCGCCGACGCGGACGAGGCGGCCGGCCGGCAACGGGTGCTGCAATATGATCACTGGCGGCGCTGCCGCCGCCGGCCGGTAGCGCCGCCGCCAGCACCTCCTGCGGCAGCTGTTGCGCATGCGCCCACCACAGGCCGAGTTCGCGCATCGCCGGGGATTCATCCGCGCGCAGCAGCAGGAAATCGAACGCGGCGCGAAACCGCGGGTGGGTCATCAGGCGAAACACCCGCTTGCGCTGGATCTGCTCGAAACGCGGCTGCAACGACCAGATCTCCTCCATGGTGAAGGTGAACCGCCGCGGGATTGCCACCCGCTGGCATTGCTCGCCGACGACCTGGGCTGACGCACGTGCCCATGCCTCGGTGCTCTCCTGGCCGCGGGCGATCCAGTGATGCGCCACATCGCGCACTTCGCCCCACAGCAGCACCGCGAACAGGAATGCCGGGGTAACCGACTTGCCCTCGGCGATCCGCGCATCGGTATTCTCCAGGCCGTGCTCGACCAGCGAACGCAGCGCCTCGTCACCGCGCTTGAGCGCACGGGCGGTTGCCGGAAACAGGAATTTCAGAAGGCCGCTCTGCTCGAGCATGCGAAAGCTTTTCAGACCGTTGCCGCTGAGGAACATCTTCAGCGATTCATCAAACAGTCGCGCGGGTGCAGCGTCGGCCAGCAGCGGCCCCAGCGCCTCGAACGGCGCCATCGCCGCTGCTTCGATGCTCATGTCGAGCTTGGCTGCCAGCCGGGCCGCACGCAGCATGCGAACCGGATCTTCGTGGTAGCGAATATCGGGGTCGCCGATCAGTCGCAGCACACGATCCTGGAGATCCTTCATGCCGCCGACGTAGTCGCGCACCGAGAAATCGCTGATGTCGTAGTACATAGCGTTGACGCGGAAATCGCGGCGGATCGCGTCCTCCTCGATAGTGCCCCAGATGTTGTCGCGCACGATGCGGCCGTCGACGATATGGCGATCGCCCTCGCCGCCCTCTTCGCCAAGACCGCGAAAGGTCGCCACCTCGATGATTTCCGGGCCGAACACCACATGCGCCAGGCGAAAACGCCGGCCGATCAGGCGACAGTTGCGAAACAGCTTCTTCACTTCGTCCGGCGTCGCGCTGGTGGCGACGTCGAAGTCCTTCGGCTGCAGGCCAAGCAGCAGGTCGCGCACTGCGCCGCCGACCAGATAGGCCGCGTAACCGGCCTCGTTCAGGCGGTACAGCACCCGCAACGCCGCCTTGCTGATGTTCTTGCGCGAAATGATGTGCTGGTCGCGCGGAATGATCCGCAGCGTTGGCGCGATGTCGTTCCCTGATTCGAGATTCAAGCGGTCGGAATCCTTGCGGGGCGAAGCCGCCCTTTGGTTGCAATATATCGCGGTGCGCGGCATCGCGGATCGTCCTGCGGGGCGCCATGACGTCTGCACCGGCAGGGCATGCTTCGAACGGCGCAGGCCCATGCTTGCCAAGCATTGCCGCGCGAAACAATTCCGTTATACTAGCGCGCCTCGCAGCATAACGCTCCCTTCGTCTAGTGGCCCAGGACACTGCCCTCTCAAGGCGGGAACACGAGTTCGAACCTCGTAGGGAGCACCATTCTTTTATTTGTGCGATCGTCCGTGAACGCGGCAGTCGACACGACGGGTGGCGGCTTGCAGTCCTCGCCAGCGGGTGAAGACCAGAAGCGGCCATCCATGGCCGCACTCTTCATAAAAAAAATCACCGAAGACCGCCCATGACTTTCGTCGTCATCGACAACTGCATCAAGTGCAAATACACCGATTGCGTCGAGGTCTGCCCGGTCGACGCATTCCATGAAGGCCCCAATTTCCTCGCGATCGATCCGGATGAGTGCATCGACTGCACCCTGTGCGAACCGGAGTGCCCGATCAACGCAATCTATCCGGAAGACGACGTGCCAGCCGGCCAGGAGGCCTTTGTGGCGCTCAATGCCGAACTGGCCAAGGGCTGGCCGGTGATCACCGAGCGCAAGGACAGCCCGGCGGACGCCAAGGAGTGGGAAGGCAAGCCGGACAAGCTCCAGTTGCTGCAGCGCTGAAATCAATGGCCACAAAAAAGCCGCCCCAAAGGGCGGCTTTTTTGTGGCCATACGGCAGCAGGATCAGCCGCCCAGACGCGACTTCAACGTATCGATCACCTTGGCCACCGCCGCGGCGTTGCCTTCGGCACGTACTTCGCTGGCATTCGTGCCGCTGCCGTTGATGCTTACCTGCACCTGATGCGAGCCCGCACCCGGGGCAGCGGCAGCATCGTCCTTGTGACGCCCGAACATGCGGCCGAAGAAACCTTTCTTCTTCTGCTGCACGGCAGCGGCGGAAACGTTCAGCGTGTAACTGTGCGTGGCATCGTCATGCCCGACCAGCTGCCCCAGGCTGCCGCTTTCCAGTACCTGACCCACTCGATGGTAGGCATTGTCGACGCTGTCGGTCATCACGAAACCATCGGCGATCTGGCCACCGGCGTTGCCGACGCGGGCTGTCGCGCCATTGGCAGTCGGCTGATTCGCACCGGGCGGAGGAATCATCAAGGCTTCACTGGTCGACGGCCGGTCGAGGCTCGGCGGAATCTCCAGCGGCGATTGCTGCTGGGCAGTGTCCCACGCCTTGTGCGAACGGAACATGCCACAGCCGGCAAGCAGCAGGCCACTGAGGGCCACAGCCGGCAAGGCCACGAGGAGCGAGGTTTTCTTCATGTAGTCAGATTCCGTAAGTAAGTCAGGCAACCGTCAACCGGCCACAGTCGCCAAGGATGCCAGACTGGACAGCGCTTGGTGCAATCGGGCGCGATCCGGACCGTCGTTCAGTTCCACCAGCGGCAATCTCGGCAGCGCCAGACCGAGCCCCAGGATGGGCAACCCAGCCTTGACCGCAATCGGGTTCGGCGCACAGTTGAGCGCCTGCACCAGCGGCTGCAGCGCGGCATGGCACCGCTCAGTAACCGCCTGATCGCCATCGATGGCCGCATCGCACAGGGCACGGAACGCCTGCGGCACCAGGTTGGCCACCACCGAGATGGTGCCTGCGGCGCCGGCCAGCATGGCCTCGCCCGCGCTGCCGTCGTCACCGGACAGATAGACGAAATCGGGACGCACAAGTTCCGCCAGCGCCGAAATCCGCTCATGATCGCCGCGCGCTTCCTTGATGCCGATGATGCCCGGGTGCTCGCGCAACCGCGCCACGGTCTGCGGCAACAGATCGCAGCCAGTACGGGTCGGCACGTTGTAGAGCAGCAACGGCAACCCGCCATGTTCGGCCACTTCAAGGTAATGCCGGTACAAGCCTTCCTGGGTCGGACGCACGTAATAAGGCACCACCACCAGCGCCGCATCGGCGCCCAGTGCACGCGCACGGCGAGTCATCGCTACCGTCTTCGCCGTGCCGGCCTCACCGGTGCCGGCAATCACCGGCACCCGTCCGGCCACATGCTCGATCGCAAACGTCAGCAGCCGATCGAACTCCTCCGGCTCCAGCATGTGCGCTTCGCCGGTGGAACCGGCTACCACCAGCGCCTGCGTGCCGCCCGCGAGCTGGTGATCGAGCAGCCGCCCGAATGCCGCCAGGTCGAGTGCGCCATCGGCCGCAAACGGGGTGACCAGCGCGCAGATGCTTCCGCGAATGTTCAAGTCTCAATTCCGCTCGGGGTCAAGCCGTGCATGTTACTTGCCGGCTCGCGAGGCGGGCAAGTAAGCTCGAACGGAGTAATCTCAGCGTCTCCGCACCGCGCGGGACAACGCCACAGGCAGGCTCTTTTGAAACCTTCTTCCGCCTCTTCTCCCGCGGCAGCGCGTACAGGCAACGACAATCAGCTGCTGATCCAGGCACTCACGCCGGCAATCAAGTCGCCGTTGCTGGCGCTGGCCAAGCGCATCGCCGACGCCGGCTGCAATCTTTCCGAGTCGCGCGTGTCGACGATCGGCACGGAAATCTCGCTGATGCTGCTCGCCAGCGGCGCATGGGATGCACTGGCCAAGCTCGAAACCGCCGTGACCAAGCTGGCCCGCGACGAGAGCCTGCGGCTGGTGCACTACCGCACCGGCCCGCGCGAGAACAGCTCGCACCTGCTGCCATATCTGGTAGAGGTGGTAGCGGCGGATCGGCCCGGCATCGTGGCGCGAATCGTGGAGTTCTTCAGCCAGCATGGCATCAGCGTGGAACAGCTCAACTCCACCCGTTATCAGGCGATGCAGACGGGCGCGGAGATGTTCCAGGCCCAGTTCACCATCGGCATCCCGGCCGAGATCCATATTGCCGCGCTGCGCGACGACTTTCTCGAGCTGTGCGACGGCCTGAATCTCGACGCGATCATGGATCCGGTGAAGTTCTGAGGATCGCGCGATCCGGCGCATCTGACAAGGACTGTCATCGGCGGGTGCGCACGCGCTAGTCTTGCTCCCGGGACTACCGAGGAACGCTGCATTGCCGTCTGTGTGTCGATCCAATCCGATCGCTTTCTGCGTACCTCCCGCAGTGTTTACCGTCAGCCGGTTCCCGAACTCCCCTTTCCACACACATGCGCAGCGGTCACCCGCTGTGCCGGAGTAGTCATGCCCGAGGTTGGCAAGAAAGTCCCTTCGCTCAGTGGTATCACCGGCGACGGCAGCGCATTGAAGCTCGCCAGCCTGAAGGGTCAGTGGGTGGTGATGTATTTCTACCCCAAGGACAGCACGCCCGGTTGCACCAACGAAGCGAAGGACTTCCGCGACCTGTATCCGGCGTTCCGCCAGCGCAACGCACAGGTCATCGGCGTGTCGCGCGATTCGCCGAAATCACACGCCAATTTCGCCGCCAAGCAGGAACTCCCGTTCCGGCTGGTTTCCGACGCCGATGAAACCTGGTGCCAGGCATTCGACGTGATCCACGAAAAGGTGCTGTACGGGAAACGTCACCTGGGCATCGTGCGCAGCACCTTCCTGATCGACCCCGACGGGAAACTGGCACAGGAATGGCGCGGCGTGAAAGTACCTGGCCACGCCCAGATCGTGCTCGACACCATCCCCGGCAAGTGACCATCCTGGCATTCATGGCCTCCACCGGCACCGCTAGCCGACATCCGGCTGGCGCCCCGTACCGGCATCACCTCCCCGCGACTCGCCGTACGCCGCGGCTCCTTCATCCACCCACCAGCGAGGACACTTCCGCATGACCGGAAGCAAGCGCATCTACGCTCTCGACACCAACGTCCTGCTGCATGACCCGACCTCGCTGTTCCGCTTCGAGGAACACGACGTCTTCATCCCGATGACCGTGCTGGAGGAACTGGACGAAAAAAAGAAAGGCGCCTCCGAAGTCTCACGCAACGGGCGCCAGGTCAGTCGTTTCCTCAACGAACTGATCGAACTGGGCAAGCAGCATGACCTGAGCGACGGGCTGGAACTGAGCAACCCGCAGGGCATCAAGCTCAAGCGTGGCGGATCGGTCGGCCGGCTGTATTTCCAGCACCGCACCAGCAGCAACGGCCACACCAAGGCGGATAACCAGATCCTGTCGGCAGTGATCGAGCTGCGCGACCAGAACCCCGAACGCGCCGTGATCCTTGTCACCAAAGACATCAACCTGCGGATCAAGGCGAGCATCAACGGCATCGTCGCCGAGGACTACGAGAACGATCGCGCGCTCGACGATTTTTCCCTGCTCTATACCGGCTCCGCCGAGTTGCCGGAAGATTTCTGGGACCAGCATCCAGAAGTGCGTTCGTGGACCGAGCGCGGTCGCACGTTCTACGCGATGGACCGGCGCGAGGAGGATGCCTGGTACCCGAACCAGTGCCTGTTCCTGCCCGGCGAAAACGCGGTCGAGCTGCGCGTGCTGAACATCGACGAGACCAGTGCCACGCTGGTGCTGCTGGACGACCACTCGCATGCCAATCACCACGTATGGGGCATCGGTGCACGCAATCGCGAGCAGAACTTCGCGCTCAACGTGCTGATGGACCCGGACGTCGACTTTGTCACCCTGCTCGGCAACGCCGGCACCGGCAAGACGCTGTTGGCACTGGCGGCTGGCCTGGCACAGGTGATGGATCAGCAGCGCTATCGCGAGATCATCATGACCCGCGCCACCGTTTCCGTCGGCGAGGACATCGGCTTCCTGCCCGGCACCGAGGAAGAAAAGATGACCCCATGGATGGGCGCGCTGACCGACAATCTGGAAGTACTCGCCAATCCCGAAGACGGCGGCAGCTGGGGTCGCCAGGCCACCAACGACCTGCTCGCCTCGCGCATCAAGATCCGCTCGCTCAACTTCATGCGCGGACGTACCTTCCTGAGCCGCTACCTGATCATCGACGAAGCGCAGAACCTCACCCCGAAGCAGATGAAAACCTTGATCACCCGTGCCGGCCCCGGTACCAAGATCGTCTGCCTCGGCAATGTCGAGCAGATCGACACGCCTTACCTCACCGAGACCACCTCCGGCCTCACCTACGCGGTCGACCGTTTCAAGAACTGGGAACACTCGGCGCACATCACGCTGCGGCGCGGTGAACGCTCGCGGCTGGCGGACTTTGCGGCGGAGACGCTGTGACACCAGGGAACGGGGAACAGCTGGGCCTGTCGCGAGATGGCAGGCCCAGCTGTTCCCGTGTCCCGTTGCCCGTTGCGCGGCCACGCCTGACTGATGCTGCCCGCATGTCGTTGAAGAATTTCGCCTACCGCCATCGACTCACGGCCAAGCGCGCCATCGCATTGCTGGCACGTTCGCTGCCGGCGCCGGCTCGTCGCCGGCTGCTCGCCATGGCCGAGCGCATCGCGTTCAGTGTCACCCCGCAATATCAGAGCGAAACGCTGCCGCCGATCTTTGATTACTGGTCGGGGCATTTCCTGGCACCCGACGCGCAACGGCTGGGCATCGGTTCACCGGAAAGCTTTTTCCTCGACCATATCCGGCGCAGCGCGGCCGACGGAAACGCGCCCGTGCGCGTACTCAGCGTCGGCACCGGCTCATGCAGCATGGAGATCGACCTTGCCGCGCGGCTGCAGGCGGACGGCGTCGAGGCGCAGGTCACCTGCATCGACTTCAACCCTGCGCTGATGCGCCTTGCCGCTGCGGCGGCGCAGGAACGTGGGGTCGACGCGCTGATGACGTTCGCGGCGCGCGACTGCAACCTGCCGTTCGAACTACCTGGGCAGGACGTCATCATCGTCAACCAGTTCTTCCACCACGTCACCGCGCTGGAGATCTTCTGCGAGTCGCTGCGACGTTCGCTGGCCGAACAAGGCGTGCTGCTCAGCTCCGACATCATCGGCCGCAACGGCCATCGACTGTGGCCGGACGTGGAAACCGCAGTGCAGGAAGCGTGGGCAACCCTGCCGGCGGACAAACGCCACGATCGCCATTTCAATACGACATCGGAGCGCTACCGCTCGATCAACCATGCTGCGTATTCCAACGAGGGTGTGCGCGCGCAGGACATCGTGGCCTGCCTGCTGGCCGAGTTCGATTTCGAACTGTTCTTCAGCTTCGGCGGCGCCATCATGCCGTTCGTCGAACGGCGGATCGGTTTCAACTTCGACCCGCAGCTCGCCGGGGACCGCGCCTGGATCGATCGCGTGCATGCGCTCGACGCGGCCGCTCTCGCCGCCAGCCGCTACCCCGCCGCCAACATGATCGCCGCGCTGCGCCACAAGGGCGGTGCCATGCAGCCCGTGTTCGAACCGATCAGCCCGCAGCAGCACGTCGAGCTGACCAGGGAACAGCAGATGAAGGCTGAGGCAGCTCCTCGATAGCGTCGACGGCCAAGCGAGTAGAATGCCTGCCTGACAGTCATTCCACGGTTGCAAGCGCCGACATGATCCTCACTCCTCGCCTCGTCCTGCTAGCCGTGCTCGCATTGTTCGTGCTGTGCGTGCTGCTGGTGCATCTGCGCGGCCGCGTGCGGCTGCGCTTCGATCGCCAGTTGGTCGATCACTCGGCGATCTTCGCGCCGTACAACCTGTTGATGTACGCGTTCTCGGCGGTGCCGGCCAGACCCATCCTCGACCGCCGCGGCTTTCCGCAGCTGGATCTGCTGCAGGCGAACTGGCAGGCGATCCGCGACGAGGCGACGCACCTGTTCGACGAGGGTTACATCCGCGCCGCTGCGAAAAACAACGACGCCAGTTTCAACAGTTTCTTCAAGCAGGGCTGGAAGCGTTTCTACCTGAAGTGGTACGGCGAGCCGCTGGCCTCGGCCGAAGCGCTGTGCCCGCAAACGGTGGCCCTGCTGAAATCGATCCCGAGCGTGAAGGCGGCGATGTTCGCGCTGCTGCCGCCAGGCAGCAAACTCAATCCGCATCGCGATCCGTTCGCCGGTTCGCTGCGCTACCACCTGGGCCTGATCACGCCCAATTCGAGGAGTTGCCGCATCTTCGTCGACGGCGAGGAGCACGCCTGGGGCGACGGCAAGGACGTGGTGTTCGACGAAACCTATGTGCACTGGGCCGAGAACACCAGCGAGCAGACCCGGGTGATCCTGTTTGCCGATGTCGAACGGCCACTGCGCACGCGCTGGATGAATGCGCTCAACCACCGCGTCGGCGCGTTCATGGGCAAGATCACCGCCTCGCCCAACACCGAGGGTGAAGCGGAGAAAACCGGTTTCGTGAACCGTCTGTTTGCACTGAGTCAGCGCAAACACGGTGCCGGCCACGCGTTCAAGGCGGCGTTCAAGCGCCGCTACAAGAAGCTGTACAAAGCGCTCAAGTACGTCGGCATCCTGCTGCTGATCTGGCTGATCTTCCTCGCGCCCTGGCCGATCTTCCGCTGAGCGGTCACATTGCGTGATCCGCGTGCGTCCTTGATGCGTACCTCGTCGGAGAACGCCATGGATCCGCAAACCACCCTGTTCCAGCAGCACCGATCGCGTCTGTTCGGGCTGGCCTATCGCATGCTCGGCACGCCGAGTGACGCCGAGGATGTGCTGCACGACGCCTGGCTGCGCTGGCATGCACAGGACATCGCTGCGCTGGATGACCCGGAGGCCTGGCTGGTCACCGTGACCACCCGACTGTCACTGGATCGGCTGCGCCGTGCCAAGACCGAACGCGCGCACTACCCCGGGCCATGGCTGCCCGAGCCGCTGATTGCCGACGCCGAGCAGCCGGAGGCGCAGATGGAACGCGCCGAAAGCCTGACCCTCACCTTCCTGTTGCTGCTGGAGCGGCTCAGTGCCGAGGAACGCGCCGCCTTCCTGCTGCGCGAGGTGTTCGACTACAGCCATGCCGAGACGGCCGCGATGCTCGATATCAGCGAGGACGCCTGCCGCCAGCGCGTGCACCGGGCGAAGCAGCGGCTGCGCGAGGATCGACCGCGTCAGGCGATGCCGAACATCGACACCCAGCGGCGTCTGCTCGAACGCTTCATGCAGGCGCTGCAACAGCCTGACATGCCCACGCTGCGCGCCCTGTTTGCCGAAGACGCCATGAGCGTTTCCGACGGCGGTGGCCTGGCACGGGCCACCCTGCACCCGTTGCACGGCGCCGAGCGGCTGGCCCGGTTGTACATGCAGATTGCGCTGCAGCAGCAGCGGTACGGCGGCGTGCGCCACGAGATCCGCCAGCTCAACGGCACGCCCGCGCTGTTCGGCTGGCACGGCGACACACTGATCTCGACCAGCTGGATCGACGACGACGGCGAGCGCATCACCGCGGTGCACGCCCTGCGCCACCCCGGCAAGCTCGCCCGGCTGGCGGCTGTCACGAAATCGACGCCGCCCGCGTCCTTGCACTGAACGGCCACCCGGCCGACGACCCCACGGAGAATCCCATGCCCCGTTTCAATGCCAACAAACGCCCTGACGCCCTGAAACCGCTGCTCGCCCTTGGCGACTACATCAGGGGCTGCGGCCTCGAACAGAGCCTGATCGAACTGGTGCAGATGCGTGCCTCGCAGCTCAATGGCTGTGCCTATTGCCTGGACATGCACAGCAAGGACGCCCGCGCCGCCGGTGAGACCGAGCAGCGCCTGTACGTGCTGCAGGCCTGGCGCGAGGCGCCGTTCTACAACGCGCGCGAACGCGCCGCGCTGGCCTGGTGCGAGGCGGTGACCCGGCTCGATCCGGTCCACGGCGTGCCGGACGAGGTCTACGAGGAGGCCCGCGCCCAGTTCAGCGAGGAAGAGCTGGTCGACCTCAACATGGTGGTGATCGTGATCAACGGCTGGAACCGCATCGCCATCCCTTCGCGCGCGCAGCCCGGCCACTACAAGCCAGGCAAGCACTGAGCGGCCGCCGCCATGGCCACGATCAGGCTGTACCGCCATCCGGACTGCGCGAAATGCGCACGCTACGCGCGGTGGCATCGCCGGCTCGACTGGCTGGGCCGTTTCGAGGATTCCACGGGCGTCTCGCCCGTGGGTTCGCTGCACCTGGGCGAAGTCGTGGTGCAAGATCTGCACCACGGTACGACACTGCGCGGCGCAGCCGGGCTCACCCTGCTGTGCCGGCGGATCCCGGTCTACTGGCCACTGTTGCCGTTGCTGCGAATTCCCGCATTGCGCCGCCGCGTCGAACGCGAGTTCAACGGCTGCGCCGATGGCGGCTGTTCGCTGGACTGACGTCCGGACCGGCTGGATCGCACCCGTACGACGCGTCGGCGCCGTACGATTCCGCCGGATCGGACGATCGCCGCCCCCGCGTTCCCCATGCTGGCCGCCCCGACAACCGACCCGGCGGACCGCCATGGCTTTGCGTCTCCTGAAAATCACCCTCGTCACCCTGCTCGTCTTCCTGCTTGCCGCCGCCCTCTGGATCGGCACCGCCGGCAAGGATCTGTTCCGCACCGCCACCGGCTCGGTCAGCCACTCGCTGTGCGCGGCGACGTTCGTTTCGCACGTCGATCCGCAGCAGATATTCCAAGAGGAGCAGCTGCCGCTGATGCGCGGCATCGGCTGGGCGATCCATTACGAGGTGGACCACGCCATGCGCGAAGTGCGCACCTCGGTATTCGGCGATTTCACCGCGCGGGCGGTCTACCGCGAAGGCCTCGGCTGCCTGCTCGTGCACGGCGGTGGCGCCGTACCCGAGGCGGCCGGCTTCGAGCCTGCCCCGATCGCCAGCACCTGGCCGGCGAGCATGGTCGAACCGAGCGACCCGACGATCCGCCGGGCACTGGATCAGGCCTTCGCCGAACCCGACCCGGCCCACCCACGGCTAACCAAGGCCGTGGTGGTGGTGCACGACGGCAAACTGATCGCAGAACGCTACGCCGCGGGCTACGGGCCGGACACACCCATCTGGGCCCACTCGCTGACGAAGTCGGTGATCAATGCCCTGATCGGCATCCTCGTACGCGAGGGCAAGCTGCAGCTGGACCAGCCCGCACCGATCGCCGCCTGGCGCTCGCCGGCGGACCCGCACCACGCCGTCACCGTCGACCAGCTGTTGCGCATGAACAGCGGCCTGCCGTTCGACGAGACCGACGGCGCGCTCAGCCCGATGACCCGCATGCTGTTCCTCGAACGCGACATGGCAGGCTATGCGGCGCGGACGCCGCTGGCCCATCCGCCCGGCACCGCCTGGGGCTACAGCAACCTCGGCTACGTGCTGCTCTCGCGGCTGGTCCGCGACGCCGCCGGCGGCAGCGCGGTCGATGCCGGGCGCTTCGTGCGGCGCGAACTGTTCGCGCCGCTGGGCATGCGCAGCGCGGTGATCGAAACCGACGCCACCGGTACGCCGGTCGGATCGAGCAATGTCTACGCCTCGGCCCGCGACTTTGCCCGCTTCGGCCAGCTCTATCTGGACGACGGCGTGGTCGACGGACGGCGCATCCTGCCCGAAGGCTGGGTTGCGTACAGCCATTCGCAAACCTTGAAAACCGGTTACGGCGCCGGCTTCTGGACCAACCTGGTGAGCGAGGGCAGCGTGCCGGTATGGAATGCCCCGTGGGGCATGCCGCGATTGCCGAAGGACATGTATTACGGGCGCGGCGCGCTCGGGCAGTATCTGGTGATCGTGCCGTCGGAACGGCTGGTGGTGGTGCGCATGGGCATCTCGATCGACTACGGCACCGGCACGGAAGACATGGTCGCCGCGATCATCGCCGCGCTGCATCGCCGGTCGGCTCCGTGACTGTTTCGCCTTGGCCTTGGCGCTTGCGATAGTTGCTCGGCGTCTCGCCCACCTGGCGCTTGAACGCGGCATTGAAGGTGGACTTGGAAGTGAAGCCGCAGTCGTAGGCGATGTCGAGAATGGTGCGCGCGTCGTCGCGATCGACCAGGCGCACACGCACCGCCTCGACTCGCAGGCGATTGATGTAGTCCCAGAACGTGCCGCCGAAGCGCCGGTTGATCACCGCCGACACCAGGTACTCGGGATAGCCGCTGCGCTTCGCCACCTGCCCGATGGTGAGTGCCGGCTCGCGATAGAGCGCCTCGTCGCCACCCATCAGTTGCGCCAGACGCGCCTCCACCGCAGGGAAGCGCGCATCGTCGGGGTCCGTCGTGTCCGGCGGCGCCTCCTCCCCGGCAACCGCGGTTGGCTCGCTCGCCACCGGCGGCTGGTTCAGGCTGAGCCAGCCGACCACGCACACCCACGCGGCGACCGCGCCGAACAGCAGGCGGTAGTCGATGCCCGGCAGCGTCGCCAGCCATTGCGTGGTGGCGATGATCCAGATGACGACCTGGCAAGCCGCCATCACGTCGATCCAGCGCAGCGACATGCGCTCGGCATCCGAGCGCCGCTCGCGCAACCGGCGGCGGTAGCGGTGCACGCGCACCAGCGCCGCCGCCACGTACGAGAGGCTGTAGACGAACAAGGGAACGTCGAACCACGAACCGATGGTCTTTTCGCCTGCCACCCAGCGCGCGGACAACGCCTGCATCTGCTGGTCGCTCATCAGCAGCACATGCGCATTCAGCGCCAGCATCACGCCGAAGCCGAGCAGGTGCACGCCGTCGCGCAAGCGAAAGGCGCGGGTCTCGATCAGCGCACGCACGTAGACGTAGAACAGGCTGCCGTAGAGGAACGGAAACAGCGCGACGAAACGGTACGCCCTGAACCACTCCGGCGACAGCGAGTTCCAGTACACCGCCTTGACCAGCAGATCCATGCCGGTCAGCGCGACCCACACCGCCAGCACCCGGTTTGCCTCGGTGTTGACCGGCCGCCGCCACAGCGCCAGCGCCAGCAACGCCGCCTGCACGGCAGCGGCGATGTAGACGAATACCCAGAGCGCGTAGGCCTGGTTGGGAATCACCTGTGATGGCATCGACGAATTCCGGCGGTCGCGTGGCTCAGTCCGAAAGCCTAGCCGCTCGGCCGGCGCGATCCAACAAAAAAGCCGCGGGGCGACCGCGGCCTTGATGCGAGTAGCCGGGCGTGCCCGGATCAGGCCGCGAGGCGTTTCACGATCGCGTCGGCGAAGCTGCTGGTGCTGCCCTTGCCGCCCAGGTCCGGCGTCACGCTGTCACGGTCGTTCGTCATGGTGTCGCGGATCGCCTGGCGCAACCGGTCGCCCTTGGCCACCATGTCCAGGTAGTCGAGCATGTCGGCCGCCGCCAGCAGCAGCGCGCACGGGTTGGCGATGCCCTTGCCGGCGATGTCCGGCGCCGAGCCGTGCACCGCCTCGAAGATCGCCGCGTGCTCGCCGATGTTGTCGCCCGGTGCCAGACCGAGGCCGCCGACCAGGCCCGCACAAAGGTCGGACAAGATGTCGCCGAACAGGTTGGTGGTGACGATCACGTCGAACTGCTCGGGTTTCATCACCAGCTGCATGCAGGTGTTGTCCACGATCATCTCGTTGAACTCGATCTGCGGGTATTCCTTCGCGATCTCGCGCGCCACGTTGAGGAACAGGCCCGAGCTGGTCTTCAGGATGTTCGCCTTGTGCACCGCGGTGACCTTCTTGCGGCCCTTCTTCACCGCCAGTTCGAACGCGTAGCGCACGATGCGTGTGCTGCCCTTGCGCGTGTTGCGCGCGACCGATTCGGCGATCTCGCCGTCGGCAGACAGGGTCTGCCCCTCGGAGCGGTAGGCACCCTCGGTGTTCTCGCGCACGGTGATGATGTCGATGTTCTCGTAGCGCGACTTGGTGCCGGGGAAGCTCAGCGCCGGGCGCACGTTCGCGTACAGGTCGAAATGGCGGCGCAGGGTCACGTTAACCGAGGTGAAGCCGTCACCGATCGGCGTGGTCAGCGGGCCTTTCAGCGCCACCCTGTGCTCGGCGATCTTGTCCAGCGTGGCCTTCGGCAGCAGGTCGCCGTGCTTCTCCAGCGCGACCATGCCGGCGTCGACGAAATCGTAGCTCAGGCCGCAATCCAGCGCGTCGAGCACGCGCAGCGTGGCAGTCATGATCTCCGGGCCGATGCCATCGCCCGGGATCACGGCAATTGTCTTGCTCATGGGGAAACTCCTTGAAACGGAAACTGGCGAGCAGTACATGCCAACGGGGGAACGGGCACGTGCTGAAACCTGCTGATTATCGCCGATATGGCATCACGCGAACAGGGCGCGTCCCCCGCAACGCGTTGAAAATACTCGCACGCAGCGTTGCAGAAAGCCGCAGACGATCGTGCGCTGACCCGGCCATCCGGGTCAGCCACTGACGCGCGGAATCAGGCGTGGTCGGCGCAGGCGGCCGTAGCGATGCCGCTATCGGACTCAAGCTGGTCGAGCAGATCCACCGCGCGGCGCAGGTGCGGGATCACGATCGACCCGCCCACCACCAGACCCACGCTGAACACCTCGAAAAACGCATCTCGCTCGACCCCGGCTTCCTTGCACTGGGCCACGTGGTAGCTGATGCAGTCGTCACAACGCAGCACCAGCGAGGCGACCAGGCCGAGCATCTCCTTGGTCTTCACGTCCAGCGCACCAGCCTTGTAGGTCTGTGTGTCGAGCGCAAAGAAGCGACGCACGACCTGATTGTCCTCGGCCAGGATGCGCTCGTTCATGCGCTGGCGGAACGCGCTGAATTCGGCGAGCTTGTCGCTCATGCGATGTTCTCCAGCAGTTGCGCCAGCTTGCCGCTGCGATCGGCCGCGACCAGATCGTCGTAGCCACCCACCAGCTGGTCGTTGACGAAAATCTGCGGCACCGTGCGTCGCCCGCCACTGCGCGCCAGCATGGCATCGCGCTGTGCCGGGTCGGTATCGACGCGCACTTCGCTCCACTCCAGCCCCTTGGACTTGAGCAGGTTCTTGGCCGCCACGCAGTACGGACAAACCGCCGTGGAATAGACCTCGATCTTGGGCATCACAACACTCCGCAACTTGGGGAAAGACCACGATCAAATGGGGCCGCACCGCCATCAGCTCAAGCGGTCGGCGCCGTGAACCGATGCGGTAAAGCACGGTCTCAATGCTATTGTCGCCCAACCTATGACCATGGCACCACGACGCCTCCTCCCTCGTCTGCTGACGGCGCTGATCAGCACCGCGCTGGCCTGCCCTGCCGGCGCGCAGAACGATGTCCGCCTGCCCGACCTGGGCAGCTCGGCGAATGCGCTGATTTCTCCGCAGGAAGCACAGGATTACGGCGCCTCGATGCTGCGCCAGATGCGTGCGCTGGACATGGTGGTCGATGACCCGCTGCTGGACGATTACGTCAACGACCTCGGGTACCGGCTGGTCGCCAGCAGCGACAAGCCGAAGGACCATTTCGCTTTTTTTATCGTCAAGGACCCGGAGATCAACGCGTTCGCCGCACCCGGCGGCTACATCGCGGTGAATTCCGGGCTGCTGACGATCACCCAGAACGAGAGCGAGCTGGCCGGCGTGATCGCCCACGAGATCGGCCACATCACGCAAAGCCACCTGCAACGCGCATTCGAGGATTCCAAGAAGGACGCGCCGCTGATGGCCCTGGTCCTGCTGGGTGCGATTGCCGCCGGCGCCGGCAGTCACAGCGGCGACGCACCCATGGCCGTACTGGCCGGCGGCCAGGGCCTGCTCGCGCAAAAGTCGATCAACTTCACCCGCAAGGACGAGATCGAGGCCGACCGTGTCGGTATCCAGACACTGGCCAACGCCGGCTTCGACCCGAATGCGATGGCCGGCTTTTTCCAGCGCATGGAAGACGCCATGAGCGCCGGCGCCGGTGGACTGGACGTGCCGGCGCTGCTGCAGACCCATCCGGTAACCACCATGCGGATCAGCGACGCCAAGGCGCGTGCGGCTACCCTGGTCGCTGCGCAGAAATTGCGTCCATCCGGCACCGGCATCGACAAGCTTCAGTGGCAGAGAAGCACCGCGCCGATCGCCTTCGTGAAAGATCCCACCACGTTGCTGCTGGCACCTCGCACCGGCAGCGCGAACACCTACGCGTTGATGCGCGAACGCACGCGGGTACTGGCCGGCGATGCCCTCAAGCAGACGATCTACTACAGTTCCAGTTTGCAGAACCAGCGCGGCTTCGACACCCCGGCCAACCGCTACGGCTATGCATTGGCCCTCACCCGCAGCGGCCGTGGCGCCCAGGCCATCGAACAGTTGCAACCGTTGCTGCAGTCCGCCCCGGACAGCCTGATCCTGAGACTGGCGCTGGCCGATGCCCGACTGCAGGCCGGGCAACATGCTGCCGCGTTGACGATCTACAGCGCGCTCAATACGCAGTCGCCGCGCAATCGCGCGGTGGCGCTCGCCTACGCCAAGGCTCTCACCGCCGACGGCGACAAGGATCAGGCCCGCCTGGCCGCGAATCTGTTGCGGCCGCTGCTGGACAACGCCAGCGAGCCGGAGATCTACAGCACCTACGCCCGCGCCAGCGACAAGGCTGGCGACAGTGTGCGTGCCGGCGAAGCCTTCGCCGACGCCAGCTACTATGCCGGCCGCCCCTTTGATGCGATGGAACAGCTCAAGCGGTTGCTCAAGCGCGATGACCTGGACTATTACGCACGGGTACGCATCCAGGCGCGCATCGCCGAACTGACGCCACTGGTGCTGGAGCTGCACAAGCGCAAGATCCAGACCGAAGATAATCCGGATGGTCGGCAGCAATTGCGGCCCGCTGACAGCTGCAACGGGCGGCTGTGCTTCGGCATCGGCGCCGGCCCAACCGACACGATCGACCCGCAACGGTGACCGGCGCATGAGACGCATGTCATCGACGCGTAACATTCATGCGTTGCAATATCCCCGTCACAAGCACCGGCAGACCACGGCGTGCACAAACGCATCCTGATCGTTGAAGACGAAACATCGATTCGCGAGATGATCGCCTTTGCGCTGCGCAAGGCCGGCATGGACGCGATGCAGGCCGCTGACGCCCGCGCGGCCCAGCTGGCCATCGCCGAGCAGGTGCCCGACCTGATCCTGCTGGACTGGATGCTGCCCGGCACCAGCGGGCTGGAGCTGGCTCGGCGCCTGCGCAAGGAAGAGCTCAGCCGCGAAATCCCGATCATCATGCTCACCGCGCGCGGCGAAGAGATGGATCGCGTCAACGGACTGGAAGCCGGCGTCGACGACTATGTGGTGAAACCGTTTTCCACCCGCGAACTGATCGCACGGATCAAGGCCGTGCTGCGGCGCAGCCAGGGTGACGACGGCTCCGGCATGGTCGAACTGGGCGGCCTGCGCATTGACGGCCCCGCGCACCGGGTGTTTGCCGGCGACGAGCCGGTGCCGATCGGGCCCACCGAATATCGCCTGCTGTATTTCTTCATGACCCATCCCGAGCGCGTCTACTCGCGCACGCAGTTGCTCGATCACGTGTGGGGCGGCAGCGTGTACGTGGAAGAGCGCACCGTCGACGTGCATATCCGGCGCCTGCGCAAGACCCTGGAACCATGGAAGCTGGACGACCTGGTGCAGACCGTACGCGGCACCGGCTACCGCTTCTCGACCAGCGTCTGAGTTGTGTTGCGCTTGCGGCGGCGGCAGCTTTTGCCGATGCTGGGCGCTGTTCCCGAGCCCACGTCGCACCACTCCTGAATGATCCAACCCGCAACGCCGTCCTGGAAATTGCCTGCCGCCCTCGCCGCCGCCCTGCTCGTCGGCGCGCTGCTGGGCTGGCTTGCCGATGGGCATGTCGCCGTTGGCGTCGCGCTGGTCGCTGTAGCGGAAGTCGTCTTGCTACTGACCCGGATCGGTCATCAAACGCCGCCCATGATGGCCACACCGGCTGCCGCCAGCCCTCTTCAACATGACCGTTTCATGATGCGCTCCCGCCGTATTGCTTCCAGTCTGCGTGACCTGCGCAACGCCGCCAGCCAGTTGCCGGACGCCGTGGTGCTGCTCGATCGACAGCAGCAGATACGCTGGTTCAATCATGCCGCCGAAAACCTGCTCGGCCTGCGCCGGCCGCAGGATCGGGGAGCGCCGCTGCAGCAGCGGATGGCCGGTTCGGATCTGGCCGACTGGCTGCGCCGCGGTACGCAGGAGCCACTCAGCGACATTGCCGCGCCCGGCCAGGCAGACAGCCAGATCAATGTCAGCATGCTGCCGTTCGGCGATCACGAACAACTGCTGCTGGCTCGCGACATCAGCCATCTGAATCGACTTGAACAGATTCGCCGCGACTTCGTGGCGAATGTCTCGCATGAATTGCGTACGCCGCTGACCGTGATCCACGGCTATCTGGAACTGCTCGACCTGGAGGATGTGCCCGAACTGGCGCCGGTACTGAGCGAAATGCGCACGCAGTCGAAGCGAATGGGCCAGATCGTCGAGGACCTGCTGACCTTGTCCCGGCTGGAAACGCAGCACCAGGTCGCCGACGAGCGGGTGCCGATGGCATCGTTGCTGGCGACCGTGCGCAAGGAAGCCGAGGCGCTCAGCCAGGGTCGCCATCGGATCGTGCTCGAATCCACCGCCGAAGCGGACCTGCTCGGCTCACCGAAGGACCTGCACAGCGCGCTGTCGAACCTGGTCAGCAACGCGGTGCGCTACACGCCGACCGGCGGCAGCATCATGATCCGCTGGCAGCGCGTTCCCGACGGCGCGGTGTATTCGGTCAGCGACACCGGCTTCGGCATTCCGGCCACGCACCTGGCCCGGCTCACCGAGCGCTTCTACCGGATCTCCTCCAGCCGCTCGCGCGACAGCGGCGGCACCGGGCTCGGCCTGTCCATCGTCAAGCACGTGCTGAACCTGCATCAGGCGCAGCTGCAGATCGACAGTACCCCAGGAGTCGGCTCCACGTTTGCCTGCCATTTCGGCCATGCACGGTTGCTGACTCCCGGCGGCAGCGACGACGATTGAGTCGGGCGGCGGCGTTTCATTGGCCTGCGCCTTGGGCCAGAATGAACCATGCATCATCCAGCCCCCCCCTCGCCCAGCGAACCCGACCTGACCGCTCCCGGCCTGTATCTCAGCCGCGAACTGGCTGCACTGGAGTTCAATTTCCGCGTGCTGGCGATGGCCCGCAATGCCGATGTGCCACTGCTGGAACGACTGCGCTACCTCAGCATCGTCGCCAACAACCTCGATGAATTCTTCGAAGTGCGGGTGGCGATGCTCAAGCATCACCATGCCTACGGCTCGGCAGCGCCCGGCCCGGACGGCATCCCGTCCGGCGAATTGCTGGCTCGGATCCGCAGCCGCGTGCTGGATCTGGTCACCGAGCAGTACGCCGCCTGGCAGGAGCAGATCAGCCCGCAGCTGGATGCCGAGCGGATCCACATCCTCACCCGCAAGCACTGGAGTCCGCGTCAGCGCCGCTGGCTGCAGGGCTACTTCGAGCACGAAGTGCTGCCGGTGCTGTCGCCGTTGGGGCTGGATCCGGCGCACCCGTTTCCGCGCATCCTCAACAAGACGCTGAACATTGCGGTGGTGCTGAAGGGCCGCGATGCGTTCGGCCATGAAGGCCACATGGCGCTGGTGCGTGCGCCCCGCTCGCTGCCGAGGATCATCCGCGTACCGGCCGAGGTCAGTGGTCCGGGCGAACATTTCGTGTTCCTCGCCGAATTGCTGCAGGCGTTTGTCGACCTGATGTTTCCCGGCCTCAAGGTGGTCGGTTCGTACCAGTTCCGAGTCACCCGCAACAGCGAGCTGATTGTCGAGGAGGCCGAGGTGGAAAACCTCGCGCTCGCGCTCAGCGAGGAACTGGTCGGTCGTGGCTATGCGCGTCCGGTGCGGCTGGAGATCGCCAACGATTGCCCGAAGGCGATCACCGCGATGCTGATCGAGAACTTTCAGCTTGAGGAGGCCGATGTCTACCGCTGCGACGGTCCGGTCAACATCATTCGCGCAGGCCTGATCTATGACTGGCTGGATCGGCCGGAGCTGAAATTTCCGCGCTTCAATTCGCAGTTGCCGCCGGCGCTCGAAAGTGCGCGCAACAAGTTCGACCTGATCGGCCAGCGCGATGTGCTGCTGCACCACCCGTATCAGAGCTTCGCTGCAGTGATCGACCTGTTGCGTCAGGCCACCGCCGATCCGCAGGTGCTGGCGATCAAGCAGACGCTTTACCGCGCCGGCGAAGATACCCCGCTGGTCGACCTGCTGGTGGAGGCGGCGCGCAACGGCAAGGACGTCACCGTGGTGATCGAGTTGCGCGCGCGCTTCGACGAGGAGGCCAATATCCGCCTGGCGACGCGGCTGCAGGAGGCCGGGGTGCAGGTGGTCTACGGCGTGGTCGGCTACAAGACCCACGCCAAGATGATGCTGATCGTGCGACGCGAGGGCGAGACGCTGCGCCGGTACGTGCACCTGTCCACCGGCAATTACCATCAGGCCAACAGCCGCATGTATACCGACATCGGCCTGATGACGGCGAACCCCGAGATCGGCGAAGACCTGCACAAGGTCTTCCAGCAGCTGTCCGGCCTCGGCCCGATGATCGAACTGAAGCGGCTGCTGCATTCGCCGTTCACGCTCTATCCCAGCGTATTGGCCAAGATCGAGCGCGAGACCGCACATGCACGCGCCGGTCGCCCCGCACGCATCGTCGCCAAGCTAAACGCGCTGAACGAGGCGCACGTGATCGAAGCGCTGTATCGCGCCTCGCAGGCCGGCGTGGAAATCGACTTGATCATTCGCGGCGCCTGCACCCTGCGCCCCGGCCTGCCCGGCATTTCCGAGCGCATTCGCGTGCGCTCGATCATCGGGCGTTTTCTCGAACACAGCCGCGTCTACTGGTTCGCCAACGACGGCGAGGCCGAACTGTATTGCGCCAGCGCGGACTGGATGGAGCGCAACCTGATGCGACGGATCGAGGTGGCCTTCCCGATCCTCGACCCCGAACTGGCCGCGCGGGTGTTCGAGGAAACCCTGGCCAACGGGCTGGCCGACAACACCCAGGCGTGGCTGCTCGGCAGCGATGGTCGCTACGTGCACGCCGATCCCGCCGGAAATCCGCCGTACAACGCGCAGCAAGGCCTGCTCGACAGGTTCTGCCAGTGAGCCGGTTTCGCCTCAGCCTCACGCTCGCGTGCGAGAATCCGCGCTTCACCGTCGCGGGAATCCTGGCGTGAGTCCAGCCGAACAGACACCGATTCGCGATGGCGAACTCATCGCCGCCGTGGACATGGGTTCGAACAGCTTCCACATGGTGGTGGCGCGCATGGAGCACGGCGAGCCGCGCGTGATCGATCGGCTGCGCGACACCGTGCGCATGGCTGCCGGCCTGCGCGCCGACGGCACGCTGGACGCCGAGCGGCGAGCCCGCGCAATGAATTGCCTGGCCCGGTTCGGCCAGCGCATCGCCGGCCTGCCTTCGATCCGGGTCCGTGCCGTGGCCACCAATACCGTGCGCCGGCTGGCCTCGCCGCAAGCCTTTCTGACTGCCGCCGAGGCGGCGCTCGGCCATCCGATCGAAGTGGTCTCCGGCCGCGAGGAAGGCCGCCTGATCTTTCTCGGCGCCGCACACGACCTGCCCGCCTCACGCGAGCCACGGCTGGTGATCGACATTGGCGGCGGCAGCACCGAATTCATCATCGGCCGCGGCCTGGCACCACTGCACACCGAAAGCGTGCAGGCCGGCTGTATCGCCTCGACCCTGCGTTTCTTTGCCGGCGGCAAGCTCACCCGCAAGCGCTGGCAGCGCGCGCACAGCGAGATCGGCGTGCTGCTGCAGCAGTTTGCCGAGGACTACCGCGAATCGGGCTGGCAGGACGCGTTCGGCTCGTCCGGCACCGCCAAGTCGATCGGATCGGTAGTGCAGGCGATGAAGTTTTCCGACGACGGCATCACGCCGGCGTCGCTCGCCTCGCTGCGCGACGTGCTGATCGAACAGGGCCAGATCAGCACCCTGAAGCTGCCCGGCCTGGTCGAGGATCGTGCGCCGGTACTCGCTGGCGGCGTGGTGATCATGGAGGCGGCATTCGCCGCGCTCGGCATCGAGCGGCTGCGCGTCTGCGAAAGCTCGATGCGCGAAGGCCTGCTGTGGGACCTGCTTGGCCGCGCCGGCGGCAGCGATCCGCGCACCGCCAGCATCGACGCGCTGGCCACCCGCTACGGCGTGGATCGCGCCCAGGCGCGCCGGGTCGAGTCGACCGCGCTGATGCTGTTCGACCAGGTGGCGCGCGCCTGGAAGCTCGACGCCGACGCGCGCGAGTGGCTTTCATGGGCCTCGCGCGTGCACGAGATCGGCCTCGCCATCGCGCACAGCCAGCACCACCACCACGGCGCCTACATCCTGCGCCATGCCGACCTCGCCGGCTTCTCGCGGCAGGAGCAGCAACTGCTGGCGGCCGTCGTCGAAATGCATCGGCGCAAACCGGACAAGTCGATGCTTGCCGCGCTGCCCCAGCGTTATCGCCAGCTCGCCCGCTATACCACCGCGCTGCTGCGCCTGGCCGTGTTGTTCAGGCGCGCCCGCCGGGCCGAGTCGCTACCGCAGATGCGCCTCGCCGCCAGCAGCAAATCGTTGCGCCTGACCCTGCCACTGGCCTGGTTCGAACAGCACCCGCTCACCGAGGCCGACCTGCAGCAGGAGCAGGCCCCGATGGCGGAGCTGGGCGTGAAGCTGGAAATCTCCAGCAATTGATCGCGTCTACCCGCCAAACCAGTTCCGTCACGGCCGCGTATCATGGCCGCACGCCCAGCCAGCCTTGATGCCCATGTTGAAATCCCTGCTTGCCACGTTGCTCCTGATCCTGCCGCTGTCACTGGTGGCACAGACTGCCAAGCCGACACCGGCCACCACCCCTGCCGCGCCGCCACAGGTGTTGCTGCGTACCTCGCAAGGCAACATCACGCTGGAGTTGTACCCGGACAAGGCACCGAAGAGCGTGGCCAACTTCCTGCAATACGTGCGCGACGGGTTTTACGACGGCACCTTGTTGCATCGAGCCATCCCCGGCTACCTGGTCCAGGGCGGCCTGTATACCCGTGAACTGCAACCCAAACGCACACGTCCGGCCATAGCGAGCGAGGCGGACAACAGTCTGTCCAACCTGCGCGGCACGCTCGCCGTGGCCCGCGGCGCCGATCCGAATTCCGGCACCGCGCAATTCTTCATCAACCTGGTCGACAACCGTCGCCTGGATTTCGCCGGCAACCAGAGTGGCCTGACCTGGGGCTATGCCGTGTTCGGCAAGGTGATCAAGGGCATGGAGGTGGTCGACAAGATCGCCGCACTGCCCACACGTGCACTTGGCCCGTTTGCCGGTGATGTACCCAATCCGCTCGTACTGATCGAAAGCGCTCACGTCGTCGGCGAGGAAACGCCGACACCTGCCGCAAGCGCGCCGACGCCAGCCAAGGCGGCGTCCACGACAACCACACCTGCAGCCAGGAACGCTGCAAAAAAAACCGCTGGCAAAAAGGGCTGATCGGTACGATGGCCACACTGTTCATCTCCGACCTGCATCTGGATCCCAGCCGGCCGCAGATCACCGCACTATTCGAAAACTATCTGGCCAGTGACGAAGTGCGCCGCGCCGACGCGCTGTACATCCTCGGCGATCTGGTCGAGGCATGGATCGGCGACGACGACGACGCCGAGCTGCCGCAGCGCATCGCCACTGCCACCCGAGACGTGCGCGACGCAGGTGTGCCGGTCTACTTCATGGCAGGCAATCGCGACTTCCTGCTGGGCAAAACGTTTGCACAGCGCGCCGGCATGATCCTGCTTGACGATGGCGTCGTGCACTACATCCACGGTCACGCCACCTTGCTGATGCATGGCGACCTGCTGTGCACCGACGATGTTGCCTATCAGACCGTGCGCCAGCAGGTGCGCAACCCCGAGTGGCAAAAACAGATCCTGTCGATGCCGCTTGACGCGCGTCGCGCATTTGCCGCGAAGGCACGCGAAGACAGCAAAGCGCATACCGGCAGCACCATGGAAAGCATCATGGACGTGAATGCCGACGCCGTGGCCCGCACCATGCGCAAGGCCGGCGTGACGCGACTGATTCACGGGCATACGCATCGGCCTGCACAACATGCATTCAAACTGGACGGGAAACCGGCCGAGCGGATCGTGCTGGGGGATTGGTACGAGCAAGGGTCGGTGTTGCGGGTGGACGGCGCCGGCGCCGAATTGCGCGGGATGGCGATCGGATAGAGCGCTCCCGTTCGCGCGACGTTTGGCGCTGATCGGCACGTCTGGCGGAACGAGCAAGGTACCTCGGAGGGAATCAAATGCTATCGATCTGGGGGTACGCTGGACCTCCCGCAGCGGCATCGCCAGCCGTCGGGCTGCCTACCAGCACCAGGAGCAGTAGAAACGGTTTCTCTCTGGAGGCGTTTTCAGGATGCGGACCGACCACGACCTCGGTGATCGTTGGCGGAAATGGCCCGCTTTGCACGAGGAGTACCCCATGATCTTGACCGTCTTTCTTGTGGCCCCCAATGACGTTCGAATCGAACACATCGAGGAAGCCCCCGAGTTGCTTGAGCGTGATGGGCGCTGGTTTTCGTTGCGCGGCGGCCCCCGTCAACCGCGGCCGACGGACCGCGTGTGGGATCCGGTGGCTGTCTATGCCCCCGACGAACTGACCGAAGAGGAGTTCCAGGAACTCTTCGAGCTCAATAAAAAGCACGTACCGGAGTTGAACTTGAGGTACTGACTGGACGCGCGGCAAAAGGGTGCAGCCCTTGCCGCTGCGACCATCGTTCAACGAGCGAACGAAGCTTTACCCTCAACTACCGCGAGATGAAGCAGACGGTAGGCCTCGACCAGATCATCGAGAGAGAATGCCCGGTTTCTGCCGCTGGGGTTGGGCAGTACCCAGATGGCAGAGCCCTGCATCGTGGCCGGCTGCAATCCCCAGGCAACTTCTGGTCGCCCCGATAACGCCGAATAAGCGGCCTTGCCAAGGAAAGCGACGAAACGCGGGCGGGTGCGAGCAATCTTTTGCTCGAACTCGGCCGCGGCCGAGATGAACTCCTGCGGCGACAGCTCGTCCGCCCTTGCGGTGGGTCGCTTGACCACCGACGTCAGGCCACATCGGTGCTGGAGGATCGCGCGATCGTTCCGGGGCAGTATTTCCTCCGGAGTGAAGCCGGCCAGATGAAGCACCCGCCAAAAGCGGTTACCTCTGCCCGCAAAATGATGCCCTGTGGCAGCCGCCGCCATGCCGGGGTTGATCCCGCAGAACAGCACCGCAAGATGCCCGGCGATGATGTCGGGAAGCGTGTCAGCCACGACGTGCCTCAAGCGTCCCTGAGGCCTTGAGCTCGACCCTCGCCATGGCGAGTCCGGCGATCCTGCGTTGTGCGGTCATCCGCAGATCATGCTCACCGCTTTGCGCGCAAGCCTCCTCAGATCGCGCCGCGAAGTGCCAGCACGGGCGCGAATGGCCATGGTGTGCATCGTGGCCGAGGCGAGCATGGCGAGAGCCTCGGGATCGGCGTCCTTTCTCAGCTCCCCGGCTTCGCGCGCCAATCGGAGGCGGGCCTCGAAACCGGCATCGAGCGTGCGCAGACCGGTGGCGACGAGACTGCGGATTTCAGCGTCGTCGACGGCCTCGGTCACCGCCGTTCCGACCACGAAACATCCGCGTGCGCGGTCTGCTCCGGAAAAATAAATGGACAGCGCCGCGTCGTAGACGCGCATCAATGCCTCGTCCAGTGCCCCGCCTCCATCGAGCGCTTCACGCATCGCCGCACATTTGAGCTCCCAATAGTCGCTCAGCGCCTTGATGTAGATCGCGTGCTTGTCGCCAAACGCTGCACGCAGGCTCGGCCTGTTCATGCCGGTCGCAGCAGCGATGTCGTCGAGCGAGGTGCCCGAGTAGCCACCCTTCCAGAATGCGTCCGCCGCTGCCCTTAGCGCGACCTCGGGCTCATAAGCGCGCGGTCGTCCCCGCGGCTTCTTCTTTGCACTATCTTTTTTTGTTCGGTCATGCATAAAAAGGTTGAATCTCCGCTGCGCCTGGGCATATTATCCGAACCCGAACAAAATTCAACAACCCCGAAGGCCGCTCGTGATGCGCAAACAATTCGATGAGGTGCTTGATGGCCCTGCTTCGGACAGTCACGCCGAGATGGCGCGCCCTGCCCTCAAGGAAAGGTTGCGCCGGCCCCTGATGCTGGCCCTGCCGGTCTTGTTGGTCGTACTGGGCATCGGCAAATATCTGGCCGGCGAGCGTTATGTCGAGACTGACGACGCTTTCGTTCGCGCGGCGAAGGACTCCATCAATGCCAGGGTGTCGGGCCAGGTGGTCGAGATTGCGGTAAGGGAGAATCAGCGCGTGCGCAAGGGCCAGTTGCTGTTTCGGATAGACGCACAGCCCTACAAGATTGCCGTCGCGCAAGCCGAGGCGCGACTGAGCAGCGCGCGCATCCAGGTCGAGGCCCTCAAGACAACCTATCGCCAGCAACTGGCCGAGCTCCAATCGGCCCGGGATTCGGCTGACTTCGACCGGCGCGAATACGAACGCAAGAAAGGACTGCTTGCCTCCGATTTTGCGTCGCGCGCGAGCTATGAGCGAGCTGAAACGGATTTCAAGGTCGCCCGCCAGCACATCGCGTCGGCCCGGCAAGCGGTTGCCAACAGCGTCGCCGGATTGAACGGTGACCCGGATATCGAGGCCAGTCGCCACCCGACAGTCCGCGAGGCTCAGGCGCAACTGGATCGCGCGAGGCTGGAGCTCTCCTATACCGATGTCGTGGCCCCGGACGACGGCATCGTGACCCAGGTCGACGACCTGCAAGCGGGTGATTTCGTCGGCAGCGGCACGGCAGTGTTCTCCATGATGTCCAGCCGGCACATCTGGGTGGAGGCGAATTTCCGTGAGACCGGCCTCACTCGCATGCGCCCGGGCCAGGCGGCGACCATCGATGTGGATGTCTATCCGGGACATGGCTTCAAGGCGCATGTGGTCAGCATGAGCCCCGGTACCGGATCGGAATTCTCGGTGTTGCCGCCTGAGAACGCGACCGGCAACTGGGTAAAGGTCGTCCAGCGTCTGCCAGTTCGCCTCGAGTTCGATGCGGTCGATCCAAAGTGGCCGCTGTACTCCGGCATCAGCGTCACGGCGCGGGTCGACACGCTGCGGGAGCCGCTTCAGGCAGTGGCCGCGACAGCGGTGGCCCGATGAGCGCTTCCCTCCACCTGGGCACCGCGGCGGGCAACCATCGCGCCCTCGTGGTGGCCGCCCTGCTTGCGACCTACATGCAGGCAGTCAACATCTCGATCCCGAATGCGGCGGTGCTGCATATCCAGGGCGGTCTGTCGATGACCGACGACGAGATCGGCTGGGTCTTTACCTCATACATCGCGGCAAGTGCCATTGTCATGCCGATGATGCATTGGCTCGCGGCCAGCTACGGCAGGAAGGCCGTCTTTCAGGTCTCTATCGCCATCTTCACCGTCGCGCTCATGCTCGACACGCTGGCGACGACACCACTGCAGTTCGTAGCCGCCCGGATCGTCCAGGGCGCCGCCAGCGGTACGCTCGCCCCCCTCTCGATGGCGATTCTTCTCGATGAATTGCCGCCGTTGCGGCATGGACGGATCGGCATGGTGTGGAGCGTGACGTCGCTGCTCGGGATCCTCAGCGGTCCGGGCATTGGCGGCTGGCTCAGCGAATATCATGGCTGGCATTCGATCTTCTACATCAGCGTTCCGATGGCCGCCTTCATCTTCCTGACGATGGGCTTCTGCCTGAGCGAGAAGAAGTTCGCCAAGGGCCCGCCCTTCGACTTCTTCGGGCTGGTGACATTCTCGATGGGCATTGCCGGACTGCAGATGCTGCTCGACCGCGGCGAACGCATGGAATGGTTTGCCTCGCCTGAAATCTGGGTGGAGGCCATGGTCTCGGCGCTCGGCTTCTATCTCTACATCGTGCATGTCCTGACCAGACAGGAGCACTTCCTCAACAAGGCGTTGTTCAAGGACCGTAATTTCGGCCTCTCGACGATCATCTTCTTCGCGTTCGGCTTCGTCCTGCTGCCGACGTTGGCGCTGACGTCACCGATGCTCGAGGAATTGCTCCGCTATCCCGCCGACACGGCCGGCTACCTGACGATCCCGCGTGGCGTCGCCCTGATCGGCGCGTTGATCCTGACCTGGCGCGCACCGACGCGAATCGACAACCGGCTGCTCCTGCTCGTTGGCATGGCGCTCGTGGTCTACGGCAATTGGCGAATGCTTGGCTATTCGCCGTTGATGGATGGGTGGCCGATCGTCGTGGCGGGCGCGCTCCAGGGAGCAGGCCTGGGCATGATGATGCCCGCACTCACCCGAGAGGCCTTCGGCACGCTCGACCCGAAATTCCGCACGGAAGGCACCGTGCTCTTCAACCTGTCGCGGCTGTATGGCAGCACGATCGGCGTCGCGATCGTCCAGATCTACTTCTTCAAGAACACCCAGAGCATGCACCTGGCGCTCGCCTCGCATCTGCGGCCTTACGGCGCCGTCGCCCATGCGACCGGCGTCCTTTCGGGCCGGGCACTCGCCATGGTCAACGAGAGGGTAACGGGTCAGGCGGCGATCATCGCAGTCATCGGCCAGTTCAAGATCTTGATGATCGCCATGCTCATCGTGAGCCCGCTTGCCCTGCTTCTCCGCAAACCGCGTCCAGGCAACTGACTCGTGGAGCCGCAAAATGAAACTGGTTAGATCGTTCCTGTTTAAACAGCTTGCCCGGATAGTCGTGACCTCCGCCTCCACGCTTTTGTCCGCGTGCATGGTGGGCCCCGATTATGAGAGACCGGCAGCGCCCCAGTCGCAACACTATGACGCGCAGGCCGAGCATCAACTTGTCGAAACCGGCAGGCCGGTTGGCGCCCAGCACATCGACCTCGGCAAAAAGGTCGACGGCGACTGGTGGTCGGCCTTTGGCTCGGCGAAGCTTGACCAGGTGATGCGCAAGGCGATCGACGGCAACCTCGACCTGCAAGCGGCAGATGCGACCATCGCTCGGGCGAACGAAGCCGTCGCGGCTGCCGGCGGCGGCTTGCTTCCGCAGGTGGATCTTGGGGTCCAGGGCGGTCGCCAGCGGACGGGTAGCGGTGCCAGGTTGTCCACCTCGAACTTCTATGCGGCCGGACCGCAGGTCAGCTTCCATTTCGACCTTTTCGGCGGCACAAAACGGCTGGTCGAGGAACGCACGGCGCTGGCCGATCTGCAGAGGCATCGGTTCGACGCCGCCTACCTGACCGTGACCGGCGATGTCGCCAGCCAGGCGTTCTTGCTCGCATCCGCGCGAGCGCAGATCGACGCGGTTCAGGACCTGCTCGCCGACGATCGGAAGAACCTCGAGCTTGTCCGCGCCGCACATGCCTACGGCAGTGCCACCCAGATCGACGTCGCGCTGGCTGCGACCCAACTCGCGCAGGACGAGACCTTGCTGCCGCCGCTTGCCCAGCAACGGGACACGGCCCGGCACGCGTTGTCGGTACTGGCCGGGAAAGGACCTGCCGATTGGGTGGCGCCAGACTTCGATCTCTCCGATTTCGCGTTGCCGGCGAATTTGCCGGTCAGCCTGCCCTCCGAGGCGGCTCGCAACCGGCCGGACATTCTCGAAGCCGAGGCTCGACTCCATGCAGCGAGTGCCGCGATCGCAGTGGCGACAGCAGACCTCTACCCCCACCTGCAGCTCTCCGCGTCGCTCGACCAGATCGGCCCTGGCATCGGCACGCTATGGAGTGTCGCCGGAGCACTGACCGGGCCGATCTTTCATGGAGGCGCCCTCAAGGCGAACCGTCGCGCCTCCATCGACAGCTACAAGGCATCCCTCGCTGGCTACCAGCAGACGGTCATCGCGGCATTGGGCCAGGTCGCCGACGTGCTGCAGGCGATCAACCATGACACCGAGGAATTTGCGGCGCAGGAGCGTGCGCTGAACGCTGCCGAAGTGAGCCTCAGGTTGAACCGGGCGGGCTACCGGGCGGGCGAGATCGACGTGCTGCAAGTGCTGGACGCCGAACGCACCTATCAGCGGGCGCTGATCGGCAAGATCCGGGCGAAAACGGCGCGATATCTCGATACAGCGCAGCTTTCCGTCGCACTCGGAGGCAATTCCAGCGGCGCTTTCGAGCGTAGATTGGCATCCCGGAACGAACAATGATCTGGAGTACGAGCATGCACCCATCCAACTCTTTTCAAGATACGAAAATTCCTCTTGTCCACGGAACGGGAGCGATCCCGGCCGTCGGGTTCGGCACCTTGATTCGCGACCCTGTTGCGGCCAAAGAGGCTGTCAAGGTCGCGCTGGAGGCGGGGTTCCGGCATCTCGATTGCGCTGAGCTCTACCGCAATGAAGACGTGGTCGGGCATGCGATGCGGGAAGCGTTCGAGGCCGGTACGGTTCAACGCAAGGACCTCTTCGTCACCACCAAGCTATGGAACAACAATCACCGTCCGGAGCGGGTCAGCCCCGCCCTCGAGGCGAGCCTGGGTCGACTGCAACTGGACTATCTCGATTGCTACCTGATCCATACGCCCTTTGCCTTTCAACCCGGCGACGAACAGTATCCAAACGACGAACATGGTCAGCCGATCTATGATTCCGGGGTAACGCTGATGGAGACGTGGCGGGCGATGGAGCGCCTCGTGGATGAAGGCAAGTGCAGATCCATCGGACTGTCCGACATCCGCCTGGAGAAAGTGAAAGAGATTGTCGCCGCGGCCAGGATCAAGCCCGCCGTGGTTCAGGTCGAATGCCATCCCTATCTTCCCGAATGGGAGTTGCTCGAATTCTGTCAGCAGCATGGCATTGTGCTGCTCGCCTTCGCGCCGTTGGGACATGGGATGGAGCCGAAAATAACGGACGACCCGTTGATCAACGCCATCGCCCGGCGTGTCGACAAGACGCCAGCTCAGGTTGCACTGGCCTGGGCTGTGCAACGCGGCAGCGCGTTGCTGACCACGTCGACCAACCCCGACCGGATCCGGCAGAATTTCGACATTTCGCCCCTGCCCGACGATGCCATGCAGGAGATACGAAATGGCATCGCGACGAGCGTCCGGTTCAACGCCGTGGTCGAGACCGGCGTGCCCGGATTCGTTCCGCAGGTTGGCTGAGCGACAAGCCTTCCTTGCCGACCCATGCGGCGGTGACCATGGCAAGGGCAAGCCCTTGACCGCCGAGCGACGTCGCCTTAAGCCTCCCGGAGCGATCCTCGCCCCGAAGGTGCACGACGCCATCAAACAGCGAGCTGGCCAGACTCCCGCCGCTATCCGTCGTATCGAAGGACCAGCATCTTCTCCTGGGACATCTCTTCCATCGAATACGGGATGCCACCAACACCATAACCAGACTGGCGCCTGCCCGCGAAGGGCATCCAGTCCGTGCGAAACGCCGTGTGATCGTTGACCAGCACGGTGGACGCATCAAGCCGCCGGGCAGCTCGCATCGCGGGACCGATGTCGGCGGAAAACACGCTGGCCTGGAATGCGAAGGGCAGCGAGTTGGCGATGTCGATGGCCTTGTCGAGCTCCTGGAACCCGTAAACGCACGTGACGGGCCCGAAAATTTCAAGCTGGGAAACCTTCGAATCGACGGCTGGTTCGACCAGGATGGCCGGCATGAGCGTGGTCGCGGACTGGCGGCCGCCGCCAATGATCACCGCGCCAGCCGATACCGCTTCATCAGTCCAGGACATCACTCGATTCGCTTCATGCGGGGTGATCAGCGGACCCACCTCGGTCTCCTGCAAGAGTGGGTCACCCACACGAAGCGATCGAACCCGTGCTGCAAGTCGCTCGACAAACTCGTCCATGACATCCGCATGAACGAAGATTCGCTGGGTGGAAACGCAAACCTGGCCCGCGTGATAGTAGCCACCCTTCACGATGGGCTCGATGATCCGGTCCAGCGGAGCACTTCGATCCACGATGACGGGTGCGGCACCGCCATGCTCCAGCGCACAACGCGTTCCCGGGGCGAGCTTGCTGCGCAAGTACCAGCCGACTCTTGCCGATCCGATGAAGCTCAGGAAGGCCACGCGCGGATCCGTTGCGAGACGTTCCGCCAACGCGTTGTCATCCGTGATGAAGGTCTGGCACCACGGCTCATCGAGACCTGCTTCCCGAAGAAGAGCAACGAAATCGAGGCAGGACAGCGGCGTGGCCATGGCCGGCTTCACGATGACCGGACAACCGACTGCAATCGCCGGTGCCACCTGATGGACGATCAGATTCAATGGGTGATTGAAGGCCGATATGGCAGCGACCACCCCGATCGGCTCCTTGGTGGTGAAAGCCCATCGCCCTTCGCTGGCCGGCGTGAGACCCATGGGGATTTCCCGGCCCGCAAAAACGCGCAGCTCCTCGGCGGCATTGCGCAATCCGTCGATCGCCCGGATCACCTCGACAGCCGCATCGGATAATGGCTTTCCCCCTTCGCGCGAGATGAGCTGGGCGAAATGTGCTTGCCGCGCCTCCAGCAGACTGGCGGTGCGCCAGAGTATGCCGCTGCGCTGATGGGGTTTGAGCCATGCCCCACGATCTCGCATCGTCCGGGCGGCGGAAGCAAGCTTGGCTTCCAGCGTCTGCGCATCGTCCATCGGAATCTCGCTGATGACCGTCCGGTCGAACGCCTGCAAAACCTGAAGTGTCTGTGACATCGTCATGCTCCCTTCTCTACCGGTAAACGTTGCTGCAACTCGTCGACCAGCACCCGCTTGTTTTCCGAGTAGTCGATGGGCACGACGACAAGCTGCACGCCCCCATCGGCAAACGCCTTCTCCAGGATCGGGCGCAATTCGGCAACGGCATCGACCCTCGTTCCCGTAGCGCCGTAGGCCTTGGCGTAGATGACGAAATCGGGGTTGCCGAAGGTCATGCCGAAATCCGGAAACTGATCGACGGCCTGCTTCCAGCGAATCATGCCGAATGCATGATCCTCGAGAATCAGCACGACAAGGTTGAGTTTTAGCCGGACGGCCGTTTCCAGCTCCTGGCTGTTCATCATGAAACCGCCGTCGCCGCAAACCGCCATGACGCGACGTTCGGGATACAGCATCGCGGCCATGATTGCCGCCGGCAGACCTGCTCCCATCGTGGCCAGGGCGTTGTCGAGCAGCAGCGTATTGGCAACGCGTGTTCGATAATTTCGCGCGAACCAGATCTTGTACATACCGTTGTCGAGGGACAGGATGCCGTCCGCCGGCATGACCTCGCGCACATCGTGTACCAGTCGTTGCGGCGTGAAGCGGTTTTCGGTGGCGCGTGCCGCGATCCGGCTCAGGATGCCTTCCCGCAATGGCAGCAGGGCCTGCGCATGGGGAAGCCTGCCTTCAACGCGATCTGCAAGCAGTCTCAGTGACGGCCCGAGATCGCCGATCACCTCCGCCTGGGGGAAATAAACCTGCTCGACATTGGCCGGCTGATAGCCCACGTGGACGACCTTCGGTCCCTTGACGCCCATGATGAAAGGCGGCTTCTCGACCGTGTCATGACCGATGGTGACAATGAGATCGGCGCGCTCGATCGCCTCATGCACGTAGTCACGTTCCGAAAGTGCCGCCGTGCCCATGTAAAGCTCGCTGCCGCCCGGCACGGTGCCTTTGCCCATCTGCGTGGTGAAGTACGGAATCCGCGTGCGCAGCACGAACTGGGCGAGATCCGAAGTGGAGCGTGGCCGCGATGCCGCTGCGCCCAGCATCAGCAGCGGCGACCGGGCCTGCATGATCATCTGCGCGGCGCGATCAAGAGAGTCCGTGCTCGCCATCGGAAATTCGATCGGGTGCGAGGGAATCACCGCCACCTCATCGCACTGCTCAGCCGCGACATCTTCGGGAAGTTCCAGCAGCACCGGGCCCGGCCGCTCCTCCGCTGCCACGCGGAAAGCCTCGCGCACCATCGCCGGGATCATCGTTGCAGAGATGATCTGCCGTGAAAGCTTGGTCAGCGGCTTCATCGTCGCGATGATGTCCACGATCTGGAAGCGCGCCTGCCGGGACGAGCGGATGGCCTTCTGGCCGGTGATCATGATCATCGGCATGGCGCCCAGCAGCGCATACGCGGCACCCGTCGTGAGGTTCAATGCCCCTGGCCCAAGCGTCGTGATGCAAACCCCTGGCTTGCCGGTGAGCCTTCCATAGGTGGCCGCCATGAATGCGGCGGCTTGCTCATGCCGGGTCAGCACGAGCTCAATCGACGACCGCCTGATGGACTCGACGATGTCGAGATTCTCTTCACCCGGAATCCCGAAAATCCGATCGACGCCCTCGTTTTCCAGGGCAGCTACGAACAGGTCAGATCCTTTAAGCATGAGCCATCTCCGAGGAAAAATCGAAACAGAACCGAGCGTATGGCACCTTCAGAAGTAGCGACCGGCTGTGCGCTCGGATTGTCATCGGGGGCCTCCGTGGGCGTCCATTCCGAACGGCTCGAATGGCACGCAGCGTTGCAACCGGTAATACCGGTGTCCAGCCTCGATTATCGTCCTGAAGGGTGAAAGACCAAAGCACATGCAAATGCGCCGCCGTCGAACGATCCAGGGCCGTATTCCACACGGATGGGATGGAGAACGTGGACGAGCCGGGCGCCACGGTGCCAAGTATGTTTCATGCAGTTCCTCACAGCGCCAAGTGGGAGATGGGTGCACCACAGCCCGATCAGGTGGGCGTGCGCGGGACATGGCGAGAACGAACCCAGGCATTGAACCCCGCACACAGGATCAGCAGCGATCCGGTGACGAAAAATACGTCGTGCAATCCGACTCGTGCCCCGATCTGGCCACCGACCAGCGGCCCGACCACCTGGCCGGTGAACTGAGCCGACTGCAAGTAACCGAGCGTCTTGCCGGAGTGCCTTTCATCAGCCGACTGACGCACCAGCTTGGCGATTGCCGGGAGCAGCCCCGCGATCGTCATGCCCATCAGCCCACGCAGGATCGCCAGTTGCCACCACTGCGTCACGAACGCTTGCGGCACCATCACCAGGCCCGTCGCCACGAGGCAGCCGATGATGACCTTCCAGCCGCCCACGCGATCGGCCAGTGCGCCGAGCCGCGCCGCGGTCAGCATGCTGCCCAGTGCCGAAGAGGCCATGACGATGCCGGCCACTCGCGTCAGATGATCGATGGGGACCCCGAGCTGCCCGATGTACACCGTGATGATCGGTTCGATCGACATGTTGGCGAACAGCACCATCATCGCGGTGAACGGCAAGGCGACGATCACGGCGCGGTTGGACGCGATCGCGGCCTGGCTTTGTGCAGCCGCCCGTTGCGGGTGGTCGACTTCACGATCGAAATCTTCCCGCACCAGCAAGATCGTCGCCGCCGCCGCCACCGCGATCATCGCGCCACCCACGAAGAATGTGCCGCGCAACCCGACCCATGCCGGCAGGAACCCACCCACCAATGGTCCGACCAGGTTGCCCATGAGCGCGCCTGTCGACAGGAGGCCGAGCGCCCAGCCGGCACGTTCGCGTGGTGCCTGGGTACCGATCATCACGATCGATGCCGAGGCATAACCGCCGAGCAGACCGGCGAGCAGGCGCAGCCCGACCAGTTCGACGACAGTGTGCGCAACTCCTATCAACGACATCACCACCGCCATGCCGATGGCGGCGCGGACCAGCATCGGCTTGCGCCCGAAACGGTCGGCCAGATGCCCCCAGAGTGGCGCAGTAACGGCCGTACCGACGAAGGTCGCGCCGAACGCCACGCCGGACCACTGGATGATGGCGGACGACGAGGTAACACCCAGCTGCTGCACATACAGCGGCAGGAACGGCAGCAGCATGCTCAGGCTCACCAGCGTGGTGAAGGAACCGAACACGCAGACGATCAGATTACGCCGCCAGTACGGTGAGTTGCGTTCTGCATAACTCAACCGGCTCGCCTCGCGACCCAACCGGTAGATGCCCGGGTTCGCTTGCATCGGCATTTTCATTGCCTCACTTTGCGCGCGCCGCGCCGCGTCCCACCGGGCCGTGGCAGAGCGCACGGCCGGTGGCCTGACTGGCGCGCGCGAGATACCTGCCACACGGGTTCACCGTGCAGCCGCCGCGCGACCTATTTCGGGTTGGTCTGGCGCTTTTTGCGGAGCTCGGCGACGGGCAGTCCACCCCATCCCCAGTTCTCCATCTCGACTTCCTCGATCACGACAAAGGTCGCGTCGAGCGGCTTGTTGAGCACGTCCAGCAGCAGTTGGCTGGCTCCCTTGATGAGCGCCGCCTTTTCCTCGGCCGTCGCCGCGGTCCGGTCAGGCGTGGAACCCTCGCGTGTGATCTGGATGGTGACCATGGGCATGGCTGTGTTCCTCGGTAGATCGGGCGAGCGGCGAGCCCGCCCGGGGAAGTGTCAGTGACCGGCGCTCTGGCCACCATCGACGTGCAGGATCTCGCCCGTCACGAAACCGGCGGACTCCAGGTACAGCACGCCACCGACGATGTCGCTGATCTCGCCCATGCGGCCAACCGGATGCAGCGAGGCGAGTGCGCCGTAGCTCTCCGGCCCGTGCATCGGGGTCTTGATCACGCCCGGCGCCACCGCATTGACGCGGATGCCGCGCTTGGCGTATTCGATCGCCAGCGATTTGGTGGCGGCGTTCAGCCCGCCCTTGGTCAGCGCGGCCAGCACCGACGGCACGCCGTCAATGGCGTGCTCAGCCAGGGTCGTGGTGATGCTGACCACGTGGCCGCTGCCCTGCTTCTCCATCTCGCCGATCGCCAACTGGGTGATATGGAAGAAACCGTTGAGGTTGACGGCCAGATTCTGGGCGTAGTCCTCGGCGGTGAAGGCGGTGAACGGCTTGGCCGTGAAGATGCCGGCATTGTTCACCAGCGTGTCGACGCGACCGAAACGGGCGATGGCTTCCTTGATGATGCGCTCGGCCACCGCGCGATCCGAAATGTCGCCGGCGACCGTCAGCACGTCGGGATTCCCCGACGGCTGGATCGAGCGCGAGTTGGCGACCACGCGATAATCGCGATCGAGGAAGGCCTTGACCAGGCCTGCGCCGATGCCCTGAGATGCGCCGGTAATGACTGCTACTTTCCGCTGGGTGCTCATAATGCTGATACCTCAAAGATGTGGGGGAAGTGCGAGAACCGTCGAAGAGTCCGGCGGTTCCGACAGCCCACAATCTAGGCCCGCATCGCGGATTAGCGAATCCCTGCTATCCGGCAGACATCCTTCCACGCCGCGAGGGAATCGGCCGTTCGACAGGCGGCCCGGAATGCTTCACCAGACCGGCGAAATGCGAGCGCAGACGCGGTAGCGCGAAGTCCACGAAGGCGCGCACCTTCGGCACGGAAAGACGGCCATACGGCGACACCAGATTGACGGGAATGGGCGCAGGTTCCGCTTCGGCAAGCACGATGCTCAGCAATCCCTGATCGACCTCCCGGGCCACGTGATAGGAGAGCAAGCGCGTCACGCCATGACCCTCGACTGCCGACGCAACCGAGGCCTTTACGCTGTTGATCACCAGCCGTGGCGTGAATGAAATGGAACGGGGGACCGAGGTCCCCTCCAGCGCGGGGAAGCTCCATGAATCCGGACCCGAATGCGCCAGAGCGATGATCCGATGCTTTGCCAGATCGGCAGGCTCCACGATCCGCGGGTGCGTTGCCAGATAGCGTGGCGACGCCACGACAACTCGACGAACTTCACCAATGCGATGCGCGACAAGCGTGGAATCGGCCAGATGCGTAATGCGCAGGGCCAGATCCATGCCTTCGTCGATCAAGTTTACCGGGCGTTCCAGCATGTGCATCCGCACGGTGACTGTCGGGTATTCATCCATGAAGGCGTCCACGATAGGCCGCAGGATCTCCACCCCGGCGAACACGGTCGAGGTGATGGTCAGCGTGCCGCGCGGCACCGACCGCTCGCCCGCCGCTTGCCGATCCGCTTCTTCCAGATCGGCGAGAATCTTCCTGCAGGACAGCGCATAGCGCTCTCCTGCCTCGCTCAACTTGATTGACCGTGTCGTCCGGTGCAGCAACGGCACGCCCACACGATCTTCCAGAAAAGCGATGGCCCGGCTCACTGCGGCAGCGGAGCGGCCGGTCTTGCGACTGGCGCCGGCAAGGCTGCCTTCATCGAGCGCCGCGATGAAGACTTTCATGGCGTCCAGACGATCCATAGCGCGTGCCTCGCAGATCTGCAGTCGACGGTAAATGCCGGTGGCCAATTTGACCACCAGGCCGGCGATCACGTCGATAGCGCACTGGCGCGATGGGTTGGAGGCCGCCCAGGATAACGGCCCACCCAGGCAAAGCGACCCGCCATGGATGCGTGCTTGCGCGCTAGCTTCGGGGCGAACCGGGCGGCGCGTAGTCGATCTCCTTGAGGTTCGACGCGTCATGCTCGTGGATGACCACGGTGACGAACTTCGGATCGGCACCCAGTGTCGCGCGAGTGGCCTCGGTGAGGTCCTGCATGAGCTTGTGCTTCTGTTTCGGCGACAGTCCGCGCTTGATATGACATTGGATCAATGGCATGAGGAACTCCTCCGCAAACGTGGTGGATCAGAATTCGGCTGCGGGAGCACCAAAATCCGGCAGGTGACGGTCGTCTTCCACAAAGTCGATTCCGCGACTTTCCTGGATGACAAGGAAGACGTTCCCGCGCGGCTCGCCGGTCGCGCTGCTGATCACATCCAGCAACGATGACGCAAACCGCCGCTTCTGCTCGTCGGTTCGACCGTTGCGCATGTTTATCGTGACGATGGCCATCAGGGTCTCCTTCGGATGATATGGGCCGGTGTTACTTGACTGGTGGCGACGGCGCCCATCGGTATATCGTGCAAGGCGCGGCGCCAGCTCCGCATGCGCGGGCATGGCACCGGGTGATCCACGCTCGCCTCACCACGCGGGGCGTCGTTCAGCACTTCAAAGCCTCGGCCAGCTCGGCATCCAGCGCCTGCATCAACGCACGGGTGGAAAGTGCACGTGCCAGCGGTGCGCCCTGCCCGGCCCAATGCGCGCCGTAGCCGGTCTGGCCGGCGGCCTTGCCGGCCCGATTCAGCGCCTTGCCGGCGTCGTAGGCGATCGGGTAATCGGGCACGCTGCCGTCAGGCACGCCGGCGCCCCAGTGCGTGAATGCACGTTCGAGACTTCGCGCCGGACGTCCGGAAATCACCCGCGTCATCGTGGTGTGGTGGGCCGCATCGCTGAACAGGCGCTCGCGATAGCCGGCATCCGCCAGCGACTCGTCTGTGGCGATGAACGCCGTCCCCAACTGCGCGGCGCTGGCCCCCAGCGCCAGAGCCGCAGCGATGCCGGCACCGTCCATGATTCCGCCAGCGGCGATCACCGGTACGTTTGCGGTTCGCGCCAGCATCCGCGTCAAGGCAAGGGTGCCCAGGCGACTGTCCTCGATGTCTGGATCGAACATGCCTCGATGCCCGCCGGCCTCGTAGCCCTGGGCCACGATCGCGTCGATGCCGGCTGCCTCGATCGCCGCGGCCTCCGCGAGGTTCGTCGCCGTCGCCAGCAGGACGATGCCGGCGTCGTGCAGTGCGTCGATCTGATGCCGATGCGGCAGGCCGAAATGGAAACTCACGACGGTGGGCTTCTCCTCGACCAGCATGCCCAGCATGTCGTCGTCCACCAGAAACGAGCGGTAAGGTTCCTGCAGCTGTGCGGGCGCGCTGGCTCCCAACCGTTCGAACTGCTGCCGCAGGAGCCCCAGCCAGGCGGTCTCCCTGGCCCGATCTGCGTGTGCAGACCGGTGCACAAAGACATTTGTATTGAGCGGCCCGGCGCTCAGCGCACGAAACTGCTGGATCGCCTTCCGCGCCTCGGCTGCAGTCATCGCGCCGAAGCCCAGCGAGCCCAGGCCGCCACTTTCGGCCACCGCGGCGGCCATGGACGGCGGCGATATTCCCGCCATCGGCGCCTGGATGATCGGAACGCGGATACCCAGCAGGTCGGGCAACTTCGGGTTGTCATGCGTCGCCATGATCAGCTCTCCTTCGGCAAGGAAGTCGGGTTTGGAAAGTTGGCCGACCGACTGGCCGGCTCGCAGGTGATGATCTGCTCGTCCGGTTCGGCCAGACACCCGCGCGCCAGACCCAGTGTGTTGCCGGCCTCCCGCTCGTTCTTCGCCTCGTGCATCTTGCGAACGGGATCGAACAACGCATCGTCATCGGCAAAGCGACTCGGCGAACGCAGCGCCGGAAAAGGTCGACCAAGACCGGAGCTCGCCGCGCTGCTCAGGAAGGCCCTTGCATCGCCAGGGTTGGTTGCCGCACTCGCCGGGCCGTTGCAGTGGCCACTCGCCTTTGGTGGAAGTGGACGCCACTGTAAACGGATGCCGGCCGAGGCGCAGCCACACCGCTCGACATTCAGCCTTCCGCCGTTCGGAAGAATGACGGCTGTGGTGAGAAACTCGATGGAGCGTGGCTACGCAACAGTCCTCCGCGCTCAACCCGCGTCAATCCGCCGGCGTGCAAACCAATTCGATGCGAACGCCGCCTGGCTCACGCAGCATGCAGTGCACTCTCGGACCGTTGCCTACGAGCTCGGGGGCAAATTCCACCACTACATCCGGCCACGCCGATACTCGAGCATGGAGATCCGCGAGTGCCGTCAGGTTGGCGACCTTCAGCGCCAGGTGATGCAGTCCCACGTTCTTGCGTCGATCGAAGGCAACATGTCCACCAGACGCCACCACCTGCCACAAGGTCACCCGTGTCACGCCGTCAGAAACGAACACGGCCGGGTACTCCGGCTTCTCTCCCACCACCTGCCAGCCCAGACACTCCACAAAGAAGCGACGCGATCGTTCCAGGTCGGCCACGGTGAGTCCCACATGATCAACGCCGATCGTTGCGGCAGCACGGTTTTGCACTGGCTGTACTCCTCTGGATGCTTCACGCCGCCGAAGCCAATGCTGCGCAGTCTGTCTGCGCCAGCAGTCACGATGACGCCCGGATTCTAAAGCCGACATGCCGCTCAAAACCGTCAGCCGAGAGCCTGGTAGACCAAGATGCGGGGCAACGGCTTGGTTCGCCTCCAGGCAAATGTAATGACCCAGTGAATTCCTGCTCAGGTGTTACCTTTCCGAGGAGACACAGATGAGCGCAGTAATGGACGAAGAGATCAAACGCTGGACAGCGCGACGGAAGTCGGCGCTGGTGCTGGAAATTATCCAGGGCAAGACCACGCTATCGGAGGCGAGTCGTCAGTTCGACCTGCCGCCGTCGGAGATCGAGAGCTGGGTCGAGGATGGCAAGCGGGGCATGGAAAACGCCCTTCGTGCCAAGCCCGAGGACGTGCGCGAGCAGTACGAGCGGCAGCTGAAGGATCTGCAAGAAGCC